>NZ_JARLVB010000007.1:0-4261 GCF_037162565.1 Pseudoalteromonas sp. B62 | reverse complement strand
TTGTGTACGCCCGACATGGGCATTGACTTATGAGGTGAAAGTCCTCTGTAGGAAGATCACCGTTTAAATAACATACTGTTATTAAACGATAGACACTCGCAAATGGCAAGGGCTAAATCGTGAGAGATAGTCTAGAGGAAGCCGCTAGCAAATCTGCGAGCTGATGAACAAAAACATCATATGAGGCGTAGGCTGGAGACGAGCTAGCACAAGATAGCGAAGTCATGTGATCTAACGGCCACCGTAAATGATGCAGTTGTGCAGAGAAAGTCGATGCACCTTATTCGGGGAGATCTGATAAACACGCATCCGCGCTAACGCTTGGACGATTACCAGTTAGGGACTGGTTTTTCAACCCTTGGCGCTTTGGTTGCTGCGACCTACAGCGAGCGAAATAGCAGTAAACAAGCGTTAGTTTAGACGCGCTTTATCGAGTAATCGCTAGAGTGATTTATCAGAAGTCAGCAGACGGCATACGACTGCATGGATGCAGGAGGTAGAGCAACGCAGGAGCAGTTGCCGAGTAGCCCAACACTTATCGTAATGGATAAGACATGGTGAAGGCCTGAACATCTTAACCAGAGGAGATACTACAATTGAACTTGAATTCACATAGATCACCGTGTTGTGATAGTGATGAACAGCGTTCTATGGTGAATAATACCTCAAATGAATATAACCAAACAAATCATGACCTGATGGCAAGTGTACTGAGCAACCACAATATTGGCACGGCATGGCAACATGTTAAGCGAAATAAAGGGGCTGCGGGTATTGATAATATGAGTATTGAAGAATTTAATCACTTCGCTAAGTTACATTGGCTGGGTATTAAACACCAATTACTTAACGGCACTTATCAACCCTTGCCAGTCAAACGCGTGATAATACCCAAACCCGATGGCGGTGAGCGAATGCTTGGGATCCCCTCTGTTATCGACAGAGTGATCCAACAAGCTATTGCTCAAGTGATTAGCCCTTACTTTGAGCCTCTATTTTCACCACATAGTTATGGTTATCGCCCTCATAAAAGAGCCAGCCAAGCAGTAAATCATGTTCAATCTTGTGTTAAACAAGGTTATAAAACAGCAGTTGATATTGACTTGTCTAAGTTCTTTGATGAAGTAAACCATGACATGCTGATGAATCGTGTTGCTCGTAAAATCAAAGACAAAGCACTCATGCGCCTACTCGGTAAATACCTCCGAGCAGGGGTAGCAGAACGCGAAACAGGTCTGTGGTTTGAGTCAACCAAAGGAGTCCCTCAAGGTGGGCCATTATCCCCTTTGCTTTCCAACATTTTACTCGATGAATTAGATAAGAAGCTAACCTACAAACACCTTAAGTTTGCACGTTATGCTGATGACATAATCATTTTAGTAAAAACGAAAAGTGAAGGGCTCATAATCCAACGGGACATTACTGCGTTTATCACTAACCGATTAAAACTCAAAGTGAATGAATCGAAAAGTCGAGTCGGTCCCGTATCAGGCTCGAAATTTCTTGGGTTTACCTTCCGTTACGCTCAAGTGCAGATCCACGAACAGGCGCTAAAGAAATTTAAAGCAAATGTAAGAGAACTCACTAACCGCAACTGGGGGATCTCAATGACCCTACAAATTCATAAACTCACGCAGTATTTACGTGGCTGGGGACACTATTACCTAATAGCCAACGCTTATCAGCTAACGGTGGATTTAGATCATTGGATCCGCCGTAGGATAAGAATGTGCTACTGGCGGCAGTGGCGAAAACCTCGTACCAAAGTACGCAGTTTAATGAAGTTAGGTGTTAGCGAACGACTCGCCATAGCCTGTGGTATCACCAGTAAAGGCCCTTGTCGAAGCTCAAAAACAAAAGGAATTAACATTGCGCTAGGCAATGACTATTTAGCGTCACAAGGTTTAGTGTCATTGAGAGATATTTGGATCAATATTCATTACGGGAGATGAACCGCCCATTGCGGACCCGCATGATGGGTGGTGTGGGGGCTGGAGGTTAGAGACCTCCGGCTACCCGATTATATAATTTTATATTACTCATATCGCCTAAGTTGAATTTCACTAAACATAGGATACAAATAATTTAACGTTAACATATTATTATTGAGGTTAAATTTTACCCCTCTAGGGGATGTCTCAAATGATTCAGAATTACGATTATATAGATTAAGTACGATATGATCACTCTCTACTGAATAGAATATATCAGTACTAGGTCTAGCGGCTTTTCCGTACCTAACTATTGCAGAACCATCTTCACTTCCTTTAGCCGAAGCAGAAAGCTGGCTATAGACTTCACCCGTTTGAGAAAATACGATAAATGGCTCATTTTTGTTAATTTTTGTTTCTAAAATGCTACTAATTTCATCTATAGATATTCTCTTCCCTTCTTTATTTTTTACCGAAGTTAAGAACCAAGATGCTACAATAGACACAGGTTTTCCAGGCTCTTTCTTACTGTTTTCAGCTTCTATTTTTATCAACTTATAATGGTAATCAGTAAGCATTCTAAATGCTTCTAACTTTGCAGTTATCATTATTCTCAATAACCTTTGCAAGATCTTTTTGAAACACTCCAGAAAATTCAATAGTATAAGAATCAACCTCTCCTTTAGCCTCAGCTCCAAGACCAACCCTTTTTAATATTTTATCTAACTCTGCTTTAGCTAAGCCTTTAAACTTTAACTCTTTGCTAAAACCTTCCAAGGAAATTTTTGAACAAAGACGGTTAGCGTCTTCAACGAGATCATTATTGCTAGCAAAGCAGCTAAAAGATAGAAAAGCCCCAATAATTAAAACAAACTTCACATTGAACATCATTTAATCCTTGTAGTTATTTTGCACATACTATGCTTAATTACTAAATTTACATAACGAGCCTGTAGATTAACTCGTTTTTTTATTTATTTTTATTGATAAACAAACCATAGCTGAGTTCCTATTTTGGTTCAATCGATTACTGTATTTTATGCAGAATATAAAGTGGGAGTTTGGTGTTGTTTTGATTGGCGTTTTGGACGGGATTACGGGTACTTGAGTGGCTTTTATTTAGGGTAAAAGCGCTTACCCTTCTTAATGCATCGTGTTTTGCAACTTTTCTATATTATGAACAAGACAATACAGTTGCCATTGCGCATTCACTTTCGTTTGACCCCGTAAGGTCAATTTATTCATGCCTTTATTCACTGTAATGTTCCGCTTTTTATTGAAAGGAAAGCAGGTTCAATACAGCCGAATCGTTTGCCATACTTTAATAAACAGCTGTCGTCGTCCGATTGGGCTCTCTATTTTTACTTTCATTTTGTCTACATAGTTCAGCTTTTTGCGTGATTCCTTATTTATAATAATGCACTCTTCATGCTGTTTTTGTTGGCTTTTTTCGTAATAATTAGGATGGGTGTCATCCTAATTGTCGTTACTTACAATTAGGATGGGTGTCATCCTAATTGTCGTTACTTTTCATGTATACTCCGATCTATTTGTGATTTATAACGCCTTGCTAAGTTTTGCACTCATAATATTGTTTGTTTTTTACCTGTTTACCACACCATTTTTTGAAATTTATGATGAAAGAAGTATCATTCAAATTCCTTCTAATCGCGATATTGGCTTTATCTGCGTTCACTTCATTTGGAAATGGCCCAATAACCGTCGCAAACCAACGACCTCTTTTATAAATACTTGCAGAATAGTTATGCTTTTTCGCTTTTTCGACTTCATGATTGGCGGCTGTTAATTCACTATCGGAACTTATAACAATCCCCCATTCTCCTGTATCAATATTTATCTCGCTGGCTCGCTGAATTGTGTCAGAAAACTTATTAGCACTATCCTGATTTAACGCACTACCAACTCGACGTAATATTTCCTCAGCATCATTTGGATATAAGACAAATAACAAGGCAAGAACTTCATCTTTTTCCTTACCATTACCACTTACTATTTTAGGAACAATACTGGTAATAAGCTTCTCTTTCATTTGTTTTTGAGTAGCTTCAAATTTTTTAATTTCAAGCATGAGCTCCTCATGTTTGATTTTTTTATCCAAGTTTTCGACTTCTGTTTGAAGGTTAACAGACATATACCCAATGAAGGCAACCCCCAAAGCAGATAGAAGAGATAGAACTGCAATAAAACCTTGAACAGAAAATTTACTATCCTTCATAAAGGGAGCTCCTACAATAAGTTACAATTAAAAACTTAACGCTGTTTTAAGCGGGAAATTTCAGTTGGCTAAAATAAGTGAGGCACGAACAAAA
>NZ_JARLVB010000006.1:0-1207 GCF_037162565.1 Pseudoalteromonas sp. B62 | reverse complement strand
CAGGGCAAGATCATACTTAACTTGATTATTACTTCGAATCTGTGATCAAATCGCCTTTTTCTCAAAGGCGATTAACATGTCATTCATCAACCATTTCAACGACATTCAAGATACTCGTTCACACATCAACAAAAAACATGAATTGCTGGATGTTATATTCCTTACAGTCACTGCGATTATTTCAGGTGCTGAAGGGTGGAAGGATATTAAGCAATTCGGTGACAGTAAACTGACTTGGTTACGTAAGTTTCGTTCATTTGAAAATGGTATTCCTGTCGATGATACGATTGCTCGTATCATTAGCTCACTGGCCCCTGAAGCTTTATTAGCTTGTTTTGTTTCTTGGGTTAATGAGCTTAGAGATGCGAATAATCAAAGCGTCATTGCCTTTGACGGTAAAACACTTCGCCATTCTTATGATGGTGATAAAAAAACAGCTATTCACAGTGTTTCAGCTTATGCAGTTGAACAGGGCCTAGTACTAGCACAATGCAAATCAAAAAGTAAGAAGAATGAAGTATCAACAGTGATGGCACTTATTGAATTACTTGAGCTTAAAGGCAATATCATCACAGCAGACGCGATGCATTGTTTAAAGAAAGTGACGAAAGCCGTCAGCAAGAAAGACGGAGACTATTTGCTGCAAGTGAAGAATAACCAAGGAAAATTGAACAAAGAAATTCAAGCCTACTATCACAAAGTCAGACGAGAGCAGCCATCACTCATCCAGCAAAATAGCCATGAAACAGTAAATGATGGGCATGGTCGAATAGAGCAGCGCACTTACACTCAACTGTTGGTGACAGATTGGCTTGAGCAGCGCCACGGTTGGGTCAATTTCAACTCCATAGTCGAGGTAGTACGACAGCGTTATGTTGGTGATAGTCATACAATGGAAACGAGTTATTACATCAGCTCGCTAGGGATAAACCCAGAGCAAGTAGCCAAGTCTATTCGCCAGCATTGGGGAATAGAAAACTCAGCACACTGGGTATTAGATATGACATTTAAAGAAGACGATTCACGTATTCGTCGAGGTGATGCCCCCGAGAATATGGCGACCTTTAGACGATTTGCGATGAACTTAGCGAAATTAAGCGCGATAAAAGACAGTATGAAAGGTAAGTTGAAACAGGCTGCTTGGTCAGATGAGGTAAGAGAGCAGCTTATTTTAGGATAAATAACGCTCAAGTATGATTTTGCCCTG
>NZ_JARLVB010000005.1:0-2486 GCF_037162565.1 Pseudoalteromonas sp. B62 | reverse complement strand
CGATTCTCCTTTTAAATTCAACTTAATTGCACCATGAATCAGCCTATCTAAAATAGCATCAGCATGCGTTGATTCACCGATCATTTGGTGCCAATTTTCCTGTGGTAACTGACTAATGATGATGTGTGATTTATAACCATATCTAGCATCGATTAATTCAAGTAAGTCACTTCGTTGCTGAGCACTGAGTGGCTCTAGCCCCCAATCGTCTAAAATAAGTAAGTCGTATTTAATGAGTTTACCCAATAATTTTCGATAACTGCCATCGGCCTGTGCTAGAAATAGACTTTCAAGTAATTCTTTTAATCGAATATAGAAGACACTTTTCCCTTGTAAACAGTGCTCGTGACCCAAGGCACACGCGAGGTAGGTTTTGCCACAGCCTGTGGCGCCTGTAATTAATATATTCTGATGTAAACTCAGCCAGGTGCTTTGGCTGAGGCTACGTATTTGTGCTTTATCTAGATTGCGCTTCGGCGAGTAAATGAGTTGATTTAACTGACCCGGTACGCGGAATTTTGCTTGTCGCACTAGTCGCTCTATTTTTCTTTGGTCACGCGTATCAATTTCATGCGTTAGCAATAAACTGACGCGCTCTATAAAGCTTTGTTCTTGATATAGGTTTGGCTGTTCAAGCTGCTGCTTGAGTGCTTGCTTTATACCCGATAACTTGAGCAGTTGAAGTTGCTGATTAATTGTTTCTATCATGTTTGCATTCCTTAATGGTAGTAATCTGTGCCACGTATGTTGCTATGTGTAATTGGCTTTTCTGGCTCTGTTTGGAGTGTGGGTAATGGTTGTTGGTCTAACCCTTTTTGCAGCATTTGCTTAATAGATCTGAGTGTGGTCGTATTCATGCAAATTGCTCGGTAGCATGCTCGCTCGAGGCGTTCCTTTGAATACGTTTTAGCTAAACTTAACACCCCTAAACAAGTGCGATAAGCTTGCTCTGGATGACGTTTGCTATTAAGCAATAATTCAACGACTTGATGAGTATAATCACCGATACTCAATGCCCATGAGCGTAAATTTATCGGTGACTGCTCATGCTGTTTTTGATGCGCCTTTGGCATATGATGTGTCTGTGTCGTATGTCCGCCTAAACGGTTTGAGCGTGGATGCTGTGCTATTAAAGTACCGTCATAATAAAGCTGCACGAGTTGATTGGATATGTGTGCGCGTAATTGTTTTTTAACCCACAGATAAGGCACGCTGTAGTAATGTTTTTCTATTTCAACATGGTAATCAATATGCACACGCACTGTTTTGATTTGTGTATATTGATAGGGCTTTTCAGGCAATGGCTTTAATGCGTTTTTATCCACCATATCAAATAGCTGTTTACGTGATTGTTGATATTGCTTCATCACCTTATTGTTCATCATATCCAGTAGCTTTGCTATTTCATGATTGAGTTGCGCTAAGCTGTGGAAGGTTTGGTTACGTAAGCGTGCCATGATCCAACGCTCAACAATTTGTACGCCCACTTCAGCCTTCGATTTATCTTTGGGTTTATAAGGTCTAGCCGGAATGACAGCAACGTTAAAGTACTCGGCTAACTGGTAGTACGTCGGATTTAAATCAGGCTCGTAGCGACAGGTTTTACTGACAGCACTTCTGAGATTGTCGGGAATAACAACGTCAGGAACGCCGCCTAAAAATTCAAAGCAACGCGCATGACTCATTACCCAATCTTCAAGTTGCTGACTATACGTTGCTTCAGCATAGGTATAATTTGATGCACCTAGCACAGCAACGAATATCTGAGCAGTGCGTTTTTCCTGTGTCGTCGGACAAGTAATGGTAATTGTGGGACCACAATAATCCACAAACAGCTTTTCACCCCCTTTATGCTGCTGACGCATTGAGAGTCGTTGCGTACCTAACCATTGTTTATAAGCTCGGCAGAAGTGACTGTAGCTGTAATAAGACTCACCCATTTTTTCAAGTAACTCATCAAACACGAGCTGTAATGTTAGGTGTTTATGTTGTTTTAAGTCTTTATTGATATTTAACCAGTCAGGCGTTGGGTGTCTTTTTTTACGCGTTGAGAAGCGCTTGAGTTTGGTGTTGAAAAATGTATTTTGCTGTTTATCCTCAGGTATTGGCCATTGATTTAAGCCTAACTCATTGGCCTTTTTAAGGTAATTAGCCACAGTACCAGGTGAAATATTTAAACTTCTGGCAATCTCTCGATGGGATAATTGTGCTGAGTACTTCAGCCGTAAAATGGAATGTAATTTACTCATAGATATAGGTCTTGTTGTCATTGTTGTTATCCTCATCAAACGATTCAGATAACGGTTTAACACACCTACAAAAATGATAAAACGTGAACTCGGTTACGAGTGGTATTAAGCTTTGAACGGCAAAATCATTAAGAGCATAAAAGTGATCATTTACAAGTGATTTTAGTGATCAAAGCTTAATGAGAATAAGCGATCAAAGTTAATGCAATTGGGTGATCAAAGCAGAGAGAATATGCA
>NZ_JARLVB010000004.1:0-1199 GCF_037162565.1 Pseudoalteromonas sp. B62 | reverse complement strand
GTATTAGTTCAGACAAGATCTGACAATTCAACTTGAAAAAGTGAGAGTTACCCGTTTTGATAAAGGTGTCGAATCTTTAAATCAAAACAAACAAAAAGGTAACTCTCATGTTGCATACTAACAATCCAATCATAAAACACAAAGCTGGTTTACTTAACCTTGCCGAAGAACTAGGCAATGTATCAAGAGCCTGTAAAGTCATGGGCGTATCACGAGATACATTTTATCGTTATCAAGAACTCGTTAATGAAGGTGGTATTGATGCATTAATCGAAAAGAACCGCCGTACACCAAATATAAAGAATCGCGTTGACGAAGAAACAGAGCAAGCCGTCATTAACTATGCAGTTGACTATCCTGCTCACGGTCAACATAGAACCAGCAATGAGCTTCGTAAGTTAGGCGTGTTTGTCTCAGGTAGTGGTGTTCGTTCAATCTGGTTGCGTCACGATTTAGAAAACTTCAAAAAACGATTGAAAGCATTGGAAAACAAAGTCGCTAATGAAGGCATTATTTTATCTGACGCTCAAGTTGCTGCGCTAGAAAAGAAAAAACATGACGATGAAGCCTGTGGTGAAATTGAAACAGCGCATCCCGGTTATCTTGGCTCACAAGACACATTTTATGTTGGTAACCTTAAAGGTGTTGGTCGTATCTATCAACAAACCTTTGTGGATACCTACAGTAAAGTCGCCTTTGCGAAGCTCTACACAACGAAAACGCCAATTACAGCGGCTGACATGCTCAATGATAAAGTATTGCCTTATTTCGAAGGTCACAAATTGCCTATGCTTAGAATATTAACTGACCGAGGAACTGAGTATTGCGGGCGAGTTGAGCATCATGATTATCAGCTATATTTGGCAATTAACGACATCGACCATACAAAAACGAAAGCAATGTCCCCGCAAACAAATGGTATCTGTGAGCGTTTCCATAAGACGATTTTGAACGAGTTCTATCAAATCACATTCCGCAAAAAGTTGTACGATTCAATGGAAAAACTACAAAAAGATCTGGACGAATGGATGGATTACTACAACAATGATCGGACTCATCAAGGAAAAGTATGTTGCGGTCGAACACCACTTGAAACATTACTGGATGGAAAAACGGTTTGGGCAGAAAAGAATTTAGCTCAAATCTAAACTAACAGTCACCATTAGAAAAATGGGTAACTGTCAGATCAAGTCTGAGCT
>NZ_JARLVB010000003.1:0-1201 GCF_037162565.1 Pseudoalteromonas sp. B62 | reverse complement strand
AGGGCGCGAGCATACTTTGTTAAAAATGTTAACCAAAAAGAAGTTCTTCTCTAAAAGCATCATCATAACAAGCTCTTACACACTTACTTCTTATTGACCCCTTGCTTTTCGTATGCTGCTTTATCATGTTCCTAACGACGCGTCTAAATAGTGCCATATGTTGCGCACTTAATGGCTCATTTATTTGACAGGCATCTTCTTTAAATACGACATCCAGTATCCAGTGTTGCTGATTTTCTATCAGCCAATGTTGTCTTATTGCTTTACTTATCAATATATTGTCTGTCAACGATGTTAGGTAGTAATGTGTGTCAATACTCGTTCTATTACCCTTCGTTCGCTCTCGCTGCACCGCAACGATTGTCCTAACTGATGGCCAGCTCTCTTTAATTTCACTCGGTAATAAACGCGCATCAAGACAATCTATCGTGCGTACTTCTTTTCGCCCATGCCCTGCATCTTGTGTTACATGACTAAGTATCTCTGAGTTTTCAGATTCATACTGGTGTGTAAATGCATCTTGAATCGCGCTATAAAGTTTCTTTTGATTACCCTTTGCTTGCACTAGATAATCTGCATGTCTGCTAATTAGCTGTTTTAGCGTTTCTTTTTGGCAGTGCAAAGCATCAAGTGTAATGACGGTGTTATTGATATCGAGTATTTTCAATAAATCCCGAACTGCCGGTATTTCATTCGTCTTACTGCCAACTGTTTGGTGGAATAATGTGAGACCTGCCTCACAATCAAATGCTGAGACGAGGTGTAATTTATCAGCAATGTGTTTACTTGCTCCGCGAATAGTTTTGCCATCGAAGGCAATGACAGGATGCGCTGATTTAACGCGGTTTTGATTGACCCAGCTATACATCGCGAGTAGTAATGAGTCAGTATCAACGGTTCTAAAAATCCGAGCAATACTATGTCGAGTGGGTATGCCATTTTTGAAAGAACGAAATCCTCTTAACCAATTAAGCTTACTTTCGCCATAGACTTCAATATCTTGCCAGTTTTCACACCCTGATGTAACGGCAGTAATAATAAGAAAAAGCACATCAACTAAGTTATGGTGTTGATTTATATGTGAACGATTATCTTTGACGAGTTCTAAATGTGAGAAGAGTGACATAATAAGTTTAAGGTGATTAAATTTATGGTATTAGATCATAAAATTTGTTTATTTACAAAGTGTGATCCCGCCCTG
>NZ_JARLVB010000002.1:0-4067232 GCF_037162565.1 Pseudoalteromonas sp. B62 | reverse complement strand
TGCAAAATTCATAATTAAGGAGTTTTAATGGAAACTGTAGAAGTAGAACCAATGGAAACTAAAAAAAGAGGTTTTTGGCTAACAGCATTTCTAATATTAATGTTTATAGCAAACCCATTTACAACATTGATACTTTTAGTTTGGGTTATTGTGGATCTAAAGGTTAAGAGCGATAATTGCTGGGGCAAGTTTTTTAGGTATAGTAAAAAATGTTTTGCTTTCATGGCTGTTTAAATCAGCTTTGAAATATTAGGATTTATTTATAAGGAAATTTAACATGTCTGCGCACGCTAGAAAAGCGATTCAACAACTACAAAGGCAAAAACAAATTCAAGCTACTATTGGCAAAAATGAATATACTTTTGTACAAATGAATACGGCTGAATTCTTTGACTTTATTATTAATGTAAAGAGATTGAATGGAATGAATCAGCTTCAAATCAGCGAATGGATTGAGAAAACATTAGTTAAAGCAAATATTAATGCGGATACTATTAATAAGTATAAAGAGTCAGCTAAATTATATTCTGCGGCAGTTCCGGTGACATTAGATGTGGTAGTTCTTGGAGCTATTGCTCTAGAAATGAGTCGTAGTGGGAACGTTTTTTCTAAATACCAAATTAAGACTTATAATGGTAAGCCACATGTTATATTTAAAGGTTATGCAGGTCTGAGAAAACACTTAACAGGTACTAAGTATTTGGCACATAATCCTAAAGTTGTTTCATTCGGAATTGGTAAAATAGGTGTTGAAAAAGCCATAAAAGGTGGTTTTGTTGTCACTATAATCATTTCAGCATTTTTTCACAGTATTGAGCAAATAATTAATGATAACGCTACATGGCATGACTTTATTGGTGGTATGGCTGTAGATGTAAGTATTGCTGCTGTATCGTCCGGAATTGCTTGGGGGCTAATTGCAACTTATGTAGGCGGTACTGCCGCAATGGTCGCTGTAGGCCCAATGATAGCAGTAGTTATCATCGGTACTGTGCTAACCCTTTTAACATCTGCGTTTATTGATTCTGATGAAATGACTAAAAAAATCTCAAATAGCTTACGAGTAATGGAAGAGAATATAAAAAATAATGTTACTCAGTTAAAATATGAGTTTGATAGGGCTGAGCGAATGTACGATAATAATCCAGTTGAGTTTGTACACCGCTTATTTGGTATTCCTTACTCAGGAAAACGATACTAAAATGGCAAGTTCGGCTAATCAATTTCAACCCACAAACCCTAAGAAGGGTTGGCTTTCTATAGGCGTTTTGTGTTTAATCATTACTTTTTATGCCTGCAGCTTTAAATTAGAAATTAGCACTTTAAGTCTTATTGCTGAAGATGTGATTTCGCTAAAAATTAAGCCTGTAGTAATTCCTTTGATAGTTATGATGCCTGCTTTTTTTGTTCTCATCTATGGGATTTATCAAAGAATGTACGGTGATATATCAGCGAAATCGATGAGGGGGGATTATTTGTTATTGTAGGGTGTTTCCCTTTATTTCTGACTACGTGGTGGATTTTCAGTTGGCAACTTAGTAATAAGCTCGAAAGTGAAGGCTATTCTATTTGTGGCTGGTATTCAGGAGCTTCGCTAGGGGCTCCGCAAATTTGGCTTTCAGATCCAGGTTACTGTATTGAAGGTGGCTATTTAGTGAGGATTGAATTACTTGAATGGCTGAAGCAGCAGCGGTTAAGTGGAAAAACACCATCCATTGAAGTCTTCGAGAAACAATTAGAATTCATGCTCAGTGAATACCATCAAAAATATGGTGTATAAACTACTTAAAATACATTAACTCAGCTTTTTAATCGCCTTACTAATGCCATCTAAACTTAGTGGGTACATGCGGTTGTTCATTAGCTGCGTAAATCAATGCTATTTAGAGTATTCAGGTTAGTGTTAAGTGATTATTATTTTTTTGCAAGTTTGCAAGTTTGCAAGTTTGCAAGTTAGCAAGTTAGCAAGTGATTTGATAAGTTGGTCGAGTAAAGATATTACTATGCATGTTATAGGGCTGCATACTATTAGGTTTTATTATTTGATATTTAATCTACAAGGAAGAAAACTATGAAATTTGATATGGCAATTACAGACAACTTCGCATCATTTTATGATGAAAAAGAAGGAAGTCATATTTTTATAGATAGTTTTGATAATGAAAATTTTGAAGTGAGAATAGGAAACTTAGAAGATTCGAAGCCTATTGGTAATGTAGTTGCTTTTACTGATGGTGAACTGAATTCGAAGTTATTGGAGTTATATAATAAGCACATTGGAGGTGCATAAAATGATTACTGAAGCTGAAATATCTGCATTAGAAAGTTCGGTCAATGAAATACTCCGTAAACACAATATGTCATTTAAAATGTCAAAACACTTTGTCAAAGACAGGATGAATGACTCTCGTAACACCCCAATGATTATGATTGCTGAACTAAACAGTATATTCAACCGTTTAACCGCGAGACATAAAGAGAATATTTTAAATCTTAAGCACAATAGTACATTTAATATTCGGTGCACAATCTCACATATTAACATGCCGTGCGCTGTAAATAAGATTCAAAGCCATTCTGGTGAGCATCATGAGAACATTGTAATTACAGTAATGAGAAAAGCTGAATGGAAATCAAAGGACTCTGTAGAGTTCTTAATTTAACTATAAATAATAAAATAGAGATTCCAAAAAACTAAAACTTGAGTTTTTGGGGCGTGGCGCAATGAGCAAACGTGATTTATTTTCAGAATTAACTACAGCACTTATGGACGCTAAAGCGCATTCACAAGGAAAGCTAACGTTAGGTACTCATTCAGTAAATGATATTAATGCCCTTGCTATCTCGCCTGATGAAATAGTAAATATCGAGAAACATTTAATATGTCGCGCGGTGTATTTGCAAACATTCTACATACTTCAGCAAGAACGCTTGAAAACTGGGAACAAGGTCGCAGTGCACCGAATGGGCAAGCGATAACATTGTTAAAGCTTGTGCAGCGACATCCTGAGACACTAAATCATATAGCTGAGTTATAGCGCTTAAAGGTTTATTCAATAAAATTAATAGCTTAATTACCTATGACTTATTAATTAAAAAGTAAACCCACAACCCCACTTTTTATTAATTTTACGTAGGTTGGGTAGAGTGAAACGAAACCCAACGAGTCACAAATATACTTATTAACTCAAAAACCAAGTATATGTATTATTTAATCTAGCCTTAAAACTGCGGGCAGTTGTGCGATAGATTCATTGTTTTATTGCTTAATTTGAGTGGTTCTTAGTTTGTTTTGTCAGATAACGTACATACTTTTTATAGGGCTGTTTGGTGTGAGGAGCGGTCATTGAGATTGCTTAAATATCGTCGTTAGTTGATTGGTTAAATTACGCTTTGCGCATATATTCATGAAAATGAGCGACGCGCGCATATTGTTCATTTAACTTTCCCTGAAAATTTTAGAAAACTTTGTGATAGTAATGCCTTAGGTAATTTGTTAAAACTATATAAAGTAGATAAATGAGCGTGGAGTCGGTAGAAACATGCGCGACGAGCGCACTATTAAATTGTTGAACTAAGCCGCTACGCGGAGATCCTATTCTGACCATTTGAGCCACACTTACCTTGGGGTTATCCCATAACTTGGAGGTAAGTCATGAATACACTCATTGAACAAGTCAAAACTGAAATAGCCTATCGTGGTTATTCGCAAAGTACATGTAAAAGCTACTGTGAACATTTACTAAAACTCAGTCATTATTTTAATAAACCGCTCGATTCGATTACTGATGAGGAACTTAACGCCTTTTTTAACGATCCTGCGATTCGTAAACTTTCTAGAGCAAGCCAAAAAATACAGATAAACAGTATTTGGTTCTTGTTTAAGAATATTTTACATCAGCCACTTAACTTAGATATTGTACTGCCAAAAGTAAAACTTCGCGCACCCACGTATTTATCGCGCGATGACATGCGACGGCTTATAGAAAGTTGCACCGATATGCGCTTAAAAACATTGATAGTGGTGTGTTATGGATGTGGTTTGCGTATTGGCGAACTGCTGCGCATCAAAGTGCAAGATATCGATGGACAGCGTAAAACCATTTTAATTGAACAGGGTAAAGGAGATAAGTCACGTTATGTTGTTGTATCAGATAGCGTGCTAAATCAATTACGTCGCTATTGGAAAATGTATCACCCAACAGGCTGGATGTTTTATTCACGATGGTTAATGGATAAACCTATGTCACCTTCAAGCTTCAGAAAGGCATTGAAAAAACATGCACAAATGTGTGGTTTAAAGCACTGTAATCCACATGTATTACGCCATGCTTATGCAACACACCAACTTGAATCAGGTATGCCACTTCATCAACTGCAACATCAGCTTGGTCACAGTGATATTAAAACCACACAAAGTTACTTACATTGGTTACCTGAATTAGGGCATGGCGGCATTGATTTACTTGCGAGCTGGAGTAAACAATGAGCGCTTTACACCTCGCTGATATTTTAAACTCGAATCTTGAGAATTATCGCCAGCATCATACGATGAGCTATCAACAACTGCGTGTCTGTCAGCACCTTCAATCATGCAGAACGGGTCAGCTCGGTTACCAAGCATGGCAATGTGATAACTGTGGTGAGTCACAAAAGATTGGATGTAGCTGTCGAGACCGTCATTGTCCGCGTTGCCAAGGCATGGCTACGGCTAAGTGGGTGCAAAGGCAGCAAGAGGATTTATTACCGTGTCGGTATTTCCACCTTGTTTTTACGCTCCCCCATGAGTTAAATGTCATTGCGCACTACAACCCAAACGCGTTGTATCATTGTTTATTTAAAGCCGCATGGCAAACGCTGAACAAATTCGCGAAACGAAAGAGGCATGGTCAGTTAGGCATGACAAGCGTACTGCATACATGGGGGCAAAACTTAAGTCAGCATATCCACTTGCATTGTTTGATACCCGCAGGTGCACTTGAAAAAACGCACTGGCATGAAATAGAAAAAGGCTATTTATACCCCGTGAAAGCGTTATCAACAGTCTTTAGAGGTAAAATGCTGGCGGCGTTAAATGAATGCGATAGTTCATTTACGAAGATAAACATGCCAACCAAATGGTGTGTTTATAGCAAAGCCTGTTTAACGTACAGTGAAAATTTAGTTAGCTACCTTGCTCGCTATACCCGAAAAGGCGTAATGTCAGAATCACGTTTAGTGAGAGCAAATAAACAAACTGTGAGTTTTAAATACCGAGATTATGCAGATAAGAACCGCGATAAAGTAATGACACTGAGCTGTGATGAATTTTTACGGCGTTACTTACAACATGTATTGCCGAAAGGGTTTATGCGCATTCGTCACTATGGTTTTTTAGCTAATGCATGTCGCAAGCGAAAGTTAGCACTAATAAGGTCACAAGAATCACACATAGGTAAAGTGGAGAAGCTAAAGACAGAAAACGTAACACTGATACCGCATTGGCCTTGCCAGCATTGTAAGGCAGGTACCTTACGATTTATTGGTGTGATGAATTTAGATGAGGCGACAAATAAAATAGCGCGAACGAGTTAGCAGCCTTGCTTGCTGCATCAAATTAATAAGTTAACCTGCTTAATTGCTCAGGCTAATAGCGACTGTGCGAGCGAAAAATATCCTTGCTTAACGGTTAAACATTCGGTTTAATGAATAGATAATAAACGCTGAGCAATGCAGGGAAAGCTTAAATTATAATAGGTAAGCTTATTAAATTAGCTGATTTAGCTAGAGCCTCTAAAAAGCAAATTCCCATAGCATAAACAACACCAACTCTGACACACCGAGCAGGTAGCGCCTCAGTCCAACAAGCGATTATGCAACACAAACAGCGTGTCGCATAAATACTAAAGTGTTATATGTTTTTATCAATTTAGGAGTTATTTTAATGTCTTATTCTGAGGCTAGCTGCCTTTGTGGTGCCGTAAAAATTACGGCAGAAAACATCAATCCCAAGTTTACAGTTTGTCATTGTCAATCATGCCGAACTTGGGGGGAGCTCCTTTCTTTGCGGTGAAATGCGGCACTAAAGTGAAACTAGAGGGTGAAGATAAAGTAAAAATGTACAAGTCATCTTCTTGGGCCTCACGAGGCTTCTGTACTGAGTGTGGAACACATCTATTTTATAAATTCAATGAAACAGGTGAGTACAATATGCCGGTAGGTTTATTTCCATACCTAGAAGGGTTAGAAATGGATATGCAGTATTTTAGTGACATGCGCCCGAGTTATTATTGCTTTGCCAACGAGACTAAGGAAATGACTACAGAAGAGATCATGGCCTACTTTTCGGACAAGGTGTAATCAAACATATAACAAAGCGTTTAAGAGTGATTCCAAACGCTTGCAAGTTTCGCTTCGCTTAAGTATGGCAAGCGTTTGTCACACCTTAACGCGGCGTTGGTGCGTCAAGCGAAGCTTGATGCATCTTGCAGGGTGCAAGTCCCTGTCAGGTAAGGTTTAACCAACCACCTGTATCGAGTGTTGCGCCTTTGGCGGAGTGTGGGATTAGCAAATGCTTTTCAGCAGTGAGGACTGCATCACACGAACAATATTGGTGAAGCGTACACAGAGAATTATGTAGGCCATAGGGGCTATCGTGGCCCTGAAGTGCTGGTATCGCTCCGATAAATATTAGATCTGACTGACGAGGTTTGCAACGCTACCGAAGTCCATGCAAAACAGCCGCATTGGTTAGGCTGTAGAGAGTCAGCGGAGTTTTCAAGCCGTGGCATGTATAAATAGATGTATTGAGAACTTGAGAGATCCAAAGGCGTTCCACACGGATAGTGGTAGAGAAGCTTAACGAAAAGCAAAGCCAACGATGACCCTTTGGAAGTCAGATCAGCCCATAGTAGTCTGCGCAGGGGAAAGCCTTGTACATGGCGAAGGAGCTGACAGTTATTTTCGGTATTAAGCCGGCACATAGTCCGGACAAAGTAGGGCTGGAACCACTATGACAACAACACTTAATACCATCGCATTTAAAGCACATACCCACCCCAAACACAGGTTTCAGAATTTATATGGACTGTTAAATACTGATAGCCTGCATCAAAGTTGGGGTCAACTCAATAAATTAGCTAAACCCGGTATTGATGGCATTACTATGCCTATGTACAAGGCAAAGCTAATCGAAAATATTGACCGTTTAGGTCAGCAACTTAAGCAGAAACGCTACCGAGTTAATGATATTAAACGCATTTTCATCCCTAAATCGAATGGTAAACAACGGCCCTTGGGTCTGCCAACGGTTGATGACAAGCTTGTGCAACAAAGTGTTAGCCAGATCCTGCAAAGTATTTGGGAGCAAGACTTTATGCGCAATAGTTATGGTTATCGACCGAATAAAAGTGCGCATCAAGCGGTGCATAGTTTGACACTTAATCTGCAGTTTCAAGGTTATGGTTATATAGTTGAGGCTGATATTAAAGGCTTCTTCGATAACCTTGATCATGAATGGTTGATGGACATGCTCAAACAACGCATCGATGATAGGGCAATACTTAACTTAATAAATCAGTGGTTAAAAGCACGGATAAAATCCCCTGATGGTGTCTTTACCAAACCATCGAGTGGCAGCCCACAAGGCGGTATTATCAGCCCTGTGCTTGCTAATATTTATCTACATTATGCGCTAGACCTGTGGTTTGAAAAGAAAGTAAAGCCGAAGATGCGCGGCAGAGCGATGATGATACGTTATGCAGATGATTTTGTTTGCGCGTTTCAATATGCGAATGACGCAGAGCGCTTTTATAAGGTATTACCGAAGCGATTAAAGAAGTTCAACTTAGACGTTGCACAAGACAAAACATCGTTAATGCGCTTCAGCCGATTTCACGTTGGTCGAAAACGTCATTTTGTCTTTCTAGGGTTTGAGTTTTACTGGGGCACAGATTCATCGGGTAAACCAAGATTGCGGCGGCGCACTGGCGCGAAGAAGCAAAAGGCAACGCTGGGTGAATATTACCAATGGATCAAAGCGAAACACTCATTTAAGTTGAGAGATTGGCTGCCACAATTAAAACGAAAACTGATAGGGTTTAGAAACTATTTCGGGCTTCCCGACAATAGTCGAAGTTTAGCGTGTTTATATGATTATGCTTTGCATACCTTATATAAATGGTTGAACAGGCGAAGTGGTCGACGAAGTTATAACTGGAGTAATTTCAAGAAGATGTTAGAGTATTTTAATATTGAGAGTATCAAAGTCAGCAAGCGAAATATTCTTGTCGATTGGTATTAGGGTCATGTTTTACACGAGTGAATAGTTAACTGAAGAGCCGGATGCGGTAGTTCCGCTCGTCCGGATCTGTGTGGGGTCGGCCTAGTAATAGGTCGCTCTACCACGATAGGCTGTAGAATTACTCTTTTTAGGAACGTATCCAACTGTTCTTGGTTGGTTGCTTTTCAACCTTTAATCCATCTATTCGCTGTGATCTAATAGATATTATTCACCCATGGTAAACTGCTATGGCACTTTCTTTGGGTGAGAAGTCAAGCCTGACTTATCCTGTCAAAATAAATTCATTCCTATCAATTTCGCTGAGCAAATTTTGCCAGGCACTTTTGAGTATGCCCTTTGTTATATTGTCGAGAAAAAGCTAATTAGGATGACATATATGGACGCTCCCTTGAAGTCAAGACGAGCTAATGTATAAACATCAAAATTGATGCCTTTATTCTATTATCACGTATCTCATATCACAGTAATGATGCGTCACAAGCTTGCTAAAAAGCAAAGGTACTGACATATATTCGAGCTATGGTGTCATGATTATCATGCGCCATGCTCCTAATGAACTTCGTACCAAGGGACCTAAAAATATTCACCCAAGCGAGATTAAATCTCGTGTCTTTATCTGGTTAACCTTGGTTAGCGTGCGCTTTTTATTTCATTATAAGTGAAGTACATACAGGATAAGTGTATGTTACGACTTAAGTGCCCAAACACCCACTCAGGTTTTAAAACCTATGTCATAACCAGGCTGTCTTAAGTCGTAAACTCGGGTGTGATTGGCGTGTAAAATACGCATAATTAAGCATCCTTCTGTGTATTTTGCACAAACTGAGGTGAATAGAGGGCTTGCTTGGTCAGCAATACCCACATCAGCCGCGCCAATCTGTGTGCGGTGGCAACCACCACACAATTAAAGTGTTTTTTCTCGCGCAGCTGGTTTATCCACAAACTTAACGCATCTGTTTTATGGTGGCTTCTGGCGATAAGGGCGCGAGCACCGTGAATAAGTTGTTTTCGTAAGTAACTGTTGCCGCGTTTAGTAATACCAGACATTTTACTTTTATCGCCTGACGCGTATTGTTTAGGTGTTAATCCTAGCCACACCCCGAGTTCTTTTGCATTCTTAAATGCCTGACCGTTCCCGATTGATGCCGCATAGGCTGAGGCATTGAGTACACCCACGCCAGGAATGGAGTGAAGTATTTTAGCGTTTGTATCCCGTTCAACGTGTGCAGTAAGCATCGCTTCAATGGCTTTAATGCGTTTAACAAGGGTTTTGTACTCAGTGTAAATATCACTCACCATTGTGCGCAGTATTGGGCGAAGCTCAGAATCACTTTCTAACGCAATGAGGCCTTGCTCAAATACCTTCATACCGACAGGAAATACATACCCAAAATCGACCAATAAACCGCGTAACTGGTTGGTTGCAGCAATCCTGTTTTGCAGAAGCCGCTCGCGTATTTTATGAAGCGTGAGTATTTCTTGCTGAGCTTCGGTTTTAATAGGAACGAATTTAATATTAGGGCGTAAGCTTGCTTCGTAGATAGCAAGGGCATCGTTACTATCGTTTTTATTACCGCGAACAAAAGGAGTAACGTGTTGTGCAGGAATAAGGTCAACGGTATGACCGTAAGACGTAAATACTCTTCCCCAATAGTGAGAAGAATAACAGGCTTCCATCACGACGCGGCACGGTGGTGTATTTGCAATGAAGGCGTTGAGTTTAGGTCTGTTTAAGCGTTTATTGCACTCCCTTTTATGGTTAGAATTAAAGCCAGCGACTTGGAATACATTTTTTGCCAAATCAATTGATAATGTGCTAATTTTCATGGTGGACGTTCCCTTTAACTGAATGTGAGTTATAACCAGTTTGGCGCATTGACGCCGTTTTGGGGAGCGTCCATCTCATCACCCATCCTAATTATTACGGAAAAAGCCAACAAAAACAGCATGAAGAGTGCATTATTATAAATAATGAATCACGCAAAAAGCTGAGCTATGTAGACAAAATGAAAGTAAAAATAGATAGCCCGGTAATCCCCCCGAAAAATAATAGATGCCAAACGTAGAATTTTCTCTTATTGTAAACACAGGAGAAAATTATGAAAAAAGCACATTTTACAGACAGTCAGATCCTTGCCATTTTAAAACAATGCTAAAAGCATTAGATAGGCACGGTGTTAACAGCCATACTTTATTTCCTGACTTGGAAGGGCTTTGTAAATATCTAAACTGGAAGCACGAAAATTCATAACAAGAGACTATGGCGTTAATAGTTAATTTATAACTTTTGGCGCTTCCCATAAAACACCGTCTCTTAGTACAGTTAAAGTGGCTGTCCAGCTAATTTCTTTCTTACAACACCTAAAGCTAGTAAGTAGTGCCAAAGGGGTTGTCGCATTATTGATATTTTGCAGTACGGAAAAACACATATAATTGATAGCGCTAATAAATAAAAGGTCATTGTTTTTATTGCTCTGTTTTATTTAGCCATTAATCTAACAGATTCGACCTCTCAATATTTTTTTTCTGGTAGTATGGACAGGTTATAAGCAGTTTAAGCAGTGAACACACTATGTTAAGTCCTTTTTTCAGCAGCACGCTGATTATGTTTCTATCTCTCGTGAGCAAGGTTGTCGCTTCGCTAAATGCGTTGCTGATGATTACAATCCACTTCATGACAAAGATGCCAAAAAGTTTTGCGCGCCAGGAGACTTACTTTTTTCATTGGTACTAGATCGCTACGGTATTAGTGAACAAATGGAATTTACTTTTGCTGGTATGGTTGATGAAAACACGAAACTTAACTTCCCTGAGGGGGCTGATGAGTTTGATGTAACCAATGGCGAAAAAGTTATTTTAAAGGTAAAGCGCAGCGGTAAAACCAGCCAATGCCCAGCACTAACTAATAGTCTAATAAAAAATTATGTTGAGTTTTCTGGTACTACCTTTCCGCATGTAATTATCCCATTAATGGGCAAGCAAGAGGTAATGATAAACCCTGCTCGTCCGATGGTAATTTACGAATCAATGCTTATCAATCTTGATAATCTTGATATAACAGCACCAGAACTTGAGTTTGCAGAGCCTAGTTTTGAGTATGCCGGTAAGCGCGGAAAAATTACACTACGTTTTAACCTGCTAGAAAACGGCGTTAAAGTGGGCAGTGGTGAAAAAGCACATGGTGGTTTCGGGTATTCGCGAATACTGCCAAGCAACAGTTGACGATTTAATAGCGTTTTACAACGAACGTAAAGCAACACTAAAGCCAGCTTAAAGCTACAGCAAATTATAAAAGGCGCTAAATACAGCTGTTATTTAGCGCCTTTTTTATTGGGTTTTTTTATTGTTTTAGCGCTAAAGCGAAAGTGAGCAATCACGATTAAATACTTTTCTGGACTGGTTAATTTACGCAGTACAGTAATATGCGTACAATAGCGCTCTTTGTTATTTTAAAGCTAAGCCTATGTCTGCCACTACATTCTCATCACTTAATCTCGACCCGTTATTATTAACAGCGATTGAGCAAAATAATTACACTCAACCAACCGCAATTCAGATTAAAACTATTCCGCCTATTTTAGCCGGAAGTGATGTAATGGGCAGCGCGCAAACAGGTACGGGTAAAACCGCCGCCTTTGTTTTACCTCTATTACATAAGCTTTTAAATACCCCTAAAAAAGATGAGCAAGGCCTTGCCCGCGTTGTAATTTTAACGCCAACACGAGAGCTTGCTCAGCAAGTATTTGCCAGCTTTGAAAAGTACGCACAAGGCACTAATATCAATGGTGCTTTAGCCTATGGTGGTGCAAGTATTGGCCCTCAAATTAAAGCACTTAAAACAGCACAAGTTATAGTGGCCACACCAGGGCGTTTGCTTGATCATATAGTTAAAGGCAGTGTGGTACTTTCAAGCGTAGACTCTTTAGTGTTTGACGAAGCCGACCGCATGCTTGATATGGGCTTTATTGATGAAATTAGACGTATATTGCGACATATACCAGGCGATCGCCAAACTTTACTCTTTTCAGCTACGTTTGATGACAGCGTGTTTGAACTCAGTAAAAAACTACTTAAAAATCCAGAACTAATTGAAGTTGATAAGCGCAACTCAGCCGCAGTTGAAGTAGAGCAAGTTATTTACGCTGTAGATGAGGATCGTAAGCGTGAACTTGTATCGCACATGATTGGCATGAAAAACTGGCGCCAAGTGCTTATTTTTACTCGCACAAAACAAATGGCTGATCAGCTTGCTAAAGAAATGTGTAAAGACGGTTTAAAAACCGAATCAATCCATGGCGACAAATCGCAAGGCGCACGCGACCGTGCATTGCAAAACTTTAAAGAAGGTATTACACGCGTACTTGTTGCAACCGATGTAGCCGCGCGTGGTTTAGATATTTCCACACTTAGATACGTAATTAACTTTGAACTACCGTATATTGCCGAGGACTACGTACACCGTATTGGCCGTACAGGTCGTGCTGGTGAGCAAGGGCTTGCCATGTCGCTGGTAAGTCTTGATGAGCAATGGCTGCTAGAAGAAATTGAAGTATTACTCGATACGCGTTTAACGCCGCAGTGGTTAGAAGGTTACGAGCCAGATCCTAATAAAAAGCCAAAAGATAATCGTAAAAACACCAACAAGTCGCGAAAAGATCGCGATAAAAAACGCATCACAGGAAAAAGAGAGCCAAGTAGGCGTCGTAAATAATAGCTTTTCCTTTGCTTTTTTGCCTATACTGAAGCTAATAAGTAGCTGAGGTAAAGCAATGTTTGAAATTGATAAGTGGGCATTTTCTGGTATTGATGGCCAAATATCTTTGCATAAATGGCAAAAAACAATTGATCTTATCACGGGGCTATTTTCGGCCCTGTCAGGTTATATAGTTCAGGCAACAAGCAAAGGCTATCGCGTTGTTATTAGAAATAACGAAGGTGGCTCTAACTTTGAGACCAATCCTATCCTTCCTCCCCAAACACCTCTTTTTTGTAAGTACGTAGCAGAGAATAACAATACCTTATACGTTAATAATGCAAGTAATAATGATGCATGGAACACTCTACCGGAGGTTGTTGAAGATGGTGTTGAATCCTACTTAGGTTTACCAATCCATTGGCCAGAAGGCGAAGTATTTGGCACGCTATGCTTAAAAGACACTAAAAAAACAACTTATACCAATGAATATTTTGAGCTTATAGAACAACTACGCGATTTAATTGAAGACGACTTAGCGCTTATTTATAGTTATGAACAAATGCGCGAAATAGCCATGCTCGATGCGCTAACTAATATCTATAACCGCCGAGCACTTAGTTTACTCGCTCAGCAAAAGCTTAATTTAGCGCTACGCTTAGGTTTTGATGTATGTTGTTTATTTATTGATATAAACGACTTTAAAAAATTAAATGACACCTTTGGTCATGAAGTGGGTGACAAAGCCTTAATTATATTGGCAGATACGCTAAAAACCCATTTAAGAGATGCTGATATAGTCGGGCGTATCGGAGGTGATGAGTTTGTTGTGGTAATGCAAGTAAGCGATAAAAGTAAGATTGGCTACATTATGGATAAAATTTCGACTGAGTATTCAAAAGCCTTACTCAAAGAAGACGTTTGCGATTTATCGCTCAGTATTGGTTATAGCTTTACTGACAAACAAAGGCAGTCATTTGAAAAACTATTAAATGATGCAGATAGGGCAATGTATAAAAATAAACAAGCGTATAAGTTGGCTAAAAAGTGAATTGTAAAGATGGTGCGAATTAT
Organism: Pseudoalteromonas sp. B62; assembly: GCF_037162565.1. Taxonomy (NCBI): domain Bacteria; kingdom Pseudomonadati; phylum Pseudomonadota; class Gammaproteobacteria; order Alteromonadales; family Pseudoalteromonadaceae; genus Pseudoalteromonas; species Pseudoalteromonas sp. B62. The sequence continues at coordinate 4,053,184 of NZ_JARLVB010000002.1, read as the reverse complement.
TTTCTTCCTACAGGGCAACTTCCTTATCAAAGTTGAATTAAACAGAATTGATTGGAACTTTGATATTTTTTATTTAAATTACTCCAAAAAATAACTTTCTCTCAATGAAATCCAAATAAAAGACCTAAGTGTTTGAAATTAAGCTAAGTTAAGTTATTTTGTATCGATAGGGTTTAAACAATCCATTTTACAGGTTTGTTATATTTATTAGGGCTAATTATGCAAAATACAGTGCTGTTTGGAAATGGGATTAATAGACTTTCGGATGATGCCGTTAGTTGGAATGATTTATTAGATAAAACAGGGCAAGATCATACTTAACTTGATTATTACTTCGAATCTGTGATCAAATCGCCTTTTTCTCAAAGGCGATTAACATGTCATTCATCAACCATTTCAACGACATTCAAGATACTCGTTCACACATCAACAAAAAACATGAATTGCTGGATGTTATATTCCTTACAGTCACTGCGATTATTTCAGGTGCTGAAGGGTGGAAGGATATTAAGCAATTCGGTGACAGTAAACTGACTTGGTTACGTAAGTTTCGTTCATTTGAAAATGGTATTCCTGTCGATGATACGATTGCTCGTATCATTAGCTCACTGGCCCCTGAAGCTTTATTAGCTTGTTTTGTTTCTTGGGTTAATGAGCTTAGAGATGCGAATAATCAAAGCGTCATTGCCTTTGACGGTAAAACACTTCGCCATTCTTATGATGGTGATAAAAAAACAGCTATTCACAGTGTTTCAGCTTATGCAGTTGAACAGGGCCTAGTACTAGCACAATGCAAATCAAAAAGTAAGAAGAATGAAGTATCAACAGTGATGGCACTTATTGAATTACTTGAGCTTAAAGGCAATATCATCACAGCAGACGCGATGCATTGTTTAAAGAAAGTGACGAAAGCCGTCAGCAAGAAAGACGGAGACTATTTGCTGCAAGTGAAGAATAACCAAGGAAAATTGAACAAAGAAATTCAAGCCTACTATCACAAAGTCAGACGAGAGCAGCCATCACTCATCCAGCAAAATAGCCATGAAACAGTAAATGATGGGCATGGTCGAATAGAGCAGCGCACTTACACTCAACTGTTGGTGACAGATTGGCTTGAGCAGCGCCACGGTTGGGTCAATTTCAACTCCATAGTCGAGGTAGTACGACAGCGTTATGTTGGTGATAGTCATACAATGGAAACGAGTTATTACATCAGCTCGCTAGGGATAAACCCAGAGCAAGTAGCCAAGTCTATTCGCCAGCATTGGGGAATAGAAAACTCAGCACACTGGGTATTAGATATGACATTTAAAGAAGACGATTCACGTATTCGTCGAGGTGATGCCCCCGAGAATATGGCGACCTTTAGACGATTTGCGATGAACTTAGCGAAATTAAGCGCGATAAAAGACAGTATGAAAGGTAAGTTGAAACAGGCTGCTTGGTCAGATGAGGTAAGAGAGCAGCTTATTTTAGGATAAATAACGCTCAAGTATGATTTTGCCCTGTTAGATAAAATTAAGGGGGTTAATAAGTTTGAAAATGGAAATCTTCCAAATACGATGGTTTATGAGAGAGTTTTCATGGAAAGGCATATTCCAGAACATAGTCAGAAAGCTGATGAAGTTGATATTAAAAATACTATTGCGGATGCAATGAAGTCACAAGGTTCTCAGGGCGGGATCACACTTTGTAAATAAACAAATTTTATGATCTAATACCATAAATTTCATCACCTTAAACTTATTATGTCACTCTTCTCACATTTAGAACTCGTCAAAGATAATCGTTCACATATAAATCAGCACCATAACTTAGTTGATGTGCTTTTTCTTATTATTACTGCCGTTAGATCAGGGTGTGAAAACTGGCAAGATATTGAAGTCTATGGCGAAAGTAAGCTTTATTGGTTAAGAGGATTTCGTTCTTTCAAAAATGGCATACCCACTCGACATAGTATTGCTCGGATTTTTAGAACCGTTGATACTGACTCATTACTACTCGCGATGTATAGCTGGGTCAATCAAAACCGCGTTAAATCAGCGCATCCTGTCATTGCCTTCGATGGCAAAACTATTCGCGGAGCAAGTAAACACATTGCTGATAAATTACATCTCGTCTCAGCATTTGATTGTGAGGCAGGTCTCACATTATTCCACCAAACAGTTGGCAGTAAGACGAATGAAATACCGGCAGTTCGGGATTTATTGAAAATACTCGATATCAATAACACCGTCATTACACTTGATGCTTTGCACTGCCAAAAAGAAACGCTAAAACAGCTAATTAGCAGACATGCAGATTATCTAGTGCAAGCAAAGGGTAATCAAAAGAAACTTTATAGCGCGATTCAAGATGCATTTACACACCAGTATGAATCTGAAAACTCAGAGATACTTAGTCATGTAACACAAGATGAAGGGCATGGGCGAAAAGAAGTACGCACGATAGATTGTCTTGATGCGCGTTTATTACCGAGTGAAATTAAAGAGAGCTGGCCATCAGTTAGGACAATCGTTGCGGTGCAGCGAGAGCGAACGAAGGGTAATAGAACGAGTATTGACACACATTACTACCTAACATCGTTGACAGACAATATATTGATAAGTAAAGCAATAAGACAACATTGGCTGATAGAAAATCAGCAACACTGGATACTGGATGTCGTATTTAAAGAAGATGCCTGTCAAATACATGAGCCATTAAGTGCGCAACATATGGCACTATTTAGACGCGTCGTTAGGAACATGATAAAGCAGCATACGAAAAGTAAGGGGTCAATAAGAAGTAAGTGTGTAAGAGCTTGTTATGATGATGCTTTTAGAGAAGAACTTCTTTTTGGTTAACATTTTTAACAAAGTATGCTCGCGCCCTGCAAGGTTCTAATGAGGTTTTTGAAAAACTAGTATCGCTAGATCTTAATAATTACTTAACGACCAATTACGATTATGCTTTTGAAAAGGCTTTAAAAATTAATGCTCAAAAATTAAGTACCGAAGATATTTATAGCCTAAGGCGAAAGAGAGAATATAATTTAAATAAAAATGTTAAATACTTATGGAGTATTCACGGAGAAATAGAACATCCTAAATCAATTATGCTTGGATTAGACCATTACTGTAGCTCAGTTAGTAAATGCATATTCTCTCCTGCTTTGATCACCCAATTGCATTAACTTTGATCGCTTATTCTCATTAAGCTTTGATCACTAAAATCACTTGTAAATGATCACTTTTATGCTCTTAATGATTTTGCCGTTCAAAGCTTAATACCACTCGTAACCGAGTTCACGTTTTATCATTTTTGTAGGTGTGTTAAACCGTTATCTGAATCGTTTGATGAGGATAACAACAATGACAACAAGACCTATATCTATGAGTAAATTACATTCCATTTTACGGCTGAAGTACTCAGCACAATTATCCCATCGAGAGATTGCCAGAAGTTTAAATATTTCACCTGGTACTGTGGCTAATTACCTTAAAAAGGCCAATGAGTTAGGCTTAAATCAATGGCCAATACCTGAGGATAAACAGCAAAATACATTTTTCAACACCAAACTCAAGCGCTTCTCAACGCGTAAAAAAAGACACCCAACGCCTGACTGGTTAAATATCAATAAAGACTTAAAACAACATAAACACCTAACATTACAGCTCGTGTTTGATGAGTTACTTGAAAAAATGGGTGAGTCTTATTACAGCTACAGTCACTTCTGCCGAGCTTATAAACAATGGTTAGGTACGCAACGACTCTCAATGCGTCAGCAGCATAAAGGGGTGAAAAGCTGTTTGTGGATTATTGTGGCCCCACAATTACCATTACTTGTCCGACGACACAGGAAAAACGCACTGCTCAGATATTCGTTGCTGTGCTAGGTGCATCAAATTATACCTATGCTGAAGCAACGTATAGTCAGCAACTTGAAGATTGGGTAATGAGTCATGCGCGTTGCTTTGAATTTTTAGGCGGCGTTCCTGACGTTGTTATTCCCGACAATCTCAGAAGTGCTGTCAGTAAAACCTGTCGCTACGAGCCTGATTTAAATCCGACGTACTACCAGTTAGCCGAGTACTTTAACGTTGCTGTCATTCCGGCTAGACCTTATAAACCCAAAGATAAATCGAAGGCTGAAGTGGGCGTACAAATTGTTGAGCGTTGGATCATGGCACGCTTACGTAACCAAACCTTCCACAGCTTAGCGCAACTCAATCATGAAATAGCAAAGCTACTGGATATGATGAACAATAAGGTGATGAAGCAATATCAACAATCACGTAAACAGCTATTTGATATGGTGGATAAAAACGCATTAAAGCCATTGCCTGAAAAGCCCTATCAATATACACAAATCAAAACAGTGCGTGTGCATATTGATTACCATGTTGAAATAGAAAAACATTACTACAGCGTGCCTTATCTGTGGGTTAAAAAACAATTACGCGCACACATATCCAATCAACTCGTGCAGCTTTATTATGACGGTACTTTAATAGCACAGCATCCACGCTCAAACCGTTTAGGCGGACATACGACACAGACACATCATATGCCAAAGGCGCATCAAAAACAGCATGAGCAGTCACCGATAAATTTACGCTCATGGGCATTGAGTATCGGTGATTATACTCATCAAGTCGTTGAATTATTGCTTAATAGCAAACGTCATCCAGAGCAAGCTTATCGCACTTGTTTAGGGGTGTTAAGTTTAGCTAAAACGTATTCAAAGGAACGCCTCGAGCGAGCATGCTACCGAGCAATTTGCATGAATACGACCACACTCAGATCTATTAAGCAAATGCTGCAAAAAGGGTTAGACCAACAACCATTACCCACACTCCAAACAGAGCCAGAAAAGCCAATTACACATAGCAACATACGTGGCACAGATTACTACCATTAAGGAATGCAAACATGATAGAAACAATTAATCAGCAACTTCAACTGCTCAAGTTATCGGGTATAAAGCAAGCACTCAAGCAGCAGCTTGAACAGCCAAACCTATATCAAGAACAAAGCTTTATAGAGCGCGTCAGTTTATTGCTAACGCATGAAATTGATACGCGTGACCAAAGAAAAATAGAGCGACTAGTGCGACAAGCAAAATTCCGCGTACCGGGTCAGTTAAATCAACTCATTTACTCGCCGAAGCGCAATCTAGATAAAGCACAAATACGTAGCCTCAGCCAAAGCACCTGGCTGAGTTTACATCAGAATATATTAATTACAGGCGCCACAGGCTGTGGCAAAACCTACCTCGCGTGTGCCTTGGGTCACGAGCACTGTTTACAAGGGAAAAGTGTCTTCTATATTCGATTAAAAGAATTACTTGAAAGTCTATTTCTAGCACAGGCCGATGGCAGTTATCGAAAATTATTGGGTAAACTCATTAAATACGACTTACTTATTTTAGACGATTGGGGGCTAGAGCCACTCAGTGCTCAGCAACGAAGTGACTTACTTGAATTAATCGATGCTAGATATGGTTATAAATCACACATCATCATTAGTCAGTTACCACAGGAAAATTGGCACCAAATGATCGGTGAATCAACGCATGCTGATGCTATTTTAGATAGGCTGATTCATGGTGCAATTAAGTTGAATTTAAAAGGAGAATCGATACGAAAACAGTTAAATGAATTGACTGATGATGATCAGTTAAGTTAATTTAAAAATGGCTCTACAAAATGATAAATCAAGCGATCAAAGCTGATGAGAATCGGTGATCAAAGTAATGAGAATACGCAAGTAAAATTGAATCCTATGTTAAAGGTACTTATAAACATATAGTTGATGGTAAAAATCAAAGCGTAGAGCCAATGTCGACTAAATTAAAAAAAGTAGTTATTGTTTTACGTCATGGATTGATCTTTTCTTTTCTTCAAATATTCATATTATTGGGCTCTCCCTTGATTACAGCGAAACTGATATTTGGTGGTTACTTAATAAGCGAGCTCGTTTTGCCGCTGATAATTTAGTGGATAACAAAATATATTTTTATACGAATCAGATTGAGCGGGAAAAATCAGAATTACTCAAATCATTCAATGTTGAAGTGGTAAACATAAAAGTTATAAATGACGACTATAAAAGTATGTATATGTCTGCAATAAGTAAAATTAAGCTAATGTCTGAAACTGTGTAAAATAAGTAACGAAAAAGCAAGCCATGAGGCTTGCCAAGAAGGGTGTTAATTAGCTCTTACCTAGCCTTTAAGCTATTAGCTTTTCCGCAAGGTTTAATTCCATAATGGCTTTTAATAAACGGTATAAGTTAATTGACGCGTCAATTTCTTCTTTACGGTTTGTTAAGCTTTCAATATTTAAGCCCAGCGGTACATCTAAATGCGCACAGCTTTTAAGTATTAAGTCGAGGTTTTCGCGGCAAATACGGACTGATTCACTTAATGTATTGTCTGCATCAAGCATGCGCCATTTAGTTGCCTCTGGCACTGAGATACCCAACCATTGCATAAACTCTAAGGTTTTTTCGCCGCCGCACGGGTAAACGTTAATATAATACGTTGAGGTGTAATACCCTGTGCTTTACAAGTACGTGCGTAGCTAGTGATTAGCTCTATAGTAGCTTGTGCATCGTAAACAGCTTGCGATATAAAAAACTGACAACCTTGTGCTGTTTTTTCTATTAATCGTTCGTGCTCATTTCGTTTACTTGAATGGCGCTCGGCAATCGTAACGCCACCTAAAAAGAAATCATCTGATTGCTCAGCCATCGCTTTATACGCATCTGGCAGGCTTAGCTTTATATCGCCTATCGATGATGGGCTACCTACTAAAACAACATTTTGTAAATCGTAGTCGTTTTTAGTTTCACTTAGCCAATCTTTAAATTCGCCTACGCCACGCTGCGCCACACTTTTATAAGTAATCACATCTTGTGCAGATAAATTACGAAGTAAATGGCTGTATTCACGCGGATCAACGGTTTGTTTAAACGCAAATGGGCGGTCTTGGTTAGTTCGGCTGCTTTCGTCTTGAATGTCGTAAATTATCACGCCGTCGTATTCAATTTCGTGTAAGCGACCTAATAGCTTTTCTGCAATGGTTTTTAATTGCGCTTTATCGGTGCCAATTTTAGGCGGGGTAGTACCAATAAGATAAACACCTTGATTGGTGTCCACTATCTTCTCTTTTAGTGATAAAGCCATAATCCTCATTCCAGCTAAGTTTGTTTTGATGGATTTAATATAGCAGCCATTTAGACGTCTAGATAGATTTATTTAATGAAAGTTTTTCAACTAACATGATGTTTATTCATAGGGCTTGTTCCCATAATTTATAATTGACACAGTTGTTTACATAATAAATCCCCTTGGGGGTCTTATATTTATTGGCTTTGGGGCATAATCGAGGGTGAGTTAGTAATACATCTGACAACAAATTTGCTCAATTTAAAAAGGGACAACAATGAAATTTAAATTATTAGCAACCAGCTTAGCGGTATCGCTGGCGTTAACGGGTTGCGCCATGCAACAAAACCAAAGCACGCAAACAACAGCACAACAAGAACAAGTAAATAAAGCTGATGATCGTGTTTTTTCGCAAGATTATGTCATTGAAGAGCTAGAAAACGGCTTACGTGTCATGGTTGTTAAAACCGATTACCCTGATGTCGTGTCGCTGCAAATTCCGGTATCGGTAGGGTCGCGTAACGAAGTTGAAGAGGGCAAAACAGGCTTTGCTCACTTTTTTGAACACATGATGTTTAAAGGCTCAAAAAAATACCCTGAAGATGTGTACTCAGACATATTAAAAAATTCAGGTGTTGATAACCGCGCTTATACAACAAATGATTACACAAATTACCATTTAAACTTTTCAAAGCAGCATCTTGATAAAGTACTTGAGCTTGAAGCTGATATTTTTCAAAACTTAACCTACACCGAAGAGCAATTTAGAACCGAAGCACAAACGGTAAAAGGTGAGTACTTAAAAAACAACGCGAGCCCAATTCGTAAATTATTAAGCGCTGTACGCGAAGAAGCGTTTGATAAGCACACGTATAAACACACCACTATGGGCTTTTTTAAAGACATAGAAGCCATGCCAGATCAAATGGCCTATGGTAAAGAGTTTTTTGCTAAGTTTTATAAGCCTGAATATGTGTCACTTGTCATAGTGGGCGATGTAGACCCACAAGCAACAATGGCAATGGTTAAAAAGCATTGGGGCAGCTGGAAAAAGGGTAACTATGTTGCTGACATTAAAGCAGAGCCTGTTCAACAAGCACCAAAATATTTGCACCAGCAAGATGAAGCGCTACCAGGGCATTGGTTACTCGTATCGTACAAAGGCGCTGCGTGGGAACCTGCTAAAAAAGACAGAGCGGCACTTGATTTAATCTCACAGCTTTATTTTTCAAATAATTCAGATTTATATCAAGAGCTAGTGGTCGACAAACAAATTGCCAGCCAAATGTTTACCTATAACCCAGAGACTAAAGATCCGGGTTTATTACACGTATTTGTTAAAGTAGAAAACGCAGATGATTTAGCCACTGCACGCGATGCTATTAACCGCACTTATGCAAAAGCACGCACTGAGCTTGTTGATGAGCAAAAGCTAAGTGATTTAAAATCGAACCTTAAGTACAGCTTTATTAATGGCTTAGATTCGTCGCAAGCGATTGCATCAACCCTTGCCAGCTACATGCATTTTGAGCGCGATCCTGAGGTTATAAACCAGCTGTATAAATCGGCAGATAACATCACCAGCGCAGATATTAAAGCCGTTGCTAATAAATACTTTACTGATAACGCACGTACCACATTAACAATGTCGGCACTTGATAAAGCGCCAAGTTTTGAGCAAGAAGTTGATTTAAATGCGCTTACTGCAAAGCTTGAACAAGCACCTGCGAAGCCTGCATTTAAAGTACTTGATAAAACCAATGGCTCGCCATTAATCGATGTTAACTTTTTATTCAATACCGGTGCGGCTGCCGACCCACAAGGCAAAAAAGGTGTTGCTGCGTTAACTGCGGCTATGCTTGCACAAGGTGGCTCAGAGGCGACAAGCTATAAAGATATTCAAAAAGCACTTTATCCGCTTGCGGGTAGCTTTGGCTATCAAATAGATAAAGAAATGCTGTCATTTCAAGGGCGTATTCATAAAGACAATGCAGCGCAGTGGTATACACTTGTGAGCGATCAATTATTAAATCCAGGCTTTAGAGATGACGACTTTAAGCGCCTTAAAAAAGAAATGATCGATGGCATTAAGTCAGGCTTGAAAGCATCTAACGATGAAGAGCTAGGCAAAGAAGTGCTATACAGTGCGCTTTACAAAAATCACCCTTACGAAAGCTACAACTACGGTGATATTTCGGATTTAGAAGCGCTGACGCTAGATGATGTTAAAGCGTTTTATAACAGCGAGCTTACGCAATCTAAACTCACGGTTGGCTTAATTGGGGCTGTGCCTGCAAAACTTAAAGCTAAAATGATGAGCGACTTTGCAACGCTACCAAAAGGTGAGCAAAGCCGTTTAAGTATTCCTGATGCGCCAGCGCTTAAAGGTCATCATGCAACTATTGTAGAAAAGTCAGCGCAATCGACTGCGGTATCATTTGGTTTTCCTATTGATACAATTAGAAGTAGCGAAGACTGGACAGCCCTTTGGCTTGTGCGTTCGTACTTTGGTGAGCACCGTAGTTCTAACAGCTTTTTATATGAGCGCATTCGTGAAACTCGCGGCATGAACTATGGCGATTACGCATACATTGAATACTTTCCACGTGGTATGTTTCAAACCAAGCCAGATGCAAACCTAGGGCGCTCAGAACAAATATTTCAAGTGTGGTTACGCCCGCTTCGCTCTAATAACGATGCGCACTTTGCAACACGTACCGCCTTGTTTGAGCTAGATAAGCTCATTAAAAATGGTATGAGCGAAGGCGACTTTGAAGCTACGCGTAACTTTTTAATTAACTTTGTGCCGCAAATGGTGGCAAGTCAAAACCGCCAATTAGGTTACGCACTTGATAGCGAATTTTACAACACAGATAGCTTTGTAAGTTACGTAACTAACAAACTTAAAACGCTAACGCTTGCTGATGTTAATCGCGTTATTAAAGAAAACTTACAAACAGACAATGTTCACTATGTATTTATTACTGGTGACGGCGCTGATATGCAAAAACGTTTAGCATCGCAGCAAACATCGCCAATGATTTATAACACAAATAAACCTGCCGAATTAGTGGCTGAAGATAAAGTGATTGCTGATTACAAATTAGCAATTCCTGCAAAAAATATTGAAGTGATGAAAGTCGATAAAGTATTTCAATAATTTAAGTGGTTTTTAAGCGTTAAAATAATGCCTCGGTGCTTAAAGTATTGGGGCTTTTTTATTATTTAACCTGAACTCTGGTTAAGAGATTTACTAGCGTATTGAATCATGGTGGTATTTAAATTTATTTTCTCTAGCCAGAGATTTTCAGTAAATTCAACGCAGTTAGCGCTGAAAATAGCTGCTCGAGATAGATTTATTATCCACAGTTCAGGTTATTTAATAATGAAACTTAATAAACGGTTATACCTAATAACCAGAACAAATAACTAAGGGGTTAACACCTTAGGCTTTAAATCCGTTAGACTTGATAAAAGGCTCTTTTATATCAATTTAAGGCAGTGCAGTATTATGCGTCATGAAATTTGGCAACAGCTTCGTACTGAAGCAAATGAAGTCGTAACCCGTGAACCTCTTTTAGCGAGTCATGTGTATTCATGTATTTTGAATCATGAGTGTTTGGGTTCAGCGTTGAGCTTTATTGTTGCTAATAAATTGGCGGACGCGGTGGTATCTGCGTTTACTATTCGTGAGTTGTTCGATCAAGCATTTGTAAAGTGCGATCGTATGCTTACTTATGTAGCTGAGGATATTAAAGCGGTAAAAGACAGAGATCCCGCAGCTGAAACTTACCTTACGGTGATATTAAACTTAAAGGGTTTTCATGCTATTCAAGCGCACCGTTTAGCAAATTGCTTATGGCAACAAAACCGTAAAGAGTTAGCGCGCTTTGTACAAAGCCGAACATCTGAAGTGTTTGGGGTCGATATTCACCCAGCATGTAAAGTGGGTAAAGGCATTATGTTTGACCATGCAACCGGTATTGTTATTGGTGAAACAGCGGTAATAGAAGATAACGTATCAATTTTGCAATCTGTAACGCTTGGCGGTACAGGCAATGAGCAGGGCGATCGTCATCCCAAAATTAGAGCGGGCGTATTAATTGGCGCCGGCGCTAAAGTACTTGGTAATATTGAAGTGGGCGAGGGCGCACGAATTGGTGCAGGCTCTGTTGTACTTAGCAATGTTCCAGCACACACAACCGCTGTTGGCGTACCCGCTAAAATTATTGGTCGACCGGATTGTGAGTGTCCGGCGCAAAGTATGAACCAAAACTTTTTAGCAAATCCTGAGCCTGAAAATGCTTCACATACAAGTGCAATGCTATAAAAGTAGGCGAAAATAAATGCCATATAAAAGTAACTTATTTGCAATGATACTCAGCTTTTTTGTGGGGGTAGGATTAACAAGTGGTTACTTTTTGCATTTGTATGAACCGTTTAACGATAAAACGGCTCAATTTATACATGCTAGTCAAGATGTTATTATTGAAGTAAGCGGTAATAAATCAGTTCAAAAATCACCTATAAACACTACAACCAAAGCACTTCAACAACCGCTGGAAAAAGAGTACATTACGAAAATAAGTGCGCTAAATAACGAATTGTCAGTAGCTACAAAACAGCTGAAAGTTGCTCAGCAGCAGTTAAAGCGAACTCGCTTAGAAGGCACTGATTTTGCTAAGCAGCTTGATGAAAAATTTGATAGTGAAAGTGAAAATACGCAGTGGAGCTTCGAAATAGAAACGGCACTTACTGACTTTTTAATCATCAGTGATTTAAGTAATACGGCGCAGCTAAGCTATTTAACTTGTAAACAAACTATCTGTAAATTTGAATTACTAGCCGATAAGAATAATGAACAAGGCCATGCACAGTGGCGTGAACTTAATGATAAGTTGGCAACGACACCTTGGTGGCAACAGTTTAAAATCACCTCATCAAGCTCAAACGACGAGCGAATAGAATTTATAGTGAGCACCAAAGAGTAAGTGCTCCTATTTTAGTTAAGCGTGCTAGCTCACTACTTTAGAATGTATAACACCATCAACAAGTTCGGTAATAAGTGCATCACCGGTTTTCACATCACTTACTGACTTAACTACTTTATTTTTTTCATTTTTTGTAATGCTGTAACCGCGTGCTAAAACATTTAGCGGACTTACCGAATCTAATTTACTTGCCTGTAGTGCCAAGTTGTTATTTGCTTGCTGCAATTGATGCTGTATAGCTTGGTTTAGTCTTGCGTGTAATTGCGTGAGTATATGGTTTGCTGTAGCGAGTTTTTTGTCAGGCGATTGGCGCATTAAACGCGGCGTTAAGTTATTAAGTGTGCGTTCTTGCTGGTATAAGCGATTACGCATAGCTTGTTGCAGTGCAATGCTTAGCTCATCCAAACGTTGCGTTTTTTGATTAAGCTGATTACGTGGATGACATAAATTAAGGCGGTGTTGTAACTGCGTTGCTAATGCGCGCTTGTCGGCAATGCCGTGCTTAAACGCGTTAGATAAACGATTAACTAATTGCGTTACTTTGTTGTGTAACTCTTGCGTATTTGGGCTTACAAGCTCAGCTGCCGCTGATGGGGTTGCTGCACGAACATCGGCAACATAGTCGCTAATAGTGGTATCTATTTCGTGGCCTACCGCACTTACTATGGGTAATTCACTTTTAAAAATAGCGCGGGCGAGCTGTTCGTGGTTAAAACACCATAAATCTTCAAGTGATCCGCCGCCTCGTCCTAAAATAAGTACGTCTACTTCATCACGAGCATTAGCTAATTCAATTTGATTAATTAAATGCAGGTGTGCTTCTTTGCCTTGCACCATCGCAGGGTAAATAATGACTTCTAATTGCGGCGCACGGCGTTTAAGTACCGTTAAAATATCTTTTATAGCAGCGCCGGTTGCTGAGGTAATAACACCAATACGATTAATATTTTGCGGTAATGGCTGCTTGTGAGCAGAGCTAAATAATCCTTCGGCGGCCAAACGCATTTTAAGCGCATCAAACTCTTGCTTTAGCTGACCTTCGCCGGCCGGCTCCATATGCTCAACAATAAGCTGGTAGTCACCGCGAGGTTCATAAAGTGATACACGCGCTTTTACTGTGACTTGTGCGCCATTTGCAGGGCGGTAGCTTTGGTTGCGGTTGTTGCCGCGCCACATTGCGGCTTTAATTTGTGCTTTATCGTCTTTTAGCGAAAAATACCAATGACCGGATGCAGGGGTAATGAAATTAGAAATTTCGCCTGTTAATACTAATGAGGCAAAGCCTTGCTCAAGTAATGTGCGAATTTCTCTATTAAGGCGTGACACGGTGTAAACCGTCTGCGAAGGCTTCGAAAACATAAAAAACAACCTAAAACTATTTATGAGGCAAGTTATAAGGTAAGTTTATCATAAATATTTACGAAATATTATTTACTCATGCCAACAACGCTGTTAAAATTTGGCCGCAATTCCTTATCGTAGTTCCACATGTGAGAAGTTGCCAAAATGCTTAGAATCGCTAAAGAAGCTCTTACCTTTGATGACGTACTTTTAGTACCTGGTCATTCTACTGTTTTGCCACACACGGCAAACATTTCAACTCGCTTAACGCGTGGTATCAAACTTAACTTGCCGCTTATTTCAGCATCTATGGATACTGTTACAGAAGCTCGTTTAGCTATTGCCCTTGCGCAAGAGGGTGGTCTTGGTTTTATTCATAAAAACATGACTATCGAAGAACAAGCGAAAAACGTACGTAAAGTTAAAACCTACGAAGCAGGTATTGTTTCTTACCCTGTAACGGTGACTGCCGATTTAACAATTGCTGATGCAGTTGAGCTTTCGCACGAAAAAGGTTTTTCAGGCTTTCCGGTTACCGACAGTAATAATGTACTTGTAGGCATTGTTACTAGTCGTGATATGCGTTTTGAAACTAAGCTTGAACAGCCTGTTTCTACCGTTATGACTAAAAAAGAAAAGCTTGTTACCGTTAAAGAAGGCGCAGCTCGCGAAGAAATTTTAGGCTTAATGCACGAACACCGCATTGAAAAAATCCTTGTTGTTGACGACGCTTTTAAACTTAAAGGCATGATCACAGTAAAAGATTACCAAAAAGCCCAAGACAAACCTGACGCATGTAAAGACGACCAAGGTCGTTTACGTGTAGGTGCTGCTGTAAGTGTTGGCGCGGGTACTGATGAGCGTATTGCTGCATTAGTAGAGGCGGGTATTGATGTTTTACTTATCGATACATCGCATGGTCACTCTCAAGGCGTTATTGACCGTGTTACTAAAACTCGCAAAGAGTACCCAGACTTACAAATTATTGCAGGTAACATTGCAACAGCAGAAGGTGCGATTGCACTAGCTGATGCGGGAGCGGATGCAGTTAAAGTAGGTATAGGCCCTGGTTCTATATGTACTACACGTATTGTTACCGGTTGTGGCGTTCCACAAATTACCGCTATTTCAGATGCTGTTGAAGGCTTAAAAGGTCGCGACATTCCTGTTATTGCTGATGGTGGCATTCGTTTTTCTGGTGATATTGTTAAAGCGCTTGTTGCTGGTGCATCGTGTGTGATGGTGGGTTCTCTTCTTGCTGGTACAGAAGAAGCACCAGGTGAAGTTGAATTATACCAAGGTCGTTACTACAAGTCTTACCGCGGTATGGGCTCATTAGGTGCGATGGATCAAAAAGAAGGTTCATCAGATCGTTACTTCCAAAAATCAAACGAAGCAGACAAGTTAGTACCTGAAGGTATTGAAGGTCGCGTAGCTTACAAAGGTCCAATTGCAACGATTATTCATCAGCAAGTGGGCGGCCTACGAAGCGCTATGGGCTTAACGGGTTGTGCAACAATTGAAGAGCTAAATACAAAACCACAATTTGTACGTGTTACTTCAGCAGGTATGGGTGAGTCGCACGTTCATGATGTGCAAATCACTAAAGAAGCACCAAATTACCGCTTAGGTTAAGCCGCGTAATTAATTTAATATACTGGGCTTGCTTTGCAAGCCCTCTTTTTAGTCGTTTACATTAACAAATGACATTTAGCATCAGACTTTACGAGATACTCCATGAGCAAAGATATTCACGATTCACGAATTCTCATTTTAGACTTTGGTTCACAATACACGCAATTAATCGCGCGCCGTATCCGCGAAATTGGTGTTTACTGTGAACTATGGGCATGGGATGTGACTGAAGAGCAAATCCGCGAGTTCAACCCACAAGGTATTATTCTTTCTGGTGGTCCAGAATCAACAACACTTGAAAACAGCCCGCGCGCTCCAGAGTATGTATTTAATGCAGGCGTTCCTGTGTTAGGCATTTGTTATGGCATGCAAACAATGGCTGCTCAACTAGGTGGTAGTGTACACAGCTCTGATAAAAAAGAGTTTGGCTACGCACAAGTTGAAAAAGTGGGTAATTGTGCATTGTTTGATGCAATTGAAGATCATATTACCGATGGTGGCAACGGCATACTCGACGTATGGATGAGTCATGGCGACAAAGTAATGGATATTCCAGCTGGTTTTGCAACAACAGCTAAAACATCTACTTGTCCACATGCTGCAATGTCTAACGAAGAAAAACGTTTCTACGGCGTACAGTTTCACCCAGAAGTAACACACACACATCAAGGTCAGCGTTTGTTAGAGCGTTTTGCTATTGATATTTGTGGCTGTGAAAAACTGTGGACTGCGGCAAAAATTATCGATAATGCAATTGAGCGCATTAAAGAAACTGTTGGCGATGACGAAGTTATTTTAGGCCTTTCTGGTGGTGTTGATTCATCGGTTGTGGCTATGCTTATTCACCGTGCAATTGGCGAAAGGCTAACATGTGTATTTGTTGATAATGGGTTACTTCGTTTAAACGAAGGCCAACAAGTAATGGACATGTTTGGTAATAAATTTGGCTTAAACATTGTTAAAGTTGAAGCTGAAGAGCAGTTTTTAAATGATCTAGCGGGTAAGTCAGACCCAGAAGATAAACGTAAAGCCATTGGCCATACGTTTATTAATGTATTTGATGAGCAAGCCAAAAAGCTTAAAAATGCAAAATGGTTAGCGCAAGGTACAATTTACCCAGATGTAATTGAATCAGCGGCATCTGCAACTGGTAAAGCGCATGTTATTAAATCTCACCACAATGTGGGCGGATTACCAGATGACATGAAAATGGGCCTTGTTGAGCCATTACGTGAGTTATTTAAAGATGAAGTACGCAAAATTGGCCTAGAGCTTGGTTTACCGTACGACATGCTTTACCGTCATCCTTTCCCTGGACCAGGTTTAGGTGTGCGTGTACTTGGCGAAATCAAAAAAGAATACTGTGATTTATTACGCCGCGCCGATGCGATTTTCATCGAAGAGCTACACAAAGCAGAGCTTTACCATAAAGTAAGCCAAGCGTTTACTGTATTCTTGCCGGTTAAATCGGTAGGGGTTATGGGCGATGCACGTAAGTACGATTGGGTTGTATCACTTCGTTGTGTTGAAACAATCGACTTTATGACGGCGCGCTGGTCACATTTACCGTATGAGTTTTTAGGTGTGGTTTCAAACCGTATCATTAATGAAATAGATGGTATTTCTCGTGTTGTTTACGATATTTCAGGTAAACCACCTGCAACTATCGAATGGGAATAATTAATTTTAGTTTTAATTAACTAATTTTAAGTGATTAAAAAACGGCGGATTAGCATGCTAATTCGCCGTTTTGTTTATTTAAAAAGCAGTTAAACTAAAAGAGTGATTTTTCTCTTTACCTTTAGCGAAACTTCTCTATAATTCTTCGTCATTGCAGGGGCGTAGTTCCAATTGGTAGAACAGCGGTCTCCAAAACCGATGGTTGGGAGTTCGAGTCTCTCCGCCCCTGCCATTTCTTCTTTACATCGTATTTATTAATTCTTATATTACCTTACTTACTAATTTCATCGAGTCGTTATGCATTCACGGTACGCAGCTGTTTTTGGTATTGAAAACCTCGAATTAAATAAACACTTTAAACCAGCCGATAAATTTCCAGCGGATAGCATTCCTGCAGATAATCTTTTAATAGATAATGTTGCGGCAGATAGTCATGCGCCTGATACTGCACCAAAAAACAATGTACTTGAGCCTATAGTGCTTTGTGAACAATTATTTGCAGATATTAAGCGTGCAGCTTTACCAATTGCTATTAATAGCGTTGTACAAAGCGCTGAGATGCAATTAAATGACGATCAGCTAGTACTTACAAAACCACAGCTCAGCACGGCCGATAAGCGCGCTTTATGGGCTTTAATGAGTGAACACCTTGATAAACTTTAAACCAGTAGACGAAACCGCAATACCTCAATTAATGGCAATAGAAACAGCATGCCATAGCCATCCGTGGACGTTAAATACAATGAGTTCGTGTTTAGGTGGGCGCTATTTTAATGTGGCCGCGTTTGAAAATGAGAATATGGTTGGTTTTTATATTGGTGAAAAAGCAGGTCCTGATTTTACGCTCATGGATATTTGCGTAACACCAAGTTATCAAGGCAAGGGCATTGCTAAGCAGTTGTTAGCTCAGTTTATTGAATACGGTGAGCAACAAAACGCTGAAAACTTATTTTTAGAGGTACGCGAATCTAACTCGCGAGCAATTGCGTTGTATGAGTACGCTGGCTTTATAGAAATGTCAGTGCGTAAAAACTACTACCCAAGCGACAACCCAGCTAAAAATGGCTTTGAAGATGCTATTTTAATGGGGATGGCATTAAGTTTAGGTTTCCAATAACAGCGAGCATGTGTTGTTTATACTTGCTTATTATTTATAGAGTTTTCAATAGCGGTAATTAAATCGGCTATAAGATCATCGCGAACTATTTTGTTATCATTTTTTAATGAATCTTCCAGTGCGCCTGCGCTGTGGTAAATATCGTCAAAGTTAAAGCACCCAGCACTTCCTTTAATACTGTGGGCAACATTTCGTAGTGCTTCCCAGTCATCAGAACGTTGATATGTTTTTACCTCATCTAAGTAAGTCGGCAAATTAGCTAAGTAGTTGTCTGCAATTTGTTGGAATTTTTCACTTTTTAATAAGTTATCCCATTTATTTTGGTTATCTTTTTCAAGGTGTAAATAACTCACTAGTACGTTTTCTAATGCGTCTTTATCAATCGGCTTACCAAGTGCTTTATCACAACCAGCCTCTAAATAAGTGCCTATATCATGGTTCATTACGTTTGCGGTTAATGCGATGATAGGGCCGTCGTACGCAGCGTGGCGTAGCATTTTAGTTGCTTCTAACCCGCCCATAACCGGCATTTGCATATCCATAATAATTAACTGATAGTCGTTAACTAGCGCCATTTCTACTGCTTGTGCGCCATTACTTGCTATATCGGGTTCTAGGCCCCACGTTTGCAGAAGCAGTTTTATTAGTAGTTGATTATCAGGGTTGTCTTCAGCCACTAAAATATTGGCATCAAAGTGGTTGGTTGCAAACGATAGTAGTGGATCTCTTTCTGGCGTTAATTGACTTTTATCTGTAAGTAATTGTAGTGCGGGTTTTCTGCCTGTTAAATGACACGACACGCTAATAGAAAACTTACTTCCTTTACCTATTTCACTTTTTAGTACTACATCACCACCGAGTAGTTGCGCCAAGTTTTTGGAAATACATAAACCAAGCCCTGTACCGCCAAATCGACGGGTAGTCGTTGCATCAGCTTGCTCAAATGGTTTAAATACACGCTTTATTTGATTTTCAGACATTCCGATGCCGGTGTCTGTGACAACAAATTCAAGCATTTTTCTTTTTTGATGAAAGTGTACACAAATAGAAACGCTGCCTTGCTCTGTAAATTTAACTGCATTATTCGCAACGTTAATTAATATTTGTTTTAAACGCGTAATATCACTGTATATGGTACGAGGCAGTGGTAATTCATAG
Organism: Pseudoalteromonas sp. B62; assembly: GCF_037162565.1. Lineage (NCBI taxonomy): Bacteria > Pseudomonadati > Pseudomonadota > Gammaproteobacteria > Alteromonadales > Pseudoalteromonadaceae > Pseudoalteromonas > Pseudoalteromonas sp. B62. The sequence goes on along the minus strand of NZ_JARLVB010000002.1, from coordinate 4,034,109 downwards.
TTTATATTTAAAGTAAGCTGTTTCTCTTTTGCTAAGGGTTCAATAATAGATTCAATATCATGTACGAGCTGTACTACATTGATAGGCGCTTGATCTACTGCAAGCTTTTCGGCCTCAATTTTAGATAAGTCCAAAATGTTATTGATTAGTTCTAGCAAGTGTTTTGAATTTCGTAAAATAGTACTGAGGTGCTGTTTATCGTTCGCTATTTTATCGTTGTGTAGTAATTGTTCTGTAAAGCCCATAATAGCAGTGAGCGGTGTACGTATTTCGTGACTCATATTTGCTAAAAAACGACTTTTAAGTTGATTCGCTTGTTCAGCTTGAGCAATCGCCAGCTCTAGTTGGCTGTTCATTGCCTCAAGTGCTTTGGTACGGCTTTCTACTTTATCTTCTAAGTGATGTTTATAATCTTCCAGCTGTTGTTGGTAGTGTCTTATCTGGTTAACCATGTGATTAAAATCGTTAAATAAAATGCCTACTTCATCATTTGTATGCGCAGGTAAATTCACCGATAAATCACCATCCCCAACGCGGTGGCTTGCTGCACCTAATAACTCGATAGGGTTGAGTAGTAAGTTACGCACAACCACAAAAATTAATATAGGCAGGGTGATCACCGAAATAAGAACAATTAAGCCTGTTATTAAACTAATAGCCTTACCAGATTGATAAAGTACAGCTTTAGGAATAGTAGAAACATAATAATAACCGCCACTCATTTGCACCGCAAAAATCATGCGCTCTATTTTATCTATACTTGATAGTTCGATAGTCGACAAGGTGCCAATATCAGCTAAATCATGTATTCGGTTTAGTTCGTATTCGCTAATGTATTGGCCGCGCATACTGTAATCGGAACTAAATAAAATTTTACCATCTTTGGTGAGTAGTAAATTAAGTGTATTGTTATAAGGCGCCTCTAAAATACTGGTATTGAGTATTGAAGGCTCAACATGGACAACGATAAAGCCTAACTGTTGAGGGCGTTTTAAATAGTAGTCAACACTATAAATTCGCTGAATAAAATACAAACTGGTTGTTCCGTCTGATTTTTGATCCATGAACTGTTGCTGGCTTAAATTACTTTGCAGTACTTTATTTAAAAAGGGATAACTTTTAGGGGCTGTAGTCAGATTGTTTGAATAATAAGCGTCGCTTTTTCCGCTTTCAGAGACTAAATTAATACTGACTATATCTGGATAGGCTTCGCTATAACTGGCAAATACATCCATTAAGGCACCTAGTTGGCGTGTATAACTGCCATTAGCTCGTACATCATTTGCTAAAAAGTCACTCAGTACGGGAGAAGTCGAGAGCAGCTTTGTAGTTGAGTGAAAAGAGTCTATATAGTTAAATACTTTTTGTTGTTGTTGCTCAACAAAACGACTCATTATTAGATCGGCTTGTTTTTGAGTGGAGTTAGTTACATTCGTGAGCGTGAAGCCCCCTAAAAATAATAGAGGCAATATAACAAGCGGCGTTATATACCATAATAATCGAATGCTTAACTTACTGGTTTTCATGACCAAACTACTTATCCTCCATGCAATTTATCAATAATATGCGTAACCGCTATATTACACAAGCCTGTAGGTGTCTTGATGGCTAATTTCTGTAACCAACCAAAGAAACTTACGTAAAATAATAAGGGGATGGGGAGGCGAGCTTTGCATTTTATTTTAGAACTCAACGGCCTTTAATAAAAAGATCAGTTAATAACTAACCATTGATTGTTTATAAGGCCAAGATCAGCGAAAATAGTTTTCAATTACGATTAACATAACGGATCGCATGTGAAGAGCCAATTTAGGGCTTTTCTGATGGTGTGTTGAGCTTTCGAGGTTGCTTTATACCAATTTTATTAAAAACATGATCATTCTAGCGTATTGAATAACTCACTAACTAGGTTAAAAAATTATTCATAGAGAACAACTCTATGTGATAATTTTCGCCTTGTTATTGCACTATTTACTTATCGCTATAATAGATCACCAATTTAATGCAATTGTTATTATTTAAGCCTTGAAAGCTCAGCATACTTAAAGTGGATAATATCCGTATACAAACTAAAAGAACTTTTTAATGGCAGATCAAAATCTCCTTAGCGAAATTAATAAACGACGAACCTTTGCTATCATCTCTCACCCAGATGCTGGTAAAACAACCATCACCGAAAAAGTATTGTTATTCGGACAAGCTATTCAACGAGCTGGTACTGTAAAAGGCCGTGGTTCTAACCAGCATGCTAAGTCTGACTGGATGGAAATGGAAAAAGAGCGTGGTATATCTGTTACTACCTCTGTAATGCAGTTTCCATATAACAACGCACTTGTTAACTTACTTGATACTCCAGGGCACGAAGACTTCTCTGAAGATACTTACCGCACATTAACAGCGGTAGATTCGTGTTTAATGGTTATTGATGCAGCAAAAGGTGTAGAAGACCGTACCCGCAAGTTAATGGAAGTTACACGCCTGCGTACCACGCCTATTGTTACCTTTATGAACAAATGTGATCGTGATATTCGCGACCCAATGGAAGTGCTGGACGAAGTTGAAACAGAGCTAAATATTGCCTGTGCCCCCATCACTTGGCCAATTGGCTGTGGTAAAGAGTTCAAAGGTGTTTACCACATTCATAATGACGAAGCTGTTTTATACAAAACAGGTCAGGGTCATAAAATTCAAGAAGTTCGTACCATTAAAGGTCTTGATAACCCAGAGCTTGATATTGCCATTGGTGAAGATTTAGCTGCGCAATTACGCGATGAGCTTGAGCTTGTTATTGGCGCATCAAACGAATTTGATTTAGATCTGTTTTTAGCCGGTGAGCTTTCGCCAGTTTATTACGGTACAGCACTTGGTAACTTTGGTGTTGACCACGTGTTAGATGGTTTAACTAAATGGGCGCCAACGCCATTACCACGCGAAACAGAAGACAGACTTATTGTTGCAACTGAAGAAAACTTTACTGGTTTTGTATTTAAAATTCAGGCCAACATGGATCCAAAGCACCGTGACCGTATTGCATTTATGCGTATTGTATCGGGTAAGTACAGCCAAGGCATGAAGATGAATCACGTGCGAATTGGCAAGCAAGTGAGCATTTCTGATGCGGTAACCTTTATGGCGGGCGACCGCGAGCGCGCAGCTGACGCTTACGCCGGCGACATTATTGGTTTGCATAACCACGGAACTATTCAAATTGGTGATACATTCACGCAAGGCGAAAAACTTAAATTTAGTGGTATCCCTAACTTTGCGCCTGAATTATTCCGCCGTATTCGTCTTCGCGATCCGCTTAAGCAAAAGCAATTATTAAAAGGCTTAGTACAGCTTTCTGAAGAAGGTGCTGTGCAAGTATTTAGACCGCTTATAAACAACGATTTAATTGTGGGCGCGGTAGGTGTACTTCAGTTTGATGTAGTTGTAGCGCGCTTAAAAGCCGAATATAACGTAGATGCTATTTACGAAGGTGTAAACGTAAATACAGCGCGTTGGGTAAGTAGCGACGATGTGAAAAAGTTTGAAGACTTTAAGCGCAAGTGCGAAAGTAATTTAGCACTCGATGGCGGTGATAACTTAACTTACATTGCGCCTAGCCGTGTAAATCTTAACTTATCGGTAGAGCGATACCCTGAAGTAACGTTTAGCCATACACGCGAAAACTAGAATCGACTGACTACAGTTAACTGAAAGCCTGCTTTGGCGGGCTTACAAAGGTAAAAAAATATGAATATTCGTACTATTTTAATCGAAAAAGCCGTTGCAGCTATGGTTGGTGCAGGCTTACCTGAAGATACAAACCCAGCAGTAACGCAAAGCACACGTCCACAATTTGGTGATTACCAAATTAATGCAGCAATGGGCGCGGCTAAAAAAATGAAAAGCAACCCACGTGAGCTTGCGCAAAAAATTATAGATAACCTTGATGTAAGCGATATTGCTCAAAAGACTGAAATTGCAGGCCCAGGTTTTATTAATATTCATTTAAAGCCTGAGTTTTTAGCGCAAAGCGTACAAGCCGCTAACAGTGATGCAAAGCTTGCTGTAAACGAGCACGCTAAGCCACAAAAAGTGGTTGTTGATTACTCATCACCAAACCTAGCTAAAGAAATGCACGTAGGCCATTTACGTTCAACCATTATTGGTGACTCAATTGTGCGTGCGCTTGAATTTAGAGGCGATACGGTTGTACGTCAAAATCACATGGGTGATTGGGGCACGCAATTTGGTATGTTAATCGCGCATTTAGAAGATCAAATTAGCCAAGGTGTTGATTTAGATTCTGTAGCACTTGCTGATTTAGAAACCTTTTATCGCGATGCTAAAAAACGTTTTGACGATGAAGAAGGCTTTGCAGATAAAGCACGTGACTATGTTGTTAAACTACAAGGCGGCGATACGCACTGTGAAAAGCTTTGGAAACTATTTATAGCCACCTCAGTTAAACACTCTGAAGAAGTATACAAGCGCTTAAATGTAACGCTTACTCAAGCCGATATTATGGCTGAAAGCGCATATAACGCAGAGCTTAACGATATTATTAGCCTACTTAAAGATAAAAATATTGCCGTTGAGTCGCAAGGCGCGCAAGTGGTATTTTTAGATGAGCTTGCCAACAAAGATGGCGAGCCATCAGCGTTTATCGTACAAAAATCTGGCGGTGGTTTTTTATATGCAACAACAGATTTAGCTGCATGTGACTACCGTTCAAATAAATTAGGTGCTGATCGCATCTTAATTTTTGTAGATGCACGTCAAAATCTACACTTTAACCAAGTAGAGCTAACAGCGCGTAAAGCTGGTTTATTACGAGACGAAACAAGCTACGAGTTTTGCCCGTTTGGCACCATGATGGGCGCCGATAACAAACCATTTAAAACACGTACTGGCGGCACAGTAAAACTTGCTGATTTATTAGAAGAGTCAATTAACCGTGCAGCCGCAAAACTAGCTGAACGTGAGTCTGATTTAAGTGATTCTGAGCGCAGCGAGATTGCCCGTAAAGTAGGTATTGGTGCAGTTAAATACGCCGATCTTTCTAAGCATCGCACCAGCGATTACATTTTTAACTGGGACAGCATGCTAAGCTTTGAAGGCGCAACCGCTCCTTACTTACAATATGCTTATACACGTATACGCAGTATTTTTCGTAAATCAGGCGTTGATGCAGCTACATTAAATTCAGATGTTGCAATTGTTGAGCCTCAAGAAAAAGCACTAGCACTTAAGCTACTACAGCTTGAAGAAGTCCTTGATTTAATGATCAGCGAAGCAACACCGCACGTACTATGTGGTTACTTATATGAGCTTGCAAGCTTATACATGACATTTTACGAAGCCTGCCCAGTACTTAAAGAAGGCGTAGAGCCAAGCGTGCGCGATAGCCGTTTAGTGCTGTGTAATTTGGTTTCAAGAACATTAGAAACGGGATTGGATTTGCTAGGTATTGAAGTTATGGAGCAAATGTAATCTGCTGCGTGTAGTTCGCTTTAGCTGCGTTGGTAAAACTATTTAGCCTAAGTCACATACAACAAACCGTATGCTCCTTGGCATAAATAGTTTTACCGCCTTGCTAGCACTCCTACACTTGCAGATATCTGAGTTGTGTAGTTTACGTTGTAGGTTGGGTTGAGTGAAACCCAACCCAACGATACACCTGAATCTTAATATTTGTTACTGCTCAACATCTAATGTTTTAAGCTCGCTACTCTAAGCTCTTTTCTAAGGCTTTATTTAAAGGATTTGTTATGAAACTCGAAGATATCCGCCGTGAATACCTGCAAGACGCGTTAAGCGAAGATAACTTGCAAGATGACCCATTCAAGCAGTTTGAAACATGGCTTGAGCATGCAGTAGCAAGCCAATTACCTGATCCAACAGCGATGGTTGTAGCAACTGTTGATGAAACCGGTCAACCTTCACAGCGCATAGTGCTTTTAAAGCATTTGGATGATAACGGCTTTGTGTTTTTTACCAATACAGGTTCGCGTAAAGCGCAAGAGCTTAAAGGTAATAATAAGATATCGCTGCACTTTCCGTGGCATCACATGGAACGCCAAGTTATTGTATATGGCGAGGCTAAACCATTACCAACTTCTGCTGTGGCTAAGTACTTTTTATCTCGTCCTAAAGAAAGCCAATTAGCCGCGTGGGCATCAGCGCAAAGTCGTCCGGTGTCATCACGAAAAGTACTCATGGAAACCTTTGCCAATATGAAAAACAAGTTTGCTAAAGGTGAAATTCCACTTCCCGATTTTTGGGGCGGATATTGTGTAGTGCCCACTAAAATTGAGTTTTGGCAAGGTGGAGCACATCGTTTGCATGACCGCTTTATATATCAGCGCCAAGCAGATAATAGCTGGCAAATTACGCGCTTAAATCCTTAATAAATAGATGAGTAAGTAACTGTGCAATTTATTGACTCTCATTGCCATCTCGATTTTAGTGAGTTTGATTCAAATCGTGAATCTCTCATAAGAGAGTGTGTAGCAAAGGGAGTTAATCAGTTTATTGTGCCAGGCATTACCCTTGCTCAATCGCATGCCCTCATAGAGCTCAAAGCAACCTATCCAAGTATAAAAATAGCGGCAGGGCTCCATCCTTATTTTTTAAAACAGCATGAAGAATCTCACATTGAAGCGTTGTTTGAGTTTGCAACTACAAATACGCATCAGCTGGTGGCCATTGGTGAGTGTGGGCTTGATAGAAGTATTGAAAACCTCTGCAAACAAACTTATTTATTTGAACAGCAAATAGAGCTATCAAACAAGCTTAACTTGCCGCTCATTGTGCATCATAGGCAAAGCCATGATTTAATTGCGCAATCGTTTAAACGTTGTAAGCCAAAAAATGGGGGGTAATTCATGCATTTTCAGGTTCAATCCAACAAGCGCAGTACTATATCAAACAGGGCTTTAAGCTAGGAGTAGGTGGTGTTATTACCTATGAGCGCGCAGTTAAAACACGCGCCGTTATTGCTGCTATCGAGCCAGAAAATTTAGTGCTAGAAACAGATTCTCCCTCAATGCCTTTAAGCGGCTATCAAGGTGAAGTTAACACGCCATTGCATATACCCGATGTATTTAATGCATTGTGTGATTTAAAGCCACACAGTAAGAGAGAGACGCTTGCTAAGCTACTTTATGATTCTTGCTCAGATGTTTTTTGCATGTAGCGATTAACCTGCCAACGTTTTAAGCCTCGCCCTAATTGCCACGTGAAAATGCAGGCAATCACTAGCATTAAAAGTACTTGGCGACCTAAATCATGAAAATGATTATGACTGTCGGCAATTGCTGCTCGTGTTAAATACGTAACTGACACAAACCCAAGTGGACGATCATCATCACTTATCACAGGCTCTACAAAGGGGGTTTTTAATTTGCTAATACCTGGTGTTGAATCAGGAAGTTGGCCAAAAATATGATGCGATTGCCAGTTATCGCTACTGGCTATTAAAATACCTTGTTGATCGTAAATAGTTGCCGAAAGTACAAATTCATCTTTGCTTATATCGTTACAAATTGTATTTAGCTGTGGTTTGTTTTTTTCGATTAAAGGTGTTTTTACATTCAAAGCCATAAACTTAGTTAAACTTTTTGCAGTGCTATCGGCACTATCATAAAGCAGTTGGTGGCTTTGGAAACTGCTACTGACAGCAACCCAACTTAGCAACACAAAACAGGCAGCCGCAAGTAACAGGCGCACAAGCCGCTTTCTTTGAGAAGCCGATATAGGATTTTTAAGATGGTTATTTTTCATAGTCACCGTATATGCTGCTGACAGGATTTTGATTTGATGTTACAACTAGCACTATAACCTTAAACCTCACCTGATGGCGAATTTAGCGCTAATAATACCTACATCAATTAGTTTATATCAGGAAAATAAAAATAAATACGGAGATCTCATGGCGCAAACGAGCATGGCACAGCTTAATACTGATCAATCATTATCAATGTTAACTTTAAATCAATGGTTTAGTTATCAGGATTGTACTTTTTTACCGCTTAATAATGTTCCAAATAAACAGCTGGGATTATTTAGTATCGCATTTGCAGGTGACTTTAACACAAGCCATGTGACTAGCATTATTGATTTTTTAGCTAAGCATAACCAAATAGTTACAGCTATATGCCAGTATCAACCTGATTTAGGGCTAGCCCCCGCACTGTGCTTTTATACGCAAAATGCAGAGCAAGCTATAAACCCGTTAGAGCTTCAAACGTTTTCAAGTACGCTTGATTGCCAGTTAGTACAAGTAGCCACACCTCCTAACCTTTATGAGCCTGGTTTGTTGGTTATGGATATGGACTCAACGGCGATTACCATTGAATGTATTGATGAAATAGCGCGTTTGGCCAATGTGTATGACGAAGTAGCGTCGGTTACAGCACTCGCGATGGCAGGTAAACTCGACTTTAGCGAAAGCTTAAATCAACGTGTCGCTAAACTGGCTGGTATTGAAAAAAGCTTGATTGAAGAGCTTAAAAATACATTACCACTCATGCCAGGTATTAAAGTGCTTTGCCAAATTTTAAAACAACATAACTGGTACTTAGCTATCGCATCAGGTGGTTTTGTACCGTTTGCAGAACGTGTACAAGCGCTTATTCATTTAGATGAAGTTCATGCTAATGTACTTGAATTTGAAGGCGATAAACTAACGGGTAAAGTACTGGGTACAATTGTCGATGCACAGCAAAAAGCGGTTGTTTTAGAGATGCTTCAACAAAAGCTAGGACTTGAAAAAATACAAACGGTTGCTATCGGTGATGGTGCAAATGATTTAGTCATGATGGCTAAAGCAGGCCTAGGTGTTGCTGTACATGGTAAACCTAAAGTAGTTGAGCAGGCACAAGCTGCTATTTGCCAAGGATCATTATTGCAATTGTTGTATATGTTGGCTATTCCGTTAGGAGAAGAGCCTACTTTTTAAATAGATTAGGTTAAACCGGTTAACGTAAGCGGTTTAACCAAATAAGTTTACGACGTCCCATTTGCTCAATTTGTTGTTGATTGAGGTCTAGGTGGCTAAGCGCTTCTTCAGTAATATCTACTACGTCACCTACGCCTGCTACAGACCATAATGCTTTTTCCAAATCTTTTGCTTTATGCATAGCGTATTGGCTTACATATTTTAATTCGTTAGATAAGTAATCGGTATCAGGACGTCCCGTACGTGATAAATATAAACGCATCACAAAAATTAGATCCGATTTAATACCTTGGCTAATTTGTTTCTCAAAGCCGCTGTAGTCTTCACCTAGAACACATTGGCTTGTAATAGCCTCTTTGATATCTCCTTTGCGGGGATCAAAATTAATAGCGATTGTAAATGCCAGAGGAGGATCTTGGCGGCTTCTATCTTTAATATGCGGCGAAATTACATTAATTATTTGCTCATCTGTCAATATACTAGATAAGTCTGTTTTATTACTCAGCAGCCCAAAGTTTTGTAAAATCACATGTAACGGGCTAGCGTATAAACCAAAACCAATGGCTCCCGTTTTAAAATGAGCAGCTTCTTTATGTAAGTATAATGGAAATTGACATACGCTTTTTGTAACCATGTTTCTAAGCGCGGTAGATAAGCCTTCTACTTTAGGTGCTTCTTCAGATACTTTAAGTTTGTCTTTGTTGTTTTCAATTAACTGAGTGAAAAAGGTAACGCCAGCATGAGGGAAGTCAGATACCCGACTTGCTTTTAAGTTAATGGTAGTAAACGATTTACCAATTGCCATTACTTCATATTTTAATTCACTAAGTTGGTGCTTTTTAGTTATTTTTTGCAAGTCAGGAAATGATAATAAAATAATGTCACCTTTTTTAAAGGTGATGGGTTGCTCGCACTCAAGTTGTAAGCCCATTACAGAAAAGTCACGCGTGTAGCCACTAAAGGTAATGTCACCTAAGGTTACTTTTGCTGCTGTTTTATATAGATAGCGCTTATGCGAACGTAAATTTACATATTCAAGTGCAACAATATCTAAATAAGGTGGTGTTTGATGTTTAGCATGACCAAAATGTTTAAGCTGATTAACAAGTGCTTTATCATAATTTAATTTTTTATACTGCTCTTGTTCTACAGCATTACCAATACTTGTTAAAACAACAATGTACTTTACATCTTTTACTAGCCCTTCAACGCGAGGCGAAGGCGGCTTATTAAGCTTTTCAATGTTTTCACCAGCACTATTGGGTAAAGAAAGTGGAATGTACGAATCGTCTGGGTGAGTAGGCATGATTTGAAGTTTAAAACATTGCCAACTTTCTTTTTGACTGCCAAAACTTAAAAATAAACTGCTCAACTCAGGCGTTTTTTCAAGTTCACTACGTGTTGCAGAATAATAGTAAATTTTACCTGAGGATACATGCGTAAAAGTATATAGATAATCTTCTTTAACGGCCGTTGTTTGCGTTAGCAATTGGGTTATACGCTGGTGATTGAGTACATTGTACAAGCAAGGGATTGCTCTTTCGTCAGTAAAATAGCGCTGAATAAAAATATTATTTTCTGTTGTTAAGCTCAAGCTTGGGTAATAGTGATCATCTTTTTTGCTTAAAAATACATATAAAGAAGTTACTCGCGGAATGTAATATTGCTCATAGCCTTTTGAAACGACAGCATCAAGAGTGTTATCAAGGTTGACTTTATAACGGCGTTTATTGCCATGAATAAAGCTCTTTAAAAAGCGATCAAATGCTTCATTATTTTCTACATAAGTACGCTTTAAACGAATGTGGTTGTATTCACGAGATATATTTTCCACAGCCACTACTTCGTATTGAATACCGTTTTTTAAGCCTAGCTCAAAGTCTTGCTCAAGCCCGACTAAACGCATTGCGATGAGTTGACCTTTCTTTAAAATATGGCGGGTAACGAGCTTTACTTTACAGCCACTAAGAGAAATGTCAGAGGTACTTGCCGCAATGTTTTTCTTGTCATCGTAGGTAATAGTGACTTTTATTGAGTAGTTCATCCGCTCTTCACGGCGACTCTCATAAGAGGCAAATTTAATGACATCTGTATCTAACGAGTCATCTAGTTCTGGTAATTCAGCCTTTTCTATAGCCTTTTTTTGTAACACACGATGATTATTCTCAGTATTCATTACTGCTTCGTAAACGGCTAACGTGTACTCACCATGTTGTTCTAAAGCTTTTTCAAAAACCTCAATGGCAGTATCATCCATAAAGTGCTGTTTGCCATTGTGCTCATAGGGCTTTACATGTCCGGTAACTAAACCGCGTAAATCAACAAATCGGGCAACAGGCTGAGATAAGCGTGACATCTCCATTTTCATCAAAAATTGTTCAGGCTTTGTAAGCTCTGCCGTTTTTGATTTGAAAATCATGTCAAACTTGGTGTTACCTAAATATTGTTTTAGCTCATTCACGAGGTCTTCGTGTTTGAGCATTATGTCATCAGCCATTTATAAAACCATCACCGTCTAATTGAAAAAGTAGGTATACTGTTGAGTCTATTTATTAAAAAAATAAACGTTAAACCATTCTATGTTATTAATATAGGTACGGTTATTTGAGTAACTACAGTTTAGCTCTTGTTATTATGTGTTAAATGCCATTTTTTTGGCAAGTTACTTTAAATTATTTCAAAGCAAAAAGTATGCCCTAAATTACAGGGAATAAAAACAGAATTGTATTTAATGATTGTGATGCTAGGTTTTTCACAGGTAAAAATCGTTGCTGAGAAAAAGCGTGGAATGGCAAGATAATCATTTAATAGTAAGTATTTTAAAAATTAAAGAATAGTAGGTAAGGTTATTAATGGCAAAAGCGGCAAAAGTAGAGTTTGTTTGTACTGAATGTGGCATGAACTACCAACGTTGGCAAGGTCAATGCCGCTGCGGTGCATGGAACACATTAGCAGAATTTAAACCTTCAGCAGGGCATAGTAAAAAAGCGGCAGTGCGAGCAAGTGTAGGCGGTTATGCTGGTGGTATTGGTGGCGGCTCTAAAAAAATTAATGACATTACTACAACAGAGGCTGAAAAACAGCTAACTGAAATCGGCGAACTCGATCGTGTGCTAAGCGGTGGTGTCACAACTGGGTCGGTTAATATAATCTCTGGCGACCCTGGCGCTGGTAAAACTACATTGCTGTCTGATTTAGTGGCTAGGATGTCACAGCGTATGCCATCACTTTACTGTACGGCAGAGGAGTCTTTATCACAGTTTAAAAACAGGGTTAACCGTTTAAAGTTAAACTACAACCCGGACGAGCTTTATTTACTTTCAGAAACAAGCGTTGAAACAATTATTGATGAGCTTGAGAAGAATAAAATTAAGTTTGCTGTAATCGACTCTATTCAAGCTGTTGTAACCGATACCGCTAATGGTAGCCCAGGCTCGCCTTCGCAAGTAAAGAGTGCCGCACAAGCATTGACTCAATATTGTAAGCAAAATGATGTCACCATGTTCATTATTGCTCATGTAAATAAGAATAACGAAATAGCTGGCCCGCAGACTTTGGTGCATATAGTGGATGCGCTTTTACATATTGACACCAACGATGGGCAAATTCGTACTTTGCGAGCCAATAAAAATCGCTTTGGTGATATTGATACTGTGGGCATTTTTAAAATGTGCGAACGCGGTATGTTAAGTGTTGATAACCCAAGCGAAATATTTTTATCGGGTTCAACCACCGATTCCCCTGGGTCTACAATTACTTGTATTCGTAAAGGAAATCGTAATTTATTACTCGAAATTCAATGTTTAACCACCGAAACTGAGGCGGAATTTCCGCAGCGTGTTTGCGTTGGTTTAAATATGAATCGTATAAAAATGCTGACCGGTATATTGCGCAAGCACACTAAAACTAAAATATTTCACGATACGTTTTTCAATATAGTAGGTGGTTTAAGAATTGATGAGTCAGAAACCTGTATTGATTTGGCGTTAGTTACCGCATTACTTAGTAGTTTAAATGAATTTGTTGTACCTCGTACCACGTGTATTATGGGGGAACTTAGCTTGAACGGCGATGTACGTCCAATTGATAGTGGTGTACCGCGCGTTAAAGAAGCAGCACAACATGGTTTTACTGAAATATTTATTCCATTTCGTAATTATCATAAATCCATGGAAGGGTTGGGTGCTAAAATTACCCCAGTAAAAACAGTGCATGAGTTACTTAGTTTAATTAACTAGCCAGCAAAAACGCTTAACCGGTAATGTTCATCAGTGTTACTCTTGAGTTAAGACCATTTTATATTAAGAATTAAATAAGGAGATAACATGAAAAAATTAGTTATAGTTGCCGCTATTGTTGCAGCAGGTGTTGGTGGTGTAAGTTATGCAAATTACGTAGCAACACAAGAAGTGCGTGCAGAAGTAGATAAGCAACTTGCTTTAGTAAGTGAGCAAACGGGCGCTATATTTAAATATGCTGGTTTATCAGCAAGTGTTATTTCAAAAAGCGTAGAAATAACAAATATGGAAGTAATAAGCCCTGAGGGTGACAATGTTGCTAAGATTCAAAGTATTGAAATAACGGGTTACGATCCGGATAATATTTCGCCTCATACATCGTTTGATGTAAAAAGCTTCCAGTTTGATAAAGACTTTGCCGCAAAATTACCAGCAGATACGAACGAAATGTTAGCATCGGCAAGCTATGACTTACACTCATCGCTTGATTACGACGAACAGTCGGGCAACAGTGATGTGGTTGTTAAATTAGATGCAAAAGATATTGTTAGTTTTAATATGGATATGGGCTTAGCTAATTCAAAAGCATTAATGGATGCGTCATTGGCTATTAGTAAGGCGCAACAAGAAGCCGGTAATCAACCTCTGACTTACGAGCAAGAGTTACAGCAGCAAACACTTGTTATGCAAGCAATGAGCAAACTGGAGCCGCGCAATGTTAGTTTTGCCTTAAATAATCAAGGTAAGCTAAAAGATTTATTATCAAGTGAGCTTGAAAAGCAAGGTATGACGTTAGAGAAAATGGAACTTATGCTACAGCAGCAGTTACAACAAGCTCCCGTAACGCAAGACATAGCTGAGGCTTTAACTAGCTTTGCTAAAGGTTTGAATTCATTTAGCGTATCTGCAAAATTACCTGAAGGTAAAACCATGATGGAAGTTAATCAACACATTATGATGCTAGTAGGGCAACCTGAAGAGCTCGTTAAGTTTATTAATTTAGAAGTAAAAGGTGATTAATAATCGCGTTGAGCTGTCAGTGAAGCGAAAAGGTGTTGATAGTTCAATTTAAATGATTTAAGCGTGAGTTTTACTCGCGCTTTTTTGTGCCTTGAGGTTTTTATTTTAAACGGTGTTATTTAATATATTTAGATATGTAAAGCGAGGTATAAAACCTCACCTACAAAATTATATATACCCAAGCGGTAGGTGCGATTTTACATCGCGCTCATGTAACGTGTTTTTAATATGTAAAAGCGAGGTATAAAACCTCACCTACAAAATTATATATACCCAAGCGGTAGGTGCGATTTTACATCGCGCACATGTAACGCGTGTTTTTAATATGCAAAAGCGAGGTGTAAAACCTCACCTACACACCTATATACACTCAAACAGTAGGTGCGATTTCACATCGCGCACATGTAACGTGTTTTTAATATGTAAAAGCGAGGTATAAAACCTCACCTACAAAATTATATATACCCAAGCGGTAGGTGCGATTTTACATCGCGCACATGTAACTTATGAGAAATACACCGCTTATAAAAAAACACCGCGCTTAAATTAAGTGCGGTGTTTTTATAAAACTGTAGTTATTGCTCAAAGAGCCAATCTCATTATTAATGAAGAATACGTGCTCTAATTGTACCCTCAACAGCGCTTAGCTCTTTAAGTGCAACTTCAGAGTGATCAGTATCTACATCAATAACAACATAACCAATTGCTGAATCTGTTTGCAGATATTGCGCGGCAATATTAATACCGTGCTGTGCAAACGCTTGGTTAATTTGTGTTAGTACGCCAGGACGATTGTGGTGCACGTGTAATAAACGGCTACGATTAGCAAGCTCTGGTAGCGATACCTCGGGGAAGTTAACCGCAGTAATCGTTGAGCCGTTATCTGAGTATTTAGCCAGTTTACCTGCTACTTCAATGCCAATATTTTCTTGTGCTTCTTGTGTCGAGCCACCAATGTGTGGTGTTAAAATAACATTGTCGAATTGACGCAGTGGCGATACAAATTCTTCATCGTTAGATTTAGGCTCAGTAGGGAACACATCGATTGCTGCACCACTTAGCTTTTTCTCGGTAAGCGCTTCTGCAAGTGCATCAATATCAACAACAGTTCCGCGAGAAGCGTTGATCAAAATAGATCCCTGCTTCATAACAGCAAGTTCAGCTGTGCCGATTAGGTTTTTAGTTTGCGGCGTTTCTGGTACGTGTAAGCTAATAATATCAGAGCGTTGTAATAGCTGAGTTAGGTTATGAACTTGTTTGGCATTACCCAGTGATAACTTATCTTCGATATCGTAAAACTCCACGTTCATACCGATATTTTCAGCCATAATACCCAGCTGAGTACCAATGTGACCGTAGCCAATAATACCTAATGTTTTACCACGTGCTTCAAACGAACCATTTGCTGTTTTTAACCAGCCACCACGATGAGCCGCTGCATTACGCTCTGGAATACCACGTAGTAAAAGCAGAATTTCGCCAAGTACAAGCTCTGCAACAGAACGAGTGTTAGAAAACGGTGCGTTAAATACAGCAATACCACGTTCGCGTGCGCTGTCTAGGTCAACTTGGTTTGTGCCAATACAAAAACAACCAACTGCAACGAGCTTTTCAGCGGCATCTAATACCGCTTCGCTTATATGAGTGCGAGAACGAAGGCCTACAAAATGTACATCTTTAATGCGTTCTTTTAGTTCGTCCTCAGGTAAGGATGTTTTAACGTAATCGATGTTGCTGTAACCGTTACGTTTTAGCGTTTCAACAGCGCTTTGGTGAACACCTTCAAGCAAGAGAATTTTAATTTTGTCTTTTGCTAACGATACCTTACTCATAACCTCATCCTATTTAATTTGAGGCCCATTTTTAGTGCCGATTATCACTTTATCAGCACCACGCATCGCAAATAGGCCGTTGGTAACTACGCCAACAATTGAGTTAATTTGTGTTTCAAGTTGTTTGGCATTGGTAATTTTTAAGTTAAATACATCTAATATAACGTTACCATTATCGGTAACTACGCCTTGACGGTAAACAGGGTCACCACCAAGTTTTAATAATTCTCGTGCAACGTAACTGCGCGCCATAGGGATAACTTCTACCGGAAGCGGGAAGTCACCTAACGTTTCTACTAATTTGGTGTCATCTACAATACACACAAATTGTTTAGCTACTGCCGCTACTATTTTTTCACGTGTTAGCGCTGCGCCGCCGCCTTTAATCATTTCGTTTTGAGCGTTTATTTCGTCAGCGCCGTCAACGTATACATCTAAAGCATCAACGTTATTAAGTTCAAACACTTCAATACCTAACGCTTCCAAACGTGCAGTTGAAGCTTCTGAGCTTGATACAGCGCCTACAATAGTGTCTTTTACTGAGCCAAGTGCATCAATAAAATGGTTAACCGTTGAACCTGTACCCACGCCTACTATGGTGTCTTTTTTTACAAACTCGAGTGCAGCCCAGGCAGCTGCTTTTTTTAATTCATCTTGTGTCATTAATGTGTGCTCATCTATATCAAAAGTATGCTGCTAGTATACAAGTTAACGTATTACCAGCAGTAGGTTTTATCTGGAGTGATAATAGTTTTAAGTGGTACATCCCACGACTCAATGGGTAACACGTCTACTTTTTGACATTCATGTGCTAAGCCAATAAGTTGTGGTTTTTGCCAATTTTGTTCGTGTAAACGCGCCAGTGTTCTATCATAAAACCCGCCTCCCATTCCTAGGCGATTACCTTGTTTATCAAATGCAACTAACGGCATAAGGAGGTAATCAAGCGCTGCTAATGGGCATATTTGAGAGCAGTTGAGCTTAGGTTCAAAGATACCATAGCGGTTTGCCTTCATGGGTGAGTTTTTTTCATAGCGCTGAAAGAGTAAATTAGTCCCATTGAAGGGGTGAATTACTGGTAGGTAAATGTGGTGATTTAGATTCCATAACTCTTTAATTAACAGTGAGGTATCTAGTTCTCCATCATTACTTAAGTAGATTGCTATATGCTCTGTTTTATTCGTTTTTTTACTTTTTAAATATTGAATAAAATTCATATATAGCGATTGCGCCGCTAAATTTTGTTGATTTTTTGACAAGTTATTACGTATTTCACGGATAGATTTTCTTATCTGCGCACGGTTATTATTCATTTGATGATTTCACTATGCAATTATAAAGAAAATAAGCTAGGAAATGCCAAATATACAGCCAATATAATAAGTAACGTCACGGCTGTTGCTATTAAAGAATATAAAAGCACATTACTGCGTTTTTTAGGTGTGCTTACTGACTCTTCATCAAGCAATAAATCGTCGTCTTGCCAATCGTCATCCTCATCTATTTCAGGATTTTTTGATTGCTCTTCTGGTAAGCGTTGTTCAAGTTCTTCGAGTTTTTCTTCAAGGCGAATTAAGCTACTGGTGATGTAATCAAGGGCATCAAAAATACGTTCATCACGTTGACTGTTTTGAGGCTGCTCAGTTGAGGTATTAGCTGCATTTGAAACTGCCTGCAACTTACTTTTAATGCCCAAACTAGCCAATAGTTTGGCTTGTTTTAGTGCTTTGTCTTTATGGCTCGGTGCAAACAGTGGCTTTCCTTTAAAAAAAGAGCTACTTTTTCTTCTGAGGTTTTTAGTTTATCTGCAAGGTTGATAGATGCAGCGTTACTGTCTATTCCATCAGCAAGTCCAGCAAATATAACGCGAAAATTGTCGGCCATTTAAGTACCCCTAAAGCTTTTTAATAAAAAGAGTATAAACCGAACTCCTTTATAAAGGCATCCATATGTAAAATTAAATTATTTTAACTTATGAGCTACTTTCTGTGCGATCACAAAATAAAGTCTGTGGATTAGGGCTTGTTGGCCTTTCAGGATTGAAATTTGTTCAATCTAGGGGCTGTTTAATCGCGGCGTGAGGTTTGTAAGCTAGTGGGCTCGGTAACGGCTCCTGCGCTGCGCTACTGGCTTACATCCATGTAAGAATAAGTAAAAACCGAGCAACAAAGAGTAAATTGCCTTAATATTTTTATTAATGTACCGTTATTTTAATTAAGTTTGAATTTATTCTGCTATTTATAATACATAAAAAAAGCGCCAATTGGCGCTTTTTTTGTATTTAGATAGTTACCTAACCAATTAAAGGCCAGCTGCTGCGCGAAGTGCTTCAGCTTTATCTGTACGTTCCCAAGGGAATTCGTCACGACCAAAGTGGCCGTAAGCCGCTGTAGGAAGGTAGATAGGGCGCTCTAAATCAAGCATTTGAATTAAGCCGTAAGGGCGCAGGTCAAAATGTTCACGAATAAGCTCAATTAAACGGCTTTCTTCCAGCTTGCTTGTACCAAACGTTTCAACGCTAATAGATGTAGGCTCTGCAACACCAATTGCGTAAGAAACCTGTAGCTCACACTTGTCAGCAAGACCAGCAGCAACAATGTTTTTAGCAACGTAACGTGCAGCGTATGCCGCGCTACGGTCAACTTTTGATGGATCTTTACCAGAGAAAGCACCACCACCGTGACGAGCCATACCACCGTATGTATCTACAATGATTTTACGACCAGTTAAACCACAATCGCCCATTGGTCCGCCAATAACAAAGCGACCTGTTGGGTTAATGAAAAATTTAGTTGCACTAGTAACAAGCTCTGCAGGAAGTACCGGCTTGATGATTGTTTCCATCACAGCTTCTACTAAATCTTTTTGCGAAATGTCTTCGCTGTGCTGAGTAGAAAGCACTACAGCATCAATACCTACAGGTTTGCCATTTTCGTATGCAAAAGTAACTTGAGATTTTGCATCTGGACGTAACCAGTTAAGCTCGCCGCTTTTACGAACCTCAGCTTGGCGCTGTACTAAACGGTGTGAGTAAGTAATTGGAGCAGGCATTAGTACTTCTGTTTCGTTACATGCGTAACCAAACATTAAGCCTTGGTCGCCAGCGCCTTGCTCTTCTGGGCTAGTACGGTCAACACCTTGGTTAATGTCAGGAGACTGTTTACCAATAGTGTTTAAAATTGCACATGAATCGGCATCAAAGCCCATGTCTGAATTTGTGTAGCCAATGTCACGAATTGTTTTACGTGTAATTTCTTCGATATCAACCCATGCGCTAGTCGTGATTTCACCACCAACCATAACCATACCGGTTTTCACGTACGTTTCACACGCTACGCGAGCATGAGAGTCTTGCTCTAGGATAGCATCAAGTACCGCATCAGAGATTTGATCGGCGATTTTATCCGGATGACCTTCAGAAACTGATTCAGAAGTAAATAAATGTTTTGCCATTGTATTTCTGCTCACAAATATTGCGCTTCACAAACGTCGGTATTAGCGCTAAAAAATTAAGGGGCGTATTTTATCGAAAACAAAACACCTTGCATAGTGTTTTTACGCCTAGACGTCTAAATAAAATTACGAATGTCGTTCTGGTCTTAAAAAATATTCATAATGCTCCCTTTTATGGGGTTTTTAATTGCACACCGCCCCCACAATAAGTAAGAATGGTCGGTATAACAGTATTCAATAAACTTGGATACATAAACGAATAATAAATACCCGTGCAAATACACATATAAAGGTAGGAGAATTCATGCCATCTCGCAAAGAACTTGCAAATGCTATTCGCGTCTTGTCAATGGACGCAGTACAAAAGGCCAAATCTGGTCACCCTGGAGCCCCTATGGGCATGGCTGATATCGCAGAAGTATTATGGCGCGATTATCTAAAACACAACCCAACAAATCCAGAGTGGGCTGACCGTGACAGATTTATTCTTTCAAATGGCCACGGTTCAATGCTTATCTATTCTCTATTGCACCTAAGTGGTTACGACTTACCACTGGACGAAATTAAAAACTTCCGTCAAATGCATTCTAAAACACCAGGTCACCCTGAATATGGCTATGCACCAGGAATCGAAACTACTACGGGTCCATTAGGTCAAGGGATCACAAATGCCGTAGGTATGGCCATTGCTGAAAAAGCGCTAGCTGCACAGTTTAACCGTGAAGGTCACGATATTGTTGATCACTTTACCTATGCATTTATGGGCGATGGCTGCCTTATGGAAGGTATTTCTCATGAAGCAGGTTCACTTGCAGGCACATTAGGTCTGGGTAAACTTGTTGCATTTTGGGATGACAACGGCATCTCAATCGATGGCGAAGTTGAAGGTTGGTTTACAGATGACACGCCAGCTCGTTTTAAAGCCTACGGTTGGCATGTAATTAGTGGTGTTGATGGTCACGACAGTGATGCAGTAAGTGCTGCAATTGCAGAAGCAAAAAGCGTTACCGATAAGCCATCACTAATTTGCTGTAAAACAATTATTGGTTACGGCTCACCTAATAAATCTGGTAGCCACGACTGTCACGGTGCACCACTGGGTGATGACGAAATTAAAGCGTCTCGCGAATTTTTAGGTTGGACTGGCGATGCGTTCGAAATTCCTGATGATATTTATGCACAGTGGGATGGCAAAGAAAAAGGTCAACAGCTTGAATCAAGCTGGGACGAAAAATTTGCAGCATACGCAAAAGCATATCCAGAGCTTGCAGCAGAGTACAAACGTCGTATTAATAACGAACTGCCTGGCGATTGGGCTGAAAAATCTCAAGCGTATATTGAGCAATTGCAAGCAAACCCAGCAAACCCAGCGTCTCGTAAAGCATCGCAAAATGCATTAAATGCGTTTGGTCCGTTATTACCAGAATTTATGGGTGGCTCAGCCGATTTAGCAGGCTCAAACCTAACAATTTGGGATGGTTCTAAAGGTTTAACACGCGATGATGCAAGCGGTAACTACATTTATTACGGTGTACGTGAGTTTGGTATGTCGGCCATCATGAATGGTATTGCCCTTCATAAAGGCTTTATTCCTTACGGTGCTACGTTCTTAATGTTTGTTGAATACGCAAAAAATGCCGTACGTATGGCTGCATTAATGAAGCAACCAAGCATTTTTGTATACACGCACGATTCAATTGGTTTAGGTGAAGATGGTCCAACTCACCAACCAGTAGAGCAAATTGCAAGCATGCGTTTAACGCCTAACTTATACAACTGGCGCCCGTGTGACCAAGTTGAGTCGGCAATTGCATGGCAACAAGCTATTGAGCGTAAAGACGGTCCTACATCGTTAATCTTTACTCGCCAAGGTCTTGAGCAACAAGCCCGTGACGCACAGCAATTAAGCGATGTTAAAAAGGGTGGTTACATCCTTAGCTGTGACGGCAACCCTGAGATTATTTTTATTGCAACGGGTTCTGAAGTGCAACTAGCACAAGATTCAGCAAGCGAACTACGCAGCCAAGGTAAAAAGGTACGTGTTGTATCTATGCCATGTACTGATGCCTTTGAAGATCAAAGCGCAGCATACAAAGAAAGCGTATTACCTGCATCAGTTTCACGCCGCGTAGCAGTAGAAGCAGGTATTGCTGACTACTGGTACAAGTACGTTGGTCTAAACGGCGCAGTAGTAGGTATGACGACCTTTGGTGAGTCAGCACCAGCTAATGAGTTGTTTGAACACTTTGGTTTTACAGTGGCAAACATTGTAAGCAAAGCAAACGCGCTTTTTTAATAGTATTTGATTAAATAAAGTAAGTAATTGAAAAGCCCGCACTGTGAAAAAACAGCGCGGGCTTTTTTGTTTGTAGGTCGTGTTTTAGCGCGTTAAAGGTATATCAAAAATATGACGCCATAAATGACGACCTACAATGGAGCAAAAAAGGTGCAATTCAACATTATAATACTGCGTTAAAAACTTTTGCTCTAACAAATAATTTAACGTAGTATTTTAACCCAGACTCATTTACAAGGAAGCAATATGTCTTGGTCTAAACTCAATAAAACTATCAACGCTCATTCTGTTATCCCTCTTGACGCGCTTAGCTGTCGAGATTTTGGTGTTAAACTCCCTATTAACTTCCCATTTAGTAAAGCTAAATTTACCTGCCAAGCTCTCGCTATGCTATCGCAGCTCAATGACTATGATTTAAAAATGGTGTGCGCCGATATCATTCAAATATGCGCTAATCCAAATGCTACAAACTCAATTAAGCATAGCCGTAACCCGTTACGCCGTTTATGGCGGACAAAATATCCATTTCGTAATTATCACTTTTTAATAGAGTACTCGCTTAAAAATAATTTTATAAATTTAGAAGATATACTTTTCGATAGGCAATTGCAGGGAGCAAAAAGTAACTTTGCTGCAGAGCGCACCATGCTTTATGAGGTAAAAAGACGAAGTAACCATACTTATGATAGGGCTATGGGTGAAGAAGAGATAGAAGAAGTCAAAGGTGCATGGGGAAATGTTCCAACAGCGACTACGCAAGTTAATACGCAGCATGCGGCGGTCAATGGTATGCAAAATGAGCTTACCAAAGCCACATGGCTAATGGGCACCCACCTTGATAGAGCCTATGAGGGCGATGGCATAAAAGCTTATACGCTGTTTCATAACCCAACAGATCGACCAAAGCTAGATTTGGTGGAATGTGCGTTTGATAAACGCTTAGGTACTAAATCCCATAACGCTCAACATTTAGCAGCTGTGCTGGCACAAAATAACCAGCAAGGTAAGCAGGTTAAATGGTTAGCACACAGTCAAGGGGCAATCATTTTTTGCGCGGCCCTAGAACACTATCGTATATATTATGGTAAGTCACTTACAGGCCAGCAACTCGCGGTGCATGGCTCAGGCTCAAATATCGAGCGTTTAAAACGCATTGCCCATAGTACCGGATTAAAAGTTGTTGCGGTGCGTAACAATCCCTATGACTTAGTGCCTAACCTAGCTGGCCGTAATGACTTATCGTCAAGCAGTCTTGTACGTTCGATGAAATTTAAGGGCTTAGTTACAGGAGATGATGCTGCAGCAAGCCCACACACTTTGCCATTTTTAGGTCTAGTCACTTACGCTGACCAACTGCAAATGCTTGGCTATAATGACAAGGCCGATGTAGTAAGAAATTTTATTAAAACTCTACCTCATACGGATGCACGGTTATGATCAAATTAGCTAAAGCTTTTTATCGTGGCTTTGTCGGTGGGCCCAACTTTGAAAATTGCGTCCACCATCGCCTCATTTTAGAAGATAAGCTACTTACAATTGATGTACCCAACAGTAATGTTGCCGCAGTTCAAAAGCCTATGGATATTTCATTTCCATATAATTCAAAGGTTTGGTTTAACCAGCATAAAAAAATTATCTATATCATGAATACGTTCATATGCTTACTAAAAATTGGATGTACTTACCGCCAGTAAGCTATTTGCCCAGTAATGAGTATGGCATGCTTAGTTGCCAACTAAGGATTAAACAAACCCAAAAAATAAATGTACAGGACTTTGAGCAACTCAAGCATTTTGTAATTGAATCATACGATAACTTCCATTGGGGACCTGATGGTGACAACACTAAAATTAAAAATGATACTACGTTAGAATCGAGTAAAAGAGCAAACCCATGGGTAGGTGAAGCTCTGAAAGAAGAAATATCAGGGCGGATTGAGGTTTACGGTCAACCGCCATTACCGGCGGCTAAAGAGATAATTATTAATAATCGCCAGTGGGTGTTTTACAAAGAGTGCAGAGGTAATGTTCTTTCTCGCCACGATTTTTATTGTTTACCATTAAGTGAACATGCTTTTTTAGAGATAAAATTTAACCATCGTGTTGATCGCTCTGATAAGCATAAAAAATGGGCTAAGCATGCACTTGAATCACAACAGCGGATTATGGAATCAATTAAGCTCAGTAATTTACCCCCGATCACGATAATTTAATTGCTGATAATTCTAAAAGTGTTTAATTTAGCTAAGGCTTTTTACCGTGGCTTTATTGGCGGGCCCAATTTTGAAAATTGTGTTCACCATCGCCTTATTTTAGAAGACAGACTACTCACTCTCGATGTACCGGATAGCAATGTCGCAGCTGTACCATCTACCATTGATGTGTCGTTTCCCTATAATTCAACCAGCTGGTTTAAACAACATAAAAAAAACTATTTACACCATGAATACGTGCATATGCTTACTGAAAACTGGATGTACTTGCCACCAGTAAGCTATTTGCCAAGTAGTGAGTATGGCATGCTTAGTTGTCAACTAAGGATTAAACAAACCAATAAAATCAATGTGCTTGATATCAGCCTATTAAAACATTTTGTAATTGATGAGTACGATGACTTTCATTGGGCCCCAGATGGAAAAAACACTAAAATCAAAAATGATACCACCTTAGAATCGAGTAAGAGAGCAAATCCTTGGCAGGGGGAAGCTTTAAAAGAAGAAATTTTAGGTCGTATTGAATCTTATGGAAAGCCGCCATTGCCTGCCGCTAAAGAGGCTGTGATTAATAACTGCCAATGGGTGTTTTATCAAGTAAAAAGGAATAATGCTCTCTCTCGCCATGATTTTTATTGCTTGCCACTGAGTGAACATGCTTTTTTGGAAGTAAAGTTTAATCATCGCGTTGACCGCTCAGATAAACATAAAAAATGGGCTAAGCATGCGCTTGAATCACAACAGCGAATTATGGAATCAATAAAGCTCAGTGATTTACCTCCAGATCACGATAATTTAATTGCTGATAATTCTAAAAGTGTTTAATTTAGCTAAGGCTTTTTACCGTGGTTTTATTGGCGGGCCCAATTTTGAAAATTGCATCTACTATCGCTTTATTTTAGAAGGTAAGCTATTAACCCTTGATATGCCTAGTAGTAATGTTGCTGCTGTACCTTCTACAATTGATGTCTCATTTCCCTATAATTCAACAAGTTGGTTTAATCAGCACAAGGAAGATTATTTCCACCACGTATATGTACATATGCTTACTAAAAACTGGATGTACTTGCCACCAGTAAGCTATTTACCAAGTAGTGAGTATGGCATGCTTAGTTGCCAACTAAGGATTAAACAAACTAATGAAATCAATGTACTGGATACCGTGCAATTAAAGCGTTTTGTGATTGAATCATACGATAACTTCCATTGGGGACCTGATGGCAGAAATACCGAAGTTAAAAATGATACCACGTTAGAATCCAGTAAAAGAGCAAACCCTTGGGAAGGTGAGGCACTGAAAGAAGAAATTTTAGGGCGTATTGAGACTCGAGGATATCCACCACTACCAGCAGCCAAAGAAGTTATATTTAACAATTGCCAGTGGGTGTTCTACCAAGTAAAAAGAAATAATAGCCTCTCTCGTCAAGATTTTTATTGTTTGCCATTAAGTGAACATGCTTTTTTAGAGGTTGAATTTAATCATCGTATTGATCGCTCTGATAAGCATAAAAAATGGGCTAAGCATGCACTTGAATCACAACAGCGGATTATGGAATCAATAAAGCTCAGTGATTTACCTCCAGAACACGATAATTTAATTACTGATAACTCGCAGGGTTTTTAACTTTCTCAAAGCCCGCCTTTAATAAAAGAGTTACTTTTAAAAGCCAGAAATATGCACACCTACAAGTAGTTGTTCCCAAAGTTAAGGAGCGTTATTTGTAGACGTAGAGCTTGCTCACGTGAGAGGCGTAGCTTCTAATTATTTAACATATCCTCTAAAAGCTAATATTCAATAAAAATAAGTTGTTGTTTGCCGTTATGATATTTTGACTTAATGTTTTTCGCTCCACTTCCTTGCAAGCTCATTATGTATCAGGCAATGTGACCGCAATTAAATATAAAAATTAGCAGGAGCTAAAAATGCCAAAGTTCGATAACGTAAGTGTAGTAAAAAAAGCCAATGTATATTTTGACGGAAAAGTATCGAGCCGCACCGTTATTTTAGGTGATGGCGAAGCGAAAACGTTAGGCTTTATGCAACCAGGTGAGTTTGTTTTTGATACAAACCAAAAAGAGTGCATGGAGCTTTTAGCGGGCCAATGGGATATTTTATTACCAGGTGCAAGTGAGTGGAAAACATTTAACGCGGGTGAATCGTTTAATGTTGATGCAAATGTAAGCTTTAAAGTAAAAGTATCTGATTTTGCTGACTACTGTTGTTCGTACACAGATTAACCAATCTTAGTTTAAGTTAAGTAGACGTCTGAAAGCCCATGTACAATGGGCTTTGCATAAACTTTGCACAACGCATGATTTAAATCACCAAAAGCCGCAAATAAACCTCAAATATCTCTCTTTTTCCTTGTGTTAATCTAAATAGCCCCCAATACTATTTATGAGGTAACAAATAAAAGGATACCCTATGAAAATTAATCTTTCTGGTCACCATGTTGAAGTTACTGACTCTATTAGAGAGCACATCAACGAAAAATTTTCAAAAATCGAGAGCCACTTTCCATCGCTTATTGCACTCGATATTATTTTGTCTAAAGAGCATCATAAAATCCAAGCTGAAATTAGCACTAATTACGAAGGCACGCGCATATCGGTAAAAGGGGAAAACGAAGTTATGTACCCTGCCATTGCAAGTGCAGCTAAAAAACTCGATGCGGCACTAAAACATCGAAAAGGGCAGATAAAAGCAAACCTACACGAAAAGCCTGTTAGCACGACACCTGAAATCGCACACGAGATCATCCAAGAGATGGATCTTAAATAAAATTTAGTTCCAAAGTATTATAAAAAAGAGCCGTATGGCTCTTTTTTATTGCCTGTAATTTAGGTAAGTTATGCGTTCTTGCAGTTTATTAATCAAAAGAATTAATAAAAGCAGCGTACAACACACATATTTTGAGAAATTAATGCACACAACAAAAGCAGTATGGAAGTCTCGACTAGGTGCGCTTGGACCTGGAATACTCATGGCAACAGCCGCTATTGGCGGTTCTCACTTAGTTGCCTCTACGCAAGCTGGAGCAATATTTGGTTGGCAACTATTTTGGCTAATCCTTGTTGTTAATGTTTTAAAGTACCCGTTTTTTCGCTTTGGTATGGAATACACACTCGCGACTAAAAATAGCCTAGTGGAAGGGTATAAAAGCAAAGGCCCGTTTTATTTTTACAGCTTTATCGGTTTAAACATTGTAGCTGCTGTAGTTAATACCGCCGGTGTATTGCTGCTTACAGCAAGTTTGCTACATTACGCTCTACCTGTGGTTATTGAAGTAACCTTGCTTTGTTGGATGCTGCTAGGCGTATGTTTAGTTATATTGCTACTTGGGCACTTTAAAGCGCTAGATAACGTTGCCAAAGGCATTATGGGGCTGCTGACGCTCGCTACTTTGATTGCCCTTGCCATTGCATTTAGTAACGGCCCAATGGCACCTGCTGATTACATAGGGCCTTCACCGTATGAACTTGCCATGCTTAGCTTTATGGTGGCTTTAATGGGCTGGATGCCAGCCCCTATCGAAATATCTGCATTAAGTTCTTTATGGCTAAAAGAAAAACAAGCGCAACAAACAGTGTCTAAAAGCCAAGGCTTGTTCGATTTTAACGTAGGTTACTGGCTTACAGCAGGCTTAGCCTTAGTATTTTTTAGCTTAGGTGTATTAGTGCAGTACGGGCAAACCAGTAGTATAGAACTCGGTGGTGTCGCGTTTGCCAAGCAGCTTATTGATATGTACGCATTAACAATAGGCGAGTGGGCAAGGCCGTTTGTATCAGCAATCGCCTTTTTATGTATGTTTGGCACTACACTCACCGTGCTAGATGGCTACGCCCGCACGCTTAACGAGTCTCATAAGCTACTTGGATTTAAGCAATCAAAACACAGTCTAAATATTTGGTTAATACTGCAAGCACTTGCCGGTATGGCGGTTATTTTATTTTTTAAATCAGCCCTTGGCCCTATGCTTACGTTTGCGATGACGCTTTCATTTGTTACAACACCTGTTTTTGCATGGCTTAACTTTAGCTTAGTGCGCTCAGAGCCAGCTATAAAGCACAGCGTGTTACTGCGCAGCTTAACGTGGCTAGGCTTAGTGTATTTAATAGGCTTTGCTGTTGCGTTTGTAGTATGGAAACTAGCGGCCTAAATATAGCTATTTACTTTAGGGTTTTAAATAAAGCCTAAAGCATTAAATTCTAGAATTAAACGAGGTATAAATGGATATTCGAGTAGGTGAGCTTTCAAACCCAGAAGTTATAAAATTACTACAAGCGCATCATAACGATATGTTAAAACACTCACCCGTTGAGAGCGTACATGCACTTGATGTGAGCAAACTCACTCAGCCCGATATAACTTTTTATAGCTTATGGATTGATAATAATTTAGCGGGTGTTGGCGCTTTAAATGCACTAAATGCGACCGAAGGCGAAATTAAATCAATGCGCACCTCAAGCAACTATTTACGCCAAGGCATAGCGGCTAAGTTACTTACGCACATTATTGAGCAATCAACACTGCGAGGTTACAAAAAGCTAAGTTTAGAGACCGGCACGGCAAAGGCATTTTTGCCCGCACAAAAGCTTTACACTCAGTTTGGTTTTAAAAAATGCGAACCCTTTGGTGATTATGAGTTAGATCCTTACAGCTTGTTTATGAGTAAAGCGCTTTAGCTAAAGCAAGAGATACCTGCGCCAATCGTTTAAAATCTTTAATTGAATTTATACGCTATCTGCGTATACTTTAATGTATGAAAAGCCTATTTGTTGAATCAAACATATTCGAAAAGTACCGAGAGTTGTACTTGAGTGATGACGAGTATCGTTTATTTCAAGCAGATCTAATGGTTAACCCAAAACAGGGCGATGTTATTCAAGGAACAGGCGGCTTACGTAAAATACGAGTTGCGAGCAAAGGAAAGGGTAAGCGTGGTGGTTCAAGAGTTATATATTATTACTTGGACGATAAAAGACGTTTTTATTTGCTCACTATTTACAGTAAAAACGAAGTCACCGATTTAACAGCAGATCAGAAAAAGCAATTAAAAGAATTCTTAGAGGTGTGGCGCAATGAGCAAACGTGATTTATTTTCAGAATTAACTACAGCACTTGTGGACGCTAAAGCGCATTCACAAGGTAAGCTTACGTTACGTTCTCATGCAGTAAAGGATATCAACGATCTTGCTATCTCACCTGATGAAATAGTAAATATTCGAGAAACATTTAATATGTCGCGCGGTGTATTTGCAAACATTCTACATACATCAGCAAGAACGCTCGAAAACTGGGAACAAGGACGCAGCGCACCGAATGGGCAAGCGATAACTTTGCTAAAGCTTGTACAGCGTCATCCTGAGACATTGAACCATATAGCTGAGTTATAGAGCTTCGCACACTTTGAGATATGAAATAGATTTGAACAAGAGGGTAGGCAATAAATGGATGTTTCTGGCTTTTTAACTTTATTCGCGGTGCTAGCTGCAATAATCACCTTATTACCTGAAGATAAAAAATTAGAATTATCACTTAATCTTAAATCAAAAGTTACGTGTTCCATTTTTCTATTATTTTGTTCGTTTTCTACTTATTTCCTGCTTTATGATGTTTTTTCTGCTTGGGGAATAATAATACCTTTAAAATGGATAAAAGGCTTTGATCAAGAAAGTGCTTTACTGCTTATTTCGATTCTTTTTCTGGGGTATATCTTTAAATTGATTTTAGCTAAATCAATCAGAGAAAATCAGATACCTCACCTTATTGATGCAATTTCAAATGATATTAAATACGAACAAAAAATGAGCCTCATTGACTCCTTATTAAATAGAAATCTTTGTACTTTGAAACGTTATTTGATTAAGGAAACTTTATTTAAATCACTAAGGGTAAAGTTATTAAATCAAGATATATCAAACTACTTTAACGAACCATTGATTGCCCTCACCAATGAGCAGCCTAAACAAGAGTCATTGAGTGCCAAAAACTTTTTCAAGTACCACTTTCTTATAGTTCCCTTAACTAAATTTGAGCAACTTAGTAGATTAAGCAGCAGGCAAGAAAAATTAATTGAAGTACTGAAAAAAGAATTTTTCACCTCTAGAGTTAAAGCTCATATCCTGAAAAATAATCCTAGAGTTGCATTCGAACTCATTTCACTTACTGGAAATGACTTTTCAGAAGAGGATATTGAAATATTAATAAGTTCTTCACACTTTAAACATGAGTTAGAGACTTTCTTTGAAGATTACTATTTTTATGAAAATATTCTTGGATTTTCTCCTTTATTAGATGAGTCTATTGGAAATGCTGGTTTTATTGATAAATCTAAGTTTTTTGATCGGCTAGAAAGTATAGTAAAAACGTATATTTTAAATAACAAAAATCAACTTGTTGAGGCACATGAGTACATACCAAATGACTCATTTATAAAGCAAACACGATTAAATTTTTATATAGACTGCGTATTCCATTCTTCAGTTGAAGTAAGCAAAAAAGAACAATCATTTTCTTCTCGACATCCTAGCTGGGTACTAACAAAAATTGTAGAGCAATTGATTGAACTCTCTAACGAAAATGCAGCGAAGGTTCAAAAAATTGTGAATTCGAAAGCAGAGCTGGCTATTTCATATTTGAGATATTAAATAGCCAAATTAAAGTATTTGAACATATTTTTGAAAGCAAAAGCACTCAAAGCTACGATAATATACTGGAATCTATGGGGCATTCGTTTTATAAAATTTTCAAAGATTCTAATTCAGAAGTAATAAAAACATTTTCATTTGAACTTTTAGCAAGGGTATTTGTTAAATCCGAACAAAATGTTCAAATACTAGAAAGCTCGATTTATGGAGTTTATGGAAATGGCTTTAAATCATGTTTATTAGATTTTAGTATTTTAAAACCACTTTCCGTAAATAGTGGGAAAGGTTTTAACTGGGATATACTATCTAATAATCTGGTGAATTATTACTCAGAAAACGAATGTGTATAACAAAATCATATAGCTCAACTACTTCTAAGCACTATAGATTTAGAAGTAGTTGCTAATTTATTTTAACTCAGCTCTTTTATCGCTCTACTTATCCCATCTAAGCTCAGTGCATACATGCGGTTGTTCATTAACTCTTTTATAAAGCCAATCGATTGATAGTACGGCCAGTGTTCAACGGGTTGTGGGTTGAGCCAGGCGACTTTATCAAAGTGGTTTGTTATACGTTGTAACCATGCACTGCCGGGCTCTTCATTGTAGTGTTCTACGGAGCCGCCAGGGTAGGCTATTTCGTATGGGCCCATAGTGGCATCGCCAACAAATATTACTTTATAGTCGCTGGTAAATTTATTAATCAGCGTCATGGTGTCAATCACGTTTGAATGGCGGCGTGCGTTGTCTTGCCAAACGTGCTCGTATAAACAGTTATGAAAGTAGTAAAACTCTAGGTGTTTAAATTCGCTGTGAGCGGCGCTAAATAGCTCTTCGCAGGTGTGGATATAGTCATCCATTGAGCCGCCAATATCAAACAGCATCAATACTTTTACTGCATTGTGGCGTTCGGGTGCCATTTTTACATCAAGCATGCCGCCTTGCTTTGCAGTAGCGCGAATAGTCTCGTTTAAATCAAGCGTGTCGCTTGCGCCAGTGCGGGCAAACTTTCGTAACTTTTTAAGGGCGAGTTTAACTGTGCGCGAACTAATTTCTCTGTCGGTGTCGAGGTTTTTGTATTCTCGTTTATCCCACACTTTTACCGCTTGGCGGTTACGGTTGCCGTCTTGTCCTATACGCACGCCTTCTGGGTTATAGCCGTAGGCGCCAAAAGGTGATGTGCCACCAGTGCCCACCCATTTATTGCCGCCAGCGTGGCGTTTTTGTTGCTCTTCTAATCGCTCTTTTAGGGTTTTCATAAGCTCATCGAGCCCGCCCATAGCTTTAAGTTGGGCTTTTTCTTCATCGCTTAGGTTTTTTTCAAACTCTTTACGTAGCCAGTCTTCAGGTAAGTTGTGCTGTTGCTTTAAACTTTCGAGTAAATCAAGGTCGGCAATACCGCTAAAGTAGTCACTAAAGGCTTTGTCGAAACGGTCAAAGTGCGTTTCGTCTTTTACCATTATGGTGCGCGCTAAATGGTAAAACGCGTCTACGTCGGCAAATATAACGCCTTTTTTTAAGGCGTTAATTAAATCGAGTAACTCACGCAGGCTTACCGGTAAGCGGTATTCACGCAGTTTGAAAAAAACTGTACTAACATGTTAGCGACGACTCATAAACGCGAGTTTTTCGATTAGGCTTATGTCTTGCTCATTTTTGAGTAATGCGCCAAACATTGGCATTAAACCGCCTTTTTTAGCTTTATCGTGCAGTGTTTTGGCGTCTATGTCTTCAGCCATTAAAAGCTTTAACCAGTCGAGTAATTCGCTGGTGGATGGCTTTTTTAAGGCCGTTTGCTTCGCGCAGGTTAAAAAACACCTCAAGTGCTTGGCGTACTAAATCTTGTTTAACGTTAGGGTAGTGCACGTCAATAATTTGCTGCATTTCGTCGCTGCTAGGAAAATCAATATAATGAAAAAGCAGCGGCGTAAAAATGCGTCCGGCAATTCTTTTTCGTTATTTGATGTGATGATTACAATAGGGCGCTCTTTTGCGACAATGCGCTCGTTAGTTTCGTAAACATGAAACTCCATTTTATCAAGCTCAAGTAGTAAGTCGTTTGGAAACTCTATGTCGGCTTTGTCTATTTCATCAATTAAAAGCACTGGGCGTTTACCGTTGAGCTCTGCATATGTAAATGCCTGCCAAAGCTTACCTTTAACGATGTAGTTACTAATGTTGTGTACGCGCTCGTCACCTAGTTGGCTGTCGCGCAGGCGCGAAACCGCGTCGTACTCGTATAAACCTTGCTGCGCTTTAGTGGTCGATTTTATATGCCACTGAATAAGTGTGGTATCTAAACTTTTAGCCAACTCCTCAGCCAGCATGGTTTTACCTGTGCCAGGTTCTCCTTTAATTAAAAGTGGTTTTTCGAGCATAATGGCAGCATTTACAGCTTGTTTAAGCGCGCTACTCGCTATGTAATTGTCAGTTGAATTAAATTGCACGGTGTACCCTTGTCTGGTCTGAGCAGTAAGTTATTTTGTTATAATGCCATAGTTAAGCAGCAGGTCCAATATAAGCAAAACGCGGTATAGTTTTACCGTCTTTTTCAACAGTTTCTAAAAACATGCTTAATGGGCGCGCCCATATACCAAATTCACCATAAAGTGCTTGGTAAATAACAAGATGCTCCTCAGTTTCGCTATGTGTGGCAACGTGAGTAACTTTATATTGCGGGCCTTTGTAGTGTTGGTATATGCCTGGTTTTAGGGAAAGTGGTTTTATTGCTGTAGTCATGTTTTGATCTCTTGTATAATTTGGCTTTGCACTTTTAATGTTAACTAATTTGCCAATACTATGAACTATATTTCTTTAGATGATTACAAAAAGGCGTGGGTTTTTCGCCACAAAGATTTACCTGTATCTGATGAAGACGCAGCAAAAATAAAGCCTATGAGCGACGAGCGCGCAGCCGTACTTTGGACAACCATGGTAAGCCGTGAGTTTGATCATCCTGACTTTTTTGAGGACACCGATTGGTGTGGCCAAGAAAAAGCTTTAGCCAAGAAGTAGATTGGCAAGATGCGTGGGAAAATGGTGATGCGCTACCACCAGAAGCAATCTTAACGTTTTTAGATTGGGAAGCTAACACCACGGTTTATTTTTGTATGGCGCGCGATAATATTATCGAAACAACGTTTGATGTATTTAAACGCAATTGGCAAAACTTTATGTTTTTAGCTGATGGCAGTTTATTAATTGGTAAAAAGCGTAATACGGTTGTGCAATTTTTAGAATCAGGTAAAGCTAAATTAGGTGAAAAGCCAAGCGCTTAAATTAGTATGTAATGCTTAAAAAGCATTCAGTACTGTGCTATAAAACATTTACCTAAATGTTTTTGAGTAGAGCTATTGGTAGCGAAAAATCAGTCACTTGGTGCTCTGCAACAAGTTGAAATTTGGCAAACTGATGCGCAAAAAGTGTTATATGCACAATTGTGCAATGCATTTTATCAGCGTGAGGTTTTGCGTTTAGTCGCAGAGCCTAATGCTGATAAGCTACGTCGGCAGTTAAAAAGCCTACCCTATTATATTGAGCGAGCGGCAACGTTAGTTGCCAATGGTGACACACCTTTTACGTTGGACTCGCAAAATGGGTCTTGGCTTGAAAAGCAAAAACCGACACCACCCGATGTGAATGTTCAAGCTAATGAACTTTTTTATCAAACACATGCCAAAGTGGGGTTAATAGTGCCTGTTATATTGCATGGCTACGATCAGGTGCGCCTGAGAATAGACAGTATCGATCAGTTAGACGAAAATAAGCTGCATTGTAACGAGCTAGGTTGGTTTGATTTTTTAGGTAATGGGCTTGAGCAACAAAACGCTCAGTTAATAAAGCCAAGTAAGGTAAGTTTTACCGCAGCTTGTTGTGGGCATCAATGGCAGTTTTCAAAGCGCTGCTCACCACGGCTCTTATCACTACGCGAAATGCTTTTAGCGGGTAGTATTAATTGGCGCAATTTAAAGCGCCCTTTAGCTTAATAAAGTTAAGGTATTCGGGATTTAAAATAAGGAGTGTTAAATGCGATTTTTTCAAGCTTGCTTATTGTGCTTAGCACTGTTTGTGCAATATAGATTATGGTTTGGTCATAATGGCGTACAAGACTACACGCGATTAAAAGGTGCTGTCGCATCACACCAACACACTAACGAAAAGCTTATTAAACGAAATAAAGTGCTTACAGCTGATATAGAAGATTTAAAGCTTGGCCAAGAAGGTATTGAAGAGCGTGCACGCAACGAATTGGGAATGATTAAACCGGACGAAACATTTATTCGTGTTTTACCGGGCAAACAATATGACAAATAAACAGACTATTGCAGCAATTGTACCTGCTGCAGGTGTTGGCAGTAGAATGCAGCACAATGCGCCTAAGCAATACATACAATTAGCGGGTAAAACCATTTTAGAACACACCTTAGCTAAACTTTCTCAATTACCTAAATTAAGCACTATTGTTGTTGCTCTTAGCGACAGCGACCCCTATTTTGACGAGCTTTCATTCGTTGATAAACGCATTGTTCGCGCCAGTGGCGGAAATGAACGAGCCGACTCAGTGCTCAATAGCTTACTTTTTTAGCGCCCAACCCTCCAGCATGGGTGCTGGTACATGATGCTGCACGCCCGTTAGTTAATATTAGTGATATAGAACGCTTAATTGATGAATGCATGTGTGCTGACGAAGGTGGTATTTTAGCTAGCAAAGTAAAAGACACCATAAAACGTGGCCGCACACATGCCCTACAAACTGTGCCACGAGACGATTTATGGCAAGCACTTACCCCACAATTTTTTAAATATGACGAGCTTAAAAATGCACTTCAAAACGCATTAGCAAGTGGGGCAACTATTACCGATGAAGCCAGTGCTATTGAATGGGTGGGCAAACCGGTAAAGCTTGTGGCAGGGCGCAGCGACAATATTAAAATAACCACACCAGAGGATTTAGATTTAGCTGGGTTTTTATTACATAAACAACAAAACGAGAGTGCATTATGATACGAATTGGCCATGGTTTTGACGTACATAAATTTGGCGGCGAAGGCCCGTTAACTATTTGTGGTGAAAAAATTGATTACCCACAGGGCTTTTTAGCGCACTCCGATGGCGATGTTGCTATTCATGCATTATGTGATGCTATTTTAGGCTCCCTTGCTATGGGTGATATTGGTAAGCACTTTCCCGATACAGCTAGTGAGTATGAAAATATCGACAGTCGTATTTTACTTCGCCATGTGGTGGGCTTAGCTAAAGAGCAAGGTTATGTACTTGGCAATGGCGATGTGACTATTGTTGCGCAAGCGCCAAAAATGCTGCCACATATTCAAGCTATGCGTGCTAATTTAGCCAGTGATTTAAATTGTGACCTTTGCCAAATTAACGTCAAAGCCACTACCACCGAAAAGCTAGGCTTTGAAGGGCGCAAAGAAGGTATTTCGAGCCATGCGGTGGTTATTATGAGTAAAGAGCTTGCGAGTACAAAAAACGCATGAGCGATTTAAATTATTTATACGGTGCACCGCTTTCTAAAGCTGATTTTAAAACCACAGCTGAAGACTTTATGGTTGATGAAGACTTAGGTATAGAATTTACCGGCAGTGGCGAACACGTGTGTTTGCAGGTGGTTAAAAAGGCGAAAACACGCAATACGTTGCAAAGCTAATTGCGCAGCGTGCGGGTGTTTCACCGCGAGACGTAAGTTACGCAGGCATGAAAGATCGCCACGGTGTGTGCTCGCAGTGGTTTAGTGTAAAAGTACCGATTAAAAAGCCTATCGATTTTAGCGACTTGAATAGCGAGAGTATTTTTATTGTTTCGCAACAGCGCCACGACCGTAAGTTACGTACGGGCTGCCACAAAGGTAATAAATTTACTATTACGCTTCGTAATGTAACCAAGCCTCTTGATATTCTATGCCGTATTAACGCAGTACGCGCAGGTGTACCTAATTACTTTGGCGAACAGCGCTTTGGTCATGGTGGTCATAACTTAGTTATGGCTGAAAAAATGTTTGCCGGTGAGCGTATTCGCGATAAAAAGTTGCGCGGTATTATTATTTCAGCAGCACGATCGCATGTATTTAATCAGTTAGTGAGCCTGCGTGTAAAAGAGCATGGTTTAGCTAAAACAATGCACCGTGAAGTATTTATGCTCAGCGGCAGTAATGCATTTTTTGAAGATGCGATTAACGATGAAAACATTGAGCGATTAGCCACTGGCGATATTATTATGTCGGCACCTATGGTGGGTAAAAGTGAAAAAGGCTTAACCGAGCAAGAAAAAGTATGGCTTGCACCTTACCAAGCATGGTGCGATGGCTTGGGTGAACTCGGCCTTAAAAATGAGCGCAGAATGCTGCGTTTAATTCCGCAAAACTTAACGGTTGAGACCATAGATGAAACGAGTTTAAAACTGAGTTTTGGTTTGCCAAAAGGGTGTTTTGCAACCGCATTATTACGCGAGCTGGTGGATTATACAGATGCAAGCCCACGAGAGCGCAAAGAAAAGGATAATGGCATAAATGAAGATACTGTTAAGTAACGATGATGGCGTAAATGCCAAAGGCATTGCGGTTTTATATCAGGCGCTTATACAAATTGCAGAGGTAACCCTTGTTGCACCTGATCGCAACTGTAGTGGCGCGAGTAATTCTTTAACATTAATGAACCCGCTACGAGCGACGACACTCGAAAATGGTTTTATGTCGGTTAATGGCACACCTACAGATTGTGTACATTTAGGTGTAAATCAGTTGGTTGATGAAAAACCAGATCTAGTTGTTGCTGGTATTAATCATGGTGCCAACTTAGGTGACGACACGCTGTATTCTGGCACAGTGGCTGCCGCGACTGAAGGACGTCATTTGGGCTTACCTGCAATTGCGGTATCGCTTTGCTCACATAAAGGCGAGCATTTTGAAACAGCCGCTGCTGTTACCGTCAATATTATTAAGGGCTTGGCTTCGCATCCGCTTCCAAAAGATCAAATAATAAATATTAATGTGCCAGATATTCCACTAAGTGAATTAAAAGGGGTGCAAGTAACACGTTTAGGCGCTCGTCATAAAGCCGAAACCATGACCAAACAAACGGATCCCTGGGGTCGTGATATTTATTGGTATGGATCGCTTGGCACCGAAAGTGATGCAGGTGAAGGCACCGACTTTTACGCAATCAATAATGGCTATGCCTCAGTTACGCCATTAAGTGTTGATATGACCGCTAAAGATAGCTTAGAAGCGGTAGGAGACTGGCTTGCCGATTTGGAGATAAACCGTGCTCGCTAATTATACGCGCAGCGCCAAAGCGTTATCTGATTTACTACAGCGCGAAGGCGTAGAAGATACCCAAGTGCTTAGTGCTATTGCGAATATTCCGCGCCATGTTTTTATTGATGACGTGTTGCAACATAAAGCGTATGAGAATACAGCGTTACCCATCGGGCAGGGGCAAAC
Organism: Pseudoalteromonas sp. B62; assembly: GCF_037162565.1. Classification (NCBI taxonomy): domain Bacteria; kingdom Pseudomonadati; phylum Pseudomonadota; class Gammaproteobacteria; order Alteromonadales; family Pseudoalteromonadaceae; genus Pseudoalteromonas; species Pseudoalteromonas sp. B62. Next base: position 3,996,002 of record NZ_JARLVB010000002.1, on the reverse strand, counting down.
TATATCGCAGCCTTATATTGTTGCCCGTATGACTGAGCTACTTCGCCTTGCGGGTGTTCGCAATAAAGTACTGGAAATTGGTACTGGGTCTGGTTACCAAACTGCAATTTTAGCTAAAACGTTCACTAAAATTTATTCAGTTGAGCGTATCAAAGCCTTGCAATGGCAAGCTAAACGCCGGTTACATCAACTCGATTTATATAATGTGTCGATGAAGCATGGTGATGGCTGGCAAGGTTGGCAGTCACAAGCGCCGTTTGACGGTATTATAGTGACGGCTGCGGCCTCTAAAGTGCCAAAAGATTTACTTGCTCAATTGGCTGATGGTGGCGTGTTATTAGCCCCTATTGGTGAAAGTGATCAAAAATTAATAATGGTTATTCGCAACGGCGACGATTACACAGAACATGTTATTGCACCAGTTAGGTTTGTACCACTGGTACCTGGCGATATTGAATAGGAATTCATTTTGAAGTTGTTTACTAAGTTATATGATATGGCCCTTGTATGGGCCAAGCATCGCCATGCCGAGCGTTATTTGGCTGCAATGAGCTTTGCTGAGTCTGTTTTTTTCCAATCCCACCTGATGTTATGCTTGCGCCTATGTCGCTTGCTCAACCTAAAAAAGCATGGCGCTTTGCAAGTTTTGCCACAATCGCATCGGTTGTTGGCGGAATAATTGGGTATTTACTCGGCTTTTGGTTATTTGAACCCGTTGTTGAGCCATTAATTGCACAAATGCACTGGCAAGAAAAGTTTGATGTCGCATTAAACTGGTTTAAAGATTACGGTGTTTGGGTTGTTTTTTTAGCTGGTTTTTCACCTATACCTTATAAAGTATTTACGATTGGCGCGGGTGTTTTACAAATGGCCTTTTTGCCTTTTTTAATTGCATCTGCCATCGGGCGCGGTGCGCGATTCTTTTTAGTTTCAGCTTTAATGAAGTGGGGCGGAGCTAAGATGGAGCAAAAATTACGTCAATATATTGAAACACTTGGTTGGGGATTAGTCGTATTAATTGCAGTAGCGTACTTTTTGTTGCGTTAAGCTTTATAAAATAACTTTTTTACATAAGGAGCTAAATACAATGAATAAACAATTTATGCGTTATGTTGCTTTATTTATTAGTATTTTGCTTTTTGGCTGCTCGTCTCGTCATGTTCCAGCACCAGTCAGCAGCCTAAATAATAATGTTAACTATTTAGATCATAAAATTAACATTAGTGGTAATAAGTATAAAGTTCAAAAAGGAGATACTTTATATTCAATTGCTTTTAGTGCAGGTCAAGATTTTCGTAAATTAGCAAAAAACAATTCTATTTCATCACCTTATGTAATATATCCTGGGCAAGATATCTCTTTAATACCATTGCAGTCAGAAAATAAAAAGTCGAAAAAATATACGAATTCGAGTAAAAAGTCTAGAAAAAGCATACAAAAAAATAACAAAAAATTAAAGAAAGAGCTTGATCAGCCAAAACAACGAGAGTATGTTCAAAAACAAGCCAGTAACAAAGTTAGTAATAAAAAGTATTTGTCGAGTAGTAAGGTGAAGTGGTTTTGGCCAGCAAAAGGTAAAATTACTAAACGCTTTTCTAATAAGGAAAACGGATACAAAGGCTTACAGATTACTAATAAAAAAGGGGCTTCAGTATTAGCCGCGGCACAAGGAACGGTGGTGTACGCGGGTAACGCACTTCGAGGTTATGGTAGTTTAATCATATTGAAACATAATGATGATTACCTAAGTGCTTATGCACATAACTCGAAATTACTTGTTAAAGAAAAGCAGAAAATTAAGGCTGGACAAAAAATAGCAGAAATTGGTAATTCAGAATCTTCGGTTACGGCACTTCGTTTTGAAATTCGCTACCGAGGGCAAGCTGTCAATCCTGCTAAATACCTACCCTAATTTTAAGGTATTGATAATTGCTCGGGAGAAGGCTTATGGCTAACGCAGCAAAATTTGACAAAAACATCACGAATGATGACAAGTTCGATGATACCACCGTTGAAGAAAACACATCGTTACTTGAAAAAGTAGATGACGAAGATATATTTGCCAAAGAAGAAGTAACAAAAAACCTTGACGCCACTCAGCTTTATCTTGGTGAAATAGGTTTCTCTCCATTACTGAGTGCAGAAGAAGAAGTCTTTTTTGCACGAAAATCACTTAAAGGTTGTGACGCCTCTCGTAAACGCATGATTGAAAGCAATTTACGCTTGGTTGTTAAAATAGCTCGCCGATATAATAACCGTGGACTTGCCTTACTTGATTTAATTGAAGAGGGTAATTTAGGTTTAATCCGCGCTGTTGAAAAATTTGATCCTGAGCGTGGCTTTAGATTCTCAACTTACGCGACATGGTGGATACGCCAAACAATTGAACGTGCCATTATGAATCAAACACGTACGATACGTTTACCTATTCATGTGGTTAAAGAGCTTAATGTTTATTTACGTACTGCTCGTGAATTAACTCAAAAGTTAGATCATGAACCCACTGCTGAAGAAATTGCTGAGAGCTTAGATAGACCCGTTGAAGACGTAACAAAAATGCTACGTCTAAACGAAAAAATAGCCTCTGTTGATATGCCAATCGGCGGCGAAAATGACAGTGTATTATTAGATATTATTCCTGATGAAAAAAGTGCAGGCCCTGAAGGCCAAGTACAAACGAATGATATAAATAAACACATTGTAGATTGGTTAGGTGAGTTAAATCCTAAACAACGCGAAGTGTTAGCACGTCGATTTGGATTACTTGGCTATGAGCCATCTACACTTGAAGATGTAGGCCGAGAAATAGGCTTAACACGTGAACGTGTAAGACAAATTCAGGTAGAAGCATTGCGTCGTTTAAAAGACATTTTGCAACAAGAAGGTTTAAGTACAGACAGCTTATTTAATCAGTTTTCGTAGCTAGTTAAATAGTTTAAGAGACTATTATGTGTGTTAAAAAGCCGAAGAATTTATTCTTCGGCTTTTTTTATGCTTGTAAATTAGATGACATAAATTACAACAATGCTTTTAGTTTATATAACAAATCGTGTGCTTGGCGTGGCGATAAGTTATCAGGGTCAATAGCTCCCAACTGCTCTTCCACTTCTGAAGATATATTTTGTGCAACTTCATTATTAAAAGTAAATGCTTGTTGCTCTGTATTTGGTGCAGTAACGCTTTGATGATTTTCGAGTAACTTAAGTTTTTGCTTTGCTTGTGCAATAACAGCTTTTGGCACACCCGCAAGAGCTGCTACTTGCAAGCCAAAGCTTTTACTTGCTGCGCCATCAAGTACTGTGTGCATAAATGCAATCGTGTCGTTATGCTCTATTGCATCAAGGTGCACATTTACCAGGCCTGTTGTTTGTTCAGCAAGTTCTGTTAACTCAAAGTAGTGAGTAGCAAATAATGTTTTAGCTGATATTTTTGACGCTAAATGATCGGCTGTTGCATACGCAAGCGAGAGCCCATCGTAGGTACTTGTACCGCGACCAATTTCATCCATTAATACCAAAGACTGCGCCGTGGCATTATTTAAAATAGTCGCTGTTTCGGTCATTTCTACCATGAAGGTTGAGCGACCTGATGCTAAATCATCGCTAGCACCAATACGTGTAAATATGCGATCGATATTACCAATTTTAGCGCTGTCAGCGGGTACATAACTGCCAATGTGAGCCATTAGTACAATGAGTGCTGTTTGGCGCATATAGGTTGATTTACCGCCCATGTTTGGACCGGTAATAATTAACATTTTACGCTGAGAATTTAATTCAACAGGATTAGCAATAAATGGTTCTTTCATTACTTGTTCAACAACAGGGTGACGACCTTGCTTAATGCTTATATTGTCGTTATCGCACAGTTCTGGTTTTGCATAATTGAGTGCAAATGCACGTTCGGCCAGATTATTTAATACGTCTAAATCAGCCAGTGCTGCTGCCATCATTTGTAACTGTTCAATATGTGGAGCAATAAATCTAAACAACTCCTCGTATAGCTGCTTTTCAAGCGCTAAGGCTTTTGATTGGCTACCAAGCACTTTATCTTCGTGCTCTTTAAGCTCTGGAATAATGTAGCGCTCGTTATTTTTAAGCGTTTGACGACGAATGTAGTCGGCTGGTACTAAGTGCGCGTTGGCGCGGCTTACTTCAATAAAAAAGCCATGTACGCGGTTGTAACCAATTTTAAGCGTACTAATACCCGTACGTTCTCGTTCTCGCAGTTCTAGTTGATCAAGAACATCGGTTGCACCTTTGCTTAAGTTACGCCATTCATCAAGTTCACTGTTGTAACCCGGGGCAATAACGCCACCATCGCGAATAAGTACTGGTGGGTTTTCTATTACAGCTTGCTCTAACAATGCTTGTAAATCAGGGAGTTCAGGCGAGTGCTTGATAATATCTGTTATACGAGGATCATTAGCATCACCTAACAAAGTATGCAGTGGTGCAAGTGCTTGTAGTGCACTGCGCAGACGCGTTAAATCGCGTGGGCGAGCAGTACATAAAGCTAGGCGGGCAATAACACGCTCTACATCACCAATCTCTTTTAATGATTCGTGTAATTCACCGCACAGTTGTACATCTAAAATAGCGCTAATTGCATTTAAGCGAGAATTTAGCTCGTCTTTATTGCGTATAGGTGTATGGATACGGCGCTTAAGTAAACGAGAACCCATTGGCGTTGCTGTTTTATCAAGTACCTGGGCAAGTGTATTTTCAAACCCGCCCGATAGATTAACGGTAAGTTCTAAATTTTTACGTGTTGCGGCATCTAAAATAACGGCGTGCTCGTTGTGCTCAAGCGTAATTGCACGGATATGCGGCAATGCAATACGTTGTGTATCTTTTACGTATTGCATTAGGCAACCTGCAGCAACAAGTGCGCTGTGGGCTTTATCAACACCAAAGCCGACTAAATCTTTAGTACCAAACTGATCGCATAATAAGTGTTGGGCCGTATCTAAGTCGAATTCCCACTCTGGGCGACGACGAGCGCCTTTTATATGCTCAATTAAATGAAAGTTTTCAAAGCTTTCGCTATACAGAAGTTCTGCTGGTGATAGGCGCTGAATAGTTGAGCTAAAGGCTTCGTCGGTGTTTACTTCAACTATGTTGAAACGACCTGAATTAATATCAAGGTAGGCAATACCGTATAAGCCTTTTTTACTTTGCCAAACACTGGTAAGGAGGTTGTCTTGTCGTTCTTGTAAAAGCGCTTCGTCAGAAATTGTACCGGGTGTAACTATACGTACAACTTTACGATCAACGGGACCTTTACTGGTTGCAGGGTCGCCAACTTGTTCGCAAATAGCGACTGATTCGCCCATTTGGACTAGGCGTGCTAAGTAGTTTTCTACTGCATGATAAGGTACGCCCGCCATAGGGATAGGATCGCCACCGGCTTTACCGCGATGTGTTTGCGAAATATCGAGTAATTGAGCGGCGCGTTTAGCGTCATCAAAAAAGAGTTCGTAAAAATCGCCCATACGATAAAACAATAAAATATCGCGATGCTCTGATTTTATTTTTAGATACTGCTGCATCATAGGGGTTTGTTGTTTTATAGTGTGTGGTGCATAAAGATCAAACGACATGTATTTACCCAAAGGCTGAATATGGAATTACATCAAGAGATTAAAACACTTGCTGCGCAATTAGGCGCTATTTTAACGGATAAATGCTTATGGATCACTAGTGCTGAGTCATGTACTGGTGGCGGAGTGAGTTATGCCCTTACCGATACCCCTGGGAGCTCGGCTTATATTGACCGTGCATTTGTCACTTATAGCAACCAAGCAAAGCAAGACTTATTAAATGTAAGTGCAAGTACATTAGCAAAGTATGGTGCTGTAAGCGAACAAACAGTGCGAGAAATGGCAGTAGGTGCTATTAAAGCAACAAACGCTAATATTGCGATAGCTGTATCGGGCATTGCCGGGCCTGGTGGTGCAACTGAAGGTAAACCTGTTGGACTTGTGTGGTTTGGCATACAAATTAATGATAAGTTGCTTACATTTAAACAAGTATTTATTGGTGATAGAGCTCAGGTTAGGTTACAAGCTATTGTATTTGCATTAAAAAATGTAATAGATGAGATAAAATAAAAAAATTAGCTTGATACTGTGATTTCATACAGTATACTTGGTTCCATTAGCTGGATTTGGAGAACAAAATGAACGATAACAAACAAAAAGCGTTAGACGCAGCACTATCACAAATTGAACGTCAATTTGGTAAAGGCTCAATTATGAAATTGGGTGATAACAAAGCGTTAAACATTGAATCTGTATCTACAGGCTCATTAGGTATTGATATTGCCTTAGGCATAGGTGGTTTACCTATGGGACGTATTGTTGAAGTGTACGGTCCTGAATCATCTGGTAAAACAACGCTTACTTTACAAGTTATCGCAGAAGCTCAAAAAGAAGGCAAAACATGTGCCTTTATCGATGCTGAGCATGCTCTAGATCCAATTTATGCACAAAAACTTGGTGTTAACATTGACGATCTTTTTGTATCGCAACCAGATACAGGTGAGCAAGCGCTAGAGATTTGTGACATGTTAGTACGTTCAAGCGCGGTAGACGTTGTTATTATTGACTCGGTTGCTGCACTTACACCAAAAGCTGAGATTGAAGGCGACATGGGCGACTCGCACATGGGCCTACAAGCACGTTTAATGTCACAAGCATTACGTAAGCTTACTGGTAATATTAAACGCTCTAACACGTTATGTATCTTCATTAACCAAATCCGTATGAAGATTGGTGTTATGTTTGGTAACCCAGAAACAACAACGGGTGGTAATGCACTTAAGTTTTACGCATCGGTACGTATTGATATTCGTCGTATTGGTTCTGTGAAAGAAGGTGATGAAGTTGTTGGTAACGAAACCCGCGTTAAAATTGTTAAAAACAAAGTAGCGCCGCCATTTAAACAAGCTGAATTTATCATCATGTACGGTGAAGGTATTTCTAAGCAAGGCGAGTTAATTGACTTAGGTGTTAAGCACAAAATTGTTGAAAAAGCAGGTGCTTGGTATAGTTACTGTGGCAACAAAGTAGGCCAAGGTAAATCTAACTCAATTAAATTTTTGAAAGAAAATCCAGAAATTGCAGATGAGATTGAAGGTAAGTTACGCGAAATGCTTTTACTAAAAGCAACTATTGAACCAGAAGATGGTGAAGATAAGTTAGGCGACGACGCAGACCTTTAAGCTGTATCAAAATGAGTTTCTAAGCTTGATTTGACCCGAGCTTTAAAAAAGCGCTAACCAGTAACGGGTGGCGCTTTTTTGTTATTAAAAACTTAAAGTATATAAGATAAAAACGACACATAGAAACGTGTCGTTTTTAATTCAGCTACAATAATTTGTTGTATTAACCAAATATACTTATAACTGCCAATTTACAGAAAGCGCGTAGTTACGTGGTGCGCCATAGTAACCTTGAGCCCAAAACAGGCTGTGTAAATACTTTTCACTCGTAGTGTTATTTACGTTGAAAGTGACTCCTACGTTTTCTGTAATCTTATAGTTAGCCATTAAGTCAAGCAAACCATAAGCATCTTGATTTGTTGTCACTGTAGCAAGGCCATTTGCATCACTTACTTGTACTCGGCTTATAGAACCTTGCCAGCGATAATTAGCACCAAATGTTAAGCCATCAATCATTGGTACTTGATAGGTTGCAGCCACTTTGAGCTGGTTTTCAGGTGTGTAATCTTTAACTAAATCATCACCGTCAATATTTAGATTACTAAAGCTAATACTTGCACTTAGATCGTCAGTAAGTCTTCCGCTAAGCTCTATTTCAAACCCGTCACTATCTATACCATCTGCAGCATAATAGCGCGTATCACTCGGTAATGAATTAGGAAGTGCTATAGCGAGGCCTTCTTGTTTTGCATCAAAATAAGCAAAAGTTACAAAAATTTGATCATCAAGTAATTGAGCCTTTACGCCAACTTCACTGCTTTTTCCTATTACAGGAGCTAATTGGTTCGCATTAATATCAAGCTCTGTTTGCGGAACAAATGTTTCTGTGTAACTTGCATAAGCCGATAATGATTCATTAAACTCATATACAGTACCGATGTATGGGATAACTTCAGAATCATTTCTAGTTTGAGCAACACCATAAGCAGCACCCTTTGTTTTCCAATCTGTGTAACGCACGCCAGCAAGTATACTTAGAGGTTCACTTAATTTAAGGCGAGTAGATATGTAAGCTGATTTTTGATCATGGGTTACTTCACTGCCATTAGGAGCATCAGCTAGCGTTGCTTCAGGGATTACACCATTCCAAACTTTAAGAGAAGGCATTTCTGGAAAGCCATTACCTGTAGTGTAATCGTAGAGAGATTGCTCTGTGTAATCCATCTTAGCTTGGCTAACACCAAAAGAAAGGTCATGTTCTTGGCCAAATAAGTCAAATTTACCCGTAGCGTATAAATCAAATAAGTCATGTTTATCGCTGTAATCATAACGGCTAGCATAACCAGTTAAACCAAGTTCTGTGTCTTTATCTGGAGTACCGAATACGTAAAATAACTCTGAATCTTGTTCGTTTTCGATGTGAGCATAACGCGCTCTAGCAACCCATGTTGCTGATAAATTTTGTTCAAGCGTTACATATACTTGCTCTGCGCTATTATCCCAGTAAGACCAGTCAGCAGCCGTGCTGGTTGATTCGTCGTAATCGGTTGCTGTGCCATCAGTATAAAATAGTGGTAAAGCACCCCAAAGTGGGCTTTTAGCATCTTTTTGTTGGTTAACGTAATTAACACTAAGTGATGTGCTATCGGTTAATTTACCTTCGTACGCTAAGTAAATAATTGTTTTATCTGTTTCGTAACGATCTAGGTATGAATCAGCTTTTTGTTTTGTAAATACGGCACGTACAGCGTGTTCGTCATTTATTGGTGTAGATACATCTAAATCTAAACGTTTTTTATCCCACGAACCATATGAGGCTGATGCATTCGCTTGTGTTGTATAAGTCGGCTTTTTTAAAACCATATTTACGGTGGCTGAAGGGTTACCAGCGCCCGTCATTAAGCCATTAGCACCGCGGACGATTTCTACTCGATCGTAAATTGAAGTATCAAGACTACCTTGAATTGACCCTGAGCTTTTAGGAATGCCTAAACCATCAACTAAAAAATTAGTAATTTCAAAACCACGGGCTTTAAAGTAGGTACGGTCGGTTTCTATTTGTTCTACCGTTACACCAGGTGTGCTCTCAAGCACTGAGTTTATATCATCTAATGAAAAGTCATCCATTAAAGCACGTGAAATCACAGAGATTGATTGCGGTGTTTCTTTAATAGTTAGGCCTAGCTTAGTCGCAGATTGTGCTTCTTCTGTTATGTAGTTCTTATGATGTTGGCCATAAACAGCTATTTTTTCGAGAGGTTCATCATTTGTAGTTGATTCATCTGCAAATGCATAACCAGATAAAATTAAAGAAGTAGCAAAGCTCAGCTTAGATAAACGCAAAATTTGAGGGGACGACATGGGTGTTTCCATTTGGTTCAAAAAGAAGTGCGTAATTTAATCTAAATGATATTGATTTGCAATTGCGTCAATGGTTTTTAACTATAATTATTCCGTTTTTTGGATTTTAGCGCCATAAATAAGGATTATAGGTACGGATTAATGAATTATTTAGAACTTAGTTGTACTTATTAAAAAAGCGGCCAAGGCCGCTTAAGGAAGTAATTAGATTTTTAGCTATTAAAAAGAGTATTTAACAGAAAATTGTAAACGGTCTAAATCACCATCAACGCCGCTTTCAGTTTCTCGCTCAGCATGCTTTAGTTCAGCGCCAAATGTTAAGCGTTTAACGGGGGAGTATAAGATATTTGCGCTGTAGCTTTGGCTTGATTCTGTAGGATCACCAGAGATAGCGAGTAAATCGGTATTGTTATCAGCAGAGAAGAAAGAGTATAAGAACGTTGAACGCCACTGACTGTTCCATTTATGCTGGTAAGCTACAAAACCTGATGTAGAATCAATAGCATCAAGATCATCACCATCAAGAACAGCTCCATGTGCTACGTTTAAGCCTACATAACGGCCTAAACCTTGCCCTTGGGTAAGCATAAATTTAAGGTTGTCTTCACCTAACTTAACCATACCTGATGCGCTAATGCCAAATGATGTTTCATCAGCGTCAATTTCACCGACTTTATAAGTAAGTTGACGTGCTAGTGCTGCAACAACGATGTTACCCCAATCAGCTTTGTGAGTATAACGTGCTGTAAAATCAGGTAGTGATGCATCATCAGTGGCAACACGTGTGCCGCCCGCTGTCGTAATTGTACTTTCTGGATTTTCTAATGAAAAAGACCATGCGCCAGTTGTGTATTTAATTTGAGATTGACGAACAAACACAGTGCCTTCAGCTGGGCCTACAAAGTCGAGTGTTTCTGCAAGAGCACCTACGTTTTGAAAGTTTGACCAAGTTTGACCAAATAACCAACCGTCATAAGTGATGAATGCATGTCTAATGCGTGGTGCGTATGAATTTGAAACGCGCTCGTTTCCACCGGCTGCAGACGCTAAAAAGTCAATTTCAATTTTAGTTTTTACCGTTTTACCGTTATCTAATAACGTGGCTGTACCAAAATTAAAACGAGATTGACGTGCGTGCATATCAAAAACTGCATCAGAGCTATTATCATCGCCAACTGTAAGTGTACTTGGTACGTAAAAATCACGACCAACACTTGTGCCTGCTGGTGCACCGGCTGAATAATCACTCCACATAGAGTCAAGTTTAATGTATCCGCCGTAAGTAAATTCGGTATCACCAACCTTTGCAACAGTTGCTGCGTATGTTGTGCTTGAAAGCGCGCAAAGAACAGCACTTGCTGCGAGTGTTTTTAATGGAGTAAATTTCATTTTGGTGTCCTTTATAGGCTACTTGTTTATTACTTTTTATTCATTTATTTTGTATTACTTGCTAAAGGTATTACTTACGAATAAAAAGTGCTTTTTTGCGTGACTTGTCATTACTAATACACATTCTATTTTTATTTGTTAAATAATAGATTAGTTAAGTTTTAGCAAAATTGTTTTATTATTGTACGGCAACACTGTTAAATATGTACGAGATATACTCAATTACCTATTGGTCTATAAGACTAAGGTTTAAGGTATAAGTAGTTTGCATTTACTTATATTTAACATCTTGTATTATTTATGTAAAATAATTAAACCAAGCCAATTATAAACTACAACTGAAGAATTTAAAGGTGTGTACAACTAAGGTCTAATACTTAATAAAGCACTGCTGAGTAATCCTTGATAAGAGCCCAAGGCAAGTAATTTAAATGGAGACTAAGATGTCACAAAGTATCTATCCAGTTCCTGCGCACATTAAAGACGCAACACTCATTGATAAAAATAAATATAATACGCTTTATAAGCAATCTATTGACGATCCAGAAAGTTTTTGGGATGAGCACGGCAAACGCCTCGATTGGTCTACTCCTTACACTAAAGTTAAAAACACCTCATTTGATAAAGGCCATATCAGCATTAAATGGTATGAAGATGGCTACCTTAACGCTTCTTATAACTGTATTGACCGCCACTTAAAGACAAAAGCCGATAAAGTGGCGCTGATTTGGGAAGGTGATGATCCTTCTCAAAGTGAGCACATTACTTATCAAAAACTTCATGATGAAGTGGCTAAATTTGCCAATGGCTTAAAAAAGTTAGGTGTTAAAAAAGGTGACCGTGTAGCTATTTATATGCCAATGACGCCTCAGGCCATTTACGCAATGCAAGCTTGTGCACGAATTGGTGCTATTCACTCTGTTGTATTTGGTGGCTTTTCACCATCAGCGATTGCCGACCGTATTAGGGATTCGGGCGCTAAAGTCGTTATTACTTCTGATGAAGGTCGACGTGCAGGTAATTGCGTACCATTAAAAGCAAACGTTGATGAAGCGGTAGCGCAAGATTCTGTAACCACAATTGAACATGTTATTGTGCACCAATTAACCGGTGGTGAAGTTGATTGGAATAAGCACGATATATGGTGGCACGAGCTAGTTGCTGACTTACCAGCACAGTGTGAGCCAGAACCAATGAATGCTGAAGATCCTTTGTTTATATTGTATACATCAGGTTCTACTGGTCAGCCTAAAGGTGTTGTGCATACCACCGGTGGTTACTTAGTTTACTCATCAATGACACATGAATACGTATTTGATTTAAAAGAAGATGATGTGTATTGGTGTAGTGCCGATGTAGGTTGGATCACAGGCCACAGTTACATAGCGTACGGGCCATTAGTAAACGGTTGTACTCAAGTTGTATTTGAAGGTGTACCTACCTATCCAACAGCTGGGCGTATGGGCGAAGTAGTTGATAAACACGGTGTGACTATTTTATATACCGCTCCTACAGCAATTAGAGCACTAATGGCCAAAGGTGATGAGCCAACAGCTTCGTCAAATCGCGATAGTTTACGTATTTTAGGTTCAGTAGGTGAGCCAATTAATCCAGAAGCGTGGACATGGTATTACGAGAGTATTGGTAAATCTAATTGCCCGATTGTTGATACATGGTGGCAAACAGAAACCGGTGGCATAATGATCACACCACTTCCAGGCGCTACTGATACAAAACCAGGTTCTGCAACACATCCATTTTTTGGTATTGCGCCTGCATTATTTGATGCCGAAGGTAGTACACTCGAAGGTGCTGTAGATGGTAATTTAGTTATTTTAGATAGCTGGCCATCGCAAGCGCGAACTGTTTATGGCGACCATGAACGTTTTGAACAAACTTATTTTAGCGCCTACCCAGGAGTGTACTTTACAGGCGATGGTTGTCGTCGTGATGAGGATGGTTATTACTGGATCACAGGTCGTGTGGACGATGTATTAAACGTATCGGGTCATCGCTTAGGGACTGCCGAAATTGAAAGTGCACTTGTATCGCATGAAGCTGTAGCTGAAGCAGCTGTAGTGGGTTACCCGCATGATATTAAAGGCCAAGGTATTTATGTATATATTACGCCTAACGAAGGTGTAGCGGTAAGCGATGAGTTAACCAAAGAGGTACGTAACTGGGTTCGTAAAGAGCTAAGCCCAATAGCATCTCCAGATATGATTCAGTGGTCACCTGGATTGCCAAAAACACGATCAGGTAAGATTATGCGTCGTATTTTACGTAAAATCGCTGCAAATGAGCACCAACAACTCGGTGATACGTCAACGCTTGCGGATCCTTCAGTTGTCGATGAACTAATCGAGAACAGATTAAATCGTTAAATGTGCGTTAAAAACTTGATTACAAGTTGATTCTAAACGTAGTATATCGGCTGTCAGTAAGGGTTTTAAACCTAACTGGCAGCCGAATTTATTAGGAGTGAACCATGAGTCAGTTTTTAATAGCGGACGACCATCCGTTATTTCGTGAAGCACTAAAAGGCGCACTGAGCGCAAAATTTGAAGGTTTAGCCGTTTTTGAATCATCCGATTTTGACAGCACATTGCAAGTGTTAAGCGAGCAAGAGGATCTTGATATATTACTGCTAGACCTTCACATGCCAGGTAATGGTGATTTATATGGCCTTATTCGTATTCGAGAAGAATACCCAAGCTTACCTATAGCCGTTGTTTCGGGTAGTGAAGACGTGAATATCGTTTCAAAAGTAATGGGTTACGGCGCTATGGGTTTTATTCCTAAATCGTCATCGTCTGATGATATTGCCAGTGCAATTAACCAAATACTTGAAGGTGATACATGGCTACCAAAAGAGTTAAAAAACAAAGTAGCTGAAATTGAAGGTGAAGATAGAGAAATAGCAGCGCAAGTTGCCTCATTAACGCCTCAACAATACCGAGTGCTGCAATATCTGCACGAAGGTTTACTTAATAAGCAAATTGCTTATGAACTACACATATCAGAAGCGACAGTAAAAGCACACATTACAGCCATATTTAGAAAACTTGGTGTGTACAATCGTACCCAAGCCGTTTTAATTGCCGCTAAATTAAAGCTCGAACCAATAGAGCAGGCATAATTTACATTTAAAAAGTTATTAGCTTATTTATGAGCAAAAAAATGCCAGCAACAATGCTGGCATTTTTTATATGTAGAATAATTAAGCAGTTGGAATAATGCTAAGAAAACACCACGGTTTTATTACCATTAATAAATAGCTTATGTTCTGAGGCAAGTTGAAGTGCTTTACAAAACACAGTCTTTTCAACATCTTTGCCCATTTTAGCCATCATTTCAGCGGTATTCGCATGTGTAACGCTGGTTACATCTTGCAAAATAATAGGACCTTCATCAAGCTCATTATTAACAAAGTGAGCGGTAGCACCAATAATTTTTACGCCACGCTCAAATGCTTGATGATAAGGTTTAGCACCTATAAATGCTGGCAAAAATGAGTGATGAATATTAATTATTTTACCTTCAAATCGACCCACAAATTCAGGACTTAAAATACGCATGTATTTGGCAAGGCCAATAATGTCAGGGTTGTAGCTGGCAATTAAATCGCCTACCTTTTCATCATGCTCGCTACGGGTTAACCCTTCGTGCGATACAACATGAAATGGCACACCAAACCCTTTAGCTAGCGGCTCTAAATCAGCATAGTTAGCAATTACAGCGAGTACTTCAATATTAAGAGTTTGTTCAAATTGCTTTAACAGCATACCACCTAAACAATGAGCTTCTTTAGTTGCCAATAAAACTACTTTAGTTTTTGCGCCGCAATGTAGCGCAAGTTTAGCCCCATCTGGCAACAATGCGCGTAGTTGATCTAAAAAGTCGCTTTGTGGCTCGCCTGTAAGCTCTGTACGCATAAAAAATCGCTGCGCGTCTTTATCTACAAATTCGTTGTTACGCGTAATGTTTAAATTATTTTTATGGCAAAGCCCTGTGATTTTAGCTATTAAGCCTACATCATCAGCACATTGGGTGGTTAGTATATAGCTCATTGTCCTCATTCTTACCCTGTAATTAATCCTTTCATTATTTGTGTTTTGGCACATAAAGCAAGGGCTTTGTGAACTAATCCAATATTAATCATGTTGTTGAGTGCAAAAGAGGTAATAAAGTTAAAAAGTATTGAATAGAGGGTAAAAAAATGCCACCTAAGTTACCAAGGTGGCATTAATAAAAATTATCTAGGTTTCAGGTTAATTAACTCTTGGGCTCGGGAGATAAGTTTTTTTCTTGTCTTAAATACCCGGCAGCTTCTTCATCATCTTTCGCTATCGCTTGCTGAGTAGGTATAGCGCGCGTTTGTTGGTTTAGTTGATGTATTTGTGACGCATTACCTAAATCGCGCTCACTGGTGATTGAGGCGATAGATTCGCGGTCTTTTAAGAACGCAATAACGTCTTTTTTGATTGCTTGTAATTGTCCTTCGTCTTTATGCATTTCCATAATATGGCGAGGATGCTCAAGGTTTTTCATACCTGTTGCAGCAAACGTAGTAGAAATAACACGAGAAACAATAATCCAAGGCGTTATGCTACTGCGTACTAAAGTATTTTCTGAGCGGGTGCTATCGTGAATACCAGTACCTGTTGATATTTTAGACTCAGTAAAGGTACCTTCGCATTTAAAGTACACAAGCAGTGATTCAAATTGCATTTCGGCAAAAAACAGATGAGCCGTGTTTGTTAGCAATTGTGCAAATGCTTTAATAAGTATACCTATTAGCAATAAGTGAAAGCTTGTCATTAATAGTTCACTAAATTGAATAACATGTTGGTTATTAAATGCTTGTTTAAAGCTATTGATATTTGCCGCATCAATGTAATGGTAAATATTAATAAACGAATACGCTAAAAACACAGTAAATGCTAACGCTACAATATAAAGTAAGTTACCGCTCACCAAAGCAAGTAATCTCGCGAGTGTAAAGTTTTTACCTAAGTCCATTGAGTGCAGTTTAGGCTGAATCTCTTGGATCATTTCACCTTTAAAACCGCCTTTACCTTCTATTTGTTCTTGAAGCTTAGGGTCTAATTCTCTGTAAACTCTGTTAGGTACTTCTTTATAGCGACGATTAGCCATTACTAGGTTATCGAGGTTTATGAAAATCTCGTCTGGATGAACAGACTCTTGCCAGTTTTCACGTAGTTCAGATACTTCAGCTGAAGGGGTAACTGAATTTAAACGCGCTTTGATCATGATAAAAGCAAGCGCACAGCTTAGAGTCGCTAATATAATAATTGCAATTAAGTACATTCCAGCATGAAGACTAGGCAGTTGCTCAAGCCAGCTATCTATTTCTTGTTTACTAATACGTTGCTCTTTCATCAACCATGACATAGAAAGACCAATAGCGATGGGTAAAATAAAAGATAACGAAATAATTTTTGCAAGCGCACCAGTTCCAAGTGATTCAATATTCTTTTCTGCATTTCGAGAGATAGGTTTACCTGTAGAACGCCACGAAAAAAGCACGTAAAACATTAATATTGCACTATAAACCGGAAATGCTAATTCCCCAGCTTCACCGGTAAAGCCCGACAAAGACACAAATGCAACAAGGCCATAAGCAATAAGAGCGACAAAGGTGCTTACCCATGAGCCAAATAATCGCTGGGCAACATTACGAATAGGATATGGTAGAAACAATAACTTAGGGATTAAGCTGTGAAGTAAGCGTGATAAAAACCATTAGGCTCTTTAAATGTACTGTTTTTACGACCAACCAGCATTTCTTCAAGTGATTGCGCTGTATAGGCTACTTCTTTTTGTTCTTCTTGAGCGGTTGATGCTTGCGATTTGCTGTAATTATAAGCAAGTGAAGTTGGGTGGTTTCTACCTACAAAGTATTTAAGTGTTGCATAAATACCTGCCGATAGTGAGCGAATGCCGAATGCTAAAATAAGCATGCCAAACACCATTAAAATCCAACCTGCGGTTGTATCTTCTTTCACAGAGCCTGCAGCAATAACAAGTAAACTAATACCAGCTATAGACTCAATGAGTCCTCTTAATGCTGTTACTTTACCTTCCAGTTTGAAGGGGTTTTTAGTCCAAGATCAATCGATCCATAATCAAAAGCCATTGAATTCTCCATTTAAACAGCACCCCAATTGCAGGGGACAAAGTGTAATTAATCTGAACTTAGGATAATAAATCTACCTCAAGTAGCTATTTTTAGCGCTAGGTGCATTGAGTTTAATCGTAATAGACTTGTTGCTGGCGCGTAAGTTAGACCTACTTTACGAAAACCTAAATAGAATTATTAATATATATTAAGTATTTATAATTGTTGTTGGTTTTTTATTATATATCAATAATCTTGTTCAGTTTAAGGTTATTTTAAAGTGATACATTTTATATTTCGACACATGCTTAAATATAACTGGAGGGTTAGTGAAGCTAATTTATGTAGACGATAATTTACCAGGGATCACTCGTAAACTTAAACATAAAAGTTGGCTTTACTTTGATCCAATCGGTAAGCAAATAAAAGAGCAAAATGTGATTGATCGTTTGAATGGATTGGCGTTTCCGCCTGCCTATAAAAACGCCTGGTTTTGCTCAGAAGAAAACGGGCATATTTTAGCGATAGGATTTGATAGTAAGGGGCGAAAGCAATACCGCTACCATCCTGAATTTAGGGCACAGCAAGAAGCAAAAAAATACCAAGCATGTGGAGTATTTGGTAATAAACTCCCTTTGTTAAGAGCGCGTTTAGAAACAGACTTACAAGGCGATGAGCTTAATATTGAACGTACTTTAGCGGCAGTTGTAAGACTTATGGATTTAGGTGCGTTGAGGGTAGGTAACGAGCGTAACGTAAAGCAAAATAAAAGTTTTGGCGCTACAACACTACGCACACGCCATGCAAAACTCACGGGTAAAAATATTCAGCTAAAGTACCGTGCTAAATCAGGCAAGGAACGTGAAGTAAACATAACCGATAGGGTGCTTAGCCATGTAATAAAAGACTTACAAGATTTACCCGGGCAGCATTTATTTCAGTATATAAATGAAGGTGAGCGCACAAATGTTACATCAAGTGAAATAAATCAATACATTCAGCAAATAATGGGCGAGGAGTTTAGTGCAAAGCACTTTAGAACTTGGCGAGCAAGCGTTATTGCATTCAAACAATTAGCTAAAGCTAAAGGGGCGCTTACTTTAAAAAACATGCTTGATAGTGTCTCCCAGCAACTCGGTAATACTCCAGCTATAGCACGTAAATCGTATGTGCATCCCGATTTAATTACGCTGTGTAAAGAAGATGAAGATACTCAAACTGCGTGGAGGGAGTCCCTTTCATTACCACGAAAAACGAAGTACTTGAGTCGTTATGAACGTGGTTTTTTAGCTTTTTAAACGATTAATTGCCATAGCAACTTTACACACTTGGGCATATTAATTACATATTCTCTAATTTTATTTATTAACGTTTAGAATAAGTTATTTTAAAAAGTCATTAAATTTCAATTGTTTAATTTAAAAGTTTAATTTGGCATTACCGTTGCACCTTCAAAGCACTACTTAGTGATAAGTACATAAGCATTTATCAACGATATTTAGCGAGGAGGTACACAGTGAAGGGGTCATTTTCAAATCAAGCGCTTACTAAAGCAAAGGGTATTACTTTAAAAACAGCATTGTTTATTGGCATGGGCGGCTTATGCTCAGCACCAACACTCGCTGCTAATGAGCTTGAAAGTGTGGTACTCGCTAACTCTTCACTAACTACTTACAACTCACAAAAGTACATGCAAGCTGATGACACCTACTACTTTGACCAATATTCAGCGAAGTTAATTGAACGTACAGAAAAAGCAATTAATTGGTATCAAGAAATAGTTAACAAAGGTGGTTTTACACACTTATATAACGACGAATTGCTTGAACTAGGCAGTAATAATAATCAGGTGAGCTTACTTGCACAGCGTTTATATCAAGAGCGTGACTTAAAAACTAATGTGTGCGACGAAGCTATATGCACGTTTGATAAAGATTTAGAGCAAGCTGTTAAGCAATTTCAAAGTCGCCATGGTTTAAAAGTTGATGGCCGAGTGGGTAAGCGTACATTTGCATCGCTTAATGTGCCTGCACAGCAAAAACTCGATAAATTAAAACTTAACTTTTATAGAATAACTAACTTTGCAGGCGCAAGTGATGAGCAATATGTGTATGTAAATATTCCAGAATACAGCTTACGATTTGTAAAAGCGGGCGATGTAAAATTAAAAAACAACGTAATTGTAGGTAAACCAAGTTGGGAAACACCTGCATTTAGCGACGAAATAGAAAAGTTTGTAGTTAATCCTGAATGGCGTATACCCACCTCAATTGCCACTAAAGAAATTGCACCAAAGGTAGCCGAAGATCCTGACTACCTTGTAAAAAATAATATTGAAATTAGAAAAAACAGTTACCTAGATTCACAAACTGTTAATCCTAACAATATTGATTGGGATTCTATTAAGCCGTACCAATTTGATCACTTTTTAGTAAAACGAGCAGGGAGCCAAAACCCTCTAGGGGAGGTTAAGTATTTATTCCCCAATCCCGAAGCAATTTATGTTCACGATACACCAGCAAAGCACCGTTTTAGCCAAGCAAACCGAGCCTTATCGCATGGTTGTATAAGAATAGAAAAGCCTTTTTCGTTAGCGCGTGAGATTATTAAGCACGAAGGAGAAGCGCAAACACTCAGTCATATCGATAGCGCTCGTGACCAAAATAATACTCAAACGTTTCATTTAGATGAGCCTCTTCCTATTCATTTAGTCTATTGGACTGCATGGGTTGATGAAAACAAACTGGTTAACTTTAGAGATGACATATATCAACGTGATAAAAAAGCACTTTTAAACAATAGTAAGCAGTCGGTAATTGCTGCTTTGTTAAAAAATAAATAATGAGAGGGTTTATGCAATTTATTCATTATATTTCTATCGCCATATTCACAATTATATTTAGCAATAGTGTATTTGCTGCAGCGCCTACAAAGCCTGCGCATCAGGTAGTTGAGATAAAAAACAAAGCCAATTTTGAAGATGCAGAATTTAGCCTAAAAATTAACGATATAGTTATGCCATATTCGGTGTTTTCAGTATTTGTAATGCCCAAAGAGCAAGTTGAGTTTGAAGTGCTTTTTGCGCAATCAAAAAATGCTTACACACTAATTAACACTCAAGGGAAATCTAAGCTTACAGATACCAACCGTTGGCAATGGCAAGCACCCAAAGAGCCTGGTTTAACAACGGTAATTATTGAGTCGCCCGATAAAAAACAGCGTATGAAAATCAACGTATTTGTAAAAGTACCGGCAGACAATGTTGAAGGAGGAAAGCTCAAGTATTACCACATTGGGCACTATCCTAAACCTTCACAGATTAAAGACGTTTCACACTACATAGTGCCCGATGGCTTTGTTAAGGTAACGCCTGAAAATGAAAACGTAAAAATATCACCTCACTTTGCACTAAAAGAATTTGTTAGTAAGCAGCGAAGTAAGCACCCAAAGTATTTATTTTTACAAAATAAGTTGTTACTTAAACTAGAAAAAATACGCAAAGAACTGATTTTAGAAGGGATACCGGTTAGTAATATGGTGGTTATGAGCGGTTATAGAACTCCGTACTACAACAAATCAATCGGCAATGTAAAACTTAGTCGACATGTATTTGGTGATGCAGCCGATATTTTTATAGATAACGATGGCAACTACCGTATGGATGATATAAATAATGACGGTAAGCATTCAATGGGTGACGCTAAAGCTATGGCCGATATAGTGGAGTCGTTAGCTAGACGTGAATCATTTAAAGGTTTACTAGGTGGTTTAGGTATTTATGGGCCTAAGTCGCACAGAGGCGCATTTATACATGTTGATACGCGTGGCTTTAAAGCGCGTTGGGTGAGTAAATAGTTATATTAATAAATATATTAGCGCAATTACCACCTAGCATATTTAAAAAGTGCTGGTAAAACTCATATTACCAACACTTTTTGAGACAAGCTTATCAAAAGCTAATAGAATTAAGATAACAACGCCCATGTCATTAAGATGCTAAATGCGTACGATTCGCTAAAGTTAATTTGGCGAACATTAAAAATATCTGAAAATAAACGATTCCAAATTTCGTTAAATAACTTTGATAAAACTAACGCACTAGCGATCCATGTTGCTAAAAGTAATATCGTTTTTACAATCAAAGAGTCAATATACATATCTATAAGGGCATTTGACTCGTGTGTACTTCCTACTTCATAATTAGTTAATGCAAAGACAAAGCTTATAGCCCATAAGGCTATTGTGGCTAAGATATTAAAACGTGTTGTAATTCCTTTTTCCATTTAAATACTTCCTTTTCATTATTATGTTTAAGCTATAAGTGCTTGTGCTGATTTAGTCTATCCTCGCTCTTATTAAGTATATAATATATTACTGCAGCATGAAAGTTTCGTATTCTAAGTTTTCAAATTGTCTAGACAACCAAAATAAACCAATAACGGAGCTAATTATGGTCGCTAAAGCAAAACCATAACCGTAAAATTGTGGCCCAAATGCAATTGATAAGTAAGTTAAAACAATATTAGTGAATAAAAACAGACCCGCCAGTATCATTACCGTAATACGTTTATCTAAATAAAATAAAATGTTTAAAATAGATAAAAATATAACTTGTACGCCTACACCAACTACATCAATAAATAAGAGGGTTTTATAGTTTGGATCAATACCAATAAAAGTTAGTATTTGCTCTCCCCATAATAATAAGCAAGCGACAGTAATTCCTTGAATTTTAAATATGTCGTAAAGACCACTGCGCGCAGTGCGGATCATATTATCTTTCAAATGATAAATTTCTTGTAACGTTGAGCCGTCGCGAATTGCAGAGTAAAAACGGTCATATTCTTCAACAAAGTCAGTTTCCATCCTTACTAAAAATACGGCCATACCTGGGATAATAGATAGGTAGGCTAAAAATATAGGTAAATCATAAATAGGGCTGGCTCTGAGGGTTCCAATAATTTGGATTGATGTACTTGGTGAATACCAAAAAATGATTTTATCGGCCCATACAGCGATGTTATAAAACAGGCCGCATAAAAATAGGCTGTAATACACTTTTTTATTGCTTAAAAAGTCAAAGCTTATAAGTTTTTCACCTGGGTAGCGGCGAATAATCATAAATAGAAAACTGAAAAATAATAAGGCTTCACCAGCAAAAAAGGCAAAAAACAACCCGTCTAACTGCCAGTCCCTAAGCAAGTATGCCAGTAATACCATGAAAGCATAGCCGCTCAGCATCGTGACTAAAATAAGCCTGTATTCTTTCATACCTGATAAAAATATTGCGCCAAGCCATTGATTACATAAGCTAATAAAGGCACCTAAAATAATCACTTTAGTCATAATAGGTAAAGGTAAAAATGGCCAAACAGCAAGACCGACCAATAGGGCACCAATTGTAGTAATTAGTTGTGCGCCAAGTAGGTTTGGTAGCACTAATCCATCATCTTTTGTAAAAAATAAATCGGCAATAAAACGGGTTAGCATCAATTGCAGGCCACCCGTTAAAATAAGCGATGCGGCCATCATATAGGTTACAAGCGTTAAGAACTGAATGATCAACACTTTCGGTAGCACAATACCTAAACTTAAAATGCCAATCAGCATAAGCGCAATAATTGACAGTAGCCACGGGCCAGAACCAATTAATCCAGCGTAACTATAAGCTTCAAATACTGAAAGTAGGGTGTTTTTTTTGAGAATTTTTCGTATCTCAAAACCTATTCCGGCCATGACATTGCATCCTTATAAAGTGTGTCGTATTGCGCAAACATATGGCTTTCGTCATAAAACGTTTTTACGCGCTTAAGACCACTCGATTGATACTCATGCCACTTTTCGTCGTTATTTAAGATATTTGATATTTGCTTTGCTGTTTCGCTAGGAGAGGCTATTGATACCACTTCTCCGGCTTTGCCAAGTGCTTTGTCTTCGTCAGTTGCGCCTTCAATAATCTCCCGGCACGAACCAACATCACTTGCAAGGACTGGAACGCCAGCTGCCATCGCTTCTAGTAGTACTAAAGGTTGTGCTTCAGAAATAGAGGTTAGTGCAACGATACCTAATTTAGGCAGTATTTCAGCTATATTTTGCATACCTAAAAACGTAACGTTATTTTCTAAATCTAAACTGCTGACAAGTAATTGACATTCTTTATAATATTGAGGGTCTTCTTCGTATGGGCCAATAATCCAGCCTTCAATTGTAGGTATACTAGACTGAACCTCTTTGATTGCACGGATAAAAGTTTTAATATCTTTTATAGGCACTACACGACCAATTAAGCCTACCGTGAGTGGAATCGTTTTTGGACGCTGTGCAAGTGCTTCAATAAAACGCGATGTTTTAATACCATTTGGCACTACGCGTGTTTTTTCTGGTGCGGCGCCATCTTTTATTTGTCGTTGTCTATTACCATCGTACAAAGAAATTATTTTATCGGCTTCTTGATAAGATGTTCTGCCGATCTGCTCAAAGAAACTAATCCACATTCTGCGAATAAAGCCCATTTCGGTATTTAAATTTTTACCTAATACTTGCTCTGACTCTTTGATCCAGCTGGCTTGAATAAGGTCTATTTTACGCTCTTTGGTATAAATACCATGTTCGGTTAGTAAATACGCAGTGTTGCTAATTGCGCTAGCACCAGAACCTAGGAATCCCGCATAGCCTGTTGATATTGAATGTATAAGTTTAACATTAGGTAATTCGCGAGCTATCTCTGCTATTTTAAACAGCGGTTTGTATAAGTTACGATACGACCAAAAGAAATCGATAAATGATGATTCATCACAGTAGGTTAAATAATATTTTGCGAGAACTTGCCATGAGGATTCACTATACAAAAAGTCGGCTTCGTTTATGCCGTCTTTTTGGGCAAGCTTTTTAAAAGCAAACTTTAGTAACTCGCTAGGATCGGTTCTTTAGAGTCACGGAAATAGTTTTGCAGTTGTTGCCAAAATTCGAACAACTCTTTTTTATACTTTACGCCATGTTTTGCTTTTATTTCAGAGGCGTTGTTTTCAACTAAATAATGAACATGTAATTTGGTTACATTTTTAGGTAATGTATATTGAATTTCACCATAATGCTCAGGTGCACCGCCCAAAAAAACCAGCTCAAAGTTATAGTGTGGTAAGCCTTCAATAATTTGATGGACCCAGCTCGATACGCCGCCTCGGACATAGGGGTAAGTGCCTTCTAAAAGCAGTAATACATCAGCGTTTGGTTTAGGCATTCCAATACTCCTGTAAATGGCGTAACTCGCTACCCTTTGGTTGCTCTGGTAGTTCTTTTAAATAACGTTTACAGTCATCGAATTTATTCATACAAAAAGCAACTTCAGCTTTATAGGGCAAAACATGACGACGTGCCATACCAAGGTCTGTGGCTTGTGCTAAATGACTAAGTGCAAGTTCATATTTACCAAGAGCTAAACAAAGCCGGCCCAAAAATACAAAGGTTGCAGGCTTTTTCACATATTCGATGCTTTGCAAGGAAAGTGTTTCTGCTTTTTTAACACGTATTCTCGCAATGCACCTTGTGCCAATCCTAAGTAACTAAGTTCCCAATATATTTCAGCTAATTGTTGTTGCAAGTTACTCAGTTTTGGTTGCTGAGTCGTTAACAATATCTCTTGCTGATATAGGCCTATTTTTTCGTTTAACTTAGTTTCTTTAGCATCGAGAGTGGAGTAAGCAAGCAGACGAATATCATCTTCTAAGTCTTTAAGGGCGAGTTTTAAAATAGGAATTGCCTGCGTATCACTCATGTGACGTGCAGCCATTACTGCACTAAGACGTTTGTTTGGCTCACTTGCATACTTGAGGATCGCTTTCAATCCACCCATCGAATAGGTTGGATTAGCTGAAATACTACGAACTTCAAAAGGGAGACCTGGGATTTTGTGTTCTTGTATTTCAATATCATTATTTTTAAGCGGTTTACACAAAGCAAACGTGAGTGCGAACATAACGCCTAAAATACCAAATAGAGGAAGCGTAAACAGTAGTGAAAATAACAGTAATAGGGCACCAAATAATGTACTTTTGTATTTAGCTGGGATGACAATATAGCTTACAAAAGTAAAAAGCATACTTGCTATAGCATGTAATAAAATAGCGATAAGCCAATTGGGTGTATCAAGTGTTTCTATTAAAGCAAAATATTCATATATAAATCCCACTATTACAGCAATGACAATTCTAATCATGAAGTGTTACCAGTGGCTTAATCGCATCTTTACTAATTGGCAAAGCAATTTGTTGTTCAATAACGATATCTAATTCAGCTAAATTTTTACCTGTACGTTCTTTACTCCACCCATTTATACGCGTTATAAAACCGTCTTTTTCTAATTCATCAGTAAGTGGCATAAGTATTAACAGAGTTTGCTTCTCATCATCATATAAGTAAATATCTAAGCCTCGACGGGCTTCCGTTAAATACTCCATAAGTCGACGGGATTCGTTGGTAATATTTAATGTTTTAACTTTTAATAAATGTGCAGGAATTTTGTAACGTTTAGCTTCTTTGTTAGCTCGTTTTACTTGGCGAACAAAGTACGGAGATTCTTCGCTAGTCATTATCGGGTTGGTTATTTCATGTCGAAGTAAGTCTCCAACGTGTCCGGCCATTACGGCAAGTAAAGTAAGCGTGTTTTCTTTGAGCGCAAAAAACTGTACTTTTTCGACTAAAATAGCGCCATAAATGGTATCGTTTACATCAATAAGTGGAATTGCGATATGGTATTTACTGCTGCCTAAATAAACTTTAGAGCTTTTAACCGACACCAGTTCTTTTTCTTCAAACATAGCAAGGATTAGTGGGTCAGATGTTATTGGCGAAGTCATTTTACCAATAACAGCAAGAGGGGCTCCACTATATTATTGTTTTCCACTTTATATAGCCCGGCTTTTTCTAATGCTCCATACTCTACAAATAAATTGATAATCACTTGCGCTGCACTATCTAAACGTCTTTCTTTAAGTTGGCCTATAGATGCTCTTACAGCTTGCAATGACTCCCTTAAACTCAATGTATGCCCAGCTAACATTTGTTCTATTCGATCGTGTGAAGAGCTAATTAAATGATATTGACGAGTGAATTTTTCAAGCCGATCAGACACATACTCTAGTTGAATAGTCTGTTGTTGATTAGTACGCTCCCAAACATCCCTAAATTCACCCGCGATCATAATTACAATAGTATAGCCAATCATGGCGTTGATATTGAATTCGCTTTGAGGTGCCAAAATATCGCTTTGCAACAACAGTAATTGGCCTACGAGTAAAGTTAAAATGCTGATAAAACCTTTAGAGAACCCATAACGCAAAGCAACCAGTAAAGGCCCTAATACAGGCCAAGAAAACCCTCCTTGCGTCCA
This sequence comes from Pseudoalteromonas sp. B62, assembly GCF_037162565.1. Taxonomy (NCBI): domain Bacteria; kingdom Pseudomonadati; phylum Pseudomonadota; class Gammaproteobacteria; order Alteromonadales; family Pseudoalteromonadaceae; genus Pseudoalteromonas; species Pseudoalteromonas sp. B62. The sequence continues at coordinate 3,969,558 of NZ_JARLVB010000002.1, read as the reverse complement.
AAAAGGATCCTCGGCATTAAACAGAACAGGCAGGCCTAAAGCCAATGTGGTAAATATAATTACCTCAGCCCATGTCTGTAGCTCAGGGACTTCTCTTGGGCGAAAGAAATGTGTTTTCACTCACTAACCTCTATATAAGAAATTAAGTCGGCAATTACATCTTGTGCCGTTGCTGCAATGCTATCGCGTCCCCAACCACTTTTTGCAATTGTTCCTGTCCATATCGGCGTGGTTTGGCCGTTCGCAGTTAACGATAAAGTAAGAGCAACAACGGGTTCGCCATCAAGACCAGCTTTGTAGCGCCACTCTTCAATGCTACCGGTGAGTAGATAATCCGCTTGTTGAGTGCTTAGCCATTGCATGGCGTTATCTAAACGATATTGATCGTCAAGTGGTGGTAGCTCCTTATTGCTATTTCTGGGTGCGCGAAGAAGCGTTGGTAATTTATTTTGTTGCCAAATACTTGTTAAAATGTCTTCAGCACGCTCACCAGCGAGAGGTGTTTGAGCATGATTTACTAGCGGTAATAAGGCAACTGTTGTTGATGGGTTTATTTCTACATCATCAGCAACTCTACTCGTTGTACAGGCTGATAGTAATAAAACTAGACATGGTATAACTAAGCGAAACATATTTTCTCCTAACATTAAAAATGTACGTAATATCCTAATTGTAACTGTGTATCTGAATTACCAACCTTATTACTACTTTGGTAACCCAGCTGTAATTTAAATAAATCATCACCTAAAATAGACCAACCAGCGCCACTTGAAACAGACACATCAATATCATCGTTGATAGTCTGGTAACCGGTGCTTATATCAAATAGCCATGATGGGCTAGTACCTAAATAGGGCGGTTCTAGTGAGCTGGTTGAGGAAAATGAGGTACCGAGCGCAAAGCGTCTAAATGGCTGAAGTTCTATATTTAATGCGGCATCGTTACCTGTATTTATAAGCGTGTTCACTTGTTCAAAATCTTGCCATTGCGCGCTAAAATAAGCAGTCCAAATTGGCCTATCTTTTAAAATACGGTATTGGTATCGGGCGTTATACTCTTGCCCGTTGATGAGTGAACTTCCACTATCTCGTCGTAAAAAAGACATTATAGCGGCCGATAATTGCACGTTTTGTCGACCATCAATATTATAGTTTACATAGGCCGTAGCTTTGTTAAGTTGCGCAAAACTAAGTAAGGCCTCTGACTGGCGATTTTCAACATTGTGTTCAAGCTTTAAACCAACTTGTGTACGAGAATCCCATTGATAGCGAGAATCTAAGCTAATACCCTGACGATTTGCTAAACGACCTTGGTGGGAATCAATTTTTGCATGGAAATACCAGCGACCCCATGTCATTTTATTTTCTACAGCAAACAGTAATCCATTATTATTAAAGTTTTTCTGATTACTTAGGCTTAGTTTCCACTGGCCATTGGCATAAGGAAAATAAACATTTACATCGTATTGGCTACTGTTTAATCCGGCCTCAGGCGATAAATTAATTTCAAGTGCTCTAAAGTATGAGCCTCGGGCATTACGAACCAAACTTAATTGTGATTCGCTCGGCTCAGTTGTTAGTTCTTCGTACCAACGCTGCATTGTTGCGTAGGGTTGCCTGAGGTAGAGAAGTGCATTTAACTTATCTTCCTCGGTTAGTGCATTTTGCGTTATGAGCTGTTTAATTTTATTAAACTCGCCATTAGTCATGTAAAGTTGTAGTTTTTGCCAAGGAGCTAACTTTTGTGCTGCTCGTCGTGCTAACCACCAGTTTGTTTGAGGCTCGCCAATTGTCTCGGGTGCTAGTTCATCCATTGAATTAAGTTGCATTAAATGTGGAATAGCCATCGCACCTGCCCAGCGGTACATTAAGCCTCGGTAGGCGTATTTATCTTTAGGTAAATGTTGTAATAAATAATGATTAAGTTCGGTGGCATTTGCGTAATAACCAAGCTGTTTCATTACATCAGCTAAGTTAACCAGGGTTGTTAAGTCGTTTGGATCAGCCAGTGCTAACTTTCGTAAGTAAAAGTAAGCGCTATTATATGATTTTTCATGAATCGATAAGCTAGCTAACAGTTGCGTCCAGCCGTGAGTAGTCTCATCTTCTGAATGATTATCTATAATACGTTTTATCATTACTGTATCGTGCATTTGCAGTGCTAACCAACCTTGTGCAAGTACCACGTCTGGATTGTACTCGCTTAGTTTTGCTGCGCGGTTTAAAGTGGTATAGGCTGAATTTAAATCGCTTTTGTTTTGATACCAGTTTGAGAGTATTAACCAAGCAGGATAAAGTGCTTTATTATAGCGCTGCTTTTCGAGTTCTTGGTAGATACGTTTTATCGATTCTTCATCATCAACGTGTGAACTCAATAATGCAACTTGGATTAATTGTCTAATTGTAAGTGATGGTTGCTGCCATAGGTAATCGAGAAGGCCTTGAGGATTGTTCTCAAAGCGCAGTTGTTGATAGTGTAACATATCACCTACACTGAGCTCACTAATGGTCATTAATTGTTCGAACGCATAAAGCTCTTCTTTTTTATTTTGAACTCGTAATGCCATATCAACGCGTGCAGTCCAAAATTCAGTGTCTGTACTTTGTTGTTTTTGCTTTAAAATGGTAAGTGCGGTTGAAAAATCATCGATAAGCCAAAATGATCGGGCAAGCCATAATAGATCTTCTTCATTTTTTGGACCTTGGTATGTTGGCCATAGTGACCTTAAGCCTTTTAAGTTACCAGTATCGTGCAGTACTTTAGCTTTCCAGTATTGTGATAACACACTTTTACCACTAATTTGTTCAAATCGTTCAATATGATTTAGCTCTTTTTTTGCATTGCCGATGAACTCATTGGTTTGCATCCATTTAGCAAAACCATTGCCTTTTAACTGCCTATTTTGCGCTTTGTATTCGTAAATATCATTTGCATCTTGATACAAATAAAGAGAGGTTGCATCGTTTATGCTATCACTGAGCATGGCTGGTGTTACTGCATGATTTGCCATTAACCACTTAAATTCATTAAGTGCTTCGCTGGGTTTATTTTGCCAACGTTTTACTTTCCAATTTAGTAAATGGAGTTCTTTGTTATTTGGACTTTTTATTAGCAATTTTTCGAGTAATTGTTCGGCACCTTTTGCATTACCATTGGCTAAGCGTAAATACATTGCCTTAGTTAAATAGTGTGTATTATTAGGGGTAGCTTTTAGTAGAGCTTCTACCGCATCTGCAGCATCTTCTGTATTGCCGGCTAAGTCAGCTAAATAAAGAGTACGTTCAGTGTTAGCTTGGTCGCCATACTTTTTCCACCAAATATAGGCTTGCACAGGATCATTTGCGCCAAGCGCTGTTTCAATTGCTTTTTCAGCTATATTTGCGTGTATACCTGCTTTATAAATGACTAATGCTTTAACTGGTTCGCCTGCACTTAACCAGTAATCAGCGGCGAGTAATGGCTTGTTTTTTAGCTGGTAGTACTGTGCAACACTTACATTTAAGCTCAGAGCTTTAGCTATGCTCAGCACTTGTTCATTCCAATTTTTATGGGCCTTTATTTTTAAAGATAATTCTTCAAATCTATCATCTATATTTGCACCACTTGCTAACCATAATGAGTAAAGTAGTTTGATTTCAAGTGTCGCTTTGCGCTCACTTTTAGGTAACTTTGCAAGCTCAATTTTCGCTTGTGCGTATTCGCTTAGCTCTATGTGTAGCTCAATTAGCTTAGCGCGTAGTTTTTCATTGTCAGGGTCAGTATTAAGCGCTGCATTTAGGTACGATGTTTCAAAAGTATAATCTTGTGAAAGCGTATCATCTTCAAAAAATAGGGTATGCGGAAATAACGCATAAAGTGCAAAGCAACTTACGGCTAATATCGTTAATATTGTTTTTATAGATACTAACTGAGGGCGTTTTTTAGAATTCATTATGGGGCAGTCCCAGCACAGTTAAGGTAGCCATAAAAGTCACCCATAGGTATTTTGAAATGCGTTAATTTACCGTGAGTGATACCTTTAAAGTGCTCTCCCAAATGAGATGTAAATTGACATTCACGTCCATTCATTAAATCAAGTGAAGCGGGTACCCAAGCTTTAAAGCTTACTGCGCCATTTACCTGCCAATTATCGATAACCACATTAGCAGAAGCTAAATAAGGCTTACTATTATTTTGGCTGTGATCAAAGCTAAGGCGGGCAATATTATTGATAATATGTACGTAGTCGCCTTTTTGAGTTACACCAGATATCCCTTCACTTTGGGCTATATTTGGTATATCAAAATCGCTAGGTATTCGTAAAGTACGAATATATTTTGAGCTAAATAGCCATTCATCGTCATTATTTTTTGCTAATGCAGAGAAATAAAAATCTTTTGCAATTTTTGCAAAATGACTCAAATGTACAGGTGTATTTGGCCTTGCTAAAACATAGTCTATATTGTGTTTTAAGGCATCGAGACCAGCAGGTATTTCCCCCGAATAAAAATGATAATAAATAGTGTAAGGCTTTAATCTGTATGGTTTTTCTGTTATTTCAAATGTTTCGGTTAAACGTTTAAACCCATAATAAGGCCCGTGCCATAAATTAGTGAATACATTTTCATTCAAGATAGGAGCATAAATTTGATATAACAGGTCGCGCTCAGGTCGCCCAATTGGTGATATATGAGACAGGCTAGGGTTATCGGCATTTGCATCGGTGTTGCCGCCATTAATGTTTAATACACCCGCGTCACGGGCAAGTTCAAGTGCTTTTGGCCCAGGTGTTGCGTCACCAGACCACAGCATTAATACTGTTTTTTTATTTTTTGGTGCCAGCTTTTCGTCAATGTATTTTATAGAGCCCGTAATTTCTTTTTTTAAACTTATAGTGTCGTATCCTGGCACATCAAGATGAAAACCATAGTCGGTGTCATCCTCATCTATTTTTTTCCGACCAGAGAGTGCGGTCCAAAAATAAGGGTGGCTATAAGTATGAGATGCAATTTCAACATAGGGTAAATCGAAAATACTGCGCGCAATACGTTCTAATTTAGGACTCGCTTTTGAGTGAAGTCCAGTAGCTTCAATATCTGCTTGAATAATTGATGATGTTAAAGGGAGTTTATAGCGTTTAATTATTTCATCGCGGATCACTTCTGCCGAATAAGGTCTACCTGTAAAATTTGCAATACTTGAAAAACCATCACCATCAATATGTAGAGTAAGCATGCGCCTACCACTTTCAGTTGTTGTATCGGGGACTAAGATAGGCGGGAGCTCCATCGCCTTTGTCAGCAATGTACGAGGGTCGATAACCCACTTACTACCTTCCATCGGAAAAGTATCAATTAGCCAAGGGGCAACCACCACAGCACCATATTTTGTTTTTGCACTTTGTACAACAATGCTGCCATCAGCCGCTTTTATATTAATAAGCGCAGTGGCATTTGGCGCTAGTTTCAGTAAATATGGTTTTACTATTGGTGGTGGTGTCGCGGCTTCACCTTTGAACCATGGGGCAAAGTAATTTAATTCATAAGGAGCAGGAGGTAATACATTGAGTGCTTCTACACCTAGTTTGATTAGTAGTGTAGTCGAAAGCGGTAATTCTCCCATAACTAACAAAGGGACAGCGCCTAAATTTGTTTCTAGCCAATTAGTTATCGCCGGGGTATAAAAAGCATCACTGGTAGTCCACGAAATAACGCCAGCATGTAAACTTGGATCTATGAGAGGAAGCGCTCTTTTTGCTACATCAATGTAATCAGGGATATACCCCAAATACTCAATCATGGTTGCAAGTTTTAAGTGCACCGTAGTATAGATAAGTGGCTTAATATCACTATTGTAAGGAATTAGAATACGCCTAGCTATTGGTGTGATATTTGACGTTCCCCATGTTTGTAGGTGTCCGTCAGTTATCCAAGGTGCATAACCGTTTTTTATTATTTTTTGAGCCATAGCAAGGCGATTTTTGGGTTTTGCATAATCAATCACTTGTACATTAAAGCCCAAGTTTTTTGCTGTATTTAATTGTGCAATTAGCCATGTTTGATCACTTTCGGCAGTGAGTTTGTAGCTATTATCAAGAGGATTGTAATGGCTATATAACCCCTCCGCTACTAAATCAGTTGCGAACCCTTTTAACTTGGGAAGTAGTTCAAACCCACGATTGAGTATTAAATGTTTATCAAATGAGCTTGAGAGGTCCTCAATAATTGAAATTAGCCCAGCTTGTTGGTATGCTTTATTGCTTGTTGTATCTAATAGCTGATAGCTATCTAGTGTATCTAAGAATAAGCCAGTGAAACCACGGTCTTTTAAATCATTAGCGCTGTTTTTTATGTGTTTATGCCAATACGTAGAAGTTAAATCGGAAATATGACTATTCCAATTGGGATTAACAACAAGTGATGACGTGTTTTTTTCGAATGACTCACCCACACTAAGATAAGCATAAACAGCAATGTTACGCTGCGTAAGCCAATTAAGCTCATGCTCTGTGATTAATTCTGGTTGCACTACCACACGAGAATAAAATGTCATTTCAGCAAGAGGCATCGGTGCTGAATAATAAAAAGCAGTGCTGTTGTTTATTGGCTTGGCGAATACATGAGCAGAAATTAAAAGCGTAAAATATAGAATGTACTTCATTGATGATTCATTTTGGTTGGGATTAAGCAGAGATAAGAAATGACGTGCGTTCCGATTTTATGCTAGGTAATTCGTATTAGTAATATAGGGTGATTATATGTTAATAAAAATAAAAAAACTACATGATTGTTCCTAAGTTTCATCTTTGTTTTTCGTTGTTTTACTTATTGGTGGGAGTAATTGGTTAGGTTCATTATTTTGCTTACTACTAAGGTCGCAATGTTTTAAGTATTAAAATGTATGCCTTACAACTATAATATGGACAAAATCGCCAAGGTTGGTTTGGCTCTTACCTCGACATTTACCTTTAATATTTACACGCTTCGTAAATATTAAGTTGTATGTAAATAAACTAATTTACCTTTATCAGTGAGCATAAAATAAAAAGTATCTTTTGTTATTTTATGTTGTTGCTGTTTAAATTTACTGCCTTAGATTTGGAGAAATAATGAGTAATTTAAGCTTAAAAAACAAATTGTTGTTATTAGCTATTTTGCCACTGATGTTACTTTTAACTAGCTTAATGCTGAGTTCTTATTATTTAGAGTCTAAAAATCAGCAGCAAAATTTTGATTCATTTAAGACTAAATTGATCAAAGATAAACAGAACTTATTAAATACAGAAATCGAAATTGCGAGCAAAATTGTTCGTCACCAATTAGATACTGGCTCTGCCCAAGATGCTAAAAATGCGCTTAGAAACTTAACCTTTGGTCAAGGGGGTTACTTTTTCATCTACGATACAAACGGTGTTAGTGTTTTTCATGCGTTATTAGGTGATGCCATTGAAGGGCAAAATAAAATAGGGATGACAGACCCCAATGGTAAAAAAATTATAGTCGGGTTACTCGAACAGGCTCAAAAAGGTGGTGGCGCATTTAACTACCACTTTCAAAAACCTAATACGACAGGCCTAGTAGAGAAAATGGGCTATGCTGCCATGATCCCAGGAACTAATTGGATGGTTGGCACTGGCGCATATATGGATGATATAGAAGCAGAGCTAATTAAATACGAAGTAACGATGCAAGAGCATATGAATGATAAAGTAATTACCTTACTGCTAATTGCTTTATTTTGGGTTGTTTTAACGATTGCATGTGCATTGGTTGCGGCGAATACCATGGTTAAGCCAATTCAAAGAATGGTGCAAAGCCTTGACGACATAGCAAAAGGTGAAGGTGACTTAACTAAGCGCTTAGAGATAGACACGAATGATGAAATTGGTCAATTAGGTGAAGCATTTAATGTTTTTGTCAGTAAGCTACACGGTATTATTGCGAATGTGGTTGATGTTACACATGATGTGAAATCAGCATCCAGTGATATAAATAAACAAACACGACTAATTGAGGGCAAGCTACTCAATCATAATCATGAAACAGAGTTAGTTGCGACCGCCATTACTGAAATGTCTGCCACATCACATGAAGTTGCACAAAATACTACGCAAGTTGCTGTATCAACTCAGGCTGCAACACAGGAAGTTGCTAAAGCACAAGAGTGTGTTGATATTTCACTCAGCGAAGTATCAAAATTAATGGATGAAATAAACGTCGCTGCTGAACAGGTTGATTCACTGAGCGAGCAGTCTAAAAAAATTAATAGTGTGCTGAGTGTTATCGGCGGTATTGCAGAACAGACAAACCTATTAGCACTTAATGCCGCAATAGAGGCCGCTCGTGCTGGTGAATACGGTAGAGGGTTTGCTGTTGTTGCAGATGAAGTAAGAAGCTTGGCGAGTCGTACGCAAGTGAGCACACTTGAAATTAATGAAATGCTGAGTGAACTACATAATCTAGTGTCCTCAGCGGTAGGTGCAATGCAAGCAAGCCAACAAAGCTGCAATCGTTCAGTTGAGTCATCACGAGCTATATCCGATAGTTTAGGATCGGTTACCAATTCAGTGACATCAATTAACGATATGAGTACGCAAATTGCGACAGCCGCTACGGAACAAAGTAGTGTAACAGAAGAAATAAATCGCAATGTATATGCTATCCAAGAAATAGTTAATGAGCTTACAGTGTCGAGTAAAACAACGTCATCAGTTAGTGAACACTTAGCCGGAAGAGGTGAAAGTTTAGGGCAATTAGTTGGGCAGTTTAAAATTTAGTACTTATGTATTTACCGTTATTAAAGCCGCTAACTGCGGCTTAACCTTATTGGTAAGTTTTACAATTTTTTAAAGTAGATCATAATAGACTAAATTGAGTGGATTTTAATGCAAAGTATGACATCAATTAAACCCTGTACTCGCGATGAATTGGTCCCTGAAAAAGACCTAGGACGTTTGGTATCTTTTTTACGCTCAACGCTGGTTACGCATATTGATACCAAATTACTTCCTATGGATTTAACTTCGGCGCAGTACATAGTTGTTGTGTTGCTAGCTAAAGAGTCTGTTAATACGCTTGCTGGGCTTTGTGAGCATATGGTTTATGACCGAGGTGCAATGAGTCGACTATTAAGCCGTCTTGAAGAAAAAGGCTTAATAGCTAAAACACAATGTGAGTTTGATAAACGCTCAACCATTTTATGTTTAAGTGAAAAAGGAAAAGCACTTTACCCAGAAATAATGCCAGTAGTAAACGAAGTCTATACTCAGGCATTAACTGGTTTTTTAGAATCTGAAAAAACAGTTAATGGATTTGCTGTTCAAAGCAATAAATAACCTAGAATCACTGCCTCAAACAGCCTCTAAAAAATAGATTATCAATAAAATAGCGATACTGTTTCAATAGAAAATCAAGACCCTAAACATGTGATTCCGTTGTAGGTAAAATCGAACTTTGATAATATAGTTGCCTAGGCAATCAAGGTTATTATCTTGTGAGGTTTGTTATGATTGAAAATGATTTGTTAGCGCAATTACAGCAACAATTTCCAGAGCACACTTTTGTGCAACATCGTTTAAGTGTTGTTCATAAAGGACGTTTTGCTAATGCTATTGTTTATCGATATAAAGATGATGGATTTGATTTAATAATAAAAGACTTTAGCCAAAGTCCTTGGTTTATTCGTAAATCGTTTGCACGTATTTCGGTTAACCAAGAATATAAAGGTTTGAGTCGATTATCTGAGTTGGACGCGGTAGCAAATCGTTTTTGCCGTTTATCGCCGATTGCAGTGGCTTATAACTATATAGAGGGCACGTCACTTCGCTCTTTAATTCATCAAGGTAAAAAGCTTCCAGTTGATTTTTTTAGCGAGCTTGAGCGTCAAGTCGCAAAAATGCATCGCAAAGGGATAGTGCATTTAGATTTACGTAATATGGGTAATATTCTATGTGGTGCTGACGGTAAACCTTATTTTATCGACTTTCAGTCAACTATTAGCTTCGCTCGTTTTCCTCGATGGCTACAGCGCTTTATGCGAGGCTCAGATATGTCGGGTGTCTACAAGGCGTGGAGTAAACTTGCTGAACACCCTATGCCCCAAGCTAAGCAAGATTATCTGGAGCATTTTAATCATGTACGTAAACGCTGGATTTTTAAAGGTTACCCAATTCAACGGACGTATGCCTGGGGAGCTGCCTTGGTAACTCAATTCTTAGATTCTGAACTTGTACGCAGCATTACCGACCGCCTTTAAATGTACGCACCTATTTCATTCTTGTTTGCCTATATTAGTTTTTAATATGAGCCTTTTTTTGTAGCAAAAGCAATCTATTTGGATTGTTTATTGTGTTGACTCTCTCCTCAAAAATAATCCCTTTTACTGTTTTTTTAATTTTTTAAAATAAACATTAGTACCGTTTTTATTTTGCCCATACAATGCGCAAAAATAGCCTGTACATGCTTAATAAACTCAAGTTTTCTCAGCAAATTTTTGTTGTCAGGATAAACTGTAAGTAACGTGCATTTTTAAATTTTAAGGTTTTAAAATGATTGAGTATCCGGTTGATCAACTTCCACAACTAATAAATGATTTACTTCAATGCGATACAACAGAACGCAAAAATAAATTATTAGCTGATGCGCAGGTAACACTCTCTACTGAGCATTTATCTTTACTCTTTGAGGCGATACCAAAAGAGCAACGCCTTGAAATTTGGCTATTGCTTGATGAGGACACGCAACATGAAATTTTTGTAAATTTAAGTGAGGATAGCTGTCTATGGTTACTGCAAACGTTAGATGATAACGATGCATTTAAATTATTAGATGAAGTTAATGTAGAAGAGCTGCTTGAACTAGAAGAAGTTATTCCAGAACGCTTTGTTGAGTATGCTAAAAAACAACTCGACGAAGCGCAGATTAAACAATACGAATTAGCACAGCAATATCCACCTGAACAACTAGGTCATTGGTTGGGGTTTGATTTCTTAAAAGTATCAGAGAAATTAACCGCTGGTGGGGCTAAAAAGCTGTTGCATAAAGGTTTGCCACAATACAGTGAAGTTATCTATTTAGTCAGTAGAAAAGGCAGCTTAATAGGTGAGGTTGCTGTTAACGATTTAATAAAAGCGAGTGACACTGACAGTTTAATAGCTTTGGCTAATCATGATTTCTCATCATTACATGCAGATGATGATTTATATGAAGCGGCAGAAGTCGTTATTCACTCAGAGAAAATGGCAATGCCAGTCGTAAACGCAGATAACAAGTTACTTGGCAGATTAACGATTGCCTCAGCGTACGAATTGCGCCAAGAAATTACCGATGAAGCGGCAGCTAAAGCGGGTGGTTTAAGAGAAGACGAAGATTTGTTCGCAAGTGTGCGAAAAAGTGCTAAAAACCGAGGTATTTGGTTGGGCATTAATCTAGCAACGGCGTTTTTAGCATCGTGGTTTATAGGATTATTTGGGGCAACGATAGAGCAAGTGGTTGCGTTAGCGGTGTTAATGCCAGTAGTGGCTTCTATGGGAGGGATTGCAGGAAGTCAAACATTGACCGTTATTGTTCGCGGCTTGGCACTGGGTCAGGTTACCGACTCCAACCGTAAAGCGTTACTTAAAAAAGAGCTGCGCGTGGGGGCTGTAAATGGGTTGGTGTGGGCGTTTGTTATTGGTGCACTTACTTATTTATGGTTTAGCGACATTATGCTAAGTATTACGATTACAGTCGCAATATTATTAAACTTAGTTGCAGCGTCGTTAGCGGGTGTTGTTATTCCGTCTATTTTAGACAAAATGAAAATAGATCCAGCATTGTCGGGCTCGGTAATTTTAACAACCGTTACTGATATTGTAGGGTTTGTAACCTTTTTAGGTTTAGGCAGCTTGTTGTTGCTATAAGCTTTTTTAATAGGAAAATATAATGACTTTTGATGTCATGATTTGGTGTGCAATTGGACTGTGTATTTCACAGTCCGCAATGTTTTCTGGTTTGAATTTGGCGTTTTTTTCGCTAAGCCGATTACAACTTGAAATGGAAAGTACGAAAGGTAACGAAGCCGCTATAAAAGTAATGGCGCTGCGTAATGATTAAAATTTTTTATTGTCGACTATTTTGTGGGGTAACGTAGGTATAAACGTATTACTTACTTTGCTTTCTGATTCGGTATTAATGGGGGCAAGCTCATTTTTGTTCTCAACTATCGCAATTACTATCATTGGTGAAATTACGCCCCAAGCTTATTTTTCGCGTAATGCGCTTAAAATGGCGAGTATGTTGTCACCACTTATAAAATTTTACCAGATACTGTTTTACGTTGTAGCTAAACCAACTGCTTTGGTGCTTGATGCATGGCTTGGAAAAGAAGGTATTACGTACTTTGCTGAAAGCGAATTAAGAGGCATTATTCGTAAACACATTGAAGCCGAAGAGGCTGATGTTCAGCATGTGGAAGGAATTGGCGCACTTAACTTTTTTAGTTTAGATGAGATCAGTGTAACCAAAGAAGGTGAGGTGATTGACCCTGATTCTATAATTGCATTGCCAACAAAGCTAGATTTACCGATATTTCCTGATCTTACGTTGACTGCCGATAATGAATTTTTACGTAAGTTACATAAATCAGGTTATAACTGGGTGATCATTACTAATGAAGATGGTTGGCCGTTATTGGTGGTTGATGCAGATGGCTTTTTACGTTCAGCATTGTTTGAATCAGAGGCTTTTGACCCATATCACTATTGCCACAGGCCAATCATTGTTACAGATGAAACTATGCGTTTGAGTGAAGTTATTTTAAAAATAAGAGCAAACCATTCACTTGATAAATCGTTTGATGGTGCCATTGATCACGACGTTGTATTAGTGTGGAGTGATGAAAAGCGTATTATTACTGGCGCAGATATATTTGGTCGATTACTCAAAGGTATGAGCGCACCTAAACTTGAACTGCATGAAAATACAGAGAACAAAAAGCCGCTATAAAGCGGCTTTTTTGTATACACTCAGCTGTGAGTTTATGCCCAACCTTCGTAACGTTTACGACGCGACAGCACAATAGTTAAAATAATACCAAAAAACAGTCCTAAAAATGCAATTGCGCCACCATAAGTAAGTAGCTGGCGTTTTTCTTTAGAGCTGGCAGCTTCTTTTTGAGTCCGCTCTATCTCCAGTGTGCTCTTTAATTTAGTTATTTGCTCAGAAAGTTGTTGGTTTTGATCTGTTAATTTTTGATTCTGCTCTTGCAGCTGCGGTAATTCTATTTGAGCTAGGCGTAACTTTTCTTGCATTGTGCCCATTTCACTACTCAGTGTTTGGTATTGTTGATGTAAACCAGCAGTTTGGGTAACAAACTTGGTTTCTATCCAGCCTTCGCGATCTTTATCGTCTTTAATTTTGATAAAACCATTTTCTTCAGCTGATAATAAAGTTAACTTTGTTCCTGCATCTACAGAGCCAAGAAGGCGATAATTTGTACTCGCTCCAGAGCGCATAAAAGTATATAAATTATCGATGATATAAGCGGTTTTTGCATCAGTGGAATTTGCCGCTTGGGCTTCTTCTGCATGGCTCATAAATGTGGTGGCTGTTAAAAGTAGCCCTAATAAGCAGTGTTTTAGCATTTATCTACCTTGTTAATCTAACTGCGTCCATGATGAACGTGATTTTTATTTCACATAAGTAGCCAGATAGTATGGATTTAAGCGCTTAATAGCAAGACTGATATTGTAACCCAGTCATGATTTTAGGCATAAATAAGACTAAAAAATTTGCATTGTGGATGCGCTTTGTTTATTTTGAGCACTTATTTATTTTAAAGGTAATCCGCAGACCAAATGGATACTGAGATAGAACTGAAGTTTTTGGTATCAGATGCCGTAGTTCCACTGATCCCCTCTTTAATTACTCAATTTGCAAAAACGGTTATAAACAAGCCTTCACGCAGTTTGCAAAACTCATACTATGATACACCGAACCGTGAACTTAGAGCGCTTGATATCGGGTTTAGAACGCGTTGTGCGGATACCCAATGTGAGCAAACTATAAAACTTGCAGGTGAAGTTGTTGGTGGGCTGCATCAACGCCCTGAATATAACTTACCACTTGAATCAAATCGTCCTAATTTGATGGCATTTAACGCCAACATCTGGCCTCATGGTATGCAAGTTGATTCAATTTCACAAAATTTATACCCCATTTTCAGTACTAACTTTATTCGCCGTACTTGGTTAATAGAGACTGAAACAGGGGCCAAAATTGAAGTCGTACTTGATAAAGGCGAAATTGCAGCGGCTGGTAAAATAGAGATTATTAGCGAACTTGAGATTGAGCTGGTTGAAGGCAGTCGCAACGAACTCTTTGCTTTAGCTGATAAGTTGGTGAGTCAAAACTGTATTCGTTTAGGTTTATATTCTAAAGCGGCACGTGGCTATCGTCTGGCTGATGAAAAACCATTAAAACCAAGTAAATCCATTGGCTTTGTGCAATTGTCTAGTTCACCAAGTCAAGAAAGTGCATTAGTTGCAGCAATGAATTTTGGTATCCGGTTTGTACAAAAACATGAGCAATGTTATTTCGATAAACCAAGTTTAAAAACACTGAAAAGAGTAACAGATGGTATTAGTTTAATCCGGCATACTTTTTGGTTGTATGACGATATTGTATCTAAAGAAAGCACAGACCATCTTCGCACTGAACTTAAATGGCTATTAAGTGAGTTAGCATGGGTTGAAAATGCAATTCAGCTTAAAACCTATACCTCTAAACGCCATGCTTTTTATAGAAAAATAAATGCAGCGCCGGCACTTGCACAAGTTATTAATGACTTAAAAGAGCTTCAACCCAGTATTGATGATATCAATGCGCTGTTTCATAGTGCGCGCTATAATCGATTACTATTATCGTTAACAACTTGGTTAATTGATAAGCACTGGCGTAAAGATTGGGGGCAGGTTGAACTTCAAGCTGCAGAAAAGCCAGTTTCATCGATTGCTAATCGTCTGTTTAATAAAGATTGGAAAAACTTGCATCATATGCTCCCAAAAGAGCAAACTCTCAGTATTACTGATTATTTAAGCTTGCGTACACAGCTTGAAAATAGCCTACTAAGTGGCAATTGCTTAGGTGCTCTATTTGATAAAGAGGAGCGATTGGAATTTAGGTTGCCTTGGTTGGATATTTCCCATGGAATGTATGAGTTAAGTACATTGGAGTATTTAAAGCAGTTATGTGCTGGGCAAGAAGATGAGCAACTCGCTAAAATTCAGTTGTGGCTTGAGCAAAAATCTGAGTATTTGGTAAATGCGATGGAGCAAAGCCGACTCGCGTCATTTGATATAGAACCGTATTGGCAAAAATGATAACAAGGCACTTTTGTAAGCCAAACTTTATTCAAAAGTGCACTTGCTTCTTTTTTTAATGCAAGCCTTTAATGCGTATGCTAATCCGATTTGGCATTTGTACAAAAATGAGAAAGGGGTAAGCGTATATTATCAAATTCATGATGATGATACGTTTGAAGTTAAAGGCGAGCTAGTTGTAAATGGTGTCACCACTGAGGATTTTTTAGCGTTACTTAGTGATACGCAAGTGGCGCAAAAGTGGATAGAGAACGCCTCGAAAGTTAGTGTTATTAAAATACTGAGCCCCTCAGAAAACCTCGTTTACAGCTATTTTGACTCCCCTTGGCCTGTTGCAAATAGAGACGCAGTCACGTATTCGTGTTATTCACAATTAACACCAAATCAAAGCCAGCTAGTTATTAAAGCGCGCCCAAAAGAGCTGCCACTTTATAAAAATGTGGTCAGAATTAAAACTTTAAATGCAAAGTGGTTATTAACTCAGCAAGGCAACAATTTAAGCATTGCTTATCAAGTTTATGCTTTATCCGCAGGCATGATCCCTACTTGGCTTAATAATAAAGTAGGTCTGAAAAGTACCTACAAAACCCTGCTCAATCTACATGACATTCTTATTCATCAGAGGTATCAAGTAAAAGCGCCTCTGATTAAAGCTGGTAAATGCTGAACAGATAAGAATTTTATGGTGACTTACTCAGTCTTTAACTAAGCTAATAGTAATAACACACTCATATTAGGAGAGCTGATGAAGTATGTCGTTGCTATGTTATGTTTATTGCAAAGTTCATGGTTGTTTTCTCAAGAATATACTTTTGGTGTTGTACCTCAGTATGAATCGCAAAAATTGAATGCTATTTGGCAGCCTTTACTCAAACAAGTGAGTGAGCAAACAGGTGTAAAAATTGAGTTAATTACGGTTAAGTCTATACCTGTTTTTGAACAGGCTTTTGCTAATGGAGAATATGATTTTGCTTATATGAACCCTTGGCACAGTGTTGTAGCACATGAAAAACAAGGTTATTTACCCTTAATAAAAGATGCAGGGCGATCACTCCAAGGTGTTTTAGTTGTTAATAAAAAAAGTGGTATAGATAATTTAAGCCAGTTAGAGGGAGCTGAAATTGCGTTTCCTGCACCAAATGCACTAGGTGCTTCATTGTTAATGCGCGCCGATTTAGCCTTACTGTATGGACTAAAAATTAAGCCCGTTTATGTACAAACACACTCTTCGGTGTACTTAAACGTAGCACTGAACTCGACTAAAGCGGGAGGTGGAGTTTTAGGTACATTAAAACAGCAACCTAAAAATTTACAACAAAAGCTCAAAGTTATTTATAAAACTCGTGAAATTAGCCGCCATCCAATTGTTGCTCACCCGAGAGTTGCAAGTGAAATACAGCTTAAGGTACAGCGTGCTTTTTTAAATATAGGCGAAAGTGATGAGCATAAACACTTATTTGCAGGGATCCCAATTATAGAGCCCAGTATTGCGACCTTAGCGGAGTATCAACAATTAACTGAATGGGGGCTAAGCGCATTTTATGTTGAGAATTAATTGGTGGCGTAGTCTGCGAGTACAAAGTTTTGTTGCTGTAATAACATTTGGTTTTTTATTGGTTTGTCTTTTTATTTTTTACGCACTACCAGAGCAAGCTCGTTGGGTTAACGAAGGACTTTCTAAAACCGCACAACGGTCACTGCAACAACTGTCTACTTCAGTAACAACTCCTTTGCTTACTCGCCAATATGCTGAACTTTACGAGCAGATTGATAGCCAGCTAGAAATTCAACCGAATTGGAAAAGAATCCAAGTTATAGATGAGGTAACAAAAAACCAATTGTATCCATTGGACACTTGGCAGGACACAATTGAGCGTAGTGATGTTGTACTAAGTCAGCAGGTTTTATTTTTAGATAAACCTCTAGCAAAAATTATTTTAGTCGCTAATTTCACTAACGAAATAAATGAATCCTCAAAGCTGCATTACACACTAATATACAGTCAATTTACCATACTCGTTATTTTTTTCATGGCGCTTGCTTGGTTAGTTGATTATCGAATCACAACGCCTTTGCGCAGACTGGAATTTGCTTTTTCCAAGCTCGCAAAAGGCGATTTTAATTGTCATGTTGATAGGCAACAAAAGAATGAAATTGGCAGTGTTATCAATGCATTTAATAAAATGGCTATTGAAGTTCAAAGTAATCATCAAAAATTGAATAGGCTGCGCATTGAGGCGGAATCGGCAAGTAAAGCAAAGTCTGATTTTATGGCAAGTATGAGCCATGAATTACGCACTCCGTTAAATGCTATTTTAGGTTTCGCTCAGTTATATGAATATGACGAATTTGCTAATAATATACAAAAAGGTAACGCCAAAAGTATTTACCGAGCTGGTGAACACTTACTCTTATTGATTAATGATGTACTTGATTTAACGGCTATCGAGTCTGGAAATATGCAATTTAATTTTGATTATGTGCCTATCAAACCACTTATCGAAGATTCTGTGGAGCTTGTAAGTGAATTAGCAAAAGCACAGTCAATGACTCTGTACACTGAAGGGTTCGATTTACTTAAAGGACTAAATTTTTATATTGATAAACGTCGCTTTAAACAAGTAATGTTAAATTTACTCTCTAATGCGATTAAATATAATAAACAAAATGGTGAGATTTACATAAATTGTAAAATTTTAAATAATCAGCAGTGTGAAATTAGCGTTGCTGACACAGGGTGTGGCTTTGCAAATGATGATATTTCTCGATTGTTTAAACCTTTCGATCGATTAGGTGCAGAAACGAGCAAGGTCCATGGCACAGGTATTGGACTGGTCATTACCAAGGAGTTGGTTGAGCGCATGCAAGGAAAAATATCAGTACAAAGTGAATTAAATAAAGGATCGTGCTTCAGTTTGACGTTTAATACTTTTGAACAGGCTGGTTTTTCTTCTAATTCAGATGCTTGCGTAATCAAAGATAAAAACTTTTCAGCAAATTCTTTGCCTATTTTAGATGTATTAGTTGCTGAGGATCAGATTACCAATCAACAAGTATTAAAGCAGCAATTAACAATACTCGGTGTGCGCTCAACTTTTGTAAGTAATGGAGAGCAGGCTTGGCAAACATTACAAAACAAGCACTTTGATGTTTTACTTACGGATATCCAAATGCCTCTTTTAGATGGTTTTGAGCTAACGACAAGAATACGAAAAGATAGTCGTTTCGAACCTTTGATCATTATTGCCATTACAGCCAATATTGTTAAAAAGAATTTAGACGATTGCCATAAAGTAGGTATGAATGGTTTTTTAACTAAGCCTGTTGAGTTAGTGAAACTTAAATCACTTTTAATTAAGCACACGAAAACAGTGGTTAATTCTGAGGTTAAAACCAATCAAAAGCCTGAAACAGCGACCCATTCGTTTGATCAACTCGACTTATCTGTGTTGCGTGCAATGCTCGGAGATGATCCCGCAGTACATTGCATGGTATTTAATGCATTTTTGCAAACAGCAGGGGAGCAAGTTAAGTTGATACGTGAGTATGCAAGCTGCGATGACTTTACTGGCATAGCATTTCAGGCCCATGGCTTAAAATCATCATCAAAATCAGTGGCGACGATACGACTTGCAGATATATGTCAGGAAGTTGAAACTTTGGCAGAAAATAAAAGTGTCCAAAGCAACTTAATTGAAGAGTTAGAGTTATGTTTTAACGCTGTGATAGATCAGTTAAGTCGTTATTGTCAGCAATATGAAAATAAATAGGTGGCTCAATAAGAGCCACCTCTAGTAAATTTAGAGATTAGTATTTTGCAGCTTGGCCTTCTTTAGGCAAGGCATTTTTAATAAAGTTACGCAGGTCATTATTGGAGCTTTCTAGATCAGCATGGCGAAGGTACATCATGTGCCCGCTTCTATAGCCCTTAAAACTCAAACGTTCCCTCATTTTTCCGCTAGGATCTAACTGCCATAACGTGTATTTAGCATCAAAGTAATTGGTTGCGCCATCAAAGTACCCTGATTGGATCATAACGTTTAAATAAGGATTTTGCGCCATTGCTAAACGAAGGTTTTCGCCAGTATTGTTACCCGTTCTATCCCAAGGATGAACATTACCGAATAAGTTATATTTTACATCTGTTTTATAGTTTAACTCTTCACGTAAGTAGTAATTAATTGCAGGGGTAAAAGAGTGTAACCATGACGTAAGTTCAGCCCAGTAATCAGGAGACTCACCTGCGCCTCGTTTATCCATCCCCAAATAGCGAGAGTCTAGACGCCCTAAAGTTTGACCACGTTCACGTAGTAATTCTTTCCAGAAAAACTGGGTTGGAATATCTAAGTTATTTTGCTCAACAAATTTTTCTGACAAGCCAGCATAGTGCGCCATTTTTGTAATTATACGACGTTTTTCATCTGCATTAATAAAGCCACCTTTAGCAAGGGCTGGGATTAACTCATTTACAGTAAATAGCTCAACTTCTGGTAATAGCTCGTCTAAGTCTTTAGCTTGTAAATCGGCTTTAAGTGCTTTGTGATACCAAGCAGTTGCAGCGAAGTAAGGTAGGCGGTTGGCAGCTTTTATTGGGCCATCGCGCTTAATACCAATATCGGTAGGTGATACGAGTACAACACCGTTAATATACATCCACTGACTGTTTTGAAGCTCATGAGCTAAACCCGATACACGTGTTGTGCCATAGCTTTCGCCAATTAAAAATTTAGGCGAGCGCCAGCGCTCTGCTCTATTTACAAAAGTATTTAACCATTCAGCAAGGTATTTAATATCGGCATTTACACCAAAAAATAGCTCTTTTTGCTTTGCTTTAGAAAGGAGTTCGCCTTTCTCATTTTCAAGTACGCGAGAATAACCGGTATTTACCGGGTTTACATAAACAATATCGGCAATATCAAGCACTGAGTAAGGATTATCTTTTACGCCATAAGGCTGAATAGGGTAACCTTCGTCATCAATTTTTAATACTCTAGGCCCAGTATAGGCAAGGTGCATCCATACTGATGCAGAGCCGGGACCACCATTAAAAGAAATGAGTAGTGGGCGAGTTGTTCTGTCGTCTACTTTGTCACGGGTATAGTAGGTATATTGAAGCGTTGCAATCGCATCGCCTTTATCATCCCACACAGGTTGCGTACCTGTGGCAACTGTATAGCCAAAACGTTGGCCGTTAATTTTGGCTTTGTGTTGAGTAATTACTTTACTGTCGACATCTATACGGCGTTGGTTATCTGCAAGTGAGGCAGTACTGAGGACTAAGGTGATAATAGCGATTGGTAAACTGATAATCCGACAAAGCGTCATGAGGTATCCTTATTATTGTTGATAGGCTATTAAAAGCAATTACTAGCTAAATAACAAAAGTATTGAGACTAGTGACCGATATTTTTGGTTGAATAAGTAATAATGTGCTTTTAGGTTAATTTATAATTTATTTATTTAGCTACTTATAAAAATCCGGTATATTTACGTGCCAGCTTATTATTGACTCTTTTGTATGATTTTATACCGTGAGAATGAAGTGGTGATATTTTGTACTTGCGGCTATACCGCAAAATTAATCAGAAGTTAAGAGAAGGGTCTATGCAAAGAGTATTAGTGGTCGAAGACAGTAAAGTAGTACAGCAGGTTCTACGCCACTTAACTGCACATTATTTAGACGTTACTGTCGATTTCGCTTGGTCTTTAGCTGAATGTGAAGCGAATGTTGAAAAACATAAATACTCACTTGCTCTTGTAGACTTAACGTTGCCTGATGCACCGAACGGGGAAGTTGCAAAATATACCTTATCTAAAAAAATCCCAACCGTTGTACTGACGTCAAAAATTGATGAATATAAACGCCAGCAAATGCTTGAGTTAGGGGTTGTCGATTACGTAATAAAAGATAATCGCGATTCATATCACTACGCGGTGAAGTTGGTAGCACAGCTTCTGCGAAACCAAGGGTGTAAAGCATTAATCGCAGATGATTCTGTATTGAGTCGTTCCTTGATGAAGCAAATGCTCGAAAAGCAATTATTTGATGTAACAGCGGCACACGATGGTCAACAAGCGCTTGATATATTAAAGGCAGACCCTGACATTAAGTTACTGATGACTGATTATGCAATGCCTACAATGGACGGTTTTGAACTAGTTAAAGCGGTGCGAAATTTTAGAGGCCGTGATGATTTAGCGATTATAGGATTATCGGGGGCTGGAAAACATGGTTTATCGGCCCGCTTTATCAAATATGGCGCGAACGATTTTTTAACAAAACCGTTTATGAATGAAGAGTTTCATTGTCGGGTGTTACAAACAATGGAACAGCTTTCGTTAATTGCAGATATCAAAGAGAGTGCTTTTAGAGATCATTTAACGGGTCTTTATAATCGACGTTATTTTTATCAATATGCAGAAAAATTATTAAAAACTAAAAATCAAAATAACACCTTAGCTTTACTCGATATCGATCTTTTCAAAAACATAAACGATACATTAGGACACGAAGGTGGTGATCAAGCGTTAAAGCAAGTAGGAGCACTGATTCGTTCTGCATTTGCTAACTTTACTGTTGCGAGAGTTGGGGGAGGAATTTGCCATTATTTTACCTGATATAGGGCTAGCTAGAGGGCGCGAATACCTCGAAGCATTTAGAAAAAAATGGCAACGTATGATTTTTCTATCAGCGATCGGTCATTCACTATTACTACTAGTATTGGTTTAGCCGAATTTCAAAACACAAGCTTAAGCGATGCAATGCGCGTTGCAGACACTGCTTTATACGAAGCTAAAAATAGAGGACGCAACTGTATTGTATAAATGCATTATTGCTTTTAATTGGTGCAGAATCATCTAATGCACCAATGTAGCTGGCTTGTTAAAAAAACGCACCTAAATGGTGCGTTTTTTTTGTCTTTTTTTGGGTTTTGTAGTTAAGTTATTGTTTAATAATACTATAAAATAGTGGCACAAAGGTTGGATTGTATTGGCTAACAGGATAACAATAAAGAGTCCGAGGGGGCCGCTATGAAAATGATTAGTGCAATCATAAAACCATTTAAGTTAGATGATGTGCGTGAAGCACTCGCTGATTTAGGGATTGAAGGAATGACAGTAGTTGATGTTAAAGGTTTTGGGCGTCAACGAGGTCATACAGAATTGTATCGTGGAGCTGAATACCAAGTAGATTTTATTCCAAAAATTAAACTTGAAATTGCGACTCGTACTGAGAATTGTCAGCGTGTTGTAGAAGCAATTACTAAAATTGCATCAACAGGTAAAATCGGTGATGGTAAGATTTTTGTATACGACTTAGATCAAATTGTCCGTATCCGTACTGGCGAACTTGACGAAGAAGCAATTTAAGGAGGTCTCATGGAAAATACAATAATAGAACTAAAGTTTTCACTCGATACCTTCTATTTTTTAATATCAGGTATATTAGTAATGTGGATGGCAGCAGGTTTTGCCATGTTAGAAGCGGGCTTAGTTCGCTCTAAAAACACAGCTGAAATTTTAACTAAAAATGTCGCGCTGTATTCAATTGCATGTACGATGTTTTTATTAGTTGGCTACAACATTATGTATGTAGACAATGCCGAAGGTGGTTTTATTCCTTCAATAGGCGCTTTAATTGGCACACAAGCTGCTGATGCTGACCATTCTTTAGAATCTGACTTTTTCTTCCAAGTAGTATTTGTTGCAACGGCTATGTCGATTGTATCGGGTGCAGTTGCTGAGCGTATGAAGCTATGGGCTTTCCTTGGCTTTGCTGTAGTACTAACTGGTTTTATTTACCCTATTGAAGGTTACTGGACATGGGGTGGTGGTTTCTTATCTGAAATGGGCTTTGTAGATTTTGCAGGTTCTGCAATTGTACATGGCGCAGGTGCAGCTGCTGCACTAGCTGGTGTATTAATCCTAGGTGCTCGTAAAGGAAAATATGGTAAAAACGGTGAAATATACCCAATTCCAGGCTCAAACTTACCACTTGCTACACTCGGTACATTTATTTTATGGATGGGTTGGTTTGGCTTTAACGGTGGTTCTCAATTACTACTTTCGGATAAAGAAAACGCAACTGCGGTAGGTCAAATATTACTTAATACTAATGCTGCAGCTGCAATGGGTGCTATTGCTGCACTGTTTGTGTGTAAGATACTTTGGGGTAAATCAGATTTAACCATGGTATTAAACGGTGCATTAGCAGGTTTAGTTGTAATTACTGCTGACCCACTTTCACCTTCTCCATTAATGGCATGTTTACTAGGTTTACTTGGTGGCTCATTAGTTGTGTTTAGCATTATAGTACTTGATAAAGTTAAGATTGACGATCCAGTCGGTGCTATCTCTGTACACGGTGTATGTGGTGCATTAGGTATTATGTTAGTGCCGCTAACCAATGGTGATGCAAGCTTTGTTAATCAGTTAATTGGTTTAGTGTGTATTCTTGCCTTTGTATTTGTAGCATCATTTATTGTTTGGACAGTGCTTAACAAAACAATGGGTATACGAGTAACTGAAGAAGAAGAGTTAAATGGTATGGATCAACACGATTGTGGAATTGAAGCCTACCCAGAGTTTGTTTCTGTTCGAAATAGCTAATAGTTTATTTAAATAATAGTTTATTTAAATAATAGTGTGTTTACACAAAGCCCTACTTCGGTAGGGCTTTTTTTGTTTCAGGGGGTTAACTTTTCGGATGTTAGGGTATGCCCAATATGCTAAGCTCACACTCGTGAATAACCCTTGGAATAAATTACACTTAAATGGCCGACAATAACAAAACACCTACCAGCAAACCTGCAGTTAAACGTGCAAGAAAATCATCAAGCACAACAAAAAAAGCACCTCAAAGGGGCGTAAAAAAACAGTTAAATCCACTGTTAAGCGCTCTTTTATGCGAAAAACATGGTCAGTGTTTTGGAAATTAAGCTTGGCTGTTTTCATTGCTATGGCAATGTATTTAATTTATTTAGATTCAAAAACAACACGTATATTTGAAGGTAATAAATGGCAGTTACCAGCGCAGGTTTATGCTCGTTCAATGGCGTTTTATCCGGGGCAGTTTTTATCAAGTCAGGAAGTAGTGTTTGAGCTAGAGCGTTTAAATTACTCATCAGTTAATAGGTTGAGTCGAACAGGGCAGTTTGTTAAGACTGCGAATAGCATCAAAATTTATCGTCGTGATTTTGAGTTTTATGATGGCCTTGAAGAGTCCCATATTATTGAACTTCGTTTTTCAGGGCAAAAAGTGGCTACTATTAAAGATAAGTTTGGTAGGCGTTTAAATAGTGCTCGCTTAGAACCGGTGCAAATAGCTCGCATTGGTAACGATTCTAAACAAGATAGAGAATTTGTGCCATTGGATAAGTTTCCGGCAATGTTAAAAGATACTTTACTCGTTGTTGAAGATCGTAATTTTTATGAACACCATGGTGTATCTGTTTTTTCTATTTTACGTGCACTTTATACTAATATTAGAGCTGGGCGTACAGTGCAAGGAGGTAGCACACTTACCCAGCAGTTAGCTAAAAATATTTACCTAACGCGTGAGCGTTCTTTAATGCGAAAAATAAATGAGGCATTCATTGCACTTATTTTAGATTATCGTTATTCAAAAGATCAGATTCTTGAAGCTTATTTAAATGAAGTCTATTTAGGGCAGTCATACAACCAAGGTGTTCATGGGATGGGATTAGCTTCAGACTTCTACTTTTCTAAGCCCGTAGACGAGCTTGAGTACGATCAAATTGCTCTGCTAGTGGCAATGGTTAAAGGCCCTTCTTATTATAATCCTCGTCGTTACAAAGAGCGCACAATGGAGCGCCGTGATTTAGTACTTCGCCTTATGGTTGAAAGTAAACTGCTTAGTACAAAAGAATATCGCGCATCACTTAAACGTCCAATTGATATTGCACCAATGAAAGCTAGTTTGCAAAAATCCTATCCGGGCTATTTAGAGTTAGTAAACAGGGAGCTAAATAAATTGTTGCCAGATCAACAAACACTAGATGCAGGTGTTAGGGTGTTTACCTATTTTGATCTACAAAAACAAACAGCAATGGAAGAATCTATTGAAAAGAGCTTACCGTATTTAGAAAAACGCCCAAAAACTGAAAAATTAGAAGCCGCCATGATTTCAGTTAATGTCGAAAAAGGCGGTGTATCGGCACTTGTTGCTGGGCGCGATGTACGTTACTCAGGGTTTAATCGTGTTTTAGATACAAAACGTAATATAGGCTCGTTAGTTAAACCAGCCGTGTATTTAACGGCGCTTCAGTTACCACATTATAATTTATCAACACTGCTTGATGATTCACCGTTGCAAGTAACAAATGAGCAAGGGAAAGTGTGGCAGCCTGAGAACTTTGATCATCAATACCGTGGTGCAATGCCTCTTTACAAAGCATTTAGTAACAGTATTAATATTCCTGCAGTAAATTTAGGGCTTGATGTAGGTGTTGATCAAGTGGCAAAAACATTAAAAGGGTTAGGTGCTACCGGGTCTATAGACGAATACCCGTCTCTGCTTTTAGGAGCTGTTGAAATGTCGAGTCTTGAAGTCGCTCAGCTTTATACAACAATTGCTGCTGATGGCGAATATAAAAAGCTCACTGCAATTTCGGCATTAACTGACTCGGTTGGTAAAGTACTTTATAAGCATAAAGTAAATGCAGAGCCTCGTTTTGATAAATCAGCAATGTATATGACTAAGTACGCAATGAAGCGCGTAACGAAAGACGGCACAGCTAAACGCTTAAATTTACACTTCCCGTCAATTCAACTAGCAGGTAAAACTGGAACCAGTAATGATTTACGTGATAGCTGGTTTGCAGGCTTTGATCAAAATACAGTGACTGTTGCGTGGCTTGGTCGAGACGACAACAAAAGTACGGGGTTAACAGGCAGTGTGGGAGCGCTTGAAGCCTATATACGTTACCTAAAGCCACTTAACCCACAAGCAATAGCTGATACTCGTCCGCCATCAATACGCTGGGCATTTGTAAATGAGCAAACGGGTAAGCAAGCGCCACCAGGATGTGGCAAGGTGATTCAGCTACCGCTTAGAGCGAGTGAGTTTGAGCCAAGACCACAATGCATTCGTTAATCTAAGACTACCTTAAACAACAAAGCCGCTTATTTAGCGGCTTTGTTGTGAATTAAAGTCAATTAATTATGATTTAAAAAAGCTCATAGACTTAGTTAGGTCATTAGATAAACGGCTTAACTGCTGGGCATCCTGAAGTGTTGATTGTGCCGAGATCAAGGTTTGATCCGCTAAGTTACTGACCGCTTGCGAGTCATTTAATGCTTGTGTTGTAGCATTTGATTGCTGTTTAACTCGTTCTGCAATAACTTCGCCCTGATGTTTAATATCACCCATGCTTTGTTCTGCACTTTGCAATACTTCGTTGGTTTGGTTGGCTGCTTTTACTGATTGTTCCATCTTCTCAACACTTGAACGCATTTTCTGTTGTGTGTCGTCAGAAGCTTGTTGCAATGAGCTAATAATTTGATGAATTTCTTGGGTTTGTGTTTGTGTGCGCTGCGCTAAGGTTCTTACTTCATCAGCTACAACAGCAAATCCTCGACCATGTTCACCAGCTCTAGCTGCTTCAATAGCGGCATTAAGGGCTAATAAATTAGTTTGATCGGCGATTTCACTAATCCCTTTACTTACTTTACTTATTTCTTGGCTATCTTGCGCTAATCTGTCGAGTGCTTGCTGGCTTTCTGCAAATTCAATTTGCAAGTCTTGCATATATTTAGCCAGCTCCATTGTATTGTCTGAGCCTTGTTTTACATGTGAAGCGGCATCTTGAGCTGTCAGTGTCGCTTGGTGAGCTGACTCTTCAACAGTATGTGCAGTTTGTGCCATATCACTTAAAGCATTATGGATAGCATTTACACGTGTTTGTTGTTTAGTAACATCGTCACTTGTTTGGCTACTTGCATGCGATAGTGATTTTGTGGCATCACACAGTTCTACCGTACTTGCCTTTACATCTGACAATAAATGCGAGAATGCATTTAACAAAGCATTATATCTCGAAGCAATAATACTCATTTCATCACTACCAGTTGAGTGAAGAATTGCTTTTAAATCCCCATTAGCAGCTTTATTTGCGGCTTCAGCGAAGCGGTTTATAGTATCAACCACAGCAAAGTAGAAGCCGACCATTAAATAAAAGGCAAAAATTAAGCTACAAACTGAAGCAGCTAATACAATGTTACGTGTCCATTGTTGCGTTTTCAGTTTATTTTCAACTAAAGATTCTAGAGTTGGAATACTCTTATTTATCAATGTACTGATACTGTTATTAACATCATTTGTTAGCTGTTCAAATTTACTTTTACTTAGTTCTATATCATCTGGCTCAAGTAACTTTTTGTCTATCGCATTTTTGAATGCATACACAGTTTCTTGTAGTTGCTGTAGAGCAGGGGTAAGTATTTTACTAACTGATTTGTCTGCTGCAGTTGCTACGGTTAAAGTTTTTTCTAATTGCTTTTCATACAGAGGCAATGACTTACTAAGATTGGAGAGAGCAATAAATGTATCGGGTGTAAATCTGTTACTGGTTAGTACTGTATTTGCGCTTTCGGTCGTTAAATTTATTTGCATTATAAGTGCAGGGATCGGGGTGACTAATGCGCGATTTACATAAGCACTGGCAAGTTGGCTATCAAGTGCTAAATTAGACTCAATTGAAACAAGTTCTAGCACATCATCAGCTTGACCATCTTTTATTGTGAAGCCTAGTTCGCGAGCAACTTTTATATTTTTACTGCTTGTTCCAAGCATTTGATTATTAAGTATGGCTTGATAACCTTTTAAGCCTTGCTGCTGCATTTTAGATACGTTAATGCTATCACTTAATAGCGACACTAGAAAAAACAAACTAATAGCAAGAGGAACTAACAATATACCAAATGTAAGGCTAATTTTTGTTTTGTACTTTAAATTAGCCATTAGCCTGGTGGCAGGTGCTGTGAATTGTCGTAATCCTGACATAAGACTCTCTTGTATTATTGAATAGGGAATTAATGCTAACTAGACCTTGTTAAGGTTAATTATCATTCATTTAAATTACTTTACAAATAAAAAAAGCCCTTTTGGGCTTTTTTTAATCATTTATATTAATTATACGTATTAAAAACAGGCGTTTAATTAATACAAAAGTAATTTTTAAGTTACAGTTTGGCAAATGAGCGTTCGGCAGCTGCGATGGTCTCTTTTACTTCCTGAACAGAGTGTGCAGCACATACAAAACCGGCCTCAAACGCAGATGGTGCTAAGTAAACACCTTCTTCAAGCATAAGGTGGAAAAAACGTTTAAAACGCTCTAAGTCACATTCAGTTGCTTGTTTGTAGGTTGTTACTTTTTCCGCATCGGTAAAAAAGAATCCATACATCCCGCCTGCGTAATTAGTCGTTAACGCAATACCTGCTTTTTTAGCGCCTGCTTCAAATCCTTCACAAATTGCTTTTGAAATTGCTTCTAGCTTATCGTGCAGGCCTGGCTCACTTAATAGCTCCAGTGATTTTAAACCAGCAGCCATTGCGATAGGGTTACCAGAAAGAGTGCCCGCTTGATATACAGGGCCAACAGGTGCAATGTAATCCATTATTTCGGTTTTACCACCAAACGCGCCAACGGGCATGCCGCCGCCAATAACTTTACCTAGACATGTAAGATCTGGTTTAATGTTGTAATAAGCTTGTGCGCCGCCAAGTGCCACTCGAAAACCCGTCATTACTTCATCAAAAATAAGTACTGATTTATATTCGTCACACACATCGCGTAAACCTTCTAAAAAGCCTGGCACAGGTGGTATGCAGTTCATGTTACCGGCTACTGGCTCTACAATAATACAAGCAATTTCGTCTGCGTATTTTGCAAAAATAGCCTTTACTTCATCTAAGTTATTAAACGATACCGTAAGCGTATGCTTTGCAAAGTCTTCTGGAATACCTGGAGAGTTCGGTACGCCCATTGTTAGTGCACCAGAGCCTGCTTTAACTAATAACGAATCTGCATGGCCGTGGTAACACCCTTCAAACTTTAATATTTTATCGCGACCCGTAAAACCACGTGCCAAACGAATTGCACTCATAGTTGCTTCAGTACCTGAGCTGACCATACGCACTTTTTCGATTGATGGGACTAGCTCTTTTACTTTTTCAGCCATTAAAATTTCGGCTTCAGTTGGCGCGCCATAACTGAGGCCGTTTTCTACTGCTTCGTGAACGGCTTGTTTAATCGCAGGGTGGTTATGCCCCATAATCATTGGCCCCCAAGAGCCAACGTAATCAATGTAACGATTACCATCAGCGTCAAATGTAAACGCACCTTCTGCTTTTGTAATAAATAGCGGCGTACCGCCTACACCATTAAAAGCACGAACTGGCGAATTTACGCCACCTGGAATAGAGGCTTGAGCGCGTTCAAATAAGTCTTGGCTAATTGTCATGAAAAATCCTATAAATTGTCACTTAAAAGGGGCTTAGCTATCGCGTTTGCGGCTAAACCAAGGTACGTCTACTTCATACTTCTCAACTTTGTTTTCTACGCCGAGTGTTAAAGCAAACAGTGCCATACGAATTAATACACCATTTTGTACTTGGCGAAATATAGCTAAATTGTCGTTAGCGTTTAAGTCATTATCGAGCTCGTTGGCTTCAATACGACTGTCACGCGGAAGTGGATGCATAAGAACAGAGTTAGGTTTACAGTGTGCACTGTAAATTGATTGGCTAATTCTAAATCCACCTCGGTATTTATTTGCTTCTTCTTGTGAAGGAAAGCGTTCTTCTTGAATACGTGTTTGATAAACGATGTCGGCCGCTAAATTGCCTTCCATCTTGTCTACCAATTCAATTTTGTGACCCGCGTTATCTACTGCGTCTAAGATGTAGTCAGGCATTTGTAAGCCATCGGGAGCAACCATCGAAAATTTTACATTTTTATAATGGCACAATAGTTTTGAAAGCGAGTGTACGGTGCGACCATATTTTAAATCGCCCACTAAGGCTATATGCATACCATCAATGTTTTGATCAAAACGGCTGAGTTCACGTTCAATAGTGAGTAAGTCAAGTAAGGCTTGAGTGGGGTGCTCATTTGGGCCATCGCCACCATTAATTACTGGTACGCTACAGCCCGTAGCAAACTCACTGACCGAACCTGAATCTGGGTGACGCATAGCGACAGCATCAGCATAAGCTGAAATAACACGTGCGGTATCGTAAAGTGATTCCCCTTTTGCAAGGGCTGAGCTTTGCATACCGGTTGTTTCACGAACTAAACCACCGAGTAAGTTAAAGGCTGTACCAAAGCTTACACGTGTTCGTGTGCTTGGCTCAAAAAACAAGTTAGCTAAAATAGCACCTTCAAGTACGTTGGTACGTTTTTGTTTTTTAGCATAAGGCTCCATTTTTTTAGCAACTGCAAAAATGCGTTCAATACAGTCCCTGTCTAGTTGACTAACAGACAGTATATTTTCACCTTGGAAACTTAACATGGGGTTATTCCTAGTTTTTCAAAAGGGCGCGATAATCCAAAAATGGGGCACGCAATCGCGCGTATTAAAACAAAATTAAAATGTGACTTAACCTGAACTTTGGTTGGGTTGCTCACTAATGCATTGATAAATAATATTTAAATTTATTCATCTCTAGCCAGAGGTTTTCACAAGCTAGGCTTTATTACTGCTAATGCCACAATTATGAGTAGCGCAATAACAGGTAGCTCGTTAAAAATTCGGTAAAAACGATCCGTTTTAGTATTTCGGTCATGCTTAAAGTCGCTCAATAATTTAAAACAGTAGCCGTGGTATATATACAAAATAATAACGAGTACAAGTTTGTAATGTAGCCACATGCTGTATCTAAACCAATCACGACCATACTCAACAATGGTTAGTACTCCAAATACAGCCGTTAAAACAGCAAATGGGGTGACAAAATAAAGTAGTCTGCGCTCCATAACTTTAAGCATAGAGTTACACGACTTTTCTTCGCTCATGGCGTGATATACAAATAATCGAGGTAAGTAAAAAATACCGGCAAACCACGCAATCATAAAAAATATGTGGAGTGTTTTATAAATCAATAATGCGCTCATAATAATCCTTATTGTTTAAAGTAAGCTGTTACGAATGGTCAAAATATGATGAATTTGGTCCCAACGTAAAAGCCCCATAATTTGTTGATTATCTAAAAGGTTGTAAACGTACAGTGCGCCACTTCTTTTGTCTTTTAACATATCGAATGCATCGGCTAGTGTTGCTTGGCTACTAATTCCCTGCAGGCTAATGTAGTTTAAATTGATGGCCTGATCAGACATTAGACTTAAATCGTATTCAGCAAGCCTGTAGCCATTCTCCTCATCAAATACAATAAGTGGTGTTTGGCTATCCATAGCATCAAGGGTATTTTTTATTTGCTCTTTATCATCTGAATATAGCAATTTGAAATTTTCGTCCATGTCATCCATTATCCCTACTTTTTGTAGCGCTTCTGTGGCTGGAGATACATGATAGGGAAGTCCCTGAAAATCTAATTGCTGTAAAAATATGGAGCGATTTCCAAAAAATTGTAATGCAGTTACATAGGCTGTCGTTATAACAAGCATGGCAGGCACAATAATCTCAGGCGATGATGTTAGCTCCATAACGGTTGTTAAAGCAGCTAATGGGGCATGCAACGTTGCAGCCATTAATCCCGCCATTCCTAAAACCCCATAAGTACCTGCTATATCAGTTCCAGGACTAATAAATTGTGCGCAAAAGGCCATAAGAGTACCAATTAATACGCCAAGTCCGATCACTGGGCCAATTAACCCACCAGGAATACCCAAACCAATCGCAAATAAAGTGGCAAGTAATTTGGCAATTAAAATGGTGGTAAGTAATTTTACGTTCTCAGGGGATTCTACCGCAATGGTAATTGCACTCATACCTGACCCCATTGCTTGTGGTACTGCGTATGCAATTAAACTGGCAATACAGCCTGCAATCAATAGGCGAGGGAACATACTCAAAGGCTTAAATGTTTTAATAATTAACATTAAATTTTGATTAAAGCTAAATGCAATTGCACCGAGTGCCATGCCGCACAATATTAAATATGGGTAGTGCCAACCGCTAAGTGGCGCTATTGTAATAAGAGCAAGTTCAGAGCCTTCACCAAAAACAAATTGAGTAGCGAGTGCACCGGTAACCGCAGCAAGCATAATGGGCACAAATATATGTACTTTATATTCCCTAAGTACTACTTCCATTACGAAGATAACGGCTGCCAGTGGGGTATTAAATGAAGCAGCAATCCCAGCTGCAACACCACAACCCGTTAATGTACGCATCGCGTTATGAGGTAAGTGGAGCTTGTCGGCTAAAATGCTTGCACCAGTGGCGCCCATATGAACAGAAGGGCCTTCGCGGCCGACCGAAAAACCACTTATAAGTGCTAATGCACCACCAACAAACTGATTTACCGTATTATAAAGAGGCATTTGTCCGTAATGGCGCTTAATACGGTGAATAACAAAAGGAATGCCTAAACGGTAATGTTTAAAGCCAGTAAACGCAGCAAAACACGCAATTAATAGTGCGGCTATTAGCGGCATTAAAACACGTTCAAGAGTGGGTAGGGTAGTAAAGTCGTCAGGGGTTTCTAAAAATAAGCTTTGGAAAAATAAAATAGTTAAACGAAATAAAATAATAAAAAATGCAGCAATCAATCCGGCAACTACGCCTAATAAGCATAATTGTACAGATGTTTTAGGTTTTGCCAGCCGACGCCTGAGTTGCTCAAGCCACATGCATTATTTCCTCGTCATATTTTTCAGCGAGCAGTTTAGCAAATGCTAACCACTAAGTCCTTGTGATTTTGTAAAATTAATAACATAAATAGATTCACATAACTGATAAGGAAGTTGCTACTAAATTAACTTTATTTCCTTCAAAAATTTGCCTGAAAAAATATTTTGACATGTAAATTAACCTGCACTTTGGATAATAAATCTATCTCAAGCGGTTACTTTTAGCACTGACTGCGTAGAATCTACTCGCAATGAAAGTCTCTGGCTAGGGAAAATAAATTAAAATATTATATAATTCAATTTTTTAGTGTGTCACTTGAACAGTACTCAGGTTAAATTAGTTTTAATATTTATGGTGGTGTTCGTTGATACTATTTATAAACTTAAAATGAGTCGTTTTTATTTTTTAAATGGTTTACTTTTGTTAATATAAGGTATTAACAACTAATTATAATGCGTTAAGCATAGGAAATTTATGTATAAAGGACTAACTGCAGGGATTACTGCGTTATGTGTTTTTAACTCGATGGTAGCCCATAGCGCTGTTGTTGAAAGAATTACACCTGTAAATAAAGTGGAATTGACGGCACTTCTTAATAATTCATCTACAAGCAATTCAAAAAATATAAATCCAGTTTATTTCTCTGAAATATCAAAAAATAGCAGTATGTTATCTAAAGGGATTAATGGCTCTAAAAAATCTAAAAAGATGCAACAGTATTACGCTGGGGTTCCTATTTGGGGGCAGCAAATTAGTGTACAAAATAAAACAAACCATATCAGTGGTTTTTTTGCTAAGAACATCAGCGATGAACAGCTTAAAAAAACAATAAATAATCAGTTCAAGCCTGAAGATGCTGCTAAAGCAATATTAGCAAAGTCAAAACTAAATATAGCTTCGCGTTTTGATATCACGAGTAATGATCGTTACATCTACATAAATAATGGTAAAGCGCGCTATGTTCGACTTATAGAATTGCTTGTTAATGATCAGTCATTGGAGAGCCAACCAGCAGCGTTAATTGATGAGTCAGATTATTCTCTAATTAAAGTATGGAATAATATTCAACAAGCGCAAGCTTCAGGACCTGGTGGTAATACGAAGACTGGCCAGTATGAATATGGGACAGATTTCCCTGCGCTAGAAGTTACTCAAAATGGCACAGCATGCTTTTTAGAAAACGACAAAGTAAAGACAGTGACAATGGAGTCAGGCCAAGAACCTGTCGATGCATTTTCGTTCCTTTGTGATAGAAATACTCATAAAGAAATAAATGGTGCATATTCTCCTTTGAATGATGCGCACGCGTTTGGTACCGCTGTTTTTGATATGTATGAGCAATGGTATAATACGGCCCCATTAACATTTAAATTGTTAATGCGTGTTCATCAAGATAATGGCTGGGAAAATGCCACTTGGAATGGCTATGCGATGACATTTGGCGATGGGGCAGATCGATTTCACCCTTTAGTGTCATTAGATATTGTTTCTCATGAAGTAAGCCATGGTTTCACAAATCAAAATTCAGACTTGATGTATTTTGATCAGTCGGGTGGTATTAATGAGTCATTTTCTGATATGGCAGGAGAAACAGCTGAGTTTTTTGTTCGAGGCGAGACTGATTGGTTATCTGGCGCAGATATAACGAAACAAGCGACTGCTTTACGTTACTTTGAAACACCTTCTAATGATGGTGTCTCTATTGATCATGCTAATGATTTTTACTACGGAATGGATGTGCACTTTAGTAGTGGCGTATTTAATCGTGCTTTTTTCTTACTAGCGACAAGTGAAGGTTGGGATCCAAAAAAAGCATTTGAAATTATGCTTAAAGCCAATCAAAACTATTGGATTTCTTCATCGGATTATATTGATGCCGCATGTGGTGCAATAAATACAGCAATAGACCTTCGCTACAATGCAGGTGATGTTGTTAATGCATTTAATGCTGTTGGTGTTATCTGTAATAACATTCAGTTCATCGATAGTGATTTAGATGGAATGGATGATAACTGGGAGCGTGTTTACAATTTAGACCCCAGCTCAGCAGGTGATGCAGATCTTGATTTAGATAATGATGGTCTAACTAATTTGGAAGAATACAATGCAAATACTCTTCCTAACAACGAAGATTCCGATGGGGATACGTTAACTGATTTTGCTGAATTAAATGAACACAATACTAATCCTATAAGTTCAGATTCAGATTTAGATACGATGCCTGACAACTGGGAGCTTACATATCAGCTTAATCCGTTAGATGGGAGTGATAGCCAACTAGATTTAGATGGGGATGGAATAAGCAACCTGATTGAATATTTAGCCGGTTCTGACCCATCTGATGCTAGCTCAACACCAGATGTTCCATCCACTACCACGATAAATTTTGATGACGGACTTGTACCAGAAAACTTTATTTCATCTGTACCTAGTACTCCTTGGTTAGTAGTGCAGGATGTTGAGACCAATAGTTTTGTATTAACTAATAATGATATAGGCGACTCCCAGCAAACGAGTGTTGAATATTCAGTACTTATTGATAGTGACAAATTTTTAAACTTTAACTACAACATTAATTCAGAAGAAAACTTTGATTTTTTCACTGTTTATATTAACGATGAATTGGTTTTAAATAAATCAGGTGTTTCACTGCAATGGGAAACATTTACTCATCCAATTTCTGCTGGTTTGAATAAGTTAACTTTTGTTTACAGTAAAGATATGTCCGTATCAACTGATTCAGATGCCGTATTTATAGATAATATTTATATTGGCGACGAGTTTTCTGACATTGACGCAGACGGTATCGCTGATTATTGGGAATTGCAACACGGTTTAAATATTAATGACTCAAGTGATGCATTACTCGATAATGATGAAGACGGGCTGTCAAATTTACAGGAATTTGAAAACCAAGGCTTACCGAATAACGCAGATACTGATGGCGATAAAATGCCGGACGGTTGGGAGTTTTACAACGGTTTATCTCTAACAGATCCTAGTGATGCGACGAGCGATCACGATGGCGATGGTTTTAGTAATTTAATCGAATTTATAAGTGGTACAAACCCACAAGATATAAGCTCTTTCCCTTTGCATTTAGATATTACGGATTCATTTGAAGGCAGCGAACTACCATCATGGCTAGTGGATAATGAACAGAGTAATTCACCATGGTATATTGATACAACTTTTGCGACTGATGGTGCGCAAAGTATTCGGTCAGGAGTATTATCTGATAATGAAATTAGCCAATTTGATGTGACGGGGTTATTTAAGTCGGGTTACTTACTGTTTGATTTTAAAATAGAATCTGAAAGTTGCTGTGATAATTTACATGTGTATGTAAATGAACAACGAATATTTGCATCAGATTCCTCTTTAAAAGAAGGCCCACTGCTGTTAGAGATTGAAGAGGGGTTCAAAATATTAGCTTCAAATATAGTAAAGACGGCTCTGCTAGTTATGGTCAGGATACTGTATGGATTGATAATTTTGTATATTTACCATTAGATGATATGCGTGATTCAGACGGTGATCTGTTACCCGATGTTTGGGAGGTCAAATATGCTTTAGATCGCCTTGACAGTACTGATGCGCAATTAGATTTAGATAACGATGGTTTAAGTGCTTTGCAAGAGTATGAATTAGGCACAAACCCTAATCTTGGTGATACAGATAACGATGAGCTAAGTGATGGTTACGAAGTAGATAATGGATTATTACCTCTAGATTCAACGGATGCATTACTCGACACCGATAATGATGGTTACTCAAATTACCAAGAGTTTTATGCACAAAGTCGAGCAGATAGTTCACAATCAATTCCTTCGACATTCTCTAATTTAAGTGAAAGTTTTGAAGGTAATTCATTACCAAGTTATTTAACACCCCTTGCGAATAGTCAAAAGGAGTGGAGTGCTTATCAAAATTGGTTTACTGACGGCGCTCAAAGCATTTCAATCATAGACGTAAAACAAGGTGAGCAAGTTGGGTTTGCACTCGCTGGTGTGTTTGAACAAGGCTATTTGAATTTAGATTATTCTTACTCTTACTCTGGCGTCTTTGCAGTTATTGTCAATGGTAATAAGCTCGATTTATTCACTAATGAATCAAGACTTCTAATTCCGATTAATGCCGGTTTCAATATAATTAAAGTCTCATTTATTCCAAACCACGATATACAATTCGCTTTAGCTGTAGACCAATTGCAATGGATTTCTGAAGTTGATCCGACGCTAGACACCGATAATGATGGCATTCCCGATTACTGGGAGTTTGAGCATGGTTTAAATGTACTTGATAGCTATGATGCATCCAATGATAACGATTACGACGGCTTAACTAATTTAATCGAGTTTGAGTTAAATACAAACCCTCAATCAAATGACACAGACAGCGATGGTGTTATTGATAATGAAGATAGTGCCCCAACAGACCCTACTCAGGGTGAGAACCAAGCTCCTACTTTTACAGATTTATCCGCTGTTACGATTGAGGCTGAACGTGAATACACATATTTGCTTGATCTCTATAGACCCGATGTAGTGGACAATGGCTATTTTACGCCAGAGGTTTACATTTCGAATGGAAGCAGGTTTGATGTAGGTGAACATCAAGTTACATGGATTGCGCGTGATAGGGCTGGGAATGAAACTCAAGCTGTGCAAACCGTCTTCATTGTTGACACCGTTGCACCGACTTTTGAAGCAAATAGTACACTTCATTTTTATGGTAATACAATTGATGGAATTAAAAATGAGCTACTAAACGGTTATGTCATTCGTGAGAATGTATCTGGTCTGAGTTCAGTAACAATAGATAATGATTTTGTTTTTCGTACTGGTTTAGTTAACGTTGCTGTTACGGCTGAAGATGGAGCTGGAAATAAAGCATCCGGGGTTGTGAATGTGCAAATATACCCAGAGATCGCGATTCAACCATTTACGCTTTCTGATTCGATTCATAAAATAGTTGTTAAACTTTACATATCAGGCGAAAGCCCTACAGGCTATGCTCGCTTTCAGTTACGAGCAGGTAATAATTATAAATCATTTAGTATAGATGAATCTGGCTCTATTGAAGTTGAACTAGATCCTAGCTTCATTGGTAATTCAACCCAGCTAGAGCTTGAGCCTAATTATAGCGTTTTTGTTACCGACAAAGCTCAAAGCAAAATTTTATTTCATGATGAGTTGATTGAGCCTTATATTTCTTTACTTTATAAACAAAATAATAAAGTAGTAACATCGATAGAGCGAAGTAACTCGCCTACTTCAGTGGTTGTAAAGTTAATGGGGACTACACCTGAATACGCGCAGCTGAACGAAAACACTGGCAGTGACTTAGATTTTTATAGGCTGAGTGATACGAGTTGGGAAATGACTTTTGATTCAAAAAGTATTAGCTCGGATGTATTTGAGTTGTCATTTTCAGCGACGATAAACGATGATGTTGTTGCGACAACTACACAAACAATCCCTGTTATTGATGAAGTAGTATTTAATGATCCACTAATAGATACTGATGGTGATGGTATTCCCGATATAGAAGAGGGTATGAGTGACGCTGACAGAGATGGGATCCCTGATTATTTAGATAATTCATCAATAATGAATATCGGTATTTTAGAATCGGGTAAAGTACTCCATAGCGTCAATGAGTTCAATTCAATTCGTGTTGGCACTATTGCTCGTTTGAGCAACAGTGATGTTATCCATAGTTTGACAATTGATGAGCAACAACTTGAAAATCACTTATCTGATTTAGATATTTTTGAGCCACATTTTCAAGCTAAAAGTGACTTAGTTAATCTAAACGTAAAATTAGCAAATGAAGCCGATTATGTTGAAATTGCTCTACCACAGTTAGATAACGCGTTATTGAGCTCGGATTTACAAGTTAGGTTACTTTCAATCTCTGGTTGGAAAACGGTGCCTAAGTTAACAGGGAATGTTTATCAAGAAATATGCTCGCAATGCACAGCTTTTGAAGTACTTGATGGTGGCGAATTTGATTTAGATGGTCAAAAGAATGGATTTGTGGAATTAGTTGCAAAACTTGCACAAGAAAGTTTGAATCAGGCACCTGTTTTAGCGCTTGAATTACCGGATCAAATGAATGAACTCGAAACGTTTAATTTAGATGCATCAAGCACAATTGACCCTGACGGAGATATACTTAGCTACAGTTGGTCTGTTGCAAACGAAGCCGTGACAATTAATACACCGGAACTCGATATAGCGACACTTACGGTAGGTGAATTAACGCAAAGTGTTGATAGTGTAATTACACTTATTATTGATGATGGCTATGAAGAGTTTACGTATACGCACAATGTTAAGTTTTTACATATCAACCAATTGCCAGAGATTACACTCGCGAGTACATATTCTGTAAATGAAGGTGATAACGTTGTTATTATCGCTGAAGCTACAGACAAAGAGTCTAGCGACTTAAGCTACTCATGGGTGCAAGTTCAGGGAGCCCTTACTCAACTAGACTCGGTAACTACAAATACGCTTAACTTTACAGCACCAGACGTAGCTCAAGATACTGCTTTGGTGTTTAAACTTATTGTTTCTGATGGTGAAGATCAAGCTGAACAGCTGGTGGAAGTTAATGTAAAAGCTATCATTACTCCAGCAAAAGCTAATTCAGATAGCGGTAGTGGTGGCGGTTCAT
Source organism: Pseudoalteromonas sp. B62 (assembly GCF_037162565.1). NCBI lineage: Bacteria > Pseudomonadati > Pseudomonadota > Gammaproteobacteria > Alteromonadales > Pseudoalteromonadaceae > Pseudoalteromonas > Pseudoalteromonas sp. B62. The sequence continues at coordinate 3,929,702 of NZ_JARLVB010000002.1, read as the reverse complement.
TAGCGATGCTACTTATCTTGCTAGGTATGTTTATAGCTTATAAAAGATCATACTATTTCAATAAGTAGCACACAGGCTTAGCATTGAAAATACGGAGTCGATCATAGCAGCTGTTATGATCGATTTTTTAGCAGTATGTTTAATTTTTAGGCTGAGTAGAATATATGTAGTGTGGTTATTTCCATAAATAGGAGATCATGACGCATAAATATCAAATATGTGCAGCCCTTTCTAAGCAGTATTGATTAACAGAAGTTTTAAGTTTTAAGTTGTAATTAAATTGTTCGTAAATTGAACTAATTATAATTCGGAAAAGTCAAAATGCTCCTAAAATCCAAATCAATCAGTCTATTAGATCTTTTTAGAGCTCAGTTTTGTATCAATTTTTTTAGCTTGGTTAAAGCTACGCCAACTTCATAATACATGCGACATTAGATTAGGGTAAAGAGTTGTTTTACTATACTTGATTAAAACACTCGGGTATTAGATAATCACGCCATTACGATATTGAGGGTTTTAAAATGTCAGAAGAATTACCAATTAAGTTCAGCGATGCAGCAGCTGTTCGCGTTAAACAGTTAATCGACGAAGAAGAAAATCCAGAGCTAAAACTGCGTGTTTATGTCACAGGCGGTGGTTGTTCAGGTTTTCAATATGGTTTTACTTTTGATGAAAAAGCAAACCCCGGCGATTTAGAAATAGTAAAAAATGGTGTAACCCTAGTTGTTGATCCTATGAGTATTCAATATTTGGTTGATGGTGAGGTTGATTACACTGAAGGATTAGAAGGCGCACGCTTTTTTGTATCTAATCCAAATGCAACAACAACCTGTGGTTGTGGTGCAAGCTTTAGCGTTTAACAGCCAAACGCTAAATAGATTAAAGCCGCTTTTGCGGCTTTTTTAATGCCTATAAATCAGTTGGTGCGTATTCGGTTATTTGCATAATAAATATAAAAAAGCCGAGCACAAACGCAGAAAAAGCTAAAATATACATAAAGCCTTTTTTACCTTGTTTAATTGGAACCCCGTTATTGCGCAAAAAAAGATACCAACCTAAGCACAGTAAAATTGGCAATAAAAATAGTATCCTGAACATGACTCAACCTTTTTAAAATTAATAAGACTCAATAATAAACATGTCGCATTAAAATGAAACAAAATCATAAAAAATTCAATTTTTGATGAAAATGGATGGATATTCAGTGTTTATAAACATTCGCTCAAGTTAATTTTGTACCGAACAACGCAATTAATCATTCAACCAAAGTATTAATAGTATATAATGTATCCAAGAATGAGACGGGCAAAATTTCATTCTCAATAAAAACAAACTTATACCACATTATTAGCGTAGCTTTTAGCTAAGTGGCTAGAAGTAAGTGGCAACAGTGCTTAATTGCAACACCTTGCTATTGAAGTGAAATTAAGTAGCGCTGCTTACTTACCTACAGCTATTGATAGGCTACTGCTTTAATGGGTATGTCAAATCATCGAGTAGGAGATGTAAAATGATGGGCAAAACCGTTTCTTCAGAAGAAAACGCAAAGCTAACAAAGTGGCTTAAGAGTAAGCGCCATGAAAAAGGGCATACAATGCGCAGCCTTGCACAAGTGCTAGGTACACCTCATTCGTTTATCGGTAAAATTGAAAATCAAGAGCGCCGTTTAGATGTTATTGAATTTGTTCGCTATTGTACTGCACTAGACGTTGATCCACATGAAGCATTAAATTTGCTGAAAGTAGATTAATTATGTTATTGTTTAGTTCATTTATGAGTTATATAAATGTTCTAGGCAGTAAATTAATGCAGGGATGCATTATATTTCTTAATTTTTTTGATGATAATTTCGCTCAAGTTCATACAGCTTGTGCCTAATTAAGTACAAAAATAGTAACGATGGTAAAACCATTAACGCTGTAAGAATAAAAAATAGCGACCAATTACCTGCCAACCAATCATCTATTACTACACCACTATAACTTGAAAGCAACGTTCTTCCTAAGTTCCCTAATGATGCTAGCAACGCATAGTGAGTTGCGCTAAATGCCCTATCACACAGCATTGATATAAACGCGACCATTGCCACTAACGACCACGCTTGTGTAAACCCATCAATAACAATAGCAAAGGCATACAGCCTTAAATCAGGCCCAACTAAAGCAATCCATGAAAATGCTAAGTTTGATGCTGCCATTGCAATACCACTTATAAATAAACCTTTAACAATGCCATATTTTTGATTAAATAAGCTGCCAACAAAGGTAAATATAATGGTAAGTACGGCAGTGCCTACTTTTGAAAATGTAGCAATATCGCTATTACTAAAACCAATTTCTTTATAAAACACAATAGACATGCGGCCCAAAAACGCTTCACCTATCTTAAATAAGAAAATAAATGCAAGTAACGCGAGTGCAGTTTTAACGCCGTTTTTAGTGAAAAAGGCTCTAAAGGGATCAATAACGGTTACCGCGAGCCACGCAACTGTTTTTGTAAGTGGGGTTTGTTTTGTTGATGAAAGTTTTTCAAGGTATACACGCTCAAGTTCAGCATGCACGGCTTCTCTGTTTGACTTAGGCTCTTTTGCGAACAAAGCTCCACCCATTAACAGCAAAATTATAGCGGCTAAAAAATAATATATTTGGGGCCAGTCAAGCGACGGGATATCAGCCATATAAAATGGAATAGCGCCTAAAAGGGCATAACCTGTCCACCAACCAGATGTTGCCATTGCGGCGGCTGCCGTAGCTTTATGAGATTCGTTTTCACTGAGAGTGTCAATTCTAAATGCGTCAATTGCAATATCTTGCGTAGCAGAAGCAATGGCGATTAATAAGCAAATTACGGCAACAAGCGCTAAGTTAGTTTTTAAATCAAGTCCAGCTAATAGTAACGTGCCAATTAAGATAAAGCTTTGGCACAATAGTATCCAGCTACGACGTTGGCCAAGCCATTTATATAAAATAGGGAGCTTGGTCCGGTCAATGAGTGGCGACCATAAAAAGTTTATACTGTAAGCCCCAAATACAATGCCAAATAGGCCAATCATACTGCGACTTAGGCCTTCATCCTTTAACCAAGCCGACAGCACTGAGCCAATTAAAACCCAAGGAAAACCACTGCTCATACCAAATATAAAAATGTGGATTAAGCGTTTGTCTTTAAAGTAAGAAAAATATTCGCTAATAGAGAGAGTTTTGCTCATAGGGCCTTCATTGGCGATTGGGTGTAGTTAAACTACAGCTCATTAATTATAATGGTACTTGCTCAAGGACTTTTATATTTAAGATAACAACAGGTACTTTTGGCACGAAATCGTAACCAATCTTTTCGTTAAAGCCTGTTTCGACAACCATTATTTTATCAAGTGTGTCGTAGCCATCCATTACATTACCAAATACGGCAAATCCCCAGTCTTTATCTGGATTTAAATGGTCGTTATTGTCCATATTAAAAAAGAATTGACGAGTACCAGAATGCGGCTCTCTGTCCTGATATGCCATGGCTATACTGTACATGTCATTTTTTAAGCCATTACCACTTTCGTTAAAAATAGGAGCGTTTTCATGTAAACCATCGTAGTCTTTGTCGTACCCGCCACCTTGAATAACAAAATCGCGATCATTTTCTACATCACGCTCAATACGGTGGAAAACACTCCCCTGGTAACTTTTATCTGACACGTACGTTAAAAAGTTATTGACTGTAATAGGGGCTCTTGAGCGATCAAGCTCGACTACGATACTGCCCATTGAGGTTACGATTTCGACGCGCGGAAAAATATTATCTTTTTGCACAAAGCGGCCTTCTTGGGCTGCTAAGCTACTTGCACTAAAAAATAGGCCGAAACAGATTAAAAAAAGTCGTTTCATGTTTAACCTTCTAAAAATTCTATTAATTCAGGATCTGATACAATGCGGGTAATAATTTGCTCAGTCAACTTATTGAGCTGGCCTTCTACTTTTGCTCGCTCGTGACTAAATGGGCCTTCTAAATTAGCACTACCTCGGTACACCTTACTAAAATTGCTTGAAGCGCGAATAACACGAACACCAAGCTCTATCTGAGCTTCACTGGTGTGGCTTACTAGTTTTTCGGTTACCACAGCTTGCAGTGCGTGAATATCTACTTCAAAACGCACAGTCGCTAGGTTTGAAATACCTGCTCCGTTTCGACTCAGCGCGCTATCTAAAACGCTTTTAACTGACTCTGTAATACCTTGACTTGCAAACGTTTTGGTTTTATCAGATTCAATCAGCTTAAGCGTTGCAGTGTCACCACGTAAATCAATCACGCTGGTACTTAAACTGCTGTTAATTGTACTAATTTGGCCATTTTTATAAACAGGGTTAAGGATCACTTGATTAGGCTGACTAGCACAGCCAGCTAGTACAAGTAACGCACATAGGCTAAAAGTAATTTTAATCATTAAATTCCTAATAATTTTTAGTGGCACTTAGTACTACAAATTTCTTGTTGGAGCCAAGTAGTTTACAGTTGCCAAACATACGGTTTAGTTTGTCGTGATAATCTAAATGACGGTTACCAATAATACGTAATTCGCCACCTTGTTTTAAGGTTTCTTTTGCTTGTTTAAACATTTGCCACGCTATGTGGTCTGTTACAGCTTGCGCTTGATGAAATGGTGGGTTACATAGCACCATATCCACACTGTCTTGATCAAAGTCGGTCAAGCAATCGTTTTCAATAAATTGGCAATTATCAAACTGCTCAGGCATGTTTTGTTCTACATTTAAACGTGCAGACTCAACCGCCATGTATGATTCATCAACAAATGTGACAGATGCTTTAGGGCAACGAGCAAGCGCCATAACACCTACAACACCATTACCACAACCTAAATCGATTATGCTAGTTTCTTTCTTGGTTTCTGGTAAATAGTTGAAAAAGAATCGAGCACCTATATCTAACGAATCACGTGAAAACACATTTGCATGATTTGTTATATTAAATTCAGTGCCTTCAAGTGGCCAAGTAATAGGGAAATCAGCTGCTTTATACCCACCTTTTGCCGTGCTTAATATAAGACGTGATTTTTTAACCGCTAAACTTGTTTTTGTTTCACCAATAAATTGCTCAAACGATTTTATTGTTGAATTATGAATTTCTTTTGTTTTACCGGCTGCAATTACGGGGGTACCAGGTGCAAGTATTTCGCTTAATTCACTTAGTTGAAATTGCAAAAAACCTACGTTACGCGGTATTTTTATTAGCACTAAATCTATGTCTTCAGGCAATGCAGACAGGCTATCTATTTGGCTAAATTGCGCTGTGGATAGTTTGTTTATTTGTAAGTTATATGCCACTGCTTGATGGCTAATATAAGAATCATTAACTGAACAAACCGTTAATTGATTAAAACTACAAGCAAGTGCACCAAAGCTATCGTTTAAAATAAGCAGTGAGCGACAATCAGGGTAATGTTCGTTAACATAATTGATAAGGTACTCATCGGCTGAATCCCACGCTTGTAAACTGCGGTTTTTTTGATCCAAAGGAAAGCGTTCAAGAGTAAAGGTTTTATCGCCTAGCTGGGCTTGCGTCGTCATAATGGTATTTGATCAGTAAACTAATGTAGGTAAATTCTAACATGCAACGGCAAAACGCCAACCCCCAACAGTTACCAAATGGCTTTTCTTATCAAAGTAGGGCACTTAGCGCGCAAAAAAGCCTCGATTTATTTTATTATTTACAAAAAAACCTAGTTTGGCAGCAACCCGACGTCACCGTTTATTCTAAAACAGGCCCAATTCCCCGACTTCAATGCTTTATTAGCGAGCATAATTTCGAATATGGTTATTCGCATAGTAAGTTAATAGTAGAGCCTTGGCCTGATATTTTATTAGCAATGCGTAAGCGCTTAGAAAAACATTTAAATCAGCCATTAAATTCTTTATTAGTTAATTATTACCGAGATGGTAACGATACTATGGGTTGGCACAGTGATGACGAAATAGAGCTGGGCCATCAACCTACTATTGTGTGTGTATCACTTGGAGCAGAGCGTGTTTTAAAGCTTAAACAAAAATCGACAAATAAAGTAACCGATTTAAAGCTGCAAAGTGGTAGCTGTTTAGTCATGAGTGGCGACAGTCAGCGTGATTATCAACATGCAATCCCAAAGCAAACTACATTGGCTCACCCACGAATTAGCTTAACGTTTAGATACATAAAGCAAATCAAGCAAGCTCAATTTTAGTTAGCCAATAGGCTTGGCTACTTGTTATGATAACAACATAACTTAACTACAAAAATGGTTTTTATGTCAATGCAGCAACAAATTCAAGAAAAAATCAGCAGCGCAATTGCCTGTAAGCATTTAAATGTAATTAACGAAAGTCACATGCACAGCAAAGGCACCGAGTCACATTTTAAAGTTATTGTGGTAAGCGAAGAATTTGCTGGCAAACGCCTATTACAACGCCATCGTCAAATTAATGAAATTTTAAAAGATGAGTTAGCAAATTATATTCATGCACTCGCTATCCATACTTATACACCGGATGAGTATACCGAGCAGGGCGGAGAAGCACCTGATTCGCCTAATTGTATGGGCGGCTCTAAAATTAGCTAAGTATTTTTTGAAGTATCTGATTAGTGATTAACTGATCAGATCAGTGTTTTTAGTATTAGCCTTTAAACTAGCGCTAATTTTTATTGTAAAAGATATAGGATCATCAATGGTCATTAAGCCTAAAATTCGTGGATTTATCTGTACCAACGCACACCCAACGGGATGTAGCGAGCATGTTCAAGAACAAATTAACTATGTAAAACAACAAGGCGTGTTAAAAAACGCACCAAAAAATGTATTAGTTATTGGCGCATCTACAGGCTACGGCTTGGCATCGCGTATTACAGCTGCATTTGGTGGCGGCGCTAAAACACTCGGTATTTTCTTTGAAAAAGAAGGCACTGAACGTAAAACAGGTTCTGCTGGTTGGTACAATACTGCAGCATTCCAAGAAGCAGCTGACGAAGCGGGTCTTTGGTCTAAAAATATTAATGGTGATGCGTTTTCTAACGAAATCAAACAAAAAGCAATCGACACTATTAAAGCAGATTTGGGTAAAGTAGATTGTATTATTTATAGCTTGGCGTCTCCTCGTCGTACTGATCCAAATACGGGTGAAGTGTTCTCCTCTACACTTAAGCCAATTGGTAACGCAGTTACAACTAAAAACCTTAATACGTCAAAGCGTGAAATTGATGAAATTACTGTTGAAGCGGCAAACCAGGACGATATCGACAACACCATTAAAGTAATGGGCGGTGAAGATTGGGAAATGTGGATTGACGCATTAAAAGAAGCCGACGTATTAGCTGATAACTTTAAAACTACGGCCTACACTTATATTGGTAAAGAGCTAACATGGCCAATATACGGACACGCTACTATTGGTAAGGCTAAAGAAGATTTAGACCGAGCAACTGCTGCAATTAAAGAATCTACAAAAGATTTAAATGGCGAAGCCTATGTATCGTCTCTTAATGCTGTGGTAACACAAGCAAGCTCGGCTATTCCTATTATGCCTTTATACATTTCAGCATTATTTAAAGTAATGAAAGCAGATGGTACTTATGAAGGTACAATTGAGCAAATTCAGGCTTTATTTAGTGAGAACTTATATGGTGATAACCCACGCTTTGATGAAGGTGGCCACTTATTTCAAAACTACAAAGAATTAGAAGACGATGTGCAAGCACGTGTTCAAGCTGTTTGGGATAGCGTAGATACAAGCTCAATTGATGAGTTAACCGATTATGTGGGTTACCATAACGAATTTTTACGTTTATTTGGCTTTGGTATTGACGGAGTTGATTACGGTCAAGATGTGGATTCGGTCAAACCAATTGCAAATATGATTGATTAACCATATTTGCAAATATGTAATTAAAAAGTCGCTGAGTGCGACTTTTTTGTTTTGCGGGCTTTTTTGAACAATTGTGATTAAAAAATGTCATTCTTTGCTTAAGCTACCACTTTGGTCTAACTTAAATTTTATTAAATACACATAACAAAACTAAATAAGTGTTTCTGTCGTATAATTTTCATAATTAGACTCGCATAGTCGCCCACAATGATGTTAAAATTAAGGCAATATGTGAAGAGTTTTTACCGCGTTGCTTGTTTAGTATTCATAGCAAGTTGTTCTTTGTATACATAGATATAACTTGGGATAGCTCAAATGGCGACGTGGTTGGTACGATTTTTCAGTTTCTTTCCGTTAATGTAGTGCAAGTGCGTATGATCAACATAAAAAAAGGTCTGGATTTACCCATAGAGGGCGCACCTCAGCAAGTTATTCACGACGGTTCTCCCGTCAAACGTGTAGCTGTGCTAGGTGAAGAGTTTATTGGTATGCGTCCAACCATGCATATCCGTATGGATGACCAAGTTAAAAAAGGCCAGGTACTTTTTGAAGATAAAAAGAACCCCGGCGTCCTATTTACCGCACCAGCTTCTGGTGTTGTAAAAGAAATAAATCGTGGTGCTAAACGTGTGCTGCAATCTGTTGTTATTGAAGTAGACGGCAGTGAGCAAATCACCTTTGACTCTTTCTCTGACACTGAGCTTACGAGCTTAGATCGTGAAAAAGCTAAAGAAGTACTTATCCAGTCTGGTCAGTGGACGGCACTTCGTGCTCGCCCATTCAGCAAAGTTGCGGCTGTGGATGCAAATCCTAGCTCTATCTTTGTGACCGCTATCGACACTAATCCTCTTGCTGCAGATCCTGCGGTAGTTATTGCTGATAATGCGCAAGCATTCGAAGCGGGTTTAGCCGTTGTATCGCGTTTGACTGATGGAAAAGTATTTGTTTGTAAGCAAGTTGGCAGTCAAGTTCCTAGCTCATCTATAGCTCAAGTAGAAGTACATGAGTTTGGTGGTGTGCACCCTGCTGGCCTTGTAGGCACTCATATCCATAATCTTGACCCTGTATCTGCTAGTAAACAAGTTTGGCATATTGGTTACCAAGACGTTATTGCGTATGGTCACTTATTCCTTACGGGTGAAATTTACACAAACCGTGTTGTTTCGCTTGCAGGTCCTCGTGTTAAAAACCCACGTTTAGTGAAAACACAATTAGGTGCTTCATTGGATGATTTAGTTGCTGGAGAATTAGAAGACGGTGATAACCGTGTTATTTCTGGTTCTGTTTTATCTGGCGCTACTTCAAACGGTGTTAATGCGTTCTTAGGTCGTTACCACGTTCAAGTATCTGTATTACTTGAAGGTCGCGAAAAAGAACTATTTGGCTGGATTGCACCAGGTAGTGATAAATTCTCTGTAACGCGTACATTCCTTTCTCACCTTACACCAAGTCGTTTATTTAAAATGACAACGTCTACAGGTGGTTCAAAACGTGCCATGGTTCCAATTGGTAGCTACGAGCGCGTGATGCCGTTAGATATTTTGCCTACACTATTATTACGTGACTTAATTGCACGCGATTTAGATAGTGCAATTTCACTGGGCGCGCTTGAACTTGATGAAGAAGATTTAGCGTTATGTACCTTCGTTTGTCCTGGCAAATACGAGTATGGTTCTATCCTACGCGATTGCTTAACTACGATCGAGAAGGAAGGCTAGAGAGATGGGTTTAAAAAAATATCTAGAAGATATCGAGCCGAATTTTGAAGCCGGTGGAAAATATGAAAAATTTTATGCACTGTATGAAGCAGCTGCAACTATTTTTTATACACCAGGCTATGTAAATAAAGGCAAGACACACGTACGCGATAATATCGACCTAAAACGTATGATGATTTTAGTGTGGATGGCGACGTTCCCAGCTATGTTTTTTGGTATGTTCAACATCGGTCACCAGGCCGCAGGTGCTTTAGCACAAGGTTTTGAACTAGCAAATTCGTGGCAGGTTGGTCTGTTTCAGTTCTTTGGTGGTGAATTAACCGCTAATGCAGGCTGGGGCGCTAAAATGTTCTACGGAGCATGTTTCTTCCTACCAATTTACGCAGTCACGTTTGCTGTAGGTGGTTTTTGGGAAGTGATTTTTGCTTCTGTGCGTAAGCATGAAATTAATGAAGGTTTCTTCGTTACTTCTGTATTATTTGCACTTATTTTACCTGCAACAATTCCTTTATGGCAAGTTGCACTGGGTATCACGTTCGGTGTAGTAATCGCTAAAGAAATTTTTGGTGGTACTGGTCGTAACTTCTTAAACCCTGCTTTGGCTGGCCGTGCGTTCTTATTCTTCGCATACCCGGCACAAATTTCGGGTGACACAGTATGGACTGCAGTAGATTCTTTCTCTGGTGCGACTATGCTAGGTCAAGCTTTTGTTGGCACACTTGATTTTTCAAACATGGAATTATGGTGGAATGCATTTTACGGTTTCATTCAAGGTTCTGTTGGTGAAACATCGACACTTGCATTACTTGTAGGTGGTTTATTCTTAATTTACGTTCGCATCGCTTCTTGGCGTATCGTACTAGGTGTATTCCTTGGTATGGTAGCAACGGCATTCTTATTAAATGCTGTTGGTTCAGAAACTAACCCTGTATTTGCAATGCCTTGGTATTGGCATTTAGTGCTTGGTGGTTTTGCGTTTGGTATGTTCTTTATGGCTACAGACCCTGTATCGGCTGCATTTACTAATAAAGGTAAATTTGCATACGGTTTACTAATTGGTCTTATGGTGGTTCTTATCCGTGTTGTGAATCCTGCTTTCCCAGAAGGTATGATGCTAGCAATTTTATTTGCTAACTTATTTGCTCCACTGTTCGATCACTTTGTAGTGCAAGCTAATATCAAGCGGAGGTTGGCACGTAATGTCTAGTAATAACGAATCAATCGGTAAAACGTTAGCAGTTGTTGTAGCACTATGTTTAGTGTGTGCAATCATTGTATCGTTTGCTTCTGTACAGCTTCGTCCTTTACAGCAAGCTAATAAAAATAAAGATATTCAAAGCAATATCTTAGCAGCGGCAGGCATCGATAAAGTTGAAAATGTATCTGATACATTTAATGCTAAAATTGAAGCGCGCGTTGTAAATATGACCACAGGTGAGTTTGTAGACACAGACCCAACAATCTTTGATTTTGAAAAAAGCAAATACGATGCAGCGCTAAGTGTTTCTCTTCAAGAGAAAGGCGTTAAAGACATTGCTGGTATTCAACGTGTGACTAAAGAGTCTCCGGTGTATATCTCGAAAAAAGAAGATGGCTCTATTGATGCAATCATTCTTCCTATTCAGGGCTATGGCTTATGGGGCTTAATGTACGGTTTTATCTCGCTTGAGAGCGATGGCGAAACAGTTAAAAACATTATCTTCTACAAACATAATGAAACGCCTGGCTTAGGTGGTGAAATCCAAAATCCACAGTGGACTGCTACGTGGCAAGGCAAAGAGCTACCAATTCAAATTGTTAAAGGTACTGCTAACGGCAATGAGCATAAGATCGATGGTCTTTCAGGTGCTACATTAACGTCTAACGGTGTTGAACATGCAGTTGACTTTTGGACTGGCGAAAACGGCTTTGGCCCTTTCCTTGCGAAAGTACGTAAAGGAGCATTGAAATAATGGCTGATACTAAAGAAATGAAGGCGGTCCTATTTGGTCCGGTTTTAGCTAACAACCCAATCGCACTACAAGTACTGGGTATTTGTTCTGCGTTAGCGGTAACGTCTAGCTTAAAAAATGCGTTAATCATGTCAATAGCATTGACCTTGGTAACTGCGTTTTCGAGCTTCTTTATCTCGACTATTCGTAACCAGATCCCATCGTCAGTACGTATCATTGTACAAATGACGATTATTGCATCATTAGTTATTGTTGTTGACCAAGTACTGCAAGCGTTTTCTTATGCTACGGCTAAAGAGCTTTCAGTCTTCGTTGGTCTAATTATTACTAACTGTATTGTAATGGGTCGTGCTGAAGCATATGCGATGAAGTCGCCACCACTAATGTCATTCCTTGACGGTATTGGTAATGGTTTAGGCTATTCTGTTGTTTTACTTACTGTTGGTTTCATTCGTGAGCTATTCGGTAAAGGAACACTATTCGGTGTTGATATTATCCCATTAGTACAAGATGGCGGTTGGTATCAACCTATGGGTCTATTGATATTACCACCGAGTGCATTCTTCATCATTGGTTTATTCATATGGGTACTTCGTACTTATAAGAAAGACCAAGTAGAAGCTAAAGCGTAAGGGGCACACAGTGGAACATTATATTAGTTTATTTGTAAAAGCCGTTTTTATTGAAAACTTAGCGTTATCATTTTTCTTAGGCATGTGTACTTTTTTAGCAGTATCAAAAAAAGTGACTACTTCAATTGGCCTAGGTGTAGCGGTTATCGTTGTTTTAGGTATTTCAGTACCTGTTAATAACTTAGTTTACCATGCTGTATTAGCACCAGGTTCACTTACGTGGCTTGGTTATCCTGATGCAGACCTTAGCTTTTTACGTTTCTTAACTTTCATTGGCGTTATAGCAGCGCTAGTGCAAATTCTTGAAATGGTATTAGATAAGTTCTTCCCAGTACTTTACAACGCATTAGGTATCTTTTTACCATTGATCACAGTTAACTGTGCAATCTTTGGTGCGGTATCTTTCATGGTTGAGCGTAACTATAACTTCGGTGAGTCTGTTGTTTATGGTATTGGCGCTGGTGTTGGTTGGGCACTTGCAATTACATTACTTGCAGGTATCCGTGAGAAAATGAAGTATTCAGACGTGCCAGACGGCTTACGTGGTTTAGGTATTACCTTCATCACTGTTGGTTTAATGGGACTTGGCTTTATGTCATTCTCTGGTATTTCACTGTAAAGGTAGCGAGGATAAATCATGGATTATCAGATTTTCTTAGGCGTTGGTGTTTTTATCGCTATCGTTGTACTACTGGTTTTAGTCATCATTGGTGCTAAATCTCAGTTAGTTGCAAGTGGTGATATTATCATTAGCATTAATGGCGACCCAGATAAAGCCATTAAAACATCAGCAGGTAGTAAGCTTTTAGGCGCGCTATCTGAGTCAGGTATATTTGTATCATCTGCATGTGGTGGCGGTGGCTCTTGTGGCCAGTGTCGTGTACACATTAAAGAAGGTGGTGGCGATATTCTGCCAACTGAGCTTGATCACATATCTAAAGGCGAAGCCCGTGAAGGCTGCCGTTTAGCGTGTCAGGTAAATGTTAAAAACGACATGGAAATTGAGCTTGAAGAGTCAATTTTCGGTGTTAAGAAGTGGGATTGTGAAGTTATCTCTAACGATAACAAAGCAACATTCATTAAAGAACTTAAGCTGCAAATTCCAGATGGCGAGTCAGTGCCGTTCCGTGCGGGTGGTTACATCCAAATCGAAGCGCCACCTCACCATGTTAAATATGCAGATTTCGATGTTCCTGAAGAATATCGTGGCGACTGGAATCATTTTGGTTTCTTCGATCTGGAGTCAAAAGTAGACGAAGAAACTATTCGTGCTTACTCAATGGCTAACTACCCAGAAGAAGAAGGCATCATTATGCTTAACGTGCGTATTGCTGCTCCGCCGCCAAGAAACCTTAGCTTGCCATGTGGTAAAATGTCTTCGTACATTTGGTCACTTAAAGAAGGCGACAAGGTAACTATTTCAGGTCCATTTGGTGAGTTCTTTGCTAAAGACACCGATGCAGAGATGGTATTTGTTGGTGGTGGTGCTGGTATGGCGCCAATGCGTTCTCATATCTTTGACCAACTTAAACGTTTGAACTCTAAACGTAAGATGAGCTTTTGGTATGGTGCACGTTCTGAGCGTGAAATGTTCTACGTAGAAGATTTTGACGGCTTAGCCGCTGAAAACCCTAACTTCGTATGGCATACAGCACTTTCAGATCCACAACCTGAAGATAACTGGGAAGGCTACACTGGCTTTATCCATAACGTGTTATTTGAGAATTATCTTAAAGATCACGAAGCGCCTGAAGATTGTGAGTACTACATGTGTGGTCCTCCAATGATGAACGCGGCAGTTATTACTATGCTTAAAGATTTAGGTGTTGAAGACGAAAATATCTTACTAGATGACTTCGGTGGCTAACACTAATACCAAAACAGTTTAGTTTTGGTTAAAATACCAGCCTCGTAGCACTTGTGTTACGAGGTTTTTTTATTCTTTAATTTTATCAATCTATTAAGTAGAACAGTTATGAATCGAGTAAGTACTTCACAAGGCATAATGGCCTTTTTACTAATTACACTGACTTTATTATTGTCTGGTTGTGGTGAAAAGCCAGAGTTAAAAGAAACCTTTTTAGAAGGTAAGACTATGGGCACTACTTATCATATTAAATATTATGATGAGCAAGCCCAGCTATCGGCTTCACAACTACAGCTGCAAATAGACGCTGTTTTAAAAGATGTGAACCAATCTATGTCTACTTACATAGAAGACTCTGAAATAAATACATTTAACAGATTACCTGCAAATCAAGTCATGCCAATTAGCGAAGATTTTAGGGCTGTTATAAGCGAGTCTATTCGCTTGGGTGAATCAACTAAAACACTCGATGTCACTATGGGGCCTTTAATTGATTTATGGGGTTTTGGCCCAGATAAAAAACCAACTAAACGGCCAAGCGATGAAGAGCTAGTAAGTATGATTAAAAATATAGGCCTTGATAAACTTACTCTAACAGCTCAAGGTTTAGCTAAAACAGTGGATGGTTTAGAGCTTTCGTTTTCGGCAACAGCTAAAGGCTATGGTATTGATAAGGTGGCGCAGTTATTAGAAAACCACAATATTACCAACTACATGGTTGAAATTGGCGGTGAGCTTCGAATTGCAGGCGAAAAGCCAAATAATAAAGATTGGGTAATAGCTATAGAGCAACCAGATGCACAACCTGGAGAGCGTAAAGTACACCGTATTTTAACGCCTGGTACTAATGGTATTGCAACGTCAGGTGATTACCGGATTTTTTATGAGATGAATGGTGAAATTTATACTCATTTAATTGACCCAACAACAGGAATGCCAACTAAGCATGACCTAGTATCGGTAACCGTGCTTCATCCAAGTGCTATGACAGCTGATGGTTTAGCGACAGCATTAACCGTTATGGGCATGGATAAAGCGCAAGCTTATGCTCAGGAGCATGACTTACCTGTATATTTAATCGCTAAATCGAAAGACGGTTTAATAACATACTCAAGCCCTGCATTTAAACCTTATTTATAGTAAGGCGCGGGCTTGTTTATTTCCACGTTATTTGGGTATATAATAGCAGTCGCTCAACAATGTTTTGAGCTTAATTTATTGCTGATCAATAGGGGCTAAGCAATGTCACTTTTTCTTCTTACTTTTGGCTTACTAATTTTGATAGTTTCGGCTATGGCCGTTGGTATGATCGTGCAAAAAAATCTATGGCAAGCAGCTGTGGTGGTTTAGGTTCGGTTGGTATTGATAAAGCCTGTGATTGCGATGATCCATGTGATAAACGCAAAAACCGTTTAGCAAAAGAGCAAGCCTGGAAAGAAAACCAAATTATTTAAGTCTGTCTTAAATATTAAAAAGCGCTTTATAGCGCTTTTTTTGTGTCTGTAAAACGCCTCAACATCATAGCTTCCAAAGCAATCCAATCTAAATGTATTAGACAAAGGTATATAGTTTAGTTTTTTCACCTATTAGGTTTATTTTTCTCGTTTGTCAAATTGGAGCTAACACTCTAAAGTTTAATCATAGACACAGAGCAAGGCTCTAGTCATAAGCTTGAGGCAACTTAGCCTCGCTTAAAAGAATCTTTATATTGTGTGTGAAGATGTTGTCAGTGTGAAAGGCAACTCAAGTTCGGTGGATTCACTTCCATAAAGAACGAGTTTGGGTTGTTTTTATTTCCTTTCAATTGCCACGCAGTGTAAGCCAAGAATCTTTATATTGTGTGTGAAGATGTTGTCAGTGTGAAAGGCAACTCAAGTTCGGTGGATTCACTTCCATAAAGAACGAGTTTGAGTTGTTTTTATTCCCTACAATTGCCACGTAGTGTAAACCAAAAATCTTTATATTGTGTGTGAAGATGTTGTCAGTGTGAAAGGCAACTCAAGTTCGGTGGTGACTGAATTTGGGTTGTTTTTATTTCCTTTCAATTGCCACGTAATGTAAACCAAGAATCTTTATATTGTGTGTGAAGATGTTGTCAGTGTGAAAGGCAACTCAAGTTCGGTGGTGACTGAATTTGAGTTGTTTTTATTTACTTTCAATTGCCACGTAATGTAAACCAAAAATCTTTATATTGTGTGTGAAGATGTTGTCAGTGTGAAAGGCAACTCAAGTTCGGTGGTGACTGAATTTGGGTTGTTTTTATTTCCTTTCAATTGCCACGTAATGTAAACCAAGAATCTTTATATTGTGTGTGAAGATGTTGTCAGTGTGAAAGGCGGCTCATGTTCGGTGGTGACTGAATTTGGGCTGTTTTTATTTGTGCCACACAATTATTACTCCCTCCTAAAAACCTAAAAACCTAAAAACCTAAAAACCTAAAAACCTAAAAACCTAAATACCTATAATCCTATTAAATATTTCTCTTTAAATTGTTTTTTATTTTAGCTAACCAAATGTTTTTTATCGTGTTATTTTTTATTAACAAAATAGCTTCGAAAGCTTAACTCAAATTAATTGATTTTTAGTTGAACAGAAAATTCTCTTTGTTATACTCACGTTCGAACTTTCAGTAAGTTTTGAAAGTTTGGTTGATACGGATCAATTTTCGCTAGGTAAATATGTGCTAGCTGGATTTGATTGTATTTAGCACCTAGTTTTAGGGTTTACAACAGCAATGTTTTTTAAATTTCTCCATTGCAAACTGTATTACTCTAATTTTGTTATAGTCATTTTAGTAGGTTAATGTCTTTGAACACACTTTCGTTGCATCATACAAATACGGAACTTGCCTCTGGCGAGCCGCAGACGTGTGAACGCTTGAATAAAGCAGGCAAGGGCGTGTGTGTAGCTATAACTTTATTAGTGTTTAACACTGTAATGTTGCTAAGCGGTGCATTAGAGGATGTCTTCAAGCTTGAAGCGCTATTAAGTGATGGGTTTATTGTAGAGCCACTGTTACTTAATCTTGCGCAATTTTTAGCTCATCCGATCATATCAAGTCAGTTACTTATTGGCCTTTGTTGGTTATTGTTCCATATTTGTCCAGCACGTCGTGCTGGCATAATCCTCCGTAAAGCAGCCTTTGCTTTTAGCGAGGCTAAAGTTCTTCAGCCTGTGATCTCTTCACATGGTTGTCGTGCTCCACCTAGCTTTACAGGTTGCCTGTAACGCTGCATCTTGTTGCTGGTTTTAATTATTTGTTCTTGCTGTAAATAATTAAGGTTAGCTAAAACAAAGTAGCTCCGTGTTTTTTAAACACATTTCAGCCAACCACCACTCACCCAAGTTAATTTTTATTACGTTATATAAATGCGTTTAGAAAGCTGGGTTTGTTGCTAGGTCATTAATGGCATGAGCTCTAGGTTTTGAATAGCCCCCTTATTTTTATAATTTAATTCTAGTTAACTTGGGTTTTTATTGAAAAATCGTTGCTTTGGTTTTTATTTTAAGCAGCAAATTGAAACTCTAGGTTTGTAGGATACTCCCTTGTTAATTCGTAACCTTTGTAATATTGCTTTAGCTAGTACAGTGCTGGCGTTGTCAGGCTGTAAAGGCGGGATACTCGATCCAAAAGGGCAGATAGGCATAGATGAGAAAAATTTAATCATCATTGCAACCGTGCTTATGTTGCTTGTAGTCGTTCCCGTTATTGTGATGACTTTGTATTTCGCATGGAAATATAGAGACACACAAACTCATGAAATTTATGCGCCAAAATGGGCTCATTCAAATAAAATTGAAGCCGCAGTTTGGGCTGTTCCTATTGTTATTGTGATCATTTTAGGTGTTATTACCTGGCAGTCTACCCAAGAGCTAGACCCTTACAAACCAATTGAAGGTAAAGGTAAGCATCTAACTGTTGAAGTGGTTTCATTAAATTGGAAATGGCTATTTATATATCCTGAGCAAGGTATTGCTACGGTTAATGAATTAGTGTTCCCAGCAAATGTACCTGTTGAATATAAAATCACCTCAGAGAGCACAATGAATTCATTTTTTATTCCGCAATTGGGTAGTCAAATATACTCAATGGCTGGGATGGAAACCAAGCTTCACTTAATTGCAAATGAGCCAGGTACGTTTAAAGGCTTTTCAGCAAATTACAGCGGCGCAGGTTTCACTGGCATGAAATTTAATGCCATTGCTACACCTACACAAGCAGACTTTGATAAGTGGGTGAGTGATGTGAAAGCGAATTCAAGCGCTAATAACCTGACTCATGCAAATTATGTTGAGCTTGCAAAAGCAAGCGAAAATAACCCAGTAGCATATTACGGAAAAGTTGATGACGGCTTATTTCATACCATCGTGATGAAATACATGCAGGCGCATGGCGATATGAACAAAAAACACCATGCAATGGGCGAACATGGGCAAATGAGTAAAAAGCATCATGAAATGAGTGAGCACTCAATGCCTTCATCTCACAGCCAAGGCGAGGAATAATAATGTCGTTATTAGGTAATCTTTCACTCGACGCAATTCCGTTTCATGAGCCAATTCTTGTGTTCACGATGTCGGTTATTGCGATAGCTGGGCTTATTATTGCCGGGCTTATTACAAAGTATAAAAAATGGGGCGTGCTTTGGCGCGACTGGATCACGTCTGTTGATCACAAACGCTTAGGCGTAATGTATATTCTTTTAGCACTAATAATGCTGTTTCGTGGTTTTTCTGATGCAATAATGATGCGTGCGCAGTTGGCACTTGCTACTAGTGGTGCGCCCGGTTATTTACCACCTGAACACTACGACCAAATATTTACTGCCCACGGCGTAATTATGATCATATTTATGGCTATGCCATTTATGATTGGTTTAATGAACATTGTTCTACCACTGCAAATTGGTGCTCGTGATGTTGCTTTCCCATTTTTAAATAATTTAAGTTTTTGGTTTACAGCCAGTGGTGCAATTTTAATTAACTTATCACTTGTGTTTGGTGAGTTTGCAAAAACAGGTTGGGTGGCATATCCGCCGCTTTCGGAGTTGACCTTTAGCCCTGGGGTGGGGGTCGATTATTATATTTGGGCCTTGCAAATATCCGGGCTCGGTACACTTTTAACAGCAGTAAACTTTTTAGCAACCGTGTTTAAAATGCGTGCACCAGGTATGACCCTAATGAAAATGCCAATTTTCACATGGACATGTACGTGGGCAAACATCTTAATTGCAGCATCATTCCCAATTTTAACTGCTGTACTTGCAATGCTAACGCTTGACCGTTATCTCGACTTTCACTTCTTTACCAATGAATTGGGCGGTAACGCCATGATGTACATCAACCTATTTTGGGCATGGGGTCATCCTGAGGTATACATATTAGTATTACCAGCGTTTGGTATTTTTTCTGAAATTATTTCGACCTTTGCAGGTAAGCGTCTATTTGGTTACAAGTCGATGGTTTACGCCAGCGGTGCAATCTCAATTTTAGGCTTTATTGTTTGGTTACATCACTTCTTTACCATGGGGTCGAGTGCTAATGTTAACGCGTTCTTTGGGGTAATGACCATGGTTATTGCCGTACCAACTGGGGTTAAGTTGTTTAACTGGTTATTTACTATTTACAGAGGTCGTTTACGTATTAGCGTACCGGTACTTTGGACACTTGGCTTTATGGTTACCTTTACCGTAGGCGGTATGACCGGTGTATTACTTGCCATTCCTGGTGCTGATTACGTACTGCATAACAGCTTATTCTTAATTGCACATTTTCATAACACCATTATTGGTGGTGCTGTATTTGGCTACCTTGCTGGTTTTGTATTTTGGTTCCCTAAAGCAATGGGCTTTAAACTTAACGAAAAATGGGGCAAAGCATCATTTTGGTGTTGGATTATCGGTTTCTTCGTTGCATTTATGCCGTTGTACGTACTTGGTTTCTTAGGTATGACACGTCGTTTAAACCACACTAACAACCCAGATTGGAACATATGGTTATACATTGCCGCAGGCGGTGCTGTAATTATTATGTTTGGTATTGTTAGCCAAGTAATTCAATTATATGTGAGCTTTAGAGACCGTGAAGCGCTTGACGATACAACAGGCGATCCGTGGAACGGCCACACACTTGAGTGGGCTACAAGTTCACCTCCGCAAATTTATAACTTTGCAACAATTCCACACATCGATGATATTGATGCATGGACCGACATGAAAGAAAAAGGCCAAGCATATCAAGATAAAGCAAACTACAGCCCTATTCATATGCCTAAAAACACATCAGCTGGCGTGTTCATGGCAGCAAGCTTAACAGTATTTTGTTTTGCAATGATTTGGCATATTTGGTGGTTAGCTGTTGTTGGTCTAGTGGGCGGGATTGCCATATTTATCAAACGTTGTTACACCAGCGATGTTGATTACTATATACAACCTGATGAAATTGCACGCATTGAAGCTGCATATAATTCAAGTGGCATTAAGGAGCTAAAAGCGTGAGTACACTTTCTGCAAATTTAGAATCAGTATCGCATGATGCTCATGCCCACGCGCATGATGCTCATGCCCACGCGCATGATGCTCATGCCCACGCGCATGATCATCACGACACATCTGGCGATACGATATTTGGTTTTTGGTTATACCTAATGACCGATTGCCTACTGTTTGCCTCATTTTTTGCCACTTACGCTGTGTTATTTATGAACACAGCCGGTGGTGTATCGGGTAAAGATATTTTTGAACTCGACTTTGTAGCAGTAGAAACTGCAGCACTACTGATTAGTAGTATTACCTTTGGTTTTGCCATGATTGCCGCTCAAGGGCAAAAAAAGGCACTAACACTGACTTGGTTATTTGTTACGTTTTGTTTAGGTGCAGTGTTTATTGGTATGGAAGTATACGAATTTCATCACCTAATTGTGCATGGTAATGGCCCACAACAAAGTGCCTTTTTAACATCGTTTTTCTCATTGGTCGGCTTACATGGATTACATGTAACTGCTGGGCTGATTTGGATGACCATAATGATGATAGAAGTTGCTAAACGTGGTTTAGGTAAAGCAACCGTAACGCGTTTAAGCTGCTTAAGCCTATTTTGGCACTTCTTAGACATTGTTTGGATTTGTGTATTTACCGTTGTTTATTTGATGGGAGCAATGTAATGAGCCACAGCGAAACGCATGCGTTAAAGCAAACGCAAAGTGATCATCATGATGAATCTCATGGGAGTGTTAAAACTTACTTAATTGGCTTTGTACTATCGGTAATTTTAACTGCTATACCGTTTTATATGGTTATGGAAGGTGACTTCTCAAAAGCAACAACGCTTTGGAGCATTGTTACTTTAGCAATCGTACAAATTTGGGTGCATTTAAAGTACTTTTTACACCTTAATTTTACCACCGAAGATGGTCGTGCAAGTACATTCTCATTCCTATTCAGTGCTCTGATCATCGTAATGGTTGTTGGGTTATCTGTTTGGATCATTTATGAATCTAACGCAATGATGATGTACTAGGAGTTGAAGATGTTTCGTCGTTATTTATCAGTGACAAAGCCGGGTATTATTATGGGCAATTTGATCAGCGTAGCGGGTGGGTTTTTACTTGCCTCGCGCGGTGATATAGACCCATGGTTAATGATTGCCACATTAATTGGTTTGTCACTAGTGGTTGCATCAGGTTGTGCTATCAACAATGTTATAGATAGAGATATAGATGTAGCCATGGCGCGTACTCGTACGCGAGTAACAGTAACAGGCGAAATGTCGGCCTTTGCTGCACTTAGTCACGGTATTTT
This sequence comes from Pseudoalteromonas sp. B62, assembly GCF_037162565.1. Lineage (NCBI taxonomy): Bacteria > Pseudomonadati > Pseudomonadota > Gammaproteobacteria > Alteromonadales > Pseudoalteromonadaceae > Pseudoalteromonas > Pseudoalteromonas sp. B62. Next base: position 3,907,836 of record NZ_JARLVB010000002.1, on the reverse strand, counting down.
ATTGGGTGTTGTGGGCTTTGGTTTACTTATCGCCTACACCACTCAAGCCGCAGTATTTTTTGCAGCCTTTGGCTACGTAATTTATGTAGGGGTTTATAGCCTCTACATGAAACGTAACTCAGTATATGGCACATTTGTAGGTAGCCTTTCAGGCGCTGTACCGCCAGTAGTAGGTTACTGCGCCGTAACAGGGCAGTTCGATATGGGCGCATTAATACTGCTTGTTATGTTTAGCTTGTGGCAAATGCCGCACTCTTACGCCATCGCTATTTTTCGCTTTAAAGATTACCAAGCTGCAGGTATTCCTGTATTACCCGTTGCGCAAGGTATTGATAAAGCAAAGCGCCACATTGTGCTTTATATTGCTGTATACGCCTTAGTGGTGATGTTACTGCCTATTAGTGGATACACCGGCGTGGCCTTTATGGCTGTTGCGTGCATCACCAGCTTTTGGTGGTTGCTAATGGCGCTACGTGGTTATCGTCGTAATATTGATATGAGCAGTTGGGCACGTAAAGTGTTCGCATTTTCAATTATTAATATTACAGCGTTAAGTATTGCTATGGCTGTTGACTATCATAGCGTTGCTCCACAGCTATTAACGCTTACCTAATTTAAAAATTTTTAACTATTCCAAAGTTAATCCAAAGGCTCGAAAGGGCCTTTTTTTATATTTATAGCATGTTTTTATAGGCGTAATTAGTAATAAACTTGCTAGAACTTTATTTCAATCATTTCAATTTAAGAGCAAGTATCACCTTAAGTCGATTTCAAGACCATTTTAAATAATACGACCCTCGTAGTTTGAATAAATAAAACACACGTTCGGAAGAACTCGCATTTAAGAAGAGCGTTTAAAATAGTTGGGTACAGATTGACTATTTAAACCTAACTTTAAAAAGATATAATGACAGTGAATGTTAATAAAATGTTGACGTTTGGTTTTGTTGTGCAATTATGCTACCGGTGGCATTGTTTTTTTATTTTCTTGCTTTGCCTAAGTTTTCGTTTATATCAAAAAGTATGAGGAAAATTATGAAATTCTTGAATATAAAAAATGTAAGTAAAATTGCACTTTCGATGATGTTGTTAAATTTAATATCAACACAGGCAAAAGCAGAAAACTGTAAAGCTCTACCAAAAAATAATCAACGGTATCAAATTGTTAACTTTAGTTCAGATAAAGCGATTGATGTTGATAAAAAATCAAGAGAGTCTGGTGCTAATATCATCTCTTATGCAAAAAATAGCGGAACAAATCAGCAATTTATCTTTAATGATTTAGGAAATGGTTTTTGGACAATTAAAGCTTCACATAGTGACTTGTTTTTGGATGTATCAGAGCGCTCTCAAGCTAATGGTGGCAATATTATTCAGTGGGCAGCGTCTGGGCAATCAAATCAACAATGGCGATTGTTACAAGATTCTACGGGGGCATTTAGTATTCGTTCCGCTTTTAGTGATAAGGCAATTACGGTAGCGGGGAGTGATAATGGGGCAAACATTTATCAAAATGATGATTTAAATGTTAGTTCGCAACGTTGGTACTTAAACCCAGTCAATGGAAGCTGCGATAGCGCGAACGATTCAAATATTGATGTAACGGGCTTTGCATCACTTCCAGGCAGTGATGGTTTAGCAACAACGACAGGAGGCGCAGGAGGGTCTTCAATAACGGTAACGAGCTGTAGTGCATTAAAATCAGCATTGGTATCGTCAAACACAACGATTATCCAAATTCCAAATAATACACACATTGATTGTCGTACCGGCGGTTCAACCGTAGCAGCATGTGCTATTGAGTGTCCTGAGTATCAGGATCCAGGAGAAATATTTTATCGTATACCTAATTCGGGACAAAGTTGTACATCATTAGGTGGTACAACAAATACGACCGTAAACAAGGTACGTAATGATATTTCCATTAGTGTTAAATCAAATAAAACCCTAATCGGTTTAGGTGACAATGCTAAAATTATTGGCGCGACATTAGATCTAAGCAATAGTAAAAACATTATTGTTAAAAACCTCAATATTGACAATATCAATCCTCATTTGGTTGAGGGGGAGACGGCATCAGTTTGAATAGTTCAAGCCATATAGTTATTGACCATGTTAATTTTTCTAATATTTCTGATGGTTATGTCGATATCAAAAACAGTAAAAATATTACGCTAAGTCACAATGAATTTGACGGCTATAACCCATTCGTATGTGGTAACCAGCATTGGTATACTAATGCGGTCACTGATTCAGAAGTTACATTTCATCATAACTTTTGGAATTACACTGCAGGGCGAAATCCTAAATTAGATGGCAGTAAAACACGTGCCCATTTATATAATAATTATTGGCTCGAAATTACTTATTTCGCGATTAATACGACAAATGAGGCGCAAGCACTTATTGAATCTAATTATTTTGATGATAGCAGAAGACCACATTGGAATGTGTCAGGCTATATGAAAGCGAGCAACAATGTTTACGCTGCACAGTCTGCAACTGATCCGCAAAGAGATACTGGAAATAGTGTGTTTACTGATGTGAGTATGTATATTTATCAATTGGATGATGCTTATCAAATGCCACTATTGAATGGAGAGTCTGGCCCTGAGTAATAAATGCTATTGCTAATAATCGGGTTATTTAACTATTCATTGTTTAGATTAAGTTCGGGTTTAAAGGTTAATTGATATGTAAATTATAATTTTAAGTTAACCTTATTTTAGCTGAGATTACTTGAATTTTCTGAGTTTGATTTTTAATCAAGGGGCTCTTTAATGGCCCCTAACAAGAATTATTAGAATGCGAGCAAGGTTTTTTGCTAGTTAAATAACGCTGCAATACTACCTTTATTTTCACGTGCTAAGCTGTTTTTTATAGCTGCTCTTACATCGACTGGTTTGTTTTGATTTAATTTAAAGTTTCCTTGCCAGTGAATAGGAGTAAACGTTATAAAACTAAGTTGTTGATACATAGCTTCACGGTGATTTTTTGGCACCTCATCAATACTCCACATTGGCGTAAAGCCTTGCTCAAAATAGCTCGTTAATTGCCGCATTATTTTTTCTTTCTCAATGTCGCTTTTAATAATATCTACTTTTGCGGTTACTTGTACTGATGAGTAAAGCCAGCTCGGCAGTGTTTTATTATTACTATACGAGGGAGATAGATAACAGTTATCGCCACTAAAGAGTAATTTTACTGACTGTTTATCACATTGCGTTAGCGGGTTATGTTTTGCTACGTGAGCAATAAATACATTACGTGAGGGCTCATATAATACAGGTACTTGGCATATATTATTTAAGTCACTTTGCGAGCAGGGCATTAAAATAGTTGCAAGTGGAAATTGCTTTACTAAAGCCTGCAAACGTTCAATATTATGTTCTTGAAAATGTATTGGTGGGTACATTAAAGCTTCTCCTCTAACTGTAATTTAATACTCTGCCAATGCTCGTCAATAATGCTAAATTTTGCAGTGCTTCTGTAACTCCCATCACTAAGGAGTCTGTCTTTATAAGCTACGCCCTCAAATCGGGCGCCTAGTCGAGTAATTGCATTTCGAGATTTTTGATTTTGTTCGTGAGTATTAAATGTTATTCGCACTAAATTCAACGCGTCAAAAGCATAGCTAAGCAGTAAATATTTAGTGTGAGTATTAATATAAGTTTGCTGCCAGTGATGGCTTATAAATGTATGACCAATTTCAGCACTTAAGTTATGTGTATCTAATCTAAATAGTCGTGTAGTGCCTACAACCTCTTTGCTGGCTATGTCTATTATGGCAAATACAATTTGTTCTTTTTTATTAAATTGTGCACTTGTGGTAAACCATTCCTTTAACTGTTTGGGTGTTTTTGTATAGTTGCTTAATACCCATTCCCATATTTTTGGATGTTGCCCAGCTTTATATAAGCCGTTTAAGTGCTCATAATTTAATGGCTCTAAAATTACCTTATTTGTTTTATGTATCTGTTGAGTAAACATGTTGCCTCTAAGCTTTGCTATTTACGAGCAACAAATGTACGCTAATTTGGCTTGGTAAAAACAACCAGAATTGGCTTTTTAGCTATACCAGTTATAGAGGGATAACATGCAACCGCTTAATATTGAATTTAATAACTTAAACAAAGCTAAGTACTTACAAGTTGCAGATGCTCTGCGCGGTTCTATCGTAAAAGGAGATATTGCACCTGGTGCAAAACTTAGTTCTGCTCGAGTTATGGCGCAAACGTATCAGTTAAATCGCCATACAATAATGAACGCATTGCAGTTACTCGTAGCCGAAGGATGGCTAGAGTCCCATGAACGCTCTGGGTATAGCGTCACTCAAACACTGCCAATTCAAAGCAGTGCTAACTGTGAGCACACGCCAGTTTTAACACCAAAACCTTATAAATTTGCTACAGAGTTAGCCGTGCCTATTCCGGCAATGAATTTAAAAGACTACGTATATAATTTCGCAGGTGGACTTCCTGATTTAAATAGCTTTCCCTATAAAGAATTTAAACGCTCTATGAGCCATGTATTTAATCATTTAGACACCAGTAAACTTCATTATGGCGATATAAGTGGAGTGAGTGAGCTAAAAACTCAGATAAGCAATTATCTACATAAAACTAGAAGTTTAAAAGTATCAGACTTACTTGTATGTAATGGCTCACAAGAAGCTTTATTTTTAATTTCAAAGGCGTTTATAAATAAAAGCGATTTTGTCGCTGCCGAAACCTTAGGTTATCCGCCAGCACGTAAAGCGTTTGCAGCTTGTGGTGCGCAATTAATAGATATAAAACAAGACGAATATGGGTTGTGTGTAGATGATTTAAAAGCGCAACTTAAACGATATCCAATAAAAATGTTGTACTTAACGCCGCTGCATCAATATCCAACCACCGTTACGCTTTCGCCCACACGGCGCATGCAAATTTATCAATTATGTTATGAGTATGGCGTAATGATTATAGAGGATGATTACGATCACGAATTTCACTATCGCTGTCAGCCATTACAACCTATGGCTGGGAACGATCCCGCTGGGATTATTATTTACTTATCTACATTTTCTAAAATTATGTTCTCAGGCGCTAGAATTGGCTACATTTGCGCAGCCCCTGAAGTATTAACACAGTTAATCGCATGGAAGCAGTTAGTAAATCATAAAAATGATGTTGTTATGCAGTTAGCTGTAGCGCATTTTATGCAAGAGGGCGGGTTTGAACGCCACTTAAAACGCATGACTAAGCACTATAAACAACGTTATGAAGCAATGGGCAATACGTTAACGTTACTGCAATCACAGGGTTTACCAATAGAGTATAAAAAGCCTGATGGCGGCATGGCAATGTGGGTTAACTTAAATAAAAATACGAGTAATATAAAACAAGCAATGCAAAGTAAAGGCGTGTATTTACAAGCAGAATTTGAATTTTATTTTGCTAATTCAGTAAGAAGTTTAATGCCCGAGCAACCTAGCCATGTTCGTTTAGGTTTTGCAGGGCAATCAATCGATGCTATGCAGCAGGGGCTTAAGCTTATAACTGATTATAAGTAACTATTTTTTAAAATCATTTGCATTGTAGTAAAGTGGTTTGAGTGTCCCGCAATTAACAAATTTATAGGTAAGCTCATTTACAGGTGGAACTCGTTTTGAGGTGCGGAATTTTTGCATACACGCATTAACTAAATCGACAAAAATAAGATGGTTATAGCTCGGCGCTTGTTGAATTTTATGAATATAAATACGCTCAGTGCCGCCTAGGTTAATTATGTCGTAGTCTTGCCATTGTGATGATTCACTTAACCCCTTTAGTTCTCTGGCATACAACTGTTTACCTAGTACAAGTTCTTTTTGTGAGTAAATTAAACTACCACCTTGTTGGTAATCGCCTTCAAAAATATCGGCAATAATCGTAATTTCTTCACCACGCATTAAATGTTGAATATTAAATGCTTGTGGTTTTACGGTGATTAATTCAGCATTTCTGACAAAGCCTAAAAACGCCACATCGGGGTTACCTATTTTATAAACAACTTGTACATCATGAGGTGAATTATAGGTAGGCAAATTCATCGCGATGATAGACGAGCCTTTATTAACTAACACCATTGGATGTTTAGCTTTATAAGCAGGATCGACAGGGGGAGTTCTACTTTTTTCTCTTCTTCCGCTGTTACAAAGCCACTTATAGTAATTAGTAATAAAGTAAGTAGTAGGCGCATAATAATCTCAATTAATTTATGAGTTTAAATTGTAGTATAAAAATGTATGCAATATTTATCTAATTACAAGATCAATTTAAAGGCTCAAGTGAGCCTTTATAAAATGATTAGGTAGCGCGTATTATCTGATGGCTTTTTTAACTTCTCGCCAATCAATTATTTTAAAGTTTTGTGGTTGCTGCGGCATTCGATTATAACCATCTTGTACTATTAAAATACCCTCAGGGTAACCTGGTAAAGGTTTTGCTGTAACAGTTAGTCCATCGGTTTCTGATGTGCCATCAATACCTGAGTTTAAATCAGCAATAACGCTAAATTTACCACTAAATTTGAGTGATGGCACTTCAGTGTTTTGAGTTATATTACCTATTTCGTATAACACATAGCTATTATCGCCTTGACTTGAAACAACTAAATAACGTGCGTTATCTGCATGATAAATTTCCATCCCTTCTACATCATCAACTAATTGCTTATTAATGTGTTGTAGCATGATAGGTGTTGTTCCGGTGCTTGGCTCCGCACCTATAAACCAAATACCGGCATCTTCTTCGCCTACAAATAATTGTCCTAGTTCATCATCTGCACTACAGCCTTCTGGCTGGCTTGGAAGGTTAAACTCGCGAACAAGTTTGCCTGTTATTTTTTCGTTATTCTCACTGATTTTATATTGCTGGTACAGCCCCGATTTATCATTTACAAAAACATAGTTCCCCGTATTTGACGAGTACATACATAAGCCATAAATTTCATCAAGATTGGTAGGAATATCAGCAATGTACTTCACATTATTATTAGCTTGTACTGTAAATACACTAATACCGTTAAGTGTTCGATTACTGGCTGTTATTAATGTATTGGTACTGTTTTTAATGGTGCTATTTTGTCGTAGGTCCACGTTATTTAAACGACCAACTTCAAGTGACTGTTCAAGCTTGCCATTTAGGCTATATACCATTAGTCCACGACGTTTATCAGTGCCTAAAATAAGGCTGTTTTCAGCATCACTAGGGTTTACCCAAATGGCAGGATCGTCGGCGGCATCACCAAATGCGTTTACAGGTGTAGTTTGTGCATTTGCATGTATTTGCGTTATGTTTTGCCTATTTTTTTGAACCGCTATTTTTTTCACGGATAGTTGGCTTTGCATATAAGCCCCAGTCGTATCATTATAAATAACCGCAGTCGCTGTATTATTACTGGTGTACTTGATAGCGGCTGATTCAGGGTTTAAATTAGTATTTAACCTCCAGTGTTTTAATTTATTACTAATTGGGTTGTAAGCATATAAAAGGCTATTTTCAGTGCTTGTAAACCATATCATGCCATCACTTGAGGCAAAGAGAGCGCCAAGTTCATTTTTAAGTTCGCCAAAGGGTGCAACAAGCGCAATTGGTTTTTTATCAGCTTGCGATTCAGCATTTGCATTTATAGCCCAAATCCCCACGTTGGATTCGCTAATAAACAACGTGCTTGTAATATCACTTACAGCACAACCCGCAGCTTCACTTACGCCAGGGAATTCTCGTATACTGACATTGACGGGCTGATTTTTAGCTGTATCAAAAATAGCCGTTTCGGTAATTAAGCCGCGAACATCGGCTATAAATGCAGTAACTGTCTGCGTGATATTATTAGCAAATAAACAAACTGTGTCGGGCTGAGCCTGTGGTGATATGATTCGGGTTAGCTCAGATAACTGCCATGTTTTATTTACATGTTGAAGTTTAAAAATAGCTACATTGTCTTGGTTGTTATCAATACTCGCCACTAAAAAAGCGTTGCTTGATAAAGCCCTAACTGAAAGAGATTCAAAATTTCCGGGCGCAATTATTTGGTTTGTATCTGTTTGGCTATTTACAAGTACTAGCCCTTTGCTTTCACTTGCTAATAACCAATTATTATTGCTTAGCCACGCGCCTTGTGAGCCTTGCATATTTTGATTTGGACCAAGCTCTACAGTGCTAACTATTTGCTTCTCAATGCTTACATTCTCACTTACAGCACCGTTACTACAGGCGGTTATGGCGCTAATCATTAAACAGCTAGCAAGTAAGCTAAGTGTTTTATTTAATCTAAAATTCATAATGGTTCCTTTACTGAACACAGCGTTATATTTTCTCAGTCTCTTCTAAAAAATCATGAAGCGAGTGTTGTAATAAATAGCTTTTCTTTATTAAAAACCATGCTTTATAGACCTTGGGCATGCTGACCTTTTTGATTGAAATTCATTCTATCTATGGTCAATTTAATCGCGGTGCGAGGCTTGTAACCTAGAAGGTTTAGTAAAAGCCGAGCAAAGCTGCTTCGCCCCTAGTCTAAATCCGTCTTTCAAGTTGCTTCTGATTCTAATATAGAAATATCTAATTTATTGTTAACGTTAAAATCTGCATTGATTTTTGGCATGACGAGCAAACTAAAGTTATTTTATGACGTAAATGTGACAGGGGTTGCTTTAAACATATACTGTGAGCTGTGTTTTACTGTTATGAAAGGCTTTATGAGCTACTAGCACTCCTTATAAAGTGAGGTTTTTTGTGTGGTGTAAGATGGTTTTGAAAATGGTGATCATCTTGCTGTCATATAGTTGAGCTAATATGACCCTGCTGGCAAATATAGATATGAGTTAGCATAAAAATAGACTCTACAAAGAGAAGATTAATTAATGCGATTTAACCCATTTACCAGCCACCGATTATTAGTTAATTGTATTATTGCGATGTTTTTCAGTGCCTGCTTTTTAAGCGCTTACCTAGGTGTACTTAAAACGTATGCTGATATTCAATGGCTAGATATTATGGGCGAGGGCGGTATTGTACTCATGGCTCTGGTATGGATCACGGTGTTATTAATTTCAAGGCCCCTAGTAAAGTAACAACTTATTTAGTGATTGGCGTAGGGTTGTTTATGTTCTCAGCTACTTTAGATTTACTCGATGAGTGGTTAATGCACCCAGCACACAAATGGCTAAGTTGGATTGAGTCATTACCAGCCCCTGTAGGCATGCTACTAACTAGCTTGGGGTTGTATTATTGGCATCAAGAGCAATATGTATTAAATCGCCAATTACGCCGCCGTGAAGCTAACTTGCGTGAACACAGTAAAGTTTGTTCTGTAACAGGGCTTTATAAAGCGCAGTACTTAGATTTAGCCATTAAAAATCAGCTTTTAAGCACACAGCCTTTGTGGCTCGGTGCTATTGATATACGCGACTTCTCGCATTTTAATAGCGAATTTGGTTTTAAAGAAGGCGATAGGTTACTGCGTGAGGTGAGCGAGTTATTGCTAATGAACTGCCGGCTAAGTGATGTTGTGTGCAGGTATGCAGGAGACTGCTTTATGGTGTTAATGCCAGAAACCACAGAACAACAAGCAAAAGAACTTATGATGCAAATTAAAGGGGCATTGAGATATTGCGCATTTAAAGTGGAAGGCTCAAAAAAAGCAAAGTTTCAGCATGTAACAACGGCTTTAATTCAAGGTCATGAACGTAATTACACAGGTACATTAACAAGCCAATTGCATAGCCAGTTACAACAAAAAAAGCACCAACAAAAAGTAGCGCAACGTGCACACCTTTGTTAATCAAGATGATAAGTTTGTAAGTGCACAAGGGCTTATAATTGCGATTGTTGAATTAACACAAAGTCGAGGTATTGAACTGCATAAACTACTGCGTGGTACGGGAATATTTGAGCAAGATTTATTTAACTTTCAACATGCGTTTAGTTTATCTCAGCAGGTGCGTTTACTAGCACAATTTAAACTGTTAATGAAAAGTACCGACAGTGGTTTTTTACTTGGTAGCCAGCTAATAAATGATACGCGAGTTGAAGTACAAGCGCTTATTTACAGTGCTGATTTAGGGCAAGTACTAAAGCAATTAGCGCATTTAAGAATGCAGTTAGCGCCTTTATTATTTAGCCAAACATACATTAAAAGCGAGCAGTATTATATTTATTTACAACCTGCTCATGGACTCAATGAAGAGCTGCACCACTACGTATTAGAAATATACAGCACCGCTTTTTATAGTTTACTCAAACGAGTAAGCGAAAGTTACCCGCATTGTCAGTTTGACTTTGCTTTTAAGCGCCCTCGGCATATTCAAGAGTACGAACAAAATTTAGGGCTAAAGATAAGTTTTGATAGGCCATGTACTCGCTGGGTATTAAATAAAGCCATGTTAAGGGCTAAGAACCCGTGCGCTAGTCAATTACGATTTATGCAAGCGCAGTCTCAATTACATAATAAAAATTTAGTTAGCATGACTTTTATTGAAGCCGTTTGTAGGTATTTATACTCTCACCCAAGTGCTAATTTAGAGTGTACCGCAAAGCACTTTGCTATGAGTTCAGCTACATTTAAACGAAAACTGAAAATTAACGGAGTAGGCTTTTCAGCGCTAATTGACGAGCAAAACAAACACAAAGCAATTTACCTACTTACCTTACGTGCTAAATGTAATGAACAAGTTGCTGAGCGTCTAGCATTTTATGACATCCCAAATTTTCGGCGTGCTTTTAAGCGTTGGACGGGTTTAACGCCAAGTCAGCTAAAAACGCAGTAAATTACTCTGTTTTTAGCTCCATAGAGTGAAGTAACGTACGTGCATTTAAATGCAAGTTTGCATCTTCTGGATTTGAGGTGTTAGTGAGCCAAATCACATCGCCCTGTTTATTAATAAATAACGTAGTAGGCGTACCTCTGATCCCTAACTGTTTAGCTATCGCATCAGCCTTTATTGCTGTTTTAAAAGTATAACCTCTGTCGCTAAGAGCTTTGGCGGGAGCAGCATCTTCATCTTCTTTAAAACTAACTGCAATGACCTTTAAGCCCATATCATCAATTTTTTGAAGTGCCGGTTGCAGCTTTTTACAGTATGGGCACCAAGTGGCCCAAAAATGTAAAATATAAGGCTGGCCTAGTAAATCGTGGGTATTAATTATAGAACCGTCGGCCATTTGTAAATTTAATGTAGGTAATTTAGGGTGGATGGTATTTGTTATTTCCTGTTGCGCATGCGCTGTAAAGCTTAACAAAATGAGTGTGATGGCGATAAATAGCTGTTTCATAGTATTTTCGTTTTTATTATATGTATTAAATAAGAACGAGAATTTAACATTTTTATTTCACACTAAAAGCGAGCCGCTTGTTCAACAACAATAGCGTGGCGTTTAGGAAGACGAAGATGGTCTTTATCATAACCTCCACCTATTACTGTCGCCACTGGTGTGTTGTGCTCAAGACAACGTTTTAACACTAAATGGTCGCGTTTAATTATACCATCCCAGCTAATGTCTAATTTACCCAAACCATCGCCTTGCCAAATATCAACGCCAGCATCATAAAGTACCAAGCTTGGGTTTAGCTCTTTAAGTAAATAACTCAAGGTGTCGTCAACTACGGCAAGGTATTCGTCGTCTTTCATATTATCGGCTAAGCCAACATCTAAATCGCTAGCGGATTTTCTAAAGGGAAGTTTTTTTCACAATGGATAGAACAAGTATAAGCGTATGCCTGATGCTGTAACATGGCCGCAGTGCCATCACCTTGGTGCACGTCTAAATCAAAAATAAGTACGTTAGTTACTTCACCCGATTCAATTAAAGTTTGCGTGGTAAAGGCAAGGTCGTTAACCATGCAGTAGCCTGAGCCAAAATCGGTATGTGCGTGGTGTGTCCCACCAGCAAGGTGACATGCTATGCCATGTTTTAGCGCTAAACGAGCCGTTTGTAATGTGCCTTGAGGGGCTGTAAATGTGCGCGCCATGAGCTTTTTGACCAAGGTAGGCCAATGCGGCGCATGGCTTTTTCATCTAAGCGGTTGTTCCACAAATCGTGTATGTTATTTTCGCAGTGTATTAGCTCAAGTGGCGCTGGCGTGCCTAATATTGGCTCAACTAGGTTATCGCCAATCAAACCAAGCTCTTCAATATGCTGATATAAATGTGCAAACTTACTCATTGCAAAACGATGCTTTGGATCAAAGCTAAACGAATAGTTAGGATGATACACCAAAGGTAAATGTGGATTTAAAGTCATGTATTCACACGTTGAAAAATTTGCCCTATGGTAATCAACTAATCTAAATGAGTCTATTATTGTGCGTCGTGAATCAGCATAGTGAGTTCGCGATGCAGCAGCTCGTCATCGGCTAAATTTAATTCAATTAATCGCTTTAGATAAGTAATGCTATCTATATCAATATGACGGCACTTTAAACCGATGTGATCTGCTTCTATATGACACACAACTACTTCCATTTTTATTTCTATGTCGCTTTGAGGGAGTGTAAAACGCAGTATTGCATCGTTATTGGTGCAGCCTGTCAAAGCATCGCATTTGTTAATCAATGCGCCATGTAGAGATATATCAAGCAATTTACATGGGTATTGATGATCATTAAAAATTACCTGTGCATCGGTTGAAAATAATACACGAGAAAACTGACGACGATTTTGCATATCCTAATTTAGCCTTATTGTTTTTATAATAAATTAATCATAGCGGGTAATTCTCTACATGCTAGAAAATAAGTGCTTAGAATGCTGGTGGCATAAAAAAGCCCCGCATAAATGCAGGGCTTAGTGTTACTGTAATAAGTCAGCTACAGTGAAGATTAGCCAATTTTTTTGTACTTAATACGTTTAGGTTGAGCTGCTGCTGCACCGAGTGTCTTTTTAAGCCACTCTTCGTATTCAGTATAGTTACCATCAAAGAAGTTAATTACACCTTCGTCGCGGTAATCTAAAATGTGCGTTGCAATACGGTCAAGGAACCAACGGTCATGCGAGATACACATTACACAACCAGGGAACTCTAAAATAGCATTCTCAAGTGCACGTAGGGTTTCAACGTCCAAATCATTGGTTGGCTCATCCAGAAGTAACACATTGCCGCCCGCTTTTAATAACTTAGCAAGATGCAAGCGGTTACGCTCACCACCAGATAGGTCTTTAACAAACTTTTGCTGATCGTTACCTTTAAAGTTAAAGCGACTTACATACGCTCGGCTTGGGAACTCAAAGTTACCAATTTTTAGTACGTCTTGACCGTCTGATATTTCTTGGAAAACAGTTTTGCTTTCATCCATACCGTCACGGAACTGATCAACAGTAGCTAGGTGTACTGTTTCACCAACGCTGATACTACCGCTGTCTTGTTCTTGCTCACCGCTTATCATTTTAAACAGTGTTGATTTACCCGCGCCATTCGCACCAATAATGCCCACAATGGCACCTTTTGGCATGCTAAAGCTTAAATCGTCAATTAAAACGCGATCGCCAAAACTCTTACGAAGATTAGTTACTTCAAGCACTTGGTCGCCTAAACGTGGGCCAGGTGGAATAAACATTTCGTTAGTTTCGTTACGCTTTTGGTAATCAGACTGCTGCATTTCAGTAAACTGAGCCATACGTGCTTTTGACTTAGCTTGACGACCTTTAGGGTTTGAACGAACCCATTCAAGTTCTTGCGCAATTGATTTTTGACGTGCTTTTTCAGATTTTTGTTCTTGCTGTAAGCGCGCATCTTTTTGTTCAAGCCAAGAAGAGTAATTACCTTCCCACGGAATACCTTCACCACGGTCAAGCTCTAATATCCAGCCAGCTACATTATCAAGGAAGTAACGGTCATGCGTTACTGCCACAACAGTGCCTTCGTAATCGTGTAAGAAGCGCTCTAACCATGCAACCGACTCAGCATCCAAGTGGTTAGTTGGTTCATCGAGAATAAGCATGTCTGGTTTTTCAAGCAATAATCGACATATAGCAACACGACGGCGCTCACCACCTGAAAGGTGCTCAATTTTAGCATCCCATTCTGGCAGGCGAAGTGCATCAGCAGCACGCTCTAAAACGTTATCAATGTTGTGACCATCGTGCGCCTGAATAACCGCTTCAAGCTCTCCTTGCTCTTTTGCAAGTGCGTCAAAGTCAGCACCTTCCATTGCGTACTCGTTATATACTTCGTCAAGACGGCTAAGTGCATGTTTAACTTCGCCAACGGCTTCTTCGACAATTTCACGGACTGTTTTGCTTTCGTCCAGTACTGGCTCTTGCGGCAAGTAACCAATTTTTGTACCAGGCTGAGGATGTGCTTCACCTTCAAAGTCTTGGTCAACACCGGCCATAATGCGTAGTAACGTAGATTTACCAGAACCGTTTAAACCAAGCACACCAATTTTAGCGCCAGGAAAAAGTGCAACGAAATATCTTTTAAGATAGTGCGCTTAGGTGGCACAACCTTAGATACTCGACTCATCGAGAATATAAATTTATCAGGTAAAACCATTAAAGGAGCCTTCAAATAATAATAAAAATTTCAATGTTGTATTGTAGTGGCTGACAGGTGAAACAGTCAACGAATGGCGTAGTTTTTCAAAAATAAGTAGGCTGTAAGAAAGTGTAGTAAATTGTTTTATATTGTATTGATCAATTGTATGGGTATTTAAATAACTGCATAGTGTTAACAGTTGTTTAGAAGAAAAATATAATGAATAAGTTTAACTCTAACTTGATTTGCGTTTTCTTGAAAGCGCACATCTTAATTTTAGAGCTGCAATTTGGTTTCACTTTTGTCGTAACACAACTTGAATTTTTATATTGAGCGTTTAGGCGTTTATAGAAGGTATTTAAAATATCACCAGATACTAAACTAAAGGAATAATTATGAAATTAAAATGGCTTGTATCCCTAAGCGTAAGCGCAATAATTTTGGGAGGGTACTCAGTTGCGAGTAACGCTAAGATAATGCGAGTGAATGGACCTTATCAAGGGCTCGGTTTAGGCTCTACCGAATTCGATATTTACGAAGGGTATAGCCTGCAGTTTACAACGATTTATACTCAAGTAGGTTATCAGTTTTCACCGTATTTTGCACTAGAAGGGCGTTTGGGTATTGGTTTAAATGAGGAGCCAACGCCATTAAATGGGGATGTTTATACTCAAGAACCATTAACAGGAAAAATTACTTCCGAACCTGTACATACTCAAGTTGGTTCCGGCTTACAATTACAAACAAGCATATTTTTAAAAGCTAATTACCCAGTTTCTTCCCGAGTTGGTGTATTTTTATTTGCAGGATACGCTAGAAATAAGTTGAGCTATAACGATGATTACAGCCGTTTTGCAAAAGAAGTTATTGGCTCAAACACAAATCAGTTTCTCATTACAGAGGAAAACTACGATAAAGATGGCAAAACATTTGGGGCGGGGGTTGATTACATGTTAAACCAACGCTGGCAGGCAAGTGCAGAATACCAGTATTTTGATGCAATTGAAGGTAATATCTATGCTCTTAACTTTTCTATAAATTATCGTTTTTAAAACCGCATGCGCTACTGACTCTGGTAGCGCAACTCAAAAAGTATTACTTAATAATTTTAAGCGCTTCTATAAATTTCGTTTACTATCTTAAAGTTCATTTGGACATCTATACATCTAGAGGTTGATATTTTTTACTTTCAGTTCATAATTAAGCTTCGGTTTTTATGAGCAGGAGTAAAGTATGCCAATTACAGTAAAAGACGAGTTGCCGGCAATTGCACGTTTACGTCAAGAAAACGTATTTGTAATGCCAAAAAGTCGTGCAAAAACGCAAGAAATACGCCCAATGCGTTTGGCTATTTTAAACTTAATGCCTAATAAAGTAGAAACCGAAGTTCAGTTTATTCGCTTACTTGCCAATTCGCCTTTGCAAGTAAACGTAGAACTACTGCGCCTCGACACTCACCGCAGTAGCAGCAATTCAGAAGAGCACCTTGATACCTTTTACCGTTATTTTTCTGAGGTTAAAGACAACAATTACGATGCATTAATAGTAACCGGTGCGCCACTTGCGCATTTAGAATACGACGATGTAGCGTATTGGGATGAGCTAAAAGTCATTATTGATTGGGCTGAGCAACACGTTACCTCTACGTTGTTTTCGTGTTGGGCAGCGCATGCAGCGTTATATCACCGTTACAATTTAAAACGCGATTTAAAAGACGATAAACTGTGTGGCGTATTTACTCACCAGTGTTATTTTGATCACGGTGCACTGACTCGCGGATTCGACGATACCTTTTTGGTACCGCACTCACGCTACGGCCATATTGATATAAATAAGATAAACGCCTGTGAAGAACTCGTTGTACTGGCAGGTTCTGAGCGAGTAGGGGCTTACTTACTTAAAAATAAATCAGGTAGCCAAGTGTTTATAACCGGCCACCCAGAGTACGACGCCGACTCGCTAAAAGCAGAATACGAGCGCGATTGTAAAAAAGCCCTAATGCACCAAAGCCCGAAAATTACTTTCCGGATGACGATGCAACCAAACAACCTTCAAAAACGTGGCAAAGCCATGCTTTTTTACTTTTTTCGAACTGGTTAAATTACTACGTGTACCAAACCACACCGTATGATATTAATTTAGTTAGCCAAGACGTGAGGACTAACAACTATGCCGAATAACGCGCCTACAAATAATAAGCAAGCCGAAATAAGTGCTGCATTAAAAGAACGCATCTTAATTTTAGATGGCGCTATGGGCACCATGATCCAAGATCATAAGCTAGAAGAAGAAGACTATCGCGCAGAGCGTTTTAAAGACTGGCATGTATTAATTAAAGGCAATAACGATTTATTAAGCCTAACTAAGCCCGACTTAATCACTGATATTCATCGTGGTTTTTTATCAGCGGGCGCCGATATTATTGAAACCAACACGTTTAACTCGACCACTATTTCGATGGAAGATTACGACATGGCAAACCTAAGCCGTGAAATAAACCTAGAGTCGGCTAAATTAGCACGCGCCATTTGTGATGAATTTACGGCTAAAACGCCAGAAAAACCACGCTATGTAGCGGGTGTTTTAGGGCCGACATCTAAAACCTGTTCAATTTCGCCAGACGTAAACGATCCGGGTTACCGAAATGTCACCTTTGATAAGCTGGTTACTGCGTATATTGAATCAACCCTTGCATTAATGGAAGGCGGCGCCGATTTAATACTAATCGAAACTATATTCGACACGCTTAATGCAAAAGCCGCCTCGTTTGGCGTAGAAGAAGCCTTTGAGCAGGCAGGGCGTAAATTACCAGTTATGATTTCGGGGACTATTACCGACGCCTCTGGCCGTACGCTTTCGGGGCAAACAACCGAAGCATTTTATAACTCTATTCGCCATATTAAGCCTATTTCGATAGGTCTAAACTGTGCGCTTGGCCCTGATTTACTGCGCCAATACGTAGAAGAGTTGTCGCGCGTGTGCGAAACCTTTACATCGGTGCACCCTAATGCGGGCTTGCCTAATGAGTTCGGTGAATACGACTTAGAAGCGCCTGAAATGGCAACCGAAATTATCGATTGGGGTAAATCGGGCTTTATTAATATTGTAGGTGGATGTTGTGGCACCACGCCTGCGCATATTCGTGCTTTTGCAAAAGGTCTAGCGGGCGTTAAACCACGCCAACTGCCAGAGCTTGAAGTACGCATGCGTTTATCAGGCCTTGAAGCCTGTAACTTAAATTAAGGAGCCAACATGACCCAACAAATAGCAGTATTTACTAATGTCGGCGAACGTACCAATGTAACCGGTTCTGCCATGTTTAAACGTTTAATCATGGAAGAAGACTTTGAAGCCGCGCTAACAGTGGCCCGCGAACAAGTAGAAAATGGCGCACAGGTTATTGATATAAACATGGACGAAGCCATGTTGGACTCAAAAGCCGCCATGGTTAAGTTTTTAAACTTAATAGCCTCAGAGCCTGATATTTCTCGCGTACCAATTATGGTCGACTCCTCAAAATGGGAAGTAATAGAAGCAGGCTTAAAGTGTATTCAAGGCAAGGCAATTGTTAATTCTATATCGCTAAAAGAGGGCGAAGAGCCATTTATTCGCCAAGCTAAAATAATAAAGCGCTTTGGTGCAGCCGCTGTTGTAATGGCGTTTGATACCGACGGGCAAGCCGACACGGCAGACCGTAAGTTCGCAATATGTGCGCGCAGTTATAAAATATTGGTAGAAGACATTGGCTTTGCGCCAGAAGATATTATATTCGACCCTAATATATTTGCCGTAGCCACCGGTATTGAAGAGCACGACAACTATGCCGTAGAATTTATTGAAGGCACACGCCGCATTAAGCAAAATTTGCCGCACTGTAAAGTGTCGGGCGGTGTATCAAATGTATCGTTTTCGTTTAGGGGTAATAACCCCGTACGTGAAGCCATTCACTCGGTATTTTTATATCATGCTATTCAAGCCGGTATGGACATGGGTATTGTAAATGCGGGGCAACTCGCCGTTTACGATGATATACCAGAAGAACTACGCAAAGCCGTTACCGACGTAATACTTAACACAGACCCATGTGCAGGCGAGCGCTTAGTTGAGCTTGCACCAAAATACTCGGGTATGGCGCAAGCCGAGCGAGTAGAAGATTTAGAGTGGCGCACATGGCCTGTTGCAAAACGCCTTGAGCACGCGCTTGTTAAAGGTATTACTACCTTTATAGATGAAGATACCGAAGAATGCCGCGCCGCAGCAGCTAAACCTATTCACGTAATTGAAGGGCCGTTAATGGACGGCATGAACGTAGTAGGAGATTTATTTGGCGCAGGTAAGATGTTTTTACCACAAGTGGTTAAATCGGCGCGCGTAATGAAGCGAGCTGTAGCCTACCTAGACCCATACATTGAGCTTGAAAAAGAAGAAGGCTCAACTAACGGTAAAATAGTGATGGCGACCGTAAAAGGTGACGTACACGACATAGGTAAAAATATTGTAGGCGTGGTACTACAATGTAATAACTACGAAGTTATTGATTTAGGCGTAATGGTACCTGCCGATAAAATACTGCAAACCGCCATCGACGAAAAAGCCGATATTATTGGTTTATCGGGCTTAATTACCCCATCGCTTGACGAAATGGTACACGTAGCAAAAGAAATGAAACGCCGTGGTTTTGAACTGCCGCTACTCATTGGTGGTGCAACTACCTCTAAAGCGCATACAGCAGTAAAAATTGAGCCGCAATATGACAAAGGCGTTGTGTATGTAAATAACGCCAGCCGTGCGGTGGGTGTGGTTTCGAACTTATTATCGAAAGAGTTTAAACCTGACTTTTTAGCTAAAACACAAGCGGAATATGTAAAAGTACGCGAGCAACAAGCGCGTAAAAAACCACGCTCTAAGCCTGTTACAATCCAGCGCGCACGCGATAACGCAGCAAAGCTTGATTGGGATAACTACACACCCCCAGTGCCTAAAAAGCTGGGCGTGACCGAGTTTAAAAATATATCAATCGCGACTTTACGTAAATACATAGATTGGACGCCATACTTTATGACGTGGTCAATCGCCGGTAAATACCCGCGCATAATGGACGATGAAGTAGTAGGCGAGCAAGCGCAAAGCTTATTTAAAGACGCTAACGATATGTTAGACGACCTTGAAAAAGCAGGCAGTTTGCAACCACTTGGCGTAATAGGTTTATTCCCTGCTAACCGCGTTGGTGATGACATAGAAATATACACCGACGAAACACGCAAAGAAGTATTAACTACTTCGTGCCATTTACGTCAGCAAACCGAAAAAACCGACTTTGCTAATTATTGCCTAGCCGACTACATAGCACCCAAAGGCACGCCTGATTACTTTGGCGCGTTTGCAGTAACGGGCGGCCTAGAAGAAGACGACTTAGCAAATGCGTTTGACGCACAGCAAGACGACTACAATAAAATAATGGTAAAAGCGGTTGCCGATAGGCTCGCTGAAGCGTTTGCAGAATACTTACACGAAAAAGTACGTAAAGAGTATTGGGGTTTTGCACCAGACGAAAACCTAGCAAACGATGAGCTAATACGCGAAAACTACCAAGGTATTCGCCCAGCGCCAGGTTACCCTGCGTGCCCAGAGCACACCGAGAAAAAGAAAATTTGGCAGTTGCTCGATACCGAAAAGCGCATTGGTATACAGCTAACTAGTTCGTACGCCATGTGGCCAGGTGCTGCTGTTTCGGGTTGGTACTTCTCACACCCTGAGGCTAAATACTACGCAGTAGCCGCAGTACAACGCGATCAAGTTGAAGATTATGCTAAACGAACCAATATGACGCTTGAAGAAGCTGAAAGATGGCTATCGCCTAATTTGGGTTATGAGCCGGAATAGAGCTAAGTGGTTAATTAGCTAAGCGGTCAGCTGTTAGTAAAACAGAAACGAGCCCAAAGTGGCTCGTTTTTTGTAGCTTTAAATTATAGGTATTTATGATAGAAATAATTATTTACCCAGTAAAAAACTGGGTACTGTAGGCATCGCACATAGCTCTGCAACTTTATTGTATTTGCTTGCTAAAGATTGCAGTTTCTTTATACCTTCCCCCGTCTTATCTAATAGCTCACCAGTTTTATTTGTTTTATTTAATGCATCTTCAAGGAAGTTTTTAACCCTAGAAAAATTATCAGACTTATTTGATGCTTCCTCTTTATTTTCAATATCCTCAATTTCATCTAGAGGTGCAGAAAGTCTTTCCATTTCTTTTTGAGAGCGTTTTAAGAGTTTAGCTGTGTCATTATTTGAAATTACATCCTCATCTTCTACTAAATCTTCTGAATAGGTCTTGGCTCCAGCTTTTCATATCACTACTAAAATCCTTTAGCTGGATGTTTATACTAATATTTGATGTCAAGGTAGAACTTTGTTCATTATGTTGAGATGCGGTATTTGTTATTACAGGGTTTGCAGTCTGATTTTGTGTAATATTCACGGTAAGCCTCTCTTCTAAATCTTTATAACTTTGATGTCTACTTTCAGGCTTCTCAATGCCATCCAATATTTTTGCAACTGAATAATCAATATTTAATATATGGTCATACTGAATATCACTTCCAATACCTGTAAGTAAACGCTGCTCAATTTTTATTAATCGTTCGTAAGGAAGGTAACTTTCTTTATTGGTTTCAGTACATCTAAGCGGTAAAAGCTCTTCTAGACCAATGTTTTCAGTTTTATAACTTGAATGTATTTCAGAAAAATAGCTACGTAATACAGCTAAAAAGCTACGTCTCTCGGCTCCATCTACTTTGATTTTTATTATTCGGTCTTCTTTATCTTGAGTAATTAGCGCGGAAGATTTAAATGCTTTGTGTTTCAAAAGAACGCCGTATCTCCAGCACTTTTTAGGTATTTGATAGATGTGACTTTTAACTATAAAGCGCGCCATTAATTCTGGAGGCATATAGTCATTGTATTTATAAATAAATTCAATACCATCATCTACAGTCGGGTTTCTAGTCAGTTCTGTAGGTAATAAATCTGGAACCAAGAATTTTTTGTCATTTCGTTTAGTGTCTATACTGTAGCAAAGTTCGAACTGTTCCATCACTTGCATTAGATAAACAGACTTTCCTCTATATCTGGAAAAGTCTAGCTTTTCCTCAAGTATTTTTTCAGCTTCAGCGATAGTTATAACACCGTCATTTTTAGCTAGCTCATCTGAATTTAAAAGAGTGTAAATCCCTTCCGTGATCCAAGTCGGATTCAGGACTTGAGTTTGTAACTCTTGCAACTCTTTAAAATGAATTATGTGGCCTAAATCGTTTAAAAGTGTTAGAAGAATATTTTGTACTTGATGATCTTCAATCGAATGTTTTGTACATATTTTGGTAAAATCTTGGTGAGATATATGGTCAGACTCTTTTTTTAATTCTCCCAAATCGTCTTTTATTGCAAGCCAGTTTTTAGCTAATACAAAATTTCTCATTTCAAGCTTAGCGACTTCTTCTTTTATAGTATTTTTGAGCTTGGCTATACCAGTGCCTGATTTACATGACGCTTTATAAAAACCAAGAATATTAGGGTACTTTTCTTTTAAATGCTGTCTTCGAATGTTGTCATCATAATGGTCGTCAATTTTATTCAAAACAATGAGAATGGGGAGTTTTTGCTTACAGCTAAGACTTGTTTCAGCCAATGCTCAGGGTTCTCATCTTTTCTTCCATCTAATACTATGACGTAAATACTTCTCTCAGAAAGGAATAACTGATGAGTCGCTCTCATTATTTCTTGCCCACCAAAATCCCAGCAGTGAAGAGTTATTTCTTCTTTATCTACATTTATTTTCCATGGAGTAATTGAAATACCATCCGTTTTGTCCTCTCTAGGGTTAAATTCATTTTTGGTAAAGCGATTTATGAGTGATGTTTTACCGGCTGCACCTTCACCGACTAGAACCAACTTAGCTTCGTTTAATTTTGATGTTTCCCCTTGTAATGACTGATAATACTTTTTCATTACTAGGTTTCCTTGCTTCACTATTTCTATTGGTGGAATAGTCAGGTTATTTCCGTAAAAGTTAGCTAATTTATCTTCATTGGTGAAGTCTAGGAAGTGAAAATCTATGCGTTGGTCCAAATGAACTTCGTAATTTAGATCTATAAAGCTTTCTGGAATTCTTTTTATATTACAATCCGCCAAATTTAACTTAGCTAAATTTGGAAAACCATTACTAAACAACTCTAGATTATTTATCTTGCTGCCAGATAAGTTTAGCTCTTTTAGATTTTTCAGCTCTTTGATGGGAAACAAAACGGATTCATCTTCGACGGTAACACTCATTTTCTCTAGGTTAGTTAGATCTTTTAAGGGGACTAAGTTTGATTGAAAGGAAGAGTTTAATTCTAATGTGTTTAAGAGTTTTAGCTTTCCTAGATCATTTAAGTGAACTTCATTGTTTGTAATAATAAAAATTTCTTCTAAGGATGTGAGATGAGATAAATATTCTACAGTAGCTAATTTATCTACTATAAGAACAAATCTTTTTATGTGGTTCAGCTTAATAGTTTTAAGAAAATCAAAATTAAAATCATCCTCACCTTCATGGACATAAGAAAATATACATATGTATATAATTTCTCCATCCTTATCTACATAATAATTAGTACCCTGTTGAAAGGAACCATTTTTTTTGATTGTTTTGCTTCAGTTCTCCCTTGACTTGTGAGAGCTTCATTTATTTTATCAATTACTTTAGCATTGTACTCGTTAAGGGTGTACAACTCCTGAGTAGAGTCAATATTGTTGGAGTGATTATTCATTTTAGTCCCTTAAATTCATGATATTGATTTTCTATAGGTATCGTTTTCAAGTAGATATAGGTTAACTGATTTAAGAAATTAATTAAATTTTATTAGTAGGATAAAAATCAGTTTTACGCTTTCTGTAAAAAGTGAACTTTAATAAAGGTTATAAATGAAGTTTATAGACTACATTTGAGCGGAAAAGCCAAAAGGGTCACCCATTAGAAAGTTCCGGTCAAGCAGGCAGCTGTGTTTCCTTGATCTTTTTATTCAAAAACCAAGTGTTCTTATTATTTAAACTCAATTTAAATATGACTACGCACCTAGTAATGACGTCGATTGGTGTGAATATGCACCAGTCACCCATATGAATTTAGGCAGTTTAATTAAGCATTATTGATGATTAATTAAGGCCATTGGCTTTCGCCTCAGTCATCGTTTAGTACCATGTCAGTCCAGTTTATGGCTGTGTTTACACACTGCGCTGTAACAAGTCTGTGGTTTATGCTTACACATAACCAACCCTTTGTGGCTCAAACATTGGGCATATCCAGTATTTAAAATATGAGCGGTTAACGTGCAGGCTCAATCAAATCTAATGGTTTTACCAACCCCATTACTAGCTCAACACGTTAACCTAATTTGTATCAAATTGTGTATCGGCCAATTTATTCAGGTTTATCATATTCTCTTTTTGATGCTCAAGTTGCAGTTGTTTTAATGCGACCTTCGCGCTATTTTTGACCTGTTTCGCTTGTAATACTGCCTGATCTATCTCCGGGTTAGACATGCGTAAAATAACACTATCCGGTTTTACCGTCGCGCCAGGCTTCAACAGGACTTCTTCCACTACAGCTGAAAAGGGTACCGTGATTAGGCGTTTTCTTTCAGATTCCAGCACGCCAAATCCTTTGACTTCTAAAGGTAAATCACCTCTCTTTACCTCAGCAATAGAAAGCGATGACGAATCTACTTTGTGATTTTGGCTCGATTGAAATTTGAATACTATCCAGATTACTAAGAAAATTAAAACGGCTACTAACAGGTAACGGCGATTTACCGTCTTCTTGCTTGATGTGTCACGCTTTATGTCCATGTGAACTCTCTTTTTATAAAAATACTTAGCATGGATTAGCAATAAATCTGCCAACATTTAAGTTGTTGATTTTGCAATTTAAAACTGTTTTTAGATTGTTGTTCTATATTTAATTCTCGAAATCGTAAATTTTTTATTTGTGATTTCGAGAAAAACATATATGTAGCGGGCAAGATACCGTATTTTTTCGGATTGCATAATTTTTTGCATGAATACGCTTTACGTTGATACCAATCTGCTTAATTAAGTGAGCTATTTTGAGGTAAGAAAATCGTGTCGATAACACGGCAAAAATTTCGTTATTTAGTTGTTATCACTAATTGCTCCTGCATTGCTCTACTTCTTGCATCCGTGCAGTCGTATATCAGAAATTTTTGACACAGTTAGCGTCAGGTTTAAGCCCTCAAATTGAATCGAGTATTACTGCGGATTAGTATTAGTCATATTTCACTTGTGTGAGTTTAGTTTACTTTACTTACAGAGGTGTCCAAAATTATTGGATCAGAGCAATACGGTGTGGGGTATTAATAAAAGAGCAAAGGATAAGCCTGATATGGTTTTATTTAACGGCGATGTAACGGTTAGTGGCGCTGGCGGTAATCACCATTATACGTTTAAAAATGGGCGTTATAGTTACATACTACATGTAACCATTATTGGCTGCTATTACCTCACTGCAGGTTGGCTTTAGGTCTTAAAGACGTGAGTAGTTGTTATCCCAAGATGATGCAGAAGCTGCTATTAGAGGTATGTAACCTGAACTCTGGATAATAAATCTAAATATCATTATGGTTCAATATATTAGTAAATCTCTTAACCAGAGCTCAGGCTATGTGACAATTTTATTATTAAGCTCTAGCTTTAACAAATGCTGCTATTGCTTCGTCTTTACAATGCTTAAAGAAACAATCTTGAAACCGTGAGCCGCCAATAGCTTGTTTAATAAGGTCGGGGTCTATCGATTCAAGTGCCTTGAGATAATCTTTAGCTATATCTACTTTTAATTGACTTAAAATACCAGCGTTAGTCACTTGAGATTCTTTACGATCAGCTGGATAACCTTGACCTTTTTCACCTGTAAATGCTTTTTCGAAAATGTATTTTATATTTAGCTCAGCACCCCACCCAAAACCTTTTGCATACGGTAAAGCCAGTGCATTACCATTGTTTATTTGTGCAAATAGATATGCATCAGAAGGGTCAATACAATAACCACATGCAACACCCGGAAAAGCATTGCTAGCCATAAGTGCACCTTGGCCTGTGCCACAACCTGTTACAACAAAGTCCACAGCTTTAGAGTTAAGCAATAGACTGGCGATAATTCCTAGGTGGATATATGTTAATCTATGGTCGTTGTCACCATCCATGCCAACATTAAATACCTGATGATCTTGGGCTTTGGCCACAGTATTAAGTTGCTCAAGTACAATAGGGTTTTTTGCTGCTTGACTAAATTCATTCATTAATGCGATTTTCATAGATTTTACCAAATTAATTAATATTAAATTTATTCTACATTCAATTGCCACCGGTGGCAATTGTGGGTTGTCAGAACAGTAATTTATCCATTATAAAGTTTTGGATAGCTACAGTGATGCACTACTTTAGTTAAAATGCTTATAAATTAATAACCTTTCTCAACTCATTTACTTTTCTTGGTTTAGCGTATTGTTGCTCAATTTTACCAACAAGCTGTTTACGGCTACCTAAATTTTATCTAAATTGTGGTTAGTTGGTTGTCCTATTTTTACTAACGTTCTAATAATTAGTATTTTTATAAAACAGATCTAAGTGGTAGGCTAAAAGTAGTAAGTATAAAATAGTAAGTAATTAAAAATAGTTCTCGCGCGACAAGGAACCCTCCTGTAAAGCGCTTTGCCAAGGAGTTTAGTATGATCACGCTTACCATTAATGGTAATAAACATGAGTTTTCTGGCGATCCGTCAACGCCAGTATTATGGTATCTCCGAGACGAATTGAATTTAACCGGCCCTAAATTTGGCTGTGGTATGGCTCAGTGCGGTGCGTGTACTGTGCATATTGATGGGGTAGCTCAGCGCTCGTGTGTATTACCTGTAGCGGCAGTAGCGGGTCTTTCAATTACTACAATTGAAGGGCTAAGTGAAGATGGCGACCATCCAGTGCAACAAGCATGGGTTGAGCATAAAGTACCGCAATGTGGCTTTTGTCAGTGCGGCCAAATGATGCAAGCGGCGAGTTTATTAGCTGCCAATCCAAACCCAACCGATGATGAAATAGTAAGTAACATGTCGGGAAACATTTGCCGTTGTGGTACATATCCGCGCATTCATAAAGCAATTAAATCAGCCGCTAAAACTATTGCGGGCGTGCAGTATTTTGACCCAAATGAGCAAGGGGAAGAAGTATGAGCCAAGATAATAAATACTTTGATTTAAACCGCCGTCAATTTTTAAAAACCAGTGCAATAGGTGCGTTAGTACTCGGTACTTATTTTGTAGGCCGTGCGCCAAGAGCATTTGCGGGTGTGTTAGAACAGCCATCTGAGCTTGCAAAACGCGCAAACTTATTTATTGCACTGCGCCCTGACGGCATGGTTGAAATAACGTGTCATCGCTCTGAAATGGGTCAACAAATTCGCACCGCGATTGCACAAATAGTTGCCGATGAAATGGAAGCCGCGTGGGATAAGGTTATTGTTATTCAGGGGAAGGGCGACCCTAAATACGGCGATCAAAATACCGATGGCTCGCGCAGTATCCGCTACAACATGCAGCGCCTGCGTGAAATGGGCGCAAGTGTGCGTTACATGATGCAGCATGCTGCTGCTAAGTATTGGAAAGTTGAGCCACAAACCTGTACTGCTAATCAACACGTTGTTACACACAGCTCAGGTAAATCGCTTACTTATAAAGATTTAATCGACCTAGCGCTTACAATAACGCCACCAGAAGCTGACAAACTAACACTTAAAACACGCAAAGAATGGCGCTATATTAATACCGGCATGGCGCACATAGATTTAGCCGACTTAGTAACAGGCAAAGCTATATTTGCAGCCGATGTACGCGAACCACAAGCGCTGGTGGCTATAATTGAACGCCCGCCGGTAGTGGGCGGTGTTGTTAAGTCATTTGATGCCAGTGCTACAAAAGCGATAAACGGCGTTATAGATGTTATTGAAATACCTGCACCAAAAGGCGCACCGCAGTTTCAGCCAAAAGGTGGCATTGCGATTATAGCTAAAAACACATGGGCTGCATGGCAAGGGCGTAAAGCATTAAAAGTCGTGTGGGATGATGGCAAAAATGGGGATTACAATTCAAAAGAATTTAAAAAGTCATTATTAAAAACAGTACAAACTCCACAGGCAAACATACGTGATAAAGGCGATGCTATGGGCGTGTTGGCTAAATCGAGCAATAAATTGGTAGCTGATTATTACGCGCCGCACCTTGCTCAAGCCCCAATGGAGCCGCCTTGTGCAACGGCTATGTACAACAAAGACAGTATTGATATATGGGCTGCTACGCAAAATCCACAAGCCGATATGAAAACAGTGGCTGCAATGCTTGGCATGGATGAGAGCAAAATTAATGTTCACGTTACTATGCTCGGCGGCGGTTTTGGGCGTAAGTCAAAACCTGACTTTTCAGCAGAAGCAGCTTATCTTTCAATGAAAGTAGGCAAACCCATTCGTGTGCAGTGGACGCGTGAAGACGACATACAACATGGCTTTTACCATGCAGTTTCAGCTCAGCACATTGAAGCATCGCTAGATAAAAATGGCGCTATAGAATCGTATTTGCACCGCACCGCATTTTCACCAATTACCTCTACCTTTTCAGAAGGGGCGACTACGCCAGGGAGCTTTGAACTGCGCTTAGGGTTTACCGATAACCCAATTAACACACCTAACATGAAGTTAGAAAACGGTGATGCGCAAGCCAAAGCACGAATTGGTTGGATGCGTTCTGTATCAAATATTTTTCATGCCTTTGCTATTCAGTCATTTATTGGCGAAGCGGCGCACAAAGCTGGCCGTGACCAAAAAGACTATTTACTAGACACTATAGGTCCGAGTCGTATTGTTGATGTAACAGAGCAAAATGCTACATACGATAATTACGGTGGCGATAAAGCGGTTTATCCGTTAGATATTGGCAGGCTGCGCCATGTTATTGAAAAAGTAGCTGACATGAGTAAATGGGGTCGAGAACTTCCTAAAGGACGAGGTTTAGGTATAGCAGCTCATAGAAGCTTTTTAACTTACGTAGCGACGGTAGTTGAAGTAGAAGTATCGGATGCTGGTGATTTAAAAGTAATTAAATCGTGGGTGGCTATTGATGCGGGTACGGTTGTAAACACCGACACCGTTAAAAATCAAACCCAAGGTGGCTCTATTTATGGGATTACAGCTGCAATCAGCGATGGTATTACTTTTGATAAAGGCCGCGTACAGCAAAGTAACTTTCATGATTATCGCGTACCGCGTATGAGCGACTCACCTCTTGAGATTGAAGTTGAAATTGTACAAAGTGATGCACCACCAGCAGGGGTAGGCGAGCCATCTACACCAGTTTATGCGCCAGCATTATGTAATGCTATTTTTGCAGCGTGCGGAAAGCGCATTAGGCAGTTACCAATAGGTGACCAGTTAAAAGCGTAGCTAAATAACTACAGCTTAAACAAAAAAACCGCCATTCGGCGGTTTTTTTAGAAGTTAGCGATTAGTGAGTTTTTTCAAACTCATCAACTTCACGCTCTGCTTCTTCTTTAGATTTACCATACTGCTGTTGGATTTTACCAACTAGCTCTGTACGGCTACCTTCAATTTTGTCTAAATCGTCGTTGGTAAGATCGCCCCATTTTTGTTGAGCCTTACCTTTAAGTTCGTTCCAATTACCTTTCATACGATCGCTGTTCATAAGTTTCTCCTTACTTAGATTTAATTAACGTTCAGTATAAAAGGAGCAAGGCGTGTACCAATAAGTTAAATTTTTATTTTGCATTTATAATCATGGTGTTATGTTTTTATTGAGGCAGTAATGATTAATGTTGTGAAAACATCCTTAAAAAATGTACAGAGCGGTCTGTAATTATTTCTGATTATGTAACCCTTTATTAAATCCCTTATAACCACATAGCTTTAGCGGCGCGTTTATTTTTGGTTTTTGTTACAATGCACGCAAAGCAATTTTGGGTAAATAGCAGTGCTGCCGGTTCAAGACATATATCAACAACTCGTTACTACATTACAAAGTAATCCTATTACGTTATTACAAGCGCCGCCTGGTGCGGGTAAATCTACGTGGTTGCCGCTGCAGCTTATGCGCGATGGGCATTTTAAACGTATTGTAATGCTAGAGCCTCGCCGAATAGCTGCACGTAATATTGCCAGCTACCTAGCAAAGTGCCAAAACGAGAGTGTTGGGCAAAGTGTGGGCTTGCGGA
Organism: Pseudoalteromonas sp. B62; assembly: GCF_037162565.1. Taxonomy (NCBI): domain Bacteria; kingdom Pseudomonadati; phylum Pseudomonadota; class Gammaproteobacteria; order Alteromonadales; family Pseudoalteromonadaceae; genus Pseudoalteromonas; species Pseudoalteromonas sp. B62. The sequence goes on along the minus strand of NZ_JARLVB010000002.1, from coordinate 3,878,017 downwards.
TTAGAGGCGAGAGTAAAGTAAGCGCTAATACGCGCCTCGAAATAGTCACCGAAGGCATGCTAACGCGCATACTGCAAAACGACCCCGAATTAAGCGATGTTGATTTACTGATATTTGATGAATTTCATGAACGTTCAATTGCAGCAGATACCTCACTTGCCTTTGCGCTTGAAACCCAAAGTGCGCTACGTGAAGATTTAACCATTATGCTTATGTCGGCAACGCTTGATACAGAGCGTTACACTGCGTTTTTTGACTGCCCTGTAATTCAATCAAGCGGTCGCAGCTATCCAATAGACGAAGTATACATACCCATAAAAGATGAAAGTCGCTGGCTTGATGCAATTCCTAACATAATAAAACAAGCACTTAATGAGCAAACAGGCAGCGCATTGGTATTTTTACCTGGGCAGTTTGAGATACTACGCGTGCAACAAGCACTGAGCGATTTACCCAGTAACTGCCAAGTTACAACGCTATTTGGCGAGCAAGATAAGGCCAATCAGCAAGCTGCTATTGCTCCTGCACCAAACGGCATGCGCAAAGTAGTGCTTACCACTAATGTAGCCGAAACCAGTTTAACTATTGAAGGTATACGCATTGTAATTGACAGCGGCAAGCGCCGTGCAGCCACCTTTAATTTAAAAACAGGGGTTACAGAGCTCACAACACAAAGTATATCACGCTCCTCTGCTGTGCAGCGTGCAGGACGTGCAGGGCGAATAGAGCCTGGTATTGTTTATCGAATTGGCTCAAAGCAAACCTTTGAGCGACGTAATAGCCACGACAATCCCGAAATACTCACATCAGACATAAGCCAGCTTATGCTTGAGGCAAAGCAATGGGGAGCCAGTATTGATGAGCTAACCTTGCTCGATAAGCCCACTGAGCAACAATGCGAGCAAGCAAGTAACCTGCTTAACATGCTAGAAGCTATTGATAGCAAAGGTAAGCTCACACCGCTTGGCAGTAAAATGTTAGGTTTTGGTGCTGATATTCGTTTGGCGCATATGCTATTAAAAGCACAAATACTTGATGACCAACTCTCTGGTATTTTTAGGCTCGCTATTTATTTAGTGGCATTACTTGAGAGCCGAGTAAATAGTGCAAACGAGTTGAGTTTAGCGCTACATAGCCAACAGCAACGTCCGCATCCGGTATTTAAACAACAGTTAAAGTATTGGCAAAGCCGCTTAAAAGTAAAAGACGAAAACAGCGAATTAAATACGCATTATATAAGTTTGCTGGTGGCATTGGCATACCCCGATCGTATTGCTAAAAAACGTGGTAATGGTTATTTACTTGCCAATGGTGCTGGTGCTGAGTTAAATGCCGATTACTGGCACAACGACGATTACTTAGCCATAGCAACCATGGGCGGGCACAAAGGCGGGCGTATATTTGCAGCCACCGCGCTTAACCCATTTGAGTTACAAGAATTTTTACCGCATTTATTTAGTGAACTTACTCGTTGTGAGTTTGATGAAAAATCAGCGCGCTTTATTCACCAAGATGAAGTAAAGCTCGGGGCTATAACGCTCAGCAGCCAGCCTAGTAAACAAAAACTAGATAAGAGCGAGCGTGCTAAAGCGTGGCTCAGCTTATTTGCTAAACACGGTTTTGCATTATTTAACGAGCAACCTGATGCGCAACAATTGCTGATACGTATGAGCTTAGCAAGTAATTTAATGCCCGATAAATTTCCGCAAATAAATGAGCAACAACTTATTCAAAATGCAGCGCAGTGGCTAGGTGTGTTTTTAGAAGATATTAAAACGCTCACGCAGCTTAAAAAGTTTAACTACTTTGAAGCATTACAAAACTGTTTTGATTGGCAACAACAAACCGCGTTAAAAGCATTGTTACCACTGCGCTTAACGGTACCAAGTGGCTCAAATATAAAAATAGAATACCAGCTTGATGGCCCCGCAAAGCTAAGCGTGCGTATGCAAGAGGTTTACGGCTTGACCAGTACGCCTATGCTTGCCAACGGTAAGCTGCCACTGCTTATGGAGTTGCTATCGCCAGGTAAACGCTCATTGCAACTTACTCAAGATTTAGCCCACTTTTGGGCTAGCAGTTACCGCGATGTGCAAAAGGAAATGAAAGGCCGCTACCCTAAGCTTGTGTGCTAAGATCGATATTGACGCCTTGTGTGTTAAAACATAAGGTTGACACATAGGTAGTAAATTAAAAAGAGTGCTTCTTTAGAGAGCAGCTCCAGTTGTTGAGCGGAGATAGTTTTATTTACCCGTTGTGGGTTTCTGAGTCACTCGCTAACTTCCTTTTGAGAATAACCATAATAGTAAGGCTACATAAATGGAGCTTAGCAAATTCGATAGGGTTACTGTGATTACTCATATCAGAGACTCATATGCAGAAATAAGCACAAATCCAGTAGATAAATCTTCCTCAGTTGTATTGTGTCATGATGGTGTTACCAAGTACTTTGCAACACCTTGTGTCGCCTTTAATGAAAACCATGATGTGTATTTGTTTCCATTTACTTTTGAAAAAGATGGCACACCTTGGGAAGATGCAAACCATTTCTTATTCGAATCCGCTCGAAATAACAAACCAGGTTACAGAACAGATACTGCGCTGAAAGAGAAAGCTAGTATGTTATTGGATTATAAAATTTTCTGTGAGCAGCGAAAAATTGACTTACTGAAGTTTATTGGAAGAAAACCTAAACGCCCGACCTATATTTATTTCTTCGATTTGTTGAAAAAGGTTAATGATGGCGAGTTAGCTCGAACATCTCTAAATAAAAAGACAAAAGTTGTCTATGATTTTTATGAATTTATATCCTCTAAGCCAAACTCGAATATTGATTTACGAAAAGTTGACACTGTTGAGTCTGTCACAAGGTTCTTCCAAAACTCATACGGGCATAGTTATTCAAAAAAAATAGTAAAGAGAGGACAGAGTTTGGCTGTAAGTAGCTCTGCAAGCCCTATACCTATAGGCTATGTTCGTGAATCTAGTGAAGACTTACGACCACTTTTGAAGCCTGAGCTAAATGAGTTACTATTACTTCTAAATACAAAAGAGTTTTCTGTGGATGAACGGTTAATGCATTTCATTGCCCTGCAAACAGGAGCTAGAAAGCAAACAATCTTAACAATAAGAATGAAGCATTTAAATCTGTTTAAAGAAGAGAGTGTTTTAAAAGATAGAACTTTCAAAGTACATGCAGGGCCTGGAACGAGTATAGATACTAAATTTGATAAGCCACAGGTTCTCTATTTCCCAGAACAATTAGCGAATCAACTCCTCACCTACTCAAAATCTACAAAAGCTAAACAACGACGAGATAAATTTATTGCTAAGAATGGCAGCATTCTGAGTGATGATGATATGTATTTGTTCTTATCACCTCAAGGTGAACCACACTACATGGCAAAGTCAGATCCTCGCTATAAAATAACTAAAAGTAAACCGCAAGGACGAAATACTTATTATATGAAATTAAAGTGGAAAAAGTTTGCTGGTTCTAACTATCCAAGAAACTATTCATTCCATTGGCTAAGAGCAACCTATGCATATTACTACTACCAAAGATTACAACCTCTCGCTGCTAAAGGGGTTCTAACGAATGGAGATATTATATCTATGGTTCAAAAGCGCTTACACCACGCCAGTCGTGAAGTGACAGAGTCTTACCTTCGACTATTTGACATGGTTGTTGATTCTAGAGTTGCCGCACAATCTATTTATGAACAGCAAGTTTTTGGCTTATATGATTTAGAGATGGATGCTTACAATGAATAGTTATGTCGTAAGAGACACTATTATTGTTACGAAAACGGAGCTGTTCGAAAATGAGTATCTACATCCTGAAAAGTTAAGACTTTCACTATCGGGTAAAAAACACCCTCTTGATCTAGGCCATATAGCCTATTTAAATTATAGATTTTGCACTTCATCCGCTGCACACAAAGATATGCCGTTTCTTGTTGATGAATCTAGTCTCTCAAAACACAGAATTGATTTTATCAGAAATCTTATTGAGTATGTAGTTACAAGAGGGTTCAGGGATTCTAGTATTCGCACTGTTATACAAAAGACTCGAGCTGGACTGGCTGTATTGGAAGACTATGGTTATAAGGCCAGTTTCTTACGAGACTTTGAAAGCACTAAGCAAGCTTACAATGCTATTTCCCTTGAGTTGAATCATAAAGTACGGTCTGTTGATATTGACTTTACTCCACGTGATGCTGAATTAAAGCAAATCGCATTATCATTTCTTATTTTTATTCACTACGGTAAGCCAGCACAGTCACATATAGTAAATAACATTGTAAAATTTAGTGGCAAAGCAAGCAAAACTCAGCCTCGGGAGATACAAGACCTTCAAACAGCCTTTAATACTTATAAAAGTATAGCGTTATGTTTAACTGAATTTTTAATTGAAAAGTCAGAATTTCCATGTCGTTTGAAAATGCCAAATTACATCACTTACTTATTCCCGTATGCAAGTCATCGGGTTACACCTTACACATACCGACCATCTAATATATACAACCATGTTGAAGGCCGATTAAGTACGTTAGATGAGAAGTATAAACTCTCCTCAACTCAAAATAAGTCAAGTATCAAGAGTGATTACGCTCGAAGTGTTAAAAGGTTCAACGAAGCAAACTCTAATCCAAGGTGTAAGCCTCGACGAGCTTTTGCTTGTACCGCAATGCAAGCATATCAAGTACTTTTTATTATGTTGTCAGGAGCTTATCCTGATGAAATAGCTCAGATAGAATTTGACGGTAAGATGGAAATAAATAAGTCTTTAACTAATAAAGGGTATCGGATCATTAAATTTAGAGCTGCAGGTAAAGTTGTTCAATATGAAATTGCATCAGGCGCTGTGAGCATTTTTAAACGATACCTAAAACTACGTGAGTGGCTTTTGAGAGGTAAAAAGGTAAAAACTCTTTTTTTGGAATGAAGGTAAAATCGTGGGAACCAACTGTTATATCTGAGACTGCCCTTAGGAAATTTCAGCGTGAAAAAATGATTGGTGTTTTTATGCCTAGCCACTTTAAACCTATTACTGCAAGAGAAGTACGTAAATCAAAAAGTCTGTTCCTACACGAACACCCTGATATTGAGAAAGATACAGTTGCAAATGTACTCGGGCATTCCCAATCGACTAATGAAAAAACTTATATGGAAGTGTCACCTGAAAAGTCAAATTCCGAGTTATCATTATTTTGGGACGCTGCTAATGAAGCTGCAATGCACGTTTCAAGTGGTAGCAACACGGATAAAAAAACTGCGTCGGGGCATTGTGGAAAGTATTTGCAACCCGAAGTAGCTATCCCTCATCCACCAATTAAACCTAATTGTAGAACCCAATATGGGTGTTTATTTTGCTCTCATTATATCTGTCATGCTGATGATAAAGAAGATTCCCATAAGCTTGTTAGCTTGCAGTACATTGTTGATGGTGTTTTAAGAGCTAGCCTCGAAAGAGAAAAGGCAAAAGAGCTTTTTGAAAAGCTGTCTGTTAGGGTTAGGAGCATTCTACATCAGATCAACATAAAATCTGAGCAGGGGGAAAAAATGTCAAAGAGTGTATTGAGCTTGTTTATCATCGTGGAGAGTTAACACCATATTGGGAAAGCCGTTTACAGCGATATGAACAATTAGGCTTAATTTTCATTGACAGTGCTGATGGGGCTATTGAATAACATGAAAAAAACAAAAAACTATACAAACCCACAATTTTTATCCTTGCTCTCGGATGAAAACACTTTATTTACACAAGACTGTAATCCAGATGAGCTTAGTTTTGATAATGGGGTCACTATTCCTAACGACTTTGTGTTATGTCGCAATGCAAAAGGTGCAGTAACTGCCATTTTTTCTGGGCTAACATGGGACTTTACGCCCTACAGACTATCGACCAAAGGGACGTGTTCAATTTTTGGGGAAAACTAGCTGTTAGTGGTGATGATAAGTTTGATAAAAGCACGCTTATAGAGGTGAAAAAGATATATGTTCTTCTAATGTTTTTGGCTAAAAATGGTAAAGCAGGTCCACTTTCAGTAACTACGTTGAAAAGTTATGCGAGTGAGTTGTTCTCAATAGTTGAATTCGTAGTGAAATTACAAAAAAATAGGATGCTGGGGAAGATCAGCGTTCAGGACATATTATCAAACAAGAGCTATCTTGCGCATTATGCAAAAACGTTGACGAAGAAAAATAAGCAGCGTTTGCATGCATTACTAATGCAGTTGAAAACAATCGGTGAGGAAAATATTGGTTTTGATGTTGTTTATGATAAAGGCTTACACGAAACAATACCGTATAAGCAGCATCCTATTATTCCGACTAGAATCTATCTTGAACTTATTAATCATTTAACAGATGAAAGACAGTATATTCATAAAAATATTGAAAAATTAGGTCGGTTTATACGTGAATTTAAAGATCCCCACTACGGTATAAATAGAAAAGAGCAGAAAAAGCAGGCTAAACTAAATAATGTAAAAAATTTTACTTGTCGTGCCACGTTTCCTGAGGCGGTGGCAAGGTATAAAATGAAAGATGTGTTTAAACATTTTGATGTTGAAATCAGAAGCCGGGCTTCACTTGTAATGCTGATAGGGGTTATCCAGTATAAAATGAAGTTTCTCATCCATTTATATACTGGCATGAGAAATGATGAAGTTAACAGGTTGCCGTATCAGTGTGTGCACGAAGAGGTTTTGCAAGCTGAAAAGCTAGGTGAAAATGGAGAATCTTTAGCTGCATCCGAACTTATCCATGTACTCTCTACGACAACTAAGTTCACAGGGTATCGCAAAGAAGAGTCTTGGCTAGCGCACAACTCTGTAGTAAATGCTGTTTCATCGCTTCAAACTATTGTTAGGGCTTATTCTGATATAGTGGGCGGGACGCCTGATAGTTACCCTTTACTTATTAGTACGGTTAAAATTTTTATGAAAAATCATTTTGATACTGATAGGTCTGAGGTTATCTCTTTTAAACCTCGCCACTATACTTTCCTTTCAAATCCTGAATTTCTAATAACAGAAGACGATTTCGAAGTCTTGCAGGCTAGTGACCCTGACCGAAGCTTTGCGAAAGAAAAGAAATTTAGCATAGGTATGCCATGGCCCCTTACTTCACATCAATCGAGAAGATCTCTGGCTTTTTATGCGCTGAATAGCGGTTTTGTGTCGTTGCCAACGCTTGCAAAACAATTTAAACACCTCAGTCAGGAAATGAGTAGGTATTACAGTCGCAATTTTGAGAATGTGAAAACAATTTTTGGTCATTACGATGTAAAAACTAAGAAGTATGTTTTGCCCTTAAACCATATTGCTTTAGAAGTGCAAGTAGGAATGTCATTGGAAACTGCAGAAGCCATTTTGAACGATCTCATGAATGAAGATACTGAGCTACACGGAAAAACAGGTGGTTACTTAGAAAGACAAAGAAGCAGGCTTAACACTGGTGAGGTACTTGTTGAAGAATTGAAGAGTGAAACAGTAAAAAAGGTAAATAATGGTGAGTTTAATTACAGAAAAACATTGCTAGGAGGATGCACTAACGATGATATTTGTGAATGTTCAATTTTAGGAGAGTTTGCTGATTGTTTAACTAGTTCATGCGCGGTTATTAAGTTTGAAAACGTTGATAAATTGATAATCTCAACAACAAAAGAACTATCGTCCTATCATCCAGACTCGGTTGAGTACTTAGCCACTAAGGAAGAATTAGATGAATTGGTCAGATATAAAAATAATAAGAAAAGTTTGATCAAATCTTAGATAAAGTTAATTAAGCAAGGAGTAATACCATGGCTTTAAAAGATTGTTATGAAGCATTTGAGCGACTTAAGGTAGGAAAAGGTACAAAGGATGGTTGTATAGGTCTTGCTCCAGAGTTAATTACTCCTGCGAGAGTATCCATTGAAGCTGGACATGACGCAGGTTATCTGAAGAAAAGTCGTAAACAACACACCGGCCTTATCAGTGCAATTTTGGCTTATCAACATAAAAACACCTCAACAACACTGTCCAAAGCAGAGACTAAAAGGCGCTCAGTTCAAAGAATTAGTAGGATAGAAACTGAGTTAAAACTTACAAAAAAACGACTAGAGGATTCTTTAGCAAGAGAGCTAAAATTGGTTGCTAAAATTCGAGAGCTTGAAGAAGACTTGTATAAGCAATCTAACGTCGCCCGCCTCAACGTCTAGTTTGGGTTTAAACCACTAATATTAATCTTTCAAGACCAGTATAAAAATAATCTGATGGATGGTTTGTGAATTGTCATTACTGTAAAGTGGCTATCAGATAATATTGGATTGTGTTTGGTATTTAAATGGATGTATCAGGTTTCTTAACATATTTTGCCGTTTTAGCGGCCCTTTTAGCGTTATCATCAGAAGAAAAAAATTAGAGATAGCGATTAAGCTTAAATTTAAAAGGTGGGTTGTTAGTTGCATAATTTTTTTATTTTTGTCTTTGTACTTCTTATTTTATGATGTATTAGCAGTATCCGGGTTGTTACTGCCTTATTCATGGATACCTGGTTTTGATAGTAACTCAACATTATTGTTACTATGCATCTTTGTTAGTATAGTTTTTTACTTTTTTATATTTAATGGGGCAGTCAGTAGTGGAAAAGTATCGCAATTACTTGATGCTTTAGCTGAGGTTAATCAAAGTGATAAAAAATTAGAACATATAGAGTATGTATTAAACAAAAATATCAATGTAATAAAATTACAAACCACCAAAAAGAAGTTGTTGGAAATAGTCATAGATAAATTGACTACAGATAAAATAAGGAAGAAACAAAACCCATTCAATGAGTTTTCAGGTGAAATTGTAACACTTGATGTAAAAGAGGCTGCTGTTTTTCGTTTCATAATTGAACCACTGACTCCGTATTTAATTAATCAGCCAAATACAATAAGAGAGACTATAAGAACAAAGCTAATGACTTCAAAAATGAAGTCTTATCTTTTTATTAATAATCCTTCTTTAGCGTTAGATTTACTATTTTTAATAAGAGAGCCTTTAACTGTCGCAGACATTGAGAAGTTAACTGACGAAAATTCAAAGTTTAGATTTGAATCAGATACCTATTTCGTTGATCATTATTCTTACAACAGTATTGCTGATTTTTCGATACTTTTATCCAAAGCTATTGGTAATGTTGAATATTTGGGTAGTAGTAACTTTTTCGAAAGTTTAGAACAATATAACAATATTCATTTGAATAAAGAAAAGTGCAAGCTACTTGAACGTCATGACGATCTTCAGGATGATACTTTTATCAAAAATTCATTTTTTAATTTTTATTTAAATTGTATCAAATGCTCATCATTGGAAATTATAAGAAATAAACAATCTTATCCATCGAAGTTTCCTACTTGGCATCTTACAGAATTACTTCAGAACTTAGTAATTATCAGTAATGAGGAAGTTGATAAAGATTGCGAATTTGGTTCAAGAGCAGGTTACTATATCTGGGAGTCTTTAAACTACCAAACGATTGTCTATAAAGAGGCACTGAGACTAGAAGAAACTGATAAATACAATGCAACTTTTGAGTCACTTGGCCATTCTTTTTACTATATCTTAAAAAATTCTAAATCTCGTAAAATTAGAGTTACTGCTTTTGAAATGTTGGCGAGTGTATATTTTAAAAACCATGCCCAAGGAGAATTGTTAGAAGCAGCATTACATGGCATATATGGTAATGGTGTGAAGTCAGCTTTGATTGATGCTAAATATCTAAATGATTTATTACCTTACAAAGGAGATAATATTTACTGCTGTATGCTTTCTAGAAATTTAACTGATAAGCTTTTATCATAAAATTCTGCATAAATATCATGAAATCGTTAGACCAAAACTTTTAAAGTTGGTGTATGCTAAAACTCCATTTGGGTCTTTAGCAAGCAGTTTTTGTTGGCGTAGAAAATCATTCCAATTTTAGCAAGAAGTTTGCCGAAGCTAAGATATACTAATATTATTAGTCCATTAGACCTAATCTATTGGGTGAAACAACAAACTTATTCAAAGTCAGGTTATTGCTCATAACCATTTGTCAGATAAATATAAACAGATTCTTCAAGAACTGTAAGGTCAGAGGGGAGCTACTACACTTATGATAATCACACTCATTCATAATAGGAATATCGAAAGAGAGCATATAGTAGGTCAGAAGTAATTTTTATTAATATCAAATTACTATCAATAAAACCTCATAATTGAACTTCTTCTAGTTTTATGCTGAAAAACCCTGTTCAAGCCCACGAATAGTCCGTTTAATTAGCTCACGTCCACGTATAGTATTTATAACAGAAAAAGGTTTATGGCCATCAAATTGGATATGTGGTGTGCTTAACCAATAATTCCATCTATTTACGTTATAAAAATAAGAAACACCAAATAATGATAGTTTTGCTAGCTCCAACATGCTCTGAGTTGTCGATAGGTTAAAAGGTTTATTACTCTTTTGATGGCGCTCTATTGCCTTAACACTAATCCCTGTTGCTTCAGCAAGTAAAGTAACGTTCCAGTGCAAGCTTTGTCTAAATAGTATTGCGTCATTAAACATTACGCCAGAACTAATAATTTCCATTTCATCCAGCGGATTAGAACTATAGGTTATTTTTCCGCCTGTCACTATTTTTATGAAATCGATATAGGAATCAGCCTTCTTCAAATTGCACTTATTCATAGTAAATACCATCAATTATTAAATAATACATAGACTTTTGCGTCGGCGGTACTAAGTTAAATAGTTACTTTAATTCGCTAAAACCTAGAGCTAAAGTCTCTTGCTTGAAGCGTCCAAATATATTAACTACCTGTTCGTAAGATTTAGTTAAAAAGTGTGATTCATTTTGCTCTTTAATATTTGAATTGCTAGATATGTCATTGTCAGCCTCAAAATCTGTTATATGGATTAAATGTTTAGTTTTTTTATCACATAAAGAAACTTTGTTTAAAGTAATCGCTGTTACATCATTCATGATGGGTGATTTCATCTTATCAAATTTAACAACATCAGCCTCAAAAGGGACGTCTTGTTTAACACGGTAAGCATATTCTAAGAGCTTCGGTTGTGCAGGCATATACAAAACAGCATTTTGATTTTTTGAAGAGGTAACTCTAAGGATTCGACCTAATATTTGTCTGAAATGCATTTCTGTTTTGATATTAGTTAAATGACAGCATACTTGTAACCTCGGTATGTTTGTACCTTCGCTAATCATACCTACCGAAACAATCCATTTGCTGGAACTATGTCTGAATCGTTGAATAATTTCAGTAGGTTCACTTTCTCGATAGGTAACAACACTACACTCTTCATTAAGGTATGATTTAAGTAGGTTTGCGATATTATTTGCGTGTTCAACTGAACTGGCGACAATTAAACCTGCAGCACTTGGAGAAGATGAGCGAATATAGCTTAACTTTTTTTGCGCAGACAAAAGTATATATTTAATAACCTCCTCATTTTCTATGACGCTTTGGTAAGACACCGCAGACTCAGAGAGTAAGCTTTTGAAACTATGAAATCTTTTTGTTTCTTCATCTCCAACAATCGAAATATTGCTATTATCAATTGCTACTATTTTAGGGATTCGGCAAACATCGTCTTGAATGGCCTCTGCAAGACCGTAGACATAATCACACGAAATCTTATTGCTAGGATATAAATAATTTGAAAGAGTAATTGGCGCAGTATCAGATCGCCAAGGTGTTCCGGTTAACGCCAATGTATAAGTAGCTTTGTCTTTGATGTTTCGTATTATTTGTTCACCCCAAGCGTTAGCATTTTCGATATTTGAGCCTGCACAATGATGAATTTCATCAAAAATAACAAATACACGAAATCGAGAAAATAATTGCCAAAATGTCTTATCTAAGTACTGCAAGCTTTGATAAGTTAGTGAGCTTCCTTTAGCACCCAATAGTCCATCAAAGCGTTCTTTGGTTATTGTTTGTAGGCTCTCACAAAAATCATTTGCGACGATAGATGCAGGAGAAAAACATATAACCAAATCAATACGGCCATCGCTTAACATTTTGTTTGCTAATTCAGAGGCCATAACGGTTTTACCCGCACCAGGAGTAGCCAAAGCTAAAAAATGTTTTTGCCCACCTAAGTATTTATTAAGTGCTAGATTTATACATTCAGATTGCCAAACTCTTAACTTCATGTGTTTTGCTGTTTCTCTTGGTTAATTAAGCTTTCTATGGCTTTAATTTTTCCTAAAATTTTAGTGTTATTATCTCTAGCTTGGTTGTACTTACTTTGTATTTCAGTGACTAATTCTGGGAATTCGTCGTAGAGCTCCTTGTAAGCTTCCGTCTCTCCGAGGTTTAACAATAACTCGGCTTTATAATGGTTTAACTTTGTTGTTAATGATTTTTTATTTCGTCGCAGAGTTTTATCTGTTGATAATTATCAGTGGCATACACGATTAGCTTTTGAACATCAAACAGCTCAGTTTTAATAAAGCGGGTGCCTTTTCTCTTATTAGATAATTGTTTCCTCAACCACCCTTTGTTGACAAGCTTTAGAAGCTCAGCATACAACTTCCGACGAATTATTACAGGGTCTAAAAAAGGATCTTTACTGATAGCGATATAAGCTGATCTGACATCACTTGTTGTAAAGTTATTAAAGTTGGGAGCTTTAATTATTTGAACTACCAAATTGTCTATTTTCAAAAGAAATTCCAAACTACGTTAACCAAAAACCGACTGCTCCGCTAGCGGAGCAATTCTAGGCCTTTTATCTGTGACAATCAAGCTCCGCTAGCGGAGCAGGTCGGAACATGAATATTATTGGTAAGAACGTGAAAGTAATTAGGGAGAAGCTTGGCTGGACACAAGAACAACTTGTAGCAAAGTGTAACCTTATTGATTGGCAAATTAGCAGGAGTACTTTAGCTAAAGTTGAGGCTAATGTTAGGAGGGTGACAGATATTGAAGTTCTGAAATTATCGATAGCACTAAATGTTTCTGTTAATGATTTGTTTGATATTTCGTGAATTTTTGATAGAAATTTGATGTATGCCAACAATAAAGTTTGAAACCTTAGGCGACAACTAGCTTGAGAAATGCCGTTTGGAAATTAAAAGAGGATAGGTAGCTTTGAGTATTTAAACTGACAGCGAAAACCAGTCATTAGCTAAGTAATGAAAGCTTTCCCTTTTTCACATGGATAAAGAACCTACAGTAAGCATAATATTTATAGCTGGCGATAAGTTACACTATTTGCTAATAATAGAAGCTCATAAATAAGGACATTTTCGCGTAAAAATAGGGAAAGTGTACTCTGATAAAACTGTTAGCACTACAAGGAGGTGTCAAGCGTGCCTGAAAGATTAGAACTTACAAAAAATGCTCAATTCTATGTGCCTAAAAACTCCATTGATGATTCAATCATAAATGATATTCTCGGTGCTGCTGTGGAAAATATGGATACTGGTACTCAGTTTGTTGTTGACCTTTTTAGATCTGATAAGAGAGTTGAAGAGTCAGAATTGGAATACAAGTGCTCAGTTAAAGTATTTCCCTCTGTTAGACCTGTATATTTTATTAATGAAGCTCTCGAAGATAGGGTATACGCATTTATTATATTGATTGAGTATCAGAACTATTTAGCAATCTTTAAAAAAAGTTGCGCAAATATATCTGAATTAATAAAAGAGCATTTTACATTAGTTGATAGTAGAGATTTAACCAGCACATTTGGCGATAACGATGTTGAATTTCAAAAAATTGCGTTGAGAAATATGACTATTTCAGATAGGGCAATGAGAGCTAGGTCTTATGAGGCTGCAGACTTAAAAGGACTTCTTTCGACTCACTCTGCAGGAAGATCGATTCCATTTTACTTAAAGTTACGTCAAGGTGCTATTACAAAAAGTATTTCTGGGACCGGTCGATTAATTGAGTCTTCTCAGAGAAAGTCTCTCGACGAGATAGCTGTTTGGGTGAAGGAGCAAGTCGAGCTTATTGAAAGCCCTTCGAGCGATAATAATTTCCTTGATTCATTTGCCAAGAAAGTAGAATTAAGCGATGTTCTAAGTGCATGTGAGCCTAATGCGATTTTAGTTGAAAGTACTCCTCTACAGGAAAGAATTGAGCGAGATGGACTGATTTTAAAATATAAGACAGCTAGATCTGGAAATGTAGTTATTTCTTCGCGGGTAAAGAATAAGCTATTTGCTGCTCTTGAAAAAGTATATGAGCTTGATTCAGATTGTAAGGTAATTGGAAAAGAAGCCTGTACACGTCTTAGAAAGAATGAAAAAAGCTTAACATTAACGTCGAAAGCACTGACAAAATTTCGAGTGATTGAAAATGGAAAGGAAGTAACCCTACAGAAATTTATTGTGAAAAATGGTTACTACAGTGTCACGTTTACTGATCCAAAATACATGTACTTTATGGGAGCTTGTTTTGAGGATTCATCAGGGGTTTCAGAGATAAATAGCATATTAGAGATAATGCATCCTAAAGCTGAAATGCCTACCGTAATCTCTGAAAAAGGTAGTTTTACTAGTACCAGTACGGCATTTGAGAGTGACTCTATGTTTGCTGTGGTTGAAAACATACATCAAAATGATGACTACATACTATGTGATGATTTAGGCATTGAATGGGCGGATCACATTACATTTAATCGTGCAGACTCTAACATAAGTTTTATACATTCAAAGCATGGCAGTCCTAGCACCTCTGCAAGTAACCTTCATGATGTGGTTGGTCAAGGAATAAAAAATCTTGGAAATATGTACTTTACCAAAGAGAAAATGCTCGAGAGAATAAATGATAAGTTCTCGGGTATGTATATAAATAGTAGGCACGAAACAAGTATAGCTAGAGTTAGAAAAGGAAATCCAGCACTAGCTGAAGATTATCTAGAGGGGTTATTAAAAGATTACAAACTTCATAGGAAGTGCATTCTAAGCTGTTCTTTTCTATCAAAGTCAGCTGTGATAACTGAATTTTCTAAGATTCAGCGTGGTGAGCCTGTCCGAGGGCATATTATTCAATTGCTCTGGATTATTTCATCATTTGCTCATGCTGTTAGAGATATGAATGCGATTCCAATAATTTATTGTGCAGATTGATAGTTCTAACAAGCCACTGCACGCTGAGTTTTACTCGCTTTGCTCCCTAAATATAGGCGAGAGGGCGTTAGCTTTCTTTTAAGTTTTGGAGTAATAAATTGGAATTGGATATTAAATCTTTAGTTTTATGGGGTTTTTTAGGGATAGCTGTTGGTGGTGGTGCATATGGTGCTTATGTGAAATTTTTCGGTAAAACAGTAAAAACGCAAGGACAGTCTTACATATCAGTAATTGAGTGTACTGTTTTACAAAACTCTAATAACAAAACAGAAATAAATGAGTTTCTTAAAAAGTATGAGGAAAGCAAAATAGATATTAAAAAATCTGATGCGGTAATGACAGGGGTAAACGCTATCATTAGTCAAAATGCTCAGCCAAAGGCTGCAGGAATGGGAGTTCCACTATCTATGTGCATTGAAATTTTAGAAAAAAAGTTACAAAACTAGAAAGCTAACAAGTGATTAATGTTCTCCCACCGTCCGCTATTGGCTTTGAACGAATATCGGATGGACGCACTAACACTTTTTTGGACAAAAGTAAGTGAGCTTACTTGAATCCGTGGACTAAAAAACATACTTTGAGTGAAAAAAAATTTCCAAGAACTCATTTCATTTCTTGAGAAGTACATTCGAAATTTATTTTCTAGCCCAAGGGGTTATGCCAATTTAGAGATGTTGTATGCTAACATCCATTAAAAAGTATAAATCACTTTTAGTTGGTATAGGTCATATGGCAGATAATCCACTCGCAGAAGCTCAGCGTGAATCCGCTGGAGCAAGCACATTTGGTAAGTATAACTTCCAGTTTCATTGGGCTTTATGTGAAATCATTGAAAAACATAAACAGCAAAAAGAATATGCATTGCTGATTGAGCATCATGAAGATGTAGTTATTGCTGATAGCTTGAATGTTTCTAGTGCGACTTTTGAGTTCTATCAGGTTAAAAATCAAATAGCCAAATTTACACCTGCAAGCTTAACCAAACGGAAAAAAGGTGATAAAGGAACACTAAAAGGTTCTGTACTTGGAAAATTACTAGAATCCTGTGTTAACACACCGTACGAAGATAAAATTACAAAAATTGGTTTAGTTTCCTCTAGTGGTTTTAGTTTAAAGCTTGATAAAGGCGTAGAGCTGGATGTGATTAAAACTGGCGATATCGATGAGGATGAATTGTCTACCTTAACTCAGAAAATTCAGACTGAGTTAGGAATTACCGTATTACCCGAGCATCTTCAATTCATAATTCCTGATATCAAGCTTGAGAATCAAGAGGATTACGTCCTAGGTAATTTTGCCAAGCTAGTTCACTCGCTTTTTCCAAATTCTCAGTGTAATGCTGTCGATATATACCGAGCAGTAATTGATGAAATGGGGCGCTTAGGGCGGATAAAATATGACTATAAAGACTGGGGCCGACTCATCGAGAAAAAAGCACTTACATCTACTAATGTACATGACGTGATTGTTCGACACTCTAGTTACCCAGGGGTTCAAGCTTTAAAAAGTGAATTTGATGACATTATCAATGAACTAGATTGTAACGCTAGAAAAAAGCGAACACTCAAACGTAGCTTTGGAGATTTGGCTCTGCGCAGAGCTGGCTTTATGAGTGCGTTAGATATAAAAACCACAACTCTTTTCAAGTCATCTTACAATAAAGTCGATGAAAGCAACTATGCTGATGATGTTTTACACATAACAGCACTAGAGCAACAAGCAATAGCTGATGGTTTAGATAAAGCAGTTGGCTCTTCTGATGAGATGTTGCTTGAAGTGATCTACTGCTTATTAAAGGCTTAATGATGAAAACAGAAAAAAATTACAAACTATTGATTAGAAATCTTAGGGAACACAAAAATGAAAGGCTTGCAATTTCAACGTCTAGTTCTACTGTCCGATTCGAAAAGAACGGCGAATCAGTTCACGTTTCCGAAGAGGTTCAATCTCGTTACAGGAAGCGACAATAGTGTTGGTAAGTCTACGTTAGTTAAAAATCTATTTTGGGCTCTTGGCTGTGACCCTCATTTTGATAAGGATTGGAAGTCCAACGATGTTAAAACAATTCTGTACTTTACGGTAAATAAAAATAAATACATTGCAAGCCGCTATGCTGATGGTATTTACTTTGGGTCAGAAGGCTCACCATTAAATAAGTATTCGAAAATTACAGGTCAATTCGCTGAAGACTTTTCTAAAGTTGTAGGTTTTGACTTATTGCTGACCAATAGAAATGAAGGTATAGATTGTCCCCCACCAGCTTACTATTTCCTACCGTTTTATATAGATCAGAAAAAAGCTGGGATGAGCCTTGGAATGGTTTTGAAGGGCTCGGGCAATACGCTCGATTCAAACCAAACCTAATAAAATATTTCAGTGGTTACTTGCCTAAAGAGCACTTTGACCTTGAAGAAGAGATCTTTGAACAAAAAGCCATTCAAGAAGAAGCTAATCAACAAGTAGTTCGGATAACAGAAGCAATAGAGCTTCTTAAAGAAGTTGCTCCAGAGCAAACCGTTGCAATTACTCCTGAAGAGTTTCAAAGCATTCAACGTGAAATAGAAGAAGAATTGGCTAGCTTCTCATATAGTCAATCAAACCTGTACGAGCTGCAATCTACATTAGCTAATGAGATCCATGAATTAGAACAGCAACACTTAATCGCTAGTACCTCAGCCAGAGAATTGAATGAGGACTACATATTTGCTGTCGAAAACATTCCATCAGACTCTCTTGAATGCCCTCTATGTGGTATAGAGCATGATAATTCTCTGTTAAGCCGAGCAGGACTTTTAGCTGATAAAGAAAGTATTGAGCAACAAGCAGACAAGATAAAATCTCTACTTGGGATTAAGTACCAAGAACGCAACGCTCTCAACCAAGAGATTAGTTTTATTACTGCTGAAATTGAGCGTATAAACGAAAAATACTTAAAAGAAGATTCTGGGGAACAACAAGAGAAACTTGAACAAGCAATTTATTCTATTTCACAATACAAGGTTAATCAAAATGTCTCGCATAAAAAAGAAAGCTTTCAGCTGCAGTTAAAGCAAGCGGACGACCAACAAAAGGAAATGAGGAAGGAGCAAAGAAAGCTGATTAACAAGGCTACTCGTGATGAACTGAATGAGCTTTTTATGGGCAATTTAGTTGAATCCATCAATTCATTGTCTGCCACGGGTGTAAACCTTGATGGCGTTAAAGCACCAATGGATTACAAAAAAATCCTAGGAGGTGGTGCAGCTGAAGGAACTCGGGGAACACTTGCTTATCAACTTGCCGTTCTTCGCCAAATTGAACATGCTAATCCATGTCAAATAGCCCCTTTCGTTATTGACACTCCTAATCAACAGGAGCAAGCCAAGCATCGATATGATCAAGTTATGGGCGTTCTTAAGGAAAACATCCCTAAAGCCTACCAAGTCATTTTATGTGCAATGGATAACCCGGCTTTAGATAGCTATAAGCAAGATGCTCATGTTATTAAGTTGGACAATAACCGCCTGTTGCAACATAAACCTTATGCACAACTACGTGCTGAGTATGAGCAAGTAGTCTTAAACAACACTTAAAAACAAGCTTAAGGTAAATTTTCTTTGTAGGATCATTACCTAACACACTTTGGGGCAGAAATAGTTATACCTCGCTAAAAAAATGAATAACCCACTAGTATTATTATACATATTTTAATGAGTAAGATATGAGAAACTAGCACAATGATACAAGCTAAAGAACGCTCCTAGCGTATATTATAATTAGGATCTAACAATGAATGACAGTCTGCCATACAGTTTGCCAGTAATAGATGCTATACGGCACGATTATGAGCGCTTTCGATTTGATACTCATCAGCATACCCACAAGGGACTGTTTACTAATGGTAAAGAACTATTTGCAGTTGTTCTTGATGTAAAAAATAACGAAGAACTGCTTAATAATTTAAAAGAGCAGTATCATAGATTTCATACAGTTGGCATACCTCCTGCTACTATTGTGGGCGAAATTCTTGATACCTATTGTTTGATCGAGTCACGCAGCAAGTTTGAAAAAACTCAAATACATGGTCAGCCCATGACGATGAATGAGACGATAAATCAATTAGTTTTAAATGTACCACGTAAGTACCATCCATTTTATGTCGATTTCTTATGGGCCACAAACGAGTTTAAACTGACTTTTAAAACAGCGATAACAGAGAGTGAGCAGCAAGATATTAAGTTAATTTGCGAATCTTTGGGGTATCAAGGGTATGACTACATTTTTGACGTTGAGACTACAATCCCTGATTATCCTGGGAAAGTGGAGCATAAGCCTAATACTTACAACAATATGCAACTTACAGCTAGTGGTTTGATACAGAAACAATTTCCGCAACAACTATTAGCTCGTTACGAAGAAGACGAAGACTTTTGGATTCAAAATAGACATTCTGTTTTCAGCGGAGATGAAACTGAGCAAAGGGATCGTTTTTTGCTCCCAAACTTTGAGATAAAGAAAACAAGATGTTTCGTAGATGCATCTGTGTTTCCTAGACAAAATATAAGAGTTTATTTAACGCTATACGAGCAGGTTGTCATCGCACTACCATTAAAGAGTGAAGCTGAATATTTCTATAGAATGTTCAAAATGAATCAACATGAGCTCAAAGAGTTGGTCGCCCGTGGTCGCTTACTCTTTGCAATCCCTCAAAATCTTAGTCGGTATTCAAAAGAACTATTACTAGACATTATTTCTGTAAACCCAAATGCCATCTTTTTTTCAAGACGATTAGCCGCCACTACTATTCAAGGGATTCAGAAGAAGTCGGGCATAATTGGGACTACGTTCTCAAGTGATGAACAATATAATTTCTTACACCACTGCTCGCGTATCGATAACCTCGATATCCAAAGGTTTGCACTAATGCTATCTGAGCAGTGGCAATTCGGTGAGTTTTTGGTAAACAAGGAAGGTGCAACTTCAGCTCACAGGCTAGGTATTTCAAATTTAGCTGTAAAAAGCTTTCAGGATCGGGGGCGAGATTTACTAATCGAACTGACAACAGCAAGTTCTAGCTATGAGTATGCCCAAGGGCTAGGGGCTCATCATTTTCCATTCGATGATGAAAACTACTCTGAAGTTGCAGCTTGCCAAATCGTTAGCGGCCTTTATAACGGTGTTACGGGAAACTCACAACAAGTTCGAGAGTCTGAGCTCAGTATGTTGTTAAATGAAATATTTGCTATAAATAACGATATGAACGTACTCGAACTTGATTCAGCTTTGTCCTCTAGTTTGATTCGTTCTATACCAAATATTGTTAAAGATTATGGAAACATGGATGAGGGCGAGTATTTCCACAAACTAAGAACGCTCAAGCAAGAGATCAAAGCAATAGAGAGTAATAAGGCTCGCTTATCAAAGCTTAATATTTCCGGGTTTGCTCCTACTTTAGTTGGCGCAGGCATGGAAATCTCTAACATCAAGGGTGGAGGCTTAGTCGCACTAGGTGGCTGGCTATTGAATGCGATAAAGGTTTATGCGGATGAGTCTGAATTAAAAAATAACCCTGTATTTACTCGAATTTCGAGTTTTAATCATTTCACAAGTCATGATGCTATTATCGTGCAGCGAGTGAGGGGTTCTATATCAAAATAAAGCATTTAGATATTGAGCACATTCTTTAGACTTATTTCAAATAATCTATAAAAGCATTTCAGGGAAATACTCGAACATGCTTTTGTTTAATCAGCGACTTCATTAAGTCCACTATGCCAATATAAAAACCATCATATAGAACGATTTATAGTAATGAAGTTTATCGATGTAGGTGAAAGTCTTTAAAAGAAATGAGTCCTAGTCTAATTTTGAGAGGGAAGAATATGAGCGGTTTTAGCTGCCCTATTTTTTATGATAATAAGTTAGATTCTATACTTAATTTTTAATACAGCACAGCATTGATAACCTCTAAAGGAATTTAAATATATTTTGAAAGAAGAACTCCCCATTATTAAGTTTCTCCCTGAAATTTCAGAGCAGCTCGGGGCTGCTCGTTCATTGATACTTCAAGCTGAGCCTGGTGCAGGTAAGTCGACGGAGGTTCCGTTGTATTTAATTAACTCTGATTGGCTGGATTCGAAAAAAATTATCATGCTTGAGCCGCGACGGATGGCAGCGCGCAACATTGCCAACTA
Organism: Pseudoalteromonas sp. B62; assembly: GCF_037162565.1. NCBI lineage: Bacteria > Pseudomonadati > Pseudomonadota > Gammaproteobacteria > Alteromonadales > Pseudoalteromonadaceae > Pseudoalteromonas > Pseudoalteromonas sp. B62. The sequence continues at coordinate 3,856,720 of NZ_JARLVB010000002.1, read as the reverse complement.
TCTTGCCCATAGGCTTGGCGAGAAAGTGGGGGAAACTGTTGGTTACTCAGTAAAAAATGATAAGAAAGTATCGGAGCATACAAAGCTTGAAATAGTAACAGAAGGGGTTCTGGCAAATCGCTTGCAAATTGATCCTGAGCTACCAGGTACAGGTTTAATAATATTTGACGAGTTCCACGAAAGGAGTATTTATTCCGATATTGCTTTGATGTTGTCATTGGAAGTGCAGCAATCTATCAGAGAAGACTTACGGTTATTAGTGATGTCCGCAACCATAGATACTGAGTACATTGCTCAATATATGAATTTTTCACCTGTAATTAAATGTCCTGGAAGATCATACCCCGTCAAAATAAGTTACAAGGGAGCTGGGTATGATCTTAAAAAAAGTGTGTGCGATGCTATAAATGATGCCTTATCAAAAGATGGAGGAGATATTTTAATCTTTTTGCCAGGCCAAGCGGAGATACGCAAATGCCGTGAGTATGCAGAGAATAACCTTGGTCAAACAAAGTACTTGGTATTTCTTAGTCTATATGGCGCATTACCAATCGATATGCAAGAACAGGTACTCTCTTCGGATTCTGCTCGTAGACAGAAAGTGATATTTTCAACTAATGTTGCAGAAACAAGTTTAACAATTGAAGGTGTTTCATGCGTAATCGATAGTGGGCTAGAAAAAGTACTCATGTATGACCCAACAAGTGGCATGAATAGATTAGACACTTGTTGGATATCTAAGGCATCAGCTACACAAAGAGCAGGGCGCGCAGGTAGGTTACAACAAGGACAATGCATTAGGCTATGGACAGAGAGAGACAATCAAAAACTACAGGACTTTAAAGATGAAGAAATAAAAAGAGTAGATCTTGCTCCCACTGTGCTTGAAACTCTCTTATGGGGTTATAAAGATTATGCAGGTATAAAATGGTTAACATCCCCACCAAAGCATCATTTCGAGATATCACTTGCATTACTTTCAACCTTAGGACTTGTAGATAAGCTAAATAAGCCGACCAAGCTGGGCCAAAGAGCTTCGAAGCTAAATTTGCATCCTAGACTGGCGGCTATGCTTTTAACAATCCAAGAGCCTGAATTAGTGACATTAGGGTGTGAGTTAGCATCACTAATCTCTGAAAGAGATTTGTTCTACAGTTCTGATAGCGTTGACATCACCCAAAGGTTATCCGCTTTACAAGAATATAAAGTAAACAAAAGTGGCGCTCTTCATTCATATCCAATTAAAAGGCAGACCGTAGAAGCTATAATAAAGGAGTCGAAAAGACTGAAACGGATGTTAGGGGTATTCCCAAGAGAAATTGAATTTTCGCTTGAACAACTTAATCGTAATGTTGGTACTTTGCTTTTAAGTGCTTACCCTGAACGATTAGCTAAAAAACGCTCCTCAGGTAGCTCCGGTTATTTATTGGCTAATGGGCGTGGTGTGGTTCTAACTGAGCATGATCCTCTTAATAATTTTGATTGGATCGTTGTATGTGACTGTGACGCTCAAAAGAAAGAAGGAAGAGTATATTCTGCAAGTCCGATAGATTTGGCTAGTATTGTTTCCAACAAGAAGCAGCTCATTTATAAAAATGAGTACAAGCTAGATAACAATAAGACAAAAATTGTTGGTAGAGAAGTGGTTAGCTATGGTGCAATAACGGTCTCTGAGAAACCCATAGCAAACATTCAAAAATCACAGTTCCAAAGTTGCTTAGCTAGCTTATTTAAAGTTGAAGGACTATCGTTACTCAATTGGACTGAAAAATGTGAGAGTTGGACCCAAAGAGTTAAATGGTTAAGTGAAAAAATCAACTTTCCTTCATTATCGAAAGAATCATTGTTGGATAGTTTAGATAATTGGTTATTGCCTTATATTAATCATATAAATAGTTTGCAGGCTCTCAGAAGCCTAGATGTCTACCCTATTTTAACTGCGATTTTATCGTATGAAGAGCAAAAAATTCTAAATTTAGAAGCCCCTACTCATTATATTACACCAAGCGAAAAATCAATTAAGATTAGGTATGAAAAGTATCAAGAACCAACGGTGTCAGTCTTACTGCAAGAAGTCTTTGGTGAATTAAAGTCACCAATGATAGCTAAAAATACAGTCAGATTAAGGTTTGAATTACTTTCACCTGCCAAGCGACCAATTCAAATAACTAGTGACTTAGCTAACTTTTGGGAAACATCTTACTTTGATGTCGCGAAAGATATGAGATCAAAATACCCTAAACATCGTTGGCCAGATGAGCCTTTAAAAGCTAAAGCTGGCCGTTCAATAAAGTCAAAGTGCATATTCTCTCCTGCTTTGATCACCCAATTGCATTAACTTTGATCGCTTATTCTCATTAAGCTTTGATCACTAAAATCACTTGTAAATGATCACTTTTATGCTCTTAATGATTTTGCCGTTCAAAGCTTAATACCACTCGTAACCGAGTTCACGTTTTATCATTTTTGTAGGTGTGTTAAACCGTTATCTGAATCGTTTGATGAGGATAACAACAATGACAACAAGACCTATATCTATGAGTAAATTACATTCCATTTTACGGCTGAAGTACTCAGCACAATTATCCCATCGAGAGATTGCCAGAAGTTTAAATATTTCACCTGGTACTGTGGCTAATTACCTTAAAAAGGCCAATGAGTTAGGCTTAAATCAATGGCCAATACCTGAGGATAAACAGCAAAATACATTTTTCAACACCAAACTCAAGCGCTTCTCAACGCGTAAAAAAAGACACCCAACGCCTGACTGGTTAAATATCAATAAAGACTTAAAACAACATAAACACCTAACATTACAGCTCGTGTTTGATGAGTTACTTGAAAAAATGGGTGAGTCTTATTACAGCTACAGTCACTTCTGCCGAGCTTATAAACAATGGTTAGGTACGCAACGACTCTCAATGCGTCAGCAGCATAAAGGGGGTGAAAAGCTGTTTGTGGATTATTGTGGTCCCACAATTACCATTACTTGTCCGACGACACAGGAAAAACGCACTGCTCAGATATTCGTTGCTGTGCTAGGTGCATCAAATTATACCTATGCTGAAGCAACGTATAGTCAGCAACTTGAAGATTGGGTAATGAGTCATGCGCGTTGCTTTGAATTTTTAGGCGGCGTTCCTGACGTTGTTATTCCCGACAATCTCAGAAGTGCTGTCAGTAAAACCTGTCGCTACGAGCCTGATTTAAATCCGACGTACTACCAGTTAGCCGAGTACTTTAACGTTGCTGTCATTCCGGCTAGACCTTATAAACCCAAAGATAAATCGAAGGCTGAAGTGGGCGTACAAATTGTTGAGCGTTGGATCATGGCACGCTTACGTAACCAAACCTTCCACAGCTTAGCGCAACTCAATCATGAAATAGCAAAGCTACTGGATATGATGAACAATAAGGTGATGAAGCAATATCAACAATCACGTAAACAGCTATTTGATATGGTGGATAAAAACGCATTAAAGCCATTGCCTGAAAAGCCCTATCAATATACACAAATCAAAACAGTGCGTGTGCATATTGATTACCATGTTGAAATAGAAAAACATTACTACAGCGTGCCTTATCTGTGGGTTAAAAAACAATTACGCGCACACATATCCAATCAACTCGTGCAGCTTTATTATGACGGTACTTTAATAGCACAGCATCCACGCTCAAACCGTTTAGGCGGACATACGACACAGACACATCATATGCCAAAGGCGCATCAAAAACAGCATGAGCAGTCACCGATAAATTTACGCTCATGGGCATTGAGTATCGGTGATTATACTCATCAAGTCGTTGAATTATTGCTTAATAGCAAACGTCATCCAGAGCAAGCTTATCGCACTTGTTTAGGGGTGTTAAGTTTAGCTAAAACGTATTCAAAGGAACGCCTCGAGCGAGCATGCTACCGAGCAATTTGCATGAATACGACCACACTCAGATCTATTAAGCAAATGCTGCAAAAAGGGTTAGACCAACAACCATTACCCACACTCCAAACAGAGCCAGAAAAGCCAATTACACATAGCAACATACGTGGCACAGATTACTACCATTAAGGAATGCAAACATGATAGAAACAATTAATCAGCAACTTCAACTGCTCAAGTTATCGGGTATAAAGCAAGCACTCAAGCAGCAGCTTGAACAGCCAAACCTATATCAAGAACAAAGCTTTATAGAGCGCGTCAGTTTATTGCTAACGCATGAAATTGATACGCGTGACCAAAGAAAAATAGAGCGACTAGTGCGACAAGCAAAATTCCGCGTACCGGGTCAGTTAAATCAACTCATTTACTCGCCGAAGCGCAATCTAGATAAAGCACAAATACGTAGCCTCAGCCAAAGCACCTGGCTGAGTTTACATCAGAATATATTAATTACAGGCGCCACAGGCTGTGGCAAAACCTACCTCGCGTGTGCCTTGGGTCACGAGCACTGTTTACAAGGGAAAAGTGTCTTCTATATTCGATTAAAAGAATTACTTGAAAGTCTATTTCTAGCACAGGCCGATGGCAGTTATCGAAAATTATTGGGTAAACTCATTAAATACGACTTACTTATTTTAGACGATTGGGGGCTAGAGCCACTCAGTGCTCAGCAACGAAGTGACTTACTTGAATTAATCGATGCTAGATATGGTTATAAATCACACATCATCATTAGTCAGTTACCACAGGAAAATTGGCACCAAATGATCGGTGAATCAACGCATGCTGATGCTATTTTAGATAGGCTGATTCATGGTGCAATTAAGTTGAATTTAAAAGGAGAATCGATACGAAAACAGTTAAATGAATTGACTGATGATGATCAGTTAAGTTAATTTAAAAATGGCTCTACAAAATGATAAATCAAGCGATCAAAGCTGATGAGAATCGGTGATCAAAGTAATGAGAATACGCACAAAGGCCAATTAGTCTTTGAATGAATTTAGTAGCTCATGTCTGATTTTAGAGTTTTGATAAATAAGTTCGGGCTTCATCTAACAGGCAGCTTAGAGCGAATAGCAGACATTAAAAAATTAAATTTATTCCTATGTTTTGAGTAGAAACCTAATTTTGTCCAATAACATTATTAAACGCCGTTTTGGTGTGTTATAAACCACCACAATGGTGTTTAATAAGCTGTTAGGCCTCTAAGGATAGATATGAGTTACGACGAACATGATGCTGCAATGGATGATTTTTATGATCGTATGAGTGAAGAGCTTTATCCTGATCATAAAGAGCAAGCTATCGATGAATTCATTGAAGAAAGGATGCAGTCCTATTATTTAAAACATCCTCATCTAATAGAAGCTCCGATTGTTAGTTATCATCACGCAAATGAGCTTTTACAAATATCTCCTCGCTCAGCATTAATTATGTACACAACAGCAATCGAACTATTTTTAAAAGTTGTTTTGTTAAAGCCTGTCCTATACGGCATGGTGCATAACGAAAGCGTAGCAGAACTAATTGTTGGTTCTACTATTGGTCAATCTGGTTTTGCTAGATATAACAAATTACTAAATGCACTGTGTTCACATGCCGCCGATATTGAGTTATCCGATATCAAAGGTATGAATGGAAAGCCAATTTTGTCAGAAGCCGAAGATGTACAAAAAATTAGAAATAAAGTGGTTCATCAAGGTTATGTTTGTACTGTAAATGAAATGGGATTGGCAAAAAATATTGCATCTCAAATTCTAACAGAGGTTGTTGAACCGGTCTTAAATAACTTGAACTTGGTTATTAGTACAGTAGATTCAAGGTTTTGCGTAATCAAGGCCTAACAAATGAAAATTGCAAAATACAGACTAAAACTTGTTGATAAATTAAAAGTATCCATAGATCGCAGGCTGTCTGGCTTAAATAGTGAGATGCAGGTTCAAAACCTTCGGTTCAATAGAAAGTACTCATTACTTGTTGGGCTTTTGATTGTAATTCAGATCTTGCTAGCTTATCTAGTAACGAACGTGTGGGTTCGAAACAAGAAGCAGACGATAAAGACGAACATAACACATATGAGCCTTAACTCTGTCAATAGGCATTAGTATTTTATTTGACCGTTTTTATACAGTGACGGTCAATTCTAAATCAATAAACAAATTCGTTTACTTCGTCTGTCGATGTGGTTGTTAAGCAAGTAGCTTACGGCAAACACATATAGAGGCTCTCTTATTGCGATCTCATCGCAGCCAGGTTTTTCCCAAATCCTTTTGGGGTTACTGGGGCACTAGACATTCATCGGTTAACATAATCATGGCACTACCAAGGCGGCTGGTTGGACTTCCCATAGTTTGCTAGACACCATTGAGTTACATTGTAACTTCTAATAAGAGGTGTTTTATGAGCAAAGGCAAACGTTATACTCAAGAGTTTAAAGAAGCGGCGGTTAAACAAATTACTGAGCGTGGATATTCAGTTGCAGAAGTCGCTGAGCGATTAGATATTTGTACCAAAACGTTATATCACTGGCGGAGCCAGTTATCTGTAGTGGCAGTTAGCAACAACAAAGGCAATAATTTTACGCCAAGCAAAGTTAAATTCCATATCGACCATTTTTTTGTTGCCAATGATACATGTGATTTAAACCTATGTTCGTTATAAATCATTTTTATCAAATTGTGATTTAAAAATCCATATTTTATGAATCGTATGGAGAGGAGTATTGATTTATAAAGTGAAGATGTATAAATCAAATTAATCCTTTTGGGCAGGGTTGAGTTATTTAAACGTCCGCTTTGTAAAAATGTTTAAATCGTTGTAAATGATAGCGATCATCTCTTGATAGCTTAAAGTTGCCAGTCAGGTGAAGTCCAAACTTATTCATAGAAACTGTAAGATCAGATATGAGCTACTACAATTAAAGGGATGTTTAATTATATTTCGTTAACTTGGGAGCTTTTTTGCCTCAGCTTCCCTAATTTTTCAAAGAAATCATTTTCTTCTAATCTGTCTATAAGGATGTCGAATATTTCGTATAAGTTTGAATCATCATTATCTAAACCCGTCAAAAGCAGAAACTCTGTTGATTTATAAATAACTTGAGGAATCTGCTGTGCCAAGTCAATAAATGCTTCTTTATCATGATATGGGGCCCAGTAATTAGGTTCTGCCTTAAATGGTTTTACACTTAAAAATGATAATAACTTAAAAAAAGCCATTTCTGCAGTCAATTCACCTTTATCAGCTTTATCGATTAATTCAGACCCAATGCAATCCATCATAGTTAATATTTGATGAAACAGTTCATAGCGATCAACTGAATATTCCAAATATTCGACGGTGTTCTTTGAAAATAGCAAATCATATAAGCCCATTGCATTTACATCGATAGTATCCGTCTGCCCCACAATTTCTAAACTGATACTTTCGGATTTGAGCCAGTTTTCAAATTGAGTTCTATGTTCAAAATAATGTTGAAAAGTTTGGCTTTTTCGAGCTAACTGGTAGTTGATTTCATTCTGTGATATTGACATTGCTCTTTGTTTCGAACCGTGGAAGCGTCCAATCATTACACCCAAAACTATTGAAATAGATGCTATACCTAAAGGAAGTGTAACGGCTGTCAAAAAATATTTATATCCTTCCACACTAATTTCGAAATTAAGAGCTGGGATTAGTAAGATTACTAATAAGATTGACACAATACATGGTGTAATTGTAACCCACCAAAAAATAGCGTTTTCATGTAGTGGTTTAGTGGGAACTATTGAAAAGTCAAAATATTTCAAGGTTTAATTCATCTTATAAAATTTGTGAGAGCGACATAAATAAAAATATTAGTTCCTCATGCTACCACAAAATACAGTCTAAAAAAGATAGGTCGTGAGACAGGTGCTTTGATAACCCTATTTTGTAATTATGCTTTAGAAAATTTACAGTTAGCAATACTTAAAGTTTTTTGTTAAAACTATCCAGAACAAGGTTTAAGTTTAAGCGCGACGTCTTAAAAATTACACGAGTCACATAAATATTAAAGTCTTATACGTTCAAGTACCATATCCTCAGGCTCTTATTAAAGGATTAGATAATAAATGAAAGTGTTTTACCAGAAAGGTATCAATTGGCGCGCGACTCCTGCGAAGCTCCCATCTGAAAATACCATGCTTTCTCTTTCGTTCAATAATTGGGATGACTATGGAGTAAGTACAACCCTTAATGCTGTCTTATATGTTGATGGTAAGAGTTTTCTCGATTTTGAACTCAAATTGTTAATTGAAGATGATAAATATTCACCAAAAAAATTAAATGAGTTATGTGAAAGTGGATGGGATGGCTTTTTTCCTATCCCAGAATTGAATTATGTATCGGTCCCCAGTGACATTGATCTTTATAATTTTTTAATTGCAAAGATTGGAATTGAAGAAGCTAAGAATACTCTTACATCAATAAGGGATGCGGGTTATTTAAAAAATATTATAGGTGATCAAGAAGCTGTCAAACTAATTGAACACGATGACTTTTCTATATCACCGCTTCGAGAAGGAGGGGCAAGGAAAGCATACGAAGACGGATGGAAGGTGTTTAATGCAGAGGTATCGAGCATTAAGGATTTCACGCTTAATACAATTAAAAGAGATGGGTTAATCGAGCCAATTTGTTTTAAGTTTAATTCTAACTTACTGCCCTACGATATTAATGTTCTTATTGGTGAAAATGGCATAGGAAAATCTCATACATTAAAGTCTTTAGTTGAATACTGGCTAGGTGTTGAACGAGGAAGCAAGCCTTCCCTTGCTAAAAGTCAGCACGAACCATTTGATCACTACCCAAATATTTCTAAATTAATTCTTATATCTTATAGCCCGTTTGAGGAATTTACGATTGATTTATCAAAAACAAATTTGAAAGATAAAGATGCTTATAAATACTTTGGTTTTCGTAAGATAATTGAGGATGTAGATGGGAATCAGAGAGTAGGCATTAGTCGAAATCTACCAGCAAGCGATTCTGTATCGTCAATATTGACGTCAATACATGATGATTTGAAGTTTGGCTCGCTAACTAATTGGACGCATAAGTTCGAAACTATATTATCTGTTTTGATGTCAGCTATTGAGTTTGATTTTGTCGCATTTGAAATAATTGAAAGTTTTGAGTTATTTAATCAAACTCCAGATTTCTCTGAGTTTTTAGTTGGTGAAGACAAGAAACATCTTAAAATCGACGGTCATGTTATTCAGAAAATAGAAGAATGGAATATTGATTTAAAAAGTTGTATTAAGTTTGATTCTGGCGCTGTCTTTATCAAAGACAATAAGGCAATTGAAATCAGTTCTGGGCAAAGACTGTTCTGCTATATTGTGGTAAATGTGGTTGGGCAAATAAGGAAAGATAGTTTAGTTGTTATTGATGAACCTGAACTTTTCTTACATCCGGCACTTGAAATTGAGTTTATTGCGTTGCTTAAAAAAGTTCTGAAAGCCTTTACATCAAAAGCAATTCTGGCTACTCACTCTTTATCTATCACTAGGGAAGTTCCTGCTAAATGTGTGCATGTTTACCGAAAGCAGAATGATAACGTCGAAGTGGAATATCCGCCTTTTGAAACATTTGGTGGAGATATGCAGAGAATTTCATCATATGTTTTTGGTGATAACTCGATTACTAAACCATTCGATACGTGGGTAGAAGAGCAGCTAGGAATATATGGCGATCCTCAAGACATTATCGATAGGCTCGGAGGTGAGCTTAATGAGGAAATGTTGATGAAATTGCTGAATTCAAGGAAGCCTAATTAATGGTATCTAAAATACGGCTTCCCGAAGAGGACTCTCTCGAAATTTTGAGAGGGATTATAAGCGAAAGACAAAAGTATAAAGTATTTTACAATCGGATTACTAATGATCTTATAAACCAAGCTGAAATGTTTATAGAGCATCATGGAAACCCATTAGGGCTTATTCCTCTTGACATGAATAACTATACAGATTCCGAAGAAGAGGCTCGTAAGCGAAAAAAATCTTTGATAGGGCTATACACACCTAAATGTGAAAAGTTACCTTTTGATCAACTAGAGATGATGAGGAAGCATAATGGACTAGTTGTTTGTCCTAGCTGTGGAGAACCTGGAAGACCTAGAACGCTTGATCATTACCTTCCTAAAGATATATTTCCAGAGCTATCTGTTTTGTTATTAAATTTGACGCCAATGTGTGATTGGTGTCAAGGTGAGAAACTCACAGACTATGTCACTGAAGATGGCCAAAAGAGATACATCCATCCATATTTTGATGACGTAGATAGACCTTTGTTCTCAATAACATTTGCGCCACCATTTTCTACTCCTTCAATAGATATAGCTGTTAAGGAAGAAATACCAGATGACTTGAGTTTATTAGTTGAGTCTCATTTGGAGGGCGTTGATTTTCTTACTCGTTTCAAAGAGTACTTTAAGACAAGGTATATAAGCGTCTTACGTAGAGCTCATAATTGTCGACAACGACCTGAAGAAAAAAACTTTCGGGATACTCTAGCTCTATTTCTGGAAATGGAACAGGAAAAATCCATCAATTCATGGGATGCAGTACTATACAGATCTATTCTTGAAAATGGTGAGTTAATGGAATACCTAGAGAATAGTCCATTACCGGGTAATTTATAGAGTATGCTTTTTTAGTTCAACTTAACAGTGTCAATGAGTCATCTTTTTTATCAATCTTTTGTCAATCTGAGTTGAAAATTATAGCGTCAATATTAATTTCTATTTTTTCACCGCTAAGTCTATATTTAAAGGACTTAGAGTCTGTCAAACCATTATACAGTTGCATAGTAATGCTAACTTTTGGCCAGACGACCCCGCTAATAGCGTTGCAACCAACAGAGTGAAAAGCAAAATGTAGGTGTTAATTCACTTAAAACTGATTTTGTTTGATTATTGAACTTACTAAGGTAATGTACCTATACAATATTTTTAGCTACAGGGAATAAGTGATGAAGCTACTTTTAACGTTAGGCTTGGCCTTAGTAACTGCTTTTTCGGCGTATGCTGAAAAGCCACTCGACTTAAAAGCGTTTGCGCAGCAGTACTATAAAACAATGTCCGCCACACAAGCACCCAACGCAGGTGCTAAAGAGCTTGAGGCTTATCTTGCATTGTTAACCGATGATATTGGTAATCAGCATATTCCGTATCAACCGGATGACTCACGTATTCCTGATGGTAAAAAGCAGATGCGCAAAGGTATGAGTTTTTACTTAGGTGCACACACGTTGTTTGAAAGCACACTGCTTAATACATTTGTGTTTAACGATACAGGCTTTGCTATTCGTTATAAGAATTTTGCAAAAGGCATTCACCCACAAAGTAAGCAGCCAATAGAATACACCTCCACAATGATGGAAGTAATCGAAATTGAAAATGGTAAGGTGGCGATGATCCGCAAATACCATGAATAATACTTAAAGTCTTATAAGCATTTTTATTAATTACTTTTTTGGATGGTAGTTAATTTATGTAAAAGCGTCGTATACAGCTAAATGCAGAGTATCGGCGTGATCTAGGTTTTTAAAATAGCCTAATTTCACTTGGCTTTTATTACCAAAAATAGGCGCTATTTTCTTATGCAATCGCCTTCCATTAATTCACCTTCTTTACCAACGTCAATATAAACCGATTGAGGAAACGATTGTGGCTCAAAAGGGCTATTTAGTAATTCATTATTGGCCCACCATAAGCTTGAGCTAATTATTACGTAATAATTAAAAGTTGCAGAGTGATTAAATAAAATATCGCTTGAAAGCAGACCAGCTAATGATTGACCAATTAAAGTATTTGTTGAGTTGGAACGGTATGTTTTATTAATCAGTGGGCGAAGCTTGTCGTTTATAAAACTAATAAAAAAGGTGCTATTAAAAATATCTTTTTCATTCAATCTATTTAACCGGCTGGTTTAACATTAATTGTGCAGTAATTAAGTATATCCTATCAGAGCTCAATGGCTTTATCTTAATCCTATGAATCTCTAATACGATTAGGCCCTTTTCGTTTTATGTCTATTTGTGAATTTATACTACGCTTTGATTAGAAATTAATACGTTATAGCGAAGGTATAGTGAATGCATGAGCAAAAAATAAATATACTTTTAATTGATGATGACGAATTACTATTACGTGCACTAGCAAAAACGTTGAGCCGCTTATGTGTAAATGTAACTGTAGCCTGCTTACAGTTACCTAATGAATTTGAACGCTACATAGGAAATAATAAAACACCCGACATTATTTTTTGTGATTCTATGATGCCACTTTCTTCAGGGCTTAAAGTACTAGAGCACGCTAAAGCGATCTGTCCTACAGCCTTAAGGTGTTTATTTACCAGTGATTTAAGTAGTAACTATCAACTACAAGTTAACAACACAATCCACTTTCATCTTGTAAAACCTTTTACACAAAAACATTTAGTAGCGGTGCTAGACAGCGCTAAGTTATTAAAATTACTTCCTATTCATGCTCCTCATCGCGTTATTTTAGGGCAGCTTTCAGACTTGCCATTTTTAGGTGTTGTGACTCAAAACTTATTAAGTGAGTTAAACAAAAATGAGCCAAACATTTCTATTTTAGAAAATAATATTAGCCACGACCCTGTATTAACGGGAAAAGTTTTGCAGGTAGCCAACTCCGCATTTATGGGGTTTGATAGTCAAACTACAAACTTAAAAGAGGCGATTATAAGAATTGGTTTAGTTAGTTTAAAGGCGATTGTGGTTTTTTCTGAATTGTCTCAACAATTACTTAATAAGGCTAAGCAAGAGACGCTTAATGAGTTAATTAATAAAGGATATAAAAAAGCAAGTATGGCGCAATCGCTCGCTAAGTATTTAAAGCAAGATAGGCAAACACAGTTGTTTGCATTTGCAGTTGGTTTGCTTAGTGTTATTGGTGAATTAGCTTCTATGTGTATTGTGCAAGATAACGAAGATGAAAACGTGCCTAAGTACGCTCTTAGTGCCTACTTATTAGCGCTTTGGGGGTTTGAAAAGTCAATTGTTAGGGCGCAGTTACTGGATGATTTACCTGTGGATGAGGGGATATCATTAACTGTTATTCATATGATTGTTGAGCATGCTTATTGCCAGCAAGTAATTGAGTTTAATCAAACTGAATATGACTTTATTGATGATTTGAAAATACTAGAAGATGTACAACAATGGTTTTTAAGTTTTAAAAAGTGATACACGAGGGGATGTATGAAAGGTGTTATTTTTAGAGGACTTGAAGCCCTCGTTATTGAAAAGTGCGGCATGGCTGCGTGGGATGATTTACTTGAAAGAAATGCACCTAGTGATCGTATTTATATTTCAGCAGAAAGCTATCCAGATGAAGAAATAGTGGGTTTGGCGCAAGATGTAGCTGATGCTTTATCTATGTCTATGCCTGATGTTTTAAAGGCATTTGGTGAGTATTTATTTGGCCACTTAAGGGGCCGGCACCCTACAATAGTTGAAAACTTTAATGGATTTGCGGACTTAATTATGGGTATCGATAAGGTGATTCATGTTGAAGTTGCAAAGCTATATCAAGAGCCAAATTTACCAGAAATTAAAGCAGAGCTTATTGAAGATGGATTTATTTTGATGCATTACTATTCCAAAAGGCAGCTGTGCATGTGCGCTGAAGGGCTTATTTTTGGTGCAGCCTCTCATTACGGTATTGAGGTGGCGCTAAATCATGTTGAATGTATGCATAATGGTTTTGATAAATGTGTAATTGAAGTTAAATATGAGATTGGCAATGAGTGAAGATACCCACAACTACAAAAAAGCATACCTTCGTGAAAAAACAGCAAGAGATGAACTAGAGATGCTACTTGAGGATAAAACACGCGCATTATTTTGTGCAAACCAAGATCTTGAAGAAAAGCTTAACATGTTAAAAAATCAGCAGGTTACTCTTATGCAAAGTGAAAAAATGGCTACTTTAGGGACGCTATCGGCAGGTGTTGCCCATGAAATAAATAATCCACTGGCATATGTAACAAGTAACCTTGAAAGTATTAAATTTTTTAAACCTACGCTGATAGCATTAATGACTGTTGCAAAACAATATATTAATAAATCAATATCTGCTGCAGAGATGGAAACATTACTAATAAAACTTGATAAAGAAAGTGATATTGATTTTATTTTAGATGATCTAGATGAACTATTAAATGATACGCATGAGGGATTACAGCGAATTGCGGCAATTGTTAATAACTTACTTAATTTTGCTAGACCAAAAAATAATTCCATGGCTATGGCTAATATTAGAGAGTCGCTAGAGGGGCTATTAAGTTACTCGCTAATCAATTAAAAACATGCAACATAACGTGTTCGGATGATGAGTTACCATTAAGTTATTGTAATTTGTCGGCAATTAATCAAATCTTCGTAAACCTTTTACTAAACGCTAAATATGCCTGTGATTTAGTACAAGACCAGCAAGGAGAAATTCTTGTTAATTTATTCTCAGACGAGAAAAATATCTACATTGAAGTGTCCGATAATGGCTGCGGAATGGATGAAAAAACAGTCAATCATATTTTTGAACCATTTTACACTACAAAGCCTGTAGGTGAGGGAACTGGAATGGGAATGGCTATTGTATATAACGTATTAAAGGAACATAAGGGATCTATAGAAATTGAGAGTGAGCTTAATAAGGGCACTCTAATGCGTTGTATATTACCCATAATAACACTGCCAGAATCATCTCTAGCGTGTTAAAAGTAATTAACGTATTTATATTAATAAATTACGTATTAGAGGGTTTTTTTACTTATATTTCTTTACCTGCGTGCCGCTCAGCTAGGTCATCAAGTTCTGCAATAGTGTAATCAAACCCATTTTCGTCATACTCATAGCTTACTTTTACACTGTCGCCACCATTAAAAAGACGAGTTTTTACATCGTTAACAGACCAATTTTTTAGTTCATGTGAAAATCGGTTGGCAACTTGTGAAGATTCAAAACGATAGCTAATTTCTGTTTTCATAAATAATAAAGCCCAAGCTAATTTAAACCACCGTATTTTTTGTGTTTTTGAGGGGTAGTCAAGTTTCGGTTACAAAAAATAAAGGGTTAAATTGTAAATTTTGTGTTTCAATAAATGCATCAAACTCGGTACATGGTAACGTACCTTTATTAAAAGACGATGACGACTTTCATGCATTATAAATATTTTTTGATGGCAAGCTCAGTTTTGCTACTAAGTGCTTGCGGTGGTTCAGGCTCAGATGATACGCCAACTATTAATGGAAATGAAATTCCTATTTTATCTGTGGCTAATATTCCAAGCGATATAACCAAAAGCCAAACTATTGAATTAACCGCAACAGCGAGCGATAACGACGGCACAATAACAAGTGTGATCTGGGAGCAAACTGCTGGTCTGAAGGTACTTGATGAGCCAATAGCTGCTAACTCTGTGATAATAAATATTCCTTCAGCATTGAGTTATTCACCAAAAGAGTATGCCTTTAATGTAACGGCAACGGACAACGAAGGTGCTATTGCAGTTAAAACGGTAAGTTTTATTGCCAGAAACGCGATGGATGAATTTGCTGCTGCACGTTTGCTACACCAAGGTAGTATGGGGCCAACACTTAATGAAATACGCAAAGCCCAAGGGTTAAGTGAGCAGCAATGGCTTGAAAGCCAAATAGCATTGCCAATTGAATACCACCGAAGTTATTTAGTCAATAGTCCGGATCAAGATGACTTTAGATATATCAACCGTATTGATGGTTGGTGGAAGGCGACCCTGCGCAGTGACGATCAGCTTCGCCAGCGCGTTGCATTTGCATTGAGCGAGATATTAGTGGTGTCGGATGCCAATAGCAGCTTAAGCTCTCAACCAGAAGGAATGGTTACCTACTACGATTTACTGCTTAAAAATGCATTTGGTAATTACCGGGAGTTACTAGAGGATGTCACGCTTTCGCCAATTATGGGGACTTATTTAAGCCATTTAGGTAACGAAAAAGCAGATGATGCACTTAACATTCGTCCAGACGAAAATTACGCACGTGAAGTAATGCAGTTATTTACCATTGGGCTTGAAGAGCTAAATAAAGATGGCAGCGCAAAGCTTGATGCCCAAGGGAATACCATTGCCACTTACGGGCAGTCTCAAATTGAAGGCTTTGCACGGGTATTTACTGGTTGGACGTTTGCCGATAGTGAAACGTTTAAACGCAAAAGCCGTGATTATATTAAACCAATGCAAGCATTTAGCGAATACCATTCAAGTAAACAAAAAGTACTTTTAAATAATGAAGTAATCCCTGAGGGCTATGGGCCAGAGGAATCACTGCAAATAGCACTCGATAATTTATTTAATCACGCCAATGTAGCACCATTTATTACTAAGCAACTAATTCAACGATTAATTACATCAAATCCAACCCCTCAATATATTGAGCGAGTGGCTAATGTGTTTAACGATAATGGCGATGGTGTGCGTGGGGATTTAGCGGCTGTCATTAAAGCTATTTACTTAGATGACGAGGCTCGTCATTTTGGCAGTGTTTTAAGCTATCAAGGAAAAGTTAAGGAGCCCTTACTAAAAACAGTACAATTTTGGCGAAACCTTGATGCAAGGTCTTTAGAAGGGGAGTATAGAACATGGAATTTAATAAATAATTATGGGCAGGGGCCAATGCGTTCGCCATCTGTATTTAACTTTTTTAGACCCGATTATCAGCCAGCTCAATTACGCAGTGATGAGTTAGTCGCACCGGAATTACAAATAGCGGGTGATACTACATTAATTGGCACTATGAACGAGCATTTCTCAGGTTTAGTATGGGGAACTGCAGAAGCACGTGATGATTTAAATCCCAAAGAGTTATATGTTTATATCAAGAGCGATATGAGCTTTTTAAAAAGTAACGGGGTAGGTGCCTTACTTGAACAGTATAATGTTTTATATTTTGCAGGTTCAATGAGTGCTGATACGCGCCAAGCATTGCTTGATTTAGATGCATACTTTAATGATGCCGAATATCGAGAACGGGTATCGTATTTACTTTACATAATTGCTATTTCACCTGAATTTAATTTGCAGTATTAGGAGAGACATAATGAGCATAAATAGAAGACAGTTTTTGTCGTTATGTTTAAAAGGCGGTGTGTCGGCGGCCGCGTTAACAAGTTTACAACTGCAAGCATTAACGGGGTCAGTAAATGCGATTGAGTTGGGGGATTACAAAGCGTTGGTGTGTGTGTTTTTATATGGCGGTAATGATTCACTTAATATGCTAGTACCATTAGAAGGTGAGCAACGTAGTTTGTATGAACAAAGTCGTCAAAACCTTGCTGTTTCGGCGCCTATAGCACTTAATAGTGCAACTAATTTTGCTGGTGGAGTTGGGCTGCATCCTTCGCTTGCGCCTATTAAAAGTGTGTTTGATTCGTCTAATCTAGCGTTTGTTGGCGGCCTTGGAACTTTACTCGCACCTACTACTCTCGATGATTATAAAAATAAAACCTTGACGATCCCCAAACATTTGTTCTCGCATAATGATCAGCAGGCATCATGGATGTATGGGCGTGAAAAACAGTCGTTAAATAGTGGGTGGGGCGCACGTTTACTTGAGCGCTTAGAGCAGCAAGATCAGTTTGCCGCTAATATATCGCTTGATGGTACAAACCTTTGGCAAACGGGTAATCAAACAAAAGCATTTGCACTTAATAAAAGCGGTATAAGTAAAATTAATGCATTTAGTGATTATAAGCCGCGCATGGAACATGTAACTACTATAATGAACCGGATTATGAGTAATACAGTTCATCCCCTCAGTAGTGCTTACGCTGATAGCTTCAAGTCGGCGATTAATAACACCCAAGCGATGAATAATGCGCTAGAAACAGCGCCAGCGTTAATTACTTCATTTAGTGATACAAGTTTATCGGAGCAGTTAGCAGCAGTTGCTAAAACAATTAGCGTGCAGTCAAAATTAAGTACTCAGCGCCAAGTGTTTTTTGTGTCTATGGGCGGGTTTGATACCCATGATAATCAGCTAGATACTCACCCTGTATTGCTAAGCACATTAGCCCAAGGGCTTAGTGAGTTTGATAGTGCGATGAAAGAGCTTGATATGGCAGATAAAGTGACTGCGTTTACTATGTCTGATTTTGGTCGTACGTTGACCTCAAATGGCGATGGTACTGATCATGGTTGGGCAGGGAATCAAATAGTAATGGGCGGCGCAGTAAAGGGTGGCGATATATATGGTGAGCTTTTAACTCAGCATTTAGATGGCCCACAAGATACCAGTGGCGGGCGTTTAATTCCAAGCGTTGCAAATGAGCAGTACTTTGCCACATTGGCTCAGTGGTTTGGTGTGCCGAGCTCTGAGCTTGTTGATATTTTTCCTAATTTAAGTAACTTTGATCACACAACATTGGACTTTTTTGTGTAATTAGTCGCTAATAGTAATCTAAAAGCACTTATAGGCAGTATAAGCTACTCGTTAATAGCGTTTATCTGTTTAATAATAAAAATCACACATAATAAAGGAATCATAAAATGAAAATTTTAGTGAGCTTAGTTAGTTTAATTGCCTTTTTGCTGGTCGTTCTGCCTGGGCCTTTGTACAAATTTGGTATTGTAGAACTAGGAACTGCATTCACAGGCTTTCGATTTGGCGTTTATGCAGGTGGCGCTGCACTTGTGTTACTTTTAATACAGATAATCTTTATGCGCAAAACTGTGACATTTGGTAGTGCAGGTATTGCGGTTGTATTTTCAGCAGTGGCTATAGCAATGCCTTTAAATATGATGAACACAGCTAAAAGTGTGCCGCCAATACATGATATTTCTACCGACTTAGTTAACCCCTCAGTTTGTAGCTATTGCACCACTTCGTGTTGATGCGCCAAACCCAGTTGCCTATGCAGGCGAAGAAACCGCAATTGAACAACGCAAAGCTTACCCAGAACTTGCAACGCTTAGTTTTGCTCAATCTAAAACTGATTTGCTTGAAGCTACAGAGCAAGCAGTGAAAAACTTGGGTTGGGAACTTGTTAACACAGATACAAGTTTAGGTCTTGTAGAAGCGACTGATACAACAACATGGTTTGGTTTTAAAGATGATGTCGTTGTCCGCATTAACGATGAAGGCAGTGAACGTTTCGTCGATATTCGTAGTAAGTCGCGAGTAGGACGTAGTGATTTAGGCAAAAATGCACAGCGCATTCATACATTAATTAATGAACTAAACAGCTTACTTGCAAAATAATTAAATTTAGCGCCCTAGTACTAACGATTAAGCCCAAACACTGTTTGGGCTTTTTTTGTGCCTATTTTATATTGTCAGGTTCTATTCACGGGCTATGGGCTATGCTGTTGATGATTTAAATTTTTAACCACTATGGAGTTATTATGAAAACAGTAGGATATGCAGCAAAAAGCCAAGGTTCTGAATTGACAGAGTTTTCTTTTGAGCGCCGCGATTTACGAAATAACGATGTAGAAATTGAAATTTTATACTGCGGTGTGTGCCATTCAGATTTACACGCCGTACGAAATGATTGGGGCGGCAGTGACTACCCGTTAGTACCTGGGCACGAAATTGTAGGTAAAGTCATGTCGGTAGGTAGCGACGTGAAAAAATATAAGCAAGGCGACACTGTTGCTGTTGGTTGTATGGTTGACTCGTGTCAAAGTTGCGATCAATGTGATAATCACGAAGAGCAATTTTGCCGAGAAGGTATGATTGGTACATACGCAGGTAAAGACCGTATTAGTGGTGAAATGACCCAAGGTGGGTATTCTAAACATGTTGTTGTACGTGAAGAATTTGTACTTTCAGTACCAGAAAATTTAGACCTTTCGCGCGTTGCGCCATTGCTTTGCGCTGGTATTACTACTTACTCACCACTGCATAAATGGGGCGTAAAAAAAGGTAGCCGTGTGGGTGTAGTTGGCTTAGGCGGACTTGGTCATATGGCTGTTAAAAATGCAGTTGCGATGGGTGCAAGCGTAACGGTTATTGGTCGTAGTGAATCTAAAAAAGATGATGCCGTTAAATTAGGTGCTCAGCATTACTTAGTGTCATCTAATGATGACGAAATGAAAGACTCGCAATCTGCCTTTGACGTCATTATAGATACAGTCCCTGTAAAACATGATTTATCTATTTACACGCCACTACTTGATGTAGATGGTACATTAGTTATTGTTGGTCAAGTTGGTCCGGTAGATGAAGTAAATACAGTGCCATTATTAATGGGTCGCCGTCGTATTGCAGGCTCACTTATTGGTGGTATTGCACAGACGCAACAAATGCTCGACTTTTGTGGTGAAAATAACGTGCTACCTGAGTGCGAAATGATCAACATAGACGAAATTAACACGGCGTACGAGCGTATGGAAAAATCTGACGTACGATACCGTTTTGTTATTGATATGGCATCACTAAACGCTTAATTTTACCTAAAAAGAGCCGCTAATTAGCGGCTCTTTTTGTATTTTAAATTAACCAGAACTCAAGTTAATTAGCTGCTTGCGCTGTTGGTTGCTGTTTATTTAGTTGTAAGTAACTTAGTAGCCACATCCCCAAACCACCTAAAAATAATGCAGCTGCTACGTAACCTGTTTGATTAGGTGCAGCACCCTGTGCTATTGCAATTCCACCGACCCAAGGGCCTATAGCATTGGCAGTATTAAATGCGCACTGTACTAAGGCGCCAATCATAGCGTGGCCTTCTGGGGCGACGTCCATTAAAAGCGTTTGAATCAGCGTAGCCAAGCCCACACTGCAACCAATAAAGAAGATCACAGCATAAAGAGCCCAAATATTATGGCTTGCCGTTACATAAGCAAAGGCAAATACAATGGTACATACAAGTGCAAGACCAGTGGTTTTAATTGCAGATTTATCGGCTGCTTTACCCAGTACATAGTTACCGAGCGTACAACCGATACCAAACATTACCATTGCGATAGAAATAGTATACGGGGCTGTTTTTGTTACCACTAATATGGTGTCGGCAATGTAAGTATAAATACAAAACACCCCACCAAAGCCAATAATTACAATACCTAAAATAGACCAAACCAGTTTATTTTTAAGTACGCCAAACTCGTTTAGTAAGTTAGAAGGTTTAGCGTTATCGATATTTGGCACTACTTTATAAACAAAAATAAAAGCAATAAATGCAAGCACTGCAGCGCCAGCTAAACAATAACGCCAACTTAAATTTTGACCTACAAGTGTAACTATAGGCACGCCAACAATAGTAGCCACAGTTAAACCCATAAACACCTTAGACATAAAGCTTGCACGCTTACCTTTTGGGGCAATATCCGATGCTAATAAAATAGCAGCACCAAAATATGCACCATGAGGTAAGCCACTTAAAAATCTAAATATTACAAGCTGCTCAAGCGATGTTGCCATCGCGCTTAATCCGTTTGAGACAAACATTAAGCTTATAAAAATGAGCAATGCTTTGCGCTTTCTCATATTAGCAGTTGTTAGCATTAAAATAGGCGCGCCCACGACAACACCAATGGCGTAAGCACTAATTGCATAACCACTTTGTGATGGCGTTGAACCAAATGTTTCGCTAATTAGTGGCAGCATAGGCATCATCGAAAATTCAGATAATCCTAAAATAAATGTACCGAGCGCTAATACAAATAAAATAGCGGTTCTGTTAAGTTGACTAGATGCCGACGTTACATCTGATGTCATAAAAAATCCTTTGAAATTGATGTGAAATACATAGATAAAAGCAACAGTAAAATATGTAAAAATATTATATATAGGCTAGATTCTGTTTATCTTTCGAGATTGAATTTAACTGCAGTGTGTTTTTTAGGCAAGGCAGAGCTTGTTAGTGTGATTATTCCCTCATGGATGTAGGTAAAAGGTGTTGAGCAGAACGCGGAAGCTTTGCTCTGTTTTTACTTAGCCCACTAGGTTACACACCTCGCGCCGCGATTAAATCGAACCTAGATAGAACGAATTTTAATCTATAAACAGACCCTAGAAAAAATGACGTGATTTAGAGATAAACAGGTGGTTATATTAAGTTAAAAAGTGCGCGGCGTCATGTGCCAAACTGAAATTAAATAAGATATATACGATTTATGCATTTAATAGCCTAGATTCAAATTGTAAGTGCATAACTTGTTTTGGCTAGATTAAGTGGTCAGTTGCTCATAAGCTAACTGCTTTTTCTCCGGCAAGAGATTTTACAATGAGACATTACAAACAACTGACCTATGAGCAAAGATGCCAGATCGCTATTCTAAAGAAAAGCGGTTTTACGCAACAAAGTATTGCTGAGCTAACTAATTTATCGCAATCTACGATTATCACAAGCGCAGTCATGGTAAGACAAACCGAGGACAAATAAAAAATCGCGTTAGCATTGAAGAACGTCCACAAATAGTTGATGAGAAAGGCCGTATCGGAGATTGGGAAATAGATACCGTCATAGGTAAAGGCCATCGAGGCGCCCTTGTTACCATTGTAGAGCGGGTCACCCAATTCACTGTATCAACTCAGGTGGCAGGAAAAACAGCACAAGCCGTCACTGCGGCGACGATAGAACTATTAAGGCCATATAGGTCAGCGCTTCATACCATAACGGCTGACAATGGAAAAGAGTTCGCTTATCATGAGCAAATCACAAAGGCATTAAGTGTTCCTGTTTATTTTGCTCACCCTTATCACTCATGGGAGCGCGGATTGAATGAAAACACGAATGGATTACTACGCCAGTATTGGCCGAAGAGCACAGATTTTAAGGCGGTAACACCAGCGCAAGTTATACCAGTACTTGAGCAACTTAATAATCGTCCGAGAAAGACACTTGGATTTGAAACGCCTGCAAAATTGATGCAGGATCACTTGGCGCCTAAAGCCGCCTAAACGTTATGCACTTCAGATTTGAATCCGCGAGTACATAACAATGCCAATAGTGAAAAAATAACGATGATATTCTTCATGAAATTCCTTAATTTTAATCGAGCCGCGATTATAATTTACTTTCATGAGGAATTTAATTAATTAGTTTAAAAATCAGAGTTTTTAGGTATAAAAGGGATGATTTATTAGAGGGTATTTAATGAAAAAACCGCTCAGTAGAAACTAAGCGGTAAATTTGTTTTTTAAAGCCAACGAATGGCGCCTGTAACGCGTTCGTTATATGTATCTAGGGGTGCTCCAAGACTTGCCACTAAAATAGTATCAGCTTGTGAACCTCGGTTGATATGGCCTTCAAAGCGCTCATCTTTAAAATCATCATCACCAAATCCAAATGATTGATTTTCAGAAGGTACTATAAATACAGTCATAGGGCCAAAGTCAGATTCAAATATTAAATGCAGGCCTTTTTCGCCTTTAAAATCACAAAACATAGCGTAAGTGACTGCACCAGGAAGTTCATCAATATGACCGCCTAAAACAGCTAACTTATCGTTTACACTTTGCAAGCTAATGGGCTCTTTTTTATCAAGCGCACTAATTTCGTAGTACACATGAGCTAGTGCATGTTCACCCGCTTCGTGTGCAATATTTTGCTCTGTACTAAAAAAGAAGGCACTAATCGCCACTACAAAAGATGCTGCTAACGCAAGATGCACGCGGTCAAGCTTAAAACGCGAGCGGGCATCAACTACATTTTTTCCTGTTGCTTGTTCTTCTTGTAGTGCTTTTTCTTTTAACGATGTGTTTAAAAGAATGCGATCTGCAAGGTTTTCAGGCACAGGTATGTCTAAAGAATCTTGAATAAATTTATCAAAATCTTTCATATCGTTAATAAAACTTTGTCGCTCAGGGTTATTGTTAGCAAACTCCATGAGCTCCTTGTCAATGTCGTTTGGCTGCGCAATAGTGCGGCGACGAAACTCAAGTTCATCCATTATTTTGATGCCCCTTTAAGTTGTTCATCATCACGGCTTAAAGCCTCTTTAAGTTGATTTCGGGCACGGTATAAACGGGTCATTACCGTGTTTTTATTTAAATTAAGTATGTCTGCAATCTCTTCACCAGAGCAGCCCATTACAACTTGCAGTAATAACGGCTCTCGGTATTCATCAGATAGCAGTGCAATCTGGCGTTGAATAACCGTTTGTTCCATTTCATCATCTAATGAGTGGCTGGTTTCATCAACAAGCGTATCGTTTTCTACGTCGCTATAATCAAACTGTTTACGTTCAAATCGGCGTGCGTTTTCTCTTCGTAATATAGTAAGTAACCAGGGTTTAGCTGCTTTTTGATCAAGTAAAGAGTCGAGTGAACGCCAAGCGCGTAAAAACGTTTCTTGTACTAGATCATCTGCTATGTGCGGATCACGACATAGCCAATAAGCAAAGCGATAAAGCTCTTTATTGTAAACGTGGACCAAGGCTTCATAACGCTTTTGTTTCTCTGCCATATCGATTAAGACCTGATTGTTTGATTTTTTCTTTCCAAGCATAAGCACTTTTTTAATTAAAAATTATTATTTATTGCAAAAAAGACCTGAGTATCGTAGTTATTAATCATAAAGGTCTTTTAATACAGCTTGTTGCGACTTTAATGCCTGAGTTTGATGGTTCTCAAGAATTTTAATAATAGCATTAAGATCACAGTTTGTAGTTCTATTACTGTAAAGCTGTGCCTGCAATTGCATAATATAGTTATTTAACTCACTATTGCTTACAATGCAGCATAGTTCATCAATTGCGCCCACATTTTTATTCGTAACCAGGACCGCATAATTATTAAGCTCATTATAAAACACTTTATTATCGTTTGATTTTGCTACCGCAACCAGCTTTTTCAAGCTTGGTTGGTTAATTATATCCGCAGTTGATTGTACTTTCTTAGTGGTATTGCTAGTAGAACGGTTAAACCAATAAAAAATTACAGTCACAATCCATAAAACATAACCTAATATCGCAACAGCAATAAGCCACAATGGTATATTTTTTTGTACTTGCATTGATTCTAACTGTGTAGCATCTACATTATTATTTGGCGAAGATGTTAGCGTATCGATAGTTTGTTGATTACTGTTAGTTGTTGAGCTAATAGCTGTACTACTAGGTGTAACAGTTATAGTACGCTTGGGTAATGTAGCTACGCTAATACGGTTCATTTTAGTATTAAACCAAGGCAGCTGTATTTCAGGTAAAGTGTAAGTACCTGGTTTTTGCGGCAGTAATGCATACGATGCAGTTTGCTGCGATACAACACGTCCGTCACGTACTGCATTGTTATTTTCTTTTTTATCAGGGTAGCTGCGTATGCCATCAATGGTAGGCATAGAGATTTCAGGTAATTGCTCTTTTGTAACGCCAAGAGCGGTAAGTGTAATAGTACGTGTTATAGGCGTACCGACTTCTACGGTGTTGTCGTTAGGTTGCCATTCTTCGTCTAGATTAACCAACTCGCTTGGTAACCACGTTCCCTTATAATCACTCGGAATTGGCTTGATTTCTATTTGCTGGTCGTCGCCAAGAGCGGATACTTCTAATTGACGATAATTTTGTTGTACTCGCCCTTGAAAAGCAGGACCTGCAATCGTGTAGACACCACTTTTTTGTGGCTGAATTAAATACTCGCGAGTAATAACAAGGTAGCGCTTGCCATCAACCAGCTCATAGCTCTCGGTTTGTTTACCTAATTGAGTAAGCTGAGCGTCTTCCATACTTGGTGCACTTAGGCTGCCATCAAGCAATTCTTTCGCAAGGTAAAGTTTAATAGTGTAAACGCCTGCTTCTTGCACAAATAATGAATTACTCGAGAGCGACGTTTTTAAAAATATTTCGTTATTTTTATCTGCATCAACTGAGCGTTTTGCCACTTTTAATTTAATAGGCTGTGAGGTTAACCCTGCAACGCTAAATGCCGGAATCGTGTAATCACCCTCTGTGCGAGTCATTAATTTGACCGACCACGTAGTTTGTTTATTAATGCTGCCATTAATAATGTTGGTACGAGAGCTTAAGCTCGTCGGGCCTACAACAAAGTCTTTTAACAGCGATGAGGTGTCTGGTTGCTCGCCTTTAACTGTATCGTCTACCGATATATTAAGCATAAAAAATTCACCCGCTAATACAGGGTTTTTATCTACGCTGGCTTCTAATTTGGTGGCAGCCCACGAAGGCATCGCACTTAATAGCAATAAACAGCAAAATAATCGCATTACCATGATTTTTCGACTCCTGTAGGGCGACGTTTATATTGTCTTTTTTGGGCTTCTAATTGCATTTTATTCCGTAATAAAATAGCCGGATCGTCCGGGACTTTTCTAAGTAGTTGATTAAGCTGTTGTGCTTTTTCTTTTTCTTCATTAGTGAGCTCACTTGCTTGGGCTTGCATCGCTTGTTGCTGAGCACTTTGTTTTTGCTCATCAGTGGCGGGTTGCTCACTCATTGCTTGTGGCTTACTTTGTTGCTGCTCATCCTCTTTAGGCTGGTCAGCGTCTTTATTTTGCCCTTGCTCACTTTGTGGCTGGGCTTGCATATCAGGTTCATTTTGCTTGTCTGATTGTTCGTCAGGCTCACCTTGTTGATTTTTTGATTGTTCAGACTCTTTATCTGATTTTTCATCGCTCGGGCTTTGACTTTCGTTTTCGCCTTTTTCAGAATCGCTTTTATCACCATTTTGTTGCTGATCCTGTTTTGACTGTTCAGAATTTTGCCCTTGGTTTTGCTCATCTTTTTTCTGACTATCATCTTGGTCTTGAGAGTCGTCGCCGTCGCTTTGCTGATCTTGCTGGTTTTGTTGCTCTTGTTGATTTAGTAATTGCTCAACTAAGGCTTGGTTATCGGCTGCTTGCGTAAAGTCATCTTGTAAGGTTTGGGCTTGTTTGTACGCCTCAATTGCGTCCTCAAGTTTACCAGCTTTGGCAAGGGCATTACCGTAGTTGTATAAACCGGTAGCCGACTTATCATTACTAAACTCATTAAGTGCAGCATCAAAATTACCTTGCTGGTAAAGCGCAGCGCCTTTTAACTCACTCGATTGCGCCTGTGTTGCTGCATCGAATTCTTTATTATTGTAAGCCTGCAATGCACGTTGATCTGCATTTTGCAAAAGAGTAGGGAGCTCTACGGCATACGCATTTTGCTGCGGTAAAAAACCAAAAGCTAAAAATGCGCCTAGCAAGGCAGCGCGTCTAAATAAATACAAACCAAATGGCAGTAATAACAAGAGTCCGTAAATACCTGCATCTATTCGCCAAAGCGCATGGCTTTGTTTTTCGTCTTTCAATAATTCACTCTGTGCATTTGGGGCAAACGTATTTATGTCGTTATTACTAGGCTGGTAACTAGCAAATTTACCACCACTGCTCGATGCTAAATTTTTAAGCTGACTGGCATTGAGAGTAGGTACTACAATT
Source organism: Pseudoalteromonas sp. B62 (assembly GCF_037162565.1). Classification (NCBI taxonomy): domain Bacteria; kingdom Pseudomonadati; phylum Pseudomonadota; class Gammaproteobacteria; order Alteromonadales; family Pseudoalteromonadaceae; genus Pseudoalteromonas; species Pseudoalteromonas sp. B62. The sequence continues at coordinate 3,829,391 of NZ_JARLVB010000002.1, read as the reverse complement.
TGGCCGTATCTGTCTTTCAAAAAACCACCTTCAGGTAACTTAATTGGAGCGCCTTGAGCGGTACCCACGCCATATATATTTAATCTATATTGGGCGTTACTGGTAAAGCTACTCACGTCGCTTTGTTCTTGTTGGTCAATACCGTCGGTCACTAAAATAATGTCGCCATCAATATAACCCGCTTGCGTTAATAGCTCTTTGGCCATATCAAGACCGGCTAAAACGTTTGAGCCTTTGTCTGGCATTATTTCAGGGCTTAAGCTTGGAATTAAATTACTAAGTGTTGTGGCGTCGTTTGTTAGTGGCGATATTATATAGGCCGTGCCTGCGTAAGCTACAAGCGCGGTATCACCTTCTTTAAATAGCTCAATCATATCAAGCGCTTTAAAGCGTGATTGCATTAAACGATTTGGTAAAATATCGGTGCTGTACATTGAGTACGACATATCCATAACAATTACACGGGCACTTTTACTTTGAAATACAGGAACTTGTTTTTTCTCAAAGCTAGGCCCAGCACTAAATAAAATGCCAAGGCTGCAAAACAAAGCAACTAACCAAAGTGGCTGGCTGGCTTTAGTGTTTGCTTCGCTCATTATAAATTGTGCTAAATGCGGTGCAATTAGCTGCTCACTAGTCGTTTTTTTATGCTTAATTAAGGCGACAAAAAATAATGCCACAGCAGGTATGAGTAACCATAAAAGAGCAGGGCGAATAAATTCAAAATCCATTAGTTTGGCTCCTTTAATGCACGCAGTGTACTCAGCATTACTTTTAAGCTAATAAGTAAAATAGCGATAAGTAACGGGTAGTAAAATAATGAGCTTTGTGGGCGAAATGTTTGTTCATCAGCGCTAATAGGTTCAAGTTTATCAAGCTCTGCGTAAATTTGTTGAAGGCCTGCTACATCTTTGGCCCTAAAATATAATCCGCCAGTTTGCTCGGCAATCTTTTTAAGTAAGCTTTCATCTAAACTACTGCCACTAGAGCCACCCATGTTAAAGAGGCTAAAGCCGCGCGGATTATCTGAGCCAACGCCAATGGTGTACACTTTAATACCTTCCTCGCGAGCTAGCAGCAGAGCATCTTCTGGGTTTAAATTACCAGCGGTATTTTGTCCGTCGGTTAATAGCACCACAATACGGTTACTCTCATCTTTATTGGCAAAGCGTTTTACCGAAAGACCCAATGCATCACCAATGGCTGTTGCGCGTCCTACTAAACCAATTTGCGCTTCACTGAGCATTTTACTTACTGTTTTAACGTCGCGCGTGAGCGGGGTTTGTAAAAACGCGGTGTCGCCAAATAATATCAGCCCAAGCCTGTCGCCTTGACGCTGCTCTATAAAATCACTGAGTACGGCTTTTACCATGGTAAGGCGGTCAACATATTGGCCATTGTAAGCCATGTCTTGTTCGGTCATCGAGCCTGATAAGTCAACTGCTAACATTATATCGCGCCCTTCATTTGGTAATGAGATTGGCTCATCTAACCATGTTGGATTGGCAGCGGCAGTAACAAGTAATAACCAAATTACCCACTCGAAAGGATTTAAACGTCGTGCGTGTGGCTCAATGCTTTGACTGGTTAAATTGTGCTTTGCAAAACTGGGTATACGTAAACGCGTACTGGCATTACTTGCTGCGGGTTTTAATAGTAAAAGTAATAAAGGTAAGGGTATTAATAAAAATAACCATGGCCAGCTAAATTCAAACATTTACTGACTCCTTTATTTTAAATTGCTTAATACCTTGGCGAAATTTTTCGCACAGTGTTGTATCTTTTTGGCTGGGGTTATACAAGCTTAGTATTTCTTGTTCTGTAAAGCTCAAACCGGTAAGCGTATTAAGTGTTGTGCACCATTTAGAGGTAGATTGTGCAGCAAGTCGCTTGTCGTAATATTCAATCACTAAACGTTTTAAAATAATATGCAGTTGCTGAGGGTTTTGCTCACTTTGGCTCAATTGTATTGCGTAGCGTTTAGGCTTTTTAAATTTATGTTTTTTATAAAATATATAAATAGCTGCGCACAGTGCTAAAAACAGCAGTGCAATAATAACCCACCAAGCAGGGGCGAGTGGCCACCAATTAACTTGGCTTGGCGCTATTATATCGTGCAGGCCATCGAGTGGATTGGTTTGCATGGTTATTTTCTCACTAATTGCAGCTCAAGCGGTGTTGCTGCATTGAATGATATTAAATTAAGACCCGATTTAGTTAGGCGATTAAAGCGCGCGCTAAATGCTTGCTCAGCATTTTTAGCAAAGCGTTCTCTAAAGCTGTTATCCATTAATGGTAGGGCAAAGTCCTGACCATTTGCATTAACAGTAACGGCTTGCTTAAACGCAGGTAACTGATGCTCAAACGGATCGCTTATGTGGCAACCAATCAGCTCGCAGTGGCGGCTTAATATTTCGAGTTGCTTAAAGCTGGCATCATCCAGAGCATTAAAATCAGACACTAAATACACTAAGCTACCTGGTTTTGCTAAATGATTAAGGCGCTTTAGGTTATCGCTAAAGTTGTTAGGGGCTGTTTTATCAATATTGTTAAGCGCTTGCTGGTGGTTATCGCATAAATTATGGCAAAGCTTAAGCACTGCTTTTTCACGGGCACTGGGTTTTAGCTCTAAATGCGAGTGCTGATTAAACACAATACCGCCAATTCTATCGCCGCGCTGACACGCCGACCATGCAACAAGAGCGCTTATATGCGCAGCTTGCACCGACTTTAATAGTAACTTTGAGCCAAACAGCATTGAGTTTGAAAAATCAGTAAATACAAACACAGGGCGCTCTTTTTCTTCTTGAAAGAGCTTTGTGTGAGTCTCGCCGGTACGCGCAGTAACTCGCCAATCAATAGAGCGAATATCGTCACCTTGCTGATAATGTCGCACTTCGGCAAATTCCATTCCTCGGCCTTTGTGCGGTGCAAGGTATTGCCCTGTTAAGGTGTTTTTTATTTTTACCTTAGGGGCAAGTTCAAGCAATTGCGCTTTGGCTTTGTAATACATCAGCTCTTTGAGTGCTAAATTAACACCGTGGCTATGGCTCTGTTTGAGCCATGCTTGGGTTTCTAATTGTTTTTGCATAACTTATGGTACGGCTACAAGTTCAACTATACGGCTTATTACTTGATCTTTAGTAATGCCATCGGCTTGGGCTTCGTAACTTAAAATAATGCGATGACGCAGTACATTATGCACAACAGCTTGAATATCATCAGGTGCTACAAAGTCGCGACCTTGAAGCCATGCATGAGCACGAGCACATTTATCAAGTGCTATTGTTGCACGCGGGCTTGCACCAAACTCAATCCAGCTACCTAGTTGCGCGTCTAATTTAGCGCCTTCACGGGTAGCAATAATAAGTTGTACTAAATATTGCTCAAGTGGCTCTGCTAAATAAAGGCCTAATATTTCTTTACGCGCTGCAAATAAATCGCTTTGACTAATTTTTTGCATTACTGGTTGTTGTTCATTAAGCGCTTCGCCGCGTGTTAAACGCAGTATATCAAGCTCATGCTCTGCGCCAGGGTAGTCAATACTTAGGTGCAGTAAAAAGCGATCCAGCTGGGCTTCTGGTAACGGGTAAGTCCCTTCTTGCTCTAGCGGGTTTTGCGTTGCCATAACTAAAAACAGTTCGCTAAGCGGATATGTATTTTTACCCACGGTAACTTGTCGCTCTGCCATGGCTTCTAATAGTGCTGATTGTACTTTGGCTGGTGCACGGTTAATTTCGTCAGCTAAAATAAGGTTATGAAAAAGAGGGCCTTTTTCAAATACAAACTCGCTAGTTTGTTGGCGGTAAATGTCGGTACCTGTAACATCAGCCGGTAATAAATCTGGCGTAAACTGTACGCGCTGAAATGAGCCTTCAATGCCTTTAGCAAGTGCATTAACTGCACGTGTTTTTGCAAGCCCAGGAGGGCCTTCTACTAATAAGTGACCATCAGCTAAAATAGCAATAAGTAGCGCTTGTGTAAGCTCTGGCTGGCCAATGATTTGTGTATCTAAGTACGTTTTTAATTGTGAAAATGCGTTAGCTGCCATAATAAGTGGACTGTCCTCGTCAGCTGGGTTTGTACCTAATAGTGCTAGGTGATAAATACTGACCTATTTATAAGGTTTATAATTGAGTAACTCAAGGGTTAGACTGTATTTTTTAAAATAGTTCGTTATTTCTTAACGATTTTTAGCGTACCACAAAACTTTGTAAATGCGTCTAAAAAAGCCTATTGTGATAATCGTAATTAAACACTGTTTATATAAATTTGTGTTTATCTATTGGCTTTAGGGCACGGGTTGTTTAGAATCGAGGAAAACAAACAGGTCAGACCTGTCAGCGGGAGAGCATAAATGTCTGAGCAAAACATACTAAAAACACCAAAGGGCGACCGTATTGCCATCGTTAGCGGCTTACGTACACCTTTTGCAAAACAAGCAACAGCGTTTCACCATGTACCAGCACTTGATATGGGTAAATTGGTGGTTAACGAAATGCTTGAACGATTAAATTTCAATAAGTCAGAAATTGATCAACTTGTATTTGGTCAAGTAGTACAAATGCCAGAAGCGCCAAATATTGCACGTGAAATTGTATTGGGCACAGGTATGCCGGTATCGGTTGATGCATATTCTGTATCGCGCGCATGTGCTACCAGCTTTCAGGCTATTGCTAATGTAGCTGAGTCTATTATGGCGGGATCTGTAAGTGTAGGTATTGCAGGCGGCGCAGACTCGTCATCAGTACTGCCAATTGGTGTTAGTAAAAAGCTAGCAGGCAGCTTAGTTGATTTAAATAAAGCGCGTACGCTTGGTCAACGCTTAAAAATATTTTCAAAACTGCGTTTAAAAGACTTATTACCAGTGCCACCTGCTGTAGCAGAGTATTCAACAGGCCTTTCAATGGGGCAAACTGCTGAGCAAATGGCTAAAACACATAATATTAGCCGTGAAGATCAAGATGCATTAGCGCATCGTTCTCACTCACTTGCAACGCAAGCATGGGCTGATGGTAAGTTAAAAGATGAAGTAATGACGGCGCATTTACCGCCATATAAAAGCTTTATTTCAGAAGATAACAACATTCGTAAAAACTCAACGGTTGAAGGTTACGCCAAGCTTAAACCTGTTTTTGACCGTCAGCACGGTACTGTTACCGCAGCAAATGCAACACCATTAACTGATGGTGCAGCGGCCGTACTTATGATGAGCGAAAGTAAAGCAAAAGCACTTGGCTACGAAATACTTGGTTACGTACGTAGCTTTGCATTTTCGGCAATTGGCGTAGAAAAAGACATGTTAATGGGCCCTGCTCATTCAACGCCTATTGCACTTGATAGAGCGGGTATTACGCTTGCTGATTTAGATTTAATTGAAATGCACGAAGCGTTTGCATCGCAAACACTTGCCAATATGAAAATGTTTGCTTCAGACAAATTTGCACAAGAGCATTTAGGTCGCAGCAAAGCAATCGGCGAAATTAACATGGATAAGTTTAACGTTAACGGCGGCTCTTTAGCATATGGTCACCCATTTGCAGCAACAGGTGCACGCTTAATTACGCAAAGCTTACACGAGCTTAAACGTCGTGGTGGCGGTTTAGCATTAACAACAGCGTGTGCTGCTGGTGGTTTAGGTGCAGCCTTTGTATTGGAGAGTGCGTAATGACAGATTCAGTATTTAATTTAGCGGTAGATGAAAATAAAATCGCCGTTGTAACTATTGATGTGCCAGGGGAGAAAATGAATACCCTGCGCAGTAGTTTTGCCGATGACTTAAAAGCATTATTAGAAGACGCTAAGTCGCAAAATGTAAAAGGCATGGTATTTATAAGCGGAAAAAGCGATAACTTTATCGCGGGCGCCGATGTAAAAATGCTCGATAGCGTTCAAAAGCGTGAAGATGCGCTAGCTATTAGCGAACTATGCCATCAAGCATTTTTTGATATGACAAAACTGCCATACACTACAGTAAGTGCGATTCATGGCGCTGCATTAGGTGGTGGTTTAGAATTTGCTTTAGCGTGTGATTACCGTGTTGGTACCGACAGCGATTTAACAAAAATTGGCTTACCAGAAGTGCAACTTGGTTTACTACCAGGTGGCGGCGGCACGCAGCGTTTAACTAAAATTGTTGGTATTCAAAAAGCACTAGAGTGGATGCTAACAGGTAAACAAATTCGCCCTAAGCAAGCTAAAAAATCAGGCGTGCTTGATGATTGCGTACCGCACAGTGTGCTGTTAAAAGTTGCAAAAGAATTTGCGACTAAGAAAAAGCCACAAGCAAAAGAGCCAAAACTCGACAATATTAGTAAATTATTAGAGTCAAACCCGTTTGGTCGTAACTTTATCTTTAAAAAAGCCAAAGAAAACGTACTTAAAAAAACGGGCGGGCACTACCCAGCACCACTCGCTATTATTAAAGCAGTGCGTGCTAGTGTAGAGCTTGATGAGCTAAAAGCGTATAAAACAGAAGCTGAAAGCTTTGCAACACTTGTAATGAGTGACGAATCTAAAGCGCTTCGCGGTATTTTCTTTGCAACCACTGAAATGAAAAAAGAGTGGCGCAATGATGGCGCACCAGCAATCAGCAAAACTGCTGTTTTAGGTGGTGGATTAATGGGCGCAGGCATTGCGCACGTAAGTGCTGTTAAAGCTAAAGTACCGGTGCGTATTAAAGATGTAGCAGAGCAGGGCATTAGTAATGCAATGAGCTACACCTACAAAATTTTAGATAAGCGCCTTAAGCGTCGTATTATGTCTAAAGCTGATGTGCAGTTAACAATGAACCGCATTACAGGTACAACTGACTACAGTGGCTTTAAACACATTGACTTAGTGATAGAGGCGGTGTTTGAAGATCTTGCACTTAAGCAAGGTATGGTTGCTGACGTAGAGCAGCAATGCCAAGCAAATACCATTTTTGCTAGTAACACGTCATCATTACCAATATCACAAATTGCAGCGCAGGCAGCACGTCCTGAAAATGTAATTGGCTTACATTATTTTTCACCAGTGGAAAAAATGCCATTAGTGGAAATTATTCCACACGAAGGTACGTCTCAAGAGACCATTGCTCGCGTTGTTAACTTTGCACGTAAGCAAGGTAAAACGCCAATTGTTGTAAAAGACATGGCTGGTTTTTACGTAAACCGTATTTTAGCGCCTTATTTAAACGAAGCAGCTAACTTAATGCTTGCGGGTGAGCCAATTGAAAAGATTGATGCAGCCCTAGTCGAGTTTGGCTTTCCGGTAGGACCGCTGGCTCTACTTGATGAAGTAGGTATTGATATTGGCTCTAAAATTGCCCCAATTCTTGAAAAAGAATTAGGTGAGCGTTTTAAAGGCCCTGATGCATTTGTGCGTATGATTGATTCAAAACGCCTTGGCCGTAAATCAGGTCGTGGTTTTTATGAGTACGACAAAAAAGGCAAAAAGGTTGATGAGTCAGTTTACGAACTACTGGGTGTTACCCCAGCTCCACGTTTAAACAAAAGCGAAATTGCTAAGCGTTGTGTATCGAAAATGCTTAACGAAGCAGTACGCTGTTTAGATGATGGCATTATTGCCAGCCCACGTGATGGCGACATTGGTGCAATATTTGGTATTGGTTTCCCACCATTTTTAGGTGGCCCGTTTAGCTATATGGATAAATTAGGCGCAAGTAAAATAAGTGCTGATATGTCTACATTGGCTAACAGCGATGCTAATTTTGCTCCATGTGAGTCACTGGTAACAATGACAAGCTCTGGTGCTACTTTTTACACTGTTTTACAAGCCGATATAGCTGGTGAGCAAGCAACTGTGGATGCAGCGATTGCGGTTAAAGCGGACGTTGAAGTTACGCAAGAAGATGCTACAGAAGCCTCGCCTGAGGTTGTTGAAGTAAACGAAGATAAAATAGTAAAGTAATCCTTCAAAGTTACTTTTGATTAAATGCAGCTCGTTTAGATGAGCTGCATTTTTTTAGGGAGTTACTTCAACACATTTTTATCTTTAGAAATTAAATATACAGCGGTGTCGTTATTAAGCTCACAGGTTAAAAATATAATACTGTGATAAATCCTCTCTAAATTGACCGGTAATCCAAAAGCTTAATATGATCCTTTAAAGGTGATTTTTTTCAAAAATGGACTGACTAGATCCTGTTTATTTTCGAGGTTAAACATACACTGTCCTTGCGTTCGCCCTAGGGGAAATTTACTCTTTGTTGCCTAAATGGGTGTAGGTAAGGGGCGGAAGCTTTGCTCGATTTTTACTTAGCCCACTAAGTTACAACCTCATGCCGCAATTAAATTGCCCCTAGAACGAGCAAATTTTAATCCTGAAAGGTCAACAAGCCCTCGCTTTTTAGTTTGTGTAAAGGCTAGGTTGTTCGCTACAATAGCGCCTCTTAATTGCTAAATGGACTCTGTAATGAAAATTCTTGCCGATCAAAATATGCCTTTAGTTGAGCAGTACTTTGCAGACTTTGGTGAGGTTGAGCGTTTTGATGGTCGTAAATTAACCCCTGAACAATTAATTGATGTAGATGTACTCCTTACTCGTTCAGTGACCAATGTTAATTATGAGCTGTTGTCACAAGCTAATAAGCTTAGCTTTGTGGGTACAGCCACAATTGGCATTGACCATATTGATACGCAATTACTGCATGATAGAGATATCGCTTTTACTAGCGCGCCTGGTTGTAATGCCGTTGCGGTAGCTGAATATGTAATTAGTAGCTTATTTGCATTAAGCCAAGAAAATGCGCGCCCATTGTGTGGTCAAACAATAGGTATCGTCGGGATGGGCAACATTGGTACGTGTTTAGCTGAAAAATTAAAAGCACTAGATGTTGATGTACTGTTATGCGATCCAATTAAGCACGAACAAGGCTTACTACAAGATCACATAGCGCTTGATGAGTTATTAGCAAGATCAGATGTTGTTACTTTTCACGTTCCCCTTGTTAAAAGTGGCGAGCATAAAACGCTGCACATGATGGGTAAAGAGCGATTAAAAGCACTTAAGCCAGGGCTTACGCTGATTAATGCAAGCCGAGGCGATGTAATTGATAACCAAGCGTTGCTTGAGGTAATGGAAGCGGGAGCCGATCTGGATTTAGTGCTTGATGTATGGGAAAAAGAGCCCAATATTTTAACTGAATTACTAGAACATGTTCGCTACGCCAGTGTGCATATTGCGGGTCATACGCTTGAAGGCAAAGCTCGTGGTACACAAATGCTGTATCAAAAACTATGTGAACTGAAAAGTGTCGATGCGAGTAAATCGTTGAATGACTTTTTACCTACTCCAGCTATTACACAAGCGGTTATTACGCCAAACTTCAATGAGCAGGATGTTGCCTGTTTAGTGCATTTAATTTACGACGTTCGCCGTGATGATGGTATTTTACTTCGCCATTTAGAAAGTGATGGTTTTGATAGTTTACGAAAAAGCTATCCGGTAAGACGAGAATTTAGCACCTTGTCGATACAAGGTGATAGCTCACAACTAGCTGCACTTAGTCAACTTGGTTTTACCATAGCTAAATAGTTATTTAACTAACGATGTTGTTTTAATGTCGTTTATAGAGGAAGAAATATGTCGCAAAAATATAACGTTGCCGTACTTGGCGCTACAGGTTTAGTAGGCCGTCAAATCATTGAAACGCTAGCAGATCGTAAGTTTCCTGTTGATCAGCTTTTTTTACTTGCTAGCAGCCGCAGCGCGGGTGAAGATATAAAGTTTCGTGGTGAGACCATTGAAGTATTAGACGTTGAAGGCTTTGACTTTAGCCAAGCGCACATAGGTTTGTTTTCTGCTGGTGGCAGTGTATCTGAAAAATATGCACCTATTGCAGCAGACGCCGGCTGTATTGTAATTGATAACACATCACACTTTAGAAATGATTTTGAAATCCCATTAGTAGTGCCAGAAGTTAATGCGTCAAGCCTAGCTGATTTTAGAAATCGTAATATTATCGCTAACCCTAACTGTTCAACTATTCAGATGATGCTAGCACTTAAACCAATTTATGATGCTTACGGAATAGACCGTATCAATGTATCTACTTACCAAGCTGTATCGGGCGCAGGTAAAGAAGCGGTTGATGAACTTGCAAAACAAACTGCTAATTTAATGAATGCTCGTCCTATGGATAATAAAGTTTTTCCAAAGCAAATAGCATTTAACGTTATTCCTCAAATTGATAGCTTTGAAGAGAACGGCTACACACGCGAAGAAATGAAAATGGTAAATGAAACCCATAAAATTTTGGGTGATACGACTATTGCTGTAAATCCTACATGCGTACGTGTGCCTGTATTTTTTGGACATTCTGAATCAATTAATATTGAAACGCGTATGCCTTATGACTTTGAGCATGTTAAGCAACTTTTAAAAGATGCCCCTGGTGTTGAGTTGATTGACGATGAAGGTGATTATCCAACGGCAGTATCTGATGCAAGCGGAAATGACACTGTTTATATTGGTCGTTTACGAGCTGATATCTCGCACCCTCATGGTTTAAATATGTGGGTTGTAAGTGACAACACGCGTAAAGGCGCTGCAACTAACAGTATACAAATTGCAGAAGAACTTATTGCTAATTACATGTAATATTTTATAGCTAACGATTAGTTTAGAAGCGGTAAGCACCAATTGTTTGCCGCTTTTTATTCGGGTTACCGCCATTTTTTTGCCACTTATCTCACGAAGTATATAAACCTACTGATAATCCTCGATAAATTTATATTATTAATAATGTTTTTAGGTATTTATTTTCAATGTGTTGCAATGGATATTACTCCTGAACTGGTTTATAGTTTGTAATTGGAATAGAGCTTGCAAAAAAAATAGATTGTAATAACAAATTTGAATCAGTCATTTGACTGATAAAAGCAAGATTAATCAATGTTTATGCACTTAACTTTCTCGGTGCTGCGTTAACATTTAAACATTAAAGGATCAGCATGCGCGGTTTAGCTACACTTATTATATTAGCGTCTGCATTGATAGTAACATCAGTTTACTCTCAAGACAGTACCCAGTTAAAGGGGCCAAAGGGCGCTGACTATGGTGCGCAAGGGCGATCTATTGGGCCAATAAAACCGACGGATACGCTTTGGCGTATAGCGGCTAAGGTACGCCCGGACAACTCGGTTAGCATTTATCAAGTTATGCAGGCTTTGTATAACAAAAATCCTAATTCATTTTTAGAGCAAAACCTTAACCACATGCAAAGTGGTGCCTATTTAAAAATTCCTACTCTAGCTGAAATTAGAAATGTTAATATACAACTCGCTAAACAACGTTCTGAACAAGATGATGCGTTATGGGAAAAGAAAAAAACGGTACGCTTACGCAAAGTGAAATTAATTCAGCTCAAACTCAAGTTACTCAAGCTCGTAAAGTTGATGTAGATGACGCAAAAAAAGAATTACAAAAAGAAATTAAAGAAATTAAAACAGATCAAACTAGTAAGTTAGTTGAGCTTCAACAACAATTCAAAAGTTCAGTTGATAACGTAGAAGAAATTTTAGTTGAAAATAATAATTTAAAAAAACAGCTTACGGGCATCTCCAAAGAGCTTGAAAATGTGCGTATGCAGCTCGGTCAAGACAGTGAAATACAGCAACAGTTAAAAGAACTAATAATTAAACAAAATGAAATGATAGAACAGCAAAAGGCTGAGAAAATAGAGCCAGAAGCTGAATTTGATCTGGGATCTTTTTTATCTAATCCTTTTGTTCTTGGATTATTGATGGTTATTCCTGGGTTATTGATTGTTTTTGCTGTTGTGATGTTCTTACGCAAGCGGGCTAGTAAAGATGATGTCCAAAGCGACGATGATTTTTTACCACAAACACCTACCTACGCAAACGATGACGATTTAGATACTCAAAATATTGAAGACCCTATCGTCCCGGAACCACTTGATGACTTAAGTATTCAGCTAGATGATAGTTTAGAAAATGATATCTTACCGGACGATGATACCCCATTACCGGATGATGATATTGCTTTTGATGACAGCCTAGAGGACTTTACTGAGTCTGATAGCCTACTTGATCAGGATGAATTAGAAAGTTTATTAAGCGATGATATTGTTTTTGACGATGAAAATATTGAAGACGATGAACTTGATATTTTCATGCAACAAGATTTCGATAAATCACCTGATGATAGCCCAGAAGGTGATATTGATTTAGATTCGCCACTAGAATCATCAAATAGTGATGATATTTTAAGTAATGATGATTTAGATAGTTTATTTAATGAAGATGATGGCTTATCGGAGTTTGACTCACCACAAACAAACGATATAGAAGAAGATAATAGCTTAGAATCGAATGATGAAATGGCCGCCCTTAGCGAAGAACTCGCTGAAGATGATGATTTTGATATTGATGACTTATTAGATCAAACAAATACTGAATCAGATTTAGATAATACAGAAGATAGTCTTTCAAGTGAAAAAGATGATTTTGATTTAGACGATATTGATAGCTTAATTGATCAAGCTACAGACGATAGCGTTGATGAAGTCTTAGTCGAAGAAAGTGATGATTTTGATTTAGATGATATTGATAGTTTAATTGATGACGCTGCGGATGACATTGCACCTGATGCGTTAGTCGAAGAAAAAGATGATTTTGATTTAGACGACATTGATAGCTTAATTGACCAAGCTACAGACGATAGCGTTGATGAAGCCTTAGTCGAAGAAAGTGACGACTTCGATTTAGACGATATTGATAGTTTAATTGATGACGCTGCGGATGAAAGTGCTGCTGATGCGTTAGTCGAAGAAAAAGATGATTTTGATTTAGACGATATTGATAGTTTAATTGATGACGCTGCGGATGAAAGTGCGCCTGATGCGTTAGTCGAAGAAAAAGATGATTTTGATTTAGACGATATTGATAGTTTAATTGATGACGCCGCGGATGACAGTGCTGCTGATGCGTTAGTCGAAGAAAATGATGATTTTGATTTAGATGATATTGATAGTTTAATTGATGACGCTGGGGATGACAGTGCAGCTGATGCGTTAGTCGAAGAAAAAGATGATTTTGATGGTATTGATAGTTTAATTGATGAATCCGCAGATGAAGAAGCTGAGACTGAAAAGCGTGACTCTGATATTAATGTGGCATTAGCCGATTCTGCCGATGATTTAGCCGAAGCGCAGGAAGAATTAAATGTTGCTGATGTAGAGTCTCTAGCATCTACATTAATTGAAGAGCCTGAACTTGTAGAAGAGCCTGAACTTGAAAAAGAGCCTGAACTTGCAGAAGAGCCTGAACTTGAACAAGAGCCTGAACTTGAACAAGAGCCTGAACTTGAACAAGAGCCTGAACTTGAACAAGAGCCTGAACTTGAACAAGAGCCTGAGCTTAAAGAAGAGCCTGAACTTGAACAAGAGCCTGAGCTTGAAGAAGAGCCTGCGCTTTTAGAAGAGCCTGAACTTGAAGAAGAGCCTGAACTTGTAGAAGAGCCTGAACTTGTAGAAGAGCCTGAACTTGTAGAAGAGCCTGAACTTGAAGAAGAGCCTGCGCTTATAGAAGAGCCTGAACTTGAAGAAGAGCCTGAACTTGCAGAAGAACCTGAACTTGCAGAAGAGCCTGCGCTTTTAGAAGAACCTGCGCTTTTAGAAGAGCCTGAACTTGTAGAAGAGCCTGAACTTGAAGAAGAGCCAGCGCTTTTAGAAGAGCCTGAACTTGAAGAAGAGCCAGCGCTTTTAGAAGAGCCTGAACTTGAAGAAGAGCCTGCGCTTATAGAAGAGCCTGAACTTGCGGCAGACCTAGATGATTTTTCAGATACTTCAGAGACCTTACTTGATCCAGAAGATGCACTAGAAGAATACAATGATGACGAACTAAAAAGTGTTGATGAACTCTTAAATGAGTTACAGCAAGTAGAAGATGATTATATTGAAACGCCAGAGTGGTCTTTAGAAGATTTAGATAATGATATTGAAGAAGTTGAAATTGATTTAGGTGATGATCCATTAGCAGATGATGCAAGCACAAATCGATTACCTGAACATTCAGATACCAATATGGTAGTGAGTGATGAAAATTCAGACGAATATACTGAATTAGATATAGACGAACCTTACTCAGGTGCTACTGATGAACAAGATGTTGAGTCTACGCAAGATATTGATTTAAAATCTGAGACTAAACAAGTTATAGCAAGTCAAACTGAACAAGATTTAGCGAGTGCACTTGCGCAAGGAAGCGATTTAGATAGCCTCGAGGATGATTTAGACGATGAGCTGTTACTCGATAATGACTTTACTGAACTTGATAAAGATCTAGCAATTGATGCTGAACTACAAAACAGTCAAATAGATGAAAATCTTAACGAATTCGATAACGATGAATTACCGATAAGCTTAGATGATGATATTACGGTTAATGAATCTGAAATTCCAGAGCTTGAAAAAACTCAACCTTTAGAACCTGACGACGAATTGTTACTTGATAATGATTTTACTGAGCTTGATACAGATCTAATCAATGATGATGAATTATCACTAAATTTAAATGACGAACCAAAACCCTCATTACCGAGTCAAACAGAGCAAAATTTAGCGAATGCACTTTCAACTGAAAATGATTTAAATAGCTTAGATGATGATTTTGACGATGAATTATTGCTTGATAATGACTTTACGGAGCTTGATACAGATAGCGATGAGTTATCGGTAAATTTAGATAATGATTCTGCTCAGCTTGATACAGATTTAGCAATTGATGCTGAACCTCAAAATAATTCAAACGTTGAAATAGATGAAGCTTTTAATGTAGAGGATAACGATGAGTTATCGGTAAATTCAGATGCTGGTATTTCGGTTAATGAGTCTGAAACTCCCGAGCTTGAAGAAACTCAACCTACAGAGCCGGACGACGAATTATTACTCGATAATGATTCTGCTCAGCTTGATACAGATTTAGCAATTGATGCTGAGCCACAAAATAATTCAAGCGCTGAAATAGATGAAACTCTTAATGTAGAGGATAACGATGAGTTATCGGTAAATTCAGATGCTGGTATTTCGGTTAATGAGTCTGAAACTCCCGAGCTTGAAGAAACTCAACCTACAGAGCCGGACGACGAATTATTACTCGATAATGATTCTGCTCAGCTTGATACAGATTTAGCAATTGATGCTGAGCCAGAAAATAATTCAAGCGCTGAAATAGATGCAGCTCTTAATGTAGAAGATAGCGATGAATTACCGATAAATTCAGATGCTGGTATTTCGGTTAATGAATCTGAAACTCCCGATCTTGAAGAAACTCAACCTACAGAGCCGGACGACGAATTATTACTCGATAATGATTCTGCTCAGCTTGATACAGATTTAGCAATTGATGCTGAGCCACAAAATAATTCAAGCGCTGAAATAGATGAAACTCTTAATGTAGAGGATGATGCTGATAGCGATGAATTATCGGTAAATTTAGATGACGAACCAACACATTCATTACCGAGTCAAACCGAACAAGACTTAATGAATGCGCTCTCAGCTGGAAACGATTTAAATAACTTGGATGATGATTTTGACGACGAGCTGTTACTTGATAATGATTTTACGGAACTTGATGCTGAATTAGAAAGCACCGCAGGCTCTGAAACTATGATTTCGGAAAACCCAGATGAAGCGCTTTCTAATGAGCTCGCTGGTGAGCAAACGAATGCCGATCGTGAAGCTGAAATAACCCGAACTGAGTTATTTAATAGCAGTGATATAGCATCAGATGATGAGCTTGATGATGAGTTTATGGCTGAGCTAACGGAAACTGATTTTGATTCATTACTTAACGAATTAGCTGAACCAGAAGAATTAAGTGTTGAAGATAGTAGTGAGTTTGACGTTGATTTTGACAGTTTGCTAAAAGAAGACTTAGGAGTTGATGAGGCGTTAGTTGTTGAAGAACCGCTTGTCCAAAGTAACAATGTTGAGCAACTTGATAATGATGAATTTGTAGATATTGATTCATTATTAGAAGAAAGTGACGACGCTGAACTTGAACACGAACCTTACAACGACGTTAATATGGATGTTGGCTTGAGTGAATTTGACGCGTTACTTGCCGGTGATAATCCGACGGATGTTGATGCTGAAAGTGGTGGCTACTCAGCTAAATTAGATTTAGCGCGTGCTTATATTGAAATTGATGATTTTGATTCTGCGCTTAAAGTCATTGAGGATGTTATTAACAAAGGTCCTGAAGAAGTTCAAGAAGAGGCGCTTAGTTTAAAAGCTAAACTAAAATAATTAAAATGTTTCTAAGAACCCGTATCTGGCTTAGCTAAATACGGGTTTTTTTATGTGTATTGGTTTGATTACGACAGGTCTCCTTTTATTGCATCGTTAGATAGCATAAAATGCCTCGTTCATTAGCACAGTAGGTAAAGCAGTAATTATGCGAGTAGCACTTGGAGTTGAATACAACGGCGCACGTTATAGTGGTTGGCAACGTCAATCTCATGTAAATAGCGTACAGCAAGAAGTAGAAAAGGCGCTGTCGCGCATTTGTAATCATCCAGTTGAAGTTATATGTGCGGGTCGTACAGATGCGGGTGTACACGGTACAGGCCAAGTAATACACTTTGACACTGAGGCCGATCGCGATATGGTTGCATTTACACTAGGTATGAATACTTTAATGCCTAAAGATATTGCTATTCGTTTTGCTCAACCCGTTGCAGATGATTTTCACGCTCGTTTTAGTGCTACAGCACGTCGTTATCGTTATATTATTTATAACTCGCCTTTACGAGGAGCTGTACTAAATGAAGGCGTTACGCATTTCCATCATCAACTAGATGAAACCAAAATGCAGGAAGCGTGTCAGTATTTAATTGGCAAACATGACTTTACTTCTTTTAGGGCCATTCATTGTCAAGCGAATACACCGACAAGAACAATTCATCATTTATCGGTACGTCGCCAAGGTACTTACGTTATTATTGATATTAAAGCGAATGCGTTTTTACATCACATGGTGCGTAATATCACAGGCAGTTTAATGGATGTTGGTTTACATAAACACCAACCTATATGGATAAAAGAGCTACTTGATTGTAAAGAACGCGCAAAGGCCAGTGCTACCGCTAAGGCTGCTGGTTTGTATTTAGTGGATGTTGACTACCCTGAGCAATTTGATATTCCTCAAACACCTTTAGGCCCTTTATTTTTGCCGGATATAGATGTTTAATTAAGGTTAGTATAAGTGCTTTTTATGAGCACTTTTAACTACTAAGACCAGTTTTTTATACCGCGTTAGTGTAATTCATGTTTTAATTGAAAAAATTTGTCTGCTAATTGCTATTAGCAGGCTCGCGACACAGTACAGTATTAAGAGAGTTGCAAATGAGTTGGCTAGAAAAAATCTTACCTAAAACGACAAAATCATCAGGTCGTAAAGAAATCCCAGAAGGTGTTTGGGCTAAGTGTACATCGTGTGATTCAATTTTATATAAAGCTGAATTAGAAAAGTCATTAAACGTATGTCCTAAGTGTGACCACCACATGCGTGTTAGTGGCCGTAAGCGCCTAGAGCACTTTTTAGATGAAGGTGATCGTCAAGAGCTTGGTACACAACATGAGCCTAAAGATATTCTTAAGTTTAAAGATTCTAAAAAGTACTCTGACCGTATCAGTGCAGCCCAAAAAGCAAGTGGTGAAAAAGATGCACTTGTGGCGATGAAAGGCCGATTAAAAGGTATTCCAGTGGCAGCGGTAGCATTTGAGTTCTCATTTATGGGTGGTTCAATGGCTTCGGTTGTTGGTGCTCGTTTTGTTGATGCTGTTGATCAATGTTTAGAGCACAATATGCCGCTTATCTGTTTTTCTGCATCAGGCGGAGCACGTATGCAAGAAGCGCTTATGTCGCTTATGCAAATGGCTAAAACAAGTGCTGCGCTTGCAAAAATGACTGAAAAAGGCCTTCCGTTTATTTCAGTAATGACTGACCCAACAATGGGTGGTGTATCTGCATCACTTGCTATGCTGGGCGATATTAACGTTGCAGAACCTAAAGCGTTAATTGGTTTTGCGGGTCCTCGTGTTATTGAGCAAACTGTTCGCGAAACATTACCTGAAGGTTTTCAGCGTAGTGAATTTTTGCTAGAACACGGTGCAATTGACATGATTATTGACCGCCGTGAAATGCGCGATACCCTTGCACGCATTTTAGCTAAATTTATGAACTTGCCTTCTACGGAACAAGAGCATAGAGTAGCGTAAATTTCAGCTTTACTGATTACACGCTATGACAAAAACAATTCCTAGCCAATCATCAAGCCTTGATGATTGGCTTTTTTATTTAGAAAGTGTTCACCCTGCTAACATTGCAATGGGCTTAGAACGAGTTGCTAATGTTGCCAACAATATTGGCCTTTTAAACACTCCAAGTAAAATTATTCTTATTGCGGGTACAAATGGTAAGGGCACCACTGCACGTTGCTTAGAGTCGCTATTACTAGCGCAAGGTTTTAGCGTGGGTACTTACGCATCTCCACATTTAATTCGTTATAACGAGCGTGTACGAGTTAATGGGGAAGAATTGGCAGACCAATTTCATATAGATGCTTTTCACCAGCTTGAGCAAGGCCGTAAAGACACTCCTCTGACTTATTTTGAATATGGTACTTTGGGGGCATTGGCAATTTTTAAACGCTGTAACGTCGATTATGTATTACTTGAGGTTGGTTTAGGTGGGCGCTTTGACGCTACAAATATAGTAACGCCGTATGCAAGTGTGATTACCACTATAGACTTAGACCATAAAGAGTATTTAGGTGATACCCGTGAGTTGGTGGCTTATGATAAAGCCGGTATTTTTCGTGAAAACACGCCCGCTATTATCGGGGATTTAAATATTCCTCACACAATGACTGATTATGGCAAGGAAATTAATGCCAATATGACGTTGTCGGGCAGTGACTTTATTTTCAAAGAAAATGCTGAGAGCTTTAATTGGCAATATAAACAGCATAATCTTGAAATAGATAAGCCAGCAATACCGTGTCAAAATGCAGCCACTGCGCTAACTGCGCTAAGTGTTTTAAACTTATTACCTAGTGTGCAGATAATAAGAGATTGCCTAGCTAATTTAGTTGTAGAAGGGCGGTTTCAGCAGTTAAGTACTGAGCCTTTAGTCTTTACAGATGTGGCACATAACCCTGAGTCGGCGCGTTATTTAGCCAATAAGTTATCAAGCTATAAAGATAAAGGCTTTAAAATTCATGCATTAGTCGCTATGCTTGCTGATAAAGACAAAGTCGGTGTACTTAAAGAAGTAAGCAACCTGGTCGATGAGTGGTCGTTAGCGAGCTTAAGTAGCCCGCGAGGCGACACTGCAAGTAATTTACAAAATGCACTGCAGGAATTGTCTCATCATAATACTATCAATAGCTATGATAGTGTGGCACAGGCACTAAGTGTAATTTTACCAAAACAACAACGTGATACTATGTTGATTGTATTTGGTTCTTTTTTACTGTGGCCGGCGCTATTAATTACTTTAAAAAATAGAGAGGATGTCGGTGAACTCAAGTTTTATTAATCGCTTAGTCGGAACAAGTATAGTGGTGATCGCAGCAATTGTGTTTATCCCCAATATACTCGATGGCGAAAAAGTGCATTATAAAGAAGGCTTTAAAGCGATTCCTGATCGCCCTGAGTTCAAAACAATCGATCTTCAAGAGTCAATTGATGAAAATGTTGCTAACGCAGAGCCACTAAAGCAAGATGAAATCGAAGATATTCAAGCTGACGATGAGGCTTTTGAGCAGCAAAATGCAATAGTGGAAAGTGATTATGCTGTAGAGGATAAAGTCGTTGAAGCAAGCATAGAGCCTAAAGCAAAACCAACGACTCCTGTTCAAGCTAAACCAAAACCGATTGCACCGCGTAAAAGTGATGAAAACCTAACGAGTATGGCTTATGTTATTCAATTAGGTAGTTTTTCACATGTTGCAAACGTAAAAGCATTACAAGCTAAACTAAAGGTTGAAGGGTTTAAAACGTTTACTAAACCGATTAAAACCCCAAATGGGACATTAACCAAAGTATTTGTTGGCCCTTCACTTGATAAAAGTGAATTACAAAAGCAGCTCCCCAGCTTAAAAAGCTTACTAAATTAAATGGTAAAGTTACGCAATACGAAGTAACAAAATAATTATAAAAAAGGCTTGTATAACAAGCCTTTTTTATTTATTAATATTTTTTTATGATTATCACTCGCCCGCAATACCCATTCTAAAATGTTAATTTTTTGTATTGACTACAACCCAGTATTCTCCCGTTTAAACTTGCATACTAACGATGTTTGGGTATAGAATGCGCCCCAAATTAGCGACTAATTGGTTCTTATGATCTGGGTTGATTACGCCATTATTGGCATCATTGCACTGTCTACCATCATCGGTTTAATACGCGGCTTTGTAAAAGAAGCAATGTCATTAGCGGTATGGGCTGGCGCCTTTATCATCTCTAGCTTGTTTTACCAATATTTAGCTTCCTTCCTAACAACCATTTCTGAACCCCTTTTAAGAAATGCTGCGGCCATAGCCATATTATTCTTTGCGACGCTACTGTTAGGCGGTTTACTAAACTATATTTTAGGTGAGCTTGTACATCGTACTGGTTTATCGGGTACCGACCGTGTTTTTGGCATAGTGTTTGGTGCTCTACGAGGCGTGTTGGTCGTGAGCGCGTTACTCTTCTTTCTTGATGCTTTTACTGGTGCACCCAATACGCACTGGTGGGGCAATTCTATTTTGATTCCAGAATTTGGCTTTGTTGTTGAATGGTTCTTTTCGTACCTAGAAAACAACTCGAGCTTTTTAAATTCAGTAAACCGTTAATCGGCGAGGATAAATTACATGTGTGGTATCGTTGGAATAGTCGGAACATCTCCTGTTAACCAGGCGATTTATGATGGCTTAACTGTTTTGCAGCACCGTGGTCAAGATGCCGCGGGTATCATTACCATTGAGAATAATACGTTTAGCTTACGCAAAGCAAATGGCTTAGTGAAAGATGCCTTTCACACTCGTCATATGAAACGACTACAAGGTACAATTGGTCTTGGCCATGTGCGTTATCCTACCGCAGGATCTTCAAGTTCATCTGAAGCACAGCCTTTTTATGTTAACTCACCGTTTGGTATAGCGCTTGCCCATAATGGTAACCTTACTAATGCAGAAACTTTAAAAGAGCAGTTATTCTCAGAAGCACGTCGTCATGTTAATACAACATCAGACTCTGAAATTTTACTTAATGTTATGGCACATGAATTAAGCAAATCTGATAAGTTGCATTTAGACCCTGAAGATATTTTTACTGCGGTAACCGAAGTAAATAATAAAGTAAGCGGTGGTTATGCAACAATTGCTATGATCATCGGTCACGGTATTGTTGCTTTTCGCGACCCCAATGGTATTCGCCCACTTGTATTTGGTAAACGCGAAACCGAAAAGGGTACGGAATACATGTTTGCCTCAGAGAGCGTTGCGTTAAAGCCTGATGGCTTTGAGTTTATTCGTGATGTTGCGCCTGGCGAAGCTATATATGTTACAGAAGAAGGTGAATTTCATTCGCTTAGTTGTGCTGATAAGGCATCTTACTCGCCATGTATTTTTGAATTCGTTTATTTTGCACGTCCTGATTCAACAATAGACCGTATGTCTGTGTATGCAACACGCGTAAACATGGGGACTAAACTAGGCGAAAAAATTGCACGTGAATGGGCTGACAAAGATATTGATGTCGTTATCCCAATCCCAGAAACGTCATGTGATGTAGCACTGGAAATCGCACGTGTGCTTGATTTACCATACCGCCAAGGCTTTGTTAAAAACCGTTATATTGGTCGTACGTTTATCATGCCTGGTCAAGAGATGCGTAAAAAGTCAGTACGTCAAAAGCTAAATGCAATTGATCGTGAGTTTAAAGGTAAAAACGTATTATTGGTTGATGACTCAATTGTGCGTGGTACAACATCAGCACAAATTGTTGAAATGGCCCGAGAGTCTGGCGCTAAAAACGTTTACTTTGCATCAGCAGCGCCTGAAATACGCTTCCCTAATGTGTACGGTATTGATATGCCTTCAGCAGCTGAGCTTATTGCTCACGGACGTGAAGTAGAAGATATTAATGCAAGTATTGGTTCTGACGGTTTAATCTTTCAATCGTTAAAAGATTTAATTGCTGCGGTTAGCCAAGAAAACCCTGAAATTACTAAGTTTGAAACGTCAGTATTTGATGGCCAATATATTACAGGCGATATTGATCAAAACTATTTAAATCGTATTGATAAGCTACGTAACGATTCTGCAAAAAGCACCCGCGAAAGTGCGATGTCTTCAGGTTTAGAAATACACAACCAAGACGAAAACGAAGCTGATTAATAGTTAGTTAATAAAAAGTCGTTACACATAAAAAAAGGAGCTAATTAGCTCCTTTTTTGCGAAGGAAAGAAAGGGAACATTTCTATCAAACACGACTCTCTATTAGGTAAACTTTATTAAGTAAACATTGGGCTAACAATCCCATTTGTCCAAAGCATAGCTGTTACAGCTAAAATAATAACCAGTAATATTAATCCACACGTTACTACCGAGCTGGCGTAAATAAAGCCACGCTCTTCTGGGATATGCATAAGTATTGGTACGCCGGTGTAGAGTAAATAAACCGAGTAAGCCAGTGCAATAATTCCAACACACACTACAAACCAAAGTACAGGCCAAAAAGCGGCGAGTGCCGACATAAACACTGGAGTTGCAGTATATGCTGCAAGTTCAAGTGTTTGTGTAAATGTAGGCTTAGAGCCAAATGTAACCGCCATCCAATGGGCTAAATACGCCAATGCGAATACGCCCGCTATTAAAGCAAAATACATCGCGCCTGCAATTAGCAGTGCACTATCGTGTGTTAAAAATACCGCATCACCTGCGCCTATACTCCATCCTAAATAAACAGACGAGTAGTAGCCCATTATTGAGGGGAACAGAGCAATTAATAAAATATGTGACAAGCTGTAGGTTAAACTTTCGTGGCGGTTATCGATTGTTTGCCACTCTTCTAGGGGATGAGCATAGATTCCCCAAAGATGGTTTAGTATCATAGTATTTACTCCATAAAGGAACGTATCATTGTTTTGGTTGGTTTATTTTTATACAGTCTATGTACAGTTATGGTTCACTTATTTTGCAAAGTCAAGTTAACTCGCTATTAACACTTTTACGCAAGTTAGGGCTTTGATTTATCCCAAGCAAAATTTCGTGTTAAAATAATGGTCTATCAAATTTATTTAGTAATGAGCAGTCAACGTGCCACACAGCCAACTTTTAGAGCCGATTAATAACTTTTTATTGTGTACCACCCCAGAGCAATGGGTGGAGCAAGCAATTAAAAAAGAAAACCTATCAGTCATTTTAATAGATCACTTAATTTGTGAATTAAAAGCGGCTCAAAGTGCGATGTTTTTAATACGTAAATATGCTGTTGATAAAGAGGGAAGTGATGCCTTACTTGAATGGCTAAAGCCATTTGAAGCACTTATTTATAAGCGTGAAGGTAACTGGCGCGATCTGGCGGCTAAAAATAAACTCACTAAATCAATAATACCTAAATCTAGCTCACAATACGGGCAAGGCCTAATCGATAAAATGGTTTTATTAATAAAAGAAGAGCTGCATCACTTTTATCAAGTGCTCGAAATTATGGACGAGTACGGTGTAGAGTATCAAAGCATTACACCGTGTCGTTATGCAAAAGGTATGCTTCGTCATGTTAAAACATTCGAGCCTGATGCATTAGTCGATAAGCTAATAGTAGGCGCTTATATTGAGGCACGTTCGTGTGAGCGTTTTGCAAAGCTTGCGCCACATGTTGATAAACGTTTGGGTGATTTTTATATTTCGTTATTACGCTCAGAAGCGCGTCATTACCAAGATTATTTAACTTTAGCGCAAGAAATAGCTGATTTTGATATTACCGAACGCGTGAACTTTTTTGGTGAAAAAGAAAAAGAACTAATTTCTACAACTGACACTGACTTTAAGTTTCATAGTGGCGTACCTACAGTGTCAAACTAGTTAATTTTCTTTTAAAAAATTAATGTATTCAGTAATTTTTTCATTGCTGAAATTATGTTTTTTCATAATATCAGCAATACTTCCGTTTTCTACTATTGCATCAATCCCCCTATTAAACTTTTGTAAATATTCTTTAGCTCTATAGTTTGATTGAGAAATAACTAAATATAACTTGTGAGTAGCAAGATCGGGTAACAAGTACTCAATTTTATTCTTATCTAAATTAACTTCTGTACTGTACTCAAGCCAATACTTGCCAACCTCTTTAGTGCCTGCGACCAGATCAATACGCCCTTGTTGCAGTAAGTATAAGCTAGTAGGGAGGCTTTTAGTGGACGTGATTGCCAATTCGGTGTTTCTAGTGAATTCTTGGCTTATAAAAGCGCTATCTTCTTTACCAATACTATAAGGTACTAATGATTGAGTGGTGCCATCAAAATTAATTGTACTTTCTTTTCGTTTAAAAATTCCAGTGTGGGCACGTGCAAGTGGACGAGAATAATAAAAAACCTCATTCCGCTTTGCAGAATAAAAAGCGCCTAAAATAGCTGTTTTTCTCTTTTTCTAATAATTTTAAAGCGCGATCCCATGTGGTAAATTCTATTTTACTATTAATACCTTGTGTTATAAGGGCCGCGCGGGTTATCTCATAGAGCCAGCCGTTTTTAGGTAAGTCATTACTAAAGTATGGGGGAAAGTTCTCAGTAACAATTTGCCATGTTTGCTCGCATAATGCCTTTGTTGGAATAACAGTCACTAGGATGAAAATTATCAGCTTTATCATTTAGCCCCTCACTTTTATTAAACTTTACTGAACAAGAGTAGTCAGAATTCGAAATTATGCGAAAGGCGTGTTGATTAACTCTTGTGATTTAGGGGTGACCACTAAATAAGAACCTTGGGTATACCAGTCACCTAGCACTGTGCGAGTAAGTGTTTGTTCATTAATTTTATATGTATGAACATTAGGGCGGTGAGTATGACCATGAATCATATTAGTAACGTTATGTTTGGCAAAGGTTGCAAGTACAGCGTCATCGACAACGTCTAAAATTTCGATAGGTTTATCAGCTTGACTTAACTTACTTTTTTCGCGGGCGTTGCGCGCTATTTTTTTACGATACCAAAGCGGCATTGCAAGCATTAGTTTTGGCCACCACCAACCACGGCTCTTTTTTCTAAAGTTTTGATACTCAGTATCTTGAGTGCACATTTCGTCGCCATGTAAAATGACTGTTGGCGTACCATATAAATCAATGACCGTTTGTTCAGCAAGTAATGTCATACCGGCCATGTCTGCATATTGCTTGCGCATAATGAAGTCACGATTGCCATGAATGAAATACACCGGAGTGCCACTATCACTGACTGCTTTAAGGTGCTTTGCTACATCGGCACTCAGTGCAGTAATGTAGTCATCCCCGACCCAAACTTCAAAAAAATCACCTAAAATATAAAGTGCATCTACATTTTTATTTAGTATATGTGTATTTAAAAAGTCAAAAAATGCAGCGCTAATGTCGGGGCGGTTTTCGCTTAGATGTAAATCTGCAATAAAGTAAGTTTGGTGAGTCATAGATCAATCTTTTCGATATAAATAAAGCGGGCGTATACACATTGCGTAAATGCCCGCTGGTACTCCACATTACGTGGGTAAACGTACTATTAGCTAACAGTAACGCTTTCGATGATCACATCTTCAAGAGGTACGTCTTGGTGAAAACCAGTACTACCTGTTGCAACTGCTTTAATCTTATTGACTACGTCCATGCCCTCTACAACTTCAGCAAAAACACAATAACCCCAACCTTGCGATGTTTCGCTGCTGTGGTTTAAAAAGTCGTTGTTGTTCACGTTAATGAAAAACTGTGCTGTAGCTGAATGAGGATCAGGTGTACGTGCCATAGCTAAAGTGCCTATTTTATTAGACAGGCCGTTATTAGCTTCATTCTGAATTGGATCGTTTACTTCTTTTTGTTCCATACCTGGAACAAAACCACCGCCTTGAACCATAAAACCATCGATTACACGATGAAAGATAGTGCCGTTGAAAAAATCAGCATTTGCATACTCTAAAAAGTTTTTAACTGTGTTTGGAGCTTCTTGCTCAAACATTTTAATGGTGATGTCACCAAAATTAGTGTGTAGAACAACCATGTGTTTTCCTATATCCGGTTTAAATATTGGCGCTATTTTATCGTAGTTGGCTAAGATTAACAAAGTAGATGTTTGGTTTGTTATAAAGCGCTAGAGCAGGGGCTTTCAAGTGGTAACATAACTGTTCAAGTAAATAGTCAAGGACTCAAAGTAAATGGTAAATATATACAACACACTCACGCGACAAAAAGAGCAATTTAAACCGATGGTCGAAGGAAAAATCGACATGTATGTGTGTGGTATCACCATTTATGATTACTGCCATATTGGACACGCGCGTACTTTTGTTGGTTTTGACGTTATTGTGCGCTACTTACGTCATATTGGTTACGATTTAAAATATGTTCGTAACATTACAGATATCGACGATAAAATAATTAAACGTGCGAACGAAAATGGTGAGTCAATAAACGACTTAACTGTTCGCATGACT
This sequence comes from Pseudoalteromonas sp. B62, assembly GCF_037162565.1. NCBI lineage: Bacteria > Pseudomonadati > Pseudomonadota > Gammaproteobacteria > Alteromonadales > Pseudoalteromonadaceae > Pseudoalteromonas > Pseudoalteromonas sp. B62. The sequence continues at coordinate 3,802,690 of NZ_JARLVB010000002.1, read as the reverse complement.
AAAGCGATGCATGAAGATTTTGATAGCCTAAATATGCTACGCCCAGATATTGAACCAACAGTTACAAGCCATATGGATGAAATTATCGTTATGGTTAAGCGCTTGATTGAAAAAGGCCATGCCTATGTCGCAGCTGATGGCGATGTATTGTTTGATGTATCAACGTTTGAGCAATATGGCGCGCTTTCTCAGCAAGATTTAACAATGTTGCAATCAGGTTCTCGCGTTGAAGTGGCGCAAGATAAAGACGATCCACTTGATTTTGTGTTATGGAAAAAAGCAAAAGCAGGTGAACCATCATGGTCATCACCGTGGGGAGAAGGGCGTCCTGGTTGGCATATTGAATGTTCGGCAATGAGCTCAAAGCATTTAGGTGAGCATTTTGATATTCACGGTGGGGGGTCTGATTTACAGTTTCCACATCATGAAAACGAAATTGCCCAGTCGTGCTGTGCAAACAACGGCAAGTATGTAAATACATGGATACATACTGGCATGGTACAAGTAAATAAAGAAAAAATGTCTAAGTCGTTAGATAATTTCTTTACAGTGCGTGAAGTTTTAAAAGCATACGATGCTGAATCTGTTCGTTACTTTTTAATTTCAGGTCATTACCGTAGCCAATTAAATTACTCGCAAGAAAATTTAGACCAAGCGCGTTCATCACTTGAACGTATTTATACAGCGCTTCGTGATGTCGAACCGGTAGAGTGCGATTTAGAAGGTAATGAGTTTGTTGCTAAATTTAGAAAAGCGATGGATGACGACTTTAATACACCAGAAGCATTACCTGTGTTGTTCGAACTTGCTAAAGAGTTAAACCGCGTAAAAGAAAGTGACGTAGTTCAAGCTGGGCAACTTGCGTTTATATTACGCAGTATTGGTAACGTTTTGGGTGTTGCTCAACAAGCACCGGAAGCCTTTTTACAAGGCGGGCAAGATGATGACGAAGTGGCGACAATTGAAGCATTAATTGTAAAACGTAATGAAGCGCGTACTAGTAAAGATTGGGCTGCTGCTGATGAAGCTCGTGATGCACTTAATGCGTTAGGTGTAATACTTGAAGATTCAGCCGGTAAAACAACGTGGCGTAAAGCGTAAGCGTTTAAAGTAATTCACGTTCAACTAAAAAAGGGTTGCCAAATGGCAACCCTTTTTTGATTTTTTAACAGCTTAGCTGTGATATTTCTCACACGCTTCAAGTGTGTTTTCAATTAAGCTTGCGACCGTCATCGGGCCAACGCCACCTGGTACAGGTGTAATAAAATGCGCTTTTTGTTCAGCCACACTGTATTGAACATCACCGACTAATTTACCCGTATCTAAACGGTTAATGCCTACATCGATGACTATAGCGCCTTCTTTTATCCAATCTCCAGGTATAAATTCAGGTTTACCGACAGCCACAACTAATAAGTCAGCGCGGCGAACATGCGTTTCTAAGTCTTGAGTAAACTTATGGCATACTGTAGTTGTACAACCGGCTAATAAAAGCTCTAACGACATTGGACGACCCACAATATTTGATGCGCCAACGACAACTGCATGCATACCTTTATAACGTACGCCCGTAGAATCAAGTAATGTAATAATACCTTTTGGCGTACATGGGCGAAGAGCAGGCATACGTTGTGCTAATCGGCCAATGTTATATGGATGAAATCCATCAACATCTTTATGCGGGGTAATACGTTCTAAAATCTTTTCAGCATCAAGACCTTTGGGCAGTGGTAACTGCACTAAAATTCCATCAACTTCGGCATCATTATTTAGCTCGTCAATTAAATCTAAAAGAGTTTGCTCTTGTGTGTCCGCAGGTAAATCAAATGATTTAGAAATAAAACCTACTTCTTCACAGGCTTTACGTTTTGAACCAACGTAAACTTGGCTTGCTGGATCAAGTCCTACAAGTACTACTGCAAGTCCTGGTGCACGTAAACCATTTGCTACACGCTCACTTACGCGTTCTGCTACAGCGCTACGTACTTGTTTTGCGATTGCCTTACCATCAATGATGTTTGCCGTCATGGGTGACCTTTAATTGGGGTTAATTAACTAGATACCGATACTCTAAAAACGAATGCATAATAAAATAGGGGTAAAAATGCTAATAAAGAAAATACAGTCTTTATTTAACTCGTTTTATAATGTGCCTACTATTTTCGCAGAAAAGCATTGCAGCGCCAAGTTGCTTTTAAGTTATATAGTACTTGAGTGGTTAAATAGTTTAAAATTCAGTCTTCTATTATAATATTTAACCATTGTGGACTAAAAATGAACACTTGATTGATTTAATAAAAAAAACGTTTGACCTAACCCCGTCAAATCACTATTATGCACCCCGTTGTCAACGAGGTCACTCGCAAACAATAGTAAGTATCGGCGATTAGCGCAGTTTGGTAGCGCACTTGGTTTGGGTCCAAGGGGTCGCAGGTTCAAATCCTGCATCGCCGACCATTTTTTTATAATTTATTATAATCGAATAGCTTATTGGTAAACTACGAAGTTTTCGATGCGCCCATAGCTCAGCTGGATAGAGCAACGCCCTTCTAAGGCGTGGGTCGAAGGTTCGAATCCTTCTGGGTGCACCATTTGAAAACATGTAAATATAGCGGTGATTGTAGCTCAGTTGGTAGAGCCCCGGATTGTGATTCCGGTTGTCGTGGGTTCGAGCCCCATCAGTCACCCCATTTACAACGAATATCGGCGATTAGCGCAGTTTGGTAGCGCACTTGGTTTGGGTCCAAGGGGTCGCAGGTTCAAATCCTGCATCGCCGACCATTTCTTAAAATGGTCTTAAGCTCTCAGTTTAAGTGTTCAGTATGAAAAAGAAGTTAATTCTTCAATGTCGGCGATTAGCGCAGTTTGGTAGCGCACTTGGTTTGGGTCCAAGGGGTCGCAGGTTCAAATCCTGCATCGCCGACCATTTCTTATCTAGTAAGATTAGTAAATAAAATCCTCTAATATTATAAATCAATACACGTTAACCTATAATTATATTAAATAATTTGTATTTCATTTCATCTAACGCTTAGTTAGTCTGTTTTTTATTCAGTTAGCTTCTATAGTCCCATATCTAGTCCAAATAATTGCGCCCTATACTCGACTATCATAAATATTAGGTTATAATGCCGCGTCTATTGTTTAACATAGTGCCCGAAGGGCAAAGCAGCAATGGTATCTCATGGTAGCGACGGATGCTTTTAAGTGTGAAAAACCGCTTAAACTTTATCAAGACTCATGCAGATCACTTTGTTTGTAAGGAAGGCGAACAATCGCCAAAATTGAATATTGAGGTAAATCATGCAAGTTTCTGTTGAGACGACCCAAGGCCTTGAGCGCCGTATAATTATCACCGTTCCTTCAGAGAACGTTGAGACCGAAGTAAAAAAACGCCTACAACAACTGTCAAAAACACAGCGTATAGATGGTTTCCGTGCTGGTAAAGTTCCAGTATCTGTAATTAATAAGCGTTTTGGCCCTGCAGTTCGTCAAGAAGTTGCTGGCGAAGTAATGCAACGTAATTTTTACGAAGCAATCGTTTCTGAAAAAATCAATCCAGCTGGCGCGCCTACATTCGCTCCTAAATCACTTGAAGCAGGTAAAGATTTAGAGTTTTCAGCAACGTTTGAAGTTTACCCTGAAGTTGAAGTTCAAGGTTTAGATAAGATTACTGTTGAGAAACCAGCGGTAACAGTAACTGACGAAGATTTAGCTAACATGCTAGAAACACTTCGTAAGCAACATGCAGCGTGGGCTGATGTTGATGCAGCCGCTGGCGAAAACGACCGTGTAACAGTTGATTTCGTAGGTACTATCGACGGTGAAGTATTTGAAGGCGGCAAAGCTGAAGACTTCCCATTAGAACTTGGTCAAGGTCGTATGATCCCAGGTTTTGAAGATAACATCGTAGGTAAAAAAGCAGGCGAAGAAGTAGTTGCTGATGTAACGTTCCCTGATGACTACCACGCTGAAAACTTAAAAGGTAAAGCGGCTCAATTCACTATCACAGTGAAAAAAGTTGAAGCGCAAGAATTACCAGAATTAAGCGAAGAGTTTGCAACTAAATTCGGTGTTACCGAAGGCGGCGTAGACGCGCTTAAAGAAGAAGTTAAAAAGAACATGACACGTGAGCTAGACCAAGCGGTTAAAGCAAGTGTTAAAGACCAAGCAATCAAAGGTCTTTTAGCTAACAACGAAATTGAAGTGCCTAAAGCGCTTGTTGATCAAGAAGTTGATGCACTACGTCAGCAAGCGGCTCAACGTTTTGGTGGTGATGCTAAAAATATGCCTGAGCTTCCAGCTGAATTGTTCCATGAGCAAGCTGTAACACGTGTTAAAACTGGCCTTTTATTAGGTGAAGTGATCAAAGCTAACGAGATTAAAGTTGATGATGCTAAAGTTGAAGCATTAATCGCAACAGTTGCTTCTGCATACGAAGATCCAACTGAAGTAGTAGAATACTACAAAGCAAATGATCAACTTATGCAGCAAATGCGTAATGTAGCAATGGAAGAGCAAGCTGTTGAAGCTATTTTAGCTAAAGCAGTTGTAACTGACGTTGAAAAAGCATTTGATGACATCATGAATCCACAGCAAGGTGCTTAATAAGTCATTGACTTAAGCTCTCGCTAACGATTAAATGGCTCGTGCTACTCTGTTTATACAGCGTGCCCGGGCCATTTTAGTTTTTGGCCTTTAATTTGCGAAAAACGATAATTATGCTTTTCTTATAGTAAGGATAAGTATAAGCGCATAAGGAATTAAATAAGTATGAATACTGGTATTACAGATCCCCTAAATGCATTGGTCCCTATGGTTGTTGAACAAACACCTAAAGGCGAGCGCTCGTATGATATTTATTCGAGATTATTAAAAGAGCGTATTATCTTTTTAACAGGTCAAGTTGAAGACAACATGGCAAATCTGATTTTAGCGCAAATGCTATTTTTAGAATCAGAAAACCCTGATAAAGATATCTTTTTATACATCAACTCACCAGGTGGCTCAGTAACTGCAGGTATGGCTATATATGACACTATGAACTTCATCAAACCTGATGTAAGTACAATATGTGTAGGTCAGGCTGCAAGCATGGGTGCTTTTTTACTTACTGCTGGTGCTAAAGGTAAGCGTTTTTGCCTACCTAACTCACGCGTGATGATTCACCAACCATTAGGTGGTTTCCAAGGTCAAGCATCTGACTTTGAAATTCATGCGAAAGAAATTCTGTCTATCAAAGACAAACTAAATCGCTTAATGGCTGAGCATACAGGCCAACCGTTAGATGTGATTTCCAAAGATACTGATCGTGATAACTTTATGAGTGCTTCGCAGGCTGTAGATTACGGCTTGGTTGATTCAGTGTTTACAAATCGCGATAAAAAGTAAGCGCTTGGTGAGCAGGTTATCTGCTTACCACTTAGAGTTACTATGCGAAAACCAATAAATTTTGGTATAGTTAAAGCGTATTGAAATAGCCACCAACAGTTTTGGTGGCCAACGTAATAAAATGAGGTAGCTGAATGTCTGACACTCCTACAGACGGCGACAAAAGTAATAAATTGTTATACTGCTCTTTTTGCGGCAAAAGCCAGCATGAAGTACGTAAATTAATTGCAGGCCCATCAGTATACGTTTGTGATGAATGTGTAGAGTTGTGTAACGATATTATCAGGGAAGAAATTAAAGACATTGCTCCTAAGCATGACACGTCTGATAAACTACCTGTACCAAAAGAAATTCGTAAACACTTAGACGATTATGTTATTGGTCAAGATCATGCTAAAAAAGTATTGTCTGTTGCGGTTTATAACCACTATAAACGACTGCGCAATCAATCGACTAAGCAAGATATTGAATTAAGTAAAAGTAATATTTTGCTTATCGGTCCAACTGGTAGTGGTAAAACATTACTTGCAGAAACGTTAGCGCGTCTACTTGATGTGCCGTTTACTATGGCCGATGCCACTACATTAACCGAAGCGGGTTATGTAGGTGAAGATGTTGAAAACATCATTCAAAAGCTTTTACAAAAGTGCGATTACGATGTTGAAAAAGCACAACGTGGTATTGTATACATCGATGAAATTGACAAGATTTCTCGTAAATCAGATAACCCATCAATTACGCGTGACGTATCGGGTGAGGGCGTTCAACAGGCGCTACTTAAACTGATCGAAGGTACAATTGCTTCAGTTCCACCGCAAGGTGGTCGTAAACATCCACAGCAAGAGTTTTTACAAGTAGATACATCTAAAATCTTATTTATTTGTGGTGGTGCGTTTTCAGGTTTAGATAAAGTAATTGAACAACGTAGTCATAAAAATACCGGTATCGGTTTTGGCGTTAGCGTAAAAGAATCTGCGGCGAGTCGTTCTTTAAGTGAAACATTTAAAGACGTAGAACCAGAAGATTTAGTTAAATACGGCTTAATCCCTGAATTTATAGGCCGTTTGCCAGTAGTTGCAACGTTAACTGAGCTTGATGAAGCAGCACTTGTACAAATCTTGAGTGAGCCTAAAAACGCGATTACTAAACAGTTTTCAGTGTTGTTTGGCATGGAAGACGTTGAACTTGAGTTCCGCGATGATGCCTTAGCTGCAATTGCCCACAAAGCAATGGAGCGTAAAACAGGTGCGCGTGGTCTTCGTTCAATCGTTGAAGGTGTATTGCTTGATACAATGTACGAGCTTCCTTCAATGGATGATGTAAGTAAAGTGGTTATTGATGAAACCGTTATTAAAGGTGAATCTGACCCAATCTTGATTTATGAAAATAATAAACAAGATAAAGCTGCATCAGAATAGTTTTTAAGCTATTTGAATGAAAAAAGGAGCCTTAGGCTCCTTTTTTTATAATTAATTTAATCGAGTATGGGAAAATTGTTGAACTTTAATTAGGTTATCCCCATATACTTGAGTAATCTTTAAAATAAATGAAGTGCGATGAGAAATTATAATGACGCTTGAGAGAACCGACCGAGTCGAAATCCCAGTGCTAGCACTGCGCGATGTTGTGGTGTATCCACACATGGTGATCCCGCTTTTTGTAGGCCGTGAAAAATCAATAAAATGCCTTGAAGCGGCAATGGACAAAGATAAACAAATTTTCTTAGTTGCACAAAAAGATGCAACTGTAGATGAGCCAGAACAAGATGATATTTATCGTATTGGTACTATTGCTACTGTACTTCAGTTATTAAAGTTACCAGACGGCACCGTTAAAGTTTTAGTAGAAGGGACGCAACGTGCACAAATTGAAGACTTCGTTGATAGCGAAGACTTTTTTGTTGCTAATGCTCAATTTATTGAATCTGACTTAATTGATGAGCAAGAGCAAGATGTATTTATTCGCAGCGCAATTAGCCAATTTGAAGGCTATGTAAAGCTAAATAAAAAAATCCCACCAGAAGTACTAACGTCAGTTTCAGGTATTGATGATCCTGCGCGGCTAGCCGATACAATGGCTGCTCATATGCCATTAAAGGTACCTGAAAAGCAAAAAGTGCTAGAAATTTCAAGCGTTACAGAGCGTCTTGAATATTTAATGGCGCTTATGGAAGGCGAGATAGACTTACTGCAAGTTGAGAAAAAGATTCGTACTCGCGTTAAAAAGCAGATGGAAAAATCTCAGCGTGAGTATTATCTAAATGAGCAAATGAAAGCCATCCAAAAAGAGCTGGGTGAGCTTGATGATGTACCGGATGAATTTGAAGCACTTAAAAAGCGCATTGAAGAGTCTGGTATGCCAGCAGAAGCACAAGATAAAGCGACCACAGAGCTTAATAAACTTAAAATGATGTCGCCAATGTCAGCAGAAGCGACCGTAGTGCGTTCATACATAGATACATTAATTAATGTGCCGTGGAAAAAGCGCTCTAAAGTTAAAAAAGACTTAGCAGGCGCGCAAAAAATTCTTGATAGTGATCACCATGGCCTTGATAAAGTTAAAGAACGCATTCTGGAGTACCTTGCGGTGCAACAGCGAACTAATAAACTAAAAGGTCCAATCTTATGTTTAGTTGGCCCTCCGGGTGTGGGTAAAACATCACTTGGGCAATCTATCGCACGCTCTACAGGTCGTAAATATATCCGTATGGCGCTAGGCGGTGTGCGTGATGAAGCTGAAATTCGTGGCCATCGCCGTACTTATATTGGTTCAATGCCAGGTAAGTTAATTCAAAACATGACTAAAGTGGGTGTTAAAAATCCATTATTCTTGCTAGATGAAATCGATAAAATGTCATCAGACATGCGTGGCGACCCAGCATCAGCGCTATTAGAAGTGCTTGATCCTGAACAAAACAGCCATTTTGCCGATCATTACCTTGAAGTAGATTACGATTTATCTGACGTTATGTTTGTAGCGACATCAAACAGCTTTAACATTCCTGGTCCATTACTGGACCGTATGGAAGTTATTCGTTTATCGGGTTACACCGAAGATGAAAAACTAAACATCGCAAAAGAGCACTTAATTACTAAACAAGTGAAACGTAATGGCCTGAAAGAGCATGAGATTGAGATTGCTGATAGTGCAATTATTGGCATTATTCGCTACTACACACGTGAAGCGGGTGTACGTAATCTTGAGCGTGAAATTTCAAAACTATGTCGTAAAGCGGTTAAAAATATCTTAATTGAAAAAGACACTAAAACCGTGACTATCAATCAAGATAATCTAGAAGACTTTTTAGGTGTACAGCGTTTCGATTACGGTAAAGCGGAAGATGGCGATCGTATTGGCCAAGTAACTGGTCTTGCGTGGACTGAAGTAGGCGGTGACTTACTTACTATTGAATGCGCAGCGGTACCAGGTAAAGGTAAGCTTACTTATACAGGTTCACTGGGCGATGTAATGCAAGAGTCGATTCAGGCGGCCATGACGGTCGTGCGTAATCGTGCAGATACATTTCGTATTAATAGCGACTTTTACGAAAAACGTGATATTCACGTGCATGTGCCTGAAGGTGCAACACCTAAAGATGGTCCGAGCGCAGGTGCTGCTATGGTGACTGGTTTAGTGTCTAGTTTAACGGGTAACCCTGTACGTGCGGATGTTGCAATGACCGGCGAAATTACACTACGTGGTGAAGTATTACCAATTGGTGGTTTAAAAGAAAAATTACTCGCGGCGCATCGTGGTGGGATTAAAACAGTCATCATTCCAAAAATTAATGAACGTGATTTAAAAGAGATCCCAGACAATGTGCTGGCGGGCTTAGATATTCACCCAGTTACATGGATTGACGAAGTTTTAAAACTGGCTTTAGTGCATCCGGTTGAGAGTTTTTCAGTCGAAACACCAAAAAAACAGTAAAAAACCGAAAAAAGTGCTTTTTAGGGCTTTTCAAATCTAAACGATATGATAAGTTAAGCACTGGTTTTCAAGCCTAGCCCTTACGGGGCCTAGGCTTAAGAAAAATATAATCATGTGAGCATAATTAGTTTGCTCTAAAATTTTCAAAAAAGTGATGTTAGTTTAAAAAACCATCGCTCTTGATAATAACAATGAAAGAGGATGATATTGTGAATAAATCTCAATTGATCGATCAAATCGCAGCTGATGCTGACATTTCTAAAGCGGCTGCAGGTCGTGCTCTAGATTCATTCATCGAATCTGTATCTGGTGCGCTAAAAGATGGTGACTCAGTTGCACTTGTTGGCTTTGGTACTTTCTCAGTACGTGAGCGTGCTGCACGTGCAGGTCGTAACCCGCAAACTGGTGAAGCTATTCAAATTGCTGCTGCAAATATTCCTGCTTTTAAAGCCGGTAAAGCGCTTAAAGACGCAGTAAACTAATCACTGTTTTCATACAGTTTAGTTATGGCGAATGTAAATTTACTTAATCAATCTAAATGATGAATTAAGTAACTTTACCGCCAATTACTTCAAGTGAAAAAGCGTATCTGGTAAGATACGCTTTTTTTATGTGACAAGGTAAAAACCTTGATCAAAAAGAGATAAACAAATGCTTGAGAAAATCAGAGAAGGTTCACAAGGACCTGTAGCCAAAATAATTTTAGGCGCGGTGATTTTATCTTTTGCTTTAGCTGGGATTGGTAGTTACCTAGGTCAAACCACGGAACAACCTGTTGCTGAAGTAAATGGAATTAAAATTAGCCAAACTGAATTTAATCGTGCGTTCCAAAATGAGCGTAGTCGATTAGAACAACAATTTGGTGAATATTTTGCACAAATTTCTGCAGATCCAAATTACATGGCACAAATACGTCAAGGTGTAGTTGACCGCTTAGTACAACAAGAATTGCAATCACAGCTAGCGGCTGATTTAGGCCTTCGCGTAAGCGACGAAAGTGTACGTAAAACAATCTTAGAATTACCGTATTTTCAAGTAGGTGAGCAGTTTAATAACGACCGTTACCTACAAGTTATTCGTCAAATGAATTTTCAACCAGATGCATTTCGTGAATACCTTCGTAAAGATATGACGCGCAGTCAACTTGTTACTGCCGTAGCCGGTACTGACTTTGCTCTTGAGAACGAGCTTAAAAGCGCTATTTCTCTACAGCAGCAAACGCGCAGCATTGATTACTTAGTTGTAAACAAAGAAGCGCTAGCAGCAAGTGTTGAAGTATCAGAGCAAGAAGTATCTGATTACTACGAGCTAAATGCATCACAGTTTTTATCGCCAGAACTTATCTCAGTTAATTATATTGAGCTTAAAGCCACAGATATTACGGTTGAGTCAGTTACTGAAGATGATGTTAAAGCGTATTACGATCAAAATAAGGCACAATACGTTGAGCCAGAAAAACGCCGTGTTTCACATATCTTAATCGATAACAGCGAAGACGATGATGCAGCAAAAGAAAAAGCCAATGCACTGCACGCACAATTAGAGCAAGGTGCAGATTTTGCTGAATTAGCAGAGTCATCATCTGATGATATTGTTAGTGGTGAAATGGGCGGCGATCTTGAGTGGATTGAACGCGATGTAATGGACCCTGCATTTGAAGACGCGACATTTGCGCTTAAAAATAAAGGTGACTTTTCAGAGGTTGTAGCATCAGAGTTTGGTTACCACATAATTAAACTTACTGATATTCAGCCGCAACAAGTTAAAGCATATGATGATGTTAAAGCTGATTTACGTGCGGAGCTTGAACAAGCTGAAAAAATAGATGCCTTTTACGAAAAGCAAACTGAAATGGGTGCACTAGCATTTGAAATTTCAGATCGCTTAGACGATGCTGCCGAAGTTGCAGAGGTAGAGATTAAATCAACGCCGCTTTTAGCAATTAACGCATTACCAGAGCCGTTAAATACGCCATCTGTAATTGCTGCGTTATCGTCAGTTGATTTACTGGAAGATAAAGTTAACTCTGAAGTTATTGAGCTTGGCGATGAGCATGCGATTATTGTTCGTGTAAATGAACACAAACCAGCTGCCACTAAGCCACTAAGTGAAGTAAGCGAGCAAATTAAAGCACGTTTAGTTAATGAAAAATCATCTGAGCTTGCTAAAGATAAAGCACGTAGCTTATTTGCAGAAGTAAAAGCAGGTAAGAGTTTAAGTGATGTAGCCAATGAGCAAAGCTTAACACTTCGCCAAGAAGCGCAATTAACACGTCAAAGCTATACTGTTTCGCCAGCAATTGTAACTAAAGCATTTAAAATGGCTCATCCTGCAGGTTCTGCAGTGTTTGAAGTAGTTGATTTAAATAATGGTGATGCTGCAATTGTTGCACTTAAGTCGGTAACAGATGCACAAGTTACAGCTAATATTGACCCACAAGCAAAGCAAAGTATCACTATGGCGCAAGCTAATAAAAACTACATGGTATTTATTGAAGCGTTAAAAGCGAATGCTGAGCTTAACTTACCAACGGTTGCACAACCCGTTGAGTAATTAATTTAGCTCATAAAAAAAGGCGCTTTTAAAGCGCCTTTTTTATTGTCTTCAATATAGTTGGTATTATTTGCCTCTTGCAATAAACTCTATGCGATTACCGCTAGGCTCTCTAATCATCATGTGTTTTGTTGGACCTTTACCTAGATTTTCGGGTGCAAACTCTATTTTAATATTATTTTGCGTTTTTAAATGATCGTGTAGCTGCGCTAACTTTTCAATACTCTCAACACTGAGTGCTAAGTGGTGTAACCCCACATTTTCTGCTCGATTAAACTCCACACGTTTTTCATCATTTTTAACACGCCACAACGTAATCGTTATTTTATCGTTTGATAAAAAGTAAGCTGGGTAACTTGGGTTACTCCCGAGCACTTTAAAACCAAGTACGTCAGTAAAAAAACTTTAGACGAATCAAGGTCTGACACGGTTAATCCTAAGTGGTCAACTCCGCCAACCCAGTTTTTAACATTTGAATTAGGTGCTACATCGGCGATAACCGTTGTTGATAAAAGTAATAGCGATGAAATGCTAGCGAGTAGTGTCTTTTTTAACATAAATCCTCTTTGTAGTATTAATACCAATCCGCAATAATACTTAATCAGTTTGAGGGATTAAATCTGGCGTTAACAGCGTTAAAAATTTCTGATATAGAACAACTAAATAACGAAATTTTTGCTTTGTTATCGACACGATTTTCTTACTTCAAAATAGATCACTTAATTAAGCGAATTGGTATAACTGTTAAATGCAGTGTATTTAACAAGAGACCTTAATAAACGAGGTTATATTACAAAGCAGAATAGATAACCTGAACGCTGGATAGTAAATCTATCTCGAGCAGCTATTGACGCGTAAATTCGCCTTGTTTTCACTGGAAATTTCTGGCTAGAGAAATTAAATTTAAATATCACCATGATTCAATATGATAGTAAATCTCTTAACCAGAGTTCAGGTTAGATACGAAAAAAATGCTGTTTTAACAGCTTAATAAACGTTGGGTGATTTTCGATTGAGGTGTTTGGAAAACAACTTCAGTGGCGCCATATTCAACGACTTCTCCCTTATCAAGTACAAGAACTTGGTCGCTAATATGACGAACTAAGCTTAAATGATGAGTGATCATCACATATGTCAGGCCTGTTTCTTGTTGTAATTTGAGAAGTAGATTAACTATTTGTGCACGAACAGAAGGGTCTAGTGATGATAGTGCCTCATCAAGTACAACAACCTTTGGATCTAAAATTAACGCACGAGCAAGTGCTACACGCTGTAATTGCCCCACACTAAACATGTGTGGATAGTAATGTTGGTGATCGACTAATAATCCAACTTTTGACAGCGTAGCGCTAATTTTTTCAGTCCGTTCAGCTTTATCAAAGTCAGTATTGTATTGTAGGCAGTCATCAAGCGTATCACCAATGGTTAAACCTGGATTAAGAGAGGCCGCTGAATCTTGAAAAATCATACGAATATAGCGACACTGATTATCACGAATACCGTTATCTTCAATAATATTGCCTTCTAATAAGATCTGTCCGCAGTCTGCGCTGTCAGCGCCTGAAAGCAGTTTGGCAAGTGTGCTTTTACCCGCTCCCGTTTCGCCTATAACAGCAATAGTTTCACCTTTGCCAATGCAAAATGAAATATTTTTAAGTACCGCAAATTTTTTACGACTAAATAAGCCTGCACGAATATTAAATGTTTTAGACAAAGCTTGTACTTTCAATACTGGTTGCATTATCTCATATCCTTAATCAGCGGGAAATGACATGCGTAGCTGTGCCCGTTGTGCTTTGTAAGCTTAGGTGTAACTACGCAGGCTTTTTGAGCCTGTGGGCAGCGTGGCCCTAATCGGCAACCTATCGGTAAATGCTGTAATGTAGGTATGGTGCCTTTTAATGCGTAAAAAGGCTCTTTATGAGCTAGGCCTTGTTCGTAATCAGGTAGGCTTTTTAATAAAGCTTGTGTATAAGGGTGGCGAGGCTGACTAAAAATTTTGTGAGTTGGGCCAGCTTCAACCATTTGCCCGCAATATAAAACATGGATCCCATGTGACCAATGTGCAATTTCTTCTAATTCGTGAGAAATCATCAAAATCGACATGTTTTTTAGCTGGTTTAAACTTTTCAACAACCTAAATACCTGTGCGCGAGTGGTACTTTCTAGTGCCGTAGTGGGCTCATCAGCGATTAAAAGCTTTGGTGTGCGGGCTATGGCCATTGCAATCATTACTTTTTGACATACGCCTTCTGAGAGCTCATGTGGATAGCTATCCAGCACGGCTTCATGATTTTTAATGCCCACTTTATGAATAAGCGCTTTTACTCTGTCTTTTCGCTCGCGGTTACGTTTTAAGAAAAACCCCTTTGTTGGGTTTTCAGGCAAGGTTTCGGCTATTTGATCAAACATTTTTGCTGTAGGGTCAAGACAACGGCTAGGGTCTTGATAGATCATGGCAATATCTTGGCTTACCGTTTTACGGCGTTGCTCGGGTGTTAAGCGCATTAAATCAACACCACGCCAATGCATACGGTCGGCAGTAATATTCCAGCGTTCGTTTAGTACACCCACAATTGCTTTTGCAATTAAGCTTTTACCAGAACCAGACTCACCTACAAGGGCATGTACTTCGCCTTCTTTTAAGCTAAAGCTTACCTTGTCAACGGCTCTAATTATCGTTTCTGAGGTACGCAGCTCAATGGTTAAATTTCGAACATCAAGTAATTGCATTTAATCAGCCTTACGTGCTTTTAACACTTGTCGCAGGCCATCGCCTACTAAATTAGTCGATAACACAGCTAAAAATAACAGTACGCCTGGCAGCGCAACAGTCCATGGTGCCAAATAAATTAGCCCTAAATTTTCGGCTAAAATAGCTCCCCATTCAGTGGTAGGTGGCTGAGCACCAAGCTTTAAAAAACCTAATGCAGAAATATCTAAAATTGCAGTGGAGAGCGCCATCGTAAATATAACTACAATGTGCTCATAAATATTAGGAAAGATACCGCGTGATATAATATGCCAGTTAGACGCACCATCGAGCCTAAACGCGGTAATATAATCTTTGTTTAGTTCATCAACAATTAGGTTTCTGATTGAATGAATAAATTGTGGTAATAGCGCTAAAATAATTGCCCATACCGTGTTCATTAAGCCTGGGCCTAAAATTGCTATGATAATAATAGCCAGTAACAAAGAAGGTATAGAGAGCGTTATATCAAGTAAGTGATTTAAAAAACTTGAGCGAATACCTCGGCTGATACCTGCAAATGTACCTACTAATACACCAATAATAGTTGTAATAAGCGCGGCGACAACAGAGAGGCCAAATGTGTAAGTTGCACCATTCATTAAACGCGAAAGTACATCGCGGCCTAAGTCATCAGTACCTAAAATAAAGC
This sequence comes from Pseudoalteromonas sp. B62, assembly GCF_037162565.1. NCBI lineage: Bacteria > Pseudomonadati > Pseudomonadota > Gammaproteobacteria > Alteromonadales > Pseudoalteromonadaceae > Pseudoalteromonas > Pseudoalteromonas sp. B62. The sequence continues at coordinate 3,787,412 of NZ_JARLVB010000002.1, read as the reverse complement.
GTACATCACCCATTTCCCGCCACGAAGGCGGAATAAGTAATGCATCACTATGCTGTTGGTTAACACCGTACGGTGCTAAAAGTGGAGCACTTGCGGCAAGTAAAGCAAATGCTACAAATATCCACAAGCCAACTAACGCAGGGTGATTATTTTTAAATTTACGCCAAAATCGTGCAAGTGGCGATTTATTCGACTCTTCAGAAAATATATTAAACTTTGCCATGGGCTTGATTCCGCGAGAGTGGATCGAATAGCGTATAAGTAAGCTCTGCAATAATAGTGGCTAATATAACAAATAGTGACACTGCCATTAAGCCGCCTTGTATAGCTGGATAATCGCGTTGATAAATACTATCGATAAGCCAGCGGCCAATGCCGGGCCACGAAAAAATAACTTCAGTAATCATCGCAAGCGTTATTAGCGTACTAAATTGCAAACCAATTTGTTTAATTACCGGTAATAGCGCATTACGCAGTGCATGATGAATTATAAGTTGTCTGCGGTTAAGGCCTTTAGCCCTTGCGGTTTTAATAAAACTTTGGTCCATAACTTTAAGCATAGACTCACGAGTAAAACGCACTAATACAGTGGTCGGATACATGGCGAGCACAATTGTGGGTAGTGTTAAATGGCGCAGGGCGTCTAAAAATGCCATTCCTTTATATGGAAATCCAGCTAATGCAATATCAATTAAAATAAAGCCTGTATTGGCGGGGATCTCATAAAGTAACCCCATTCTTCCCGACATCGGAAACCAGCCCAGTTTGAGAGAAAAAACCATAATAAGCAATAGTGCTAACCAAAATACGGGCATGGAATAACCAACCATAGTGGTTGAATTTATAAGTTTATCAGGCCAACGTTTATAGTACGCAGAACCTAAAATGCCAGCGGGTACGCCAACGACAATCGATACAATTAATGCATAAACACTTAGTTCCAGTGTAGCGGGTAATAAATCAACAATATGGCTAAATACATTGTCACCTGATGCAAAAGAAAGCCCCCAATCGCCTTGGAATATTCGTCCTAAAAAGGCTATATATTGCACAAAATAGTTACTGTTATATAAATATTTATCTTCAAGCTCACTGTGTTGAGCAAAGTTACTACTTGGTACACCACTTAAATTACTTAATGGATCGCCTGGGAACAAATAACTAATTGAAAATGTAAAAACACTCAGCATTAGGGTCATAAAAAGCAATAAACCTAAACGACGTAAAATATAATCTAAGATCATTATTTTTTCCTCGCATTAGCTAGTGAAATTGCACCAAATGGGCCAAGCGTTATACCTTCAACGTCTGCGCTACTGGCTTGAAAACGTAAGCCATGTGCAATAGGCAGCAATGGCAACTCGTCAACAATTAAGCTTTGTGCATCATCGTAGTATTTTTTTCGCATGTTTAAATCAGTCGTATCGAGCGCTTTTGTAAGTAATAAATCAAATTGCGGATTGCACCAGTTAGCAGGATTTTTACCGGTAAAGGTTGCAGTGCAACTTAAAAGAGGGCTAAAAAAGTTATCCGGATCAGGTGTATCAGCGGCCCAACCAAGCAATACACTATCATGCCTGTGCTCGCCAATACGTTGAATAAACGTATTCCATTCATACTCTACAATACTGACATTAACGCCTATTTTACGTAAGTCACTTTGCATTAGTTCTGCCATTTTTCGCGCATTCGGGTTATAAATACGGCTGACGGGCATCGCCCAAATAGTCATATCAAAACCATCTGGTAACCCAGCTTCAATTAATAACTTTTTAGCAAGTTGAGGATCAAAACTTGGCATGTTTGCTTGTGGCTCAAATGCCCATGAGGTTGGCGGTAAAATAGATTGTGCACGTGTACCATTACCATAATATACAGCTTGCATAATTTTATCGATATCAATGGCGTGAGCAAGTGCTTGGCGTACACGTAAGTCGTCAAACGGGGCGCGCTCCGTATTAAAAGCCCAGTAACCAATATTTAAATTTGTTTCTTTTTCAACGTTTATATCGTCGCGTTGCGCTAAAATACTCAATTGCGCACTACTTGGATGAGCCGTTACATCGCACTCTTTAGTCAACATTTTTGCTATACGCGTAGTGCCGTTAGGCGTTATGTCGTAAACCAATTGTTCAAGTGCGACGTGGTGCTTCCAATAAAGTGGGTTTCGGTAAAAGCGTACGAGGTGATCTCGGCGATATTCTTTATAAATATATGGGCCGGTGCCAATAGGGTACTGATCAAATAAGTTTTCTTGATTATTTTTCTTAAGTTTCATGGCGTATTCTTCTGAAAGCACCACGGCAAAGTCGGTGGCCATATTAGCTAAAAAGCTGCTTTCAGGATTAAACAATTCAAAACGAACTTGATGATCAGTAACACGCACAATTTTACGAATAAGTTGATCAATCCCCACACTTTGAAAATACGGGTAATTGGCATCGCCCACAAAGTGATATGGATTATAGACATCGAATAGTCGGCTAAAGGTAAATATAACGTCGTCGGCGTTAAAATCCCGAGTAGGGGTAAAATAAGCGGTTGTATGAAATTTCACACCTTTGCGCAATGTGAAGGTAATAGATTTACCGTCTTTACTTATTTTCCAATCGGTTGCCAGCTCACTTTGAAACTCTGCCGTAACAGGGTCAATGCTAATTAGGCGGTCGTATAGCTGGTTGGCAATAATATCAATAGTAGAACCGGTGGTCGTAACTTGTGGATTAAACGACACAGGGTTAGCTTCAGCGCAATAAACTAAGCCTTGGTTTTTTTCTTCTATGATTTCTTCTTTGTTATCAATGCAACCTACTAAGGTGACCGCTAGTAAAGTAAGTAATAATTTATGCACCCGCATAACCTCTAACTATTGTTGATCCAACAAATTGTATTTTTTAAGATAACCACGTAATTGATGATACGTTAAACCAAGTACTTCTGCAGTTTTCTTTTGATTAAATTGGCTATGTTCGAGTGCTTTATTAATCATGTTTATTTCAAAGTCGTTTGAACGCTCTTTTAAACTACACGGAAATTGAATATCAACGGCTATATTACTGCTTGCTTGAGCAATCGGCGGCGCAACAACAATAGGCTCGACATTAACAGTTTGGGCCGCTATAGGTGCTTTAATGCGCGCTTTTGGTCTAAATGGGCTATCGAATGGGTCTAAAATAATCTGGTGAACGGGGATATGTTCACTGCCATGGCGATACAAACTACGTTCAACCACATTTTTAAGTTCACGAATATTGCCGGGCCAATCATAACTAAGCAGTGTTTCTGTTGCGCTTCGGGTAAAACCGCTAAACAGTTCCCACTCTAAATCGCGCGCCATATTCATCGCAAACTGCTCAGCAAGAAGCATAATATCGTCTTGGCGTTCGCGCAGTGGTGGCAGGGTAATTACATCAAAGGCAAGGCGATCGAGTAAATCACTTCTAAATTCACCTTGCTCGGCCAAATAAGGAAGATCTTCGTTTGTCGCACACACTAAACGGGTATCTACTTTTACAGTTTGCTTGCCGCCAACACGTTCAAACTCACCGTATTCTATAACGCGCAGCAGTTTTTCTTGTACCATAGCTGAGGTATTAGCTAATTCATCTAAAAACAGTGTGCCGCTGTTAGCGCGTTCAAAACGACCTTCGTGGCGTTTGCTTGCCCCCGTAAAAGCACCGCTTTCATGGCCAAATAATTCACTTTCGAGTAGGTTCTCGTTAAGCGCTGCACAGTTAAGCTTTACGTAGTTTTGATCCCAGCGTTTTGATAAAAAGTGTAAGCGTGCTGCTATTAGCTCTTTACCTGTGCCGCGTTCACCAATAATAAGTACCGGTTTATCTAAATTAGCCAGTTGCGATACCTGATCTAATACAGACAGAAAGCTATCTGATTGGCCGAGTAAATTATCCTGTTGGCGATATTGGCTCATATTTCCTAACTCTTGGTCATTTTTACTAACTGTTAGTGTATTTCATAATTAGGGAGAACTAAAGAAATTTGTATATTTAGTTTAACTTAATGAAAATAAAGTGTATTTTGTCTTTTAAAAAGTTGGCAAGCATATTGATACTAGTTATAGCAGACTAACTAAGTTTTAATTACAGAGGTAAATGTTATGGGAATTTTTTCACGTTTTGCAGATATTGTTAATTCTAATATCAATGCCATTTTAGATAAAGCAGAAGACCCAGAAAAAATGGTTCGTCTGATTATTCAAGAAATGGAAGATACGCTTGTTGAAGTACGTTCTACATCAGCTAAAACACTGGCTGAGAAAAAAGAAATTGTACGCCGCTTAGATACACTTAAAGCGCAGGTAAGTGATTGGCAAGATAAAGCCGAACTGGCTTTAAGTAAAGACCGCGACGATTTAGCGCGTTCAGCCCTACTTGAAAAGCAAAAGTCGGCAGATGCCGTTGCTTCAGTAGCGAGTGAGCTTGAACATGTAGAGTCTCATATTGAGAAATTACAGCAAGAAGTAACGACACTACAAGAAAAGCTAGCAGATGCGAAATCTCGTCAAAAAGCGATTATACTTCGCCAACGTTCGGCTGAGTCGCGCCTTGAAGTGAAAAAGACACTTGATAGCTCAAAAGTAGAAGAAGCACTTAACCGCTTTGAACGTTACGAAACCAAAATTGATGGACTAGAATCTCAAATTGAGTCGTACGATTTAGGTAAAAAGACGTTAGCGGATGAAATTGCTAACCTACAAAAAAATGAAAAGATAGATGATGAGCTAGCCGAACTTAAAAAGAAGTTAGCTGATAAATAATTTATAAAGGGGCACTTAAAGTGCCCCACTGCTTAAAAACATCAAAACGGATTGTCAGGAGAGGATTATGTTTGATCCAGAGATATTAGTTGCACCATTTATTTTGTTTATGATTTTTGTTGCTCCGCTGTGGCTAATTTTACACTACCGCAGCAAAAAACAAGTAAACCAAGGTTTAAGTGAACACGAACATCGCCAATTACTTGAGCTTGCACACAAAGCTGAAAAAATGGCTGAACGATTAGAAACACTTGAAGCATTGCTTGATCAAGAGTCACCACAATGGAGACGCAAAGTATGAGTGCCAAACGCGAATTATTAAGAGACCCTCAACGCGGTAAAGTAGCCGGTGTATGTGCGGGATTAAGTGACTACTTTAATATGGAGTTATGGTTAGTTCGCATTATATTTGTTAGTGCGGTACTGCTAACGGGTGGCCCATTATTTGTGGTAGCGTATATTGCAGCCTGGTTCATTTTAGATAAAAAAGAGCCCGCAGCGGCGCAAACAAAAAGCTCAACTAAAACTGACGATCCGCTAGAAGTAAAATTTAAAGTATGGCAAAAAGGCGAGCCACCGCGCCGCGCATTGCAAGATTTAAAAGAGCGTTTAACGCGTGTAGATACTCGCCTTCAAGATATGGAGCGCCATGTAACTTCAAGCGAGTTTACGGTGAGCCGTGAAATTAACAAACTTTAAAGGATTTAATAGCACCTTATTTGCAGCGTGATAAATTACGGCAAATTAGGTGCAAGACACTTTATGAGCCAATCATTTGCAAAAAAGACCTTTAAAAGTATTAAAGGCAAAGCACAAAAAGCCCTTCATCGCAGTTTAGACCAACACGTAAAACTTGCCGTAACTGGCCTAAGTGGTAGTGGTAAAACAGCCTTTATTACCGCGCTTGTTAAACACTTAACAACCCAAGCTGACGATAAAAACTTACCTTTTTTTGATGTAATGCGCGAGCACCGCCATGTGGCCACTAAAGTTGTGCCGCAAGAGGCGTTAAAAGTCCCTACGTTTAATTATACGCGCGCACTAAATTCATTATTACCCAGCGATGGGATGCCTACATGGCCTGCATCAACTGAGCGGATTAATACGCTGCGCTTGGCAATAAAGTATCAAAGTAATGCAGGGCTGCGCGGCCACTTTTCGCCGCAATCAACGCTTTATTTAGATATTATTGACTACCCGGGTGAATGGCTCCTTGATTTACCTATGCTTGAGCAAAGCTATTCTCAATGGTGCGAGCAGCAATACCCGTTATTAACTCAGCCTTCGCGCGTAAACACATCAAGTGATTTTTTAGCGGCCGTAGAGCAACTTGACTTAAACGCTCCCGTTGATGAAAACGCACTTGCTCATATTGCTCAGCTTTATCAAAGCATGTTAGTCGGGCTTAAAAAAGACACCAAACTTGCCATGTTGCAACCTGGGCGCATGCTTATGCCTGGCGACTTACAAGGTGCGCCATTGTTATTGTTTTTTCCGGTATCGGGTAAAGTAAATAGTGACGATGTCGTTGCGGGTTCTAATTTAGCGCATTTAATTAAGCGTTTTAACGCCTATATAAAAGAAGTTGTAAAACCATTTTATAATGAGCATTTTAGGCACTTCGATCGCCAAATTGTACTTGTAGATGTACTTAGTGCGTTAAACGAAGGGCACGAAACACTCCAAGAGCAAAGCAGTGTAATAAACCAATTACTCGCACACTTTAACTATGGCGAGTCGGGCTTTTTTAAACGTTTATTTAAGCCCAACATAGACAAAATATTATTTGCAGCTAATAAATCAGATCATATAAGTGCTAAGCACCATAAAGATTTAGCACTGCTACTTGATTCGCTCGTGCATGAGCAAAGTAATCATTTAAAGTTTGATGGTGTAAAAATAGAAACCATGGCTATGTCGTCAATTACAGCAACGCAGCCGCGCCAAGTTACCGACAAAGGTCAAACGCTTGATTGTATTTACGGTAAACCGTTAAACGAGTCTGATTGGCTTACGTATTTACCACCGCAACCACCCACGCGAATGCTTAATAAACGTGAGTGGCCAGCACAAGGGTTTGAGTTTTTATCGTTTTCCCCAATGCCGAGCCCCGATAAACAACTAAAACATATTCGATTAGATCATGTCATGCAGTACCTGCTAGGAGACAAATTAACATGAGTGAGTCAAACCAACCATTTCAAGCAGGGCGTCGCATAGATACGCAAAGCATTGAGCAAAACGAACCCGTTTTAGCACCTGCAAAAATTATTCAGCACGGACAAAGTGATTACGAAGAACTTGAAGATGAAGCACTAGAGCCAGAAATAGATCTGGAACCTGTTTATAAAAAGTCAAAGTGGCAAACGCTTAAAGGTGTTTTTGCTATTAGTTTTATAGTACTGGTGCTTTTAGAGTTTGCGTACTCGTTATTATTTGCTTTCGAGCAGTCAATTATTTTAGGCAGTGTTTATTTAACCGCAGTTGTAAGTGGCGTGCTGCTAATTGGGCGCTTATTGTGGCGAGAGTACCGAATGCTGCGCAGTTTAAAGCGTAACCAACTGCACCGAGTTGAAGCCGACAGGCTTTTAAACAGCGAGCAAGTAGGCGGTGCATTACCTTGGCTCGAAAAGCTCAATAAACATCAGGAGCTTGATAACTTTGAAACCTTTAAAAACCAAGTAGCGACGCATCACAGCGACAAAGAAATAATGACGCTGTACGCCAACAGTTTATTAATAACCCAAGACACCAAAGCTAAAAAGCTTATAAATCGTTTTGCGACTGAATCAGCTCTACTAGTTGCCCTAAGCCCTCTTGCGCTGGTGGATATGATGGCTGTGCTTTGGCGCGGTACTAAGTTAATAGAACAAATTGGTAAAATTTACGGCATTGGTTTTGGCTACGCGAGCCGTATAAAACTGTACCGTATGCTGATAAAACAAGTAATGTTTGTAGGCAGTGCAGAGCTTGTATCTGACCTTGCTGCAACTGCACTAAGTGCTGAGCTTTTAGGTAAGCTTTCGGGGCGGGCAGCGCAAGGGGTCAGTGCTGGTATTTTTACAGCGCGTATTGGTTACAAAGCAATGGAGCTTAGTCGCCCATTACCAAGGCTTGAAAACAAGCGCAGCTTACTAAAAGGCACTCTGCAAAGCATCGCAGGTAAAATTATGAGCCGTAAAAAGGCGGAACCAACACACTAGATTAGCAGTGGCAATATTTGTGTACAAACGTGCGCTGCATGGTTTTTACACAAATAGCCATCTGAGCATCCGGCATGCTTGCTGTTTGTAAGCGCATACGTTTTGATTGTTGAATCGCAAAAACATAATAATCAAAAAAATGAGCCTACAATGAGCAAGCATCATATAAACACCCAGTGTATTCACGGACCACAAAAAGCAAACGACCCGCACGGCGCACTCACTTCTCCTTTGTATCAAACCTCTACCTTTCATTTTGAAAATGCCGCTCAAGGTGCTGCGCGTTTTGCAGGCGACGAACCTGGCTATATTTATACGCGCTTAGGAAACCCTACAACCACAGAGCTTGAGCAAAAAGTTGCTCAACTAGAGAGCTGTGAAGCAGCTGCTGCAACCGCAACAGGTATGGGGGCTGTATCAGCCTCAGTACTGAGCTTTTTATCGCAGGGAGATCACCTTGTTGCCTCAAGTGCTTTGTATGGTTGTACCTTTGCGTTTTTCTCGCATATGTTGCCGCGCTGGGGAATCGAAGTCACTTTTGTTGATATGACCAACGAGGACGAACTACGCGCTGCCATCAAACCTAATTCAAAAATGATATTTATAGAAACGCCAATCAACCCCACTATGGCGGTTATTGATTTGGCACTCATTGGCGCAGTTGCTAAAGAGCACAATTTAATTAGTGTGGTCGACAACACCTTTTTAACGCCGCTACTGCAATCACCAAAAAATTACGGTATCGACATCATAATGCACAGTGCGACCAAGTACTTAAACGGCCACGGAGACGTAGTCGCCGGTATTGTATGTGGATCGCTTGAGCACATAACACACATTAAAATGACCGTACTAAAAGATATTGGTGCAACCATAAGCCCGCACGATGCATGGCTAATTAATCGAGGCCTAAAAACACTCGCTATTAGAATAGAGCGCCATTGTCAAAGTGCACAAACAATAGCCGAATATCTAGAAGCGCACCCACAAGTAAGCACCGTATATTACCCGGGGCTTAAATCGCACCCAGGTTATAGGTTTATTGGTAACCAAATGAAAGCCGCTGGTGGTGTTATTGCGTTTGAAATAAAAGGCACGCTACATGATGGCGCACAATTTATTGATAGTATGAAACTTTGTACACTTGCAGTAAGCCTCGGCGACGCTGAAACACTGATTCAGCATCCTGCATCTATGACTCACTCGCCTTATACGCCAGAGGAGCGAGCTGCCGCTGGAATAAGTGATGGGCTGATCAGACTCTCGGTTGGGCTTGAAGATGTTAACGACATTATTAGTGATTTAGACCAAGCTTTTACTAAAATTGGTTAGGTGTATTTAATTGTATACACTTAAAAATAAGCTGCAGGCCTTTATTTAAAGGTCTGTATTTTTAATGTGCCATGAGTGTAATTTTAACTTTACGATCTAAGTGATCACGCTAAATACTGATGTTAGCCTATCTATTAAACTTTTCTTCACTTTTGCATAGTATGGGGTCATTCGATATTCAACAGGTTTGAGTATCACACTGACACCGATTTAGGGCTCACACCCAAGAAGGTACTTATGGCTAAAGCAAGTAAATACACATCCAAAACACCAGACGAAAATGGTGTTATACACTGGAGTGATGAAGAAAATAAAATTTGGTCTGAGCTTGTAGCGCGCCAACTTGCATGCATTGAAGGCAAAGCCTGCAACGAGTACATGCAAGGGTTAAAAAAGATTAACCTGCCGCACGACCGTATTCCGCAGTTAAGCGAGCTAAACGAAGTGTTACTAGCCACTACCGGTTGGCAAGTTGCACCAGTACCTGCGCTTATCGACTTTGACGAGTTTTTCAGATTACTGGCAAACAAGCAGTTTCCGGTAGCTACATTTATTCGTAGCCGCGAAGAATTTGATTACCTACAAGAGCCTGATATTTTTCATGAAATATTTGGCCATTGCGCCATGCTAACTAATCCTGACTTTGCCGAGTTTACGCATAAGTACGGGCAATTAGGTTACGCAGCGCAGAAAAAGGACCGTGTATACCTTGCGCGTATATACTGGTTTACGGTTGAATTTGGTTTAATGCAAACCGAAGACGGTCTGCGTATTTACGGCGGCGGTATTTTATCAAGCCCAGGGGAGACTCAGTACGTATACTCAAATACGCCAGAAATTAGCCCAATGAATGTGCTTGATGTACTGCGTACGCCGTACCGTATTGATATTATGCAACCACAGTACTACACCATAAATTCGATTCATGATCTGTTTGATATATCGCAAATGGATATTATGACTTTGGTTGAGCAAGCTAAAGAGCTTGGCTTGCATGACCCAAAATTTCCACCAAAAGAAAAATTAGCCAGTTAACTTTAATTTAAAAGAAACGCTAAAGTAAGGATTTAAAATGTCTTCATTAAGTGAACAAAAATGCGAAGCTTGCCACGTAGATGCACCAAAAGTGTCTGACGAAGAGCTTGCACAACTTATTACAAAAATACCAGACTGGGTACCAGAAGTACGCGACGGCATTATGCAGCTAGAGCGTGTTTATAAATTTAAAAACTTTAAACAAGCTATCGCATTTACTAACAAAGTAGGCGACATGGCAGAAGACGAAGGCCACCATCCTGGTTTATTAACCGAGTGGGGCAAAGTAACTGTAACGTGGTGGAGCCATTCAATTAAAGGCTTGCATAAAAACGACTTTATTTGCGCAGCTAAAACAGACGACGTATTTAACGCGCTATAATTAAAAATTAATTGAGCAAACCTAAAAGCACTTATTTTTATAAGTGCTTTTTTATTTGTTTAATGGAAGTTTCTAGTTGTCAGCTATCAGTGACGAGCTGCTCGGCGTTAATTTTACTTATAATTTTATGCGGTATTTATTAATCTCATTACTGTATTCGATTTCATATACATTGGTTGCTGAATTTGGATTTTCAGCCCAGAATGTCACTAATTCTAAAAATTCGTTATTATTATGATCGAGATCTTGGTAATCAATGAACATACCATCTTCTGGAACTTCAGTAATTTTTATAGTGCTTGGGTACCTTATCCCATACCTTAATTTTTCATTACCCTCATTTTTTATGATTCTAAAGAAAATGCCCTTTCCTTTATAAGTTTGCGGTATATAAATTACTTTCCCTGCTTGGTACAGACAATCGTCTATAGTAATACCGATAAAAGGAGCCCCCATTATTTGGTTGAAATTTTCGACGAAATAATTGGTTTTTTTATTAGGTAATTTACTTAAAATATCATTTTTTCTATTAACATTAAGTTCAAGCATTGTATTTTCTTTGTGAGTTCGCATTGACACCTCATGTCTCAGCGAGAGATATTCTTGTTTTAATTTAGAATTTTTTGTTAATAAAGTTTGATATTTATCTTCTATTTTTTCAGCTTGCTCTTTATATTTTTGAAGTGTTTTGGTCAGTGTTATGTGTTCCTCAGCTGAGCTTGAAAATTTCTCTGACATTTCTTCGAATTGTTGATTGCTATGTAATAAGTCGTTTTTAATTTTCTGGTTTTGCTCTGTTAGTTTGTTGATTTCATCAAGTTGCTGTTTTTCTGTAATTTTCAGTTTATCAATTTGACTCTGCTTTTTAAATGAGTCTTCTCGGTGCTCTAGAGTTTCCTTTATAGCACTTGTGGCTTTCTGGCTCTCATCTTGAAATTGTTTATCTAATTTATCGTATTTCTCAATGGGAATAAACTCAGCTGGTTCTCGATTAGCTTTGAAAGAGTCATACTTTTTTTGCCAATACTCTTTGAAGAAATTAGGAATATGTACTGCAAGGGGATAGAAAATAGTAGCTAAAATTGTTAATAAAATAGGGTAGAAAATGTAGAAGCCAAAGCCTAGTTGTTCATATATATCTAACTTTGTGCTGAATTTTAAAGGTTCTACTAAAAACCACCAAATACTTTTCCAATTTAATAAGCAGAATGCCCAGAAAAATGTGAAGACGAGAGGCCTATCTTTAAAAAGATCAAAAAAACTACCTTGTTCTTGATGATGCATATTATTTTATCTATTGAAGTTTTTAATAATTTAACGTAATAACCTACTTATGTAAAAGTTTAACGAATTAGAAACTGTAAATTATATTTGTTGTTCATCCTCATCTGATTATTAATAACAAAAAAGCTCTAAACCAAAGGTTTAGAGCTTTTAATATACAATCAAATTTTTGTTAAAACGTTAAAACGTTAAAACGTTAAAACGTTAAAACGTTAAAACGCTAAAACGCTAAAATTTAATATGTCGTTGGGTTTCGTTTCACTCAACCCAACCTACGTTTAACACCAATCTGCTTAGTGCTTACATCTAAAAGCTTACCGCTTCTTTTTAATCATCAATCGAGCGAAGTAGGGCGTTGATGCCTACTTTTTCGCGTGTTTGTTGATCTACTTTTTTCACAATGATTGCAGCGTAAAGGCTGTGTGTGCCATCTTTTGATGGTAGTGCACCTGGTACAACTACTGCGCCTGCAGGTACGCGGCCGTAGTGAATTTCGCCGGTTTCACGGTCATAAATACGAGTGCTTTGGCTGATGTAAACACCCATTGAAATTACTGCGCCTTCTTCAACAATTACGCCTTCCACAATTTCAGAACGTGCGCCAATAAAACAGTTGTCTTCAATGATGGTTGGGTTAGCTTGTAGAGGCTCTAAAACGCCGCCTATGCCAACGCCACCTGATAAATGTACGTTCTTACCAATTTGTGCACATGAGCCTACAGTCGCCCATGTATCAACCATAGTGCCGTCGTCAACGTATGCGCCAATGTTTACGTACGATGGCATAAGTACGACGTTTTTACCTACAAAGCTGCCTTTACGTGCTACAGCGTTTGGTACTACGCGCATACCGCCTTGCTGAAATTGCTCTGGCGTGTAGTCGCTAAATTTAAGTGGTACTTTGTCGTAAAACTGGTTTACGCCGTCGTTCATTGGTTGGTTGTCGCGAATACGAAACGACAGTAAAACCGCTTTTTTAAGCCACTGGTGTACAACCCATTCACCTGATATTTTTTCGGCAACGCGTGCTGCGCCGCTATCAAGTAAATCAAGTGCGTCGATAATAGCTTGTTTTATGTCGCTTGATACTGTGCTTGGGCTAATGCTATCGCGGTTGTCCCATGCGTTTTCGATCATCGTTTTTAAATCTGACATGTGTGTCCTCTATTCAGTTTCGGCGTTGAATTTTTTACGTAATGCCTGATGAATTTTTGCTTGCTCTTCATCAGTCAGCGCTTGGTATTCGTTATTAGATACAACAAAGAAATCCTCTGCACGTTCACCTACCGTGGTAATACGGGCAGCGTGAATGTGTAGTAAATGCGCTTGGAAAACTTCGGCTATTTTGGTTAGTAAACCTTGTATATCGACGGCTTGAATTTCTATTAAGCTACGGTCTTTGCGTGCATGTGGGCGCAACACAATTTTAGGTTTAATATTAAAATCTTTAAAGCGTTGAGAGCGGCTCTTTTTAAAGCGAATTTTTTTACGTGGATCGCTAAGTGCTTGCTCAAGCCCGCGTTTAATTGATTGCGCTCGACCGCTCGCTATTGGGTCGCCACTTACTTCAAGTATGACAAAGCTAAACAGGACGTAACCGTCTTTGGTGGTCAGTACTTGCGCGTGCTGTATTTGTGCTTTTTTAGAGCCAATGACACTCACTAATCTCGCAAATAGTGCACCAGAGTAAGGGCTGTATACAAATACTTGTGTACCACCATGCATGGCTTTGTTAGATACAATTACACTAGGTTGGCTTAAATCGGTGCTACTTAATAAATGCTCACTTTGCCACGATATTTGCTGTTCGCTAAAGGCGGTAAAGTAATTGGCTTTAAAGCGACTCCAAATTAAATCAATTTTTTCCTCTTGATAGCCCAAGTTAAGTAGACGTTGTTTAGCTTGGTGCTTTTTATCGCGAATTTGGTCGCGTTGATCCATTGGGTTTTCGAGCCCTAAGCGCAACGCGCGTTGCGTGTGCAAGTACAATTCACGCAGTAGGGTGTTTTTCCAATCGTTCCATAAGTTGTCGTTGGTTGCACGTATGTCGGCAACGGTTAAACAATATAAATAGTCGAGTTGGCGCTCTGTTTTAATACGTGTTGCAAAGTCTTTTATTACAGCAGGGTCGTTAATGTCTTTACGCTGCGCGGTAACCGACATAAGTAAATGGTTACTTACAAGCCATGCTACTAATTTTGCATCAGCCGATGAAAAACCATGTAATTTAGCAAAGGCTATAGCATCAACAGCGCCAAGCTCTGAGTGATCGCCCCCTCGGCCTTTAGCGATGTCGTGAAATATACCGGCTAAATAAAGTAGCTCCGGTTTATCCATGCGAGTGACTATTTCACTGCAAATAGGAAACTCGCTAATGCCTGTTTTATCAAAATATTCGTAAATGTTTTTGATTAATTTGTGAGTGTGCTCATCTACGGTATAAGCATGAAACAAATCGAACTGCATTTGCCCAAATATATTACGCCACTGCGGTAAGTAGGCGGCAAGCATGCCATGTTTGTGCATTAACGTAAATGCGCGTCCCATACCGTTAGGGTGTTTGACTAAGCGTAAAAATGCTTCACGACAGGCTGCATAATCTTGTAAATCACCCAATAAACGACGGCGTACTTGTCGAATAGTACGAATAGTACTTGGGTAAATATGGGTGATTTCGGGGTTGTCGGCGATGTGCTCAAACAATACAAAGAGCTGGTCACGTCTAAAAAATACGGATGGATCTTTTACGCGTATTTGATGGCCAACACGTTCAAAATTTCTGTCGAGTACTTCTACAACATTTTCACTGTTTTGCGGTGAAATGCTTTGCTCAAAATACGAAAGCAGCATTTGGTTAAGCTCGCGTACGCGGCTCATTATTCTAAATAAGCGTTTCATCATACGCTCAACCGAGGCTTTACCATCGCTGCCAAAACCTAAAATTTCGGCGGCTTGGGGTTGATGATCAAACAATAAACGGTTTTCTGAACGCCCTGCAGCCAAATGAAGGGCAAAACGAATGTTCCATAGGTTTTCTAGGCACTCTGATAGCTCTTGAAACTCTTCGTGAGTCAGATAACCGTGGCTAATTAGCTCTTGCAGTGTTTCGGCTCTAAAGTGTTTTTTAGCAACCCAAATGATGGTTTGTAAGTCGCGAAGGCCACCGGGGTTTTCTTTAATGTTTGGTTCAAGGTTATACGCAGTGCCGTGGCACTTTCTGTGACGTAAGTTTTGCTCTTGTACTTTGGCAACAAAAAGTCGCTAGAACCCCAAACAGGGGTTTCTAGTACAAAGGTTTTAAGTTTTTCGAACTCGATATGGTTGCCAAAAATAAGCCGACTTTCGAGCAAGCTGGTGGCGAAGGTAACGTCTTCACGTTTTTGCTCAATAGCTTGCTCAATGGTGCGCACACTGTGGCCAATCTCTAAGTTGAGATCCCACAGCATAGTGACAAACTGGCCTATTTTTTCGCATATTTCTTCACTGGGTTGTTCAGTGACTAAAAGTAGAAAATCAATATCGGAATAAGGATGAAGTTCGCCGCGTCCATATCCGCCCACAGCAATTAGCGCTAAATCAGGTTCGTGCGATAACTCATAAACATGAAAGAGCTTAATTAATAGGCGGTCAATAAACTCAGCCCGGGCATTAATTAAATTCCCAACCGGTTGCTTAGAAAATTCGTTATGTAGCCATTTATAAAAATAGCTAGAACAATCGCGATAATCACTAAGTTGCTCAGCATCGCTAAGCAACTTTTTTACTTTGTTGGGTAATGCCACGTGGGCTGGCTCCTTGTTTAACCTTTCACACGGATAAGGTTTGTCTTATCAAGTGTTTCGGTTTTATTAGTGTTCTATTATCCTGTCGATAGTATCATCCGATCGTAGCGTTAAAATTTCAACACCATTTTCGGTCACTAATAAAGTATGTTCCCACTGTGCAGACAAACTACGGTCGCGTGTTACTACTGTCCAATCATCTTTAAGAAGCTTACATTGGCGTTTACCCGCATTAACCATAGGTTCAATAGTTAAACACATACCTGCTTTTAAGGCTTCGCCAGTGCCGGCTTTACCATAATGCATTATTTGTGGTTCTTCATGAAACCCTGCGCCAATACCGTGACCGCAATATTCACGTACGATTGAGTAGTTAAAGCTTTCTGCATATTTTTGAATCGCTGAGCCAATATCGCCTAAGCGCACACCTGGTTTTACCATTTTAATAGCAAGGTATAAGCTTTCTTGTGTTACTTCTGCAAGACGCTTAGCTTGAATGTTTGGTGTACCAACGTGGAACATTTTAGATGTGTCGCCGTGGTAACCGTCTTTAATGACAGTTACGTCAATATTTACGCTGTCGCCTTCTTTTAATGCTTTGTCATTTGGAATTCCGTGACAAATAACGTGATTAACTGACGTACAAACTGATTTTGGAAAGCCATGATAATTTAATGGAGCAGGGATTGCTTGTTGCACATTAACAATATAATCATGACAAAGTGTATTTAGCTCATCGGTGGTAACACCTGGCACTACATGAGGGCCGATCATTTCAAGTACATCGGCCGCTAAGCGCCCAGCTACGCGCATTTTCTCTATTTCTTCAGGGGTCTTGATAATAGCGCTCATTGAGGCTCCAAAGTTGAGTTTTTAACATTTATCGTCGAACAAATTTTGCACGCGACGTTGAGTATTTAATTTTAATATGGTATAAAGCGCGCCGTCTTTTTACAAATAAATTCTTAAATGATTTTTTGTATTTAAGGCAAACACAATTTGATTTTAACACACACACGTATCGTCACATACACTTGGGTGCATTTGAAGTTTAATTACTTCGGTGTTGGTGCTATGGGATATGTGGAGGCCTAACCCTAAACAACTATAGAGGATCTATAAAATGGCAAATGTTTCAATGCGCGATATGCTTCAAGCTGGTGTTCACTTTGGTCACCAAGCACGTTACTGGAACCCTAAGATGAAGCCTTTCATCTTCGGTACACGTAACCGTGTTCATATCATCAACCTTGAGCAAACAGTACCAATGTTCAATAACGCACTTAAGTTTTTAACTGGTGCTGCTTCAAACAAAGGTAAAGTTCTTTTCGTTGGTACTAAGCGCGCAGCAAGCGAAGCAGTTAAAGAAGCAGCTATTGCAAGCGACCAGTATTACGTTAATCACCGTTGGTTAGGTGGTATGTTGACTAACTGGAAAACAGTTCGTCAATCAATCAAGCGTCTTAAAGACCTTGAAGTACAAAGCCAAGACGGTACTTTCGAGAAATTAACTAAGAAAGAAACGTTAATGCTTAACCGCGAAATGGACAAGCTTGAAAAAAGCCTTGGTGGTATCAAAAACATGGGCGGTCTTCCAGACGCGCTTTTCGTTATCGATGCTGACCACGAGCACATTGCTATCCGTGAAGCTAACAACCTAGGTATTCCAGTTGTTGCAATCGTTGATACTAACTCTAATCCAGACGGCGTTGATTTCATCGTTCCTGGTAACGATGATGCTATCCGTGCTGTAAGCCTTTACACTAGCGCTGTTGCAGCTGCTATCACTGAAGGTCGCGAGAATAACATCGTTGCTCAAGCTGAGAAAGACGATTTCGTTGAAGCTGAGTAATTAGCTGTCATCAAGTCTTCATCTTTTTAAGGTGAAGACTTGCTATTCTTGTAGAGCGGGTAACCCGCTTATCTAAACCAGATTTCAGATTTGAGGATTTACTAATGGCTGTAACTACTGCCCTAGTTAAAGAATTACGCGAGCGCACAGGCGCTGGCATGATGGATTGTAAAAAAGCGTTAACTGAGACTGATGGCGACATCGAGTTAGCGATTGAAAATATGCGTAAAAGTGGCGCTGCTAAAGCTGCTAAAAAAGCAGGTAACATTGCTGCTGAAGGTACTATCATCATCAAGCAAAATGCGGGTGTTGCAGTACTAGTAGAAGTTAACTGTCAAACTGACTTCGTTGCAAAAGACGTAAGCTTCTTAGCATTTGCTAACAAAGTTGCTGACGCTGCAATTGCTGACACAATCTCTATCGAAGACTTACAAGCTAAGTTTGAAGAAGACCGTGTTGAGCTAGTTACTAAAATTGGCGAAAACATCAACGTACGTCGTATACAGTACGTAACTGGTGAAAACCTAGTTGAGTACCGTCATGGCGATCGTATCGGCGTTGTTGTTGCTGGTGTTGCTGATGAAGAAACACTTAAGCACGTTGCAATGCACGTTGCTGCATCTAGCCCTGAATACTTAACACCTTCTGATGTGCCTGCTGATGTTGTTGAAAAAGAAAAGCAAGTACAAATCGAAATCGCGATGAATGAAGGCAAGCCTGCTGAAATCGCTGAGAAGATGGTTGTTGGTCGTATGAAGAAATTTACTGGTGAGGTTTCTCTTACTGGTCAAGCTTTCATCATGGAACCTAAAAAATCTGTTGGCGATATTCTTAAAGAGAAAAACGCAACAGTTACTAGCTTCGTACGTGTAGAAGTTGGTGAAGGTATCGAGAAGAAAGAAGAAGATTTTGCTGCTGAAGTTGCTGCTCAAATTGCTGCAGCTAAAGGTCAGTAAGATTAACTATTTGTGATGCAAAAGGAAATTAGATGCAATTAAAGTACTATTTGGTTTTGCTTCACAGCTAGAAATTCTTTAAAATAACCGCGCTTTTATGTTTAACATAAGCGCGGTTATTTTTTATCCATAATTCAATAAAAGTTGGCCCCAATACTATGACTATCAATCGTAAACCTATTTTTAGACGTGTTCTTCTCAAATTAAGTGGTGAAGCTTTAATGGGAGACGAAGGCTTCGGCATCGATCCTAAAGTTTTAGACCGTATGGCACAAGAAATTAAAGAGCTAGTAGAGCTCGACGTAGAAGTGGGTTTAGTTATTGGTGGAGGTAACTTTTTACGCGGTGGATCGCTTGCAGAAGCAGGTATGAATCGCGTTGTTGGTGACCATATGGGTATGCTTGCAACAGTTATGAATGGCCTTGCAATGCGTGACGCGCTGCATCGTGCATTTGTAAATTGTCGTTTAATGTCGGCTATCCCATTAAATGGTGTGTGTGATGCATATAACTGGGCTGAAGCAATTAGCTTATTAAAAACGGGCCGCGTTGTTATTTTTGCAGCGGGCACCGGTAATCCATTCTTCACGACTGATTCTGCTGCGTGTTTACGCGGTATTGAAATTGAAGCGGATACTGTAATTAAAGCGACTAAAGTGGATGGCGTGTACAGTGATGACCCTGTAAAAAACCCAGAAGCGACGCTTTATCGCCACTTAAGCTACAATGAAATCATCGATAAAGAATTAAAAGTTATGGATTTAGCGGCATTTACTCTAGCCCGCGATCACAATATGCCGTTGAGCGTATTTAACATGAATAAATCAGGCGCGTTAAAACGCGTAATTATGGGTGAAGAAGAAGGAACCCTTATTTCTTCACAAGCCTCAGATGAAATAATCAAATAATTAGGATTAAACCGTGATTAACGATATTCAAAAAGACGCGCAAGCGCGCATGCAAAAAAGTGTAACAGCACTAGGTAGCCAATTATCTAAAATCCGTACTGGCCGTGCTCACCCTGCAATTTTAGACGGCATTATGGTGTCGTACTACGGTGCACCAACACCTTTAAATCAAGTTGCTAATGTAACAATTGAAGACTCTCGCACACTGGCTATTGGTGTATTTGATAAGTCTTTGGCGCAAGCTGTTGAAAAAGCGATTATGGCGTCTGACTTAGGCTTAAACCCTATGTCAGCAGGTACTGTTATTCGTGTACCACTTCCTCCACTTACAGAAGAGCGTCGTAAAGACTTAATCAAAATTGTACGCGCTGAAGTTGAAGGCGGTCGTGTTGCTATTCGTAATATTCGTCGCGATGCTAATGGCGATGTGAAAGCGTTATTAAAAGATAAAGACATATCAGAAGATGAAGCGCGTCAATCAGATGATGCGATTCAAAAACTTACTGATAAGTTTATTAAAGAAATGGATACGCTATTAGCTGCCAAAGAAACTGAATTGATGGAAATCTAGGCAACTAAAATTATTAGTTTTGAAACGCCGTCTGGGGTATACTAGGCGGCGTTTTTTTATGGAATATTCAATATTTATGGTTCTAGACGCTGACACAATTTCACAGCAATGTTTACCTAAACATGTTGCCATCATAATGGATGGTAATGGACGTTGGGCGCAAGCTAGAAATAGACCTCGTGTATACGGGCATAAAAAAGGCGTGGATGCCGTTCGTCAGTCTGTTCAGTTTTGCACTAAGTTAGGGATACAATCGTTAACTTTATTTGCTTTTAGCAGTGAAAACTGGCGCCGACCTGAGGATGAAGTGAATACGTTAATGGAGCTTTTTTTGTTTGTTTTAACAAAAGAAGTTAAAAAGCTTCACAAAAACAATGTAAAACTGACCATTATTGGAGACTTATCACGATTCTCGGAGAGCTTGCGTAGTAAAGTATATTCCGCACAAGCGTTGACTGAGAATAACACCGGGCTGCACTTAAATGTTGCAGCTAATTATGGTGGTCGTTGGGATATGGCTAATGCAGCTAAGCAACTTGCGTTGCAAGTAGAAAAAGGCACACTTAACGCCGAAGATATTACCGAAGAGCGTTTAGCGCAGCATATGAGCATGGCAGATCAGGCAGAACCTGATTTACTTATTCGCACTGGTGGCGATGTTCGTATTAGTAACTTTTTATTATGGCAAGCCGCTTACGCAGAACTTTACTTTACCGACACACTTTGGCCTGATTTTAATGAAGCAGCATTTGCTGAGGCCATTGCGTGTTACGTTGCCAGAGAGCGACGTTTTGGTTGTACGGGCGAACAAATAAAACAATTACTCGCTCAAACCTAAATAGAATAAGGGTCACAATTTTGTTAAAACAACGCATTTTAACCTCGCTCGTGCTAGCGCCTTTAGCATTAGCATTGGTTTTTTATACACCGCTTACTTTATTTAGTTATTTTGCAGGTGCAATAGTATTATTAGGTGCATGGGAATGGTCTGCATTTATGGGCCTGTGTGACAAACTCAAAAGAAGTGCTTTTGTGCTTTTAGTTGCGGCTTTACTCGCAGTGCTCAACTTACATTGGCCAATTGAAGCTTTATGGCAAAATGGTAAATTAGTGGGTGATGCAAATTATTTATTTACACTTGCATTTGCTTGGTGGATTGTTGCCAGTTATTTAGTATGGCGTTATCCCGCTATGGCGAAAGCTTGGAATGAAGGCCTTGTGATGCGAGGCATCGCTGGTTTACTAACGCTTGTGCCATTGTGGCTTGCACTTAATACCTTACGCAGTGCGCAGTATGCTGAATCGGCTCATTTTGGTTCTATGCTGATTTTAGTCGTTTTAGGTATTGTGTGGAGCGCTGATGTGGGTGCCTACTTTACCGGGAAAAGTTTTGGTAAGCATAAATTGATGCCTAAAGTGAGCCCAAATAAAACAATTGAAGGGCTCGCCGGTGGTGTCGTTGCTGCTGTTATTTTTGTCTTAATATTTTGTCATTTCACCGATGTTGATTTAGTTGTTTGGCCTGTATACGCCATTATGACCGCTTTGATTGCGTTGTTTTCTGCTGTAGGTGACTTACTCGAAAGCATGTTTAAACGCGAAGCTGGCTTAAAAGACAGTGGTAATTGTTTACCTGGACACGGTGGGATTTTAGATAGAATTGATAGCTTAACCGCTGCGGCTCCAATGTTTGTTATGTGTTATGCATGGACGCTGAGTTTATGAGCCCAAAGCAACAACTGGTTATTTTAGGTGCAACAGGGTCTATTGGCTTAAGCACATTAGATGTTGTATCGCTAAATAAAGAACTATTTGATGTTTTTGCTTTAACCGCCGGACAAAATGCAAAAAAAATGGCTGCGTTATGCATAGAGCATGAACCTGTATATGCAGTTATGGCTTCGCAAACGGCTGCTGAGCAGTTGTCATCGTATTTAACTAATACTCAGTGTAAAACTAAAGTAAGGCATGGCGAGCAAGCTATGAGTGACGTGTGTGCTTATCCTAATGTTGATGTTGTTATGTCGGCAATTGTAGGTGCTGCTGGTTTATTGCCAACATTAAGTGCAGTAGAAGCAGGTAAAAAAGTACTGCTTGCCAATAAAGAATCACTTGTGATGTCTGGCCAGTTGTTTATTGACAAAGTTAAACAACATAAAGCAACTTTACTACCAATTGATAGCGAACATAATGCTATTTTTCAATGTCTACCTTCTTCGTTACAAAATGCCAAAGGCGATCAAAATTTACAGCAACATGGCGTAAGTAAAATTTTGCTTACCGGTTCTGGTGGCCCATTTTTAACCCGTGATATAAATACGTTAAAAGATGTCACTGTTAGCGAAGCAGTCGCTCACCCTAATTGGTCTATGGGTCAAAAAATATCAGTAGATTCGGCCACTATGATGAACAAAGGCTTGGAGTTTATTGAAGCCAAGTGGTTATTCAATTGTGACACCAGTGATATTGATGTAGTTATTCATCCGCAAAGCATTATTCATTCAATGGTGCAGTACCACGACGGTTCTATTTTAGCGCAAATGGGTAACCCTGATATGCGCACTCCTATTGCCCATGCACTTGCATATCCTGAGCGAATTAATGCGGGTGTAAAGCCTCTCAATTTCTCTGATATTACAGACTTTTCATTTACCAAGCCTGATTACGCCCGTTATCCTAATTTACAACTTGCGGTTGATGCATGTAGTGCAGGGCAAGGTGCTACAACGACAGTAAATGCAGCGAATGAAATAACAGTAAACGCGTTCTTAAATGGTAAAATTGGTTTTACCGATATATACAAAATAAATGCACAAACACTTGAAGCTGCAACGTACACCAATGTGCAAAGCTTAGATGAAATTTTAGAGTGCGATAAATTAGCGCGGATTAGCGCTTTGCAATTTATAACAAAAGTGGCGCATTAATATGTTTGATTTTTTGGAACCTAGGCTCATTTATTTTAGCGCTTGGTATTTTAGTGGCCATACATGAGTGCGGCCATTTTTGGGTTGCGCGCAAAATGGGCGTTAAAGTGCTGCGTTTTTCTATTGGTTTTGGAAAGCCTTTATTGAAATGGCGCGATAAATACGATACAGAATATGTAATTGCCGCTATTCCATTAGGTGGTTATGTAAAGATGCTTGATGAGCGCGTTGATGAAGTACCACAAAACCAACGTCACTTATCGTTTAATGCTAAATCGGTTCAAGCGCGTATTGCTATTGTTGCAGCGGGTCCTATGGCAAACTTTTTGTTTGCTATTTTTGCACTTGCTGCCATGTATATGGTGGGTGTGCAATCGGTTAAGCCAGTTGTTGGCAGCGTTACTGAAGGGAGTCGAGCGGAGCAGGCGGGCATAATGCCAAGCCAGCATATTATTAAAATTGGCGATGACGATATAACAACGTGGCAAGATGCTACATTTGCACTAATGTCGAGCTTAGGTGAGGAAAGCGTTGAGGTTACGGTTCGTGATAAAAATCTACAACCACGTATTAAAACGCTTAATTTAGATGGTTGGAAACTTGATCAGCAAGATGTTCCGCCACTGAGTTCGTTAGGTATTGTTCCATTTAGACCTCAGGCAACACTGACTATTGCCGCTGTGACTGAAAATTCAGCAGCAAAACAAGCAGATTTGAAGGTTAATGACACTATTTTGGCTGTAAATGGCGAAACAATAAGCAGTTGGCAGCAATTAGTTAATCTTATTACGCAATCGGCTAACAAATCTTTACAATTTAGTGTAAAAAGACAAGATAGTATAAAAAGCATTACAGTAACCCCGCAAAGCCGCCTTGATAATAGCGGTATTGAACAGGGCTTTTTGGGCGTAGCACCGGTTGTTCAACAATGGCCAAAAGGGTATGTAGAGACTAGACAATACGGCCCTCTTGACAGCATTGTCCGAGGAACAAAAGAAACATGGCGCTTGATTACTCTTAGCTTTGACATGATAGGTAATTTAATTACAGGCCAAGTTTCTGTTAAAAATTTAAGTGGTCCCGTGGGCATTGCAGTCGGTGCTGGAACTAGCGTAAGCTATGGCTTAGTTGCATTTTTAAGCTTCTTAGCCTTGATTAGCGTTAACTTGGGTGTATTTAATTTATTACCCTTGCCAGTGCTTGATGGTGGACACTTAATGTATTACATAATTGAACTTTTTCGTAAAAAGCCAGTCTCTGAAAAGACACAAGAGTTTGGTTTTAAAGTGGGAGCCTTGCTACTCATTTTTCTAACATGTTTCGCTTTGTTCAATGATGTATCACGTTTGTAGCTACAGCGTGACAATTACTAATTAGAACACGATTGTAAAGCATCATTAATTTTAGGTGCTAAGCGGTAATACAGTTGTATAGGATAAAGATAATAAAATGGCTATAAAAAAACATTTGGCAGTTTCAAGTTTATTGGGTGCAAGCTTTGCAGCACTGGGCCAAACTTCCTTTATTGTTGAAGATCTTAAAGTTGAAGGCTTACAGCGCGTAGCACTGGGTGCTGCATTAACGCATATTCCTATCAATGTGGGCGATAATGTTGACGACTATACGATTTCAAAAACAATAAAGTCACTTTACCGCTCTGGTCACTTTGACAACATAAAAGCACTTCGTGATGGCAATAATGTTATTTTTAAAGTAACAGAACGTCCTACGATCAGCTTTATTGAGTTTGAAGGCAATAAAGATATAAAAGACGAGCAACTTAATGAGTCGCTTGAACAACAAGATATTCGCCAAGGTGAACCGCTTGATAAAACTGTTATCGATAATATCGAAAAAGGGTTAGTTGAGTTCTTTCACAGTATTGGTAAATACAACGCTAAAGTTGATATTAGTGTAACTAAATTACCACGTAACCGCGTTAAGCTTAAATTAGAGTTTGATGAAGGTGATGCCGCCTCCATCCGCCAAATAAACTTGGTTGGTAACGAACTTTTTTCTAATGAAGACTTATTAAAGCTTGCCGAGTCACAACAAGATTTACCGTGGTGGCAATTTATGGGCAGCGACCGTTACCAAAAGCAAACGGTTGAAGGCGATTTAGAAAAAATTCGCAGCTTTTATTTAGACCGTGGTTACCTACGATTTAATATCGATTCAACACAAGTGTCAGTAAGTCCTGAACGTGAGTCAGTATATGTTACAGCCAACTTAACTGAAGGCGTAAAATACAAAGTTAAGGGTTTTGATTTTATTGGTGACTTACTTGGCCGCGAAGACTTAATAAAAGTGTTATTCCACTTCGTGCAGGCGAGTTATATAACGGTTCAGTAGTAACGTCTTCTGAAGAGTTTATTAAAAGTTACTTAGCACGTTTTGGCTACGCAAATGCTGAAGTACGTACTATTCCAGAGATTGACGACGAAAAGCAAGAAGTGCAATTAACGTTGTCGGTTAATCCGGGTAAACGTGTTTATGTGCGTCGTATTATTGTTGGTGGTAACCAAAATACGGCTGATGAAGTATTGCGCCGCGAAATGACACAACTTGAAGGTGCTTGGTTATCTAATCAGAACCTAGAGCGTTCAAAACTACAAATTCAACGTTTGGCCTACATGGAAAAAGTTGATTTTAATGTAGTGCCAGTCCCTGGTGTGGATGACCAAGTAGATGTTGATTTTACAGTAAAAGAGCAATCAGCCGGTAGCTTTAATGCCGGTCTGGCATATGGTTCTTACCAAGGCTTACAATTTAATATTGGTGTGACAGAATCTAACTTTTTAGGTACTGGTAACCAAATTGGATTCAATATTAATACCTCTAAGGGTTCTGAACGTGTAAGTTTATCGTACACTGACCCTTACTTTACGCCTGATGGTGTATCACAAGGTAGTAGTATTTTTTACAGTAACTATGATGCGAGTGCCTTTAGTCTTGTTGACTACAAATCGAAAAGTTACGGTATCGGTACAAATATAGGTTTCCCAATTGATGCGATTAATCGTATTAACTTTGGTGTGCGCTGGATCAAAGAAGAGCTATCGGATATTGCTGAGTATGAGCAAACACGAGTATTGCGTGAAACATTCTTAGATCCGGAAAACCCAGATGCTGGTTTCGATTTTAATAAATATGAGCTAAGTGTAGGTTGGTCGCGCGTTACTGTTAACCGTGGTTTATTTCCAACAGCGGGCTCACGTCAAACACTTAACCTAACTGCGACAACGCCAAATTCTGATCTTCAGTACTTTAAACTGAATTACGATTCACGTTTTTATTGGCCTATATCAAATGACCACCGTTGGGTATTTTCAACGCGTGCAGCGCTTGGTTATGGTAACGGTTACGGTTCAACAAATGGTTATGATCAAACATTACCATTTCAAGAATACTTTCGTATAACTGAAATGGAACTTCGTGGCTTTGACCGTAATACAATATTACCACGTGCTGTATCGCGTATACCGCAGTCTATTCCGGGTACACCGGGCACAGACGGTGCTACAACAGGCACTATAGGCGGTGCGTCTGAGTTTGATGTATTAATACCTCAAGGTCGAATTGGTGGTAATGCTAAAGCGGTAGCTGGAATGGAACTAATTGTTCCTACGCCATTCTTAGATGAAGAAAATACCAGTTCTGTCCGTACGAGTTTCTTTGTTGATGCGGCAAACGTTTGGGATACTGAATTTAATGTAGATCGCTTTCAAAACTTAGGTGTTGATGAGCGTGCCAAATTAGACGATTATTCAGATCCGCTGCGTTTTAGGATTTCAACCGGTTTATCATTACAGTGGATCTCTCCAATGGGTCCTATGCTGATAAGTTTTGCGTATCCATTGCAAAAAGAAGAAGATGACGATACGAAAACCATCAGTTTTAATATTAGTAACACTTTTTAAAGGAGCTTTTTATGAAAAAATTATTTAAATCAACAGCAGTAGCTGTTTTAGCAACACTTATTATGGGAACTTCTGCGAGTGCACTTGCACATAAAGTCGGTATCGTAGATATGCAGGAAATTTATAAACAAATTCCTCAAATGGCAAAAATCGAACAGTCTTTACAAACAGAGTTTGCTGAGCGCCGTCAAGAACTTGAAAAGTTACAAGGTGATATTCGCTTTGAGGCTGAAAAGTTTAAGCGTGAAAGCACAACGATGAGCCAAGTTCAAAAAGATGCACTACGTGACAAAATTCAAGGTATGCAAAAAAACCTTGCGGAACAAGGTCGTCCTTTAGAGCAAGAAATTAAAGCACGCCAAAACCAAGAACTTGCTAAAGTTCAGGGTGTTATTATTAAAACAATTGAAGAAATTGCTAAAGATGGCGACTTTGATGAAGTTAAAGTAAAAGACACGACAATTTACTTTAACCCTAAAGAAGTTACCGATCTTTCATCTAAAGTTGTAGCCGCTGTTAGTAAGAAATAATCACTCCATGCAAAATTATACGCTTTCGCAAATTGCGGAACTTCTAGGCGCCGAACTTCAGGGTGATGGCGCTTTAGAAATAAAAAAATAGCGACACTTGCAAATGCCCATTCTGGGCATATTGCATTTTTAGCGAACTCAAAATATCGATCGCAACTTGAGACTACTCAAGCTAGTGCTGTAATAGTAAGCCAAGCCGATGCACAGTACTTTAATGGCAGTAAAATTATTGTTGCTAATCCGTATGTAAGTTACGCTAAATTAGCGCAATTTATGGATACTACGCCACGCTCAGCCTCGACGGGTATTCATCCAAGTGCCACTGTCCATTTAACAGCGATTGTTAGTGACAGCGCGGCTATTGGTGCTAACGCAGTCATTGAAGCTGATGCAGTGATAGGTGACAACGCGCAAATTGGTCCGAACAGTTTTATCGGGGAACGTGTTAAAATTGGTTCTGGCACTAAGCTTTGGTCTAGTGTGACTATTTATCACGATGTCGAAATTGGTACAGATTGTTTGTTTCAAGCAAATAGTGTTATAGGTAGCGATGGGTTTGGTTATGCGAACGAACGCGGGCAGTGGGTTAAAATACCCCAGCTAGGTTCTGTGATCATAGGTGACAAAGTTGAAGTGGGTGCTAGCACAACAATTGATCGTGGCGCACTGGACAACACCATCATCCATAGCAATGTTATTATCGATAATCAATGTCAAATAGCGCACAACGTTGAAGTTAATTCAGGCACCGCAATTGCGGGCTGCACTGTACTTGCTGGAAGCGTTACCATTGGCAAAAACTGTCAAATTGGTGGCATGGTTGCAATTAATGGTCACATGTCTGTATGTGATGGTGTTATAATTACCGGCATGAGTATGGTGACAAAATCAATCACCGAACCAGGTATTTACTCATCTGGTATGCCCCATACAACAAACAAAGAATGGCGTAAATCAATAGCTCACTTGCGTAACCTTTCAGATATGAAATCTCGTCTTAAAGCGCTTGAAGCATTGGCTAAGTCATAAACGTTGAACACTAATAAGGATGCTATTTTGGCAAACGAATTAAATAGCCTTGATATTCAAGAAATTTTAGCTTTATTACCGCACCGTTATCCGATGCTATTAATAGATCGTGTTATTGACTTTACTCCTGGTAAATCTTTACATGCTATTAAAAATGTTTCTATAAACGAACCTATTTTTACTGGGCACTTTCCAAATCAGCCTATTTTTCCAGGTGTGTTAATTTTAGAAGCAATGGCTCAGGCAACGGGCTTACTTGGTTTTAAAACGGTTGAAAATCGTAGCGAAAACGAGCTTTACTTGTTTGCAGCAGTCGATAATGCGCGTTTTAAGCAACCGGTAATTCCTGGTGATACAATGCATCTTCATGTTGAGTTCTTAAAGGAACGTCGCAACATTTGGAAATTTTCGGCAGAAGCAAGAGTCGACGGCAAAATAGTATGTAGTGCCGAAATTATGTGTGCTAGAAGAGAGTTTTAATAGTGATCCATTCTACAGCAATAATCGAACCTGGCGCTAAACTAGGCAACAATGTCTCAGTTGGTCCGTATAGTTATATTGGCAATGATGTTGTTATCGGTGATAACTGTATTATTGAGTCTCACGTTGTTGTTAAAGGGCCATCAACTATTGGCGCTGGCAATCATATTTTTCAATTTGCGTCTGTAGGCGAAGCCTGCCAAGACAAAAAATACAACAACGAGCCAACCACATTAATCATGGGTGATAACAACGTTATCCGTGAATGTGCCACTATTCACCGTGGTACGATTCAAGACCAAGGCGTTACTAAAATTGGTAGTAATAATTTGTTTATGGCTTATACACACGTTGCACATGACGCGGTAATTGGCGATAACGTAATTTTTGCTAACAATGCAAGTGTGGCTGGTCATGTACATGTAGGCGATTGGGTTATCTTAGGTGGTAATTCGGGAGTTCATCAGTTTTGTAAAATCGGCGCACATGCATTTATTGGCATGTATTCTGGTGTTAACAAAGATGTACCACCATTTGTTACTACCATTGGTATGCCAGCAGGCCCTGCAGCTATCAATAAAGAAGGCATGAAACGCCGTGGTTTTGAAAGTGACGAAATTATGGCTGTACGCCGTGCATATAAAGCATTTTATCGTAAGAGCCTAGGTGTTGAAGAAGCTATTGAGTCGCTTAGTGAAGATGCTGCAAAGTATCCTGCAGTGCAGTTGATGATCGACTTTGTTAAAGGTTCTGAGCGCGGTATTGTAAGATAACGGCTTCTTAATTAAAAAAACCACCTTAGAGAAATCGAAGGTGGTTTTTTATTATTTAAAGTTTACTGTCGCGTTAGTTCAAACATTTGATTTTCAGATCCAGCGCTGCAAGTCCATTGCAATAGATTTGCCCCGTCATTTGCTTTATTTCCCTCAACATCAAAACAAAGTTCACTATTACGATTTATTATCCGCCATTTTCCTGTACCAGCGGCTTGGAATCTAAATTGTTGATTATAACTACCGGTATATGTGTACAGAGCAATGTTTGCACCATTAACCGTTGAATTAGCGGCTACATCAAGGCCCTTTGATGGAGCATTAACTGGTGAAATTCTATGCCAAATACCATCGACCGTTGATATATTGAATTTTTGACAATCGTTATTTAACCATGACCATTGCGATATGTTAGCACCATTGCTATTTGCACAATTAGCTACATCAAGTGATTTAGCACTGTGCTTAGGTGTAACCCTGTATACGCCATTAACTAGGGTATTAGTGACTGAGCTACCTGAGTCGTTATAGCCATTGTAAACCTCAAATTCAGCAACTCTCGGTGTTGAGTTTGAAGAATTAATAACAAAACTGACTTTTGACAAATTTACACTCGAAAAGGTGATTACATTAGGTACAGCCCCGCCATTAGCGAGCGTTGTGCCTGTATCGTAATTAACCAGCGACCATGAAGTAATATTTCCTTGAGCACCTGACGCTTCAATAATCTTTACTGCATTAATTGTCGTATTTAAGTTTTTAATATTTATTGTGCCAGTAGAGGAATTTGGCGACCAGTAAGTGGATGTATCTCCATCTTTAACATTACCATAACTTGTACCGCTGGCTTTAGAGCTGCCATCTACACCTGCAGCCAAAGCAAGATTTTCCCCTGAAGGAGTCGGCTCAGGTGGATTTGTTGGATCAGTCGGCTCAGTTGGATCTGTGGGCTCAGTCGTACCACATTCACCATTGGACTCTTTTAAGCCCTTATTTGCACCTGCGGTTGCTGCAATAATTGCAGGAACACACTGAGTATTATCCAGTTGATAGTTATAAGGTATGCTAATAGAAGTAGTTGATGAAGGATTTGGGCCTGCTGGGTGAAGCTTACTTTTATCTTCAGACCAATCAATATTGTCCCAGATATTACCGCTTACTTGCCAATATCCCATATCGTTAGTGTAAAAAGTACCTAGTGGATCTTTAGAGTCTTGAAAGTAGTTATTTTCTGCACGCATTTTACCACCTATGCGTGGATTCATCCCAGATGACTGTATGCCACTATAGTAGTTATTATAAGCATGGGCTGTTGCGTGTCTGAGTAAAGGTGTTCGTGAATTTATATTTTGATAGTAGTTATGATGAAATGTTACAGGGCCATTAGCATCATCGCTGTCGCTTGAGCCAACCAAACCACCTCGACCTGAATTACGCAAAATACTATAAGATAAAGTTACGTATTTTGTATTATTTTTCATATCAAAAAGTGCATCATAGCCACTGCTTTCACCACCACTTGCTTCAAGTGTTACATGGTCAACCCATACATTTCGAACATTAGATTCCATACCAATTGCATCACCTCCGTTTGAGATTGGTGAGCCTGATTTTTTTACATTTCGGACATGAACATTTTGAATAATAATGTTTGACGAAGAACGAATATGGATACCGAGTTGGTCAAATAAAGCACCACTGCCAACACCAATAATAGAAACGTTACTAATTTCTTTTAGTTCAATTAAGTCAGGGCCAGTGTTACAGCTATCACCAGATACCTTGCTTGTATTACCATGATTAATTGTGCCTTCAACTTGAATGATAATTGGTGTATCACTCGATGCACGATTACATAAAGCTTGGTGTATTTGGGTTCCTGTTGTTGCATATACTATATCACCACCGGCACCACCTGTTGTATTACCGTTTGTTGAAGCATATCCAGATGCATTTGCAGCTAGGGCACTGCCGCCATAAATTGCGGCTAATATTGCTGTTGTGTGTAAAGAGTATTTTAAAATATTAGTTTTTTTCATTTTAACTCCAATTAAAATGGTTTTCAGTGTAAAAACTTTTGTATTTAAGACTGCAGTGATCATTAACAAGTTTTATTCTTGAACTACAAATGCCACCGGTGGCATATTCACTTTAAATAATAATAATAACAATAAGTAAAAAGGATTAGATGGAGCGATCTTTTTTGTAATAATTAATTTACAATAAAATAACATATAAATATCATGCATTTAAAAAGTGTGTATATTTGTAATCACAGCCTTTTTTTGTAATCGACTAAGAAATACTTCATTTTGGGCCTGTTTATCTTTCGAGGCTGAACTTGCAGCAGTAAGCTTGGTGTTTAGACAAGGCAGGGCCTATGTAGTGTGGTTATTCTCCATAAATAGGCGATAACGTAGAATAAATGCCAAACATGCGCTGCCCGTACGGTTTTGCTCAGGGGCAATTTAATTTGTTAAATTGCTCAAAAATTTATGCAGGTTGGTTTAAGCGGTACTGTTCAACTGAAAAACTAAAAATGGAATTGTTACTTAACCTGAACCCTGGTTAAAGGATTTATTATCCAAAGTTCAGGTGACTTTAACTAAAACCGAGTAGTGAGCGCCACATAGTTGGGATAAGTGCCACTGAGCTCTTTATGAGAGCCTTGCGCAACTACTTTGCCGTCTTCTAACCACACAACATTATCCATTTGAGCAAGTAGAGCGGGATCGTGCGTAATTGTCAGCACGCTGGCATTATTCATAACGTGCATTATTGCTTGCATTACCCCTTGCTTAGATTGATTATCAAGACCTTCTGTTGGTTCATCAAGAACCAAAATAGCAGGGTTTTTAAGTAATGCTTGTGCAATAGCTATACGCCTAGATTGACCTTGCGACACGTTACGCCCGCCAGTGCCTAATCGTGTTTTTAAACCTTCTTTTAGCTCATTAAACCACGGGCTTAATTGCGCTAATGAGAGCGCTTCAATCATTTGCTCTTTAGTTGCATTTGGCGCGGCATAACGTAAATTTTCACTCAGTGTGCCATCAAAAATATGGTGCTGCTGGGCGAGTATATTTATCACACTTGCGCGTATATCATTATTTAACGAATGTAAGTCAACAACGTTATTTTGATTGTTTAACGTTATGCTGCCTTGCTGCAAAGGCCATAAACCAGTTAGTAAATTTACAAGCGTCGTTTTACCGCTGCCGCTTCTACCTACAATCGCTACTTTTTGCTGGGGCTTTAGTTCAAAATTGACATTCGTTAGTGCCGTCTGCTCACCATACTGGTAGCTAATATTGTTAAGTAGCAATGTGTGGTTTTGCGCACTAAAGTTTTCATCAACGTCTATATGTGTGCTTTCAATTTGCGAACTAGCAGCCTTATCTTCAAGTGTAAACAATCGCTCTGCTGCTTTTAAAACACTTGGAAGCGCTATAAATGCGTTAGGTAGTAGCAATACGCTTTCAAAGCTTGCCAGTACAAATAAACTCAACATAGCAAGCTCTACATTTACCATACTGTTTGCGTAAACCAGTGGGACAATGGTTACTATGCTAGCAAGCATGGCTAATTGAACAACCAACAAGCTTAACCCATCAGAGTTTGCCAGTGCTTTGTGGCGAATAAATAATTGCTGATTGTACTGCTCGCTTAATTCGTCGCACTTATTAAGCTGCTGCGAACGGGCTTGATAAATACTAAGCTCTCTAAGTCCTGTGAGTGTATCTGAAAGCTCAGAGCGAAGTTGTGCACTAAGTTGTGTTTCTTTGTGGCTGTTTTTAGTGAGCTTTGCGCTGAGTAGGGCAGGTATAACCACACCAATAAGCACAATGCCAGTAAAGCAAATAAGGGCGACGTTACCATTATAGGCCGACATAAACAGCATGATGATTGGCACACTTAAAAGCGCGACCAGCATAGGCAGTAAAACGTTTAAATAAAATTTGTCGAGTGCGTCTACATCGTTTTGTAATCGGTTAACTAAATCAGCGCTGCGGCTCATTGCTAAATCAACATTGTTAAGCTTACTTAACGTTGCAAATACATTGGTACGTATTTCACTTAGTAATAAAAACGTGGCGTTATGAGTAACTAGGCGTTCGCCATAGCGCGATGCAGTTCGCACAATAGCTAAAAAACGAATCGTGCCGGCAGGAGTAAAATAATTCATTTGTACACCCGCAATACCAGCAGCGGCCATTGATGCTAAAAACCAGCCAGATATAGCCAACAGGCCCACATTAGCTAATACCGTAATCGTTGCTAAAAATGTACCCAATAGCATAGCTTTGTAATGAGGAGCACAAAGCTTTAATAAGCGGATAAAATTACGCATGCGCCACTCCTTGTTCAGCCGTTTTTAGTAAGTTAGCAAATGCACCATTTTGCGCTGCAAGTGTTTCAAAGTGACCTTGCTCAGCTATTTTTCCATCGTGCATCACAATGATATTGCTGGCATGTTTAACGGTATTTAATCTATGGGCAATAACTAACACTAAGTTGTTTTTAGCATATTCATTAATAGCATCTTGAATAAGCAGCTCTGTTTGGCTATCAAGGTGCGCTGTGGGTTCATCAAGCACTAAGATTGGTGCTTGTTTTATAAATGCGCGAGCCAGTGCAATACGTTGTTTTTGACCGCCAGAAAGTCCTTCGCCTTGCTCACCTATCAGTGTGTTAAAACCATCGGGTAGGGTATTTATAAATTCAAGCACACCAGCTTGCTCTGCTGCATGTTCAAGCTCTTGCTGTGTGGCAGTGGGTTTGGCCAATTTTATGTTGGCAGCAATGGTGTCGTAAAACAGCGTCGCTTTTTGTGGTATCCATGCAATATTATTTTGCAAGTAAGTAATATCGGTTGCACTTAAACTCTGCTCATTAATAGATAGGTGCTTAATTACCTCAGGGTGAAACCCTAATAGACAATCAAACAATGTACTTTTACCTGAGCCACTACTGCCCACAACGGCAATTAAGCCTTTATTTGGTAGTGTTAAATTTATATTTTTAATGCCTTCGTTACTATCTGGGTATATAAAATTAAGGTCGGTAATACTTATTGAGTTAATTGTATTTAAAGTTAAATTGTTTTCAGGTGCGCTTGTAGCCACTAACGCATTTTCGTCACTTGGCAGTGGCGCATTTAAAATGGCAACCATGTCGGTCGCCGCACTAATGCCTTGTAAGCGCGCATGATAATGGCTACCCAGCTGGCGCAGTGGTAAATAAAATTCAGGTGCTAAAAGCAGCACGACAAAGCCAGTTGCAAAATCAAGAGTACCAAAAAACAACCTAAAACCAATAATTACAGCAACGAGTGCCACGCTAATAGTAGCTAAAAACTCAAGTGCAAATGATGACAAAAATGCGATTTTTAAAACATCGAGTGTCGCGTGTCTAAAGTCGTCTGAAATTCTAGCTATTTGTTTAAGCTCGGTACGTGTTGCATTAAATAGCTTGAGTTGGGTTAAACCTTGTACGCGGTCAAAAAAGTAATTGCCTAGCACAGCAAGTTGCTTCCAGCGTTTTTGGTTTAAAGCTTCGGCTTTAGAGCCTACTAAAATCATAAAAAAAGGAATGAGCGGGGCCGTTAATAAAAATATCAGCCCAGCTTTATAATCTGTTGGAAAAATAACAACCAATATTGCCAGCGGTATAAGCGCGCTGTAAGCAGCACCTGGTAGGTATTTAGCATAATAGTCGTGAAGAGCTTCTACACCATTATGTAAGGTATTGAGTGTAGCGCCTTGGCCGTGTTGCTCAATATAGCTTGGCCCAAGTAAGCTGAGCTTATTTAGAAGTGTTTGACGCATTGCCGATTTTATTTTAAGTGCAGCAAATGCACTTAAGCGTTCACTTAATGCTAAAAATATTGCACGTAGTAAAATAATACCTGCTAGCGGCCATAGTAAATGCGTAACGCCGCTTAAGCTACTGCCTTCAAACATTACATTGTGAATAGCTTGAGCCAATAAATAGGTGCCTGCAATCATTAGTAATGCGTTAAAAGTACCCAGTGCAATGCTTAACTTTAGCCACACTGCAGCGGGTTTACTTTGTAACTTTAAAAAAGCGCGCAGTGATTGCTGCTGCGCGCGATCTGGTCGGGGGTTAGTCGTCATCTTTTGTATTGTTAGCATCGTTTAATAAATCATGCATAGGTTGTTCATCATCAGCAATGCTGTTTTTATTTTGATGAAACTCGTACCACATTACATTTATTACACCTAAGGTACAGGCCAAAAGTACACCTAAAATCCAAGCGAAATACCACATAGTTTAGTCTCCTTAATAGCTACCGTGAGTGTTATTTTCAATTTCTTCAACTGTCACTCTGCGCCACATCTTCACGTAACACCAGATGGTGTAAGTTAAAATAAGTGGAACAAAAATACACACTGCAACAAACATCACATTGAGCGTTCTATGGCTCGATACCGCATCCCAAATTGTTAAGCTAATATTAGGATTATTGCTTGATGGCATAATAAATGGGAACAGTGAAACACCTGCCGTCATAATTACGCCAATTAACATTAAGCTTGTTGAAATAAGCCCAAGTGCTGGTTTATTTAATTTAGAAAACACAAGTGCACTTAATGCCATTGCAAAGGCTAAAATAGGGAAGGTCATTGTCCACGGACGGGTGCTGTAATTACTTAACCAAGCACCTTGCGCTGTAGTGACTACTTTAGCTAGAGGATCTGCATGACTTTGTGTATCAGCCATAGATACAACTTGGTAACCCGTTAAGTTAGCCACCCAAAAACCAGCAGCTGCAAATAATACAATAAATGCGATTAGAGAGTAGCGACCATATTGACCCGAACGCTCTGCTACTGCACTTGCTGTACGAAGTTGTAACCACATACCCGCATGCGCAACTAACATGGTAATACTCACTAAACCTGCAAGTAATCCAAATGGGTTAAGCAAGCCAAAAAATGAACCTTGGTAGCTAACACGCATAAGGTTATCAATATTAAATGGTACGCCTAAAAATAAATTACCAAATGCAACACCAAATACTAAAGCTGGAATTGCGCTGCCTGCAAGCAAACCCCAATCCCAATTATTACGCCAGCGCTTTGAATCTACTTTACTGCGGTAGTCAAACCCAAGTGGTCTAAAAAATAGAGCAAAGAGTACTAACATCATAGCGAAATAAAAACCCGAAAATGCAGCGGCATAAACCATAGGCCACGCTGCAAACAACGCACCGCCTGCGGTTATAAACCATACTTGGTTACCATCCCAATGCGGACCAATAGTATTAATTACTGTACGGCGCTCTGAATCTGTTTTACCTACAAGGCGAAGTAACATAGCCACGCCCATATCCATACCATCGGTAATAGCAAAGCCTATAAGCAGCACACCAATGATCAACCACCAAAGCATTTTTAATGTTTCATAATCAAAAATCATGATTGCTCTCCTTTAGTTTGCTCAGCTTTGTTTGGTAACTCAAAATGGTATTTACCTGTATGCAGTGAGCTTGGCCCTTGCTTAACAAAACGGATCATCAGCCAGCCTTCAATAATGGCTAAACCAGTATAGAAAATAACAAATCCAGTTAAGCTAATTAAAATATCCTTTACTGTTAGTGACGACGTGGCTAAAAAGGTCGGCAGTATTTCAGATATAGCCCAAGGTTGACGACCATACTCGGCAACAATCCAGCCAAATTCAATCGCTATCCAAGGTAGTGGAATGCTCAATACGGCAGCCCATAACAACCAGCGTTTTTGCTCAATAACGCGATGTGCGTTGTAGTAAAAAGCCAATATAAATACACCAAGCATGGCTACACCACAGGCAACCATAATCCTAAATGACCAAAACATAGGCCCTACTTTAGGAAAAGAGTCTTTAACTGCTTTTTGAATTTGCTCTTCAGTAGCATCTACAACATCAGGTGTGTAGCGCTTAAGTAGCAAGCCATAACCTAAATCATCTTTTAGAGTATTAAATTTGGCAATATTATCTGGCGTATCTTCACCGTTTCTGAGTTTTGTAAGGTATTCATAAGCAACCATACCGTTGCGAATACGTACTTCATGTTGTTTTTCTAGGTCGTTAATACCCGTTACTTGCTCATCTAGTGAGCGCGTAGCAATTAACCCAAGTGCGTAAGGTATTTTAACCGCCGCATGTGTTACTTGCTCTTCTGAATCAGGAAAACCAAATGCGGTAAACGCAGCTGGAGCTTCTTCTGTGTGCCATTCGGCTTCAATTGTGGCAAGTTTCACTTTTTGGACTTCGCCTACTTCGTAGCCTGATTCGTCACCGAGTAAAATTACACATAAAATTGACGCTAAACCAAAGCCTGATGCGACTGAAAAAGAACGTTTAGCGAATGCTAAATCACGGCCTTTTAATATATACCAACTGCTTATACCTAGCACAAACATAGACGCTGCTACATAACCTGCCGATACAGTATGAATAAACTTAACTTGGGCTACAGGGTTAAACACAAGCTCTGCAAAACTGGTCATTTCCATGCGCATGGTTTGATAGTTAAATTCAGCGCCTACTGGGTTTTGCATCCAACCGTTGGCAATTAAAATCCACAGCGCCGACATGTTGGTACCAATGGCCATTAAAAAGGTTGCACCTAAATGTTGGCGTTTAGAGAGTCTATCCCAGCCTAAAAAGAACATACCTACAAAAGTCGATTCTAAAAAGAATGCCATTAAACCTTCAATAGCAAGGGGAGCCCCAAAAACATCACCCACGTAATGCGAGTAATAAGACCAGTTAGTACCAAACTCAAACTCCATGGTAAGGCCTGTCGCCACACCAATTGCAAAGTTAATACCAAACAATTTTCCCCAAAACTTAGTCATGTCACGATAAATTTCGCGACCGGTCATAACATAAACCGATTCCATAATAACTAAAATCCAGGTCATACCTATCGTTAACGGTACGAATAAGAAATGAAAGAGAGCGGTAACAGCAAACTGTAATCGCGATAGATCCACAAAGGTTTCATCTATCATTATTGGCTCCTTGAGAGTGACGGATTAACAGGACAATATTTAATTGGCAAAGTTAACATTTAATGAACTTTCAGTAATTACTGAAAGTTTGTAATATTATTTACGTTTGTGCAATTTTTGTCAATATGTATATTAGTAAAACTTAATATATATTTTATATGCTACATCAGTATTAAAAACAAACAATACAATAAATTAAATTTAATGATAAAAAACCAGTTATTTAAAGCGTTTAACCAAACAGTAAAACACGGTAAACTAATACTCATGAACGCCTGGTTTACTTGTGAAATAAAATCAAATGAATAAAGATAAAAAACAATTACGAATTGGTATTGTGGCAGGTGAACTGTCGGGCGATATTTTAGGCGAAGGCTTAATTAAAGCCCTTAAAGAGCACTTCCCGGATGCTATTTTTGAAGGTATAGCTGGGCCTAAAATGCAAGCGCAAGGCTGTAAAACACTTTACGACATGGATGAGCTTTCGGTAATGGGACTTGTTGAAGTGTTAGGGCGTTTACCGCGTTTGCTCAAAATACGTAAACAACTCGTGCAGCATTTTGTAGATAACCCACCTGATGTATTTATAGGTATTGATGCACCCGACTTTAACTTACGAGTAGAAAAGCCGCTCAAAGATGCGGGTATTAAAACGGTGCAATACGTAAGTCCATCTGTTTGGGCGTGGCGCGAAAAGCGCATTCATACAATAAGTGCAGCGACTAACTTAGTTCTTGCATTGTTGCCTTTTGAGAAAGAGTTTTATGATAAGCATCAAGTACCGTGTACGTTTGTGGGTCATACCTTGGCAGACGATATAGCACTTGAACACGACGACAGCAAAGCACGAGAAGAGTTGGGCTTAAGCCTTGATGACAAAGTACTGGCATTGCTGCCTGGTAGTCGAGGCTCTGAGGTTGGTTTACTAAGTGAAACTTACATTAAAACAGCTGAAAAGCTGCAAGCGCAAAACCCAAATCTTAAAATTGTGGTGCCACTGGTAAACGAAAAGCGCAAAGCGCAGTTTACTGAAATATTAAACGCCACCGCGCCCGACCTTAATGTTAATCTGCTTGATGGGCAATCAAAATTAGCGATGCAAGCTGCCGATGCTATTTTATTAGCGTCGGGCACTGCAACACTTGAAGGCATGCTTTATAAAAAGCCAATGGTAGTGGGTTATAAAATAAAGCCTTTGAGCTATTGGATTTTTAAAACTCTATTTACGTTTAATATTAAGTACTT
Source organism: Pseudoalteromonas sp. B62 (assembly GCF_037162565.1). Classification (NCBI taxonomy): domain Bacteria; kingdom Pseudomonadati; phylum Pseudomonadota; class Gammaproteobacteria; order Alteromonadales; family Pseudoalteromonadaceae; genus Pseudoalteromonas; species Pseudoalteromonas sp. B62. The sequence continues at coordinate 3,747,403 of NZ_JARLVB010000002.1, read as the reverse complement.
TTCGCTGCCTAATTTATTAGCCGACGAAGAGCTAGTGCCTGAGTTTTTACAAAGTGAGTGTAATGTGACTAACTTAACAAACGCACTTACCCCTATGCTCAACACAGATAACAAAGCGCTAAAAGCACGCTTTTTAGCCATTCACGAAAAAATTAGATTAAATGCCAGTGAACAAGCAGCCAACGCTGTGGCGGAGTTAATAAATGCAAATTGATAGACCCAATGTATCCTTAATTGCTGGTGTAGATGAAGTAGGGCGCGGCCCGCTTGTTGGCGACGTAGTCACTGCCGCCGTTATTTTAGATCCCACTAAACCTATTGCTGGCTTAGCAGATTCTAAAAAATTAACGGATAAAAAACGCCAAGCACTTGCAATTGAAATTAAAGAAAAAGCATTGTGTTACGCGTATGGTCGCTGCAATCCAACAGAAATTGATGAGTTAAATATTTTACACGCGACTATGCTTGCCATGACTCGCGCAGTGGAGGCATTAAGTACGCAACCTGAATTTGTATTTATAGATGGTAATCGTTTGCCAAAACTCACTATGCCAGCGCAAGCTGTTGTTAAAGGCGATAGCCTAGTGGCAGAAATTTCAGCAGCGTCTATTTTAGCTAAAGTAGCGCGCGATGACGAAATGCTTGAGCTTGATAAACGCCACCCTGAATATGGTTTTGCAGGGCATAAGGGGTATCCAACTAAAGCGCATTTTGCAGCGCTTGAGCAGTACGGCGCGATTGACGAGCATCGTAAAAGCTTTAAACCTGTGCAACGTGTATTGGCGCAAGCCAATGGTGAGGGCTAAGCATGGCTGCTCCTGATTTTGTTCATTTAAGAGTTCATTCAGATTTTTCGATGGTTGACGGCCTTGCTAAAACAAAGCCAATAGTCGCAAAAGCGCAAGAGCTGCAAATGCCCGCGATTGCGATTACCGACCAAATGAACTTTTGTGGTTTAGTGCGCTTTTATGGCGCAACACATAATGCCGGTATTAAACCTATAGTGGGTGCTGATTTTTGGGTTCGTAGCCCAGAATTTCCTGACGAGCCAAGCCGTTTAACCATATTAGCCAAAGACAACGACGGCTATAAAAACATTACCTTATTAATATCTAAAGCGTATCAACGTGGGCATGTATTTCATCGCCCTGTGATTGACCGTGAATGGTTAGTTGAGCTAAAAGCAGGCTTAATTATTCTCTCGGGTGCTAAAGACGGTGATTTAGGTAAGGCGTTATTAAAAAATAATCCGAGTGTAATTGAATCGGTTGTTAGTTTTTATAAGCAGCATTTTAGCGATAACTACTACCTTGAGCTTGTTCGCACCAATCGCCCGCTTGAAGAAGATTACTTACACATGGCTGTAGAGCTTGCAGCTAAAGAGCAGTTACCTATTGTAGCCACCAACGAAGTGGTATTTTTAAAACCTGAAAACTTTGAAGCGCACGAAATTCGTGTTGCTATTTTTGACGGTTACACACTTGATGATAAACGCAGGCCTAAACGGTTCTCTGAAGAACAATACCTAAAAACACCAGAGCAAATGGCTGAGCTGTTTAGCGACATTCCAGAAGCGCTACAAAACACCGTAGAAATCGCTAAACGTTGTAATGTAACTGTGCAATTAGGGACTTACTTTTTACCTGATTACCCAACTGGCTCACTTAAGATTGATGAGTTTTTAGTTAAAGTGTCAGAAGACGGCCTTGAAGAGCGTCTACAGTTTTTATTCCCTGATGAAGAAGAGCGAAAAGTAAAACGCGTTGAATACGATGAGCGACTTGATATAGAGCTTGGCGTAATTAACCAAATGGGATTCCCAGGTTACTTCTTAATCGTAATGGAGTTTATCCAGTGGAGTAAAGATAACAATATTCCGGTTGGACCTGGTCGTGGTTCAGGTGCGGGTTCGTTAGTTGCGTACGCGCTTAAAATTACCGATTTGGATCCACTTGAATTCGACTTGCTTTTTGAGCGATTTTTGAATCCTGAACGTGTATCAATGCCCGATTTCGACGTCGACTTTTGTATGGATAGACGAGACGAAGTAATTGATCACGTGTCGGCTTTGTATGGTCGAGATGCGGTATCGCAAATTATTACCTTTGGTACTATGGCTGCAAAGGCGGTAATACGCGATGTTGGGCGAGTGCTTGGGCATCCTTATGGATTCGTTGATCGTATCTCAAAAATGATTCCAGGCGATCCTGGGATGACACTTGCTAAAGCGTTTGATATAGAGCCGCGCTTGCAAGAAGCCTACGATGGCGATAACGAAGTAAAAGATTTAATCGACATGTGTCGCATCCTAGAAGGGTGTACACGTAACGCCGGTAAGCACGCTGGTGGCGTAGTAATATCGCCAACCACGATTACCGATTTCGCCGCGCTTTATTGCGATGACGAAGGTAAGTTTCCGGTCACACAGTTTGATAAAAATGATGTAGAAACTGCAGGCTTAGTTAAGTTCGATTTCTTGGGTTTACGTACACTGACTATTTTGCAGTGGGCGGTCGATATGACCAACGTGCGCATGGAGCGCCAAGGTAAAGACCCTGTCGATATAAACACTATTCCACTGGATGATAAAAAAAGTATTGAGCTACTACTTCGCGCCGAAACGACTGCTGTATTCCAGCTAGAATCGCGCGGTATGAAAGACTTAGTACGCCGACTTAAGCCCGATTGCTTTGAAGATATGATTGCACTTGTGGCCTTGTTCCGCCCAGGTCCGCTGCAATCAGGCATGGTAGATAACTTTATCGACCGAAAGCTGGGCCGAGAAGAAATCTCATACCCAGATGCGCAATATCAGCACGAAAGCTTAAAACCAATACTTGATCCAACGTACGGCATTATTTTGTATCAAGAACAAGTAATGCAAATTGCGCAAGTACTAGCAGGTTACACACTAGGTGGCGCCGATATGCTGCGCCGTGCAATGGGTAAGAAAAAACCCGAAGAAATGGCAAAGCAGCGTTCAACATTTGAAGATGGCGCAAGAAATAACGGTATCGACGGCGAGCTCGCGATAAAAATCTTCGACTTGGTAGAAAAGTTCGCAGGTTACGGATTTAATAAATCTCACTCGGCGGCGTACGCACTGGTTTCGTATCAAACATTGTGGATGAAAACCCATCATCCGGCAGAGTTTATGGCTGCGGTAATGTCGGCCGATATGGATAACACCGACAAAATAGTTATTTTGGTGGATGAATGTGAAAACATGAAACTCACCTTATTACCGCCAGACGTAAATGCAGGTGAGTTTAAGTTTACAGTAAACCTTGAAGGTGAAATTGTTTACGGCATTGGCGCGATAAAAGGCGTGGGTGAAGCACCGGTTGATGCAATCCTAGAAGCGCGTGCAAAAGGCGGCCCATTTAAAGATTTATTTGATTTTTGTGCCCGCGTTGACTTAAAACGTTTAAATAAGCGTGTGACCGAAAAATTAATTTACTCAGGCGCACTTGATAAGCTTGGGCCTGAAAAAACGCAACCTGGACGTGCTACGTTATTGGCTAGTTTAAAAAGTGCAATGCGTGCGGCCGACCAACACAACAAAGCTGAGCTATTAGGGCAAAGTGACTTGTTTGGTTTATTAGCCACTGAGCCTGATGAAGTTGAACAAGCTTTTATTAAAGCCATAGGCCTCACTGATAACGAATGGTTAGAGGGCGAAAAAGAGACCTTAGGCCTTTATTTAACAGGGCATCCGATAAATCAATACCGCCGTGAACTTAAGCATTACACCAGTGGGAAAATAGTTGATTTACAGCCTACTAATCGCGATGTGTTTGCCACAGCTGCTGGTTTAGTGATTGCTTCTAGGGTGTTAATTAATAAAAAAGGAAATCGTTGGGCCTTAGTAACTTTAGATGACAAGAGTGCACGCATTGATGTACGCTTGTATTCAGACGAGTTTGAAAAGTACCAAGATATGCTCCAAGTTAATAATATCTTGGTAATATCTGGACAGGTCAGCTTTGATAACTTCTCTGGTGGTATTACAATGACCGCCAGAGAAATAAACACCATTGCTCAGGCGCGTGAAAAGCGTATTAAAGCGATTAAAATGACGCTGAACATGGTGCAAATCGAGGCTGGTTTCTTCGATAAATTACAAAAAGTACTCGAACCCTACAAAATGGGAACGTGTCCGATCAAGGTTTATTACCAACGTCCAGATGCGTTGGCACAATTAACTCTTGGGATCGAATGGTGTGTTACGCCAAGTGATGACTTAATTCATAAGTTATCGCTAATGGCGGCGCAAGATGTAGAACTGGAATTTAACTAATTAGGTAGTTTAGAGCATGAGCCTCAATTATCTTGATTTTGAGCTTCCGATTGCAGAATTAGAAGCGAAAATTGAAGAATTACAAAATGTAAGCCGCGCTGGCGAATTAGACCTTGGATTAGAAGAGGAAGTCAGCAAATTAAAAGAGAAAAGCGACCAGTTAAAAGGGAAGATATTCTCTGAACTTGGCGCTTGGCAAGTATCACAGTTGGCACGTCACCCGTTGCGTCCTTATACTCGAGATTATATCGAGCGTATTTTCACGGAATTTGACGAGTTTGCTGGCGATCGAACTTTTGCTAACGATCCGGCTATTTTAGGTGGTATAGCGCGTTTAGATGGCGAACCAGTAATGGTTATTGGCCAACAAAAAGGCCGCGACACTGCTGAAAAAATTAAACGCAACTTTGGTATGCCAAAGCCAGAAGGTTACCGTAAAGCATTACGCTTAATGGAAATGGCTGAGCGTTTTAAAATGCCAATCATGACCTTTATTGACACACCAGGTGCATACCCAGGTGTTGGCGCTGAAGAACGTGGTCAATCTGAAGCAATCGCACGTAACTTAAAAGTAATGGCGTCACTTAAAGTGCCGACAATATGTACGGTTATTGGTGAAGGCGGTTCAGGTGGTGCATTAGCAATTGGTGTTGGCGACAGAGTTAACATGTTGCAGTACAGCACTTATTCTGTAATTTCGCCTGAAGGTTGTGCGTCTATTTTATGGAAAAGCGCTGACAAAGCACCGCTTGCAGCAGAAGCAATGGGTGTAACCGCAGAGCGCGTTAAAGAGCTAGACTTAATCAACAACTTAGTTGATGAGCCTCTAGGTGGTGCACACCGCAATTACGATGCTATGGCACGTAATTTAAAAGTTCGCCTTAAACGTGATTTAGCAGACTTACAAGCGCTTACGCTTGAAGAAATGCTTGATCAACGTTACAAACGTTTAATGTCGTTTGGTTATTGCTAAACACATTAAATGTTAAAAAAAGCCGCTTATGCGGCTTTTTTACTTTAAAATACTCAGAGTTTTTATATTAAAGTGCGGACACATGTATATATCAGCAATTTATCAACAATTAAAAAAATCACTAAGTAGCTATATTGAGCAAGGTAAGACTGTTTTTACAGTTGCGTTATCTGGTGGCGTTGATTCTGTGGTGTTACTGCATTTAATGCGTGCGTTAAAAGAAGATAACCCTGTAATTGATGTATCGGCTATTTATGTTCACCATGGTTTAAGCCAGTATGCTGATGACTGGCAACGCTTTTGCAAAAACGTATGTGTTGAGCTCAATGTGCCTTTTGAAGCTGCGAAAGTGGTAATTGAGCAGCAGTCGCGCACGAGCCTTGAAGCCCAAGCGCGCGACGCCCGTTATAAAGCACTTGATGAACTAAGCCCACAAGGCAGCATTATTTTACTGGGCCAACATTTAAACGACCAAGTAGAAACGTTTTTACTGCGCTTAAAGCGTGGTTCGGGTTTAAAAGGGCTTGGCGCTATGCACCAAGCGCGTTTTCTACAAAGTGGCCGTGTGTGTTTCAGGCCGTTATTGAATGTAAAGCGAAGTGATATAGAAACCTTTGCGGCGCAGTTTAATATTAAGCATATTACTGATGACTCTAATACAGATGAGCGCTTTGATCGAAACTTTTTACGTTCCAAAGTTATTCCATTATTAGCCGAACGCTTTAATGGGTTTGAGCAATGTACAGCGCGAAGTATTGAGCTACTGCAGCAGCAACAAACATTACTAGATGAATATACTCAGCTTGATTTAAATAAGTGTATTAACCAGCATCAAGCATTGTGTATTAATAAAATAAGCGAATACAGCACTACGCGCATTGCAAATATAGTGCGTGCGTGGCTTGCATTATTTACACAAATTATGCCATCGCAAAAACAACTTGAGCAAATTATTAATCAAGCTATATGCGCTAAGAGCGATTCGCAAATGCTTATTGATTTGGCTGGTGGGCAAGTACGTCGCCATCAAGGCTATTTGTATTTTGTGAATCCATATCAAATATTACAAGATCAAATGCTTGTAAGTGATGAGCTTAAATTTAATGATGACCGTTTGCTAATAAAAAAAATGGCAAGGGTATTCGACCGCCGTTTAAGCATGAAAAAGTTACTGTGCGTTTTAACTGTAACAATGCGCGGATCAAACCGGAAAAAAAACCAGGTAGTAATACATTAAAACATTGGTTTAAAGATGCAAAAGTAGCCCCTTGGTTACGTGCTAATGTGCCATTAATTTTTTATAATGACGAATTGGTTCAAGTGGTTGGCTACTTTATGAGTGCCAATCATCTTGACGAAACAGGTATTTTTTGGGAGTGTAAATAATGACAGAACAACCACATGTAGGCTTATCACTAGTAAACAAAGCACCACTGGGGATGTTAGTTACAGCTATCGTTGCGGTATTAGCTAATGCCTTGTTTTCGCTTAACCTAATTACTTTGGGTCACGCTATTGCTGGTGGAATATTATGTGGTGCATTATTACTGGCTTATTGGTTAGGTAAAGGTGGGCTGTTTTTTGTTTTAGGAGTGAGTACGCCGTTAATTTTAGTTTTATTCACGCCAATTGCAAAGAGTGCTGCATTACTTAACTTAGTGAGTGGTTTCTTTTTTGGTTTTTGCTTAGTGCTTGTTATATATAAATTTTTACCAATAAAGTCAGAGCGTTAATTCATGCTTTTTAGTGTGTTGTCCTGAGTTTTAAACAGGACAATACAGCAAAATAAAAAAGCCTAACGGGGGAAGTTAGACTCTTTTATTTTAAATGTATTTTTAAATTTTAATATGCTTTAGCACAGTTTCTGCCCGAGGCCTTTGCTTTATACAGCCCTTTATCTGCGCGAGAAAATATCTCATTATCACAATCTTGACTGCTTGCTAAGGTAAAACCTATGCTGGTTGTTACGCCATATTGCGACATTAAACTTGATTCTCTAACAAGGCGCATGATCCGTTCAGCAACTACTTTGTTAGTTGTAAACTCAGGGTCTTCGATTAAAATTGAGAACTCATCGCCGCCAAACCTAAATACTGAGTCTGTACCACGAATACTGCTACATAAAACTTTAGCGAATTCTTTCAATGTATCGTCGCCCACTTTGTGACCAAAGTTATCGTTAACTTGTTTAAAGTTATCTAAGTCGAGCAGCATTAAGCTAAAAGGACGTTGGTAGCGGCGACAATTTTCGAGTTTTTGCGACAAAATATCATTAAATTGACTACGGTTATTTAATCCCGTTAAGGTATCTTTTGTCGCAAGTTTTAATACTCGGCTATACATCATCGCATTTCGAAGTGGGTAAATTAATGCGGTATGTAAAACGCGTAATTTTTTTCAATTACAGCACTAAGAGGATATTTACTAAAGTAAATTAGTTGTCCTAAGTGTTCTGCTGCTATTGTTAAGTCAAAAATATAGGGTGTATTGTTTGTATCACTATCTGATGTTTGCGCTGTGCCAAGTGTCGATTGAAACTGTATACCCGAAAAGTTTAGCAATTGTTTTGCGAACTTAGCATACATAGCTAAAACATCTTCAATAACTAAACTAGTTTGTAGTTCAGTAACAAGTTCGTGTGTTTCAGTTGGTTCATCTACACGTGTGTGTTCTGCCGAGAATGGCAAAAAATCACCGCGACCTGATACACGTTGTGTCAAAATATGGACGTTTTCCATTAAATTCTCCCCGAGGGTGTTGCTTTACAATTACCAAGCTATTTCTATGCCATATTTTAAAACTGGCCGAAAAACAGATGGTTGCTATATTTAATGTAAGTCCCTTTGTTTAATTTAAGCGTGAGGTTCAGTTTGCAGAGTATTAATGTTCAATTTTTTGGCTTATTAGTTGTTGCAGTACTTTTTGTATGGTTTTTTAAGCGCATTGGATTGCCGCCTATTTTGGCGTATCTAGCAACAGGGGTTTTAGCTGGCAGCCATGGTATTGGTTGGATGGCACACACGCATGAAATCGACTTTGTGGCAGAGCTTGGTATTGTATTTTTGTTATTTAGTTTAGGGTTAGAGTTTTCTATTTCACGTTTAATGGCAATGCGCAATATTGTGTTTGGCCTTGGGTCACTACAAGTAGTTGTGACCAGCCTGATACTTATTGTTGTTTTATATTGCTTAAATTTCAGCTTATTAACTAGCTTTGCTATTAGTATCATTATGGCGCTTTCATCCACTGCCGTGGTGGTTAAGTTATTAAAAGAAACCGGCGAGCTAAACCAGCGTCGTGGACAACTAGCCGTTGGTGTATTGTTATTTCAAGATATAGCGGTTGTTCCATTGCTTATTATCCTTCCTTTATTAGCATCTAGCGATTCACAAAGCATTAGTTGGGCGCTTGCTTTTGCATTAACTAAAGGCGCATTTGTTTGCCTATTGTTATGGGCTATAGGCAAATGGATACTGCCTAAAGTATTTAACGAAATAGCGCTAGTACGCACCGATGAGTTATTTGTGCTTACAACATTACTGGTTACGTTATTTGCCGCGTTGCTAACATATATGTTTGGTCTATCAATGGCTCTTGGCGCTTTTTTAGCCGGTATGATGTTGGGCGAGAGTCATTACAGACACCAACTAGAGGCTGATATAAGGCCCTTTCGCGATATTTTAATGGGCCTTTTTTTTGTAACTGTCGGCATGCAGCTTGATTTATTATATGTGTTTAGTAATGGCTTATTTATAATTGGTGCGTTACTTGGCTTATTAATTTTAAAAATAACCGTTGTTGCAATAAGCGCGCAGCTTATGGGGGAGCGAAGACAAGATGCATTGGCTTGTGCAATTATGCTTTGGCAAATGGGAGAGTTTGGTTTTGTACTTATTGCCTTAAGTGGACAACAGCAATTATTAACGAGTGATCAAACCTCATTTTTAATTGCATTGGGTGTACTTTCAATGGCCTTTACACCATTTTTAATTGATAAAACACCGCTTATTTTAAAACGTTTAGGCGTATTAAAACGCGCAAGTATGGGATGGGAAAATGAACCTAAAAGTAGCGCGCTTTATAGTAATCATGTTGTTATTTGTGGCTTTTCAAGAGTTGGGCAAACCATTGCGCGGTTTTTAAAGCCTGAGGCAATAGAATATGTCGCTATTGAGAGTAACCCAATACTCGTTCAAGAAGGTAAAGCCGCTGGAGAGCCCGTAATATTTGGACACGTTAAACAAAAAGACATTTTAAAATGTGCAGGGGTAGAGCGTGCACGCTTAGTCATTATTACCTTTACTGAATTTGAGCAAACACAAATAGTAATAGACGCTATAAAGCAAATAGCGCCCGAAGTTAAAATACTTATACGCACGCGAGATGACAGTCAGCTCGAAAAGTTAAAAGAATTGGGGGTAACCGAAGTTGTGCCCGAAACTTTAGAAGCAAGTTTAATGTTAGTGTCGCATGTTTTATCTATGTCGGGTGTACCCATGAGCCGAATTGTTAGGCGTGTAAGTAAAGAGCGCCGTAATCGCTATAAATTTTTGCAAAGCTTTTTTTCCGGTGAGCACATTGATAGCGATGAAAATAATAGCGATAGATTAGAATACCTGCATGTTATAGCTTTGCCCGATAAAGCGTTTGCTGTAAATAAAAGTATTAGTGAGCTTAATTTAACAAAACGAAGAGTGTTTATAAAAGCGTTACGCAGGCAAGATCGCGAAATAGACGCTCCATCGGATCAAACCTTATTACTGGCTAACGATATATTAGTACTGCAAGGAAAACCAAGGCGCGTTGAGCGGGTAGAGCACTACCTGCTCGACGGAATAGAATAACGTTTCTGTTTGGGCTTAATCTAGTTCTAAAAACTTGCGTATCTCCGGTAATTTTTTCATACCGTCTTCATAGCCAATTTGCATTAAATGCTGGGTGTAGCGTTTTTCAAACAATAGATAACTGGTTAAGCTCGATTGCGAATGCTTTTTTACACCTATGGTACGTAGCAATACTTTAATAGCCCATGGCATATCGTTGTAATACTGCGCTGCAATGGCATTAAAATTTTGCGAAGGGTTAATTACAAACGTATCAATTTGTTTAAGCTCTTGATGTTTATCGCGTGCAGGTAATAGCCCTAGGGTTCGGTTAATACGGTCCAAACGTTCTAAATCCGATTGCATAGTGTCGGTAAAAACACTGTCGAGTAAATGCCCTGCAACAGCAGAAAGCCCTGGGTAATGCGCAGAATAACCCGGTGGGTGTAATTCTTTAGGTTGATCTACCCCAATAATAAATATTTTTTCAGCCCCTAAATGAATCGACGGACTAAGCGGTGAAAGCTGATGTATAGAGCCATCACCAAAGTAATGGTTATAAATATTTACGCTAGGAAATACCATCGGAATGGCACTCGACGCCATTAAATGCTCAACATTAATGCGCGTAGCACGACCCTCGCGTTTAGCACGCTGCCAAGATGTTTGCGTATTAGATTGAAAAAATGCAACCGAGTCACCCGTTGTATAACTTGAGGCCGTAATAGACAGCGCATCTAAATAATTACGATGTAAATTGCGTTCAATGCGGTGTAAATCTAAAATTTCGTTTAATAAACTACGAAGAGGGCGATTATTTAGCAAGCTAGCAGGCGGGTGATTAATATGCTCCGACTGAAAGCTTGTTAAAATATTACGCGCAATATGACCAAATACACTTAAAAAGTCGCTTTTGTACACCATAGAGGTTGAAAAGTTTTTCCAAACAGATTCGAGCTTTCGTACAGCCAAATGCGCACACGAGGCGTAACATGCTAACGCTGCAGAATTAATTGCCCCAGCTGAGGTGCCATTTATTACCCTAAATGGTAATGGAGCTGTGCGCGGCATGCTATGAGCGAGTGCTTTTAGTACGCCCACTTGGTAAGCAGCACGTGCGCCACCACCTGTAAGTAACAAGGCTATTTTAGGTTTTTTGGGATCAACTTGCTTGATTTTCATATTGGTGGTTAAACTGTTCTACGTCTTTGCTTTATTTATTCACTGTAAGTCTTTAAGCTAGAAGAATCAAAGGATAACTGCCCTTATACTCATTACATTATTTAACTTTGCAATTTAGCGCTTAACCTTTGAGCTATTATTGCCGTGTTATTAAATGTCATAGTATGTGTGTCAGAATGAATTTAATCCACTTAGCGTATTCTAAGTGATATCGCATTTTAATTTTTTATGGAGTTCGTATGTCAGATAAACCAGAAGTGTCAGATGTTCAAAAACGTCCACCTAATAACAATCTTCTTTTTGCCGTTATTATTTTAATAGTCGTAGCATGCGCGGCTGCTTTCGTATTACTTAAACCAAGTGATGAAAAAGTAACACGCACAGAGGTAGAACCGCCAGCTAAAGAGCAGCCAATAATGGAGCTTAAACCAGAAATTGCTCCTATTATTGATACTCCTTCTGCAGTAAAACCAGAGGAACCTGAAGAACTTGAAGTGCCAACACAACGCCCTGTTGAGCCGGCCCCAAAAGTAGAACCATTAGTGACGCTTGACGAAAGTGACACGGTGGTTGTTGCTAAAATGGATGAGTACTTAAGTGATTCTGTGATGAGCTTAATGGTAACCGACGATGTGATTCGCCGTGGTGTTGTATTTATAGATAACATTGCCCAAGGAAAAATCGCCAAAAAGCATACACCTGTTATTAAGCCAGAAGAGAGTTTTAGCGTAACAGAAGGGGATATTTTAACAATTGATCCTAATAGCTATGAGCGTTATACACCGTATGTAAAAGTATTCACCAGTATGAGTGCCGCTCAAGCAGTGCGTATGTACGAAGAATATAAACCGCTTATTAATAGTGCATACACTGAAATAGGTTACGGCGATGATGAGTTTAATCAAACCCTAACCGATGCAATTGATTTATTACTTGATACGCCAGAACCTGAGGGCGACTTACCATTACTTCGTAATTCAGTAACATATCAATACGCATTTTCAGAGTGGGAGCAATTACCAGCTGCACAAAAACAACTTTTACGCATGGGCCCTGAGAACATGAAAAAAGTAAAAGCAGCATTACGTAATATTAAAACTCAGTTAGAGAGTAATTAATACGCATTAAAAGAGCTAAATGCACCGCGATTGTATATGAAGTATGCAATCGCACTTTCTTTTTAGATTATCCCTTGAATAACAGAGCAAAAGTAGAGATAATCCCCCCGCGCCAACCAAGGCCCTCAATGGTAGTCTTATTGGTCCTCTCGCAACACTAGCAGGCGAACCTGGTCAGGCCCGGAAGGGAGCAGCCACAGTTTGTGACGTGTGTGCCGAGATGTGGCTGGTAAGACTGCCACCCAAATTCCTCATTTGGGTGATATAGCTAAAATCTCATTTAATATTCTTCATAAATATATTCTTTTTAAATTAACGTCCTTAATACTAATTGCATCAAATAAGTGATTTATTTTAGTGCCACTTGCAAAGTGTGATTAGGATGGGTCAACATAATTAATTGAGCACCGAAGCTTGTGTACGTGGTGCAATATTTTTTTAGCACTCAATGTTCTAATACTAATCTGATTAATTAAGTGAGCTATTTTGAGGTAAGAAAACCTTGTTGATAACAAGGCAAAAATTCGTTATTTACTTGTTTTATATCAGAAATTTTTAACACAGTTAGCGTCAGGTTTAAGCCCTCAAATTGATCAAGTATTATTGCGGATTGGTATAAATAGCGTTCGACTTTGTTGTCTCTCATTGAGGCGGGATGTCGCTTATTATGAAAATGGATATTAAGGTGCAATCCATCTAAGAGATATATCCACTGTACGTAATGAATGCCAACCTACCAACATATAATCAGTAATATAATTTAAAAAGGGGGAACGCGTTTTTATATTACCACCAATAATAGTGCTGTATTTATATACAGTGCAGTTGTGCTGCTCCCATATTCAAGAAAATGAGCGACGAGCGCATTTTGTCTTTTATTGAGAGTTTGAGTGCTAGTAAAAAATTATATGTAGCAATGTGTTAAGTTATTTGGTAAAAAAGAATTATTGAATACATGAGTGTGACATTGGCAGATATATGCGCGATGAGCGCACTATAAAATTGTTAGTTGCCACCATTTTTTACGGTAACTTTCTTTGTGGTTTTGGTGATAAACGTTAACTTTTTTCACGCGCTTTATTCTTTTTCGTGGTAAGTTTATCGTCATGTTTTAGCTTAGTGTTTTTGTCTAAGTAGTTTTCGCCTAAAAGGGTTTGGTGTTTTTCGCTCAATCACTTTTTGGTAAATGGATTTTTAGTTTGCAGATTTCGCTTTAAGCGTTTCGTGTAAACGGCTCAAATTCAGTTTTGGGTGTTAATAGGTGCTGGGCAGTTGTTATTTCTTTCGGGAACCCATTACCTTTAGTGCGCGTTAAAGGTTGGTCGCTTTTCTTAAACAAGCAACTAACAAATTATTCAACGGGACAAATAACAGTTGGCTTTGTTCGCTGCGCTCACTATTTTAGCCAACCATTATTTGCCCGTTAATATGGGTGTTATGTGTCTTTCAAGTTTTATTGTTAGCGCGCGCTGAAAATGTTTTACTTTACCTGTGTTTTTAGCGTGTGCTGCTTTTGAGTTTTCGCTAGGGTAGTTAAGCGCGGGTCACTAATAAGCTTCGCCTTTTATACCTTTTTCAAAGGTGGCAAAGCTATTATTTTAACTAGGTTTTGTGGTGCGCTCAAATTAGCGTATTGTGCAAAGCTAACGGTGTTTACTTCTGGCTTCAGCGTTTAAAGGCAAAGTTCGGTAAACACATAATCGGGTAGCCGGAGGTCTCTAACCTCCAGCCCCCACACCACCCATCATGCGGGTCCGCAATGGGCGGTTCATCTCCCGTAATGAATATTGATCCAAATATCTCTCAATGACACTAAACCTTGTGACGCTAAGTAATCATTGCCTAGCGCAATGTTAATTCCTTTTGTTTTTGAGCTTCGACAAGGGCCTTTACTGGTGATACCACAGGCTATGGCGAGTCGTTCGCTAACACCTAATTTCATTAAACTGCGTACTTTGGTACGAGGTTTTCGCCACTGCCGCCAGTAGCACATTCTTATCCTACGGCGGATCCAATGATCTAAATCCACCGTTAGCTGATAAGCGTTGGCTATTAGGTAATAGTGTCCCCAGCCACGTAAATACTGCGTGAGTTTATGAATTTGTAGGGTCATTGAGATCCCCCTGTTGCGGTTAGTGAGTTCTCTTACATTTGCTTTAAATTTCTTTAGCGCCTGTTCGTGGAACTGTGGAAGATTAGGATGGCACCCATCCTAATTATTACGAAAAAAGCCAACAAAAACAGCATGAAGAGTGCATTATTATAAATAATGAATCACGCAAAAAGCTGAACTATGTTAATAAGGTGAAAGTAAAAATAGACAACCCCATAGGTCGACGATAGCTGTTTATTAAAGAATGGCAAACGACTTGGCTGTATTGGAGCGGCTTTCCTTTAGGTAAAAAGTGCAATATTACAGTAAATAAAGGGATGAATAAATTGACCTTACGGGGTCAAATGAAAGTGAATGCCTTTAGTTTACGCTGCGGCAATTGTATTGCCTTGTTCATAAATAGAAAAGCTGCAAAAAGCGATGTATTAAGAAGTGCAAGCCTTTTCACCTTAAATAAAAGCCACTCAAACACCCGTAATCTCTTCCAAAACACCAATTGAAACAATACCAAACCAGCTTTTATATTCTATGAAAAACACAGTAATCGATTGAACCAAAATAGGAACTCAGCTATGGTCTATTTATCAATAAAAATAAATTTAAAAACGAGTTAATTTACAGGCTCGTTATAAGCTCCGTTACTGGCTGTAATTATTTTATGTAACTGTTAGTATACATTCGATTATTTTTTAACTCATACAAGGATGAAGTAAAGTGTCACAAGGTAACTGTGCAACACCAAAAAAAACATGATATAGGAACAGCTAACTATATTTTCAACAAAGTTGGTAAGGGAGGAACTAACAGCAATACAGACTTAAGGAGTGTCATTTCATTATTAGAAAATAGAAAAAAGATCCGTACTACCGAGAAAAACTTCTTCGATTAAAAATTCCAAACTCCTGCTCCCCAAATATTATTCAGGAGTTAACACAGTGTATTTCAGACTTTCAAGCCAGTATACAGGGAAGAAATAAGGCTGATGGAGTAGTTAGTCCAAGTGGCTCTACTATTTTATACCTTGGTGGTGTAAGACTTACAGGGAAACATATTATCGTTGATTTGGATGATCAAAATCTTTTCGCTTACGATGGAAAAAAGAAAATACATGAATTTCATTGCGCCTCTGGCGATAAAAAACACCCTACGGCAATAAAGCCTTCTTTACACCATATATTCAGAAAGCATCAAAAATACAGAAGCCGTGCATATAATGCACAAATGGATTATGCGATGTTTTTTACAAATGATGGTAAAGCTATCCATCAATCAAATGCTGTAAGTGTCACATTGACATGGTCAACTAAATTCAGTCACCCTAGTTAAGAAACCATATCTAATGTTTCGATTCGTTCTTCAAAGTCATTTGGGCTTTGATAATTTAAGTACGAATGTAAGCGACGACTGTTGTACCACATACAGATGTAATTCATTACATCCTGTTGAGCCTCATAACGCGTTGGGTAGTTTTTCCAATGCACGCGCTCTTGCTTCAAACTACCGAAGAAGCTTTCTGCAACAGCATTATCCCAGCAACAGCCTTTCTTACTCATGCTACCAATGAAGTCATTTGACTTGAGCAATTTACGATATTGGTGGCTTGCATATTGAACCCCATGATCTGAATGGATAATTAACCCTGTTTTGGGCTGGCGTTGCCACATCGCCATAGTCAGTGCGTCACAGACAAGCTGCGCTTTCATTCGTGAGCCCATGCTCCAACCAACGACTTTGCGCGAATATAAATCAATCACTACCGCCAGATACAACCAACCTTCTGCAGTCCAAACATAAGTGATATCTTGTACCCAGGCTTGATCAGCTGCTTCAACGTTGAAGTTTTGCTCAAGTACATTGGGATAAATAGGCTTATTATGCTCACTATTCGTTGTCACTTTGTATCTCTTTTTATAACGCACCCAGACATTTGCCTCTTTCATTAGCTGTGCTGTTTTGTAACGACTCACCGGAAAACCGAGTGCATTTAAGACTTTCTGAATACGCCTTTCACCGTAAGTATTATCACTGAAGTGCGCTATGTCCTTGACACAATCAATCATTTCTTGATGTGTTGGATCCTCTGATTTAGTTGAGAATCGCTTTTGATAACTATAGTAATTGTTACTTTTTACACCCAGTATTCGGCACATTGTCGCCACAGGCCAGGTCTTCTTGTATTGGGTTATGAACGAATATTTCACTTCGTTTCTTTGGCAAAGAAGACCGTCGCTTTTTTTAATATTTCACGCTCCATTTCTAGGCGTTTCACTTGCGCTTTTAGCTCTCTGATCTCTTCTTGCTCAGGGGTTAAATTACCGTTCCCTCTAAAAGCATGCCCATCATCATTTTCAGCTTCTTTTATCCAGCGACCAAGGATGTTGGGATTTACCCCTAAATTTCTAGAGGCTTCTGCTTGTGAGTAGTTTTGCTCAACAACTAATGCGATAGCATCAAGTTTAAATTCTTTGGAATACTTTTTACGTTTTGTCATTATCGATCTCCAGTTAAGTTGATTATCTCTTAACTGGGGGTAGTCGAATCCATTAAACCACGTCACATCCTTTTTAAAAGTCGTTGGTATTGAATCATTAGGATCTCATGGTTGTGTTCGTCTAAGTGAAGATGATGCAAAAAAATTATTTAGTTGGTCATTTATGAATACTCCGGTATTTGTTGATATGGCTTAGGAGTTATAATCTATGAAAGCACTAATTTATCTAACTCTAGGAGTTCTCTTTGGCGGAACTGTTGGATATTTATATGCAACTAGCATATCTGACGATCGCAATGAAGATATAATAAAAAGAGAAATAATCTTGCTTAATAAGTATTCTAATATTCCCTCTTGTGAAGACTTAAGAGAAGATAAAGATAGTATTACTCAGAAATCTGAAGACAGTAATCACATACTTTGGTCTTATTTAAGCGAGGATAATTTGCTTAAAAAGGTTGTAATTTCACCAGACTTTGTTGTTGCATACGAAGAGGTTGAAAAAATATGCAAATAAAATGGTTTCGCTTATAATCGGGTAGCCGGAGGTCTCTAACCTCCAGCTCCCACACCACCCATCATGCGGGTCCGCAATGGGCGGTTCATCTCCCGTAATGAATATTGATCCAAATATCTCTCAATGACACTAAACCTTGTGACGCTAAGTAATCATTGCCTAGCGCAATGTTAATTCCTTTTGTTTTTGAGCTTCGACAAGGGCCTTTACTGGTGATACCACAGGCTATGGCGAGTCGTTCGCTAACACCTAATTTCATTAAACTGCGTACTTTGGTACGAGGTTTTCGCCACTGCCGCCAGTAGCACATTCTTATCCTACGGCGGATCCAATGATCTAAATCCACCGTTAGCTGATAAGCGTTGGCTATTAGGTAATAGTGTCCCCAGCCACGTAAATACTGCGTGAGTTTATGAATTTGTAGGGTCATTGAGATCCCCCAGTTGCGGTTAGTGAGTTCTCTTACATTTGCTTTAAATTTCTTTAGCGCCTGTTCGTGGAACTGTGGAAGATTAGGATGGCACCCATCCTAATTATTACGAAAAAAGCCAACAAAAACAGCATGAAGAGTGCATTATTATAAATAATGAATCACGCAAAAAGCTGAACTATGTTAATAAGGTGAAAGTAAAAATAGAGAGCCCAATCGGACGGCGACAGCTGTTTATTAAAGAATGGCAAACGATTCGGCTGTATTGAACCTGCTTTCCTTTAAATAAAAAGCGGAATATTACAGTGAATAAAGGGATGAATAAATTGACCTTACGGGGTCAAACGAAAGTGAACGCCCAATGGCAACTGTATTGCCTTGTTCATAATATAGAAAAGCTGCAAAACACGATGCATTAAGAGAGGCAACCCCTTTTAAGCCAAAATAAAGCCACTGAAACACCCGTAACTCCTTCCAAAACGCCAGTTAAAACAATACCAAACCAGCTTTTATATTCTATGAAAAATACAGTAATCAATTGAATCAAAATAGGAACTCAGCTATGGTCTATTTATCAATAAAAATAAATAAAAAACGAGTTAATCTACAGGCTCGTTAGTTTTTTTGGGAGTTTATAGTGAAACTTTTTATATTAGGTGCTGGTGCTTCCAAAGCGTATGGAGACTCTAAAACAGGAATAAGAATGCCAATTGCTTGTGATTTTTTTGAAACATATGACAAGCTAGAGATACCAAATAATTTATGGGTATTACAGGGGCAAATTCATTTATATATTACGAATAAGTATGGTATTGATCCATATTCTTATCTTCGTAAAGGTATAGATATAGAAGATTTTCATTCATCTATTGAAGAAGATATACAAATTGAACTTGATGCAGGAAACAAAAATGAATCAATGTTTCACCAAATGTCTTATAATGAGTTAATTTATTTATTTTCATTTGTGATTAATGAGATTCAAAATGGACCTATTTCAAAGCCTCATTTAAAACTAGTAGAATCAGTTTCCAAAAATGACGTGATAGCTACATTTAACTGGGATACATTAATTGAACGAGCTCTAGAGCACACATCAAATTGGAATGTGAATCAAGGGTATAGCTTCAGTCCTAAATCTGTTTATAGGAACGGTTGGGACGACTCAGTTAACAGATCAAACAATGAAATGGTTCAATTGTTAAAACTTCATGGGTCAACAAATTGGTTAACAATTCATCCAAATATGCTTGATGGTTTTACAACTCTAAATCGACTTGTGAAACCCGAAGACGTATATGTATATGAGTCGACAGAGGAGCCTTATCCATGCCACCGAGGACGCTTTATGGGAGGTTATGGACGTTTTTCTTATGGGTATTATCCTGTAAATTTAGATATGGTCGCATATGATCCAGATGGGCAAAAAATTGAATTTGTTAGCCAACCTAAACCGCACTTCGAAAAAGGGAAAGCACCTCGAGATGGCGTGCCGACAATTCCATTGATTATTCCTCCTGTTAAACAAAAGAAATATGATCAATATGGAGAGTTGTTTGGTTCACTTTGGTCTAAAACATCAGAAGCAATTCAAAAGGCTGATGAGATAATTCTTATTGGCTATTCATTTCCTAAAACAGATATAAAGAGTACTCAGCTTTTTATACAGTCATTCATGAAAAGAGTTAACAAACCAAAAATTAAAATATTAGACCCTAATCCTGAAAAAATAGCAGAGAAATTCATTTATGAATTTGGTTTTACCGAAGCTGAAGTTCAAGTCTATAAAGATTATTTTTCTGAAGACTTTGATATTGAAGCGTTAATAAAAAACTAACAACACGCCCTGAGGTGGACAGCAAGCGCTAAAGCTCACTTTCCACCGCAAATTTTAACAGCGGTAATCCCTTACTTTTCAATGCGGTTAAGTAAGTTGATTCATCGTAGGGCGTATGTGCTTTCCAGCAAAATAGGATTCGTATCCACTTAAATGCCAATGGAGGCTGTAGAATTACTCTTTTTAAGAAAAAGCCTGTTTTATGGTTTTCAGATGATTACCTAATGCTTTAAAAGCGCTTAGCGTTAATTACAGAAACTCGATTTTTAATTGGATTTTGCTGTTGGAGTTATTCTATAGCCTCGTTATATACCCTTAGAGGTTCCAGACATGAAGAATACTGCTGAACTTTCTGAATGCCGTAAATACAGATATGCACTATGGAGAACATGGGATGCAACAAAACCAATAGTTATGTTTATTGGTTTAAATCCATCGACGGCAGATGAAAATAATGATGATCCAACACTAATTCGTTGTATAAATTTTGCTAAATTTTGGGGTTACGGTGGTGTATGCATGTCTAATTTATTTGCATACAGAGCAACCGAACCACGAGATATGAAAGCAGCTAAAGATCCTATTGGTTCAAATAATGACGCTTGGCTTACAAAATTATCCAATGATGCACAATTAGTTATTTGTGCATGGGGTAATGACGGTTCTTTTTTAAAGCGTTCTAAACAAATTTTGGAACTAATGCCTAACTTAAATTATTTAAAATTAAATAAATCAGGGGAGCCTGCTCATCCTTTGTATTTATCAGCTAAGTTAAAGCCTATACCGATGGGCATATAACAAGCATTGCCAACGTCCTCTCATGGTGCATAGCGCAGTCCGTACCAGTCAATTGTGCTTTCAGGAATCTAACTTTATAAAGCTTTGTTTGTAACTTTATGCCAGCATATACTTCACTTGATTAGCTGTAGCCCAATGAATCCGAATAAGCTGACATAAAGTTACAGTTTACCAAAATTTCAATCGTTAATTTTAGCGTACAAAATAAAATGACATATTGCGCATTAAAAATCGTCATAAATTTGTTACCAAAAATAAATCTGCTTACCAATAAAACGACCTTTGGGTCTAATACCAACCTTCCTTTAAGCTTTACCATTAATGGCTATATTTTAAGCTTTATAAAGCGTGCCATAAGCATAATTAATTACACGATGCAGAAAATGTTTTTAATTAGCTACAAAGCTTCAGAGGTATTTTTATAATGCGTTTAGCTAAGTTTATTTAAATAGATTATGTATGTATTGATGTTATTAGAGTCGATAATTCAATCTTGGTTACAATTTATCCTCTTGAAAATTAGTTATCTGCCCTAAGCTCTATTTGGTAAATGGTTTATAACATTTCTTAAGGAGAACATTATGAGTAATAACACAGTAAAACCCGCATCAAAACTCTCTGAGCTGATTGTAAGTAATACAGAGCGAGAACAGGTTGATATTACGCAGCGTATAACAGATGCTCCATGGAAAATGATAGTTGTTTATCGAGGTCAGCATTGCCCTATGTGTACGAAGCAATTAAATGCTTTGGCTAAAATGACTCAAGATTTTAAAGATATTGGTGTTGAAGTTGTTGCTGTAAGTGGTGATAGCCACGCTCAGTTGGAAGCGCACTTTGAAAAGCTAGACGTTAATTTTCCTCTTTATTATAATTTAACGCTTGAGCAAATGACTGAATTAGGTTTGTATATCAGTGAGCCAAGAAGTAACACTGAGACAGATCATCCGTTTGCAGAGCCTGCAATTATTGTCCTAAACGAGCAAAATCAAGTGCAAGTTTTAGATAAGTCAAACAGCCCGTTTTCACGCCCTGATATGCAGCAGTTACTTTCAGGTATTCAATATACACGCGAAAATGATTACCCTATTAGAGGAACATTTTCTTAAGTTGTTATGCATAAATTTAAGCGTGTTTAATAGCGCGCTTAAATTTATATTTTATTTTTTAATAAATTTACTTGAAAACAATTTTACCGTCCATATATAGTTAAATAGGACGCCTGATGGGTCCTAAATTAAACTTAAACAATTGAAATTTATATTATTAATTATACTTTGCTTGAGCTTGTTCAATAGAAAAGCACATGCAAAATATCGCTTAAATATGAGGATATTATTATGCGTACAGTAGATTTATCACCACTTTATCGTTCATTTATCGGCTTCGAACATTTAGCATCACTTATGGATGCGGCAGCAAGTACAGACAAGCAGCCAAGTTTTCCTCCTTATAACATTGAAGCGCTTGATAAAGACAAATACAGAATTACTATGGCCGTTGCTGGTTTTAGTGATAACGAGTTGACCATTGAGTCAGAAAACAACACGTTGAAAGTCGCCGGTACTAAGGCTAATAAAGATGAGAATAATGAACGTAAGTTTATTCATCAAGGTATAGCGGAGCGTAACTTTGAGCGTAAATTTCAGCTTGGCGATCATGTAAAAGTACTTGGTGCAGATTTAGCTAACGGCTTATTGAGCATAGAGCTTCAGCGCGAAATCCCAGAAGCACTTAAACCTCGTAAAATAGAGATAGGGCAAGGTCATTTAATCGAAGACAAATAAACCCTGTTTAACCTTAGTTTCCCTGATTGTTTAGCCGTCTCGCTTGAGACGGCTTTTTTATGCAATAGAGTTTTAAATAGTCTTGAATCTAGAGCGTTCTCTTAATCTTGGCTAAGTAATACCAACCTGCATAAATCTTTGATCAATTTAACGAATTAAATTGCCCTATAACGGCGTTAAAATTTTTTATTTAGAACACTAGATACAAAAACTTTTGCCTAGTTCTAGCGTAATTTTCTTAACGTTAAATAGACCCCATATATAAGCAAATTGGTATAACCAGAACTCTGGATAATAAATCTATCTCAAGCAGCTATTTTCAGCGCTAACTACGTTGAATTTACTGGCAATAGGCTAGCTATTGACGCGTAAATTCGCCTTGTTTTCACTGAAAATCGTTGGCTAGAGAAAATAAATTTAAATATCACGATTATTCAATACGTTAGTAAATCTCTTGACCAGAGTTCAGGTTAATTAAGTGCTTTTGTGTTTTTTCAGCAGAGCAATTTTATCAATCGCTTCTTGAAGCTGCTCTTGCTTCATTCCTTGTTTACGCCCTTTAGCAAGTAAGTTTTCTAGCGTTGCTACTTTGCTATGAACAGCACTTACAAAGCTACTTTCTAGTGCGCGCCGCTTCTCTTGTTGAAATTGTTCGTAGGCTTTATGGTCGTCTAAATCCCCCTTGTATTGAACACTGCTTAGTTTACTTTTATTTAGCGGGGGTAAGTAATTTGGTTCGGTAATTGCCAGTTGAGCATACTCATTCAAGGTACTTTTTTTAATATTTGAAGAATGTGCATCTTCAATTTTTTTACGGTGTGTACTGTTTGCTTTATTGTAGGACGCTCATCTGTTGGTTGTTTAGTCGCTAGTGCCATTTTTTTCTGCTCGGTGGAGCCAGATAAGTAGTATATGAGGGTGATGCCTAAAGACATTATAATGAGTGCCGAGAGCTTTATTTTCATAACTTAATCTCATTTTGTGTGTGCCACGCAGCCCACTTTTGCTGGTATTGCTGATGAGCATTTTGTAACGCCACAGACTTAATCGCTTGATAGCGAACTGTTTGGCCCGTTGCTGCAAAATACCTATATTCATAGTTACTAGTTAACACCACAACCCACAATCCCTTTGGCGAACGAATGACTTCAGAAAGCTCATTCTCATTTTGAGTAAATGCAAGTTGTACTACCCACTCTTTTTTATGCTCTCGATTGATATTATTATTAAATTTACTATAAATATCATTCATATTAGCCGCTTTTAAAGCAACTTTGAAAGTACTCTTTGCCACTTCATTTTTAAATTTAACCGCGTCATTTCTGTTTTTAAATTCAGCACCTTGGGCTGTTATTTGGTATAAATATTTGAAGCGACTTTTATTCTTTTGGTAATACTGATTTATTTGTTGTTCAGAAACTTGTTTTTCTAATTGTTCGAGTATCGGGCTTTGTCCATGCATCATGTCTTTTACGCCAAGCCAGCTTTGAATCGAAGGGCGCAAGATGTCACCTTGAGCAATGCTTATTAAATTATCAATGTTGATATCTTTTGCTTTAAACGCGTTGGTCGCTTTTTCTAAATTTATAAAATATTGATGCTTTTTAGCTATTTCTGTATGAAATAACTGGTTATCGCCTTGATGCAATCTAAACCGTATTTGCATAGAAAGTGGTTTAATGAAGTCATAAACAGACATTGCAGGAAACGCAAAATTTTCAAGTTTTACTAAATTTAATGTGTTTTTTTGCGTTTCAGAATATTGTCCATTCGCAGGATATTCACCTAATGTGTTTGTAAGCCAGCTGGCCGTAAAATGTTTAACATTATTAGAAGCTTCGATGCTCGGTGGTAAATGTAGTTGATTTATAAAAAGGTTATTTAGGTAGCGCTCTACATGGTAACCGGTGGTAAAACCGACATCAGACAAACGCGCTACCTTGTTGGGCATTAGGCGTTTTGCTTCACTTAGTAAAAATTGGTTCTCGTATAAACGATAGCGTGTTTGCGAAAGACTAATGTCACTATTTTGCTGTTGATATATTTGATGCATCAACTGTATTTCAGCGGGTGTGTACTTTTCAACACTCGTAAATGCTTGGCTGCTGTAAAGCAGCCCAAACATTACTACACATAGGTAGACTAAATACCTCATTAGCGGGCAACCATGGCATGATTTAATAAATGTACAACCATTGCAATAGCATGAGGGATAACTTGTTTTGCGGTATCAACACGGTCGTAATGATCTTCCGAATTAAGCACAATACCTCCTTGAGCGTACGAAAAAGAACCGCCCTGTGTTAGCAATGGACGTACATCCGTTGAGGCTTTATCTAACGGTGAAAAGGTATTTATTGCTTGACGTATTAAGCTAGGATCATTGAGTTGTTCTTGATCATAATAATCCTTTATCCAGCCTTCCCAGCTAGAGTGATTTAAATCTGAAGTTGTCCATGTGTGATGCGGCTGAAGTAAATCAGTTGTATGGAATACAAAGCCCAGTACTTGTGGATTACCACTGTCTAAATAGCTTTGAAACCAGTATTGGCCTAAGTTATCGATTGGTTGAAAAGGGATTTTTTCAAAATCATCATACATACTATAGTTTGATTGACTATCAATTCGGTAATGAGCTTCGGTAATGTCATAACTATTATATTTTGAAGAGTCAGCATTAAACCAGCCCGTTTCTCTTCCCTTTCCATCATCTAAATAGTCCCCTTTTAACCAAGCCGCAGCTAAGCTATCAATGGTGCCCCATACAGTGAGTTTGTCGTAGTTATAGCCGCCAAAATCATTACCATGCTGATCAGCGCCTTGCGTATGGTTTTGAAAGTGCCAATAGCTAGTATATTTTACAATGCTTTCAGCCGCGCCCCAAAGAGGAGCTTGGACACAAGAGCCTGTAATGGCACCACATAAAAAAGTATCTTCAAAATCATCAACATCATAGGCTGCTTGCCCTAGTAGCTCAGCCAGTTGTGAGACTGACATTTTATTTTGTAAAGCATATTGCGACAGTGCTGCATATTGCGTTGATTGTGGGTTTTGCTCCATATAACTTACAGCGTCAATAACAATCCGCTTATGGGTTTCTTGGCTAAATGCGTGTGCTTGGTTGATACTTGTAAGTAATATAATTGCCGACGTTAATATTTTTTTCATTTTTATCTCATTGCTGTATTTAAAAATTAACGCTATTAAAAGATAGCGCTATTACATTACAATGACAGAAGAATTAAACATTTAATTAACAATTTTACCTGTTTTATATATCACAAACTTTCTAAATCAATTAAATGCGCAGCAGCTTGTTTTAATAGCACTGTTTTTTGTTCTTCGGTTTGTCGGTCCCAGTTTTTATAAACCATGCCTATACGCGGGTTTTTCTCTAATTTACTGCGGTGGGTGTGCATAAAGTTCCAGTACAGACTATTAAGGGGCATGCTTTTTCTCCCACTTTTTGTTTAACATCGTATTGGCAACGCTTGCAATAATCGCTCATTTTATTAATATAGTTTCCGCTTGCTGCGTAGGGTTTTGTAGCAATAATGCCATCATCGGCAAATTGGCTCATTCCTCGAGTATTAGGCATTTCTACCCACTCGATTGCATCTATATAGACACCTAAATACCAATTATCTACGTCATCAGGATTAATTCCCGTGAGCATACAAAAGTTTCCAATAACCATTAAGCGCTGAATATGATGCGCGTATGAGGTTTCTAAACTTTGTGTAAGTGCGTGGCTTAAACAATTCATTTTAGTAGAGCCAGTCCAAAAATAGGATGGCATCTTATTATTGGCTTGTAGTTGATTTTTAGTTGCGTAGTCGGGCATGTTAACCCAATAGATGGCGCGTACGTATTCTCTCCAACCCAGTATTTGCCTTATAAAACCTTCGACTTGTGAAATGGATATTTCGCTGGGTCTTTGTTTATATTCAGTAATTACGCGTTTAATTACATAAAGCGGGTGTAGTATTTTTGTATTTAAAGCAAATGATAAACGGCTATGGTAAAGGCTAGTATTATGCTTACTCTGGTCAGTCATAGCATCTTGAAATTTGCCAAAATTAACGAGCAAATATTCACAAAAGTAATCAAGGCTACTAATTGCTTGCTTTCGCGTTGTTGGCCAAGTGAGTTGATTATCTATACTGCCAAAATAAGCGACTTTATGTTTGTTTAAGCGAGATATAATTGACTTTACATCATTAGTAAATAGCTTTGGAGAGGGGATGTCGTGTATGTCGTTCTTAGAAAATTTATTTCTGTTGTTACTATCAAAATTCCATTTACCTCCTTCAGGCTTACCGGAGTCCATTAAAATATCAAACTGCTTGCGCATATCGCGATAAAAATGCTCCATCGTTACATGTTTATTTTTTACAAAGCGTTTTTTAATTTGTGAAAAGGGGAACAAAAAATGTTCGCTATCCACAGCCCTCACACTTAGCATATGCGTTTTTTTAAATTGTTCTAATTGCGAGTGAAGTCTAAATTCATCAGGGTATTGATACTCTATTGCCGAGCACTGATATTGTTTTGCAATACGGTTAAGCAAATCGGGTAAATTGTTGTCGTTACAAGTCTCATCTAAGGTTAAATGCAATACATTAAAACCAGCATGGCTTAACGCTGAAGCAAAGTTTTCCATAGCATGGAAAAAAGCACATAATTTTTGGATATGGTGTTTAACATAATGAGTTTCTTGTGCAAGTTCAGCAATAATATAAAGGGTTTCATTATCTTTTTGCTTAAACCAAGAATGCGATGGGTTTAGTTGGTCGCCCAAAATAAGCCTGAGTGTTTTATAGTGTTTCATACTTAGAACCAAATATGTTTAGTACGCCAAAGTGTCGTAAAACGATCTTTTAAAGGTGTTGTAGTACTGCTTAATTATGCGTGGAGTTTTACAATAGCTGGTGTTTTTAATGCTCGATGAGCTAATTCTAAAAAGGTATTGAGCTTTGCTGGTTTTATAAAGGGCTGTTTTTTACTACTTAATGAAGCTTAACCGGCTCATTATAAACTTGAGTGTTGTTATGCTTAGCTTATATGTATTTCAATACCTACTTATATATAAGCGCATTTGTTATAAAGGAATGAGCAATAAATACAGGTTCTAATTGGTATTATTTTTTGTTTTGCTTATTCGTTGTTGAAGTGAAATAACGTTACTTATATTGAAAAGTGAACTGTTAGTGCAGTTTTCAAAAAGGTTAGAAATTCTTGCCATGCGGTTTGGCTTTGTAAGCAAAAATGCTGACCAAGATGAGCTTCTAAAGTAGCGTAAAAAATATCACACAATATTTTAATATCAGTTTGCTGAATATTACGTTTATTTAGGTGTTCTAAATAATGTGTTAAAAAAGGAGTGACAGAAGATGGATTATCTAAATGTTTAATTATGCGCTCTAGCACGCAGTAAAACGTATAACTTTTTTCGTTGAATTGATTTGCAGTTGGGTAATTCATTACAATACTTGATTCTGCTAATTTACGATGAAAGCGTGCTGTAAAAGCATGGAAATTCGGCTTAACAATCTGTAGGCTTTTTAATAATACTGATTGGTTTGTGTTCATTAAATGCCTCTTTGCATTAAGTGTGATTGTTATTGTTATTGCTTTCGTTGCTTTTATTATAGCTAGAGAAGTTGAAACCGCACGGGTTTATTGGCTTAAATAGAGGGTTTAATTAATAAGTTACTGATTTTATTTATTTTGTTTTTGTTAATGAGATTGATTATCTATTCATTGGGATGGCTGTTTAATATTTACTTCAATGCTACGATTGGGGTTGTTGATCTTTGAGGATTAAATCTGTTTTACCTAAGGACAGCGTATGTTTGGCATTTATGCTGTGCTATCGCTTATTTGTGAGGAATAACCACACATGATCGACACAGCCTTGCGTAGAAGCTAAACGGGTGCTTTAAATTTAGGCTCGCAAGATAATGAGGCCCTAAAGGTTATTACAACAAATGTTAATTTGTAATACATTAAATTAACAACTTGACGAATTGCAAATTTTATAAACTTATTAGTTATTATGGTTGCTAATTATCCCGCACATCCTTATAATAGCCGCCATTGTTTAGTGTGTTGTATAACCGCTAACAGCGATATTAAATTAAGGTTTAATATCTATTGGCGCGGGATGGAGCAGTCTGGTAGCTCGTCGGGCTCATAACCCGAAGGTCGTCGGTTCAAATCCGGCTCCCGCAACCAATTCTACTAATAAGTGTAAGCTTATTAATTTATATCGCGCATTCTAAGTAATGCGCGTTTTGCGTTTAGGCTAATGTAGTTTAATTTGGTCAGTTACTGACTCGCAACCAAGCTCGGCCCTCGGCCACACAGTTTTATGCTTTATTGGTGTGACGCCCCGCTTGGTTCGGGGCGTTGTTGTATCTGCACCTTTCGATTTATGGCTTTTGTCATCAAATCAAAACTTAAACTCAGTATTTTAGGGCTATAAGCCCTTTTTTTGTTTGTATGGAGGATTTTCGTGACAAAACTTGAACAAGATTTAGTAACCATGTTATCGCCAGCGGTAGAAATGTTAGGCTTTGAATTACATGGTCTTGAGTTTGTACAAGCGGGTCGCCATTCTACCTTAAGAGTGTATATTGCTCATGAGGATGGGATCTCAGTTGATAACTGTGCGGATGCAAGTCGCCAAATTAGTGCGATTTTAGACGTCGAAGACCCAATTACAAATGAATATGATTTG
This sequence comes from Pseudoalteromonas sp. B62, assembly GCF_037162565.1. Classification (NCBI taxonomy): domain Bacteria; kingdom Pseudomonadati; phylum Pseudomonadota; class Gammaproteobacteria; order Alteromonadales; family Pseudoalteromonadaceae; genus Pseudoalteromonas; species Pseudoalteromonas sp. B62. The sequence goes on along the minus strand of NZ_JARLVB010000002.1, from coordinate 3,718,292 downwards.
GAAGTATCGTCTCCTGGTGTTGATCGTCTATTATTCAAACAAGATCATTACGAGCAGGCGCAAGGAGAGGAAGTACGCGTGCGTACTAAACTTCCACAGGATGGTCGCCGTAATTTTAAGGGCGACTTAGTAGCAGTTAGCAGCGATATGATCACACTATCTAGTGATGGTGCAGAGCATCTAATCATGCTTAGTAACATCGAACGTGCGAATTTAATCGCTAAGTTTTAAATTCGAGTGCGAAGGAATAGGGCAAGCGAGGCATTACCCATGGCAAAAGAGATATTATTGGTTGCTGAAGCCGTTTCCAATGAGAAAGCGGTTCCAAAAGAAAAGATTTTTGAAGCTTTAGAGTTCGCATTAGCGACAGCGACAAAGAAAAAGCATGATGGCGAAATTGAAGTACGTGTAGCAATTGACCGTAAGACCGGCGATTACGATACGTTCCGTCGTTGGCAGATTGCAGCAGTATTAGAAGATGGTTCTTTAGAGAACCCATACAGCGAAATTACGTTAGAAGCTGCGCAGGTTGAAGAACCTGATTTGCAGATGGGCGATTACGTTGAAGAGCAAATAGATTCAATTAAATTTGACCGTATAACTACGCAAATGGCTAAGCAAGTAATCGTACAAAAAGTACGTGAAGCTGAGCGTGCTTTAGTAGTCGATGCATACAAAGATCAAGTTGGTGAGTTAGTAACCGGTGTTGTTAAAAAAGCAACACGTGATTCTATCGTTCTTGATTTAGGCAATAACGCTGAAGCTGTTATCTACCGTGATGATATGCTTCCACGTGAAAACTTCCGCCCGGGTGACCGTATCCGTGGCCTTTTATACGAAGTTAAGCCTGAAGCTCGCGGCGCACAATTATTTGTAACGCGTTCTAAGCCTGAAATGCTAATGGAGCTATTCCGCATTGAGGTGCCAGAAATTGGCGAAGAAATGATTGAGTTACGTGCAGCTGCGCGTGATCCAGGTTCTCGCGCTAAAATTGCAGTTAAATCTAACGACAAACGCATTGACCCAATTGGTGCATGTGTTGGTATGCGTGGCGCACGTGTTCAGGCTGTATCGTCAGAACTTGGCGGCGAGCGTGTTGATATCGTTCTTTATGACGATAATCCAGCGCAGTTTGTTATTAATGCAATGTCACCTGCAGAAGTTGCTTCAATCGTAATGGATGAAGACACTCACTCAATGGATATTGCAGTTGATGCAGATAACCTAGCACAAGCGATTGGTCGTAATGGTCAAAATGTTCGTTTAGCAAGCCAACTAACAGGTTGGGAACTAAACGTAATGACTGTTGAAGACATGCGTACTAAAAATGAAGCTGAATCAGATAAGTTGCTTAACTTATTCACTGAAAATTTAGAAATTGATGATGAGTTTGCATCATTACTTATAAATGAAGGTTTCTCGACACTTGAAGAAGTAGCGTACGTACCAGCATCTGAATTTTTAGAAATTGATGGCTTAGACGAAGAAACAGTTGATCTGCTGCGCTCACGTGCAAAAGATGCATTAACAACTAAAGCACTTAAAACGGAAGAAAGCTTAGAAGGCGCAGAGCCGGCTGAAGACTTACTTGCGCTTGAAGGCTTAGAGCGTCACTTAGCATTTGTTATGGCAAGCAAGGGTGTTGTTACACTTGAAGACTTGGCAGAGCAAGGTATTGACGAATTAGTTGATATTACAGAACTTTCATCTGAAAAAGCGGGTGAACTAATTATGGCTGCACGAAACATTTGTTGGTTTGCAGACGAGTAATTTATTAACGGAGGTATTACACACTATGGCAGAAGTAAATGTTGAAAAACTAGCCGGCGATATAGGTACAACTGTTGATAAATTGCTACAGCAGTTTTCACAAGCAGGTATCACTAAGCAAGCAACTGATAATGTAACAGAAGCTGAAAAAGCAACGTTACTTGATCATTTAAGCAAGCATCATGGCGGTACAGGTTCAGATGGTCCAGCGCGTATGACTTTACAACGTAAGAGCAAAAGCACATTAAGTGTGACTGGCTCTACGGGTAAAGCTAAAGCTGTTCAAGTTGAAGTTCGCAAAACACGTACGTACGTGAAAAAAAGCGCAATGGAACAAGAACAAGAGCAAGCACGCCTAGCCGCTGAAGAAAAAGTACGTCTTGAAGAGCAGCAAAAAGCTGAGCAAGAAGCCGCAGAATTAAAAGCGAAACAAGAGGCAGAGCGCAAAGCGAAAGAAGACGCTGACCGTAAAGCCAAAGAAGAAGCTAAACGCAAAGCCGATGCAGAGCGTAAAGCGAAACAAAAGCAGATGACCCCAGAGCAAAGTGCTAAGTCTGAGAAAGATCGCATAGAAGCTGAGCGTCTGCAAAAAGAAGCAGAAGAGGCCGCATTGAAGAAAGCTGAAGAAGAAGCGAAACGTCAAGCAGAAGAAGCAAGAAAGCTAGCTGAAGAAAACTCGGCACGCTGGAAGAAAGAAGAAGAAGAGCGTAAGAAACGCGAAGAAACAGCGGATCACCATCTTACGACTTCTACTTACGCACGTGAAGCAGAAGATGTTGCCGATGCTCGTGATGAGCAAGGTACACGCCGTGCTAAGAAAAAGAAAAAAGCGCCAGCAAAAGATAAATTTGCAGCGTCAAGAGGCCGTAACAAGTCTAAGTTAAAAGCACCAGCATCGCTGCAGCATGGTTTCCAAAAACCAACTGTTGATGTTAAAAATGAAGTGCGTATTAGCGAAACAATTACAGTAGCTGAGCTTGCATCACGCATGGCTGTTAAAGGCGCTGAAGTTGTAAAAACAATGATGAAAATGGGTGACATGGTTACCATTAACCAAGTGATTGACCAAGAAGCTGCACAATTAGTTGCAGAAGAAATGGGTCACAAGGTTATCATTGTTAAAGAAAACGAATTAGAGCAAACAGTACTTAATGACCGCCATGAAGATGGTAAGTCAGAGCCACGTGCTCCAGTAGTAACTGTTATGGGTCACGTTGACCACGGTAAAACATCGACTCTTGATTATATTCGCTCTGCAAAAGTTGCTTCAGGCGAAGCCGGTGGTATTACACAGCATATTGGTGCATACCATGTTGATGTAAACGGCAATATGATCACGTTCCTAGATACACCAGGACATGCTGCATTTACATCAATGCGTGCTCGTGGTGCTAAAGCGACAGATATCGTAATCCTAGTGGTTGCAGCAGATGATGGCGTTATGCCACAGACTAAAGAAGCGGTACAGCACGCACGTGCAGCTGGCGTTCCTTTAATCATTGCTGTAAACAAAATGGATAAAGAAGGCGCAGATCCAGATCGCGTTAAAAACGAACTAGCTGTACTTGACGTTATTCCAGAAGAGTGGGGCGGCGATACGCAGTATGTTCATATCTCAGCTAAAACTGGTTTAGGTATTGACGACCTTCTTGAAGCTGTGCTTATGCAATCTGAGCTTTTAGAATTAACTGCACCTACTGAAGGTATGGCTGCAGGTGTTGTTATTGAATCTCGTCTTGATAAAGGCCGTGGTCCAGTAGCATCAGTACTTGTTCAATCTGGTACGCTTAACCAAGGTGACATTGTATTATGTGGTCTTGAGTATGGCCGTGTTCGTGCAATGCGCGATGAAAACGGTAAAGACATTAAATCTGCTGGTCCATCTATTCCAGTTGAGATTTTAGGTCTTTCTGGTATTCCAGCTGCGGGCGACGAAGCGACTGTTGTTAAAGATGAGCGTAAAGCGCGTGAAGTTGCTTTATACCGTCAAGGTAAGTTCCGCGATGTTAAGCTAGCACGTCAGCAAAAAGCTAAGCTTGAAAACATGTTTACTAACATGACTGAAGGCGATGTTTCTGAAGTTAACGTGGTACTTAAAGCAGACGTTCAAGGTTCTATCGAGGCAATCTCTGATTCACTAACTAAACTTTCTACTGATGAAGTAAAAGTGAAGATTGTTGGTTCAGGTGTTGGTGGTATTACTGAGACCGATGCAACCCTAGCTGCAGCGTCTAACGCAATTGTAGTTGGCTTTAACGTTCGTGCTGATGCTTCTGCTCGTAAAGTGATTGATACTGAAAACTTAGACCTTCGTTATTACAGCGTAATTTATGCCTTAATCGAAGAAGTTAAGCAAGCCATGTCAGGTATGCTAGCGCCAGAGTTTAAACAAGAAATCATTGGTCTTGCTCAAGTTCGTGACGTATTTAAGTCTCCAAAAATTGGCGCAATTGCTGGTTGTATGGTTACTGAAGGTGTTATCAAACGTAGCGCTCCAATCCGTGTACTACGTGAAAACGTGGTTATCTATGAAGGTGAGCTTGAGTCACTTCGTCGCTTTAAAGACGATGTTGCTGATGTTCGTAACGGCATGGAATGTGGTATCGGCGTTAAGAACTACAATGACGTACGTGTTGGTGACCAAATCGAAGTATTTGAAACAGTTGAAGTACAACGTACTCTATAATTGTTACTAGGGTGTATTGAACGCTTAAGGTTAACGCCCGGGCGTTCTACACGCTCTACGCTAAGATTTTAAATGGGGCTTAGCCCCCATTTGCATATCCATTATTTAGTTAACTTATTATTTAATTTCAATAAGTTATTATTTTAGGACAAGTATAATGAGAGAATTTTCTCGCACTGATCGTGTTGCACAGCAAATCCAAAAAGAAATTGCTGTAATTTTACAACGCGAAATTAAAGATCCACGCTTAGGTATGGTGACAGTGTCAGCGGTAGAAGTATCGCGCGATTTATCTTATGCCAAAATTTTCATTACTGTGTTTAACACACAAGATGAAGATGCAGCAAAGCAAAGCGCAAAAGTACTAAATGAAGCAACGGGTTATATTCGCTCGTTACTTGGTAAGCGTATTCGTGCACGTATAATGCCTGAGTTAAAGTTTGTTGTTGATAACTCATTAATGGAAGGTATGCGTATTTCTAATTTAGTGGATTCTATTATCCGCGAAGACAACGCAAAGCATGTTGATGAAGACGTAGAAAGTGTTGATGCTGATGAAGTTTTAGATAGCGAAGAAAGTACTGAGCACGTAGACGATACAGATAGCGAAGAAGGCACTGATACAGATGGCAAAGCGCAGTAAAGGCCGTGCAGTTGACGGTATTTTGTTGTTAAACAAACCGCAAGGCATTTCATCAAATAAAGCATTACAGCAAGCAAAAGGTGTTTATTTTGCGCAAAAAGCTGGGCACACCGGTGCTTTAGATCCACTTGCTACAGGTATGCTGCCAATTTGTTTTGGTGAAGCGACTAAGTTTACGCAGTTTTTACTCGATACAGATAAAACCTATATCGTTCGTGCACAACTGGGTGAGCGTACAACAACATCAGATTCTGATGGCGAAATTGTTAGCACTAAAGATGTGAACGTAACGCGTGAACTGCTAACAAAAGAAATTGCTGCTTTTGTTGGTGAGTCTGATCAATATCCGTCAATGTACTCGGCACTTAAGTATCAAGGTAGACCGTTATATAAGTACGCTCGCGAAGGTATTGAAGTACCTCGCAAATGCAGAAAAATAAACGTGTTTAGCTTATCGTTTGACGAATTTGATGAACAAAGCAACGTATTACAAATGACGGCTCATGTATCTAAAGGGACGTACATTCGTACAATCGTTGACGATTTAGGCGAAAACCTAGGCTGCGGTGCACACGTTATTATGCTCCACAGAACCGCTGTTGGTCAGTATCCGGCAGATAAAATGGTATCGCTTGATGAAATTGAAGCATTACTTGCTAAAGCGAAAGAAGAAGAGCTTGCGCCTTCGACTTATTTAGACTCGTTGTTATTACCTATAGACACTGCTTTAACTGATTTACCCGTTGTTGAAATCACAAAAGAACAAGGGGGAATTTTTAGTCACGGGCAAGCTGTAGAATTACCAATCGCTTTACCTGATGGTGCAATTAAAGTTGTTGCGGATAATATATTTATTGGTACTGGTGAGCGCAACTCAAATGGACATTTAAAGGTTAAACGTGGTCTTGCTAGCCAGCAAGATGATTACGTAAAGCCGGAATAAGCAACTAATGTGCCCAGTAGTGGCTTATTAGTTGTAGATGGGGATAATTAACTTGTAGTTATTCCCACAGTTGGTAGAATACGCCCGCTTAATCGTTTTGGCTGAATTAGTGATCGGCTAAGACACCTTTTAAATTTAATTTTTGGAGTTACTATGTCACTAAGCAATCAAGAAAAAATCGATATCATTGCTAAATTTGCACGTGCAGAAGGCGATACAGGTTCATCAGAAGTACAAGTAGCATTACTTACTTATGATATCAACAAGCTTCAAGGTCACTTTGCTGATCACAAGCATGACTTCCACTCACGTCGTGGTCTGCTTCGTAAAGTAAGCACTCGCCGTAAACTACTTGATTACCTTAAAGGTAAAGATATCACTAGTTATACTGCACTAATCAAAGAACTTGGCCTACGTCGCTAAGAACTAGATTATAGAAAAAGGGGCTTTTTAGCTCCTTTTTTTGTGCCTGAAATTTGTGTTTTTAAATTAAGAAAATTCTTAAACCTATTGAATTGCAATATAAAACCCCCATTTCATAGCTTACCAAGAGCTATTGTATTTAACCGCTAAATAAGCCCAACTGAAATCGAGTAGTTAGATTGAACAAATTTCAATCCGCAAAGAACAACACACCCTAGACTCGCATTTTGAAGTAGCTTTGGTATATACTATGCGCGTAGATAAAAAGGTTTATCTACGCTTATCCACATCATTGCCAATTGTAGTACTTAATTGATTTCCAACTGAATACAATTATGTACTGTAATTGGTACTTTGATGACAACTTATTAGAATACATTTAAGGAATATTTTAAGTGCAAGCAATTATTAAAGAATTTCAACTAGGTCAACACACAGTGACACTAGAAACTGGTGCAATCGCTCGTCAAGCAGACGGCGCAGTACTAGTAAGCATTGGCGATACTTCAGTTTTAGTAACTGTTGTAGGTAAGCGTGAAGCACAACCAGGTCAAGACTTTTTCCCATTAACGGTAAACTACCAAGAGCGTATGTACGCTGCTGGTCGTATCCCAGGTGGTTTCTTAAAGCGTGAAGGTCGTCCTAACGATGGCGAAACACTTATTGCACGTCTTATTGACCGTCCAATTCGTCCACTTTTCCCAAGCGGTTTTGTAAACGAAGTACAAGTTATTGCAACTGTTGTTTCTGTTAACCCTGAAATCCAACCAGATATGGTTGCGATGATTGGTACTTCAGCAGCACTTGCTATCTCTGGTATCCCGTTCAGTGGCCCAATTGGTGCAGCTCGCGTTGGTTACATCAATGGCGAATACGTACTTAACCCTACATTAAAAGAGCTTGAAGAAAGCCAACTTGATTTAGTGGTAGCCGGTACTGATAAAGCGGTACTTATGGTTGAGTCAGAAGCTAATGTACTTGCTGAAGACGTAATGCTTGGTGCTGTTGTATACGGTCATGAGCAATCTCAAGCGATCATCACTGCAATCGAAGAATTTAAAGCGCAAGCAGGCAAGCCTACTTGGGATTGGACTGCACCTGAGAAAAATGTTGCACTTGAAGATAAAGTAGCAACTATCGCTGCTGATAAAGTAGGCGCAGCTTACTTAATCACTGATAAAGTAGCGCGTAAAGAAGCACTTGGCGAAGCGAAGGATGAAGTTGTTGCAGTATTAACAGCTGAACTTGCTGAAGGCGAGTCTTTAGACAAGCAAGAAATTGGCAAAATCTTCGGTTCACTTGAGAAGAAAATCGTTCGTGGCCGTATCGCTGCTGGCGAAAAACGTATCGATGGTCGTGAACCAGATATGATTCGTGCACTAGACGTAATGACTGGCGTATTACCGCGTACTCACGGTTCTGCTATCTTTACTCGTGGCGAAACTCAGGCATTAGTAACAGCGACACTTGGTACAGAACGTGATTCACAGTTAATCGACGATTTAACGGGTACTCATAAAAATCACTTTATGCTTAACTATAACTTCCCTCCATTCTGTGTTGGTGAAACTGGTTTTGTTGGTTCTCCTAAGCGTCGTGAAATCGGCCATGGTAACCTTGCTAAGCGTGGTATTTCAGCTGTAATGCCTACACTTACTGAGTTCCCTTACTCAATCCGTGTAGTATCTGAAATTACTGAATCAAACGGTTCTTCTTCAATGGCGTCTGTTTGTGGTACTTCTCTAGCACTTATGAACGCGGGTGTACCAATTAAAGCATCTGTTGCCGGTATTGCGATGGGTCTAGTTAAAGAAGACGATAAATTCGTTGTTCTTTCTGACATTTTAGGTGATGAAGATCACTTAGGTGACATGGACTTTAAAGTTGCCGGTACTGCTGCGGGTATTACTGCACTTCAAATGGATATCAAAATCGAAGGTATCACTCAAGAAATCATGCAAATTGCGCTTAAACAAGCAAAAGCTGCACGTTTGCATATCTTAGAAGTGATGGATGAAGCGATTTCTGCTCCTTCTGAAGAGCTATCAATGTTTGCTCCTCGCATATACACAATGAAAATCCCACAGAAGAAAATCGCTGAAGTTATTGGTAAAGGTGGCGCAACTATTCGTCAGCTTACTGAAGAAACTGGTACAACGATTGAAATCGGTGACGACGGTACAATTAAAATTGCCGCTACTGATGGCGAAAGTGCAGCTAATGCGATTAGCCGTATTGAGCAATTAACAGCTGAACTTGAAGTAGGTACTATCTACGAAGGTAAAGTTGTACGTATCGTAGACTTCGGTGCGTTTGTAAACATTCTTCCTGGTAAAGATGGTCTAGTACATATTTCTCAAATTAGTACTGAGCGCGTTAATAACGTGGCTGATCACCTTTCTGAAGGTCAAGAAGTTAAAGTTAAAGTACTAGAAGTAGATCGCCAAGGCCGTGTACGTCTAAGTATTAAAGAAGCAATGGAATCAGCAGCACCTGCAGCTGACGCGCCAACTGACGCGTAATTGCTAATACTTCATCCAGATATTTACTGGATAATATAAAAGAGGGGCTGTTTAGCCCCTTTTTTTATGCTTTAATGAGGCTAATTAAATTTAAACAAAGATTATTCAAGGGAGCTAAATTACTCATAAATAGTGTTCAAATTTAAAAGTGACAAACTCACAACATAATTTCACCTAATTACTGAGCAGTTTACCTAGAGCAATAATAGTTCATCAATTGCTATGAACCTATTGAGACATCGTCTGTCATATTGCTACCTATCTTGGTATTAAGGATTTTAATGATACTCAAACATTTAGCTTTGGCATCTTTCGCTATTTTGTCTTTAAGCGCTTGCCAAACTACAACAGAATCAGAAGCAACCCCGATTGTTAATGTGCCATTTACTGCACCTTTAGCCTCTGACTTTAGAAGTGAAATTGCTATTGCACGCTACTCAGAGTTATTGAATAGAGCAGATTTAAGCCCTGATCAACAAGCGAAGTTATATTATGACCGTGGTGTGTTATTTGATAGCTTAGGCATGACTACGCTTTCGCGTATTGATTTTAACCGCGCTGTAAAACTTAAGCCTGATTTAGCTGAAGTATATAATTTTTTGGGTATTCAACATACGTTAATGCAACAATATGAAAAAGCTTATGAATTTTTCGATTCGGCCCTTGAGCTTGATGAAGATCATGAATATGCTTATTTAAATCGAGGTATTGCACTTTATTATGGTGATAGGTCTGGTATTGCTAAAACCGATTTTAGTGCATTTTTAGCTCGCTCTCCAAATGACCCTTATCGTGTATTATGGGTTTATTTAGCAGATGCTAAGGTAAATAAGGAGCAAGCTCTTGTTGAACTTAAAACGAATGCAACAGCACTTGACGATTCACAATGGGCGTTTCAACTAATTTCGCTTTTTGCAGGTGATATGAGCGAGCATGCTTTTTTATCTGGCATTAGTGAGGGTGTTAAGTCGGAACAAGAATATGCTCAGCGTTTATGTGAAGCTTATTTTTACTTAGCTAAATTGCATCAGGCTGCTGGTGATAAATACTTAGCCGCTGATTATTTTAGATTAGCTCTAGCAACTAATGTACATGAGTTTATTGAGTATAAATATGCACGTTTAGAACTTGAGTTAATGGCTGGTGACGACGCAAGTTAAGGCATTAAAATTGGCAGGTGTATTACTGTGTAGCCTTTTAATAACAGGCTCTGGTAATCACCTTGACGCGATTGGCTTTTGGCATGTTTTGAACACAAAGGCCAGTGTGTTAAAAGTCTATAGACGCTTCCTAATTATTTTGCGGTTCATTTACCGCAACTACCAGATACCTCCCTTGCTATATTGGCTAGAAATCACATTCCCTCTGCACAATATGCTTATTCAATAAGACTTTTAAATAATAACGACAGTGATACGGCTAAACAATTTTGGTTGGCAGGTATAAATAAATTAAATGCAATTGAGCGTAAAGAGTTAGCTGTTCAGTTATTAGCTCAATCACGTTGGGATGATTTAAAGCTGTTAGCCGATATAAAGCAGTTACCAGAAGGGGATGTTTTTAATCACCTCAGGTTGCATTTATCTATAGCGGAAAATAATATACCGCGTGAATTTATACAAAATTTGGGTTTTTCTTTTTTAGAGGATATTGATGAGCCTAAAAAGCACTGTATGTTTAATGTAATTGTAATGAGCGATCACCGAAATGGTTTATATAAATTAGGTGACTTTATAACTACATACAATCGGCAGCCAGAGCCACGCGAAAATATATTTTGTTTTTCAAAGCCCGTGTATGTTGCGACTGCGCTCAATTGTAAAAGTAATATCAATAATGCTGCGCAATGTGATTGGCAGGCCTCTAGACTTAAAAATGAGCTTCTTAGCAATTATGATTTTTTAGTAATGATGCCAAAGCATGGCACTGCAAATGTCAGTAAAGGCAAAATGCTTATTAACTCACAGGCAAACTACAGTATATTTTTACACGAACTTATGCACTTTAACCGTTTTGAGGATGAGTATACTTTGCCTATATCAAAACAAGCATGGTTGTGCGCACAAAGTGGGTTTGTAGCACCAAATTTATATATTACACATGGTGAACCTGCACCAGAAGGTTGGCATAAAAGTGAAAGTTGTCAACAAGGAGGTATTGCTTATAAACCAAGTGAAAAGTGGTCTATTATGCAGTATCAACAATTAGGGCTCTCAACGCAATACAGGGAACTTTGGTTGAAGTATTTAGATATGACTAAGGGGGACTTCTACCGTCACTCAGATGAGCTTACGTCTATAAATAAGGCTATATTAAATTAACAATCGTCAGCAATGCTATATTGATTTTTTAGCTTGAAAAAATTGTTAGTTTTTGTTTTGAAAACATTCATATAACCCCGCTTTATATAGACAAAATTAGTGTTTTTCAGTATAACTATAACTATTAATGTCGTTAAAAAACAGGCAGTAAAAGCATCACTTAATCCTAAAAGAGTGACGCCCTGATAAACTTATGATTATAAAAGGCCCTACATTATGACTTTGCTCTGGATACCCTTGTTATCCTTAATTGGCAGTGTTATTTCTGCATGCACAGGTAAGTTATCCCGCAATTTAAGCACTAGTTTAACGGCTCTCGCGCCTTTGACGGCTTTGGGGATTACTCTATACCATGCACCTGCAGTTTTAGCGGGCGAAACCATTCGTTATTCATTAGCTTGGATCCCGTCAATAGGACTCGATTTATCTCTGCGGTTAGATGGCCTCAGTTTATTGTTTATGTTTATGATTTTAGGCATAGGCTTGCTCGTTATCCTCTACACGCGTTACTACCTAAGCGCTAACGATTCAATGGCCAAGTTATATAGTTACTTAATGCTATTTATGACTGCAATGCTTGGTATTGTTATGTCTAACAACGTCATTCAACTGTGGTTGTTTTGGGAATTAACCAGCATCAGCTCATTTTTATTAATTAGCTTTTGGTGGCATAAGTCCGAAGCACGCAAGGGCGCGCGCATGGCGCTTGCTGTGACTGGTGCTGGCGGTTTAGCATTACTTGCTGGCTTAATGTTATTGAGTGATATTGTTGGTAGTTATGACTTAGATGTTATTCTAGCGAGTAAAGCAATAATTCAATCTCACGATTTATACGAAGTAGCATTGGTATTGGTGCTATTGGGTGCATTTACTAAATCGGCACAATTTCCATTTCATTTTTGGCTTCCTCATGCAATGGCTGCACCTACGCCAGTGAGCGCGTATTTACATTCTGCAACTATGGTAAAAGCCGGTATATTTTTGTTAGCACGTTTTCACCCTGCTTTAGCCGGCACCGATACGTGGTTCTTGCTCGTTGGGTTAACGGGTTTAGCTACGCTGTTGTTTGGTGCTTATATAGCATTATTCAAACATGACTTAAAAGGCTTGTTAGCCTATTCAACAATAAGCCATTTGGGTTTAATAACGCTGTTACTCGGGCTTGATACTGAGCTTGCAACTGTTGCGGCAATATTCCACATCATTAACCATGCCACGTTTAAAGCGTCGTTATTTATGGCCGTTGGTATTATTGATCACGAAACAGGCACGCGCGATATGCGTAAATTAAATGGTATGTGGCGATACTTACCATACACTGCAACGCTTGCGATGGTCGCGGCGGCTGCAATGGCGGGTGTACCATTACTTAATGGGTTCTTATCTAAAGAAATGTTTTTTGCAGAAACGCTGCATCAGCAAGTACTTGGTTCTATGTCGTGGCTAATACCAGTACTGGCAACTGTTGCAGGCGCATTTGCGGTTGCGTATTCCGCACGCTTTATTCACGATGTGTTTTTTAATGGTGATCCAATTAATTTACCACGAATACCTCATGAACCACCACGTTATATGCGTGTACCAATAGAGATACTCGTTGTCATTTGTTTATTAGTAGGGATGTTTCCGCACTTTGCAATTGATGGCATCTTATCTGCGGCATCCTTAGCTGTATTAGGGCAAAAGATGCCACATTACGAATTAGCTATTTGGCATGGATTTAACTTACCTTTACTTATGAGTGCAATGGCTGTTGTTGGCGGCTTATTTATTTATGTTAATCGTAAATATCTATTTCAATTTCAAGCATCGTTACCACCTCTAAACGCTAAAAAAACGTTTGAACGTGTAATATTAAGCGTTATTGCTTGGTGTCAGTCAAAGGTAAGCAGTACAGAAAATGGATCGCTGCAGCGCTACCTTGTAATTATGTTAGCGGTAGTATTACTGTGTGCAGGTTGGCCATTATTTGAAATGCAACAACTTGCCGGTAGCATGCCACTTACGCCTGTTGATGTGCACAATGCAATTGGTGCAGGCTTATTGATTATTGGTGCTCTTGCCACCGTTATTTGGCATCGCTCTCGAATGGTATCGTTGTTAATGCTCTCAATTGTGGGGTTAATGGTGTCGGTTGTATTTACACGTTTTTCTGCTCCAGATTTAGCGCTTACGCAGCTAACCGTTGAAGTGGTTACTATTATTTTACTTATGCTGGCATTGTTTTTTTGCCCCAACATACGCCAAAAGAATCAAGTTCATTACGTGTACTTCGAGATTTAGCAATAGCCTCTACCTTAGGTGTAGTTATAGCAAGTATTTGTTACGCGTTACTCACACGCCCATTAGATTCAATCTCAGACTTCTTTATTGCTAACGCTAAAATTGGTGGCGGTGGTACTAACGTAGTTAACGTTATTTTGGTCGACTTTAGGGGCTTTGATACGCTTGGAGAAATTACCGTATTAGGCATTGCCGCATTAGGTATATTTAAAGTACTTTCTCGAATTCCATTATTTATGCCTGCAAGTGACAGCGAAGGCCGCCCATGGGCTAAAGAACGTCATCCAATATTATTGGCGAGTATTTCACAAAGTTTATTACCGCTTGCGTTGTTGGTGTCGGCGTATATTTTCTTACGAGGGCATAACTTACCTGGTGGTGGCTTTATTGCAGGACTGGTAACGTCAATCGCGTTTATTTTACAATATATGGCGCATGGTACGGCATGGATAAACGAACGTTTTGATGTTAATTATCGTAAAATCATAGCTTCAGGCATTGGTATTTCACTGTTTACAGGTGTGGGTAGCTGGTTCTTTGATAAGCCATTTTTAACAACTTGGTTTGACTACTTTGATATTCCGTTTGTCGGTAAAACAGAGCTTGCCAGCGCGATTGCATTTGACCTAGGTGTCTACTTAACGGTTGTAGGCGCTACGTTAATGATTTTAGCAAGCTTAGGTAATATGACGGCAGATACCCAGAAAAAAGAGGTAAATATTTAATGGAATTATTGTACGCATCTTGCGTTGGAGTATTGGTCAGTTGCGGTGTGTTTTTACTGCTAAGAGCTCGTACGTTCCCTGTAGTACTTGGGCTTACTATGATTTCATATGCTGTTAACTTATTTTTGTTTTCAGCAGGTCGTCTTACTATTAATAAAGCGGTAGTGCTTGGTACTGGTACAGAATACGCCGATCCTCTACCTCAAGCTTTAGTGCTTACAGCTATTGTTATTGGTTTTGCGATGACCGCATTCGTGGTTATTTTGGCAATACGTGGACGCGCCGATTTAGGTAGCGACCATGTTGATGGTTATGTGCCCAACACCTCTGCAGATAATAAGGAGCAAAAATGATCCAACATTTAGCTTCGCTCCCTATTTTATTACCTATGCTGACGGCTGTTATTTTATTGCTGCCACCATGTGGTAAAAGCGTTAAAATTCGCCGCTTAGTTTCAATTGTAATGGCAATAGCTACTTTTGCCATTAGTGTGCTTTTACTTGTACATGTTAATAATACAGGTATTAACGTTTACGCTATTGGTAATTGGTCTGCACCATTTGGAATAGTCTTAGTAGCCGATATGTTGTCTACCTTATTGGTTACGTTAACTTCATTTTTAGGTTTGGGCGCTATTTTATATGGTAGTGCTGGCGATGATGAAAAAGGCAGCTTTTATCACCCACTTGTTCACTTTTTGATATTAGGTGTAAATGGCGCGTTTTTAACTGGCGATTTATTTAACCTATTTGTATTTTTTGAAGTGCTACTGATTGCATCTTATGCATTGTTAATGCACGCAGGTGATAAACAAAATACTCGCGCGGCATTGCAATATGTAATATTGAATTTAGTTGGCTCAAGCGTATTTTTAATTGGTTTGGGTATTTTGTACGGTGTGCTTGGTACGCTTAATATTGCAGACATGACGCAAAAGGTATCACTACTTACAGGTGATGATGTATATCTAGCAAAAGCAGGCGGCTTACTGCTATTAATAGTATTTGCTTTAAAAGGCGCACTATTACCTCTGCATTTATGGCTTCCAAATACTTACGCAAGTGCTAAACCTGTGGTTGCTGCATTGTTTGCGATTATGACTAAAGTAGGCGTTTACGCTATGCTTCGTGTTTATACGGTGATATTTGGTGAACAAGCCGGAGCGCTTGAACACATGGCGCAGCCTTGGCTTTGGGGCTTAGCAATTGCCACCATTATAGTGGGTGCCATTGGTGTTATGGCAGCGCAAGATTTACGTAAACTAACGGCTAACTTAGTATTAGTATCGGTAGGTACGCTGGTTGCGCTAATAGCATTGCAAAATGTAAATGCCACTGCTGCACTTTTATATTATTTAGTGCATTCAACACTTGTTAGTGCCGCACTATTTTTACTAGCAGACTTAGTTTCAATCCAGCGCGGTAAAGTTGGCGATAGACTAGTAGCAGGTCGCTCTGTAAAACAGCCATTTTTATTAGGTGTGTGCTTTATTATTGCGTCTTTAACGGTAGTTGGTATGCCACCACTGTCAGGCTTTGTAGGTAAAATTTGGATACTTAAAGCGACATTAAACAGTGAGCAAGCTTTACTATTTTGGCCAGTATATTTAGTAACAAGTTTTGCGTTGTTAGTAGCGCTTTCGCGCGCTGGCACAACTTTGTTCTGGGAGCATAGAAGCAAAAATAGCGAAAATGCCGATTGTGCAAGTGCACACCCGTTGCAGGTAACTGTAATTATAGCTTTACTTGCATGTTCGCCATTGCTCGTTATTTTGGGCGGACCAATAAGTGAATATATGCTAAATGCTGCTACTCAGTTACATGATCTAAGCGGCGGTATTAATGCTGTACTTAAAGGAGGCATGTGATGAGATTACAAGCCCGTTTTCGTTGGTTACCAACGCCATTTCGTAGCTTATTTTTGTTTATGGTTTGGTTATTGTTAAACAATAGCGTATCGGTAGGGCACTTAGTATTAGCGACTATTTTTGCGATACTTATCCCTATATTAAGTTTTTCGTTTCGAGACCCTCAGCCACTGATTTTAAAGCCAGGCTTGGCGCTTAAACAGTTACTTATAGTGCTGTACGATATTGTTGTTGCAAATTTACAAGTGGCTTTACTTATACTTGGACCATCAAAAAAATTGCGTCCGGCCTTTATAAAAGTTCCTATAGATTTAACACACGACATGCCAATTACTATATTGGCTAGTTGTGTATCGCTTACACCTGGTACTGTGAGTGCAGAGGTTTATCCAATTGCTGAGTCGTTACCTGAAGGTGAAGAGCCAACGCAACGCTACTTATTAATACATGTGCTTGACCTTAAAGATGAAGAAGCACTTATCAAACAAATAAAACAACGCTACGAAGCTCCACTAAAGGAGATATTTCAATGTTAGATACTGTATTACTCATTGTTTTTTCGATGATTGGCTTATCATTATTGCTTAACTTATGGCGATTGATCATCGGTCCGTCAGTGCCTGACCGTGTTTTAGCGCTCGATACTATGTACATTAACGTCATCGCACTGATTATTTTATACAGCATTAGTATGGATACAGGGCTTTATTTTGAAGCTGCACTGCTTATTGCCATGCTAGGTTTTATAAGTACGGTTGCAGTGTGTAAGTATTTACTACGTGGCGATATAATTGAATAAGGTGAAAACATGATCAGCGAATGGGTTGTATCAATATTATTGTTATTTGGTGGTACGTTTATTTTAATTGGCTCAATAGGTTTAATTAAACTACCTGACTTTTTTATGCGTTTGCATGGACCAACTAAAGCAACCACGTTAGGCATGGCGAGTATGTTAATTGCGGCTATGGTTTATTTTGCAAGTTCAGAGCATGGCCTAAGTGTTAAAGAAATACTCATTACTATATTTTTACTAATTACAGCACCGATTAGTGGTTACATGCTAATAAAGTCAGCTATTCATCATAAGCTAAAAGCCAAAGAAGGCACTAAAGGCCTAGATAATGTAGAAGACGACTAACGCAAAAAGTAATTTATAAAAGGCCGAATAAATTCATTTTATTCGGCCTTTTTAATGATTGCTTGTACCCTTTACAATACAAACTATTCATGTGACTATAAATTCATTATTTATATGAAAGGATATTATTATGGGTAAGGTACTACTTTTATCATTGCTAATTTTTTCTAGTAGTTTATATGCTGAACAAAATACTAAGCAGCAAAAAATAGATGAGCTCATTAGTGTAATGAATTTAGATTCAATGGTTGATTCTATGTACGGCCAGGTTGAAGGTATGATGAAAGGCATGTCAGACCAAATGGGTGTTAAGCCTTCTGAGCAAGCTATTTTTGATAAGTACTACGGCGACATGACGACGGTATTAAAAACCGAAATGAGCTGGGCTAAAATGCAGCCAATGATGGTCAATGTATACGACAAGCATTTTAGTGAGCAAGAGATTGCCGATATGTTAGCATTTTATAAAACAGATACAGGGCAAAAAATACTCGAAAAAATGCCTGTTGTAATGCAAGAGTCTATGCAAATGTCACAAAGCTTAATGAAAGATGCTATGCCTAAAATACAAACTTTGGCGCAGCAACTAAGCGACGAATTAGAGCAAAGCCGTAGCGAATCAAACTAGGGCAGCGCATGTTTGGTATTTATGCTGCGTTATCGCCTGTTTATGGGGGATAACCACACAACATAGGCTCTGCCTTGCCTAAAGACCAAACAGTCTGCATAAATTAAATCACCAATGATCAACACGCTCTTAGATTAATACGCGCCTTACTTAGGCGCTTCTCTGCTAAATTACATCCCCTTCAAATAATACACGGCCAATATCAGCTTAAGTTAATTATGTTTGTGTCATTATGCCAATGAGCAACAATACATAATCAATTTGAGGGATTAAGTACGGCGCTAACTGCATAAAACATTTTTTATATACGACTGCATGAATGCAGGGGCAATTAATAATAACAACTAAATAACGAAACCTTTGCCTTGTTATCCACTCGATTTATTGTCTTAAATAGAGCACTTAATTAAGCCAATTAGTATTATTTTGTTAGTTTTAAAATAGCCATTGACCTATGTGTTGCACCTAGGTTTATTATGAAGCTATTGAAACACGACGGAGTTAAATTATGTATGTTAAACAACTCGCCAAGTTAATGGGCGTGACTGCAGATACTGTTCGTCATTACACACGAATTGGGTTACTTCATCCAATACGCAGTGAAGAAAATGGTTATCAAGAATATACAAAGCAAGACCAGCAGCGTTTAAAGTTTATTATTAGCTCTCGTCAACTTGGTTTTTCTCTCAAAGATATTCAACACATTATAGGCGAGTATGAGCAGGGGAATTGTCCTTGTCCGTTAACGCGTAAACTCATTACTAAACGCCTAGAAGAAACCGAAGCACTATTTCAAGAAACATTAAAATTACGAAATAGAATGCATGCAGCTCTGGCGCAATGGGATACATCAGCCGATGGTGCAAATGCCAGTGACGTGTGTAGTTTAATAGAATCTTTTGTTGATCCAATAAACGATTCTGCAAATAAGGAGCAGCGTAATGACGACTAATACAAAAGACACCGCGCAAAACTTTATTATTGAAGGCGCTAATTGCGGCAGTTGTGTGGCTAAAATTGAAAAAGCCCTTAATAGCGTGCAAGGTGCGCAAAATGTAGAAATGAACTTTGCACAGCGTACAGTACGTGTAGAAGGTAAAGCCCGCGAAAGCACGCTTATTAAAGCAGTCGAAAACATTGGTTATTCAGCTAAGCCAATGAGTAACGAGTCTGATCAAGATGCACTTGATGAAAAAGCAAAGTCGGACGAGGCACATTACAAAAAGCTAATGCGTAATATGATATTAGCGTTAGGGGTCGGTGCACCGTTAATGATATACGGGCTTATTTTTGATATGAGTGTGACCACCGACACACAACGAATAGCCTGGTTTTTAGTGGGTATAGTCACGCTTGTGGTTATGGCTATATCAGGTAAGCAATTTTACAACGGTGCTTGGCAGGCATTTAAAAACCATGCTGCCAATATGGATACATTAATAGCGCTTGGTACAGGTACTGCGTGGTTGTATTCAATGTTCGTAGTAATAGCACCAAACTTATTACCACAAGTCGCAAGGCACGTATATTTTGAAGCATCATCGATGATCATCGGTTTAATTAGTTTAGGGCTCGCTTTTGAAGTAAAAGCACGTGGGCGCACCTCACAAGCAATTAAACGCTTAATTGGCCTGCAACCAAAAACTGCACGCGTTATTCGCGATGGTCAAGAGCAAGACATCGACATTAGTGATGTTGTAAAAAATGATGAAGTACGCGTACGCCCGGGTGAAAAAATCCCTGTGGATGGCGATGTTATTGAAGGCAGCAGTACGGTTGATGAGTCAATGCTTACTGGTGAGCCAATGGCTGTAAGCAAAAAAACGGGCGATAAAGTCGTTGCCGGAAGTATTAATAAAAGTGGCACTTTATTATTTAAAGCCACGCACATTGGTAGCGAAACCACACTTGCCAATATTATCAATATGGTAAAGCGTGCACAAAACTCAAAGCCATCAATAGGGCGCTTAGCTGATGTTATATCAGGAATATTTGTACCAACAGTCATGATTATTG
Source organism: Pseudoalteromonas sp. B62 (assembly GCF_037162565.1). Lineage (NCBI taxonomy): Bacteria > Pseudomonadati > Pseudomonadota > Gammaproteobacteria > Alteromonadales > Pseudoalteromonadaceae > Pseudoalteromonas > Pseudoalteromonas sp. B62. The sequence continues at coordinate 3,698,324 of NZ_JARLVB010000002.1, read as the reverse complement.
CGGTGCTTGCAGGCCTTGTATGGTTAAACTTTGGACCTGAGCCATCAATTGCTTATGCCGTTGTTGCAGTTACCACTGTACTTATTATTGCTTGTCCTTGTGCGCTAGGACTCGCAACCCCTATGTCGGTTATGGTGGGTATTGGTAAAGCTGCAGAGTCAGGAATATTAATTCGAAATGGTGAGTCGCTGCAAACAACATCTAAAATCACCACCATGATTTTAGATAAAACAGGCACTATTACTCAAGGCACACCGCAAGTTACCGATGTAGTTACCTTTAATAACAGTGATGAAAATACAGTAATGCAACTTGTTGCAAGCCTTGAAAGTAGCTCAGAGCATCCACTAGCCCAAGCAATTACGGCACACGCTAAAAAGCAGGGCTTAGCTTTAAGTAAAGTAGCCGACTTTAATGCAATTACAGGTAAAGGTGTCACTGGCAGTGTTGACGGGCAAACATTGTTGTTTGGCAATAAAGCGCTAATGGATAAATACAACGTGGCCGTTGATGATGCAATCGAGCAAGCTCAAACACTTGCCAGTGATGCTAAAACGCCCATGTATTTTGCAAGTAATAATAAGCTCCACGCTATTATTGCAGTAGCCGATCCAATTAAAGAGGATTCAGTTGAAGCTATTAAACGCCTGCAAGATAAAGGTATCCACCTAGTTATGCTAACAGGTGACAACAAAGCCACTGCACGAGCCGTTGCTAAACAAGTTGGTATTGATGACTTTATTGCAGAAGTAATGCCCGATGACAAAGTAAACGAAGTAACAAAACGCCAAGCAAACGGTGAAATAGTGGGTATGACAGGTGACGGTATTAACGATGCCCCCGCACTTGCACAAGCTGATGTAGGGTTTGCAATTGGCACAGGTACCGATGTTGCAATAGAAAGTGCAGACATTACCTTAATGCGTGGTTCGTTACATGGCCTTGCTGATGCAATTGCAGTGAGTAATGCAACTATTTCAAATATTAAACAAAACCTATTTGGTGCCTTTATTTATAACGTGGCGGGTATTCCGATTGCAGCCGGTGTGTTGTATCCATTTTTTGGCATACTACTTAACCCTGTTGTTGCCGGCGCAGCTATGGCACTTTCATCGCTTACAGTGGTAAGTAACGCTAATCGCTTACGTTTTTTCAAACCAAATAAATCGTAATTTAAGCTAAGGAGTACATTATGTTGATGATTAATATAGGTGGTGCACTGTTAATAGCTGCAATTATTTATTGGTTTTGGCTATACAAACCAGAGCAAACACAAAGTGATGACAACAAAGTAACGATAGTCGTTGATAACGGTGTTTATAAGCCAGGACACATTAAAGTGGCAGCTAACAAAGAAGTTGTACTTACCTTTGATAGAAAAGACAGCGCGCCGTGCGCCGAAACCGTTGTATTTCCACAGCTTGATATAAGTAAAACGCTGGCAATGGGTGATGGCAATACAGTTAAACTACCTGCGCTTGAAGCCGGTGAATATGACTTTCATTGCCAAATGCAAATGTATAAGGGAAAGCTAGTTGCAGAGTAATCTGAACTAAGTAGGTGTTGGGGTCGTATAGTTGCCTTAGATAAGCTGCATAAATAGATGAGTAGGAGTCGTTATACTCAATGAATAAACTAAACCCTAAAAAATTATTGAATAGTAAATGGACCGCAACACCTGCTATAAATAAAGAAAAACACTTCATTATTGTTGAGGTGGAATTTGATGAAGATGGCAATGTAATTGAATGTATTACCGAGGCTGTTATGTCAAAAAATCAATATCCAATTAGTTGGCGAGATTTAAAAGATAACCAAAAGTGGCTACAAGGGTGGAAGTAGTTTAAATCCTGACGAATCCCCACGAAATGAATTAAAAAAAGATGAGTAAAGGGGATCGACCTTCATGACTAATTGTGATCAAATTACTTCGCTAAAAACAACTTAAAACAATAGCCATGAAGATCACAAATATAATACAGAATGATATCGCTGCTGCCTACCCTGAAATTCACTCTACTCGATTAAACACGTTATTTACCTTCATTGACTCTGGCATGTATGATCAACGTGTGTCTGTAACATATTTAGGTAGAGGCTTGAAAAGCCTATCAAAAACAACAAATAAAAATGATATTAAACGCGCTGACCGCTTAATCGGTAACACGCTCTTACACAGCGAGCGCCTTTTCTTCTATGGCTATATGTCAGCGCAGTTAATTGGAAATAAAAAGTCCCCCATCATATTAGTCGATTGGTTACCTATTAATGGACAAGGGATGTTTCAAGTATTGCGCGCCAGTATTCCAATGAATGGGAGAAGCTTAACGCTCTATGAAAAAATTCATCCTGAGAGCGAACTGAATACCAATAAAGCACATCAAGCATTTTTAGACACGCTCGAACAAATATTACCTGAAGGATGCATGCCAATCATTGTGTCAGATGCTATCTATCATGCCCCATGGTTTAAAATAGTTGAAGAAAAAATTGGTATTGGATAGGGAGAGTAAGAGGGTGAGTATCTCTCTCCCAAGATAAGCAAGAATGGAAAATCAGTTATCAATGGTTTGCCGATGCGCGTATTGGTAAGGCTGATAACCTTGGCTCAATTTACTATGGTAAAACGGCAAAGTTCCCGTGCAATGCAGCAATTTATAAGCGAACGCCAAAAGGCCGACAAGCGAAGAAAAAACGAGGCGGGACGTCACAAAGAACAACAGATAAAGTTCATCAAAAAGATGCGAAAGAGCCGTGGTTACTGGTGTTTAACTTGCTTGAAAGTTTATGAAGAGTGCAAAAACAGCAGTGAACCTTTATAGCCAACGTATGCAAATAGAAGAAAATTTTAGAGATACAAAAAATAATAAATTAGGGATAGGCTTGGAGTGCGCTAACTCCCGAAGTGTTAACCGATTTGATAATTTACTGCTTATAGCGGCGCTTATTTTATATTTATTATGGTGTATAGGTGTGCCGCAGTCATGAAAAAGCTCCACTATTCATTGCAAGCGAATACACAAAAAGCGCGAATGGTATTATCAATAATAACGATTGCGCGTGAAATCATTGATGACGATAGGTATTTCATACCATTAGAAGAGTACATTTATGTATTGTCCGAACTCTCAAATTTAACAGTCAATATTGAGGGGTTACATGAATAAATATTCGTGGGGATCCCTCAGTACCCAAACCACGTCAAGGTGCAGAATTCAGCGTTTTAGAGGGATTTAATATTAAGTTGTTACTTTGTAACAATGGTAGTCCCTTTTAATAATAACAACGCGAAGAGTAAATACCTGTGTAAAGCCAGCCAAAAGGGCTGGTTTAAATGATTTATGCTGCGTTACTTTCATAAAAGACTGACTTTAACAAGAGAATAACCATTATCTACATGCCTAAATTGCTTTTAATTTGTAAACGTCTAGCAAAGTGCACCTGCCAGTAACTCGTCAAAATGATTAAGCTATTTCCGAATTTCAATGAGGAGATAGTCATGAGAAAAACACGTAGCCTTGAACAGTGGCGCAGTATTATCGAAGAACAACAAGTCAGTAATTTAACTATCACTGACTATTGCCAGCAAAATGCTTTATCAAAAACAAGCTTTTATGCGGCACGAAGTAAGCTTAATACTGAATCCGGTAGTTTTGTTCGCGCTAAAGTGACTCAACACGTTGACGTTATCGAACAGCAACAGTCAATCACGCTTGCTATCGGCAACGTAAAAATTAGCTTACCACCCACAATGCCTGTCGCTTATTTGAGTCAATTATTACGTGAGCTTGCCTTATGAAAATGTTTGTTGAACCCGCGCGTATTTACTTGCATCGTGACGCCGTGGATTTTCGAAAGTCCATTGATGGTCTGGTCGCACTCGTTGAAAGCGAGCTTGAACGTGACGCTTACACTGGCGCATTATTTTTGTTCTGCAATAAAGCGAAAGATAAACTCAAGCTGGTTTACTGGGATAAAACGGGGTTTGCTTTGTGGTACAAGCGCTTAGAAAAACAAAAGTTCAAATGGCCAAACAAAATCAGCTTGCAGGAATTTGAACTCAGTCCTCAACAATTGGATTGGTTGTTGTCGGGATATGATGTGCTTGGTCATGAAGAATTGCAGTATCAATCGATGATCTCAATCGATCATATTGACAGTAAATGCTCGTTGCCACACCGTCTGTTTTATCTTTGCGTCAAGCAAGAAAACAGCGTCAAATTCTGTTAAATTGCGAACATGAAAATTGATGTACACTCACTTCCTGACGACCCAGAACAACTCAAGCGCATGGTGCTTGAGTTGCAACAAGTCGTTGCTGAAAAAAATGCGCAAATTCACGAATTGCTTCAAGCTTATAATGCTAAGCTTACCAAAGAGTACGCCAAGAAATCTGAAAAGATGCCGGGGGCAGGCGAAGTATTCAATGAAGCAGAAGATATTCTTGATGAACATGATAAAGCGCTATTGGCGACACCGGCCTCAGTAAAGAAAGAAAAAGCCAAACCGAAACGCCGTCCACTGCCGGCGCAGTTACCGCGAATTGAGGTGATTGTTGACCTTGAAGAGGGTGGCAAAATGTGTGATTGCTGTCACAGCCCACTACATAAAATGGGTGAAAGCAGCAGTGAAGCGCTCGAGTTTGTGCCAGCGCATATCAAAGTTATCAAAACCATTCGTCCTAAATATACGTGCCGCCACTGTGAGCGTGAAGCCATTGAAAGTGTGGTAAAAACCGCCCTTATGCCCACAACAGCGGTCCCAAAAAGCATCGCAACGCCCAGCTTGCTGAGCCAAATAATCATGTGTAAATACTAGTTTGGCTTACCGCTTTATCGTCAAGAAACATTGTTTGCCGATATCGGTATTGAGTTGAGTAGGCAAACCATGTCGAGTTGGATGCTACGCTGCGCAGACCTGCTGTCCCCCTTGTATCAACGCTTAAAAGAGGCGTTGTTATCTCAAGCAGTTATTCATGGTGATGAAACTCCGCTCAACGTTATTAACGCAGAGAAAGCGACCAGCTATATGTGGTTGTATTGTTGTGGCGATGATAAGCCGGGTAAAGGCACGAATATTGTCCTGTTTGATTATCATAACAGTCGCGCAGGACACTGTGTGGTTGATTTTCTTGATGGTTACCAAGGCTATATGCACGTTGACGGCAACAAGGCATACGAGCAAAAAAAGCAACACTCGTCGCATGTCTAGCCCATATCCGTCGTAAATTCATCGAAGCGAAAGGGAACAATAAAAAACAGGTAAAGCAGATGTTGCACTCAACCTGATAGGCAAACTTTACGGTATTGAACAAAGCATCAAAGATAAAACGCACGATGAAAAATTCAATGTTAGGCAACAAAAAGCGAAACCAATCGTTGATGAATTGTATCAATGGCTACTCAAGCACAAAGATAAAATCCCTCCCAAAATTGCGCTAGGTAAAGCAATTAGCTATGCGATAAATCAGTTTGAGAAATTCAGGCGTTACCTCGATGATGGCAGGCTCAGTATTGATAATAACCGCGCAGAGCGAGCCATAAAACCGTTCGTGATAGGGCGAAAAAACTGGCTATTCTCAAATACCTGCAATGGTGCACATGCCAGCGCCATACTCTACAGTCTTGTTGAAACCGCAAAGGCAAATGACCTTGTGGTGCATGACTATATTACTACTTGCTTACAACATATTGCGGAGCAGCCAGATAATCTAGCGCCACTGCTACCTTGGAACATAAAGCAAAGCTAGGTGCCGTTAGCTATACGCTTACTTTAATTTAAACGACGCTCGCATATTAAGGTGGTTTGGATGCGAACCACATTATCCTTCAAACACTTAGAACATTTCCACATATTTATATGGGTATGAAACGTCGCGATCTCTTCCAAAAACGCTGTAATAACGTGTAATAACTTGCAATAAAATTCTATGCTATTGTTGTTTTTAACAAAACAAGTGGCCCTGATTTTTCACTTGTTCGCGTATTTACACATAAAAATTCATATAAACAAGGAGATTGAAATGACTAAAAAACGGACATTTGGCGGCGTCACCCAAGCAGTATGGTCTTGTGTTAAACGTACGAGCGAACAAGAGCACAGTACTGTTTATGAACCCGCTGATGCACTTCAAGGCACAGCTACAACAGACTCGGTTGTTGGGAAAGTGGTACTCGGCTTCAATTACATGCCAGACAAAGAGTCGATTCAATACACCATAATAAAAAAGCCGATGCTTGTTCCGACAAGTGCTATTTGGGATGGCATTCAAGAGTCAATCGAGCACTGCCAACATCACTAGTTTACAGCTTTCGATTGGAAAATATGTATTCGAATTGGTGTCGATTAAGTCATAGGTCGACACCTTTAGGAGGCTTAACTTTAAAGCCAAACATAAACACAAAGTAGAAAGGAAAGTACGATGACAAACGATACGAATACTGAACAAAAAGATATCACAGTAAAGGCTGGTGATATTTATCCTGTTACAGATAATGATCGCAACTTTGGTACAGTCACTATAGAACAGGGTGGTCAACTCGCAATCCAAACGGCTGCACAGGTCATAATTGAACACCTGGTAAAGCAGTAACTGGGTATTCATGCGTTCACACGCGTCAAATTATTTGAAATCAACCAAACAATATTGAGAGAAATTCAATGGATATTGAAGCACATAACAATTTAATCTCAGAAGCATTAGCTAATGGACAATCTACACCTGACATTACTGTTTTTGCAGATAACGGAAAAAGCGGTACTAATGGTTTAACAGGCCAAACTGGTCAAGAAGGGGCGACAGGTCAAAATGCCAGTTGTAATTGGGCCAGCGGTTGTGACGATGGTTCTAATGGTTCAAATGGTACCGACGGTGGTAGCGGTGGGTTGGCATCGCAAGGTGCTGATGGTGATAATGTGTTACCAGCAAAAATCTACGTTGCTCAATTGACTGGCACAGTATTTGTAGCAGGTGCGGGCGGTAATGGTGGTGATGGTGGAGTAGGCGGCAATGGCGGCGGCGGTGGAGCTGGTGGTGCTGGTGGTAATGGTTCTAGTAGCGGGGCTTATTCAAGAGGTGGCTATTCAGGCGGTAGCGGCGGTAGTGGCGGTAGTGGCGGTAACGGCGGTAAAGGCGGTGATGGAGGCAACGGCAGTAATGTTGACATCACCTACGGTGAAAAAAGTCAAAACAGTGAATTCGTTCCTGTACAAGTCAAAAGCCAACCAGGTAATGGGGGGAGCGGTGGTGTAGGTGGCGCAGGCGGTAGTGCAGGTAAAGGTGGTAGTCCAGGTGGTTCAAACGGCACGGGTGGTAACGCCGGTAATGTCGGTCAATCAGGTGCACCGGGTGATTCAGGCGGCCAATTGAGTACGATTAACGTTAGACAAGGTCAACGTCCAGTATAAGGAGAATACGACATGGTTTCCATACCTAACAGCTCTAAACGTCTAAAACTAAAAGTCGAGGCACTAACCGCAGTGGCTGAAAGCTTATCTTGTAATGCGAGATTAGCGCGGGAGCTATGTCGTGATGTTTTATCCACTCCTCAAAATTTGGATGGACACCTTATTGGAGCATCAGCGTTAAATAACGATGGTGCTCCATTACAGTTATGTCTATCATCATCAGAAAAAGAAGTCGTATTAAGGGTTATTGGAGACCCTTGCTCAGATATTTATGACACTGAGGATCGTTACTTTCAATCAGTAGAAGCCTTAAAACGTGGCGTCATAAAAGGAGGTGCACAGAAGCTACTACCTTTAGTCGAAACAACACTGACCCAAATAATTCCTAATGATAAACGAGTACGTGATAATTACAAAAAAGGGTTTGTTTGGCTAGCGTTAAGTCCAGATAAAGCAGGTGTTGCTTTTTATCTTGAAACCGCTCCCTTGGGCCAAGAACTCGCATGGCAACGTGTTGAAAAATGGCTCGAAGCTTTACTGCCAGAGTCTGCAAACGTACAAATATTATTGTCCAATATTAAACAGTGTGCCAATGTTGCGAGTGTTGGTTTAGAAGGTACGACATCTGAAAATACGCGAGCAAAGATATATTTTCGTTTGAAACCACAGGTTTCACTTTCAGATTTAGGTCTTGATTTATACACACATCCATCTATTTTACAATACCTTACTATTGCTATGGGGACACATGGTGTCGATGCAGATGGCTTGCTTCTAGGACTTGGTATTAATCTATCAAACGGTGAAGTAGCAGATATTAAATTGGACTTATGTGGTCACTGTCTAAAATACACAAATGCCGAATGGCAACAAGTCAGTACGCGATTAACGCAAACATTTGGCTTAAAGCCGTTAGATTTAAAAAAGGTTTTAAATCAGCAAGGGTGTAATGTTGCGTTTATTGGTTTTGGCCTCGATAGCAAAGGCAAAAACCGCCTCAATATCTATTTGAATAATTCTAAAAATTATAAATTACCTAGCCAGGACGAAACGCGAGCAGCAATTGATGATGCTATTGATTACCTCATAGGGCTGCAACAGCAAAATGGACTGTGGTCAGATTATAAACTACCTGTAGGAGAATCAACTGAGTGGATCACGGGTTATGTTGGTCTGGCATTAGCTCGAGCGGGCAATCAGCTAAATCATTCCAAAGCGCTAAAAGCGGCGATAAATGCTGCGCAGTGGCTGATAAAAAAGCGCGCATATCACGCAGGCTGGGGATATAACCATACAACAGGTGCCGATGCAGATTCCAGCGCAATGGCAATGGCGTTACTGCGTGAACTGAAACTGCCAATCGATAAGCAAGATCATGATTTTATAGTTGACCATTGGGACCATGAGCTGGGCTTAGCAACATACAAAGAGGCAAATGCATGGGGAGACGCTCATTGGGATGTTACCCCAGTTGGTTACCTGATACTGCCTGAAAAAGAGCAACTTTCCTTCAAACCAGCTTTTATGCAAGGTTTAAAACATAATCATACGGCGCAAGGGTTTTATCGAAGCTATTGGTGGCGAACGCCGTTTTACAGCACCTTTCAAACACTTGAGGTGCTAGAACAATTAAATTTATTGCACTTAGACACACCGATAACAGAGCAACCAAGCATGGCTGTTGACAACGCATTTGATCTTGCATGTGCACTCGGAATTCATTATTTTCGCTCACAACGTAAAAGCCACAATGCGCAAGCACTGCGTACCTTATTAAATTGGCAACAAGCCACTGGTGTGTGGCAGGGCTGCGCAAATTTACGAGTTACTGAAAACACTTGTTATGAGCCTTGGGATCACCCTGAAGGTAAATATTATACTGATTTGAACGGAACGATAACGACCGCGACGATTATTCGGGTGCTTACTCAATTGTTATCAATATTACCGCCATTAAAAGGAAGTATAGATGGATAATTTTTATGCTAAGGGTGTGCCTCGCTATAAATTGCGCTACTGCCACCAATGTCCCCCTTGCCGGCGGTTGTCCGCCATCGTTGTGTTGTTATCTTTGGGTTGTATTCAGCGATACGCAATTGACTCAAAACAAGCACACCGGTTACCCATTAATATCCCTGATTGGAAAGGTCAGTTAGTACTGATCTCACATGAGAAGTATTGGCTTGCTAATGACGTATTTCGCGCAGTGCCGCGTGCAATTATTACTATCTATTGGCACTACATTAAACGAATACTCAAACCCTTGACCAAAATACGCTTTGTAAGGCCTATACGATGACACATACAATATTTAAAAATAACACAGATAATGATTTATTCAGTAAACAAGGTTTTATTATTAAAAAGTTGTTGTCTGATGAAGATGTTTTGCAGTTAAAAGCACTCTATGACAATGTTGCTGATCATCATGCGTTTCCCTTTACCGCAACGGTACTTATCCAAAATACGCCCTTGAGGGAGTATGTTCACCGAGAGATACGCAGTGTGTTTTCGAGTCGAATTCGACCAATTTTGGAAAACTATCGACTAGTAGTAGGAAGCTTTGCGTCAAAAAAAGCGAACTCAGAGCACAGTAAAGTAGCATTGCACCAAGACATCACCTTTATCGAAAACGAAGGCAAGTATGTCGGCTTAAGCATTTGGTGCCCGCTAGTAAGTGTAAATGCGAATAATGGCTGGTTAGGCGTTGTTCCCGGCAGCCATCATTTCAATACTGATTATCGCGATGCGAGTGTATTTGCATACCCAAACCTCGTTGAAACAATAGAAAATGAGTATATGACATACCTCTCGATGCAGCCGGGGAAGTTCTGCTAATGGACAATAGAATTATTCATGGCTCACCTTCCAACAAGTCGCATCATGATAGAGTGGTTACAGCGGGTGTGGCTGTACCTGTTGAGTCCAATTTAATTTATTGCCACAGAGATTATCAAAATGCGCCTGAGAAAATTGAAATATATGATGTTGAAGAGGATTTTTATATTTCTCACCAATTAGGTTGCAGGCCAAACCATTTAAAACCTAAGTTTATTTTGCCCGTTACAACGCCAACATCCCAGGAAACCCATCATAATTTATTATCCCTTACGGAGAAGGTTTAAAATGAATACACAATCTGTCGCAAATAATCCAGCAGCACAACAACAATCGCAAACCCCTGAAATTCGTTCATTCGAGCTTGATGATAAGGCGATTGGTAACATCAAATCAGGGGTTAATTACTTTCGTGGCAACATTCAACTTCCTATCGATTTTCTGACCTTAACCGGTTATAAGGGCTTAGATATCAAGGTCTCGGCTATGTACGGGAGTAACATTAAAAATAACCTAGATACGTGGAATATCGAAGCGCCGACAGGCGTTCTAGGGCTTGGTTGGGATATGTCGTTTGAGTTTATCTCGGTATACAAAGCAAACAGTCAAAACTCGGGTTCTGATTTATTTTATTTGGTCTCAGGGGGCAGTGCTAACCCGCTTGTAAAAGTGGGCGAACAAGGCGGTATTTGGTTGTTTGAAACGAGAAATTATCAGTTTTGGAAAATTAGTTACGACCCAATAGATGAAAGTTGGCTCATTATAAAAGAAGATGGCACTCAATATCGCTACGGTGGAAACCAAAACGCATGTCAATATGGAGTGCGTTGGGGGAACTGGATTGGTAGCAGTGTTAATGCATCTGAACAAAAACAATATTGCAGCGCATGGAACCTCATTTCAATCGAATCTGCTTGGGGACATAAGGTGCAATATGATTATGAAAACGTAATGCATCGAGTAGGACAAACGGGTCTTGAATTTACACAGGCCTCTTACCTAAAAACGGTGACCGATAGCTTTGGCCGCAAAGTTGAATTTAATTACCAAGAAAAATATGGTGCATTGAATCAAAGTGCGCAAGGGATTGCTGAATATCAAGCCGAAAACGCGCAATCGCCCGAACCAAACGCGTTTCAGAATAAATACGAAACACGTTATCTAGATAGCCTTGATGTAATCAATGCCGATAGCGAACACCTTTACACTATGAAGTATACGTATGACTTCATCAATAACGCATCACCAAGCGACATTGACTATGAACTGCGTTGGAAGCGTGTGCTTAAATCTGTTTTTCAATTTACGCCTGACGGCACATCATTACCTGGCCTGCACTTTGACTATAACGACGGCCAAGCAATATCACCTGGGACACTTAAATCGGTAACCTACCCCACAGGCGGCGTTGCACGGATTACATATAAAGAACTTCAAATTAATTCACCAAAACGCATTGCCATAGATAACCCACTGCCAGGCAGTACTCCCGGAGTTTGGCACGGTGATGATTACGTGGTCTTCACTTTTTGTAATAAAAACAGTGCTGGGTTTAAGGTATTTGTACAGTCATGGCAAGGGCGTTGGGTCGAAGCCGAACTAACATCTTCTGATATGGCTGCTATTACAGCCGATCCACAAAGCGTCCAGGTCGAGGCTCACTCTAGTTACATTTTACTAAGCGTAAGAAATCAGGCCCGTTCATGCGATCAAATCTATGTGTTTATGCGTGACGATAAAAAATTTGGTGAGTGGAATCTTTCTAATGATCAACCATACTTATTTTATGTGCAGGGTGATGCTGGCCCTTCTCTGATCACGTCTGGTAGTGAGTTCTTTGTTGCCCACAACAAAGGTTATACTCAACAGACGTATCAAGTACGCTCATTTCATTGGCAAACAGGCCAGTGGCAAACACCTAATACACTGCCAATTACAGGTGGGGATACGGGCTATGTTGCTGCGCTGCAAAATTACTATGTTAATTGTAATTACACTCATTCAACTCAGTCGCTTAGTTTTGAAATTGTATTTCGAGATTTAGAAGGGAATTGGCAACCAAAACAACAATGGAAAACCAGTGGTATCGAAGTGGTTGAGAATGCAGGGAAGTACCTGTTTTCACTCATCGCTACTCCAACAGGCGTTGCGTTAACCTATATATCAAAAGTCGACGATGCAACAATTTCTTATACCGTCACGTTATACGATTGGGATGAGCACTTTCAAATTCTGAACCCTGCTGGTTCTGTGAGCCAAGATTTAGTTACTCCAGTTGAAAATGGAAAAGCACTGTACGATATTTTTCAAACCATCACTGATGGTACTTTTGTTAACAATAATATTGTTAACCTTCGTAAAGTCGGCACAGGGGCCAATAGTACTTGGTTGTCGAAGCAATTTCTGAATCCAAACAATACAACCGAATTTTCTGTGGCGGCAGCACAAGACACATTTGTTATGTCTTCATCAGACGGTACAATTAACACCAATCAACTACTGACATTCAACCCTAACATCCCTGATAACTCGGCTTGGGAAAAGAAAGATATAACACAAGCTGGAACCTTGCCAACGGTGCAAGCTAATGTTCTCACTATGGGAGCAAGGGTTTACATGCGCGATGTAAATGGTCAATGGCAATCCCAAGCTAACGAAATTATGACCACTGCAGAATCGACCATTCAAAATCGCGCACCTAATTTTATTGCTTATCAAAACAACCTTAATGCCGACGCCAATAGTTACTTAATCACGACCAATAATGGTCAGATAAGTAACCCTGTTGAAATGCCTGGTGGCTCACAAAAAATTACGGTGCCAGAGCACAATGGTGTCTCCTTGGTTGGAAGCAACCTCGTGGGGCCTCGTTTTATCGTGAGTTATACCAGTGCTGAGTTTGACGCAGCTGACCAACTTTTCTTGCTCAATGTCGATGACAAAAGTTTAAGCGATAATATAGTTATACACCCCGTAGCCTATATTGAAATTGAAGACGCACACGATAATGAGGCATCTTTCTACCAGTCTTATTTTTACGCTAATTCAAATGAGTCTCAAATCAGCTACAATAGTGAAATTGGGCTCGCACAATTCCCAATAGTCATTGAGGTAGCAGGCGTTAAATCGACCAATAACACACCACCAGAAACACCTGAAGGGCGAACTGAACGTTATTTCTCCAATGGTCTTTCTGGTCACGCGGGGTTATATCCACAAGCAACATGGGCTTATAACTACGCTAATATTCTCAATGGAATGTTGTTAGCCAAAAAAGAGTTTGACTCGGCTAATCGACTGGTTAGAAGTAAGCTTAATTACTGGGAAATCATCAACAATAGCGATGGAAAGCGGCTGTACGGTGCGTATGTGCGATTAAGACAAACAAATAGTGTGTTAGATGGCGTAAGAACCAACAATTATGTCACCTATGATGACACAACAGGCCTGCCGGTTAACCACGAACAAGAATATTACGCTAATGATGGCACACGTAAATTAATGCGTACTCATACAAAGTATGCGTGGCAAGAGCCTATGTACCAATCGTTATTTCTATCCGCCCACATCCTTAATACCGTTATTGAAGAAACTACCAGTGTCGTCAACAGCGAAGCAAGTACCAGGAACTTCACCAAAAGTACGATAACAACCTATAAAAATTGGTCTGACAATCCAAATGAAATCAAACTTGCCGCACACCAAAAATATGTTTGGACTGCCCCTGGTGCGAGCGCGCCTATTTTCGATTATTCATCAGGGAAAGAAAATGAAAATTGGTTGCTGCTGTCAGAAGTGACAAAGCGCGGTCAGATAGGTGGCGCTATTCACGAACAGCTTAATGTAGACGGTATACCAACGTCTTTTATTTATGATGAAAATGAGCGCTATAACATTGCTAAATTCCCAGGAGCCGCTATTTCACAGCAAGAAGCGAGCTACTATGGATTTGAATCATATGAAAAAAGTGGTATATGGCAGCTAGGCAGCAATAGCACTATTATTCCTAGCGCAGGTAATACCGTGATTGATGCCCATACTGGGGTAAATAGCCTCCAATTAGCACCTAATACGCAAGATAACTCCGGAATAACGGCAACATTTACCCCGCAACTAACGGATCTTAAGTTTATTTTTTCTGCATGGGTCAAAAAGCCAGCCGACTTCAAAAATAACCAAGGTGACGCGGTTTGGTGTATCGAGCTTTCTAGTGGTGACAACCTTCAGCTGGATTTTCCTGAAACGACAGGTGAATGGTTCTATATTCATCAAACATTTGATGTCACCAATGCAAATACGTCAATTTCCATTACCTGTAAAAATAAAAATACCCAAGCACCAGTTTATATTGATAATCTTCGCTTTTCGCCACTTGATAGTACTTATACCGCAAGTGTATATAACAGTAAAAACTGGACTGTAATCGCAGAGTTAGCCGCAAATGGCGAAACGCAGCAATCTACCTACAATGAGCTTGAGCAAGGATCGCTAAGCACCAATGCTGGTGATGTAATGACCGCGGTTAAAAGTCGTTACTATTCATCTCAAGGCAATCAAGGGCAATACTCTACTCAGTCGCCAAATCATGATTTGGCCATTCAAGCTGCCGAGGGTGGAACCCTTTGTAATTTTAAACGCGGTGCACAGTGGCAGAATAGTTGGCAACCAAGTCCCGACGTTTGGCAAGTCGAAGCAGGCAGATTAAGTCAAAAAGCACATAATCAACCGGGTACACTGACCTTATTAAACGCTCCCAATAATAATCGTTATGCGTTAGCTGTGAGGTTTGAAACTGGAGAAGCACTAGATGGTACGCTTGGCATTCAGCTTGATGACAACACTAAAATTCAGTGGAACCCGAGTCTTTTTAATTGGCAACTCATTCAATCAGACTCAACAGAACTTGCAAGCGACCAGTCAATATTTAGTGTACCGAGCATGCCTTATGTAAATGAGCTTAATCAAGGTGAAATCAGTAACAATCTGCTCAATGAGTTTGCTAAATCAGATTACCCGTTAAGCCAAGACGCAAGCGTGGTCACTGGCCCCGTTGACCAAATTAGTTGGACTTTGAACAGTGAGAATACGCGGTACTTATATCAGTTAAACCAAAATGGTGACTCGATTGAGGTTTATCGTCCACAAACAAATTGGGATCTGATTATTGATGACAAAACCCTGTTGTTTTGGGCAAATGGTCAGTTAATATTTAGTTGTCAGTTAGCACATGTGCTAAATAGTGCACCACAATTGTTCTTCAATAACAAAGTTATTATTTCTGAAATTGCTCACCTGATTAGTCCGCAAGCTCAAGTTAAATATAAAGATTCTAGAGGTGTGTTAATTCAAGAGCAAAGCTTGGACGATAAACAAGTTGTGGCACATCAAAAAGTGACCGATAACCTAGGCCGCGCGGCGGTTACATCTAAAAGTGTTTTTGTAAAAAATAGTGAAAACCCACTATTTAAATACGGTTCTAATTTGGCAAGCCTTAATTGGCATACAGGGAAAATGACTGGGCTTGTTGATACTGCCAATCCAGCAGACGGGGGTTACAGCTATACCCGTGAAGTATATGAAACATCGCCACTGGCACGAGTAAATAAAATTGGTAACCCTGGGGCTAAATTTCAGGTAGACGCACATCCGAGTGTTTACCAATATACTAACGTAGACAATAAGTTTTACAAACTTGTCTCTACCGATCCAAACCAAAATGTTTACTATGAAATTAAAAATCAGCGCGATCAGCTTTTAAGTAAAGTGTCGATTAATGGGGAAGGGCAAAACAAAAGTACCACCTTATTTGATGATGCCGGAAACGCAATTAAAATTCAGTCGCCAAACTATTTTTCTCCACCTACAGGCTCCGTTCCTGAAGATTGGGTGATAACTCAAGCGTTTGATTTTAATGGTAATATGATATCGAGCACTCAGCATCAGCAAACAACGAACTATGTTTACGATAAAAGTGGTCGAATTCGCTTCGTACAAGACCAACAGGGGCAACAAAGTGGTAACTACAATTACGTAAAATATAACCGTGTGGGGCGGGATATTGAAAAAGGTTATGTCGTCGGTAGTTGGGATCACACTGCGTTGCAAGCGCATAGCGATGTAAGCCCTAATTGGCCTGCAACGCCTAACACTTGGCGACAAAAACTATGTTACGACGACGCATCTGTCAATGCGATAGGGCGAGCTTATAAAACTGAGTCCAATAATGGTATCGCAGGGCAAACGGACGTTAATGAAACTTTCTCATTTGATGTGTTCGGAAATACAACTTTGCGTACGCTGTCGGTCGCCGATTTTGATGGCAATCAACAACAAAGCGTGCAGTACACGTTTGATAATTTAGGTAATACAGCGAAAACTATCTACCCAGACGGCACTGCAGACGGATACGCTATTTACTTCAATACAAATAGGCAAAACCTCGTTAGCGCGATATCTGACTCCCCGAGTTTTGACAGTCAAATAGCTGGTTTTAGTTATCTGGCAAACGGACAAGTGTATCGAGAGCAAGTGATAACTGAGGCGGGGTTGCAGATAATTCGCGAGTTGAACTACAACTCACCAGAATGGTTAAAAGAAATAAACCAAACTTTGGCTGGTGCAAACAAACCTTTGTTTGAACAAACACTTTCTTATTCTGAGGGCGGATATGAGGGGGCTGAATATTTTGACGGCACCATTGCCTCATCAACCACGGCTATTAACGACAAGCCCACAAGCCAATTTAAATACGCAGTTGATGATGTTGGCGGTATTACCGACGCGAATAGCGAATTAAGCCCAGAGCACACTTTAAAAATAAATGGCAGCCGTGGCTATGACAACAACGGCAATATTAAAAACGTCACCTTTGGCAGTAGTGACTACGTTTATAAATATATTTCTGGCACGCAGCAAGTACAATCCATTACAAACAGCACCAGCAATAATACCGTGTTAGCAGATTATGCGTATGACCTCAATGGCAATGCGACGACAGCGAAATTTAATACTCATTTGTCTTTGCAACCACATGAACTTGGATTGGACTACGATCCCGGTTCCAAAATGACAACACAAATTACCGACACGGGAGGCCCTGAAAGCAATACGTTGCACTTTGCGTATGGGAGAGGTAATCAACGAGTATTAAAAACGGTTCAAGGTGCAAGTGGCGAGTACCAACAAAAATTATATGTCAGGGACTTAAATGGTAAGCCGTTAACCGAGTTCACTAAAATTTCGAGCCAGCAGCACGATGTGGCGACTTCATCTATGATCTACTTTTACGGCCCAACTGGACTAATTGCGTTCAGAAAAGGCAATAAAAATTACAGTGTAGGTAAAGACCATTTAGGCTCGGTACGTACAGTATTTGATGAAAATGCCCAGATAATAGCGCAATACGATTACCTAACATTTGGTGCACTTAGCAAAGCCATAGAGCCTGAACCAGGATTTCTGCCTTATTTGTTCACTGGCCAGGAATTTGATCGCGAAATTGGCATGTACAACTTTGGAGCTCGTTTCTATCATGCGGAATTAGGGCGCTTTATTGCAACCGATCCTGACAAACAGTACTTTAGTCCATACATTTATGCGTCCAATAATCCTGTACTTTACATCGATCCAACAGGTCGTTTTTCAATCTCTAGCCTGTTTAGTGCAATCGCAGGCGCAATTATAGGTGCTGTTGAAATACTGGTCGGAGTAGTCATCGATGTTGTCGCTGGAGTGTTAGAAGTTATCACCGGAGGCCTGTCCACCCCAGCGTCAGCAGCATTAGCCGCAGCTGCAGGGGCTTTTTACGGTGCGGGTGTCTCTGCGATAACTTATTCAGTGTTTAACGCGACCGATTTTAACTGGAAAGAGTACGGTGTTGATATGGGTATTGGTGCGGCCGCTGGCTTTATCACTGGGGGCTTGTCCGTTTTTGCTGGTGAAGCTGCGGGTAGCATTGCGGCGTCGGCTTCTAAAGGCGTAAAAGCATCTACCAGTGAGCTATCCAATGCAGGTAAAGTGCTTAATGGGGCAAAAAAAGGCGTTGTTTGGCTTGGAGAAACCGTTGCCGATACACGTGCTGCTCCGGGTATAAAAGGCTATCTTACCGACGCGACAAAAGCTATTGCTAAAAGTGAAGCAATAGGCATTACCAAAAATACCGCAATGAATCTAGCATCAGGCAATGATTGGGATAGCGGGTTAGGGCAGACTGTGTTTAGTGCAGCACTTTCTGGGGCTGTTTCAGGTGGCAAAGTGAAAAGCCGCGTATCTGGTAATTATTCAGAGTAAATTAGAGATATTTATGCCTTTTGAGTTCTTTTTTCCTAAAACATTTTACTATGAGGATCAGGTATTGTCTGACGAGCAGAATAATCTGCTCGCTCGGGCAGTCATCGCGCTAAAAAAGAATTACCGCACTCCACGCGCGATAACCTTTATACAACTTACCAAACAATTAACAATATTTTGCAACAAGCGCCTTTTGACTTATTACAAGCGCGTTTAAGTGAAAATATAGGTGCCTATTTGGCTCAAATAGAAACCCGTGAAACGGCAAACCCTATTATCACTAATTCGTGGGTAAGCATTTCATCTAAAGGGAATTATGAACGTATGCACTCGCATCCGGGATCATACATTAGTGGGGTATATTACATAAAAGCACCAGATAACAGTGGCGATATTTATTTTGAGAACCTAGAAGACAATATGTGGTTGTCGCAGAGAACCAAACGTGAAAACTTTAACACTGTTAGTTATCCAGCAATTGAGCGTAGGCTTATCTTATTTAACAGCCAAGTACCGCACCATGTTAGCCAAAACGAATCCGAACATGACCGCATCGCATTAAGCTTTAACGTCGCGTTTAGTTAATTAACCAGAGCAACGAGCGTGGAAACCTTATATGTCAGAATTTGAAAACGTTGTTTTAGTGGATGAGCAAGGAAACGAGACAGGACTTATGCCTAAATTAGAAGCGCATCAAAAAGGGTGCTACATCGCGCATTTTCTATCTTTATTTTTAACGCAAATAACCAGTTAATGATCCATCAAAGAAGCGCTAATAAATATCACTCAGCAGGGTTATGGACTAATACATGTTGTAGTCACCCACGTAAAGGTGAGTCTGTTGTTGACGCAGGTCAGCGGCGATTAATGGAAGAGATGGGTTTTACTACCCAGCTTACAGAATTAATTCACTTCACTTATATTTGTAAAATGGAAAACGGGCTATTCGAACATGAGTTTGATCATGTTTTAGTGGGCTATTACGACGGTAGTCCAAAAGTTAATCTTGAAGAAGTATCCGATTGGCGCTGGGAAAACCTAGATGATATTCAATCACAATTAGCGACTAACCCCGAGCATTATACTCGTTGGCTACCCATTGCCCTGCAAAAACTACAGCCATTTCTTGTTGGATATTAGCCTTTTAGGATTGAAATTTATTCAATCTATATCCAAACCTGACGAATTCCCACGAAATGAATTAAAAAAAGATGAGTAAAGGGGATCGACCTTCATGACTAATTGTGATCAAATTACTTCGCTAAAAACAACTTAAAACAATAGCCATGAAGATCACAAATATAATACAGAATGATATCGCTGCTGCCTACCCTGAAATTCACTCTACTCGATTAAACACGTTATTTACCTTCATTGACTCTGGCATGTATGATCAACGTGTGTCTGTAACATATTTAGGTAGAGGCTTGAAAAGCCTATCAAAAACAACAAATAAAAATGATATTAAACGCGCTGACCGCTTAATCGGTAACACGCTCTTACACAGCGAGCGCCTTTTCTTCTATGGCTATATGTCAGCGCAGTTAATTGGAAATAAAAAGTCCCCCATCATATTAGTCGATTGGTTACCTATTAATGGACAAGGGATGTTTCAAGTATTGCGCGCCAGTATTCCAATGAATGGGAGAAGCTTAACGCTCTATGAAAAAATTCATCCTGAGAGCGAACTGAATACCAATAAAGCACATCAAGCATTTTTAGACACGCTCGAACAAATATTACCTGAAGGATGCATGCCAATCATTGTGTCAGATGCTATCTATCATGCCCCATGGTTTAAAATAGTTGAAGAAAAAATTGGTATTGGATAGGGAGAGTAAGAGGGTGAGTATCTCTCTCCCAAGATAAGCAAGAATGGAAAATCAGTTATCAATGGTTTGCCGATGCGCGTATTGGTAAGGCTGATAACCTTGGCTCAATTTACTATGGTAAAACGGCAAAGTTCCCGTGCAATGCAGCAATTTATAAGCGAACGCCAAAAGGCCGACAAGCGAAGAAAAAACGAGGCGGGACGTCACAAAGAACAACAGATAAAGTTCATCAAAAAGATGCGAAAGAGCCGTGGTTACTGGTGTTTAACTTGCTTGAAAGTTTATGAAGAGTGCAAAACAGCAGTGAACCTTTATAGCCAACGTATGCAAATAGAAGAAAATTTTAGAGATACAAAAAATAATAAATTAGGGATAGGCTTGGAGTGCGCTAACTCCCGAAGTGTTAACCGATTTGATAATTTACTGCTTATAGCGGCGCTTATTTTATATTTATTATGGTGTATAGGTGTGCCGCAGTCATGAAAAAGCTCCACTATTCATTGCAAGCGAATACACAAAAAGCGCGAATGGTATTATCAATAATAACGATTGCGCGTGAAATCATTGATGACGATAGGTATTTCATACCATTAGAAGAGTACATTTATGTATTGTCCGAACTCTCAAATTTAACAGTCAATATTGAGGGATTACATGAATAAATATTCGTGGGGATCCCTCAGGTTTAAATCTATATAATTTACCTCCCTCCAATATCGGCACTTTTGCAGATAGCTGGCACACGATGTAGGTTTGCTTAACTCAAGCGAACCTATATTTTACAACGCATTAAATTATGAGTTGAATGCTACAACTTAGCTTTCACATTGCAACTTTCCTAGATAAATTCGCCATTTGGCAACAAAACAGTTAATTTCAAAATATCCTTCCAAAATTTTTATAATAAATCTCAAAAAATAATGTAACTTACTGATTAAAAATAAATTAATTATTTAGTAGCCGAAAATAAATCCTATGTCATTTCCATGTTCATATTCAGTTTATTTTGAAGGCTAACCTAAACGCCCCCTTTATTGGCTTTTTAGCCAAAGTGTGTCTTTTTAATTAAGCTTAACCAATTGATTTATAATGGTTTATTCTTTTTAGTTAAATGGCTGTTGCTAAATAGCAACAATAACACCTCCCCAAATTAAGCTTTCCTCGCTTTATATCATTTAACTCATTGTTTTTAAATAATAAATAAAAAGTGGCACCGAAGTTGTAATACCAAGAGTGTATTAAGCAAAACGTGATGAAAGCCAAAGGCCTTAATCGCAATAACCCAATGAAGGAATACTATTATGAAAACATTTCAATCAACATTAGTACTAATGGCGCTAGCTTCTTCATCAGCGGCTTTTGCAGCAACAGATTTTGATACGCTAGACGTAGATGGTAATGGCGCAATCAGCCAAGCCGAAGCTTCAGTAGATGCTGAGCTTTTAAGCAAGTTTAATGAACTCGATACAAACCAAGATGGTGAGCTATCTGAAGATGAGTTTTCTAAGGCCTAAAATTAAAGCCTTAAACAGTTAATGCTCTGTAATGTTATCTAAATTCTGAGTTGCCAAAGACAACCTAAGTAGGCAAGGGAGCCTACTAAAAAGAATAACCAGGAAGTGACTAGAGAGCACTATAGAGCAAGTTTATTTAGGACACCGCATACTTTTGAAGGATTAAATTATGAAAAAGCTACAATCAACATTTGTACTTATGGCTATTGTTTCTTCGTCAGTAGTATTTGCAAACACAGACTTTGAAACACGCGATGCAGACGACAACGCTTCAATTAGTCGCTCTGAAGAATCGGCGCAAGTGATAGAGCAATTTGACGAGCTGAATGTTCAAAGTAGCGGTGGCCCGACAGGAAATGATTTTTTTGAATATTAATTTATAGACACTTCACTCCTAAAGGATCTTGGAAAAGGACTTCTTACCCCTAATCAGGTCACCCCTAATCAGGCCCAAAGCCTAAGGAAACGATTATGAAAACATTACACAAAACTTTAGGGCGTATTGATCTTTGTGGATTGAAATTTGTTCAATCTAGGGGAGATTAAATCGCGGCGCGAGGTTTGTAACCTAGTGGGCTAAGTAAAAACCGAGCAACAAAGAGTTAATCGTCCCTAGAAAGAACCCAAAGGGCAGCGCATGTTTGGTATTTATGCTGCGTTATCGCCTATTTATGGGGAATAACCACACTACATAGGCTCTGCCTTGCCTAAAAACCAAACATACTGCTGCAAATTCACCCACCAAAGATCAACACGCCCTACCACTTGTAGCCCTAGCTTCTTCTTCAGCGGCGTTTGCTGCGGTAGATTTTGATTCTTTTGATACAGATGGCGACGGCGTAATTAGTAAAACAGAAGCCCAAGTAAACTCGCAACTAGTACAGCTTTTTGATCAATTAGATGCAGATGGAAATGGCGAGTTATCTAAAGAAGAGTTTTCGAAGGTTCAGTAGCAGGCTCTATATTTAAGTTAGCCGCAAAGCCTTACCAGTCATACTCATAAAGCAGCTAAGTAATTAATACTTAGCTGCTTTTTTGTGCATTTAATTTAATATATTACTTTTTAGTCACCAAAGTGGTGCAAAACTTGAGTTGAATATAATCAAGTTACTGATTATTAAGTTATTTTATTGTTGGTTTTAAACTTGCAAATCAATTGATAACTTAGGTTAATGAGTATTTAAAATGGCGCGAATGAGTTATATCAGTAGTGTTGAGCGCTACCACGAATATGAGCATGTAATACACAGTTTACTTGAATCTATTTTAATGAGTATTGAGGACGGATTAACCAAAGAGCGTGATACCCGCTACCTGATTAAGCAGTACCCATTTTTAGAATTACAATATTGTTTAAATGCAGAAGGTTTGCAGCAGGGTAATAATGTCTGCTTTAAACGGGCATATAGCAAAAAACTAGGTGAAAGTGGTAATCAACAAGATTTAAGCGAGCGACCCTATTTTTTGAACGCTAAAGCAAGTGATAAAGTGTGCTTTACTGATCCCTACATTTCTATAGCGACTAACCATTTATGTATATCGGCGATTAAAGAGCTAAAAAAACCAATTAATAATCAGCATTACTTGGTCGTTGATGTGAGCTTAACGCAGCTTATTGAGTTTGTAATGGGTGATACTGCGCGCGCTAATATGTCGCCTTACTTCAAAGCGGGTTACGGTATTATTGTGGTGTGCTTATTTTGCTTAGTATTATTTTTACTAAATATCGTCTTTAGTGATATATACGCGCTATTAACTCATGTAGATACCTCATCAGACCCACTTGAGCCCTTTAGTATCATTATTTACATCACTTTGGCATTAGCAGTGTTTGATTTAGGTAAAACAATACTCGAAGAAGAAATCCTTATGCATAAGGATATTTTTAGGCACTCGTCTACGCGGCGCACTATTACACGGTTTATCTCTACTGTGTTGATTGCTATATCAATTGAGGCGCTGTTAACTATGTTTAAAGCGGCGTTGGGGCAATCGGAATATTTAATGCCTGCCATAGCGATGATGCTGGCAGTGGTAGGGCTTTTAATTGCACTGGCTATTTATGTTTATTTAGGGGCAAAGGCCGAAACGCTATTAATGCGCGCTCGTTTAAAACAAAAATCCTCCAAGTAGGAGGATTTTTATATTACATAACTCTATTTAATAGCTATTTATTGCTTATCTTGCGCGCGCTTGGCTTTAAAGTCAGACTCGCTCGTCCACTTTGGCCAATCGCCATTATTTGCAAGCTGTGTGGCTATATCAACAATAAGATCTATATCTTGCTTAACACCACCTAACGACCAATCAGCTGAGTAGTCGTCTGCTTCTTTATGGTATTTATGCGCAATGTACTCAGGATCGGTATCACCCAGACTCATAAATAATAAACTAGGCACGCCTTGCTTAGAAAGCGAGAAATGATCAGATCTAAAAACAAGCCATTTTGCGGGCGAGGATCCATTTTAACAAAACGGCCTTGTGATTTTGCAGCTTTTGCTAAATAGTTTTCCATTGTCGATAAATCTTTACCGTATTGTAAAATGTAGTCAGTGCCATCAAGCACGTTCATGCCATCAATATTTAATAGACCGACCATTTGTTTTGTAGGTACAACCGCACCCGATGCAAATTCTTCAGAGCCAATTAACCCCGTTTCTTCTGCTGTAAAGTTAGCAAAAATAATTGAGCGTTTAAATGGCTTTTGCTTGTTCTTTTTACTCATTATACGTGCTATTTCAAGCGTGGCTGCAGTTCCTGAAGCGTTATCTACCGCGCCGTTATAAATCTTAGGGCCGGTGTCAGTTTGTTTAGTACCAAAGTGGTCCCAGTGAGCGCTAATAACAACGTATTCGTCAGGCGATTCGCTTCCTGTAATTTGTGCAACTACATTATGTGATTTGGCATGTGACACTTCGTTTTTAAAGGCAAGGTTTGCTTTTAAGTTAAGTGGCGTCGCTTTAAAGTCGTCATTTAATGCTGCTTGTTTTAAATCTTGATAGTTAAGCTTTGCGGCGTTAAACATTTGCTCAGTCGCATCAAGTGTTAGCCAGCCCATAACCGGTAATTTTGATGCGTTTAAGTTGTTATCCATTAACGTGTATTTAGTGCTGGTGTTTGAACTTTCAACTACGCCCCAAGGATATGCCGCAGGTGCGGTTTCATGAACAATAAATACAGCCTTTGCACCTTGGCGAGCGGCTTCTTCATATTTATAAGTCCAACGACCGTAGTAGGTCATTGCATTACCAGTAAAAAGGGCGTCGTTTTGAGTAGCAAAACCTGGATCGTTAACGAGCACAACCACTGTTTTACCCGTTACATCAATATTTTTATAATCATTCCAGTTATATTCTGGTGCATTAATACCATAGCCAACAAATACAATGTCAGAATTGCGTACATCAATTAATGGCTGAAGTTGCTCGGTACGTGCGGTAAAGTCTTTACCTGATTCAAAGCTCAAATCACCTACTTTTAACTGCATATCCTGATTAGCTGTCACCATTGCCATTTTTACAGGCTGTAAGTATTTGCCTTTATAAGCGCCGGTTAACCCCAGCGCTTTGTATTGCTCGCTTAAATAGCCAACGGTTTTCACTTCACCATGCGTGAGAGGGCCACGGCCTTCAAAGTTATCAGAGGCAAGTGTTTTTATATTGTATTTAATATTACTTAGGCTTACACCTGCTGTATTTTCTAATGGGGTGTGTTCGCTTGCAGGCTCTGAGCAGCCAAAGAGTGCAACTAGCAGGCTTAGGCTAGCGCTTTTTAAAAGAGTAGATGCCATAATCTTCATATAGTTATTTAATTAGGCTTTCAATATAAAGGAAGCACCGCAGCGATGTCGAATTTTTATAGAGAACTTTTCATTCAATTGCAGATTAACTATCAGTCATTAGTAAAAAACCAGCGCAAGCTGGTTCTTTTAACTTTAAGTAATAAACTATTACTTAAGCATCTGCTAATTTCACGCGGATCTTACTTTTATCAACAGTAGATTGGTTAAGTGTAGTAATTGCGCTTTTACTTTCAATGTCGTTTGGCATTTCTACAAAAGCAAAACCTTTAGATTGGCCAGTTTCTTTATCAAGTACCAAGTTACAGGTAGTCACTTTACCGTGCTCTGCAAATAAAGTACGAAGCTCATGCTCAGTGGTAGCACGAGACAAGTTACGAACTAATAGTTTCATAATGAACCTAAATAATTATGTCAGTACTAATTATCTCAAGTAACTCAGGTTTAACCTAATTTTATTTTAAAACAAATATAAATAAACACTCGATAGAAATAATTTTTTGTATCACTATGAAAATAATAGATTTTATAATTAAATTTGAAATATCAGTAAATTGGTAATGTTAATTGGTAATTGAATTGTGGTTATTTGTACAATAAATTGGTAAATTCACATTTAATTAACTTGCTATTAACCACAGAACTAATCATGTCTAAATATACCCTTAAACCGTGCAATACAGTTACAGCTATACTTCTATCTTGTTTAGTTACTGGTTGTGGCAGCTCAGGCTCTGATCCTACGGTGCAAAATAATGAAGCGATTTCTTCACAAACGCCTGCAACAATTGCTGGTAACACTCTAGGTGAAGTTATTAGCGATAGTAATGATGCAATAACAGGCTCGTTAACTATTGCGGATCAACAATCAGGTGAAGCTGCTTTTGCAGCACAAGAAAATAGCGCTACAAGCTATGGTTTTTTTAGCTTAAATGCTGGTGGAGATTGGTCATACACACTTGACGATTTAAACGCATCAATAACATCTTTAAGTGAAGGTGAAACACTACAAGATACAATAACAGTAAACTCTGTAGATGGTACTAGCGCACAAATTATCATAACAATTGTAGGTGCACCAATAGCTCAAGCTGATGGCTTTGAAAAAATATCACACGTTTTATTGCGATCAGATGGCGTTAATTCGGGGCTTGACGCATACACACTTATTGAAAATGCCTTCGGCGAAGGGTCAATTGAATCTCCAGACTTATACGCTGGCAATCATGAAAGTGTTGTCCATATTATTGAAGATACCGATACGATAATTGGTAACCATTTTGTCTTTTTAGCTCACCGAGATGATGACCAAGATAAAGACAAAGGCGCAAGTGATAGACAACGTAACGAAATAAAAACCTACGATAAATCACCACAAGAAACACTGGCGTTTGGGGTGAGACATTTCAATATAGCTGGAAATTTAAAGTAAGCAGCGAGCTTGAGCTTACGAGTAAGTTTAGCCATTTTTTTCAAATAAAAGCCCGAAATGACAGCAACGATAATACTAATGGCAACGACGACCAGCCTATTATTACGCTCTCTGGGGCTCAAAAAACAGTACAGGAAATCAGCTGCAAGTGCGATATAGTGCAGGCTTTGATGAAAACGGTAACAGCACAGGGCTTGATAAAAACCTCATTGAAACCGACTGGTCACTCATTACAGATGAATGGGTCGAAGTATTTGTACAAGCTACATTTAGTGAAAATGGCAAGTTTGATATGACGTTAACGCGCTTAAGCGACAACGCAGAGATATTTAATATAAGCGAGCAAAACATAGATATGTGGCGCGGCTTTAGTGATGCTGATTTTGCTCGTCCTAAGTGGGGAATATACCGCTCAACTGTTGAAACCGACAGCCTTCGCGCTGATGAAGAACGTGTTAGGTTTGCTGATTTTTCTATTACAAAAGGTAAGATAGCGCAGTAAGCTATTTTATCAATTAGCATGAAAAAAGCCGTTAATGATTCTGCATCATTAACGGCTTTTTTAATTTTTTGAGAAAAGTGATTATTTCACTTCTTTACCCGCTGCTTGTTGATCAGCATGGTAGCTTGAACGTACAAACGGACCAGAAGCCGCGTGAGTAAAGCCAATTTCGTCTGCATACGCTTTTAAGCCGTCAAACTCTACTGGTGGCACGTAGCGTTTAACTGGTAAGTGATGCTTAGAAGGTTGTAGGTATTGACCCACTGTTAGCATGTCAACGTTGTGCGCACGTAAATCACGAAGTACTTCTTCAATCTCGCTAATTTCTTCACCTAAGCCAACCATTAAGCCTGATTTAGTTTTAACTTCTGGGTGAGCTTCTTTAAAACGACGAAGTAATTCTAACGACCATTTATAATCGGCACCTGGGCGAGCCAGTTTGTATAAACGTGGCGCAGTCTCAAGATTGTGGTTAAACACATCTGGTGGTGTTTCGATTAAAATCTCGAGTGCGCGATCCATACGGCCACGAAAGTCAGGCACTAAAATTTCGATAGTAATTGTTGGGTTGTGCTTGCGGATTTCGCGAATACAATCGGCAAAATGTTGTGCACCACCATCACGTAAATCATCACGGTCAACTGACGTGATCACGACGTAGTTTAGCTTCATATCTTTAATTGTCAGTGCTAGTTTTTCAGGCTCAGCGGCATCAGGTTTTAATGGACGACCGTGGGCAACATCACAAAATGGGCAACGACGAGTACATATTGCACCTAAGATCATAAAGGTGGCTGTACCGTGGTTAAAACATTCAGAGAGGTTAGGGCATGAAGCCTCTTCACATACTGAGTGCAAGCCATGCTTACGTAGCGCTTGTTTTATACCGTCAATACGCTCGGTTGATTTAGGTAAGCGAATTTTTAACCATTCTGGCTTACGCAACATTTCGGTTTTTTCTGTAGGTAAAACTTTAACTGGGATCAACGCCATTTTTGCTGCGTCGCGTAGTTTTACACCTGGTTCCATTTTGACTGGTTTATTCATTCGTTTTCAAACCCTTCAGTATGCTTAACCTGTGTTGCATTAAGCTTATTGATCATGTGTTTTACCAATCCTTCACCCGCACTTTCTAGGTTTTGAGGACCATCTAATTCTTTAGTTTGCACCATATTCATGCCCGCATAACCACACGGATTAATACGTAAAAATGGACTTAGGTCCATGTTAACATTTAATGCTAAACCATGAAACGAGCAGCCACGACGAACTCTAAGTCCAAGTGATGCTATTTTACTGTCGTTGACGTAAACACCCGGTGCGTCAGCTTTAGCGTACGCTTTAATATCGTACTCGGCGAGTGATTCAATAATGCACTCTTCAAGCCACGTAACCAGTTCACGTACGCCAATTTTTAAACGTCGAAGATTAAATAATACATACATCATTTGCTGGCCGGGGCCGTGGTACGTTACTTGTCCGCCACGATCCACTTTAATAACCTCAATGTCGCCTGGGGCAAGTAAGTGCTCGTCTTTACCGGCTTGACCTTGAGTGAATACACTCTCGTGCTCTACAAGCCAAATTTCATCTGGTGTATTTTCATCTCGGGTGTCGGTAAAGTCCTGCATTTTTTGCCAAATAGGCATATAACGCTGGCGACCCAGTTGGCGTACGATTAAGGTGTTTTCGTTCACAACAAATCTCAACTATGGCTTAAAGCATGTGGCGTACGTCATCAATATTACTGATCACGTTATAAATTTCTTCAATGTGTTTGCCACTTGTAACCGTTGCTACAAGGCTTACTGATTCGTAATTGCCTTTGCTGCTTGGTTTTACTTTAGGTGCATAGTCGCCAGGTGCAATAGGTTGTAACTTAGCTAAAATTTGATCAGTTAGGTTTACGTTAGCTAAACCCATAATTCTGAATGTAAATGGGCAAGGGTACTCTAAGTACTCATCAAATTTTGTATCTTTAACAGGTTGAACCACGACGGTGACTCCTCAAACAAATAAAGTATTGGCTCTGAGCATAATGCTAGGCGCTAAACTGACAGGGTGATGACAATCTGAGTTAATGTAATAATCAATCGACATAAGTATTTGGACAATTTAACAAACTAAATCATTCCATAACGACGTTAAAGTTTTCATTTAGAACAATTAGATATAAAAACTTTTGCCTTGTTATAGTGCGATTTTTTATCGTTAAATAAACCTCATATTTAAACAGATTGATATTATTTTGGGAAACCCAAAATAAAAACTCATTATGATTGCTTTATATGGGGCGCATTCTAGCATTTTTCAAGCAAAAAAAACGCCTCATAATGGAGGCGTTTCGTTTAACTTCACAATCGCTGTGAGTTTATTTTTACACTTACATTATTTGTAAACGTAGGTAGTCATAAATTTTACTAAAGAAGCTGCCTTCTTCCACTTCTTCAAGCGTTACTAGTGGGTATTGAGCGATATCTTCCCCTTCTAATTGCAAGAATAAAGTCCCTACTTTAGTACCTTTCGCTAGAGGCGCTTCAAGTGTATTGTCTAGCTCAAAATTGGCTTTAAGGTTTTTATGCTGACCACGTGGAATAGTGATTGGTGTATCTTCTAAAATACCTAACGATACGTTTTCTTTATTACCCATCCAAATACGTTGCTCAGCAAAGCTATCGCCGGCCTTGTACGGGGTAATTGTTTCATAGAAACGAAAACCGTAGTTAAGTAGTTTTTTATTTTCCACTTTACGAGCACGTTCACTTGAAGTGCCCATTACAACGGCAATTAAACGCATACCATTTTTAGTTGCTGAAGTGACTAAACTGTAGCCAGCTTCCGAGGTGTGGCCTGTTTTTATACCGTCTACGTCTAAGCTTTCATCCCATAATAGCGAGTTACGGTTATATTGCTTAATACCGTTATAAGTAAACGACTTTTGTTTATAAAGTGCGTATTCATCCGGTACGTCACGAATAAGTGCTGCGCCTAAGGTTGCCATATCGCGTGGAGTTGTATAATGCTCATTCGTATCAAGGCCGTGGCTATTGATAAAATGGCTGTTACTCATACCTAATTTAGTAGCATGTGCATTCATTAAATCAGCAAATGCGCTTTCACTTCCAGCAATATGTTCAGCCATTGCAACACAGGCATCATTACCAGATTGAATAATAATGCCGTGATTAAGCTGATCAACACTAATTTGCTTACCTACTTCAATAAACATCTTAGACGATTCAGGGAAGTTTTTAGCCCATGCTTTTTCACTCACAGTTACCATATCTGTTGGTGCAATATTGCCGGCTTTAATTTCAGTACCAATTACATAACTAGTCATCATTTTAGTTAAGCTTGCTGGGGCTAGCTGCGTATCAGCTTCACCTTGGGCAATTACTTTACCTGTTGTAAAGTCTACTAAGAAATAACCTTTTGCATTAACTTGAGGTGGTGCCGGGATAATTTGGGCGCTGGCTGAAAATACGGCGGCTGTACAAACTAAGCCGCATACACCTTTGAGGATTTTATGTTTAATAGATTTCATCATACTCATTAATGGTTAAAGTTAAAGATTCGCGTTACGCCATTCTATACCCAAACCCCCCGAGATGCGAGTTTCAGTTGGAGTTAAAAACGATTTAGGCAAGGCATTGATTGCAAATAATAGTTACTCTATTGTTCAAATCAATAACGCAGTATAAATCGTTTTTAAACCAACCCTTAGGGCTGAGGGATCCCCACTTTATCCAGCGGCCTCTTTTTGATAATTAGAAATAAAGTTTTTTAAACTTTTTTCTATATAGCTTTGTGTAATACGTCTCTTACATAGCTTTATGACTTGCTTGGCTAAGGTTAAAAATGAAAGAACTCGGCGATTCTTAACACTATTTGCTTGAAATTTTATATGCCACTTTCTTTTTTCTGCTTCACACCCTATAAACCATAACGCAGTGCTCGCTATTGTGGCTATCAAGCATAATATTCCTATTCTATTTATGCCGGTGCTTTTACTAAAACGCCACGAAAAACCATATCTCAAACTTTTGTCATCGCGGAAATTTTGCTCTATTTGCATTCTTTTACTATATAAACCAACTACTCGCTTACTCGTCATTGTATTGTCTGATGTCGCGAGTAACCATGGCTCTTTCGCTAAGTTTTGATACATTTTTGTATCTTTCGTAAATCTGCTTTTTCCTTTTCTTCCTTTATTTTTTCCATGATATACGTGTAAAAATGCATCGCATGCTGTCGGGCTGGACTGAGTTAGTCTTGCTTGACCTAACGCCTTTGGTATATCGCTGGCACCAGCCCTAAGTTGTTTTAATGTATGCCATTGTGATTGCATGGCTAGTTTACACTTCATTGAGCCTCTTAATCGACCTATCATATGCCAACCAAGTTCGCGTACTTTACTATACCAAGGCGTAAGAAAGCCGCCGTCTGTTACAATATAGACACTAGGATGTCGTCCAAGCACTTCATAAAGTTCATCTAAAAACAGGCTGTTGGTTGCTGGGCTATCAAAATTCTTCTGCTCAACAATCATGTTATAAATCACGATAGAGCGCCCATCCACAAGTAAGCTTGCTCGCAGTAAGTGATAGTCGTGACCACAGGCACCGCTCCAGTCAACGGCAATTGCAAGCATTGGTAAAGAGTCGATAATAGGATGAGCTAATGCTTTATAGATAGCGACCCTTTCATTGTAGAGGTGAGTATTTTTTAAGAAGCGATCAACGCGTTTTATTTTATGTTTTACATCCACAGCGCCAGACAAATTTCTGCCGATTTCAGTTAAGGTAAGTTTATTGCCCGAAATTAATGCATTACTGCAGCTTAGTAATGTTTTTACTCTGGCATTATTGAATGGCGCTAATGCATGTTTAAAGTACTTATGGCAAACTGATGTGTCAGGCATAGCAGTTGTGACTTATGTGGGTTGTGGTGATTTACATAAGATCATAAATTGCTGTGCCTGTCACGTTTTGGGGATTCGTCAGCTCTTAGGGCGTTTCACTGGAGCTTACTCTCTGTGTTGTTACTTTTTAAAAGGGATTACCATTTCTACAAAGTAACGCCTAGATATTAAGCCCCAGTGCAACGCTGAATTCTGCATCCTGGGGTAGTTTGGGTATTAGTCTTACTGAGTGTAAAGCAAGAACGCGTTTTGAAATTGATTTTGTTTTAATTTTTTTAATACTTCGTCTGCATGAGGGGTATCTTTTATTGGCCCTAAATGCAGTCTGTAAATATCGTCTTTTTGCACGATATTTGTTGGTAATTTGTATTGCTCTCGCAATGTGCTGGCAAGCGCTTCAATATTAGCAAGTGTACTACCTGCAGCTACCTGAATATAGGTTTGACGGGCAGTTGCGCCCGCAAGCGTAACGGCTTCTAGCTTAACCCTTGCTGTACCATGGGTGTAATAGCCTAGTTTGTAAGCGGCAGCGTACGAAAGATCAATTATTCTATCGTCATGAAATGGGCCTCGGTCGTTCACGCGCACGATTACCGATTTACCGTTCGCTGTATTGGTTACTTTAACAAAGCTAGGTAACGGCAGTGTTTTGTGCGCAGCAGTCATGGCAAACATATCGTAGGTTTCACCATTAGAAGTGTGATAACCATGAAATTTACGACCATACCAAGAGGCAATGCCTTCCTCAGAGTAGCCTGACTCATCAAGCATTGGCGAATAACTTTTACCAAGCACTGTATATGGACGACTTGCACTGGCGCTTTTAGTAACATCAGTGATTATTGCGTCTTGCATTTCAAGTGCAGTTGGGGCTCTAAGTGGTGCTGAATCATGGCGCATATGGTAGCGGTTACTTGAACTACTACATGCACTTAAGGTGAGTATAAAAAAAACAGTTATTAGAACACGCAAAGTGAATTTCATTATTTTAAAAGCATCCTTTTATCTGTCGCTATTGACATAATAATGCCAAAGCCAGCCATGAGCGTCACCATCGATGTTCCTCCATAACTGATTAGAGGCAAAGGAACTCCTACAACAGGCAATAACCCTGATACCATACCTATGTTTACAAATACATAAACAAAAAATGTCAGAGTGAGTGCACCTGCCAGTAATTTACCAAATGCATCTTGCGCATTAACGGCAATGTACAAGCCTCGGCCAATAATAAATAAGTACAGGCTAAGTAAAACACATACGCCGAATAAGCCAAATTCTTCGCTTAAAACCGAAAATATAAAGTCGGTGTGACGCTCTGGTAAAAATTCTAATTGCGATTGTGTACCAAGCAGCCAGCCTTTGCCTTCAACACCACCAGAGCCTATTGCTATTTTTGACTGAATAATATGGTAACCGGAACCAAGCGGATCGCTTTCGGGGTCTAAAAAAGTAAGTACACGTTGTTTTTGGTAGTCGTGCATACCATAGTGCCAAAATGGCCATGCAGCAAGCGCAACAACAGAACTTAAAAAGCCGATTAAACGCCAGCTTAAACCGGATAAAAACAACACAAATATACCCGAGCTCGCAATAAGTATAGAAGTACCTAAATCGGGCTGTTCTTTAATTAATAATGTCGGAAGCATTACAATCATAAAGCCAATAATTAAATGCAGTGGGCGGGGTGGTAAGTGGTTTCTGCCTATGTACCAAGCCACCATCATTGGGACGGCTAGCTTCATTAGTTCTGATGGTTGAAAGCGAGTGATCCCCAAGTTTAACCAGCGTTGAGCGCCTTTTGAGCTGACCCCAAATAAAAGTACACCCACCAGCATGAGTAAGCCAACACAGTAAAGTGGGATAACTAAACGTTTAAGTGTTGCTGGAGAAAATTGGGCTAGAATAATCATGCCTATAACGGCTCCGCCCATGCGAGTCATATGGCGGATCATCATTGCTGTATCTTGCCCGCTTGCACTATATACAACGGTAATACTGCCAATCATCATGATAAGCAAAGCGATGAGTAATGGTAGGTCTAGATGCATTCGCATCCATATGGATCGTTTATCGTGTAAAATGGTCATTATTTTATATTCCCTGCAAGTTCAACAGGATTAGCTGCAAAATAGTAGTCCATTAATTGACGAGCAATTGGCGCACCTACCGAGCTTCCGCCCCCAGTGTTTTCTACAACGATAGAGAGCACAATTTGTGGGTTGTTATAAGGTGCAAAACCAACATAAATGGCGTTATCACGCTGACGCTCTTTTAATGATTTAGCGTCGTAACGTTCGCCTTGGGCAATGCTAACTACTTGCGCAGTACCTGTTTTACCCGCCGGATCGTAGCTTACACCTTTAAAAGCTTTGTGTGCGGTACCTGTTACTTTTTTTACCGTGTTATGCATTGCATCAATTGCAATACGCCAGTTATCAGGGTTTTTAAGTATTACCGGCGGTTTTTCATCACCGTTAATTTGCGTTACTTGATCTTCTTTTTTTGCAACTTGAGCTAAATGCGGTGGATGATTAATCCCTTTATTAACAAGAATATTCGTTGCGTTAGCAATTTGAATCGGGGTTGCGGTCCAATAGCCTTGTCCAATACCTACAGAAATAGTATCACCTCGCCACCATGATTCTTTAAAGCGGCCTTCTTTCCATTCTTTTGAAGGTAAAATTGCAGTGGTTTCTTCATGAATATCAATACCGGATAAATCACCAAAGCCAAATCGCGCCATAAAATCGCTTATTTTAGTAATACCTAAACGATAAGCTGCATCATAAAAATAAGTATCGCACGACTCTTCAATCGCTTTATATACATCAACATGGCCATGACCCCAGCGTTTCCAATCGCGCCATTTATGTTCCACATTTGGTATTTCAAAAAGCCAGGATCCCAAATAGAAGTGCTTTCACTTACAATATTTTCTTCAAGGGCTAAAATTGCCATGTGAGGTTTAACAGTCGAAGCTGGCGCGTAACGACCTTGTGTTGCTCGGTTAATTAGCGGGCGATCTTGGTTAAGCAATGCTTTGTAGTTTTTGCTACTTATACCATGTACGAATAAATTTGGATCGTAGCTTGGATTTGAATAAAGTGCGAGTACGCCACCATCTTTTGCATCCATAACGACGATAGCGCCGCGCATATCCTTAAGCGCATGTTGTGCTATTTGCTGTAGCCCAATATCAAGCGTAAGTACAATATCACTACCAGGCTTAGGTTGGATCATACTGAGTGTGCGAATAACGCGGCCGCGATTATTTACTTCTACGCGCTGGGAGCCTACTTCACCGTGTAATAATTGTTCATAATATTTTTCTATGCCTAATTTTCCAATATCGTATGTGGCTCGATAATTGGTTGCTTGACCTTCTTGATCTAGTTTTTTAAGTTCTTTTTTATTAAGCTTTGCCACATAACCGAGTGCATGGGTTAGGGTATCGCCAAAGGGGTAGTAGCGGGCTAGGCGTGCTTCAATACTAAAGCCTGGGAATTTATGTTGATTTACAGAAAACTTAGCGACTTCAGTTTCGTTTAAGCGTGCTTTAAGAATTTGCGATTTGAAACGCCGAGTGTGTTTAATATCTTTTAAAAAATCTTCTTTCTCTTGCTCACTAATAGTAATTATTTTACTGACTTGATCGAGCGATTCGGTTAAATCGTTTACATCTTCGGGAATGACTTCAAGATTGTAAACTGGTTTGTTTTCAGCAAGGAGTACACCATTACGGTCGTAAATTAAACCACGGTTGGGTGCAATAGGAATAACTTTAATACGGTTGTCATTAGAGCGGGTTTGGTAATCTTGATGGTTCTCTACTTGAATTTTATATAGGTTTGACAGCAAAATAGCCACCATAGCTAATACAAAAACAAAACCCACAAATGCTCGCCTAGCAAATAAATTTGCTTCTGCGGAGTGGTCACGAATAGTGGGTCTATGTTTTAGCATGGCAAGGCATTACTCGCGATGATAAGGATGGTTGTTATTTAAGCTCCAGCCTCTGTAAAGGCTCTCTGCAACAATAATACGCACCAAGGGGTGCGGCAATGTTAAATTAGATAACGACCATTTTTGCTCAGACGCTGCAATGCACTCTGGAGCAAGCCCTTCAGGTCCGCCAATAAGTAAACTTACATCACGACCATCGAGTTGCCATTTTTCCATATTTTTAGCAAGTTGGTGAGTATCCAGTGCTTTCCCTGTTACCTCTAACGTTACAATACGATTGCCTTTTGGAATAGCCGCTAATGTTTTTTCACCTTCAATGTGTAAAATGCGCTTTATGTCTGCGTTTTTGCCACGTTTACCGGCAGGGATTTCAATTAACTCAAGGGCCATATCTTTAGGGAAACGGCGCTGATATTCTGCAAATCCCGTTTCTACCCATGCTGGCATTTTTGTACCAACAGCAATCATTTGTATTTTCACGTATTACTTCCAAGCATTGTCTAAAATGAGTGCGTGTTTAGCCCCATAGTTTTTCTAGATCGTAATAGCTACGTGCTTCGTTTTGCATCACGTGTACAACTACATCACCTAAATCAACCAGTGCCCATTCGCCATCGCCTTCACCTTCATAACCTAATGGTTCTGAATCTGCGTGACGCGCTTCTTTTGCTAAGTGATCGGCAATTGACTGCACGTGACGTTTAGAAGTACCAGAACAAATTACCATGTAATCTGTAATATCTGATGTCTTTGTTACGTCAATATGAACGATGTCACGTGCTTTCATATCGTCAATTTTATCCATTGCAAAGGCGAGTAGTTGTTTTGAATCCAAGGTTTTGTCTCAATTTAAAAATTTAATGGCGCGCATTTTAACACGCTAGGCGTTTTTAAGCATCAATTTGATAGAGCTGATGCTGTTCTATGTAATGACTCACTGCAGCGGGTAATAGTTCATTCTTTTTATTGCTTTTTTTCAGTTGTTCGCGAATTGTACTCGAAGCAGCATCGAGCATTTTACCCGGTAAAAAATAAAGTTTACCAGCAAGTGAGTGCTCAAGTAAGGTTGCTTCGTCTACATTCGCATCTTGCATATAGCCTTTTAGTTCACCACTTGCAGTACAATGTTGAGCAGGGCGCTGATATACCACAATATGACAAAGCTGCGTAATTGCCTTCCACTCAAACCATTTATCGAGATTGTTAAATGAGTCCATACCAATTAAAAATAAGATAGGTGTAGTAGGGTGCTCTTTACGAAGTTCTTGCAAGCTAAGTAACGAATACGATGGGCCGGCTCGGTTAAGTTCTCTTAAATCGAGTTTAAAATGAGGGTAGGGCACAATAGCCGCGTTTAGCATATTAATACGGTGCTGCGTACTAATACCAGGCGCTGCTTTATGCGCCGGTAATGCACAAGGCATAAAATAAAGCGTGTTTAAATTAAACGCATTAACACATTGCTGCGCCATATTTATATGGCCTAAATGGACAGGGTCGAAAGTGCCACCAAAAATTGCGATCATTTAACACCTATTAGCTATTTATTAATTAACCGCGTGGCACGGCATAGGAATGTTGAGCGGCTGGCAAAATTTAATACAAATATGAGCAAGCGCTTGGTAAGGGGCAATTAAATTACCTTGCTTATAACTGGCATCAAACAAAGCTACATCACTATTTATTTGTTCAAGTGTGTGTATGTTTAAGCGGTTAATTGCGTTTTGAACTGGCCCTTGCTGGTTTTTCCAAATAGCATTTTGTTTAAATAAATTAGCGATTGGTTCGCCATTTAATAAACCAAGTTGCACATTTATTAGCGTATTAAGCTCTTTGGTTATAGCCCATAAAATACTCACCACTTCGGTGTTATCGCTGGCAAGTTTGTTTAATACTTTTATAGCTTGTTTAGCGTGGCCATTTAATAGTGCATCGCTTAAATCAAAAATATCAAACTTGGCTTGGTTTAACAGCCCTTGCATTACTAATTGCTGAGTAATTAATGCATTGCCGTGCAGTAGTGAGAGCTTTTCAAGCTCTTGGAAGCACGCTAATAAGTTACCTTCTGTGGCATTTATTAAACTCAGTTTGGCATCGTTTTGCATGTTGAGCGATAAGCGTTGGCACTGTTCATCAAGCCATCGTTTTACATGCGTGCCGGTAAGCGGGTAGCAAGGTACAAATACGCCTTGCTTATCAAGGGCTTTAAACCATGCACCGCGTTGTACTTCTTGGCTGGCTTTAGCGCCTTTAACAATTAAAATAGTATCTGGATTAACCAGCTCAATTACTTTTTTAAAGGTGTTGCTGCCAATAACGCCTGGTTTTTGTTGGTTTAAATCAAGCTCAATAATAGTGCGCGCGCTAAATAGTGACATGCTTTGATATTGAGCTATGATTTCTTGCCAATCGAATCCTTGCATTAAAGTAAACTTAATTACTTCGTCAAAGCCTTGTGCTTTAGCACTGTCGCGAATTTGTTGTACGCACTGTGCTTCTTGAAAAGGCTCTTCCCCAAACACTAAATAAAAGGGCTTTAGCCCTTTATTTAATTCACTCGGTAGTTGATTAGCATAACAGCGCATTATAGTTGCGACAGCTCTCTAACAATACGACGACTGGCTTGCTCACGGATCTCGCTAATGAGTAGCTCAAGCTCTTTTGCTTTAGCTAGCGCATGATCTGGATCGTCTTGGTAATTACGGTAAAGCTCAAAGCGCTTTTCAATGGCTTTTTCGCCAGGGCGTTTAACTACATACGATACGCCATAAGCGAGTTCGTATTCAGCTACTTGACCATTTTGAAATAACGATAGTGTTTGACGTTCAATACTTTCTTTATACAAATATAATTGGGCTTTATCTTTAGCTGCTGATATTAGCTCTACATTACTCGCTCTTAGCTCGTTTTTAAGGCTTTCAAATAAGGCTGACTTTTCATCATCACCTACAAGAGTTAGCTGTTTTAGGTTATCAGGCATGCTAGAGGCTTTTTTTAGATGAAACCCGCAGCTAGTTATCAAAAAACAGACTAGCACTAAGGCTAGTCCGTTTTTAATGGCGTTAAATGCAGCCATATTAGTTAGCTACCACGTTAAGTAGCTTGCCTGGTACGTAAATGATTTTACGAATGGTTGAGCCATCAGTAAATTTAGTTACATTAGATTCTGCAAACGCAAGGGTTTCTACTTGCTCTTGCGTTGCATCAGCTGCAACGGTTAACTTAGCGCGGAGCTTGCCGTTTACTTGTACGATGATTAGTTTTTCATCTTCAACAAGTGCCGACTCATCAACTTTTGGCCATGCAGCATCCAAAATCTCACCTTCTTTACCTAACTCTTTCCAAAGCTCGTGCGATAAATGTGGCGTAATAGGTGCAAGCATAATAATAAGCGCTTCTAATGCTTCGTTTGCAATTGCTATATCTTGGGTATCTATTAAAGGTGCTTTTAATAATTTATTAGAAAGCTCCATAATAGCTGCAATGGCGGTATTAAAGGTTTGACGACGTTCAACATCATCAGTCACTTTAGCAATCGCTTTGTGTAAGTCGCGACGTAATACTTTTTGTGGGTTTGTTAGCGCTGATTTATCAAGTGCTTGGTAACCTACTGTTTTAACGTCTACCGCGTATTTCCATACACGTTTTAAGAAGCGATGCGCGCCTTCAACACCTGAGTCTGACCATTCAAGCGTTTGCTCTGGTGGTGCTGTAAACATCATGAATAAACGCACAGTATCTGCACCATATTGGGCAATTACATGTTGCGGGTCTATACCGTTGTTTTTAGACTTGGACATTTTGCTCATGCCTGATGAGAAAACTGGCTCACCGTCCTCTTTATGCCATGCTTTAGTCACGCGGCCTTTATCGTCGGTTTCAGTGTTTACATCACTTGGCGAGATCCAAATATCGCCGCCTTTTTCATCTTTACGATAAAATGTTTCAGCAAGCACCATACCTTGACAAAGTAAGCGGTCAAACGGCTCGTCTGAGTTTACTAAACCAAAGTCACGTAATAATTTATGGAAAAAGCGCGAGTACAATAAATGTAAAATAGCGTGCTCAATACCACCAATGTATTGGTTTACTGGCAACCAGTAGTTAGCAGCCGCGGGATCTAGCATGCCTTCGTTGTAGCGTGGGCTACAGTAGCGTGCGTAGTACCAAGACGATTCCATAAAGGTGTCAAACGTATCAGTTTCGTGAAACGCAGGTGCGCCATTAACTGTTGTTTTAGCCCACTCTGGGTCTGCTTTAAGTGGTGAAGTTACACCGTTCATTACCACATCTTCAGGTAAGCGAACGGGTAGCATATCTTCTGTTGCTGCAAGCTCTTTACCATCTTCGTCGCTAAGCATTGGGATTGGTGAACCCCAATAACGTTGACGGCTCACACCCCAGTCACGCAGGCGGAAGTTTACTTTGCGCTCACCAACACCGAGAGCTTCTAATTTATCCGCAATGGCTTTAAAACCAGCGTCAAAATCAAGGCCGTTAAACTCACCTGAATTTACAAGTACGCCTTTATCAGTAAACGCTGATTCTTTAAGGTTTACTTCAAGGTCTGAACCTTCAACCGGTGCAATGACTTGTTTTATATCAAGACCGTAAGCGGTTGCAAACTCAAAGTCGCGTTGATCGTGTGCAGGTACTGCCATTACAGCGCCTGAGCCGTAATGCATTAATACAAAGTTAGCAACCCAAATTGGTACTTGCTCGCCCGTTAATGGGTGAGTGGCGTAAAAGCCTGTTGCAATGCCTTTTTTCTCCATTGTTGCCATGTCTGCTTCGGCAACTTTGGTGTTTTTGCATTCTTCAACAAACATTGCAATAGCATCGCTATTTTTAGCCGCTTCTTGCGCAATAGGGTGACCACCGGCAACAGCAACATACGTAACACCCATAAAGGTATCTGGACGAGTTGTGTATACGCTAAATGTTTCGTCGTTATCGGTGCGTTTAAATTCAATATCACAGCCTTCAGAGCGGCCAATCCAGTTGCGCTGCATTGTTTTAACTTGCTCTGGCCAATCTTCCAACTGATCTAAGTCGTCTAGTAGCTCTTGTGCATAATCAGTAATTTTAATAAACCACTGTGGAATTTCTTTTTGCTCAACCACAGCGCCTGAACGCCAACCGCGACCGTCAATAACTTGCTCGTTAGCTAATACTGTTTGATCCACTGGATCCCAGTTAACTGTCGACATTTTTTTATACACTAGGCCTTTTTCGTAAAGCTTAGTGAAAAACCACTGCTCCCACTTGTAGTATTCTGGATGACACGTCGCAATTTCGCGATCCCAGTCATAACCAAAACCTAATTGTTTAAGCTGTGTACGCATGTAATCAATGTTTTCGTATGTCCACTTAGCTGGTGCTGTTTTGTTTTTAATAGCGGCGTTTTCTGCAGGTAAACCAAACGCATCCCAACCCATAGGTTGCATTACGTTTTTGCCTTGCAGGCGCTGGAAACGAGAAACAACATCACCGATGGTGTAGTTACGTACATGACCCATATGCAGTCGACCACTCGGATAAGGAAACATAGAAAGGCAGTAATACTTTTCTTTGCTCTCATCTTCAGTGACTTTAAATACCTGGTTTTCTTCCCAGTAGCTTTGTACTTTTGACTCTATATCTTGCGGGTTATATTGCTCTTGCATCTATGGTTCCAGACTTCTTGCAAACTAATAAAAAATTGCCGTTAGGATACCCCAAATAAAACACTATTCACAGCGTCAAAAACATGCTTTTATTAAATTGTAACTTTCAGTGCAGGTTAACCTGCTTTTTTATAATGTAGTTAGCTAAATACATAAGTTACAGACTGATTTAACAGCAATTTTGAAGGAGTAAAAAATGACTGATTACAAAGCATGGCTTAGCAGTTTTACCC
Organism: Pseudoalteromonas sp. B62; assembly: GCF_037162565.1. Classification (NCBI taxonomy): domain Bacteria; kingdom Pseudomonadati; phylum Pseudomonadota; class Gammaproteobacteria; order Alteromonadales; family Pseudoalteromonadaceae; genus Pseudoalteromonas; species Pseudoalteromonas sp. B62. The sequence goes on along the minus strand of NZ_JARLVB010000002.1, from coordinate 3,655,925 downwards.
ATTGGCTAAAAGAGGTGAAAGAGCATGGTGTAAAAGACGTGATTTCTGGGTTTGTTGGATCTGAGCAGGCACTAAAAGATTTAAGTCAAGAAAGGTATGAACTTTATAAAAGTTACTTAAAGCATGATATTGAACACATTATTGAGCACGAAGCTTATTACAATTCGCTTGCATGGCAAGAACTTAAAGAATCTTTATGGTTTGAACTCTCGCACATAGAAGATAAAACACAACTAGAGTGGCAATCTTTAAGCCAAGATTTTAAGCACAATGGGGTGTATCACGCAGGCGAATGGATAGCCATGGGCACATTAGTATGTAAGAATTGCAACCATAGCCACGACATTTATCACGCAACGCAAATAATACCTTGCACGCAATGTGATGGAATCTACTTTAGTCGTAAGGCGCTGAACCCTTAAATATTGGTATTAGGTGGCTGCGTGCCACTTAATACGCCCAAAAGCCAGTGAATATGCTGGTAAACAAAGAAGTTAGAATGACGAAAAAATTGCTGCCACTATCTGTTTCAAAGCTCGCACCGAGTATTTCTAGTAATCATGTACATACATGCATGAGTAACCCGTACCCAGAGCAACTTACTTTTATAGGCCAACAACGTGCCCAAAGTGCGCTCGACTTTTCATTAGGTATGGATTTACCTGGCTATAATGTTTATGTAATGGGCGAAGCGGCTCATGGACGTTATACGCTAGTCAAAGATAAACTTAAGCAACACGCAAAAGACAGAGCAACGCCTAATGAATGGTTGTACGTAAATAATTACGCCGATCACCGTGAGCCTATCGCACTTTTTATGCAAGCAGGGCAAAGTAAGCAACTTAGCGACGACATAGACTCATTCTTAGATGAAGTGCTCGACACTTTTCCAGCGGCATTTGATAATCCAGCGTACCAACGCAAGAAAAAATCAATCGATCGCGAGTTTAACGACGCTTACGACAGCGCAATTACCGCAGTTGAAATCGCAGCACTTGAGCAAAGTGTTGCTCTAGTAGAAGAAAAAGCTCAGTGGGTTTTGCACCACTTGTTGATGGAAAACAATTGAGCGACAGTGAATTTGGTGAGCTTGAAGAAACATTGCGCGAAGAGTTTTTTGAAAAAATCGAAAAGCTAGAAGATGCATTAATAGAAGCGTTAATAGAGCTACCACGGTGGAAACGCGAATCAAAAGAAAAACTTCGTAATCTTAAAAAATCGACCGCAGAGCAAGCCACTAAACCACTTTTAAAAGACTTAGAACATAAGTACGCGACACACATTGGCGTACTGCGTTATTTAAAAGATATTCGCGTTGAAATTATCGACGCGGTACTTGAATGGCTAGATGACGAAGACGAAAGCGAAGAAAGCAAAGAAGACTTTGACCGCAAAGGTATGCTTACCGACTTTTTTGCACCTAACATTTTAGTTGAATTTAAAGAAGACGACGCAGCGCCAGTCGTTTATGAGCCAAACCCAACCTTTGGTAATATATTTGGTAAAATTGAATACGCTACATCCCAAGGTACATTGATTACGAGTTATCGCTCAATTCAGCCCGGTGCATTGCATCGTGCCAATGGTGGTTACTTAATAATGGATGCCGAAAAAATAATGGCTAATCCACAAGTGTGGGATGGTTTAAAGCTGTGTTTAAAAACACATCAAATAAAAAATGATTTACCCTATCAAGACAGCACAGTCGGGACAAGTTTTACGCTTCGCCCGCAACTTATTCCACTTGATGTGAAGATTATTTTATTGGGCTCGCGCGAGTTGTACTACACCATAGGTGAATACGACGAAGAATTTGCTGAGCTATTTAGAGTACTTGCCGATTTTGATTACTACTTACCAAGTAGCGATAAATTACAGTACCAGTTTATTACCAAAGTGACTGAGTATTGCGAGCAAACATTAAAATGCACCGCTACAGAGGCTGCTATGGTACGGTTACTTAAATTTAGTTACCGCCAAGCTGAGCATCATAATAAACTCTCGGCGCGCTTTGCTGATGTGCTTGAATTAGTTGCTGAAGCGAGTTATTACGCGAAACAAGATAACTTAACGGTTATTGATGCATACCATATTGACGAAGCCATTGAAGGCAAACAATATCGTACCGGTCAGATCAGCGAAAACATGCTTAGCGATATAAAAGAAGGCCATACACTTATTGCAACCGATGGCCAAGCTATAGGTAAAGTAAATGGTTTAACAGTACTACACATTGGCGATACCTCGTTTGGTACACCTGCGCGTATTACGGCAACTGTTTATGCAGGAGCCGATGGCGTAATAGACGTTGAACGCGAAGCCGAACTAGGTAAAGCTATCCACTCAAAAGGCGTGATGTTGCTTACCGGCTATTTAGGCAATAAGTACGCACAGCAGTTTAGCTTAACGCTTAGTGCTAATATTGCCATAGAGCAAAGTTATGGTTACATAGATGGCGATAGTGCATCTTTAGCAGAGCTTTGTGCGCTTATTTCATCTATTACAAGCCTCCCTATTAGCCAATCTATCGCGCTGACAGGCTCTATTAACCAACATGGTGATGTACAAGCTATTGGTGGCGTAAACGAAAAAATAGAAGGCTTTTTTAAACTGTGTAAAATGCGTGGTTTAACCGGTTCGCAAGGCGTTATTATTCCTAAATCAAACCAAGTTAACTTAGTACTTGATGACGAGATCCTCAACGCGGTAGAGGCGGGTAAATTTAATATTTACGCAGTTGAAACCGTAGATCAAGCGCTTAACTTATTAATGGATATAGAAGCAGGCGATATTATTGATGACCAGTATCCAGAAAACTCAGTAAACGGTATTGCGCTTGCGCGTCTAAAAGAGATTGCCGACATTGTAAATGGCGATAATGACGACGAAAAAGACGAAGAACTAGATAACGAAAAAGGTTAATAATGATCAATATAATTTTGGCGGTGGTTATCGCCATTTTTTGTTTTTTAATATTTAAAAATAGTAAAAAAGCAAAACAACAAGCAGGCGTAAATGCGCAAATAGGGGCAGATTACTTAGCCGCTAATTCAAAAGTAGAAGGTATAGTAGAAACAGCTTCTGGCTTGCAGTACAAAGTAATGCATAAAGGTGAGAGTGAAAACACACCAAGCTCAACAAGTATGGTTAACGTGCATTATCATGGCACGCTAATCGACGGCACAGTGTTTGACAGCTCAGTAGAGCGTAAAACACCGATTAGTTTTGGTTTGCACCAAGTGATTAAAGGTTGGACCGAAGGCCTACAGTTGATGAGCCCAGGCGATAAATACACGTTTTATGTACCGCATCAATTAGCGTATGGCGAAAAACGTGTAGGCAGTATTCCACCTGCCTCAGTACTTATTTTTGAAGTAGAGTTACTGGCAATTGAATAGTAATTTTATTTGAAGTAATAAACTACTAAGCCCTACTTTAATAAAGTGGGGCTTTTTGTTTTTAGCTAACAATAAAATTTACTCAAGGATTTTAATACGAGGTCGATACCTATAAAAGAGGCAAGCTATTTTAGGGACAAAATAATGAAGATTTCAGCGGCTCCCATTCCATACCAAGTACATAGCTCAAATACTCAACCTTTAGCGCAATCAGATAAACTAGCTGTTGAAAAAGGAAGTGAGGAAGAGAATGAGGAAGAGCCAAAATATGTGTTATCAAAGTTTTTAGATACCAAAGCGCAAAAATACAGTGAAGATAACGCAACATTTGGCGATCAGTATAAAAATCTCGAAAAAGTATATAAACACTTCACTGGGCGAGTTATTGCGTTGCAAGAGCAAATTAATAAACTTAAACAAAGCCCCGTACAACGTAGTTTAACTATAAATACTTCTGTAAGTGAGCTAGATGAAAGTGATGCGAGTTTAACTTTAGACGCTGAGCACCTAGGTTCTAAAAAATATAAAAACACGCAACAGCAAGAGCAAATAGATATGTTAGAGCTGCAATTAGGGGAGTTAAAATCAGAGCAAGCGGCAATAAAGCAACAAATGGTTGAGCTGGTTATTAGTGAAATGAAAAGGCGGGGCGATCACGACTATACTGTATAGCGCCACTAACATGCTGGTGGGTTAGCTTTTAAATTCGATTTTACTCACTTCAAGTTTAAATTTACCTTCTTGCTTACCTGCAATCATAAAGCCTAGCTGTTTTATATCATTAAAATCAATAATAGGCTGTTGCTCAAGCACTCGTCCGCGATACGTTAAAGTAAAATCACTCGGGGTAAAGTTGATTTCTACCCATTCGCTTTTTATTGTTTTAAATGAGTGGATGTACGCTGCGCCATCAAGGTAAGTAGTTGTTCTGAGCCTAAGCTGATAGATTTGCCCATCGCCCTTAACACGCAGCGCTATAGTTTTTGAGTTTTGACCTTGCGTGTCAATTTCGGTACGTATTGATGCAAAACCGCCGTTATTATCAAGCGAAACATTGCCTGTAAACAGCAAGCTATCTTGTGTTTTTGTTACTTGGCTATTAGATACGCCGCCCATTACAGAGTCGCTAATAACATACCATTGCTGATTTGCATTGGCCTCGCTTGTCGCTAAGACTAAGTTAAATACAAACAGTGACGAAAGCTGTTTAGTGGTCATGGTCGATCCTAATGAATTAACACTTTATTGATACGACTAAAAATATTAATAGTTCACAATGCTGAAAATCAAAAACTAGTATTGATATGCGCGAAATAACTTACTTTTATTTGATTAAGTCAATTTTGTTCAATACCAGCCTCTATTTAATGTAGATACTCACCATCAGTTTGAATTAATTAGAAAGTGAACCATGACTTTATCTTTAATTATGTCAATGTCGTTATTTGCATTAGCTGCGTCTTTATCGCCAGGGCCAGTTAATTTAGTTTCATTGAGCAGCGCACGGTATGGGCTAAGAAATGGCTTAATATTTATAACCGGTGCAACACTTGGGTTTATTTTTTTGTTTTTAGTTATTGGATGGGGTTTAAACTATCTTCTTGATAAATTGCAATGGATCACTGAAGTATTGCAATGGGCTGGTATTACTTTTTTACTTTATTTAAGTTATCAATTATTTGTAGATAATGGTGAATTAAACTCAGACAGTAATAAAAGTTCACCTACCTTTATTACTGGGGTAATCATGCAATGGCTAAACCCAAAAGCATGGTTAGCATCACTATCGGGAATTGCGACTTACATCCCTAATGCAGAGCTATTTGAAGTGTTTACGTTTGCCAGTGTGTATTTACCAATTTGCTGGTTGTCGCTGAGCGTGTGGGTATGGATAGGTATAGTGCTAGGGCAGTACTTTCAAAGTCCTGCAAAAATACGTTTTATGAATAAAGCATTGGCAGTGTTACTTGCCGGGAGTTGCTTTTTTATTATAAGCTAATGTGTTTTTATTCTAAATACAGCGTCGATATTGTGCTGGTGTTGCAGCAACCCGCTGTTTAAATACACGTTGAAAATGAGCTTGATCACTAAATCCTGCATTTTGAGCCACCGTTGAAATGGCATCGCCTTGCTTAAGCGCTTGTTGACTTAGTTGTATACGCAGATTTATCCGATAAGCATGTGGACTCATATTGAAGTGGCGTTTAAATGTACGTATCAAGTAGCTAGTATTAAAGCCAAATTTTTTGCTAATAACCTTAATTGGTTCGTCATCCTGACAATAAAGGGCGAGGTAGTTTGCAACTTTATACAGCCTATTAGGAGGTAGGCACGTATTTTCTTTAATATCAGTGCTATCGATGTATTCAAATAACGTAATCAAATACTGGCTAAGCAAAGACTCTTTTTCTAAAGAAGACAGCTTATTCGACATAAGGTTTCGGCAAACTAAAACAAACTGCTGGTAAAATACAGGGGTCGTTAATGTATCAGGTTGGCTATTATACCAGTGGTTACTTGCCCTTATATTAAACTTAACAAGCAATTGAGCTAACCAACTTTTATCTACATGCATCATATAATAAGCCCAGGGCGAGTTTTGGTTGGGGTTGCATGCGTGTACAGCATCGGGGTTCATTAGCACTAAAGTGCCTTTATCTATTTGGTAAAGTTTGTCTTCACAAATAAATTCACTTTGGCCCTCTAAAATAGCACCAATTGACCACTGAGCATGAGAATGGGCGGCGTAAGTTACTTTTCGACCATCCAAAACTTGCCTTAGTTCTACATAAGGTAGGGCGTTATCTCGCCAAAAAAGAGGGTATGTTGAAGGAATCATAATGAATCATTTAATGAAGACTTACGGCCAGTATAGCAAAGTTGTAGTATGAAATTCACGCTATATAAAACACCTTTCCATAACTATTAAAAGTATGCTTAATTGCACGCAACTTGTTATGATAACTATTCTTATTAATGGTTAAGATAATAATATGCATGATCTAACTCGTGGCTCCATACCGAAGCATTTAATCAAAATGGCTATTCCTATGATGATAGGAATGATAATTCAAACATTGTATTTTTTAGTTGATTTATATTTTGTAGGTAATTTAGGTGGAAATGCTTTAGCAGGACTCAGCTTAGCGGGTAATGCAATGTTTTTAATTTTTGCACTCACGCAAATTCTTAATGTGGGAACAACCGCGTTGATTTCTCATGCAGCGGGTCGAAAAGATGCCAAAGATGCAAATGCAGTGTTTAATCAAAGTATGATGCTGGCTAGCTTAATGGCCTTGGTTGTCATGTTTTTAGGTTATTTAGGGTCTGATACATACTTAACTAGCATTTCAACAGACCTTGCAACAATTGAAGCGGGACAACGTTATTTGCATTGGTTTTTGCCGGGTATGGCATTGCAGTTTCCTTTAGTTGCAGTTAGTGCTGCGTTAAGAGGAGCCGGTATTGTTAAGCCAACTATGTTGATTCAAACCTTGTCTATTATCGTCAATATTATTTTATCTCCTATTTTAATTATAGGTTGGGGAACTGACTTTCCAATGGGTATAGCCGGAGCTGGGTTGGCAAGTACTATTTCGGTAGTTGTTGCGGTAGTAATGCTATGCGTATACTTTGTTAAGGCTGAAAAGTTCGTTACCTTTAAAGTCAGTTTATGGCGCGTAGATAGCGCTATTATAAAGCGCTTATTAGGGATTGGATTACCCGCAGGAGGTGAATTCTTTTTAATGTTTGCATATATGGGGTTAATTTATTGGTTAATTCAACATTTTGGACCTGAAGCCCAAGCTGGCTTTGGTTTAGGTTCTCGCATAATGCAGTCATTGTTTTTACCTGCAATGGCAATTGCGTTTGCTGCACCAGCCGTCGCGGGTCAAAATTTTGGTGCAAAGCAATTTGACCGTGTCCGAGAAACCTTTTTTTGGTCAGCCCTAATGACATGTAGTTTAATGGCAGTGTTAAGCGTAGTTTGCTTTTTTATTCCAGAATTACTAGTGCAAGGGTTCTCTGATGATCAAAATGTTATTTTAGTTGCAGCTACATTTTTACAAATTATTTGTATTAACTTTATTCCTACGGGCATAGTGTTTACGTGTTCGGGGCTATTTCAGTCTCTCGGTAACACACTCCCTTCACTTTATAGTACTACACTGCGGATTATTTTATTTGTTTTACCAGCTCTTTTATTAAGCCAAATGGATGGCTTTAATTTAACGCAGTTATGGTATTTATCGGCAAGCACAGTTGTTGTTCAGGCAGTTATTAGTTTTATGTTATTACGCAGAGAGTTTAGGCATCGCTTACCTAAAAGTGAGCCTATTGATGAGCGCTTAGTAATTTTAAAGTAAACAAATTTATGTAATATAAAAAAGGAGCTGTATGAAATCATAAAGCTCCTTTTTAGTTTATTTACTTTATTGAAGCTATAAATTCTTCATCAGCGTATAGATTCGTAAGCAATTTTTGAACTAATTCTACATAACTTCGCTGCCCGTTTGGTATTGCAATTGCTCCGAGAAAAGAAGAGTCGAAAGTGTGTTCGGCAGATATTACCTTATCAAATAAAGTAATATCGCCACCTGATACAGTAAATTTAACTTTTATAAACGCACTGCCTTCAGAGAAACCTGTTACATCAATGTCTTGCTCAATTACTTTTCCCGAGACTTGCTTTGTTACAACGCCAGACCATAGTTTTGCTAGTTTTAATTCTTGTATCAAAGCGCTCTCAATATATTCACCGTAGCTGTTGCCTACTGATGAAACAAGAGGAGAGCCTCGAAGCGATATCTTATTTAATTTTTTTCAGATTCAATTTTAAGGATGAAAGGAATTCGAGCATTAATATATGTTCAATAGGTACATTTATAAATTAAAGTTTGTAATTTGAGGCTTATATTTCCTTTTATCCCATTGGCCGAGACGATACTTTTAGTAAATTGGGGTAAAAGTTAATGTTGAGCAACAAATAAAAAACGCGTAACTTAATGCGGCTACCTAATTTAATAATAAGAATACAAATGAAAGCCAAAGAGATAGAACAATTAGAATTATCAAATTCTGAAACCCGAGAAGTTGTTACCCCCTACGCCTTTAAAATTGACAGTGCTTTATTGGGCTTGCCTTTAGCTACACCTATTCAGCGTGCACTAGCGATTATTATTGATGTTGCACTGATATTTTTAGCGGCCAAGCTTAGCGCGGCTTTAATAGCGTTTGTCGCTGCAATGGCCTTTTATAAAGGCACGGCACAGCAATACCTTCCAAAAATGTCGAATGTGTGGCGAAGAATATTAAAAATAACGGCAGCAAGTATTTTATTTGTAAGCGCACTTACTGTGCTTTCAATTGGCATTGATTACCTAGAAGACGGTAACACTGATCAAGGTTTAGCTGTTCAGGGCGTAAAAATACAAGATGAAATACAGCTTACCGCCACAGAAAAACAACGGGTAAATACTTATTTAGCGCAAACAGCCGATGAAAGCTGTGAGCAACCTTGCCAACAAAACGCGTTTGATAATTTAATAGGGCAAGTTCCCAAATTAGCAGAAATGGACGACCTACAAAGCCCACAACTTGCTACCGTACTTTTACAACTATTAGTGGTCAGTGAAAATAACGAAATAAAGCCTGCACAGTTAATAGAAGAAAAACCTGCACAAACAAGCACAAATAGTATTTTGCAGTGGAGCAAAGGCATTATTCAAGACCTAGGTTTAGGGTTTGGCTGGGCTGCTGTTTACTTTACGTTGTTCTCGTTACTTTGGCGCGGCCAAACACCGGGTAAAAAGGTTTGTAATATCCGTGTTGTCGCCCTAAGCGGTGAGCCATTAGGTTTATTAGATTGTTTTGGTCGCTACGGCGGCTACGGTGCAGGCTTTGCCACAGGGCTACTAGGGTTCCTGCAGATATATTGGGATCCAAACAGGCAAGCTATTCAAGATAAAATATCAGCGACTGTGGTTATTAAAGGTAACTTGAATCAAGTTGTGGATGTTGAAACAGTTATAGATGCAGTGAAAGAGTAATAAAAACTAACAAGATTATAAAAAAGAATAGCTATAAATAAAAAAAGGTCTAAAATTAGGACTTAATTTAGTTCTTTTTAGGTGTTTTATGAGACAAGTTTTAGCTGATTGTTCGGCAAGTATTTCAGAACTTAAAAAAAATCCAACAGCGCTTTTAAATGAAGCAGATGGTGCTGCAATAGCCATATTAAATCATAACAAGCCCGCTGCTTACTTAGTACCTGCACCAATGTATGAGCTAATTATGGAACAACTGGATGATTATGAACTAACTAAAGTTGTTGAGAGCCGCAGAGGCGATTTATCTCAAGCGGTTGAAGTCAGTATAGATGACTTATAAGTTAAAGTTTTTGCCTGCGGCGTTAAAGGAATGGGGAAAGCTAGCGCCCCCACTTAAAAGTCAGTTTAAAAAGAAGCTCATTGAACGCTTAGATAACCCACATGTGCCTGCATCCAAGTTGCGAGGCTTTGATAATGTTTACAAAATAAAATTGCGCACGGCAGGGTATCGCCTAGCTTACGAGGTTATTGATAACGAAATTGTGGTCTATGTACTTGCAATTGGTAAGCGCGATAAAGATGCGATATATAAAAAGTTAACGTCACGAATTAAGGAATAGCTTGGCTGCTTAGCAATAAAAGCGGTGTTTTGATTGTTGAAAGAAGGCCAGACGTTCCTTCTTGGTTTGTTATTAATACAAGGATATGTATGAAAGTCTTATCAATAATATTTTTATATTTATTTTTTACAGTAAATGTAAATGCCTCAGAGTCTATTATTTTAGCCAAAACCTATCAGCTAAAATCTAGTATTTTAAATGAACAGCGTAATTATAGTGTTTATTTACCGCTAAGCTACAGTAAAAACCCGAATCAAGTATATCCTGTGATTTACTTGCTTGATGGTGACCCAACCCATTTAAAAGCAGTTGCTGGGCTAGTAGAGGCACTTAGTACAGAACGGCTAGAGCAGCAAATACAAGAAGCTATTATTGTTGCTATTCCTAACAGTAAAAATGCGATAAGAGAGCGCGACTTTACCCCTACCAATGTCGATTGGACTTTTAACGGTAAGCTACTCGAAAAGTTTGAAAATATTGGCAACGCTGCAAACTACAGCGCCTTTTTTGAAAATGAACTTATTCCACTGATTAATAAAAATTACCGCACATCAACTAAACGCGTATTAATTGGCGAGTCTTTTGGTGGCTTGTTCGCAAGCTATGTATTGCTTACCAACCATGCGCTATTTACAGATTACTTAATTATTGATGCAACTTACCTGTGGGATAATAACTACCTAAACCGTTATTTTGATGAGAAGCAACTAATAAATAAGCTGCTTAAAGGCAATGTGTATTTTACCTTTGCAGATAACGGCGAAGCGTTTGGCGAAATTGGTAAAACAAATTACCGATGGGGTTTAGCATTTGTTGAAAAGTTAAAAGCACACTCAAGCGATAATCTAATTATAAATCAACGTTACTTTGAAGATGAAACTCATGGCACAGCCGCCGCACTTAGTTGGTATTATGGGTTAAAAAGCTTATTAAAACGGTAAACTTTAACCTGTAAACTTGGTAAGAGAAAAGGAGTTACTTTGGGTATAGTATTTACGAAATTCAGTGGTAAAAATTAAAAGGGAATTAAATGAATAATAATTTCAATGACATTATAAAAGGCTTTTTTTGGGGAGTAGGGTTTGTAATTGCAACTCTAGGTGGTATTAGTGTGTACGCGCTAACAATAGCCGCTGAAGTGGATAGTGGATTTAAAGAGCTGGTTTCTAATAAAGTATTAGATAGCACGTCTGATTTAAGTAATGATTACAAACTTACTCTTTCTGATATTTTTAAAGAAAATGGGCGTGTAAGAATAACTGCAGAGCTAAAAAATATAACCAACGAAAGCATATATGCTGGTGGAGTTATTGCTTCTACATTTGATGAGAACGGCAAATTTGTTGGTAATTGTTTAGGTAAAAGCGATGACATATTTATAGAACCAAATAAGAGTAGCTATATTGATATTCACTGCAATCTATTAAGACCGCAGGCGAGCAGAGTACACTCTGCAGAATTAAAGTTTAAGTGGTTTTAACATTTTAAAAAGGATTTTTAGAACGAGTGAAAGTGTAGTTATGGCAAGAAAATTATTTAGTTGGCAGCAAGGGCGACAAGAGTCGGGCTACGATAAAATGTTATTGTGCCGCATACTATTCCCTTTAAAATTTGATGTATACTTAATTAAATTCCCACAAGGGAGTGAAATAAAACCGCATATCGATGAAGTAAAAACTGGCAGACATTTTAGGCTCAATATTGTGTTGAAGCATGCCGCAAAAGGTGGTGAGTTTATTTGTGGAAATCCAATTATAAATTACAGCCGAGTTAAACTTTTCAGGCCCGATATTGAGCAGCATCAAGTATTAAAAATAGAACAAGGTACTCGTTATATTTTAAGTATAGGCTGGATTAAAAAGTAAATTGACGTAGGTTGGGAAGAGCGAAGCGAAACCCAACAAACAACTTGTAGTTCCTATCAACTAGCTTGCATTGAGACATAAAGTAGCTCAGACTATTTTTCTGTTTATATTAGGGCGTGTTAGCATATAAAAAAGTAAATATTGAGTACATGGATGAATATGGTAACTTTTTCTCGCTATACGACATTAATTTTATATGGTGTTATTACATATATTTTGTTTTTAATTATGTCTTCAGTAACGATTAATCAAGGATTGTGGCTTGCTTGGACTAACCTTCTTCAAAAAGCATTTAATACTTCAAATTTCACATCCACGTATGGTTACGCTGCATTATTATTTTTAGCAGGCTTAGCCGTAGACAAAATTGCAGATAGCTTTTCTATCTATAATTTAAAAGATATTGGCAATTTAATTGGCGGTATCCTTCTCTCATGCTATCAGTAACATGGACTATTGCTATTTGGTTGTTTTTTGAATCTAGAGCAACCGGTTCTTTGATTAGTTTAGAGTTAGTACTTTTATATTTACCTCTTATAGCTGGGTTAGTATTTTTACCTGCACTTGAGTTTTTAAAAGTTCGTATTACGCAAAAAATAACCCCTCTATGTATTGATGACCCAAAAAACAACGATTCAACGCGGCATATCGCTAAACAAATTGAAAAAACTTTATGCGATGAGAAAAATCAAGCAAAGAGTATACGCATTTTAATATGTGGACCGTTTGGTGTCGGGAAAACAACGGCAATAAATTTAGCAGTTGATAAACTAAAAAATAAAAAAGAACTACCTAAATTAGTTCACTGTAATATTGATCTGTGGGGGATTGAAGCTGAATCTATTATCCAATATGTATTAGATGAAGTGCTAATAGCACTAAGCACTGAGATTGATATGTGTAAATTCCGCTCTTTACCGTCGCACTATATTTCAGCTATGAATGCAGGTAATACGTCTTCTAAAATATTTGCAGCGTTTATGCATAAACCTACATCTCCAGATGCACTTTTAAAAAGCTTAAGTGATGTAATTAATGCCGCAAATTTAAGGTTATTAGTAACAATTCAAGATCTCGATCGAAATCAAAAGGCGCTAGACAGTCTCCATGTGCTTGCTGGCCTGCTAGATAGATTAGAAGGACTGCGAGGTATAGATTATATTTTTGCAGGTGAAAACCGCCCAGAGTTTTCAGATGCTTTACTGCGTATTTGCCCAATCCGATTTGATTTTTCAAAATCAAATTTTATTAATGAAATTAAAGAGTTAGAAAATAATTTAATTGATAATAATATACAAGAGTATTATCAAAAAGTTCTTTTAGATCAATATGTACTTGGATGCCCACAACTCATTAATCAATTATTATCTTCATTTAGAGCATTACACACTCTTGAAGAGCAAATTAAATCTGCTTGGCTGGAGCTGCGTGGTGAAGTGTTATTTTACGACCTTGTTTTACTTCAGGCATTGAAAAATAATAGTCCAGTTATTTACGATGTACTAATAGTGTTATTAAATAAAAAGTCCTTTAAAAGCCAACCATTAACTAAATTTATTGCCGGTAACTTCTCTCCCGACGATAATTTAGATAAAGAACTTATAAAAGCTTGCCTAGAGCACTTTGGCTTAATTGATATTTTTATTGAGGAGAAAAGTAACGAAATATGCATTTCAAAAGATAACCCACCAAATCATGTTTTATCATTTTATAAATACGAGCATATAAGTAGCTCGTTAATAGAAGGCAGGCTTACAACGAAAAAGCTTAAACAAAGGCACGTTTTTGAAACGTTAAATAAAATAGCGAGTGGTGGCAACGCTACTATAACAAACCAAGCAGTTACTGACTTATGCGCTGCTGTGGAAAATGATGAGACTTCTAGCTTTTGGCTTGAGTCAATCAAGCATTATGGTTGGCATATTCTTTACAATGAAATTAAAGATGAAACGACCGTTAAACAATTATTTGAAAAAGCGATTAATGTTCGGTCATCAAGGAAATCTCTAGAATTTCTAACATCGTTTATTGTAAAAAGTGAGCAATTTGATCCAGAAAGTGTATTTATGAAATACCTTTTTTCAGAAAGAATAATAAACGACTTATTTGAGCAACGTACCTCTTTTACACGTGGAACTTTGTTTGCGCTATTAAAAATTTATAAGGGCTTTAGCCCTCGCATGGGCTTTAGCAGTGAACAGAGAGATTATAAAATCCCTATGAATAACCTTATTTTACAATTTATTGATGGCAAGGATCCTGTCAGCAAAGCTAATTTGCTGTATTTATTCTTAAACTGTGACGACGATATTCCTGATTTAGTCAGTGCTTTAGATAAAGCAACTCTAAATAAAGTACACGCTTTGATCACAAATATTAAATCAAAAAACACCCGTGTGATTTATAGTCAAATAGTTGCTAGACCAGAAGTAAGCGACAGTAAATTTGAAGGTTTAAAAAATGAGGCACTGCAGTTTATATCGCGAATGTTAAAACTTTAGTTTCAATTAATTTAGGCTGCTATTTTGGCTTGAAATTAAAGCGCGATAATTATCTTACCACGCTTTAATTTTAAATATTTCTTTTATCTTTTAGTTTTAGCCCAAACCCAACAACACCCAGCAAGAACACAAATCCCCACACAAACATGTTGCCGTATTGGCTGTATACGCTGTCGCCTTGTATAAGCTTAATGTTGGCTTTCAATGTAGTAGCTTCAAACTGTGGCATGGTTTGTTGTGTGTGGCTTATGGGGTCGTATACGGCGCTTACCCCATTGTTGGTAACACGTACTAGAGGGCGTTGTAGTTCGAGCGCGCGCATACGGGCTATTTGCATATGTTGCAATGGCCCAATGGAGTCGCCAAACCAGGCATCGTTACTTACCGTAAAGAGTAGGTCGGAATCGCTTTTGTAATTTCCGCGTACTAAGTCGGCAAAAACAATTTCGTAGCAAATAGCGGGGAGTAAGTTGTAGCCGTTGGCGCGCAAGTTATTTTGCACTTTGTCGCCACGCGTAAACGACGACATAGGTAAATCAAACAAAGGCGCGATTGGGCGCAAAAAGTCTTGAAACGGTACAAATTCTCCAATAGGTAATAGCTGGTGTTTTTGATAACGGTTTTTATCAAGGTAATGGTAATGCCCGTGCTCGTCGCCGCGTTCTTTATTACCAACCACAATAAGCGTATTGAATATGTTTTTAGTGTCTCGCTGGTAGTCAACAATACCGGTTACAAGGGCGGTTTTATTAAACGAAGCGGCACTGTCTAAATTGGCTAGGTAGGAATCAGCAAGCATTTCTATTTCAGGCACTGCGGCTTCGGGCCATACTATTAAGTCTGCATCCCAATGTGGGCGTGTCAGGTCTTGGTATTTGCTCATTGTGGTCCAAAACTCACTTGGCTCAAAGCGCAGGTGTTGCTGTATGTTGCCTTGTACGAGCAATACTGACATGTTTTTATCTGTGTAATGAATACTGCCTGTGGTGTTTGCACCTGCAAAAATAAGCGCAACAGCTGTAGCCGTAACCGCCGGGGTTTTAAAATCTTTTTGGATAAGTCTATACAGTGCAAAGCCAATAGCGACACAGGTAAGAGTTAAGCCAAACTCGCCAATATAAGGGGCAAGCAGCCTTAAAGGTCCGTCGGTTTGTGTGTAGCCAAAACTTAACCACGGGAAACCGGTAAGTACGGTGCCACGTAAATACTCACTAATTGCAAAGCAGGCAATTAGTAATGCGCCAAAGCTTTTAGGGCCTGTGGCAAAACGAGTAGTTGCCCAAAAGGCAAGTGCGGGAAATAACGCTAAGTATGAACACAGTAAGGCCATTAACGAGAGCGACGCAATAAGCGGCATGCCGCCAAATGTGGCAATAGAGACATGTACCCAGCTTATACCTGCACCAAACCAGCCCAGGCCAAATATAAAGCCATATTTAGCAGCAGTTTTTGCGTGTGCTTTACCGGTATTATTGGGATTACTGCAAAAAATTATGGCGCCAAGACTAATAAATACGATGGGCCAAATTTCAAAAGGGGCATAGCCAAAAGTTAAAACAAGGCCCGCAACGAGTGCGAGCCATGCTTTTTTATCTTTTGCTAATAGGGTAAGTCTAGTTAGCAGTTTCTTCACTGTCGTTATCATCAGCCTTAGGAACGGTGACTTGCAGTTGCAAAATACGACGATTGTCGGCGTTGGTTACTTTAAATTGGTAACCTTCTATGTCAATCGTTTCACCACGGCTTGGCATATGGCCAAATGCGTGCAGTACAGTTCCGCCAATAGTATCGGCTTCGTCTGTGCTGTAGCCTGTTTTAAAATGCTCGTTAAAGTCATCTACAGGAGTGAGTGCTTGCACTACGTGGACATGTTTAGCAAGTTGACGAATATCTTGATGTTCTTCTTCTTCGTCGTGCTCATCTTCGATTTCGCCAACAATTATTTCAAGAATATCTTCAATCGTTACTAAGCCAGATACGCCGCCGTATTCGTCAATAACAACAGCCATATGGTAGCGTTGCTGACGGAATTCGTTTAGCAATGTATCAACACGTTTGCTTTCAGGTACTACCATTGCTGGGCGTAAATAATCGCGTATTGATGGTAAATGCTCGTCTTTATTTAAGATAAGCGGTAGCAAATCTTTAGCGAGTAAAAAACCTTCTACATGGTCTTTGTCTTCAATCACCACTGGAAAACGTGAGTGAGTTGAATCGACCATCATTGGAATTAGCTCTTCAAGCGGGCTGTCGATCTCAAGAGTGATCATTTGTGAGCGCGGAACCATTATGTCTCGCACCTTAAGCTCAGACACGCCAAGCACACCTTCTATCATTTCTTTTGTTTCTGGATCGATTACGTCTCGTTCTTGCGCATCGGCAATAACTTCGACCAGCTCTTCTCTATTCTGGGGTTCCCCTTGCAACATTTGGGCTATTCTACCCAACCACGTTTTGCCAGAAGAACCCTGGCTAGATTGCGAGTTACCGTCGCTCATTGCGTCTAATTGCTCCGTTAATTTAAATTTCGTCCCGGTATGGGTCTGCTATGTTTAGCTCTGCAAGTAATTGCTTTTCTATGCTTTCCATCTCAAAAGCATCTTCACTCTTTATATGGTCAAATCCAAGCAAATGCAAGCATCCGTGAATAACCATGTGAGCAAAGTGGTCATGAAATGACTTTTCTTGCTCAATTGCTTCAGCTAATACAATGGCTGGGCAAATAATTAAATCACCAACCAAAGGAATATCTATTCCGGGTGGTGCTTCAAATTCGAACGACAGTACGTTGGTCGGTTTATTTTTACCGCGATAGTCGTTATTAAGTTGTTGCGATTGCGCTTCGTCGCTAATAACGATACTGAGTTCGGACTCGTCACGGTATTGGCTAAGGGCTTTGTCGGCCCATAGTGCAAATTGTTCTTCGCTTGGGAGGTTGTCAAACTCACAGGCTATTTGTAAATCAAGTTCGGTTGTCAAAGTATTACTCTTTAGTAGTAGGCTGTTGAAGAGCAGCGAGTGCGTCTTTTGCATTTTGCTTTTCAATGCGCTTAAGTCGCTCGCTTTCGTCGTTACGCTCGTAGGCTTCAACTATGCGTGCTACAACAGGGTGGCGTACTACGTCTTGGGCTTTGAAGTAGTTAAAGCTAATTTCGTTTACGCCATCAAGCACTTCAATTGCATGGCGAAGGCCTGAGCGTGTGCCACGAGGTAAATCGACCTGTGTAATATCGCCTGTAATCACCGCTTTTGAGTTAAACCCTATACGGGTTAAAAACATTTTCATTTGCTCGGCGGTGGTATTTTGGCTTTCATCTAAAATAATAAAGGCATCGTTTAAAGTACGTCCGCGCATGTAAGCAAGCGGTGCGACTTCGATGATATTTTTTTCGATGAGCTTTTCTACTCTTTCAAAACCTAGCATTTCAAAAAGCGCATCGTAAAGAGGGCGCAGGTATGGGTCTATTTTTTGACTTAAATCGCCTGGTAAAAAGCCAAGCTTTTCGCCCGCTTCTACAGCAGGACGCGTTAATAATATGCGGCGTATTTCTTGGCGCTCAAGGGCGTCAACGGCGGCAGCAACTGCAAGGTAAGTTTTACCAGTACCAGCAGGGCCAATACCAAAGGTAATGTCGTGGTTTAAAATATTAGCCACATAAACACCTTGGTTGTCGTTACGTGGTTTAATAACACCACGGCGGGTTTTAATCACCATTTCTTTGCCATAAGCGCTGCTTGATGCATCTTGCTCTAAGGCTTTTGATTCGGTAATAGCTAAATGAACGGCGTCGGGTTCTATTTCGCCTAAAACACCACGAACTGGCTGAGTATCAACATAAAGGTTTTTTAAGATTTCTACAGCGCCGGCGCAGTTGTGTAGTTTACCGGTTACTTTAAAAAAGTTGTCGCGGTGAATTATTTCAACAGCCAGGTGGCGTTCAATTTGTTTGACGTTTTCGTCAAACGGGCCACATAAAGAAGAAAGGCGTTTGTTATCGGCAGGTTCTAAATAAATCTCTAACGTTTTTAACTGATTACTCAAAATTGCTTCCTATCGTACTGCGCCAGCGTTAACTGGCGCTAATTGTGTGACTAAGGAACGAAAGTAGCTACGCCAATTTCGTTAACAGTGTCTGGTTTTGGCTCTGCAGCTGCAGCTTTAGTTAAAATAGCTGAAGGAGCGATTTCGCGTCGTAAGTTCATTTCTGATTCTGTACGAATTAAGTCACCACGTAAAGAGTTTGGTAATGCCTCGGTAATACGTACATCAACAAACTGTCCGATCACAGTGTGTGGGCCAACAAAGTTAACTACACGGTTGTTTTCGGTACGGCCACGTAATTCCATTGGGTTCTTCTTAGAAGGACCCTCAACAAGTATACGTTGCTCTGTATCGAACATTTGACGGCTAATTTGCTGCGCCATTTGTGTAATACGGTTTTGTAGTAAGTATAAGCGTTCTTTTTTCTCTTGCTCTGTTACGTCATCTGGCAAATCTGCCGCTGGCGTACCTGGGCGCGCACTGTAAATAAAGCTAAAGCTCATATCAAAACCAATGTCGCTGATAAGCTTCATGGTTGCTTCAAAGTCTTCTTTACTTTCGCCTGGAAAACCAATAATGAAATCTGACGACATGCTTAAGTTAGGGCGAATTTTACGTAACTTACGAATTGTCGATTTGTATTCAATTGCCGTATGGCCACGTTTCATTAGATTTAATATACGGTCTGAACCACTTTGTACTGGTAGGTGTAAGTGATCTACAAGCTCTGGTACATCGGCGTAAACCTCAATGATGTCTGGCGTAAATTCTACCGGATGCGATGTGGTGTAACGAATACGGTCAATACCATCAATAGCAGCAATAAGACGAATTAAATCTGAGAAGTAACAAATTTCGCCATCGTGCGTGTCTCCGCGGTATGCATTTACGTTTTGGCCTAATAGGTTAACTTCACGTACGTTTTGCTCAGCAAGCTGTGCAATTTCAAGTAATACGTCATCGACTGGGCGACTAACTTCTTCGCCGCGAGTATAAGGTACAACACAAAAAGTACAGTATTTAGAACAGCCTTCCATAATTGATACAAATGCAGATGGGCCATCAGCTTTTGGCTCTGGCAGGCGGTCAAATTTTTCAATCTCTGGGAATGAAATATCAACAACCGATGAGCCTTTGTCGCCTTGCACTTGTTTAATCATTTCTGGTAAACGATGTAGTGTTTGCGGACCAAAAATAACATCTACAAATGGCGCACGTTGGCGAATAGAATCACCTTCTTGTGAGGCAACACACCCACCTACACCAATTATTAAATCTGGCTTGTCGTCTTTTAATAACTTCCAGCGTCCTAATTGGTGAAATACTTTTTCTTGTGCTTTTTCACGAATTGAACAGGTGTTGAGTAAGATTACGTCGGCATCTGTTGCATCTTCAGTTAGCTGGTAGCCGTTAGTGGCATCTAAAAGTTCAGCCATTTTCTGAGAGTCGTATTCGTTCATCTGACAACCCCAGGTTTTAATATGCAGCTTTTTGCTCATTGAAATATAGCCTCGTGTTCAATTCGATAGTGGCACAAAAATGTGCTTGAAACAGGATTAAGGAGCAAGCATGCTCACTTAAAGGACGCGTATTTTAGCTGGATACCCGCCCAGATCCAAGTATAGTTTTCATGTTTGTGATCTCAAATCAATACGAGGCCAGTTTAATGTGCTGTTAGGGATATCCTCTGGTATAAAACAAATTAATTTTGATACAATCAAAACAGACTCAAGTAATAATAAAATGATGAAAAACATGACTAAAAATAATGTGATAGTGGTTGGTGGGGGCATGGTTGGCGCGGCTATGGCGATAAAGCTTGCTCAGCAAGGCTTTGGCGTTCGCATAATCGAAAAACACCTAATAGACCCATCACAGCTTCTTAGTAGTGATAAGGTGGATATTAGAGTGTCGGCTATTAATCGTTTTTCAGAAAATTTGCTTGATGAATTAGGTGCCATGCCGCTTTTAAGACAAAACCGCATAGCGCCTTATCAACAATTAGAGGCTTTTGAACGCGGTGGTGACAATTTGTTATTTGATTGCGCCGATATAAACACCACGCATTTAGGTCATTTGATTGAAAATAATTTAATTCAAGCCTGTTTATGGCAGCAATTTGATCATTATAAGATTGAGGTTATTGAGCAAGCCACACCGATTACTAAAATAGAGCAAACCAGTGATTTAATTACGCTTGTGTATGGAGCTCAAACCTATACCGCTGATTTAGTAATTGCAGCCGATGGTGGGCAGTCGCAATTGCGTGATAAGGCGAATATTGGTATTACGGGGTGGCAGTACCAGCAGCATTGCATGGGGGTGTTAATTAAACTCGATGCGCCGCAACAAATTAAAACCTGGCAGCAGTTTACGCCAAGTGGGCCACTCGCATTTTTGCCAATGCAGGCACCGTACGCTAATTTAATTTGGTACGACGATGCAAATACACTGCAAGCATTTAAAGGGCTAAGCCCAACTCAGTTAAAAACGCACATACTTAATAAATTTCCAGAGCTTGCTGGAGACTTTGAAGTACAAACCCATGCGATATTTCCGCTTACTCGCCAACATGCTAACAATTATTCGCAAGGGCGTTTGGTTTTAGTGGGCGACGCTGCACATACAATTAATCCGCTTGCAGGGCAGGGTGTAAATTTAGGTTTTCAGGACGTAGTGGCACTTGCTGAGGTTTTAGACAATGCAGGGGATATAGGGTGCCCGCTAAAACTTAAAGAATATGAGCGAGCTCGCCGTAAGGCTAATTTGTTAATGATGAGCATGATGGATGCCTGTTACTTTGGCTTTTCTAACCAAGTAGCGCCGCTTAAATGGGCACGTAGCCAGTTTTTAAAAATGGCTAATAATACAGGGCCAATAAAAAACTGGGTGTTAAAATATGCCATTAGCGGAGAGCTAAGTTAGTTTCTAAAAAGATTACCCCCTAATAAAGCGATTAACAATACTGTTAATCGCGCCCTTAAAAGTTATAACCTCTTCATAAAACAACAATCATATTTGGTAAGTGGGCTACCCTGAGCTTTTTAATGTATTTTATTTCGTTATTAGATTTATTAGCCATACTAAATGTATAACAAATTGCATTTAAAGAGTGTCTGTGGATAGGCCATTTATTTTTATGATTATAATAGGGATATTACTGTTAACTGTAAGTATCAAACCAACAATACAAGTATGCAAAAAAACGAATCGGTTTGCATGGAGCTTATTGCTTATTTTAATTGTGCTGTTTATTTTTGGCTACTGTTGGGTACTTTATTATTTTATTTTTTATGGTAGTGAACCGTTTGTAACAACTAGTGTTTCATTTATTTTAGTTGGTGGCGGCACATTTGTTTATTTAGTTGTTAGGTTAAGCCTCAAAAGTATCTTAGAGCTAGAGCGCTCAGCTCAACACCAACAATTTCTAGCTGAACACGATAGTTTAACTAACCTACCTAAACGTAAAAAATTCTTTAATGTACTCAATGAGAACATAGAATATAACCAACCTTTCATTTTGTTTTTAATAGATTTAAATAACTTTAAACGTGTAAACGATACTTATGGAAATAATTTTGGGGATTTGTTGTTGTGTGCATTTTCCAAAGCATTAAGCCAACACTTATCCGAGATTGCTAAGTTATATAGGATTGGGGGAGACGAATTTGCATTGCTTTTAAACTCAGCCACTCAGGATAAGTATGATTTATGTATTCAATTAATAAATAAGGCAGTACAAAAACCTTTTTTAATTTATGAACAAACTATACGCGTTAAGCTAAGAATTGGAGTGAGCTATTACCCCAAACATAGTATGCAAAATAACGAACTATTCAAACAGGCTGATTTAGCGCTGCATGAAGCAAAAAAGACACAGCAACAGATTGTTATTTATTTTAAGGATTTGAGCATTAGGGCGGATAATTTATTTGATATGTCCTTACTTATAAAGCAAGCATTGAAAAATAAAGAGTTTGAGCTTTATTTACAACCAATATTTTCTTCTAACCTTAATGAAATGCATGGAGCTGAAGCATTAATACGCTGGCCACAAAGTGATGGTTCATTTATTAGCCCTGAGGTGTTTATTAAAACAGCTGAGCAAATGGGGTTAATTTTAAATATTTCCAAGTGGGTGGTGTTAGAAACTATAAATCATTTAAAGTCGTTAAAAGCTTTGGGGTTTATCGGGGCTATTCACGTAAATTTATCAACAAGGGATTTAGAAAGCCAAGATTTTTATGAGCTTATTGAGCAATTAATCAGTGTCGATCCGACGTTGAGTGACTCAATAATTTTTGAAATCACAGAGGGTGCTATGATGACAAATATAGAAGCCGCTCGCACTATGATGTACAAGCTTAACGACCGCGGTTTTGAGTTTAGTGTAGATGATTTTGGGACTGGATTTTCTTCGTTATCATTACTAAGAGAGTTACCAATCAACCAAATAAAAATAGACCGGTCATTTATTAAAGATATGCTAACACAACCCGCTGACTATGCGATTGTAGAATCAACGTTATTTTTAGCTAGCAGACTTAATTGTAAAGTAGTGGCAGAGGGCATTGAAAATAAAGCGCTTAGAAATACACTCACAGCAATGAAATGTGATTATTTACAAGGGTATTATTATAGCAAACCTATTAAAATTAATGATTTTATACTGAAGTACTTAAATGAAGAAATAGGTGGGGTAGTTTAACAAATTGGCTGGGATACCAGGATTTGAACCTGGGAATGCCAGGATCAAAACCTGGTGCCTTACCGCTTGGCGATATCCCAACTATAAATTTGCATTAGTTTTAGTTCTTAATAAGAACATGGTGCGGAAGGAGAGACTTGAACTCTCACAACCTAAGTTACTGGAACCTAAATCCAGCGCGTCTACCAATTCCGCCACTCCCGCATCACTAATTTGCTCATTTAAACTCTAAGCGAGAGCTATTCTTTTATCCAACTTTCCTTGGTAGAAGAAGTTGGCTGGGATACCAGGATTTGAACCTGGGAATGCCAGGATCAAAACCTGGTGCCTTACCGCTTGGCGATATCCCAACAAAGAATTATTTGATAGGTTTAGTTCGTATCAAGAACATGGTGCGGAAAGAGAGACTTGAACTCTCACAACCTAAGTTACTGGAACCTAAATCCAGCGCGTCTACCAATTCCGCCACTCCCGCATCAACAATTTGCTCATTTAAACTCTAAGCAGAGCTATTCTTTATGTCCAACTTTACTTGGTAGAAGAAGTTGGCTGGGATACCAGGATTTGAACCTGGGAATGCCAGGATCAAAACCTGGTGCCTTACCGCTTGGCGATATCCCAACAAAGAATTAATTGATAATTTTATTTCTTATCAAGAAATGGTGCGGAAAGAGAGACTTGAACTCTCACAACCGAAGTTACTGGAACCTAAATCCAGCGCGTCTACCAATTCCGCCACTCCCGCATCGTTTGTGTAATAAAACACAGGTAGTTATTTTAAACTCTTCATTGAGTGCAATTTAACTCTTGCAGAGCCACTTCTAAAATAAGAAATGGTGGCTAAGACGGGATTTGAACCTGTGACCCCATCATTATGAGTGATGTGCTCTAACCAGCTGAGCTACTTAGCCATTGTTGGCTGGGATACCAGGATTTGAACCTGGGAATGCCAGGATCAAAACCTGGTGCCTTACCGCTTGGCGATATCCCAACAATAACAATTGATAGTTTTAATTCTTATCAAGAATTATGGTGCGGAAGGAGAGACTTGAACTCTCACATCCTAAGATACTGGAACCTAAATCCAGCGCGTCTACCAATTCCGCCACTCCCGCACACAAGGTAGTTATTTTAAACTCTTCATTGAGCAACAAAAAAATAATGGTGGCTAAGACGGGATTTGAACCTGTGACCCCATCATTATGAGTGATGTGCTCTAACCAGCTGAGCTACTTAGCCATCTTTTTTTGTTAGCACTTCATCGCTGTGTGCGGGGCGTATTATGCTGATATGACCCAAATTCGTCAACACCTTTTTTGCAAAAAAACACTTAACAGTGTTTGTTTGCAGGAAAATTAAGCTAAGCGGCTAACTTTTAATAAAAATGATGATTTTTTGACTACAATTCACATACAAAATTTACAGTCAAATAAAAAAGAGCAAAAGCCTGCAATTTAAAACTGTTTGATAATTAAACAAATTGTTAGGGACTTAACATTAACTTGTCGATGAGGTATTTTTTATTGAGGTTAAATCTTCGCCGCTGTGTATTTTTTAGATTAAACGCTGACTTTTAGCTTGTGATTACATCAATTTTATAAGTTTATAAAGCTGAGGGTACAAAAAAGGCTCGTAAAAACGAGCCTTTAAAAATTATTACCAATCTAAATTGGTTTAATTTGTACTTATACGTTGAACAAGAAGTTCATTACATCGCCATCTTTAACAATGTACTCTTTACCTTCTTGACGCATCTTGCCTGCTTCTTTTGCGCCACTCTCACCTTTAAAGGCAACAAAGTCGTCAAAAGCAATAGTTTGCGCACGAATAAAGCCACGCTCGAAGTCAGTATGGATTTTACCCGCTGCTTGTGGCGCTGTCGCACCTACAGGGATTGTCCATGCACGCACTTCTTTTACGCCAGCTGTGAAATAAGTTTGTAACTGTAGTAATTCATAACCACCACGAATAACAAGGTTAAGACCTGGCTCTTCTAGACCAAGATCAGCCATAAACTCAAGCTTGTCTTCGTCATCTAGCTCTGAAAGTTCAGACTCGATAGCGGCACATACAGGAACAACAATCGCATCTTCAGCTGCAGCAATAGCGCGTACACGATCAAGGTATGGGTTATTTTCAAAACCATCTTCAGCAACGTTTGCAATATACATTGTTGGTTTAATCGTTAAGAAGTTAATAGAGCTGATTGCTGCTTTTTCTTCTTTAGTAAGTGCTAGACCACGTAAAGTTAAGCCTTCATCAAGATGTACTTTTACTTTTTCAAGGACAGCATTTTGCTCTTTAGCGTCTTTATCGCCACCTTTTGCTTTTTTTGCATTACGGAAAAGGGCTTTTTCAGCGCTATCCATATCAGCAAGTACTAACTCAGTGTTGATTACGTCAATATCGTCAGCAGGGTCAATAGTACCTGCTACGTGGATGATGTTTTCATCTTCAAAACAGCGAACTACGTGGCCAATTGCATCGGTTTCACGAATATTAGCTAAAAACTGGTTACCAAGGCCTTCACCTTTAGATGCGCCTTTTACTAATCCTGCAATGTCTACAAATTCCATACTAGTGGTAAGAATTCGTTGAGGATTAACAATTTTAGCAAGTTCGTCTAGACGAGGATCTGGCACAGGTACCACACCTGTATTAGGCTCAATGGTACAAAAAGGAAAGTTAGCGGCTTCAATACCCGCTTTAGTTAGTGCATTGAAAAGCGTTGATTTACCAACGTTAGGCAAGCCAACGATGCCACATTTAAAACCCATAGTAAGATACCTTGTTTAGAATTCGTTTAAACGGTGTACTTGGACCCAAGTTACTAGGGTTTAAACGAATGTAGTCTGTTTTGTGCTTTTAACACACCATCTTTTGCAAGTATTTCCATGCAACGAACTGCTTCATCAACAGCAGCATCCATTTTTTCTTGGTCTTCTTTGGCCGCTTTTCCAAGCACCCAACCAGTTACCATTTCACGATGCCCCGGATGACCTACACCAATGCGCAAGCGCATAAAGTCTTTTTGATTTGCCATTTTTGCAATAATGTCTTTTAAACCATTATGACCGCCATGCCCGCCGCCTTTTTTTAATTTGGCAACGCCTGGGTCTAAATCCAATTCGTCATGGGCAACTAAAATGTCCTCGACAGGGATTTTGAAAAAATTAGCTAAACTACTGACCGCTTTACCACTTAAATTCATGTAAGTAGTGGGGATCAATAATTTGAATTCTTGGCCTTGAATTATCACTTTGCCTGTAAGGCCGTGATACTTAGGATCGTGTTTTAGAGTGCAGTTATAGCGTGCAGCGATTTGCTCGATAAACCAAGCACCTGCATTGTGGCGTGTGTTTGCGTATTCGGGGCCTGGATTAGCCAGGCCCACAAGCATTTGAATAGAATTCAAGGTTGCGAGACCTTAAAAATTATTCTGCTGCTGCAGCGTCGTCTTCAACTGGAGCTGCTTTGTTTGCTTTGATAGTCAGGATAGACTGATCATGGCCTTCGCCTTTACCTAAATCTACAGAGCTAACGCCTTTAGGGAAAGTAAGGTCAGAAATATGAACAGAATCGCCAACAACAAACTTAGAAACATCTACTTCAATGAATTCTGGAAGTGCTTTTGGAAGACACGTAATTTCAACTTCAGTTAACTGGTGAACAACAGTTGCGCCAGCTTTAGTTACAATCTCTTCACCGATGAAGTGTAGAGGAACTTTAGTTTGAAATTTATGAGTAGCATCTACACGTTGGAAATCAAGGTGAGTAAGCTTAGGCTTGAATGGGTGACGTTGGATATCTTTTAAGATTACTTCAACAGCTTCGCCATCTACGTTAAGCGTAAGGATATGCGTGTAAAAGCCTTCGTCTTCTTGTGCTTTGATCATATCTTTATGAGCAAAAGTAAGTGATAAAGCTTCTTTATCAGCTCCGTAAAGGATTGCTGGAACTTTGTCTTCGCGACGTAGGCGGCGGCTCGCACCAGTACCAGTTTCTACGCGAAGTTCAGCGTTATAAGTGTAAGTTTTGTTAGACATGATGTCTCCAATAATTAAATGTGTAGGGCCTTTGCGACCAAGGACCCCAGCCAAAAGGCGCGCTATCATACCACCACACGATTTTAAAATATACATCGCTTACAAAAAAAGCGCCTAAAGGCGCTTTTATATTCAGAAATGTTTGATTTTAGTGCTCGAACATCGCTGAAATAGATTCCTCGTTACTAATACGACGAATAGTTTCCGCTAACATATCTGCAAGCGTTAATACCTTAATTTTATCAAGGGCTTTAAGTTCCTCAGATAATGGAATTGAGTCAGTTACAATAACTTCATCAATTACTGAGTCACGTAAATTTTCTGCTGCTTTACCTGAAAGAATCGGGTGGGTAGCATAAGCAAATACACGCTTTGCACCATGTTCTTTAAGTGCTTCAGCTGCTTTACACAAGGTACCACCGGTATCAATCATATCATCGACGATAATACAATCACGGCCTTCAACGTCACCAATAATATGCATTACTTGAGAAACGTTTGCTTGTGGGCGGCGTTTATCAATAATAGCTAAATCAGTATCATTTAGTAATTTTGCAATAGCGCGAGCTCGTACAACACCACCAATATCTGGAGATACAATCACAACATCATCAAAATGACGCTCTTTCATATCTTCAAGTAATACAGGGCTGCCGAATACGTTATCCACTGGTACATCAAAGAAGCCTTGGATTTGCTCTGCGTGTAAATCAACCGTAAGAACACGGTCAACACCAACGCTTGATAAGAAATCTGCAACAACTTTAGCAGTAATTGGTACACGGGCAGAACGTACACGACGATCTTGACGGGCATAACCAAAATAAGGAATGACGGCAGTAATACGACCTGCAGATGCACGACGTAGTGCATCAACCATAACGATAAGTTCCATAAGGTTATCGTTTGTAGGGGCACAGGTTGATTGCAATATAAAAACATCCGAGCCACGAACATTTTCATTTATTTGAACACTGATCTCACCGTCGCTAAAACGGCCAACAACAGCATCGCCTAATTCAATATATAAACGTTTTGCAACTTTTTGAGCTAACTCAGGTGTTGCGTTACCAGCGAAGAGCTTCATGTCAGGCACGGTTGGGTTCCTCAGGCACTGAAATTTTGGACTAACGGGCAATGATAAATACCACTGCGAGTTAACTTATTATTACTTGTACGTTACTTCATTGATCGAATATGGCGGCTAACTCCGTATGAGCAGGGGAGATATTAACGCTTGAGGCGATAAATCCCTGCCAAGTATGGGGGAGATTAGCAAGTACATCTTGTGCTTGAACTTGACTCGCAAATTCTACAAAACAACATGAACCTGTTCCGGTCATCTTCGACGGAGCGTATTTTAGCAACCACTGGAGGGTCTTTTCAACCTCGGGACAGAGCTTTTTAACTAAAGGCTCACAATCGTTGGTCAAAGTATGGTGTTTCCAATCGCCTAAAATTTTTGGTGTATCGCGTTTTAAATCCGGATGCGAAAATATTGTAGCTGTACTTACATGTTGATTTGGGTGTACGACGCAGTACCATTTTTGCTCAAGTTCTACTTGGTGTAATTCTTCGCCAATCCCATGTGCTATGGCGCTTTGACCTCGAACAAATACAGGAACATCAGCCCCTAGTTGTAACCCTAAACGTGCTAATTCATCTAAACTACGATCAATTTTCCAGAGTTTATTTAAGGCCAATAACGTGGTCGCAGCATCAGACGAACCACCGCCAACACCGCCACCCATTGGTAAACGTTTTATTAAATTTATTTTTACACCCAGTCGTGTTTTACTCTGAGTTTTTAATAATAAAGCGGCTTTATAGATAAGATTATCGGTTAATGTTATGCCTTTAGTATCACCTGTTATAAAAATGTCGGGTGTATCTATCAGCTCAAAAGTCAGTTCGTCACCAAAATTTAAAAAAGTAAATAACGTTTCTAACTCATGATAGCCATCTTCACGGCGACCATTAATGTGTAAAAATAAGTTGAGTTTTGCCGGAGCAATAAGTGTAAAAGACGTCGTGTTATTCATATTTAATTAAATTGCCAATCGTAGAGTTGAATTTTGATTTTAATTTTTTGGTGTTTTAATGTTATTTTTGTTGGCAGCCAATATCCTGCACTTTGTATATAGCTGGCATACTCTATTTGCCACTTTTTACCTATGTCATCGAACCACAGTACTTGTGTGGCACGACCAAGTTCATCGACTTTTAAACTTTGCGCGTCAATTGTGCCTTTTAACCAATTTTCAGCATTATTAACTGGGAGAGTAAAACCAGTTAAACGCTTAAGAAGTTGTGCGGCATTTGTGTCGTAATACTTATCGTCATCAAATTCTAGTTCTGCGCCTTCGCTTGTTTGTCTGAGTTGCAAAATACGCGTACCAATAAATGAGGTAAGCACTAAATTGTTATTGTTTTTGGTTTGTTGCCAATTTAAATTTGCAGATTGGCGCTCATCTGGGCTTATAAGAGCCAATTTACCTTTTACATGCCAAGTTTTTTGATCTGCTAGGTGAGCTTTCCAATTGTCATAAAGTATTGTTTTAGATGTTATTTGTTGGGCGCAACCGCCTAAAAATAAAAAAACATGAGTAAAATAAAATATTGTCGAATCAAATGTTGTTCCTTACTTTCCATATTCCGCTGATTTTTGATAAAATTGCCGCCTTTGAAGTAGGGCTCAGCAATATTTGGCACATATGACCATAATAGCACTCGGTATTAATCACAAAACCGCTTCCGTAGAATTACGTGAGAAAGTGGCTTTTTCGCCTGAGCAAATTTCAGAGGCGTTGCAACAATTAAGTGGCCACGCCGACTTTAATGAAGCTGTAATTGTTTCTACCTGTAATCGAACTGAAGTCTATTGTAGCCTTGCTCAGCAAAATTCCCAAACACTGTTGAGTTGGCTTGCCAGTTTCCATGGTTTGGATGAACTTGAACTGATTAAGAATATATATTGCTATGAAAATAACGAGGCAATAAAGCACTTAATGCGTGTTGCTTGCGGGTTAGACTCTTTAGTTTTGGGTGAACCGCAAATTTTAGGGCAAATTAAGCAAGCCTACAATAGCGCCAAAACGCATGATGCAGTAGGTGTTACATTTGATCGGTTATTTCAAAAAACATTTTCGGTTGCTAAAGAAGTTCGTACAGAAACCAACATTGGTGCAAGCGCTGTTTCAGTGGCGTTTGCCGCCGTTAACTTGGCAAAACATATTTATGGCAAACTCGACAAAACCAATGTTTTATTAATTGGTGCAGGTGAAACAATTGAACTGGTAGCTAAACACTTATACCAAAATGAGCCGCAAAATATCACCGTTGCCAATAGAACAATTGAACGAGCGCGTAGCTTAGCTGATGAAGTGTCTGCGGATGTTATTGCATTAGCGCAACTGCCTGAACGTTTATATAAAGCGGATATCGTGATTAGTTCTACCGCCAGTACATTACCAATTATTGGTAAAGGGGTTGTTGAACAAGCGCTTAAACAGCGACGCCATAAACCTATGCTATTTATTGATATTGCGGTTCCGCGTGATATAGAAAGTCAGGTAGGAGAACTTGATGCAGCCTATTTATATTCCGTTGATGACTTACAAACCATTGTAAGCGAGAATATGGCGGCACGAGAACAAGCGGCTGAACAAGCACAAATAATTATTACTGAACGCACCAAAGAATTTGCAATGTGGATGCGCTCACTCGATTCGGTAGATTTAATTCGCCATTATCGAAATGATGTACAAACAATAAAGTCGGAATTAGTGGAAAGAGCCGTTAGTCAGCTTTCTAGTGGTAAAGACGCAGAAAAAGTAATTTTAGAGTTGGCCAATAAATTAACCAATCGCTTAATGCACGCGCCTACCCGTGCAATACAAGATGCAGCGAAAAAAGGTGAAGTGGCGCAGCTAAACCAGTTGAAAAAAATGTTAGGTATTGATCAGGAATAACCGTTAAATGAAAGAGTCTGTTTATAATAAATTAGAAACCTTAGTAGAGCGTTACGAAGAAGTACAAGCGCTGCTAAGCGACCCGTCGGTCATTAGTGATCAAAATCGTTTTCGTGGGCTTTCAAAAGAATACTCCGAGCTTGAAGAGATTGTAAAAACGTTTTTAACTTATAAAGAAACGCAAGACAATTTAGCCAGTGCAGAAGAGATGCTTAAAGATTCTGACCCTGAAATGCGTGAAATGGCGCAAGAAGAATATAAAGAAGCTAAAGCACAAATTTTGGTAATAGAGGATCAAATTCAAGTATTAATGTTGCCAAAAGATCCGCGAGATAACAATAACGTGTTTGTTGAAGTACGCGCTGGAACAGGCGGTGATGAAGCGGCTATTTTTGCTGGCGATTTATTCCGTATGTACAGTCGCTATGCAGAAACTAAAAAATGGAAAGTAGAAGTTGTGAGCACCAATGAAGGTGAGCACGGTGGTTACAAAGAAGTGATTGCGAATATCAGTGGCGAAGGCGTCTACGGTCAATTAAAGTTTGAATCAGGTGTACACCGCGTACAACGTGTGCCAGAAACTGAATCACAAGGGCGAGTGCATACCTCTGCGTGTACTGTTGCGGTAATGGCGGAAGTACCAGAGGCCGAAGCGATACAAATTAATACCGCAGATTTAAAAGTTGATACATTTCGTGCATCAGGCGCAGGTGGTCAGCACGTTAACAAAACCGATTCTGCTATTCGACTTACACACATACCTACCGGTGTTGTGGTTGAGTGTCAGGATCAGCGTTCGCAGCATAAAAACCGCGCTAAAGCGATGTCAGTACTTGCAGCTCGACTGCAACAAGCTGAAGATGAAAAACGCCACGCGGCAGAAGCTTCTGAACGTCGTGACTTGGTAGGTAGTGGCGATCGTTCTGAGCGTATTCGTACTTATAACTACCCGCAAGGTCGTATTACCGATCACCGTATTAACTTAACACTTTATCGTTTAAACGAAGTGGTAGCCGGTGATTTAAGTGCGATTATTGACCCATTAATGCAAGAGCATCAAGCTGACTTACTTGCGGCCATGGGCGACGAGTAATTGTGGCTCACACTCTTGAACAAGCAATTGCTGCAGGTGCTGATTTATTAGCACCTAGCAGCGAAAGTGCTAAATTAGACGCACAAGTTTTACTTTTACATATTCTTCAAAAACCTCGCAGTTACCTTTTTACTTGGCCAGAGCATGAACTTAACGCTAAGCAACAACAGCAATTTAATACATTTTGCCAACGACGTTTAAACGGTGAACCTGTTGCACATATTACAGGGCAACGTGAGTTTTGGAGCTTATCGCTTGAAGTTAACGCAACAACCTTAATACCTCGCCCTGATACTGAAACATTAGTAGAACAAGCACTTGAAGTGGCTGTTCCTGCTACAGCTAAAGTACTTGATTTAGGCACGGGTACTGGTGCAATTGCGTTGGCACTGGGTAGTGAAATGGCTGATTGGCAAATTATTGCAGTAGATAGAGTAAGCGATGCCGTTGCACTTGCTACACGTAACCAGCAGCGATTGGCAATTAATAACGTGCACGTTAAACAAAGCAACTGGTTTAGTGAGTTGCACGG
Organism: Pseudoalteromonas sp. B62; assembly: GCF_037162565.1. Lineage (NCBI taxonomy): Bacteria > Pseudomonadati > Pseudomonadota > Gammaproteobacteria > Alteromonadales > Pseudoalteromonadaceae > Pseudoalteromonas > Pseudoalteromonas sp. B62. The sequence continues at coordinate 3,623,099 of NZ_JARLVB010000002.1, read as the reverse complement.
TGAAAAGTTTAATCTAATAGTCACAAACCCACCTTACATCGAAAGCAGCGATATACATTTAAATCAGGGCGATGTGCGTTTTGAGCCTTTATCGGCATTAGTGGCTGATGATTGCGGAATGTTTGATATTAAACAAATAATTACACAATCACGTGACTATTTGCTATCTAATGGCTATCTTTTAATAGAACACGGTTTTGAGCAAGGTGAAGCTGTTCGTCATTTCTTTGAAAAAATGGCGTTTATTAATATTAAAACAGTAAAAGACTTTGGCAATAATGACCGTGTAACGCTCGCACAGTGGCCTTAAATAGTAAAAATTGTCTACTTGTGTATTAAAAAATGCTGCGAGGAAATTTTAGCTATGATGGATGATTTCTTATTTTCAGATGAGCCTCAAGAGCCTGTTAGTAAAATAGAACAGGGCACCTGGAAAGTATTAATCGTTGACGACGAACCTGAGGTGCATGCTGTAACAAAATTGGCATTAAGCGATTTTGATTTTCAAAATAAACGATTGGAGTTTATAAGTGCATACTCTGGTGCAGAAGCGAAAAAGTTAATAGACGAGCACTCTGATGCCGCCATAGTTTTGCTTGATGTAGTAATGGAAACAGATGATGCGGGTTTGCAAGTCGCTAAATACATTCGTGAAACGGCTAAAAACAATCATATTCGAATTATTTTACGAACGGGTCAACCGGGTCAAGCACCTGAAAGGCAAGTTATTGTTGATTATGATATTAATGATTATAAATCGAAAACGGAATTAACGGCGCAAAAACTATTCACTGTTATTATGTCTAGTCTTCGTTCATATCGCGATATTATTTCTATTGAACAATCACGCGAAGGGCTAGAGAAAATAATAAAAGCCTCAAGGGATATATTTTCGGCTCATTCAATAGATAGTTTCACTGAGGGCGTAATGCAGCAACTTACCTCGTTATTAGGTATTGCAGATCAAGCAATGTACGCCACTACATTAGTTGCTCAAAATCCAGAAGAAAACAATAACAAAAAGCTTATTGTTCGTTCAGGTACAGGGGACTTTGAACAAAGTGAAGGAAAAGAGTTAGAGCTGGTTCTTAAAAGTGAACAACTTGAAGCGTGTCAACAAGCATTAAGTGACAAAACAATCGTATATAAAGATAATTACCTATTTGCTTACTGCAGTAGTCAATATAATCATAACTCAATGTTATTTATATCAGGTACCCCAAAATTATTAACGGATACGCAACGTCATTTAATTGAGATTTTTTCGCAAAATGTGCAATTAGCATTTGAAAATGTGCAGTTACAATCAGAAATAGAAGCAACTCAGCAGGAATTAGTTTATAGATTGAGTGAAGCGGTAGAGCAGCGCTCAAGTGAAACAGGTAATCATGTTAAGCGTGTGGCTAATATTTGTCACATATTGGCTGAGGGTTATGGCTTATCTAAGCGAGAAGCCGATTTAGTTCGATTAGCATCGCCTTTGCATGATGTTGGAAAAGTAGGTATACCGGATGCTATTTTAAATAAACCAGGAAAGCTCGACGGCCAAGAGTGGGAAGTGATGAAAACCCACACAGATAAAGGTTATAGCATTTTAAAAGACTCACCGAGGGAAATTGTTAGTGCTGGTGCAATTATAGCAAAAGAACACCATGAAAAATGGGATGGCTCTGGCTATCCGAATGGATTGAAAGGTGAAGAAATAAATGTATTTGGCCGAATAGTCTCTCTTGCTGACGTTTATGATGCACTTCGCCATAAACGCTGTTATAAAGAACCTTGGTCACTGCAACGAGTGGTTGATGAAATCAATTCACAAAAAGGATCGCATTTTGAGCCTAAACTTGTTGAAGTGCTTAACGATAAGCTTAATGAAATAGAAATAGTATTAACTCGTTTTCCAGATTAATATCAAAAATATAGAAGTCAGGGGCATATGGATTATTTAGCAGTAAAGCACTCACACATGGCAATTGCTATGCTCAGTGTTATTTTATTTTATGTTCGCTCTTTTTCGCGAATTGGTAGTGGCAAAATAGCTAAGAATAAGTTGGTACTTATTGGTAGTCATAGCATAGATACACTACTGTTGGTTTCTGCTCTTACACTTGTTTTTATGGCTAAAATTAACCCTTTTGAGCAGCTATGGTTGTTAGAAAAGATAATTTTAGTTGTTGTGTATATTGCGATAGGGGTTAAAAGTTCAAAGCAAACTAACACCCTAGCTAAAATTATTTACATTGTAATTAATACCGTTGTTGTTTTAGCGATAGGTTATTTAGCGACGTCTAAATCAGCTTTGTTGTTCTAAAGTAAACCTTAACAATTTGAGCTTTACGGTATTGCCTGTAAAGCTCGTTCTTCCACCTCGCTGCAAATATTCAAAAACATCACTATATTGGTATATAGCTTTAAAGTTAGGTAAACTACGCCTTCGTTTTCTAAAATGTTGCAGTATTGATGACCACCCTCGGGTTTGATGAACACGATGAATCTTATGTTGATGATGCTTTTGATGAATTTACCCCTGCGGCAATTTATCGTTGTATTAAAGCTGAGTCTAAATGGGATCCTCAATTAGATTTAACAGCAAGTTTTGACATTCTCACCGACTTTGAGCAACAAATAAATGTTTTGTGCTTAAAAGTCAGCGACGATCACGATCGCTTAGAAAAATTATTAGATACTTTTTATAGTACCTGGCTATTTAGTGCCTCAAGCTTAAAAGTGCCTGAGCATAAACTAAATAGTTTAAGTTATACCTTAACCATGCGCAGTGGCTCCCCAACTACATTAGCTATTTTACTGTGCCACTTTTTACAACACGCTAAACTCGATGCTAGCATGAGCTTAAACCAAGGCGATATTGGTGTGCATGTCGCTATTAGCGATGAGGAAGGCTACATAATTGAACCAAGTAGCGGTCAACAAAGTTGGTATATTATCCCTGAAAATGCGGATGAGGATGATGGGCAAGAACAGGAACCACTAGAACTTATTTTTGATGATGAAGTATATAAATTGTTCTTAGCTCAACAAAAATGGTCTTTTATTAGCGAAAATAAATTTGGCCATGCTTTAACGTGTGTAGAAATGTTGATGGAATTAATTGGCGACGACCCGTATGAAAGACGCGACAGAGGCTACTTATTAAATCAACTCGATTGTCCTAAAATGGCACGAGATGATTTACAATTTTTTGTCGATGAATGTCCTGACGATCCTGCTATTGAGATTATTCAACATCAGATAGAAGAATTAGAAGATAATAATAAAACTCACCATTAAGAATAGGAAAAATTATGGTTGAAACTCAAAGTGCATTAATAACCAATGATGCCGTTGTACTTGGTTTACTTGCTGTTATTTTGGGGTTTATATTTAAAACCTCAAACAGTGAACGCCCAGCACTAAAAAGATTTTATAAATACGTACCGGCCTTGTTACTTTGTTACTTTTTACCGTCACTACTGAATACATTTGGTATAGTTGATGGCAATAAGTCCAATGTTTATTACGTAGCTTCGCGCTACTTACTGCCAGCTTGTTTAATACTTCTTACCATTAGTATTGATTTAAGAGCCATACTTAATTTAGGCCCTAAAGCACTTATTATGTTTTTAGTAGGTACCTTGGGTATTGTTATTGGTGGACCTTTGGCTATTTTAGTCGTCAGTGCTGTTGACCCTAGTATTGTTGGTGGCCATGGTCCTGATGCGGTATGGCGCGGTATGACAACTGTTGCGGGTAGCTGGATTGGTGGCGGTGCAAACCAAGCTTCAATGAAAGAGATGTTTGAAGTTGGCGGCGATATATTTTCGGTGATGGTTACTGTTGATGTAATAGTCGCTAATATTTGGATGGCTGTTTTATTGTTAATGGCAGCAAATCATAAGAAAATTGATGCGGCAACAGGTGCCGATACTAGCGCAATTGAAGATTTAAAACGCCGAGTAGAAACATATCACGCAGAACATGCTCGCATGCCTACTCTTAACGACTACATGACATTACTTGCTATTGCATTTGGTATTACTGGTTTAGCACATTTTTGTGCTGATTTTCTAGGTCCTTATTTTGGCACTACTTATGAGTGGGCAAAAGAGTACAGCCTAAACAGCAAATTCTTTTGGTTGATTGTCATATCGACTACGATTGGTATTAGTTTATCTTTTACTAAAGTGAGACAAATAGAGGCGTTTGGTGCTTCAAAAGTGGCCTCTAGCTTTTTATATATTTTAGTTGCATCGATTGGTTTGCATATGAATGTAACCGCCATTTTTGATAATCCCGGCTTGTTTTTAGTGGGTGCTATTTGGATGCTTGTACATGCAAGTTTAATGTTGCTAGTTGCTAAACTAATTAAAGCACCGTTATTTTATATGGCAGTGGGCTCGCAGGCTAATGTGGGCGGTGCAGCGTCTGCACCTGTTGTAGCATCAGCGTTTCATCCGTCATTAGCGCCTGTTGGTGTTCTGTTAGCTGTACTGGGCTATGGTGTGGGTACGTATATGGCTTATATTTGTGGATTAATGATGCAAGCAGTTGCACCGTAAGGAATTTAAATGAAAGACCAAATTATTAAAATTAATGAAATTGAACTAGCAAACAACAAACCGTTTGTATTGTTTGGTGGTATTAACGTATTAGAATCTCGCGATTTAGCTATGCGTGTTGCAGAGCATTACGTAGAAGTAACCGCTAAATTAAATATTCCTTATGTATTTAAAGCGTCATTTGATAAAGCTAATCGATCTTCAATCAATTCGTACCGTGGTCCAGGTATGGAAGAAGGTTTAAAAATATTTGAAGAGATTAAAAAAACGTTCAATATTCCGCTTATTACCGATGTACATGAACCACATCAAGCGGCCCCTGTTGCTGAAGTTGTCGATGTTATTCAGTTACCAGCATTTCTAGCACGTCAAACTGATTTAGTGGTTGCTATGGCAAAAACAGGCGCGATCATTAACGTGAAAAAACCACAGTTTTTAGCACCACACGAAATGCGTCACATCATTACTAAATTTAATGAAGCGGGTAATAACAACGTAGCACTTTGTGAACGAGGCTCTAGCTTTGGGTATAATAATCTAGTGGTTGATATGCTTGGCATGGATGACATGAAAGCAATGGCTCCTGTGATTTTTGATGCAACACATGCGCTACAACGTCCTGGCGGTCGTACAGATTCGGCTGATGGTCGTCGTGCACAAGCAGCTGAGCTTGCCCGAAGTGGTATGGCATTGGGTATTGCTGGTTTATTTATAGAAGCGCACCCAAATCCTAACGAAGCGAAATGTGATGGCCCTTGCGCGCTAGCACTTAGCAAGTTAGAAGGTTACTTATCGCAAATGAAAGCGGTAGACGATTTAATTAAAAGCTTTGCACCGCTTGATACAAGTGCAAATGACTTATAATTAAAAGCTTAACAATTAAGTGAAATGTTAGAAAAGCGACTTAGGTCGCTTTTTTTACACCTTAAATATACTCTTTCTCAGCATAGGTATATAATTCACCGCATAAGAAAAACTAATTCTAAGCTTGGTCATCATGTCAAGACGAGTACCTCCATTAAACGCATTAAAAGCTTTTGAAGCCGCTGCGCGCCATTTAAGTTTTACAAAAGCTGCTGAAGAGCTTTATGTAACTCAAGCGGCTGTCAGTCATCAAATAAAAACACTTGAAGAACATTTAGGTTTGAAATTGTTTTTACGTAAAAATCGTTCGTTATTATTAACCGAAGAAGGGCAAGGCTACTTCCTCGATATTAAAGAGATTTTTACGCAACTAATTGATGCAACCGAAAAACTATTAGCGCGTGGTGCTAAGGGCTCATTAACAGTTAGCTTAACACCAAGTTTTGCAATTCAATGGCTTGTACCTCGTTTAAGCTTATTTAATGAGTTACATCCTGAGATTGACGTGCGGATCAAAGCGCAAGACCAAGACGAAAACTCATTAACAGATGATGTTGATGTGGCTATTTATTACGGGCGAGGTCATTGGAGTGGTGTGCAAGCTTATAAATTACATACCGAGTATTTAGTCCCTTTATGTAGCCCGATGTTGTTAAGTGGGATAAAACCGCTTGACCAACCAAGCGATTTAGCACATCACACTTTACTACATGACACTACCCGTAAAAACTGGAAAACATGGATGAAAACGGCTGGTGTGCGCAATATTCAAGTTAACCAAGGTCCTATATTTAGTCATTCATCGATGGTGCTGCAAGCAGCAGTGCATGGCCAAGGTGTGGCAATTGGTAACAGCGTGCTGGCAAAGCCTGACATTGACGCTGGACGCTTAGTGATCCCATTTAATCACAGTCTTGAAAGTAAAAACGCCTATTATTTAGTCCTTAGAGAATCACAAACAGAGCTAGGTAAAATAGTATCCTTTAAAGAGTGGATGTTGAGCTTAGTAGAGCAAGAGCAAGAGTATTAATATGATTGAGTGGGTTAAAAGTAGTCAGCAGCCAGCAATAGCGCAATTTATATTTGCCCATGGAGCTGGTGCCGGTAGTGATTCAGACTTTATGCAGCATGTGGCAAAACTAATCAGTGAACAGGGTGTTGATGTCGGCCTATTTGATTTTGAGTATATGCAAATAGCCAAACAAACGAATAAGCGTAGGCCTCCTGAGCGAGCACCTAAATTACTTAGTTATTACGAGCAAATACTTAGCCATACACAGCCAAATGTTCCGCTATTTATTGGCGGGAAATCAATGGGTGGACGAATGGCATCCATGCTTGCTTGTACGACAGAACAACCTGTTTTAGGTGTTCTTGCTTTTGGCTATCCGTTTCATCCACCAGGCAAACCTGAAAAGCTGCGTACCGATCACTTCGCAGATATAGTCTGCCCTTTTTTAGTATTACAAGGTGAGCGAGATACGTTTGGTACTCGCCAAGAGCTTGCAACAATGGCTATGCCGAAACAGCCACAATACATATGGCTTACAGATGGGGACCACTCACTTAAACCTCGTAAAAAAAGTGGTATGACTGAGCTACAAAATAGAGAAACAGCTGCTTTGGAGGCTGTTAAATTTATTAAAAACTGTGTGGATTTAAATTTAGAGGGTAATTAATGATTAAAGTATTTTTAATGATGGGCAGTATTTTTTGTATGCTTTCGGTCATGTTAGGTGCATTTGCTGCACATGGTTTAAAAAGCCGTTTAACAGATTATTCGCTTGGGGTTTTTAAAACTGCTGCTGAATATCAAATGGTGCATGGACTTGCGCTTATTGCGGTTGCTATTTTAATTAAGTGGGGCATAAATCTGAGCTGGGCTGGTGGTTTTTTCATAACTGGCACACTACTTTTTAGTGGCAGTTTATATTTACTCGCATTAACTGGTATGAAGTGGCTGGGGCCAATAACGCCGCTAGGTGGGCTGTGCTTTATTATTGGTTGGGTAGTTATTTTAGTGCAAGTTGCACGATTTAAGTTTTAAAGAGTTTAAGGGTTAATATGTCTAGTGTTGTGATTTACTGTCGTAGTGGGTTTGAAAACGATGCCGCTGCTGAAATAACGTTTCACGCTGCAGAGCAAGGCTTTGCGGGTTATGTAAAAGCAAAGCCAAATACGGGTTACGTTGTTTATGAATGTTTTGAAGCGCATCACAGCGACGAAATAATCAAAAAAGTTGATTTTAAAAATATGGTGTTTGCACGCCAATGGTTTGCCGGTACATTACTTGAAAACATGCCTGTGGAAGATCGCGTTGGCGCGGTAGTTGAAGCTGCAAAAGAGTTTACATTGTGCTCAGAGCTACGTGTAGAAACCCCTGACACAAATGAAGGAAAAGAGCTTTTAACGTTTTGTAAAAAAATATCAACACCACTTAAAAAAGCCCTCGAAAAACAAAATACAGTATTGCGCGAACCCAAAGCAAACCGTCCTGTAATGCATGTCATGTTTTTAACAAACAACACAGCTTATGTAGGTTACTCATATAGTTTTAATAATTCTCCATTTTTTATGGGTATTTTACGTCTTCGTATGCCAAGCGATGCACCGAGTCGATCAACATTAAAGCTTGATGAAGCGTTTAATGTATTTATTCCTGAACAACAGCGCGAATCTCGTGTTGCAGCAGGTATGCGTAGTGTCGATTTAGGCGCTTGCCCTGGGGGCTGGACATATCAGCTTGTTCGCCGTGGTATGTTTGTAAGTGCAATTGACAATGGTCCGATGAATGATGATTTGATGGAAACAGGCCAGGTTAAACATTTTAGAGCTGACGGTTTTAAATATCGCCCTGAAAAAAGAAATGTTACCTGGTTAGTATGTGATATGGTGGAAAAACCCACTAAAGTGACGACCTTAATGATTGATTGGGCTGTGAGTGCCTACGCTAAAGAGTTTATATTTAACTTAAAACTTCCAATGAAAAAACGTTTTGACAGTGTCTACGAATGCCTTTCGATGATTAGAAAAGAGCTAGATAAACAAGGTATTAACTACGAGTTGCAAGCTAAGCATTTGTATCATGATCGTGAGGAAATAACCGTTCATTTAAACGTTACTAAGGTGCCACAAAATCTATACAGCTAAATTTTATTAGTAATAAAAAATGGGTCTGATGACCCATTTTTTGTATATTTAACTTCGATATTTGGGCCTGTAATTATCAACCCATAAACGCGTAGCCCCACACACAGCGACAGGCATTACTATTAAGTTTATAAATGGTATTGCTGTTAATAGCATAACGGCAAAACCAAACCCATACGATAGACCTTGTTTACTTTTTAAATCGTCTTTCATCTGTTTAAACCCAATTTTATGGTTATCGAACGCATAGTCTTCGTATTGCACTGCGAACATCCAACATGTAAATAGGACCCATAATATTTGACCAATGACGGGGAGTATCCAAAGCAGTATAAAAAAACCTATAGCGCGAGGAAGGTAATAGCATAACTTTGTCCACTCGCGGGCTAGCATACGAGGTATGTCTTTTACTAATTCAGCAAAGCCATCATCGTTAATCTTTTGGCCTGTTAAATAAAGTTCTACTTTTTCGCTTAACAAAGCGTTGAAGGGGGCTGCGATAAAATTAGTGATCACTGTAAAGAGCATACTGTAGCTAAATAAAACCATTAATATAGCAATTGGCCACATTAGCCATTCAAGCCAACTTAACCATTGTGGCAACATATCATTGATGTAGCTAAAACTGTCACTTAGCCAACAGAATAAGAAAAATAGCGAGCTACCAAAAAGTAAAATATTAATTAATAATGGAATAAAAACAAAACGTTTTAACCCCTTTTGAGTAATTAATTTAAAACCTGAAAAAAAATATTCCATACCTTGTACTATCTGCACAGTAACCTCAATAAATGTTTACCACTGTAGCTAGTATAAATAGCTGAATTTTTTTGAACAGCGTTTTTAGGTAACAAAGTGTTTAAATACTAGGCTTGTTTATCTTTCGAGGTTAAGTTTTCAGCAGTGTGTTTGGTATTTAGGCAAAGCAGAGCCTATGTAGTGTGGTTATTCCCCATAAATAGGCGATAACGTAGAATAAATGCCAAGCATGCGCTGCCCGCGGAAGCTTGGCTCGGTTTTTACTTATTCTTACATGGATGTAAGCCAGTAGAGTAATACAGGAGCAGTTACCGAGCCCACTAGGTTACAAACCTCACGCCGCGATTAAATAGCCCATAGATTGAATGAATTTTAATTCTGAAAGGCCAACAGGCACTAATAATGCTATAAAGTGGCTTAACTTAATGGTGATTTATCTATGGCAGGGAATTAAGTTACTTTTTTATAGAGAGCTTAGGCTGATTCTGTTCAGCTCCCTAACGCATGCAGTTTTAGTGACATTATTTTAAAAGCGAGTAATTATAGATGGCTAAGATCTTTGTGATTGGGTTGCCCAGAACTGGCACTACTAGCATAAGTGTTGCGCTACTAGAAATGGGCTTTTCGGTGGCGCATACCGCTTTTACAAAGCAAGCATTTGAAATGTCTGATGCAATATCTGACGCACCTTGCTTTAGTGACTACATGCATTTAGACGAGTTATTCCCAAATGCTAAATTTATATACTTAAGTCGAGAGCTAAACAAATGGGTGCCTTCAATTACTATGTTGCTCGAAAAAATGGCGCCTCATTTAGATTTAAATACAGGTAAGTTTAATCCTATTTTAAAGCGTAGTTTTCATCGTACGTTCTCTGATGTATTACCCTTATCATCGAGAGCGCTAGCTGGTTGTTATTTAAAGCATGAACAAGCTGTTTTTTCGTATTTCAAAAATAGTGACAATTTTTTAGCAATAGATATTAGTGAACCTGATAGTTTGTTAAAACTAAAACAGTTTTTAGGCGTGGAGATACAAGGAAATACCTGTTTCCCTAAATTAAATATAGGACGTCAAGTCGCCAACTGGAAAGAATATAAACACCCAAATAAAATTAACTCTAATTTAGCTGGAAAAGAACATAGAAAATACTTTGACTATTCGCTGACCCCATTAAAGTGAATACGAAATATGACTTTTCTGTTATTAAAATTTTTTGCATCGACCAAATTAAATAAAATGATTGAGCTGGTAGCATATGCTATTTTTAGAGGCCTACACTGAATTTAGCAAGTAATTGCATTTAATAATGAGGGCATTCTTTATTCGCGTAAATTACTGGGTTTATTTAAACGTTTAAATAAGTAGAACGAGGTTGTTCATTTTTTACAATTCGGTATAGTTTGCCAACACATATTTTTAATATAAATTGAGATGTTCTATGCAGTTAGTTGATTTAAAACCGAATGACCAGGATGTGATTAATGTTTTTTCTGATATCGACCGACTAATAAACTCTCTATATCCAGTTGCCACTGCACAGTCTCTTACGTTAAATGAACTAAATGAGCCAAGTGTGTATGCGATTGGTTTAAAGAATGATGATGGTATTATTGCGTGTGGCGCTATTGTAAAGCAGTTTGATAAAACGCCCTATGGTGAAATTAGACGGCTTTATGTAAGCCCTAGTTATCGTGGTAAAGGGTTATCTAGGCGTATTATGCAGATACTTTTACATCACGCAGGTGAGGAGAAAATCCCACTGATCAGGCTAGAAACAGGGCCAAAGCAAATTCAATCGATTAAGCTATATGAAAATCTTGGTTTCAAACGATGTGCTAGTTTTGGGCCTTACCTCGAGAATCCACAAAGTGTATTTATGGAGTTAGGCCTAAGCCAGTAACAAAGCGCATAAAGGTTAACAGCTTCACTCTAAGTGACCACACTAAATTATTTAAGTAGCTATTAATTATAGTTTTTTATAGCGTATAAATTAAACTATAATGAATTGCTACTTTCAAATATACCCAAAGTTCATTAGTACTATTATATATTGTCTGTTAAAGATCATTTCAAAAATGCCCTCTTAAAATTAACAAAAGCAGAATACTGTTTTTGTTGGCTATAATCGTATAAAATCCGTCATTTACTATGCTCCTTAAAATACTTCAAACCATAACGTTTAAATAGCGAGACTTTCTTATCCTTTCTAAAAATGACACTAAACCAATGACAGACATAACAGTAGTAACCCACAATGGTAATTTTCATGCAGATGACGTTTTTAGTATTGCGGTACTTAAACATGTTTTGCCAACGTTTAAACTGGTACGTACTCGCGATAAAGCGCTTATAGAGAGTGCCGACTTTGTAATTGATGTAGGTGGCGAATACGATCCTGAAACTAATCGCTTTGATCATCACCAACGCGGTGGTGCAGGCGAGCGAGAAAATGGCATTCCTTTTTCGTCGTTTGGTTTAGTGTGGAAAAAATATGGCTTAGCGCTGTGTGATGATAACCAAGCCGTGGCTGATAGAGTGGATTCAGGCTTAGTTTCAACCATTGATGCCATTGATTGTGGTCATGTTGAAGGTGTATCAAAAGGAATAAGTTTGAGCCAAACAATCTCAATGTTTAACCCTACGTGGGAAGAAGAAAGTAACTTTGATACCTGTTTTGATGAAGCTGTTGAATTTGCAGCTCGCATGCTCATTCGTTTTATCGCCTCAGCTCACGGTAGTGTAAATGCAAAAGCGATTGTTGCTAAAGCAATTGAAAATGCAGAAGATGCCAGAGTTATAGTGCTTGAAAAATACACACCGTGGAAAAAAACAGTGCATATTTTATCAAGCGATGCGCTATACATGGTTTACCCATCGCATTCTGGGCAATGGATATTACAAACAGTACCCGTTGAGCCTGGCTCGTTTGAAGATAGAAAGCCCCTTCCTAAAGCATGGTCAGGTTTATCTGATCAAGCGTTTGTAGATGAAACCGGTATTGATGACGCTGTGTTCTGCCACAATGGCTTATTTATAGCGGGCACTAAGTCGTTTGAAAGCACAATGAAACTTGCCACCATGGCGCTTAGTGAATAACAACGCAGATTCATAACGAATACTAAGCATAACAATTTATATAGATTGTTATGCTTGTTATCTTAGCGTGGAGCATTATGTTTGAACTAAAAACAATCGCACTTTTTACTATTACAGCCTTAGCAGAAATAGTGGGTTGTTATTTGCCTTACCTTTGGCTTAAGCAAGATAAAAGCATTTTACTTTTAATTCCTGCGGCTTTAAGTTTGGCACTATTTGCATGGTTGCTATCTTTACATCCTACTGCAGCCGGGCGCGTGTATGCAGCTTATGGCGGCGTATATATTTGTGTTGCGCTATTATGGTTATGGGTTGTTGATGGCGTAAAGCTTACTATGTGGGATATTATTGGTGGTTTAGTTGCACTGCTAGGTATGGCTATAATTATGTTCGCACCAAAAAGTGCATAGCTGGCTCATACTCAATAAATAAAAAGCGCCTATTTATAGGGGGAAACACATATAGGCCCTGCATTGGCTAAAAACCAAATGCACAGTTGCAATTTCTACCTCCAAAGATAAACACACCCTAGTGTTGTTTAAAGTCCTACCTCGATTATTTTCAAACTGCCAATAAAATTATAACAACTTCAATACGACAGGTAGTACCTAACGCTACATATGCGCCAAGCAACTATTGAAGCTGGTGGATGTTATGCTGAGCGTTTTAGAAGTGCAAATTATATTTAATTTAAAAATACATGGGTATTACTTGGTCACAACACGTTGGCTAAACTGTAAGTAATTGAGGTGTTGAGAATGCCTTGCTCTAATCCATCAAAAGTAAATTCTATAAAAAAGTAACTCAAGATTAATTTTAGTGAATGAGCTAACTCATTTTTGCTAATAAAATTTATAATGAGTCATTTAAAAACAGCCATTTTTTACAGCTTTTCTTATCTTTAATAATCATCAAAGTCCTATTTTATATACGCTAGCGAGCAATACGTGATTGGTCGTTTTATCAACATTAAAAATCACTCGTTACGAGTAAAAATACTTGTTGGACTTAAATCTCTATTTTTCTTTTAATGCGCGGCACTAGCCGAGTCGGCATTAATTAAATAAAAGAGAAAGATAAATGAAAGAGACAACATCACTAGAACAAGCTCGTACGAGCTACAATGTTCGTCATTGGAGCCAAGGTTTTTTTGGTATTAATGATCAAGGTGATGTGTATGTTGCGCCCAAGGCTCATGCCCCAGAGCAAACCATTGCACTAACAGATATCGCAAAGCAACTACAAGATAAAGGTTTAAGCTTACCTGCTTTAGTTCGCTTTCCGCAAATTTTACACCATCGTGTACACAGCTTATGCGGCGCATTTAATACTGCGATTGAAAACTATGGTTACCCTAAAGACTACCTATTAGTTTACCCAATAAAAGTAAACCAACAACGTGAAGTGGTTGAAGAAATAGTAGCAAGCCAAGCACAAGTAGAAAAAAAGCAACTTGGTTTAGAAGCCGGCAGTAAGCCTGAATTACTAACGGTACTAGCACTGGCTGAAAAAACCAGCGCGGTTATTGTATGTAATGGCTACAAAGATAAAGAATACGTACGTTTAGCACTTATTGGCGAAAAGCTAGGTCATAAAGTGTATATCGTACTTGAAAAGCTTTCTGAACTAGACATGGTGCTTAGCCAAGCAAAAGAGCTTAACGTAAAACCACGCATTGGTATTCGTGTGCGTTTAGCGTCGCAAGGTAAAGGTAAGTGGCAAGCGAGTGGCGGCGAAAAATCAAAATTTGGTTTATCTGCATCGCAAGTTTTACATGTAGTTAATCGTTTAAAAGGCGCAAACCAGCTTGATTTATTGCAGCTAGTACATTTTCACTTAGGGTCACAAATGGCGAACATTCGTGACGTACGTTTAGGTGTAAGCGAAGCGGCGCGTTTTTACTGTGAGCTACGTAAATTAGGCGCAGAAATTGATTGCCTTGATGTAGGTGGCGGTTTGGCTGTTGATTATGACGGCACACGTAGCCAGTCGCATAACTCTATGAATTACAGCTTAGCTGAATATGCAAATAACATTGTGTACACCATTGGTGATACATGTAAGCAATATGAGCAACCAATGCCGACTATTATTTCTGAGTCGGGTCGTGCGCTTACAGCGCATCATGCTGTGCTTATTTCCAATGTTATTGGTACTGAAAGTTACACACCAGAAGAGTTAGTAGCGCCAGCGGCAGATGCACCCCTGTTATTAAAAAACATGTGGGCATCGTTTGTACAATTAACTGATTTAACGGATGACCGTGCATTAATTGAAATTTATCACGACAGCCAAGGTGACTTAGCTGAAGCGCATAACCAATTTGCACTCGGTTTATTAGACTTAGCGCAGCGTGCGTGGGCTGAACAAATTAATATTCGTATTTGTTATGAACTTAACAAACACATGGATAATAAAAACCGTTTTCATCGTCCTATTATTGACGAGTTAAACGTACGTTTAGCCGATAAGTTTTTTGTAAACTTCTCGTTATTTCAATCGCTTCCAGATGCATGGGGCATTGATCAAGTGTTTCCGATATTGCCATTAAGTGGCTTAACTGAAGCGCCAAAAAAACGTGCCGTATTACTTGATATAACCTGTGATTCAGACGGTGCACTTGAGCATTACGTAGATGGACAAGGTATTGAAAGCACACTACCAGTGCCAGAGTTTAGTGCCGATAAACCTTATTTAATGGGCTTTTTCTTGGTGGGTGCTTATCAAGAAATTTTAGGTGACATGCATAACTTGTTTGGCGATACGCACAGCGCAATTGTTAATATGGATGAGCAAGGCGTTGCAAGTATTACCGAGATAAACCAGGGTGACACTGTTGCCGATATGATGCGCTATGTACATTTAGATGTTGAAAGTTTTCAGCAATCATACGAGCAGTTAGTAAGCACTAAAATTGAAAAACACGAACAGCAAAGCGTTTTAGACGAGTTGCAAAGAGGCCTTGATGGCTACACTTATTTAGAAGAGTTATAAGCAATGTCAACTTTGTTTGGTCACGCAGATCACTCATTGTACTCAAATGGGATGACGTTTTTACGTCGTCCTATGGTGCAAAACATTAATGCAATTGATGCAGACGTAGTGGTTTTAGGCTTACCATTTGATTTAGCGACCTCGGGCCGCCCTGGTGCGCGCTTAGGCCCTGATGCAATTCGTCGTGCATCGGTTCATTTAGCATGGGAAGGCACTAAATACCCGTGGACTTTCCCGTTGTTTGAGCGCTTAAAAGTGGCAGACGCAGGGGACTTTACTTACCCTGTCGGGGATCCTGAGTATTTTACTGCGCAACTAGAAATGGCTGCTGATCAAATACTTCGCCAAGGTAAAACACTATTAGGTTTAGGGGGCGATCACTTTGTAACGCTTCCGCTATTACGTGCTCATGCAAAAATACATGGCAAAATGGCGTTAGTGCATTTTGATGCGCACACCGATACTTATAGCAATGGCTCGCGATTTGATCACGGCACTATGTTTTATCATGCACCAATGGAAGGGCTGATTGATGTTGAGCACAGTATACAAATAGGTATTCGTACCGACTTTGATCAAAGTAAACATGAGTTTGCTGTGATTGATGCAATGCAAGCCAACGATTTACATGCTAATGATATTGCAGCGCAAATACTTGAGCGAGTAGGAGACCTACCTGTTTACTTAACGTTTGATATAGATTGTTTAGACCCTGCGTTTGCGCCTGGTACAGGCACTCCTGTGTGTGGTGGTTTAACGTCAGATAAAGTACTTAAAGTACTGCGTGCGCTAAAAGGCATAAACATGGTAGGTATGGATGTGGTAGAAGTATCACCTTCGTACGACCAAAGCGAGCTTACCGCAATTGCCGCAGCAACCATTGCGAGCGAATTACTGCATTTGTGGACGCATAAAAATAAGTACTAATTCTATAATTTAAGTACTACAAAAAAGGGTATGCATTTGCATACCCTTTTCTATTTAGATATATCGATTATTCAACTGCTTAATTTCTTTTAACCAAATAACGCTTAGCCCAATAAGAGGCAGGTTAGTAGTAACAGGATTAAATGCTTCAATAAGTAATTGTGGCTGCATTACAACTACAGCAAGTAAAAGCCCCATAAGCGCCAATATATTTAAAGCTACTAGGTGCTTATGTTTATAAAACACAAATAAACACAAGCCAAATATAATTTCGCCGACTCCCGCTGAACGTGTAATTAAATCAGACACTTCGGCTGAAAAACCAGCACTGCCAGTCATTAATTTTTCAAGTGGTGCTACGTGATAAAGCTTTGGGAAAAAGCCATGATATATCCAACTTAAACTCACTATGTAGCGAGCAAGTTGAATATAACCGCGATTATTTCCTAGCATTGTCAATACGCTCTTGTGCACTTGGGTGGCTAGATAAGTACTCTAAAAAGTCATTTACTTTTTCGAGGTGCTCGTTTTCGCTGGTATGGCTTTCTTGTAGGGCCTCTATTGCATCAGCAAAGTCATTACTCGAATACCCAAGCGACTCTAATTGAATGAGTGCAAAGGTATCTGCCTCGCGTTCCATATCTCGTGAAAACCCTTGCTGAGCAAACGATGCACCTGTACCTAACGCTACTTCGGCAACCCCCTCTAAATCACCAAATACAACCGCTAACACAATAGTACTTGCGGCAGATTGTGCTGTAATGCGTACGCTATGCTGGTGGACTACATGGCCCATTTCGTGTAGCAATACCGCTTTTAGTGCATTGGGTTTATCGGCAAGTAAATTTGCTAAATCATCGGTGACCACGATACGGCCATGGGGTAGTGCAAACGCGTTAGCACCAAAGCTGTCTGATTTATAAAACGATAATCTATAAACCGATTGATCAAGCGATAACGCATTAAGCATACTTGTAAAATGTGCTTGTACTTTAGCTTGCTGCTCTGCGGGCAGCTCACTTGGGTCAAGCGCAATCTTTTTAATTAGTGTAAAGCTTTGCTCCCCCATTTGTTCTACAACATTACGTGGCAGGGTATCAACACTGTAAACAGCAATGGCGGGTACGGCTTTATAAAGTACTAACCACATAAAAAGTGGTGTAAATATGACTGCGGCTAAAATTGCCCATTTACTTTTTTCAAGGCGTTCCATTACGTGATGGTTATTTGCTTTAAATGGCCATCTGTAATTTACATCTTGAGGAATAAAACGACTGCCATCTTCAAAGTTTAGTTCGTCGGCAAGTCCTGCCATTCCCGAACTTAATTTTAGACTTGAGATTGCGTGGCGAGCTATAACGTGTTCATCGTTAATAACGTCAATGTGTGTGTCGCTAATAGTTGCAACACACACTTGATAGTTACTCGATGCGATGGGGAAAAAATGTCCCTTTACATGCATAGTGAGCTCTTAAGTTAGAGAAAGGTCAATATCAAATACGTTTGCAGCTTCTTCAGCAAATGATGATTGCTGTTCTTGCGCGGTATCGATTAGGTTTAATGCACCAGGATAAATAGTGACGTTAGTTACATCAGCGAGCATTTTTGATGTACGTACTTTTGTCCATGGGTATGCTAGGCCTAGCGAAAATACGATAGCCAACATATTAGTTAATAGTAAAACAGCGAAAGGAATTGGTTTTAGCTCTGATTTAAATGTGGCAACGCCTTCAAAATGGCTGTTATCAAAAATGTGATTTCTAATAGCGGCGTGCCATACAGCAGAAACAATGGCAATCATTAGTACATAGGCAATCATCATAAAGATAGGAAGCATAACCATAGCAGCGGAGTTTTCTAAATTTTGTTGATTTTCAACATCTACTAAGTTGAGGCCAAATAACCCTAAAATTCCCATAAAGAGCACCATGGTGATAGAGCTCACTACAAAACAAATAAGCGCTGTTAGGTAATAGGTTTCGCCTTTTAGGTTTACAGTAAGTGGTTTGTCACCGTAACTAATATTGCTATGGATATAGCTATCAATACGTTTTATAACATAAGGCATTAATAAATAAAGTGTAAATATGCTGGCGATAGGCAAAAGTATAAAGTTAATAAAGGCTTCGCCGTAATTGCCTTTAAAAGCAAAACGAACATTACGATGGCGCGTCATACGCAGATTAAAACGTAAACCTTGGTTAATAATCCATGGCATTAAAAAGATAAAACCAAGAGCAATAAACAGGCCTAAAATAGGCATAAAGCTAATAGAAAATGTATAAATAAAAAATACAACAACCGCTAAAATCCGACCTTTTAAAATTTGTATTGGTGTTGCTAGGTAGTCAAAGCTATGACCATCTATACGAGTGTGGCCGTAAAAATAGCGATGCGTACGTACTTTAGCCCACGCTGAATATATGCCAAGCGTAATAACGCTAAGTAATATATTTACAATCCAAATTCCAAAAAACTCACCGCCTTTACCACTAAATTGCACTTTTCCGCTAAAAATTGGTTCAGCAGGCTCATTTATTGGTGGGCTTGTTTCAGAGAGGGTAGGGTGTATTGATTCCATTAAAATTATGTCCATATTTTTTTGTTAATTTACCTATTTTTAGCGCAATATTCAATATTTATAATTATTTAAGTTCCCTATAAGTAGCTGCAAATAAACGTTTTTTAGGTATTTAGTTAAGTTAATCCACTACTTTTTATAAATAAATCTCGTTGATTTGCCTATTTAGCTAGCAACTAAGGTATTTAGCTTTTTAATATGCGATTTAGCTACTATACATAGTTAATGCTGCTTAAATGTAATGGCATTAATTATGTATTAAGCACACCTACGTACAATAAACGCAATTGATTTATATGCCAAAATAATAGACTGTAATAGTAGTGGGGATGTAAATTTATTTAGGTTTTACAGCTTTTATCACCGCTTTAAATAACATTAGGATATTTATTATGTTTCAAGCAGTCGTGTTAGGGGGATTAGAATTTAGTCCGCTGATTGTTTACTTCCCAATTGCATTTATTTTAACGGCGTTGACTCGTTTTGTTTTGCATCAATTAGATTGGCATGACCGTATTTGGAAAGTGGCTTGGTTTGAAGTGTCACTATTTGTTTGTTACTTGGCACTGGCCGTCTATTTATACCAATTTGCTTAATTAAGTGAGCTATTTTGAGGTAAGAAAACCGTGTCGATAACAAGGCAAAAATTTCGTTATTTAGTTGTTCTATATCAGAAATTTTTAACACAGTTAGCGTCTGGTTTAAGCCCTCAAATTGCTCAAGTATTATTGCGGATTGGTATTACTAAGTGGAAGATAAATTGAATGATTAAATATCTGCGTATTACTTTTACTATCTTGGTTGTTATAGCTGCGGTTTTTGCTGGGCGTTGGGTATGGACTGACTACATGCATACTCCTTGGACGCGTGATGGGCGTATTCGAGCCGATATTGTCACGGTTGCTCCAGACGTGTCGGGCTGGGTAACTGTTTTAAATATTAAAGATGGTCAAAACGTACAAAAAGGCGAAGTACTTTTTAATGTTGATAAAAAGCGTTATCAAGCAGCGCTTGATAAAAGTAAAGCCAATACAGAAAATGCGCTATATACATGGGAACTTGCCAAGCACAAATACGAAAGACGTGTTGAGCTAAACACTCAACAGGCAATTAGTGAAGAAACGCTAGAATCAACTCGTATTAATACTAAAATTGCTGAAGCAAATTATAACTTAGCTAAGACAGAGCAAACAATTGCGCAGTTAAATGTTGATAGAACACAAGTACTTGCACCTGCATCGGGGCAAATAATTAATCTGAATTTACGCCAAGGCAACTATGTAGCTCAAGGCACACCTGTGTTTGCTATTGTTCAGTCAGATTCATTTTATGTAACGGGTTACTTTGAAGAGAGTAAAATACCGCTTATTTATCCTGAACAAAAAGCTCAAATAGCCCTTTTAAGTGGTGGTAAGCAATTAACAGGGCATGTAGTGAGTGTAGGTAAAGCAATTGCAAATACGAATACACAAAGTAACGGACAACTTTTACCGCAAGTGCAACAAACATTTAATTGGGTACGTTTATCACAGCGTATACCTGTTGATATTAAGTTAGATTCATTGCCCGAAAATACACAGCTTAGCGCAGGAATGACCGCCACTATACATCTCGCTACGCGCTAAGGGGAATACAGTGGGCGTTGTATTACAAAATTTGTTTTTTCCTAAAAAACAGGCAATTATTTTTGCGACTAAGGGCGTTATAGCCATGGTGATGGCGCTGACTATTGCTATGTCGCTTAATCTTGAAAGGCCTTATTGGGCGTTAGTCTCGGCTATATTTTTGCAATTACGCCCGCAAAGCGGATTGGTTATTGAAAAAGCAATTTGCCAAATAATAGGCACCATAGTGGGTGGTTTATTTGGCATATTGCTTTTAACTCAGCTAATCCTCTACCCTTATTTAGCGCTCGGTGCACTGGCATTGTGGTTGGGAGTAAACTCTGCGTTATCGGCAATGGTACGCCAAGCAAACTTTGTGTATGCGTTTGCTATGGCCGGTGTAACAGCCGCCATTATTGTACTTTTAGTCATGGTTACTCCGGCAATGGTGAGCAGCCAAAGTATATTTGATATTGCACAAGCGCGAGTAAGCGAAATAATAATAGGTTCTGTATGTGCTGGGCTTGTGAGCCATTTATTCTGGCCTGTAAAAGTTAAACATTTACTGCAAGTACAAGCACGGTCAGTTATAAATCAAACGTTACATTATTTAGTTATTGAGCTTGATTCTAAGGGCTCGCACGAAAATCGCCATCAGCAAATAGATGGCATTATGGCAACATTGGGCTCAATAAACGAAGATTCCAGCGCAGTAAGGTACGAAGGACCAAAAGGTCCAGGGCGCTCGCGTGCTGCAAATCAGTTGTCGCAAAAAGTACTTTCTTTACTGGCTTCAATTCAAATAATTGGTCGCCTGCAACGAAACCACGCAGACCTTATTACTCCCACATTAAACAAATTAATAAGTAAACTTAAACACGTATTCGCGCAAATTAAAGAATCTGACGATTTTGATTACTGCGCCGAACAAGTTAAAACGCTGCGTAAAGAGCTAACCGACTATAGAGCAAATACGGTGTGTGATTCGCCATTTGAATCTCACATGCTCAATGTGAGCTTAGAAGTAGCAGCCGACTTAACAATTTTACTACGCGCATACAGAGCTTTAGAACAACGCGATAAAACATTATTAAATGCACCCAGTATGCTTACATATCGCGACCCATTAGCTGGCATAATTGTTGGATTTAGAACTGCTTTGGTGTTTTCTATCGGCGCATTTATTTGGATTAATACAGGCTCTTCTGCTGCATTATTAATTATGATTTTACCGGTCATATTTTCGATAATGTTGGCGAGAATACCGTTAGCTATTTTACAGGTGGTAATAAAGCGTTTATTGGTAGGCGTGGTGGTTGCTGCTATTGTAACTATTTTTTACGCACTCAATTTATTATCACAAAGTGGTGGGCAATTAGAAATATTACTACTTGTATTAGCAGGGCCTTATTTTCTGGGTTTACTGCTGCTAGCTGATCAACAAACATTGCCATATGGCTTGGGGTTTTGTATCCCATTTACGATTTTGGTAAGACCCAGTACCGATATGAGCCTTGCGTTTTCAATCGATTACACACTTAGCTCTGCAATGGCAATTTTTGCGGGGGTGAGTATTTTATTTTGGATTTTTCAGTTATTTACAGGTCCGAGTGTACAATTACTTGTTCATCGTGTTTTTAAGGCTACTTATAAAGATTTACTCGAAATAAATAACCATCCAACCCCAAGTATTTGGTATAACCGCCGCATGGCCGATAGGTTAATACGCTTAACTAATTACGATCAAGGTTCACACTCACGCGTTATTACAGACCTTGCACTAACCGCTCTAAACCTAGGGCATTCGTCGGTTCGATTAAACTCAATTTGTGAAAATTTGGCTGGTAATACAAAGCTAAAGTATTTAAATGAGTGGCAGCGTACATTAGCCGATGCATTTATGTTGGCAACCAAGGGCAAGTTTAATAATAAGTTTAAGCAAGCGTCAGATAATCTTTATGAGGAATTGGCTCAGACGGTTGACGATTCAAATCAATTAGAAGCGGTAAAAGGCATGTTTATTCGCATTAATCTGACCTTTGAAAGAAGTGCGAGTAAGATAAATTAGGCCCATTCGCTGCTTTTCGAGTTCAGATGTTATAGCTAAATCTGTTATACTTGCTGGATAATTTTATGGGGCTGTTATGATTTCAAAAAACCAACTCAAACTTATTCGCCAACTTGGCCAAAAAAAGTACCGAAAGCAATATAATCAATACCTTGTACAGGGTGAGAAAAACGTACTTGAGTTATTAAACAGCCCATTAAATGTGGTTAATATTTTTGCTACAAACGAATTTATAAATGCGTACCAAGGTAAGTATCAGCACGCTAATTTTATTGAAGCTGATGAAGAAGTCCTCACCAAAGCCAGCACGCTAGTTAGCAATAATGCAGCCATTGCTATTGTTGATATGCCAAGGGCAGCTTTACCACAAGCAAGCGGCTTAATACTCGCACTTGATGGCGTATCAGACCCCGGTAACTTAGGCACAATAATTAGAGTAGCTGATTGGTACGGTATTAAACATATAGTAACTAGCACCGACAGCGCAGACCCTTACAACCCTAAAACAATTAGCGCTACAATGGGCTCGTTTGTAAGGGTATCGGTAAGCCAAGTAGATTTACCTGATTACTTACAGTCTTTAAATTTACCTGTTTACGGTGCTTTTTTAGATGGGCAAAGCGTGCATAAAACCCAATTTACGGGCTCAGGCGTTTTACTAATGGGCAGTGAGTCGCATGGAATACGCGAGACATGTGCAAAGTTAGTGACCGATAAAATCACCATTCCCGCTTTTGGCGGTGCAGAGTCGCTTAATGTGGCAATGGCGACCGGTATTATTTTAGATAATTTTAAACGACAAGCTTAACAATTTAACTGTTAATGAGTTAAATTGTTTGTAATCAATAACAATAATAATCGGTAATAACAATAAGATGCGCTTAAGCACTATTAAATTAGCGGGCTTTAAATCGTTTGTAGAGCCCACTAAAATTCCATTTCCTGATCAAATGACGTGTGTTGTTGGCCCCAATGGCTGTGGCAAATCTAACGTTATTGATGCAGTACGATGGGTGCTAGGTGAAAGCTCTGCTAAAAATCTGCGTGGCGACGCCATGACCGACGTTATTTTTAATGGCTCAACTAATCGTAAAGCCATATCACAAGCCTCTGTAGAGCTTGTTTTTGATAACGATAAAGGAAGTCCTTCAAACACATTTGCCGATCGAAACCAAATTGCTATTAAGCGTTTAGTAACGCGCGACGGACAGTCACTGTATTTTTTAAATGGCAGTAAATGCCGTAAGCGCGATATTACCGATATATTTTTAGGCACCGGTCTTGGTCCACGTAGTTACGCAATTATTGAGCAAGGGATGATCTCGCGCTTAATAGAGAGTAAACCACAAGAGCTGCGCGTATTTTTAGAAGAAGCCGCTGGCGTTTCTAAATACAAAGAGCGTCGCCGCGAAACACAAACTCGTATTAAAAGCACTCGCGAAAATCTTGAACGCTTGTTAGATGTGCGTAAAGAACTACAAAGCCAGCTCGATAAATTGGCTGTGCAGTCGGTTGATGCAAAAAAATACCGCGAATTAAAAGCACAAGAACGCATGCTAAAAGGGCAAATTGCGGTTTTAAAATGGCAAAAGTTACATCAGCAGCAACTTGAAAAAAGTGCCCAAATTAAAAAACTTAATGATCAAATTTCGTTTTTTAAAACCGCTAACTCAGGGCATGACGATGTACTTGCAAGCCTAGAAGGGCAAGTACAAGCCCAGCAAGATAAACTAAGCGATGCCCAGCATCAACAACATGTAATACACACCGAGCTTACTCGCGCTGAGCAACAACAAATAAACGTAAAACAACAAACTCAAACGCTTAAGCAAAATTTAATTAAATTACAGCAACGCCAAACACATAGCCTTGAAGTTAAAGCGCAGCAGCAAATTGCGTGCGAGCAACTAAATGAAACCCTGCAAGAGGCAAGTGAAAATGCCTTAATATGTGAAGAGCAAGTAAGTGGGTTAACGCATGAACTTGAGGAATTATTAGCACTTAAGCAGCGCCACCATACTCATTGGCAAGCTTTGTGTGAGCAACAGCAACAACTTAATAATAATGTGCAACTACATGGTAGTCACATTAAACAAACTCAGCAGCAAATTGATCATGTTAACGAGCAAATTGATCAGTTAACTGTTCAGCTTAGCGAGCTACAAAGTAGTGATGTAGAGCAGCAATTAACGCAGCAAACACAGCAAACACAAACATTAACTCAAGAACTTGCCGCTAAACAAACAGCACATACGCACTGTAGCGCTAAGCTTGAAGTGCAAAATGAGCTTGTTAATAACTCACAAAAGCAATATTCGACGCTTACTCAAACAATAAACGAGTTAAAAGCCAGTATAACTGGGCTTAAAAGTACATTAGGGCTTGATGAGGAAAGTGTACGTACTAATGGTTTGTTTAATCAGCTAAGTGTTAAAGAGGGCTTTGAGCTTCTAATAGAGCAAGCACTTAAATCTTTAGAGCATTTAAATGTAAGTGAGCAGCAAGCTGATAACAGTGTGTGGCCAAATAGTAATAAACGCATGCCAACAAATAGCTTAGCTGCATTCATAACAAGCGGTGTTTATCCAGAGCATTTAGCACGTATTGCTTATAGCAAGAGCGGTGATTTAGCAATACTAAAAGATAGTTTTTATACAGCTGTTATGGATAAAAACGGTGCTCTATATGGTCGTAATTGGCATGTAAGTGCAGAATGTAATGCAGAAAACTCATTGCTTTTAAAGCATAAGCAATTGCAGGATAAAGCTCAGCAATTAAATAATACCGAGGAAGAGTTACAACAAGTAACACGCACTCGTGATGAACATACAGACGAGCAAGTAAAGTTAATTAACAAACAAAGCGAGCTAAAAGAAGCGATACATGAGCTTGCGCAAAATATAGCGGTAGCCAGTACGCGCAGCGACATGTTTGTGCAGCAAGTAGCACAATTTAAGTTACAACTAGAAAAGCTACAACAACAAAAACAGCAATTAACCACTGCGCTTTTACAATTAAATACCGTGCTTGGTGAGCAAACAGAGCAATTTGAAGTGTTAAATGAGCAGCAACTCAACTTAGCGGATGAAGTAGACGCTGCAAATAGCTTGCGCTCACAAAGTGATAACAGTTATAGCGAAGCATTAAGCATGCTTGAGCAATATAAAACACAAGCACATAAGGCAACGCTATCAGAGCAAAAGGCACGCAGTGAATGGCAGTTAAGCCAAACCAAATTGAGCCATGCAGAGCAAGAGCACGTTAGTGCATCAGAAGGTGCGCAAGAACTACTTAGTGAAATAGAAGAGCTGCTGATACCAGAGCAAGAACTTAGCGATAAAATTACGCAGCTCTTAGCACAGCATCAAAAAGGTGAGCAGGCATTAGTATTGCTACAAAAAGAATTAGCTCAGGCCAAAGAAAGCTTAAACACTAAGCAAGTAAGCCTTAAAAATTCACAAGGTGAGCTGGTGGGCTTGCAACAGCAGCACCAAAAGCTAACAATTGAAGAGCAAAGCTTACTGATAAAAGCACAAGCTGCGCTTGAACCATTAGAAGAATTAAAACAAAGCTTAAAAGCGATACTTGATGAATTACCAGATTCATTAAATTTGAGCGCAGCGCAAAATCAGTTAACCGGATTTACTAATCAGTTAGATAAATTAGGTGCAGTAAACTTAGCGGCAATAGAAGAGTTTGATTTAGCCAAAGCTCGTAGTGATTATCTTGATAATCAATTAGATGATTTAACAAAAGCGTTAAATACCCTTGAAGGTGCTATTCGTAAAATTGATATTGAGACCAAAACACGCTTTAAAGCGACGTTCGATCAAGTTAACGAAGACTTTGCTGAGCTATTTCCTAAAGTTTTTGGTGGTGGCAGTGCGTATTTAGAATTAACCAGTGACGATTTACTCGAAAGTGGTGTTAGTATAATGGCACGACCACCGGGTAAGAAAAATTCAACAATTCACTTGTTAAGTGGTGGAGAAAAAGCGCTGACCGCATTATCATTAGTGTTTTCTATATTCAGGCTCAATCCAGCCCCATTTTGTATGCTGGACGAAGTAGATGCACCATTAGATGATGCTAATGTTGTTCGCTTTTGCCGTTTGGTTGAAGAAATGTCACAATCAGTACAGTTTATTTATATTAGCCATAATAAGATTGCGATGGAAATGGCGGGTAGATTAACAGGTGTAACTATGGCAGAACCAGGCGTATCGCGTATGGTTGCTGTAGATATAGAACAAGCAGTGCAACTTGCACATGTATAAATTTTTATAACAAGTATATTAGTTTCAATTAATATACAGGCTTTAGGCATATCAAATAAGAAAAGGTGAGGGGATGGCCGAACAATTAAGATGGGTTTTAATCATTATCAGTGTAGTTGTCATTGGTGGTTTATTAATACATGGATTGTGGTCTGTTAGAAAAAAGACCGCCCAGAAGTGTTAAATAACGAACGGGTTGAACCATTGCAAGAAAGTGCACCAGCTTCATCTAAATCATTTCCTACAGAGGCAGAGCTAAAAGAGCCTGTGATAGAAGAACGTGATGAACCACAATTCGGTGAGCTTAACTTTGATGAGAATGAGCCGCAAATTGATACAAGCGTACCAGAAGTGCCCATTGAAGATGACCTAGAAGCAAAAGAGCAAAATGATGAAAAATCATCTGCGCAAATGCCTGACTTTGTTATTGTGCATATTCAAATGCCAGAAGGGCTTAGCATGCAGGGCAGTAAATTATTACCAGCCGTTAACACGTTAGGTTTTAAATATTCTGAGGAAGGCTTTTTTAATCGCCACTTAGATCCGGCAGGCCAAGGCCCTGTATTATTTAGATTAGTAAATATGTACAACCCAGGTACGTTTGATATTGATAATATGGAACAGTTTAGTACCGCAGGGGTTAGCTTATTTATGACATTGCCGTGCGACGGTGACGGCCTAGCTGCATTTAACATGTTGCACAGTGCAGCTAAAAAGTTAGCTGACGAGTTTGGTGCGCAAATTTTAGATGCAGAGCGAAATGAAATGACAGTAGAGCGCATCAGGCAATATGTTGAACAGGTTCGTTCTTTTTCAGCGTAAATAACGCATACATTATATTTTTATAAGCCACTGGACGGTGAATCGTCAAAGTGGCTTTTTTTATGTTTATTGAGGTTTAAATGTCTAGCAGCATTAGTGAGCAAGTTAATCATCTTCGTACTACATTAGAGCAACACAACTATAATTATTATGTGCTCGACACCCCCAGTATTCCTGATTCTGAATACGATAGGTTATTACGCGAATTAAGCGCACTAGAGATGCAGCACCCTGAATTTTTAACCGCCGACTCTCCGACACAAAAAGTAGGCGGTGCCGCACTGAGTAAATTTGAGCAAGTAGCGCACCAAGTACCCATGTTATCGCTTGATAACGCGTTTAGTGAAGAAGAATTCACTGCGTTTAATCGTCGTATAAAAGAGCGCTTAATGAGTACTGATGAGCTTACTTTTTGTTGTGAGCCAAAACTTGATGGATTAGCCGTATCAATTATTTATCGTGATGGTGTGCTTGTACAAGCGGCTACGCGGGGTGATGGCTTTACCGGTGAAA
Organism: Pseudoalteromonas sp. B62; assembly: GCF_037162565.1. Lineage (NCBI taxonomy): Bacteria > Pseudomonadati > Pseudomonadota > Gammaproteobacteria > Alteromonadales > Pseudoalteromonadaceae > Pseudoalteromonas > Pseudoalteromonas sp. B62. The sequence continues at coordinate 3,594,885 of NZ_JARLVB010000002.1, read as the reverse complement.
ACATTACTCAAAATGTTAAAACTATTCGTAATGTACCGCTTAAGTTACGTGGTGATTACCCAAAAGAGCTTGAAGTGCGCGGCGAAGTATTTATGAACAGCGCCGGCTTTGACAAACTAAATTCGGAAGCGCAAAAACGTGGAGAAAAAGTATTCGTTAATCCGCGTAACGCAGCGGCAGGTAGCTTACGCCAACTCGACTCTAAAATTACCGCTAAACGCCCATTGATGTTTTATGCTTACAGTACTGGACTTGTTGCTGATGGCAGCATTCCTGAAGATCACTATCAGCAACTAGAAAAGCTGACTGATTGGGGGTTGCCACTGTGCCCAGAAACAAAATTAGTTGAAGGTCCAAAAGCCGCGCTTGAGTACTACAGCGATATTTTAACGCGCCGTAGCGAGCTTAAATATGAAATTGATGGCGTAGTAATCAAAATAAACCAAAAGGCCTTACAAGAGCGTTTAGGCTTTGTAGCACGTGCTCCTCGTTGGGCTATTGCTTATAAGTTTCCGGCGCAAGAAGAAATAACTCAATTACTTGATGTTGATTTTCAAGTCGGTCGTACTGGCGCCATTACACCTGTTGCACGTTTGAAGCCTGTTTTTGTGGGTGGCGTTACCGTATCAAATGCAACGCTTCATAACAGTGATGAAGTTGCACGTTTAGGCGTAAAAGTAGGCGATACAGTTATTATTCGCCGCGCAGGAGATGTAATCCCACAAATAACGCAAGTTGTACTTGAGCGCCGCCCTGATGATGCCAGCGATATCGAATTTCCAGTAACTTGTCCTATTTGTGACTCTCATGTTGAAAAGGTTGAAGGCGAAGCTGTCGCTCGTTGTACGGGTGGGCTTGTATGTCCTGCACAACGCAAACAAGCAATTAAACACTTTGCGTCACGCAAAGCGCTGGATATAGACGGCCTTGGCGATAAAATTGTTGATCAGCTGGTAGACAGAGAGCTTATAAAAACACCCGCTGATTTGTTTATTTTAAAACAAGGACACTTTGAGTCACTTGAACGAATGGGACCTAAGTCAGCCAAAAATTTAGTAACAGCCCTTGAAGAGGCGAAAGGCACTACGCTTGCTAAGTTTTTATATTCATTAGGTATTCGCGAAGCAGGTGAGGCAACAGCACAAAATTTAGCTAATCACTTTTTAACCCTTGAAAATGTAATTAATGCCAGCATTGATAGTTTAACGCAGGTAAGTGATGTCGGTGAAATAGTTGCAGCGCATGTTCGCGGTTTTTTTGCTGAAGAGCATAATTTAGCGGTAGTAAACGCATTAATAGAGCAAGGCGTAAATTGGCCAGCGTTAAGTGCGCCTTCTGAGGAAGAGCAACCACTCGCAGGACTTACATATGTACTTACCGGCACGCTTAATACACTTAACCGTAATGATGCTAAAGCTCGCTTGCAGCAATTAGGTGCTAAAGTCTCGGGTAGCGTATCGGCTAAAACAGATGCGTTAGTCGCAGGTGAAAAAGCAGGTTCAAAACTAACTAAAGCGCAAGATTTAGGTATCGACATACTCACGGAAGATGAATTAATTGAGCTGCTTAAAAAGCATAATGGCTAGGAAAACGACAATGAGCCGATATGGGCCAGAATACTGGGATAAGTACGGAAGTTACCGTACACCTATAGCATTTCATTTAAGTTTGCTGGTGCTTTTACGTGGCTATTTTATTTGGGTTATTGCGGCTTTAAGCCGCAGGCCTGAACTGGATTTAATGTCGTTATTTTTTAAAAATAAAAATGATTTTTTTATCGCAATAGCAATTGGAAGTATTGCAATAATACCGACTATTTTATTTTGTTTACGTCGGCCGCGAGACTCCCACAGTGCGAGCGACAGGTTAGCAAAAGTATGGCGACATATGCGCTGGCCTCTTATTTTATGTGCTGTCGTTGATTTAACATGGTTAAGTATTCAAGCCGCGCATAGCCATTATCGATTTTCATCATTTTTAGCAGTACAAATGATGATTGTTTTATGGGTATTGTGGTATTTGGTGAAAAGCCGTTATTTAACCGTTTTTTTAATGATTGGCCTGAGCCGACAGAAAAAGCATCAGAAGAAAAAAGCGACTTAAAAGGGATTAGTTGTGGACGCTGTAAATAAAAAAATAGCGATAGCTATATCGTTAATAGGGTTAGTGCTTATTATTTTAATGATTAGCACTGAGCTTTTAGAATTTATGTGGTTTAAAGCGTTATTTGGTTTATGGGTATTTGTTTTTTGCTCAAGCGTTTATAGGCTAACGCCTCTATTTAAATCAAGAAACCGGTTAGAGGATTTTATTCAGCGAGACGCCCAACACTTATTACTTTTTAGTTTAATGGGTTTTTTTGATAAAAAGCACGGTCCAGATTGGTTAGTAATTGAGAGTATTGAACGCATAACGACGAAGGATGACGAGCTAATAATTTACAGTAATAACGAGCGCCAAATGAGTGTTAGCTTACCTGCAAAAAAAGCAGAACTAGATAGTTTTATTAAACGAATATTTACCGACTCAGAAAAACAAAATATTACCTTTAGCTAGGAAAATCACCTTAAGACTGAACAAGTTTTAGTTTTAAACGGTCAACACTCTTTAGCTGATCTTTAGTGTATTCAATAACGTAATAACTAACCGTACTTTTTATAATTTTATTAAGTACGGTTAATTAACTATTCAATGAGGTTATCATGTTGAAGTGGAATGATGTTATTAACTTTGCCACCAACGGCAATCCTACTCCAAGTAAAAAAGTAGTCAAAACGGACGAGCAGTGGCGGATGCAACTATCAGAAGATGAGTATTACATAACACGTAAAAAGGGAACCGAACGTCCAAGTAGTTCTGGTAGTTGCACATTATTGGAACCTGGTAAGTATGTGTGTATTTGCTGCGATAATTTATTGTTTGATGCAGATGAAAAGTTCGATAGTGGCACTGGTTGGCCGTCATTTACACAACCGGCGACAATTGAAGCAATTGGCTACGTAAGTGATACAAGTCATGGTATGGAGCGCATAGAGGTGGTTTGCAACGTGTGTGATTCACATTTAGGCCATATTTTCCCTGATGGTCCATTACCGACCGGTCTACGCTATTGCGTTAATGCGGCATCAATGAAAAAGCTTTAACTTCCAATATCTAAATTCATTTCTTTTGCTATGTGCAAAATTTTATCTAATCGCTGCGTCTGATCTGCTGGTAATTGAGTTTTGGTAAGTAAGGCGTAGCATTTTTTAGCAAGTTCATGGTTAAATGAGCCATTGTGTTGCTTAGTGGAATCAATTAAACACTGCAATAAATTAAGCGCAATACTCTGATTACGAGGCATAACCCTAAATGCTTGCGTAAAAGCTTCAAGTGCAGTGTTTAACTGTCCTCTATTAAATTGAGTAACAGCATGGTTGTTGAGCTCCTTTGGCCCCATTTTAATATCGCGTCGCTCACTTTGCTGTTGCTGGATATAACGTAAGTAAGTTGTGTCGCTAACACTTGGATGGCGTTCACAGTGTCCAATAATTTGAGTGAAGAGAGTTTGCGCTTTTTGATGAAAGCCCAGCTCATGGAACGCTTTCGCTTTATCAAGTGCACCATCGACAGAGCGAATATGTGTATCATCATCTTCGAGTTGATCAATGAGTTTTTTTGCTTTTTTATGCTCATCTTTTAAATAATGAAGCCGTGCGTTAAGCACATCAATTTGAGCTTGATTGGCATTGTTAGGAAACTGTTTTTTTAAATCATTAATGTACTGATTTGTTTGTCTAGAAATTCGTTGAATTTGATCAGTTTGATCAGTCGTTAACGCAAAGTCGATACCAGCACGTGCTGCATTCAAATAAACATCGGGGTGGTCGTGTATTGAGTGCTTTGCAAAGGTGGCTATATCTTTTTGAGTTAAATAGCTTTTTTCGTAGTCGTGATTAATTAGCGACACATTACTTAACGATTTTTGGCGTGTGATGTTTCGCGGTGCAATGTCTGCTGCTTGACTTAAAAAGCTTTGTGCTAGTTCAAACTGATTTAGCTTTATTTCTAATCTGCCCAACAAATCAAGGGCTACTAAACGAGTTTCTTGGCGCTCTAACATTGTCTTGAGCATTCGCTGCGCCAAAATATGTTCGTTATTCGCTATAAGTGCCTCTACTAAACCTACTTTTGCCCAAGCAAATTTTTGAATATCGAGAACAGACTTAAAAAAGTCTTTTGCATCTTGAGCACGCTTTAAGCGAAGTAGGGCATCGCCTTTTAAGCGAAGTAGGATAGGACTGTAATTATTATTTTTTTTATCCAGAGCGGTATCAATAAATTTAATAGCTTTTGAATCGTTACCATCATCAATTAATGAATACACTGTTTGTAAGTCGTGTTTACGCTTTAAGATTCGTTCAATGCGTGTTTTAAGCTCTTGTACTGTAAAAGGCTTAACTAAAAAGTCATCTGGCTGCAGCTCAAGAACACTATGAACGAGTGAGCCACTTGTTTCTGCTGAGATAAAAATAAAGCCAGTCGAACTTTTTATGAGCTGCTTTACACGTAGCTCTTCATAAAGCTGGTAGCCATCTTGGTGTTTGTTTAAGTTGAATGAGCAAACTATTAGATCAAATTCTTCACTTAAACACTGCTCTTTTGCAGAGTTTGCATGATCAGCAAAGCGCAACTGCCGAAAGCCAAGCCTTTCTAACGATTGTTTCATATAGCTTTGAGCAAGTGGCTGCTCCTCTACTATAAGTATTTTGGCTTTTGAATAGATCTTAGTTGGCATTGGCTTAACAGTTATTATGTTTAGTACTGACTATAATCAACACTTTAGCTGCTTACAAGAAAATTCAAATGATAGCAGTATTTATTAGGTATTTAACTTTTCCTAATACGTTTTTGCTAACTATAAAAGCAAGGATCTAAATAACATAATTAAATGATGAGTGTTTTGATATGAAAATTTATATTTTTAAAGAAACTATCGAATGGGATTTATGTGTGATGGTTGATTACTTGGCTTGATACCTGTGACCCTCGCCATTATTTGTAAAGGGTGGCGATGCTCTTTTTCTTACGGCTAAGTTAATTACATACGACTTATATATTGAGTTTTTATAAAGTTCTTAAATGTATTTAATATGGGAAGAAAGAGTTATTACTAGAGAAGTTATTATTAAAGGAGTTATCTAATGGTACTTATATGTGGTGGTTGATACTGGACTTGAATCAGTGACCCTCGCCATTATTTGTAAAGGGTGGCGATGCTCTTTTTCTTACGGCTAAGTTAATTACATACGACTTATATATTGAGTTTTTATAAAGTTCTTAAATGTATTTAATATGGGAAGAAAGAGTTATTACTAGAGAAGTTATTATTAAAGGAGTTATCTAATAGTACTTATATGTGGTGGGTGATACTGGACTTGAACCAGTGACCCTCGCCATTATTTGTAAAGGGTGGCGATGCTCTTTTTCTTACGGCTAAGTTAATTACATACGACTTATATATTGAGTTTTTATAAAGTTCTTAAATGTATTTAATATGGGAAGAAAGAGTTATTACTAGAGAAGTTATTATTAAAGGAGTTATCTAATAGTACTTATATGTGGTGGGTGATACTGGACTTGAACCAGTGACCCTCGCCTTGTAAGGGCGATGCTCTCCCAACTGAGCTAATCACCCACATATAATAGGTATGCCTGTTATTTAATTCTTTGTTATCAATTAACCGCTTGATGTAATTTGGTGGGTGATACTGGACTTGAACCAGTGACCCTCGCCTTGTAAGGGCGATGCTCTCCCAACTGAGCTAATCACCCAAATTACATTTTAATATGCACCATTCTAGGAATGGTGGGTCGTACTGGACTTGAACCAGTGACCCTCGCCTTGTAAGGGCGATGCTCTCCCAACTGAGCTAACGACCCATATTAAATTTTAAAACGCGACTATTAACATAATAATAGGTTTATATGTGGTGGGTGATACTGGACTTGAACCAGTGACCCTCGCCTTGTAAGGGCGATGCTCTCCCAACTGAGCTAATCACCCACATATAAATTAAAACGCTACTATTAAGATAAATAGTACTGGACTTTAACCAGTGAACCTCTCCGTTACTTGTAAATAGCGGTTATGCTCTCTTTTTCTAACTGAGCTAACGACCTGTAATATGCACCACTTAAAAATGGTGGGTCGTACTGGACTTGAACCAGTGACCCTCGCCTTGTAAGGGCGATGCTCTCCCAACTGAGCTAACGACCCATATTACATGCTACTACCTAGATAGTACTGGACTTTAACCAGTGAACTTCGCCATCTTTTATAAAGGCGGTGATGCTCTCTTTTCTTGTAACTGAGCTAACGACCCATATTACAATTTTAAAACGCGACTATTATATAATAACAGGTTTTATATGTGGTGGGTGATACTGGACTTGAACCAGTGACCCTCGCCTTGTAAGGGCGATGCTCTCCCAACTGAGCTAATCACCCACATGTAAATTAAAACGCTACTATTAAAATAAATAGCACTGGATTTTAACCAGTGAACTTCGCCGTGGCTTGTAGGTAACGGTGATGCTCTTTTTCTAACTGAGCTAACGACTCATATAGAATTTAGATGTGAACACTTTAATTAAAAAGTGGTGGGTGATACTGGACTTGAACCAGTGACCCTCGCCTTGTAAGGGCGATGCTCTCCCAACTGAGCTAATCACCCACATCTAAACAACATTGCATTGCTGCGTTGTTGTGGGGCGCTATTATAGATAGAGTTGAAAATGTGTCAACACTTGAATGATAAAAATGTACTGAACGAAGGTTTTATAAACAACAGGATACGATTGAAGTCTATTTTATCATCAAATTTAAGGTTGCAGTTTAATTAAACACCTAAAAGTGAGCAGGGAATTGTAGTTCTATTAATCTTAAATTTAGTTTTACGATACTCATTGTTTTTTATTTGAGTCGTTTTTATGACTATGAACAAGATGAATTAGCATTAGGGCAAGTTATTTAGAGAGTAGAGCTAGCTTTTAAAAATGAATTTAATTTAAACTTCCCAAAACAAATGATATTTACAGCATCCTAAAATCTATTTTTATTTTTGTACTTGCTTTATTTTTATAAGCCAACCTAGCCAATTCGTAAATATCCATTCTTCACTACTAGCTCTTCGGGTTAAAACTAAATGAGATCACATATAACTAGTGCGTGTTGACCTTTGTGGATTGAACCCAAAGGGCAGCGCATGTTTGGACTTTATGCGGCGTTATCGCCTATTCATGGGTAATAACCAAACTACATAGGCTCTGCCTTGCCTAAAAACCTAACATACTGCTGCAAATTCACCCATCAAAGATCAACACGCCCTGAAGTTTTGTACATAGAATTACGAAACTGCAATGCTCTTTAAAAAATGTTCTTCAAACAATAATCAAGTTTTTCCAGTACGAGCTACACTGGTTATTAAGCGAGTGAAAGCTGCTGTACTCTCAAATCCACATTTAAGCTTTGGTAATTATAAGCAATTGTAACTTTTAAAAGATTAATGCGATTAGTCAGGCCTTAATGGGTAGTTTTTAGATAAGTTCAATTTGCATATAAATGTATACCTTTACTTAGATGCAGCTTTAGTTGCATTAATTAGGAAGAGTAGGGTGTTATTGAGTATTAGCTGCAATATAGTGATGTTATTATAAGCAGTAGAGCGATAATTTTATTCAGATCGTATTTTTTAGCACGCTTGATAGCCAGTTTGTTGAAAATTAAACCATTTAAATAAAGCTAGGTAAAAAACTGTTGACTTTATTTTGGGTGGTGCATAGAATGCGCCCCGCACTAAGCAATACACGATGTGTTCATCACGACGAGTATTGATTAAGTTGGGGCCATAGCTCAGCTGGGAGAGCGCTTCGCTGGCAGTGAAGAGGTCTGCGGTTCGATCCCGCATGGCTCCACCAAAAATTAGTGTTTTGTCCTAGGGTAGCAGTTTTCTGTGTCCCCATCGTCTAGAGGCCTAGGACACCGCCCTTTCACGGCGGTAACAGGGGTTCGAATCCCCTTGGGGACGCCACTTAACTTTTGTTAGTTAAAGGCGGTTTTACCGAGAAAATAGCGTCACAATTAAAGCTCGAGTCTTTACTTGTATTAAACGCAATTACCTTAAAGCTCATGATGTGAGTTAAACTTATCAAATGTCCTAGTGACACATTTATGTGTCCCCATCGTCTAGAGGCCTAGGACACCGCCCTTTCACGGCGGTAACAGGGGTTCGAATCCCCTTGGGGACGCCACTTACTTATTTTTAATAGGAAAGTGTAGTGTTATTAAGAAAGCTCGCCTGAAACGAGTTTAAAAATTCAGTTGTCCTAGTGACACATTTATGTGTCCCCATCGTCTAGAGGCCTAGGACACCGCCCTTTCACGGCGGTAACAGGGGTTCGAATCCCCTTGGGGACGCCACTTACTTATTTTTAATAGGAAAGTGTAGTGTTATTAAGAAAGCTCGCCTGAAACGAGTTTAAAAATTCAGTTGTCCTAGTGACACATTTATGTGTCCCCATCGTCTAGAGGCCTAGGACACCGCCCTTTCACGGCGGTAACAGGGGTTCGAATCCCCTTGGGGACGCCACTTACTTATTTAAGTATTGTATAAAGTAGTGTGACACCGCACTCTCTATGCACGACGTTATCAAGAGTACTAATCTCTTGGGGACGCCACTTACTTATTTTTAATAGGAAAGTGTAGTGTTATTAAGAAAGCTCGCCTGAAACGAGTTTAAAAATTCAGTTGTCCTAGTGACACATTTATGTGTCCCCATCGTCTAGAGGCCTAGGACACCGCCCTTTCACGGCGGTAACAGGGGTTCGAATCCCCTTGGGGACGCCACTTACTATTTTAAGTATTGTGTAAAGCAGTGTGACACCGCACTCTCTATGCACGACGTTATCAAGAGTACTAATCTCTTGGGGATGCCACTTACTTATTTTTAATAGGAAAGTGTAGTGTTATTAAGAAAGCTCGCCTGAAACGAGTTTAAAAATTCAGTTGTCCTAGTGACACATTTATGTGTCCCCATCGTCTAGAGGCCTAGGACACCGCCCTTTCACGGCGGTAACAGGGGTTCGAATCCCCTTGGGGACGCCACTTACTTATTTTTAATAGGGAAGTGTAGTGTTATTAAGAAAGCTCGCCTGAAACGAGTTTAAAAATTCAGTTGTCCTAGTGACACATTTATGTGTCCCCATCGTCTAGAGGCCTAGGACACCGCCCTTTCACGGCGGTAACAGGGGTTCGAATCCCCTTGGGGACGCCACTTACTTATTTAATAGGAAAGTGAAGTGTTATTAGTATTGAAAAATCCAAAAATCCAAAAATCCAAAAATCCAAAAATCCAAAAATCCAAAAATCCAAAAATCCAAAAATCCAAAAATCCAAAAATCCAAAAATCCAAAAATCCAAAAATCCAAAAATCCAAAAATCCAAAAATCCAAAAATCCAAAAATCCAAAAATCCAAAAATCCAAAAATCCAAAAATCCAAAAATCCAAAAATCCAAAAATCCAAAAATCCAAAAATCCAAAAATCCAAAAATCCAAAAATCCAAAAATCCAAAAATCCAAAAATCCAAAAATCCAAAAATCCAAAAATCCAAAAATCCAAAAATCCAAAAATCCAAAAATCCAAAAATCCAAAAATCCAAAAATCCAAAAATCCAAAAATATTCAGTACTTATAAAGATTCAATTTGGTAGCATAAATTTAAACATCCAACTTTATTAGGAGGATTTATGGCAAGTGGATGGGCACGAGACGGTGCAATTCAAGATCAAATTGATGCAAGTGTTAACGACGCCGTGCAGTTTGCAAGAAGCAATTTAATATCTGGCGCAAGTGCAGAGCTATGTGATGAGTGTGATGAGAAAATCCCACAAGCACGAAGGCTCGCGTTACCTGGAGTGCGTTATTGTGTTGCATGCCAAGCTGCAATAGAAGGTAATGATACTAGCGCTAAATCGTTTAATAGACGTGGCAGTAAAGATAGTCAGTTGCGTTAAAAAGGTGCTGAAAAGCACCTTTTATTTAATACCAATCTAAATAAGTATTTGAAAATTTATAAAATTAAATCCCTCCATAGTTATACCAACCAGCATAAATCTTTGATCAATTTAACGAATTAAATTGCACTATAACGTCGTTGAAAATTTTCATTTAGAACAACTAGATACAAAAATTTTTACCTAGTTCTAGCGTAATTTTCTTAACGTTAAATAGACCCCATATATAAGCAGACTAGCATTAAGCAAATTGTTATAACTTGAATTAGTTGGTAGGTAATTTAAGATTCACTCATATTTTTTTCTGAATTAACTCAATTGCATAACCATCAGGGTCTTTTACAAAAGCAATTTCAGTAGTACCACCTTTTACAGGCCCAGGTTCACGGCTTACATTGCCACCGGCAGCTTTAATATCAGCACATGCTTTGTAAATATCATCAAACTCAATAGCAATATGGCCATATCCATTACCAAGGTCGTAGCTATCTTCGTCCCAGTTATAAGTTAGTTCTAACACTGTGTTATCTACTTCATCGCCATATCCAACAAAAGCAAGCGTGTATCTGTATTCACTGTTATCGGCTCTGCGTAATTCCTTCATACCTAGTATTTCAGTATAAAAAGCAATTGATTTATTCAAATCGGCTACACGCAGCATAGTATGTAATAAGCGCATTTTTACTACCTTAGTTTCATTTATTAAGCTGTTATTTACTGCACAGTGTATGAGCTTTATGCGCTTTTGCAATAGATGAAGGCAAGCTGGGCAAATAAAATCGGTTGAGCTAATCCTGTTACAACATTTATTTATTGATTTACTTTATTTTTGTCTAATATAACAAGTTTAACAGTGAAAGTTTGATTATTGGTCAACCTGTGAATGGTTATGAAAACATTTAAATATTTATTGGAAATTATTGCTTGAAATATGGTTTTTATTAACCAAGTTGTTGTTATTAAGTAACTTAGTTGTTTTTGGTTTAATGCATTGTAAATTGACATGTTTTACAAAGTTAACTTATTGGTTGACAAAATTACTGTATGGTAATAAAGTTTTTGCATACCAATTGGTAACCTCTGTTTTCAGGGGTTAAATATGTTGGTAAATTATCAGAGTAATACTTAGTCGTAGTTAATATATAACCAGTAATGTTTCAGCCAAATAAGACAACTTATTTATAGGTAGAGTTATTTTATATAGCAAAATTGCAGAACATAGATGGTTTATTTCATTAGCTTACTAAGGGTTACTCTACTGAATTAAAATAAAGACAGAGCGTACCTATTTTATGGGGTAAATCATTACTCATACTCATAAAAGTTTGCGCCATCATATCTAGGAGTTATTCATGTCAAAACCTGTTATTGGTTTCATTGGTCTAGGCCTTATGGGCGGCAATATGGCCGAAAATTTACAAAACAAAGGCTATGAGCTAATTGTTATGGACCTTAGTAAAGATGCGGTTGCAGCATGTGTTGCTCGAGGTGCAAAAACAGCAAGCACTGCAAAAGAGCTAGCTGAAGGTTCTGATATTGTTATGTTTTGTCTTACAACGTCTGCCGTTGTAGAAAAAATTGTTTACGCAGAAGACGGTATCCTAGCGGGCATTAAAGAAGGTGCAGTATTAGTTGATTTTGGTACTTCTATCCCATCATCTACGAAAAAAATTGGTGCTGATTTAGCAGCTAAAGGCGCAGGCATGATCGACGCGCCACTAGGTCGTACACCAGCACATGCTAAAGACGGTCTTTTAAACATTATGGCTGCAGGTGATATTGATACATTCAATAAAGTTAAACCAGTACTGGAAGATCAAGGTGAAAACGTTTTCCATCTTGGCGAGCTAGGTGCAGGCCATACAACTAAGCTAATCAACAACTTTATGGGCATGACGACAGTTTGTGCTATGTCACAAGCATTTGCAGTGGCAGAGCTTGCTGGTGTTGACCGTCAACAACTTTTCGACATCATGTCGACTGGTCCATCTAACTCACCGTTTATGCAATTTTGTAAAAACTATGCAGTTGATAATGTTAGCGACCTTGGTTTCTCAATTGCTAATGCAAACAAAGATTTAGGCTACTTCCTACAAATGGTAGAAGACCTAGGTACTGAATCAAAAATCGCTGAAGGTTCATCAGCTAACCTACAAGCAGCGTTTGACGCTGGTATGGGTCAAGGTAACGTTCCTGAAATTTTTGATTACTTCAAAAAGTTAGAAAAGTAATACTTCTCGACCTTATTGAGCGCTTTAAGTTTTTAGCTTAAAGCGCTTTAACACACATGACACCAATTGACTAAAGTCTTTGTGCAATGTCAGCTTTTTTAAATTCTGATGAAGCATTACTTTCAGTCACAACGAAAAAGAGTTAACTATGCGTTTGATTAATACAATAAAGCTTAGTCTAGTTCTCATCGGTTGCATATCCACACAAATAGCGGCCAAAGATTATTTTATAGAAAGTAAACAAGCTTTTAATGATATCGCAGCCAATCTAGTTGCTGGCGACAAAGTAGTACTTAAAAATGGTACTTGGTCTGACTTCGAAATCCTACTTGAAGGCCAAGGTACAAAAAACTCTCCTATTATATTAACCGCTGAAACTAACGGAAAAGTAATTCTATCAGGTCAATCTAACCTAAGACTTGCAGGTAAATATCTTGAAGCCTCAGGTTTAGTATTTAAAGACGGCTACACACCGAGCTCAGCTGTAATAGAATTTCGTAAAAATAAAAATGAATTAGCCTACAATTCACGAGTTACTCAAACAGTAATCGATAATTACAGTAATCCAGACAAACGAGAGTCTGATTATTGGGTTGCCTTATATGGACAGCATAACCGCTTTGATCATAGTCATTTAGTTGGTAAACGAAATAAAGGTGTGACAGTTGCTGTTCGTTTAAACACTAAAGCAAGCCAGGAAAACTATCACCGCATAGACAACAACTATTTTGGCTACCGTCCTACTTTTGGTTCGAACGGTGGTGAAACCCTGCGTATTGGCACCAGCCACTACTCACTAACTGATTCGCATACATTGGTTGAAAATAATTACTTTGAACGTACCAATGGTGAAGTAGAAATTGTTTCGGTTAAATCAGGCAAAAACATCCTTCGTAATAACGTATTTTATGAAGCGCGCGGTACATTAACGCTGCGCCATGGTAATGGTAATCTTATAGAAGAAAATATTTTTATTGGTAATGGTGTTGATCACACAGGTGGTATCCGCGTTATCAATAAAGATCAAATTGTAAGAAATAACTACCTACAAGGCCTAACAGGCTATCGTTTTGGCAGTGGTTTTACTGTGATGAACGGCGTACCAAATTCATCTATTAATCGTTATCACCAGGTTGAAAATGCGACAATTGAAAACAACACATTTATAAATGTGCGTCATATTCAACTTGCAGCTGGTAGCGATGCTGAACGAAGTGCGGCGCCTAAAAACAGCACAATGAAAAACAACTTAATCATAAATCAAGATGGCGAACAGCCATTTACAACATTTGATGATGTAAGTGGGTTGGTACTAAGTAACAACATTGCTGATACAAAAGTGCTTTCTGAGTTAATGTACGGTGTAAAGAAAGAAAAAATCACACTTAAAAAAGCAAGTAATGGTCTACTTTACCCAACATCTAAAAGTTTAAATGTAGGTGCAAAGCGCGATTTAAAAGTGCTGAAAAAAGAAGATACCGGTGTTAGCTGGTATGCAAAAGTACCTGCCTTAATTGATTTTGATTCTGGTAAAACACATTCTGTTAAAGCTGATGTAAGTGCATTATTAGACGCTATTGATAATGCAGAGTCGGGTGATGTATTAGAACTCGCACCTGGTCAATATGACGTATCTAAGTTGGTTAAAATTGATAAAACGCTAACAATTAAAGCAAAGCAAAAAGGCAAGTCTAAACTTACTTTTCAACGCTCTACATTATTTGAAATACATGATGGCGGCAGCTTAAAACTAGATAGTTTATCAATTTCAGGTGAAAACGCGCCAGATGCAATAGGTAACAGCATTGTTCGTACGCAAAAATGGGGTATGGTTGATAATTATCGCTTTGTAATGACCAACTCTGAGTTGAATGCTTTAGATATTAATCATTCATTCCATTTCTTTATCACTGGTAAAGGTGCAATGGCTGATGAAATTATTCTTACAGGTAATACCTTTAATACAGTAACAGGTGACATTTTACGTCTAAATACTGAAATTGAAGACTTAGGTGTTTATAACGCGGAATACGTCATTGTAAATAATAATACATTTAACGATGTAGAAGGCGGCATAGTTAAGCTTTACCGTGGTGGTTCAGATGAAAGTACATTTGGTCCTCATTTTGAAATGACGAGTAACACGCTTAATAATATTGGCTTTGGTAAGCGTAATAAAGAGCAAGCGAGCATTTATGTTCACGGTGTTCAGGTTACTAATATCACAGATAATAAATTTGTTAAAACTGCTCCTATTGTTGTAGAGCACACAGTAGGCGAGCCTAAAACTGAAATCTCAAACAATACATTTGATGAAACTAAAGCACCAAGTGTGAAAGAGCTAAGAGTTAAAGGCCCGCATACGGCAGTATTAAAAAATAACAACATTTTAAATAAGGCAGGGTAAATACTATGCACTTATTAAAATGCCAAACAGGTTTTAAAATAGCTGCTGTAGCTGCACTTACATTACTTACATCATTGGGTGCGCATGCAGCGCACCCAAACTTAGTAATTACTACTGATGATGTTAAGCAAATGCGCCAAGCAATTAGTAGCAACAGTAGCACAAAGTTTGCTAACGCGTTTGAATCGCTAAAAGCACAAGTTGATGAGCAAATTGCACAGCCTATCACTGTGCCAGTTCCAAAAGACGGCGGTGGTGGTTATACACATGAGCGTCATAAGAAAAATTACCAACTTATGTACAATGCGGGCATTATTTATCAATTAAGCCAAGATGATAAATACGCAAATTATGTACGTGATATGTTGCTTGAGTATGCAAAATTATACCCAACGCTTGGTCTGCATCCAAAACGTAAAATGGATTCGCAAAATCCAGGTAAGTTTTTTGGCAAAGCCTAAATGAAGCAATGTGGCTTGTGTACACAATACAAGCATATGATCTAATTCATGACTCGTTAAATGCCGATAACATTAAAAAAATTGAAAATGACTTACTACGTCCTGTTTCGTTGTTCACATCAGTAGGCCAACCCTCTACATTTAATAAAGTACATAACCATGGAACATGGGCAACAGCGGGTGTTGGCATGGCAGGGTATGTATTAGGTGAACCTGAGTGGGTAGAAAAATCATTATACGATTTAGAAAAATCGGGTAAAGGTGGCTTTATTAAGCAGCTAGAGATGCTGTTTTCACCACAAGGTTACTATAACGAAGGTCCTTACTATCAACGCTTTGCACTATTACCATTTGTAACGTTTGCTAAAGCGATTGAAAACAACGAACCGCAACGAAAAATCTTTGAATATCGCGATGGCATATTATTAAAAGCGATTGATACGACGATTCAACTTAGCTACAACGGTTTGTTCTTCCCAATTAACGATGCAATAAAAAGTAAAGGTATCGATACCATTGAGTTAGTAAATGGTGTAACTGCGGCGTACGGTTTAACCAACGATGCAGGTTATTTAGATATAGCTAAGCAACAAGACCAAATAATCCTCTCTGGTGATGGACTAAAAGTAGCTCAAGCACTTGATAACAACATGGCAAAACCTTATTCGTTTAAATCAGTTGCTTTCGGCGATGGTAATGACGGTAAACAAGGTGCTCTAGTTGTAATGAGAACACAGGTAGGTGGCGATCAAGCTCTACTATTTAAACCTGCTGCACAAGGTTTGGGCCATGGTCATTTTGATAAACTAACATGGCAGTTTTACGACCACGGTAATGAAATTGTATCTGATTATGGCGCAGCACGTTTTTTAAATGTAGAAGCTAAATACGGCGGTCGTTACTTACCAGAAAACGAAACTTACGCTAAACACACTGTTGCGCACAATACGGTAGTGGTTGATGAAACAACACATTTTAATGCAAATGTTGAAGTAGGTAATAATAACTACCCAACGCTTAACTTCTTTGAAACAAATGAATATGGCACGGTTTCAAGTGGCGAAATAAGCACAGCTTATAAAGGCGTTGATCTTGAGCGAACGCTTGCACTTATTAACTTACCTGAACTACAAAGCACAGTTGCACTTGATATATTTGATGTTGTTGCAAATAAAGCGCATCAGCTTGACCTGCCTTTGCATTATAAAGGTCAGCTTATCGATACCAGCTTTGAGTTAAAAGCAAATGCAGCACAGCTGTCTGCGCTAGGTACTAAAAATGGCTACCAACATTTATGGCTTAAAGCTCAAGCGCAACCTCAAAATGGTTTAGCTAAAGTAACGTGGCTAAACGAAAATGGTCGTTTTTATACGCAAACGAGCTTGGTTAAAGGTGATGAGTCTTTCTTATTTACTCAAATAGGCGCAAATGACCCTCACTTTAATTTACGCAACGAAAATGGTTTTATTCGTCGTGTTGAGGGTCAAAAGCAACATAAGTTTATATCTGTATTAGAGCCACATGGTGAGTACAACCCAAGTAAAGAATATACCCTAGAAGCTGTTAGTCGAGTTACAAAGCTTGAATATAGTCAGCAGGGCGATTTAACACTTGTTGAACTTGATATTAAAGGCAACTCATATTTAGTGGCTATTAATAAAGCACAAACATCAGCTAAAAACACATTCAATTATCAAAATAAAGAGTTCACTTTAAATGGCCGATTAGGCGTTTATATGATGAACAATAATCAGGAGTAAATAGGATGCAAAAGCAAAGCGCAAACTTTTCATTTGGTAACGAGACCGAAATAGAAGACTTAGGAAATGGTCTAAAACGTCAAATGCTAGGTTATAACGAAGAGCTAATGGCTGTTAAAATTTGGTTTGAGAAAGGGGCTATTGGTTATAACCATGCTCACAGACATTCTCAAGTAACGTATGTTGTTGAAGGTGAGTTTCACTTTAACATTGATGGCGTAACTAAAATCTTAAAACCGGGTGATAGCTGCTTAATCCCACCATTTGCTGATCATGGAGCTACCTGCCCAACAGGCGGAATCCTGATTGATACTTTTAGCCCAGCGCGTGAAGACTTTCTTGAGGATTAATTATGCAACTTAAAGGCTTACGTTGGTGGGTTATAGCGCTAATAGCGCTAGCTACCATTATTAACTATATCGACCGCCAAGCACTTAGTGTGCTTTGGCCGGACATTGTTGAAGATTTATTCCCTGATGAATCAGCATTAGAACGCAAACAAATATACGCTAATATTTCTATTGTGTTTGTATTTGCTTATGCATTTGGTCAGGCAATCTTTGGTAAAATATTTGACTGGGTGGGCACACGCTTCGGTTTTGTTTTATCGATAGGTGTTTGGTCTATTGCAACCGTTGCGCATGCATTTGCACAAGGTGTACTTAGTCTTAGTATTTTTCGCGCAATCTTAGGTGTAGCAGAAGCCGGTAACTGGCCTGGTGCAGCTAAAGGTAACGCAGAATGGTTCCCTACTAAAGAACGTGCTTTAGCACAGGGTATTTTTAACTCTGGCGCCGCAATTGGTGGCATTATTGCTATTCCTTTAATTGCTTATTTAACTATCTACTTTAGCTGGCAAATGGTGTTTGTTTTTGTTGGTGTATTAGGTTTTCTTTGGTTAGTGCCATGGTTAATTTTAGTTAAAGCGCCGCCTAGCTCTCACCCTTGGCTTACTGCCGAAGAACGTGAATATATCTTAACAGGTCAAAGACGTGTTGATGATAATGGCGATGTAACAGGCGAAGACGAAGAAGAATATAATCCTTCAACGGCTGAGCTACTTTCTCGTAAGCAAAGCTGGGGTGTAATTATTGCCTCTGCTGCGATTGACCCTATTTGGTGGTTATTTGTTTTTGGATACCTATTTACTTGAACGAAGTGTATGGCATGGATGTTAAGTCTATTGGTATATACGGTTGGGTTCCTTATGTTGGCGCTATGTTTGGTGCATGGTTTGGTGGCTTACTGGCACAAAATCGACTTAAAGCCGGATGGAATACAGATAAAACACGTAAGCTTACGATTACGCTAGGTTGTTTAATTATGCTGCCTGCGTTACTTGCAATGGCAAATCCAGGCGGGCCAACGACAGCGGTACTAATTATGGCTGTTATATTATTTGGTTTTCAAACTGCAATTGGTAACGTGCAAACACTACCAAGTGATTTGTTAGGCAAAAAAGCCGTGGGTACATTATCAGGTTTCTCTGGTATGGCGGCAAAACTTGGTGCTGTAGGCCTTACATCGCTTGTGCCTATTCTTACTGCTGATGGTAACTATACACCAGCATTTGTTATTGGTGCTTCTTTAGCCATTATAGCAATGGCAGCTGTTTGGATTTTAATTCCAAAAATAGAACCTCTTAAAAAGCCTCAATAATCTAGATAATAACTGCTGTGCCAACATATTTTGTATAAGTGCATAGCAGTTAACTACATAGGGTAACTTCCAAGATGAAAAATATTTACTTTATCGGTGAATGCATGGTCGAGCTTAGGGCTATGAGCGCGGCAACACTACACCAATCATTTGCAGGCGATGTTTATAATTCTGCAGTATATTTAAAACGTTGCTTCCCGCAGGTTACTACTTCGGTTGTTACGGCTTTAGGTCAAGATAATTTAAGTAAAAAAATGCTAGAACGCTTTGAGAGTGAACAAATAAATACGCAACTTGTATTTGCTCACGATACCAAGGTACCCGGCATGTACTACATAGAAACTGATGAGCATGGTGAGCGTAGCTTTATTTATTGGCGTAATGATTCTGCAGCTAAAAAGGTTGTTGATTTTTTAGATGCTGATGCACTCGAGCAGCTTAGCCAAGGTGATATGTTTTTCTTTTCAGGAATTTCATTAGCAATAATTGAAGAAAGTGCACGCGAGCAATTTTGGAAAGTTGTAAAGCAGCTTAAAGATGCTGGGGTTAAAGTAGTTTTTGATCCTAACTACCGAGCACGTTTGTGGAATAGTGTGGAGGAAACTAAAGAGCAATATCATTTAGCCTTTACGCTTGCAGATATTACCCTACCTGGCGTTGAAGATTTAACAACACTTTATGATGTACATAGCGTAGAAGCGGTTGTTGAATATTTAAAACCTTATCAAATTGAAGAAATTGTTGTTAAAAATGGCCCTGAATCGGTAGTGACAAAAGAGGGCGATACGCTTCAAAGCCACACTATTGTACCGGTAACAAACGTTGTAGATACTACATCAGCAGGCGATGCTTTTAACGGTGTTTATTTAGGTGCTCGTTTATCTGATAAATCCATTTCAAGTGCTGTACAACTTGCTGCAAAAGCAGCAGGTGCTGTTATACAACAGCCAGGCGCTATTGCTCCAAAAGATATATTTCAGCTAGCAATGGTTAAAGCTGGGATCTGATACCAATTTTATTAAAAACATGATCACCTTAGCGTATTAAATAACTCACTAACTATGTTAAAAATTATTTATATAGAACAACTATGTATCATAATTTTAGCCTTGTTATTGAGCTATTTTCTTGTCGCTATAATAGCTCATTAATTTAATGCAATTGGTATAACAAAATAATTAAACATTAACGGCCGCCATACCTCGGCCGCATTACTTTTTTATAAAGGAACAACGTTATGACTCGCTTTTCTGAACTTATGTCAGGACAAACACTGCTACCTATAATTCAAGCTGATACGCCAGAGCAAGGTGTTCAAATAGCGAAAGCTATGGCTAAGGCCGGCCTTACTTTAGTTGAAGTAGTGCTAAGAACAGATGCTTCTTTAGAAGCATTAAAAGCTATTAAGGCACAAGTGCCTGAGCTAAAAGTAGGTGCGGGAACGGTCATCAATACTGATATTTTGGAGCAAGCACTTGAAGCGGGTTCTGACTTTATTGTAACGCCAGCTGTGTCTCCTGTATTACTTGCCGCACTTGCTAAATGTAATGTACCGGTACTTCCTGGTGTATCAAACACAGGTGATATTTTAATGGCGCTTGAATATGGCTTTGAAGAGCAAAAATTATTCCCAGCATCGCTAGCCGGTGGAGCACCTTTTGTATCAGCTGTATCGTCAGTATTTAGAGCAGTCAGCTTTTGCCCTACAGGCGGTGTTAGCGAAAGTAACAAAATGGACTATCTTTCTTTAAATAATGTATTCGCCGTTGGCGGTACTTGGATAGCGAAGAAAGAATGGGTTGAGCAAGAAAACTGGCAAGCAATTACCGATTCTTGTATACAGGCTTTAAAATAGAAAGGATTGCATAAATGAATTATTTAGCCCCAACAATACTGCCAGGCGTAATCGTTGGCGATGAAGTAAGTGCTGTGTATGAGCATGCGCGTACTAATCAATATGCTTTGCCAGCGGTAAATGTTGTTAGTACAACATCTATAAATGCGACGCTAGAAGCTGCTAAAAAGAAAAACTCGCCCGTTATTATTCAGCTTTCTAATGGTGGAGCTCAATTTTTTTGTGGTAAAAGCTTATCTTTACCAGAGCAACAATCAGCGGTGCTTGGGGCGGTAAGTGCCGCAAGATACGTACACTCTGTTGCTGCGCATTATGAGGTGGCTGTGATGCTTCATACTGATCATGCTGCTAAAAAGCTTTTACCATGGATTGATGGCTTGCTTGATGAAGGTGAAAGACATTTTGAGTTAACTGGTAAACCACTGTTTAGCTCACATATGATTGATCTGTCAGAAGAGTCTTTAGAAGAAAATATTGAAATTTGTGAACGTTATTTAACGCGTATGGCAAAAATTGGTATGACGCTTGAAATAGAGCTTGGCTGTACGGGCGGCGAAGAAGACGGTGTTGATAATTCACATCTAGATAGTTCTGCTTTATATACTCAACCTGAAGATGTTGCATTTGCTTACGAGCGTTTAAGTCGTATTAGCCCTAACTTTATAATTGCGGCATCTTTTGGCAATGTTCATGGTGTATATAAACCGGGTAACGTTGTTCTTACGCCAACTATTTTAAAAGATTCACAAGCTTACGTATCAGAAAAATTTAATCTACCAAGCAACTCAATTAACTTTGTATTTCATGGTGGTAGTGGTTCTGAGTACAGTAAAATTGCAGAGTCTTTAACCTATGGCGTAGTGAAGATGAATATTGATACCGATACGCAGTGGGCGTGTTGGACAGGTATTTTAGATTACTACAAAGACAAGCAAGCATACCTACAAGGGCAAATTGGTAACCCTGACGGGGATGATAAGCCAAACAAAAAATATTACGACCCTCGCGTATGGCTGCGTCATTCAGAGCAAAGTATGGTTGCAAGGCTAGAGCAATGCTTTGACGATCTAAATTGTGTAAATAGGTATAGCGTATGAAAAGATTAAATACAGTATTGAAAGAAGACGGTGTAAATACCGACCTTATTTTACTTATTCGCACAATTTTAGCGACCAGTAAAGAGATAGCTTTTCGAGTAAGCCAAGGTGAATTAGCCGGTGTTTTAGGTTCAACATTGAATGAAAACGTTCAAGGTGAAGTTCAAAAAAGCTTGATGTAATCGCAAATCAACTACTTAAAGACATCCTACTTGACGATAGCAGCGTACGAGCAGTTGCATCAGAGGAAGAAGATCATGCGGTAGGTGGCCATCCTGAAGGTCAATTTATTGTTGCTTTTGACCCGCTAGATGGCTCTTCTAATATTGATGTTAATGGGCAAATAGGCACTATATTTACTATTTACTTAGCCCGTGATGATGTTCCTTTTGACAGCGACGAGCAATTTAGTCAGCCTGGTATAAATCAAGTATGTGCAGGTTATGTGTTATACGGCCCTTCATCATTACTTGTAATGAGCACTGGCGGGCCAACACGTTGTTATACATTAGACTCAACACACGGCGGTTACTTACTGACAAATAAGCTGTTAAGTGTGCCAGAGCAAAGTCGTGAATTTGCCGTTAATATGGCTAACTACCGTTACTGGGACGAACCAACACAAGTGTATTTTGATAAATTGCTATACACCTGTGAAAACTTCGAAAAAAGCTCAATCCGTTGGAATGCAGCGATGGTCGGCGACGTTCATCGTATTTTATGCCGAGGCGGTTTATTTTTGTATCCACAGGATAAACGTATCGGTAACGATAACGGAAAAATAAGACTGCTTTATGAAGCAAATCCGTTAGCACTTTTAGTTGAAAACGCAGGTGGCAAAGCAACCTCTAGAGGAGCGCGAATTTTAGATATTGCGCCAACTAGCTTGCATCAACGTGTGCCTGTTGCTTTAGGCTCGAATGAACCTGTGGAATTTTATAATAGCGCTATGTTATAAAACAGCACTCAACAAAAAAGGGGCAAGAAAATTGCCTTTTTTTACCCTTATTTTTCATTTTCTTTGTAAATAATCCTTTCTATGCAAATTCACTGCATTTCTTAATTTTTTATAGTCTTCAAGTAAGAATACTTCACATATTAAATAAATCTTATTTACTTAATCCCGAGTAAAACCAATTTTTTACTCTAAGGTTATGTATTTTCCTAGTAATTATGCACGATTGAATTCAATTTTGACTAGAAATAACAGCGTAGGGTTAACTGTATGTTCATTTATTGTTATTTAATTCGGTGGGTATAGTGGAAAAAGTTATTTTATTATGGTTATATTACCAAGTTGGTTAACAATTCATTTGCAATTTAGATGAATTTGGTAATAAGCGGACGATTTATTTGGTAACACACACAATAGATAGCCAAATATTAAAACTATAAATTTGGAGAATAGAGCCACCATGAAATTAAAACACTTTGCACTATGCGCTATTGCGATAGCAATAGTTGGTTGTGACACAGATTCAAACAATAATGACAACAACTTGGGCTCTATTGCTCTAACCGGAACAGTAACAAGTGGGCAAACATTAACAACGGCCGTTAGTGACCCAGATGGGATATCGGGTGAAATTACATATTTTTGGTATGCAGATGGGCAAGCTATTGAAGGGGCTAAAAGTTCATCATTTACATTAACGGATGACCAAATCGGCTTATCTATTACTGCACAAGCACTTTATACCGATGATGATGGCATTAATGAATCACATATCACAGAACCAACCGCAGATGTTGCCGCAATTGCATTCCCTGCAAGCTTAACCATTACGGGTGACGCGCTAGTTGGTTCGCAACTAACTGCCAATGTAGCTGACGAAAATGGTTTTGATGGCGATACAGTAACTTATAAATGGTTTGCGGATGATGTAGAAATTGCAGATGAAGTACTTTCAACGCTCACGTTGACAGACGCACAATTTGGTACGGTTATTACTGTTAGTGCATCTTTTGAAGATGATCGTGGGTTTGCTGAATCTGTTACTTCAGCCAGTACAGAGGTTGTAGCACGAACAAACTCAGAGGGTGAAGTGATAATTAGCGGCACGCCAACTGTTGGAAACACATTAACAGCAGAAATTAATGATACCGATGGAGCATCAGGAGATATTACTTATCAATGGTTTGCTGACGCACAAGAGATAGATGGCGCAATAGAGAGCACCTTTGCAGTTGATGCATCACTTTTAGGTCAAAAAATAAGTGTGCAAGTTGCTTATACAGATGATAATGGATTTATCGAGGATAATACATCAGAGGAAACAATTGCTGTTTCTGCTGTTGCGGTTGACGAAGCCGGTAGCGTAGCCATTATGGGAGTAGTGCCTTATTTAACAAGTGGTGAGTTAACCGCTGAGATAACTGATAACAACGGTGTTGAAGAGGCTAACGTTACTTATACTTGGTCTGCTGATGGCGTTGAAATAGCTGGCAGCAATAGTAAAACATTTACACCTTCTGCTTACGCAGGCTCAATAATGTCAGTTACAGCTACGTATACAGACAACGATGGCTTTGCAAGTAGCGCTACAAACTCACTTGACACAGTGGTTTACACACAATTAGTTACTAGCCCTGAAGCACTCCTTGGTGCTATAAGTGGCGGTTTAGCTGATGGCGATGTTATTGGCTTAAACACCGGTGTTTATGCTGATATGGACGCAATTTTATTAACCAGTGCAGTAACACTGCGCGCTGTAGAAGGGCAGAATCCGGTACTTAGCGGGGAAGTATGTGTACATGTTGCCAACGGCGTTGACGGCGCTGCATTAACAGGGCTTACCTTTAAAAACATAGACACTAAAGCGGGTGCATTTTGTGAAACCGAAGAAGAAACTGTAATTTACTCAGAGGGCGATAACTTTATATTTTCACAAAATACTATGGATGGAGAAGACACTTCACTTAATAACGCTAAATACAATTGGATAGTGTTAAAAGGTAAAGGCGCACTAGTGGAACGAAACACGTTTACTAACCGAAATACGGTAGAAGAAGGCTCTGTGATTAAAATGTCATCTTCAAGCTCTGATCACACTATTCAGTATAATTTATTCAGTGATAGTAATAATCCAAACTTTGCTGAATCAAGCTTACACCTAATTAATGCTGGTAATACAACGGGCGCTGACGCGGCAGAAAACGCTAATTTTACTATTCAATACAACAGGATAGAAAACTTTGTAACAGGGCGTCGTTTAATCAAAGTGCAAACATCTGGTGCAACTATCAAAGGCAATACAATTGTAAATCCTAATGGCGGTATTTCATTAGAAGATGGAGGATTTAACAGTGTCACAGATAATGTGATTATTCGTACTACGGATATTGCTAGCTCAGATGATAGACCGAGCGGTGTGTTAATTACACCACTTGGGCATACCGTTAGTAATAACTATATTGCAGGCATTCGCTCTGATAATAAAGAAGCGGGTGGCATAGTGTTTACAGCTAATCCCTTTTCGCAAGACGATGGCGGCGTACCAAAGTCAGGAAATCAAGCAGTGCTAAATGCTGCTGGTGACTTTACACTTAACGTTAAGAACAATACGGTATTAAACTCTCAACAACCCATAGTGTTCAGTACTGAGATCGGCTCTAAAGCACCAGCAAGTGATTGTGATGAGTTAACCGCAGTGAATGCGCCAGTGCTATATGGTCTAACCAAAAATGCGTTTGTTATCAACTTTGATGGAAATTTAATTGCAAACGGTTTAGGTGATCAATCTAGTAGCGATACAATTGCCAGTAGTGCATTAACACAAGGTTTATTTTACCCATATACACTTAGTAGTGACCATGCTTTTGAATATGACTGCGACTTAATTAATCATACTTCATCGGTATTAAGTAACAACTTTGGTTATACGGATAGTCGAGTATCAGGTGATGCAAGCGGCGACTGGGTTGAAATCAGAAAACTAAACGGTAATGGTGCATTTGATACTGATGGAGCTATCGACCAAGACCCAGCAACTAATAATAAAGAAGTGCTAGAGTATGTTACAGCAACAAGTACGCTAATAGAAACATCGCCAACTGGTGCGCAGGTTTTGGCTGGTGCTAGAGGCCTTTATTATATTCAAACTTCAGAAGTGGGTGTTGGATCTACTTGGAAAATACAAAACGATTAATTTGTAGTAAAACGTTTAATCGGTGTTTTGATTAAAAACTTACTAATTTTTTAGCCCCAATTTTGGGGCTTTTTATTTCCTCCCAAATACCCCCTCAAACCTGCGCAGCAGGTAAATTGACTCCCAATAGATAGACACGCCCAGACGCATGTTGCGTTTATAAGCAAATATTTTATTCGTAATACTTGTACCAACAACCTATTTTACCCCTTGGTAATGCCTATAAAATAGAATTGGTCTTAACGCTGGTAATATTTAAGTGTTAAATTGGTTGATCAAGTGACTTCAGTTGAGTATATTAAATACAGGATTCACATTCTATCTACACAAGCATAACAAGCGACACATAACTAAAACACACTACAACAACCAACGGAGAATTTTAATGTCGTTGAAGTCAGAAAATAATAATTCGATAGCGGGACCATTTGTACTAAGTCCAATAGCAAAATGGGTAAGAACAGCGGTAATTGCTGGTATGGCTGGTTCTTGTGCACTTACTGCGCAAGCTCAGGAAGCTGAAAAAAGGTTACTGAAGTTGAACCTGATGTTGAAATCATTAGCGTTACAGGTACACGTAAAACAATACAAGATCAGATTGCTATTAAACGTGAATCTACCACTGTAGTTGATGGCCTTTCATCAGAAGACATTGGTGATTTACCTGCACTGTCTATCGGTGAAGCGCTGGAATCAATTACAGGTGCTGCATCTCACCGTGAAAATGGTGGCGCAACAGAGATTACTATTCGTGGTCTTGGACCATTTTTAAGTGCTACTCATATCAATGGGCGTGAAGCAACCAATGGCGGTGGTGACCGCTCAGTTAACTTTTCACAGTTTCCATCAGAGCTCGTAAAAAAGTAGCTATCTATAAAACGCAAGATGCATCTATGATTGAAGGTGGTGTTGCAGGTGTTATTGCTCTTGAAACCGTAACCCCTCTTGATTTTGGTAAGCAACGCGTATCAGGGAAGTTAAATTAAACTATAACCCTGATGAAAGTAATGTAGAAAACTCATTACAAAGCGATTTAGGTTATCGTGGTACGTTTAGTTATGTAGACCAGTTTGAATTTGATAACGGCCAAGCCGTTGGTGTGTCTTTTGGTGTACAGCGTCAAGATATTAGTCAACCAGAAGCTGAATATAGAAGCTCAAGCCCGTCAGGCTCTTCATTATGGGCGTGTTTAAACGATCCTAACAATACCAATGAAGGTTTTTATCGTAGCAGCGCAGGTGACTGTGAAGATCAAGTTAGTGGCGGTAGTAACCAAGGTTACGATACAGATATTGATTCTGAAACCGGCAAAGCAAAAAGTGATGGTACGCCTTATGCGTGGACTGGCAGTAGTCGCAGTTTTCGTCAAAATGAAACATCGGATGAGCGTGACGCAGTATTTTTTGCATTGCAATACCAGCCTTCAGATGCGTGGGATATTAATTTTGATACGCAAATTTCAGACAGGACACAAAAAGAAGCTCGCCACGATTTAATTTTTTACAAAAACGCGCAACACCAGGTATTACTGGCCCCACACTTGTTACTAACGATGTAGGTGGTATTTTACATTGGGAAGGCGAGGAGCGCATTGAGTCAGCGGGTGAGCAATTTTCTCGTGAAGAGAACTACCAAGGTTATGGTTTAAACATTGAACATAATGTAACTGACCGATTAACGGTTAATCTTGATTTAGCGTATTCAAAAACAGATCGTGAAGAACTACAAATTTCAAACCGCGGTAGAACATCGGATCGTAATTTCTTCTCTTGGGATTTGGGCGATGAAATTCCTCATTTCACATTAACGGATTTTGATGTTACAGATATTTCTAATTTTACTGACAGTTTAAGAACACGTTTAGATCGTGAGAATGTTCGCGAAAATGTAATAAAATCAGCGCGTTTGGATTTTGATTATGAATTAGATAGTGGTATGTTCACTAAAATTGAAGGGGGTATCAGAACATCTGAGCTTTCTTTCATACAATTCGGTGGCAGCCAAGGTAATGGTTCAAGAAACGAATACACAGTAGGTGACGATACAGCACTTGAGATTCTGCAAGGCTGTCAAATTGACTTCCCTGAATCAGACTTTTTATCAAGCGTGTCTGATGGCAACATTGTAACCAATGTTGATAGTGATGGTAACGTTATTGGTTCAGGTACAGGTGCTTCGTGGGCAACCTACGACAACGTCTGTTTTTCGCAAGCAGTTGCAGCAACTGATGCCGATTACAACGGTGTGTTCGCCTATCCTGACGTTGAATACCAAAATACTGGTACTGTCGATGTAACGGAAAAAACCACTTCAGCGTATTTAATGGCTAGTTACGATACAGAGATGTTTGGTAAATTTATACGTGGTAACTTTGGTCTTCGTGTAGTAGATACTGAAGTAACATCTGTTGGCTTCAGAACAGATTATTCTGTTGGTACGGATGCAGACACTGGATTTCTTGAATTGGTATCAGATTCTACAACACTTGATAAAATTCAAAGCGGCTCTAGTTATACCAAATATTTGCCTAGCTTTAACTTAGTTGTAGATTATAGCGAAGATATATTATTGCGTGCGGGTATTTACCGTGGTATGTCTCGCGCAGACCCGTCAGATTTGAGCTATAACCGTGAATTTTCAACGAACAGTAACGATGATGGTGCAGCCACTTCACTTTCTGATTTAGTAGTAGGTGTAAACGGTTCTGGTAACCCTGCTACTCAGCCATTAATGTCATGGAACTATGATGCGGCGGTGGAATGGTATCCGAATGAAGATTCGATTGTAGCGTTTAGTCTATATTACAAACAGTTCCAAGGCGGTTTTGAAAAACAAACTATTTTAGAAGAGTTTATAATAGATGGCGAAAGTATATCTCTGCCTATTACTAACTCTGTTACATCAGACGATGACAGCGAAATAGTCGGTCTTGAAGCTTCGTTTTCTTACCGCTGGGATAATGGCTTAGGTGTAAAGTTTGGTTATAACTTCGCTGACACTGATTTTGAATTTGAAGATAGCTTATACGGTGATACATTCACTACTGACCTTGATGGTAATACAACACAATTAACGGAAGGTATTGTTGAGCCAGGTTCAGTTCCTGGTTTTTCTAAGCATGTATTTAGTAGTCAACTTTACTACCAAATTGGCGACTTCGATACTGCGGTTATTTACAAATACCGTAGTGAGTATTTCCAACCTTATACAAGTAATGGTACCCGTTTACGCTATGTTGACGCTGTAGGTGTGTGGGAAATGCGTGCATCGTATAAAATCAATGAGCACTTTAGAATCAAAGCTGAGGCAATTAACTTATTTAGTGCACCTAAATCACAAGACTTCTTTGTTGAAGATAATTTAGGTGAAGTGAATGATTATGGCCCACGTTTATTCTTAGGCATGAGCTTTAAACTTTAAACTATAAAGTTAAAAATAGAAAAGGCGGTTTACCGCCTTTTTTCTATTTTTATCATTCTAAAGCTAGGTGAGTTTGTGTATTAACTAAGCTGAACTCTGATTAAGAGATTTATTATACCAATCTGCTTATATATGGGTCTATTTAACGTTAAAAATTACGCTGAACTAGGCAAAATTTTTGTATTTTGTTCTAAATGAAAAACTTTTAACGACGTTATAGTGCAATTTAATTCGTTAACTTGCTCAAATATTTATGCAAGTTAGTATTATTCAGAGTTCAGGTTATTTAGTTAAGTGAGAAATTGAATAAAGCCCACGAGTTTCATCTGTTTTTCGTCTTACTTCTTCCAATGCTTTAGCTTCACTTGCTTCAAATAATGCATTGATCAATCTATTAAAGTGATTATGCATCGCCTTTCTTGCGGCGGATGGGTTTCGATCAGCTATTGCATCATAGATAGTGGTGTGCTCAGCCAAACGCTGATTTATATTTTGCGAACAAACACCTTGGTGAGCTAATAATATTTGTGGCTCTGAGCGTCGTAACTTCCAAAAGTTATTAATGGTAAGTGCTAGCGCTTTATTACGAGTTGCTTGTGCGATAATTTCATGGAAAAGTTGATCTGCTTCATCAGCTTTGTCAGAAAATTCCATGTCTATTAGTGTTTGCTTAAGTGCTTGTAGCTCACTATCTGAAATTTTAGAGGCTGCTAGAGCTGCAGCTTCTGATTCGACTAATGCGCGTGCCTGAGTTAGTTCAAATGCACTTATTGGGGGAGTTAAAGACGCTGTTTTTTTGCTACTAGTAACAAATACACCCGATCCAGTTTTTACTTCAACGCGCTTTCTAACTTCCAGCGCAATAATAGCTTCACGAATAGTAGGGCGACTAACATCGTAAACTTCTGCCATTTCACGCTCTGCAGGCAAACGGCCACCTACTGGATAAATACCTTGATCAATTAAGGCTTCTAGTTTTTCTACAACCATCCAGAAACGTCTGCGCTTTTTAACATTTTGCATTGCTTAATCTCTCAAAGTGGGGAGGTTTTGTTAACTTTAAACTCAAATTTTATGCTGCTTACAACGTAAAGAAACACAGTTAAAGCTTGGCATAATTAATTTTTATTATAAATACGAAATTTTAGTAGTCAAAATAATAAGTATTAGTCTAACTGTAAGCCAAGGAATTATCTTATTTTTCTTTTAAAACAGAGCATAAGCTAATTTACGATTTTTTGTTATTGATAAAACTTTATTTTATGGCGTTTTGTCTTTAAATTCACATAAATCGTATAATCCGACAACAATCTTGCTTACAGGCAAGAGGGTGTATGGTAAGTACAATACTCATCAGTGTTGTATATAAGCTGGTTAATACTACACAGGCTACTTTGTAAACTTTAACAGCATTTTTACTCAAGGCGAAGTTAGCACGATAAAATGCGAAAATATGCATGTTTCAGTGATTACAGGCCAGTACATAGTCTCAAAATAGCAGTGGATAAACTCATTAACCCGACAGTTAAAACGACTAAAAAGAGTCATGAGTTGTCGGTAGTATCTAAACTTACTAGTTAAACTGAAATTTCCGTAACAACTTCAGTTTTTACAGAATTAGCTATAAAACATTGCTCATGGGATTGATGATGCATTTTCTCAAGTTGCTCCATTGTTGGTTTCTTATCGCCTGAAAACTGAACATGTGGTTTAAGTGTGACTTTAGTCATTGAAATTTTACCATCACTATCTTTTTCCATAATACCAACAGCCTCGTCTACATATGAGTCAACTACATACTTTTTTTGGCGGCAATAGATAAAAAGAATAACATGTGGCAACTAGAAAGTGATGCAACAAAAGCCTCTTCGGGATCGACATTTTTTTCAATTGAATAAGGTAATGGAACAACATGAGGGGAAGATGAAGCTAGTACGGTTTGACCGCCATCGAAAATCCATTTATGCCCACGGCTATATTTATTATCAATATAACTTTCATTATTTTCTCTTACCCAATTAATTTTGGCAAAATATTCTGACATATACACTCCATGTTGATGGACGTAGCCTAAGGGATAACTTAAATAGCCTCAACGTCTTGTGAATAAAAATTGTAAACATATTTATATAGGACTGAACTCTGAACGGAGTAAGCCGAAGCACTTGAGGTCATGAAATTTATTTTTCCAAAACCCACACTCACGTCGAAGTCCTTCTTCTTTAAATCCAAGCCGCAATAATAATGATTCAGATGCGATATTTTCGGGTATCGTATCAGCCTGAATTCGGTTTAACTTCTCACAAGCTAATATTCCAGAAAAACCAGCATCAACAATTGCGCGGACTGCTTCCACAGTATAGCCACATCGCCAAAATTGAGGGTGTAGCTCGTAACCAATTACAGCATTACGCATTTTACTGTTCCACGAATTAAACCCGCAAGTGCCTATCAATTGTCCTGTTGGTTTTAATCGGATGGCCCATCTGATGCCTTGCTGTTCGTGGTATCTTTTATTAAAAAGGTTAATCAAATTAGCAGCTTGATTGTGTTCACGAAAAACATCTAAATCATAGTATTCGATTACAGATGGGTTAGAAAATAAATTGAACAACTCAGCTTCATCTTCAACACGAAGCTCTGTGAGTAATAGCCGATCAGTTTCAAGTGATGGAAATACCATCTAAATTCCTTTTATAATAAATTAATCGCACATGTATCTGTTGATGCTGCGCTCATGCTTTTAGTTTTCTTTAGTGTCAATGTCAGGCCAGTTTTTGGCTGTGTTCACTCGCTGCGAGCTATAACAAGTTTGTGGTTTGTACCTACGCATAACCAACCCTGTATGGCTCAGATATTGATCATCCCCAATACGAACCCAGCCAGACTCCCATCTATACATTGAACCGTATACCAAAAGGCATCGATTATGTCGTTAATGGCGGTTATAAACTCGAAGTCATAAACATTAATGATATTAAAGTGGAACAACTGTTAATTACGCGCTTGCATTAAATTATCGGTGTAATCTGGAATTATCACTCATACAATAACGCTTCATACAGCAGCAATGTCTTGCGACATTACTGCCCAGCGATAACGATAGTACTAAACGAATACCGTTACTTCTTAACCTTTCCCTTAAGTACATAAATTTCACCATCAAAACTGCCTTGAATTGTCAGCC
The DNA here is from genome assembly GCF_037162565.1 of Pseudoalteromonas sp. B62. Classification (NCBI taxonomy): domain Bacteria; kingdom Pseudomonadati; phylum Pseudomonadota; class Gammaproteobacteria; order Alteromonadales; family Pseudoalteromonadaceae; genus Pseudoalteromonas; species Pseudoalteromonas sp. B62. Next base: position 3,562,605 of record NZ_JARLVB010000002.1, on the reverse strand, counting down.
CTTGGCTTGCCAATTCCTGCAAATATTCAATGTGATCTTCAGTAATATGCTGGCCCGGCACTAAAAGCGGAATACCTGGCGGATATGGGGTAACTAAACCAGCGCAAATGCGGTTGTTACTTTTGCTAATAGGCACCGATTCGCGCTCGCCATAAAAAGCATCGCTTGGAATACACGCTAGATCGATGGCGGGTAAATTTTCTGGTAAGCGGGCTCTGCGCGTCGATTTCGACAGCTTCACTTTGCCCCCATCTAGCTTTTTCAATGCATTGTACAAACGAATTATTTTCGAACGTGTGCCGCCAAGCGTGAGTAAAACCAAGATAGTGCTGTGCGTGTATTTTTCTATTTCTAGACCAATTTCGTCCAGTAAATATTTATGAATATCTTTTAATGAATAAGGTAGCTCACTAATATCAATGAGTATTTTTAACGGGTCGTGGCCCATGTTATCACCGCTAAAGTGCGGAAATATATCCATAAAGTCTTGCTTACCTAGCACTTTAATGTGCTTGAGCGACGCCATCTGTTGTTTAAATTCGTCAACATGATTTAGCAGCGCATTGAGCAACTTATAGCCTTCCATCTCTAATTGCTTTTGGCATACATCAAGAGACGCAATAAGCTGATATTTGGGCGATGTGCTGGCGTAGATACTGTAAATATCTCGAAAAAAATCAGCATCAAAATCGGGGTCGTTAATATGGATATAAGACGCCTGAGAAAATGCCGAAACTACTTTGTGTGCGGAATGCGTAATGTAGTCGGCCCCAGCATGTATTGCAGAATAATAGCGAAAGCTAGGATGAAACAAAGAGTATGCAAACCATGCCTCGTCAATAAACACCTTAATACCATATTGATGAGCGTAATCTACGACTTGCTTCAGGTCGCTAAGCAGGCCATCGTAAGTACAACCTGTAAGCACCAGTAATTTAGCATCAGTATTGTTTTCAATTGCTAACTTTATGTCGGCCAACGACGGTGGCGCGAAAATTCCATATTTTGGATTTAAAATACTCGCCAAATAAATGGGGTAACTGGCAGATTGCAAAATGCCATAGTGGACTGATTTATGACAATTACGGTCAACAATTACTTTATCTCCCTTACGCAGGAGTGTTTGTAAAATAATTTTATTTGAGGTGGACGAGCCGTTTGTAACAAAGTAGGTGTGCTTAACTTCAAACGTTGCCGCTGCTGATTCTTGAGCGCGACCAATAGTATTCGTGCTGTCTGACAATGAGCCTAGCGAATCTACCGACACCGACAGGTCGCCAACAAATACATTGCGGCCATAAAACTGATAAAAATCTTTAATATAAGGAGAGTTTCTAAAGCTAGAACCTCCGCTATGCCCCGGTGTGTGCCATGAATCGTTTGACTCGCCCACATAACGACGATACGCCGTCCAAAATGGCGTTTCCGAACGGTCGTCAAAATCGTTGATCATATAACCTAAAATTGCTTCAGGGTCAGAAATTACTTCATCTTTAAAGAAAAACGATTCAATTTCTTCTGACTCGTTAACGATTTCCAGCCCTTTGGTGTCGTCGCCAACAACATAAACCGGCAGCTCAAGACGAATAGCCTTTAACTCTTCAATAAAGCGGCTATACATACGCTCACCCACTTTATTGTGCATATCCCAGCTTAGAACCACGGCTTGAATATCACCATCTTCCGCTACATGTTCCAACGCGCGTTTAAGCTCAAGGCATTCAATAATATCGATATGAATATCATCACGCTCAAAGTTAGGAATAGTCTTTGACAGATTCGTTGAAAGCCCTTGTAAAGTGGTTGGGTCTTGCTCAATTATCAAGATACGAAGTAGAGGTAGCATAGAGGTTTTCGCAATAAGATTTATAATGCTCAATAGCATAACCAAAGGAGTGTAACTTGTGAAATTAATACTTTGATAATGTTCTAATAATTGGGCTGTTTCATTGGCTACTACAAATAAGAGGCGCAATGAAATTCATGTGTTTTCTGTTTCCATCGTAAGCAAAAAGATTTTGATCATTATCAACGGTAATATACTTCCTTTTAAGTTTTATACCACTACAGTATAAAAATTATACCTATTTGATGGGCAGTTTTCTGCCAGTGTAGGTCGAATAAGCGAAGTGCCATCCGACACAGTAAAATACCTTGCCAATTATTATCAATATTTTATGTTGTCGAGTGGTTGAAGAGTGCCAGTTGCAGACACTCATAACCTTAGTCACTTGTTAGCTTTGCGCTATTATAACCTGTTAAAGCCATACGAATTACACATTATTTAAAGAGTTTAGCGCAATTAATCGTCGTTCCTTACCTGAGCTGTCACCTAGTGAAATGGCTATCTCTATACTTTTATCTAAATGCATTGCGGCATACTTAAACTCCCTAGACAGCACGAAATACTCGGCAATATTCTCATGCCACTTCCCTTGCCCAATATTATCACCACACTCAATAGCAATAGAAAGAGCGTCATTCATTGCTACAAATGCTTTTTGTAATTTACCTTGACGAAGGTACATAATTCCTAAGTTTCCTGTCCATACACCTATATTGAAAGTATGGTCCATTTTTTTGCTATATTTAAAGCCTCTTTATAATTGATTTCTGCTTTTTTGTAACAGTTAAAATGATGGAAGTAAATATTCCCCAAATTCCCTATACTCCAACCAACATCTGTAACACTACCAATAACTTTGAATAATTCGGAGGCCTTTAAAAAATGAGTTTCTGCACTCTTATATTTTTCTATTGCTTTATATGAAATACCTATCTCCATATGCACTTTTCCACGAAAAATCATGTCAGATATAGAACAAAGTTTCAAAGATTTTGTTAAATTAAAAAGAGACTCTTCAAAATTACTCTGATTCCTCTCACTTACACCTAAATTCCTTAGATGCAGACTCATCATTTTTTTGTCTTTAATTGATTTTGCTATTTTAAATCCTCGCTCTGAATATAATTTAGCTTGCTTGGGATTAGAAGACGCATAGAGAAACGCTAGATGGTTGAGCGCCATACATTCAATTTCTAGATCGTGTTCTAAGATAGAAATTTTTAAGGATTCTTCATAGTAAGGAATCGCACTTATCTTTTGAGAAGCATTATTTAGTAGTTCACCTGAGATAAAGTATGAAAAAGCATTGGATTTAATGGAGTTAAATTGTAAAGCCCATGATTCGATAAGTTTCGATACTTTATCTTGAAATTCAGTTAACTGCTTATTGGATAAAGCACAGACCCGCGAGCTAAAATATTTATCCGTTTGATGAGCTAGCTCGTCTATTACAAAATCTGTATTTGCTTGGATTAAAGCCCCTTTTGCATTAGGGTGATAAAATCCTTTAAAATCCCCAAGGTTTTCACTAAAAACCAAGGAGTCTAGTCTGTTCTTTGAATGTTCGTGATTAAGGTGATAAATTTTGTTTTTACAACTACCCCTTTTAAACATTGGGGTTAAGTCAAATACATCTGAGCAACTGTAACCCATAACTAATACTGCTTCATGTTGAACAGATGAAACGAGGTGCTCAACTATTCTCTCTCTTGGTGAAATAGCAGCTTTTTTAGCTACCTTTTCTATGGTTATAACAAGATCTTCTTTTTCTTGAGATACAACCATGTATTTTAATTAATACTGGCAGCACACCTTCTAAATCTATCGACATGAAATCACTATCACTTCTAGCCACCAGATAGTCTTTACCTTCTACCATCCCTTCAAATTCAAGAGCTTGCTCTATATGTTCAGTGAAGTTTGTTGTCACTACTGTTTTTATATAGCCACACTTAATGGCTTTTGCAATAATATAATGATTCTTATTTGGTTTTCCAATATTGAATATCTCAAGTAAGTGATCAATGTTGCTATGTTTTCCTAGTATGCTAAAAAACGCTTCAAATGGCATGTTTGACATATTCAATAAAAAATCATTATCTTCAGCTGAAAAAGGTAGTTGGGACAATATTTTTGTCATTATCCCGTGTTCCCCTTTCACTAACGGCACACCCGAATAAAAATCTAAACCAGCTCCAAAAAATATAGCTAATTTACTGTTTTTTATTAAATTTGATATTTCAAAAATATTTTCTGATTTCATAATTATGTCAATAGACTAAAAGTTTAATTGAGGGGCTAGAAAAGCTAACGAGCCTGTAGATTAACTCGTTTTTTATTTATGAATAAACCATAGCTGAGTTCCTATTTGGGTTCAATCGATTACTGTATTTTTCATCGAATATAAAAAGCTGGTTTAGTGTTGTTTTAATTGGCGTTTGGAAGGGATTACGGGTGTTTGAGTGGCTTTTATTTAGAGTAAAAAGGCTTCCCCTTCTCAGTGCATTGTGTTTTGCAGCTTTTCTATATTATGAGCAAGACAATACAGTTGCTGCAGCTTCAAGTAAGGCATTCACTTTCATTTGACCTCGTAGGGTCAGTTTGTTCATCCCTTTATTCCCGTAATATACCGCTTTTTATTTAAAGGAAAGCCGGTTCAATACAGCCTAGTCGTTTGCCATTCTTTAATAAACAGCTATCGTCGTCCGATTGGGCTGTCTATTTTTACTTTCATTTTGTCTACATAGCTCTGCTTTTTTAATGATTCATTATTTATAGCAATGCACACTTCATGCTGTTTTTATTGGCTTTTTTCGCAATAATTAGGATGGGTGTCATCCTGATTTCATTTTGTCCTTATTTAATTTCTTATTAGCAGTCAATTACGACTTTCTAGAAATTATCGTTCTTATAAATGCAGCTGACATATGTAACGCTAATTCTGCATCCATCTCGCCAACGCCTGATATTTTATTACTACCATGCCTTACCGCTGGTTCAGCATTTGTATATGCATAAAACTTCTCAAAAACTGTTACAAGCATAGGAGAAATAAGTTGCTCCCTTTTCATTGCCTTTAGTGCATCACCTAGCGTAGAGCATTTGGGATAGATAGTTTTACAAACACTCTCAACTGCACTTACGGACTCTTTAATTGAATTCTCAGGATCCTTACTTGGGCTCAATATATAAGATCGAGCTTTGGAATAATGGACTCTTGCGGGTTCAAATTTATCCTGCAAAGTAGAGTCTATAGCAGATACTCTTGTTTCAAGATCTTTGGGAAGTGGGGTCTCTAATTTACCAGCATCATTTAATTTCCACTGAATTTTATGCTGTGAAAATAAATCATTTACCTTTTGCCTATATGACGGAAACATAAATAATTCGAATCGCGAGTTTTCCCATGCTGAACTGTACTCTATTTCCTGTTCTTTAATCTTTATCGCTGTAATTTCAACAAAGTCATAAAATTGATACCATTCGAGATTCATAAGTCTGGATTTCAATGCATCCCAACATGTCCATGAGTCAAAATCTTCGGAGTCAGTTTCGTGCCCATTTTCTGCACATAACCTTTCAATTAAGTCTTTAACTCCCAGCGGTTTTGATTCTTCATTCTTTTGACGGCTATCACCATCAATATAAAGGAGAGGCTCCAAAACATTAATAAAGAAAAGGCTTTTCAACCAATTTGGGGCTTCTTCGCTAATTGGTTCATTTTTATACTCTGGGTCAAAACCAAATCTATGGGAAAACTTCATACCTTTCCTTAACGACTAATATTTTAGTATTAATACGATACGCAGTTTGTGTTGCATAATCGCTTGTTGGGCTGAGTCGTTACCTGTTCGATGTGTCAGGATAGGTGTTGTTTAAGCTATGGGAGTTTGCTTTTAGAGGTTTTAGCTAAATCAGCTTACTTATTTCCCTACATTGCTCAGCGTTAACTATGTATCCATTACACCTAAATTCTGCTCAATAAGCAATTACATTTGGTCAATCTCAATGACTGCTTATCGCTCATTGAGGACTGTCAGGGAAAATTATAACCCTCTTTTCAAACTGTAACTGAGATGTGGTCTACTACAAATTAGGCATTAAGTTTTTATACGCCAACCATTAGAAGAGGCGTTAGAGTTAATTAGTATACAGTTCCCGATTTATTTAGGCGTTAAAAAACCCACATCCACGTGGGCTTTGAAATCACTAAAATAGAATAGTGGGTTTTAAAGGTCGTTTTTTAGTTTTACACAATATCTCTGAATAAGATTTTATTCACCTAAATTAACTTAATTAGAAAAAATATTATCGAGATCTTCGTCAATATAAACACCCGTCAATCCATTATCTTCTACAGCAGATTTAAACTTATCAGTACAAAACAAACGAGAACCACCTGTAAACTTGCTTTTAAAAACTGGCTTATTTTTTACATCATCATTTATGAAAGCAATCTTGATATAATCTAGAGGATAACCATCTAAATATTCGCGTTCACATTTTGCTTCATCTTCTTGTCCAAATGTACGCAAATTAAAAATTACAATAGGCTCACCATCAGCTTTTGTTTCAATAAACTCACCTAGAGGCGCTAATAAATCTTTTAAAGCTTCATAAGCATTCATCCTAAGAGCGATAAATCCATCCATGATACTTATATCGTAGTTATCTTTTAGGTAACCAGGTAAAAAAGACAACTCATAACTTTGAGGCCAATACTCTAATAAAGAGTCATTATTCATATGGATATCAAGTAGAAACATGCAAGCATCTTGATTAGGTGGCAACATTGGTTGTATTTTTTCAGAAAATGAAAGTATGTCCCACTCAACCATGTCGTAAGAATTAGTAACTGGCTTTAACGAGAACAACTTCATGATTTACCATTCCAATTAGCATCTTTACGCATCATAACGCTGGCTGGCATCATATGATTTTTAATTTTTATTTTCACGCCACGTAATGCATTTACAAAATCAAGTTTACTTACTTTGGTTCTTAAACTAGTAGACACCCAAACTTCATAATTATGACGATGCAACCTTCTATGAGAAACAGTGTCAGGCGTAGCCCAATCATCTGACTTGTTTTTTTCAAAGTTTCTTAGCCATACCCCATTCGTAGGATCATTAATACGAATACCAAACGAGTGCATTCTTAAACGTGTGGCATATGTAAGACGTTGTCTATATCGCCCCTTACCACACACAATGTGATGCGCCTCATGATATGAAGTCGGTTTTGGCTCGCCTGCCGCTCGTAAAAACTTAGCAAGTTTTTCCGTCGGATGATGCTCTTCTTCTGCTAGCTCCTTAATAGAGGTACCTTCGCTTTCTGCACGGTAAGACTCTAAGCTTTGTTGTGCAATAAGCAAGTGCTCTAAACGCTTGCGTTCTTTTTGCAAATGGTCGTAATCTCTTTGCAGCTTTTCCTTAGATGCAGGAGATTTACGACGCTTATCGTCATAGTGTTTTTTTGCTAGTAATTCATAATTATAAATAGCCATTTCTAAAGGGCTAGGGTTACTTGGTCGATCTGGCATTGGGTAGCGCTGTAGTTGAATCATCCTTAAATCCTTAAATTTTCCTTCTGTTAGGGCGTAAAATAGCAAATAGATTATCTAGGTACAATTCTGAACGTTACACACCTAATAACTTCAATCAGTTTATTGCTAACAATGAATAACACAGCGGTAAAATTTTCGTTCATACAACACAAAATTGAGTGACCTCTCATCGCTCAAAGCAGCCTATAGTTACTCTATTTTATCTTTAAACTCACACAAGTCTTCAATAATACAGCTGCCACACTTAGGTTTACGTGCTACGCAGGTGTAACGCCCGTGCAGTATTAGCCAATGATGTACGTCTACTTTAAATTCTGCAGGCACTACTTTTTCAAGTTTTTGTTCAACTGCTACAACATCTTTACCCATGGCAAGCTTAGTGCGGTTAGAAACACGAAATATATGCGTATCTACTGCTATTACAGGCCAGCCAAAGGCGGTATTGAGTACAACGTTAGCTGTTTTTCTGCCAACGCCTGGTAGGGCTTCTAGTGCTTCGCGGTTTTCTGGCACTATGCTGTTATGTTCATCAACCAATATTTGGCACATTTTATAAACGTTGGCCGCTTTTGAATTAAATAGGCCAATGGTTTTAATGTAATCACGCAGTGTATCGTGGCCAATATCTAAAATAGCTTGGGGTGTATTAGCAACAGGGAACAACTTTCGAGTGGCTTTATTAACGCCTACATCAGTTGCTTGTGCTGAAAGAGTTACTGCTACTAGTAACTCAAATGGGCTTGAATATTCAAGCTCTGTAACTGGATGTGGATTATCGTCGCGCAGGCGCGACAGTATTTGGTGACGTTTTTCTTTATTCATGCAACTTAAAACGCATTAGCTTTTGCTAAGTTAATGCGCTTTCCCCTTAAGTTAAGCTAGTAACACGTGCTCGAGGGCCTTTTTCAGCCTCTGGCGGTGCGATTTGTTTTGATTTTATTTGTGCGTCTATTACGTTTTTAGCTGCAATAAGCAGCCCCAGGCCTAAAAAGGCACCGGGTGGCAAAATGGCCAGTAAAAATTGGTTATCAAAGCTAAATACTTCAATGCGTAAGCTTTGTGCCCACGGGCCTAATAATAAGTCGGCGCTGTCGAATAACGTACCTTGGCCAATGAGTTCACGCATTGCGCCTAAAACGACCAGCACAATCATAAAGCCCAAACCCATCATTAAGCCATCAAAGGCTGATAAGTGAATTGGGTTTTTAGACGCGTAGGCTTCAGCACGGCCAATAATGGCGCAGTTAGTAACAATCAGCGGGATAAAAATCCCTAAAGACTGATAAAGCCCAAATGTATAAGCGTTCATGAGTAACTGCACTATAGTTACAAAGCCTGCAATGATCATAACAAACACCGGAATACGAATATCTTTTGGTACCCAGTTTCTTACTATTGATACACTAATATTAGAGCCTACTAAAACAAGCAGTGTTGCAAGCCCTAGACCCAGTGCATTTGTAATTGTAGAGGTAACAGCTAATAACGGGCAAAGACCTAAAAGCTGCACTAGGGCAGGGTTATTTACCCATACACCTTCTTTATATAATGTTTTTAATTCGCTCATTTAGTTACCTCTGCACATTTGGCGTTAGGCGCGGCAAAAATAGCATCAAATTCACTCTGTGCGAACAGCACTGCGTTTTTTACTGAGCCAACCACTGCGCGAGGCGTAATGGTGGCTCCTGTGAACTGATCAAATTGTCCCCCGTCTTTTTTAACGGCCCAGCGAGCATCGTCTTCGCCTTGCACTGTTAAACTTTTAAATGTGGTGATCCAAGAGGATTTTTTAACTTCTACCTTATCACCTAAACCAGGGGTTTCTTCGTGTTTAGTGGTGCGCACGCCTGCAATAGTACCATCACTTAAAACGGCCGTTAGCAAGTTAATATCGCCACTGTAACCACTTGGTGTGACATGCCTTACAACAAGAGCAACGGGTTTGTTATTTTTGCGGGCGCGATAAATTATTTGATTAGCATAAGGGCCTAATCGTTCATCTGAAATAATAACGCAATCGGTTGAAAGCGCGTTATCGTAAGTACTCGGGTCAAGCACTTCTTGCAACTGAGACGTTAGGTGTAGCTGTTCTTGTTCGGCAATTTTATCGGCGGTTAATGCATTAATTGACGCAACGAGCCCCGTGGTTATAAGGGCAAATGCCGTTAAAATAGCGCCATTTTTAGCCATTGATGAAATAATCATTTTACTGCTCCATGGCCATAAGTACGTGGTTGCGTGTAGTAGTCAATCAATGGCACTGCAATGTTTAATAACAGTACAGCAAACGCAACGGCATCAGGATAACCACCAAAAGTACGAATTAAATACACTAGTAGGCCAATTAAAGCACCGTAAATTAAACGACCTTTATTAGTTGTGGCAGCTGATACCGGATCGGTAGCTATAAAAAATGCGCCCATCATAGTAGCACCACTTAATAAGTGAAATATTGTACCAGGCTCGGTTCCTGGGGCGGCAATATAACCAATGGCGCTGCATATAGCTAAGCTTGCAATAAAGCTGACTGGAATATGCCAGTTAATTATTTTTTCTTTTAATAGGTATAAACCACCTGCTAAAAAGCCTAAATTAACCCACATCCAGCCAAGGCCTGCCCATTCATTGAATAATGTTTTTTGCATGCTTTCGGTAACCGTTAAACCATGACCAATATCGGTTTTAATGGTGTCTAAAGGCGTTGCCATAGTGATGCCGTCAATACCTGCGCGGACTTGATCTAAACTATAACCAATGGAGGTGAAGTCGGTAAATATTATACGTAGTTGTTCAGTAAACCCTATAACGTGGTTAGATAGTTCAGACACAGGTAACCACGAGGTCATTTGTACCGGAAATGAAACTAATAACAGCACATAGGCAGCCATTGCGGGGTTAAATAAGTTAAACCCTAAGCCACCATATAATTGTTTAACGATAATAATAGAAAATAAACAACCAATAATAATTATCCACCACGGGGCTAAAGGCGGAATACTTAACGCTAATAACACAGCGGTTAGCCATGCACTGCCATCACTTAATGCAGGCCAAACCGGGCGCTTGCGCATCAGCATTATGGCAGCTTCAAAAACTGTTACTGCAGTTAATGCCAGTACTAACTGAATAAGCACGCCAGTGCCAAAAAATACAACTTGAGCAATGAGTCCAGGAATACACGCAGCTATAACGGTAAGCATTAATCGCGTTAACGATTTATGACTGTGGTTATGCGGCGAACTGGCCATGGTTAATTTCATGACTGATCATTTCCTTCTTTTTGTAACTTTTTGGCTTTTGCTCGGGCAATAGCGGCAGCAACAGCTGCTTTTTTCTTATCGTCGCTTGATTTAGGTACGTCAGCGTCAATAGAGCTAGATGAATTGTCGGTATTATCGGGTGCGTTTGGTGCTTCTGCATCTTGAAGTGCTTTAGCTGCTTTTTTAGCTTTGGCGCGTGCAATAGCAGCGGCAACGGCGGCTTTTTTATCATCAACAGGAGTTTCGGTTTGCGGCGCTTCACTAATGGCTGGCTCTGCATTCTCTAGTGCTTTAGCTGCTTTTTTAGCTTTGGCGCGTGCAATAGCAGCGGCAACGGCGGCTTTTTTATCATCAACTGGTGCTTCGGTTTGCGGCGCTTCACTAACGACTGGCTCAGTACCTTCATTTGCTTTAGCTGCTTTTTTAGCTTTAGCGCGTGCAATAGCAGCGGCAACGGCGGCTTTTTTATCATCAACAGGAGTTTCAGTTTGCGGCGCTTCACTAACGGCAGGCTCTGCATTTTCTAAGGCTTTAGCTGCTTTTTTAGCTTTGGCGCGTGCAATAGCAGCGGCAACGGCGGCTTTTTTGTCATCAACTGGTGCTTCGGTTTGCGGCGCTTCACTAACGACTGGCTCAGTACCTTCATTTGCTTGTGCTGCTTTTTTAGCTTTAGCGCGTGCAATAGCAGCGGCAACGGCGGCTTTTTTGTCATCAACAGGTGCTTCGCTTTGTGGCGCTTCATTAAAGACTGGCTCAGTACCTTCATTTGCTTGCGCTGCTTTTTTAGCTTTAGCGCGAGCAACTGCTGCAGCCACTGCTGATTTTTTATCATCAACAGGTGCAGTATCGGCTGATTCATCTGTTTGAGATTTTTGATCTCTATATTTTCTAGCTTGTTCTTTACGTAGCGCGCGTTCTTTTGCGACTTCACTATTATCAGGTTCTAATTCCGCAGATTGATCACCGAGCTTTTTAGCTTTGGCGCGGGCTATAGCGGCAGCAACAGCTGATTTTTCATCGCCATTATCTGATTTGTTTTTAACGCGGGCTAAAGCATCAGCTACTTTTTGTTTTTCGTCAGCCGATTTAGCAGCAGGTTTACGTTTATGGCGGTTTTGTCTTTCTTCTTGCTCGCGATCTAGGCGCTCTTTACGTGCATCAAAACGCTCTTTTGCGCGATCGGCTTTAATTTTATCAGCCTGTTGTTCTTTAATTTCCACTTTGGCGACACGGTAGTACTGTACAAGTGGGATTTCACTTGGGCAAACATAGGCACATGCGCCACATTCGATACAATCAAATAAATTGTGTTCTTGTAGTTTGTCGTATTCTTTTGACTTAGCAAACCACTGTAATTGCTGTGGCAATAAAGAAGCAGGGCAGGCATCAGCACACGCACTACAGCGTATACAGGCTTTTTCAGGGCCGGGTTCTGCTAGCTCTTTATGATCAGGCGCTAAAATACAGTTAGTTGTTTTAACTATGCCAATCCGCACTGTTGGCAGAGTAAAGCCCATCATCGGGCCGCCCATAACAACGCGTTGCTGTGGTACAGGTGAAAAACCTTGGCAATCAAGTAAATGTTTAATTTCAGTGCCAAGTAGTGCCCACACATTACCTGGTTTATGAATAGTATTACCTGTTACAGTGACTACCCGTTCAATGAGTGGCTTACCTTCGTATACAGCTTGCTGCACGGCAAACAACGTACCTGTGTTTTGTACAAGTACGCCAATGTCAGCCGGTATGCCGGCGCTTGGCACTTCACGATTAGTGAGTAGCTTAATAAGTTGTTTTTCACCGCCCGATGGGTAAATAGTCGGGACCGTTTGCACAATTATTTTTTCGTTATGCTCAGCCGCCTTAGTCATAGCAACTATCGCTTCAGGCTTGTTATCTTCAATGCCCACAATACACAACGTTGGGTTTAGCAACTGTTGAATGAGTTCAAGGCCTTGAATTACCTCAATTGCATGCTCACGCATTAAGGTATCGTCGGCTGTAATATAGGGTTCACACTCAACCGCATTGACTATCAAAAACTCAATCGGTTGCTTTGTGTCAGCTTTTACATAAGTAGGAAAACCTGCGCCGCCCATACCGCTAATACCGGCTTGATGAATTATATTTACTAGTTCGTCGTGGGTAAGCGTTGTTGGATTATTAATTGGGTTAAGTGCCACCCATTCATCTTTACCATCTGGTTCAATAACAACACTCAGCTCAGGTAATGCAGAAGGATGCGCAGAAGGCATTGGTGCTATATCAGTAACAATACCCGAGCTTGGGGCATGTACAGGCACTGACCAGTTTGCAGCAGGGGAGGTTAGAGCTTGGCCTTTAAGTACACGCTGTCCTTTTTCTACAAGCAGCTTACCGTTTGCGCCTATGTGTTGCTTTAGCGCCACTACGAGCTTATCGGGCAATGGTAGGCGCGTAATGCTAGCACTATTAGAGAGTGATTTTTGTTGTGGTGGGTGTATGCCGCCAGGAAATGGCCAAACAACCCCTTTTTTTATTTGTTCAAGTAACTTATCCACTCAAACCTCTAATCTATTTGTGTAACAGGAATAGCATCTAGCTGCCATTTCCAGTTTTGTTTAGTTTCGGCTACAGGCAGCATATCAATGCAATCTACAGGGCAGGGCTCAACACATAAATCGCAGCCAGTACATTCATCAATTAACACCGTGTGCATTTGGCGAGTCGCGCCTAAAATAGCGTCAACAGGGCAAGCCTGAATGCATTTAGTGCAGCCAATACATTCGTCTTCGCGAATGTAGGCTACCGTTTTTATTGGCTCTGCTTGTTCGCCGCCGGCAAGTGGTTTTTCATCAACTCCCATTAAGCCGGCAAGCTTTTTCATTGTAGCTTCGCCACCCGGAGGGCATTTGTTTATTTCATCGCCATTTGCAATTGCTTCAGCATAGGGGCGACAACCTGGGTAGCCACATTGTCCGCACTGGGTTTGCGGTAAAATGGTGTCTATTTGCTCAACAATGGGATTGCTCTCTACGCGAAATCGTATAGCGGCAAATCCTAAAATCAACCCAAAAACCAGCGCTAACGAGCCAAGCGCAATTAAGGCATAAAACAAGGTCATATTAAAATTTCACTAATCCGGTAAAGCCCATAAACGCCATCGACATCAATCCTGCGGTTATCATGGCAATAGAGGCGCCTTTAAAAGGAGTGGGTACGTCAGCTGCTGCTAAACGTTCACGTAATGCTGCAAATAATACCAGCACTAACGAAAAACCAACCGCAGCGCCAAAACCATACACTGCCGATTGTAAAAATGAGTGATCTTCTTTGATATTTAGTAAAGCGACACCTAATACAGCACAGTTAGTGGTTATAAGTGGTAAAAATATTCCTAATAATCGATATAGGGTTGGGCTGGTTTTACGTACCACCATTTCGGTAAATTGCACCACAACGGCAATTACTAAAATAAAGCTCATTGTGCGCAAAAACTCTATGTCGAGTGGGATTAAAATATACTGATTCACTAAATAACTGGTGACGGAGGCGAGCGTAAGCACGAAAGTGGTAGCCAAAGACATACCAATAGCCGTATCAAGTTTTCCTGATACACCCATAAAAGGACATAAGCCTAAAAATTGTACTAATACAAAGTTATTAACCAGAACAGTACCAATCAATAACAAGACATATTCAGTCATGCGAGCCTCACGCTATAAAAATCCTGTGTATTATCCTTTTTTCTGGTGTGATTAACAACATATGCAGTGATTATCATTTAAATAAACAATATTAATTTAAGGGGTAACAACAAAGATGTAAAAATACTGTGATTCGTATGTAACCTGAGCTCTGGATAATAAATCTATCCCGAGCAAGTAAATTAAGCACTAACTGCGTTGAGTTTACTTGTATATAGGCTGGCTATTAACGTGTAAATTCGCCTTGTTTTCACTGAAAATATCTGGCTAGAGAAAATAAATTTAAATATCACCATGGCTCAATACGTTAGTAAATCCCTTAACCAGTGTTCAGGTTATGTAATACCAACCTGCATAAATCTTTGATCAATTTAACGAATTAAATTGCACTATAACGTCGTTAAAAATTTTTTATTTAGAACAACTAGATACAAAAACTTTAGCTTAGTTCTAGCGTAATTTTCTTAACGTTAAATAGACCCATACATAAGCAGATTGGTATGGTATTCATTTTACTTTGCAGTGTTAGTGGTGCCACCAAATAACTGTATTACGATTTACAAAGCAAAAAAGAGCAACAAGTGCTCTTTTTAAATTAGTCAATGTTGCTTGATTGGTTTAGATATCTTTAGGTTTTTCTATGTAATAACCTTGCACGCCATCTAAGCACAAGGTTTCTATAATATGTTTTTCTTCTTGGCTCTCAACACCTTCGGCAAAAACATTAACACCAATGCGGTGGGCTAAATCGACCATTAAGCGCATAAAGTACTGATTGTTTTTATCATCTTCTAGGCCGCGAGTATAACTGGCATCCATTTTAATAAAGTCAGGTTTTAAATCGCGGAAAAACTTAAATGAGGTTAAACCAACACCAAAACGTTCAACAGTTACGCGTGCGCCCACTCGGTGAACCATATCAATAAAGCGCTTACTTGCTTTAATATTTTGTTGTAAGCCGAACTCGCTCACTTCAAAAATAAGTTTTGATGCAATATGGGTATCTTTTAATAAGCGACGCTCTAACCAAATTACAAACTGATCGTTATGAGCGCTTGAAGCCGTGACATTTAAACCAAAATATTTTTCAGAAAGGTTACGACTTTTAACTTTTTCAAGTGATGAATCGATAATTAATTTATCTATATCAACTGCCATACCAAGCTTTTCAGCCATAGCTAAAAATGAAGCTGTAGGCAGAACTTGATTATCTTCTGTTTTAAAGCGAACTTGAATTTCAGCGTATGCTTTAATACTTTTACCAAGCGGCATAATATTTTGCATAACCAAATGAACTCGTTTGGACTCAATAACCTCGTTAATCACTTTACGCCAGTTTTGATTACCAAACCCAGCACTTACATTATTTACAAGATCGGATTCACGCTGTACATGCCATGCATTAATTTGCTTAGACTGCGCCATACTCATCGCATTATCAACAACTGAGAGAAGTTCGCCTAACGGCTTACCCTTTTCATAACCAACAATACCGGTATTAGCCACTGAGCTTAATTCTTGATTCTGCTGATATTGAGTGAAACGAGATTGTAAGTTTTCGCCAAAGCGTTCGGCTTCTTTAAGTGGTATATGGGGAAGTACAACAGCAAAATCAGAACTATTTAATCTAAATAATTGACTGCCAGCATACGTGCCACTTATATGTTTAATTATATCAGCCACACCCTTTACGTACTCATCACCTTTTTGATAGCCACGGCTTTGATTTATTGCTTGCAGCTCACTACAGCGAATCATTGCTAATGAACCAAAAGTACTTTGTTCGCTATTTTCAATATTTTTTTCGTAGTACTCAACAAACATATTACGATTACCTAGCGCGGTAATTACATCTTTATATGCTTCGTGTTTAATACTAAGCGCTTCACTTTGTATATATTCATTTTTTGTTTTAAGAAAGTGCGATAAGCGGTTAAAACTTGGTACTAAATCTTTTCCTAAGCTTTTCAGTTTAGAGCTATCTAGCACTGTTTCTAATTCACCGGCTTGGTTTTGGTTAATATAAACATCGATAACGTCAGAGACGGTCATGCTGATACTTTTATTTAGTTGATAAAAAATAGATTGCATCAAAATAATAGGAATAATTACTAAAACAGCGGAAATAAAGATAATAATAAAAAGTGATATTTGAAGTTGTTCAGCTAAGTGTTGAATATTAACTGTAAATTCAACTTTTATATCTGCAGCCTTATTTACCGCAAACTGCGGTCGGGCAGAGTTAAAAATAGACTGTATAAAATCTGCAAATAGTGGCAGGTCAATAGGGGAGTTAACGTTAAATACTTCTGCGCCTTGGTAATCTCGTAACGTAAAGCTTGAGAACGTTTTACCATCAGCCAATGATTTTTTTAAATTTTGTACTAAATTATCGTCAAAAGAAAGGTCGTTTATATAGTTGGTAACGCTAGCTTGCGCATTTTTTTGAGCTTCACTTACTGCATTATCAAAGCTTACCGAAATGAAATAGCTTCCAGCTGCAACACATAATAACCAAGAAATTATTTGTATAAAGATAAGTTTTTTAAAGCCAGCCATTTTTTCAGTCTTTTAATAGTTCAAAAGGGAAGGAATGAAATCCTGATTAGTAAATCAGAGCAAATTATTAGCGCGATTTGTTTTTTTATTTATAAAACAGAGGGTAGTGGAATTTAGAATGAATGTCTATCAATGTCTATCAATGTCTATGAAATTATTAGAATTGGCTCCCCCTCCCCGACTCGAACGGGGGACCTGCGGATTAACAGTCCGTCGCTCTAACCAACTGAGCTAAGGGGGAACTAAAGTAGAAATTTTATTATGATGATTTGGCTCCCCCTCCCCGACTCGAACGGGGGACCTGCGGATTAACAGTCCGTCGCTCTAACCAACTGAGCTAAGGGGGAACTACATCATAAACATAAACTTGGCTCCCCCTCCCCGACTCGAACGGGGGACCTGCGGATTAACAGTCCGTCGCTCTAACCAACTGAGCTAAGGGGGAATCGTTTATGGTTGAAAAACTTGGCTCCCCCTCCCCGACTCGAACGGGGGACCTGCGGATTAACAGTCCGTCGCTCTAACCAACTGAGCTAAGGGGGAAGCGTCTTGCCTTTCAACGGGGCGAAATATTAATGACCGCGCCGCAAAGTGTCAACATATAAAAGTTATAAATTTAAAAAAGGTGGTTATTCGTTGTTTTTATGTTCGATCTGCGTGTTTTGTGACTTCATTTAAAGAACCTTTTAAAAAATAGAGTTACGATTTTAGACGATATGCCTATTTTTGAGATCGCCTTTCTTAGTTCTTTGAGCAAATAAAATACAATGTTAAACCGCTTAGCTGTAAAAAATATGCACAAAATATAAAAAGTAACGTTTGTATTTTTTATTGTTGGTCTGTTTTGTCAAAAAAGTAAAAGTTTTAAATTGATTTTCGATAATCACAGAAGTGAATTATTTTTTACAACTTATATGTACGATGGTGATTATATTGTCAGAGCTCAAAAATAATACAATCAATACGTTGCGTTATACTTTCATTTTTTTCACAAGAATATAATCAGGTTAATAAGGCAATTTATATGTCGAGATGGTTTTTGCTCTAAAACCAGAAAAACGCGATAAATTGAATATTTGTAATAAGTCAGATCTGAGTGAAAAAAGCATCACTCTAAAAGCCTTTGTAAATGCGGGCTTGAATGAGTTATCCACGGTTTCTGTGGATAACTCTGTTTATGAAACTTTAAGAACATCAGCGGCACCAGCATTTTAGAGTGCTACAACGATTTCAAGCTTTTAAATCATTATTTTTATTTCATTAAAAAACAACAGGTTACTATTATCAATTTAAATCATCTAACTCGATGAGAGAATTTTTTCGTTACGATAAAATAAAGCATGTCTTTGTGTGAAAATGCATCAGTAATGAACGGGGGTTTGTAAAAAAAGTAACTAAAATGTGTTTTAATTGTTTTTTGGCGGCTTAGTGCTCAATTTTAGCAAAAATATCTAAAAATAGATCTTTACTGTTTTGTCGAATAGTTAGTTTTATGTTTCCTTCAAATCTGTTGATAAATCCGTGGCTTGAATTGTCTTGATGCTTTAAAATGATTTGCTCAGTAAAAGAGGCTTATTTATTTCATGCGCGCAATTTCAAAAACTCAGACTCGCCCAGATTTACTAAACGATCCTATCTTGCCTACATTAAAGACCATGACCATTCCGATGATTTTTGGCATGATCACGTTAATGATGTTTAATATTGTTGATACATTTTTTATCAGCTTATTAGGCACAGAGCCATTGGCTGCAGTTAGTTTTACGTTTCCTGTTACGTTTACAGTTATTAGCTTAGCCATTGGGTTAGGTATTGGTACGTCGGCAGTTATAGCTAAAGCTTTAGGTAGCAACAAAATAGATGAAGCGCGTTTTGACGCAAGCGTTTCAATATTGGTTGCTTTTGTTTTAGTGCTTATTTTATCGTTTATTGGCTATTTGCTAATCGACCCCATATTTACGTTATTAGGCGCAGGTGAGCAGGTACTTCCTTTAATACACGAATACATGAATGTATGGTTTATCGGTAGCGTATTTTTAATAACCCCAATGATTGGTAACTCGGTACTGCGTGCCAGTGGCGATACTAAAACGCCCAGTATTGTAATGGGCGGGGCGGGGCTTATAAATGCGGTTCTCGATCCTATGCTTATATTTGGTTTTGGCCCTATTCCTGCGTTAGGTATTCAAGGTGCCGCTATTGCAAGTGTAATAGCATGGGGGTTGCTGTCAGGGCAAGATCACGAACTTTACCTTGACTTAAAAGTATGATCTTATACTCCTTTTTTAAGGAGCATCCCCATGTCTAACATTCAGCTATTTAAATATTTCGAATCAATCGACGACCCTCGCCAACAAGGTAAAGTTGTTCATAAACTATTTGATATCATATTCTTAGCTGTTAGCGCTGTTGTTTCAGGCTGTCAGGGCTGGGAAGAGATTGAAGATTTTGGTCATGATAGACTAGATTGGCTCAGAAAATATGTTCTTCTTGAACAAGGGATCCCTCGCCATGACACAATTGCTCGTGTAATGAGCCGTATTGACATGACGCAATTCCAAGATTCCTTTTCTTCTTGGATGAAAGCCTGCTCCAAATTAACTCAAGGCGGTGTAGTTGCTATTGACGGTAAACGATTGAAAGGTTCATTTAATCAGTCAGATAGACGCGATGCGCTTTATATGATCAGTGCATTTGCATGCGAAAATGGTGTTGTTTTGGCACAATGCCCTGTTGATAAAAAGTCGAATGAAATAAAAGCGTTGCCAGAGCTGCTTGAATTATTAGAGATAAAAGGCTGCTTAGTAACGATTGACGCTATGGGGTGTCAAAAATCAATTGCAAAAAAAATAGTTGGTAAAGAAGCCGATTACTTACTTGCGGTAAAAGCAAACCATAAAAGGCTACTGTCACAAATAGAAGATGTGTTATTACCTGAGGTAGCACGACAAGCATCTGATGGGCTCTTGTTTAACGAAGCCGATTATCAAAAAAATAGAGAAGAATTTAGGTGCTGTGCAGTGAGCCATAACGTGAGCGGTTTATCAGAAACGATACACTGGGAAGGTGTAAAAACAGTGGGTGTTATTGTTTCTTATAGAAAAGAAAAAGGTAAATTAAGCAATGAGTTATGCTATAGATACTATATTAGTTCAGCGAATTTAACAGCGGAAGAACTCGCGAGAGGAGCACGACAACATTGGCAAATAGAAAATGGATTACATTGGCGTTTAGATGTAGGATTTAAAGAAGATGAGTGTCGAATTAGGCGCGAAGGTGCAGCACCTGTATTTGCGGGGCTGAGACACATCGCATTTAATCAGCTAAAAGCAGAAAAAAGCTTTAGTAAAGGCATGCCCGCAAAACAGAAAAAAGCTATGCGCAGTACAGCCTACCTTGAAAAGGTACTGAACGCATAGACTTTTTTCATGCTCTTGCCCTGGGGTTGCTGTTGTTATTATTTTATATTTACTAATAGTAAAAAAACGGTTGTTGAGTTTAAAAGCCGGGTCGCAAACGGTGGTAGGCGCTATTCGTAAAATATTAAAAATAGGTTTACCCGCCGCAGGCGCAAACATGTTGACCCCGGTTGCAATGGCTGTGATGACCGCTATGGTTGCACATCACGGACCTGAAGCCGTCGCCGCATTTGGGGTAGGCAGCCGGATAGAATCTATAGCCAGTATTCTTGTACTTGCTTTGTCGATGACATTACCCCCGTTTGTGAGCCAAAACTTTGGAGCGGGTAAATTATGCAGAGTAAAAGATGCTTATATTGGTACCTTAAAATTTGTGATGATTTGGCAATTTGCTATTTATATTTTGCTTATTGTTTTTTCAGGCTTTATTAGTCAAATTTTTGGTAAAGAACAAATGGTAATTGATGTGATAAAACTCTTTATTTACACCATTCCGTTTAGCTACGGTTTGCAAGGGGTGATCATATTATCTAATTCTTCGTTTAATGCTTTACATAAACCAATGAATGCACTGTTTTTAAGTACTATTCGTTTATTTGTTTTTTACCTACCGTTTGCTTATATAGGTAATGAGCTAGCTGGTTTAATTGGATTATTTATTGGTGCGGCACTGGGTAATTTATTTACTGCAATGGTGGCATATAAATGGTTTATGAAAGAGCTCGATGCGTTGAGCAGTCAATCATTACGGGAGTGCAATAGTTGAGCGATCATTTTCAGTTAAAATCACATTTTAAGCCAGCAGGCGATCAGCCTACCGCGATTAAACAACTGTGCGAAGGGTTAGAAGCGGGGCTTGCACACCAAACCTTATTAGGTGCTACGGGTACAGGTAAAACCTTTACCATGGCTAATATTATTAACGATTTAAATCGTCCAACAATAATTATGGCGCACAATAAAACGCTTGCTGCTCAGTTATATGGTGAGATGAAAGAGTTTTTCCCTAAAAATGCCGTTGAATACTTTGTATCGTATTACGATTACTACCAGCCAGAAGCCTATGTTGTATCAAGCGACACATTTATCGAGAAAGATGCTTCGATAAATGAGCATATAGAACAAATGCGTTTAAGTGCGACCAAAGCACTGCTTGAGCGCCGCGATACTATTATTGTGGCATCGGTATCGGCTATTTATGGTTTGGGTGACCCTAAATCATACATGAAAATGATGCTGCTTTTAAAAGTCGGCGAAAAAGTCGATCAACGCGATATGCTACGCCGCCTCGCCGAAATACAATACACCCGTAACGATGTAGATTTTAGCCGTGGTACATATCGCGTGCGTGGCGAAGTGGTCGACATATTTCCTGCCGAGTCAGATACCTATGCCGTACGCGTAGAAATGTTTGATGACGAAATAGAGCGCTTAAGTATTTTCGACCCGCTTACTGGTGCTATCGAAAAGCACATAGTACGCACCACTATCTACCCAAAAACACACTATGTTACCCCGCGTGAGAAAATACTCGGGGCTATCGATAAAATACAAGAAGAACTAAAAGATCGAAGAGCGCAGTTACTCAGTGCTAATAAATTAGTAGAAGAGCAACGCGTAACACAGCGTACGCAATACGATATAGAAATGATGCGGGAGCTAGGTTATTGCTCAGGCATAGAAAACTACAGTCGCTATTTATCGGGTCGCACGCCAGGCGATCCGCCGCCTACGTTGCTTGATTACCTCCCAGACGACGCATTAATGATTATTGATGAATCGCACGTAACCGTATCGCAAATTGGCGCCATGTACAAAGGCGACAGAAGCCGTAAAGAAAACCTTGTTGAATATGGTTTTAGAATGCCCTCAGCAATGGATAACAGGCCGCTGCGTTTTGAAGAATTTGAAGCCATAGCACCACAAACTATTTATGTATCGGCAACGCCTGGCGACTTTGAGCTAGAGCGTTGCGTAGGCGAAATTGCTGAGCAAGTAATTCGTCCAACAGGGTTGCTTGACCCACTTATAGAAGTGCGCCCGGTAGGGGATCAGGTTGATGATCTTTTATCAGAGATTTATAAAAGTGTAGAGAAGGGCGAACGTGTACTTGTAACTACACTTACAAAGCGTATGTCTGAGGATTTAACCGACTATTTAAGTGAGCATGGCGTAAAAGTGCGTTACTTACATTCAGACATTGATACGGTAGAACGAGTTGAAATAATTCGTGATTTACGTGCGGGCGTGTTTGATGTGTTAGTGGGCATTAACTTACTTCGAGAGGGCCTTGATATGCCAGAGGTGGCACTTGTTGCCATACTTGATGCCGATAAAGAAGGCTTTTTACGATCGGCTCGCTCTTTGATACAAACCATTGGCCGTGCTGCTCGTCACTTAGATGGCCGCGCTATTTTATATGGCGACAGAATTACAAAATCAATGGCAAAGGCCATGGACGAAACTGCGCGCAGACGCGAAATTCAACATGCTTACAACGTTGAGCACGGCATAGAGCCTCATGCTCTGGCTAAAAAAATACTCGATGTAATGGATGTAGGCGAAGAAGCCGGCCCTAAAGACAACCTTAAACTTATTCGTAAAGAGTCTAAAAAGGTACTTAGTGCGAAAGAAATTGCTGTGCAAATTAAGCAGTTAGAAACCAAAATGCATGCATACGCAAGCGACCTAGAATTTGAAAAAGCGGGCTCTGTTCGCGATGAAATACATGAACTACAACAACAGTTGATTAATTAAAAATGACAGCAAACTTTACTCCTCTTATTACTGCGCTTGAAGACGCGCCAATTTTAAAAAATGAACTGTGTCGTGTTTTTCATGGCCGAGGCCACAGCGTCGAAGCGTTAAGTCATATTAATTTAGACTTTTACCCGCCCAGTTTATTTTTGGTTTCGTACGACGAAATTGACGAGCAAACACTAAGCGAGCTTACCGATGTTGTGTGGCAGTGGGCACAAAAAAACCAGCCAGAGCTTATTAGCTCACTTGTGTACCAGCAACGCGCTGGCGTACAAAGCCAAAACACCGTGGTTTATGGGCAATTACCTAACCCGCATGTTGTAACTGAAAACGGCATTCGTTTTTTGGTTGATTTACAGAGCCGTCAAAATACCGGAATATTTCCCGATATGCGCAGCGGCCGTGAGTTTGTAATGGCCAACAGCAAGCATGGCAAAGTGCTTAATTTGTTTTCGTATACATGTGGGTTTTCGCTTGCAGCCATGCAAGGCGGGGCAGATCATGTAATGAACATGGATATGAGCAAAGGCGTGCTTAAAGTCGGCAAGCAAAACCATCAGCTAAATGGTTTTGAGCGCGGCGTAAGTTTTTTACCTCACGATATTTTAAAGTCGTTTGGAAAACTAAAAAAAGCAGCCCCGTTTGATTTAATAATAGTTGATCCGCCAAGCTTTCAAAAAGGCAGCTTTATATTAACTAAAGACTATCAAAAAGTACTGCGCAGGTTGCCAGAGCTACTTTGCGATACTACACAATTGTTATTGTGCGCTAATAGCCCAGAGCTTAGCGAAGAGGCGTTTAAAGCGTTAATAAACGAGCACACCCAAGGCGCAATTGAATTTGTTGAGCGCTTAGCCCCTACCGAGCGTTTTATTGAAGTAGACAGCAATAAAAGTTTAAAAGCGCTTGTCTATAAAATGTCACAAATACCTGCTTAAATGAAGCTCAGCAAACGCCTAACTGCCATTGATACATTAATTTCGCAGCATCACGATATTATTTGGGATTGCTGCTGCGACCATGGTTATTTAGGCATGGCGCTATTAAAACGCGCAGCTGCAAACCAGGTTATTTTTGTAGATATAGTCGCCACTTTAATGAACGACCTAGAAACGCAATTATCATCTATTAATAAATTACAAAAAACCTGTGATAAAAATCCGCAGTGGCAGGTCTTATGTCAGGATGTAGGCAAAATTGAAGTTACTCAAAGTAAAAGCCAAGTAGTTGTAATCGCAGGTGTTGGCGGTGAGCTGTTGTTAAGTTTAATACAACAAATCACTGCTAATAACGTAAGTGAGCATTTAAATAATGTTCGTTTTATTTTGTGCCCAGTGCATCACACTTATAAGTTGCGAGTCGGTTTAAAGCAATTAGGTTTAGGGCTTGTAAGTGAACAAATAGTTTACGACAACAAACGTTTTTATGAAGTGATTGAAGTGAGCTTTAGTAGCAATAATGAGATTAGTCACACCGGTAATAAAATGTGGAATTTTGCTAGTGCAGAGCACGCTATGTACCAGCGCCAACTCATAAATCATTATAATAAAATGCTCAATAAAGATAAGCCATACTATCAAAAAGTTATAAAAGACTATCAAGAACTCACCGATAGTTAAAAAAGCCCAAAAGTAGGGCGTACATGTGATCTAATTACGACATTGACGACGTAATGTGTTCATAGTTTATATCGCACAACGCGAGTTTATTTGGTTTATTTATGTCAGATAACAAGAGTCACATTAATCATTTGCTTAGCAATGAGCAAAAATGGCAACACAGTTACGAGCAACCTATTTCTTATGCACCCCTTGTGCAATTAGCTAATAGTAGCTGGGTGGTGCCACAGCATTTTTTACGTTACAAGCACACGCTTCAAAGCGTAAACGAAGTACTTGAGAGTATTGAATTTTCGGCTCACTTTAGAGTGCTTGCTGCACAAAAAGGTGAAGAAATTTACCTGCAAGTAGCAGTGCTGAGTCCTGATAACTACCAAAAAAGCGCATCTACTAATGAAGCCAAAGCTAAAAAACTATTATTTGGCAGACGTTGGATAGTAGAGGAAAACTTACCTACCTCAGAGCTTATTCAAACCGCATTTTTAGCGTTAAAAGTAGCGCGAGAACATGAAGTAAGAGAACTTTTTCAGTTAATGCAAAGCGGCGCAACAAGCACGCCATTTAATAACCATCACGACTTACCGGTAATGGCGCAAAACCCTGAACTTGTTAAAAGCGAAGCGGTTACAAGTAACGTTGATGAAGTGCTTAAACGCATTGTATTTGCAGGAAAAAGCATTGACCTTAAAAGGCAGCAGCAAGTAGCCGAGCAATATTTATATACTGTTGAGCTGTTGTGTGAGGATTGCCAGCTTAGCGAGTTTAATAAAAAAACAATTGCGTTTTTAACAGCAGATCCATCCGTTAATAGCTTTTTACACGGCTTAATTGCGGCATTGGTGGCCACAAGTAACGACTACGTAAACGAGCAGTTTAAATACAAAGGTTTTGCCCGCTTTAGTAAGCACGTTGCGGTTGAACAAATAGGTAACCTAAGTATCGCTATGCGCTCGCCAAGTACCGTAGGGCTTTGCTCTATGGGTAAGCAACATGCTAATCAGTTAAACTTTGAGATAGACAGTGGGCGAGCACCACAGGGCTGCGGGCAAGCTATTGGTGGGTTTTTAGCTGCTCACGGTATTGAGCAGCCAGAAAATGCACATTTATATCCAAATTACTTATAACAATTTAAAGCTTATTAATTTCATCTTTAACGTTAAAGCTCGAATCAGTAACAATAGCCTCAAGTGTTTGTACACGCTCTTTTAATGCAAGCACTTGTGCGTTTGTTTCAGCTAATTGTTTATGGGCATCGCTGTTGTTGTTTTGCATTTTATGCTTAAACTCAAGATGCTTTTTATACATATCGTAAACTACTCCTGAGCCAACCGAAATTAGCACAATAAGTACAATCATCGTAGTTCCAGACATAATCTCATTCCTTATCATTTTATTATTCGTTTATGGTTAAAGTATAACCTTTAAGCGCTTTTGATAAAGCTGACAATTGTAACTTAATTTGTATACTTTACTTAAGCCAAGCTTTGAGCGTGTTCATCATTTATACACTTTAGATATTGTTTAATGGCTGCATAGCCACCATATAATAAACATACTTTAGTCAATACAGTGAGTTGCTATGTTAAATAATAAAATCCCCCCGTTATTGTTGTGCTGTTTTTTGCAGGCATAATGGCGCTTATTGCGCATTACAGTGTTATTGATTTCACCGCATTTATTACCTACCTAGCAGCAAGTTTGGTCATTATCGGGTGTGTTTTTTGTATTGCAGGTGTGGCGAGCTTTAAAATAGCAAATACCACGGTAAACCCTAATAAACCTGAACGAGCGTCAAAACTTATTACTAGCGGCATTTATAAAATTTCGCGTAACCCAATGTATGTCGGTTTTGCATTTATTTTAGCAGGGTGGGGGTTTGGTTAGGCTCGTTGTGGGCAATGCTTTGTATTGTTGGATTTATTGCGTATTTAACGCTTTTTCAAATAATTCCAGAGGAACGCGCGCTCACTAAATTATTTGGCGAAGAGTTTACCGCCTATAAAGCGCGTGTAAAACGCTGGTTGTAATCAATACCAGTCACTTAAAACCTGACAAACAAAAAAAGGCTATCGATGATAGCCTTTTTTTGTTTGCAGCAATTGTATTACTAATTAATTGCGGCTTATTCGTATTCTAACGGGTCTGTAATGTTATTTAGTGCAAATGCTTCAAGGCGTTCTTGGCACGCGCCACATTTACCACAGGCCTTTTCACGGCCGTTATAACAAGTCCACGTTTGGCTGTAATCTAAACCCATTTCAATACCGTCTGTTAAAATACCAATTTTAGTATTATTTAAATACGGGCTAAAAATTTCTACAGCATCGTAGTTAGCAATACGACACACATCATCCATTTTTTGCACAAATTCAGGACGGCAGTCAGGGTAAATAGCATGATCCCCAGAGTGAGCGCCGTAATAAACTTGGCCAGCTTTAAGTGATACCGCGTAACCAACAGCAAGCGAGAGCAAAATCATATTACGATTAGGTACAATCGTACTTTTCATGCTCTCTTCTTCGTAGTGGCCTTCAGGCACATCAATATCATCAGTAAGTGATGAGCCACCAATAAGTTGGTTAATCGCCGAAATATCAACAATTTTGTGCGGCACGTTTAGTTTTTCACACACACTTGCTGCCACTTTAAGCTCTTTTACATGACGCTGCCCATAGTCAAATGAAAGGGCATATACATCATGGCCTTGTTGCAGGGCTTTATTTAATACGGTAAATGAATCCATACCGCCGGAATAAATAACAACTACTTTTTGCGTCATATCTGTTTTGCTCTTAGTTTTAATAGAGGTTTATATCAGGGCGCGATATACTACACGGCCGCAGCTTAAATAACAATTTTTGCACAGCGCTTTTTGGTTTTTTAATAGTAGCAATTTGGCTGCTAGGTAGTAAGTGAGATCTCTTTTGTACAAAATTAATGAAGTGTTTGAAACCATTCAAGGTGAAGCTAGCTTTACTGGCACACCCTCAATATTTTTACGTCTGCAAGGTTGCCCTGTAGGTTGCTCTTGGTGCGACACCAAGCAAACGTGGGATGTTGATAATGTATATAAAGTATCGCTGGATGAAACCGTAGAAAAAAAGCCGACTCAGATCATTGGGCTAACGCCAGTGCAGAGCAAATTTTAGCGCTGTTTCAATCACGTGGGTATACCGCAAAGCATGTAGTAATTACCGGCGGCGAGCCATGTATGTTCGATTTAAACCCAGTATGTAACTTATTACACGAACACGGCTTTAGTACACAAATAGAAACCAGCGGCACGTTTGAAATACTCGCCCCAGAGCAAACATGGGTAACGGTATCGCCAAAAATCAATATGCGCGGCGGTTATGAAGTACTTACCAGCACCATGAAGCGTGCAAACGAAATTAAACACCCCGTTGCGATGCAAAAGCACGTAGAAGAGTTAGAAGAATTATTTGCAAAAACAGGCGTTAACCCAAAGCTTGTTTATTTACAGCCAATTAGTCAAAAAGTATCAGCAACCAAACTTGCAATCGACACCTGTATTGCCAAAAACTGGCGCTTATCAATACAAGTGCATAAGTATTTAGGAATTAGTTAAAGCGCAGCTTAAAGTTATATTACGTAGGTCGGATAAGCGAAGCGCCATCCGACAACCCTAAAGCTCATATCTTCTTCGCTAATAGCCATAACTAGTTTACTATGCGCGACTTAAAAATATTCTACTACTTACCACTAGGCTTATATGTCCGCAAACGCGCTTTACACCGACCTTTCTGATTACTACGACTTAATGTGTGCAGATATAGATTATCAAGCCCAAAGCAATTCTATTCACAGGCTGCACCAAATTTTTGGTAATGGCGCAAACACCCATCTCGATTTAGCGTGTGGCACTGGCCCGCATGTACGCCACTTTATTGACAACGGTTATAAAAGTAGTGGGCTTGATTTAAACCAGCCAATGCTCGATAAAGCAAAAACGCGCTGCCCAGAAGCGCAATTTTCATTGCAAAACATGAGTGAATTTAAGGTAACTGAGCACCTGGATTTAATTACCTGCTTTTTATATTCAATCCATTACTGCGATGGTATTAATAAGTTAAAAGAGTGCCTTGCCAGTGTACATAATGCATTAAACGTGGGTGGGATATTTTGCTTTAACACAGTTGATAAAAACAAAATCGACAGCGACTCATTTGTAGAGCACACCGCAACAAGCGAAAATAGCTTCTTCACATTTCGCTCTGGTTGGCACTACAGTGGTACAGGCAATAAACAGCTATTAAAACTCAACATAGAAAAAACCACTGCAGACAAAACACTCGTATGGCACGACGAGCACCCAATGGTGGCTTTTAGTTATGCCGAGCTTAAAGAAGCCTTAAAACCGTACTTCGAAATTCACATATTTGAACATGACTACGACAAAATAACCCCATGGGCACAGCGCTCAGGCAACGCCATTTTCGTCTGCGTAAAAATTTAAGACAAACTCGTAGGTTGGGTAGAGCGTAGCGAAACCCAACGAGCTCCAACGAACCTCCAATACCCACGGCCCAATAACCCCGCATTATATATTTGAAAACGTAGGTCGGATAAGCGAAGCGCCATCCGACACAGTAACTTATTTAAGTTTCGGCGAATATAAATAGCTAGTTTATATAACTTTTTACGCTTGTTATTTCCATTAAAATCAATATGTTAAACCAATTTAAATAATTAAAAAGGGCGGGTATCTTAATTGAATAAGCAAAGCTACTACTTAAGCTGATTTCTGAACCAAAATTCCATTCTATTGTTACTTTCGAAGTAAATTAGGGGCAATATGATTGTTAAATGATTAAAAATAGCAAAAGAAGGTGCTAATTAATTATTATGTGTGAAGTCATGATTTGACACCTTTGGTCTTTTGGATTTTTCTCAACACGCAAATTTATTACTATAAAAAATTATTATGCTAGAAACTATATGTGCTATTTTGGCATAGTAAATTTTAAACTTTTTTAGCATTTGCTATGTTAATTTTGAGGGAATATAAATTTGATCTGCTTAAATGAAAAGTCTTTTCTAGATATATTAGAAAAATGTGATGGGGTTGTGTCAGGTTATAAATTTCAAACAGAAATAGATTTTTCTAAAATAAAATTAACGAAAGATATAAAGTTTAAAAGATGCGAATTCAAAAAAATAACTTATTCTAATACTACGATAAAATATGGGTTTTTATTTGATAAATGTAATATAAATACTTTAACAATATCGAATGTTATTTTTAAAGAACAGATAGTAATTAATTCTAATATAAAAGAGCTTCTGATTGGAGGTGCAAATACCTTCAGTTCTTTTCTCATACAAAGAGGAGGTGAACAGAGTAAAGCTCCCAAAATATCTACTTTGCGTATGACGGGCGAAATAAGGGGTCGTATTCATATTACTTGCACAAAAATTAATTACGCTGATTTTAGTAGTTTACATTCTTATGCTCATTTTACACTCCAAATGTTGGAATGTAAGAGAATTAAATTTCATTTTTTCGTGAATGAGAGCGGTGGCTTCTTTCATCTTATGAACCTAGTAAGTAACTCAAATGACTCACGTATTTATTTAGGCTTCTCAATTTTTAAAAATACTAAGTTTACGAATTGTAACTTTGATAGTTTTACTACCTTCTATGTGAACAATAATGATTTTTCTGATTTAATTTCTCAGGGGTGAATTGGCATAGAAACCCCACTCAAAGAAATCGAAGACAAAGGGCAGAGTACTTTTCAAATATTACTGATCTATATGAAAAAGCAGGCAATACCAGTAAAAAATCTCAATTCTATGCTAAGTATCATAATGAAATATTAAAACTAACTTGGAAATATAGAAGGACGGATAACCTCTTGCTTTTATTTGGGAAATTAATGTCAAATCATTGCACAAATTGGTTGTTACCCATTTTTTGGCTTGTTTTATTTAACTCTGGGTTCATTGTATTATTGGATGACCTATTAATTAACAATTCATCTAACTTTAGAGCTGCTGATTGGAGTGTTCTTTTAAACCCCCTTCACTTAATCAGTCATTATTCTTTTTACAACGATATACTAGATTCGTATTATTTTGTTATTTTAGATAGTCTTTATAGAGTAATTAATAGTATCTTATATTACCAGTTAGGAAAATCTTTACGGAAGTTTTCTTAAAGCGACTCATGAGGAACGCTTGTTATGAGAGACTCTGACCTTAAGGAAACAAAGAACCCAAATCTTGACTTCATAAATCAAAATTATTGCCTACCTACTTATCCCTCAATCATGCTTACACTTAACCAAATATTTAATAACTAGCATAAAAAGCGTTGCCCTTGAGCAACGCTTTTCTGTATTTGTCTAATAGCTGGTAGTTAACTTACTGTGCCGCTAGCTTATTCTGCAGCTAACTTATTCTGCTGCGAGATAATCCAACACTACTTGATGGTGATCTTTAGTTTTAAACTTATCAAATAGGTGTTTTATTTTACCGTCTTGGCCTACTAAAAACGTTAGGCGGTGAATACCATCGTACTCTTTACCCATAAATTTTTTGTAGCCCCATACACCAAATGCTTCAGCAATGGCGTGATCTTCATCGGCTAATAGGTCAAAATTAAGCTCTTTTTTAGTTTCAAAGTTTTTAAGGCGCTTAATTGGATCAGGGCTAATACCTACAACGCGGGTGTTAAATTTGGCAAGCTGTGCTTGCTCATCGCGCAGGTTTTCGGCTTGTACAGTACAACCCGGCGTTGACGCTTTAGGGTAAAAGTACACAAGCACTTGTTGCTCTTTTAACAGCTCGCTTAATGTTACTGTTTCGTCGTTTTGGTTTTGTAGGCTAAAAGCGGGTGCTGTATCGCCAGCTTGTAATGGACTAATTGTGTTCATGTTTAGCATCCTTAACGAATTCGTTTAAAAATATAATCTACGTTTAGCGTGTGAGAAAGGCTCTCAAAACTAATTTTAAATTGATCTATATCTACATCAACCGGTATGTTGAATTCAAGTTCACAACGCATTTTAATGTCGTCTTCTTGAGAGTAGGTATCTGATTTTAGTGAACAAATGCTAATGTTGCTGTCGGCAAAAAAGCGCGTTACTTTACTTAGAGTCCCCGGTGTGTCGATCCCTGTGTACTCGAGGGTATAACCGGCACAAAATTCACTGGGTGTATGACTGGCGGTGCGCTTCATCATGGTAAGCAGGCCAAGTTCCATGGCTTTAGTAGGGAGTACGTGTTCAATACGGCTAATAGCTGACATGTCGCCATTGAGTAACATTATAAAGGTAAATTCGCAGCCTAAAATAGCGATACGGCTATCTATAATATTACAGTGGCAGTCGCTAACTAATTGTGTAAGTTCGCTCACAATACCCGGCCTATCTTCGCCAATAGCAGTTAACACAATTTGATGATTTGAAAATGCAGTCATGGGTTAAAATACCTAAGTTACTTGGATTATAACAACGCAATGGGCAACGCAACTAAATACACTTGAGAAGTTGCACGGCGGCGAAGTTTAACACAAAACACTCTATAAACTACAATGCGGGCTAATTAAGCGCTTTTAAAGTGCGGTGTTTCTTGTTTTTACTGGCACAGGAAAGTACCATAGCTAAAATTTGCTTATTTGCACTTAGATTTTTTCTAAGTTGAAGTGCTGAACTTTATTGCAATTAGGCAGCCAAATAATAAATGTAAAGTTAATATTGATTTTACACTGAACCAAATCGGCATAACCCACTCATATACTTGTTAAAACAATTAAAGGGTATGCTAAGGAGAAATATCTGTGCAGTATTGGATCCCAAAAGCACTTGCTGTAAGTGTATTGGTAAGTTTATCAGGGTGTAGTGTATTTACTAACGATGCACATAATGAGCGTAATTACCGCACGCATGAGCCAGTTAAAGCGCCAGCGTCTCTATCGCAACCAGCCCAAGATCCCGTTTATAAAATGGATATAGGTCAATACGATAATAACCCTGTGGCTACAAACTATCGTCCACCTGCTCAGGTTCTTACGGTAGCTAAGGGCAGCTGGGTTGAAGAAACAGATAAACTGGCTCGTGTTTATTTTGATAAAAATGATGGCATTGACGATTTAGATGAATTTGTTTGGGATTCAATTAAAGCCGTTTTAGCTGACAATAACGTAAGTGCAACCAAAGAAGATAAACTGTTAGGTGTTATTGAAACTGATTGGTATTCAATTATTAAAACAGAAGAAAGCTGGCTTTGGGGCAGTGACGAGAATGCTGATTTAGAAAAATTCAAGTTTACTATTGAAGAAAAATCACATCAGCGAACTGCGTCTTTACGTGTTGATTTAATTGATTTTAAAGGTGATAACGCATTAACCGATTTACTTAAGCAGCAATTAGAAGTGCGCGCGCTTAACCAAGTAGTGAGTGAATTTGATTACCGTTACCGTCAGTTAGAAGTCGATTTACGTAAACGCCAAGGTATTATTTCACTTGAAATGGGCTTTGATAATAAAGGCAATGCGGCACTGGTTACTGAGCAATCTTACGATGCAGTATTTGACCGTTTCTCTGGCTTTTTAGAGCGTTTGTCATTCACTATTGTTGAAATTAACCAAGATACAGGTTTAATCACAGCTGATTATAAAACACCAGAGAGCAGCGTTTGGGATTCTATTTGGGGCGACGAAGTTACTCAATTACCTATTGATGAAGGGCAATACCAAATTTTAGTGAGTAAAACTAAAGAAGGTGGTACAAGCTTAACGTGGATGGATGATAAAGGCGAAACGCTTGAACCAGGTACTATGAACGGTTTACAACAAGCATTAGAAGCGGCACTCATTCAGCGCGGCATTAAAATTTAAATAAGAATAAATTTTTACTACAAAAAGAGCGCTAAGCTCTTTTTGTGGTTTTTATAGGTTAAAAATATGTCTCAATTACCGACTTCTACGCAGTACGATTGGCGTACTTGGTTTACGTTTTTAGTACCTTCACTAATTGGTGTTTTTTTGTTTATGACACCGGTTTCTACCGGTGAAGTAATGACCATTCCTATCGCTATGATGGCTAAAGCAATGCAAGTTTTTTTGCAGATTCAGCACAGGCTATTATTACGTTAATTATTTGCGCTACGGGCTTACTTTCATTCGTTGTAAGTGTATTTAAACCGCAAGTTATTTGTAAAATTCCACTTTTAAATCATTTATTCAACGTTAGTTGGATTTGGCTGGTTACGCGTTTATTTGGCACTGTGTTTGTGTTAATGACGCATTTAAAAGTAGGGCCACATGCCGTTATTTCTGAAAATACAGGGGCATTGGTGTTAAACGATTTACTGCCTGTATTGTTTTCGGTATTTATACTTGCTGGCCTGTTACTGCCTTTATTACTTAATTTTGGTTTGCTTGAGCTAGTTGGGACTTTATTAACGAAAGTTATGCGACCTTTGTTTGGTGTACCAGGGCGCAGCGCTGTTAACTGTGTGGCATCGTGGTTAGGTGATGGTAGCGTAGGTATTTTAATGACGGCTCGCCAATACGAAGATAAGTACTACACACAACGCGAAGCCGCTATTATCGGCACTACTTTTTCCGCTGTATCTATTACTTTTTGTTTAGTAGTTATTGGCCAAGTTAAACTTGAGTACTTATTTGCACCGTTTTATTTAACGGTATGTTTAGCGGGTGTTGTGGCTGCTATTATTGTGCCTCGTTTACCTCCATTACGCTTTAAAAAGGATGTATTAATTGATGGCTCAAAGCCTGATGCTAACGCGGAGTTAGTTCCAACGGGTAAAACACTGTTTGGCCATTCTTTAGATGTTGCACTCGCTAAAGCAGATAAAGCCCCAGGTTTTGTCGGTACTGTTAAAGAGGGCGTACATAATGCACTGGATATGGTTTTTGCTGTGTTGCCAGTGGTTATGGCTGTGGGTACTTTTGCGTTAATTATTGCTGAATACACGCCAATTTTTCAGTATTTGGGGATGCCATTCATTCCGTTTTTAGAATTACTGCAAGTACCAGAGGCTGAAGCAGCTGCACAAACTATTATGGTCGGTTTTGCTGATATGTTTATTCCGTCAATATTAGCAGCCGGTACTATTGAGAGCGATGTAACGCGTTTTATTATTGCAGCTATGAGTGTTACTCAACTTATTTATATGTCTGAAGTTGGTGCGTTGCTGTTAGGCAGCAAAATACCGGTTAATATATTTGAATTGTTTGTGATATTTATTTTGAGAACGTTAATTACTCTACCAATTATTGCTTTTATGGCGCATTGGTTAGTTGGTTAAATAGAACGATTTAATGAATTAAAAAGCCTTGATTAATCAGGGCTTTTTTGTATCTGTTGTATTTTTTATATTGGCGTTGGGCTTTTTAAACTCCTGTTTTGCAGAGAGTCTAATCAGCGCAATATTACCAATGATAATGGTAAAAACAACGGCGACAATAATTACAATATGCCAAGTTTGCATCGCAGTATCACTTAATATTTAGTACGTTTAAGTGTGACCGTTTCACGCTATAACATCAATAAAACAACTAAAAAATACAACCAATAAATTGCTTTTAAAAACGCCTAGCGATCGAAAGCGTTAAAAAATTAAGGCCTGGATTTGGCTCTTTAAATCCTGCGTTTGAATAGTGAATAACTCTAAGTGCCACGTTGGTTTTTCCAAGGTCGGCAACAAGGCCAATACGGTCTTCAAACTGGTAGTGGGTGCTGATGTTTTTACCTGCAAATTGAGTTTCATCAATCAATGACACACCAATACCAGCTTCAACGTAAAATGGTGTGTTATTGAAACTAAACGCCGGAAACTGTAATACAGGCGACATGGCTAAAACTATGTTCGATTGTGTTTCATCGCCGTGCCGATATCCCCACATATTTACACTTGTCTCAAAATAAAATCGCGCATCACCAATGAGGCTTTGCATACTAGGCGCATGGTATTGGTAGGCTATTTTTACGCCATTGACATTACCTTCGCCTTTAAGAAAGTCTACAGCGTAACCGTGATCCGATTGGGCAAAAGCAAGTTTGCCAAAAAACGAAATTACTAATAAAAAAGAGATAAAAAATATTTTAAGTGACGTTTTCATAGATACCAATTCTGTTTAATTCAAAGTGATATCCAAATGATAAGGGCGAGCAGTTAACAAATTCAATGAGGACAAAATGCCGGTTGTTTATGAGGTGTTAATATAAAATAGTAACTACTTGAATTATATTTAGTTATTTTATTGGTGCTGTTTAGGCACTAATAAGTTGCTTATTTGCTTCTTTTTTATTGCGTATAGTTCGCGTAAATTACAATCATCTTAATCACACAGACAAAACTTATTATGAAACTAATTAAACTATTACTGCTAGGCACTGCATTTTTAAGCAGTTCTCTTTTTGCACAAGAACAGCAATCCCCAGATCGACTTTTAGAATCAGTTGCTAATACGTTATTCGCCGATATAGGCAAAGTAAATGCAAAAGGGAATGCAAGTAAAGAAGCAATGTCTGAGATTGTTGAAAAACGTTTAATGCCACATATTGATGTTAAGTTTGTCTCGTTTAAATTATTAGGTAAGCATATTAAAGGGATTGAGCGCGAGCAAGCAGTTCAATTTATAGATGCAGTAGAGCATTATTTAACGGGTACTTATGCTGGTGCATTAATGAAATACACGGGTCAAAAGGTTGTATTTGAACGTAATAATGCAATAAGCGATTCTGAGTATGCAACGGTTAATACACAAATTATTGAGCCTAATGCACCAACAATAGATTTAAGCTTTAAGCTTCGATTAGGTAAAAACAATGAGTGGAAAGTATACGATATTGTTGCTGAGGGTATTTCGTTATTAAGCGCTAAGCAAAAAGAGATTATTCAACGTATTTCAGATGTAGGTTTAGAGCAAGTTACTAAAGAGTTAAAAAATAAATAACGATTTTGTCTGGCTCTGATTAAGCCCAACTCCAACCTCAAAAACAGCCAAGTACTTATGTACTTGGTTGTTTTTATAATTTCATTTATTCATCGACTTTGCTCTAGCGTGGCGATCAAGGTGTGGTAGAATATCAGTTCTTTGATTAAGCGTGGTGTCAGCTAAAAACTGTTATAACTGACCACTTACCCGAGCTACACTGGAGTTGTGTTGTTTTAATGGAAAATGTACTGATTTGGCCAAAGGAATACCCGTTACTGATTAAAGGACTTGTAGAACAAAACGGTGCCTTTATTTTAGATGCGTTAGAAGCTTGGCCTGCTTGTCGTTCTACTAATGAAGATGATGGTGTTTGCACCACTGTTTTGCCGCCTATTTATTATTTGGCGTGGCTAACTCCACTTGAACCTTTTGAAGAGTGCTTTTTTCAACATATTTCTGAATATGACGAAGATGCGCAAGCGTATATTAGTGCAGTTAAAAGCCACTACTACGATAATGAATATACCCCTGAAAGTTTAGTGCTAATGCTTTGCGAGCGATTAGAGCAGTACGCAAGTATTGCCACGCAAAATGATATTAGTACGCCTCTGTCGTTACTCGGTTTGTTTTTTAGTAAGCGTTATTTTACGTTAATTGAACATGCCTTAAATAATGGCAGTAAACTCTCTGCTGTTGACACGCTATCACTCTGGAAAGAAGTTGATTTTAGAGAACGCTTAAGTGCATTTATTCCAGAGTCTATTGCTGATTTAGATGTGCTTTGTGAACTTGCTAGCGAAAAAGTGGCAACGGGTAAAGACTATTTTACGTTGCTTACGCAGGTATCTCCTGACGTTGATTCTGTTGTTCTTTTAGAGAAAGCTTTATTAACTCACTTGCGTAAAAAAACAGCCAAACAAACCATGGCTATGCGCTTTATTGAACAAGGTGCTACCGGTGTTCTTGCCGATGAAAATAATAAAACAGCATTTATGTGGGCAGCTGAAAAAGGCTTTGTAAATGTTGTGGAAACATTACTTTCAAAGCAAGATAAAAAAGCGGCTAACAATTTAGGGAATACAGCATTACATTATGCTGTACTTGCTAAAAATGAATCATTAATGGTGTTGTTACTTAAAAGTGGCTACGACTTTAGAGCGCGTAACAACGAAGGGTTAAGCTGCTACCGTTTGGCCGTTAATATTAAGGCTAATAACTTAGTTAAATGCTTAGAACGTGACTTTGGAATTAAAGAGTTGTCGCCTGAAGGTCAATTTGCTCGTATTAAAAAGGTGCATGCTTTACATGCTATTGTGACGTTGTTTTTACCGTTACAATTGTTTTTCTTTTTTGATGAAACAATTACTATAAAAAGCGAACTAACGCTTACGTTAACCATGATTGCAGTGGTGTGTTTTTTCTTTGCAACCACTCTAAAGCGTTGTGCTTTATATCCTCATATAA
Organism: Pseudoalteromonas sp. B62; assembly: GCF_037162565.1. Lineage (NCBI taxonomy): Bacteria > Pseudomonadati > Pseudomonadota > Gammaproteobacteria > Alteromonadales > Pseudoalteromonadaceae > Pseudoalteromonas > Pseudoalteromonas sp. B62. The sequence goes on along the minus strand of NZ_JARLVB010000002.1, from coordinate 3,524,491 downwards.
AACACCCTTGGGGTTTGTTTATACTTAGGGTATTTTCTTTGGTTAGTTTAGTTGCTCAGCTGGGTTTAGCTGGTATTGTGACCCTCACTGCTTTGAGTGATTTAGTTTAGTTAATGCCAACCTATAAAATATTTGAATAAATTGACCTTATATAAGCAGGTTTTTGTAAGTGTAAAAACAGTCAAATTATTTATAAAAAAACCGTGTTTAATTAACTTTAAACACGGTTTTTTTTGCTTATGGTTTACGCTATTTATTGTGCTCGTTTGCCGCTTTTTCTTCTGCAAGTTCTTCTTTAAGTTTACGGATTTTTAAACCAAGTTCTTGACCGCGATGCCGTGCATAATATGTACAACCAATAAACATGGCGGATGCAAATACAAGCTCCAATAATACCCATATCAGCTCAGCTGGCGCTGCCCAGAGCATGGTAAGCCCGTGAATAAAATACAGCATTACAATAAAGTTAGCCCACGCATAGGTGTAAGTGTTGTCTTTAATAATACCTCTTAGTGGCAGCAGTAACGGAATGATGGGCAAAAATAAAGATACTAAGCTCGCATTACCGTTTAGAGGGGTATAAAATACATCCACAATGGAATTAGAACAAGCAAACCTACATAGCCAAATAGTGCGGCACGTTGAAATTTTATCGTAATTGGCTTTTTAGCTGGGTTGTCAGCTGTATTCATTTAAGTTTTCTCGCAATGTGAGTAAGGCGTTTACCAACGCTTTGGCATATTTTAATTTCGTCTTTGCTTAGCTGGGCACTGTTAGCGCTGCCAGCGACGTGTGTTGCACCGTATGGTGTTCCACCGGTTTGTGTTGCAAGTAGTTCGGGCACATCGTATGGCACGCCCAATAGCATCATGCCGTGGTGTAATAATGGCAGAGATAAGTTAAGTAAGGTTGCTTCATTTCCACCATGCATACTACTTGATGACGAAAATACACACGCTGGCTTATCGATTAGTTGGCCTTTTAGCCACAAGTCGCTGGTGGTTTCCCAAAAGCTTTTTGCTTGAGAGGCCATCATGCCAAATCGCGTTGGCGTGCCAAATGCAAGGCCATCGCAATTAATTAAATCATCTTTGGTTATTACGATATCGTGTGCGTTTTTAGCTACAAACGTGCGAAGCAGTGCAGTTGCGCCTTGTTGCTCTACTGACTCCGCTATTTCATGTGCCATAGCTTCAACTGAACCGTGGCTAGAGTGATAAAGTACCACTATGGTTGTGCTCATTATAAAACGCTTAATACGTTTGCGGGTGGACGACCAATAGCAGCTTTACCGTTGTTAACAACAATAGGGCGCTCAATCAGTTTAGGGTTTTTTACCATGGCATCAATAAGTGCATTTTCGCGCGTTTCATCTTTTAAGTTAAGCGCTTTGTAGTCATCTTCTTTGATACGCATTAGTTCACGTGCCGATGAAAAACCAAGTTGGCTTACAAGGGTTGAAATTTGCTCGTGAGTCAGTGGTGTTTTTAGGTATTCGACAATAGTTGGCTCTACAGATTTACTTTGTAATAAGGCAAGTGTTTCGCGTGATTTAGAACAGCGCGAATTATGGTAAAGAGTAACAGACATAAAATGTATCCAAATATTAAGTTTCGCCTATTTTAGGGCAAGCGCTTGCAGACTTAAAGCCTTGCAAGCTCTTTTTGTAAACGACGATATTGGGTAAGCAAGGCTTTTAATCGTTGCTGCTTTACAAGTTCTGTTGATTCTACGAAGTTAAGTGCTTTTTGGATTTCGTCAGCGGCTTTTAAATAAGCACCATATTGCGATAATACATCGGCATTAGCCTCGTGGTAGGCTGCTAGTTTATCTTGTTTTTTATAAGTGTCGGCAAGTAATTGTTTACCTAGGCTATGATCTGGCTTTTCAAGTAAAAAACTCTTAAGTATGGTCTCTGCTAATTCATATTGTTTAGCTTCCAGTGCCGAATTAGCATAATTAAGGGTAATTACTTGGTTATTAGGGCGGTAATTGTTTAACTCGGCTAAAAATTTAACCGCTTCATCGGCTTTTTCTTGCGCGATGAGTAAGTCGGTCTTTGTATCTATGTAAAATAGGTTTTTAGGATCACTTTGTAACAGTTCATCTAATATAGGTTGTGCTTCATCAAGTTTTTTCTGATCGAGCAAACTTATAGCTAGGCCATATTTTAATGCTGTATTATCGTAATTTTTTTCACGCATTAATTTTCTAAACAGTGCTTCAGCGTTTTCAGGCTTATTGTCGTAGCGAGCTAGTACTCTGCTTTTTGCTAAGTTAAAATTAAGACTCGGTGTTAGGTAACGCACCGGAAATTGCTCAGCACGCAAGCGCACATCAGATACTCGACTTTCAGGTAATGGGTGAGTTAATAAAAATGCAGGTGGCTTATATTTGTAACGAATTTGCGCGGCTAGCTTGGTTAAAAATTCACTTGATGCACGGGCATCAAAGCCTGCATTGTTTAGTGTTTGCATGCCTATACGATCAGCTTCTTGCTCGGCTGAGCGGCTATGGGTTAGCTGGCTAAAAGCTGATTGTGTTTGGCTCGCTGAAATAATAGCAATACCTGCATCAGGTGCAACAACCGTTGCCAATATACCGGCAATCATACCAGCAATGGTCAAGGCACTGTTATCTTGTTGCTGCTGTATTCTACGTGCTAAGTGGCGCTGTGTTACGTGAGCAATTTCGTGCCCGAGTACCGAGGCAAACTGGCTCTCGTTATCGGCTTGAGCAATTAAGCCTGTGTGTACGCCAACGTGTCCGCCATAAAATGCAAACGCATTAATTTCAGGGTTGTTTATCCAAAAAATGAAAATGGAAAGCGTACGTCATTAGCATTTGCTACAAGTTTGCGGCCAATCGTAGTTAGGTACTCATCAAGTACAGGATCGTTAATTACTGGCGATGAGCCTCTTATTTGCATCATCATTACTTCGCCAATCGCTTGTTCTTTTTCGAGTGGAAGTGCTTGTAATGCTGACGTTCCTAAATCAGGAAGTGTAAAGTTGGTTTGCGCCTTTAAAGGCTCACCTACTAATAGGCCAAATGTAAGTGCGGCACTGCATAAAGTCATAAAGGCTGATTTTAGCTGCATTTTATTCCTTGTTTATTGGTTCACCAATAGCAATTTTGGCAATGTCTATTTCGTCACTACTTGCACGGCTGTCTTTTTCGCACAATTGGTATAGTTCTTTTATTGTGACTCCATCAAGCTTTACAACGTTCAATTCGCGCTGCAAAAAAGTAATAATTTTATGAACTACTTTGTGTGCATGTAATATAAGTGCTTTATCAGCTTTGTCGCCACTTTCAAAATAAAAGCCAACAAATTTATGTAATTGGTTTATTCTGATCAGGCTTTTCATTGAAATAGGATCCCATACTTTAAATTCAACAAAGCGGTTTCCTTTTATATACTGATCTATGACTACGTCTTTTGCATAAGGTTGCGCCCAAAGTTCAAAACCGCGGTCGGTAAACACTTGATGAAGTGCTATTCGAGGCTTATTTTTGGTGTGGATTTCACCTAAGTTATCTTCATAGCCTTCTAATAAGTCTAAATTCCAGTTGCGTTTATTAATAAGCTGTTTAACAGCGTTGTCAAAACCATGCTCTAATATCCCCTCAGATTCGCTGACTGAGGAAGCAACTAAATGATAAAAAGGAGGTAACTCCCCCAATTTATTTGCTTTTTAAACCAATTAATCTCTTTGAGTGTTGGATTACTTGGTAGTTGCGCTTTATTATGCGTGCCAGACATTAACTTATCCTTACTACTAACTATGGTATACAGGATAAACCATTGCAGGGGTTGTTTTAAGAAAAAGTTACATTTGTTCACGTGTTAGAAAAATAAGACCGTGATTATGTGACTTATTATTCATTTTAATAAATTGGTAAAGCGAGTATGTTACAACAAGATTTGCGAATTTATAGGTGTCCTCAACAGTTTATTCAGTTTAAATTGGGCTTGCGTAAAGCATCATCATTACAACAAAGTATCACTTTTAGTTTAAATAACGATGAAAACGTTGATGATATAGAACGATTTTTGAAAAAATATGCTTATAGTTACAATTTAAATAAACAACAAGGGTTGTTATTAGTGGAGCCATTACGTGTTTGAATATGTAAAAACATGGTACGAAAGAAAGTTTTCGGATCCTCATTCGGTTACCTTATTATTTTTATTATTGGCATCGGTTGCCTTACTTTATTTTTTTGGCTCTTTAATAGTGCCAGTACTGGTTGCTCTTGTAATCGCTTATTTACTTGACTGGCCTGTACTTCATTTAGAGCGCTTTGGTTTAAAGCGTTTTACAGCAACGGTTATTGTGATGTTGGTATTTACCGGCATTATGCTGACGCTTATTTTAGTTATAGGTCCGGTACTTTGGCAACAAACAAGTAATTTAGTACAAGAAACCCCACACATGGTAGAGCAGGGGAAGTCTTACTTGTTGGCTTTACCCGAACAATACCCTAGTTTGATTAATACTGAGCAAGTACAAGCAATTGTTGCAACAGTAGAGGCTAAAGTTATTGAGTTTGGCCAAGTGGTGTTGTCGTTTTCGCTTACTTCTTTAAAAGATGTGGTTGCTTGGTTAATTTATTTGGTACTTGTACCGTTACTTGTATTTTTTATGCTTAAAGATAAGTTAGAGCTTACAGGAAGCGTAGCTAAACTCATTCCTCAACAACGACGCTTAATTTTGCAAGTATGGAACGAAATGAATCAGCAAATCATGAATTATATTCGCGGTAAAGTGTTTGAAATTTTGATTGTTGGTGGTGTGTCGTTTATTGCATTTACCGTTTTAGATTTACGTTATGCGGCGTTACTAGGTGTGTTAGTTGGTTTTTCTGTGTTAATTCCGTTTGTGGGTGCTGCTCTTGTGACTATACCCGTAGCGGCCGTGGCGCTATTTCAATTTGGCCTAGAAACGCAGTTTTGGACTATTTTAATTATTTACGGAATTATTCAGGCGCTTGATGGCAACGTACTTGTGCCACTGTTATTTTCTGAGGCGGTTGATTTGAATCCGGTGTTTATAATTGTCGCAGTATTATTTTTTGGTGGCTTATGGGGATTTTGGGGAGTGTTTTTTGCCATCCCATTGGCTTCATTAGTAAAAGCGCTAATAACAGCCTGGTCGTCAACCCATGAAGAGTTAAGTAACCAGAGTTAAGGTTAGGTAAACAGACTTTTAGTTTAAAAAAGAATAGTAAACGCACCTCTAGTGCTAATTGATTATTACTCATTACCTGTAAAGTTATGTACTATTGGTAATAAGATATATTTTTTAGTAATAAGGTGCGTTTTTTAATGTCTGATTTTTTATTGCACGATGAGCCAGTAAAACAAGTTTACCTTGATGCAAACGCAACCACTCCTGTGTTGCCTTGTATTGCTGATGTTGTTTCTCATACTATGCAAATTTGTTTTGGTAATCCTTCAAGTCCCCATATTACAGGCATTCAAGCCAAGCATTTATTAGAACAAACACGTCAAAAAGCACGCACTGTTATCGGCGCAAGTAATGGCGATATTTTATTTACGTCTGGCGCGACAGAAGGCATTCAAACAGCAGTAGTTTCTACGCTTATTAATGCTAAAAAATACCCAGTTAAAAACCCAGTATTATTATATGGCGCAACTGAGCATAAAGCGGTGCCAAATACACTTAAACATTGGAATAGCGTACTTGACATTAACGCTGAAGTGCTTGCTATTCCAGTGGATAGTAACGGTATTTTAGACTTAGATTTTATTGCAGAGCATATTAATAATGCATTGATGATTTGCACCATGGCCGTTAATAACGAGACCGGTGTATATCAAGATTTACCCGCTATTGAGCAGGTAATTCGTAGCCGCAATAAAAATGTATCGTGGATGGTGGATTGCGTGCAAGCGCTTGGTAAACAGGCACTCGCGCTGAGTGACACAACAATAGATTACGCCCCTTTTTCGGGGCATAAGCTTTATGCGCCCAAGGGTATTGGCTTTTTATATATTCGTAGTGACAGTGCGTATACACCTTTTATAGCGGGTGGCGGTCAAGAGAGTGGAATGCGTTCAGGCACCGAAAATCTACCCGGTATTGCAGGGCTAAATAAGCTATTTAGTCTGTTGCTCGATAAATCAGACGGTACATTTAAATCAGTTGATGTACTTAATTCCTATCGCAGTCAATTACAAAGTGCAATTGTAGATACCTTTGGCAATATTACATTTAATCACGACTTTGCTTATAGCGTGCCCACTACACTTAATTTTGCTGTTAACGATTTAACAAGCAAAGAGGTGATTGATTTATTTGATGCGGCGGGCATACGCGTAAGTGGAGGCTCGGCTTGTAGTACGGGGGCATCAACAAGTTTTGTTTTAGATGCAATGGGTGCAAGCAAGTGGCAAAGCGAAAACGCAATTAGACTTTCGTTTGGACCTGCGGCAACACAGCAAGATATTGATAATGCTTGTGGTCGTATTCGCGCTCTAAGAACAATATTACAAGCAAACTGTTTAATCGTGTCTGACAGTACGACACCACAGCAAGAAGTGTGCGCACTGGGCCTTACTCAATTTAGGCACCAAGGTGCATGTAGTTGGCTTTATGTGAGCGATGATAAACACGCAGTTATAATAGACCCGATTATTGAGCTTATTCCGCGTTTTGAAAAAATAGCCAATACACAAAACTTAACTATTTCAGCGGTGCTTAATACTCATCTTCATCAAGAGCGAGAGTCAGCGACTAATTTGTTAACCAGCGTTCTTGCATCAAGAGTTGTAAAAGGTGAGGTTGATTCGCTAGGTTGGCCCGTAGGCGCAGCAAATATTAGCTTAGCAAATGACGCACTTGAAAAAGTTGCTACACCTGGGCATAGCAAAGATAGCGTAAGTTATTTATTAAAAAACAGTAGTGGCGAAACGCGTTATTGTTTTTGTGGTGATTTAATTCTGCCTGCAGGACTTGGCAATACTTCCCTTATGGGTGGGGATGCAAAAGCTATGGCTCGCTCTATTTTAGCAATAAGCGAGCAACTAAATAACATTAGTATTATTTGCTCAGGGCACGACTACCAACAATGTTTTGCTATGAACTGGGCCGTTCAGCAAAGCCAAACGCCATTACTCAATGCGTTAGTGAGCGGCAGTATTTCAGTTGATGAATTTGTAATTGAAAAGCAGCAGTACGATGCTTCAAAACAAGTGAATAACACACAACTGTGCGGTTATGTAAATGCGCTACCTGAAGTAGATACACTGCAATTAAATTTTGATGACGCTAAAATAATGTTAAACACCAGCGATGTATATTTAATTGATACACGCGAGCCATACGAACACGGCGCAAATAATGTTGCCCAGTTATTTAATATACTCGATGAAAAAACATTAAATATACCGCTTAGCAGAATGGCGAATGCGGTATTTGAAGGACAGTTGAACAAAAATAACAAATACATTTTATTATGCCGCAGTGGTAACCGCTCAAAAATTGCTGCGAGTAATTTAATGCGGCTAGGTTATAAAGCTGTTTATAATTTAAATGGTGGGTTAGCGCTTAGCAATTAAACAAAGATTGTAATTTATACAAAATCGGCTTTAGGGCCGATTTTTTGTTTTTAAGGTCGATTTGATCGCAAGGCAAACAAGTACAGTAATTAGTGAATAACTATATAAAGTAATTATTGTGCTTATGAAAATTCATCAATATTTCATTTTAATCAATTAAGCTATGGCAGGTGCCTTTAAAATTACAGGTAAATTAATTTATAAAATCTTTATGATACCGGTGTCAAAAGCTAAAAATTGCGTTATCATCTGCATCTAAAATTATAAAAACAGCACCTTTTTTGCATTTTTAGTTATACTATCGGCGTTTTATTTTAGTGTGAATAAGCAATTTTTATCGTTTTTATTTTATAAAAAGCATTTTTAAATCAATTGGTTGAAAAATTTAGAGGGTATTCTCATGTCTAACCGAACGCAACTAGCAAGTTGGCAAGCACTCGAACAAAGTGCAGCTAAGATGAAACAAACACATCTGAAAACGTTATTTGCACAAGATGACACGCGTTTTTCTCAGTTTTCTACTCAAGTACCTGGCGTATTATTCGACTATTCTAAGCAACTTATTGATAACGATGTTTTTGCTAACTTAATGTCGCTTGCTAAAGATTGCGATATTGCATCGTGGCGCGATAAAATGTTCAGTGGTGAAAAAATTAATATCACTGAAAATCGCTCAGTACTGCATACGGCACTTCGCAATCGTGCTCATACACCACTCATTGTTGATGGTGAAAACGTGACACAAGCAGTAGATAACGAATTAGCTAAAATTAAAGTGTTTGTTGAAAAAGTTCGTAGCGGAAAATGGCTAGGCTATACCGGCAAAGCGGTAAAAGATGTTGTAAGTATTGGTGTTGGTGGCTCTAACCTTGGTCCGCAAATGGCAACCGAGGCATTAAAAGCACTGGCAGATGATACATTGAATGTTCATTACGTATCTAATGCTGACGGTGTACAAATTTCGTCTGTTTTAAAAGCCATTGATCCTGAAACAACATTATTTGTTATTTCGTCAAAAACATTTACTACGTCAGAAACCATGACAAACGCTAAAACAGCCGTTGATTGGTTTTTACAAACAGCAAAAGATGAAAGTACAATTGCAAAGCATTTTGTTGCAGTAAGTACAAATTTAGAAAAAACGGCAGCCTTTGGTATCAGCGACGAAAACGTATTCACTATGTGGGATTGGGTTGGCGGTCGCTTTTCACTTTGGAGTGCGATAGGCTTACCCATTGCTTTATATTTAGGCTACGATGCCTTTGAAGCAATTTTAGAAGGTGCGTTTGAAATAGATGAACATTTTAAGTCTGCGCCGTTTGAGCAAAATATACCATTAATTATGGCATTGCTTAGTGTATGGAATACCAGCTTTTTGGGCTACACAGCGCAAGCTATATTACCGTACGACCAAGCTCTGCATATGTTACCAGCTTATTTACAGCAAGGCGAAATGGAAAGTAATGGTAAGCACGTTAACTTTGCGGGCGAAACGGTACCTTACACCACGGTTCCAATTATTTGGGGCATGACGGGTATTAATGGTCAGCATGCCTTTTATCAGTGCTTACACCAAGGTAATGTAATTGTACCTGCAGATTTTATTGCATCAGTTAAACCACAAGTGAATGTTGATAAACATCACGATATTTTATTATCGAACTTCTTTGCACAAACAGAAGCGATGATGAGTGGTGTAGATGCAGCGCAAGTTACAGCTGATTTAACCGCTAAGGGTAAATCGCAAGCAGAGATTGATGAGTTATTAAATCATAAAATTCATCAAGGCAATCGTCCTACAACATCTATGTTATTAGATACTGTAGATGCTAAAACAGTGGGTCGTTTAATTGCACTGTATGAACATAAGATATTCTGCCAAGGCATTATTTTAGAAATATGCTCGTTTGATCAATGGGGTGTAGAGCTAGGTAAAGGGTTAGCATCTAAAATTGAAAGTGAACTCACTGATGAAAGCGTAAAACACGCCCATGATAGTTCGACAAACGGCTTAATGGCGTACTACAAGCAAAACCGTACGCAGTAAAAAATTCGCTTACGTAAGTAAGTAAACCGAGTACCTTTGAACGGGTAGCGCTGGAGTGCTTAGGGTCTGTATTTTTGTGAGAGGAGATACAGGGCCCCTAAGGCTCATTTAATAAGCGCAAATGATAAAATAAATAATAATAAATCATCAATACAGAACAATTCAGCAGGCTTTTATTTAAATACAGTTATAAAAGCCATCTAATCTAGCAATAAATAGGCATATCCGCGCATTTATAAAATGTACTGGGTATCACAACGTAGAGAGTAACTATGCTTAATCCTTTTGATATTATAATTTTTGGGGGCGGTGGTGATCTTGCGTTACGCAAATTACTACCTGCAATGTACAGAGCATATCAAGAAGGTAATTTACCTGAAGGCTCACGTATCCTACCAACAGTGCGCGAAGAATCTAAACGTGCTGAATACGTAGAAACAGCGCATAAAGCATTACAAGAATTTTTAAGCAAAGGTGAGTTTAACGCTAAAGATTGGAAAGCGTTTTCTACTTTTTTAGTGCCAGTAGTAAGTAATGTTACAGAAGCGGATGATAATTGGGATGTGCTAAAAGGCATTCTAGATGAGCACGAAAGCACTAAATCGCGTGTGTTTTATTTATCTCTTCCGCCAGCTGTATACGGCACTTGCTGTGAAATACTTTCTACGAAAGGTTTAATTACCCCTACATCACGTGTTGTTGTTGAAAAACCAATTGGCTATTGCGGTGATTCTGCTGAAGCAATTAACGGAAAAATTGCAGAGTTTTTTAATGAAGAGCAAATTTTCCGAATTGATCATTACTTAGGTAAAGAAACAGTACAAAACTTAATGGCGCTGCGTTTTTCAAACTCATTGTTTGAAAATATGTGGGATGCTAAGTCTATTGATAACATCCAAATTAGCTTATCAGAAACGGTTGGCCTTGAAAGCCGCGCTGGTTTTTATGATAAAGCCGGTGCACTTCGTGACATGGTTCAAAACCACTTGTTACAGCTACTGTGTTTAGTTGCAATGGAAGCGCCCAATAAACTTAACGCCAGCAGTATCCGAAATGAAAAGCTAAAGGTATTAGAAGCACTTCGCCCACTGAATGGTAGCGATGTTGATGAAAATATTGTGCGCGGTCAATATGTGCCTGGTGACTTAAATGGTAAAATTGTACCCGGTTATCTTGAAGAACTAAAAGAAGGCTCTAGCAAAACAGAAACCTTTGTTGCGATTCGTGCACACATTGATAACTGGCGTTGGGCTGGTGTTCCGTTTTATCTTCGTACAGGTAAACGTATGGCTAAGCGCTGTGCAGAAATTGTGGTTGAATACAAAAAAGTATCTCATAATATTTACGAAGATAACGTAGGTAATATTGAGCCAAATCGCCTTGTTATTCGCTTGCAGCCAGAGGAAACAATTCAATTAACGCTTATGTCTAAGCGCCTCGATAATTTGGAAATGCAACTTGAACCAGTAACGATGAATATTGAGCTTTCACAAGCTTACAGTAACGGTTTTCACTCAGATGCATACAAGCGTTTAATGCTTGATGCGGCTGCCGATAACCCATCGTTATTTATTCATCGTGATGAAGTACGTCAAGCGTGGAAATGGATTGATCCAATTATTGACAGATGGCAAGAAAAAGGCAAACCGGCACTTTACCGTGCTGGTAGCTGGGGACCTGATGATGCTGATGAATTATTGGCAGAGAAGAGCCATGTATGGTTTAACACAGGCGATAAGGTATAAGCATGGCAACATTAGTTGAGAAATTTTTTGATAATAAAGATGCGTTGACGAAAGAGCTTTCTGCAACGCTTGAGCAATCATTACGTGATGGCATTAAAAACGATGGCCGTGCTGTATTAATGGTGTCGGGCGGCTCGTCTCCTGCGCCAGCTTATAAGCATTTATCAACACTTGATTTAGATTGGCAACATGTTGATGTTGCAATGGTTGATGAGCGTTGGGTAGACCCAAGCCATGAAAAAAGTAATGAAGCATTTATTAAAAGTACTTTATTACAAAATCATGGTAGTGCTGCCAACTTTATTACTATGAAGAACGCTGCAGCAACGGCCCAACAGGGCACACAAGAGTGTGAAACGGCTTATAGCGAACTAAAAATACCATATGATGTGACTATTTTAGGCATGGGCCCAGATGGCCATACAGCGTCGTTATTCCCAAATGCAAACGGTTTAGAGCATGGTTTAACAACCACACAATCAGTGTGTGCTATTAACGCGATTGAAAGTGAAGTAACCGGTAGTATTACTGAGAGAATGACACTAACTTTAAATGCCATTGCGCAATCTAAAGTAGTTAAGCTTTTAATTAGCGGTGAAGAAAAACTCGCTGTTTATAAGCAAGCAAAAGCGGGGGGCGATGTTAATGATATGCCACTTCGCGCTGTACTTAACCACCCAAGCATAAATATTGAAGTGTATTGGGCGCCTTAAATTAAAGTACCAATGTGATTTTTAAAGGCAGCTTATATAAGCTGCCTTTTTTATTTGCTCAAATTTAAGTCTAAACACTATAAATAAACGCACTCTGACTGTTAATCAATGTGAATGAGCATCCGTAACTTGTATTAAAAACAATCATTAAGTGTATTGTTTTTAATCTGATTTTATGTGTTTTGGTTGTGTGTTTTTTAGCAACGCTTGGATTTAGTTAAATTTTATTTTTTGATGACGACTGTCATAAAAGTTTCCCTTCCTTTTTGGTTTCAAAAGCATTAGCCTTAAGGTATTAAAAATGAAACACATAAACTAAAAATAAACGGAGCAGTAACATGGCGGAGCAACAAGTACAGCCTTTACACAACGAAAAACATGCCAACATTAAAATTAAAAATGGCATCAACGTAGAATTCATGAAAACTCAACATTTAGTGCCAGTAGTTGCACATGAGTTTGCACGTGTAGCAAACGAGTTTCCAATGTCATTCGTTAAAAATAACGAAAATGACACTTACCAAGCTGTCGCTATGTTTGGTCTTGAGCCAGGCGAAAACCTTTTTGTAGAAGATGGTAAATGGACAGCAGCATTTGCACCAATGGCATCTACTCGTTACCCACTGGGTCTAGTTAAGCACCCAGAGCAAGATCAATTCGGCATTGTAATTGATGAAGCAAGTGCGCTTGTTGGTGAAGATGAAGGCAACGCATTATTCGAAAATGGCGAAGAGACTGATTACCTAAAACGTCGTAAAGAAGCGCTTGTATCTTTTATTGAGTTTTCTCAAGTAACTGAAGCGTTCACTAAATTCCTTGCTGATAAAGAGCTACTAATTGCGCAAACGCTTACAGTAGACATTAAAGGCGAGAAAAAAGACATAAACGGTATTTACCTTATCGATGAGAAAAAGCTAAACGAGCTAAGCGATGCTGATTTCCTAGAGCTTCGTAAACGTGGTTACTTAGCACCAATTTATTCTTTCTTAACGTCTACTCATCAAGTAGCACGTTTAGCGCGTTTAAAAGCTCAACAAGCTTAATTATACCAATTGCATTAAATTAGTGTTCTATTATAGCGATAAGAAAATAGCTCAATAACAAGGCTAAAATTATGATACATAGTTGTTCTATATAAATAATTTTCAACGTAGTTAGTGAGCTATTTAATACGCTAGAATAATCATGTTTTTAATAAAATTGGTATTACAAACACGTTAAATTTTGAAAAAGCGCCTTAAGGCGCTTTTTTTATGTCATTAAACTCACTTTGGTTGAAATTAAGCCCGCAACCATTCACATTGGTTTATAACTTCCCCATAAAAGAATTCATTATGAAAACACCATTATTAGCATTTTTTGCGAGCAGCTTTTTTGCTTTAAGTAATAGCGTAGTAGCTGCAGAGACTCCTTTTGCCATTGCGATTCATGGTGGGGCAGGGACAATAGAAAAATCACGATTTACACCCGCTCAAGAAAAAGAGTATCGGGCAAAATTAACGCAAGCAGTAGAGACAGGTTATAAAGTATTACATCAAGGCGGCGAAAGCTTAGATGCAGTGACTGCAGCAATTGCCGTATTAGAGCAATCCCCTTATTTTAATGCAGGGCGTGGAGCGGTATACACTTACGATGGCGGACATGAGCTTGATGCATCAATAATGGATGGTCGAAACCGTGAAGCAGGCGCAGTTGCGGGTGTAAAGCATATTGAGAGCCCAATTAATTTAGCGCGTTTGGTAATGGATAACTCTGTACACGTAATGCTCAGTGGGCAAGGCGCTGAGGAGTTTGCTAAAGAGCAAGGTGTTGAACTTATCGAAAATAACTTGTTTGATACCGAATCTCGTTACAAAGCACTTTTAAAAGCAAAACAAAAATTAGATAAAGCTAAAGCAACCAGTAAAGAGTACCAAGCCGCGCACAAAGCATTACCTAACTCTTACAAAATGGGCACGGTTGGCGCAGTGGCGCTTGATAAAAATGGTAATTTAGCAGCAGGTACATCAACCGGTGGTATGACGGCAAAACGTTATGGCCGCGTGGGGGATGCGCCGGTAATTGGGGCCGGAACATTTGCTGAAAATGAATCGTGCGCAGTATCGGCAACAGGGCATGGTGAATATTTTATTCGCTATAACGTAGCGAGCGATATATGTGCGCGCGTTAAGTACCAAGGTAAAACCATAGCCGAAGCAGGGGATGAAGTTATAAACGGTGTGCTTAAGCCCATTGGTGGCACTGGCGGCGTCATTATTATTGATACTAAGGGTAATATTAGCTTGCCATTTAATACCTCTGGCATGTATCGAGCTAGTAAATCGAATACGCAAGCGACCTACGTGGGCATTTTTAACGACGAATAAGCCAACGTCATTTAATTTATTCAATGTAGTTAGCGCTGAAAATAACTGCTTAAAATAAATTTATTATTCACCGTTTAGTTCAATAACAGCGTTTATATAACAAACAACCCCGCGTTATGCATTTTGTAGGATTAACCCCAGCCGTTTAATTTGATACAATTACGGCTCTTTAACTAATTTTATAAGGTATGCGGGTGGTAAACCTAGGTCAGTTGTTTGGCGAGCTAAAAACGTGCTTAAAAAAGATCAATTCATTTTCAAAAAACGCTTACATGGCGTAAAAAAATAACCGATGAAAACAAGCATGCCAACGCGCTTGAAAAAATAGCGGCTGATATAACCCGTAGCCAAGAATTACGCGATAAGCGCTTAGCTGGCCTCCCTAAAGTGACTTACCCTGAGCAATTGCCAGTAAGTCAAAAAAAGGAATTAATTAAAGACGCCATTGTAAATAACCAAGTGGTTATTATTGCCGGTGAGACGGGCTCAGGTAAAACAACTCAAATACCTAAAATGTGTTTAGAGCTTGGTCGTGGTGTTGATGGTTTAATAGGGCATACGCAACCACGCCGATTAGCAGCGCGTACCGTAGCTAATCGTATTGCTGAAGAAATGAAGTGTGAACTTGGTCAGCAAGTTGGCTTTAAAATACGTTTTAGCGATCAGGTTTCTAATAATACGTATGTAAAACTGATGACTGACGGTATTTTACTGGCAGAAATTCAGCAAGACCGCTTTTTAAATCAATACGACACTATTATTATTGATGAAGCGCATGAGCGTAGTTTAAACATCGACTTTATTCTAGGCTACTTAAAAAACCTACTTCCAAAACGCCCTGATTTAAAAATAATAATTACTTCAGCGACTATTGATCCTGAGCGTTTTTCAAAGCATTTTGATGATGCGCCTATTATAGAAGTATTGGGTCGTACTTTCCCAGTTGATGTGCGCTACAACCCTATTACTGATATTAATAAAGATGATATGGAAGCGGAGGGCGATCAGCTACAAGGTATTTTTGATGCCGTTGATGAGCTGTGCGCTGAAGGTCCAGGCGATATTCTTATATTTTTAAATGGTGAGCGTGAAATACGCGATACCGCTGATGCACTTAGCAAGCGTAATTTAAAACACACCGATGTATTGCCACTTTATTCGCGTTTATCTAACGCAGAGCAAAACCGTATATTTGCGCCGCATTCTCGTCGCCATATTATTTTATCGACTAACGTAGCCGAAACATCGCTCACTGTGCCGGGTATTCGTTATGTAATAGACCCAGGTACTGCGCGTATAAGTCGCTATAGTTATCGTACAAAAGTACAGCGCTTACCAATAGAGCCTATATCACAAGCAAGCGCTAATCAGCGTATGGGTCGTTGTGGACGTATTGAAGCGGGTATTTGTATTAGGTTGTACTCTGAGGATGATTTTTTATCACGTCCAGAGTTTACCGACCCTGAAATACTGCGTACTAATCTTGCTTCAGTTATTTTGCAAATGTTGGCACTCGGGCTTGGTGATATGGCGCAATTTCCGTTTGTGCAAGCGCCAGATAGCCGTAATATAAGTGATGGTTTATCGTTATTAGAAGAACTACAAGCAGTAAAACCAGACAAACGTGATAACAAAACAAGTTTAACCGCTTCAGGTAGAGAGCTCAGCCGATTACCCGTTGACCCACGTTTAGCAAAAATGGTGCTAACAGCCCATAAACTTGGCGCATTGCGTGAAGTGATTATTATTGTAGCGGCGCTTTCTATTCAAGACCCACGTGAACGCCCACAGGAAAAACGTGCTGCGGCCAATGAAAAGCACGGTCGTTTTGACGACCCAGATTCAGATTTTATTGCTTTTTTAAACTTATGGAATTACCTAGAAGAGCAGCAAAGCGAGCTGACTAACGGCCAATTTAGAAAGCTGTGTCAAAAAGACTTTTTGGCCTATATGCGTCTGCGTGAATGGCAAGATATTGTTTATCAAATAAGTACTGTGTGTAACGAAATGGGCATGAAAGCAACCAGCCAAGCGGCTGATGGCGAGCTTGTGCACAAGGCGTTATTAAGCGGGATGCTAAGCCACATTGGCTTTAAAGATGAAAAACAAATATACAAAGGCGCACGTAATAGTCAGTTTCATATTTTTCCGGGTTCAGGTTTATTTAAAAAGAGCCCTAAATGGATCATGTCAGCAGAGCTGGTAGAAACCAGTAAATTATATGCCCGCACAAATGCAAAAATAGACATTAACTGGGTAGAGCCATTAGCACAACACCTAGTAAAACGTAGTTACACAGAACCTCATTGGGAGAAAAAGCCAGGTGCGGTAATTGCGTTTGAGCAGCAAACTTTGTACGGCCTACTCGTTGTAAACAAACGCCGCTGTGTTTATAGCAACATTGATCCTAAAGTGAGTCGAGAGCTTTTTGTACGCACTGCATTAGTTGAGCAAGAACTGGGCTTAAACGAGCGCTTTTTAGCATTTAACAGTGAGCTAATAGAAGATATTCAAGTTCTGGAAAATAAGTCACGTCGTCGTGATATTTTAGTTGATGAGCAAACGTTATTTGAATTTTACGATAAAAAAATACCCAAAGAAATTAATAACCGCGCTGCATTTTTAAAATGGTATAAAACACAAAAACAACAAAATAAGCATTACTTACACATGACTCGTGAAGAGTTAATGCAGCATGGTGCAAGTAATATAACCGAGTTTGACTACCCTGATACATGGCAGCAAGACAATATTATATTACCGCTTGCTTATCATTTTGATCCAGGCCAAGCAGTTGATGGCGTTGCGGTACAAATACCGGTCGCGCTGTTGAATCAAGTACAAGAAAGTGGTTTTGACTGGCACATACCAGCATTTAGGCATGAGCTAATAAGTGGACTTATAAAGTCATTGCCTAAATCGCTTCGTCGTAATTTTGTGCCAGCACCAAACTATGCTGATGCAGTGCTGGCAGCTATTGAGCCAATGCAAGGGAGCTTAATTGATGCATTAACGACGCGTTTATTGAGAATGACAGGTGTAAAAGTTGAACCAGAGGCATGGGATTTAACCGCGCTTGCACCGCATTTAAGATTGCAGTTTGAAGTACGTGATGAACACGATAAGTTACTTGCTCGTGGACTTGATTTAGCCAAACTTAAAGCAGAGCTGCAAGGTGAAGTAACCGAAACACTCTCTAAAGTAGCCGATAAAGGCATTGAAAAATCAGACCTAACACAATGGGATTTTGGTGAGCTGCCATCTTCATATGTTAAAAAACAAGGCCAATATGAGATAAAAGCATACCCTGCGCTGGTGGATAAAAAATCAGCTGCTGCTGTGGAGCTTTTTGATAGTGAAGCAAAAGCACAGCAAGCACATCAACAAGGTTTACGCCGTTTAGTCTTATTAAATGTGCCTTCACCTATTAAGTATTTACAACAAAATTTACCAAATAAAGCAAAGCTGGGTTTGTACTTTAACCCGTTTGGAAAAATAGCCGATTTAATCGATGACTGTATAGCCGCAGGCGTTGATAGCTTATTAGTAAAACACGGCGATATACGCGATGAAAAAGCATTTGAAACAGTAAAAGAGCAAATACGTGGTGAGCTCGGTGATGCTGTCGTATCGATTGCAACACAAGTTGAGCAAGTATTAAGTATTGCTCACGCGCTGCATAAAAAAATGAAAGGACGCGTTGATTTAACCATGATAACGGCGCACGGAGATATAAAATCACAGCTTGAGTCACTTATATTTAAAGGTTTTGTGAGCGCGCATGGCGCAGATAAAATAACGGATTTAATCCGTTACCTAAAAGCTATTCAAAAACGCTTAGAAAAATTACCAGTTGATCCAAACAGAGATAGGTTATGCGTACTTGAACTTGATAAAGTGGCAATTGAATATAAGAAATTAACTAATAAAACACCTAAAGGGTTGCCAATTCCGCAAGAAGTAACCGATATTTTTTGGATGCAGCAAGAACTAAGAGTCTCTTTGTTTGCCCAAACATTAGGAACTCCTTACCCTATTTCATCAAAACGCATTTTAAATGCAATAAAAGAAATAGAATAAAACTTGCATTTTCCATTAAGCTTAGTACCTTAATGGGAGGACTTATTTTTGCTTTGAGAAGGAAACGGCATACCCATGTCCTCATTGATCGAACCTAAAACACGACGGCTGCTAGTCGTCGACGACGAGTATTTTAATTATGAAATTCTTAAAGCAGCACTCACTGCTAAATTTGATGTGAGCTATGCTGATTCAGGTAAAAGTTGTTTAGCATCAGCGGTTGCTAATCCACCTGATATAATTTTACTTGATGTGTGCATGCCAGGACTTGATGGTTACGATACATGTCGTATGCTAAAACATACCCCGGAGACAAAAAATATACCTATTGTTATGGTATCTGGCCTTGAGTCGGAGTTGGAGAAAAAAGCCGGATTTGACGCAGGATGCGACGCTTATGTAGTAAAACCATTTTCAATGAGTGTATTGTTAGAGCAAATTAATACAATAGTGTAGAGGGATTTATGTTCACAGATGACAAACGAAACTTTAGACGTATGCAGGTAAATGCGACTGCAAATTTAACAACAGTGGAGCCAGTAGCTGGCTTGAATTATACGGCAGAGTGTGTTGATTTGAGCGCGACAGGGTTATCATTGCATTTGGATGATTTACTTGAGCCAGATACTATTTTAACAGTTGATATAGCGTCTACTCACCCTAGCATTGCACCGTTAAAAGCAACGGCTAAGGTAATACGTGCCAGCAAAGAAGATGATGGCACAATAACAGCAGGCCTTGAAATCATTCAGTTTAACTAATTAAATTGAATGATTAGATATTAAAAAACCTTACAAATTAAGCCTTTTAAGTAAAAGCCTTCAGGGTAGCTACCCGCAATTGGGTGATCGGCTGCTTGATTTAATCGTTCCATTATAAGTAGATCTTTGCCCGCATCAAGAGCCGCATCAGCAACAACTTTTTGAAATAGGTTTTGCTCCATTAAGCCAGAGCAAGAGAATGTCAGTAATGTTCCACCTGGTTTTAGTATTTGCATGGCAATCATGTTGATGTCTTTATAACCACGACACGCGCCCGTTAGCTGCGCTTTATTATCAGCAAACTTTGGTGGATCCATTACGATGGTATCAAACTGTCTGCCTTCGTCGCGGTATTGACGCAGTAACTTAAAGACATCTTGCTTCACAAAATCAACTTTATTTAAGTCTAAGTTATTATGCTCAACATTACGTTTAGCAGTATCTAACGCTGGTTGCGATACATCAACGTTAGTGACATGCTCACACCCGCCACGCAAAGCGTACAACGAAAATGTACCTGTGTAACTAAAACAGTTAAGTACCGTTTTGTCTTTTGAAAAACGCTCAAGTGCAGCACGGCTATCGCGTTGATCTAAGTAAAATCCGGTTTTATGACCTTCAATTATATCGACTTCAATTTTTAAGCCGTTTTCTTCAATAAGTACAGGTTGTGTTGGCTCATTACCCCAAAGAACACCTTTAATTGGCTCCAAACCTTCTTTTGTACGTACTTCTACGTCTGAGCGCTCGTATATGCTAGAACCTGGAAAAATAGCCATTAACGCGCCAACAATCTCGCCTTTATGACGCTCGGCACCCGCACTTAGTAACTGACAAACTAGTACATTATCAAATTTATCGATTGTAACGCCTGGTAAGTAATCAGACTCAGCTGCACATAATCTAAAGCCTGTTAATCCGCCTTCTTCTATTACTTGGCTCCGTGCTTCTAATGAGCGACGTAAACGGCGTTCAAAAAAGTTTTGATCGATGATTTCTTTTTCGTCAAAGCTCCAAACACGTGCACGAATTTGCGAATGAGGGCTATAAGCAGCAGTTGCTAAAAACTTACCTTCGCTATCGTGAATCGTTACTGTGTCGCCTAATCCAGGTTTACCTTTAATTTTTTTGATGGCTTTTGAAAATAACCAAGGGTGTTTTCTTTTTAATGATTTATCGCGACCAGCTTGTAGGTAAACGGCAGATGACATAAGGCTTCTCAGTAGTAATAAATAAGCGCTGTATTTTAGTCAAGCAGCGGGCAACATACAATGAATGTTTTGCAAGAGGGCTATAAAGCACGGTAAAGTACTAATAATTCACTTATTAATTAGCTTTTGGAACCTGAAAGTGCCTGACGCCGTTTTAAGCCCCGATTTACAAATACTTAATTCACAATGCAGAGAATTTATAACCTCTTTAGTGCATGCCGATGTGGCTCACGATATTACGCATATAGAGCGAGTGGTGCTCGTTGCAATAAAACTATGTAATGCAGAGCAGGCTAATATGTCAGTTGTATTACCTGCAGCGTGGATGCATGACTGTGTGGCGGTGGCTAAAAACCACCCTGATCGTGCAAAAGCCTCTACTATGGCAGCAGATAAGGCACTGGAATTTTTAAAATCGATTGATTATGACGAGTCACTTTTTGATGATATTCATCATGCTATTGCGGCTCATAGCTTTAGCGCAAATATAGAAATTAAAACAGTTGAGGCGCAAATAGTACAAGATGCTGACAGAATGGATGCACTAGGTGCGATTGGAGTGAGTCGATGTATGAAAGTTGGCGGCTCAATTTCTCGGTTATTGTATAACCCAGAAGACCCTTTTGTATTGAACGAGAAGCTGATGATAAAAAATATACACTTGATCATTTTTTTATAAAACTATTACATATTGCTCAAAGCATGAATACCCCATCAGCTAAAGCAGAAGCGAATAGGCGTACAGTTTACATGCATGAGTTTTTAGAGCAATTAAAGTCAGAAATTGGTGAGTAACGTGGATAATAAAAATATGCCTAAATTGTCAGGTATTGATCATTGCCATTTGAATGTTGAAAATTTATCGAATGCAGTTAAATGGTATGAGCGCGTTTTAGGTTTTAGTATAGTACCCGAACTTGCTTTTTGGAATGAGGACGAACGAGGACCTTTAACGCTCGAGGATGCTAGTTCAACGACTCGTTTAGCACTTTTTGAAGGTGAGGGGCGCAGTAAAGGAATTGCATTTTTGGCAACAGGGGAGCAATTTATACAGTGGCTTAGTCATCTTGAAAGTTTAAATATAAAAGCGGTTCTTGCTGATCATGGTGTAACGTTTTCAATGTATTTTAAAGATGACAGTGGTAATAGCCATGAGATCACATCTCATGATTACTCGTATATAAAACTTTACTATCCATCGGTTAACTTAGGTTCGCATTCATCTAAAAAAGCTAATGTAGTTAATCCTATAATTCCCATTATATGAATTTATGTGTAAGTTTTTATCATACTGCTATCACTTTGAATAATATCTAATTGGGGTTTATTCGCTGCTTTTTTGTTTCAAGTGAAACTGTATTTTTTAGCAATTATTTGTGCTTGTACAGTTAACATAAGTGCCAGACATGCGCTGTTTTTAGGATTCAACCTAAAGGTAATTTACGTTTTGTCGCTGCACAAATATAGGTGAAAATCGTGATCAGGACGCAGAAGCTTTGCTAGGTTTTTACTTTTTTTCACATGGATGTAAGTCA
Organism: Pseudoalteromonas sp. B62; assembly: GCF_037162565.1. Lineage (NCBI taxonomy): Bacteria > Pseudomonadati > Pseudomonadota > Gammaproteobacteria > Alteromonadales > Pseudoalteromonadaceae > Pseudoalteromonas > Pseudoalteromonas sp. B62. The sequence continues at coordinate 3,502,445 of NZ_JARLVB010000002.1, read as the reverse complement.
GTAAGGTAACGCATGAAAAGTTACCGACCCCACTAGGTGACACACCTCACGCAGCGATTAAATCGCTCTTAGATAAAATGAACTTTAATATTGTAAGGTCAGCAAGGCTTGGTCTTCTATTATCGTTTGAAGCAGTTAGATATAAAGTTTTCACTTAGTTATAGACCTGTTTTTTATTATTAATTAGATCCCATACTTAAGCCTATTGGTATAAAATATTAGAAATTTCGTGTTGGTTAAATGTGGTAGAACTGTTGTTTGAGTATCAATTAAAGCGAAGTGCCCGACGTAAGACTGTTGCTATTAAAGTGCACCAACGGTCAATAACCGTTTATGCGCCTCATTATGTTCCTAAAAAACAGTTGGATTTATGGTTGGTTGAGAAACGAGATTGGGTAAATAGCCAACTTGATAAACAGATTAATATTGCAGACTCAAAGCAATATCCACTCGAAACACATAAAATTCTAATTTTCTCAAATCTTATAGACATAACGTTTGAACACGCTTTGCATTCTCAAGTTATAGAGCATGAGAATACATTAAGCGTATTGTGTTCTTCTCGAGTGAGCCATAAAAAATTGAAGTATAAAACATTACTTGAGGCGTATTTAACTGAAAAATTAGGATTATATATTGATATGCGTCTTGCCCACTTTTGTAAACTAATGGAGGAACCTTTACCGAATGATTTACGAATACGTATCTATAAACGTAAATGGGGGAGTTGTAATAGTAAACGTGAGCTTACGTTTAACTTACTCTTGATTGGAGCCAAAAAATCAATTATAGACTACGTCATAGTCCACGAGTTGGCGCATTTACGTCACTTAGACCACAGTCGTGTATTTTGGCAACGTGTAGCTAAGTTTTATCCGGATCATAAGATAGCATCAGATTGGTTAAAGAATAATGGACAAAGTTTACAGTGGGAATTTTAAAAAATTATTGAAGTTTAAAATATAAGGTATTTTAGAAGAAAAGTGGTGGAGGGAGCTGGATTCGAACCAGCGAAGGCTGAGCCGTCAGATTTACAGTCTGATCCCTTTGGCCGCTCGGGAACCCCTCCACACTAATTTTGTTACACTTGGCCCCACTTAACTTAGCGGTAAGAAAAGTGGTGGAGGGAGCTGGATTCGAACCAGCGAAGGCTGAGCCGTCAGATTTACAGTCTGATCCCTTTGGCCGCTCGGGAACCCCTCCAGTGCAACGGCGCTGATAATAGCAAAACTTATATTTAAGTAAAGAAAAAAGCTAAAGAAAAATGAAATAAAGCCGATAAATATCTATTACCTACAATAATCGGCTAAAGTCTATGCAAATCGACGATTTGTTAATCACAGAGAGTCAACTAAGTACACGGTTGAATAAAAGTGTACACGAACAACGTCGAGGAGAGTTTTCTCTTTTATTGGCAATGTTATCCCACGATGCGCTTGATTTTAGTCAGTTCCATTTTCCAAAAACAGATATTGAAAACCCTATTGTTGAAGAAGAGACACTTCGTAAGCAATTTGGTTCGGGTCCGAAGCAGCCTTTAGCACCTGATGAATTTAATATGTTGATTGGGCAACACAACGCCGCTTTATTATCAAATGTGGGAGAGCATGCAGGTATGAGCGATATTAAGTTACGACACTGCTTAAACCCTGAACCACTTTCAATAAGAAATGATTTAGCTCATATTCCACTCAATGTGCTTGATAATTGTGAGCTAGCTGTGCGCAGACGTATTAAGAACAAAGAGACTCAGCTATCGCATCCGCAAATGGACGTAGCTTCATTCTATGATGGTCTTAATGATGAATCATTACATCAACCGCTTCACTTAGCTACAGCATAATATTGACCTACAAAATAATTTATCTATCTACGATTTCAAATCAGCTTATGTCAGGCCCAGTAAAACAAGCTTTAAATGGTCATTTTTATAATAATGATGGCTAAAAAGAGAGGCTTTGTAGCTATTTATAATGTTAATTGCCTAAAAATTGATTTAGTTTAAAAAAACCATCCAAAAATTTAATGCAATTGCTATAATGATGTCAAATGGTATGACATGAAATGCCGTTATCATTAAACCAAGGTAATTAGGAACGTAATGAAGAAAACATTCACGCTGAATCACGAGAAAATCAAATACCCTCGTATGGTCGATGCTGCAAAGCACGAAGTGAAAAAATATTTGAAAAGAGAACGTAATAAAACGCTACCTGAAGATGCTGATTACTGGGCATTTGACTGTAAGTTTGGTAATACAGCTGAAGATGCTCAAGTAGTGCACGTTGCAGAGATTAGCAATCATATCAGCGACATCGAAAAGCAAGATTTAAAGTCTTTCTACGTAGAGATTTTAGCAAAGCCGGCACAGCGTCAACAAGCTGATTTAGATGACGACGAGTAACTCTTAAATTTTAAGTACTCGTAAAGTAGAGATGGACCCAAGTGGTCCATTTTTGTTATGTGGGTTTTAATATCAATCTGAATAATACTAACCAACCAATCCGCAATCATGCTTAATCAGTTTGAGGGATTAAATCTGACGCTAACGGGGTTAAAAATTTCTGATATAGGACAATTAAATAACGATTTTTTGTCTTGTTATCGACACGACTCTGTTATCTAAAAATAGATCACTTAATTAAAAGAGTTGGTATAAGTATTTGAACAATATAAATTATCTCATAACCCTATAATACCAACCTGCATAAATCTTTGATCAATTTAACGAATTAAATTGCACTATAACGTCGTTAAAAATTTTTTATTTAGAACAACTAGATACAAAAACTTTTGCCTAGTTCTAGCGTAATTTTCTTAACGTTAAATAGACCCCATACATAAGCAGATTGGTATAAAAATTTTATTTAGAGACGCTGAGTTTTTTGGAAATAAATAACTTTTCGTGCGTATGCGCCACATTAAGTTAAATAATATGTACAAAACTAGAGTACATATTATTTAACTAATTAGTGTGTTTCAAAATACCTGATGCCTGGGTAAGTTGAGGTTTATAGGCTGTGGCACTTTTTATACTTTTTAGCACTGCCACATGGGCAATCATCGTTCCTGCCAATTTTTATATCTGCAACAGGTAATATAACGCCGTCAGAATATTTCCACTGATTTTTTTCTTTAATGAATTTTGATTGTTCGTGCAATTCACAGTATAAATTATCATAAAAGTAGTGCGCTTTAAATTCTACAAAACCCTGACTATCATCGTGGCCTGAATCTATAATTGTCAGTTTTATAAAGCGGCAACCATCTGCAAATTCTTTAATTTCTTTAACGGGGTTTTCGGGCTGTTTATCTGTTGTATATGTTTGATAAATATACTTAGCATTTTTGAGTGCATAAGCACTATAACGAGAGCGCATAAGTAGCTCTGGTGTTTGAGGATGCTGTATTGCCAAATGAAAAGGTTCGCAGCAGTCAACATAATTTTGTTGGCTGCCACAAAGACATAATGTTTTATTCAGTGAGGTCATAATTTTGGTGTAAAGCTAAAATGTTAGTTTAACAAGATTATTGAGCTAGTAATATCTCTGTGGTTTGTTTGTTTTTCGTGAAGCAATATAACTTTGTATTTGTTTTACTCATATCCAGAGATAAGCTAGTTAATAGCTGGTTATTAACTATATCAGTCCAAGTAATTACAGCTGCAAAATTACCGTTGTGTAAAGCCGAATTTAATACGTACTCTAGATTCACTAAGTGTTTTTGTCTAATAACGAGTAATTTACTCGTATCGATAGAGCACGAATCAAGTAGCGCTTTACTAGGGACGTGATCGGGTGCGATTAATAATGTCCAAGCATTTAAGCTATTGTATTGATGTAATACTTTTAATAGCTCAAATGTTGCCGAAATTTCATCTTCAATTTCAATTAAATTAACACAATCGCTTTTATTGTCTTGTTGGTAGCTTTTAACTGTTCGTACGGTAATTGGTTGTAACATATCGCTTCACTCACTGGGTTTTTATACAGTATTCACATACAGTAGTTTATACAGTGTTTGTGTGCAAGTGTTTTTTGCTATTTTTTTGTACGATAATTTAAGATTTAGACTTTTTTTAAATTGTCATTTTTTTAAGTTATTAATATTTAATGATTTAAATTTACCTTTATGTTGTTGTTTCCAACTGTGCATTATTGTGTTGAATACTGTATACACCTGTTGAAGGTTGATATGGCAGCTTTAAATAATGATTTCATGTGTAAATTACAGCATAGTTTCGTATGTGTAATTTACTCTTCGTTAGCGTTATTTGGTATTAGGTGAGAAAACTGCAATTGGTGAATTTGTTCATATAAACTTGCAGCGTAGCATTGGGCATCTTTAAAGCGTTTAGTTTCAATGTGTTTACGCAAGTCAGTTAATGCAGTAGTTGCTGGCTCGTGACCTTGACTACTTGATAAGCTTAGCCATGCAACTGCATGAAATACACTTTGCGGAACACCTTGGCCTTTTACAAAAAATAGTCCTAAGTAAAATTGTGCTCGAAGTTCTCCAGACATCGCAGCTAAACGCATCCACTTCGCAGCAAGTGCATTTTGATTGTTTTTTAAATAATACAGTGCTTTGTTCAGTGTATTTTGCTGACTATTTTCGTTAGTTGGCGTTGAGTTAGTGTCGCTAGGTTGCGTGACAAAGGACAGTATATTGTCTAACTGCTGCTCTAAATCTTGGCCTGTCGGTGTTGTTTTTATCATGCTCACTCATTCGTTATGTAACTAAGTCAATAGTTTAGTATATCGCAAGGTAAAATGTCCTGTAAAAGATGATTTTTATGTTAAAATATTGCCACTTTTTACAACCATAAGTCTATTATGCTCGAAGCTTTATTTAAAATTAGTGAGAATGGCTCATCAGTCCGCCGTGAATGCATTGCGGGTATTACTACATTTATCACAATGGTTTACATTGTATTTGTTAACCCTGCCATGTTAGCAGAGGCTGGAATGGATCAGGGAGCTGCTTTTGTAGCAACTTGTATTGCAGCTGCTATTGGTTGTTTTATTATGGGATTGTGGGCTAATTATCCTTTAGCATTAGCGCCTGGAATGGGGTTAAATGCATTTTTTACATATGGTGTTGTATTAGGGATGGGTTACACATGGCAGGCGGCATTAGGTGCTGTTTTTATGTCTGGGTGTATATTTTTACTTCTAAGCCTGTTTAAAGTTCGTGAGTGGATTATTAATGCCATTCCTTTGGTTTTAAAGCGGGCCATTGCAACGGGTATTGGCGCATTTTTAGCTTTAATTGCTCTTAAAAATGCGGGCATCATCGTTGCCAGCCCTGCAACGTTAGTACAATTAGGTGATATAACTTCAGCTGGCCCATTATTAGCTATTTTCAGCTTTTTTATTATTGCTGCGCTTTTATATCGTAACTTTAAAAGTGGTGTATTAATTAGTATTTTATTAGTGACCTGTATCGCACTGGCTTTAGGGCTTGTTGAATACCATGGAATTGTTGCTACGCCTCCTTCTATTTTACCTACTTTTATGCAGCTTGATTTTGGTGCTGCACTTGAATTATCTATGTTGAGCGTTATTTTCGCATTTTTGTTTGTGGATTTATTTGATACCTCGGGTACTTTAGTTGCAGTTACTCAAAAAGCAGGGCTTGCTGATGAAAAAGGAAATATGCCTCGGTTAGGAAGAGCGCTAAGTGCTGACAGTACAGCAACAATTGCAGGCGCTATGTTGGGCACTTCTACTACAACATCTTATATAGAGTCTGTTGCAGGTGTATCTGTAGGTGGGCGTACTGGTTTAACAGCAGTTGTGGTAGGTATTTGCTTTTTACTTATGATGTTTTTTGCACCACTTGCGCAAATGGTACCAGCTTACGCAACCGCTGGAGCCATTTTATATGTTGCAGTTTTAATGCTACAAAATCTGAAGTTTGTTAATTGGGATGATATGACCGATGCCATTCCCGTTACAGTCGTTTTACTGATGACGCCATTAACGTTTTCAATTGCTCATGGTATAGCACTTGGTTTTATATCTTATACTGTAGTAAAAGTGTTGTGTGGTAAGCAAGACGAAGTCACAATTAGCGTATGGATTTTAACGGCACTGTTTATTATTAAATTTGCATTTTTGTCTTAAATTGATACAGCTAGATAAAAAAGGCCATACAAATTTGTATGGCCTTTTTTAGTTATTTTTAACATTCAATAATATTAACAGCCAATCCACCGCGAGCGGTTTCTTTGTATTTGGTTTTCATATCGTTGCCGGTTTCAAGCATGGTTTTAATCACTTTATCAAGTGATACCTTTTGCTCGCCACTGCCACGAATAGCTAAACGTGAGGCATTAATTGCTTTAATCGCGCCCATTGCATTACGTTCAATACACGGTACTTGTACTAAGCCACCAACAGGGTCGCACGTGAGGCCTAAATTATGTTCCATACCAATTTCTGCTGCGTTTTCTACTTGCACAACATTGCCACCAACAATTTCTGTTAATGCGCCTGCTGCCATAGAGCACGCAACGCCAACTTCACCTTGGCAACCTACTTCAGCACCCGATATAGAGGCATTCTTTTTATATAAAATACCAATAGCAGCAGCCGTTAATAAATAACGTGTGGCTATATCGCGGTCTACTTCTTTCACAAATGTGTGATAGTACATAAGTACAGCTGGTAAAATCCCCGCAGCACCATTAGTTGGTGCGGTAACTACACGGCCACCTGCCGCATTTTCTTCGTTTACGGCAAGGGCAAATAAATCAACCCAGTCCATTGCACGAAGTGGGTCGTTACTGACCTCTATATTTAGTTTTAAGTATAGGCTTGGCGCACGGCGCTTTACTTTTAAGCCGCCAGGTAGGATACCTTCGGTACGCATACCACGGTCAATACAGGCCATCATTACTTTCCAGATATGAAACAGCGTGTCTTTTATTTCATCTTCAGTGCGCAGTGTTTTTTCGTTCTTCATCATCAAGCTTGAAACACTAAGCCCTGACTCTTTACACATCTCTAGTAGCTCTTTTGCGCTACTGAAAGGGAAAGGAGCTGGGTTTTCTTCTCTAATATCGAGGGCTGCTTGTTTTTCGTTTTCAAACTCTTCGTCAGTAACAATAAAGCCACCGCCAATAGAGTAATATACTTTGCTGTAAACTTTTTCGCCGTTGTTTGAGGCGATAATTTCCATTGCATTAGAGTGCTTAGGCAGCGTTTTGCGACGATGAAAAACAATAGCGCCTTGTTTTGGAAACTTAGCTTTGTGTGTTTTGTTTAAATAAATAACCTGATCTTGTTCGATGGTCGCTAAAATGTCGTCGACTAAATCGGCATCTATAGTTTCAGGGTCATAACCGGCTAAACCAAGAATTACGGCTTTACCCGAACCATGGCCAACACCTGTTTGACCCAAAGAGCCATAAAGCTCTACTTTAATATCGGTAACATTTGCTAATAATTGTTGTTCTTGTAGGTCATTAACAAATAAGCGTGATGCGCGCATTGGGCCAACGGTGTGTGATGACGAAGGGCCAATACCAATGCTAAACATATCAAATGCACTGATCATAATGTGTGTCTCTACTTTGTTTTATCAGCACGAAGCTGCTCTTTGAACGGTCGAGCATGATAACGTGGAATTGTGATTGTGTAACTATTAATAACGAAGATTTAAACTGGTAAGGCGAGTTGTTTTGTAAAGTTTTTTATAATGTTTGCAGTCGCACCCCAAAGTAAACCATGTGGCGTTTTAAAACCTTGCAAAATAACCGTTTTCCCAAATCGTTGAAAAGGTAAGGGTTGCCAATTAGCTTCGTTATTTAACTCAGTGACAGAGAGTAAAAAGCTCGCTTGTACTTCATTATAGTCATTTTCCCATTTGGTGTCTTTTTTGAGTAAACCCACATAGGGGCTAATACTAAAACCCGTTAATGTTGAATACTCAGGTAAGTGACCTAATACATTAACGTTATTTTGGGCAATATTTAGCTCTTCTTTTAGTTCGCGAAGGGCTGTGGTGCGAAGGGTAATGTCGCTTACTTCAAACTTACCCCCGGGCAAACAAATCTCCCCAGGGTGATGGTGTAAATAAGTAGGGCGTTTACACAGTAAAATGTGTGCATGGTTATCTATATCAATAATGGGCAGCATAACAGCGCTAGCGCGCTTTTTACGCGTGTCTTTTAACTGGTTTGGCGCAGCTGTAGGGCTTAACAAAAACCGCGCCATAATGTGTTCACTATTCAAAGCGACCTACTGTTTTAATAAAGGAAGGATTTTATTTACTTTATCGTAAGTTTCTTGATATTCCAATTCGACTTTAGAATCAGCGACTATTCCGCCACCTGCCCAGCAGTAAATTTGCGTTTTATGGCACACCAAGGTGCGAATAGTGATATTGGTGTCCATGTTTCCACACGCACTTAAATAACCAATCGAACCACAATAAATGCTGCGGCGATGTGGTTCTAGCTCTTCAATTATTTCCATCGCTCTAATTTTGGGCGCACCGGTAATTGAGCCCCCGGGAAAGCCGCTTTTAGCTGATCGACGGCTGTTTTACCTTCATCAAGTTCAGAGGTTACCGTGCTTACTAAATGATGCACTGCCGGAAAGCTTTCAATAGCAAAAAGAGAAGGGACGTGAACGCTGCCAGGTTTTGCCACTTTGCCTAAGTCGTTACGCAGTAAATCAACAATCATGACATTTTCAGCGCGATCTTTATCTGATGCTGCGAGTATTTGGGCTTGGCGTTGATCTTCCAGCGCATCCGCTTTTCGCGGCAGTGTGCCTTTAATAGGTTTGGTTTCTACAACGTTATTATTTACTGATATAAAGCGCTCAGGGGAAATTGATAAAATTGCCCCTTGAGGGTGATTTATAAAGCTCGAAAATGGCGCTTTATTTGCCTCACGCAGTTTAATATAAGCTGCCCAAGGGGAGCCTTCAAACTGAGCGTTAAAGCGCTGTGCTAAATTAATTTGGTAACAATCGCCACTTTTTAGATACTCCTCAATTTGGGCAAACTTTGCAGCGTACTCCGTTTCGCTCATATTTGATTGCCAGTCGCTGTTTAGGGCAAAGGACTGCGTATTAACTTGGGAGTTAGCGTGCGTATTTAAATATTGCTCATAAAGCGCTAATCGATCGGTGTTTGGCTGCGATATATAAAACCAGCTTTGTTGCTGTTTGTCGTAAATAAGGGCATCTAAGTAAAGGCCAATAGCCATTTGGGGAAGATTAATGTCTTCAATAGCATGAGTGGGGATGTTTTCAATTGTACGCCCTAAGTCGTAGCCAAAGTAGCCAAGCCAGCCGCCATTAAAGGGTAAATCGTAATCGGCTTTTGTTTTAGCAAGATGCGAAAGCTCATTATTCATAATTTCAAAGCAGTTATCACTACTTTCTATATTATTTAAAAAGCTTTTATTATTTTTTACTTCAAGGGTACTTTGCGGCTCAATAGCAACAATATCAAAACGGCTGTTTATATGATTACTATTTGCAGAATCTAATAGAATTGCGTAAGGCAAATGTGAAAAATGCGCAAAAACGTCAATGCAGTTTTGTGTTATGCCTAATTTAATACAATTTTTTTTATTGTTTAGCATTTACTGCCCCTTTAAGAACTGGCTCGAAACGGGCTGGGAGGGTATCATAAGTCAAATTTTTTGGCAGCACTAAGCTGCAAAAAACAGTGCAAACCACCGTCACCGGTTTGATTTAGATTACGCGACAACGCGTAACGGTAACTTAAGGAACCACTATGAGTACAATTTGTCAGCAAGACTTTATTGATAGCATTGAAGATGCATTGCAATATATTTCGTTCTATCACCCACTTGATTTTGTTCAAGCACTCGAAAAAGCGTACAACAAAGAACAAAGTAAAGCGGCTAAAGACGCCATTGCACAAATTTTAATTAACTCACGCATGTCGGCTGAAGGCAAGCGTCCACTTTGCCAAGACACCGGTATTATTACCTGTTTTGTTAAAGTAGGTATGGATGTTAAGTGGGATAAAACAGATTTAACCGTTCAACAAATGGTTGATGAAGGTACTCGTCGTGCATATTTAAATCCAGATAACCCTTTACGTGCATCTATTGTTGCAGACCCTGCTGGTACGCGTAAAAATACTAAAGATAATACGCCTTCGGTTGTGCATATTGATTTAGTAGCGGGTGGAAAAGTAGAAGTAATGGTTGCGGCAAAAGGCGGCGGCTCTGAAAACAAAAGTAAAATGGTTATGTTAAACCCGTCAGATGATGTTGCTGCATGGGTAGAAAAAACACTACCAACAATGGGTGCTGGTTGGTGTCCGCCAGGCATGCTAGGTATAGGTATTGGTGGTACGGCTGAAAAAGCAGCAGTAATGGCTAAAGAGTCGTTAATGGATCCGGTTGATATCCATGAACTAATGGAACGCGGCGCAGAGACAACTGAAGAAAAACTGCGTTTAGAAATTTTTGATCGTGCTAATAAATTAGGTATTGGCGCACAAGGCTTAGGCGGTTTAACAACGGTTGTTGATGTTAAAATTAAAACAGCACCAACGCATGCAGCTTCAAAACCTGTAGTAATGATCCCAAATTGTGCGGCAACTCGCCATGTACATTTTACGCTTGACGGTTCTGGCCCTGCTAATTTAAAAGCACCTAAACTAGAAGATTGGCCACAAGTAACATTTGAAGTAGGCGAAGGCACACGTCGTGTTGATTTAAATACACTGACTAAAAAAGATGTTCAAGAATGGAAAATGGGTGAAACCGTTTTACTTTCGGGTACTATTTTAACAGGTCGTGATGCAGCGCATAAACGTTTGCAAGATATGATCAATTCAGGTGAAGGTTTACCTGAGGGCGTAGACTTTGATAATAAATTTATTTATTACGTAGGCCCTGTGGATGCGGTACGCGATGAAGCAGTAGGTCCTGCTGGCCCTACAACAGCCACTCGCATGGATAAATTTACCGATATGATGCTAGAAAAAACAGGCATTGTAGGCATGATTGGCAAAGCTGAACGTGGCCCTGCAACGGTTGAGTCTATTAAAGAGCATAAATCTGTTTATTTGATGGCTGTAGGCGGCGCAGCTTACTTAGTATCTAAAGCGATTAAAAAAGCGCGTGTTGTAGCTTTTGAAGATTTAGGTATGGAAGCTATTTACGAATTTGAAGTAGAAGATATGCCAGTGACTGTTGCAGTAGACAGTGAAGGCGCCAATGCGCATACACAAGGCCCTGCTATCTGGAAAGCTAAAATTGAAGAGCTTGATAGCAAGCTAAAATAACGTACGTTTTGTATTTTTAAAAAGCGAGCCTAGTGCTCGCTTTTTTGTTTTTTAAATAGAGTTATTAGCAAGTTTACAGCTCTGACCAGTTTGCGAAAAAGCTTACTTTTTACTGGAAACCTATAGGCAGCGGTACGTAGCGGCCAGGTAGCACTTGTATATTAAACTTTACATGCAACAATTGTATTACGTTCACGTAAACGTAAGTCGGTGTGGTTCTTATATTTATAGTATTTAAAACTTAAAAATGACGGTTTTGTAAATTTTTTATCTATATAAAAGTTTTAATTAGGTTATTTAATTTAAGCTTAATGTTTTCATTGGTTTTATCATCTGTGAGTATAGCGAACACGTATATGAAGTGATAAAGTCTCGGCAATTTCCAGCGCGCATACCCTCTCACGGGTTAACTATTTCGGAGTATTTTAAGTGGCTGTGTTTAATCGAGTTGAATTTGATAACCATGAACAAGTGGTTTTTTGTTCTGATGAAGAGTCGGGTTTAAAAGCAATTATTGCTGTACATAATACCAACCTAGGTCCTGCAGTTGGCGGATGTAGAATGTGGGATTATGCAAACGACGAAGATGCTGTTTATGACGTGCTACGTTTATCAAAGGGCATGACTTATAAAAATGCAGTTGCGCGCTTACCCTTTGGTGGCGGTAAATCTGTAATTATAGGTAATGCGAAAAAAATTAAATCTGAGCAATTATTCCGTGCATTTGGCCGCCAGTTAGAGCGATTAAATGGCAGCTATTACTCAGCAGAAGATGTAAACATCACATGTGCTGATGTAGCTATCATGAATAAAGAAACTAATTACGTACTGGGTCTTGAAGGTAAAAGCGGTAACCCATCGCCATTTACAGCATACGGTACGTTTTTAGGAATTAAAGCAGCGCTACAGCATCAACGCGGTCATCAAAATTTTGCAGGTGTGAAAGTGGCTGTTCAAGGTTTAGGTGCTGTTGCTTATGGTTTATGTAAACATTTACATGATGCGGGCGCTGAGTTGTTTGTAACTGATATTAACCAAGCTGCCATTGACCGTGTAGTAAGTGATTTTGGTGCAACTGCGGTTGGCATTGATGACATTTACGACTTAGATGTTGATGTTTATGCACCTTGTGCATTAGGTGCAACCGTTAACGATTTAACGATACCGCGTTTAAAAGCGACTATTATTGCAGGCTGTGCTAACAATCAGCTGGCAGAATCTCGCCACGGTGAAGTTATTCGTGAAAAAGGCATTTTATATGCACCAGATTACGTAATTAACGCCGGTGGTATTATTAATGTTTATTATGAAACAGCGCCAGATGGTTACAGTGCAGCAGCGTCTAATAAACATGTTGAAGGTATTTTTAATACGTTAACTGAAATTTTTGCTCGCAGCGAAAAAGAGCAAAAATCAACGCATTTAATTGCTGACGAATTAGCCCAAGAGATCATTAAAAACGGTCTATAAATTTAAGCTAAAATGCAATAAAGGTGTGCAATTGCACACCTTTTGTTTATCTGTAAGTTAAGGGGTGTTGATCTTTGCGGATTTAACCTTGAAAGATCAACAGACCCTAATGCAATTATTACTGAACAGCGGTACACTTTATTTTTAATTTTGTGCGGCAAATTATGACTCCCTCAACTTCTCTCATGCAGCCCATCGATTTAGATAATTGGCCTAGAAAGCAACACTTTGAATTATTTAAACACTTTTCTCAGCCTTATTTTAATGTGTGTGTGCGTTTAGATGCTCAAGCGCTGTATGACTATTGCAAAACCAATCAATTTTCTTTTTTTCAAGCATATGTATATTGCACCTTAAAAGCGTGCCATGAGTACGATTCAATAATGCTACGTATAATAGATAATCAACCATGGTTACTTAATAGTGTTCGCGCAAGTGTGATTGAGTTGTCTGAAAACGATACGTTTGTTTTTAGTTATTTTAACAGCACAAGCGATTTTAAAGAGTTTGCAAATCATGCAAGTGACGTAAGCAAAAAAGCGAAATTACAGCCGTTATTTTCTGATGCATTTGCTCAAACAGAAGGGCAGGCAGATTTAATTCATATATCTGTTTTGCCGTGGCTGAATTTTAGTGCGTTTTCGCATGCATTTAGTGAAGGGCAGAGTTTAGGCATTCCTAAATTTGTATTTGGTCAGTTTGATAAACATACCGGTACAATGCCTTTAGCTATCGATGTACACCACTCATTAATGGATGGTTTGCACGTAGCGAAATTTATAAACACATTGCAGGGTACATTTGACTCCTTTTGCAAAGGTTAACTTTAAACACGTCATTTAACGGCAGTGCAAAGCAGTAAACAATTTATAAGTAATCTATAAGTAATCTATAAGTAATGCGATGTGAATTACTTTATATTCAAATACATAACCTTATATGCTTGAAAAGCACGTGCGCTGGACATATTTATATACCATATCTTAGCTCAGGAAATCCCCATGATAAATGGACTGTTAATTGTTGTTTTAATTCTTTTTGTGGTGATTTTCTGGCGCTGGCCATCAATTCAAAACCGATTATGGCGCAGTAAATATAAAGACTTTGCTTTAAATTCACAGCAAAAAGATATTTTACTGCGTTGTATGCCCATCTATAAAAAAATGACCGACGCTGACAGAGAAAAATTAGAGCGACATATTACGTGGTTTTTAAACGAAAAACGCTTTGTTGGTTGTGATGGTTTAAAATTGACACCCGCAATGAAGTTAATTGTAGCCGCTGATGCGTGTGTATTAGTACTTAATAAACCGTGGCCGTTATATAAAAATGTAAAAGAAATTTTATTATACCCAAGTGCTTATTACGCCCCGCAATCAACACGCGATAGTGCAGGGCTTGTGAGTTACCATAATGCAGTAAGGCTTGGTGAGTCTTGGCCTGGCGGCACACTAGTACTCAGTTGGCATGACGTGCTTGAAGGTAACCGCTTGCCAAGTGATGGACATAATTTAGTTTTTCATGAATTTGCGCATCAACTCGATCAAGAAACAGGAAAAACAACAGGCACGCCACTTTTAAAAAGCTCAGCAGATTACAAAGAGTGGGGCCGAGTATTTAGCCGCGCGTTTACGCAGTTGAAAAGTCATGTTGCTTATAGCATGCCACACGTTATTCACAGCTATGGTGCAACTAATGAAGCCGAATTTTTTGCTGTTATCACCGAAACCTTCCTCGAAAAACCCGCAGAGCTGCGCCGATACGATCCTGAAATTTATAGTATGCTCGTTAATTACTATCAATTTGACCCTATAGTTTGGCATTAAACTTATATAAACCGCGCTTTATCATATAACACTGGCAAGTTGTGCTTGTTTTTGTTGCAATTGTGTAAAATAGTTTTACAGCAACAAAAACAAGCGAGAAACGCATGAAAAAAATGCTTCATACAGTATTGGCATTGTCGGTGTCATTAGCGATAGGGCAAGTGAATGCCGCCGAAAAAGACGAACAAAAATGGCAAGTAGATTCACCTAAGGGGCAATTTGTTGACGCTGCAATTAGCGTTGAGCAAGGCACATGGATGAATGTAGATATTAGCCCTGATGGTAAAACCGTGGTGTTTGACTTACTTGGCGATATTTACACTATGCCAATGAGTGGTGGTACAGCTACAAAGCTCACCTCTGATATTGCATGGCAAATGCAACCACGCTTTAGTCCTAACGGCAAAAGTATTGCGTTTACCTCCGACCAAGGTGGTGGCGATAACATTTGGATAATGGACTTAAATGGCGAAAATCAACACGCTGTTACCGATGAAACCTTTAGATTACTAAATAGCCCTGCATGGAGTCCTGATGGCGACTACTTAGTTGCGCGTAAACACTTTACAGCTAGCCGCTCATTAGGTGCCGGTGAAGTGTGGTTGTATCATAAAGCGGGTGGCAAGGGTGTGCAGCTTACAAAACGCGAGAACGATCAAAAAGATTTAGGTGAGCCAATGTTTTCACCTGATGGTCGTTATGTATACTTCTCGCATGATGCAACACCCGGTAAAACCTTTCATTATTCAAAGGATTCTGTAGCGGGCATTTATAAAATTAAGCGCTACGACCGTGAAACGGGTGAAATTGAAACCATAATCGATACGATGGGCGGTGCCATTAGGCCTACACCGTCACCTGATGGTAAAAAACTGGCGTATATAAAGCGTGATGATTTTCAAACTAGTCTTTATTTATATGACTTAACCAGCGGTGAGCACACTAAGCTTTACGATAAGCTTGAGCGAGATATGCAAGAAACCTGGGCTATTCATGGTGTATACCCAACCATTGCATGGACACCCGATAATGAAGAACTGGTATTTTGGGCTGGTGGCACAATTCACAAGCTAGATGTTGCAGACAAATCTGTTAAAACCATACCTTTTAAAGTGCAAACAAGTAAAAAAATTCAAAAAGCGGTGCGCTTTACACAAAACTTAGATACTGATGAGTTTGATGTAAAAATGCTGCGTAATGTGCAAGTAAGCCCAGATGGCGAAACTGCAATTTTTGAAGCGCTTGGGCATATTTATAAACGTGATTTAGAGTCAGGTAAAATTAAGCGTTTAACAAAGCAAACTGATCATTACGAATTATTTCCACAGTACTCTCGCGATGGTAAAAAAATAGTTTACACCACATGGGATGATAACAAACAAGGGTCTGTAAGAGTTGTGTCTGCGCGTAGTGGTCGTGGCGATATAATTACTAAAGAGCCCGGGAAATATGTAGAGCCTACGTTTAGCCCAGATGGAAAGACGGTTGTTTATCGAAAAGCTACTGGCGGCAGTATTTTAAACCCTAAATGGTCACTTAATCCGGGGGTTTATAGCGTAAGCGCTAAAGGCGGTAAAAGTGAGCTTATTTCAAAAATTGGTTATCAGCCACAATTTGGAGATGCAAGCGATCGCGTTTTTATAATGAGTCCTTGGCCAAAACCAACGTTAAGTGTAGTAGAGCTTGAAAGTAAAAAAGTTAGCAAACTATACGAGTCAGAGCATGCGACAGAATTTAGAGTATCACCAGATGGCAAATATTTAGCGTTTGCAGAGCGATTTAAAGTATTTGTAACCCCGTTTGTACAAAGTGGTAAAACAATTAATATTGGGCCTAAAGACAGTCAATTTCCAATAGAGCAGTTATCGGTACGTGCTGGTGAAAACATTAGCTGGAGTGCTAAGAGCAACAAACTTTATTGGACATTAGGGCCTGAGCTTTATCATGCAAGCCTTGAGGGGATGTTTGCCATTAACAAAGCCGAAGATGCCGACTTTAAAGTGAAAAGTGGCGATAATATTGGTTTCAGTAAAAAAATGGCAGAGCCTAAAGGCATGATTGCGCTCACTGGTGCAAAAATTATAACGATGGACGGCGAAAAGGTTATTGAAAATGGTGTAATTATCACTGATGGCAAGCATATTAAAGCAATTGGTACAGCCAGTGAGATAAGCATCCCTAAAGGTGCTGAGGTTATTGATGTAACAGGCAAAACAATTATGCCTGGTATTGTTGATGCTCATGCACATGGCTCGCAAGCAAGTGACGAAATTATACCTGAGCAAAACTGGAAAAATTTTGCAGGTTTAGCGCTGGGTGTAACTACAATTCACGATCCATCAAACGATACCTCTGAAATATTTACCGCAAGCGAAATGCAAAAGGCAGGCATGATTGTTGGCCCGCGTATTTTCTCAACGGGTACTATTTTATATGGCGCAAATATGCCAGGTTATACGTCGCATATTGACTCGTTAGACGATGCAAAGTTTCATTTAGAGCGCCTTAAAAAAGTAGGGGCGTTTAGTGTTAAATCGTATAACCAGCCTCGCCGTGAGCAGCGCCAACAAGTTATTGAAGCAGGCCGGATGCTTGAAATGATGGTAGTACCTGAAGGCGGCTCATTATTACAACATAACTTAAGTATGATTGTAGATGGACACACAGGTATTGAGCATTCAATCCCTGTAGAGCACATATACGACGATATAAAGCAGTTATGGTCGCAAAGTGATGTTGGCTATACACCAACACTTGTAGTGGCTTATGGTGGCATTTGGGGTGAAAATTACTGGTACGATAAAACTGATGTGTGGAATCATCCACGTTTAAGTAAATTTGTGCCTAAAAATCAATTATTACCACGCTCTATGCGCCGCATTAAAGCGCCCGATCATCACTATAATCACTTTAATAACGCACGCGTTGCTGCTGAGCTGCAAGACCTAGGTGTATTAGTTAACTTAGGTGCTCACGGTCAGCGTGAAGGCTTAGGTGCACACTGGGAGATGTGGATGTTTGCACAAGGCGGAATGACACCGCTTGAGGCAATACGTGCATCGACACTCGATCCGGCTAAGTATTTAGGGCTTGATAAAAACGTAGGCTCGCTTGAAGTGGGTAAACTGGCTGATTTAATGGTTATAGATGGTGATCCGCTTAAAAATATTCGAGATTCGGATAAAGTAGATTACACCATGATCAATGGTCGACTATTCAATGCAGAGACAATGAATGAAGTGGGTAAAAAAGAACGCGAACTACTTTATTTTGAAAAACTGTAATTTATTTTGATCTTTTGGAAGCGGCTATTAGCCGCTTTTTTTAGCTTTGTGTTATGTGTTTTAGCAAAGTAATACTTGGCATAACGAGAGATTGGTTATGCATTACACGTGCTTGGCATATTAATCCCTCTTTGAGAGTAAGTAAGGTATGTGCAATTTCTAGCGCTTTAACTTTATTATTTTTGAGTTCGGGTGTAGCAAGTAATGCAGTTAAAATGATGTCTAATATGGTTTGTTTATGTTGCATACATTGCTTTGCTATAGGGTGTTGAGCATTAGGATACTCTGCTGCAGCATTTATAAAAAAACAGCCATTGAAATGCCCAAGCTTTGGTACTTGGTTGGCAAACCATAGTTTTAACCCAGTAAATAACGAAATAGCGACTTCAATAGCTAGTGGTTTATTACAGATCTCTTCAAACCAGCTATTAAACTGTGTATCTCTTTTGGCTAAGCACGCGCAAATTAACTCATCTTTACTGGCAAAATGATTATAAAGTGTTTTTTTTGCCACGTTAGATTCTGCTAGAATTTCATTAATGCCAACAGCATGTAAGCCTTTGGTGTAAAACAAAGTAAGTGCCGTATTTACAATATGTTCTTGTTTAGTCATTTAGTCTCCTCAAAAACAAAGGTTGACACAAGTAGACTGAATTGTCTACCCTACGTGTGTAGACAAGTCGGTCTACTTTTAATGTAAGAGATTAAAATGAATTTAAGTGATATCAAATTAGCCTGTGTTGCCGGTGTTTTTTCAGCGCTTGTGCTTGGATTTCTAGCGTGGTTGAACAACATGGGTGATTATGGGATATGGTTAATGGCACCCTTTGGTGCAACAGCAGTACTTGTATTTGGTATTCCAAATAGCCCATTAGCACAGCCAAAAAATGTGATTTTTGGTCATCTTTTAACTGCATTTGTGGGTATCGTTTTTGTAACTTATGTTGGCGATGGCAGTGCATCAATTGCATTGGCTGTTGGCATTGCAATTACACTAATGATGCTTACTAAAACAGTACATCCGGCGGCAGGTGCTAATCCTATTCTGATTATTGCATCAGGGCAGAGTTGGGACTTTTTGATTATGCCTGTATTAGCCGGGACGATGTTTATTGTTATTTGTGGCTTTGCTGCAAAATGGTTACTGGCTTTCTCGGTAAATAGCAGGCATAAAAAAACCGCTTAACGCGGTTTCTTTTAAAAATCATAAATGTTGATTAAACAACACCGCGCGGTAAGCGACAATCATGATCTTTACGAGCTAAAATTACAATCCAAAGCTCTTCCGCTGTGTAGCCTTCTTCATTTTCGGTAACAACAGTGAATGGGGCTTTTTTCTGTGCTTTTACAGGCGCAGCCGCTTTGGTTTTAGTTTTTTTAGCAGGCGCTTTGGGTGTCGTTTTACCAGAGCTTAATTCTTCAGTTAGCTCTACTAAATCAGCTAGGCGTAAGTTTTTACCGCCATCGATGCTGTACCAGCCAGGTTTAGTTGTGATTTCAGGTTTTTTACCATTGGCAGCTTCGTACGCTGATTCAAAGGCAGATAACACTTCTGTTTTGTCTAGTTTGCTCATCAGAGACCCTATACGTTGTGAACACAGATAAAGAAGACGTATTTATACCTATTTTGAATCAGTTTTTCAATTTTTTGCGATTTTCCTTTCATTTTTACGCCATAAACGCCAAAATTTGCACAAAATTCAGTGCTTAGTAAGGTAAGTTATATGCAACGTCGAGAATTTAACCAACTATTAAACGACATTTTGAAACCTCATACAATTAAAGATTTTTGCCCAAATGGTTTGCAAGTTGAAGGTAAAAATGAAATTAAAAAAATTGTGACGGGTGTAACCGCGAGTCAAGCATTAATAGATGCTGCTATTGAGCAACAAGCAGATGCTATTTTGGTTCACCATGGTTTTTTTGGAAGGGGGAATCCCAACCTATAACGGGAATGAAAAAGCGTCGTATAGGCGCGCTACTAGCTAATGATATTAATTTATTTGGCTATCACTTACCACTCGATATTCATCCGGCAATAGGCAATAACGCGCAACTGGCAAAGTTATTAGATATTGAAATAGTGGCTGGGCTTGAGCCAGTTACAAATAGCGTAGCAATGAAAGGACGTTTAAAAACGCCTCTAAATGGTGAAGATTTTGCAAATAAAATAGCAAAAGTACTTAATCGGGCCCCACTCACAAGCTTAGTACGCTCAGCTAAAATTGAAACTATTGCACTGTGCACCGGTGGAGGGCAAGGGTATATTGATTTAGCTGCAGAGCAAGGTATTGACGCGTATTTAACCGGTGAGGCATCAGAGCAAACAATTCATAGCTCTCGTGAGCAAAATATTGATTTTTTTGCAGCAGGGCATCATGCAACAGAGCGCTATGGTGTAAAAGCTTTGGGTGAGTTATTAGCGCAAGAGCATGGTTTTGATGTGATATTTATAGATATAGATAACCCAGTTTAACTAGGCTATCTATTAGCTAACCTGAACTTTGGTTGAAATAGATTTTATTGTCCAGAGTTCAGGTTAGGATTATATAAGTTACAGCGCCTCTGGATCTATCCAGCGGCGCAAACTTATCCATGTATTTCCTACTACTTCGTGACTATATTGCGTAACCACAAGTAAGGCTTGAGCATTTGGAATAAACAGCTTGCTCCACGGCAGCGCTGCAAAATTATGGTAATCAGTGGCTGCGGTTATGACTTTAATGCCTTGAGCATTAAATAAGTCTTTGGCACGGGGCATGTGCAGTACAGATGTTACTAGTGCAACTTTAAAGTCGACTAATTTTGATGCGAGTAACTTAGCTTCTTCACCGGTATCCATTGCTTTTGGGTTTTGGAATATACGGCTTTTATTAATTCCTAAACTCACCGCTGTTTGATACATAAGCCCGCTATTAGTGGTATTTTGATAGCCCCCGCCTGAAACTATAAGCTCTGCATTAGGGTAGTACTTGGCAAGTTTTACACCTTCGACTAAGCGCGTTAGCGCACAATTACCTAATTGATTATTTGAACTTAAAGCCGAATTTGGGTTTATGTCGCAACCTAGCACGACTATTTTGTCTATTTTAGGGTGCTTTAGGGCATTAAATGCAAGCGACGCAGGTTCATTATTTTGGATAATTAAATTGGCGATAAAGGGTGTACTCAATGCAAGTAATACAATTAAGCTTAAAGTAGATAAGAAGAGAGCTGATTTACGGCCTTTAAATGCGAGTAGGAGCATTAGACACGCAAATAAACCAAATAGAGGTAGTGGCATAAGTAAACCACCAATCATTTTTTTAATAATAAACATAATAAGCAACATAAAAACAAGAGTATTGCTTTATGTTACTCATTAGATTGCGATTTATCGACCGTTATTTAGCTTACAGGTATTTAAAAAATGGCGATAAACAGGGTTATCTTTCATATCTTTTTTCATTGCTAAGTACATCGGTCGAGTAAGCCCAAGCGCACCTAGCGGGATGGACTTTATTAAACCTTGGCTTTCATAAGGGGTAACTAGCCAATCAGGTAATGCAGCAACACCCATACCAGCACTCACTAATTGAAAAATAAGGAGTCCTTGATCAACTGTTTTTAAGGTGCCATCGAAACGTGCATTTTGAATAAAGTATTTAAAAATATCTTGGCGTTCGCGCGGGATAGGGTATGAAATAATGGTTTCGTTTTTCAAATCAAGTGCTGTTACATATGCTTTTTTAGCAAGTTCATGATCAGGCGCCACAATAAGCTTCAGTTTAAAATCAAACAAGTGCGCGTATTCTAATGTGTCGGGTTCACGTATATCAGACGTCAAAACTAAGTCGAGTTCATCGTTTAGTAGGTCAGGAATAGCGTCATAACTAAAACCACGCTCGTAATCAATTTTTATATCAGGCCAAAAGTTATTAAATTCTTTGATCGTAGGCAATAACCAATGAAAACATGCATGGCATTCCACACTTAAACGCAGTTGAGAAATAGGCTGGTTTAAGCTTTCTTTTAAACGGCATTTAGTCGCTTCCATTTTTGGTAATATTTCGTGAGCTAACTCAAGTAATAACATTCCTTGGGGCGTAAAGCGGACTGGCTGAGTTTTACGTTCGAATAATTGGCAATCTAATTTATTCTCTAAATCTTTGATTTGATGAGATAAAGCAGACTGTGTTAAAAATAATTCTCGTGCTGTATTAACCAAAGATCCTGTTTCTTTTAGGGTTGCTATGGTTTTTAAATGTTTAATACCAATCATCTTTAAAAATTCTCATGGAAAAAGTGAGTTTAGCTCAGATTAATTACATACTACGCCTATATAAAAAACGTTTCAACGTCTAGATGGCTAAAGCTTTGCTGTTTATTGTCATAAATTTATTAAAAATTTAAATTTCTAATGATAGAAGTCATTTAATACTGACTTTACAAGTTTTATATGAGTTTGCTTCATGTTGAATCAGAGGAAGGAAAAATAATATATATTTTAACTGGACGTGATTTTTAGCGTCGAAAATAACTGCTCGAGATAGATTTATTATCCATAGTTCAGGTTATCTAAGGATGATTTAATCATGGCGTGAAGTGTGTAGTGGGCTCGATAACTACTTCTGCGTTACTTTAGAGGCTTACATCCATGTAAGAATAAGTAAAACCGATTAACAAAGAGTAAAATCGGCTATATTATAGGGGGTTATTTATTAATAATATGGCTTCGTTTGCGCTGACAGGTTTTGATTTTAAAAACCCTTGCCCAAAATCGCATTGCGTCGATTGTAATATAGTTAGTTGTTCTACAGTTTCTATCCCTTCAGCTACGACAGCAAATTTTAATGATTGCGCCAGAGATAAAATAGCCTCAACCAACGGGTTAGTTGAATCTTGAAGGTGGTCAATAAAACTCTTATCAATTTTTAAAACATGAATCGGAAGTTGATGTAAATAGCCTAATGCAGAGTATCCGGTGCCAAAATCATCTAAACAGAGCTTAACTTTTAGAGGGGATAGGCCTTCTATAATTTGCGTTGCTAGATCTAAATTCTCTATTAAACCTGATTCTGTAATTTCTAGGCATAAAGAACCCAAAGGCAATTGATATTTGTTGTAAATAGCATGAATTTGCGCAACAAAATCAAGACTAGCAAAATGCCGAGATGATACATTAACTGTAATTTTTAAGAATCGATGACCTTGCTGGTGCCAGTCTGAAATTTGTTGGGCAGCTAAATCGAGCAAGTGCAAATCAAGGTTTATAATCTGCCCAGTGGTTTCAGCAATAGGAATAAAGTCATTCGGTGAAACAAAGCCTTTTTTAGGGTGATGCCAACGAACTAAGGCTTCAAAACCAATGACTTCACTTTCAGCGATGGTAAAAATTGGTTGAAAATAGAGTTCAAATTCGTTGTGCTCAATACCGTGTTGCAAATCGTTTTCGATATCAGCATGAGTCTTAAGCTTTTTACGCATGGTATTATTAAAAAACTTAACTTGCCCACGACCTGTCGATTTAGCCTCGTACATAGCGGCGTCAGCTTGTTGAAGTAATATATAAGCTTTATCATTTATATTATCACTATATGCAATACCGATACTGGTTGAAGCTTGTAATAAATGACCATCAACATCGATTGGTTTTGAAAGTACAGTTTGAATCCGTTTAAGCGCTTCGTTGACTTGGTTTCGATGCGTAATATTTTCCATGAAAATAGCAAACTCATCGCCACCTAAACGGGCAAAGGTATCGGTATTACGAACGGTGGCTTTAATTAAGTCACATATTCGAATTAAGAAGTGGTCACCAACTTCATGGCCTAGAGAATCATTAATACTCTTAAATCGGTCAAAATCTAAATATAACAACGCATGGCTGGTGCCTTTTTTGGCACGTGTTAGCCTTAATATAGCGTGCTTCGCACGTTCTATTAATAGTGAACGATTAGCTAGCCCAGTCAATTCATCGTGTAAAGCACGGTGTTCAAGCTCCTGGCGAGCAAGTTGCCTATCTATTGCCATGCTAATTTGACGGCTCACATACGTTAATAATGAGCTGTCATGCTCACTGTAATGTAAAGACTTATCATAACTTTGAACAACAATAACACCACTGATACGTTCATTTGCTTTAAATGGTACGCCCAACCAAGACTCGGATTGTCGGCCTATCATTTTGAAGTGGCCATCTGCTATTTGTTGTTTGTAATCTTTTTTTGTAAAAAGTAATGGCTGATCTTTTTGTAGTAAATAATATGAGGCAGTGTCTTTAAGTTGCTCTTTTGAAAATTTTTGATGGGTGCTTGTTTGAATACCCTCTTCAACAATGTAGACAATGTCGAGTATATCTACTTGTTTATCGTAAAGTGCAATAAAAAAATTATCTGCACGTAACAAGCTATTAATTATACCGTGAAGAGATTCAAAAAAAGTATCTAGGTCACTGGCTTTATAAGTTAAGTTAGCTATTTGTAAAAGACTATTTTCAAGTTTTTGCGCATTATTTAATTGCTCAACAGTTTGTTGTAAATTGTTGACAGTATTAACTTGGTTTATTTTGGCACTAAGTAAATGTGCGACAGTGGTGAGTATTTCAAGATGGGCATTAGTAAAATAGTTCTTAATGGGATGTTCACAATCAATTACCCCTAAAATTTGCTCTTTATATATAAGAGGAACACATAATTCTGACTGAGCAGGGCGTTCATCTGCTATATAGCGGCTATCAGTACTTACATCACCAAGCATCACTGCTTCACCGGTGCGTGCAACAAAGCCCGAAATTCCTTCACTAAACTGTATTACCTTTCGTTGCGCTCTATATTTGTAGCGTTGATGGGGATCCCCATAGATGCAACTTGGTTTAATATAGAAGCTGAGTCATCGGCAAGGTAGATAACACAATCAACAAAGCCAAGTCTATTAACGACTTGAGTTGTTACGTA
Organism: Pseudoalteromonas sp. B62; assembly: GCF_037162565.1. Taxonomy (NCBI): domain Bacteria; kingdom Pseudomonadati; phylum Pseudomonadota; class Gammaproteobacteria; order Alteromonadales; family Pseudoalteromonadaceae; genus Pseudoalteromonas; species Pseudoalteromonas sp. B62. Next base: position 3,477,644 of record NZ_JARLVB010000002.1, on the reverse strand, counting down.
TTCTAGTAACTCATCTAGAGTATCAAGCTGTAATAAACTAGATGAAAACTGATTAATGATACTAAGCTGTTCAGTTTTTATTTCCAGAGCTTCATTGGTATCGACTTTGTTCGACATAGGCAGCTAATTTTATTCTTTATATTTATAAACACAGCGACTAAGTTAACGTAAACTTTATCTTTCTACAAAATAAAACGATGAATGCTTTTTATGAGCTGTAAAGTTTTATTTAATAGTGGAGCTGAGTCCATTATTTTTAATAAGGTCTTTACTCGAAAACCTCCTATGCCTATGATCGGATAAATTCAGCCGTGGAATAAAAAAATGATTAGTAAAACTAAAGATGCAATCACAACACTCACTATAACTCGACCAGATGACTGGCATGTTCACTTACGTGATGGCGATCAGCTAAAAGATACCGTTCGCGATATTAGTCGTTATATGGGTCGTGCGATTATTATGCCTAACTTGGTTCCTCCGGCAACATGTACTGATACAGCACTTGAATACCGTGCACGTATTATGGCGGCAGGTCCTCAAGGTGATTTTAAGCCATTAATGGTTTTGTATCTTACTGATAAAACAACACCTGAAGAAATTAAAAAAGCTAAAGAAACAGGTAAAATAGTTGCGGCTAAACTTTACCCTGCAGGCGCTACAACAAATTCTGACTCCGGTGTGACTTCCGTTAAAAATATTTACTCAGTACTAAAAGCAATGCAAGAAGTGGGGATGCTTTTATTGGTTCACGGTGAAGTTACTGATTCGTCGATAGATATTTTTGATCGAGAAAAGGTATTTTTAGATACAATTTTAGGTGATGTTGTTAGCGATTTCCCTGAACTTAAAATTGTACTAGAGCATATTACAACGAAAGATGCGGTAGAGTTCGTAGTAAATGCACCGGATAATGTAGCGGCTACTATTACAGCTCATCATTTACTTTATAATCGTAATCATATGTTAGCAGGGGGATACGTCCCCATTATTACTGTTTACCAATATTAAAACGTAATACACACCAACAAGCATTAATGGCTGCAGCAATAAGTGGCAATAAAAAATTCTTTTAGGAACTGATTCGGCTCCGCATTATAAAGACAAAAAAGAAGCTGCTTGCGGTTGTGCTGGGGCATACACAGCTCACGCTGCGATTGAATTATACGCCGAGGCATTTGAAGAAGCTGGTGCACTGGATAAATTAGAAGGTTTTGCTAGTCACTTTGGTCCTGATTTTTATGGTGTTATGCGTAATCAAGATACAATAACACTACAAAGAAATCCTTGGAGAGTTCCCGCTAGCTATTCGCTAGGTGATTCGCAAGTTGTTCCCATTAAAGCCGAAGACATGATTGAATGGGAAGTGAGTTAATCATTCAGTAAATCAGCTTAAATTTTATAAATTATTATGTGATTTTTACTTGCGCTGATCATTGTACAAATTTTGTTTTGATCAAATATTTCGCATTTAAAATACGCGACTGATTCTAAAAAGAGTAACCGAATAGTATTTTTTTGTATTAAAATTAGCCGTTTAGACATTATTTAATAAAAAAATATATTTTTAATAAATAATGTCTAATTAATAGAGCGAAATAAAAAATAATGTGTTAATCTTAACTTGCTTTGAGTTTTTGCGTATTGAATTTACGGATATTGTGCTGCGTTTAAGGTTACCGGTTAGGTTATTACTTCTTCCTGTACTATACCTCCATTTTGTGGGCATTGACTCGGGGAGGATATTGCCATAATAATATGGCTGAATTTTAATTATTGACTTACAGGAAAATTTAGTATGTCGGTTACTGGTAAAGTAAAGTTTTTCAACGAAGCTAAAGGCTTTGGTTTCATTGAACAAGAAAATGGTCCTGACGTGTTTGTACATTTCAGCGCAATCACTGGTTCTGGTTTTCGCACTCTTAGCGAAGGTCAAGCAGTGACATTCAGCATCAAGCAAGGTCAAAAAGGCCCTGAAGCTGAGAACGTAGAAGCAGCATAATTTATTATGTGAACCTTCGTTCAACGTGGTGAAACAGTTATCTGTTTCACCATAATTCCTTTGTTAATACTATTAAATCTTCCTCACTATCTCCTATAAAGCTATCAATTATTACACTGCATACTTAAATTAATTAATTTTAAAGCGCTGATATTTGTTAAATGCATCTTTATTGTTCAAGTAGCAATATTCTTTGAGCATTTGGTTGATCAAGTCGTCAAGCGAAATACCACGTGTATTAAATAACAGGATTATCTTTTTGCTATTAAAGTTTATTATTTTTCTGAGTTAAATTTTATTCTTAGAGATTTTTTTGCGACACGATTTTTTATCTAGTGCTCTCGTTAGCGGCTAAAGCCTTACATTCCTTATAGTCATATCGATCTACATAAGCACTTTATCAATTCAACGAATAAAATAACCATTTAACCTATTTGAAGTTTATTCTTTTTGTCGACACGATTTTCTTATATCAAAATAGATCACTTAATTAAGCGAATTGCTATTATGCAATTTTCTTGGCGTTAAATTGACCCCATTTCTAAGCAGACTTTTATCATAAATCGAACAAGTAAAGCTTCATGTCCTACTTTCAGCCCTTATCTATTTATACAACAAAGAGTCAATTACCTCTAGCAAGACCCTTTGAATAGAATGTATTTGGCATTTATGCATTGTTATCGCCTTTATGAGCACAACGGCACTACAGTAAGCATTGCTGTGTGTGATTGGGCTACGATATTAAAATTAAAAAATTAAACTTCAACAGCTTTTAGTTATTATAAGACTACCTTAAAGCATAGTAGCGAGCTATGTAACGAGGTGAAATGATATAGTTTTCACAGAGCCTACCATAAAAATTGTAATTGAATTAAATAGATCATATTCAAGATAGGTGACTAACGTTGATTGTAGTAACAACTTCAAGCTGCTCAGATTGGAGTATAGTATTTCATTGAAAGCTTGTTCCTAAAATTAGCCATCCCTGATACATGCCCAGCAAAAGATAAATTCAAATATTTGGACAACTTCTGAGAGTAATAAATTAATAACTAATTGCACACTGTGCATCATTTGGTTTGTAACCAACCACTTTACTCTCCATTAATATTGGGTAATGGAAATATTAATATGCGATATTCGAAGTGAATATTAATTCAATATAAAGGCATTTTGTGATGTTTTCTTGTGCGATAAACGGTTTGTTTTTTCAGATGAAGCGTTTAAAACCAGTTAAAAAGGCATAAAGTTGGCCAAAAAAAACTTATATGAGAAATAAGTATATTTTTTTTGTTTTTTTTCAGGGCGAATTCATTTTCAATTGAATGTTGCATTTTTGTTGTTTTTATAAGGGCGACACCCAATAAACATACCCCTTAAAAGGCTTTGATAGAAATATTAAGAATAAGACTGGTTACAATATTGTTAACATTTGGTATGCAGTCCTTTAGTGTAAGCTTTGAACCGGCTATTTATTTACTGAGATAAGCAAACATCAAGTTGACAGCGCTTATTGCATTTAGCATTATTGGAAGGTTGATATCTATTAAAAGATATCAGGGTTGTCTTCCTTATGGGTTGATAATTAAATTATAAAAGTAACATTACTTAATTGGTTGGGAACTATGTCTGTTAAAATCAGAAAGAGTCTTGTAGCAACTGCGTTGGTTGGCGCATTTGCATTTGCAAGCAGCAATGTGATTGCAGATCCTTTGAATGACGTGCAAAAAGCAGGTCAACAAATTCAAAAGGCTGCTGTTAAGTCTCAAACTAAAATTGACAATGTATATGGTCAAACTCAAGAGCTAATCGCTGAGTACCGTAGCATCGTTGATGAGACTGAACTTATGAAAGTGTATAACGATCATGTATCACGCTTGGTTGATAGCCAAAATGCGTCTATTGAATCGTTTGATCGTCAAATCGCTACTATTGATAACACTAAACAAAACGTTGTGCCTTTGATGTATCGCATGATCGATACGCTTGAGCAATTCATCAAAGCGGACGTTCCATTTAATCTTGAAACGCGTTTAGGACGTGTTGAAAGACTACGTGAAATCATGGTTTCTGCGTCTGTAACGACGTCTGAAAAATTCCGTCAAGTACTTGAAGCTTACACTATTGAAACAGCATACAGTTCACTTGTATCTGCTTCACAAGGTACATTAGAAGTTGATGGTAAGAGCATTAACGTTGATATCGGTCAATTAGGTCGTATCACGTACGTTGCTCAATCTTTTGACTTGAAACATGCTTGGGTGTGGGATAACAACACTAAACAGTGGAAAGAATTAGGTGAAGAATACCTAAAACCTGTTAAAGAAGTTATTCGTATGGCGCGTAAGCAAGCGACATTAGAACTTGTTAAACTACCTATCTTTGGCGCGGAGTAATCAATAATGAAGAAACTATTTAAAGGTTTTGCTGTTGCAGCAGTACTAACTGTTTCTGCAGGTACCGCGCTTAATGCACATGCAAATACTGGAGCTCTAGATAAAATCCTTGAGCAAGTAAAGCAAGAGCGTATCTCTGAAGGTAAAATTAATAAGCAACGTGAGCAAGAGTTCTTATCTGAACGTGCTGACAAGCAATCATTACTTAACAAAGCTAAAAGCCAACTTGCTTCTGAAAAAGCACGTGGCGTTAGTTTAGCTAAGCAATATGCACAAAATGAAAATACTTTAGCAGAGAAAGAGCAAGCTCTTCAAAGCGCACAAGGTACTTTAGGTGAAATGTTTGGTGTTGTACGTCGTGCAGCTCAAGACGCTATCGGCTCGATCGAAGCATCACTTGTTAGTGCTGAAAAGCCAGGTCGTGCTGAAATATTACGTTCATTAGCTGCTGCTAAAGAACTTCCAACTGTTCGTGAATTAGAAGAACTTTGGATTTCACTACAAACAGAAATGACTGAATCAGCTAAAGTTTCAACATTCGAAACTGAAGTTGCTGGCCTTGATGGTAACCCGTCAATGAAGAAAGTAACGCGTATCGGTAACTTTAACTTAGTTACAGACGATGGTTACTTAATTTATTCACCAGAGACTAAGTCTATCCAGCCTCTAGGTAAGCAACCAGATGGTTACATTTTAGACGGTATCACAGCGCTTGAAAATACATCTCCAGATAACTACGCTGGTGTTTATATTGACCCGACTCGTGGTGCTATCTTACGTATCAATACTCAAAAAGCGACCCTTATGGAATACTTCCATCAAGGTGGCGTAGTTGGTTATATCATCACAGCCTTACTAGGCCTAGGTATGCTAATTACTCTAATTCGCTTTGTTGACCTTACGCTTACTACTAGTAAGATTAAGAGCCAACTTAAAAATGTTGCTACACCGAATACAAATAACCCACTGGGTCGTATTCTTAAAGTGTACCATGACAACAAGAACCAAGATGTTGAAAACCTTGAGCTTAAACTTGATGAAGCGATTCTACGTGAAACGCCACGCATCGAAGCTGGTATCAATATAATCAAGATTCTTGCTGCAATAGCACCATTACTAGGTCTACTAGGTACTGTAATCGGTATGATCTTAACGTTCCAAACAATCACATTGTTCGGTACGGGTGATCCGAAGATCATGGCAGGTAACATCTCTCTAGCACTTGTAACTACAGCGCTAGGTCTAATTGCTGCATTACCACTAATTCTACTTCATGCTCTAGTAGCTGGTCGTAGTAAGTCGGTATTACACATCCTTGATGAGCAAAGCGCGGGTATCGTTGCTACTCACGCGGAGAAGGAGAAAGCCTAATGCTAGTCCTGATGGAGATATGGGAATCTATCAGGGATTTTGTTGGCACAGGCGGCCAGGTTTTATACGTGGTCGCGATAGCACTCTTTCTGATGTGGGTTTTAATGATTGAGCGCTATTGGTTCTTACTTGCAGAGTTTCCTCGCACAGCGAAAGAAATTGTAGCAAAGTGGGATGCCCGCCAAGACACTACGTCTTGGTACGCACACAGAATCCGTGAAGCATGGATTTCTGAAGCGTCTGAAAAATTAGATCAGCGTATGTTGTTGATTAAGACATTAGTAGCTGTTTGTCCTTTAATAGGCTTACTTGGTACTGTTACTGGTATGATCTCGGTTTTCGAAACCATGGCCAACCAGGGTACAGGTAACGCAAGATTAATGGCATCAGGTATTTCAATGGCAACAATCCCGACAATGGCTGGAATGGTTGCGGCACTATCTGGAGTATTTTTTAGCTCACGTCTTGAGACAAAAGCTAAAATGGTGAAAGCCAAACTTATTGATAGTATGCCTCATCACTAGAGAGAGAATTAAATATGGCACGTAAACAACGTTTTCGTGAAGAAGAAGAAGCAGCGGTTGATATGACGCCAATGCTTGACATCGTATTTATCATGCTTATTTTCTTTATCGTAACTACATCGTTCGTTAAAGAGGCTGGTATCGAGGTCAATAAACCAAAAGCTGCCCAAGCTACTAAGCAAAAAAATGCTAACATTTTTATTGCTATCCGTAGTAACGGCGAAATCTGGATTGATAAACAGCAGGTTGATGTTGAACGTATTTCAGCAAAAATCGAAAGTTTATTAGCAGAACAACCTACTGAAGTTGTGATTTTGCAAGCTGATAAAGAAGCAAAACATGGCGTAGTGGTTAAAGTTATGGACCAGATTAAAGCGACGGGTGATAACCTGAGAATTTCAATAGCTGGAGATCAGTAATGATTCGTTTTCTGTTTTCACTGATTGCAGGTGGGGCAGTTACTTTCGGCTTGTTCTACTTCATGGCTTTCCTCATCTCTGGTGGGGCTGACCGTAATACGGAACAAAAAGAGCAGATCATAGTCGAAATAATGACGAATCCGCCTGAATCTAAGGTGCAGGAGAGGAAGCGTGTACCGCCTCCGCCTCCTCCGCCGCCAAAGCAGCCGCCTAAACCGCAGCCGCCACAGCCGGAAAATAACAGTCCAACACCTGGTGCTATGTCATTTAATATGGGAAGCATTGATGTTGGTAGTTCGGCAGGTGGACTAAGTGGTCCTGGTGCATTTGGACGTGATGGTGATGCGACACCTATCGTTCGTATAGAACCAAAATATCCAACGCAAGCAGCACGTGATGGTAAAGAAGGTTGGGTTCAACTTTCGTTCACAATTGATGAGTTAGGTGGAGTAACTGACGTTGAAGTAATTGACGCCGATCCAAAACGTATCTTTGACCGTGAAGCTAAGCGCGCATTGCGTAAGTGGAAGTACCGTCCTAAGATCATTGACGGGAAACCTCAAATACAACCGGGTTTACAAGTTCAATTAGACTTTAAACTTAACCAAGGCAATTAAGGAGGCGAGTAATGAGAAATTTTTCTAAAGTAACTGCTCTTGCGATTCTTATGTCTGTGTCAGGTGCTACATTAACAGCATCTGTTTTAGCGGCGCCAGACTACGCAAAGATTGAAGAGCGTAAGAAAGCAAAAACTAAAATCATGGGCGAGCGTACTGGTAAAAAGGTAATTAAAGCGTTTGATTTGTACGGTGAAGAAAAAGTTGAAGAAGCAATTGTTCTGCTAAAAGATATTGATCCATCTAATGACTTTGATAAGGCGACTGTAAATCGTTACTTAGGTAGCATGTACGCGCAGGTAGAAAAGTATGATGAAGCGATTAAATATACTAAGCAGGCGGTTGCGCCAGATGTTTTAAACTTTGCTGATCAGGAACAATCCCTTAAGTTATTAGGCGATTTACTTATTGGTACTCAAAAGTATCAAGAAGCTAAAAAAGCATATTTAGCATGGATTGATTTTACGGGCGATGAAGATCCGAAAGTTTACACACGTATTGCGCAAGCTAACTACGAGTTGAAACAATTTCGTGATGTTTTCGGTCCAGCAGACAAAGCAATTTCGCTTCAAAAGGAGCCGAACAAAGCTCCTTACCAATTAAAGTTAGGCTCTTACTTCGAGCTTAAAGACTATAATAATATGGTCAAAGTTGGTGAAGAAATTGTTCGTGTTTGGCCTGATGATAAAAAAGCTTGGGTTAGTTTAGGTAAATATTACCTACAAACTGAAAACTACAAAAAAGGTCTTTCGACCATGGAAGTAGCATTCAACCAAGGTTTTTTTGAAGCTGAAGTCGATTACAAAGTATTGTCTAACTTCTATTCTTTAAATGAAATTCCTTTTAAAGCGGCTGTTACGCTTGAGAAGGCTATTAAAGAAAAGAATGTTAAACGTACTAAGCAAAACGTTAGCGCGATTGCGAGTAATTACCATCGTTCTAAAGATCTCGTTAAAGCTGCTAAGTATTATGAAGAAGCTGCTAAATTTGATGAAGACGCTGAGCTTTACCGCAAAGCAGGTTCATTACTTTTACAGTCTGAAAAATTTAGTGCTGCTGTTGTTCGTTTGAACAAAGCATTAGAGCTAGGCTCTGATAAAAAGGGCACTATTTACTCAGATTTAGCTGAAGCATATTATTACCAAGGCAAGTACAAGCAAGCTCATGCTGCTATTACTAAAGCCATGGATGACCCACGCACTCGCAAGTTTGCAAAGGGTTGGGCTACATACATTAAAGATAAAGCCGCTCGCAACGGTGTTAAAATTTAATTTTTATTAGCTAAAGCAACTTTTAAAAAGCCCCTCTGGGGCTTTTTTTATTGGAATTACTATGTATAAAAAGCTCTCTTTTTCATTACTACTGTGCCTATTTTTAGCCGCATGTTCAAAGCAGCCTCAACCTTATGAGTCATTTGAAGATGCACAAGTCGGTTTAAAAACTTTAAACATGGCGCTTGTACTATCAGGCGCTAATAAAACAGATAATATTACTAAAGGGCAATTGGTCTTTTCTGATGCATATTTAGCTAAACGCCATACTATTTATCAGAACTTAATGGGCATGGAGCTTAATCTCAATCAAATAGCACAAGTAAATTACTTGGTTATTGCCGAGCGTTTTCCTGAGCGCTATTTTAATTGGCCGGCTCAAGTAGATGTATTAAAGAACATGCTTGCTTTTGAAGGCACAAAAAACACACCGGATAATGTTATTACCTGGCTTAAGTTAACCCAAGAAACGTTAGACAGTGCTAAACAAAGCAATTTAAAACTGAATAAAGTTGAACTTGCATTGTTACAAAGTTATGTATTGAGTGCGATAGGCACTAACGACGTTCAACCAGCGCTTAAAAGCCATATAAGGGCTTTTAGCGATTATTTAGCTAGTTACAGGCCCAGGGGGAGTGTTGGTCTAAGAGGCCTGCCAAATGGAACCCAGTGGTATCAGAGCAAACTTAATTACTTTAGTGGCGAAGTACATTCACCATTAGAATGGGTTACTCTTTTAAATGAAAAAATAAAAGTATTAGATCGTGTTGCATTCGACAGTAAACAGCCAACTTCTCACCAGAAATCGTTTTTAGTTCAGTATTTATCTGATGAAAAATTAATAGAAGGCTTGGATTGGCAGGCTAACTATCAAGACTTACCTGCAATGGCGAGCAATATGGACATGTCTGATAAAGATAAAACATTGATGCTTGCGATGATGGAATCAGATATAGGTATTCACTATCATGCGTGGACTTTGCCTCAAGCAAAGGTGAACCTTGTAAAGCGCCTAAAAATGAGTCCAGAAGAGGCTCAGTATTTAGTTGAAGATATAATTCTCTACCCTGGGCAATCATTTAGTTTTATAAAGCAAATGATGTAATGATGTGAAAGTGCGCTTATGGTGCGCACTTTATACATCGTTGAGTTGCAGGGTCTTGCTCAAGTAACTTTGCTGATATTTTTTCTTCGCAGTCACAACAGTAACCATATTGGCCAATCTCTATTTGGCTAACGGCAGCTTCTAATTTAGTCATGCGACTAATTAAAATAGCATACTCCGGACCTAACTTTTCTGCCGCACAGTCTAACCATTCATTGTTGGCTTTATTATCTAAAATTTGTATTAAATGGTGATGTGCAGGGTAGGCTGATTTAGAAAGCATAGTTAATATATTTAATTTAACTTGCGCTATTTCATCGTTCAGTCTTTGTTGATGATGCATTATCAGTACAACCTTATTAAATTGGCTTTACGTTATACTGATATTATCTATAGGCTTTAAGTTAGCTGTTATGATTTGAATCAAGTTGCGGTGCTTTGGCGTATTTATTTAATACGCTTGCCACATCTTCTTTACTTTTTAAACGTCTGATTTCATCAAATAAATCGATAGCTTGTGGGTATTGGCGTTTTAGGTAACCAAGCCATTGTTTAGTACGTGACGCAAAATATTTTTCATCCTTTGCAGGGTCTTGATGGATAGCAGAGTGGATTAAGTGATAAATAATATGCTCCCACTCAAGTCCATCGTATTGTTCATTATTTACATGAGCTTTAATTTTTTTGCTAAATCAGGGTGCGAAAGGGCGCCACGACCAAGCATTAAATCAGTACATCCACTTCGTTTTTGGCAAAGCATTGCGTCTTCTACTTGCCAAATTTCACCATTGGCAACAACGGCAATATTTTTATCTTTTGTTATTGGTGGAATTTTTTCCCAATAAGCAGGCGGATTATAGCCATCACGTTTGGTGCGAGCATGTATTGCAATGCTATTTGCTCCAGCACTGACAACCGCATCTACAATTTCTTGGCTGTTACTATTATCATCAAATCCTAAGCGGATTTTTGCACTAACTTCATGCTGATCATCTACAGCGTCTCGGACTGCTTTAATAATCGTATACATGTGGTCAGGATCTTTAAGCAGCACAGCCCCGCCTCGACTACGGTTAACCGTTTTTGCTGGACAGCCAAAATTAAGATCAACACCGTGAGAACCTAATGCTATAGCTCTAATCGCATTTTCTGCTAAAGGGTTCGCTTCTTGTCCGAGTAGTTGGATACGCACAGGCGTTCCTGCTCGCGTAAAACCATTATTATGTAATTCAGGGCAATAGCGGTGAAAAACTTTATCGGGTAAACATGTTTCAACCACTCTTACAAACTCGGTAACGCATAAATCGAACCCACCGATGTCGGTGAGTAATTGACGCATTTTAAAATCGACAACACCTTCCATAGGCGCTAAAACAAGTTTCATAAGGTGATTATTTCTGAGAAAAACAGGACGCATAGTTTACCTGTAAATCTTACATTGATAAATCTGTAATTACCGACCATATTTAATGAAGTAAGTGCAAAAGCAAATATTATGAAAATAATTGAAAGTTTTTATTTTTGTGCGGGTCTACTTAAGCATACAAGCAATTTAAAAATACATTTATATTGCTGAGATTTACAATCCTTGATTAAAGAGAGTCATAAAATGAATACAGTTAGAAAAAATACAATCGCGTTAACTTTAGGTGCAGTAGTTGTTGGCTCTGCAAGTTTTGTATCTGCTGATGTACAAGCTAACCCATTTGAGTTTCAACAGTTAGTGACAGGTTATCAACTAGATGCTGCTGAAGGTAAATGTGGTGAAGGTAAATGTGGCGGCGATGCCAAAGGTAAAAAAGAAGGCAAGTGCGGCGAAGGCAAATGTGGCGGCGATGCTAAAGGCAAAAAAGAAGGCAAGTGCGGCGAAGGCAAATGTGGCGGCGATGCCAAAGGTAAAAAAGAAGGCAAGTGCGGCGAAGGTAAATGTGGCGGCGATGCAAAAGGTAAAAAAGAAGGCAAGTGCGGCGAAGGTAAATGTGGCGGCGACGCAAAAGGTAAAAAAGAAGGTAAGTGCGGCGAAGGTAAATGTGGTGGCCGTTAATATCTTATTTTAAATAAGGTATGCTAAAAGGGCCTTAAGGCCCTTTTTTGTTAAGTTAGAGGTAGTTATGACACAAACTAAAAGTATAGATTTCGGAATGGTTGGTCTTGGCCTCCGACGAGAAATGCTTAATGAACTGCTTGAACACGTACCTAATCAAGTAGATTTTTTAGAAGTTGCACCAGAGAATTGGCTAAAATTAGGTGGGCGCTTTAAGAAACAGTTTAAAACATTAACAGATGCAAATAATTTTGTGTGCCATGGATTGTCACTTTCTATCGGCTCGCCCGAGCCACTGGATGTTGAATTTGTTAAATCTTTAAAAGTTTTTTTAAAGAGCACAATATAAAATTTTTAGTGAGCACTTAAGTTACTGCTCTGGCGCGGGCCATATGTATGACTTAATGCCAATTCCGTTTACTCAAGATGCGATAGCACACGTTGTACCACGTATTAAGCAAGTTCAAGATATACTTGAGCAACAAATTGCGATAGAAAATGTTTCTTATTATGGTGCTCCTGGGCAGCAATTATCAGAGCTTGAATTTACGAATACTATTTTAGAGCAAGCTGACTGTAAGCTTTTACTCGATGTGAATAACATTTACGTTAATTCGATAAATCATGGCTATAACGCGCAAGCATTTTTAACAGGGTTACCTTCTGAGCGTATTGCTTATGGACACGTTGCAGGGCACTACAATGAGGCTGATGACTTAATAGTTGATACACATGGCGCAGATGTCATTGATCCTGTGTGGAAGCTACTTGATAAGGCGTACGAAGTACATGGTGTGTTTCCAACTTTGCTTGAGCGTGACTTTAATATCCCTACTATGAATGTGTTAACCAAAGAGTTGGATATAATTCATGGGCTGCAAGCTAAATACCTTAATTCAAGTGTTTCAAAACAACGAGCTTAATATAAGCCTTTATAAACATTAAAAGAGTGCCTAGTGATGAGCTTTATTGAAATACAAAACGAATTTATGGCGCATATTCGCGAGCCTAAAAAAATAAACGGCCCAGCGGTATTGAAGATAGACGTATGGCCATTTATCGCGATCTATTTTTTAATAATATTGAAGGTTTTGTATCATCAGGTTTTCCGGTGTTAAAAACCTTATACACAGACAAACAATGGCATTCCCTCGTACGTCAGTTCTTTAGCGAATATGATTGTCATTCGCCGTACTTTTTAGATATAGCAGGGGAGTTTATTAATTACTTATCAAGTGATTATAAAATGAAAAAACACGACCCCGTGTTTATGCTAGAGCTTGCTCATTACGAATGGGTAGAGCTAGATGTATCGATTGCACATGAAGATGAGCAAGCGCAAAAATTACAAACAACAGCACTCACTAGTTCTGCTTTGTATTTATCTAACGCTGCAAGAAATTTAAGTTATCAATTTCCGGTTCAAAATATCAGCACAGAGTTTATACCTAAAGAGCCATCAACTCAGCCTAATTACTTTGTTGTATATAGAGACGAAAATGATGATGTGCAGTTTTTAGCAACAAATGCGATGACAGCTTTGCTATTGTCAATCATAGAGGTAAGTGAAGGTGCGACATTTGACAACGTTTGCCAACAGGTATTAGCTCACGCTCCACAATTTAATGCAGAGCAAATTGCTCAAGGTGCGTTGGTTACCCTTAATGCAATGGTTGAACGCGGTGTCATTGTGACAAAAAATCAAGATTAAGGTCTTTATTGATAATTTTACATCGTCTATTATGACAGCCTTATTTGCCGTGCTTAATAAAAGGTTGTACCAATGTCAGATGATAAAGACTTTAAAGATCCGTTCAACGCTACTTACTTTCTTGCATTTTTAGCTATATTTGCAGGAATTGGTTGTTTAAATGCAATTTTAGGTTGGATCACTAGCTTAACCTAAAATGCATAGCGTTTATTAAGGCTGTTGTTTACTTCAGCCTTGAACCTCTTTATTTTTAATTACCCCGCTTAAACTATAATAACGTCAAACTCGCATTTAAAGGTCAGTTAAGGTTATAATCACCTGCTTTGTAATATAAATAATTGAGCAGTTAAAATTATGACTCAAGTAACACCAGCAATTATCAAAAACAGCATCACTACAATTGCTGATTATCCAAAAGCGGGCATTATGTTTCGCGATGTAACTACTTTAATGGCAAATCCAGAAGCCTTTAAAGCCACAATTGACGCTTTTATCGCTGAATATAAAGATCAAGGTTTTACTAAAATAATTGGCACAGAATCGCGTGGCTTTATTTTTGGTGCGCCGTTATCTTACGCGTTAGGCATTCCCTTTATTCCAGTACGTAAACCAGGTAAGTTGCCGCGCGAAGTTATTCGTCAAGATTACTTGCTAGAATACGGTGAAGATACATTAGAGCTGCATGTAGATGCAATTGTACCTGGCGATAAAGTATTGTTAGTGGATGATTTATTAGCTACTGGCGGTACAATTGAAGCCACTGCTAAATTAGTTCATAAACTAGGTGGCGAAGCTACAGATGCAGCATTTGTTGTGTCATTACCAGAACTAGGTGGCGAGCAGCGCATCAAGAAAATGGGTATTAAAATCCTAAAATTGGTTGAATTCGAAGGCGAGTAATCGATGAGTTATCAGGTTCTAGCGAGAAAATGGCGTCCTCAAACCTTTCATGAATTGGTTGGGCAGTCTCATGTTAAGCAAGCGCTTGTAAATGCGCTTACACAAAATAGACTGCATCACGCTTATTTATTCACTGGAACCCGCGGTGTGGGTAAAACGACCATTGCGCGTATTTTTGCTAAAAGCTTAAATTGCGACGAAGGTATATCTGCAAATCCGTGTGGTCAATGTAGCAGCTGTTTAGATATAGAAGCAGGACGCTATATTGACTTACTCGAAATAGATGCGGCTTCTCGAACTAAAGTAGAGGACACCCGCGAAATACTCGATAACGTTCAATATGCGCCAACGCGTGGACGTTATAAAGTATATCTAATCGATGAAGTTCACATGCTCTCAAAGCACAGTTTTAATGCACTTTTAAAAACGCTTGAAGAACCACCAGAGCATGTGAAATTTTTATTAGCGACGACCGATCCACAAAAGTTACCAGTTACTATTTTATCTCGTTGTTTACAATTTAACTTAAATGCCTTGTCGCAAAGTGAAATTAAAGCACAGCTTGAGCACGTACTTACTCAAGAACAGCTCAGCTATGACAATGATGCACTTAGTATTATTGCAAAAGCCGCTGACGGCAGTATGCGTGACTCACTGAGCTTAACCGATCAAGCTATAGCACAAACAAATGGTGATATTAATAATCAAGCAGTACAAACAATGCTTGGTTTGATGGATACACATTATAGCCAAAGCCTATTAGCTGCACTACTTGCCCAAGATGGCACAGCTTTAATGAGCGAAATAGCACACGTTGCGAGCAGAAACCCAAACTATATTGCCTTACTTGATGATTTAATTGCGTTAACACATTTAACTCAACTGACTCAATTAGTACCACAGGCAGCAGGGCTTGATGAAACGAACGCTGATTACATAACGCACGTTGCACAGCATACGAGTCCGCAACAAATACAAATTTATTACCAGTTACTTTTAAACGGTAAAAAAGATTTACAATGGGCACCAGAGCCTCGATTAGGTTTTGAAATGCTTATGCTAAGATTATTAGCATTTAAGCCTACAGATGCCCAACAAGTTGTACACACAGCCAACGAAGAGCCCGTCCAAAATAAACAAGGCCGAACAAATGTACTGCGAGATATATTAAATAAAAACAAAACATCGCAAGACACCGTAGCTAGCCAAAGCAGTGCTCCAGTAAATAATACTAAGCCAGTTAGCAATACAGAACAGCCTAGAGCCGTTGAGATAGAGCCTTTACCTAATGCTGCCGCTCAGACATCAAATAATGACGTCGTGCAAAGTAATAATGAGCCAGCCCAAGTTGCAGTAGTTCAACCAGTTCAACAAAGTGAAAACGCTTCAAAGCAACAGGCTTCAGCTAATGAGCCACCGCAAACCAATGTTGTTTCGGATGCTCAAACACAGCGTCAAAGTGAAGATGAAGCTTACATGCAACACAGTGATGTAGAGCAAACATTGGCCGCGCAGTTTGATGATGTGATGAGTAGCGCTGTTGATCAGGGGTTTAATCCACAAAAAGATATAAGTGCTAATCAGCAAAATCATTTGCCGGAACACTCAACAAGTATTGAAAAAAATAGTTTTGACCCGCAATCAGACTTGCAAAACCAGCAACAACACGATGAAAATGCTTCGATAGTTGAACGCGAGGCAAAAGCGCAATCGGCTATTGCGCGAATATTGCGTGATCGTAATATATCAGGCTCAGGAAAGCTTTCTGGGACAAACTTAAATACGGCAAAGGCTAGTTCATCAAACGTATCTAACAGTACTGTTACTAGCCGTACTCATAATGTCGGTGCAGTGCCAAAAAATGAAAATACAGTGGCTCAGTCAGCTGAGCGGCCAAATAGCGCTGTATCACAAAACCATAAGTCAGTACCTACACAGTCAGACAACCCGCCTTGGGCTACTGATACAGTAGGTGAAAGTGAAAAAAGCCACCGCTCCCAGTAACGGGGAGCCAAACACCGGCTAATAATCAAGGTTTTGACAAACCTGAAAAAATTGATTTTAAAGCAAAGCACCAAACAATTACTGAAAATCTAGCGCCAGAGCTGCTTGAGCAAATAAACCCTCAAAAAGTACCTGAAGCAGCGCCCGAGGAAATTAGCATTCCCGTGCCTGATGATTTTCAAAGTCCAATTAGTGAAATTAGGTTTGCACACCAACAAGATGAGTGGGCTTATTTAATTAAACGTATGGGACTGGGCGGTCGTATGCGCCAATTTGCGTTGCATTCAATATTTACCAAGCAAGGCAACAGTTTACATATAGATGTTGATGAATCTCAAAAGCATTTAGATACACCGATGCTTCGCCAAAGGTTAGATGCCGCATTGTCGAGTATTTATGAGCATAACGTGTCGTTAAGTATTAATTTTGCTAAGGGAGTTATTGATTCCCCTTATCTTATTCAGCAAAAAATTGATGCAGGTCGTCATCAACAAGCAATCGATGTGATCACATCGGATGAAAACATAGTACAATTTCAGCAAGTATTTAGCGCCGAAATTGACGAAAACAGTATTCAGGCATTGTAATTACTTACAATCGCCCTTATGTTCATGTTAATTAATGTATTAAAAGAAAGAGAGAAAGTTATGTTTAAAGGTGGAATGGGCAACATGATGAAGCAAGCGCAGCAAATGCAAGATCGCATGCAAAAAGCCCAAGACGAAATCGCAACTCTTGAAGTTGTTGGTGAAGCCGGTGCAGGTTTAGTTAAAGTAACTATGCTTGGTAACCACAATGTACGTCGTGTTCAGCTTGATGAGAGCTTGATGGAAGACGACAAAGACATGATTGAAGACTTACTTGCAGCAGCATGTAACGATGCTGTACGCCGTGTTGCAGAAGAAACACAAGAGCGAATGGGTAAAGTAACTGGCGGTATGCAATTACCACCAGGTATGAAAATGCCGTTTTAAGTAAATAATGCAACTTTCAGATAGTTTAAATCAGCTTATAGAAGCACTGCGCTGTCAACCGGGCATTGGTCCAAAGTCAGCGCAACGTATTGCTTTTCACCTGCTTGAGCGCGACCGAAAGGAGGCACTCAGCTTGGCAATGCATTGACTAAAGCAATGACCGCCATAGGGCATTGTCAGTCTTGTCGCACCTTTTGCGAACAAACGCAATGTGATATTTGTTTAAGTACAAAGCGCCAAGACAGCGGCATATTATGTGTTGTTGAATCGCCTACTGATGTGCTTGCTATTGAGCAAACTGGTCAGTACTTAGGGCTATATTTTGTCTTAATGGGTCATTTATCGCCAATTGACGGTATCGGCCCTAAAGAAATTGGCTTAGACGTTTTAGAGCAAAAACTTGCTCAAGGCGGTATTAATGAGGTTATTTTAGCGACTAACCCTACCGTTGAAGGTGAAACTACTGCTCATTATATTGCGCAGCTTTGTCATAAATATAAAGTAGATGCCTCGCGTATTGCTCACGGTATTCCTGTGGGAGGCGAGCTTGATTTGGTTGATGGTAGAACGCTGATGCATGCCTTTAGTGGCAGACGCGCTGTTACTCAAGACTAACTTAAAGTCACTATTTGAAAACATATTGTAAAAGCCTACATGATTAACTTATGTAGGCTTTTTTTTAAGGTAAGCTTAGAAGCAGTCTAATACCAATCCGCAATAATACTTAATCATTTTGCGGGCTAAACGTGTCGCTACCTGCATTAAAAGATTCTCAGTTAGACAACTAAATAGCGAATTTTTGCCTAGCTATCAACACGTTTTTCCGCCCTAAAAATAGATCATTTAATTAAACGAATTGGTATAATATATTTTTGGGCTATGTCTCTAATTAGTAAGGAATACAATGAAAGATAACCAACCCTATCAAGGTGCATTACTGGGTAGTAAGCGTTTTTTACCGCTTTTTATTACGCAGTTTTTCTCAGCAATAAACGATAACGTGTATAAGCAATCGGTGCTTATTTTATTGATATTTCAGGCTGCAACGCTTGCAGATGGCGCACTTTATTCTAATATTGCTGCGGGATTATTTATTCTACCTTTCTTTTTATTTTCAGGGATGGCGGGGCAGCTTGCTGAAAAAACAGAAAAGTCTAAGCTCATTAGAATCGTAAAGTTGTGTGAAATTCCTATTATGATTGTAGGTGCTGTCTCAATTTTAACGCAGTACGTTTGGCTGATGTTAGCCACCGTATTTTTAATGGGTGTGCAAAGTACGTTTTTTGGGCCATTAAAATACTCTATTTTACCTCAGCACGTTGCACCTAGCGAATTAACAAAAGCGAATGCCTTGGTTGAATCGGGCACGTTTGTAGCAATACTGATCGGTACAATTTTTGGCACTTACTACATTACTCAATCGCTAGGTCCTACGGCTATAAGTATTGCGGTATTAGTGCTGGCTGTTATGGGTTATGTAAGCAGTCGTTTTATACCCGTTAGTGAGGCGAACGAGCCAAACTTAAAATTTACCTATAATATATTTTCATCCACAAAAAACGTATTTACAGCACTTAATTCGCAAACAGAGTCGGTTGGTAAGTCAGTGCTTGGGATCAGTTGGTTTTGGTTAATTGGCGCCATCGTTTTAACGTCCCTACCAAATTATGTAAAACATGTAATGGGCGGCGATGAATTGGTGGTAACCAGTGCACTGGTTGTATTTTCATTGAGTATTGCTATTGGTTCATTACTGTGTGAAAAGTTATCTCGCTCTCGTATTGAGCTAGGCATTGTGCCCTTTGGCGCTATTTTAATTACCTTGTTTTTATATTTACTGAGCCAAGAGCCCGCTATCAGTACCTATACACCTCAACATACTGAATTATTAACGCTCGCACAGGTATTAAAAACAGGCGATATGATGTGGCATTTCATATGGATGGCAGGCATAGGCATTGGCGCCGGTTTTTACACTGTACCGCTATATGCGCTTATTCAACAACGGACTGAAGAAGCGAGTCGATCACGAGTTATAGCGGCTAACAATGTATTAAATGCCTTGTTTATGGTCGGTAGTGCTGTTTTAAGTATTGTCACGTTGTCTGTTTTTCAGTGGAGTATTTCAGAGCTATTATTGTTACTTGCGGGGCTAAATTTACTTATTTCTGTTTATATTTATACCAAAGTACCTGAATTCTTTTTACGCTTTGTTATTTATATTTTGGCCATTTGTATGTACCGCGTAAGAACAAAAGGCGAAGCTAACATTCCTAATGAAGGTGCCGCTGTTATTGTGTGCAACCACGTTAGTTTTGTTGATTGGATGTTTATTTTGGCAGCGTCACCAAGGCCTATTCGGTTTATGGTATTTGCGCCTATTTATTATTCGCCAGCTCTACATTGGTTATTTAAAATGGCTAAAGCTATTCCCATTGATAGTGAAAAAACGAACCCAGAGGCGTTTAAAAAAGCGTTTGATGAAGTGGCTGCTGCGCTTGAAAAAGGCGAGCTTGTTGGTATTTTCCCCGAAGGGAAGCTGACTAGTGACGGCTCTATCGATATTTTTCGCCGTGGAATAGAGCGTATTATTGCACGCTCTCCTGTGCCCGTTGTTCCTGTGCATTTAGGGGGCTTGTGGGGAAGTATGTTTAGCCGAAAAGCTAAGTGGCAATTACCGCGATTAAAATGGTCTTTGGTGTCGGTTGCAGTGGGTGGCCCGATTGCAGCTGACAAAGTAGTAGCAGACGATTTACGTGAGCATGTTTTAGTTTTGAAAGCGCTTCACTCTAAAGGTGTTGATTAATTTAATGATTAACTTAATGGCTAACTCAATATCGCATACACCTTCAGAACCACACATTATAGTTGATGACTTTGTAGCGCCTAAGTGCGACGAGTTTATTGAAATATTATATCAAGATGATGATATTTTATTGATTAATAAGCCCAGTGGACTATTGAGTTTGTCGGGTAAAAACCCACTTAATTGGGACTCAGTACATTATCGTTTGGTACATGGGCAGGAAGGGTTAACAGCCGCATTTACAGAGGCTAAGTTACCGCATCGGTTAGATTTGGGTACATCGGGCATTATGATTGTTGGATTAAACGCGATTGCGTCAAAGCATCTTAATAAACAGTTTCAGGCACGTACTATTCAAAAGTGTTATGTAGCGATGCTTGAAGGGTGCTTGGCTGTTAGTGAGGGGAAATTACTGCACCAATAGCAAAAGATAGGCTGCTTTTTCCGCGAGTTAAAATTTGCCAATCGACTGGCAAAACCGCAGTCAGTGAATATAAAGTACTGGAACGGCTAAAACAACCATACAGAACCTTAGTGCAATTTACGCCCGTTACTGGGCGTACTCATCAGTTACGAATACACAGCCAGTTTATAGGCCACCCTATTTTAGGTTGCGATTTATATAAAAGTGCGCAAAGTGAAAATATGGCTGGGCGCTTACAATTACATGCAAGCGATTTATATTTTGAGCACCCCGTCAGCGGCGAGAAAATTCATATTAATTGCCCGCACTCGTTTTAAATAAATTTATGGTTCTTTGTTTTCGTTTCACCTTTTTTAAATTTTTCCCTTGAAGTTCTAACACCTCACCCCATATTAAGTGGATAACGCAGACACTTTGCAAATTGGAGATATATAAATGACTGCAGCTCAAAAAGAAACATTAGGCTTTCAAACAGAAGTAAAACAATTATTAAACTTAATGATTCATTCTCTTTATTCTAATAAAGAAATATTTTTACGTGAACTTGTGTCAAACGCATCAGATGCGGCAGACAAGTTACGCTTTTTAGCACTATCTCAAGGCGATCTATACCAGGGTGATGCTGATTTACGTGTGCGTATTAGCGCAGATAAAGAAGCAAATACAATTACCATTTCAGATAATGGTATTGGTATGACGCGCGATGAAATCATTAGCTCATTAGGGACTATTGCTAAATCAGGCACTGCTGAGTTTTTCAAAAACTTAACAGGGGATCAAAGTAAAGATTCACAATTAATTGGTCAATTTGGTGTTGGTTTTTACTCAGCATTTATTGTTGCCGATTTAGTAACTGTTCGTACACGTAAAGCGGGTGAAACAACAGCTTACGAGTGGGAATCTCAAGGTGAAGGCGAATACACACTTCAAGAAATTGAAAAAGAAGGCCGTGGTACCGATATTATTTTACATCTTCGTGATGAAGAAAAAGAATTTGCTGACGATTACCGTCTACGTGGCATTGTTACTAAATACTCAGACCATATTTCAACGCCGGTACAAATGTTTAAAGCAGAAGTACCAGAGTCTGAAGGCGAAGACGGCGAAAAAATTCCAGCAGTACCAGGTGAGTGGGAAAGCATTAACCGTGCAACTGCATTGTGGACACGCGATAAATCAGAACTTTCTGATGATGAATACAAAGAGTTTTACAAGCATGTAAGCCATGATTGGGAAGAGCCACTTAGCTGGGCACATAATAAGGTTGAAGGTAAGACTGAATACACTAGCCTTTTATATATTCCTAAAAAAGCACCTTTCGACTTATGGAACCGTGAACGTCAAAGTGGTTTAAAACTTTACGTACAACGTGTTTTTGTAATGGATGATGCTGAGCAATTCATGCCAAGCTACCTTCGCTTTGTGAAAGGTTTACTAGATTCAAACGATTTACCACTGAACGTATCTCGTGAAATTCTACAAGACAACAAAGTAACGCAAGCTATTCGTAAAGGGTGTACATCGCGAATTATTAAAATGCTTGAGCGTATGGCTAAAAACAAAGCTGACGATTACCAAGTATTTTGGAACGAGTTTGGTCAAGTAATGAAGGAAGGCCCTGCTGAAGATGCGGCAAATAAAGAAGCCGTATGTAAGCTACTTCGTTTTTCTTCGACACACACTGATTCAGAAACACAAGATGTGTCGCTTGAGCAATACGTTGAGCGCATGAACGAAGGGCAAGACAAAATTTACTACGTAGTGGCTGATACATTTACTTCTGCGAAAAATTCTCCTCATTTAGAAATTTTCCGCAAAAAAGGCATTGAAGTATTGTTACTAAGTGACCGTGTTGACGAGTGGATGATGAGCCACTTAACTGAATTTGCTGATAAGCAACTACAGTCAATCACACGTGGTGATTTAGATTTAGGTAAGCTTGACGACGAAGAAACTAAAAAAGCACAAGAAGAGTCTGAAAAAGAAATGGCAGGCCTTGTTGAGCGTATTAAAACAGCACTTGGTGATGACGTTAAAGAAGTGCGCTTTACGCACCGTCTAACAGATTCTCCAGCATGTGTTGTAAGTGATGACAACGATATGAGCTCACAAATGCAAAAGCTAATGGAGTCTGTGGGCCAAGCAGCACCAGAAGCAAAACCTGTGTTTGAGCTAAACCCAGAGCATCAACTTGTTAAGCACTTAAATGACGAACAAGATGAAGATAAGTTTGCACAGTGGTCACATGTTTTACTAGACCAAGCATTACTTGCAGAGCGCGGTACACTTAAAGATCCAACAGGGTTTGTTACTCGCTTAAATAAACTAATGCTTGAACTAAGCAAATAGCTATTTACTCAGTCGATAAAGTATAAATTATGTACTTTAAATAAAAGGGAACGTGTGTTCCCTTTTTTAATGCGCTGTAAATACATCAACAACTCATCAATTAGTATAAGTTGCTTGAGTATCGGCGGCGCTTGTGGAAGAATTCAGGCTTTAAAATAAATATCCATACTAGGGGACAATAATATGCGCATTATTCTTTTGGGCGCGCCGGGTGCAGGTAAAGGTACTCAAGCTCAGTTTTTAATGGACAAATACGGTATTCCACAAATCTCTACTGGCGATATGTTACGTGCAGCAATTAAAGAAGGTACGCCATTAGGCCTAGAAGCAAAAAAAGTAATGGATGCTGGTCAACTAATTTCTGACGATATTATTATTGGTTTAGTAAAAGAGCGTATTACTAAAGCGGATTGTGAGAAAGGCTTTTTACTTGATGGCTTCCCGCGCACAATTCCTCAAGCCGATGCAATGAAAGAAAATGGCGTAGTGGTTGATCACGTTATTGAATTTGACGTGGCTGACGAAGTGATTGTTGAGCGTATGGGCGGACGTCGTGTTCATCCTGGTTCTGGTCGTGTTTACCATGTTGTTTATAATCCACCAAAAGTGGAAGGTAAAGATAACGAAACTGGGGATGACTTAATTGTTCGCGCAGACGATACTGAAGAAACAGTACGTAAACGTTTAGGTATTTACCACGAGCAAACTATGCCATTAGTTGATTACTACCAAGCAGAAGCGGCGGCTGGTAACACTCAATACCACAAACTAGATGGTACACAAGCTGTTGAAGCTGTAAGTTCACAACTTGGTGAGCTTTTAGGTTAAATTTAAAAGCCTATTAAAAAACCGCCAATTGGCGGTTTTTTGTTTTAAGTCTAGAATACTTAATCAATTTGAGAGATTAAATATGACGTTAACAGCGTTAAAAATTCTGATATACGACGGCATGGATGCCGAAAGTAGAGCAATGCAGGAGCAATTAGTGATAACAACTCAATAACGAATTTTTTGCCTTGTCATGGATACGATTTTCTTATCTAAAAATAGATCACTTAATTAAGCGAATGGGTATATTAACTTTACAGCGTTTTAAGCTTCTCAATTACGCTGTTGTATTCTGGTTCAGTTGAAAGGCTACTAACGAGTTGTTTATAAATAATGCTGTGGTTTTCGTCTAATATTATTACTGAGCGAGTTAGTAACCCCATATCTTTAATAATTAACCCATATTTTTGGCCAAAATCGCGCCAAACAGAATCAGATAATGTAGTTATTTTGTCTATGTTCTCAGCTTTGCAAAATCTTTTTGAGCGAATGGCAAATCGGCACTAATAGTAAGCATGACAACTGCAGGAAATTGCGTCGCAACTTTTTCGTTAAAGTGTTTTGTTTGTAGACTACAAATACCTGTGTCTAAACTTGGTACTACACTAATTAAAATAGCTCGGCCCTTATAATTATCCAGTGTGACAGGTGTAAAGTTTCCATCGACAACTTTAAAATTAGGTGCGTTATCACCAACTGATACACCTTTACCGAGTAAAGTAACCGTCTTACCCTGTGCAGAGACTTTACCTATATCGAGAGTGTTTTCTGGGATATCAGAAGCGAAAGCCATAGAACAAAAAATACTTAAGGCAAAAGTTAATGAGCGGAGCATAGGAGTTTCCTTTTTAAATTAACGCAATAGGCGTCAGTGTATTATACTGCGTTGGAGTAACCAAGGTATTATCTGTGTCTCTATAAAATTGGTAATGATTCAGTCATATAAAAAAACTGTAAATAGGCTATACTTTGGTTAACATGCAGTTACAAAAATATCTTCTATAATAAAAATGCGTGTATCACTTTTGGTATGTATAACTGGTTAAAAATAGAGAGATAGTATGTCAACATCTGTATTAATATGTGATGATTCAAAATTAGCGAGGCGTCAATTAGCCCGTTCTCTACCTGATGATTGGGATATTAAAGTTGAATTTGCGATAGATGGTGTTGATTGCATCAAACAAATAAAGTCAACTGAACCTGAAATCCTTTTCCTTGATTTAAACATGCCAGAAATGGATGGCTATGAAGTTTTAATGGCCATGAAAGAGCTTGGGCTCAATATACTTACAGTTGTAGTTTCAGGTGACATACAGCCTAATGCTCATCAAAGAGTGCTTGAACTGGGGGCTATCGATTTCATCCAAAAGCCATGTTCCCCTCAAAAATTAGCCGATATTATTGAACACCATGGCATTAAAGATAAAGCCATGCGTGAACGTCTTTCTCATTCTCTAGGTGAGCAAGTAGACCCAGATGTGCGAGATATATACCAAGAGCTAACTAATGTTGCTATGGGTCAAGCCGGTGATTTACTTGCGCGATTACTTAATGTGTTTGTTGAGCTGCCAATCCCAAATGTGAATATCTTAGAGGTTAGTGAACTCGATATGGCGCTACGCTCTATTGATAATAATGCAACCACTTCTGGAGTTTGTCAGGGATTTATTGGAGGAGGTGTATCTGGAGAAGCATTATTATTACTTAATGACTCTAGCTTTAAAGAGATAGCCTCACTGATGAATTACGATGGTGAGCTTAACGACAAAGTGGAACTTGAGTTACTTATGGATATAAGTAATATTTTAATCGGGGCTATTTTGACTGGTCTTTCAAAACAACTCGATATGTCGTTTAGCCAAGGTCATCCTATCGTACTTGGCCAGCACAGAGATGTATCTGAATTAGTGAAAGCGAATAAGTCGCGCTGGCAGCGTACGCTTGCTATAGAAATTAGCTATGGTATTGAAAATCACGATATTAACTGTGACCTTATGCTGTTATTTACTGAAGATTCACTTAAAACTTTGAAATACAAAGTTGCTTACCTATTAGAAGACTAAGTTATGGCTGCTGATTTAGATATGAATGAAATCCATTGGTTAATGGATATGTTTAACACCGTTGATGTAGGTTTAGTTGTACTCGACAGGGAGTATAAGGTGTGTGTGTGGAATGGTTTTATGGAAAACCATTCGGGGTTATTACCAAGTGCTGTAAAAAATAAAGATTTATTTGATTTATTTCCTGCTATAGATGAAAAGTGGTTTAGAAGTAAATCAGAGCCAGTATTTGTACTAAAAAATCGTTCGTTTACCATTTGGGAACAACAACCCTATATATTTCGCTTTAAAAACTATCGCCCAATTACTGGCAAAGCTGAGTATATGTATCAAAATGCGACATTTATACCGCTTACTAATATACGAGCAGAAGTTAGCCATATTTGTATCATTCTTTATGATGTAACTGATATTGCAGTTAACAAAAAAGAGTTAGAAGAGCTAAATAAAAGACTTGAGCAAGTAAGTCAAACCGATGCCTTAACGACGTTATACAATCGTGGTTATTGGGAAAGTATGCTTAAGCAAGAGTATTTACGAACAAAACGTAATGCAGGGTGTAGCTCTCTGTTAATGTTTGATATTGATCACTTTAAAAAGGTGAATGATAAGCATGGTCATAGTTGTGGTGATGAGGCGTTACGCCATATTGCAAAGTTATTACGTACCACATTACGTGAAACAGATATTGCTGGACGTTACGGTGGTGAAGAGTTTGTATTAACTCTACTTGATACCGATAAGCAAGGGGCTGAAATATTTGCTGAGCGCTTAAGGGTGTTGATTGAATCAAGCCCTGCCTTTTATAAAAATGTTGAAATCAAGATGACAATAAGTATCGGAGTTGCGTGCTTTAGTAATGAATTTAAAGATCATGAACGTTGGATTGAAGCCGCTGACAGGGCTCTTTACTTTTCTAAAAATAATGGACGCAATAAAGTCACTGTTTTTGATGATATAAAAAATGACGCTTAAGCATCATTTTTATTAATCACTCTTTATACCAATGCGCAATAATATTTAATTAATTTGAGTGATTAAATCTGACGTTAACTGCGTTAAAAACTTCTGATATACGACTGCATGGATGCAGAAGGTAGAGCAATGTAAGAGTAATTAGCGATAACAACTAAATAACGAATTCTTGCCTTGTTATTGATACGATTTTATTACCTCAAAATAAAGCACTTAATTAAGAAAATTGGTATTAAATTGAGTGGGGGTAAAATAAGTAAATCGGTTTTAAGTAAGCGCATTATTTTTTCTGCTGTGTTGCCAATAAGCTTTCCCTTAATACCCACGTTGCCTACTGAGCCAATAATCACTAACTCAGCATCAAGTTTTGCTGCCAAGCTTGGTATGACTTGCTCCGCTAAGCCCGCTTTAATGTGTAATTTATCACGCAAGTTGTATTCATTAATCAGATCACGTTGCAGTGCCGGTAATTTTTCGAATGCATTGAGTACTTGTTCATCTGAAAATACAATGCCTAAGTCTCTCAAAATAGGTGAGACGTGCACGGTATAACATGCATAAAATTCGCAGCCCTCTGAGTTAGCATAATCTAGGCCACAGTTAATAATAGCTTTATTTAACTGATGCTTAGATGCCTTTTCGCTGCCTAAATCAAGAGCAGCTAACACATTACAGTTATTTCTCCATTTATTATCTGCGGCCAAATAAAGTGGTATTGGTGAAAATCGAATAAGCTGCCAATCAAGTTCGCTAAATTGAGTTTGAGCATCAATATGCCTAGTTTTTATTGCCATATCATAATTAGTTGCGTTTATTTCGTTATTTAACCATTGCTCTGGTGATTCATGCCAAACCGTTTGAAATGTATACTCACAATCAGTTAGCTCTTTTTTTAATAGAGGTTCTAATGTTGCTCTGAGTAATGAAAGTTGTTTGTCTTGAATCGCAAGTACTTGCTCTGGTGATAATGAAAATAATATATTACCAGTGTCTTCATAGCTAAACGCAACAATATCAATATGTTTACTGTCTTGTAGTGCTTTTTGTTTTGCGTGTATTAATGCTGTTTTTGCACAATTTACTGAGTCGATCAGTACGAGAAGCTTTTTCTTATCCATTATATTCACTCTGTTGTATGACGAGTGTCATCTGTTGGACATTGACCAATAGTTGAAATCTCACCAGAATTAGACTCTTCTTCCAGTTTTACCTTAAAGCCCCATAGCCTGTAAAGGTGTTTTAGCACTTCTTCATGTGAGTTTGCCAATGGAATGCAATTATGAGGTACATAGCGAAGTGTAAGTGCTCTATCACCTCTAATATCAACATCATATACTTGAATGTTAGGTTCATGATTACTTAAATTATATTGCGCGGAGAGTACTTCTCTAACTGTTTTATAGCCGTTATCATCGTGTATCGCACCAATTTCTAAATGTGGATTGTTTTTATGATCGACAATAGTAAACAATTTAAAATCACGAATTAACTTAGGCGATAAAAACTGGCTAATAAAGCTTTCATCTTTAAAATTTTCCATGGCAAAGTGCAATGTATCTAGCCAATTACTGCCTGCATACTCAGGAAACCATTTTTTATCTTCTTCAGTTGGATGTTCACATATTCTGCGAATATCAACCATCATGTTAAAGCCTAAAGCATATGGATTAATGCCTGAATAATACTTACTGTTATAAGGTGGCTGATAAACTACGTTGGTATGACTTTGTAAAAACTCTAACATGAATGAGTCGGTGAGCTTCCCTTCATCATATAAGTGATTAAGGATGGTGTAGTGCCAAAATGTTGCCCAACCTTCGTTCATTACTTGAGTTTGTTTTTGCGGGTAAAAGTATTGCGATATTTTACGGACAATACGTATCACTTCACGCTGCCAAGAGTCGAGTAATGGGGCATTTTTTTCAATAAAATACAAAATATTTTCTTGAGGCTCAGTAGGAAAATGGCGTTCTTTCTTTTTAGTTTCGTGTTGCTGTTCGGGAATCGTACGCCACAATTCGTTTACTTGTGATTGTAAGTATTCTTCACGTTCTTGTTGGCGTTTTTGCTCTTCAAAGAGTGATATTTGCTGTGGACGTTTATAGCGATCGACCCCGTAGTTCATTAACGCATGACAAGAGTCGAGTAAGCTCTCTACCTGAGTAATACCATATTTTTCTTCACAGCGGCTTATGTAGTTTTTAGCAAATACTAAGTAATCAATAATTGAGCCAGCATCGGTCCAGGTTTTAAATAAGTAATTACCTTTAAAAAATGAGTTATGTCCGTAACATGCATGCGCCATTACAAGCGCTTGCATAGGTAGGGTATTTTCTTCCATTAAGTACGCAATACAAGGGTCTGAATTTATCACTATTTCGTAAGCGAGGCCCATTTGCCCGCGCTTATAATTTTGCTCTGTTTGGATAAACTTCTTACCGTAAGACCAATGACTGTAGCCAATAGGCATGCCAACGCTTGAATAAGCATCCATCATTTGCTCAGCCGTTATCACTTCAATTTGATTAGGGTAGGTGTCTAATCTGTAATGAGCAGCAACGCGAGCAATTTCATCTTGGTACTCATCTAATAAATCAAAGGTCCAATCTGGGCCATCACTCAATCGTTTATCATTCATAATGCTACCTCGCTTTTGGCTATGCAGAGTTTTGCTGTTGACGACCTTTTTTAAATAGCTCCCTAAAAATTGGGTAAATATCTTCAACGCTTTGAATATGCTGTATGGCGAAATTATTATGGCTGTGTGTTATAGATTCATATTCGCGCCATAGGCTTTGATGAGCACGAGTGGTTATTTCAATATAAGCAAAATAACGTACTGCGCTTAAGAGCTTATTACGCAAAATTTCACCGCATTGGGGCGTGTCGTCCGCCCAGTTATCGCCATCAGAGGCTTGTGCGGCGTATACATTCCACTCATCTGCGTGATAACGTTCTTTTATTATTTCATTCATTAATTTAAGAGCACTCGAAACAATAGTGCCGCCAGTTTCTTGGGAATAAAAAAACTCTTGTTCATCTACTTCTTTAGCTTGTGTGTGGTGACGTATATAAACAACTTCTATGTCTTTATAACTGCGCGTTAAAAACTGATAAAGTAAAATATAAAAACGCTTAGCCATGTCTTTTGTTGGCTGATCCATTGAGCCTGACACATCCATAATACAAAACATCACCGCTTTACTGGTGGGGTGAGGGCGCTTTTCGTAATTACGAAAACGTAAATCGTAGTTATCAATAAACGGGACCGATTTAATTTGTACTTTTAATGCTGCAATTTCTTTTTGTAATAAAGCAATCGCCGCATTATCGCTATGTTGCTCATCAAGCAACGCATCAAGTTGTTTTTCAAGCTCGACTAGTCGGCGTTTTTTACCTGCACTCATTGCCACACGGCGCGCAAGCGAGCCTTGAAGTGAGCGGACAATGTCAATATTACTTGGCATGCCGTCGCTACAAAATCCTGCGCGGTGGGTTTTCATTTGCACTAACTTATCAAGTTGGTTTTCTTGTAAGTTAGGAAGTTCTAAATCTTCAAACAGTAAATCAAGGTATTCATCTTTTGATATTGAAAATACAAACTCATCTTGTCCCTCGCCCGAATCGCTGGCGTCACCTTCACCGGCACCACCGCCTTGTCCGCCTTTAGGGCGCTCAATTTTATCACCTGTAGAAAACTGATCGTTACCAGGGTGAATTTGTTCTCTATTCCCGCCTTGCCCTTGATGAAATGTAGGTTCACTGATATCGCGTTGTGGAATAGAAATACTCTCACCAGAGCTTGAATCGGTAACGCTGCGTTTGTTAATCGCATCCGATACAGCTTCTTTAATTTGTTTTTTATAGCGCCTAATAAAGCGCTGGCGATTAAGCGTACTTTTATTTTTTCCGTTTAAACGCCTATCTATAAAATGCGCCATAATGACCTCCTATATACTACGACTATGAAGGTTATTGCGATTTTCTAACCCGTAAATACCACTCAGAAAGCAAGCGGACTTGTTTTTGTGTATAGCCTTTTTCGACCATACGGTTCACAAAGTCTTCGTGCTTTTGCTGATCCTCTGCAGACGTTTTGGTATTAAACGAAATAACGGGGAGTAAATCTTCGGTATTAGAGAACATTTTTTTCTCAATTACCGTGCGTAGTTTTTCGTAGCTTGTCCATAGTGGATTTTTACCGTTGTTATGCGCACGGGCACGCAGTACAAAGTTCACTATTTCATTACGAAAATCTTTAGGGTTAGAAATACCCGCTGGTTTCTCTATTTTTTCAAGCTCGGCATTGAGCGCGGCTCGGTCAAATAGTTGTCCCGTATCTGGGTCGCGATACTCTTGGTCTTGTATCCAAAAGTCAGCATAAATAACATAGCGGTCAAAAATGTTTTGTCCGTATTCTGAATACGATTCTAAATAGGCGGTTTGCAGTTCTTTACCTATAAAATCTACATATTGAGGAATTAAATAGCCTTTCAAAAAGCTTAAATAACGCTCTTCTATTTCACTTGAAAATTGCTCGCGCTCTATCTGTTGCTCAAGCACATAGAATAAATGCACCGGGTTTGCTGCAACCTCAGTGGTATCAAAGTTAAATACACGAGATAAAATTTTAAACGCAAAGCGAGTAGATAGCCCCGTCATGCCTTCATCAACACCTGCGTAATCACGATACTCTTGATACGATTTAGCTTTAGGGTCTGTGTCTTTAAGGGTTTCGCCATCGTATACCCGCATCTTTGAATAAATACTGGAATTTTCTGGCTCTTTTAAACGTGATAATGTTGTAAATTGCGCTAATGTTTTAAGTGTCCCAGGCGCACATGGCGCATTGTATAGCTCGCTGTGCTCAAGTAATTTGTCGTAAATTTTAACTTCTTCAGTTACACGTAAACAGTAAGGCACTTTAACAATATAAACACGGTCTAAAAATGCTTCATTGTTTTTATTGTTTTTAAAAGTTTGCCACTCAGATTCATTAGAATGTGCGAGGATCATGCCATTAAATGGAAGAGCACTAATACCTTCTGTGCCGTTATAGTTACCTTCTTGGGTGGCGGTAAGTAAAGGATGCAGCACTTTAATCGGTGCTTTAAACATTTCTACAAACTCCATCAGCCCTTGGTTAGCTAAACATAAAGAGCCAGAGTAGGCGTATGCATCAGGATCGTTTTGGGCAAAGTGCTCAAGCTGGCGAATATCGACTTTACCTACTAGCGCTGAAATATCTTGGTTGTTTTCATCCCCAGGCTCAGT
Organism: Pseudoalteromonas sp. B62; assembly: GCF_037162565.1. Taxonomy (NCBI): domain Bacteria; kingdom Pseudomonadati; phylum Pseudomonadota; class Gammaproteobacteria; order Alteromonadales; family Pseudoalteromonadaceae; genus Pseudoalteromonas; species Pseudoalteromonas sp. B62. The sequence goes on along the minus strand of NZ_JARLVB010000002.1, from coordinate 3,445,584 downwards.
TTTGGCAATGCCTATTTGGTTTAAAATAGAAGGGTAGCGTTTGACCACTTTAAACTGGCTAATATCACCATTGAACTCTTTTAAGCGTTTGCCAGCCCAAGGCGACATAATGGTTTTTAAGTAGCGCGGTTTAATACCATATTCTTTGCTGAGTACGTCTGCATCTTCGATAGGATCAAACAAGGACAGAGGATGGTCGTTTACAGGAGAACCTTTAATTGAATAAATAGGCATTTGTTGCATTAAATACTTTAGTTTTTCTGCAATGGATGATTTACCCCCACCTACAGGCCCGAGTAAATAGAGTACTTGTTTGCATTCTTCAAGCCCTTGGGCTGCGTGTTTTAAATAAGAGACTATTTGCTCAATGGCGTCTTCCATACCATAAAAGTCAGCAAAGGCAGGGTAGCGCGCAACCACTCTATTAGAAAATAACCGGCTTAGTCTTGCATCGGTTGCGGTGTCTACCATGTTTGGTTCGCCAATTGCCATAAGTAGACGTTCTGGTGCGCTGGCATAGGCAGACTTATCTGTTTTACAAATTTCAAGAAATTCAGCGATACTGTATTCTTCTTCCTGTGCCGCTTCGTATCGTGCTTGGTAATGCTCAAAAATCGTCATAATAACCTCCGAAACCCGCTGTAAAAAGGTGCTTACCTTTTAAAGTCTAGTCACGAATTGGTATTTTTGTGCAATAAAATTAAAAATTTAAGTGAAAAAAGATCATGTTGAACTAATGAACACAACAACACGTATAAACGAAAAAGTAAAAGAATAACATACAAAAAAAGACGCCTAAGCGTCTTTTTAAAATTAGCGTTTAAAGGCTAATTAAGCGAAGTTAGCGTTCGCGAATTCCCAGTTAACAAGCGACCAAAAACCTTTAAGGTAATCTGGACGAACGTTACGGTAATCAATGTAGTAAGCGTGTTCCCATAAATCCACAGTAAGGATTGCAGTAACGCCATCATCAGTTAATGGTGTAGCAGCGTTAGATGTATTAACGATGTCTAGTGAACCATCAGCAAGCTTAACTAACCACGTCCAGCTTGAACCAAAGTTATTTACTGCTTTATCGTTTAATGCCGCTTTAAACGCATCAAAAGAACCCCATTTAGCGTTGATTGCATCAGCAACTGCGCCAGTAGGCTCGCCGCCGCCGTTTGGAGATAAGCTGTTCCAGTAAAAAGTATGGTTCCAGATTTGTGCTGCGTTGTTAAATACGCCGCCTTCTGATGAACATACGATCTCTTCTAGAGATTTGTTTTCAAACTCAGTACCAGGGATTAAACCATTAAGCTTAACCACGTATGTGTTGTGGTGTTTGCCATGGTGAAACTCTAGCGTTTCTTTTGAAATATGTGGCTCAAGTGCGTCGATTTCATATGGTAGTGACGGTAGTTCAAATGCCATTTTTTTATCTCCATCTTCTTTGGTTGATAGTCCACTTGGTAATACGTAATGCCTGTTGAAACAGACCAGTTACCTATACCAAGCGGTAATATAGTGTTACTATAATTGTTGAGTATTTTACTCAAGTTTAAGCAAACAGCAATGCTATTGCGAAAGACTATTTCAATTGCGGCTTTATTTGCCCATTTTAAGTTATATATTTGTGGTCACGATGAGTTATTTTCAAGACCAAAATATATTTAGCTATCGTTACTTTGAGGTTGTAGATGGAAACCATTGATAAAATTAAACAGCAAATTTCAGAAAACCCAATAATCCTTTTTATGAAAGGGTCACCAAAATTACCAAATTGTGGTTTTTCTTCACAAGCATCGCAAGCGTTAATGTCATGTGGTGAACCATTTGCATACGTTGATATTTTACTTAATCCAGACATTCGTGCTGAGCTTCCAGCATATGCTAATTGGCCAACATTCCCACAACTTTGGGTAGATGGCGAATTAGTTGGTGGTTGTGACATTATTATCGAAATGTTCCAACGCGGTGAATTACAGCCGTTAATTACAGAAACTGCTGCTAAATACAAAGAAGCTGACGCAGAGTAATTTATTACTCAACCTGAACTCAGGTTATTAAGCTCTTTAAACACAAAGCTACTTTAAAAGTGGCTTTGTTGTTTTTAATTTGTGTGAATTTATAAATAAGGAAGGCTCACTTGCACGTTTAAGCCGCCCTCTATTTTGTTATGTAAGCTTATATGCCCTTGATGTGCTTCTGCGATTTCTCTGCATAAAGCTAGCCCTAAACCACTCCCCGTACTTTTTGTAGAATAGAAGGGCACTAAAGCATTTGCCATTACTTGCTCGCTCATTCCTTTGCCGCAGTCGCTTACATTTATAACACATGCTTGGGGTACAAACTCGACCTGAATATGTATTTCATTGGCGTTGGAGCCTGACTCGTGTGAATTTTTTAATAAGTTTATCAGCAGCTGCTCGAGTTGTGTTTGATCAGCTTGTAATTCATTGTGTGAATTTTTTATTTCGTAGCTAAATTGCCAGTGGTTTTTAAATTATTGAGTGTGTTTTGCCAGTTAACCCGCGTTTTTTGTGGCTGAGGTAGCTTAGCAAACTTGCCATAGCCTTGTACAAATTCAGTTAAATGACTAATTCGCTCATCAATAGTTGCAAATACACGGGCAAGGCGAGGCTCATCAACTTTATTTGCGAGCAATTGTGCGCTGTGTAGCATGGATGACATAGGGCCGAGTGAATTATTTAATTCGTGGCTAATAATGCGTATTACTTTTTTCCACACTGCAACTTCTTGGCGACTAAGTTCACGGGTTAACTGTTTAAATATATATAAATGATGCTTTTGATTATTAAGTAAAAACTCCCCAGTGGCTAAATGCCAAGTTTGTGAGTCTTGATTCTCTATTTCTATATTAAAGAGGCCATCAATACCGTGCTCTATAGCTGCTACTAATTGCAGAGGCGAATTTTCGAGTAACTTGCTTAGTTGCATACCTTCAAGGCGAGATGCGCTATTAAATAAGCTACGGCTAATTAAATTACTAAATACCACCGTATTATTATCATTGACCAGCAGTAGCGCTTGCGGCGAGCTTTGCAATACTTTATCAAGCATTAACTCGCGCTGGTAAATCCATTGTTTTTCTTGGCGAAGCTGTTTTGCGGTTTGATTATAAAGTTGGCATAGCTTTCCAAGTTCATCATTACTTTTATACGCAAGCAAACTGGAGAGCTCACCATCTTTAAAATTAAGTAATCCGGTTTCGAGCGATTGCATGCCAAGCTTTATTGGCTTGGTGATGGCTCTTGAAAGCAAGGTGCTAAATGTAAGCGTTAGTAATATTAAAAACAGAGTGTAGTACATATCAAAACCACTAAGTGCGGCAATAATAAAAACAGGCAGCGCGCTACAAAGCCCGCAAATTAATACAATCTTTTGGCTTAGGGTAAAGTTGCTAATAATGTTTGGCATTAATAATCAATACCCATTTTTTGTAACCGCCTGTAAAGTGCTTGTCGGCTTAAACCAAATTCACGGGCCACTTTGGCTATAACACCTTGATGAGTGCGCATTGCGTGTTCTATTTCCTGTTTGGTCGGCTCTGCTTTTTGTTGGGAAGAGACCGGTGACGAAAGAGCAAAGTCATCGACTGTAAGCGCACCTGTAGGTTTTAGTACCGCTACACGCTTACAAGCGTTTTCTAGCTCTCGAACGTTACCTGGCCATTTGTAGTGTTGAAGTGCTTGCTCTGTGTTTATAGTCAGCTCTCGGTGAGGTAAAAAGTGGCTAATAAGCGCTAAAACATCATCTTGTCTTTCGCACAGGGCAGGCACATTGAGCTCAATTACGTTAAGGCGATAATATAAGTCTTCCCTAAATCGACCTTGTTCAATTGCTTGTAGTAAGTTTTCGTTAGTGGCCGATATAACGCGCACATTTACTTTTCGTGTTTGTGTTGAGCCTAAACGTTCAAACTCGCCGGTTTGTAGTACGCGTAGTAATTTTATTTGTCCTGAAAGTGGTAAATTACCAATTTCATCTAAAAATAACGTACCGCCATCAGCTGCTTCAAATCGACCAATACGTTGTTTAGTTATCCCCGTATATGCGCCAGCTTCAGCGCCAAAAAGTTCGGCCTCTATAAGTTCTTGCGGTAATGCACCTGCGTTTACCTTAATAAAAGGTTGCGATACAAGTGGGGAGTTTTTTGAATAATATGCGCAATACATTCTTTGCCACTCCCATTAGGGCCTGTAATTAATGCAGATATATCAGATTTAGCCACTTGTAGCGCCATAGTAACCAGTCGTTCCATCGCAGTACTTTTAAATATTAGCCCAGCAAGGTCTGCATTTTTAAATGTACCTTCACGTTCTTGTTGATGGCGATTATGTGTCGCCACTATTTTTTTAGCACTGCCTAGCTCTATTAAGTTACCGATACAAACTAGTAGTTTTGCATCATCCCAGGGTTTTGGTAAGTAATCAGCAGCACCTGCTTTTACAAGCTCAATGGCGGTGGCAAGTTCGGTCCAGGCTGTAATAAGTATAATAGGTAAGTGTGGGTTTATTTCTCGTAGTTCATAAAACAACGCTTTACCTTCTTCGCCAGAGGTCGTGTCACTGGTAAAGTTCATGTCTTGAATTACAAGCTCAATGCGTTGATAGCGAACTATTTGCAGAGCATCAAACGGATTTGTTGCAGTGACTACCGAAAAGTCGTGTATCTCGAGCAACAATGAAAGTGCGTCGAGTACTGCTTGGTTATCATCAACAATGAGTATTTTATGAGTCATAGGTTATTTTTATAATTTTTTGATGGCTACACTGCCTTACTAAGCAGTGTAGCATAGTGATTTAAATATAATTAAATAGTGCGAGTTGCGATACTGGGCGAAATATTGGCAGCGCGTTTAGCTGGCGCTAATACTGCAAGTAAACTCATTAATAATACGGCAATGGCGGTAACGGCTATATAACTTGGCGGTAGTGCGGCTACAGAAAAATACTGCATTAACATTTTCCCAAGTAGTATTGCTGTTACTACACCTAAGGCTAAACCTAGGCTACAAATTAATGCATTTTCTACTAAAAAGTAGCTAACAATAGCTGACTTTCTTGCGCCAAGTGCTCTGCGTGTACCAATTTGCTTAGTACGTTTGCTAATATTAAATAAGGTTAAGCCAAAAATACCGAGAGCGGTTATAAGCACTAAAATAGTGATTAATACTATGAGCATGCGCATCATAAGGCGATCTTGAGCGGTGTACTCATTTTTTAGTTCATCAAGCCCTTTAATGTTATTAATAACGCGCTTACTGTAATTTGCAAGCATGGCATTTTCTATTTCTTTCATTACAGTTGCTCGCTGACCTGGCTCTGTACGAACGGCAACTTGTGTATAACTTTCTGCTTTAATATAAGGAATAAACGCAAAATTATCGGGTTTACTGTCTTTGAGCCACGGGCCTTTCATTTTTCCGATCACGCCAATAACTTTAAGTGGTAGGTCACCAAAATAAACTATTTTCCCTAAACCATCTCCATCAGGATAGAGCTCATCAAGTAGGGCTTTAGTGACTATAGTGACGTTGGTGCGCTTTTGTGTAATTTCGTTTGTAACGAGCACTTCATCTTCGGTAAAGTTTCGCCCTGCAATTAAGTTAACGCCGTAGGTATTAATAGCATGATCGTCTATAAAAATATAAGCGGCCCTGACACTTAGGCCTTCTTGTGGGGCAGGTTTTAAATTAAAGCTCGAAGCGCTGCCACTCCCTGATAGTGGAATACTACTGCTTAATGCGGCATCGACCACGCCTGGCATTTTTCTAAGCATGCTTTCATCAAGCTCAAACTGCTGACTTAAGTTAATATCAGTACCAAAGGTCATTACATTAAACTTAAATATATCTTGTTCAGGGTAGCCCGTTTCTTGGTTTAAATAACTAATTCTATCTTGAATGATAAATGCAGCATTACTGACTATGGCTGTGGTAATTGCAATTTGAATTAGCAGTAATAAAGCGCCCACCTTTGAGCGGCATAAGGCGTTAAATATAGGTTTTATTTCTAACATTGTGACATTCCTTATTGGCTCTTAAGATAAATAGCAGGGTTGGTTTTACACACTAGCCAAGCAGGGTACAAACCAGCCAAAATGCAGGTTGTAATTGCAATCAATGGGGCGCTCAATAGCATGGTTAAATCCATTGTCGCTAAATTTTCATAGTAGTCATAGCTTTGCCCTACGCCCATTAAGCCAAGTTGTGCTAGTACAATTCCTAGCATGCCACCTATAAAGCCAAGCATGGCGACCTCAACTAAGTGCTGTAAAAATATTTGCCTTTTACTCGCACCTAATGCGCGTCTTACACCTACTTCTGGCGCTCTGCGTAAAAACTTGGCTAAAAGTAAACCTAAAATATTGGCTAAGCAGACACCTAAAAACATAAAGCTCAGGCCCACTAAAATTTTATTGTCTTCGGTGACGACGTTATTGTATTGCATCCATTGGTTTACATCGCGAAGTTTATACTCAAGTTCTTTACGATTAAATCGCCCACGTTTTTGTTGTTCCTGCATATAGGCTAATAAGTAATTTTGATAGGCTTGTTTTTGTTCAAGCGTATTTAGCTCTGCCCAAAACTGGATCCATACTTGCTCAGATTGCAGTTTATCTGCAAAGGTTGGTGTGTTTTCGTGCTTCCATCCATTGCTATTGCCCCAACTTACGAGCTCTTTTGCCTTTATTAAGCTAAAGGGCATAAATAACTCTTCTACTTGATTAAATGCACCGTTATTTAAATCATAATATTTAATATTGAGAGGCCAATGGTTAATAACACCAGCTACTTGGTAGCTTGCATCATCTAAGTAAATCAGTTCTCCGACAGAGTTTTTTCCTGCAAATAGTTTATCGTTTATCTCTTGGGTAATAACAACCACAGGTGCAGCTGAGTTTTCTTGCTCTTTGCTCCAAGCCCCACCGTACAAAAATGACAAATCAAACATGCTAAAAAAGTCAGGCGTTGTCATCCGTGCACTGCCAATAAAGGGTTTTATTTTATCTGAATCTAAATAAACTGAAAAGCCGGTACGCATCATAGCCACTTTTTTCTCTGACGTGGGCGCGTTTAATAAGTTCTCAGCATCTTGATAGGTCAGTTGCAGTGGCATGTTATCTTCTGTCCACCACGTACTACCATCGTCCATTGTTTGTAATTGCACACTGTAAAGTTGGCTGCTTTTTTCTGGGATAGGATCGGCCGACATCATATGATAAACACTAAGGCTGGTCATTGTTATGCCTATACCTATCGCAATGGCAAGTACCATTAAAAAGCTAACCAGTGGGGTGCGCTTGAAGCTGCGCCAACTTAAATCTAAATAATGAATAAACATTAGTTAAACCCCCGATGCTGTTTTTATAGTTTGCGCGCCCTGATAAAGCGTAAAGTCGGCAAGCTGCCCATCAACTACTTGAATATTACGCGGAGCACGGCGGGCTAATTCGCTATCATGCGTTACCATTACAATAGTGGCACCGTCGCGATTGATTTGCTCAAGTAACTCCATAACTTGGCGAGCCATTAAGCTGTCAAGGTTACCTGTTGGCTCATCGGCTAGTAAAAAACGAGGTTCACCAGCAAGCGCACGGGCTATTGCCACACGTTGTTGCTGGCCACCAGAGAGTTGTTGAGGTAAGTGTTTAGCGCGAGATGCTAAACCAACTTGTTCAAGGCATTGCTCAATTCGACGTTTTCGCTCATTTGCTTTAATCCCTCTATAGCGAAGAGGAACTTCTATGTTTTCATATAAATTTAAATCAGGGATTAAATTAAAGCCTTGGAATATAAAGCCAATTTTTTGATTACGTAAATCAGCACGTTGGTTGTCGTTTAAGCTGCCAACATTAACACCATCCAACAGGTACTCACCTTCGTTAAAAGGCTCGAGCATACCTGCAATATTTAAAAAGGTTGTTTTTCCTGAGCCGCTAGGACCGGTAACAGCAATAAATTCGCCTTCGTTTACTTGCAGGTTAAAGTCTCGAAGTGCATGGGTTTGTACCATTTCTGTTTGGTATACTTTACTTACATTGTTCATTTGTAACATGGGTGTTCCTAATTATTTTTAGCGTTGGTTGAGAACGTCTGTTTAATTTAATAAAATCGTGTCGGCTTGTTTAAAGTCGCTGTAGCTTGAAATAATAATTTCATCGTTTTCTTTAACACCGCTTAAAAATTCAACCGCGTTAATGCTTGTGGCGCCTATAGTAATAGGTATGCGTTTTGCAATATTGCCTTCTACCTTATAAGCAACAATTCCGCCTTGCTGCATAAATGCACCGCGCTTTACTTGCATTACACCTTCTCGGTTGTCGAGTAAAATACGTGCAGTTAAGCGTTGGTTCTGACGAATGTTGTTAGTAACGCCTTTAAATCGGACGCGTGCTGTTACTTCACGGTTATTAACTTCTGGTGATATGGCGGATAAATTCCCTATCACTGTTTCATTGCCTAACTTAAGCTCTACTTCCATACCGAGTCCTAATTCGTTTGCGTAACTTTCAGGTACTTGGAGCTCTGCTTCGAAATTACTTAAGTCGACGAGTGTCATAAGAGGTTGGCTTTGTGTCACTGCGGCTTTTTGTTGCACAAGTAGGTTACCCACGATCCCAGTAACGGTAGCTTTAATAGATAGGTTGCTTACTTTTCTGATTAAATCATCAACAATAAGTTGCTGGCGGGTTACATCACTTTTAGCTGCTTGTAGTTCAAAGGCGAGCGTGTCTTTTGCAAGTAATACCTCTTGTTGTGCATGCTTATATGTGAGCTTTGCACGTGATAAATCATCAACTGCTTTTTCAAGATCAATTTGGCTAATTAAGTGCTTTTGTATTGATAACTGCGCCCGGCGATTTTCGCGCTCAGCGGCGTTAAGCTCAACTTGTGCCATATCAAGTGTTTTATTTAAAGTGAGTGTTTGGCGTCTTGCTTGCAAATGCTGCCTTTGCTGCTCGCCTTGTAGTCGTTTAAGTACAGACTCCTGTTGCTTTAATTCGTTAGTTAACTCAGGGCTTTGCAGCAGAGCAAGTGTGCCCCCTTGCTTTACTGTATCGCCAGCCTTTACTTTTAAATCTATAAAACCACGTTCTGGGCTGTATATTTTAGGAGCATTAGCAGCAACAATTTTACCACTGGCGGCAATGTCTCGAATGAGCGCTTTAACGTGTACTTTGGCAACCTGTATTTTTGAGCGGCTAATAGAGCTTTTAGCGCTATGACTTGTTAAAAAAATATAAGCAATTGTAGAGACTGCAATGAAAATAACCGCAGTGATGATCGCGTATTTTTTATAGTTTATAGGTGCCTTTACTTGTACGTCTTGTGCGCTGGTATCTTTCATCATTAGGCTCTCCTACACGGCTTTTATATATTTTTCACACAGTAGAAAAAAACTGCGGTGCAAATAGCGACAATAGGAGATATCAAAAATAAACTAAGCATAAACATAATTATTCCACTTAACGAATGTGTATAGCTCTATACGATTAGCATGCCAAAGCGTAACTTACTGTAATTAGATGATTAAATTTTATTTTATGTGTTTTTTATATGTCCGCGGACATAAAAGTGTCCGCAGTGGACGCATTAGTAAATAAAAATTCACTATTAAGAGATTAAAAATGCCACAAATATTAATAACTATACTAATGACCAGTAAAAAGAAGAGAGGTTAAGCCTCAAAATTACGGAAATAGCACAAAACTATCTAAATGTTAACTAACTTTATCGGTGTATGTTGAATATTTATTCACTGAATGAGGGCTTTACGTTTACGTAAGCTGTAGCTTTTTACTTGGTTGTTTTTACAAAATGTTAAACTTGACACCAGTGTCATGAAAAAATAACGCCTAATATACGACTAAATGTTAAAAATAATGATGAAAAAGAAATCTTGCTATGAAGTGAGAAATATTCAAGAATGTGAATATGTATTCAAAATGCTATTGACTCTATTTACGATAGAGGCTAGTTTTGTCCGTCTGTTAGCAAATCGTCGAGCAGTTCATCCACGCTAACAGTGCAGCAAGGGAGGGGTCTATGTTATACGACTCAAAATTAGAAAAAGAAAATTGTGGCTTTGGCTTAATAGCCCAAGTTAATGGTCAAGCTAGTCATAGGCTTATTCGTACTGCTATTACGGGGCTTGATCGCATGCAGCATCGTGGCGGTATATCTGCCGATGGTAAAACAGGCGATGGCTGTGGTTTATTATTACAAAAACCAGATAGCTTTTTTCGTGCTATTGCGGCTGAGAACAATTGGCACTTAGGTAAAAATTATGCCGTAGGTATGATTTTTTTAAATTCAGATCCTGTTTTAGCACAAGCTGCAAAACAAATACTTAGCGAAGAATTAGAAAAAGAAACGCTAAATATTTTAGGTTGGCGCGTAGTGCCAACCGACCCATCAATGTTAGGTCCTATAGCAGTACAACAATTACCTGGGTTTGAACAAATTTTTGTTAGTGCGCCAGAAGGTTGGCGTTCTAAAGATTTAGAGCGACGCTTATATGTAGCGCGTCGTCGTGCTGAAAAGCGTATTGTTGATGATGAAGCTTTTTATATTGCAAGCTTATCTGGATTAGTTACTATCTATAAAGGCCTTATGATGCCTGCAGATTTACCTAACTTTTACCTAGATTTAGCTGATATTCGTATGACCAGTGCGATTTGTGTTTTTCATCAACGCTTTTCTACTAATACTCAGCCGCGTTGGCCTCTTGCTCAACCTTTTCGTTATTTAGCACACAATGGTGAAATTAATACCATTGAAGGTAACCGCCAATGGGCACGTGCGCGTTCTTATAAGTTTGCGTCACCACTTATTCCTGATTTACAAACAGCGGCACCGTTTGTAAACGAAACTGGTTCTGATTCATCCAGCCTAGATAATATGCTTGAGCTATTTTTAGCTGGCGGCATGGATTTATTCCGTGCGATGCGCATGCTTGTGCCACCTGCATGGCAAAAAAACCGTGCAATGGACGATGATCTACGTGCATTTTACGACTTTAACTCTATGCATATGGAACCATGGGATGGTCCGGCAGGTATTGTAATGTCGGATGGTCGTTTTGCGGCGTGTAACCTTGACCGTAATGGACTTCGCCCTGCGCGTTATGTAATTACACAAGATGGCTTTATTACGCTTGCATCAGAGGTGGGTATTTGGGATTACACTGCTGATGAAGTGGTTGAAAAAGGTCGTGTTGGTCCAGGTGAATTATTAGTTATTGATACTAAGCTTGGCAAAATTTGGCATTCGGATGAAATCGATCAAGATTTAAAATCTCGCCATCCATACAAGTCATGGCTTGAAGAAAATGTTAAACGTTTAGTTCCATTTGAAGAACTTACTGAGCAAGATGCCGGTAATCGTTCTTTTGATAATGAAACGCTAGCTAAATATCAAAAAATGTTTGGTTATACCAACGAAGAGCTTGATAGCGTTATTCGTGTAATGGGTGAAAACGGCCAAGAAGCAACAGGCTCAATGGGTGATGACACACCATTTGCTGTGCTCAGTGAAGGGCATCGTTCACTTTATGATTACTTCCGCCAAAAATTTGCGCAAGTAACAAACCCACCTATCGATCCACTGCGTGAAAATCATGTAATGTCACTTGCGACATGTATTGGTAGTGAGCAAAATGTATTTAACGAAACAACAGGCCACGCTAAGCGCCTACAGTTTGATACGCCAATTTTAATGTACGCAGACATGCAGCAATTATTAAATGCTGATGAAGCACATTACAGCTACTGTAAAATTGATATTACGTATACAGTTGAAGAAGGATTGGAAAAAGCAGTATCGCGAATTTGTGATATTGCGCAGAAAAAAGCAGCATCGGGCTGTATTATGCTTGTTCTAACAGACCGCAACTTTGATGAAACGAATTTACCTATTCCAGCAGCTATGGCTGTGGGCGCGGTGCAAAATCGTCTTGTTGATAATAATCTTCGTTGTGAATCGAATATTATTATTGAAACCGGTAGTGTGCGCGATGCACACCAATTTGCAGTTTTATTAGGTTTTGGTGCAACTGCCATTTATCCATACCTTGCGTATGAATCGTTAGTTGCAATGAGCGACAATAAAATTATTGATAAGTCGTATTGCGAAGTAACGCTTGCTTATCGTAAAGCCATTAACAAGGGCTTATATAAAATTATGTCTAAAATGGGCATAAGTACGGTTGCGTCATATCGTTGCTCAATGTTGTTTGAAGCGGTTGGTTTATCTGATGCTATTGTACAAATGTGTTTTAAAGGAGTGGCAAGTCGCATACAGGGTGCCTGTTTTACCGATTTTGATGACGATCAACAGAGCCTACATAAACTTGCTTTAAGTAAACGTAAATTATTAAGCCACGGCGGTTTGTTTAAGTATGTTCATGGTGGCGAATATCATGCTTATAATCCGGATGTAATCCAAACCCTACAAAAAGCAGTTCGTTCTGGTGAATACACCGATTACAGTGAGTATGCAAAACTCGTTAATAATCGTCCGATTGCTACGCTACGTGACATGCTTTCGCTTAAATTGCCTGAAACCGGCATTAGCATTGATGATGTCGAGCCTGCAGAAAATCTTTATAAACGATTTGATTCGGCCGCAATGAGTATTGGTGCTTTATCGCCAGAAGCGCATGAGGCGCTAGCAATTGCGATGAACCGCTTGGGTGGGTGTTCAAACTCGGGTGAAGGCGGCGAAGATAAGCTGCGTTACGGTACCGAGAAAAATTCACGTATTAAGCAAGTCGCTTCAGGTCGATTTGGCGTAACGCCGCATTACTTACGTAGTGCTGATGTTATTCAAATTAAAGTAGCGCAAGGTGCAAAACCAGGTGAAGGCGGGCAATTACCGGGTGAAAAAGTAACCCCATATATTGCTAAACTTCGTTATTCGGTGCCAGGTGTTACGTTAATTTCGCCACCACCACATCACGATATTTACTCAATTGAAGATTTAGCACAGCTAATTTTTGATTTAAAACAAGTAAACCCTAAAGCACTTATTTCTGTAAAACTGGTTTCAGAACCAGGCGTAGGAACCATTGCGACAGGTGTTGCTAAAGCCTATGCCGATTTAATTACTATTTCTGGCTATGATGGCGGTACAGGTGCAAGCCCACTTACTTCAGTTAAATATGCCGGTAGCCCATGGGAGCTAGGCCTTGCTGAAACACAGCAAGCACTTGTTGAAAATGGCCTTCGTCATCGCATTCGCCTGCAAACAGATGGTGGCTTAAAAACAGGTTTAGATATTATTAAAGCAGCAATTCTAGGTGCTGAAAGCTTTGGCTTTGGTACTGGCCCAATGGTTGCCCTTGGTTGTAAATACTTGCGTATTTGCCACTTAAATAACTGTGCGACCGGTGTTGCAACACAAGACGAAACACTTCGCCAAAAGCATTATCACGGCCTACCAGAAATGGCGATGAACTACTTTAAGTTTATAGCGCAAGAAGCCCGTGAAATTATGGCAAGCTTGGGTGTTGTAAACTTAACTGACTTAATTGGTCGTTTAGATTTGCTTGAAGCAATTGAAGGCAAAACAGCAAAACAGAAGAAAATTGATTTATCTTCTGTAGTTGCTCAGCCTAATAACCCAACTGGTGAAACACTTTATTGTAGTGCGCCTAATAGTTCACATTATTTAGGAAAGCTTAATGAGAGCCTACTTGCGAAGGCGCAAGAAGCAATTGACGCTTCTTGCGGTATTTCACTAGTAAGTCGTATTTGTAATACAGACAGATCGGTTGGTGCAATGCTTTCTGGCTATATTGCTGATAAATATGGTAACCAAGGTATGGCTGCGGACCCAGTCGTAATTGAACTACACGGTACTGCGGGTCAATCATTTGGCGTGTGGAATGCAGGTGGCCTTGAAATGACATTGGTTGGCGATGCTAACGATTACGTAGGGAAGGGCATGGCTGGTGGCAAGCTAGTTATTCGTCCACCACTTGGCTCGTCGTTCGAAAGTCATAAAGCTACAATTGCAGGCAACACATGCTTATACGGTGCGACAGGCGGTAAATTGTTTGCAGCTGGATGTGCCGGAGAGCGTTTTGCAGTTCGTAACTCAGGTGTACAAGCCGTTGTTGAAGGCGTAGGTGATAACGGTTGTGAATACATGACTGGCGGCGTTGTATGTGTACTGGGCAACGTAGGCGTTAACTTTGGTGCAGGTATGACAGGTGGTTTCGCTTATATTTTAGATGAGCGAAATGATTTTGAAAAGCGCATTAATCCCGAGCTAGTAGAAGTGGTTACACTTGAAGAATTAACATCGCATCAAGAACATTTACGCGGCTTAATTGCTGAGCATTTAGAGCTTACGGGTTCATGCAGAGCAGAAAGTATTCTAGCTAACTTTGAATTGTACTTACCTATGTTCAAATTAGTAAAACCAATATCAAGCGACGTAAAAAGTTTACTCGGGCATCGCGCTCGCAGTAGTGCCGAACTACGTGTTCAGGCGCAATAAGGGGGCAGTATGAGCGAAAATGTATATCAATTTATAGACGTGCAGCGTGTAGACCCACGCAAAAAACCAATCTCGTCACGTAAAAAATCTTTCGTAGAAATTTACGAGCCCTTTTCAGAAAATCAGGTTAACTCACAAGCTGACCGTTGTTTAGATTGTGGTAACCCATACTGTGAGTGGAAATGCCCTGTACATAACTACATTCCACAATGGTTAAAGTTAATACGCACGGGCCGTATTATAGAGGCGGCTGAGCTTTCTCATCGTACCAATAGTTTACCAGAAGTGTGTGGCCGCGTTTGTCCACAAGACCGCTTGTGTGAGGGCTCGTGTACGCTAGATGAAGAGTTTGGTGCGGTTACAATTGGTAATATTGAAAAGTACATTACTGATGAGGCATTTAAAATGGGCTGGAAGCCTGATATGTCTTATGTAACATGGACCGACAAAAAAGTAGCCATTATTGGTGCTGGCCCTGCAGGTTTAGGATGTGCTGATATTTTAGTACGAAATGGCGTTAAGCCAGTGGTGTTTGATCGTCACCCAGAAATAGGTGGACTACTCACATTTGGTATTCCTTCTTTTAAACTTGAAAAATCAGTAATGCAAAAGCGCCGTGAAATTTTCACTGAAATGGGCGTAGAATTTAAGTTAAATGTTGAGGTAGGTGTTGATATTACACTTGATCAAATTTTAGCTGATTACGACGCTGTGTTTTTAGGGGTTGGTACGTATCAGAGTATGCGTGCAGGTCTTGAAAATGAAGATGCACCGGGTGTTCACGATGCATTACCGTTTTTGATTGGTAACACGAACCGTGTAATGGGCTACGACGAGACAAAACAACCGTGTATTGATATGGCTAATCAAAAAGTAGTTGTACTCGGCGGTGGTGATACAGCCATGGATTGTGTGCGTACGTCTATTCGACAAAATGCTGCAAAAGTAACGTGTGCTTATCGTCGTGATAAAGAAAATATGCCAGGCTCTAAACGTGAAGTTAAAAATGCGAAAGAAGAAGGCGTTATATTTACGTATAACGTTCAGCCTAAAGGCATTGTATTGAACGATAAAGGTAAAGTAACCGGCGTTAAAATGGTTAAAACTAAATTAGGCGAACCTGACGCAAAAGGCAGAAGCCGTGCTGAAGAAGTACCTGGTTCAGAACATGTTATTGAAGCAGACCAAGTTATTATGGCGTTTGGTTTCCAGCCTCACAAAATGGATTGGTTAGAAAAATACGATGTAGAAATAAACAACTGGGGCGGTATTAACGCACCAGAACAAGGTGAGTTTACACATCAAACTACTAACCCTAAAATATTTGCTGGTGGCGACATTGTACGTGGTTCAGATTTAGTGGTAACTGCTATTTTTGAAGGACGTAATGCCGCAGAAGGTATTATGGACTACCTTAAAGTATAACTATTTTTTGGTTACTTTAAATATACGTTAAAGCAAGCTTTCGAGCTTGCTTTTTTTATACGTAATGATGCCTTAGACCAACCTGCATAAATCTTTGAGAAATTTAACGAATTAAATTGCACTGTAACGTCATTAAGGATTTTTTATTTAGAACAACTAGGGTATGTTGATCTTTCAGGATTAAAGTTTGTTCAATCTAGGGGCGATTTAATCGCGGAGCGGGGTTTGTAACCTAGTGGGATTGTTGGTAACTGCTCCTGCGTTAGCCAACTGGCTTATATTCATTTAAGAATAAAAAAATTGAGCAAATCTTCCGCGTCCTGCTAATGCACCTTACCTAAATCTATTTAGGTAACAAAGACTTAATCGTCCTTAGAAAGAATCCAAAGGGCAGCGCATATTTGGCATTTATGCAACGTCATCCAAATTTATGGGGAATAATCACACTACATTTGCCTAAATACCAAACATACGGCTGAAAAATTAATCACGAAAAGTCAACACGCCCTAATTATTTATTCTTTATATAAATAATGTAGGCAATTAGGTCTAATATTAGAGAGTGCTTAACCGTGAAGGTAGGGAGAAAGAATCTAATTCTACTTTTTCCGTATTTTAGTATGGTATTAAGTGTTGATTAATTAACTAAATAAATACAAAATACGCGGCTTATTTACTATTTGCTTACTTTGCGTTCTGGGTTGGCGTCATTTACGAAAAGAAAACTGATAAATTATGCACAAATACTTCGATAAAACAGAAAGAGAATTAATAGTAAGGTTTTTCTCATCAATAGGCTTTATATCCACATTTTTGATGTCGTGTATTGCATTTACTAATAGCGAATATTTTCTTTTTGTGACACTTGTCGGTTCGTCACTTATCTATATTTGGGCATTTAATGTTTACAAAGAGGTAGAAAAGTCTGCAAATGCGATTTTATATAATCTTTATGGATTGATGCTTTACTTAGTTGTTACTGGCGGCGCTGAAGGTACAGGGCCAATTTGGATATTTATTGTATCACCAGTAACATATTCTATTCGAGGATTAAAGCGAGGGACATTTGATATATTCATATTTTTGCTAGCGATAATGTTAGGCTTTTATTGCGCAGACATGTTTAATATTTATGAATATAAACCAGCACAATTTCCTTATAGAATTGTATTTTCGTTTATTATTGTCGCTTTACTCACAGGTTTTTATGAACAATCAAGAGAGAAGTACAGCAATAAAATAATAGCTTTAAGTCAAAGAAATGAACGATTAGCAACAATCGATCCATTAACTGAGCTTCCTAACCGTCGTCATGCAATGAATAAGTTAAGTGAATTCAAAAAGGAACATGCTTACAAAGGCATACCTTTTGTATTGCTACTAGCTGATGTTGATAACTTCAAAAAAATTAATGATAAATATGGACATAACTTTGGCGATGAGGCACTTATTCATTTAGCTAATATTTTTAAGAAAAATATTCCACAAAATGCTGTTGCTTCTCGTTGGGGGGAGAGGAGTTCTTAATAGCAATACCTAATGTTAGTGTTACAGAAGGGGTAAATGTAGCAGATAAAATCCATGATTCACTTAAAAAGGCAGCGGTAAGTTTACGTACTAATACTGTAAACTTAACAATTAGTATTGGTGTTGTTCAAAGTGAAGAAAACAGATCAATTGATCTTGATATTAAACATGCTGATCAGCAACTCTACAAAGCAAAAGAGCAAGGTAAAAATAGAACTTGCTCAGCTTAGTAACCATCTATATTTGCTAATCCATAGAGAAGGAGTCAAGAGAAGGTTTCGTTTTGGCTTTTCTTCGTTTTACACTCATGTAGCAAAAGAAATTACAGGTAATTTGGAGCGCAATAAGTATCGTGTAACTCCCTTTTAAGTATTGTGAGTCTCTGTCAAACTCAACAGCTAAATATAAACCTGCGAATAACAATTGAAACACTAAAACTATATTTAGAAAGCGTAATAAACGTTGTTTAAATTGAGTATGTTTAAATCGACTTAAAAGCATTAAGAGCACACATACTATTATTAAAAGCCAACTAAAACCTATACACATATAAATGACACTATTTTGCATTATATTTATCTCTTAGCAATTTGATACATGTTGATTTGTTATAAATCGGTAGTTAAATAACATTAGGCATGTGCCATTATCAGTTCTTTTGCGTTAGCTTTAGCCGTCTTACTTACGTTGTCTCCAGCTAATAAGCGAGCTATTTCATTAACTCGTCCATCTTTATTTAAAGGCAGCATATGAGTAAATGTTTCACCTTGAGCAATTTCTTTAGCTACAAAGAATTGTTGATGCGCACTGCTAGCGACTTGCGGTAAATGCGTTACACAAATTACTTGAGTTGATTTACCTAACTGACGTAATAGTTTTCCAACTGCCGATGCGGTAGGGCCTGATATACCTACGTCAACTTCATCAAAAATAAGTGTTGGGGTTGTTACTTTTTGTGCAATAATAACTTGAATTGCTAAGCTAATACGCGAAAGCTCCCCCAGATGCTACTTTAGCAAGCGGTTGTAGTGGCTGTCCTGGGTTAGTTGAAACTAAAAATGATACATTGTCGTACCCTAAACTGTTGGGTGCACGCTCAACTTCTTGAGTTAATGCTATTTCAAATACACCATTTTCCATTGACAGGTTAGCCATACTCTCACTGATCAAAGTGTTTAGTGTATTTGCGTACTCTTTACGACTTTTGCTTAACTGATCGCTTGCCTGTTGGTATGTCACTCGCGCATTTTCTATTTCGGATTCTAGTTGTTCTAATCGAGCACTATTAGTACTAATTGACTCCAGTTCCTGTGAAATAGATTGATGAAACTCAACTAGGGCTTGTGGTTTTATATGGTGTTTGCGAGCTAAGTCCATTGCACCACTTAGTCTATTTTCTACTTCAACTAAGCGAGCTGGGTCTAAATCTGCTTGTTCAGTGTAATCACGCACTTCGCGACTCGCTTCTTCAACTTGTACAGCGGCTTCGCTAAGCATAGCAGCTACGCTTACTAAACTTTCGTCATATTGAGCCAGTTCGGTAAATTGCTGAGCACTATGTTGTAACAACGAGCACGCATTTTGTTCATCGCTTTCGTAAAGGTGCTGTAGCTCTCGTTGGCAGGCTTCTAAAATGGTTTGGCTATTACTGAGTTTATAATGCTCAGCCTCTATTTGTTCAAATTCATTTTCTTGCAAAGCAAATTCATCTAGTTCTGCAACTTGATATTCTAAAAGTTGTTTTTGAGCCGCTTGCTGTAATTGTTGCTGCTCTAGGTGCTTAAATTCTTTTTGTAAGTTAGCGAACAGCTTATAGTTTTGGCTCACGCCGTTAACTAAATCATTGTGACCGGCATAGGCATCAAGTAATTGCAATTGATGCTCAGCTTTCAAAAGATGCTGATGGGCATGTTGCCCATGAATAGAAATTAAGTATTGACCAAGTTCTTTTAGCTGTGCGGCGGTTACCGCACTACCATTAATATAACTTTTACTGCGGCCATTTTTACATACCACCCGACGTAATAAGCACTCGTTATCGGCATTTGCTAACATGTGTCGTTCTAAAAAAGCGTTAGCTAGTGGAAGTGCACTTAAATCAAATTGTGCACATACTTCTGCCTTATCCGTGTTAGGGCGAACCGCTGAGGCTTCTGCTCGTTCACCTAAACACAGTGAAAGCGCATCAATGGCTATAGACTTACCTGCACCCGTTTCACCGGTGATGGCGGTCATACCGTTTTGCCATTCGGTACTTAAATTACTTACTATTGCAAAATTTTTAACTTCTAAACCAATTAACATACTGTTTATCCATCCAGTCAATTAACTGTTAATTTATACAGTGTTTTGGTTTTTTGCAAATTAATTTTTTAGTATTTAAGCAACACTTGCCTCTTCGTTAATAGGAGAGTCATTAGTTTCTTGTTGCAAAAATTCAACTTCTTCTTTTTTATCAATGTGTTGATGGATGTCTTCTGTTTGGATAGTAAATATTAACGAAGGTAGTTGAGTGTCATAAAAAGCTTTGTTATATAAAATACCTTGATGAGGTAGCTCAGCTATAAAGTGCTGTAAGTTATCAATTAAACTTTTAGCCGAATTAGTTTGATAAGTTTTATTTAATTCGTTAGATAAAGTGCTGACGAGTAAATCAGTTACATCTTCTAATTTTTGTAAATTGTCATCATTATATGCTTGTACTACAAAAAAATTACTAACAATTGCCTGGACTCTAGGAACGTGTTTCGGGCGTATTACCTTAACATCCAACAATTCATTTAGTTTGCTTTTCAAACGTGTACTAATTTTTGAAACTCGATCATTAAAAATTCTCTTCTTGGTTTCGCTTGCTATACGACGATTATTTTCAACTATTAAATAGCTACCTAGTAGCGTAATTAATAACAAAAGTGAAAAAATACAACATACGTCATTTGCTATAGTTCCTAATAATATTATTTTTTATTTTGCGATATTTTGCTCTAAAGTCTTACACTTGGCAATAAAATTAGTATAAACGACTACCCCAATTTAATTTAGTACGTAAAACGTTGTAGTAAGAATAATTTTTTGGATGAATTAAACGCAGTTTTTTATCTGCTTTCTTAATGACAACCTCATCGCCAGGTAAAACAGCAAGCACAACATGGCTGTCGCAACTTACCTGTAGGCTATCTGTATTTTCTAGGCTTAGCTTCAAGCGTACTTCGTTATCAGCATCAACGACTAATGGTCTGCTCGATAATGTATGTGGGAACATAGGTACTAACGAAATAGCATTAAGCTCTGGTGTCAAAATAGGTCCGCCACCTGAAAGTGAATACGCCGTTGAGCCTGTTGGTGTTGATACAATTAAGCCATCCGAGCGCTGTGAAAATACAAAATCTTTATTAATAAAGGCTTCAAACTCAATCATATGTGCAACTTTATCGGCATGAAGCACGGCTTCATTGACCGCAGAATTAGCGCTTTTTAATTCGTTGTGGCGGTATACCTCTACTTCAAGTAAAAAGCGATTTTCTTCAATAAAATCACCACTTAAAACTTGTTCTAAACTTGGTTCAAAACCTTCAGGGTTTAAATCAGTTAAGAACCCAAGGTTCCCCCTGTTAACACCGATTACTGCTACGTTGAAACGAGCTAAAACACGTGCTGCGCCCAACATGTTACCGTCACCTCCAACGACAATAGCCAAATCAGCCAGCTCCCCTAAGTCGACTAACTTAACTAGTTTATCTGTGGGTACATCAACTAACTGGCCACCAGTGCGTTTTTCTACGATAACCTCAAAACCAAGTGCAAGTAAAAATGTATGCAGACGTTGTAGTGTTGCGGCTGCACCAGGGTGGTTTGGTTTACCAATAAGGCCAATGGTTTTAAAAGGAGAATCCATAATGTGTACACTATAAGTTTGAATGTTTGTAGAGTAACCCAAAAGAGAAGTGTTTGAAAATACAGATCTTAGCTTAAATTGGTATGATTAACTTACCTAGGTAATTAATTTAGTTTTATTAGCTACCAGCATACTATGTGACTTGAAATAACTGTAAATGCCCCGATATATCAGACATGCAACAAGATGTAGATAACATGAAATTAAATCCACGAGATCAGCAAATTTTTTCAGCTGTTATGAACATGTACTGTAATGGTGAGGGGTTACCCGTCCCATCAACAAAAATTGCTAAGCTTAAAGGCATGGCTGTGTGTTCGGCTACGGTACGTAATGCGATGGCTCGCTTAGAAAAAGTGGGCTTATTGTATTCACCTCATACATCTGCAGGCCGTGTGCCTACAAATGAGGGGTTTGATTATTGGTTTGACGAGTTCTTTCCACTCGCTGATATTGCTAATTATTGGCAACCAGAGCAATCACAACTCGTTGAACTTGCTCATGGTTTGAGCCAAAAATATCAGGTGTGTTGTTGTGTGGGTTTGCCACAAGCCAGCTCGCAGCAAGTATTTAGAGTAGAGGTACTTGATTTTGATTCTACCGACTGGCTTATTTTATTAATAGACAGAGCAGGGCAGAGCCATAATATTTGTATTGATAAGCCTCATGATTCGTCAGACTCTGTTCGTTATCAGTTTGCAACGTGGTTAAACACCGTCTTTAGTCAACAAACCTTGATGGAAGGTTTATACCGTATGCAAGCTATGGCTAATACCGCGCCTCGAAATTGTCACGATTCGCTTAATCAATGGACGCGACAACTAAGCCAAAAATTAGGCTCAGATAACAGTATTGTTGTTGGCGAAAATTACCTTTACAAACAAATTGATTGTGAACAAAGCTTAAATATTGGTGTCTCATTTTTAAATTATGTAGAAGATAAGCTCGCTTTTAAAAATGGGTTATCAGTACTTAATAGCGAAAAATTACCTTTTACTGAGTGCGATGAATTGATTGTAATAAGCGTGCCGTACTTTCAAAATCAAGAATACCAAAGCCGCTTTTGTATAATTTGCCCTAAATCAGCGCAAATTGAAGAAATAATCCAAGAATTTAAATTAATTGAGACATCTAACTCTTGAATCTTTTTATTCAATCCCCATAATTACCGCAGTTGAAAAGAATTGGAGCACGTATTTTATGTCTGAGCAGACACAAAACCCTGAGCAAGAAGTAGAATTAAACGAAGAAATTTCTAAAATGCAGGCTGATGTAGAAGCAGCAGTAGAAGCCGCTGAACAACATGCAGAACAAGAGCAAAGCCCTGAAGCAGAAATTGCTATGTTATATGCAGAGCTTGAAGCTGCAAAGCAAACAATTGCGGATCAAAAAGATGGTGTTGTTCGCGCAGCAGCAGACGTAGATAATATTCGTCGTCGTGCAGCACAAGATGTAGAAAAAGCGCATAAATTTGCACTAGAAAAATTTGCTAACGAATTACTACCTGTAATTGATAATCTTGAGCGTGCTATTGAATTTTCTGATAAAGAAAATGAGACTTTAAAGCCGTTGCTTGAAGGTATCGATATGACGGTTAAGAGCTTCAATGACGCTGTTTCTAAATTTGGTGTTGAAATCGTAAACCCACAAGGTGAGATGTTTAATCCAGATTTTCATCAAGCAATGTCAATTCAACCAAGTAACGATGTAACACCTAATACAGTACTTGCTGTTATGCAAAAAGGTTACACATTGAATGGTCGTTTATTACGCCCTGCAATGGTTATGGTTTCTAAAGCTGCTGATGCTTAATTGAATTATTAGTTTTAAAAAATGCCTCATATTGAGGCATTTTTTTTGTCTTTTTTATAGTGAATTAACTGTACGAGCATAGTGAGTAATACAGCGCTAAACATTAAGCTTGAAAATGGCACTGCGCTTTTTGCATGCATAATAGCGAGTAGTGGGCCAACTAATGCGCCACTACCAAAACGAAGAGTGCCAATTACGGCGGTTGCCGTGCCTGTGTTTTTTTCAAACTTCATTAAAATTAGCGAGTCAGCATTACTTGCCGTGACGCCTAAACTCATCATTAATGGCGCAATAGCAGCCACAATATAATAAAGTGATAAATGCAATAAGCTAAATGTTAATAGCGCAAGCCCCGATACAAACCCACATACAAGCCCAATATAGAGCATCTTTCGAGAGCCCAGTCTTGGTACAATTCGCGTATTTAAAAAGTTACCAAACATAAGCGCCATTACATTAAACGCAAATAACACACCAAATAACTGTTCTGACACCTCATATAAATCTAAATATATAAAAGGTACAGAGGTTAAAAAGCAAAAAAATCCAAACGATACAAACATAGAACTGAGTATATCCGCACGTGCATCTTTATTACTCAGTACAGTTTTATAGCTGTCAAAAAACAGAGCGAGGCCTTTTTTATCATTTTTATGAATAGGTATATCTATTAAATACACTTGCACAAACGCCAATATTAAAAAGCTATATCCAGCAAGCACCAAAAATATGGTTGACCAAACAGAAAACCCTAAAATAAACGAACCAACAGAGGGGGCAACCAACGGTGCTACCATCATGATCATCGATACATACGACATTCCTTTAGCTGTGTTTTGCTGATAAATATGGCGAATAATACCCGGTACTACTACCGTTGCTGCAGCTCCCGTAAATGCTTGCACTGCTCGAAGAGTCCAAAAGGCATGGATTTCGGTGGTAAATGCAAGTGCAAGTGAGCTTGCGCCAAATAGGGTTAAGCCAATACGTGCGAGCTTACGGCGGCCAATTTGATCGGCAATCGGGCCAAAAAATAACATCCCCAATGAATAACCCGCTAAGTAAATACTCAACGATATTTGTACATTTGGCATATTAGTGTGTAAATCGTTTGCAATTACCAGCATGGCGGGCAAATACATATCAATAGCCAATGGCGTAATCGCCACAATACTGGCTAATAAAGGCAATAAAATACGGGTATTAAAAGACGAGGCTGAGGCGTCCATGTGTAAACTCAACAATCACTAAAAACAAGGACTCTAGTGTAACAGGGCATTGTATTTGGATAAACTTAGTTCGCCTGCTAAGTTTATCGTCTTATCGCATCTTGTTAATATAACGCTATATAAAGCAAATATTTTAAATTGGTACTGTGTTTGCTATTCTACAAGCAATAAAAAATTAATTGCTTAAGAGAATTACCATGAAAAAACTAGTACTTGCAGTATTAGCGACAGCCGTTTTGGCTGGTTGTAAAACGTCGCCAACAGGACGCACACAAATAGCGCTTTATTCAGACCAACAAATGAGTGAAATGGGTACTGCTAGTTTTGCTGATATGAAAAAAAACCAACCAATTAATAAAGATGCAAAAACAAATGCATATGTAAATTGCATTGCTGAAAAAGTAGTGGCTGTATTACCAAAAGAATACGCTTCGCAAAATTGGGAAGTGGTTGTATTTGAAGATGAATCTGCTAATGCTTTTGCACTACCAGGTGGTTACATTGGCGTTCATACTGGCTTATTAAAAATTGCTACTAATCAAGACCAATTAGCAACAGTACTAGGGCACGAAGTAGGGCACGTAATTGCTGAGCATTCAAATGAGCGTGTTTCACAAAGCTCTATTTTAGATACCGGTATGCAACTTGGTAGTGCAGCACTTGAAATGGGTAACATTCAATACCGTAATGAAATTATGCAGGGTCTAGGTTTGGGCGCACAGTATGGTGTTGTTTTACCATTTAGCCGCTCGCACGAATCAGAAGCTGATGAAATTGGCTTAGATTTAATGGCTGAGGCTGGCTTTAATCCACAAGAATCAGTAACTCTTTGGCAAAATATGAGTGCAGCAGGTAGTGGTAAAACACCTGAGTTTTTATCAACTCACCCTGCGCCAAGCAGTCGTATTAAAGACTTGCAAGCACAAATGAGTAAAGCACTTAGTGAGCAAAGTACTGCTAAAGCACAGGGTAAAAACCCACAATGCACACTGTAGTTAAGCGCTTTACTATTTGAAGTAGTGTACGTTTAGTATTAATGCGTAATTAAAATAAAACCCCTGTAAGTATTTTACCTACAGGGGTTTTATTTTAGTTCTTAAGCGTGGTTATTCAGCAGAAAGTGCTTGTTTAAATATATTTTTAAAGCGTTCGAAATCTTCAATGTGCGGCAGATGCCCTAAGTTATCCAGCTCGAATAATTGTGCGTTAGGGATAAGTGTTGCAGCGTGTTTGCCTAATTTATCATATCGACCAAGCTCGTAATTAACACCCTCTTTTTTCCAGTTACGGCCAGGGCCGGTTCTATCGCGTGTACCAATAATTAATTTAACAGGCACGGCAAAGTCCTTAAATTCAGTAATTACCGGTTGAGTGAAAATCATATCGTATGTTTTAGCGTTAACCCATGCCATTTGTTCTTTATCTGGGCCTTGTATTTGCCCTGTTATGAAGTCAGTTAAGGCTGAATATGTGGCATTCCACTTACCATCGTAGTAATTTTTTTGTTGATATTTTCTTACGCCTTCCGGCGTTTTTGAAAACTCATTTTTATAGAAAAAATTTGTATCTTTGTAATCAACATACTGCAAGTAGTTTTCAAGCCCAATAGGGTTTAATAAAATTAGCTTTTTAGTTGTATTTGGATACATTAATGCAAAACGACTCGCTAGCATTCCACCCATTGAGTGCCCTAATACAATCGACTCTTTTATATCAAGTGAGTCCATTAACGCATGAGTATGATGAGCAAGAGCCGCAAATGAATACTGGTAATTAGTTGGCTTAGACGACTTACCAAAACCAATTTGATCTGGAATTAATACCCCATAACCTAAAGATTGCAGATATTGCGCAGTGGTAGTCCAGTAATCTGCATTAAAGTTTTTGCCATGCATAAGTGTAACTGTTGGCATGTCGGATTTGGTTGGCTTTAAGTAAATATAGGCCATTTTTAATGATTGTTTTTGCGACTCAAGTGCAAAGTAATTTACTTTAAAATCGTATTCGTAATTAGTTAAAAGTGCATCATAAGAAAGGGCCGATGTATCTTGAGAAGTGCCAGCTAAGGCATTGTTTGTTAGTACTAATAAAGTAGAGAAACAAATAACTTTAATCGACGACATTCAGTTACTCCTATTAAAGGCGAGCGCTTGGCTTAAAAGAAGTACAACAATAACTAAGTATTTAAACCTGTTCAATTAAATGTTTTACGTGGACGAAAAGAAGCGAAGCTAAAATAAAGCTTCGCTTATTAATTACTGAGTAAAGAGCTGATTGTTAAAGCTTAAAACGTCCACTCAATATGGATTTGTGGTACCGATTCAGTGACTTCAGTACCTAGTTTATTGTGCCAGTATTGTAATTCCATACCCAACAGGAGTGTGTTTTCTTTCATTTGAAGAGCGTGGCCCATATCCCACACTAAAATAGGCTGTGCGAGTATCCAAGCTTGTACATCGTTACCAAATTCATCTTCACGTTCAGCAATGTATTCAGCGTGGCCTTTAAAGCTAAACTTTTGTGAGCCAATAGAGAAAGGATACTCAAAAGCTACATCAAGCATCCAGCTATTAGTTTCAATAGGTGCACCGCCTTTTGCTACACCTTCACTATCGTCAATGTAAGCTGTGAACAACGTTTGAAAAAAGTTAAAACCAGGTACATCCCAGCTTAATTTAACACCTGGTAGGTATTTCATTACTTTTGCATCACCAGCAACGTTAATACCGCCCGTAAGGCCAACATCTAATAATGCACCAGAGCCAATTTTTTCGCCGCTAATGGCCGATAAGCTTACCGTTGAGTACCATTCACCATAAAAATCAGCATCTTGGTAACCATCATCTATATCGTCTTTACTGTAATCGATAAAGAAGAAGTTATCGCCGTAGTCATAGCCCGATGCATGTTGAACCGAGTAAACGGTAGTATCGGACTCTTGTTTAGAAAATGGATTTTTTTGACTGCCATTATTAATGTGTAGTGCTGTACTGCTCCAATTAGCAGCAAAAGCCGACGATGATAAAGCAAGAGAAGTAAAAGTAATAAAAGGGAGTAATTTTTTAAATTTCATAACTGTTTAATAACTATAATTTTAGTGACACGCGGAAGCAGAGATTATAGCAGAAGAGATTGATTTGTTGATCGCTAATTTAACACATGTTGCAGCTTACTTTATAAGCTGCAACATGTGGAGACGCAATTTATTACGCTTTATTGCGGCGTAAGCAAATGATAGTTATTGCCGTAAATGCTAGGATAAAACAATAATAGGAAGAGGTTGATACTTCCCAAGGGCTTATTTTAAACGTAGCGCCAAGTAACAATGCTTGTGCGCCGTATGGTAAAGAACCCTGCGTTACACAAGCAAAAATATCTAGCAAACTTGCAGAGCGTTTACCGCTTATTTCACCATCATCAGCAAGCTTTTTAGCAATAGGGCCGGCCACAATAATAGATACGGTGTTATTGGCAATACAGACATTACTTGTTAAAACTAACGCAGCGATACCTAATTGATCTGCCACTTTACGGTGCCATTTTGCAATGATTTTAGTAATTGCTTGAATTTTTTGAGCAATGTAATCAAGGCCACCATTAATACGAATAAATTCAGATAAGCCACCAATAAACATTGATAGTAAAAATATTTCCTGCATATCGGTAAAGCCTTTGTAAATGTCTTTTACAAAGCTTGCGCCTTCATAACTTCCTGTAAAGCCCATTAATGCGGCAAAAATAATACCGCTAAACAACACTACAAAGACGTTCAAGCCAGCAACTGCTAGCACTAAAATAAAGGCATACGGAAGCACTAACCAAATATCGTAATCCTTGGTTTCAACAACTTGAGCAGCAGGTGTTAAATAAAACAATAAGCCAATAGTCAGTATTGCAGCAGGCACAGCAATTTTAAGATTCTCTTTAAACTTGTCTTTCATTTCACAGCCCTGCGTGCGCGTAGCTGCAATAGTGGTGTCTGAAATAATAGATAAGTTATCGCCAAACATAGCGCCAGATACAATCGTACCGGCCATTAATGCTGGATCTATACCTGTTTTAATTGATACCGCATAAGCGATAGGGCCAATGGCGCCAATCGTACCCATTGACGTACCCATTGCTGTTGATACAACCGCTGCAATTAAAAATAAACCAGGGAGTAACAACGAAGGTGGAATAAGCGATAAGCCTGCATTTACTACCGCATCTACACCACCGGTTGCACTGGCAACGGCAGAAAAAGCACCCGCAAGTAAGTATATTAAACACATGGTAATAATATTGTTGTGTCCGGCACCTTTAATAAAGGTTTCTACACATTGGTTTACCGTGCCTTTATTTAAAATAAACGCAAGCATGATGGCGGGCAATATAGCAACAGGTGCGGGTAGTTGGTAAAAAGCATAATCAACCCCTTGCGATTGCAAATACAAACCTGAGCCTAAAAATAGCGCTACAAAGGTAAGTAGGGGAAGTAAAGAAAGTATTGCTTTATTTTTGTTAAATGATGGCTGCATCATAATCCTCATAACCAGTAAAATTTATCACAGCCAAAACTCCTCTTTTAGCTGAATTTAGCAGTACAACTTTTTAAAAAAGTTGTTAGCCGCAGCGTCCGCAAGCCAAAGACCAAATCGACGCGAAAGAGAAGTTTAAATGTATAGATGGCTAAAGTAAACTGGTATTGTTATTATTATTAAATTAAAAGGTCACCTGACTATTGCATGACTTTTAGATAATATCTATAAAACAACGCGATTTTCAGCGATTAATATTTATCCAACTGCATAAAAATACCCACCTGCGTATTTTGTAATGCCCGGATATATGGCTAATAAACGGATTCAAATTAAATTAGGTAAAAACCATGACTACAAATCGAATAGGTGTTTTTGGTGCTAACGGTAGAATGGGCTTAGCTCTATTAGAAGCCGCGACAATTAAAGAACAAACACAACTTACAGGTGCATATGTTCGAAGCAGTTCATCGCTATTAGGCATTAATGTAAATCAAGTAAACAGCGCAGCCGACAGCAGTGTTAGCTTTAGCGACGAAAGTACAATAGATGATGTAGATGTTTTAATCGACTTTACGCTTCCCGCTGGTATGAAAAACCATTTAAAAACCGCTGTAGCACAAAAAATTCCTATGGTTATTGGTACAACAGGTTTAACAAATGATGATATGGCGCTATTACACGATGCCGCTAAACATATCCCTATTGTATTTGCGCGAAATTACAGCGTAGGTGTCAATGTATTACTCAACCTTGTGCAAACTGCAGCGACTAAGTTTGGTGACGATTTAGATATCGAAATATTTGAAGCGCACCACCGTCATAAAATAGATGCACCATCGGGTACCGCACTGGCAATAGGTGAGTCAATCGCGCAAGCGAAAGGCTGGGATCACGACGAGGTTGCGGTATATGACCGAAGCCAAGTAGAAACAGCTAAATCTCAAAATGAGATTGGTTATTCTGTCCTAAGAGGGGGCGATATAGTAGGTGAACATACCGCATACTTCGCTACAATGGGCGAAAGGCTTGAATTAACACATAAAGCAAGTTCGAGAATGACGTTCGCTCTAGGTGCTATAAGGGCTGCAAGCTGGTTGAAAAACAAACCTGCTGGACTTTATGATATGCAAGATGTGCTAGATCTTAAGTAGTTTAGTTACTATTTTAACTGTTTGGGTCTAATTTCACCTACAGTGACTTATTTGTAACAATTAACCAAATAATGTTAGACCTAAATAGCAACTTCATGTAATATGCAGCCAATTTGCCAAAAATTACTAAATGCGTGTTTCCAATTATACCCAAGTGGCTAGTAAATCCAGGGTTTCAGTGGGAATGAAAATAGTTTTAGGCAAGAAAAATGATTGAAGGTTGAATGCTTTACATCTGCATCATTTAAGACTGCGTAAAACAATTTAAGCTCACAAAAATCTGGTTTTGACGATCCCTCTGGGTATTGGCGGGGTGTTAAGCAATTGCTTACTCCCGTTTTTTACTGTTAGGAGGTTTAACTTGACTAAATCCGCTCTGTTAGTCCTAGAAGACGGCACAGTGTTTCGCGGTACTGCAATCGGCGCTGACGGCATGTCAGTCGGTGAAGTGGTATTCAATACGTCTATGACTGGTTATCAAGAAATTTTGACTGATCCATCATACGCGGAACAAATCGTAACTTTGACGTACCCACATATCGGTAATACGGGTACCAACAGCGAAGACGAAGAAGCGAATCAAATTTGGGCTAAAGGCCTAGTGATCCGTGATTTGCCACTGCTAGCAAGTAACTTTCGTAACGAGCAATCGTTAGATGATTACTTAAAAGAACGTAATATTTTAGGTATTGCGGACATCGACACCAGAAAGCTAACTCGAATTTTGCGTGATAAAGGCGCACAAAACGGGTGTATTGTTGCCGGTGACGAGCTAGACGAAAATAAAGCGTTACAAGCCGCGCAAGCCTTCCCAGGTTTAAAAGGCATGGATTTAGCAAAAGTTGTCTCAACCAAGGAAAATTTTGAGTGGCGCGAATCAAGCTGGACATTAGGTGAAGGATTTAAAACCCTTGACGCTGCTGATGAAAAGTTTCATGTTGTTGCCTACGACTTCGGTGTAAAACGTAATATCTTACGTATGCTTGTAGACCGTGGTTGTAAACTTACAGTAGTACCAGCGCAAACTTCAGCCGCTGACGTACTTGCTTTAAACCCTGATGGTATCTTCCTATCTAATGGCCCTGGTGACCCTGAGCCATGTACTTACGCTATTGATGCAATTAAAACCTTTTTAGAAACCGACACACCTATTTTTGGTATCTGTTTAGGTCATCAGTTATTAGCCCTTGCCTCAGGTGCTAAAACAGAAAAAATGAAATTTGGCCACCACGGCGCTAACCACCCAGTTAAAGACCTAGACCGCGATGTAGTTATGATCACAGCTCAAAACCATGGTTTTGCAGCTCAAGAATCAAGCCTACCAAGTACGCTTCGTGCCACGCATAAATCGTTATTTGATGGAACGCTTCAAGGTATTCATCGTACAGATAAACCTGCGTTTAGCTTCCAGGGTCACCCTGAAGCAAGTCCAGGTCCACACGATGCAGCACCATTATTTGACCACTTCATCGATTTGATGCAAGCGCGTAAACACTAATTTAACTGGAGTAATAATGCCAAAACGTACCGACATAAAAAGCATTCTTATCTTAGGCGCAGGCCCAATTGTAATTGGTCAAGCTTGTGAATTTGACTACTCTGGTGCTCAAGCGTGTAAAGCACTTAGAGAAGAAGGCTATAGAGTTATATTAGTTAACTCAAACCCTGCAACTATCATGACCGACCCTGAAATGGCTGATGCTACCTACATCGAACCAATTCACTGGGAAGTGGTAGAAAAAATTATTGAAAAAGAAAAGCCTGATGCAGTACTGCCTACAATGGGTGGTCAAACAGCATTAAACTGTGCACTTGATTTAGACAAGCACGGTGTATTGGCTAAGCATGGCGTTGAGCTAATTGGCGCAACGGCTGATGCAATCGACAAAGCAGAAAACCGTGAACGCTTTGACGTAGCAATGAAAAACATTGGTCTTGAATGTCCACGTGCTGAGATTGCTCACACAATGGAAGAAGCAAAAGATACAATGACCCGCATTGGCTTGCCGTGTATCATTCGTCCTTCTTTCACCATGGGTGGCACCGGTGGCGGTGTTGCTTACAACATGGAAGAGTTTGAAGAAATTTGTGAGCGCGGTTTAGACTTATCGCCAACAAACGAATTATTGATTGATGAATCACTGATTGGTTGGAAAGAGTACGAAACAGAAGTTGTACGTGATAAAAACGATAACTGTATTATTGTTTGTACCATTGAAAACTTTGACCCTATGGGTGTTCACACTGGCGATTCAATCACCGTTGCACCAGCGCAAACGTTAACCGACAAAGAATACCAAATTATGCGTAACGCCTCTATGGCGGTATTACGTGAAATTGGTGTAGAAACTGGCGGTTCTAACGTGCAGTTTGGTATTAATCCTGAAGATGGCCGTATGGTTATCATTGAGATGAACCCACGCGTATCACGCTCATCTGCACTTGCATCAAAAGCAACGGGTTTCCCAATTGCTAAAATTGCTGCAAAGCTAGCAGTAGGTTATACGCTTGATGAACTTCAAAACGACATTACTGGCGGTAAAACTCCAGCGTCTTTTGAGCCTTCAATCGATTACGTTGTAACAAAAATTCCTCGCTTTAACTTTGAAAAATTTGCCGGTGCTAACGACCGCTTAACTACGCAAATGAAATCTGTTGGCGAAGTAATGGCGATTGGTCGTAACCAACAAGAATCATTACACAAAGCATTACGTGGTCTTGAAGTGGGCGCAACAGGTTTTAACCCAATAGTTGCACTTGATGACCCTAAAGCGAAAGAAAAAATCATCCGCGAATTACGCGAGCCAGGTGCTGAGCGTATCTGGTACATTGCCGATGCAATGCGCCATGGTATGAGCGTTGATGATGTTTACGAGCTGACTAAAGTTAATCGCTGGTTCTTAGTACAAATAGAAGATATTTTAAAAGACGAAGCAAAAATTGGTGAAGTAGGTATGGCTGGTTTAAATGCCGACTTCTTACGTAAACTTAAACGCAAAGGTTTCGCAGATCCACGTATAGCTGAAATTGCTGGTGTATCTGAAGCTGAAATTCGTAAAAAACGTCACTTATTAAACATCGTGCCAGTATACAAGCGTGTTGATACGTGCGCCGCAGAATTTAGCTCAGACACAGCTTACATGTACTCATCTTACGATGAAGAGTGTGAAGCAAACCCAACAGATAAAGACAAAATCATGGTTATTGGTGGCGGGCCTAACCGTATCGGCCAAGGTATTGAATTTGATTACTGTTGTGTACATGCCTCGCTTGCGCTTCGCGAAGACGGCTATGAAACCATTATGGTTAACTGTAACCCTGAAACAGTATCTACCGATTACGATACATCAGACAGATTATACTTCGAACCAATTACACTTGAAGACGTACTTGAAATTGTACGTGTTGAAAAGCCTAAAGGCGTTATCGTGCAGTACGGTGGTCAAACACCACTTAAATTAGCACGTGAGCTTGAAGCTAATGGTGTGCCAGTAATAGGTACTTCACCAGATGCGATTGACCGTGCAGAGGACCGCGAACGCTTCCAACAACTTGTTGAGCGTTTAAATTTACTTCAGCCAGAAAACGCAACAGTAACTTCAACTGAAGAAGCACTACTTAAATCAGTTGAGATTGGCTTCCCATTAGTTGTACGCCCGTCGTATGTACTAGGCGGTCGTGCAATGGAAATTGTATACGACGAAGATGATTTACGTCGCTACATGACCGAAGCGGTACAAGCATCAAACGAAGCACCTGTATTACTGGACCGTTTCTTAGATAATGCGATTGAAGTTGACGTTGACGCAATTTGCGACGGCGAGCAAGTAATCATCGGCGGTATCATGGAGCACATTGAGCAAGCGGGTGTTCACTCGGGTGACTCAGCCTGTTCATTACCTGCGCATTCTTTATCACAAGAAGTGCAAGACGTAATGCGCAAGCAAGTAACCGACATGGCGCTTGAGCTTGGTGTTGTAGGTTTGATGAATACACAGTTTGCCGTAAAAGATGGCAAAGTGTACTTAATTGAAGTCAACCCGCGTGCCGCACGTACGGTACCGTTTGTATCTAAAGCTACCGGTGTGGCGCTTGCAAAAGTAGCTGCTCGTTGTATGGCGGGTCAGTCTTTAGCAAGCCAAGGTATTACTAAAGAAGTGATCCCTCCTTACTACAGCGTCAAAGAAGTTGTTTTACCATTTGCTAAGTTTCAGGGTGTGGATCCAATCCGTGGTCCTGAGATGCGTTCAACAGGCGAAGTGATGGGTGTTGGTGATACTTTCGCCGAAGCATTCGCAAAAGCACAATTAGGTGCAAGCAACACTTTACCACGCGGTGGTCGCGCGCTATTATCTGTTCGTAATAGCGATAAGCCACGTATTGTTGAATTAGCCAAAATCATGACCGACTTAGGTTTTGAACTTGACGCAACTGGTGGCACGGCACACGCTCTTGAAGAAGCTGGCATTGAAGTACGACGTGTAAACAAAGTATATGAAGGCCGCCCGCATATTCTTGATTATATCAAGAATAAAGAGTACAGCTATATCGTTAATACCACCGAAGGTCGCCAAGCGATCGAAGATTCGAAGGTGTTACGTCGTGGTGCATTGCAAAATAAAACCAACTATACGACAACCTTGAACGCGGCTTTTGCTAACTGTACTGCTAACAAAGCAGATGACCGTAGTAAAGTAACGTCAGTTCAAGAGCTACACCTGCGATTGAACTAAGGAAATGTGCCAAGGCCAACTAGGGCCTTGGTGTTAAGTGAGAAAAGTATGCAATCAATTCCGATGACAGTTCGTGGCGCAGATTTACTGCGCAAAGAGCTTAACGAATTAAAAACAGTTACCCGTCCAAAAATTATCGCCGACATTGCTGTTGCGCGTGAACACGGTGACTTAAAAGAAAACGCTGAGTACCACGCTGCACGTGAGCAACAGGGTTTTTGTGAAGGTCGTATTCAAGAAATTGAAGCTAAACTTTCAAATGTTCAGATAATCGACGTAACTAAAATGCCAAATACGGGCAAAGTTATTTTTGGTACTACCGTAACTATAGTAAATGTAGATACGGATACTGAAGTAAAATACCGTATTGTAGGCGATGATGAAGCAGATATTAAAAACAACTTAATTTCTGTTAATTCACCGATTGCACGTGGCTTAATTGGTAAACAAGTAGACGATGCAGTGTCTATCCAAACGCCAAAAGGTATCGTTGAGTACGAAATCATTGAAGTTGAGTATCTTTAACGCATAACTCACTTTAACGTTTTAAATAAAAACCGATGTATTTACATCGGTTTTTTTATGCCTTAAATAAATCACTATACTGATAAGGGTGTTCATATTGCATAAAGAGTGAGCATGATGATATAGGTACATAATCACTTCATTAAAAGGAACACTCAATGGCTAATATACTTTACCCAGCGCCTTTGAAAGTAGGCTCTAAAATTGCTATTTGCTCGCTTTCATCTGGGCTAAAAGAAAAGTATCACGGACGCTTAGATATTGTTATAAATGGACTAAAACAACGAGGGTATGATGTTGTTGAAGGCGAGTTTTTACGTCAAAACAAACCACGCGAACAGCTTAATGCTAAAGCGCATGCTAAGCAGCTAATGGGTTTTTTATTAGATGATGAAATAGATGCGATTATGCCGCCAATGGGTGGTGAGCTGGCAATGGAAATACTGCCACTACTTGATTTTAACGCCATTAAAGAAGCAAAGCCTAAGTGGTTAGTTGGTTTTTCTGATGTGAGTACTATTGCATGTGCACTCACTGCTAAGTGCCAATGGGCAACCCTTCACAGCGCCAATCTTATGCAGTTACACCCAGATGAAAAAAATCCGTATAGCTTACAAATATTTGAAACTCTGACCTACGAAGCCGGTAGTAAATTTGAGCAAGGTCCTTCTTCTTTATACCAAAAAAATAAGCCTAATTACGCGCAAAACCCGAACGAATTACTCAGCCCGAGTGAGCCTACAAACTGGCAATGTTTAAACTACACAGATAAACGTACCATAGAAATGTCTGGTCGGTTATTTGGTGGGTGTTTAGATACCGTAGGTTTATTGCTTGACTCGCCATTTTTAGCGCTGCATGAGTTTAAGACGCACAGTGCGCCCGAAGGGCTTATTTTATACCTCGAAAACTCAGAACTTACACCAACAACCGTTGCACGATTTTTACTGTCATTAAAATTAGCCGGAATATTTGATGATATCAATGGCTTGGTTTTAGGGCGAAGTGAAATAACACAAGGTCATTACGATGCCTTTGATTATCGCCATGCGTTAGATGTAGCGCTAGGTGGGTGTTTATTTCCTGTAATTTTTGATGCCGATATAGGGCACGTTCAACCTAACTTAAATTTGGTCAATGGTGCTACCTGTACGCTAGTTGCTGATATAAACGAAGGTATAGTAGATCGCGCATCGTTAAATATTCAACTTTCGTAGTTTTTATTGTATTTAGTTTTGAAAAACAAATAAATACAAGCGTATAATATGCCTACACTAAGTGCTAATGCTTACTGTAAATTCTCAGGGCGGGGTGAAATTCCCCACCGGCGGTATGTTTAATGTTTTTTATGACTTAAACGAGCCCGCGAGCGCTTTATTTAACTTATTTTAGGTTAAGTAAAGGTCAAGCAGATCTGGTGAGATGCCAGAGCCGACGGTTACAGTCCGGATGAAAGAGAATATGGCTTATTGTACTAATACCAATTTTATTAAAGACACGATCATTGTATCGCGTTAAGTGAGCTGTTTTTTTGCGCTATAATTAATCACTAATTTAATGCAGTTGGTATAACACTGTGCGCTGCATTTTGCTGCGTGCTTTTTGTTATTCTATTTAAGCTATTTTGGTAGTGTTCGCTTTAAATTTAAGTGATGTATTACTGATCCTTTCACAGTCCTGAATCTATTATTTTTAATTGGAATATAATGATGATTCAGTCTCTACTTACTCAATTCGGCGAAAGCCATACCCGCGTACAAAGCGCAATCACTGCACTACAGCAAGGCCAAGGCGTACTTGTTGTTGATGATGAAAACCGTGAAAATGAAGGCGACTTTGTTTTTTCAGCTGAGCATTTAACGACTTCTCAAATGGCCGAGATGATCCGCGAAGGCAGCGGCATTGTTTGCTTATGCATGGGGGAGGAGCGCATTAAACAGCTCGATTTACCGCAAATGGTAGCTAACAATACGAGTCAAAATAACACCGCTTATACAGTCACTATTGAAGCTAAACATGGCGTTACAACAGGTGTGTCTGCTGCTGATAGAGTAACTACTATAAAAGCAGCGACAGCCGATAATGCAAAACCAAGTGATTTATCGCGCCCAGGGCATGTGTTTGGTTTAAAAGCACAAACGGGTGGCGTATTAGTGCGTCGCGGTCATACCGAAGCATCAGTTGATTTAATGCAACTTGCCGGCTTAAAACCATTTGGCGTAATTTGCGAACTTACTAATCCCGATGGTTCAATGGCGCGCTTACCTGAAGTGAGTGATTATGCTAATAAGCATAATATGACCGTGGTTTCTATTGAAGATCTCGTGCAATACATTCAAGCTGCGCAGCTTAAAGTAGGTTAAATTACTATTTTATCAGCCTTAGATATATTAAAAGCACGCACCTGTTGCGTGTTTTTATGGGCCTAACTTGCTCTTAAAATATAATAATCACTTGTTTTTATTTACGTTATTTAAGAAGCTTAGCGAAGGAATTGCACTTTCTGTAGCCGCTACATACAGTACTCTATAAGGAATTACCCCATTAAAATAGATTATTCTAACTATACACTTGAAGAATTGTTCGATGTAAAAGCTAATATAGATAAAGATAAATACACTGAGAATTTCAATGCATTAATGGCTGAATTTTTAAAAAGAGAAAACGAATTAAAACACTATAATGATGCGATAGAAAAAGAGGCTGAGGCTAAAAAAATATTACGAATGACCAGCTGCTCTAATAAAAGAATAGCGGGTGTGTTTTTATTTGGTTTGTGTATCAGTTTACCCTTATTGTTGTTCGCTGAACTGTCGATTTTAAGCACGATTAATCAATTTTACAGCGTGGTACTTTTACTTATGGTGGGGTTACCTTTATTGCATTCTTTTCGTTATGGCTGGACACTATCTAAATACGGTATAGTGACTGTAACCGACGATGTGTTTTCCTTCACTGTAATGCAATTTTTTTATAGCTGTACTTTTTGTTCAATACTTTTGCTTACCATATTAAGGTGGCCTTAACAGTTACTGCAGCACATTAGTACAGAGTAATATGCTTGGATCCTTTACTGAATATGAGTTGTATTTATAAATGTATAAGCGAAAAAATAGCAGCTGATATAAACCAGCTGCTTGGTTTGAAAAATTATAAAACTTGAATAACTTGCTCTTTAGCTAAACGTGATTTAGGTAATTTGGCATTATAATCTTCTGCGTCATCATGGTAGCCAAGCACTAAAGCTACATCACAAATGTAACCATCTATCTCTTTTTCAAAAACTTCGCCAATCAGCTCGGCATCTACGCCTTCCATTGGAGTTGAATCAATCCCTAAGCGTTCTGCTGTATGCATTGTATTACCAAGCGCTATGTAAGTTTGTGCTTTAGTCCACCTCGAATAATTGTTATTTTTTAAGAAAACTTCCAGACTTTATTTGAGAGGCTAATTAAAGTGTGTGACATTACATGTTAACTGTCAGTGCTAACGTTATAGTATAAGTGAAAGATAGTACGGCTTATTTTGCTTTTGTAAGCGAGTTAATGCCATGCTATATTGACGTTAACTTATATAAAAGGAATTAATAATATGATCGTTAAATTTAATAAACTTTGGTCTAATCATCCATATCCTGACGCACCTTGTGATAAATCTCTGTTTGGAAATCAATGCGCTATTCGCATGGGGGTTGCGCTAGAAAAGTCAGGAATAGATACTTCGTCTTTTGATAGTATGTATCCTCAACGCCGGTGCTACCCTGGTTTAAAGCATAGTCCTAGACATATCTTGGCAGCTCAGGAGCTTGCAAATTGGATTGACTCTCCTCGTAGCACTGCATTTGGTACTAAAAAAGTAATTAAAGGGGGCGCTTTATCCAAGTTGAAAGATAAAAAAGGAATTATATTTATAATGAATGGCTGGGGTAATACTGATCACATTGACTTGTGGGATGGGGAGTACCTAAAGGGTGGTAACACAGATTGGCTGAATTTAGGTGATGAGATCTGGTTTTGGGAAATTTTAGTATGAGAAATAAATTAACATTTAGCTCTATGTTACTTTTATTTTCTTGTTCAAATATAAACGCTGGCATACTTTTAGATGCTGAAATTTGCGAAGTTTCAATGGACAATAATAGTGAAAAACTACAGTTGTCACCTCCATGCTCATTAGTCAAAACTGAAAATGGCAAGAAAAATTTTTTTCAATTTAATGAAAGTAAAATTTATATTATTTCTGGAGCCCCGGCTAAATTAGAGAAATTAAAAAGATGGTCAGTAAAAGAGAGTGATAGATGTTCACTGGAATATCAGGCTGTTATAGTCGTTAGTAATAAATTTTCTCTATCTAAACTGAAAGATAAAGGTTTAGTGTGTCCTGATATTGGTTTAGATGAAAAGTTTTATCAACAATTTGTCCAATATTAATCTATGAAAGAGTAGTACAGTTTTCTCGCTTACTCCATATACCTTACGGATTATAAAAAACCACTTATTATAATAAGTGGTTTAATTGAAAACTGTTATTAATATAGTATTACTTATAAAACCTGAATAACTTGCTCTTTAGCCAAGCGAGATTTAGGTAGCTTAGCATTATAATCTTCAGCGCTATCGTGATAGCCAAGTACTAATGCGACGTCGCATACGTAACCATCAAGTTCTTTTTCAAAGACTTCGCCAATCAGCTCGGCATCTACGCCTTCCATTGGAGTTGAATCAATGCCTAAACGTGCAGCGGCATGCATAGTGTTACCCAGTGCAATGTAAGTTTGTGCTTTAGTCCACTCTTCATTAACGCCTTGCTCATCAGTATTCATATCAACAAACGCATAAGCACCAAAAGCTTGTTCGCGATTTTCTGCTTTAGTACGGCCATTTTTAATATCTGCATCAATAACTTGTGCGTAGTCATCGCGGGTATATTTAGGATTGTGAGCGAATAATATTATATGCGAAGCTGTTTTAATATGTGGCTGGTTAAACGCAAATTTATTAGTAAATGTACTATGCATACGCTCTTTAGCCTCATCTGATTCAATTACGATGAATTTCCAAGGCTGCGAGTTAATAGATGATGGAGATAGGCGCATAGCTTCGTAAATAACGGCTAAATCGTCTTGAGATACACGTTTCGTTGCATCGTAACGTTTTGCTGTGTAACGCTTTTCTAAGTCATTAATAATAGGGTGAGTCATTAGTTTCTCCATTGAATAGGTGTTTTACCAGTATTTACTATGTTGAGTCAGTTTTAGTAAAAACAAACCCTTTTAAAAATTTATTACAAAAATAATATCGTGTTTTTAAATCACTCTACTTATTTAATTCAATTGATATCTACGTAAAGTAAGGCCTATCAATATAGCTAGGTACGGATAGTAGTGGGTTATTACAATATGATAAACAGGTATATGGTTGAATCATTATCAAATATTATTAGGTAATAGTTTCTTTAATAAATATAAATACAGCCATAGCCACCCCGAAATATTGGCTGAAGACACCAATTACATTGGTGCCTTCAATTAATTCAGGCAGCGCGTATTTAGTATTTATGGAATTAAAAATCTTCCAACACTATTTTTCCAATAGAGCGACCTTCTTCAAGTTCTGCGTGTGCAATACGCAGGTTAGCCGCATTTATAACGCCTAAATTTTTACCAATCGTTGTTTGAATATGGCCCTGATCAATTAACTCAGCAACATGATTTAATAACTTGCTTTGCTCAATTAAATCTTTGGCATTAAACATTGAGCGGGCAAACATAAATTCCCAATGTAGCGATAAGCTCTTCATTTTTAATTTACTAACATCTAATGACTCAGGATCGTCAATCATTGCAATTTTACCAAAGGGTGCAAGTACCTCTGTATACGCTTCAAAATAAGTATCAGTACTGTGCAGACTTGCTACATGTGTTACCGAGCCAATGTTTAATGCATCAATTTGAGCGGGTAATGGTTTTGTATGATCAACAACATAATCTGCGCCTAGTTTTTTAACCCATGCTTGTGAGCTTTCACGCGATGCAGTGGCAATCACAGTTGCGCCAGTAATCGCTTTAGCAAGCTGGATAAAAATAGAACCAACGCCGCCTGCGGCACCTGTTACTAAAATAACTTCGTCTGATTTTGTTGTTGAATCAGCTGCTTGTTTTACAATGTTTAAATGCTCAAATAATAATTCGTACGCTGTTATTGCAGTAAGGGGTAATGCAGCAGCTTCAGCATCGTTTAAGCTTTGTGGTTTGAACCCTACAATGCGCTCATCCACTAATTGAAATTCTGCATTACTACCTGGGCGGGTAATATCACCTGCGTAGTAAACAGCATCGCCAGGTTTAAATGCCGTTACAGCATCGCCGGTGGCAACAACTTCACCAACGGCATCCCAACCAATAACTTTTACTTCACCATCAGCAGGGGGCATAGATGCACGCACTTTGTAATCTGCTGGGTTAACTGCAATAGCTTTAACTTTAATTAATAAATCGCGACCTGTTGCAACTGGCTGTGGTAATTCAACATCAATTAACGATTCAGGATTAGAAACAGGAAGAGATTTTTTATAACCAATGGCTTTCATAATAAGTGTCCTAATTTGTTTACATATAAGGTGC
The DNA here is from genome assembly GCF_037162565.1 of Pseudoalteromonas sp. B62. Taxonomy (NCBI): domain Bacteria; kingdom Pseudomonadati; phylum Pseudomonadota; class Gammaproteobacteria; order Alteromonadales; family Pseudoalteromonadaceae; genus Pseudoalteromonas; species Pseudoalteromonas sp. B62. The sequence goes on along the minus strand of NZ_JARLVB010000002.1, from coordinate 3,403,630 downwards.
AAGCCATGCTTTGGCTAGCTGATGGATATATAGTAGACCTTGCTTTAATATAGATAAACCGCATAATTGTTGAATCATTATCAAATATAAATAGATAATATGAACATAGAAGATTTAAAACTTATTTTAAAAGTAGCTGAGTTTAGAAGTATTACGCTCGCAGCTGCTAAGTTAGATATGCGTACAGCCACAGCAAGCGCTGCTATTAAACGTGTTGAGGCAGCCCTTGGTAGCGAGCTGTTTGTTCGTACAACACGTCATTTAAGGTTGTCGGCTGCTGGGGAGCGCTACATACCACAATGTGAGCAGGCTTTAGCTGTACTTGAGCTTGCAAAGCAAAATCTAAAAGGTGAGCACGACGAAATAGAAGGGGAGTTACGCGTTGCCCTTTCATCTGATTTAGGCCGTAACTTAGTGATCCCATGGATTGATGAACTCATGGACACTTATCCAAAGCTAAGTTTAAGAACGCATATAAGTGATAGTAATATCGACTTTTACCGTGACTCAGTTGATATAGCGCTTCGTTATGGCTCGCCTAATGATGCTAGCGTTTATGGATTCAAAATTTGTAACGTACCGCGCTTGTTATGTGCAACTGACGAATATCTCTTACAAAACGGGGCTCCCATGCATCCCGATGATTTAGCGTCGCATCAAGGTTTGTTTTATCAATTGCAGGATATTATAAATAATACGTGGGAATTCACCGATGGTGAGTCAAAATATAAAGTTAAAATGAATGGCAGGCGCGCCTCAAACGATGGCGATTTAGTAAGGCGCTGGTGCGTTGCGGGTAAAGGCTTGGCTGTAAAATCAGCCCTTGATATAGCCGATGATTTACTCAATGACAGGGTGGTTACTGTAATGCAAGATTATCAACATGTTAATGGTGAACTTTGGCTTATTTGCCCAAGTAGGCAGTCAATAACCCCAGCGGTGCGTTTACTACGTGATGCATGCAGAGCAAAATCCCAAGCTATTTTGCAGCAGTTGGTCAATAAAGGAATTATTGATAAAAGCGTACTGAGCTAATTAGTCTACTTAATAATGCCACCGGCTTAGAGCTGGTGGCATTTATCGTATTCGTTAACTTAGCTTTTTATTAAAAAACTCAACGGTACGTTGCCATGCAAGCTCGGCATTGTCTTTATCATATCGACCTGTAGAGTCGTTATGAAAACCATGATTTGCCCCTTTATACATATGCATAGTGTATTCAACATTATTAGCTTTTAAATCTTGTTCGTACTGTGGCCACGACGCGTTTACACGTTTATCCAGCTCGCCTAATTGAATCATTAACGGTGCTTTAATATTTTTACGTAAACTTTCACTGGCGGGAGTGCCGTAAAAAGGCACGCCAGCGCTGATTAAATTACTATCTACTGCCGCTAAATAATTAACAATGTAGCCACCAAAACAAAAACCGACAGCGCCTAACTTACCGTTACTGTTAGCATGTGATTTTAAAAAGTGCGCTGCGGCAACAAAATCGTTTTGAATTTTAGCGCGATCCATGGTTTTTTGCATAGCGCGTCCTTCATCATCATTACCAGGGTAACCACCCAGAGGAAAAAGCGCATCGGGTGCAAATGCAATAAAGCCTACCTTCGCTAAGCGTCTTGCTACATCCTTTACGTACGGGTTCAAACCACGGTTTTCGTGTATCACGAGTACAACAGGGAGCTTACCTTCTATGTTTTTAGGGGTTGCTAAGTAACCTTTGCCTTTACCGTGCCCGTCTGGCGAATCGAATTCTTCGTACGTTGCTGTTATATCGACGTCATTAAACGACACTTGTTCAGCCAATGCGTAATTAGGTAATAATGCTGATGTAAGTACAGCCATCGAAAAGCCAAGAGCAGCAAGGCCACCGAGTTTCTTCATAAAAGTACGTCGGTCCATTAAACCGTGGGCGTATTCGTCATACCAATCAAAGGCTTCTTGAGGAATGTGATCAGAGGGAGATGTATTCATGGCTGTTCCTTAACTTTATTATGTCTATTTATTATTTAAATACCATAACGTATTAGGGATAAAAAACGAGCAATATTTCTCTCAATTATTAGGATTGTTAATAAATCCTGCTTGTTAAACAATGGGTAGTAGAGACAGTCTTAGCAAATAGGCGAGTATTACCTTTAAGCTAAAAATAAAAAGCTCGGCATAATATGCCGAGCTTTTTTGGTTGGGATGTTACTTAATTTAGCTATTTGTAGGCACTGGTTGGGCATCTACTAGTGGCGGCTTGCCACGCATTTTACGTACTAATCGTTTAGCATCTTCTAGTGCAACATACTGGCACGGTATAAGTATCAGTGTAATTACTGTGGCAAATAACACACCAAAAGCAAGTGATACAGCCATTGGGATAACAATTTTAGCTTGTAAACTCGTTTCAAAAATAATTGGCATTACACCAATAAAGGTAGTGATTGAGGTGAGTAGTATTGCTCTAAAGCGACGAGCACCGGCTTGTACTACTGCATCTTTAATTGCAACACCTTCGGCGCGGGCTTTGTTTACAAAATCAACCATAACGAGGGAGTCATTTACGACCACACCCGCTACAGCAATAATGCCAAACATAGATAAGCTGCTCATAGTCATACCTAAAATCATATGCCCAAACATCGCGCCCACTACACCAAACGGAATAACCGACATTATAATAAGTGGCTGCGAGTAAGAGCGAAGCGGAATGGCTAACAAGGCAAATATAATCATCATTGATATACCAAAATCACGAAGCTGCTCTGAAGCGCTATCCATCTCTTCTTGAATGCGCCCAGCTACATCACTTGTAACGCCAGGGTAGCTCTTAAGTAATGTTGGTAAGTATTCATCACGAATTTCCTCAGCTATCGCAAATGGTTCGGCTTTGTCGGTATTTACCGCAGCCCATACGTTTACAGTGCGTTTAGAGTTTTCTCGGCGAATACGGTTTACACCGTCAACCAGCTTAACTTCGGCTACTTCACTTAGCGGTACTTCAGCGCCAGAAGGTGTAATAATACGCACACTTGCTATGTCACTTATTGAGTTACGTTCGTCTTCTGGATAGCGGATCATGACTTTAATTTCTTCGCCTTCACGCAATATTCGCTGCGCTTCTAAGCCGTAGTAACTAAAGCTAACTTGCGACGCTACATCAGCAAGCGTTAAACCCATGCTGTAAGCGAGTGGTTTTAAATCAAGTTGCACTTCGTCGGTAGCGCTTTGCATTGAATCGTTTACGTCGCCAACGCCTTCCATTGTTTGTAATTTGGCTTTTAATTTACCAGCCACTTCTTTTAGCTCGTCAGCATTTTTGCCTTCAAGTTTAAAGCTAACGTCGCCATCATCTCGACCGCCATTCATTATACTGTCTTGAATGGTCATGGTTTTAATGCCGGGTAGAGCGGGCATTTGCTCACGCCATAATGCACTTAGGGCAAAGGTATCGATAGGGCGTAAATCAGGCTCTACCAAAATGGCCATAATATTTGCTTGCGTTCGCCCGCGCAGACTTACTGATAAATCGCGGATCATCGGTTTACCGTATTGCTCTTGTAGTTGCTGATCGACCTGTAACAACACGCTTTCTATTTTACGTGCGGTTTCAAGCGTTGCTTGCTCAGATGAGGCAAGGTTCATTTCTATATCAATACGCGGAAAGTCGTGCGGTATTTTAGGGTTTGGTACAAACTTAACTAAACCACCTGCAAACATACCTGCGCTTACAATAAGCAAACACATAAAGCCGACAATCACTGTATAGCGATAATGAATACAGCGGCCAACAAAAGGAAGGTAGTAGTTATTCACAAAGCTTTTTAAGCTGCTATCAATCACCATACGTAAGCGGTGTAATAGGTTTTTAGGATTTGGTTTACGTGGGTTCATTGCTGCAATATGTGCAGGCAAAATAAGTTTTGATTCAATGAGTGAAAAAATCAAACATAAAATAATAACGCCACCAATTGCCTTAGAAAAAGCAGCGCCAGGGCCGGTTGCGAGTGTTTGAGGTAAAAATGCCGCAATAGTCGTTAGTACACCAAAGGTTGCTGGCATCGCAACGCGTTTTACACCGCGTACAACGTTATCAAGTGTGTGACCGTATTTTTCTATTTCGGCACTGGCTGACTCGCCCACAACTATGGCGTCATCAACAACAATCCCGAGTACAAGTATAAAGGCGAAAAGAGAGGCTAGGTTAATTGTTACATCTAAAAAGCCAATAGGCATAAACAAAAAGGCGCCCAGAAAAGACACCGGTAAGCCCATCATTACCCAAAATGCTAAGCGTAGCGGTAAAAATAGTGCCAGCACTATCATTACTAACAAGCCACCCCAAATCATGTTATCGACCATCATATCGAGTCGACCTTCAAGGTAGTAAGTTAAATCAACAATAGGAGAGAGCTTAACACCTGCTGGTAAAAGTGGCTCTTTAGTTGCCATGTAACTTTTAAGGACTTTTGCTACATCGGTAATATCTTGATCTTTTGATGCGTTAACTTCAAACGAGAGTGAATTTTTACCATTATATTTTGAATATTGTAGACCTTCTTCAAAGCCATCATTAATAGTTGCAACATCGCCTAAATAAATTTGTGCACCATCAGCAAGGGTAATAAGGGGAGTTTTTCAAACTCAAAGCCACGGTAGGCTTGTTTTTCAACACGCATCGAAATATAACCATTTTCAGAGCGTATTTGCCCCGCCGACATATTGGCCGAAAAGTTTTGTACAGCCCCTGCAATATCTCTAAATGTTAAGCCATATTCGCGCAGTTTATCGGGGCTGACTTCTATACCAATTTCGTATTCTAAGCCGCCGTTAAAATTAACAAGATTCACGTGAGGCAGTGCTTGTAGCTCGTCTTTTATATCGTTACCAAGCTCTTTTAACTGGTAGTTACTCATGTCGCCGTAAAGCGCGAGTATCATTACTTCTTGCTCAAACTTATCGCGGCGAACAACAGGGCGTTCCATCCCTGCAGGAAAGGTGTTTATTGAATCAACTTGTACTTTAATTTCATCAAGTACTTCTTGTGGGTTGTATTGTTCTTCTATTTCAATCCAGGCTTGTGAAAAACCACGGTTAGAGTAAGTAATTAGGCGTTTAATGCCTTCAATGCCTTCGAGGTTTTCCTCAACTTTTATGGTTATGCCTTCTTCAACCTCTTGCGGGGCTGCACCTGGGTAAACTGCTTGTACGCTTATCCAGTTGCTTTCAAACTGTGGGAACATTTGTTTGCGAATAGTCATCGCCATTAAAACACCGCCCACTAATATAAATATCATTAGTAGGTTGGCTGCAACGGGATTTCGGGCAAACCATGCTATTAACCCTGTTTCACGAGTGTTCATGATTATTCCTCTTTCAGCGCAAGTTGAGTTACATCAGTTTTATCAGGCGCGATATCTTCAACTTTTACTGCCATACCTTCAGCTGGGTATTCAAGCGCTGAGGTAACAATTTGCTCGCCATTGTTTAACCCTTGGCTGGCTATAATCATGCCGTTTTGCTCGCGTATAATATTGAGGGTTTTAAACGACAATGTTAAATCGTCATTTAAAATGACAATTTTATTATCTTTAACTAAGTGGTGCGCAACAATAATTGCGTTATCAAGCGGGCGACCTTCAATGGTAGCATTAATGTACGAACCAAAACGAAGAGGGCGTGTTTTGTCGCCATAAGGTGTTGCAAGTTGTGCAACCAAATAGCTCATACGGCTTGTTTGATCAACCACACCTTCGGTGCGAATTACTTTGGCTTGCCACATTGTTTGTTTACCTGCGTATTCTGCGTTAAATGTAACATTTGAGCCTACGCCGCCATTTTTTAAATATTGCAGTTCTTGATCGGCAACCGGTAAACGTACCTCTGCAACTGAGGTTGCGCTTAGTGCGCCAAAACTATTACCTGGGTTTACTACTGACCCCAAGCTAATTGTGCGCTCATTAATAATGGCATCATAAGGGGCTTTAATATAAGTACGTTCAAGATTGCGGCTAGCACGTTTAACACTTGCTTGAGCAGAGCGGTAACGCGCTAGTTTTTCGGCCAGTTGTGGTTTACGTAAATAAAGTTCTGAGGCAATAGCGTCGCTTGAGTCTGACTTAATACGCTCCCACTCAGCTTTCGCTACATGTGCTTGTGCGCGTTCTATTTCAAGTGCTGAGCTTGCTTGTGCTAAACCTGCTTGCGCTTCAATAAAGTCTGCCTCGTAATCATTTGCATCAATTCGTGCTAAAATATCGCCTTGCTTTACAAACGCGCCTTCAACAAATTGATCCGATACCGAAATAACTTGCCCGCTAACTTGTGCTATTAGCTCGGTACGATACTTGGGTTTAACAATGCCGTACGATTTAACATCGAGCGTTATAGAATCTAAAAGTACGCTTTGTGTTGCTACTAAAGGACGTAAATCTTGCTCTGGCTTTTCTTCAGGTGGCTGTTTCATCATCTTAAAGGCTATAGCTAGCGCAATGCCGCCTGCTAAAACAGCGATTGGGAGTATTATTTGTTTTGTAGTAGCCACAAGGCATTCCTTCATAATTGGTGGTGACAGAGCAATAATACGCAATAAAGTGTTTACAAGCTGTTTTAAGATGTAACAAAGCATTACATATGTGTGTTACAACTCGCTATGCGACTAATTAAGTTCCTAAAAAGAAATTAAAGTAAGTGTTTTTTATTCAGAGGAAATTATGAAAACCGAATCTATTAGTTGCAGACTAGGCTGCGGCGCATGTTGTATTGCGCCAAGTATTAGTTCGCCTATTCCAGGTATGCCAAATGGTAAAAAAGCCGGAGAGCGCTGTATTCAGCTGGACGAACGTAATTTATGTAAGTTATTTGGTGATGAAAGTCGGCCTAAAGTGTGTAGCGATTTTAGCGCCACGTTTGATGTGTGCGGGTCAACAAACGCGCAAGCCCTAGCGCTTATTACAGAGCTCGAAGAGCTCACTTAATCCTCATTTTTAATACACATCTATTTACACTTATCTATTAGTGAGTATTTATTTTAAGTAATTAAAGCTGCGCTTTTCACGCGAGCAAGCTCTGCGTCTACCGCCAAAGTGTAGGTTTGTGTCTGTTTTTGCAGACGTAAAGCTTGCTTACGTTACGGGCATTGCCTGTCAATAAGGTTCACAAAGACGGTAAAAGTCGCTGGACTCTAAATAATTAAAAGCTGCGCTTTTCACGCGAGCAAGCTCTGCGTCTACTGCCAAAGTGGAGGTTTGTGTCTGTTTTTGCAGACGTAAAGCTTGCTTACGTAACGGGCATTGCCCGTCAATAAGGTTCACAAAGACGGTAAAAGTCGCTGGAATCTAAGTAATTAAAAGCTGCGCTTTTCACGCGAGCAAGCTCTGCGTCTACTGCCAAAGTGGAGGTTTGTGTCTGTTTTTGCAGACGTAAAGCTTGCTTACGTAACGGGCATTGCCCGTCAATAAGGTTCACAAAGACGGTAAAAGTCGCTGGAATCTAAGTAATTAAAGCTGCGCTTTTCACGCGAGCAAGCTCTGCGTCTACTGCCAAAGTGGAGGTTTGTGTCTGTTTTTGCAGACGTAAAGCTTGCTTACGTAACGGGCATTGCCTGTCAATAAGGTTCACAAAGACGGTAAAAGTCGCTGGACTCTAAATAATTAAAAGCTGCGCTTTTCACGCGAGCAAGCTCTGCGTCTACTGCCAAAGTGGAGGTTTGTGTCTGTTTTTGCAGACGTAAAGCTTGCTTACGTAACGGGCATTGCCCGTCAATAAGGTTCACAAAGACGGTAAAAGTCGCTGGACTCTAAATAATTAAAAGCTGCGCTTTTCACGCGAGCAAGCTCTACGTCTACCGCCAAGGTGTAGGTTTGTGGTTGTTTTGTAGACGTGAAGCTTGCTTACGTTAATGGTTACCAACTATACGTTGCGCTTAACGTATATTGCTCACCGCGCCCAGGTGTACCTGGTATTTCTTCAAACGACTCATCCCATAAGTTATCTGCTGCTAAGGTGATAAATAAATTACTCAACTGTGGCGGCGTTATTTTAAGCGTTAGCTGGGTAAATAACGCGTTGTCATTGCCGTTTCTAAGTGCATTTTTGTGTTGTGTACGCCATTCGTTATCTATTCTAAATTCTAAAATATCAGTTGGGTTGTAAACAGCGCCAAGTGTTAAACGGTGATCAGGAAAGTTTAACGCGTAAAAACTGGCATCAATATCGGCTACGCCGTAGTTTTCTGATTTATGTAAATAGGTGTAGCTTGCTATAAGTTTTGCTGTATCAAAGTGCTTAGTCGCTAAAAATTCAACCCCTGCAGTATCAATATCAACTGGGTTTGCAAAGCGCGCTGAAGTTGAATCAAAGTTAAAGGTCCAATCGGTTAAGTTATTATCTTTGCGATAAAAAATAGCCGAGTTTAACTGCCAGCTTTGTTCTTCAAGTAATAAACCTAGCTCCAAGTTTGAAGTGGTTTCGCGCTTAAGGTTGTAATTACTTCTAAATAATCCACCAGAATCACTGCCGCCAATGGCGGTATAGCCTGCAACTTGGCTTGCTTGTGCATAAGATAAATAAAACGTGCGCTCAAAACCTTCGCTGTTTTGTGTATTTAGCGTTACATCACCAATGAGTGACAGTTCAGAGTCGTCTCTATTTGTATCGTCAAACGCAGCACCTAAACGAAATGTAAGTTGTTTATTATCCTCAAGCACCATTTGGTATTCAGGCAATACGCTTAATTTATAATACTTTCGTGAGGTAAAGTTGTTTTCAAGTGTTGTTGATTCAATCGAGTCATCAATAAATTGTGCTGAGTAATTTATTGCCAGTGCATCGCTTTGTGCATGGCGACCCGAAAGTCCAAGCGATTTAACGTCGCTTTTATGAAAAGCTTCAAATGCACTAGGATTTTCGCGCGAGTAAATATAGTGATCGTCATGGGTACGATAATACGCCGATACTTCAAAGTTACTGTTATCAGCGTAGCTTTGCTTGTGATTAAGCATCCAAAGGCGGGTTTCTAAATCTTCAGTTTCGTTAACGCCAAAAGGGGTGTACAAGTTAGGCCAGCCAAAAAACTTATCTTGCGAGCCATAAAATAAATCGGTTTGGCTGTCCTCGCTTGCTAATTGCACGCGAGCTGAGGCGCGCGAAAAGTCATGGTCACCATTATCAATGGTTCCATCACTTTGCGAGTGAGAATACTCACCTTCAAAGCCCAGAGTATAGTTAGTTAAACTATCAAGTTGTGTGTTTTTAGCAGCATGAATGCTTTGAAGATTAAAGTCATTTGTGCCAGTACCAAGCGATATACTGCCGCCTGTAATAATTGGTTTCCAACCAAATGAAACCGTACCTACAGAGCTATTCATACCGTAAAGTGCGTTATCGGCACCGGTTAAAACATCTGGGCCGCTTAGCATTTGCGGTGCAATGGGGATTTCAGCAAAATAATGACCAGATTGCGGGTCAAGCAGGGTAGCGCTTCCTACTCTAAAACCGGTGTTTTCGAAAATACCGCCGCGTATAGTTACATCAGCCTGCGCCTCAGCCATATTACGCGATTGAAGGTCAACACGAGGGTCATATTCTAAATTAGAAATAGGCGAGTCGAATGTACCTACAGGCAACTTATTTGCAGTGGGTGAGGCCTCAACCGTTATTTTCTCGATTGCCGACTCATCAGATAGCGTATTAGCATTAGCAAATGCAGTAACGCTGCATAATATTGCAGGTATTATAATGTGTGGTGTGCGATTCATGTGTTTCTCATCATTTTTATTTGTAGCTGCGGTTACAATTAATTTCAAAGCTTATATTTGAGCATGATAAAATAACTAAATGTAACAGCAGTCATTTTGTGCGCGATTGTACACTAATTTGCTAATAACTGCATTTGATAACCATTTACGTAATACCGACTTTATTAAAAACATGGTCATTCTATCGTATTAAATAGCGCACTCACTGCGTTAAAAATTATTTATATAGAACAACTATATGTCATAATTTTCGCCTTGTTATTGCGCTATTTTCTTGGCGCTATAATAGAACACTATTTTAATGCAATCGGTATAATTACTTATTAGGTAACATTTATAATGGATACTAAAGAATATAATACTATTTACTTTGCTGGTGGCTGCCTGTGGGGCGTACAAGAGTTTTTAAAGCACTTACCAGGCGTAATAAGTACTGAAGCAGGGCGCGCTAATGGTACAAGCAAAACCACTGACGGCGAATACGATGGTTATGCCGAATGCGTAAAGGTCATTTTTGATTTAAAAGTCGTTAGCCTAAATAAGCTGTATGACTACTTTTTTGAAATTATTGACCCGTATAGCATTAATAAACAAGGGGATGGCGTAGGCCCTAAATACCGCACTGCTATTTACAGCAAAAACCAAAGCCATTTAGATGCAGCAAGCAATTATATAAACAAGCGCAGTGATGCCGATAAAATTGTGGTAGGGGTAGAGCTGTTAACTAACTACGTGCCAAGCGATCCTGAGCATCAAGACCGACTAACTAATCACCCTGATGACTATTGCCATATACCGCTTGAGTTATTGCATAAGTATAAATCGTAAATTTAACGCGGTGTTTTTTGTAGACGTGTAGCTTGTTGACGTAACGAGCGCAGCTCGTAATTTAAGATGGAATATAGCGCTATAAAGTAATTAGAAGCTACCGCTTCTCGCGCAAGCAAGCTTAGCGCCTACAGGTAAAGTTTGACACGGTGTTTTTTTGTAGACGTGCAGCTTGCTGACGTGACGAGCGCAGCTCGTAATTTAAGATGGAATACAGCGCTATAAAAAGTAAGTAATTAGAAGCTATCGCTTCTCGCGCAGGCAAGCTTAGCGTCTACAGGTAAAGTTTGACACGGTGTTTTTTTGTAGACGTGCAGCTTGCTGACGTGACGGGCGCAGCTCGTAATTTAAGATGGAATATAGCGCTATAAATATAAGTAATTAGAAGCTATCGCTTCTCGCGCAAGCAAGCTTAGCGCCTACAGGTAAAATAAAGCTCAGCGTTTACAGGTAAAGATTAATCGGTGTTTTTGTAGACGTGCAGCTTGCTGACGTGACGAGCGTAGCTCGTAATTACTTAAGTCTGTAAGCCCAAAAATACACACCTACAAAAAAGCTCACGTACTGTGAGCTTTTTTTAAAATTTACTTATAGCTAATTTTAATTTACAGCTGTTTTTGCGGCGGGAAGTTACTTAAAATTTCGCTGACTGTTTTATTAATTGATGCTTCACGTTGTTCTGGCGATTGGTTTTTCTTTAATCGACCTTCTTTTGCGCCGCGCCATACTAGCTGGTTAGATTCACGGTCTACAATATCAATAATCAGTGTACCCACTTCGTATTCACGCGCAGTTGTATCGCGTTGAAAACCAGTACCCCAATAACCCCAATGCGGGCGGTAGTTTATATTGAAGTTATCTACTTCAAGTTCTTTGTCTACCGATGCATGATAGTTAACAAGTACATCAGCATTTGCTGCATCAACTAATCTCATACCTAGTGTTTGGCTCAGCTCAGCGTTAACGGCAGTGCGAACACGTTTTTCCATTAGGCCATTAATTTGATAGTTATTTGTGTCTTTAGTTAGGCTGGCGTTTTCTACCCAAGCAAATGTTTTAAAATTACTAAAGTTGGCTGATTTATCGTAATCCCAATCTGGGGTTTGTGTACAGGCTGTAAGAAGTGCTAGCGCTGCAACAATAAGTATATTTTTCATTACGTTTGCTCCAATAAAATGCATTAATTTAAAATAACACATATTGTTTGAATGTGTATTATTTAAACGTCCTAAATATTAGTCTAAACAAGAGGGCTGAACGACTAATTAACCTATGTTAATTAGTCGTTGTTTATTAGCTAATGTTCAACTTCAATCCAATCTTTTTCATCTACCCAGTTTTGTGCACCGTCTTTTACCGAGCGAATAGGCACAATGTAGTCACAACTTATTTGTGGCTTAACTGAGGCAAATATAGGCACAAAACCAAAGCTTAGTGCGGTTTCTATGATTGCTTTTTGATTTTGTGGGTCAATGTCGGCCGCTTCATCTATATAAATAGGTATACGGTATAGGTTTTGTTCCTGGTCACTCAATAAGTAACGAATAAACAACATGCCACACAATAACTTAATCGTAATACGTGTGCCGTTTGAACCCGCCGAATCTATTTTTTCAAAGTGCTCTGTTTCACCTGCGCGGTTAACCACTTCAAATCGAATATCAAATAAATCGGTAAGTGTTAAACCCGCTTTATCTGAGGCGAGTTTAATTAAGTGATCTTTCGCTTCGTTTACCGCATTTTCGCTGTACGGTTCTTGGCTAAGTAAATCAAGCGTGTCACCTTGCTCAAACTGATGCGACGTACTGATAATGGTATCTATACTATCAACCAGCATTTTGCGCGGTATGACGTTAATTTTAAACGCTTGCAGGTTTGAAATTCGGTGCTGGCTTATGCCTTTATTAAAGCTGTTCATTTCACGGCGAAGGCGGTCTAAATCTTCTCGCAAGCCTTTAATAGTTGCGGCCACTTCGGTAAGTGCAACACGCGCTTGGCGTTCAACAGCATCGCGTTCGTTATCAATATTATGAAAGGCGCTTATTAGCTTTTGGTATTTAGTATATTCGTCGTTTTCGTTGTCGAATTTAGTAATACCCGCGTTATATACATGCAAATAGGTGTTACGCACGTTTATGTCAAAATTACGCAGCTCTTGGCAGTCTTTATTAAAATGATGAACAAGATCGCTTAAGTTATCAAAGTCGACCGTAATATCAATCATATACGGGGTTACTTTGCCGCTGTATAAGTCAAGGGTGTGGTCAATTCGCTCGCTTTTAACTTGGCGCAGGCGCTCAGTTTGGCGATTAATTTGCTCTTGTTTCGATTTAATTAACGAGCGGCGATCGGCAATTGAACCACTATTTTTTTGAATATCTTGTAGGTAGTCGTCAACTTGTTCGCGCTCAGCTAATAACTGCTCTTTTAGCATGGCTTGCGCTTCAACCGACTGCTGCATTACCTCAAACTGCTCTAAGCGTTTTAGCGCGCTCTCTGCGCTCATAAGCTCATCGTATAACGCGTCTTTTTCTTTTTGCTTGTCGGCAACGTTTGCAGCAACATCGCGTTGTTGCTTAAACTCTTTAAGTGAATGCTCAAGTGCACTGAGCTGAGCGGTTAATTGCTCTTTGTTTTCGCCGCTTTGCATTTGCACAGGCGAGAGCTTTTTAAGCTTAATGCTCGCACCTGGTAGCGTTAATACGCCGCCTTTAACGTTTTCACTTAATAGCGATAAAAACTCACCAAAGGCGTCTTCGTCATCAATGGTTATATCGCCATTAGTGGTGGTCGCAAACGAGAGAATATCAGGATTTAAAATCCGCGATATTTCCTCTACTTCTTTTAAAGAGAGGTCTTCGCGCATGCGGGTAAACAAATTAAACTCAAGATTTTTAAGTTGCAGCTTTAAGCTCTTAATTTGTTTTTGTGTTTCGCTAATGCGGTAGTCAAGCGTGTGTAGGCTTTGCCCTTGTGCGCTGGTTATAGAGTGCGAAAGCGACTCGTAATCTTGCTTTAACTGAGTCAGGCTGGTTTTAAGCGTGGCTTTATTTACTAGTTCAAACTCGCTTTTAAGCGCATCGTAATCTAAAAACCACTGCTCAATTTGAGTTTGTCTACGCTCTATGTCGCGCGATTGCTGTACGTATAGGCTTTGCTTTTGCTCAAACTCGTGTTTTTCGTGCTCTATATCTTCAAGCGCTATACCCAGCTCATTAAGTTGCGATTCTTGATAGGTATCAAAATCAATCAGTGCTTGGTCAATTTTAGGTGCGTATGCGGCTAATTTACCTTTAAGCACGGTTTGGTTTTCAAGCATTGATTCAAGCGCTGCTATTGGCTCTTGCATTGACTCAAGGGCTTTTAATTCGCGTTTTGAGCGATTTACTTTATCAAACGAGCGACGCCATACTTCATAAAAGTCGACTTTAGAGTTCGACATATGACGTTCAAACACGCGTAACATAAAGCGTTTTACGTCGCTTGCGCCTAATTTGTGTAAGTTAAGAATACGTCTAAATATTTCTTTATAAATAGAGGAGTCTTGCACATTATTAAGCGGGATCATTTTTAAGTTAATGTCGCCGTCAAATGGGGTTGCGCCGCCAGTAAGTAGCGCGTTTAGCTCTTGTGCTTTTAACTCAATAGGGTTGTAGTTAAGCGATTTTAAATGGTTGAACAGCTTGGTAAATTTAATAATAGTTTTACCTTGCGTGTACTGCTCTAAATCAAGCTTTCCTTGATAACAAAAGTACTGATGCGCGTAACCGGCAATTTTACCAAGTCCCGCAACGCCTATTACTACCGAGCCATGAGGCAAGTTAGCTTCTAGTAAAATGTACGACTGATCTGATGAAAAATAAAACTTACGGGTTTCATCTAAATCGTGTCCGTCCCATTCGGTTAAGCGCAAATCGTTAATAAGCGGAAACTGCAGAGCGTTAATAACCGAGCTTTTACCTGTGTTATTGGGCGCGCAAATAGAGCTGCTTTTATCAAGCGGGATCACACATTTTGCATAGCCTGCGGTGTTAAGTAGGGCGAGTTTACTCAGTCCGTATAGATTTTTCATTCCTCGTCCTCTGTAATATAGGTTTCTTCGTTTACTTCCATTAATGCATCTATATAGCGGTGAATTGGCGCTTGTAGCATAAAGCCGCCTTCTACTTCACGGGCTAAACCTAGGCGCACCATGCGCAGGTAAACGTCTTTGCGCAAATCAGATCCCGAAAATATCTCAAGCTGATCAAACAAATGTTTGTTAATTTGCACCAGCGTTTGCATAAGCTCTAAATCGTTTACGTCGTCAAACAATGCGCGCATTGGGTCTTTACCCGTATTGGCGTAGTGCTCAATTAAAATGTAAATAGTGAGCGCGATAGCGCGAGATATTTTGCCCATATTGGGTGTACTTTCGTCGCTACCAAAGTAATAAAAGCCACGACTGTCGTGTTTTAAATCGTTACCCAGGGCGGTAAATAGGGCGGTGTAGTTTTCTATGTGTTGGTCAAGCTCTTGCCACATTACGTTGTCTTGCTCGCAAATGTGATAACCCGCTACTAATTTTTTATTAATGGCTTGTAGATGGGTTAGCTCGTCTAAGTTTATGTGTGTCATGGTTTATTTACCTGCCTTTGGATCTGGCTGAGGCTCTGAATTAAATGGATATAAAGAAAAGTGCTGACCGGCAATTTTTACGCGGGCTTTTTCATCGCTTTGAATTATTTTAATATCGCTGTCGCTGACTAATTTTTGATACAAAAATAGCATTTCGTCGGCATCGAGATCTGGGTAGCTTTCGTCTAAAAATTGCAGCAAGGGCTGTGGCTTTTTGCGTTTTTTATTAAAGCGCTTAGCAAAGCTGGTTTTAACATCGTTGTAGTCAGGAATATTAGGCGTAACAAATGCAGGCACGTTTTGTTGATCTGGCAATTGGTATTCTTCGTGTTCAAATTCAACCAAGCTTGCCATATAAGCCACAATATGGCGTTGCTGACCAAGCGAATATCGCTGTGCGTCGCTCACAAAATGTGGCTGCACCGCACTTAGCATGTTGTCTACGCCATTTTTGCGCACAAGCCCAAGTACTTTGGCTGCTTGGCGAGTAATTAAGTTATTACGGCGTAACTCTTCGCGCAGCGGCATAAGCATGTCGGCACTTTTACGCAAGCTTTCTCTACCTACTAAATGCATTTCGAGTATACGGGTACGTAATTGCTCCAGCATACGTTTGTCGTTGTACGCTTTACCTGAGCGCTCAATGTGCAGTATTTGCTTACTTATTTGCTCTTCAATGAGGGTAAAACACGCATGAAATTCACCACGAATATCAATCATTTCAAGCATGGGCTCTATGTATTCGTCAAACGCTTCTATTACCGCTTTATAACGCTTTTGCAGCGATTGCACCGCATTATTAGATTTAGCTTGTTCAACAATATTTAAAATAGCGTTTTCGTTGTGCGTATAGAGCTTCATTATTTTACGCACCCGATCATCCATAATGCGGCTGTAGCGGCGTAAGTCGTCAAAGTCTTCTATTTCGCCAGCGTTATCTAGGCGGTTGCCTAAACGAGCTAGGTCGTCGACTAATACGCTAATTTCTTGCGCTAAACCTAAATGCTCTTCTTGCAGTAAAAAAGTAGCAAAGTCGGCAATAGCACGATTTATTTCAAGTTGAGAAGATTTAGCCAGCGGAATTAAAATATCTTGGTTTAACAAACGATTTGTTTCTTTATAAATGCGTTCGTTTGACCACGTAGGCTGCTTTTGCTTAATCGCGTTTTGTACGTCTTTTAGGCTAAAGTCAGCCATTTTAAAACGTTTAAATAATAGCGCTAATACACCCCAATGTTCGGTTATGGTGTTTAGCAGCTTTTTAGCTGGGATCATAAGGGGTTACAACATCCTAGTATTTTATTATTGAGTTCTTTTAAAAGACTCATTATTACGTATTTTTAATTAACCTTGTCTGTATATAGTATTCGTTTTTAAGACCATTTAATAATAGTTTTTGCATAGAGGCAGTGCTAAAATTCGCGCCGAAAATAGGCACATGAAATGGAATGTTATTTGTGTGTTCTTTAAAACTATATCAAAGGTTGTTTAACTACCATGGTTTCCTCGATTATTCTAACCCTGATAGCGATTGCATTTTTACTGATCGTTATAGAAGATATAATCCATGTCAATAAAGCTAAAACCACGCTGTTTTTTGGTACGCTTTGCTGGATTCTTCTTTTTATATACCCTTTACACGGGCAAAGCCCCGATACGATTCAACACCTTTTAAACGAAAATATTTTAGAAATTGCTTCGCTATGGCTGTTTTTAATGGCTGCAATGACCTTTGTAGCGTACTTAAATTCAAAGGGGTTTATAGAAAATATTGTGCACCGCGTTATGCCAAAAAGTATTAGCGAAAAAAAGCTCATGTTTTTGGTGGGTGGTTTTGCATTTTTGTTTTCGTCGATTTCAGATAACGTAACAGCGACGCTTATATCGCTCGCGGTTGTTATGTCGTTAAAACTTGAACCTAAAAAACTCATTAAATACGCCACGCTTATTGTGTTTGGGGTTAACTCAGGTGGGGTATCGCTAATAACAGGTGACGTAACCACACTAATGATATTTTTAGATGGCAAAGTAACCATTGCTCATTTATTACTACTTATAGCGCCAGCACTTGCAAGCGTTATGTTGCTAGCCGCGTTACTGTCTATAGGTATGAAAGGGCGTGTTGGGTTTGCTGGTGCAGGTAAAACCCGCATTGAAAAAACCGACATTACCATCGCTGTTATATTTTTATCTACCGTAGTGAGCACACTTACGCTGAGTGTAATTTACAGCGTACCGCCTCTATTAACCTTTTTGTTTGGCTTATCAGTGATGTTTTTAGTGGCGCAATTTTTAATGCGCAAAAAAGACATAAACAAAGACATAATCGATTTTGTTCGCGATATAGAATACGACACATTATTGTTTTTTGTAGGTGTACTGCTGCTTGTTGGCGCACTTAAAGAAATAGGTATGTTGAGTAAATTTACCGACTTATACACGGTAATGGCACCAGAATACGCAAACTACTTAATGGGCATATTATCAGCAGGGGTCGATAACGTACCGCTTACTGCTGCATTATTAAAAGCCGATATAGTAATGAGCCAACAACATTGGTTGTCGTTTACGTATGCAACGGGCGTGGGCGGTTCAATGCTTATTATTGGTTCGGCTGCGGGCATTATTGCCATGAGCAAAGTTAAAGCACTTACCTTTATGAGCTACTTGCGTTTATCGCTGCATTTATTAATTTGTTACACGGTTGGATATGCGGGCTCGTATTACATGGGCAGTTTTATTTAACTCATAAATTATTAAATGCTTGACAGCTAGACGTCTAAACGATAACTTTCAAAGCCCCGCTACTTAGTGGGGTTTTGTTTTATTAGCCACTGGTTAATAAAGCATTCAGAAGAGGTGCGATACTTAGGTACTTAATGTTAGGCGACGAAAGCCGATGATCATTAAGGAGGGAAGTACTCGCCGAGGAAAATAATGGTACGTCGTCATTGTTTTTCGGTTTATGGGGCTGAATCCTCAAAACTGTCACCAATATAGGTGGAGAGCTTCTGGCAGTGGACTTATCTTCAAGCATTCCTTTGCCAAGTTCTTCTTGTTTTATTGCGATTTGGATATCGCGAAAGGAGACTAAATGACTACCCAATCAGCGCCACAAACAGTGCCTAAAACAGAGTTAAGCGCAAAATCAGATTACATCGTTGCCAAATTTGGCGGAACCAGTGTTGCAAACTTTGAAGCGATGAATCGCTGTAGCGAAATTATTGTTGCAGATAAAAGCGTACGTATTGTTGCTGTGAGCGCGAGTGCCGGCGTAACTAACCACTTAGTTGCACTGTGTAAATCAAGTATTACTTCAAGTGAGCGCCAAGAACACATAAACGGCGTGCTTGCTATTCAACAAACTATTTTAGATGAGTTATCGCTAGATGCCGATTTAGCGGTTGGCTTTAACGAAACCCTAAAAGCATTTCAAACATTGGCTCAAGAGTCACTAACAACCGTTCAGCAACACGACGAGCTACTTAGCTTTGGTGAGCGTTTATCGTCGTATTTGTTTGCACAGGTACTTCGTTTACAAGGTTTAAATGCCGATCGTTTTGATGTGCGCAAGGTGCTTAAAACCGACAGCCAATTTGGTAAAGCAACGCCAAATGTTGCAGCCACAGCGCAAGCCGCTAAAGAACATTTAATCCCGTTATTAGACGCTCAAGTAATTGTGACTCAGGGCTTTATTGGCAGTGACGAATATGGTCAAACCACAACGCTAGGACGTGGTGGTTCAGATTACAGCGCTGCATTATTAGCTGAAGCGATTAACGCTAAAAGTGTGCATATTTGGACCGACGTAGTGGGCATTTTTAGCACCGACCCGCGTTTGTGCGCAAAAGCGACGCCTATTGCACGTTTAAGTTTTGACGAAGCCGCTGAAATGGCGACCTTTGGCGCAAAAGTATTACACCCAGCAACTATTTTACCAGCGAGCCGTAGCCACATTAACGTATTTGTAGGCTCTAGCCGCGAGCCTGAGCGTGGCGGTACATGGATTGAGCGCGAAAAATCGCAGCAACCAGGTATACGCGCAGTAACGCAACGTAAAAACCAAATATTGCTTACGCTTAAAAGCCCAGAAATGCTACTAGCAAGCGGCTTTTTAGCACGCGTATTTACACTATTAAGTGAATACAATATATCGGTAGATCTGGTAACCACATCAGAAATCAGCGTAGCTATAACCCTTGATAACGCGCAAAACGCCTCGCGCCCAGAACTCGACCAAGAATGCCTAGATAAGCTTGCAGAGTTTTGCCATGTTTCGGTAGAAAACAACCTAACATTGGTGGCACTTATTGGCTCTGAGATTCAATTACGCCAACACGAAATGAACTTAATGAGTGTACTAAAAGACTTT
Organism: Pseudoalteromonas sp. B62; assembly: GCF_037162565.1. Classification (NCBI taxonomy): domain Bacteria; kingdom Pseudomonadati; phylum Pseudomonadota; class Gammaproteobacteria; order Alteromonadales; family Pseudoalteromonadaceae; genus Pseudoalteromonas; species Pseudoalteromonas sp. B62. The sequence goes on along the minus strand of NZ_JARLVB010000002.1, from coordinate 3,384,061 downwards.
AACATTCGATTAATTTGCCACGGTGCTAGTAAGCACAACCTGTGCTTTTTAGTAGAGCAAACTGAGTCAGATAACGTAGTACAGTCTATTCATAGCCGTTTATTAGAAAATGATTTTGCTGCGTAAGTAATCGTTATTCAGGAAAATCACCTAGTAAAATTACCTAGTAAAGTTACTTAACAAAATTAATTAACAAAATCATTTAATAAAAAGCATCGCCAGTCGATGCTTTTTTTATGCACCACACTTACATCAAAACAAACATTGCTGTCACTGCTATCAGCTACAGTAATGCTATTACTGCTAGCACTCAGCTTTGCACTATGTAATTCGTCAAACACATTGGGGCTAAGTAACTTTGCAATAGGGCGGCTGGTGGCTTTAGCAAGTGACTCTTTTAATGTCCAAATTCTAAAAAACGTATCTGCTTGGGCTTGGGTATTAGTAGGCACAGTGATAAGTGTAATTTCATCATTATGATAAAAATGCTTAGCGAGCTTTTCAAACGGGCGCTTTAGGCTTACTTTTTCAATATCAAACCCAAACTCACTTTTATCAAAATTTAGCGCTACGCCAACCAAACCATGCGAGTGCGAAATACAGGTATTAATAACATCACCATTTACGCGTATTTGCAGCTTTGAGCTTGCCTCGTCAAATTCGGTACTCATTTTATTAAGGGCTACGTGCGCATGTTGCGGCTGCGTTACTTTAATAAGATGTTTTAACAATAACCGCGTAGCTAAATACTCTTGCTTAGCTGGCGGGCTTTTACGGCGGTTTATAATAGTTAATTCAAATGGGCTTAAGCAGTCGGGCAAATTAAAGTCACTAAGCTCAAGTGTTTTAGCATTAAATAATAAAATGCTGTTACTCGCTAAAGACAAATTTGCCAATTGAGTTGAAGTAATACTCAAGGCGTTTTTAAAATAGTGTTCAGTCATAAAAGCCCTAAAGCAAAAGAAGTCGCTGATATTGTGAGCGGTTAGTGCCACTAATAAAGGCTGGGTACAATTTTATTACTCAGCTGGCATGAAATATGGTTTAATTCACAATAATCAAAATAATAACAGATTTGTAGATGTATGGCACAAGTGCGTGATGGGTTTCAAAGCCGACTTGGTTTTGTTTTAGCCGCTGCTGGCGCAGCAGTGGGTTTAGGTAATATTTGGGGTTTTCCTACGCAAGCGGCCAACCATGGTGGCGGTGCATTTTTACTGGTTTACTTTATTGTTATATTTTTACTTGCGCTTCCTGCGCTGTATACCGAACTTTATTTAGGTCACAAAGCACAAGCTAATCCTGTAAAAGCATTGGGCGATGCATGGCAAAACACTAACCGTAAGGTTGGTGCTGCGGCAGGTTATATAGGCCTTGCGGGCGCAGTTGTTATGCTCAGTTTTTACTCAATAGTAGCTGGGTGGATGCTCTCATACGCTATTGAACCCATAACCACCTTTTTTGGGTTTACAGGCGCAAGCGAGTTTTTACATAGCGACTCAGTGTTGCGTAATTTTGTATTTACGCCGCTTATGCTTATTTTAACTGCCAGTATTATTTTAAAAGGTGTTAAATCGGGAATCGAAACCTGGTCGCGCCGTTTAATGCCACTGCTACTCGTATTGCTTGTTGGTTTGATTGCCTACATTGCAACACTCGATGGCGCAAGCGAAGGCTTTGCTGCGTATTTAATTCCTGATTTTAGCCAAATACTCGACCCTAATTTAATTATTGCCGCAATGGGGCAAGCGTTCTTTTCGCTCTCGTTAGGTGTAGGCTGTATGATGATTTACGGCTCGTACTTACAACCAGATGCTAATTTACCAAAGCTCACCGCAGGTGTTGCTTTACTCGATACCAGTGTCGCGTTTTTAGCGGGCTTACTTATTATTCCTGCTATTTATGTGGCGCAGCACAACGGTGTAGAGGTATTTAGTGGTGGTAAACTGATTGGCGAAGGGCAACTTATTTTTGCTATTTTACCTGAGCTATTTAGCACCATGGGCGAAATTGGCTTATTAGTTGGTTTATTGTTTTTTGTATTAATGTCTATCGCATCGGTTACGTCAACAATATCGACCACCGAAATACCGGTAGCGTTTTTAGTCGAAAATCACAACGTTAGCCGCACCAAAGCAACATGGGCAGTAAGCGCCGTTGTACTTGTGTGTGCAAGCGCAATTATACTAAATTTTGATTGGTTATTTGGCTTAGTTATTATGCTATTTACCCAATACCAATTACCGCTTATGGGCTTGTTTTACTTTATTACGGTAGGTTGGATGTGGCAGCGTGGTAATAAATTACATCAAGCAACAACCGGCGTACATTACTGGTTTGCTCAGTATATTCGTTTTGTTTGCCCAATATTAATGACCTTAGTATTTGCAAACGTTGCCTTTGGTTAAGCTCTATTTAAAGTGAATTTTTAAACAAAAAAGCGAATAGGGCTCACCTTATTCGCTTTTTTTGTACCGGATATTTAGGTAAAGCCTAGGTCTTTATAATACCTCATTAGTTAAAGGTTTACCTTCATTTACTTCAAGCGCGTTAAGTAGGGTTGTGTTTGCTATCTCGGTGAGTGCCTCTTGGGTAAAAAAGCCCTGATGGCCTGTTACTAAAACATTTTTAAAGCTCACTAAGCGCGAGAATATATCGTCTTGGTTTATTTCGTCACTGTGGTTTTTAAAAAATAGCTCCGACTCTTGCTCGTAAACGTCGAGCCCCAAGTAGCCTAATTTTTTAGTTTTAAGTGCGTTTATACACGCTTTGCTGTTAAGCAGTGCACCGCGAGAGGTGTTAATAAGCATTACACCGGTTTTCATTTTACTAAATGCCTCGTCATCTATTAAATGATGAGTTTGCTCCGTTAAAGGGCAATGTAAAGAAATCACATCGCTTTGGCTAAGTAAGGTGTCTATATCGGTAATTGTATAATTGCCAGGTTGTGCGTAGGGGTCGCACACTAATACTTTAGCGCCAAAGCCATTTAAAATGTTGCACAGCGCAAGGCCAATTTTACCGCAACCTACAATACCCACGGTTTTATTGTTCAAGTTAAAACCAAGCAATCCGTTTAAATCAAAATTGTCTTCGCGTACGCGGTTATACGCTTTATGGGTTTTACGGCTAAGCGTTAGCATAAGTGCAATACAATGCTCGGCTACGGCCTCAGGGCTGTAAGCAGGAACACGTAATACTTTAATTTCATGTGCTTTTGCTGCAGGTAAATCAACGTTATTAAATCCTGCACAACGTAGCAAAATAGTATTTATGCCTTGGCTTGCCAGTTGTTCAATAACCGTGGCGTTTACGGTGTCGTTAACAAATACGCATATGGCATCAAACCCGTTTGCTAAAATAGCCGTTTGTTCGCTCAGAGCTTGCTCAAAATACGTTATTTTTATAGCAAGGTGATCGCGTGTACTTTGTTCGAAAAAAGGCAGTTCGTACTTTTGAGTACTAAAAAAAGCAATGTTCATTGTAATAGCTCCGACGCTTAATAAGTATCAATACAATAAACTACTTTATAAAAACGTGCCTAATTAGTTCTCCTGTTACTAATTTAAGCTTTAAGCGAAGTAAATATAGGTGCTTTTGGCGATATTCTTTTATCACTTTTTGCTGTGTTTACCTTTGCTGCTTGCAGTAGGTTGCTTTCTATTACTTGTTTAAGTGTTTCGGGCTTAGTGCGCGGCGCATAGCGAGCAACCTGCTGACCTTGCGAGTTAATTAAAAATTTAGTGAAGTTCCACTTAATAGCACGATTTTGTGAAATACCCCGAGTATGTGATTTCAAATAATTAAACAGCGGGTGAGTTTCTGGCCCATTTACCATTACTTTACCAAATATCTCAAACGACACATTAAACTGGGCTTGGTAAAAGTCTCTAATGGCTAAATTATCAAGTGGCTCATTTTGACCAAACTGATTACACGGAAATGCCAATATTGTAAATCCGCTACTTTTATATTCTTGATATAGCTTTTCAAGCGCACTTAATTGCACCGAAAAATTACATTTACTCGCTGTATTAACAATCAGTATGGTTTTTCCCTGTAGCTTACTAAGAGGAAAGTTTTCGCTGTTGTAAAGTGGTGCATTAAATTGATAAATACTATCCATAGGTTACCTACTTACATTTCCGATTAAGGAAATTTTATAAAGATTTTCATTCGCTTTTTTACCAGTCGATTGACATAATCGAAGCCTAGTTTCTAAGTTATCAGTTAAATAGGTCATTTTTATGTCAATGAAAGTCGCATTTATAGGTTTAGGCGTAATGGGTTACCCAATGGCGGGGCATTTAGCAAAAGCAGGGCACAGCGTATGCGTTTATAACCGCACTCAAGCTAAAGCACAAGCGTGGACTGCAGAACATTCAGGAAGCTTTGCACCAACTCCGCGCGAAGCTGCCAGCAATGCTGACATCGTATTTATGTGTGTTGGTAACGATGACGATTTACGCTCAGTAGTGTATGGCGAAGACGGCGTGTTAGCGGGCATGTTGCCACACACTGTTTTGGTTGATCACACCACAACCTCAGCGGAAGTAGCACGCGAAGTGGCTGCTAAAGCGGCTCTGCAAAATATCGACTTTATAGATGCGCCAGTATCGGGCGGACAAGCTGGCGCCGAAAACGGCGTATTAACGGTTATGGCAGGTGGCAGTGAAGCCGTATTTGCTAAAGTGCAGCCAGTTATGGCGGCGTTCAGCCGTTTTAGCCAATTACTAGGCGGCGTTGGCTCGGGTCAACTTTGTAAAATGGTTAATCAAATTTGTATTGCGGGCGCAGTACAAGGGTTAGCCGAAGGCTTACATTTTGCCAAACAAGCAGGACTCGATGGTGAAAAAGTTATAGAAACCATTTCTAAAGGTGCAGCCGGTTCGTGGCAAATGGAAAACCGCTACAAAACAATGTGGGCGGGTGAATACGAGTTTGGTTTTGCCGTCGATTGGATGCGCAAAGATTTAGGCATTGCACTTGATGAAGCTAAAAACAACGGCGCTACTTTACCAATGACCGCAACGGTCGATCAATATTACGCCGACGTACAAGCACTTGGTGGCGGTAGATACGACACCTCAAGCTTACTAGCACGTATTGAAGCGCTGCATAAAAAGTAACGCTGTATACGCAAAGCTTGCTTGCGTATAAAAACGTAGTTTTTAAAAAGGTAAAGGTATTAAAAGCTACGCTTTTCACGTGAGCAAGCTCGACGTCTACCGCCAAAGTGTAGCTGTGAGTTTTACTTGTAGACGCAAAGCTTGCTTGCGTATAAAAACGGAGTTTTTAAAAAGGTAAAGGTATTAAAAGCTACGCTTTTCACGTGAGCAAGCTCAACGTCTACCGCCAAAGTGCAGCGGTGAGTTTTACTTGTAGACGCGAAGCTTGCTTGCGTATAAAAACACAGTTTTTAAAATGACAAAGATATTAAAAGCTGCGCCTTTCACGTGAGCAAGCTCTACGTCTACACTCAAAGTGTAGATATGCGTCTACACCGAATTACATGCTTTGAGCGTAGTTATATAGCGCCTTTAAAATTGTAAGATTTTTTCGCTGTCGTCATGTTCATGCGCTAGGTTTTCAAGGGTGATCATAAAATCTTGCGCGTTAATCGACGGTTGATCTTCCCCGTGCATTAGCTTGTTTTGGCAATACTGGCGCCATTGATCAAGTTCTTGCTGGTTTAGCGTTTCAGGCCAGTTACGGGCGCGGTATCTAAACAACAACGTATTAAACTTTTTATCTTCAAAGTCTAACTTCAACCCAGCTAATTCATCTGGTTTTGCATCACGAATAATCGCAAACTTAGCTTTATCGGCATGGCTTGTAAAACCATCGTAAAGTAAGTAGTCAACGTTAGTAGTTGCGCTGTAATCGCCTTGTTCGTTAAACACTTCGGTTACTTTATCGCGAAGGTCGGTATTGGCTTTTAAAATAGCTAAGTTAGCTAAGCATTGCTCGCGGTCAATCCCAAGACGGCCGGCGTTTTCAGGCAATAATGTTTTAGCTGGGGCTAAAATAGGGCACTTGTTTAAATGCACTAGTTTTAAGCCAACAGGTAAATCGTCTTCGGCTAAATCTACACGTTTGGTGTATAAACGTTTGCGTAACTCTTCTACGTTTAAATCAATGAGTACTTGCGGGTTTTGGGTTAAATCAAAACAAATAACCGCGTTTTTATTTACCGGATGAAAGCTCATTGGTGCAACCCAGCTTGTACAGCCTTGTGTTGCAGGTATGCGCGACGTGGTATGCACCAGCGGCGTCATGTTAAATACATCAACCAATTCAGCGAGCGCTTTTTTGCCACGCAAACCAAAAAAGAAGTTATATAGCTTTGGCTGTTTTTCTTTTATTAGCTTAGCCAATGCAATAGTGGCGGTTACGTCGCTTAGCGCATCGTGCGCTGCAGCGTGTTCAATACCATTAGCTACCGTTAAATGTTCTAGCTTAAAGCTTGGGCTACCGTCTTCTTTTAACGGCCATTCAATGCCTTCAGGGCGCAGCGCGTAACAAGCGCGTACTAAATCAATAATATCCCAGCGACTATTATTATTTTTGTATTCACGCTCGTATGGGTCGTAAAAGTTACGGTAAAAGCTATAACGGCTTACTTCGTCATCAAACCGAATACTGTTATAACCGGCAACACAGGTGTTTGGCACGCTAAATTCGGCATGAATTTTTGCTATAAACTCAGCTTCAACTAAGCCTTTTTTCATCGCCACTTGTGGCGTAATACCCGTAATTAAACACGCCTCAGGGTGAGGCAAGTAATCCGCTTGCGGCTTACAATATTCAATAAGCGGTTCGCCAATAATATTTAAATCAAGATCGGTACGAACACCCGCAAATTGGCTCGGCTTATCCTTTTGAGGGCTTGCCCCCAAGTCTCGTAGTCGTGCCAATAGATTGTTGCTTGATTTTGCTCTTGATATGCCATGCTGAAAACCCTGAGTAGTTAACTTTAAAGCGCCTAAATACGTGCCAAGTTACTAAAATAATGAATTATTTAGATTATGGCATATGGGCGAGGGAGTTTATAGGTTTGTCTGATAAATGAGGTGTTAGTTAGATATTTTGAATTTTGAGGGCTAGAGCTTACCTATACTTAATTAAGTAATTCAAAAGTGGGCTTTATTGCTGCAAATAAAATTAACTGTTACATTTGTAACTAAATTATATGAAAGGACTCTGTAAAAATGAAACTCAATCAAGTTTTATCAATTGTTAACCAAGTCGAAAAATCTAAATTTATTTCATGTCTCGACCGCCTTTGTTCTGATGCTGCTAAGAATAATAAAAAACTAGCTAAAACAATAGACAATATTGACGGTCAAATTAAAAATGCGTCTGGTAGCGAAATTACCCAATTATTCCATACCGTCAGAGATTTTTTAAATGCTCTGTAAAAGATCAAATATTAATGAGTACAGCACAACTCAACTTGCTAGTTAATATTTTGAGCCGTGACGGGAATGGAGTTGCTCGAATTAGCTGGATTGAATCGCTTTATGAGAAAGAGTGGGCTGAGTTATCAAGGCTCTCAAAAGAGCTTAAAGATTATATCCAACAAAATTCAGCTGAAAGTATTTTAGAAAGAAATCGCGCCTTGAAAATTTATCATGCGTGCATGAAAGAAGCATACTTTAATGATGAAAAGAATAATCGCGATGCTAAAGTAACTGACGATGAGCGCAGCATTCTGAATGTGCTTGCAGATGAGTTGAATTTAACAACAGATGAATGCGCTGCTGTAGAGCATTTAGTCGATGTTATTCCTAAAAATGGAGTGCTGGATGCTTTAAATAGCCTGAGGGATATGGGGTTATTGTTTATAAGTAAAAAACGCCAAGAAGTGTTCATTCCAGATGAAATAGTAACTTTACTTAATGAAATTCAAGGGAAAGATTTAGCCGATAAATATATATTAAGAATCCTCAGAACTCTTACTGACGCTGAGCTTTCAAATGCACTTAAAGCGCATGGTCGTAAAATAAGAGGCGTAAGCCGAACTGATAAGATTCAAACAATTATTCATTCAGGACTTAGCGCAGCTAGATTACTATCAGATGATATCCACAGTCTTGAAGATAATCAAAATCAACGTAAAGAGCGCTTAAAACAGTTAATTCAAGACTTAGAAATTGACACTGAAAAACTTGGCACTACTTTAGATGAGCGTATTAGTTTAATACTATCATCGCTATCAGGTGCAACAGAAAAGGAGTTTGATTCCCTCAGCGCTAGTGGATTTAAGCAGCTTCTAAAAACATTAGAAGAACATTTTCCAACAATGCAAGTAGTGCTTAAAGAAGCATTTGAGCTTGAAGCTAATGAAATAATAGATACTGAAAAATTACGTGCCTTGAGTATCACACCTCATGATATTTTATATTTACTTTCAAATGATGAAGTAAGAGAAGTTCGAGATAGTATGGGGCTATCTAAACGTGGTAATGCGCGTTTTGCTATTTTAGAAAGCTTTGCTAATGCGACCGATAAACTAATTGAAAATTACGACGCATTAGCGCGTCGTGATATCAATACTCTTAGGGAAGTTGGTGCAGATGTAACAGAAGCTGATATTGGTGTTAAGTTTGAAGAAGTCACAAAAGCAATTTTTGAACTACTAGAGCTAAATATCGACGAAGACCTTCGTAAAGATTTAAATACTGCTAAAGATAAAGCAGATATCGTAATTTCACTAAGTGATAACGACATAATTATAGGTGAAGCAAAAACCTGTAAAAATGGAGATTTCGCCAAATATTCAACAACGTCGCGGCAAGTAAAAGCCTATGTAACTCGCGCAGAAAACCAGGGTAAACGAGTTGCACAAGTGTTGATAATCGCGCCCAGCTTTTCAGATGATTTTATTGAGTCCGCCGAAATGGATACTGAAGTAAATATCTCATTGCTAGAAGCGCATGGTCTTAAGTTAATACTTGATGCTTACAAATCTAAACGTAACCCAAGTTTCGCTCCTAAGTTACTTACTAAAGGTGGTTTGCTGAAAGCAGAGTTAATAGCCAAGAATATCTAAGGCAGATACTAAAGGCATGTACTAACTTAAAAAATCAGTTAATTTAATAAAAGAAAGATCTACCTAATACAATGAAATTAAAGTTAAAAATAACATTACTCTACTCACTTTTCATATCTACTAGCGCTTTAGCTGGACTGGCTAAAGTTCAATTAAATGGCTTTGACGTTGAATACGAGCTAGCTGGTAAAGGTAAACATACTATTTTACTTGAGGCGGGCGGCTCTGCTGGTTTAAGTGATTGGGAACCGGTTTTTGAATCCCTAATTCAACACGCTAGAGTTATACGGTATTCTCGTATTGGTAATGGCGGCTCTGCACAAATAAAGAAAAATTATAGCTCTGAGGAATATGCAGCTGAGGCTTTGTTACTTCTTCAAGTACTAAAAATAAAAGAGCCTGTTGTGTATGTTGCGCACTCTTATGGTGCTTATATTGCGCGTGTATTTGCTGCAACATACCCTAATCAGGTTAAAGCGTTGATGTTGATTGAGCCTGGATCAGAACACGATGTAGATATTATGCGCGGGATTGATTTGTCACGCGCTGAAAAAGAAATTGCAGCAATAAAGCTCGACGATATGAAAAATGGAATGTCGAATCAGTATTTAGATTTTTGGGCAAAACGCCCGCTACCAGATTATCCACAAATTGCTGATATACCAGTAACTGTTATAGCCTCAGTTAAAAAATATAAAAGTCCATCGGTATTATTTTTTACCGACAAAGCACGTGAAATGTGGGGCGACTTACATTCAAAGTGGGCTAATGCCTTTCCTCGAGGTGAAATAGTAATAACGAATAAGAGCTATCACTACCCGCAAAATGATGAGCCAGAAATGGTTGTAGCCCAAGTAGTGAAGTTGCTTGAACGCACTCAATAAGTTTAAGTTTCGTTGGTTGTTTTTATAAATATCAATTTTCATAAATTAGTAATTTGGCATTAGACTAAAGTCTATAGGTTAGATTTATTCACTTATTAGGTTTGTTTTAATCGTTTGTCGGTTTTGTGTTAATTCTCTAAAGTTTAGTTGTCGGCAACAAGTACGGCTTAACCAACAGGACTACGACCATGAAACTTACTCTTATCAAAACTATCGCTCTTAGCTCACTACTTACATGTTCAGCTGCTGCAATGGCTGAGCAAAGTGATTACAAATTAATGGTTATTGAAACTGCAACAGCGCCACAGCCACTTGAGCAATCATTTAATAGCTGTGCACTGAATGTTAAGTCAAAAAATTATGCAGAAGCTGAAACAATTTGTACACAAGCAATCGCGCTTTTAAAAGACGCAGATGGCCCTAAATTTAAAGTACGCCAACTTACATCGTTTGCATTAAGCAATCGTGGTGTTGCACGTTTAAAAGCGAACAACGACACTGCTGCACTTGCTGATTTATATGAAGCATCAAAATTATCTAACAGCACAATGGTATCGCACAACTTATCTCGCGCTAAAGAAGATCTTTCATTATAAGATTTATTAATAAAGTGCTTACTAAAGCATGATATAAAATAGCGACAGTACAAAAAAGCCATGTTAGGTTTACTCCTAACATGGCTTTTTTGCGTTTTAACAACACAAGTTTACGGACTTACTAAATAATAACTAATTTAATATTACGGATTAATAAAAATGGAACTTACAAGCAGCTTAACCATATTTGAAATTGGCGCGATATTTTTATCAATTACCGCGTTACTCACCTATGTAAACCATCGCTTTATTGGCTTGCCAACAACCATTGGCGTTATGGTTATTTCGATGCTTTTGTCTATCGGCGCTATATTTTTGGGCTTTTTAGGGTTTGATGATCTTATAGATTACGAAGTGAGCTTGCTCGATCAGTTAGATTTTACTGAAGTTTTGCTCGATGGCATGCTCTCTATGCTGCTGTTTGCTGGGGCGCTGCACGTAAATGTTAGCGATTTAAGGCGCTATAAATTGCCAATAGGCATTTTAGCCTGTGTGGGTACGTTGCTATCAACGGTTATTATTGCTGGCGCGCTTTATTTAGTACTTCCTTTGTTTGGTTTTGATTTAGCGTTTATTTGGTGTTTACTGTTTGGTGCATTAATTTCGCCAACCGATCCTATTGCGGTAATGGGAATTTTACAATCTGCGGGTGCGCCTAAAAGTATTGAAACCGTGATTGCGGGTGAATCGTTATTTAACGATGGTATTGGCGTGGTTATTTTTGTGCTTTTATTGGGTGTTTTATCAAGTGGTGATATTCCTACAACCTATTATGTAGCGCACACGCTGGCGGTTGAAGCGGGTGGCGGTATTGTTTTTGGTTTGGTATTAGGTGGTATTTTATATTACTTACTCAAAAGTATTGATAGTTATCAAGAAGAAGTACTACTTACTTTAGCGGGCGTTATTGGTGGCTATGCACTGGCAAGCCATTGGCATTTGTCGGGCCCACTTGCAATGGTAATGATGGGGTTAATGGTGGGTAATCATGGTCGTAGTATGGCTATGAGCGACAAAACACGCCATTACGTTGATTTATTTTGGGAGCTGATTGACGAAATTTTAAATGCCATTTTATTTGTACTCATAGGGCTTGAAGTCGTCATGATTGCATTTTCGAGTAATTTATTTATTGCTGGTGGCTTAACAATTTTAATCGCCTTACTCGCACGTTTAATCGTTGTGGGTATAATAACCACTACATTTAATAAGCAATTAGAGTTGCCATCTGGCGCATGGAAAGTTTTAACCTGGGGTGGCTTGCGTGGTGGTATTTCTGTTGCATTGGTATTGCAATTACCTGATGGGAACGAGCGCGATATTTTATTAGCTCTCACTTATGCGGTTGTGGTATTTTCTATTTTAATTCAGGGTTTGAGTATTGGTAAAGTAGCCAAAACTATCCGTTAAATATAATTTTTTAAAAGCGTGTGAAATAGCTGTATTTCACACGCTTTTTATTTCCTCTTATAAAAACAAAAAAGGGAAGTGTGTGTTTCAAAACAGTTAATTCATTAATGATGAAAAGTTACTAGAGTCGAAATTATAAATACATGACTTAGTATTGTATGTGATTAAATGTATAAATTTTTTGATTGTTATTCAATTACGCTAAGGCAAGATGCTTAAAATAAAACGGACCAAATAAAAGCATAAATAATTATATACGTTCTAAAATGCAAGATAGCTATTTCAGACACAAGGGTTGGTGCGTAAGCTACTTAAATATATAGAAAAATGCTAACCGTATTAGACTAAGGTCTATAGGTTAATTTTCTTCACTTATTAGGTTTGTTTTAATCGTTTGTCGTTTTTGTGGTAATTCACTAAAGTTCAGTTGTCGGCAACAAGCACGGCTTAACCAACAGGACTACGACCATGAAACTTACACTTATCAAAACTATCGCTCTTAGCTCACTACTTACATGTTCAGCTGCTGCAGTAGCTGATGCAAGTGATTACAAATTAATGGTTATTGAAACTGCGACAGCGCCACAGCCACTTGAGCAATCATTTAACAACTGTGCACTGAATGTTAAGTCAAAAAATTATGCGCAAGCTGAAGCAATTTGTACTAAAGCAATCGCGCTTTTAAAAGACGCAGATGGCCCTAGATTTAAAGTTCGCCAACTTACGTCATTCGCATTAAGCAACCGTGGTGTTGCACGTTTAAAAGCGAATAATGACACTGCTGCACTTGCTGATTTATATGAAGCATCAAAATTATCTAACAGCACAATGGTATCGCACAACTTAACTCGTGCTAAAGAAGAATTATCTCTATAAGGTCTTTTTATAAAGTGCTTATTAAAAGCATGATATAGATAGCGAGAGTAAAAAAGCCCATAATAGGTTAGCGCCTAATATGGGCTTTTTTGTGTTTTTTGGTTTATCGTACGAGATTGAATGATGCCTAAGTTAGAGTGGTTATATAATGAATGTGCTAGATAAATCAGATTATACAGAAGATTGCTGGTTTATAAGATAGGATAAACTATATTCACGAAGGTAGAAAATAATGAGAAGCCCCACAAAACCCGTGATGATTTATGAACAGTGGGTACAATTTTTTGAAACCATATTGGAAAATATTAAAATTACGTAAAGCCTGACTTAAGCTCAGGCTTTACGTGTCAGTAATGACCAGAGAAAACGTTAAAGACAATAATTAAAAATTACCTTCACATAAGATGAGTTGGCCTCCGCGAGAGCATGTTTGCATCATAGGCGGGTAAACTGTAGTTGATGTTTCTGTTACATTGCCATCGTTATCAGTTACTTTTAATTTAACTTCAGAGGCTGATGTAATATCAACATGACTTTTGGTTGTACTTTGGCCATTTACCCATTTCTCTACTTTTTGAACCTCGCCATCTCTATCGCTAAATGTAAATTGAGCAACTATAACCCCTGCAGCATAGTATGTGGTATCTGTTCTGCTATCGTAACTTTCTTCTACATAATGTCGGTTGATACTTGCTTTTGGAGTATATTGACAGGATTCATTTGATATTGTTTCGTATGCAGAATTAGGCAAGTTACTACTACAACGGTAGTTTTTCCATGAACCATTATCATATTTGTCCTGAATTATTGTATACCATTGGCTATAACTTTTAGAAACATATTCACTCAAAAAATGACCATCAAATGTACTACAACTTGCTAATCCGTAATAGTATTCTAATTGATTTGTTGTTGTTTCACATTTTACTTTTTTATCACCAGCAGCAGATGCCAAAAATGGCAATGCGAACAATAAAGACATAGTTGTTGAAGTTAAAAATTTCATAGTTACGTACCTGTATAGAAAACAAGCCTTTATGTTATCGAATTGTTTATTTTTTGTAAAGTGGGTGGCGCATTAATTTGAGGCTAAATTTTTAACTATATTAAATCGATTTTTGCATATAAGAGCACGATGTAGTTATTATCCGCTCGATTGATTTGTCACGCGCTGAAAAAGAAATTGCAGCAATAAAGCTCGACGATATGAAAAATGGAATGTCGAATCAGTATTTAGATTTTTGGGCAAAACGCCCGCTACCAGATTATCCACAAATTGCTGATATACCAGTAACTGTTATAGCCTCAGTTAAAAAATATAAAAGTCCATCGGTATTATTTTTTACCGACAAAGCACGTGAAATGTGGGGCGACTTACATTCAAAGTGGGCTAATGCCTTTCCTCGAGGTGAAATAGTAATAACGAATAAGAGCTATCACTACCCGCAAAATGACGAGCCAGAAATGGTTGTAGCCCAAATAGTTAAGTTACTAGAACGCACTCAATAAGTTTAAGTTTCGTTGGTTGTTTTTATAAATATCAATTGTCGTAAATTAGTAATTTGGCATTAGACTAAAGTCTATAAGTTAGTTTTATTCACTTATTAGGTTTGTTTTAATCGTTTGTCGGTTTTGTGTTAATTCACTAAAGTTCAGTTGTCGGCAACAAGCACGGCTAACTAATACCAATTTTATTAAAACATGACCATTTTAGCGAATTAAATAACTCACTAACTGCGTTAAAAATTACTTATATAGAACGACTATATTTCATAATTTTTGCCTTGTTATTAAGCTATTTACCTGACGCTAAAAAAGCTCACTAATTTAAACAATTGGCATAACAGGAATATAATCATGAAAACACTTATCAAAACTATCGCTCTTAGCTCACTATTAACATGTTCAGCTGCTGCAGTAGCTGATGCAAGTGATTACAAATTAATGGTTATTGAAACTGCAACAGCGCCACAGCCACTTGAGCAATCATTTAACAGCTGTGCACTGAATGTTAAGTCAAAAAATTATGCGCAAGCTGAAACAATTTGTACACAAGCAATCGCGCTTTTAAAAGACGCAGATGGCCCTAAATTTAAAGTACGTCAACTTACGTCATTCGCATTAAGCAATCGTGGTGTTGCACGTTTAAAAGCGAACAACGACACTGCTGCACTTGCTGATTTATACGAAGCATCAAAATTATCTAACAGCACAATGGTATCGCACAACTTATCTCGTGCTAAAGAAGAGCTTGCTCTTTAATAATAACTTTATAGCCATTGATGGGCTGTTACGTTTTCGAGAATAACAAAACCCCACGTTAGGTAGTACTTAATGTGGGGTTTTGCATTTAAAACACATTCGTTTACAAAAACCACCTACTATGCAAACCTCTAACTTTAGGTACATATAGCCTGAATTAGAAAGTAACAGCTCCTTCTAGTTGTGCTTAATTAATCTGAACTCTGGATAGTAAATCTATCTCGAGCAGCTATTTTCAGCGCTAACTGCGTTGAATTTACTTGCAATAGGCCAGCTATTGAAGCGTAAATTCGTCTTGTTTCCACTGAGAATTTCTGGCTAGAGAAAAAGCTTAAATATCATTATAATTCAATTCCTTAGTGAATATATTAACCAGGGTTTAGGTTAATTAACAAATATAAGTGCTTAAATTAACATTCCATGTAATGATATAGGTACAGGGCATGTTAACTTGTTGCCATCCCCCCATAAAAACTCAATAAATTTCTGTTGTTTAAATTTATACCAATCTGCATAAATCTTTGAGCTACATTGCACTATAACGTCGTTAAAAATTTTTTATTTAGAACAACTAGATAAAAATTTTTTGCCTCGTTCTAGCGTGATTTTCTTAACGTTAAATAGATCTCATATATAAGCAGATTGGTATTACTTATTTTTTATAAAAATAATTCATTTAATTTATAACAATATGATTTTTAATAATAATTAAAGTACAAAAAAGGAAGTCTTTGTATGTTTTTTAAAAAAGTCAGTTAGCTATTTCATTAGCGTTTACGCTAGGCCTTGTTGGATGTGGCGGCGATGATAAAGCGAGCGTTGCAGAGCCCGTTGCAGAGTCTGTAGTAGTCAATGCAGACCCCGTGAAGGTAGACCCAGTAGAAGTTAACACCATCTCTCTTACTGGAAAGGTTATTGATGGCTATGTATCTGGTGCAATAGTATGGCTAGATATTGATGGCGATGGTATTTTTGACGAGCAAACAGAACCTTCTGTAGTCTCTGAAGAATCGGGTAATTATAGTTTTAATTTTACAGAAGAGCAGGCGCTGTGTGTGCCGTATTCAACTATGTATGTAGATGTACCTGTTGGCGCAATTGACGAGGATTTAGGAGAGGTGACACAAGCGTATCAAATGTCATTTCCGCCCTCAATTGAGGCTTTGACTGATGAAGATATTCGAAATATATCCCCTTTAACAACCGTTATTTGGGAGCAGTTGAGCCTTCAATTACAAAAAAGTGGTAACAATAATTTAAGTTGTGATGCACTTAAGGAAAATATTGAGCTACTTGCAAGCCTTCAAAGCGAAATAACAAATGTAATGCAAAACTTGGTTGCGCATTATAATTTGTCGACGGAACAAATTTACTCAGATTTTATCGCTACTAACGACAGCGACGCTTACGACAGAGCACAAGCAATTGTTAAGGGGTTAAAAGCGGCCTATAAATTCAAGCAAGAGCTAGATGCTCAGTTTCCTGATGCAGAAGAAGTAAGAGCAGTGATTTACCAAGACACAGCAAAAGATGCAGAGTATGGGTTTGAAAATGCATGGTACCGCGACAAAGTTATTTTTGCGGGCACTGAGTTTTTTCATGAGCAAGTAAAGCTTAAAAATACAGACGAACTCGATAAAATTGATTTTATTTTAACTCAACTTCAATCAATAGATACGCCTTGGGGCGAAGAGTCGTTAAATGGAAAATTAAGAGTTAGAGATGATGTATACATTAACGTCGATCGTACTTACCGATGCTCTAGTATTGAGAACGTTAGTTTTGAGAAAAGTAATGTGCGTTACAGCGTTGATAATACAAGCCCGTCGGTTAACTTCCCAACAGCGGATGAATGCGTTAGTTCTAATTTAGATACACCGTTCGAGCGAGGTTTTAGCATTAGCTATACTGAGTCGGGATCGTTTTACCAAACTGACTTTGCCTTTAGAGAGGAAAATGCCGACTTTCAAACATTATCTGATTGGGTAAATGTTAAAGACAAAGCTGCTGATTTAGACACTCAAGATTTAGTTACTGTACTCGCTGCTATGCCCTATAAGTTTGATGACGAAACATCTATTGATGCTAGCTTTTGGCGTAAATACAAAACCACAGACAACGTACGTATTATTAAAACAATTGAAGGGCAATGGTTTAGAGAGACTCGTCGAGAAGATGGAACAACGCTGTATGAATGCGGTGAAAACGGTGTTGATTGGGGGCCATGCGAATAGTTTCTCCTTAAAGTATGAATGTTAATTATTTATGCTAATTAACCTGAACTCTGGATAATAAATCTATCTCAAGCGGCTATTTTCAGCGCTTTGGATAAAACGACAAAATGTTCAACATTAAAAACCACGTTAGGTTAATACCTACCGTGGTTTTTTGCTTTTAACTAAAGGTCTTTATAAATCATTTGGTTATGTGGTTTTAATCTCAGCTGTAACGCATGTAATATTGGTGTAATAGTAAGATTTTATCCCGTACGCTAAAGTATTTTAGAAGGAACATATTTAAAAATACTTAAATGATCCGTGTTTAAGTTTTTAAGGTGTTCGGGGTATTAATATCTAGGAGAAAACTACAATGCAGCAAGAAGCAATAACTAAACTTAAAAACCGTAACATTAGTCACCTCAAAGCCGATTTAGCGTGCGTAAAAGCAATAGCTCAAGCTGCTATAAATGTTGAGCTTTTCACTATTCCGATTTATATGGTATCGCTTTATTCTATAAAGGGAATGCATCAAATTAACAGTGCCGGAAGTAAACTTTACACTGGGCGCTGGTGGCCAGGCTCTGGTGCAACGGCCGCAACTAAGGAAAAACCACTAACAACCAATGAAAATGTGTTTAATAAGGTATACAGCGTTTTTATTGAAGAGATGTTGCATCTACAGTTAGCTTCTAATATGGCTAGCACGATAGGTGTCACGCCTATTTTTACAAGTAAAGCATTACAAAGCGACGATTATGGTTGGCATTGTTATAAAGCAAATTCAACATTAATACCGCATATCTTAGATTTTACAGACTGGAAGGGCAAAGATCCTGATTTAAGTAAGTTAACAGTAGAGCTGAGGGCAATGAATGAGGCGCAGGTCGATCTTTTTTTAGCGATTGAAGAAAAAGCTGAGCGTGGACATGAGATGTTATTTAACCCTCCAGTAAAGCGGAAAAACGGCGATGTGGGAACGAAGTATTTTGAATCAGCGCCATTTAATTGGTTTACACCGAGTATGGGAGAAACTGATTTACCATTATTTGGCTCTATTGGTCATATGTACTTGTGTTATTGGGATTACTTAGAGATTACTTATTCCGATGGTAGTCATTTACTATCGCACTTAATTTCACCTGCAAAAGACAATGGCTTACAGCGAGATCAATTTAATAATACCCCACCGAGAGAAGCTAAGCAGTATCCAGGTATTAAAACTGAAATAGAATGTACAACTCAAGATTTGAATAACGTAAAACTACAGCTCATCAATAATATTAATGCTATTACTGACCAAGGTGAAGGTGATGATGTGGTTAAAACGATTATAGAGCGTTGGGTAACCGAGCCTTGGGCGGTTTCGTTTGAGAAAGCTCAAACAAAAAAAGCGGGTATGCTCAGTAGCGTGCAATCTAAGTTTCAGCCGAGTAAAGAGGGCTTAATTAAAGATTACCCAGGGTATGATGATCAAGGTAATCCTACAGCGGCTGCATCAGGCTCTGCTCAAGCGCGCTTTGATAATGGGGGGAAAGATCATTTTGAACTATTCGACGAAGTTAAAAGCTTAATAGCTAAAGATGATTATATTACCTGGGATGTATGGCATGAAAATAACCCAGATAAACCTTGGAATGATGCAATGCTAGGTATTGATGGTGCACCTCACCTACCTAAAACATCCGATATTGCAGCGGCTTTAAATCGATTAGGTTCACCAGCAGAAATAGATAATACGTTTACTATTTTTAGCTCTTCTGCTGTTGGTACCATTAAAGGAATTACAACATCACTGAACAAATATTGGGCTGATCCTAAGTCACAATTTCCTTCGCCTGCGATGGGTGGCTCTGGAGATCGTGTTTCTATTTGTTGGGCTGTTACGGGCCGTTGTCCTGATCTAGTTACAGGCATTGAAAATCAAACAAAACAACAGTTGTATCATGCGTGTCAAGGTATGGCGATAGATGAAAGTAGTGGTGATGATAAGAATGTGTGTGCTGATAAATTGGCGTATCACAGCTGTAAAGGGTCGAACGAGTGTAAGACACAAGGTGGTTGTGGCTTTGTGCAAAGCGCAACGGGTGGCGGTAATTGCGGTAGTTCTGCGGCAGCAGGATTAAAAAGCGCGCCAGCAGATAATTTATGTGGCAGTTTGGGAGGTTGCGCTGTGCCTATTTCAGCATCACAACTTTACCCTGCACAAAGTGATGCTAATTATGAAATGCAGTTATATAAATTTGGTGAAGCCCCACACTTTCATGCACAAGAAATACAATGGCCAGAATTAGTTGCAAGAGATATGTTACCTCCTACTGTTGTTGAAAAAAACTCTATGCCTTATCACCAAGGTGAAGCTGTTTACGATGTTGCATGGCGCAGCTACTGTGCTGCAAAAGGTTTGGTGAAAGTGCAAGGTAGTGGCCATAATAAATCCATTCATATTCCTTCATCGCCGGCACCATCTGATATTCGTTTGGTATTACCGCCTTCAACTTAAGCGATTTTTTCAATAGCAAAATTAGTGTAATCAATTCAGTGCACCATTACACAGCTATAAACCGTAAGGCTCCTTTATGGGGGCTTTACTCATTTATAAGGACCAACATTTTGACGAAAAATATGCTTAATTTAGAGCCATTGGGATTTGGGGTTGGATTAAGAACACAGCATTTCCCTTATCTCATGAATGAAAAAGACTGGGGGATTGATTGGTTTGAAATAATTAGTGAAAATTTTATTGATAATTATGGCTATGCTCGTCACGTATTAGAAGAAGTCCGTGCAAAAAAACCGATTGTAATGCACGGTGTGTCAATGAACATTGGCAGTACAGATCCCTTAAATCAGGTATACCTTGAAAAGCTAAAAAAACTTGCTCATGAAATCGAACCTGAATGGATTTCAGATCACCTTTGTTGGACAGGTACAATGGGTGTTAATAGTCACGATCTTTTACCTATGCCACTAACTAAGGAAAGTTTTCAGCATGTGGTTTCAAGAATTCATTATGTGCAAGATTTGTTACAACGCCCATTAATACTTGAAAACCCTTCTAGTTACTTAGAATTTCAACAAAATACTTTTACTGAATGGGACTTTTTATCAGAACTAGTTAATCAAACTGGCTGCGGACTGTTGCTAGATGTAAATAATGTTTATGTGTCATCTTATAATCATGGTTATGACCCTGAAACATTTATTAAAAATCTCCCTCATGATCACATTGTGCAGATACACCTAGCAGGATCCACATTAATGGGGGACTGCCTTATTGATACGCATGACAGACCCGTGCCTGAAAAAGTGTGGTATTTATATCGACTGGCTCAGTCACTTGCTGGCGGTAATATTGCTACTTTATTAGAATGGGATGCCAATATACCTGACTTTCCTACGTTAGTGACTGAATTGAATAAAGCGCGTTCAGTTCTTAGAGGTGTCATGCCAAGCACAGATAATATTTTTAGTACAATGAATGACACAATAGCACTCTCTACTCCAATAGTCCGTTAAATAACATATGGTTAGATTAAAGTATGAATGAAGTAACGCTGAAGAAAACACAAGAATGGATGATGACGATGTTAGTTGTACGTGGCGATCTTAGAGAAAAAGTGATGCAAGCTTCCGCACATACTGATTTATCTTGGGAGTTATTAACCGAAGGTAAAGAAAGATCAACATTTTTTCGCCGCTTAAACATATATGCTGCAGGGTATGTTATGCGCTTAGTTGAATGCTTAAAATCTGAATATCCAACTCTTGAGAGCTTTATGGGGGAAACAGTTTTTGCAGATTTTGCAAAAGCATACATTGTTACTCTTCCCTCGGAAAAGCCAAGCATGTATGACTTAGGTGCTGGATTTTCACTGTTTCTTCAAAGTACTCGCCCAGAAGGTAATTATAGCTCTGAGGAGGAAGCCTTTTTTCTTTGCCGGCTGAAATTTCTCGTGTTGAGCGAGCGCAGGCGGAGGTATCATTAGCTAAAGGATTTGAAGGAGAGCAAGATGAACTCGCTGTATTAGATTTTTTCGATACTACAACAAAAGCTTACTGTAAAAACACCTCCTTGTTTACGTTTAGTTGAATTAGCTTACCCAATTATACCATTGATGGAAAAGCTCCAATTACATGATGGATATGATATGCCTGTAGCAAAATTAAATTTTGTCGCTTTGTCTCGTATTAATTATAAATTAAGTACATTAGCGCTTGAATCTTGGCAGTTTGAATTTTTAAAAGTGTGTGAGCAAGAGCCTCTTTTATCAAATTGTATTGAAATTACGTCAAAAGTCACTGGTTTAGATAAAGGTGATTTATTAGCGCGTTTATTGTTCTGGCTGCCCAACGCTACTGTGCATGGATTACTTAAAGTAACTTATTAATATAATCAAAAATATCACTTTATTCCGGCTTTTAAATTACAGCTTAAACTCTATTTTATTTATTAAACACTTTTTAATCTGTTTTTTACCTAGCATTACTGTAAAATTATCGGCTTAACATTTGTATAGCAATGTTTACAATTGTTATTGCTCGTTAAGTATTTAAACTAATTTAAGTAGAGCTTATGATTTTTTACATTATAGGGTTAAGTTTACTTGTTATTATTTTATGCGTTGCGCTTTATGTAATTTACAGCAATATAAATAAAAGTCGAGTAAGAAAATCCAAGGAATACAACGTACTGTTTGATAAAGACACGATAGTGGATGATTTAATCACTCAACTAACAGAAAAAAATCAAACACAAGAAAACCAAGATAAAACAGCTAAAGGTAAAGAAGAAATCCTTGCAACATTTGTTGAGTTACATCGCTCTGGTAGCTTTTGCGCACATTTGAGTGAACAGGAAATTATTTACTTTGTTAAAAAGAAATTAAACATGGAGAGTAATAAAAATGGATAGCGAAAAAGCAGTCCCAGCAGTAAAAAGTGACTCATTTATGAGTCGATTTGGTCGTCGTAATGTAATTATAGTGTCATCAATTGTTGTTGTACTAGCGGTAATTGCAACGCTTACATCGCAAGTTGTTTCGTGGAATGAAGCTGATGAGCGTTTAGTACATCAATCGGCTTTTACAGGTAACTTAACCGTAATAAATCAAGCAGGCCCATACTTAAAAGCGTTTGGTAGTACATCAGCTTATAAAAAAGTAATTTCGATTAATTTTACGGGCGATGCCGGTGCAACAGCAAGCGCAATTGTGCCGTTAATACCAATTCGATTTTTAGATACCACAACGGGCGGCGCACGCGGTGTATCGCGTTTTAGGTTACCAGGTAATGTACCAGCAGCTGAGTCGGGTGCTCTACGTGGTTTACTTAAAATCCACGAAGAGTTTGGTTCACAAGAAACATTAATATCTAATTTATTGATGCGTGCAACTACAGAAAACGTAAAAGCATCGGCGCGTATGATGTCGGTAGAGCAACACTACTCTGGTGGTAATGGTCAATTAAGCCAAGATTTTGCTGATCAATTAACTAACGGTATTTTTGTTACCGAACAAATTATTAGTACGGGTGAGCGTGATAAATCTGATGATTTAGGTAATTTAAGTAAACAGCAGCGTGTCACTATTAATATTAAAATGGACGATGAAGGTAATTCGCTACGCAACGCTCCTATTTTAGGCGCATATGGTATTACAGTCGTTGATGCCAGCATTATTGATATTGATTATGAGAGCAAAGTAAATGCTCGCCTTGAAGCCCAAAAGCAAGCAGCTGCTGATGAAGCACTAGCGCGTCAAAACCTTAAAAAAGCTGAGCAACAAGCACGTACTGAAGTGGCTTTAGGTGAACAAGCAATTGCTAAGCAACGTGCTGAATCTGAAAAGCTAAAAATTAAAGAGCAAATTGATGCTGAACGAATTAAGGCAAATGCCATTATTTCTGCGCAGCAACGAGTGGCTGTAAAAGCGGAGCTTGCAAAAGAGCAAGAAGAGATTTTAAAGCAACAACGTTTAGAAGCATTAGGTATGGATGTTTTAGCTGAGGCTCGTTTAAGAGCTAAGTCTGCTGCACTTGATCCAAAGTATGTATTTGATGAAACGCTAAAAGCAGAGGTTAAAATTCAAACTGCTTTATTTACAAGCTTAGGTAATAGCCGTTTAGTGCCTGAAATTGTAATAGGCGCAGGCCAAGGTGAGCAAAGCAATGGATCTGAGTTTATGCGCTTATTAGCCGCCGATGCAGCATTGAGTCTTAAAAAGCGTTTAGAAAAAGAGAAAAAATAAACGATTAGTTAAGTATTGCACAAACAATAAAAACGTTGGCTGATTTGCATTGGCCAGCGTTTTTTATTGCGTAAATTTTGTTATTGTATGGCGCGGCTTAGCTTGTGAAAACAAGCTTTTTAAATTATGAAATAAAAGAGTGAGCAGTACTTATGGATTCCAGTAATCAATTTATTTTAGATTTAGGGCAAGAGCATATTACCATTCAGCGACGATATGAAGCGCTGGGAGCGTTTAACGATTTTTTGATTGCTGTGTGGTTTTTAATTGGCAGTTTTTTCTTTTTAAATGACTCACTAATAGAAAGTGGCACATGGCTGTTTATAGCGGGCAGTGCTCAATTACTTATCAAACCTGTTTTGAAGTTGATCAGCTTAGTACATGTTAGTCGGGTGTTTCATTCAAATAAAACACCATAAATATGACTCATGATGAGTTCAGTTAATATAACTAATAATTTACCTGTATAAGTTATTTAAATATCAAGGATAGAGCATTGAAAGCACTTAAGTGGATTGCAATTGGAATAGCTACTTTATTAATTATAGGCTTGCTAATTCCCGAAAAAATAATGATTCCGGTACAAGGTGCCACAAGTAAAGATTGGAACCATAACACGTTTTGGTACGAGCCTTGGGGTAGGTCGGGTGTGCACAAAGGAATTGATATTTTTGGCACAAAAAATACCCCCGTAGTTGCCTCAACAAGCGGTGTTGTTATATTTGCAGGTGAGCTAACCCGAGGTGGTAAAGCGGTTGCAGTACTTGGGCCTAAATGGCGTATACATTATTTTGCGCATTTAAATGACTACTCGGTAAGTACAGGTGATGTGGTAAGCATAAACAGTCAAATTGGTTTACTGGGCGATACTGGAAATGCCGCAGGGAAACAGCCTCATGTGCATTATTCTATTTTATCGTTAGTGCCCATGCCGTGGCTTTTTACAACGCAAAATCAAGGGTGGAAAAAGATGTTTTTTTGAGCCCACATAAAAAATTAACGATTAAGTGACCATTGTATTTACTATAAAATGACCTTTTAAATTTAGCTGTTAATCCCGTATAAAATGGGCTTAACAGCTTCAAAGTAATAAATTTTAATTGTTAATACTGATTTTTCGTTTACTGCATTGCTACTGCGAGCTGGTGGTATAAACCAATACCAACAATCACATTAAACGGAAAAGTTACACCGAGAGAGCTCAGCATAGCAAGACCAATATCGGCTTTAGGAATTGCCGCTTTTATTGAAGCGGGCGCGGCTATGTAAGAGGCGCTGGCTACTAAGCTGCCCAATATAACTACCGAGCCTAATTTTAAATTTAAAAGTGTGCCGACTGCTGTGCCAATTGTGCCTAAAAATAGCGGGGTCACAATAGCAAATACCGCTAGTTTCCAATGTTTCCAAGGGATAGGGCGTAGAGTTTGCGCGGCTACTAAACCCATTTCTAGTAAAAATAATGCAAGTACAACTTTAAAGCTACTGGTTAAAAGACTCGTTACTTGGCTGCCTTGCGCCGTGCCGTACATCATACCTATAACGACACCACCAACGAGCAAAATTACGCTTTTGTTCGTGAGAGTTTCGTGCCAAAGCGCTTTTAACGACAGCTCATTATTTTGGCCGTTTTCTTTATCAAGCTTTCGGTAAAGCAATAAACCAACAATGATTGCTGGGAGTTCTAGCATCACTAAATAAAGGGTTACTTCTGCGCCTACTACTAATTTAGCCGACTCGGCATAGGCGAGCGCAACAGCAAATGTACCAGCACTCACTGAGCCGTAATGTGCGGCAATGCTGGCGCTATTAGCAACAGAGAGTTTAATAACGTATTTTAAAATAGGGTAAAGCATAAGGGGTATAAGTGCACCAAGGAGCATAACCGATCCCATTTCGGGCAGTAGCTGCCAGCTTAAGTTACCGTGCAGCACCATACCGCCTTTTAAGCCAATAGTTAACATGAGCAATAAGCTTAGTGTGTCGTAGGTGGCTTTTGGAATGGCCAAATCAGAGCGTAAAATACCCGCTACTAATCCTAAAATAAAAAACATAACAACAATATCTGGCACTGGCTTTCCTTACTAGGTGGTAAATTAAGTAGCGCTATTGTAGATAAAACTTTGTATAGTAAATAATAAAATAAATACGAGTTAGTTATAGATTTTTATCTATGAGTTGCTTATTAGGTAACTATTATTAGGTACATTATGAGGTAGGTATGGATTTACGGCATATATCGTTTAGGTTGCTTGAAGTATTTATGAGCGTGGTTAAAACGGGTTCAATAAGCGAAACCGCAAGGCGCTTACACTTAACACAGCCTACGGTATCGCTACAAATAAAGCGATTACAAGAAGCGGTAGGCGAGCCACTACTTCTTATACAACAGCAAAAGCTACACGTGACCGATGCAGGGCTTGAGCTATTTAAAACATGCCAACAGGTATTTGGACATTTTGAAGACTACCAAGATTTTTTAACCGAGCTTAATGGTGGTTCGCGCGGCCGCTGTAAAATTGCCATGGTTAATACAGCGCAATATATTTTACCAAAATTGCTTGGCCCCTATAGTAATTTACATCCCCATGTTGAGCTTCCTCTTGAGATTGGTAACAGGGCAGAGGTGCTAGATAGATTTGAGCGAGGAGAGGACGATATTTATGTATTTAGCCACCCGCCGTCGCTTGAACACGCACAAGCTGCGCGTTTTTTGCATAATCCACTGGAATTTATAGTGCCGCTAAACCACCCTTTAGCTCATGTAAAAGCCGTTAAATTAACTGATTTAATGCAGTATCGCTTTTTACTGAGAGAAAATGGCTCAGCAACACGTATGTTATTTGAAAGCGAGTTACAAAGCCGAGGGTTAGTGCTGAGCGATAGCGTGCAAATGGCGAGTAATGAAGCAATACGCGTCGCGGTTGCATCGGGGATGGGCATTGCGGTTTTATCACGCCATGTACTTGCAACAGACGATACTAGTTTTAAAATTTTAAACGTAACCGATGCCCATTTAGCGAGTCATTGGTATTTTGTAATGCGAACAGATAGGCACATATCGCATGCTGCACGTAACTTTTTAAAGTTTGCGAAGCAGCACGTAGAGCAATATTTAGATACGCAGTGGGTGCGTAATGAGTTACATAACTTAGATTTAAACTAGATTTAAATTAGGTTTAAAGTTAATTAATGTCCGGTGTTGAGTCTCTTAAAATAAGCTTTGGCTGAAACACGTGCTTTACTGTTATGCCGTTTTTTTTATAAATGTCTTTAAGTACTAAGTTAGCCGCAGCTCGGCCCATTTCGGGAACTGGGTTATCTATTGTAGTCAGTGTTGGGTAGAGGTAATTGGTAAAAATTACGTTATCGAACCCAATAATGGCTAAATCTTTTGGCAGGTTAAAACCGTGTTCGCGGGCGTATTTCATGGCACCCGATGCCATTTCGTCATTGGCACACACAAGGGCGGTTATTTGCGCTTTATTTTGAATAAAATGCCTTAAGCCCTCGCTGCCGCCGGTTTCTTTAAAGTCGCCTATGTAAAATAGGTTTTCGTCAAAGGTTAGGTTGTACTCTGCTAGGGCTTGTTTGTGACCTTTTAAACGATTTGACGCGTCTTCTTTAAACTGTGGGCCTGCTATGTACGCAATGTTTTTATGGCCTTTGTTGATCATGGCTTTAGTGGCTAAGTAGCCGCCCATTACGTTGTCGAGGCTAATGCAGTTTTCTTCAATTTCTTTAACGTAGCGGCTCATTAAGTAAATAGGGGTTTTGCCTTTACTTAACTCAATTAGGTACTCGTTTGATACCGCTTCTACGTGGGCAATAATAGCGTCGCAATTACGGCCTATTAAAAATTCAAAGCCGCTTTTTTCTTTTTTCTCGTCACTGTGTCCAGGGGTAATAATCACGTGTTTACCCGCAATACGAAGGTGCTCTTCAATGGCTGACATCATTTGACCAAAAAACGGACCATCCAACTCAGAAACTAAAATACCGACGCTGTTTGTAGTGCTAGATGCCAAAGAGCGTGCAATAGAACTTGGCTGATAGCCTAGCTCTTTCATTGCTTCTAATACCTTTTTTAGTTTTTTTGCTTACGTAATCGTTGTCGTTAAGTACCCTTGAAACAGTTGATAAAGACACACCTGCCATTTCTGATACTTGATAAATTGTCGCCATTGATGTCCTAGCTTATATGTGTTTTTACTCGCGCTTTATAAAAATATAAAGCGCGAAGGGTCATTAAAAGTTAATTTACACATTACTGCGTCTAATTGCTAAGTCTTCTGTTATTTTTTGCGTCATCGCTGAAGTAAGCGGATAAATAAGCATCAATGCGGCACCTAAAAAAGCAAATGCGGCAGGTATCCAGCTCATAAGTAACTGCATACCAGGTAGGGCTTGCGTAATTGTTAGCTCATCCATACCGTTATAGCCGTAGCCTGCAAGTACCACTAATACTAATGCACCGGCAAAACCACCACCGGTTTTTTGCACAAATGTACCCGCAGAATAAATAAGGCCTGTAGCGCGGCGTTTGTTTTTCCACTCTGAATAATCGGCTGAATCACCAAGCATACTAAAAAATAATGTTGGCATCATCGCGGCAAAAAATTCAGCGGCGCAACCAAAGGTAAATACAGCAACCAGATTATCGCTAGGCACCCAGTAAAATGCAGTAGTGAGTATGCCGCTTAGCATTAATGATGTAATAAATAGGTTTCGTTTACCCATAATTTCGGCCAGTTTACCTGTGGCAAGTGCGCCTAATATAGATACAACCAACAAGGCGATAAAGTATTGCCCAGCCATGAGTTCATTGGCTACGTGGTACTTAAAGTAGTACGCAATTACACCGTATTTTATGCCATTAAACATCATGGTTAAAAAACCAATGCCGAGTAACACCAACCAAGGTTTGTTGGTCAGAAGATCAACCATGTCGCGCTGTGATCCCGTTAAGCTGTGCTTATCTTTATTGAGTAATTTTTTAATAACGAATGTCATTGCGGCCATAACAAGGGCAAAAAATACGCCGCTGTATAAATCGCGGTAATAAAAAAACAAGGTAGTAGCAAGCAAAGGTAGGATTATAAATGGCAGGCTTTTGGTTAAATCAAACAACTCTGATTTTAAATTCCCTTCATTTGAGGTGTGCGGTGTTACACGCTCTTTAGTGGTCGCAAACGTTATAATCATTAAAATAATAAGTAAGCTGGCAAATAAGTACATAGTAAGCTGATAGCCTTTGGCGTTGTCGCCGCCACCAAAAAATGCCACTAGCTCAGGTAAAAAACCCATAACCAATAAGCCACCAGTAAACGCACCTGCAAACCTAAAACCAGAGAGCTTTGTGCGCTCTGTATCGTCTGGTGTCATTACGCCCATAAGTGCCGAGTAGGGCACGTTACTTACGGTGTAAGCAAGCGTTAAACCTATATAAGTTACGTAGGCATAAATAAGTTTGTTGGTGGTGCTAAAGTCGGGTGTAGTAAAACACAACACCATAAACAAGCCCAAAAACGGTGCCGAGTAGAGTATCCACGGGCGAAATTTACCAAAGCGCGACTGCGTTCTGTCGGCAATCATACCCATAATAATGTCGGTTACGCCATCTGATAGCCTTACCACCAAAAACAACATGGCAGCGGCGGCTGCCGATATGCCAAATGTATCGGTGTAAAACACTGCTAAATAAGCAAGCGCGCCGCGCCATACTAAGTTAGCGCCGGCATCGCCCATGGCGTAACCGACTTTTTCGTATAAAGGGAGTTTGTTCACAGTGTGTGTTCTTATTGTTATAAGCCGATAAATTATCGGCTAGTTATTAGGTTACTGTACGCTTTACCGCTGGCTTTAACAGTTCGTTTTTGTGTGTTGTAGTCTACGTGTACTATTCCAAAGCGCTTTAAATATCCTTCTGCCCATTCAAAGTTATCCATTAGGCTCCACGCAAAGTAACCATCTACTTTAACGCCTTGCTCGGTTGCGTTATGTAGGGCATTTAAATGCTCGTGGTAATATTCAATACGGTCGTTATCTCTCACTTCACCGTCTGTAAATTCGTCAGCCATAGCTGCACCGTTTTCGGTAATATAAATAGGTGGTAGGGTGTATTTTTCGTTTAACGATACAAGTAATTCTGTAAGCGCTTTAGGATAAATTTCCCAGCCTATATCGGTCATTGGCGCTTTATGTGGCAGCTCATGGTAAAAGTCGGTATCGCTTGCTTGATAATGCATGCGGGTATAAAAGTTAACCCCTAAATAATCCAGCGGTTGAGCAATTATTTCCATGTCGCCATCTAAAATATCAGGGCGGTGGGCTTTAGGTAATTGCTTAATAATATCAGGGTATTTACCTTGCATTACAGGCTGCATGTACCATTGGTTTATATAGTCATCAGCAAATGCAGTGGCTTTTAAATCGTCTTCACTTTGAGTAACGGAGTAACAAGGCGTAAAGTTAAGTACAATACCGTTTAGTGTATTTGGGCTATTTTTAGCAAGTACTTGCATAGCCAAACCGTGACCCAGTAATAAGTGGTGCGCGGCTTTGCGACCAAATTCGCGGCCTACTATGCCAGGCGCATGTACGCCTATTTCGTAACCTAAGTAAGAGCTGCAAAACGGTTCGTTTAAGGTGGCGTAAGAGTGCACACGTTCCCCAAATGCTTTGGTAATTAAATCTGCGTAATGGGCAAATTCGTAAGCGGTGTTACGGTTTAGCCAGCCACCTTCGTCTTCAATGTGTTGTGGTAAATCCCAGTGGTATAGCGTTACAAAAGCTTTAATGTTACGGCGTTTTAATTCATCTAAAATGTCGGTATAAAACTTAACGCCTGTCGGGTTTAAGTGACCGCTTTTAGTCATTACGCGCGGCCACGAAATTGAGAGTCTGTAAGCATCTACACCTAATGACTCAATTAGGTTTATATCGTCTTTCCAGCGAGTGTAGTGCTCGCAGGCTACGTCGCCATTTGAATTGTCGACTATTTTGCCTTCTTTACTGCAAAAGGTATCCCAAATACATGGCAAGCGATCAGCTGCGCCGCCTTCAATTTGAAATGAGGCCGTAGCTACACCATAAGTAAAATTTTTGGCTAAAAGTGGTGAGCCACTAGGTAAAGATAATTGTTTCATTAAGAGAAAACCTCTGCTTCTTTTTGGTAAAGTTTGCTTTGTATAGAGCGTATATTAAATTCATCATTGGAAGCGCTTCCATATTTAATTTGATTAATCACTAAGTATGGTATTTAATAACTTTAAGGAAGCGCTTCCATATTTAGGTTAGTGGCTATTGTTAAACAGGTCAATAGTTAAATTTAAATAACAAATAGGCGCTCACAAAATCACACTGACACAACACAGGGCTATAAAAATGAAAAAAGCTTAAACACTAACAGGTTACACATGCTCCCTATTTTAATAGGAGGATTGTGCGTTTTAAGTGGGTGTAATAAACAAGAGATTAACGCAAATAATAGCCAAAGCGCCGTAGTCAAAAAGGCTGAGCATGAGCAAGGTTATTTATCACTTTGGCCAACGCTTAAAAGCAAAGTAGTTAAAACGCCTGAAATTGAAAATACGATTGCACAGTACTTAAAAACAATGACGCTTGAGCAAAAAGTAGCGCAGATGATCCAACCTGAAATTCGCGATATTAGTGTTGAAGATATGCGCAAATATGGTTTTGGCTCGTATTTAAATGGCGGTGGCTCGTTCCCAAATGCTAATAAGCATGCAACGCCTGCAGATTGGATAACACTTGCTGAGAGCATGTATCAGGCCTCGGTTGATGACTCAATTGATGGCAGTAAAATTCCGACCATGTGGGGCACCGATGCCGTACATGGCCATAATAATGTGATTGGGGCGACGTTATTCCCGCACAATATTGGTTTAGGTGCAGCTAATAACCCCGCATTAATTGAGCGCATTGCAGCAGCTACTGCAATAGAGGTAATGGCAACAGGCATAGATTGGGTGTTTGCACCGACTGTTGCGGTTGTGCGCGATGACCGATGGGGCAGAACGTACGAAGGCTACTCAGAAGACCCTGCAATTGTACGTGAGTATTCAGCCGCAATTGTAAACGGATTGCAAGGTAGAGCCGATGAGGACTTTTTAAGTGATAAACGCGTAATTAGTACTGTTAAGCATTTTTTAGGCGATGGCGGCACTGTAGATGGTGACGATCAAGGCGATAACATTGATAGCGAAGAGGTGTTATATAACATTCATGCGCAAGGTTATATTGGCGGCCTAACCGCAGGTAGTCAGTCGGTTATGGCATCGTTTAATAGCTGGAATGGTAAAAAAATCACGGCAATAAATACCTACTTACCGATGTATTAAAAACAAAAATGGGTTTTGATGGCTTTGTTGTAGGAGATTGGAACGGACACGGACAAGTTGCAGGCTGTACAAATGAAAGTTGCCCGCAGGCTGTTAATGCGGGGCTTGATATTTTTATGGTGCCAACGGGTGCATGGAAACCACTTTATGAAAATACAATTAAACAAGTAAAAGCGGGCACAATAACAATGGCGCGAATAGATGACGCCGTAGCACGTATTTTACGCGTTAAATTACGCGCGGGTTTATTTGATAAACCAAGCCCCGCAAATCGAAAATATTCAGGTAAATTAGAACTAATAGGTGCGCCAGCACATCGCGATATTGCCCGCCAAGCGGTACAAGAGTCGTTAGTACTGCTTAAAAACAACAACCATTTATTACCGCTTAACCCATCAAGCAACGTACTTATAGCGGGCGATGCGGCCGACAACATAGGCAAGCAATCGGGCGGTTGGAGTATTACGTGGCAGGGAACTAATAATCAAAATGCAGATTTTCCCGAAGCAACGTCTGTTTATGCGGGGCTAAAAACACAAATAGAGGCTGCTGGCGGTAACGCTATTTTAAGCCCAACGGGTGAATTTAATACTAAACCCGATGTAGCCATTGTTGTATTTGGTGAAGAACCATACGCAGAGGGGCATGGCGATAAAGACAACCTTGAGTTTGAACGTAATAATAAACGCTCTCTTAAAATATTAAAAACATTAAAGCAGCAAAATATACCCGTTGTTTCTGTGTTTATATCGGGCAGACCAATGTGGGTTAACAGCGAGCTAAACGCGTCAGATGCATTTGTAGCAGCATGGCTTCCTGGCACTGAAGGGCAAGGCATTGCAGATGTTTTACTAGCGGATGCAAATGGGCAGGTACAGTATGACTTTAAAGGTAAGTTGTCGTTCTCGTGGCCTAAAGCGCCACTACAAACCGCAGTAAATAAGGGCGATGCTGATTACTCGCCATTATTACCCTATGGCTTTGGCTTAACGTATAAAGATGAAAGTACGCTTGGCAATAATCTAAATGAAGACTCAGGTGTTGATATTAGTAACCTTGCGCCGTTATCTATATTTAATGGCAGCTTTAAAACACCGTGGCGTTTGTTTTTAAATTCAAACCGCGAGCAGCACCAAGTAGCAAGTAACAGTGTAAAGCTTGGCAGCATTACTTATCGCACTGAAGACAAAGCGATTCAAGAAGATGCGATGCAATTTAATTTTGATGGCACTGCAGCCAGCTATATCGAAATTAATAGTAACTTTACTGAAGACAAAGTGGCCTACAGTGAAGCAAATTCAGCCCTTAGCTTTAGCTATAAAGTAAACCAAATACCTAGCTCAGAAACATACCTTGCAATGAAGTGCGAACAAGGCTGTGGCGGCGAGCTTAATATTACCCGTGAGCTTGAAAATGCTACTTTAAATACATGGCAAACCATGAGTATAGATTTAACGTGTTTTGCTAAAAAGGGCGTTGATTTTGCCAGAGTAACCAGCCCTTTTATTATTAAAACGGCAGGAGAGCTTAGCGTTTCAGTTGCAGATATTAGCTTTGAACCACAAGGCGCTAAAAGCGCCGTGGTTAAGTGTGAAGAGTAAAACGTAAAAGTTGTTGTGTGTACCCAAAGCCCTGAGGGCGTGTTGATCTTTGTGGATTGAAATTTGTTCAATCTAGGGGCAATTTAATCGCGGCGAGAGGTTTGTAACCTAGTGGGCTAAGTAAAAACCGATCAACAAAGAGTAAATTGCCCCTAGGCAGAACCCTACGGGCTGACGAATCCCCAAAACGTGACAGGCACAGCAATTTATGATCTTATGTAAATCACCACAACCCACATAAGTCACAACTGCTATGCCTGACACATCAGTTTGCCATAAGTACTTTAAACATGCATTAGCGCCATTCAATAATGCCAGAGTAAAAACATTACTAAGCTGCAGTAATGCATTAATTTCGGGCAATAAACTTACCTTAACTGAAATCGGCAGAAATTTGTCTGGCGCTGTGGATGTAAAACATAAAATAAAACGCGTTGATCGCTTCTTAAAAAATACTCACCTCTACAATGAAAGGGTCGCTATCTATAAAGCATTAGCTCATCCTATTATCGACTCTTTACCAATGCTTGCAATTGCCGTTGACTGGAGCGGTGCCTGTGGTCACGACTATCACTTACTGCGAGCAAGCTTACTTGTGGATGGGCGCTCTATCGTGATTTATAACATGATTGTTGAGCAGAAGAATTTTGATAGCCCAGCAACCAACAGCCTGTTTTTAGATGAACTTTATGAAGTGCTTGGACGACATCCTAGTGTCTATATTGTAACAGACGGCGGCTTTCTTACGCCTTGGTATAGTAAAGTACGCGAACTTGGTTGGCATATGATAGGTCGATTAAGAGGCTCAATGAAGTGTAAACTAGCCATGCAATCACAATGGCATACATTAAAACAACTTAGGGCTGGTGCCAGCGATATACCAAAGGCGTTAGGTCAAGCAAGACTAACTCAGTCCAGCCCGACAGCATGCGATGCATTTTTACACGTATATCATGGAAAAAATAAAGGAAGAAAAGGAAAAAGCAGATTTACGAAAGATACAAAAATGTATCAAAACTTAGCGAAAGAGCCATGGTTACTCGCGACATCAGACAATACAATGACGAGTAAGCGAGTAGTTGGTTTATATAGTAAAAGAATGCAAATAGAGCAAAATTTCCGCGATGACAAAAGTTTGAGATATGGTTTTTCGTGGCGTTTTAGTAAAAGCACCGGCATAAATAGAATAGGAATATTATGCTTGATAGCCACAATAGCGAGCACTGCGTTATGGTTTATAGGGTGTGAAGCAGAAAAAAGAAAGTGGCATATAAAATTTCAAGCAAATAGTGTTAAGAATCGCCGAGTTCTTTCATTTTTAACCTTAGCCAAGCAAGTCATAAAGCTATGTAAGAGACGTATTACACAAAGCTATATAGAAAAAAGTTTAAAAAACTTTATTTCTAATTATCAAAAAGAGGCCGCTGGATAAAGTGGGGATCCCTCAGCCCTACGGGCAGCGCATGTTTGGCATTTATGCTACGTTATCGCCTATTTATGGGGAATAACCACACTACATAGGCTCTGCCTTGCCTAAAAACCAAACATACTGCTGCAAATTCAACCACCAAAGAACAACACGCCCTAATAAGGGCTTTTTTATGCTGGGCAATACTGTTTTAAAAATTCATGATGAGGCGGTAATTGGCTGACGCGTTGCTCTATTTGTTGCTTAATACCGTGTAAAAAACGGGTGAGTTCTTCGTCGCTCATCATGCTGGCTATTAAGTGATGTTGATTAGGCTCAATACCTTGGCCAAGCATAACTTGCACCCACGAATCGACTCTAAAAATGTCGCCATCGTCTAAAAATACACGGCCGGTTTGTTTAAACAAATCAATTTTATGCTGAAGTGTTTTTGGCACTTCCATGGCACTACAGTGCTGCCAAAACTCACTGTCATCGCGATTAGTTACTTTGTAGTGCAGCACAATAAAGTCGCGAATATTTTCAATTTCGCTTTTAAGTTGTTTGTTGTATTCGTCAATTGCGTGATTGGTAATGCCATTAAACGGAAATAAACGCATAAAGCGAATAATACCCGACATAATTAAGTGAATGCTGGTGGACTCAAGTGGCTCTACAAAGCCGCTAGCAAGGCCAAGCGCTAGGCAGTTTTTGTTCCAGCCTTTTAAGCGGCGCCCTGTTTTAAATTTAATAATACGTGGCTCTGTAAGCGGCTCGCCCTCAATGTTATTTAATAAGAGCGCTTTGGCTTGTTCGTCATCCATATATTGGCTGCAATAAACTAATCCGTTGCCGACACGGTTTTGCAGTGGTATACGCCATTGCCAACCGCTTTTATGGGCAATAGAGCGGGTAAGTGGCAATACGGTATCGCTGGTTGATTTTGTTTGCACCGCAATGGCGCTGTTACACGGTAGTAAATGCGACCAGTCTTCGTAGCCAGTATGCAATGCTTGCTCTATTAATAAGCCTCTAAAGCCGGTGCAATCAATAAAAAAGTCGCCGTTAATGTGCTCGCCATTATTTAAAATCAATGATTCTATATGGCCCGTTTTAGGTTTTTTTACTACTTTTTGTATTTTACCTTCAATGCGGGTTACACCTAATGGCTCTGAAAATTCACGTAAAAACTGTGCGTAACGCGTGGCATCCATATGGTAGGCATAGTTAATAGGGTTTTGCTGATTAAACGCAAATTTACCGGCTTTAGCCGCTTGCAGCTCGTAGCAGTAATCGCCAAATGGGTTGTTTATCCCAAGTGCTTTGCCTTGCAGCCAAAAGTGATGAAATTCACCCGCCCAACATTCTTTGCCCGTTGCGCCAAATGAGTGAATATAATGCGTGTTTTCATCGCCCCAGTTTTCAAAGCTAATACCTAGTTTAAAACTGGCTTGAGTGGCTTTCATAAATGCTTGCTCGTTTATACCCAGCAATTTATGAAATGTTCGAATAGGCGGAATTGTTGCTTCGCCAACACCTACAGTGCCAATATCGTCAGATTCAACAAGGGTTATGTTTATATTGTTGCCAACTAGTTTAGCAAGTGCCGCTGCGGCCATCCAACCTGCAGTGCCGCCTCCAGTAATTACTACGTTTTTAACAGCATTTGTTTTAGTCATTATGTGGCTGCCCATTATTTGATAAAAGGTGATTTAAAAGCGCGCGATTACTTGGCAGTCCATTTAAGCACTGCGCTATTTTTTCGCGATTTTGCTGATAATAGTAATCCCCAGCACGTGGGTCGTTAAATGTATTTTGTGCAGAGACTGTTTGTGTATCAAAGCCCATGCCATATAAAACGTATTGATAACTGCTTGATGAAAATACTTCTTCGTTTTCAATAAAATCAAAGCGGCTAGGGGCTGAAATTGCCAAAGTTTAAGTAAGTTTTGCAGGCGCTCGGGCGCGGTATTTAAACTACTAATATTTTGCCAATAGGGAGTGTCGTCGCGCTCGCTTAGCACATAATGAAGTTTTAAAAACTCAATAACGCGCTGCCAACGAGTGCTAAAACGCTCATTAAATCGTATGGCAAGTTGGCTCATGTGTGTGCGGTTTTGCGGTAGTTGCTCGCTTATCATGCTAATTGAAAGCTCAACCATGGCAAGTGCTGACGCTTCAAGTGGCTCTAAAAAGCCAGCAGACATACCCACGGCAACACAGTTTTTAATCCAAAATTTTTGCCTGTAACCAGGGCTGAATTTTAATACACGGTAGTTAAGTTGCTCAGCTTGTTGCTCACTGGTACTTTTAGCTATGTAGCTTTTTAGAGTATTTGTTGCGCTTTCATCACTTTGATATTTACTACTAAATACATAACCTGTGCCACGGCGTGTTGGCAGGGCTATGTCCCAAATCCAACCGTTACTTTGCGCTGTAGATAGCGTAGCAGAGGCAATTGGCTGATCGGCGTGTGCATTAGGTATTTGCGCCGCAACAGCGCTGTTATTAAATAAAATATGATCTTGCGCTATAAACTCACTATTAAAATGATCACCAATTAAACGAGCGCAAGAGCCTGAGCAATCTATAAATAAATCACCTGTTATATCGCCATTGTTATTTGTTTTTAATGACGCAATATAGCCATGATCGTCGTTAATAACCTCGGTTACATCGTCAATAATATGTGTAACGTTTAGGTTTTTAACGCAGTGATTTTTTAAAAGTTCAGCAAATTTACCCGCATCTAAATGATAGCCATAGTTGGTGACCGCTGCATATTCGGGAGTTTGTAATTGTTTTGGTGCAAGTGCGGCTTGGCATACAAAGCTTTGCATATTAACAACGTCGGCAAACTTTTGGTTAGGTGCAATACGTTGCCAACTGGCGTGTAAATTAGTGTGATCGTAGCCTTGTGGATTCATAAAAGGGTGGTAGTAGTTTTCTCCCTCGCTGAGGTTACGCCAATTTATAAATTTAGAACCTTGCTTAAATGATGCGTCGCACTGGGTTATAAAATCACTTTCTTTAATGCCAATGCGCTGTAGCGTATTACGCATTGACGGCCATGTACCTTCGCCCACACCCAATATAGGCACATTTGCCGACTCCACTAACGTTACATTAAGGTGCGGGTGTTCGGCGGCTAATAAGCCTGCGCTTAGCCAGCCGGCAGTACCACCACCTAAAACGACTATTTTTGTTATTGGTTTGGTCATGAGTTAACACCCTAAAGTTGATAACAATTAAACTAGCATTAATACTGTTTTAAATACAAAAAAGCCGCTAGTAAAAACTAACGGCTTTACTTTGTATTACCTTTAGAAGTTGTAACGCATACCAATATTGTAACGTGCACCTAGCTGTTGTAGGTTCCACAATTGAACTGAAGTACGGCCATGTTCGCGGCTGTTTTGTTCAGTAATATTAAGGCCTTCAACAAAAAACGATAGTTGTTCGCTGTAGTTGTACGCAACATTAAAGTCGATTTGATAATATTCTTCAGTAAAGCCTGGCTCGTTTACGTATCGAGCTGCGCTATTTAAAAACTTATCACGCCAGTTGTAAGCAATACGTGCCTGAAAATCATCGTTTTCGTACATTGCTATAAAGTTAGCTGTATCGCTTAAACCCACTAATGCAAATTGTGTTGTAGTAGGGTCAGCGTTTACATCAAAGTCTATGTCGCCATTAACTGTGGTGTAGTTTGCTTGCACACCAAAGCCGCTTTCACCAAAAAGTGCTGAAAGGCAATTTCGAAACCATCAATAGTGGCATTTTTATTGTTGGTAGGTACTTGCGCTGTAAATTCTAGTAATGGGTCATCGCTGTTAGCAATTACATCGTAAGCGGCTTCAAACTCTTCGTAAGTCATAGAGTCAAAATCAACGCCATTTTCTGTTGCGGCAACCATTTGAAATAAGTTTGAATCGGTTAGAGCAAGTCCGCGAGATTCTAGCTCAGCAATGGCAGCTTGAGCGCGAGGACCCGCTGTTGCATCGCGTAATCCGTAGTAGTTTTGCGTCATGGGTGTTAAACCAATAAAGTTTTCGATGTCTTTAGTGTAATAACCTACCGACACATAACTTGTTTCTGCAAAGTACCACTCAGCCGATACATCAATATTATCTGATTCAAGCGGCACTAAACCAGGATTACCCGTTGACGCAGTAGCTGGTGAAGAACCCGCTAAAAGAGTAGGGGCACCTGGTACACCAACAGTCGCTGCTGAACTTAAGTTGTCGTAAGTTGGGCGAGCAATTGTTGTGCTATAAGAAAAACGCGCTTTTACGTTTTCAATTACTTCTATGTCAAAGTCAAAGCTTGGTAAAAAGTGATCGTAGCTAGATTTAAGCGTGAAATCTTCTTTAGCTGAGCCAAAACGAACATTAAAGTCGTTATTACCTTCCCACGCTACTGCGTTAGGTAAATCGATATTAGCCGTTGAAGTAATGTCGGTAGACTCTTGGCGCGCGCCAATTACAATGTTGTATGGCATATCGCCAATGTAGCCGTTGTAAGTAAATTGCACAAACGCAGCGGTTATGTCTTCTTCAATGGTGCGGTTTGTTGCAAATGCGCCATCGGCTGCAAAGTTAAAGCCATATTCTTCACCCGCCCAGTAACCAATTTGCGATGCGCTGCCGGTATAACCTTGGTTGAACGAGCCCGATGTATCGTAGTCGTCAAACTCAGCTAAAAAGTTTGTTGGGTTAAGGTAGCCATCAGGTAGTTCGCCTGGGTTTTCTATACCCCAGTTACCCATTGTATTACGTGTAAGTGATTGCAGTGAATGGCTTTCCATAGAGCGAGACTCTATACCAAAGTCAATTGCGCCGTTTTCAATTTCGTATTTACCATGGATTCTAAATTCTGTGATTTCAGACTCTTGGCGAGCAAAGTTAGAATCTAAAATAGACGTACCCACATCAGAGGCATCTAACGTGTTATTACAATTTAGGTTGTCTCGGCGGCAATCATCAAAATCGATACTCATTGATGGCAGTTCGCGGCTAAAATCAACTTCTTGTGCGTTAACTACGTTTGCGCCCAAGCCTGCGTTTACCCAGCTGCCGTAAGGTGCATCTGGTTTGCTAGTGGCTTTTGAATTGTGCGCATCAAACATAAAGCTCAATTCTGAATTAAAATAGTATTCAACGTTTAAACCAATAGAGTCGTTTTGATTAACTTGGTTTAGCTCTTGAAACGCTAAGCCTAAATCGCGTGTTTGCTGATCGCGACGTTCTTCTCGGTAGTAAATAGGGGTTTTTACCGTGTTGTCGTCAAATGTTAGCGCGCTTTTGTAGTTATCCATCCATATTGATTGCTCAGCACGGGCTTCGAATAAATCTTGCTTAGAATATGTGTAATCAAGCGTGGCTGTTAAATCGTCAATTGGGCTGTACTGCAGCGTTAATTGTGCGTTTGTACGAGTGCGTTCTCTGTCGGCAATGGTGTAGCGCAAATCTGATGGCATTGAATAAAGCTGGCCAACAGCGGGTGCATTAGTTAAAACAATATCGTCTGCAGCTTGTGGGATTGTGCCGTCAAAAGCTGATGTATTCCATTGATTTACAAATGCACCTGTTGATGAGCTATCGCGCTGTTGCATGCTTGCAGTTAACGAGGCACCAAATTTAGCTTCACTGTCGGTCCAGCTAATTAAGCCCGAAAGCTCTGGTGTTATGTCATCACCAACGCGGTTTGTTGAGTCGTGTAATGCTTTTACGCCAATGCTTGAAACAAAGCCTGGATTGTCGAGTGGGCGAGCGGTATTAATATTAATTGTTGCGCCAATACCACCTGATGCAATGCTTGCTTTACCCGTTTTATATACTTCAACCGATTTAACGCTGTCAGACGCTAAGTTTGCAAAATCAAAAGCACGAGAGCTGGGTGTACCGCCGCCTGAAGGCAATGAAGCTGCCGGCATAGTACGTCCGTTTAGGGTTACCATATTGTAGTCGGGGCCAAAACCACGAACCGTTACTTTAGAGCCTTCACCATTTGAGCGATCAATCGACACACCCGTAATACGCTGTAGCGACTCTGCTAAGTTGGTATCTGGAAATTTACCAATATCTTCAGCTGATATAGCATCTACAACGCCAGCGGCGTCGCGTTTTAAACGGGTAGACTCTTTAATACTACTTTTAAAACCAGTAACTTGAATTACTTCAACATCTGTATTTGCTTCTTGTGCATATACAGGTAAAGAGATTGATGCGCCTAAAATCAGAGATAGGCTGGTCGCTATCTTTGTTTTTCTTACAATATGGTTGGACATTCGGTTTCCCTCGCACTTTTATCATTATTATTAACAGCTGTATGGGGCTGTTATTGTGTAATTATAAACATTGTCAAATGTATGGAAGCGCTTCCAGAAAAGCCTATTTAATTTAGCTTTGTGGAAGCGCTTCCAGAAATGCTAGTTTATATTTTGAATAGGGTCAACTATTGTTTTAATAAAATGAGACTAAATTGTTTTTAAAATGTATTTTTTTGGATTTAATTTTATTTAAATTATAAATTACAATTGGTTATAAAAAATCGTTTGAAATAGTGCGGTAACAACATTTTATTATAAGAAAACCAATTATTGATTAATTTAGTTATTTACACACTTTTATAAGGTGTTTAAATCAGCTTTTAATACTAGCTAAAATTAATAAATTGGCCGTTGGTCACTCAACAAAAAATAGGTACATTTGCTAACTTAGCGAAAATGCCGATGTAGTGATTATGTAAAACGCAATTGATGAAAAGGCATCAAGCGGCGGTTCTATTTCACTTTATGAATAGGTTATTAAAAAACCAACAATTGTTTAAAAAATCGTTAAATAAATCACTAAAAAGTAATGTAGTTTTTGCAGAATATGGTTTAAGCATAAACTTATAAAGTATTACGCATAAGGGAGTTGCGAGTCGCTAGTTTTATCGCTATTTTAAAGGTTCTCTCATAGATGGATTTTTTATGCGCAATAAATTTTTAGCGAGCTTTTATTCTTTTTTCTTATTAGTACTATTTGGGTGTGATGATCACATTTCGTCTTCGCAGAAAAAAGCCCATTTAGAGGATTTAGTAAAACCATCTTCAGATTCAAAACAACAAGAACAATTTACTAACGTTGAGGATCCAGTGTTAGTACTAGGGCTAGTTGCAACACATTGTAAAATGAATGAAACCGCTTATATAAACGCTAAGATGCAAAAAGTGCTGCGTAATCCAAGTGAAGATATTGCTTATAAACTTGAGCCTACTGATAACGTACTTTCTATTTGTGTTGCTAAAGACGACTCATCATTGAGCTATCGATTTGGTCGAATTAATGACATAGGGCTTGAAAAAGAAGCTACACCAAGTGCACCATTTGGTAGTTACTACAGGCAAGTAGGGCGTATTGGCGAGAGTATTTTATTTTTTAGTAATGGCGAGTATCATTATTATATTATTAACTCAGGCGGCATGGGCAGTGGTGTAACCGTTAATGTTTATAAAAATAAAACGCTAATAACTGAGCTTTTTTCAGGTAACGATCCTTATGATGACTTTGTTATAGCAACTGATTTAAATTTACCAAAAAAGCTGGTCAGTGAAAGGCGACCTTTTAATAAGAAAATGCAGTAAATAATGACTCCACAACAGCAAAAGGTGATTGAACAAGGACACTGGTTTAAAAACCGCAGCCCTTATTTAAAAAGCTTTTTATTAACGCAAGGCAAAACGCTCACGCTAAAAGCCCAGCAATCATTATTTTTGCGAGGTGATAAGCACGATGGAATTTATGCCGTACT
This sequence comes from Pseudoalteromonas sp. B62, assembly GCF_037162565.1. Taxonomy (NCBI): domain Bacteria; kingdom Pseudomonadati; phylum Pseudomonadota; class Gammaproteobacteria; order Alteromonadales; family Pseudoalteromonadaceae; genus Pseudoalteromonas; species Pseudoalteromonas sp. B62. The sequence goes on along the minus strand of NZ_JARLVB010000002.1, from coordinate 3,341,348 downwards.
TAGCGGCGTGGTACGTATTAGTGGCGTAAGTAACGAAGGCAAAGAAGCCGTATTGAGTTTTGTAGATACGTCACTTTGGTTTGGCGAAGTCACCTTGTTTGATGGCGGCCTGCGCACTCACGATGTGTACGCACAAACCGATGTTGTGCTTTTTTACGTACCCCAACGCGCGCTTGAACAGCTTTTAAATGAACAACCACAATATTGGCAAGAGTTTGGTTTATTACTGGCGCAAAAATTACGCCTAATGTTTACCTCAATGGAAGATCAAGCGTTATTAAGCGCTGAGCAAAAAGTATGTAATCGGCTTTTTAATGTTGAGTGAACACACAGAGCATTTAACACCGCTTGTTTTATCTCAGCAGCAACTTGCTGATATGACCTACCTAACGCGCCAAACTATTAATCAAATACTGCAACAACTTGTTAGCCTACAAGCTATTAGCTTGGGGTATCAACGTATTACTATTATAGATAAACAAAAGTTACAGGCCTGTGCTGCACAAGCTTAAATAGGCTGGGTATTTTTAGTTGGAACCAAAATTGCTAAAGATAATGTAATACAACAATGGATTTGAGCTAATGACAACAATAACCTTTAAAAATCAATATAGTAACTATAACTCATCGAGTATAACTAAAGCGGCAAGCCCGAGCGAAGTTACGGCAACTAATGTCCTCCCTAATGAAAAAACAAGTGAAGTTAAAGGCATAAGCTCAGGCCCTCAAGAGCAAACATTTTTAGAAAGCGCGCAAGAAGCGCTGGTTTATCAGCGCTTAGGTGTAAATAAAGACAAGATAGACGAGCTAAAAGCGGCAATAGAAGAACTCACTAAAGAGCTACAAGGTGAGGGCGCAGACCCTGACGCAATTGCTGATAAAATTGAGGAACTTCAAAAAATGATCGATCAAGAGTATCAACAAGGGCGCGAGCGAATTGATATGCAAGGTGAGCATGAGCCGGGTAAAATAATTTCTGCATTTGCTTAATTTACACAATGTCGGGTACCTGACATTGTTGTTGTGTCTACTTTTGCTAAAGTAAGTTTTACACATAAAATAAAGGCAATAAAATGAAAACACTTCAACAGCAACTTGGTAAATATGGTTTGTATCATCGTTCTAAGCGTAATGTACTAACGCACTTTATTGGTATTCCGCTCATTGTATTTGCAGCGTTGTGTTTACTAGCGCGTATTCAAATACCCCTTGGTAGCTTTGTAATTGATGGCGCACAACTTTTTGTATTAGCGTCGGTTGTTTATTATTTTATGCTGAGCTTTTCGCTTGGCTTTATTATGGCCGTGATATTCACTTTACTCCTTGTTGGTGCTCAGCCTATTGCGGCAATGGCGTTTTGGCCTTGGTTGAGTATTGGCGTAGGTGTGTTTGTATTTGGCTGGGTGTTGCAGTTTATTGGGCACTATTACGAAGGTAAAAAACCGGCGTTTGTAGATGACCTAATTGGTTTAATTATTGGCCCTTTGTACGTAACTGTTGAACTACTATTTTTAATGGGTTTTTACAAAACATTAGAAGATGAAGTAAACGCGATAGCAGGCCCTACAAAGGCGTAAAATACTTTACTAAGTACCTTTATAAAACCTAATAAATAACAATAAAAGGGCAGATAACGCATGCAATATAATAATAAAACCGTGTGGATCACCGGCGCATCATCAGGTATTGGTAAAGAGCTTGCTATACAATTTGCCCAACTAGGCGCGCGCGTTATTTTATCGGCGCGCAATGTAGATAAACTAAACGATTTAAAAGCAACGCTTAAAGGCGAAGGGCACTTAGTTATACCGCTGGACTTAGGACAGCCAGAGCATGTACTGAGCACAATTACAGCGAAAATGAGCGAGCTTCCTGCAATTGATATTTTAATTAATAACGGCGGCGTATCGCAGCGCAGTTTATTTTTAGAAAACGACTTTAACGTGTACCGCCAATTAATGGAGGTTAATTACTTTGGCTTAATTGCACTTACTAAAGCTATATTGCCTTCTATGGTGGCAAGGCGCAGTGGCTCAATTGTGTCTATTAGTAGTGTGGCGGGTAAAGTTGGTTCAAAATTTAGAACAGGTTATTCGGGTTCTAAATATGCGGTGGTTGGTTTTATGGATTGCCTACGTGCAGAAGTTGCACAACATAATATTCATTGTTTAACAATTTGCCCAGGCTCTATTAAAACAGCAATTGCGCATAACTCACTAAACGAGCAAGGTATAGCGCAAAATAAACCAGAAGAGTCGATAGAAAATGGCATGGATGTAAGCGTAGCGGCTTCAAAAATGATTCGTGCCATTAGTAATAAAAAAGACGAAGTGATTATTGGCAAAGGTTTAAGTGGTTGGGCGCCTACAATTAAACGCTTTTTCCTACTTTGTTTAATCGCATTACAGCAAAAACAAACTATAGGTAGCGTCGTTTATTTCAAAGGCGTAAAATGCCGTAAATTTGATCAATTTAGAAAAGGATTCTAAATGAAGTATTTATGGCTGAGCCTGTTCTTTATTGTATTAATTTGGTCTGGTATTAACCCAAAAGATCAATTTACATGGCTGCTTGAAGTTATCCCCGCAATTATTGGTTTAGTGCTGCTAGCAAGTACCTATAGCCACTTTAAACTTACCCCTATTTTATATACATTTATTTTAGCGCATTGCATAGTGCTGATGATTGGCGGGCATTACACCTACGCCGAAGTCCCTTTTTTCGATAACCTATTTGGTATCGAGCGTAATAACTACGACAAAGTAGGGCACTTTTTTCAAGGGTTTGTACCTGCACTACTAGCACGCGAAATTTTACTGCGCAAAAAAGTAGTAAATGGTCGAGGCTGGTTAATCACCTTTGTTATTTCGGTATGTTTAGCATTTAGCGCCTTTTACGAATTAATAGAGTGGTGGGTTGCAGTGTTAAGCGGCGAAAACGCAGAAGCGTTTTTAGGCACGCAAGGTTACGTGTGGGATACCCAATCAGATATGGGACTGGCGTTATTTGGGGCTATTTGCTCATTGTTAGTACTTTCAAAAGTACACGACAAACAGCTAAAAAACGTTAAAGATTATTTATAGAAAAAGTTATATAAACGCTTATAAAAGCATTGGTAAAAAAGACTACTAACGTATGACCGCAAACACTAGTGATTACTCAATTAGCACAGACAAAAGCAAACTTAACTTTAACGTTATTTATAACTTTATTGCTAATAGCTATTGGGCCAAAGGCATTCCTAAAAGCGTGATGCAATCGGCTATTGATAACTCAATGTGCTTTGGTGTTTACAACGCTCATAACGAACAAGTTGGCTTTGCCCGAGTAGTGACCGATAAAGCAACCTTTGCCTATTTAGCCGATGTATTTATTGCCCCGCACTTGCAAGGTAATGGGCTGAGTAAGTTACTTATTAAAACGATAGTAGAGCACCCTGAGCTACAAGGGCTCAGGCGCTTTTTATTAGCGACTTCTGATGCGCATGGTCTTTATGCACAATACGGGTTTAAACCGATAGACAACCCCGCACTACTAATGCAAATAAATCCTGAGAATGTGTATGATCAAAACAATCGTGAGACGTAATAAACGGGGGCGAAGAGCAAATTCCGTCTAATGTTCTTGTTAGTTTTCAGATATCACTTCAGGCATATAAAAAGCCATAGATGGTTCTAGTTGCTTCTCAACAAAGCTTGAAATATGCACAAACAAAAACCATATAGATAATTCAAATGTTTCTTGATCATTAGATCCGGGCCAGTCAGTAGGTACCGAAGCAATAAAATCATCTATTTTATGATTAAGTCCCTTATTAGAAATATTATGTGCGATTAGATTTCGAATATTATTCAATTTTTCTGCTGCAACCCAAAAACGCTTATCTATTTCTATTGGAAGTAATGCTTGAGCCAATAATATTTTTTGAAAGCAAGTAAGCTTAGTAGCCTTTAAAGCCTTTGGATTTTGTACATTATTATCAATAACAAGGTTAATTTGTTCTTCGATTAAAAGGTGAGCTTTTAAAATAACCAGATCGAGTTCCTTTCAATGAGGAAGCACCTCTAAAAATTTATGAAATGCGTTTACTTGTCTATGATTTGGCTCCATACCTATCCCTGAAAACTAACAGCTTTACCAGAGGACACTTTCCTCTGTTTGTGAGCAGCGTATGTCCTCTTAATTATTTTTAATAGTAATAACAAATCCTGTAACACATTGCGAGTATTAAACTTTAAGTTGGGCTGTTCTTTTAATAATATGCAGAAAAGAGGAAAACGTCCTCATTTTTTGACTTAGGAGGAAAAACGCCAGCGCGGTACATAAATGCAGCAATTAAATATTTAAAATGAAAACCAAATCCGATTTCAAATCATTTAATAGTCACTAAAAAACGGTGGCGATAATGCAAGTAACCGCTTTTAGCACACTTGTTTGTGTAAGCATATTATAAAAGGTGGTTTAGGGATGGTGGAAGCTGTAAAGCGAGGTCATGAACTATTTACTAAACGCGTTTTCCTTCTTTTAAAATTTAGGATGGGTATCTTGCTAATTTTCTCGAAGAACCTTGTTAGTTTACAATTACGCCAATACTAGTGAAAAAGCAGTTAGCCAAAGTAATTGAAAACCATATGAAATACGCTGATGGATACCAGGATTGCTTTGAGATTTTACAGCTTTAGCCATTGCGAAAAGATAATAAACAGCGGCAACAACAGAAACCAATGAAAAAATACGGAAATATAATGGGATAATTTCAGTTGTTGGACTTATAGCAATTAATATTGGTGCTACAACTAATGAAAGTAACATGATAAAACCTGCCCAAGAATGCACCTTACAATTAAAAGTTGGATTTTTAGTAAATGGATCGGCGTCCATTGGGAAGTAACCAGCAACCCATGTACCAACACCATGAGCTATAACCAACCAACCCGCAGCATTGACTAAGGCTGAAACATCTGAAAGTTGTGCTAGATACCAACCGAAAAAGCAAAATAGAAAACCAAGAGGATAATTATTAATTAAAGGAGACAACTTTTCAGTCGGACTGCCAGTTGCACCTAACTCACTACAAAATTGCTTAGAATGACTGTAACCAGCGTAAAATCTACTTGCTACATAAATACCAATAAAAATCCAGATTGTTGCTATTAATCCTGAATAGATCGCAATACTCTCAAACACCGCCAAACTCCTTTTGTAAACTAACGAGCCTGTAGATTAACTCGTTTTTTATTTATTTTTATTGATAAATAGACCATAGCTGAGTTCCTATTTTGGTTCAATTAATTACTGTGTTTTTACGCAGAATATAAATAGCTGGTTTGGTATTGTTTTAATTGACGTTTTTGAAGAGATTACGGGGGTTGAGTGGCTTTATTGAGGTTAAAAGGCCTTCCCTCATCAATGCATCGTGTTTTGCAGCTTTTCTATATTATGAACAACAAAATTTAGGATGGGTGTCACTATAATATGTTTTCAAAGCCATATCGATATTAATGGTGGAAACTAGCATTATGACTAGAGAAGTAAAGGAGAAAAAGCAGCCTAAAATAGCCCCTAAAATAAATTTAAACACTCGCTCTCCTAAATATATAACGAGCCTGTAGATTAACTCGTTTTTTATTTGTTTTTATTGATTGTATTAACCATAGCTGAGTTTCTATTTTGGTTCAATTAATTACTGTGTTTTTACGCAGAATATAAAGAAGTGTTTGATATTGTTTTAATTGACGTTTTGGACGGGATTACGGGTGGTTGAGTAGCTTTAATTTAGGTTAAAAGGGCTTACCCTGCTTAATGCATTGTGTTTTGCAGCTTTTCTATATTATGAACAAGGTAATACAATTACCGCAGCGTGAAGTAGGGCATTCACTTTCATTTGACCTCGTAAGGTCAATTTATTCATGCCTTTATTCACTGTCATGCCTTTATTCACTGTAATGTTCCGCTTTTTATTTAAAGGTAAGCAGGCTCGGTAAAGCCAAGTTGTTTAGCATTGCTTAATAAAAATTGTTGTCGTCTATCGAGCTATCTATTTCTACTTTCATCTTGTGAATGTAGTTCAGCTTTTACGTGATTCATTTTCATTAATTAAACTTAACTCACTGCTATTATTGATAATTTACGTAAAAGTTAGAATGGGTGTCATCCTAACTTGACTGCAAATAAATCCTGAGAATGTGTATGAGGTAAATAATAGTGAGGTCTATTAAGCGAGGGGAAGAGCAATGTTCCTGTTTATTTGCTTGTTAGGTATACTTTTCACCAAAGCTCTCGTAACACTTTGGAAAGTAACCCCAAATCCTGATTGTTGATTCAGTTTTTTCGAACTCGAATCCAATACTACTCACTAGAGATAAGGCATTATCTGTTAATTCAATATCAATCCACTCAACACAAAGTAGTGGGAACGGTAAGTGATAATACCATTCGCTATCCCAACCTGATATGTAACCATTAACTACCTTAGTTCGGTAGCAAGGTGGATTGGGTAGTTCTCGCATTTCCGAGATGAGTTTATTCCATTTTGTGTTGTTGGCAGCACCAACTAATTGCTTTTCAGCAATAATCCTTTTAGCTTGCTTCACGTCCTTTTCATCGGACACTGCATCAGCCATTGGCAGAAGACTCATGTGTATACCTAACGAGTCTGTAGATTAACTCGTTTTTTATTTATTTTTATTGATAAATAGACCATAGCTGAGTTCCTATTTTGGTTCAATTAATTACTGTGTTTTTACGCAGAATATAAATAGCTGGTTTGGTATTGTTTTAATTGACGTTTTTGAAGAGATTACGGGGGTTGAGTGGCTTTATTGAGGTTAAAAGGCCTTCCCTCATCAATGCATTGTGTTTTGCAGCTTTTCTATATTATGAACAACAAAATTTAGGATGGGTGTCACTATAATATGTTTTTTTCCTTTTCCTCGTAGTCCATGCCTAACGCATTGAACATTTTAACCCTTGATAGATGATCGTGTAGATTCATCAATTGCCAACGAGCATTCCACTCTTCACTTGAGCACTTATCACTACACAGGTAATAAAAAGTAAGATAACACTCAATAAGATCTCTAATTAAAGATGCAACAGAACTATAATCCCAGTGAGCAACCTTACCAATCCGGTGGGGTTTTGGAGCCTAGCGACCAATGGAGTGAGCGCAATTACATAACTTCGTAAACAATAGCGAAGCATAAAAATGAGAACTGGTTGGTGATGGTATTCCAGCACACTCTTGAGACAGCTTTGTACATTCTAAAAGCGCAGACTCATACTTTTTAAAAGAATCGTGATAATTTTCCATTGAATCACTTTAAACAGTTGGTTAGGGCTACACTTGGTTAATTATTTACAAAGAATATTGATAACACAAAGACAATAAAAAGTGAGATACGTAACCTACGACACCATTTAAACTTTGACCACTCATTTTCAAGAATGTGTTTTGTGCAACAATTTCCTTTTGTAAATGCCTCGTATGCTTCAGTTAAACGAAAATTTGTTATACCGATTTCCTTATTGTCTCTAGCTAATCGTGCAGCGAAGCCCATGTAAAAATAAGTCTCAATAAATCCTACAACTAAAGCGCAAATGATAATTCCTATCTGGAATAGCATATTTGAGTAACCCCAACGAGCTTGTAGATTAACTCGTTTTCTTATTTATTTTTATTTATAAACAAACCATAGCTGAGTTCCTATTTTGATTCAATCGATTACTGAAAGATTAAACTAGACAGCCACTCCGAAAAAATAAAGTCAATCTAGGCTAGGCTCACTTTTTAGGTTAAGAATTTATCTTTTATTACTCGGTTACTTACTTTTTATCCATAAAATAACTCATTATCACACTTAAACCCAGGGCAAGATCATACTTAACTTGATTATTACTTCGAATCTGTGATCAAATCGCCTTTTTCTCAAAGGCGATTAACATGTCATTCATCAACCATTTCAACGACATTCAAGATACTCGTTCACACATCAACAAAAAACATGAATTGCTGGATGTTATATTCCTTACAGTCACTGCGATTATTTCAGGTGCTGAAGGGTGGAAGGATATTAAGCAATTCGGTGACAGTAAACTGACTTGGTTACGTAAGTTTCGTTCATTTGAAAATGGTATTCCTGTCGATGATACGATTGCTCGTATCATTAGCTCACTGGCCCCTGAAGCTTTATTAGCTTGTTTTGTTTCTTGGGTTAATGAGCTTAGAGATGCGAATAATCAAAGCGTCATTGCCTTTGACGGTAAAACACTTCGCCATTCTTATGATGGTGATAAAAAACAGCTATTCACAGTGTTTCAGCTTATGCAGTTGAACAGGGCCTAGTACTAGCACAATGCAAATCAAAAAGTAAGAAGAATGAAGTATCAACAGTGATGGCACTTATTGAATTACTTGAGCTTAAAGGCAATATCATCACAGCAGACGCGATGCATTGTTTAAAGAAAGTGACGAAAGCCGTCAGCAAGAAAGACGGAGACTATTTGCTGCAAGTGAAGAATAACCAAGGAAAATTGAACAAAGAAATTCAAGCCTACTATCACAAAGTCAGACGAGAGCAGCCATCACTCATCCAGCAAAATAGCCATGAAACAGTAAATGATGGGCATGGTCGAATAGAGCAGCGCACTTACACTCAACTGTTGGTGACAGATTGGCTTGAGCAGCGCCACGGTTGGGTCAATTTCAACTCCATAGTCGAGGTAGTACGACAGCGTTATGTTGGTGATAGTCATACAATGGAAACGAGTTATTACATCAGCTCGCTAGGGATAAACCCAGAGCAAGTAGCCAAGTCTATTCGCCAGCATTGGGGAATAGAAAACTCAGCACACTGGGTATTAGATATGACATTTAAAGAAGACGATTCACGTATTCGTCGAGGTGATGCCCCCGAGAATATGGCGACCTTTAGACGATTTGCGATGAACTTAGCGAAATTAAGCGCGATAAAAGACAGTATGAAAGGTAAGTTGAAACAGGCTGCTTGGTCAGATGAGGTAAGAGAGCAGCTTATTTTAGGATAAATAACGCTCAAGTATGATTTTGCCCTGCACTTAAACCTAAATTACAGGCATCGTAATAACTGCATGATGCAGTTGTGATTTATTACTGAATAGTTTTACTGAGTAGTTTAAATTTTATGCCAGTAGCTTTTCGCAGTTACTGATATTCGCTCGCCGCTTTCGCTTTAAGTTTTCACAATACCCGTTTAACGTCTCAGATTTTGCAGCCCTTATCGGGATCGATTGGGCTGACCGTAAACACGATATTTGTGAAATAAATCGTGACACAAATACACAACATTTAAGTGTGATTTCCTCTGAGCCTAAGTCAATTAATGCATGGGCGCTTGAGTTAAAACAACGCTACAACGGCAGATCTGTTGCTGTCGCGTGTGAGCTAAAAAAAGGCCCACTTATATATGCACTCAGTAAATTTAAGCACATTGTATTATTTGTGATTAACCCATCAAGTGTTGCTAAATACCGTGCAGCATTTACGCACAGCGGAGCTAAAGATGATCCTACTGATGCGATTATTCAAGTTGAAATTTTACAACTTCATATGGATAAATTAACAGTTATCAGACCTGATTCAGAGGACGTTAGGTGTCTTGCGCAGCTTGTCGAATACAGACGTAAACTAGTACAAGATCGTGTTAATTTAACCAATAAAATAGCCACAACGCTAAAAAATTATTATCCCCACGTGATTGATTGGTTTAAAGAAAAAGACACTCAAATATTCTGTGACTTCTTACTGCGTTGGCCCTCTCTTACTCACGCTAAAAAAGCGAGAAAACAAACACTACTCGACTTCTTTAATCAACATAATTCCCGCTACCCACTCGTTAATGAAAAGCGGATAAAAGAAATAAAGGATGCTGAAATTCTTACCGATGATATGGCGGTGATCACGCCAAACTTATTGCTTATTGAATGCCTCGTTCCTCAACTAAAACAGCTCATGCTGGCAATAACACGATTTGATGACGAAATTAAAACGCTTTATAAGCAACATAAAGATCGCGCTATTTTTGATAGTTTACCAGGTGCAGGCCCACAATTAGCACCTCGATTATTAGCCGCTATGGGGTCAAATCGTGACCGCTATAAGTGCGCCGCTGACATACAAAAATACGCAGGCATTGCTCCAGTAACCGAACGCAGTGGCAAAAAGGAATGGATACACTGGCGATACTCGTGCACTAAATTTTTAAGGCAAACATTTGTGGAATGGGCTGGATTATCTGTGCGTTATTCATTTTGGGCTAAAGCATATTATCGGCAGCAAGGAGCCAAAGGAAAACCTCATAATACCATCATCAGATCATTGGCATTTAAGTGGATAAGAATCCTATTTAGGTGCTGGAAAACACATACGCCCTACGATGAATCAACTTACTTAACGGCATTGAAAAGTAAGGGATCACCGCTGTTAAAATTTGCGGTGGAAAGTGAGCTTTAGCGCTTGCTGTCCACCTCAGGGCGTGTTGTTATAAGCGGCCTAAGATGCGCTCGACCTGACTTTTTTTGACCTTATAGTTAGTGCCCTTAGAAATTTCTGTTTTTGTAATTTTAGAATTTGGCCCAATTAATACAGAGTCGACTACTCGTGAAAAAGGTATAGTTACAAAGCTTGACTGCTTCGTTTGTGTATACCCTAAAGCCTGACGCAATTTATTTTTACGGTCTGTATATTCAGTGAGAAAAGCATCAGATATCGCTGTTGAATCTTCGGCGGAAAATAGCCCCCATTTAGCTAATTGACTGCACAAAAATAAAAATAGTGAATAATTGTCAGAAACTACAAACCTAAACTCTTTTTCTTTCTCGTATGGTTCAGGTAATTTTGTGAAGTTTTTCCAATATTCAAGAAAGAAAAACCAAATTAAAAGCGCAGCATTATTTAACTTTGAATCTACAGCCTTTACAACTGGAAGTAGCATCTCCAAAAATTGGTTAAGCCATGCATTGTCGTATGATACAAAACAACATTTAAAATAATCTGGGAGTAAATCAAAGTCATCAATTGTTTCTTCGAGAAATGCAATGTATTTGGCAGTTGAAATACGAAGGCAAATTCCTTGCCCTTTGTTACCGTAATTTTCCCACAAATAAGAGTTTTGACTCGTCGGTGTGTTTGATTGAATAAAAACATGATCATCAGACAATGCAGTATTTAGCATGCCAGCAAAGTCATGTTTTTCAAAAGTGTCGTTGTTAGTTATATGAGCTTTAACCTGATTTTCAATATCTAACGGAAGCTTACGTTCCAGTCTGTCTTCAAAGTTACTAATTGTGAACATACGAATGGTATCTGACTCAACCATCGAATAGAAGTTTTCAACTGAGGTATAATGATACACATAGTCAGGAAGTTTAATATTGAACTGACTATCAATACCCTTTAAGAAACCAAAAAATAAATTTCTAGCTCCAATAAGTTGATCTTGAACTTCCTTAGTCATACTACCTCTAGTTAAATGTTCATCTAAGCTTATAGACATAATGACTCCCACACGGTGTTAGCCTCCGCTTTTCGTGGGTTAGCTTAATTCAAAGCCAGAGCCATAATTAGTTTGTCAATTAACTAAACAGCAGAGGCTAACATGAATAAACATAGCATACTTTTTATCGGTCTTGATACACATAAAGAATTCAATGAAGTCGCCTATATTGAAGAACATAGAGGTGCGAAACCCGTTCATCTTGGCCGAGTTTCGTCTTCCAAAGTGGCTGTTCAAAAGCTTGTTCGTCAGTTTGAATCCAAATACCCTGGCGCAACACTTCATTTTGTTTATGAAGCTGGCCCATGTGGTTATTGGATTTACAGATTAATTACCAGTCTCGGCCATTGCTGTTATGTGGTTGCACCCTCTCTTATTCCCAAAAAGCCAGGTGAGAAGATTAAAACCGATAAACGTGATGCCCTTAAGCTCGCTAAATTACTTAAATCTGAAGATTTAACACCTATTTATGTTCCCGAGCCTGAAGATGAAGCCGTACGTGATTTATCTCGCGCACGCGAAGTGGCAATGAAGGATTTAAAAGATGCTAAATATCAATTAAAGGCACTGCTGCTTCGCAATAATATTAATTACAGAGGCACTGCAAATTGGTCACAAAAACATTTACGTTGGCTCACTGAGCTTGTGTTGCCACATCCCGCGCAGCACATCGTCTTACAAGAGTTTTTACACACAATTAATGAACGAATAAGCCGACTTGAACGGCTAGACAATGAACTAACACACCATGTTCACCAGTGGCGTTATTATCCTGTAGTAAAAGCAATACAAGCTATGCGTGGCGTTCGTTTGTTGGTCGCCACCGGCGTTGTTGCTGAGCTTGGCGATTTATCGCGCTTCGACCACCCCCGCAAATTAATGAGTTATCTTGGTCTTGTACCTAGTGAGCACTCGAGTGGTGGCAAACGCCATATTGGCGCCATCACAAAATGCGGAAACGGCCGAGCGAGGCGCCTTCTCGTTGAAGGCGCACACACTTATCGGTATGCGGCAAATATATCGACAGATATGCAAAAACGACAAGAGGGTTTACCAAAGGACATTATTGATATTGCGTGGAAAGCACAACTTAGGCTCTGCAAGCGCTATAAAAAAATGATAGCCAAAGGGAAACATTACAACCTGGTTGTCACCGCCATTGCTCGAGAAATGATTGCATACATATGGGCAATTGCAAAAGAAGTGGTGCTAACGCCAGTAAATACAAAACTTAGATTGGCAAGAGTACCTGCATGATAAACGAATTAGAGTTAATGCATAGGATCAAGCATCGGGAGTGGCACAACCACCGACGGCGTTAGGATGGCAATGTAGCTAACGCTTCATTGAACCACGAACATAGACTGAAAACAGGTGCCATCGGTGACCGCCACAGGACGCAATAAGTAAGGTCTGCTCTGTTACTAGAAATAGTAATAACCAACGAATATCAGCAAGATAACCGACGACATTACTTGCTTCATCCTATGTATTAACTCGCTCTAATTCGAGCTAAAGTAATTATGGCTTAAAAAAGTTAGGCAGGGATCAGTGCGTTTAACTTGACAGTGGGTGATGAGATGGACGCTCCCCAAAACGGCGTCAATGCGCCAAACTGGTTATAACTCACATTCAGTTAAAGGGAACGTCCACCATGAAAATTAGCACATTATCAATTGATTTGGCAAAAAATGTATTCCAAGTCGCTGGCTTTAATTCTAACCATAAAAGAGAATGCAATAAACGCTTAAACAGACCTAAACTCAACGCCTTCATTGCAAATACACCACCGTGCCGCGTCGTGATGGAAGCCTGCTATTCTTCCCACTATTGGGGGAGAGTATTTACGTCTTACGGTCATACCGTTGACCTTATTCCAGCACAACACGTTACTCCTTTTGTTCGCGGTAATAAAAACGATAGTAACGATGCCCTTGCTATCTACGAAGCAAGCTTACGCCCTAATATTAAATTCGTTCCTATTAAAACCGAAGCTCAGCAAGAAATACTCACGCTTCATAAAATACGCGAGCGGCTTCTGCAAAACAGGATTGCTGCAACCAACCAGTTACGCGGTTTATTGGTCGATTTTGGGTATGTATTTCCTGTCGGTATGAAGGTATTTGAGCAAGGCCTCATTGCGTTAGAAAGTGATTCTGAGCTTCGCCCAATACTGCGCACAATGGTGAGTGATATTTACACTGAGTACAAAACCCTTGTTAAACGCATTAAAGCCATTGAAGCGATGCTTACTGCACACGTTGAACGGGATACAAACGCTAAAATACTTCACTCCATTCCTGGCGTAGGTGTACTCAATGCCTCAGCCTATGCGGCATCAATCGGGAACGGTCAGGCATTTAAGAATGCAAAAGAACTCGGGGTGTGGCTAGGATTAACACCTAAACAATACGCGTCAGGCGATAAAAGTAAAATGTCAGGCATTACTAAGCGCGGTAACAGTTACTTACGAAAACAACTTATTCACGGTGCTCGCGCCATTATCGCCAGAAGTCACCATAAGACAGATGCGCTAAGCCAATGGGTAAATCAATTACGCGAGAAAAAACACTTTAATTGTGTGGTGGTTGCCACCGCGCACAGATTGGCGCGACTGATGTGGGTATTGCTGACCAAGCAAACCCTCTATTCACCTCAGTATGTGCAAAATACACGCAAGGATGCTTAATTATGCGTATTTTACACGCCAATCACACCCGAGTTTACGACTTAAGACAGCCTGATTATGACATAGGTTTTAAAACCTGAGTGGGTGTTTGGGCACTTAAGTCGTAACATACGCTTATCCTGTATGTACTTCACTTATAATGAAATAAAAAGCGCACGCTAACCAAGGTTAACCAGATAAAGACACGAGATTCAATCTCGTTTGGGTGAATATTTTTTAGGTCCCTTGGTACGAAGCTCATTAGGAGCATGGCGCATGATAATCATGACACCATAGCTCGAATATATGTCAGTACCTTTGCTTTTTAGCAAGCTTGTGACGCATCATTACTGCGAAATGGAATACATGATAATGAATAAAAGCACCAACTTAGATGTTTATACATCGGCTCGTCTTGACTTCAAGGGAGCGTCCATATAAGTCATACCAACGCCGTTTTAAGCGGCAAATTGCAGTTGGCTAAAATAAGTGAGGCACGAACAAAAAGCCAACTGTAATTTGTCCGACTTGAAAACCCTTGTGTACGCCCGACATGGGCATTGACTTATGAGGTGAAAGTCCTCTGTAGGAAGATCACCGTTTAAATAACATACTGTTATTAAACGATAGACACTCGCAAATGGCAAGGGCTAAATCGTGAGAGATAGTCTAGAGGAAGCCGCTAGCAAATCTGCGAGCTGATGAACAAAAACATCATATGAGGCGTAGGCTGGAGACGAGCTAGCACAAGATAGCGAAGTCATGTGATCTAACGGCCACCGTAAATGATGCAGTTGTGCAGAGAAAGTCGATGCACCTTATTCGGGGAGATCTGATAAACACGCATCCGCGCTAACGCTTGGACATTACCAGTTAGGGACTGGTTTTTCAACCCTTGGCGCTTTGGTTGCTGCGACCTACAGCGAGCGAAATAGCAGTAAACAAGCGTTAGTTTAGACGCGCTTTATCGAGTAATCGCTAGAGTGATTTATCAGAAGTCAGCAGACGGCATAGTAGCCCAACACTTATCGTAATGGATAAGACATGGTGAAGGCCTGAACATCTTAACCAGAGGAGATACTACAATTGAACTTGAATTCACATAGATCACCGTGTTGTGATAGTGATGAACAGCGTTCTGCTGTGAATAATACCTCAAATGAATATAACCAAACAAATCATGACCTGATGGCAAGTGTACTGAGCAACCACAATATTGGCACGGCATGGCAACATGTTAAGCGAAATAAAGGGGCTGCGGGTATTGATAATATGAGTATTGAAGAATTTAATCACTTCGCTAAGTTACATTGGCTGGGTATTAAACACCAATTACTTAACGGCACTTATCAACCCTTGCCAGTCAAACGCGTGATAATACCCAAACCCGATGGCGGTGAGCGAATGCTTGGGATCCCCTCTGTTATCGACAGAGTGATCCAACAAGCTATTGCTCAAGTGATTAGCCCTTACTTTGAGCCTCTATTTTCACCACATAGTTATGGTTATCGCCCTCATAAAAGAGCCAGCCAAGCAGTAAATCATGTTCAATCTTGTGTTAAACAAGGTTATAAAACAGCAGTTGATATTGACTTGTCTAAGTTCTTTGATGAAGTAAACCATGACATGCTGATGAATCGTGTTGCTCGTAAAATCAAAGACAAAGCACTCATGCGCCTACTCGGTAAATACCTCCGAGCAGGGGTAGCAGAACGCGAAACAGGTCTGTGGTTTGAGTCAACCAAAGGAGTCCCTCAAGGTGGGCCATTATCCCCTTTGCTTTCCAACATTTTACTCGATGAATTAGATAAGAAGCTAACCTACAAACACCTTAAGTTTGCACGTTATGCTGATGACATAATCATTTTAGTAAAAACGAAAAGTGAAGGGCTCATAATCCAACGGGACATTACTGCGTTTATCACTAACCGATTAAAACTCAAAGTGAATGAATCGAAAAGTCGAGTCGGTCCCGTATCAGGCTCGAAATTTCTTGGGTTTACCTTCCGTTACGCTCAAGTGCAGATCCACGAACAGGCGCTAAAGAAATTTAAAGCAAATGTAAGAGAACTCACTAACCGCAACTGGGGGATCTCAATGACCCTACAAATTCATAAACTCACGCAGTATTTACGTGGCTGGGGACACTATTACCTAATAGCCAACGCTTATCAGCTAACGGTGGATTTAGATCATTGGATCCGCCGTAGGATAAGAATGTGCTACTGGCGGCAGTGGCGAAAACCTCGTACCAAAGTACGCAGTTTAATGAAATTAGGTGTTAGCGAACGACTCGCCATAGCCTGTGGTATCACCAGTAAAGGCCCTTGTCGAAGCTCAAAAACAAAAGGAATTAACATTGCGCTAGGCAATGATTACTTAGC
This sequence comes from Pseudoalteromonas sp. B62, assembly GCF_037162565.1. Lineage (NCBI taxonomy): Bacteria > Pseudomonadati > Pseudomonadota > Gammaproteobacteria > Alteromonadales > Pseudoalteromonadaceae > Pseudoalteromonas > Pseudoalteromonas sp. B62. The sequence goes on along the minus strand of NZ_JARLVB010000002.1, from coordinate 3,324,765 downwards.
GTCACAAGGTTTAGTGTCATTGAGAGATATTTGGATCAATATTCATTACGGGAGATGAACCGCCCATTGCGGACCCGCATGATGGGTGGTGTGGGGGCTGGAGGTTAGAGACCTCCGGCTACCCGATTAGCAGTACTGTTCTCCCCAGACCCTTGGTACTCCTAGACTCTTAGCCTTTTGGTATGCAAAACGGGAATATTCGATGCTAGCGCCAGATCCCAGAGTAGATAGTTGTATAGGGAAGCCTTCTTTAGTTGTTCGGGGGATGGCACAAAAGCCAGACACATATGAATGCTGGGTTATTTTAACTATTGAGTAATTAATCTTAGGTTTTTCTTCTAATGCAGAATTACGATCCTTGCCGCACCACACAACATAATCCCCAGGGTTCAATCTCATTTCATCACTTAAAAAACCATTCGATTTTAGTGATTGACTATCCATATTGTGATCGCCTATGAGATAAATTTCATCCCCGTCATCCTTTGCATGCCAAAAATCTACAACATCCAATTCCTGATTAAAAGGCGAGTTATACCGAAAAAACACTATAAATTCATCCGAATGTATGTGCCATTTCATATGTTTTTTATCGAGGTTAGTTGTTTTTTCATTCCACGTTTCTAAACTATTCTCTAATTTAGAAATCCTTTCAATTACACTAATTGCGCGTTCTGTTGGTAAATTAAAGAACTCTCTTCGATCATTTGAACGATATTTTTCCAAATATATATGTACTAATTTTTCTATCACTTCACAATCAAATACATGTTTCTTGTAAGCAACAACAAATTCATTTGGCATTCCAGTCGTTCGTGATAATTCTTTAGCTCTCACCTCAGGAGTACGCGTAGTCAAACCAATTTTAATTAAGTTATCTCGAAAGGAAGGGTTTACTAATATATATACATAGCCAGTGCTCAATTGAAACTCCTTGTACTTCTAACACTTTAGTATTTATGCGACACGCAGTTTGTGTTGCATAATCGCTTGTTGGACTGAGGCGCTACCTGCTCGGTGTGTCAGAGTTGGCGTTGTTTATGCTATGGGAATTTGCTTTTTAGAGGCTCTAGCTAAATCAGCTAATTTAATAAGCTTACCTATTATAATTTAAGCTTTCCCTGCATTGCTCAGCGTTTATTATCTATTCATTAAACCGAATGTTTAACCGTTAAGCAAGGATATTTTTCGCTCGCACAGTCGCTATTAGCCTGAGCAATTAAGCAGGTTAACTTATTAATTTGATGCAGCAAGCAAGGCTGCTAACTCGTTCGCGCTATTTTATTTGTCGCCTCATCTAAATTCATCACACCAATAAATCGTAAGGTACCCGTCTTGCATGACTGGCAAGGCCAATGGGGTATTAATCGCTCTTGCTCTACCTTCGGCTTCACCGCTTTGCATGGGGTTGCTGATACTTGAGCCTTTATTAACCCTAACTTTCGCTTGCGACACGCATTAGCTAAAAATCCATAGTGGCGAATGCGCATAAACCCTTTGGGCAATACATGTTGTAAGTAGCGCCGTAAAAATTCATCACAACTCAGAGTCATGACTTTATCGCGGTTGTTATCTGCATAATCGCGGTATTTAAAGCTCACTGTTTCTTCAGTCGCTGACACTAATCGCGATTCTGACATTACGCCTTTTCGGGTATAGCGAGCAAGGTAGCTAACTAAATTTTCACTGTACGTTAAACAGGCTTTGCTATAAACACATCATTTGGTTGGCATGTTTATCTTCGTAAATGAACTATCGCATTCATTTAACGCCGCCAGCATTTTACCTCTAAAGACTGTTGATAACGCTTTCACGGGGTATAAATAGCCTTTTTCTATTTCATGCCAGTGCGTTTTTTCAAGTGCACCTGCGGGTATCAAACAATGCAAGTGGATATGCTGACTTAAGTTTTGCCCCCATGTATGCAGTACGCTTGTCATGCCTAACTGACCATGCCTCTTTCGTTTCGCGAATTTGTTCAGCGTTTGCCATGCGGCTTTAAATAAACATTGATATAACGCGTTTGGGTTGCAGTGCGCAATGATATTTAACTCATGCGGGAGCGTAAAAACAAGGTGGAAATACCGACACGGTAATAAATCCTCTTGCTGCCTTTGCACCCATTTAGCCGTAGCCATCCCTTGGCAACGTGGGCAATGACGGTCGCGACAACTACACCCGATTTGTTGTACTTCACTACAGTTATCACATTGCCATGCTTGATAACCGAGCTGACCTGTTCTGCATGATTGAAGGTGTTGGCAGACTCGTAACTGCTGATAACTCATTATGTGGTGCTGCCGATAATTCCCAAGGCCAGAATTTAAAATATCAGCGAGATGCAAGCCGCTCATTGGTTTCCCCAACTTGCGAGTAAATCAATGCCGCCATGCCCTAATTCAGGTAACCAGTGTAAGTAACTTTGCGTGGTTCTAATGTCACTGTGACCAAGCTGATGTTGAAGTTGATGAAGCGGCATCCCTAACTCAAGTTGATGTGTTGCATAAGCATGGCGTAATACATGTGGATTACAGTGCTTTAAACCACACATTTGTGCATGTTTTTTCAATGCCTTTCTGAAGCTTGAAGGTGACATAGGTTTATCCATTAACCATCGAGAATAAAACATCCAGCCCGTTGGGTGATACATTTTCCAATAGCAACGTAATTGATTTAGCACACTATCTGATACAACAACATAGCGTGACTTATCTCCTTTACCATGTTCAATTAAAATAGTTTTACGTTGTCCATCGATGTCTTGCACTTTAATGCGCAGCAGTTCGCCAATACGCAAACCACATCCATAACACACCACTATCAATGTTTTTAAGCGCATATCCGTGCAACTTTCTATAAGTCGTCGAATATCATCACGCGATAAATAAGTAGGTGCCCGAGGTTTTGCTTTAGGCAAGGCTATGTCTAAGTTCAGTGGGCGGTGTAAAATATTCTTAAACAAAAACCAAATACTGTTTATTTGTATTTTTTGACTCGCTCTGGAGAGCTTGCGAATGGCGGGATCTTTAAAAAAGATATTCAGCTCATCATCAGTAATTAAATCGAGTGGTTTATTAAAATAATGGCTGAGTTTAAGTAAATGCTCGCAGTAACTTTTACAGGTACTTTGTGAATAACCACGGTAGGCTATTTCAGTTTTGACTTGTTCAATGAGTGTATTCATGACTTACCTCCAAATATGGGATAACCCCAAGGTAAGTGTGGCTCAAATGGTCAGAATAGGATCTCCGCGTAGCGGCTTAGTTCAACAGCTTTATCAGAGGACACTTTCCTCTTTTTATGAGCAATGTATGTCCTCTTAATTATTTTTAATATTAATAACAAATCCTGTAACACATTGCGAGTATTAAACTTTAAGTCGGGCTGTTCTTTTAATAATATGCAAAAAAGAGGAAAACGTCCTCATTTTTAGACTTATGAGGAAAAGCTCCAGCGCGGTATATAAATGCAGCAATTAAGTATTTAAAATGAAAACCAAATCCGATTGTAAATCATTTAATATTCACTAAAAAACGCCAGCGATAACGTAAGTAACCGCTTTAAGTGCACTTGTTTGTGTAAGCATATTATAAAAGGTGATTTGTGGATGGTGGAAGCTGTAAAAAACGAGGTCATAAATTATTTACTAAACGCGTCTTCCTTCTTTTAAAACAGGGCAGACACGATGTTTATACCAATCGACTTAAATATTTAGCCTTTCTAGCGTGCTAAATAAAGCGTTAACGGCGTTATAAATTTCTCATGTAGAACAACTACATGTCGAAATTTATGCCTTGTTATCACTCTATTTATCCGTCGCTATATATGTCTAATAACTTAATACGATTGGTATTATTTGGCTTTTTTAGCCTCTAGAGTTTCTATTTCACTCCAGATTTTTTCGGCTTCTGCACTTAACATGGCGAAGCTTTTAATGTCGCCTTTTCTTTGTGCCTGCATGCCTTGCTCTAGTTTTACGTCGTATTCTTTACGCAGTTTTTTTACGGGGTCAGGCTTTAAAAATGAAAACATTAGTATTCTCTTACTTTATTAAATTATATGTAATTAGTGTACGCATTAATGGGCTTAATAGTTCTTTGTTTGGTGAAAATGTTTACTTTGCGCTTTTAAAGCGCAAAGTAAACACGGTGTAATTATTAACGTACTGTGTGCTAGTTCTGGTTCTAGTGCTAATGTTTACGTTTCTGGCTCCAGGCGTTTAATACCTTGCCCATCAATACCTAAATAAATAAAACCATCGCTGCCTTGGGCTAAGCTGCGTACTCTGCCTATTCCATCGAGTATTTTATATTGCTTAACAACCTTACCTTTTGAGAGCTCTAGTGCGCTAATGAATGCAAATTTCATTGATGCTAGTAATAGCTTACCTTTAAGCTTTGGGTATTTATCACTCGTTACATACAACATATCGGAAGGGGCAATTGAAGGGGTCCAATGTAATACCGGCGATTGCATGCCGTCTTTTTCTTTAAGGTCTGTAAACTTGGTACCGCTGTAGTTAACGCCATAGCTTACTAAAGGCCATCCGTAGTTACCGCCTTTTTTTATAATATTAAGCTCATCGCCGCCGCGTGGTCCGTGTTCGTGAGACCATAAAATATTATTTTGATTATCAAACCACATGCCCTGTGGATTACGGTGCCCATAAGACCATGCTGCATGTTTTGCATTTTTTTGTTCAACAAACGGATTATCACTTGGGATATTACCATTTTCGTGTAAGCGATAAATTTTACCGCCATCGCGAGTGAGATCTTGCGGGTTTATGTCGCGCGAGCCGCGATCGCCAATTGAAAAATAAACATAACCTTCATTATCAAACACAATACGGCTGCCGTAGTGTTGGCCTTTGGTACTATTATGCTCGCCTTTGTATAGCAATTGCTGATCAGACAACTGTGTATGATCGCTATTTAGCTTGGCGCGCATTAGGGCGGTGTTACTTCCGCTTCCTTTGCCCTCACTACTTGAGTAACTAAAGTACAGTCATTGGTTTTGCTTACTATCGGTGTGTAGTGATAAATCAAGTAATCCACCTTGGCCATTAGCGTCAATGTTGGGCAGCCCTGAGACCTTAGTTAGCGTAGTGGTATTTTTAGGTAATAAAAATAACGTTCCACTGCGCTCAGATATCAATAAATCACCATTAGCTAAAGGCTCAATAGCCCATGGTATAACCACTCCTTCTGCCGCTGTTACTGCGTTAACGCTAAGCGATAAAGTATCGAGCTGCTTATAGCTTTTTACGTAATCGCTTTTTGCATGCGCGGGTGCGTTAGTAGCAAATATAGCAACGGCTAAGCTTGCACTTATTAGTTTAGGGAGTGTGTTATTTGACCTTAAATTTATCATTATGGCTTCCAAAATTAATCCAATCTTACATAACCTTAACATGGCATAAATGAATTTGTTAAGCGTTGAGTTGAATGAAAAACACACACTTATATATTTTAAAATTACCTCTTCCCAGGAAATTGTTTTAGCAATTAGCGCTAATAAAAAAATTGAATAATTACTCTATTGGGGTTGAAAACTTAAAACTTCAGCGTACACTTGTGCGCTGAAGTTTGGGCGTGCACGTGTAAGTTCAAAATAATTAAGATTTGATAGAGATTTAACCATGATGACTCAAGTATTAAACCAATTTTCAAAATGGTTTTTACACCATCAAAGTTTTGCAGGCTACATAGAGCCCGTAATGCAGGTGTTTAAACCTGCGTGGCGTGCAGGGCAGTTTAGAGCGCAAGTAGTTAGTACCGCTGTGCTTGATGGCGGTTTTTTAAGTGTGCAACTTAAGCCAAGCAAACAATGGCAGGCGCATACATCAGGGCAGCATATAAGTTTAACGCTTGAAATTAATGGGCGATTATTAACACGCGTTTTTACCGTGGCTTCAAGCGCTCAGCAATTTAAAAATACAGGTTTGGTGCGTTTACTAATCAAAACAAATGCGCAAGGGCGCTTTACAGGCTTACTTAGCAGTGCATTAAAAGCGGGGTTATGGTGCAATATTTCTGCGCCAAGTGGCGACTTTGTATTTAAAAACACACACACGCCAGCCACTTTTATTGCCGGTGGGTCGGGTATAACACCTATGCTGGCTATGCTTGATGATTACTTAAGCCAAACTACGCAAAAAGTGTCGTTGGTGTATTACGCAAAAGCCACTGAGCATCAATGTGTTGATGAGCTAAGTGAGTTTGCGGCGCAATTTGAGCATTTTTCGTTTTTATTATTAACGCGCGAGCAATCAAGCGATATAACCAGCAATATTAAGCCGTGGGAAAACCCAGACATTTACTGCTGTGGCCCTGCAGCATTTATGCAAACGGTGAGCGATTTTGCTAAAACGCATAAGCTAAATTACTACCAAGAAGCCTTTGGTTTAGCGCTGCCTAGCTTAAACGACGACAGCCAATTTAATGTAAAAATTAACGCCAGTGCCCATGTTGTATCTGGCAACGATGTTTTACTGACTCAGTTTGAAGAAAAAAGCTACCCGTTAAACGCGGTTGCGGTATTGGTATTTGCCATCAATGCCAATGTATTAAAAAGTCAGGCGTGGTACGTAATTTAAAAACAGGTGAATTGAGTGACAATGGCGAGCAGTTAATCCAACTTTGCGTAAGCCAACCTGTTAGTGATTTGGAGTTACAATTATGAAAAACATTAACTATGACATGCTCGCAAGCGAGCTAGATGCCATTAAAATGGACACCCTTGGCAAAGTTGGCCAACAAGATGCTGACTATATTCGCTCTGTTGTGCGCAAACAGCGAGTGTGTGAATGGAGCGGGCGAATTTTGTTAATGCTTGGTTTTATTCAGCCATTATTGTGGGTTGCAGGCGTGCTGCTATTAGCGCTTGCTAAAATTTTAGACAATATGGAAATTGGCCACAATGTAATGCATGGTCAATACGATTGGATGAACGACAAGCAACTTAACTCACAACATTATGAGTGGGACATAGCGTGCGATGGGCAAAGTTGGCACCGTATTCATAATTTTGAGCACCATACTTATACTAATATTATTGGTAAAGACAGAGACTTTGGCTATGGATTATTACGCCTGAGCGACGATTTTAAGTGGCGTTTAAAAAATGTATGGCAGTTTATTACGTATATTAATTTAAGTGTGTTATTTCAGTGGGGCGTGTCATATCACGAGTTGGCTGCAGAGCGTGTTTTTATTGGTAAAAAGAAAGAAAACCGCGAAGGGCTTGTTTCACACTCTACATTAAAGCATCGCTTTTTTAGTAAAGGCGCTCGCCAGTTAATTAAAGATTATGTGATATTTCCGTTACTTGCAGGGCCTTTATTTTTATGGGTATTGGCGGGTAATTTAGTAGCAAACTTAATCCGTAATTTATGGACGTCGACCATAATATTTTGTGGACACTTTACTGAAGAAACGCAAACTTTTAAGCAAGAAGACTGCGTAAACGAAACGCAAGGGCAGTGGTATTATCGCCAAGTACTGGGCTCGTCTAATATTAAAGGGTCGCATTGGTTTCATGTTTTAACGGGGCATTTGAGCTGCCAAATAGAGCATCACTTATTTCCTGATATGCCGTCTTCGCGCTATCAAGAAGTTGCACCTCAAGTACAAGCCGTTTTGAAAAAACACGGCATTGATTACCATACAGGTAGCTTTTTTAAACAGTATACCTCGGTGTTAAAACGTATTATTAGGTATTCGTTCAAGTAAATTATTTACCTTTAAGAATCGGCTAGTGCAACTGCATTAGCCGATTTTTTTGTTTATAGCACCCAATGCGGTTGATTAGTAAACAGCACTTGCAAAAATTTCTTATAGTTAGTTAAAAAAGCCTTACTTTAGCTATGGTTAAATGGCGGGTGATTGTCATACAATGGAGGAAAATAGACCACACAAGAGAGATTAAAATGGCCGCATTTGGTACCGTGTTTATGCCGCAGATGATTCAAGCTCGTTTTTCTGATAATAAATGGAGCGAGAGCTCAATTGTCCCTTCCGATAAACTTGAACTTCATGCTGGTGCGCACGTTCTTCATTATTCAAGTACATGTTTTGAAGGCTTAAAAGCCTTTCGCCACGAAGATGGTTCTGTTTATCTTTTTAGAATGGATGCAAATATTGCACGCATGCAACAAAGCTCAGCGCTATTAAGCTTACCGAGTTTTGACAGTGATATGCTAAAAACGATGATTATCGATATTATGCGCGAATACGCAGATGAAACGCCATTACCGCCGGGCTCTATGTATATTCGCCCAACGCACATTGGTACTGAGGCTGCAATTGGTAAAGCAGCAGCGCCATCAATGAGCTCGCTTTTGTACACGTTACTATCGCCAGTAGGTGATTACTTTGCCGGTGGTGCAACTGCACTGCGTGTACTGCTCGAAGAAGATGGCATGCGCTGCGCCCCGCACATGGGTATGGTAAAAAGTGGTGGTAACTACGCCAGTGCTTTAGCACCTATTAGTGCTGCACGAACTAAGTATCAAGCAGATCAAATTTTATTTTGCCCAGGTGGCGACGTACAAGAAACCGGTGCTGCTAACTTTATTTTAATTGATGGCAACGAAATTATTACTAAAGCGCTTGATAGCACGTTTTTACATGGTGTAACGCGTAATAGTATTTTAACCATAGCCAAAGATTTAGGTATGACGGTAAGCGAGCGTAACTTTAGCGTTACTGAGCTACTAGAACGTGCTGCTAAACCAGGTACTGAAGCGGCGCTTTCGGGCACTGCAGCTGTACTAACTGCTGTGGGGACGTTTATTCATAACGATAAAGAATACAAAGTAGGTACTGGCGAGCCAGGCCCAACGACTGCACGCCTTCGCCAAGCATTGAACGATATTCAATGGGGTAAAAGTGAAGACAAACACGGTTGGTTAACTAAAATCTAATTATAGATTTAATAGCAACTCGCATTAAAAAGCCACCTAATCGGTGGCTTTTGTGTGTTTGGTTACTTTAAGCTGTGCTTATTAAAACTTCATTTCTATTTTACCGTACACGTAGCGTCCGTTAAATCCATACGCTGAGAAGCTAGAGTAAGCAAATAAACGCGAGAAGGTTGTTAAATCGTCAACATTTTCACGGGTTGCGTCTGGGTAAACATCAAAAATATTATTAGCACCTACGCTCAGTGATACGTTGCTAGTAAGCGAATAGGCTACATCTAAGTCGGTTATCCATTTAGGCTTTAACACTTCGTTACGTTCTGGGTTATCTGAAGGGTCTTGAGTTTCTCCGTAACGTGTTGTTCTAAGCGTGGTACGAATATCATCGTTAGTCCATGTTGCACTTAAATTGTATTTATTACGCGGTGTACTTACTTCAAAACGACGTAGTTCGTTACCAGAGAATAAGTTGTCTTGATCGAACCCAGCACCTTGCAGAGCTGCTGGTGGGTCAATAATATTTGTTACTTCATTTTTGCCGTAGTTATAACCTAGGTTAAAGGCTAAATCGCCGTAACCATCGGTTGGTACATTATAAGAAGCTACAACATCAACACCGCGCGTTTTACTGTCAATTGCGTTTAAGAAAAAACGACCTTGGTTAGCGCCTGTGCCTTCAAGAAGTTGCTCAATAGCAGCGCCCGATAAGTTGTTTGATAGCACAATGCGGTCATCAATTAATATTTGGTAGTAATCAACCGATAAGCTGAAATTAAAGTCGGTAGACCATGTAAAACCAACGCCGTAGTTTGTGGCTTCTTCAGCATCTAGACCCGGCGAGCCCAGTGCTTTTGCTACATCGCTGCTTGGTGCAAAGGTACCGGTTTCGGTTGGTTCGCCATCAACAAATACAGTGGCCACTGAGGTAAAGTATTGTTGCTGCAAAGAGGGAGCTCTAAAACCAGTAGATACAGAAGCACGCAGTGCTAAGTCTTCAGTTAATGAATAACGAGTCGCAACTTTACCGTTAAGTGTATCGCCAAAGTCTGAGTAATCTTCATAACGGGCGGCAACCGCTAAATTCCAATCGTCGGTTAGGTAGGTTTCAAGGTCTATATACAAGCTCACGTTATGGCGGCTATTGTCGCCCTCAGATTCGGGTGTAAATCCAGGAAATACTTGTGCGCCCGCTGCGCCAAATGGGCCATCAACAGGGTCGGTTACTGCGCCGCCTGGGCCAAATGTGCCTTGTGCGTATGAGGCTTCTTCGCCTGCATCTATTTGGTAACCTTCGCGGCGATACTCAGCACCTACAGCTACGTTTACAGAGCTTTCTAAAAAGCTGACGTCTACTTCACGGCTAAAATCAACGTTTAAGGTAAGTTGATCGTAAGTAAGTGTTCCGGCATCAAAACTTGTTTGGCTAGTTGGGCCGTATGAAGTATTTAAGCTGTTGGTAACACCAAATTCAAATGCATCTTGACCATATACGGCCGATACATCGTAATTCCATTCACTTACAAAACCTTTAGCGCCAAGTGCCAGTGAAAAGTCATCTATATCTGAGGTAATAACCGGTAAAAAGCCATCAGGATAAACTTCTTCTATATTACGGCTATCGCTTGCACGGCGATAAAAACCGCCGCCTTCGCCTTCGCGTTTGCTGTAAGAGCCAAACGAATATAAATCTACTTCGTTTGTTAATTGATACCCCGCGTTATAAAACACTGAAAAGTCTTCTACATCGCCATTACCAAAGTTATGGTTATATCGATTTACGTTAAGTTCACGTGGGTCGAGGGAGCCATCATCTAATCGTGCGTAGTTTTCGCGTTGGTCGTAGTCTGAGCGGTTAGTTGAATGGCGGTCGCGATATTCTGTTGAAATGTTTAAAAAGCCATTATCGCCAAGTTCAAAACCCATATTACCTTGCAGGGTTAATGTTTGGCCGTCTGTTAAAGAGCGATCGCTACCCTCGGTAAAGGCTAAATCACCATCACTGCCTTCAGATACAGATTCAAGCTGTGGTACACCATCCATTTCAGTAACGTTAGCGCCATATATAGCTGCCACTGAGCCACCGCTGCTGGCACTTTTAAGCACAATATTAATAACACCGGCTATAGCATCAGAGCCATATTGCGCTGCTGCACCATCACGTAACACTTCAATGCGGTCGATAGCATTTGCTGGAATTGCATTTAAATCAACCGATGATGAACCACGACCCGTTGAGCCATTTAAGTTAAGTAATGCGTTGCTATGGCGACGTTTACCATTAACAAGCACTAAAGTGTGATCAGGTGCTAAACCACGAAGTTGAGCAGGGCGAACATGGTCACTACCATCAGTAAGTGATGCTTGCGGAAAGTTAAAGCTAGGTAATAAACTGCTAAGCAGGGCATTCGTTTCAGTAAAGCCTGAATTTTTAAGTGCATCTGCACCAATTATATCAATAGGCACTGAACTATCTTCTACTGTACGACCTAATCGGCGAGAGCCAATTACGCTTATTTGTTCGATGTTTTCTTCTGCTTTAGTGTCTTGCTCTGCAGCATTTACTGAGAGCGAACCAAGTAGTGCAGCTGATGCGCTCATGGCGAGTAATATTTGTGGTACCGATGTCTGTAATTGAAATAATGGCTTTTTATTCATGTTCTATTTCCCTCATTCGAAACCCATTGAATTATTCTATTTTTTTATACAAAAAAGTGGGTAAACCTCTTTGTTACTTTGAACATATACTTAATTAACAAAGTCAGTCAATTGAATAACATTCAATTAATCTAGGGATTTTTATAATTACATTTGGTTGTTTTTTATAATGACCATTGTTTTAGTTATATAGCTAAGGTGATTGCTAAGTAATTGATGAATAATGAATTATATTTAAAAGTTAAATTTAACGTTTAGTTAACTGGTAAGATGAGGTTGATGGCTTTAATTAATTGAGAGTAGGAAGCCGTTTTTATTGGGCTGGCAATAAACAGCTGTTGAGCTATAAATATTTTTAAAAAATGTAAAATACAAAACCACCCATTAAATGTTAACTAAATTAACATTTAATGGGTGGTTTATAAATTATGTACTACTTATTAGAACCTATACTCTAAAGCATGAAGTAATTTTGTTTTTATAAGTAATTGGTATAAAAAAGAGTGCTAAAAATAGTGTTAAAATTTAATTTTTCCTACAAGCATATCTTTAAACATTACCCAATCTCCCCACAAACTGTAAAAAGGGTGTTTAAAAGTAGCAGGGCGGTTTTTTTCAAAAAAGAAATGCCCGACCCACGCAAACCCATATCCAATAACAGGTAATAGCCATAATAAACTGTATTGTTGTTTTATTAATGCTATTGCGCTTACAGCAAGAACCAGTGTACTTCCTATAAAATGTAAGCGGCGGCAAATAACGTTGCGGTGCTCTTTTAAATAATAAGGGTAGAAGGCTTTAAAACTTTTAAATGTGGGGTTTGTACTTTGCATTGCGTGCTCTTTTATTGTTTTTTATTTTATGAAGATTGTGGGCTATTAAAGCGCACCTTTACATTTGTTTACAACGACAAATAGCATTGAACGCATCTTAATAGACAAAAGGATTAAAAGTTAATAACTTCTTATGCTATTAATAATAAATAAGAACCGAACTCACCATGTTTAAGCAAACTTTAACATGTGCTGTACTTATGGCACTTAGCGGTTGTTCAGAGCCAACTAATACAGTAACTCAAGAAGAAGTAAAAGTATCAATGAAACAAGTAAATACAATTGTGTACCCAGAGACTAAAAAAGGTGAAGTGGTAGACACTTACTTTGAAGAATCGGTGACGGATCCATATCGTTGGCTTGAAGATGATATGAGCGGCGAAACTGCTGATTGGGTTAAAGCGCAAAACAATTTAACGTTTTCTTATTTAGAACAAATACCTTATCGCGATAAGTTAAAGCAGCGCCTTGAAAAACTAATGAACTACGAAAAAATAGGCCCTCCTTTTACTGAAGGCGATTACACCTATTTTTATAAAAACGATGGTCTGCAAAATCAATATGTTTTGTACCGCATTAAAGATGGCGGCGACGTAGAAGTATTTTTAGATCCAAACAAGTTTAGTGAAGATGGTACGACGTCTATGTCGGGTTTATCGTTTTCCAAAGATGGCTCGTTGCTCGCATATCAAATATCTGAAGGTGGTAGCGACTGGCGTAAAATTATAGTTATTGATGCACATACTAAAGAACAAGTTGAAGAAGCGCTTGTTGACGTTAAATTTAGTGGCATAGAGTGGCTTGGCAACGAAGGTTTTTATTATTCAAGTTACGAGAAACCTAAAGGCAGTGAGCTTTCGGCTAAAACAGATCAGCATAAAGCGTATTACCATAAGCTAGGTACTGCTCAATCTGCTGATAGTGTTGTATTTGGTGAAACTGATGAGCAAAAACATCGCTATGTAGGCGCTGATGTAACTCATGACGGCCGCTACTTACTTATTTCAGCTAGTACGTCAACCTCAGGCAATAAGCTGTTTGTAAAAGACTTAACAAAGCAAAACAGTGAGTTTGTAACGGTTGTAGGAAATACTGATTCAGATACATCAGTTATTGATAACGAAGGCAGCAAGCTGTTTTTAGTTACTAACCTTAATGCACCAAACAAAAAAGTAGTGACGGTTGATGCAAGTAACCCAAGCCCAGAAAATTGGGTTGATTTAATTCCTGAAACCAAAAACGTACTAAATCTTACAAAAGGCGGCGATACCTTTTTTGCCAACTACATGGTTGACGCGATTTCGCAGGTAAAACAGTACAACAAAAAAGGCGAGCTAATTCGCGAAATTACATTGCCTGGCGTGGGTACAGCACGTGGTTTTGGCGGTAAAAAAGATCAAACAACGCTTTATTATTCGTTCACTAACTACAAAACACCAGGTACTACTTATACGTTTGATGTAACTACGGGTGAATCGGGTGTTTATCGTAAGTCGGCTATTGATTTTAATAGTGATGATTACACGTCTGAGCAGGTGTTTTACACATCAAAAGACGGTACTAAAATACCGATGGTAATTACCTATAAAACAGGCATTAAGCTTGATGGTTCAAACCCTACAATTTTATACGGTTACGGTGGTTTTAATATTAGTTTAACGCCAAGCTTTAGCCCCGTTAATGCAGTATGGCTTGAGCAAGGTGGAGTGTACGCCGTTGCTAATATTCGCGGTGGTGGTGAGTACGGTAAAGACTGGCACAATGCAGGCACTAAATTGCAAAAGCAAAATGTGTTTGACGACTTTATTGCCGCAGCTGAGTACTTAAAAGATAAAAAGTACACATCTAAAAAGCGTTTAGCACTTCGCGGTGGATCTAATGGTGGTTTGTTAGTTGGCGCAGTGATGACGCAGCGCCCTGACTTATTTCAGGTGGCTCTACCTGCTGTAGGTGTACTTGATATGCTGCGCTACCATACATTTACAGCAGGCGCTGGTTGGGCATACGACTACGGTACCAGTGAGCAAAGCAAGGAAATGTTTGAATACATTAAAGGTTATTCACCACTTCATAATGTAAAAGCAGGTGTTGAGTACCCAGCGACTATGATCACAACCGGCGATCATGATGACCGCGTTGTCCCTTCGCATTCGTTTAAGTTTGCCGCTGAGCTTCAAGTAAAGCAAACAGGTAATAATCCAACGCTTATTCGCATAGAAACAAATGCGGGGCATGGTGCAGGTACACCAACGAGTAAAACAATTGAGCAGTACGCTGATATATTTGGTTTTACGCTATATAACATGGGCGTAGAGTCGTTATAAAAGCGCTTTAACAAAATAGCTAACTTTAATAGCTGAGCAAAAAAGGCCGAGTAAATTAAACTTACTCGGCCTTTTCAATGTTAGCAGTTAGCAGTTAGCTACTGCATAGGTGAAAACAATCTTTGATAGGTTTTATAAGCGTATTCGTCGGTCATTCCGCTTAAGTAATCGCAAATTATACGCATCCCTTGGTTTTGTTTTTGCGCTTCTATGTATTGTGCTTGTGTTGTTTCGGGCAATAAGCGCAGCGGATCGCTAGCAAAGGCGGTAAATAACTCTATTAGTAAGTTTTGACCTTTGAACTCTATTTGCTGCATTTCGGGGTCGCGTATTAAACGTTGAAACACAAAATGTTTAAGTATTTGCAATACACTGTCGTATTGGGCATCTAATTTAGCGGTGTACTTTAAAATAGGGCATTCAAAGTCATCGTTTTGAATATCCAAATGTATATGAATTATAAAGGTATTGACCAGCTCGCCTATGGCATCTTTTCGCTCATAATCATTTTTTGAAAACAAACGCTTCGTGAGCGACTCAAGCATGGTGTTTAACCATTCAAAGTTTAGTGCTTTTAAATGGGGCAGAGCATGGGTTTGCCAATCGTCTAATGTGAGTACGTGGGTTGCAATGGCATCCTCTAAGTCATGTACCGCGTATGCTATATCGTCGGCGTGTTCCATTATGGCGCTATCGAGCGATTTATATATTGTTTTAGCGCGGTACTTATCAATAGCGGCATGGTTACCTAACAATGTTTTATCGTTATGACTCAATGGTTCTACTATCCAATTGAATATGGCTGCATCGTCGTTGTATAACCCTTTGGCAGGTCGCCAATCATCCGCTTTTATAAATGCACGACCGGTTGTGGCATCGGGAATGGTATGCCAAAGCGTATTAATAAACGCGGGGTATTTTATAAAACCTAATAAAGTACGACGAGTTAGGTTCATACCGTGCCCATTACTATAGGGCTCAAGTTTTGCAACTATGCGCAGTGTTTGTGCGTTACCTTCAAAACCACCGTGATCGCGCATCATGTAATTTAGCGCTATTTCGCCACCATGGCCGAAGGGTGGATGGCCAATATCGTGCGCCAAACACAATGTTTCGAGCAGTCCAGTTGATGGAAAGTGCGTAAAGTCGCTATGTTGCGCTTTTAAATGGCGCAATATGCCGGTACCAATTTGCGATACTTCTAAAGAGTGGGTAAGGCGAGTGCGGTAAAAGTCGTTTAGGCCAATGCCCATAATTTGGGTTTTAGCTTGCAAACGCCTAAATGCAGCGGCATGAATAATACGCGAACGATCGACCTGCCACGGCGAGCGGTTATCGTTAGGGCGATGTTTATATTGCTCTATTATTCGGCTTTGCCATTGTTTATCCATACTGCTTACTCACACATAGTTAATATTATTAAACTTTGCTCAGTATACCCATGGACTTATAAATTGCGAATGAACAAATGCACTACATAGGCTCTGTTTTATCTAAAACCCAAATACACTGCTGAAAATTCAACCGTAAAAGGTCATCAAACCCCAGTTATTCGCGTTTATAAAGTGGCTTAGGTATAATGCGCCTTCGTATGCTTGTGTATTAACCATGCATAGTTGTTGTTTCAAAGAGAGAATACATGTTAAAAACGATTTTTAAGCTTTTACTAACCGTGTTTTTTGTATGGGCGCTTGCATATCCGTTTATACAAAATGATGATGTTGAACTAGATGAACAAACGTCAGAACAACCAAAAAAAGTGAAGAAAAAAGAAAAACCATTACATAATGTAAAACTGCCAAAGTTTTCAGAATTTAGTGATGTTAAAGAAAAAAACATGCATTTTTTAGCTTTATTCGTCCGCACGTTGAAGCCGAAAACAAAAAAATATTACAGCAACGCGCTAAGCTTGAAATAGCACGCATGATGCTTGAGGGTAACGAGCCACTGCAATCTAAACAAAGCAAAGATATTGTTAAAATTTTAAAGTCGTACGGTTTACCAACCACCATTGATACGCTAATACTTACGCAAGCACTACGCCGTGTTGATATAATTCCTAAAGAATTAGCGCTTATGCAAGCTGCAAATGAATCTGCGTGGGGCACATCGCGTTTTGCACGTATTGGCCTTAACTTTTTTGGTCAGTGGTGTTATTCAAAAGGTTGTGGCATGGTGCCAAGACGCCGTAATACAGGTGCTGTGCATGAAGTGGCTGCGTTTAAGTCGGTAAGAGCGGCTATAAATTCTTACTTTAAAAATATCAACACACATCCTGCTTATAAAGATTTACGCGCGATTCGCGAAAATTTACGCCTTGAACAAAAGCAGATCAAGGCGACAAAACTAACGCAGGGTTTAATGTCATATTCTGAACGTGGTGAAGCGTACATTGAAGAATTGAACACCATGATCAACCAAAATAGAGCTTACTTTGATGAATAAACGTATTCTAAATTGCGTGAGTGTTATCTCGTTGTTGTTGCTTAGTACGACGGTATTTAACGCCAATGCGAGAGAATTTGTGATGTCGTACGACGGTTTTTACGATCGCTTAAAGGTAGTTAACAAAGGCGATTTTCAATATGCGCGAGTTAACTTTTATATAAGTGATATAGCAACTAACGAAGCGTGCGCAATAAAAAGCGGTACTATTTTAACCGAAAAAAACGAGTATCCGCTCAACTTTACCGATAAAGCACAGCTACTATTACCGTTCGATAAGCAACTTGATAGCGATAAAGCGGTGATTGTTGTTCAGCCACAAAACCCTGAACATGATTGCCAATTAAAGTTACAAATAGAAGCAAATGAACTTGAAGGTTTAGCGCTTTCAAAGCAGTCGTTATATGCCATTAACGAAGAACTTGATGAGCTGTTAACTGATCTGTCGGGCTTTTTTGTAAGTAAATTAATGTGGTTTTTATTACCAGAGCAAAAGGGCGTAGCAGTTACATTTAAAAGCCCAATGCAATTTGATAATAAGAGCATAACGTGCGAAAAGTCTGTGTGTTATTTTGCAGTTGAAGATAACTGGGAAGATGATACCGCAGCACTTGGCGATATATCGCAGGTTATTAAAGTAACGCCTTGGATTGTTAAGTAGCTCACATACAAAAGCGGCATTTAGCTTAATGCCAGTCAGTTAAACTGACTGGCGTTTTTCTTTTATGGGGATACTTAGACGGTTTTGGCTTAACCCATCGGGGATATCTTCTATCCTCTCGTCTAGCTGGAAGCTTAAATAAGACCAGTGTATTGAGTAAGTGCCGCCAGTGTATTGGAATATTCCCTGGACTCATTATAGATACTGACGAGAAATACTGAATGACAGCCATCGAACTGCTAGAGAAACTAAGCTGGTTAGGCCATATCCCTGTAACTGTCGCCGCCATCGTCATTATTCTTCGTATTAAATTATAGGCGAGTAACACGCCCCATAGCTCCTGACGCACCATGTCTGGACGTTTACTTCTCAAATGATATGCGCTATCAAGCATGGTTTGTTTGATTTCTCTAAACCCAAGTTCTATCTCCCAACGATGACAATATAATTCAACTATTTCATTACCTGGATAACGCAATCTATCCGTCATCGAGGTTAGTATACGGTAGCTTTTACCCTTTATTGTTTTACTGATTAATCTCGCTTTAATCGTTTCAGGAACATTGGGAAAGTTTTTTTGTGCATGCTTTGTTTTCAATTCAATGACATGGTCATTTTTACCCGCGCTGGAAATGATTTCATACTGTAAGTCGGGCCTTGCTGGTATCAGCCAGTGCCTCATCTTCCCAGTTTGGTGCCAACGGTTTAACAGGCCTAAAGAATAATATCCTTTATCAAATATAGTCAGTGAATTATCTGGTGTACGTTCAATTAAACGCTCAGCTAATTTCATCTCGTTGGTTTTATAGTTATCAAACTCGCTACAGAGCAGTTGATGGCTGGTCAATTCCATATGACAGACCATGCGTATTTGAGGAAAGGCTGTATCACCGTATTGGTTGCTACCTGAAGAGAAGGCTTTACGATTATCAGGCGTGTCGGCTGTTCGCCAAACAACACCGTCAACAGCTAATAGGTTCAAACCATTCCATGTTTCGAATGACTGTTGCTTATACATTGATTGAGCAGATTTATTGGAAACGTGTTTAACGGAATCATCACCTAACCTTTGTCTCGCCTGTACCATCGCACTTGGAGCAACGAGTTGGTTCTTGCCAGGTAACATGATATCTAGCTTATTAGCGATATTCCAAACCGATTCTTTTCGAAACAATGCCATGCCAATAACTGACCACAAAACGGCCTCAAGCGGTAATCTTCGCTTACGAACGGTTGCAATCCCTGCTTGTTGAAAGCCTTGTTCAATGATTTCAGGGTCAAGAATTTCTGATAATTTTTCAAAGGTATGGTATCGGCTGCTTTCTTCAAGTGTTGCTTGCAGTGCTTGTTCTATATTCACAAAAAAATCCGTAGTTAGTTTCCTATTACGGATTTTGCATGATCGTTTGGATCGGTCAACCGATCATTTTCTTAACTGATCGGCATTAGGCTTAATAGCCTCTTAAAAAATAGTATTAAAAACTTAAAACTAAGCGAGTAAACCCGCTTTTGTTTCAGGCATTGCTATAAAACCATCAAGTTTACGTACATTGTTTAACCATCTTAAAATATTTGGGTATTGTTCAAGTGATACGCCACCCTCTGGTGCGTGCGCTATGTACGAAAAATTGGCAATGTCGGCAATAGTAGGCTGAGTGCCTACTAAGTACTCGCGATTTTGTAAGTACGCATCCATTGTTTTAAATAATGTGTGGGCAATGTTTATCGCGTTTTGATGATCAAGCCCTGCACCAAATACCGAAACTAACCGCGCTGCACACGGGCCAGAAGCCACAAGCCCTGCAGCAACGCTCAACCAGCGCTGAATGTGCGCTTGCACCGTAATATCTTCTGGGTACCAGGTTCTTTTAGCATCAAACTTTTGTGCCAAGTACAGTAAAATAGCGTTTGAATCGTTAATAATGTCATCGTTATGTTTAAGTACCGGTACTTGTCCAAAAATATTTATTTTTAGAAAGTCAGCGTGTTTTTGTGCGTCGTTTTGCAGTGCAACATCAACCATATTTACATCAAGCTTTAAAAGCGATGTAAACAGCTCTGCACGATGTGAATGACCAGATAAAGTAAAACGGTATAGCGCTAGGTTGCTCATGGGTTGTCCTGTTTTTTAATTTGAATAGTGATTTTTAATAACGCTATTCTTTCACTATTAACAGTTTTGAAAAACCGAGCTAGTAAGGAATAAATGTCAATGCTATATTGACAATCATGGATACTATTATTGGCATTAAAACAATCATAGCGGTTGTTGAAACAGGCTCTTTTACAGCCGCAGGCGACAGGCTAGGGCTTTCAAAGGCACTGGTCAGTAAGTACGTGGGCATTGTAGAGCAAGACTTAGGGGTTAGATTATTTAACCGCTCCACGCGCAGAATTTCGATTACCGAAGCGGGGCAAAGTTATTACACAAGCGTAGTGCCTGTAATTGAAAGCTACAGTGAAATGCTCGATAACTTATCGGGTCAAACAGCGCTTGCCAGCGGCAAACTTAGAGTGAGTGCGCCGGTGTCGTTTGGTGAATCAAACCTTGCGCCGTTAATGCCTGAGTTACTGAGCCGATACCCCGATTTAAGTATTGATTTAGTGCTTTCAGACAAAACAATTGACTTGTTAGAAGAGGGGGTTGATTTAGCAATAAGAATTGGCAGTGTGTCTGACTCTAATTTAATCGCGAGGCAAATTACCAGTTACCCTTTAATTTTATGTGCATCAGCCGAATATATTCAGCGCTTTGGCGCACCAGCGAGTGTTGATGAGCTTGAACAACACGCCACAGTGATTGATAGCAACTTTAAAATAGGTCGCCATTGGCCACTTGTTTCACCTACTGGTGAGGCATTAACGGCAAGCGTAAACTCGCGTGTTTCGGTTAATAATCCACAAGCTGTAAAAGAGGTGGTTGTAGCGGGTGGCGGTATTGGCTTAATCCCTGAAATAGTGGTGAGAGACGATATTGCATCGGGTAAGCTTGTACAGGTTATGCGGGACTATAAAACCTTTGAGTTTGGTTTATTTGCTATTTACCCGCATAGAAAGTTTGTGGCTCAAAAGGTTACGTCGTTTATTCAGTTTTTATTTGAAAAGTTTGAAGCTAAAAAATAAAGCTTACTTTAAAACTAAAAGTCAAACCAAGCTAAAAACAAAAACGCCTAAAATCAGTTAAGTGATTTTAGGCTTTTTAGAATGGAATATTAAAATATTATTTTAAAATAACCACAGGCACATCGCTGTTCTCGAGCATTTTAATGGTGTTACTGCCCACAAAAAACTGCCTTAATTTAGAGTGCCCAAACGCACCCATTACAATTAACTCTACATTATTTTGCTCTTTATATTGCATTAACGAGTCAAAAATATTGCCCTCTAAAAAGCTTGCCGACACTTCAAAGTCCATACTGATAAGCTTGTGCTGTGCATTAACAAATTTTTCTTCAAGGTCTTTTTCGTTATTTTTAATACTCACTAAATGGCAATGCAAACCATGTAAAAAGCCGCCATCAATCACTTGTTGTAGCGCTTTGTCGGCTGTTTCGCGGCCGTCATACGCAATCATAAATGATTTAGGTTGTTTAAATGTTTCTGGAATAAGCAAAATAGGTTGTGTTGCATTGCGTACTAAGGTTTCTATATGTGAGCCCAGCACCGCAAAACTATTACTATGTCCAGCACCATTTTGGCCAATAACAATAAGGCGTGTGTCGTCTTTTAAGTTTATAACGGTATCGAGCAAATCACCGTGGCGTTTAATTAACTCAAAATTAGTAATACCTGCCGATTTAGCATGCTCACTTACTGAGTTTAATAATTCGTCAGCCATTTTTAAACTTACTTTGCAGCGTTGTTCGTCAAGCTTAGTCATTTCATCAAGAAGTGTTGACTGTGCACCAAGCCCAATACTACCAGAGTAGTCACCAACATTTGTTTGCTGCGTTTTTTCAATTGTATGCACAAAGCTAATTGGTTTATTTAACTTTTGTGAAGCCCAAATAGCAGCATCGGTTACATTTTTTGTAATGGCTGAGCCATCTACATAGGTAATTATTTTAGTCATTGCATTCTCCTTAATGTCCGCCAAGTAGTTTTTCGACTTCTTCAGGGTTGTTATGCACACCAAATTTATCAATTACAGTTTCGGTTGCGCTATTCATACCAATAATATTAACCGTTGCGCCTTCACGTCTAAATTTAATAACCACCTTGTCGAGTGACGATACACCGGTTATATCCCAAAAATGTGCATGGGTTAAATCAACTACGACGTTAGAAACCGCATTTTTAAAATCGAACGATGCAATAAATTGCTCAGCTGAGGCAAAAAATACTTGGCCAACGACTTCATAGGTTATTTTATCGTTGCTTTCATCATGCTTGGTTTTAACCACCATAAAGCGACCAATTTTATTGGCAAAAAACAACGTAGCTAACAACACACCAACTAAAACGCCAATGGCTAGGTTATGCGTGGCAACAACCACAATAACGGTGGAAATCATCACTACGTTTGATGAAAGCGGGTTCTTTTTTAAATCCTTAACAGAGGTCCAAGAGAATGTACCAATCGATACCATAATCATTACGGCAACTAGGGCTGCCATAGGAATTAAACGCAGCCACTCATCTAAAAACACCACCATTATGATTAAAAATGTGCCTGCAATAAAGGTAGAAAGCCTGCCGCGCCCCCCGATTTAACGTTAATAATTGATTGCCCAATCATAGCGCAACCCGCCATACCACCAAATAAACCTGCGCCAATATTGGCAATACCTTGACCTTTACACTCTTTATTACGATCGCTTGTGGTATCGGTTAAGTCATCAACAATAGTGGCGGTCATCATTGATTCAAGTAAGCCCACAACCGCAAGACCAATCGAATACGGTAAAACAATTTGCAGCGTTTCGAGTGTTAGCGGTACATCGGGCCATAAAAATATAGGCAGGGTGTCTGGCAGTTCGCCCATGTCGCCAACGGTTCTTATATCAAGCCCTAAATAAATACACAAAAGCGTTATTACAACAATACACACTAAAGGAGAGGGAAGTATTTTGCCAATAGTTGGAATGTACGGAAATAAGTAAATAATACCTAAGCCCGCTGCGGTCATCGCATAAACATGCCAAGTAACATTGGTAAGCTCAGGTAACTGCGCCATAAATATTAAAATAGCCAGTGCGTTTACAAACCCAGTAACAACAGAGCGCGATACAAAGCGCATTAATTCACCGAGCTTTAAAAAGCCTGCCAATATTTGTAGTACACCGGTAAGCAAGGTAGCAACCAGTAAGTATTCCAAACCATGATCTTTAACTAGCGTCACCATTAACAGTGCCATTGCACCGGTGGCCGCCGATATCATGCCAGGACGTCCGCCTACAAAGGCAATAATAACGGCGATACAAAATGAGGCGTATAAACCTACTTTTGGATCAACACCGGCAATAATAGAAAAGGCAATCGCTTCAGGTATTAGGGCAAGCGCCACAACAATACCAGCAAGCACATCGCCACGAACATTAGAGAGCCAATCTCTTTTTACGTGATCAAACATGTAAATAACCTAATGAGTTAGTTTCCCAAAGTATAAGGGAATATTTTATTTAAATAACAGTGATTCTCGCACACCTAATAAAGCTTACAGATAAAGCGCTGACAAACAAGGAAGATAGATTACCTAAGGGCATTTTAATTTTAAAAAGCACCTATGGTTAGATAAAAAGTTAATATCTTGGTATTTATAGAGTTCATAAGCTAGCTGGTTTATTTGCGATACTAATAATTTTAACACCTCTCATACTTAGAACTTTTTCCGTCATATCTATTTTATAAACACGGTATTAATTCGCATAATGCAAATTAATAGAGTTGCAACATGCATTGAAATCGCTCTATTTTATTTTTTTATAAAGAATTCAATGTACTAAATTTTGGAATGAAGTCTGCACTGATTTATTTACTTAATAAATAAGGGCAACTAATTATGAAATTAACCCAATTATCCACAGCACTTTTATCACTAGTTCCGTGTGCTGTTTTAAGTCAGCCATTTGATGAATGTCCAAGTCAGGCTTTTTTAATGCAAAACTCAAAAGCACAACTGTATGGAATAGATTTAGTGTCTGCTAAACCTACCGTTTTAACGACAGAGCTGACATTTGCAAATGAGGCTAATAATGAAAGTGTTAACGCAATAGGCTTTAATTATAAAGATCAATATTTATACGGGTTTAGTAAGCAATTACCAAGTAGTGTTGTGCAAATCGATGATGATTTTGAAATGAAACGCTTAGATGTTGTTGGTCTTCCTGCAACAAATTTTTACGTTGGTGATATCCAAGTCATTGAAGATGAAGGAACTCAGAGCGCTTCATATTATGTTTATACTCCAAATTTTGGTCTTTATTCTATCAACCTAGATGGTGATTTAGATGCCTCTATTACAGCCACACTTCTACCTGATTCAGATACATGGAAGCTAGGTATATTTGATTTCGCTTTTCACCCAAAGAGTAATTTATTATACGCTGTAGAATCTAATGGTGACTTGCATGAAATAGACATAGCAGCTAATACCGCTCGATTTATTACTCAAGTAGACATTGGTGATGATACAGGGGCTTTTGGAGCTGCATACTTTGATATTAATGGGCAATTTTATTTCAGTAATAACAAAAGCGGTAAAATTCATAAGGTTGATTTAAGCATTAGCCCAGTTGTTGACTATACGCCGGTTGCTAACGTATTTACATCAGGCCCTAAATCAAGCCAAAACGATGGGGCACGTTGTGCCATAGCTGAAGTTAAAGTCACCGATAGCTCAATTGATTTTGGTGATGCACCAGCACCGTATAACACGAGTCTTGAAAAAAGTGGCGCTAGGCATCTGTTTGATCCTAATAGCACTGGCAGTGAGTTAATTTATCTAGGAGATTCTGTTGATGGCGAAAATATAAATACAGAAGCTGATTTAGCCAATTTTCCGATTGATGGATCGGATGATGGGGTTAGTTTTGTAACTGCTATATCTGCAGGTCAAGATAGCCAAATCATAGTTAGGGCATCAGCGACTAGCTTTTTATATGCATGGTTTGATTGGGATCAAAACGGAGCATTTAGTGAAGATGAACGAACGGTCACCAAATTTCAGCTTAATGAGGGTGATAACAGTATTCTTGTCAGTGTTCCTAGTAATACAAAGTCAGGCCAAACATGGGCTCGATTTAGAGTAACTGATGGTACCGAAGCCTCGCTTATCACCGCAACAGGGGGAGTACTTGGCGGCGAAGTTGAAGATTACGAAGTAACTACATTTGCCAGTGCTGTGTATCCAGGTGAGAGTGATTGGGTAACGCTTGCTTACGAAGACAAATGGCCGTTTGCAGGTGATTACGATTTTAATGATGTCGTACTTAATTACAGAACGACTCAGCTAATAGAAGGAGCAGTGTAGTTGGCTACAAAATAGATGGTCAACTTATAGGTATTGGTGCGACCTATCATAATGGCTTTGCTGTGAGGCTAAAGGAAACGGTAAATGGTAATCCACTCTCAATTTTAAGAAATGAAGTTGATGAGAGTGCTATTTCTTTGGTTATTGATGGGCAATTGCAAAATGGCCGTTATTTAGAAGAAAACCGCGATGAAGCTATTCTAATTTTTATGCAAGATACGTGGGAGTACGTTTCTAAACAGTCCGGTTGTGAATACTTTAGAACAGAAAATAACTGTGATGATAACGTTAAAGTCACATTTAGCATGACCATTCCATTAAAATTACCAAAAGCAATCACAGCCTCTCCAGGTACACTTCTTGACCCCTTTATTTTTGCAACAGATGGTTTTTATCATGGAGACTTTTTGGTAGGAAAAGAATCCAGAAGCTGGGAAGTGCATATCAAAAATCAAACGCCGACTGAAGCGTTTGACTCCTCATTTTATAACTATGTTGGCTCTGATGATGTGAGCGATCAGAGTAAAGGTTTGTATTTCCTTAGTGAAAGTGGCTTACCTTGGGCAATGGAAGTTGGTATGCAATGGCTTCATCCACTTGAGGGTGTTGATATAACTGATGCCTATGGCAGCTTTGCCGAATTTGCAGAGTCATCGGGTGCGCAAAAAACAAAATGGTTTAATGATTACAGTATTAATAATGTTGTAAAAGGGGATCAATAATGAATAACGCTATTATAATTTCAATGTTATCACTAGGTTTAATTGCATGTGGCGGCTCGGGTTCAGAAGAATCAAAAGCTCCTGAGGCAGCGGTATCTCCACCTTTGGAAAGTTCAAATGAACCTGCAGGAATAGCAGCTTTACAAATTGATGAACAATTTAACCTTTCCACTAAATACTCACTTAATCTTGATGTTGATCTTGGACTGGGAGATGTTAGAGCGTATTTAAATGTATGCCAAAAGAAAATATCAGCACAGCGGGCAGATTATAATAACTGCGTTTATAGAGGGCCATTGGCCAATAGTATGCTTGAAAAACAGCTTACACTGAGTCGTGAAGATATTGAGTTAATAGCCGAAATTTGGTTTTACGACAGCTCTACTCAGCCACTTTCATATTCATGGAAATATAATTCAGGCGAAAAACAACAGTTATTTATAATGCGATAACCTTTGAAAGTTTTCACTCGCGGGGTCAAAAATTTATGTTTAGAGCCTTAGGTATTAATAATCCGCAACGATTTTTTTGCGGATTATTCTTTTGTTAGCCGCATTGTTATTTATTGCACTTGCGTATAATCCTTTAGATCATTTTTATGCAGATGTGTTTGTGTCTCTGCGCTTACAATTATTGTCAGCTGCGTTAGTGTGTGCGCTGCTATTAATTACCCTCAAACTATTTAAATTAGGAGCCGCATTACTACTTGTGTGTATTGTAGGGGTTACCCCTGTGTTATTTAATCTATCTAGCTCAACATCCTACAGTGGGCCGGTATTATCTGTTAAGCAAATAAACTTAAACTATAGTAATAAATATATAGAAACTCATTTAGCAACGTTGTTGCAAAAAAATGGGATGTGTTGATTTTACAAGAATTCAGCGACAAAAATCGTAATTTACTGAATCAATTTTTAAGTACAACTGATATGTTTGGCTATGAAGAGATAGAAGGAATTCCCTATGGCATAGTTGTTTTATCACGAATACCTATGGTGTATAAGCATCAAGTTAAACTGGATGCTGATAGATTAGGTTACATTAAATTGAAGTTTTTATTTATAGATCGCATTGTCACGGTTTTTGTAGCTCATCCTCCTTCCCCACGGTCAAGACAACATTGGCAAAATAGAAATACGTTATTAGCAGCACTAAACACGGCAGCACATAATGAAAAGGGCGTTTGGGTAATCGCTGGTGACTTAAATATTGTCCCTTGGTCTCAATACTTTAATTGGGATGATAGTAAAACGTGTTACGGAGAAAGTGAGCGGTATGTGAGCTTTATGCCTTTTGAACGTGGGCGATCTATTTTTACAGGCTTAGCCATAGATCATTGTATAATGAGTGAAGGCATTAATTTGCAAAGATTAACAGTGAGTGACTTTAAAGGCAGTGATCATAGAATGCTTAGTTATGATTTAATTATTGATTAACCTTAAATGTATTAGTTCAGACAAGATCTGACAATTCAACTTGAAAAAGTGAGAGTTACCCGTTTTGATAAAGGTGTCGAATCTTTAAATCAAAACAAACAAAAAGGTAACTCTCATGTTGCATACTAACAATCCAATCATAAAACACAAAGCTGGTTTACTTAACCTTGCCGAAGAACTAGGCAATGTATCAAGAGCCTGTAAAGTCATGGGCGTATCACGAGATACATTTTATCGTTATCAAGAACTCGTTAATGAAGGTGGTATTGATGCATTAATCGAAAAGAACCGCCGTACACCAAATATAAAGAATCGCGTTGACGAAGAAACAGAGCAAGCCGTCATTAACTATGCAGTTGACTATCCTGCTCACGGTCAACATAGAACCAGCAATGAGCTTCGTAAGTTAGGCGTGTTTGTCTCAGGTAGTGGTGTTCGTTCAATCTGGTTGCGTCACGATTTAGAAAACTTCAAAAAACGATTGAAAGCATTGGAAAACAAAGTCGCTAATGAAGGCATTATTTTATCTGACGCTCAAGTTGCTGCGCTAGAAAAGAAAAAACATGACGATGAAGCCTGTGGTGAAATTGAAACAGCGCATCCCGGTTATCTTGGCTCACAAGACACATTTTATGTTGGTAACCTTAAAGGTGTTGGTCGTATCTATCAACAAACCTTTGTGGATACCTACAGTAAAGTCGCCTTTGCGAAGCTCTACACAACGAAAACGCCAATTACAGCGGCTGACATGCTCAATGATAAAGTATTGCCTTATTTCGAAGGTCACAAATTGCCTATGCTTAGAATATTAACTGACCGAGGAACTGAGTATTGCGGGCGAGTTGAGCATCATGATTATCAGCTATATTTGGCAATTAACGACATCGACCATACAAAAACGAAAGCAATGTCCCCGCAAACAAATGGTATCTGTGAGCGTTTCCATAAGACGATTTTGAACGAGTTCTATCAAATCACATTCCGCAAAAAGTTGTACGATTCAATGGAAAAACTACAAAAAGATCTGGA
The DNA here is from genome assembly GCF_037162565.1 of Pseudoalteromonas sp. B62. Lineage (NCBI taxonomy): Bacteria > Pseudomonadati > Pseudomonadota > Gammaproteobacteria > Alteromonadales > Pseudoalteromonadaceae > Pseudoalteromonas > Pseudoalteromonas sp. B62. The sequence goes on along the minus strand of NZ_JARLVB010000002.1, from coordinate 3,296,266 downwards.
CGAATGGATGGATTACTACAACAATGATCGGACTCATCAAGGAAAAGTATGTTGCGGTCGAACACCACTTGAAACATTACTGGATGGAAAAACGGTTTGGGCAGAAAAGAATTTAGCTCAAATCTAAACTAACAGTCACCATTAGAAAAATGGGTAACTGTCAGATCAAGTCTGAGCTAGTACACCTTAAAGGCTCAGGATTTTATGCTGAGCCTTTAAAAGTCGGTTTGCGTAAGCTATTTAATGGGCTTAGGTATATAAAAATTGCTCACGATGGCTTAATCGTCTGTTTTATATCATGTAATAGGTGCTGAAAATTTCGTTTGTGAGGAAATAACATAAAAGCAGCCGCAGTAATACGTAAGGCTTTAAATTTAAGCCCGATTTCCCTGTAGTACTCACCATAACACTCTAACATTCTCGCTTTAGCTTTAAGCTTTGTATCAAATCCAGTATCGTTTTTACATCGAGAAATGATTACTTTCATTGCATTAAGTCTATTTTTTCTATTTGCTGTGATTGAGTCTGCCCTCATTAAATAGCCCATTGATGTTTGAAGTGAAAATGCAACATCACCAATTCGAGCTAATTTTAACCAGCAATCCCAATCACTTGCGCTATTGAGTGAAGTATCAAATTTTCCAACGAAGCTGATTGCTGATTTTTTTACCATCACAGAAGACGTGCCTATCACATTAGCAAATAGGAGTAAGTCCATAGGTGATTTAAGATTTTGATACCCTGTGCTATTTTTATCTATAAATTTTGAGAACTCCGGCCAATAAGAGAAACAATCAATAATTGGTTCATATTTTTCATTTACATGCATGTAATTAGTAAAACTTAAAACACAGTCACTATTTTGTTTCATATAGTTAATTTGATTGGATAACTTGTCGTCTGTCCAGTAATCATCGGCATCTAAAAAGGCAATGTAATCGCCTTTAGCCTCAGATATTGCTCTGTTTCTCGCTTTTACAACCCCTGTATTTGGTTGTGCAATGACTCTAATTTCAGGCAGTGTTTTTTGAAGATTTTCTAACCATTCGACACTGCCGTCAGTTGAACCATCATCGACGACGAGTATTTCGTAGCTAATATTCTCTTGTCTAACAATGCTTGATATTGCCTTTGCTAAATAGGGTTTACAGTTGTAATTAGGAATAATAACGCTTACTTCAATGCTCATATTAAGTAACCTTCATTTTCTCAGGTAGTTAGACTACGCAAGATAAGCGCCAACGATTTTAATACGCTTCGGGGCGATTTTTTGTTTAATGGTTTGCATATTGCGATTTATCTTCGCATATTGATTTTTTAATGCTCATTTAAGCCGTTTTTTGCAGGGCATAGTTCTTGCGAAGTAACATTAAGTTTATCTGGAGTTTTTAAAATGAAACATATTGGTATTGTTGTCCCCAGCTTTCACATTCCATCAGAAACGTTTGTCGTTACTGAAATCAATGCTTTAGTTAAAGCAGGACATAAAGTAAGTGTGCTGACGTTCGAAAACTTGAATGAGTGCATCAATTTAGATAATAGCGTTCGTATTATTGTTATAAAAAAATCGACTCAGTCTGCTATTAGTTTTGCATTACAACACCCTGTTATGGCACTTAAAAGTAGCATATTGGCCAGTAAATTTAGCGCTATCTCTCTTGTATCGCTAATGGGTTATGGACTGAATATTGCTGAGATAATTCATTCTCGTAAAATCTCTCATATCCATTGCCATTTCATGCATGCCCCGCTCACATATTCAATAGTTGCCAGTAAAATTGCAGGTGTTAGCGTGTCCTCAATAGGGCACGGTCACGATGTTTACGTGAACGATTCTGATTTAAAACTTAAATTATCACTGTGTGATTTCTCAGTTGCGGTATGTAAAGACATGCAGATAAAGCTAAATAATTACAGCGCAGGTAAGGTTCAATTACTGCACTGTGGTATCGATTTAAGTATGTTTAACGCCAAACCAAGTCGTCTAAATGAGTCAGTAAAGCTCTTATTTGTAGGGCGATTAGTTGAAAAAAAGGTCTGCAATTTCTATTACCAGCAATACAAAAGTTAAATAAAAAATACTCTATTTCGCTAGATATTGTAGGGGAAGGGCCTTTATTAAATGATCTAATTTATTTATGTGAAGAACTTAATATTGTTACTGAAGTTAAGTTTTTAGGTGTAAAAAGCCCCACATGGCTAGCAAAAAACACCAGTGATTACTCTGCCTTAGTGGCTCCTTTTTGTGTGTCTAGTAATGGTGACCGCGATACCGGTCCTGTGGTTTTAAAAGAGGCGATGGCCAGTGGCATTCCTGTATTAACGACAGAACTGATGGGAGCAAAAGAAATTGTTAATGACTCCGTTGGGTTTAAATGTGAGCCTTCTAGTATTGGCGGTCTCGAAAGAATTTTAACTGAGTTTTGTGATCTTAGTCCGTATGAAAGATACGCAAAAGGACTAAATGCTAAAAAGTTAGTGACTAAAAAGTTTGATGCAAATTCGCAAGCTAAAAAGCTATCTAACTGGATTCAAACTGTGTAGGTGAAACTATGAATGGAATTAAGCAAATTGCATATTTTGGTTTATCTACCTTATCACTTAAAGTGCTGGGGTTTGCTTTATTACCTATTTCTACACGTATTTTGAGTCAAACTGAGTTTGGTGAGCTAACTTTTTTAGTGTCAATATCAGCGGTTATGTCGTTACTTTTATGTTTAGGCTTACCGGAATTACTTTTAAGCAACAAATAAACAACCCTCAAAAAAGCGTGCATTATTTAGAGATGCATTTATTTTATGTGGTTTTTTCAGCAGTATCTTTGTGTGTGTATGTGTTTACTTTGCAGAGCCGTTTAGCGCGTTACTGCCTGTTTCATTAACTTTGATAGATATAAAACTGTTGGCTGTTAATTTAGCACTATCATCGCTGCTTTCAATTTTATTTGTTACTTTAGATACTACGAGATGGCTAAGCAGTTTTGTATTTTAGCTATACTACAGGGCATTGTTCAAACTGTGTGTACGCTTGTATTGCTTTATTTAGGCTATGGGGTAACCGGTGTGATGGTGTCGGGTGTTGTATCGAGTGCTTGTGTATTATTTATAGCATTATCGGTTGTTTTTCAGCAGATTAGCATCGGCTTTAAATATATTCCTTGGAATATTAGCTATAAAAATAGTCTGTTTTTATTAAGCATTATTATCTCTTCATTGTTTGTATACGCAAATAACGGTGCTGAAAACTGGTTTATTGTAGCAAGTGTAGGTAAAGAAAAACTAGCTCAATACTACGTTGCAGTGCAGTTTGCATTAATGGCGTCGTTTACTTTTGAACCGATTAGAATGTGGTGGTTTTCTCGTCGTTTTAATGAGTTAGCACAAGATCGTACTCGTTATGTGTTTTTATGCGAACTTAGTTTGGATATTGGCATATTACTTTGTGCGTCTATGACGATAGTGGCGCCTCATCTTTTAGTCGTAGTATTACCCGATAGCTATCAATTAAATATATGGCTGTTACCGAGTTTAATTGTGATTGTGGTACTAAGACACCACAGTGATTTATTAAATATTGGTTGTTATACCAAATTCAACGGTTTTTTTGTCACTGTAGTGAATGTTATTAGTGCTTTAACAGCACTGATACTGCTTTTCTTTTGGTGTCTGAATTAGCTGTACTGGGTGCTGTTATTGCTTTAATGGCAGCCCAGTTATTAAAAGCAATACTTTTTTTGTTATAAGTCAAAAGCTTGAATATTTGTCGTTTAGTGTAAAAAACCTTGTGCCGAGCTGGGGATGTTTTTTAGTCATTTATATGATGAGTGCTTTTGACTTTCCACAATATGTAATCTGCCAACTCATCACATTTATCTGTTTTTTAATGATCCTTTGTCATAAATATAATCAAATAATTAGCAATGTCATTCATCACATATTGAAGGGCAGAGTGCATGATTAATTGGTATAAAAAACATTGTTTAATTATAAATGGGATGCTTATTACAGCGCTAACGCTTGTGCTGTATATTTTATTTGGTCCTATTGCTGCATTTGCATTATTACTGCTGCCATTTGCAGGATACTTAGCGGTTAAGATAAGTACTGTATTTATTATTTTTTTATTCTATTTAGTTATTTTAGATTACACGAAGCCTTTGTTTTTTTAATGCCCCTCAAAATACCTAAAATGTTGGCGCTCGCCTCGCTGTTAGGAATTACATGGCATTTGTTTATTTCAAAAACCTTAAAGCCACATTGGAGCTCAACACATCTGATTTTTGTTATTTGGTTTGCTTGGCTTACGGTGTGTGTGTTTAGTGCAACAAACAAAGGGCTGGCAATAGAGTATTGGATAGGGGTACTGGTTAAGGTATTTATTATGGTGTTTGCTATCAGCTGGTGGCTAACACGGTTCTCTCATTTTAGTTTTGTTCGCATGGGGATCATGATCTCTGGTGTTGCTGTTGCATTGGTTGCTTTAAACAACAAAATTAATGGCATTGGTCTAATTGAAGGTACTCGGGTGACTATTTCTCGTGAGTATCGCTCACAACTGGGTGATCCAAACGATTTATCTTTAGTGTTAATGTTTCCCGTTTCTTTTTTAGCCGCTGAGTTATTCAATTCACAAGTTAATAAATACCGTCGAATATTTGCAGCAATCGGTTTAATTTTTACTATTTCTGGTGTTATTGCTACGCAAAGTCGCGGTGGGGTATTAGGAATTGCGGCTATCTTAAGCTTCTTTTTATATCAAAAAGTAAAAAATCCTGTCGTTGTTGCAATGTGTGCAGGTGTTGCGATGTTAGCTATGATGGTTTTTGCTGGTATAAGCGACAGGCAAAGCGGTGGAGCTGCAGAAGATGGGGTTGATGAATCTGCAATGGGTCGAATATACGCGTGGCAAGCGGCAATTAATATGGCGCTGTCGAACCCCTTAACAGGCGTTGGTGTAGATAACTTTTTTGTAAATTATTACTTTTACAGTCCTCATTGGGATGGCAAGAATCATGCAGTACATAGCACCTGGTTTCAGGTTTTAGGTGAAACAGGTTTTGTTGGAATATGTATATTCCTGGTTTTAATTGCCAGTATTTACCGAAGTCTTTCGAGAGTTTATTGCATTAATAAACTTAACTACAACCACCAAGTTGTTGTTAATGCTAATGCATTAAAGGCTGGCATTATTGGGTTTATGGTTGCTGGTACATTCCTAACACAAGCATTTACTTGGCCTTTATATATTATTCTGGCACTAACAATTGCGCTAGAAAAGCTCACAATACAAAGCAATAAGGAATCGTCGTATGTTAATACATTTTAAATACTGGCTTAAGAATAGCCCTCATCCTGTTGCGAAATCGCTGTTTTATTTTGCAACTTATCTTCGCAATCCACAAATGGTGGTTATTCCGTTATTTCACTCTGGATTCTATTACCTACATCAATTTTTAAAAACATTTTCCCATGAATTACTAAGAATACTTTATTACACCCCACTGTTTAAAAGTCAGATAAAAGGGAGTAAAAAACAGTTGTTTCTTTACTCAGGTATGCCACAAGTTTTAGGGGAGCTTAAAATTGAGTGCAGCGATAATGTACGGATGTCGGGTATCACAACTTTTTGTGGGCGGATGGGTAGCGTTAACACGCCAACTTTAGTTATTGGTAATAATGTAGATATAGGTTGGCAGAATGCATTTTCGGTAGGTCGAAATATTACGTTAGAGGATGATGTGCGGCTCGCGGGACGTATTTTTTTAGCTGGTTTTCCTGGCCATCCAGTTAATTGTGAACGAAGAGCACTTGGGGAGAGTGATGATGAGTCTCAAATTGGCGACATTACTATTAAACGTGGTGCGTGGCTTGGTACTGGAGTGACTGTTCTTGCTGGCGTTACTATAGGCGAGGGGGCAATTATAGGCGCAGGAAGCGTTGTTACGAAAAACATTCCGCCTTTTACTATTGCAGCAGGTAATCCAGCTAAAGTGGTCAAACACATCAAGGAATAATAATATGAAATTTATCGTTTTTGGCGAAGATTGGGCAAGTCACCCGAGTAGTACGCAACATTTATTTTATCAATTGGCTAAAAATCATGAAATACATTGGGTTAACTCAATAGGTATGCGAAAACCTCGCTTTAAATTACACGATATAAAACGAGTTTGGGGAAAGTTTAAGCAGCTTTTTAGTAAACCTGAAAACACGGTAATTAAAACACCTTCGACGATGCAAGTTTACCGATTACCAGTCTTGCCATGGCACGATAATCGCTTTGTGAGGCGTTATAATAGGTGGGTTTTTTCTTTTTATTTTAAAGATATTCAAAGTAATGGCCCGTTAACGTATTGGTTAAGTGTGCCTACCGCAGAATACTTTTTCACTAAAAAAGCACAAGACACCCTTATTTACTACTGTGGTGACGATTTTAATGCATTGGCAGGTGTCGATCCTAATTTAGTGTCATCCTTTGAGAAAAATTTAATTAAGAAAGCCGACCTAATTTATGTTGTGAGTGATTTTTTAAACAATAAAATGCCGGCTCATAAAACAAAGCTACTTCCCCATGGTGTGAGTTATGATTTATTTACGTCTGATGTAAAGAGAGCCCCAGAAATAGATGTTTTAAATGGACCAGTAATTGGGTTTTATGGAAGTATTAATCAGTGGTTAGATATCAGTTTATTAACAGCGCTTGTTGCGGAGCGACCAAATTATCAACTGCTTTTGGTCGGAGATATTGTTGCTTGCACATCTGAGCTAATGCAGTTTAAAAACGTTACACATGTGCCAGCTGTTGATCACGAGCGTTTAGTGGAGTTTTCGGCACATTGGGATGTGTCTATTTTACCATTTGTAAATAATGAGCAAATTAGAGCATGTGATCCGTTAAAGTTAAAAGAGTATTTAGCCGCAGGAAGCCCGATTGTTGCCACGGACTTTCCAGCCGTAACACGTTATAAGTCGAATATTTACATAGCAAAAAATCAATTCGATTTTATAAATAAAATAGATCAGGCAATTGCCTTAGATAAAGAACAGTTAAGCTCTCTTAAATCAGCGCAACAGGACATCGCTAAAGATCATAGTTGGGAGTCAAAAGCATTGCTCGTTCAACATGATATTTTAATGTTAAATAAAGCGCCTTAGGCAGTAAACGATAATCTTGGCGCAGCCTGTGCAACTACCTTCTTAAAGTACGCTATTTGCAGCTTAAATTTTTATTATGCAAATAGCAGCTAAATTTCGCATAGCAATATGCAAATGTATAGGTAGGGTTTATGTTAGTAAGAGAGCAAATAAAAAGGTTACTTTATTTAACCTTGTATAGTGTTTATACAAGGGCAAAGCTATTCATTTTACCACTTTTGATTGTTCCTTCAGTCGTGATTATCTTGGCTGTGACTGCGCAAAAGCAATACACAAACCATGCAACTATTTTAATAGAAGAGTCTTCGTTACTTAATCCATACCTGGATGATTTATCTTTTCTTTCGATTTATCAAATCGAATGGCGGCACTTAGAACACTTGTAATTAGCCGAAAAGTACTAATAGCTGTAGCAAAAGAAACAGGCTTAATTTCTGAAACGGCTACCTCAGCTGAGATAGAAAAAATCCACCAAGAGCTTTCTCAAGCACTTTCTTTATCACTTGTTGGCGATGAACTTGTTCGTGTGAACTTCATATGGCATGACCAGACAAAAATGAAGATGGTGTTGGAGAAAGTGGTCGAAAAATTTATTGAAAGTTTATTAGCCCCAACAAGAGCATCACTTGATACATCGGAACAGTTTTTTTATCAGCAACTAGTCAGTCTTCGGGATGAGCTTGAGGTATCGGAAGAATCACTGGCTATGTTCAAAACTAAAAATAGTAACACTCTGCCTGCCGTTTTACACAGTAACCGACAAACATTCGATAAGTTATTGAGTGACCAACAGCAAAAATCTATCGTTTTATCGGGTGCGCAAGCCAAACTTAAAGCGTTGACAACAAAAATGGGACAAGCCAATCCAATCCTAGGACGTATTGAAGAAAAAATTATTGCAGTAGAGTCTGAACTTAGCTTTTTAAAAACACGTTATACAGAAAAGCACAGTAAGGTAATTTCAAAAAAAGAGAGATGCAAAGTATAAGAAATCGTCAACAGTCATTAATTGAAAGTAGCAAAGAGCTTGACCTTACTAACCTTGATCAGCTTTGGCAGATGGCCAATACCTTACCCAGTGGCGGGGATAACGAAAGCAGTGTACTTGTCTCTCAAATTCTTAATTTAGAAGAAGCAAAAAACTCAGTTACTCAGCACCAGCAAGAATACAGCATGCTCGAACAGCAAGTTAATACAGTAAGCGAAAGACTTTTAGTGACAAGTGATATTGAAAAGCAATTAAGAAAATTAGAACGTGATTACGATGTTAAGCAATCATTATATAAAGATATGTTAAGCCGTTACGAAATGGCGAAGGTAACAGGAAAGTTAGTTAAATATGAAGGCCCAGATAAAGTAAAAAACATCGAGCGTGCATATAGCCCGACACAACCTATCAACACATCTTTTGCCGTATCAATTATTGTAGGCATCATTTTAGGTATCTTTACAAGTAGCACAATAGTGTTTGTTGCGACTTTATTCGATAGCCACCTTAAGGATATTCAAACCATAGAGAAGCTCTCAGCTCTTGAGGTCGTGACTATTTTACCCATTGTTAGAAATACTCCTGTGGATTTGGTTTTCAATTCATCAGTGAACTCTATTGATCAGAGGAAATAACATGAATGTATTACATTTGGTTCAACATTTCAAAATAGGTGGCCTTGAGAAAATGGCCGCGACACTAATGCAAAAAAGTCAATTTTCTGATACGAGTGTTTTTGTTTCACTCGAAGGAAGTTTTAGTGAAGCAGTTAGAGACTGGCCGCAGCTAGCTGCGTTTGAGCACAGATTAATTTGCCTAAATAAGGCTGAAAAATTTGATCTAAATACAGTTCCGAAAACTGTCAGCTCTTTTAAAAAAACACAATATAGATGTCATCCATAGCCATCATATAGGGCCAATGCTTTATGCAAGTATTGTAAGTTTAAAAAATCGCCAGATAAAGCACGTTTCGACTATCCATGACGCGTGGTATTTAAAAAGTTTTAAGCAACGTTTAATAACTAAATTATTAAATAAGCTAACAAAAATACACTGGGTCGCGGATGCACAAGTTGTGGCGAAGGATTTTTATAACGAAACAGCAATTAGAACCGATAGAACAATCCTAAATGGAGTCGATTTTAAACAGTTTTTTAGTACCAATGAGTTGGACGCTCGGCATGAATTAAATTTACCTAAAAAGGTGAGTTTGATTGGTTGTTCTGCTCGTTTAGAGCTAGGAAAGGGCATTTTCCGCTTATAAGGGTTTTATCTTCATTGCCAGCAAACATCGAATTAGTGTTTGCTGGCAGTGGTAGCTTACGCAGCAAACTTGTTGATTATGCTAGCTCATTGGGTGTTTCAGAGCGAGTGCATTTTTTAGGCAATGTACAAAGCATGCAATTATTTTACTCTGCAATCAATGTAATGTGTCTTTACTCACAAAGAGAGGGGTTACCGCTATCAATTTTGGAATCTATGGCGTGTGGTAAAGCTATTGTTGCCACTGATGTTGGGGGGATCAGCGAAGTATTAACCCATAAGCAAGGTGTATTGGTTAAACCAGGCGATGAAATGGGGCTTAAACTTGCGGTTATTAAAGCGATTAATATGAAACAGGGAGAATGTATAAGGGAGCATATTTTTTCAATCGCTGATGCTAATAAAATGAGTGAAGAGTACGACCATTTTTATAATGGCTTACCATCGTAAGGGGAAAATCATGACTTATTTAATAATTGTTCTCATGGTGTTGATTGTAACCGTTGTGTACCATCACGTTGGCTATTTAGCGCTGTTAAAGTTGGTTAGTCGACGGGCTCATAAACGTATATTCCCAGAGGGGAATACAAGAAAAAATAATCGATTTGGTATTTTGGTGTGTGCTTTTAATGAGCAAGAACACATTAAAGAAAAATTACATAACCTCGGCGCTATGCTCTATAACACTGAGCTTTATGCCATTCATGTTTATTTAGATGGATGTACAGATAACACATACGAAGAAGCGATGTTAGCTCAATCACATCTTGCTCAGCAAAACGTAGTGTGCCACTTGCATTATAATAAACAAAACCAAGGCAAAGCACATGGTATTAACGAGTTAATTACACTAACTAAATCAAATTACGACGTCTTGCTGTTTACCGATGTGAGTGCCTTATTAAGTATTGATGTATTAAATAAAATTGATACTGATTTTAAAGATCCTGATATTAAGGTCATTACAGGTGTTTATGTTCTAGATGAACACGCAACCCCAGAGCAACAACACTATTGGCAATATCAAAATAATGTAAAAAGCATGGAATCATCACTTGGTGCGGTGATTGGTGTGCCAGGAGCCATGTTTGCTATTCGTTCAAAATACACAGATATATTGGATGAAAATACAATAAATGATGATTTTATATTGTCTATGAAAGCCTTAAAAAATGGCGGCAAAGCGATCGTAAATAGCGATATTAACATTATTGAAAGAGAGTGCGATGAGCAAAGCCATGACTATGCTAGAAGAGTGAGATTAGGAGCAGGCAATTGGCAACAAATTAAAATATTATTTGAGCTATTCAATCCTAGATTAGGGTGGGTTAGTTTTAACTTTATTTCACATAAAGTTTTGCGTGGCGTAATGCCAATATTGCTTGCTTTAATTTATATTTTACTGTTTTCAATGGCATTTTTCTCGAACTTATTGTTAGTTAAGTTGTTGTGTTGCGTGATTGTAGCCGTCCATAGTCTCTTTGTGATTAAAAGTACCTTCAACATTAAGGCCAAGATCCCTATCGTTGATAAAGTTAATTATATTCTTAATGCTTATTTTTTAGCGTTATGGGGCATTATTAAATTTGAACGTGGTGATTATAAAAAACACTGGGAAAGGGTTCATGATAGAGAAGCTGAACCAAACGTCAGTATTAAAGTTATAAAACGTATAATTGATATTGTTGGCTCTGTGGTAGGACTAACTTTACTGTCTCCGATCATGCTTTTAGTGGCTGCAACAATTAAAGTAAGTTCACGTGGACCGGTACTGTTTAATCAACTTAGAGTGGGAGAGAGTAATGATAACTTTGTTGCCCTTTTTAATGTCCTTAAATTTCGCTCGATGGTGGTTGATGCTGAAGTAGCAAGTGGCGCGGTATGGGCAAGTAAGGATGACCCTAGAATTACACCTATAGGGCGTTTCATTCGTAAAACGCGTTTAGATGAATTACCTCAATTATGGAATGTGCTGGTAGGCGATATGTCACTCATTGGTCCTCGACCAGAGCGACCTGTATTTTACTCCAAGCTTGAAAAAGATATTCCTTATTTCTCTCAGCGTACCTACGGTATAAAGCCAGGTATATCGGGGCTTGCTCAAGTAATGAATGGATATGATGAAAGTATTGATGATGCAAGGAAAAAAATAGGTTGGGATTATGCTTATATGTTAAGTACATCATCTCCACGTAGTTGGTTTTATATGGAATTGACTATTTTTTTGAAAACACTCGTTGTTGTATTTACTGGAAAAGGGCAATAATTATTTTTGCATAATGCAATCCTACTTTTAAAAGGGAATTGCATTATGCTTTACTATCCTCAAGCGCTCCCACTGCTAAATTAAAAGATATTAATTATCAATACCTTAAAGTTGGTTCGTTTCTTGTAATAGTTATATTGAATTTAATATTTAATAGGTAACTACGATGATAAATTTAACCAGTGGAAATGAACATAAAATAGTATCGCTTCCAAATGACTTTTCAGGTTTTACTGTTGATGGATTTAAAGATGAATTTGAAGAGCTAGTTGATACAGGTACAGACTTTATTATCTTGGATTTTTCAAAGACTGAGTTTATTGACTCTTCGGGTATTGGCGCGATTGTCTTTCTTTATAAAAGAATAGAAAAAAGAAGCCATAAATTGTCATTACTCAATGTAACTGGGCAGCCGTTTAAGCTAATGAATCTTCTAAGAGTGGATAAAACCATTCCATTTATTGATTCGCTTTAACGATAAGGAGAGCGATATGAAAGCACACATTTTTTTCATCATAACCTTGCTTTTAAGTGGGTGTGCTTCTTGGCCTGATGAGGGGCAAGGGGTTGGGCCGAAAAATATCAAAACTATCCATTAAATGATGAGCAAACAGATAATAACTTTACACAACCCGAAGATGTGGTGAGAAGTGAATTTGAACACCTTGTTTTTAAATTAGAACTTTTAAAGTCACAAGATATAAAAGCATGTATGCCTGCACAGCTTTTAAAAGCTCAAATTTACGAAAATCGTATTCGAAGGCTTATAGCTGCGCAAATGTGGGAAGATGCAGAGCATGACTTATTGATTCACTACCATGGGCTCAATCAACTAACAAACCATTTTGATACGGTTCAAAAGCTCACTCATTGTGCAGTTAATACCACTTCAGAAACGACTGTATCTAGTGTTAAAAAACAAGTAGCGGATTTACTAAATAGTGATAATCAATTTGCATTTAATGCGTTTGAAATAACCCCTAAATATGCAGCAAGGCTTGCTCAAGCGGCTGATTTAGCTAAGCAACTAGATAGTATTTCAATTTTGTTAATGGGTCATACTGATTCAGTTGGTGAAGGGAATAATAATTATGAGCTTGCATTAAAAAGAGCCGAAACAGTAAAACATTGGCTCGTCGTTTATGGTGTTAAAACTCAAAGTATTACCACACTTACACAAGGAAGCTTAAAGCCCTATAGCAAGCAATCCCCAACGGAAAGTGTCCGCCATTCTGATAGGCGAGTTGAAGCGATAGTCCTCAATGCAAGCAATAATAATATGCAAGATGATAACGCTAAAGCACTTGTTAATTGGACAAAAATTATTAAAAGCAAAGAGGAGTAAACTATGAAATATATATTCGCGATTGCGGTGTTTATTTTATCATTCAATGTTTACTCAGCTTCTGATGAAAGTAATGCCATAGTGCAAGTGGGTAATAAGCTTTTTCTATATATTCCAGGTGAAGCAGAATTTGATACAACGTTTGAAGTGGATAAAAGAGGACAAATTAACCTCCCAGAAATAGGCCAATTTAATGTGGCTGACAAAACGACTATGCAAATTGAAAGTGAGTTAACCCCCGTACTTGCTGAACTATTTGTTGCAATGGATGATTTTTATGTGGCGATCCACAGCAGAGATATTCTTATTAATGTACTTGGTTATGTAGTGACACCATCGCAAGTGAGTATTCCTGATGATGGCAATATTCAAATGGTTATCTCTAAAGCAAACGGTTTAAAACCCGGTGCTCAGCTAGATAGAATACAGATAAGGCGTGGTAATGAGGTAATTGAATTTGATTATAAATCATATTTAGATACAGGAAATATTAGCCTGTTACCTTCTCTAAAAAGCAAAGATACTGTGTTTGTGCCGGTATCGCCTTTACTTGGTAATGTGCAAATAGACTTTGATGCGCAAACACTCAGTGCAACAGGGGATGCCAGTGATAGCAGCGCGATAACTATTTTAGGTGAAGTACATAATCCAGGGAGTTTTTCCTTTAAAGAAAATATGAGTATTTTAGATGCACTGATGCGCGCAGAAGGGGTCACTCGTTATGCTGATGTAACTAAAATAAGAGTCATTGTTGATAAAACACCTGTTATTTTTGATTTGAAAGGGTACCTAGATAAACCCTCAAATAGCACTATGCAACTGCTAAAACCTGGTTCTACAGTGTATGTGCCTATTATGGTTGATGACGTAAACACAACGTCACGTACGGTTTATATTATGGGAGAAGTGCAAAAACCAGGCGCGTACGAAGCGGCCGATAGCACAAACTTTTTAGATATTTTAGCCAATGCAGGCGGACCAACACGATTTGCTGAAACTCGCCATATCAAAATATTAACACCAGAAGGTGACAGTATTTTATTTGATTTACAGCGTTATAGCGAAGGCAGTGTAACGACCAAAGTACCAGATTTAAACCCTGGCGATGTAATTTTTGTACCTGAAAAAACAGATGTTAACGAAAAAAGCTGGCTTAAAATTCCGACTAAACGAGCTATCAAAATAATTGGTGCCATACATTCTCCAGGTCGATACGAATGGAGTAATGAAATGGATTTTACAGACTTAATAGCTCATGCCGGGGGGCCTACAAAAAGCGCTAATATCAATGATATAAAAATACTGCGTAATGGTGATGTTACACAACGCTTTGATCTTGAAAAGTATACTATTACTAATGGTGACACACCGCTGCCAAGTTTAGTTGCGGGTGATACAGTTATATTTGAAGAGCTACCAGTTGATCCGTCGGATAATAAATCCCAATGGATCCGCCAAGAGTCGAGTAAGTCTATTTATATTATGGGGCAAATAGGTTCGCCAGGTCGTTACTCGTTTAACGAAAACATGCACTTTATTGATATTTTAGCTGCAGCAGACGGCCCAACAGCGACGGCAGATATTCGTAATATTAGAATCACTCACCGTAATGGTAATCGAGCTAAAGTAAGTAAATTAGATCTCGCCATGTACTTTGAAACAGGCGATGAAACTTTGTTTCCTAATGTATTACCAGGAGACACCATATTTGTACCTGAAAAAGACAAAGATTGGCTCCGTACACCTAAAGAACGGGTAGTACGTATAATGGGGGCTGTGCAAAAACCGGGTCGATACAATTTTGACGATACAATGTCCATTTTAGATGTATTAGCTGAAGCAGGCGGCCCTTCTAACTCAGCATTGATAGATAAAATAGTTGTTGTTAATCATTCATGTTGTAAAGAACAGTCTCGTGTATTTGATTTAGAGGCGTTTATTAAATCACCAAATTCAGTAAATATTCCAGTATTAAGAGCGGGGGATACGCTTTACATACCAGAGAAAGGGCAGGATTTACTTAGTCAATTTAAAGATAACTTTCTAGATGTTATTACTATTCTTGCATTAGTGGTGGGCTTATGAAATTGATACCAAAACAGTATTATGAGCTGGAAGTTATATGTAACATGATGATTGATAATTCAGCTCGTTGTATCACTTTTATCTCTTTATCAGGTTCAGAAGGGTCATCTAGTGCATGTGTTAGTGTTGCTAAGCGATTACAAAGCCAACTTAAATCAGTACTAATAATTGATTTAAACCCAATCAATACATTTTGCTCAGATGATAAGTTACCAACAATTTCTAAACCATGGTGCTTTGATGATATTTCTTGTCAATTAGGCGTGACTAATTATGAAGGTATCAGTTTATTAACCATTAAAAACCTAGCTAGGATTGAACCGGCGAAGAACAAACATGTACTAAATGACGCAGTTGATCGGCTAAAGCAAGAATACGATTATATATTAATTGACATGTCACCGGTGTTAAAATTGAACAGGAATAATGTGCCACTGCATTCCTTAAGTTTATGCAGTGAATTAACCTTCGTTACCGTGGGGCTGGGGGTTAACGATGAAGAGTCGCTATGCAAAGGTGTGAGAGAATTAAAGCAAGCAGGGCATAGCAATATCAAAATATTGATAAGCCAACATAATTTTGCGCCATTAGGTGAGCGTATAGTTAAACTTTTAGAAAAGCATACGACAAAGTGGCCAAAGTTATGTACTACTCTTAAAGCAAGAATTAATAAACAAAGATGGTTGTTTGAACATCATTGAGGGTGCAATGGATATATTATTTGAAAGACGCTTTGAACTACTATGGCCAACATTGACTGAGATTCGCCTCATTCTAAAGCACGTTTTAAGAGCGCTCAATGTAAAAAAGGATGAGGTGGATGCCGCAGGCTTAGTTACTACAGAGTATTTAACAAATCTAATTAGACACAACCAAGGTTCTGAGCATCAAATTTTATTACGTATTAGCCAGCCTAGTAGCGACAGCTACATATTAACATTCATTGATGAGCTAGCCCCATATAACCTTTTTAAAAACAACAATTCATCGTGGAAAATAGACTCTGGAAAACTCGTTGAAGGAGGAATGGGAGTTGAGTTAATTCGTTATTATTTTAAGGACGCAGATTATATAACGAAAAATGGCAAAAACTTTTTTCATTCCCTTTAGAGCAAATAGATAGGCGTCCAACGATTATCTATGTTGATGATGATGTTACTCAGCTTGCCCTCATGAGCGCTTATCTAAATGATAAATTTCAAGTGATTGCCTGCGAAAGTATAGAATCAGGATGGCAGGCAATTTTAACCGCTGACGCAAGTATTTTATTACTGGATCATAAATTAAAAAATGGGACATGTGAGCCCTTATTAGAAAAACTTAATAAGTCTAATTTAAAGTCGCAACTATCAGTTGTTATGTTAACTGGCGATGACAGTGATGAAGTGATACATAAAATAAATCGCTTAGGTGTTGACGATTATTTAATTAAACCGATTAAAAAAAATAAGTTACTACAAAGCATCGAACGTGTAACTCATCGTTTTGCTTACTTGTCTTATCAAACTACTTTTGAGTCAGCGCCTTCTAAAATTCATTTACAAGATGAGAAAACCGCTCATATTTTTGGTTCAATTAGTTTGGGTAACGGCGGTGATTTTTTTATGCCCATTAATGATGAATGCAGTGCTTTTATTCTAGGTGATATGATGGGACACGGATTACAAGCATTAAAAGAAAGCTTTGCTATTAAAGGTTTTATAAGTGGCTTTTTGGCAACCGGTCTTCCTTATCAAAAAATGTTAGTGGCTTTAAATAACGCGATCTATAAACAACAGCTATGTAAATCTAGTTTAGTTACGCTTGTCATATTTTTCTTAAAAAATAATAAAATATATTGGTTAAATGCAGGTCATCCTCCACCTGTCGTTTTGCGAAAAACAGGCGAAATTTGTCAATTAAAAGGCACCGGTCCACTGCTTGGTCTCGCTCAAGATCATAGTTATACACTTTATGAAGCAGCGCTTGATAACGTTGAACATATTTTACTATACACGGATGGCTGGACTGAAAACCGCTTTACCGATAAAGATGAAATATGTGAATTAACTAAGATTATACCGTTAGATAAACACGCTCATGCTGAGTTTGCTAACACGTTATGGGAAAACTCACAGGTTACGCTTTCAAAAGAAATTGATGATGCTTCGCTTATTGTAATTAATTGAATTTGCTTTAATTAACCTTTTATAGTTAAATCATTACAGATTCACAGCTTCTTTTTGGCTTGCTAACAAGGAATTAACTATGCCACCAACAGTGTTAATTGTCGAAGATACTCAATCTCTTGCAATGATGTACCAATCATATTTATTACCGACAGGAGTAAATACACTCGTGGCAAGTGATGGTGCAACTGCAATAGCGATTATTAATAAGGTGCAGCCTGATCTAATCGTGCTCGACGTAATGCTACCGGATATGAATGGATTAGACATCCTTGCTACATTTGATCCAGAAAACTGTCCACAAGTTGTTGTATTAACAGGCCATGCTACAAAAGAAATAGCGATTCAGTCAATAAAGCTAGGTGCATGTGACTTCCTAGAAAAACCAATAGAAGCCGACCGTTTTCGGATTACAGTTAATAATGCGTTAAAAATTAAAAACTTAAAACAAACGGTTAGCCAATACAAAAACAAATACGAAAACGGAAAATACTTTGATTTGATTGGTAGTTCAAAACAGATGCAATCTGTTTATCAAATTATAAGTTCTGCTTCGGCCAGTAAAGCCACTGCATTTATTACAGGTGAAAGTGGTACGGGAAAAGAGCTATGTGCTCGTGCAGTTCATCAAGCTTCAAATCGCGCTGATAAACCTTTTGTTGCACTAAACTGCGCGGCTATCCCTAAAGATTTAATTGAGAGTGAAATTTTTGGTCATTTAAAAGGTGCTTTTACGGGGGCAATTGCGAATCGCGTTGGCGCTGCAGGTCAAGCCGATGGTGGAACATTGTTTTTAGATGAACTTTGTGAAATGGACATTAACCTACAAAGTAAATTACTTCGCTTTATACAAACAGGTAGCTATCAACAAGTTGGCAGTGAGAAAGTTGTAAAAGTAGATGTTAGATTTGTGTGTGCAACAAATAGAGATCCATTAGTTGAAGTGGAAAGTGGCCGGTTTAGAGAAGATTTATATTATAGATTACATGTTATACCTATTGAATTACCGCCACTAAGAGGGCGCGGCCAAGATATTATAGAAATTGCTGAAGCTTTATTTGTTAAAATAGC
Organism: Pseudoalteromonas sp. B62; assembly: GCF_037162565.1. NCBI lineage: Bacteria > Pseudomonadati > Pseudomonadota > Gammaproteobacteria > Alteromonadales > Pseudoalteromonadaceae > Pseudoalteromonas > Pseudoalteromonas sp. B62. The sequence continues at coordinate 3,277,926 of NZ_JARLVB010000002.1, read as the reverse complement.
GAAAGACGAAGGTCATCCATATAAAGGCATGGCAGGGGGTTAAGCAATTACTTATGCAATATAGTTGGCCTGGTAATGTAAGGCAGTTAGAAAATGTGATTCGTAATGTATTGGTACTCCATCCTGAGGCATTTATAGATATTGATATGCTTCCCGCTTTACCTGAAAATTCAAAAAAAGCGATTGAACCAGCGCCAATGAGTATTCAAACTAAACCTGCGAATATATTAATTGACGATTTACCAAATACACAAAATGATGTTAAAGCATTATGGTTAGCTGAAAAAGAATATATTGAACGTGTAATAAAAATATGTTCATCAAATATACCTAAAGCCGCTTCACTACTTGATGTTAGCCCATCGACACTTTATCGAAAGATTAAAAGCTGGGAAGAAAATGAATAGTTTATTTTCCTGTATACGCTTGGTGAAGCAATAAAAATTGTTTTTTACCAGAGAAACGCTCCTCTAGCATGTTATATGCGTCATTTAATAAGTTAACTTTTGCTTGGGGAGGGAAATCAATTAATTGCTCTATGCTTTTTTGACAATCTTTAGCATCACCAACACTCATTAAAAAACCAGTTTTGTTATTTTTAATGATACTTGGTATAGCGCCAACAGCACTGCTTATAACCAGTTTATGCTGAGACATTGCTTCTAATAATGTCATAGGCAAGCCTTCTTCTCTAGAACAAATAAGTAAGACATCTATTTGATTCCATATATTATTGCGTTCAGTTAAGCCATGATAATGTAGGTTATTTATAACAGGTATTTTATTTTTTAGAGGGCCGTCACCAAAAATGTGAAATTCAACATTGTTAGACTGTTTCATGTTTTCAGCTAATTGAAAAAATATATCTGGTCCTTTTTCATAAGAAAGCCTGCCAACAAACCCAATCTTGATAGTTGATGTATGAATAACCGGTTTTGAAGGCGCTGGTAAAGAGATAAAATTTTCAAGTAATTTTACATTGCTAATTGTATTTTTTATTTTGTTTGAGACCGCAAAATTTATAGATAACGATGAAAGCCATTGATCTAGTTTATTATAAAATTTAACTTTTCCATTCCCAACTTCGCCAGCATGGTATGTGCTAATACAGCGTTTGTTGATAATGTTACATACTAATCGGCCTAATATACCTGCCTTATAGCCATGCGTATGAACGACAGTGTTGTTATCATAACTGAGTAGTTTATTAGCGAGGTTTTTAATTTTCCCTTGTAAAAAGTCATACCTTATGTTTTCTTTAATCAATAAATCATAAAATTTTTGATTGCCATGATTTTTATAAAATAAAATTGAGCTACGAACATTATTTTTACTCAGTAGTTTTGATAATTCAACGATGTGGGTTTCAATCCCCCCAACATGGAAGAGTCAACAAACAAAATAACTTGGTAATTCATAATAAACTCCAAAAGGTAGATATGATAGATTTAGCGGTAATAGAACAGCTCAAGAATGATATTGGCGACGACACAGCTGTTGAACTACTAAAATTCTTTGTCGACGAATCAAAAAAAACAATGGCGATAATACTTAATTCAAATGAGCGTGATGAGATAGAAATTAACGCACATAGTCTCAAAAGTAGTTGTTATAGCTTTGGTGCGATAGCGCTAGGTGATACATGTAAATATATTGAGGAACTTATAAAAACCGAGCACTCAAAAAAGGATTTACATAATCTTCTAGAAATAGTCGAAGTGCAAAGCAAGCAAACATTCAACGAAATGGCATTTATTATTGCAAGCAATCAAGATTGCTCACAAAGCTGAATTGGTACTTTAAGTAACTCCGAGAATATGTTTTTTAGTTCGTCAATATCGTGCAAATGTTCTCTGGACTGTAGTGCATTTTTATTGTCATTAAAAATCTCTTCAATTGCAGAAGGTGAAATACTTAAATCGTATATTTTAAAACCTAGGTGCTCTTGTAGCCAGTCGATCCCAGTAGTTGACGTGTGTTTCATGACGCTATTTTCTAGTGTTGTGTTCTCAATGAAAATACGACAGGCAGATGTTTCTTGAATAGCTAAAGAGATCTCTTCTACTAAAAAGGCAGGCATAACACTTGTAATAATACTGCCTGGACCAATTATGATTAAATCGGCTTCCAAAATAGCACTTACGCACCCTGGCGCTGCGGGCACATTTTTAGACAAATGCACTTTTGTTGGTAATGTGTCTAACGCATCAATAGCACACTCACCAAAGACCTCTTTATTATTTTTAAGGGTGGCGATTAGATCTGTAGGGATCTCTGTCATAGGCAAAACAGTTTCTGAATTACCAAGTATTGCATTAAAGTAAGCAACAGCTTTGGTGGGAGATTTGGTGAGCTCAGTTAAGCCCAACAACGTTAAGTTGCCTAAACAATGACCATCTAACACACCTTCTGAAAACCGGTGTTCATAAATTGAGTTAAGTGCCTTTCTATTTTCTGCAAGTTGCAGACAACAGCGCCTAATATCACCCAGAGCAATGCATTCTTGAGATTCCCTTATTTTTCCCGTACTTCCCCCGTTATCAGTTGTTGCGACAATTGCTGTTAAATTATTACACATTGGTTTAATTGCGCTTAAAACCTGCGCTAATCCATGACCGCCGCCTATACACACTATTTTCATTGTTATGCCTTTGTGTTTTATTTTCCTAACTTGATATAGCAGGAATTATTCCAAGGCACATAAATTTATAATCTATTGATTTATAATTATTTAATGAGTTCTAAAAGAAAAGGGTCCGGTTGTTATTGCTCTTTTTTGCAAAGTGCAATGCATTTTGATGAGAAAAACTACAATGCAGAGTCATTCAAATATAGGTATAGGAAGGTGTTCAATCTAGGGGCGATTTAATCGCGGCGTGAGGTTTGTAACCTAGTGGGCTCGGTAACTGCTTCTGCGTTACCCTAATGACTTACATCCATGTAAGAATAAGTAAAAACCGAGCAAAGCTTCCGTGTCCTGCTCACGCCCCTTACCTAAATCCATTTAGGTAACACAGAGTAAATTGCACCTAGGCAGAACCCTTCGGGCTGACGAATCCCCAAAACGTGACAGGCACAGCAATTTATGATCTTATGTAAATCACCACAACCCACATAAGTCACAACTGCTATGCCTGACACATCAGTTTGCCATAAGTACTTTAAACATGCATTAGCGCCATTCAATAATGCCAGAGTAAAAACATTACTAAGCTGCAGTAATGCATTAATTTCGGGCAATAAACTTACCTTAACTGAAATCGGCAGAAATTTGTCTGGCGCTGTGGATGTAAAACATAAAATAAAACGCGTTGATCGCTTCTTAAAAAATACTCACCTCTACAATGAAAGGGTCGCTATCTATAAAGCATTAGCTCATCCTATTATCGACTCTTTACCAATGCTTGCAATTGCCGTTGACTGGAGCGGTGCCTGTGGTCACGACTATCACTTACTGCGAGCAAGCTTACTTGTGGATGGGCGCTCTATCGTGATTTATAACATGATTGTTGAGCAGAAGAATTTTGATAGCCCAGCAACCAACAGCCTGTTTTTAGATGAACTTTATGAAGTGCTTGGACGACATCCTAGTGTCTATATTGTAACAGACGGCGGCTTTCTTACGCCTTGGTATAGTAAAGTACGCGAACTTGGTTGGCATATGATAGGTCGATTAAGAGGCTCAATGAAGTGTAAACTAGCCATGCAATCACAATGGCATACATTAAAACAACTTAGGGCTGGTGCCAGCGATATACCAAAGGCGTTAGGTCAAGCAAGACTAACTCAGTCCAGCCCGACAGCATGCGATGCATTTTTACACGTATATCATGGAAAAAATAAAGGAAGAAAAGGAAAAAGCAGATTTACGAAAGATACAAAAATGTATCAAAACTTAGCGAAAGAGCCATGGTTACTCGCGACATCAGACAATACAATGACGAGTAAGCGAGTAGTTGGTTTATATAGTAAAAGAATGCAAATAGAGCAAAATTTCCGCGATGACAAAAGTTTGAGATATGGTTTTTCGTGGCGTTTTAGTAAAAGCACCGGCATAAATAGAATAGGAATATTATGCTTGATAGCCACAATAGCGAGCACTGCGTTATGGTTTATAGGGTGTGAAGCAGAAAAAAGAAAGTGGTATATAAAATTTCAAGCAAATAGTGTTAAGAATCGCCGAGTTCTTTCATTTTTAACCTTAGCCAAGCAAGTCATAAAGCTATGTAAGAGACGTATTACACAAAGCTATATAGAAAAAAGTTTAAAAAACTTTATTTTTAATTATCAAAAAGAGGCCGCTGGATAAAGTGGGGATCCCTCAGCCCAAGGGGTTACAGGGTGCTCTGGTGTTGCAATTACTGGTAGTGGCTTAATTGATAGTTATGATTCGTCTTTAGGGGATTATAACGACACTCTAGATGATGGCAGTAAAAATATTTCAGAAGAGTCTTTCGTTAATACAGTTAACGATACTGGTGATATTACTCTAAATGGTAGCGGTACAATTGAAGGTGATGTTTTATCCTCTAGTAACTTATCAATTAGGCAAGGCGCAGATGTCACAGGCAATATTCATAGTAATGGAAATTTAATACTCTCTGGTGGCGTGGTCATTGGGGGGATGCATCAGCATATTTAAGCTTCACACAAAGTAGTGGTACTGTCTCGGGTAGTATTTCAGCAAACCAATCTATATCAGTAAAGCAAACTCAGGTTGGTGGTGATATTAGTTCATCAGGTCCAATTTCTATTACAGGTAATACCATTCAGGGAACTGTTCGCTCATATGATTTAGTCGCTCTTAATCAAACAACAATACGTAACGGCGTTTATACATCAGGTAATTATGAGCAAACAGGTGGCAGTGTCTACGGTGGAGTGCGTGTTCAAGGCAATGTGACGCTTAAACTGCAGGTAAAGATTTAAGGTATGCAGGTCGTGGCTCTTTTAAAGGTGATACTCCTGAATATGCTTTTTCACCTTACAGGGTATCAAGTACAGAAATATCAATGCCAACTATTGAGCCGGTTGAAAAAATAACACCAGAGAGTGAAAATAATAGAGGGTTAACTGCGTGTGATCCACTTGGTATTGCAACAGCAATTGATGGCGTGTCAGTTAATACAACAAGCCCTGACCTTTTTATAAATAACAATAGCAGAGCTGGTGACTTACTCGAGTTAGAAACTAACACGGCTAACTTTTTAGTAGATTTTGGTAGCACTCCAAATGGTACCATCAATGCTAAAACTGCTACTTTTCTTGATTCAGCAACTCAAATATTTTATTTTGATGATGTGACAATTAAAGGGCGAATGCAGGTAAAAAGTAATCATAATGCAGTTATGTTTGTTGCTGGCGATTTTACAATGAGTGGCGCAAGTTCGCTAACGATCCCTGATAACAGTAGCGCTTAACTATCATAATTAAAGGAAAGCTTAAGATAGGAAATGGGGCACAAGTGTACACCCCCGACAATGGAGTTACGGATCAAGGTAAGCCTGTTTTTAGCATTTATAGTTCATACAATGGAAATGACACTGGGATAGAGTTTTCAGGCGGTACACGAGAGCTTTACGCTGTTATATACGCACCACTTACAAAAGTAAAAGTTACTTCGGCTGTCGGTTTTAAAGGGTCTATTTTAGGAGACACCGTTATTGTAAGCGGCGCCGGTGGTATTCACTTTGACACGGCATTAAATGAAGCAAGCTTTGGTGGTTCTTCATCTGGTGGTAATGGATCTGCAAGTAAGTTAGTTTTCAAAGGGTGGCGCTTTACCCCTGTTGAACAAAGCAATGAATAACAAAGCTATTAGGTCGTTATTCAAAGCTCATTTCCCTAAGAGAATTTATCAAGATTGTTTAATTAATTGCTTTGACTAATATTTGCATACTTAAAACTCAAACGTAAAACCAAACTCTCTTAATTTTTCATACACGTTTATGTCAAAACGATACAAAGTCGCGGCTCTGTGAGCTACATTTGTTTGTTTTTCTTTGCAGTTTATTAGTAAGTTCATTTTTTGAAACTTACGTCTAAAGTTAGGTTTATCGAGTGATTTATTTAAAATCGACTCGTAAATTCCTTGTAGCTCAAGCAGGGTAAATTTTTCTGGGAGTAAGCTAAAACCAATAGGCTCGTGTCTTACTTTGTAGCGTAAGTAGTCTAAGCCACTTTTTAAAATATCGGCATGGTCAAACATTAAAGCGGGTACACTATTTACATCAAACCATTCACACTCTAAAGCATTGTCGCCACTCACAAGGTTGGTTTCTTCAAAGCGAACGAGCGAATAATAAACAATAGTAATAATACGTCTAGCAGGGTAGCGGTCTACGTTACCAAATGCACCTAACTGATCTAAATACAGGTTTTCAACACCGGTTGTACTTTTAACGACACGAAGTGCGGCTGAATCTAGGTTTTCATTCTTTCGAACCCAATGACCAATTAAACCCCACTGGCTTGTTGCAAGGCCGCGGTTATATTTAACCAGCAACACCTTTAACTTACCTTCATGAATAGCAAATACAATATTATCTACGGTTAGATTACTAATGCAGTCATCAGGAATCGATTCTTCGTCGATGTTGTTAGAAATGTTTGATGTTTTATAGTGCATAAATTACTCAGCCAAAGCTATACGTAGATATTGTTATAAAGACTATTAAGGGTATATAAAAGGTGGGTAAAGCGCAAATAAAAAGCTTTTATAATTCCTATTTAAAACAATCACATCTATTTAATTACTCACTTTATAAACTGTACCTGTTTTTACGCGTTCACGCCGATATTCGACTTTGGTTTGGTATTGGTTTTTTATTGAACGGATAATACCTTTGTATGTTAGTAAATTTAACGGCTAATTAGCGTCGTGTATTAAATACATTACTAGCAAATTAAAAATGTAACATAAATGTTTACATGCGCTAAAAATGCATATAGTATTTTTGACTATATCGATTTGCATTGAAAATTGAGCACACATGAACAACACAAAACACACACTCACAATTAAAGAAAAAATAGGGTACGGCCTTGGTGATACAGCCAGTAATATTGTATTTCAAATGGTCGCTAACTTTATGTTGATATTTTATACCGATGTTTACGGTTTATCTGCAGCCGCTGCGGGTACCTTATTATTAGCGGTTCGTTTATTTGATGGTTTTACCGACCCAATAATGGGCAGTATTGCCGATAGAACGCGCAGCCGTTGGGGCTCTTACCGCCCATATATATTATTTTTAGCCGTGCCTTACGGTGTGTTTGCTTGCTTAGCATTCATAACTCCAGATTTTGATTCTACGGGCAAGCTTATATATGCCTACTTTACTTACGGGCTATTAATGACGTGTTATACCGCCATTAATATACCGTACGGCGCACTTGGCGCAGTAATGACAAACGACCCTAAAGAACGTGCATCGCTTCAGTCATACCGATTTGCAATGGCAATGGCTGCACTGCTTGTAATTGTATGGGCACTGCCTAAGCTAGTTGCTTTTTTGGCGACGGTGACGATGTAGTAGGTTACCCGCTAGCAATGGTGTTTTTAGGCGGACTTGCAGCGGCTTGTTTTTTACTGTGTTTTAAAATGACCAAAGAAACCAAACAAGTTAAACCCGCGCAAAGTAAAAAGAATGCCTTCCTTGAATTTTTAAGCTTATTTAAAAACGATCAATGGGTTGTTATAGCCGTTATAAGCCTAGCAACATTAATATTAATTGGCGTTAGAGCCTCAGTAGCACCGCATTATATTAAGTACTACGTAGGAGAAGCCTCACTTACTTCTAACTTTTTAACACTCTCAGCAATTGGCTCAGTACTCGGCGCTGTGTCTACCAACTTTTTAACCAAATTTATTGAAAAGAAAACGCTATTTATAGTCGCTTTAGTTGTCGTAATTATTTCTCACAGCATGTTTTACGTACTTGAGAGCGACGCCATAGTCACCATTTTTATTGTCTACTTTATTGCTAACTTTGCTCACATGATAATTACCCCAATCATGTTCTCAATGGTGGCAGATACGGTTGATTACGGCGCATTAAAAATTGGCCGTAGATTAACCGCTGTTACGTTTTCGGGCCATTTATTAGCAATAAAATTAGGCTTTGCAATCGGCGGTGCGATTGCTGGGTGGATATTATCTGGCTATGCATACGTGCCTAATCAAGAGCAATCAGAACACACGTTATCAGGCATTTTACTCGCCTTTGCTGGCATTCCAGTAATTTGTACCGTGGCATGTTTAATTTTTATAACACGTTACAAACTTACCGAGCCTGAAGTAAAGCGCATTCAAACGCAGCTGGCTGATAACAAAACCATAAACTAATTTAGCAGCCCACTTTGCACCTTTTACAAGTGCAAAGTGGGCAGGCAATACTAGGAGTAAAAATGCAAAATACAGCGCAAGCAGCACCCCCATCTAATGGATTAAGTGACGCTGAACTTAAACAGTTAAAAGACCTACAACGAGCCAACTCGTTAATACAAAATCATAATGTGTTAGTTGATCACATGTATACAGCCGATCCGTCTGCGCATGTGTTTAACGGCAAAGTGTATATTTATCCATCGCACGACATTGAATCAAAAAATGAAATTAATGATAACGGCGACCACTTTGCAATGCGCGACTACCATGTGTTTTCCCTTGACGAAAGCTCAGGCAAAGCCATAGACCATGGCGTAGCACTTTGTGTAGATGACGTAAAATGGGCAAGCAAGCAAATGTGGGCACCCGATGCAGCGCATAAACTTGGTCAGTATTACCTTTATTTTCCGGCGCGCGATCAGCAAGGTATTTTCAGAATTGGCGTTGCAAAAAGTGACAGCCCAACAGGTCCATTCAAAGCCGAAGATGATTACATTCAAGGCACGTTTAGTATCGACCCAGCTGTATTTGAAGATGACGACTCAAGCCATTATTTGTATTTTGGTGGCTTGTGGGGCGGGCAATTACAAAATTGGCAAACGAGCGAATTTAACAAAGAAGACGCGTATCCCAAAAATGGTGAACCTGCAATCCCTGCGCGTGTAGCAAAATTATCTGAAGATATGATCAGCCTAAGCGAAGACGTAAAAGAGGTTGTTGTATTAGATGAGAGCGGCTCGCCAATTACAGTGTGCGATAATAACCGCCGCTTTTTTGAAGGCCCTTGGGTACACAAACACAATGGTGTTTATTATTTTTCGTATTCAACGGGTGATACGCACAAAATTGTATACGCAACAGGCGATAACCCATACGGACCATTTACCTATCAGGGCGTTATTTTAAACCCAGTACTAGGTTGGACCACGCATCACTCAATTGTTAAACACAATGGTGATTGGTTTTTATTTTATCACGACAGCACGTTGTCGGGCGGGCAAACCCATTTACGCAGTATGAAAATGGCTAAGCTCGAACACGACTCAAACGGAAAAATTCAAACAATAAGCCCATATGAACACGCTTAGTAAAAATAGTTACAAACAATGCAAATTATCTGCGTAAGCAAAGCTTAAGCTTTTATTTGCATAAAAAAGATATAGTCAATATGACCATTAATTTTATTGTTAATGGTCAAAATAAGAGGAAGCTGAGGACATATGACAAAATGAAAATATTTTAAAGCAAAAAATTAGCACAAAGAATTAGCATAAACGTACTGTTATTTAACGGTTTTTAGTTAAGTAGCACATGTTTAAAACTGGTTGTGGTCTTTGTAAAACGTTTAAAACATACACACACAATAATTATTTATTGACCGTAAAATGAAACAAATAGTTTACAATTATGTTTCGAGTAATTCTTAAAGTCTTGCAGTACGTCAATAATAATTAAATAAGAAAAAGGCATCATGATGTTTAAGAAAAAGATAATTTCAACAGCCATACTCGCTGCAATGGGTACCGTTACGCTTCCTCACCAAAGCTACGCTGCCGAAACTGTTGCCGATGAAGATGTAGAAATAATACAAGTAACCGGCATTAGAGGTTCATTGCAACGCTCTATGGATGTTAAACGCGATTCTTCTGGTATTGTCGATGCAATTTCGGCTGAGGATATGGGGAAATTTCCTGATACCAATCTTGCTGAATCGTTACAACGTATTACCGGTGTATCAATTGATAGAGCGGGCGGTGAAGGTAGCCGCGTAACAGTCCGTGGATTTGGACCTGCTAATAACTTAATTACTATTAATGGTCGTCAGCTTCCTAATACAACAGGTGACCGCACATTTGATTTTGCAAATGTCGCATCTGAAAGCGTATCGGGCGTGCAAGTTTATAAAACATCAGACGCAAGTGTTACCTCAGGTGGCATTGGCGCAACTATAAACTTAACAACAAATAGACCTTTAAATAGCCCAGGTATAAAAGCATCGTTTGGCGTAAAAGCTGTAGACGATCAATCAACCGACGAGGGCAGTATTACACCAGAGGTAAGCGGTTTATATTCGCAAACATTTGGAGATGACAAGTTTGGTATCTCGATTTCAGGTAGCTACCAAGACCGTGAAAGCGGTATGCAACAGTTTATTCAAGATCAAGGTTACAGAGCATCTGATTACACAAATACAGGGTGGGGCGGTGTACCTGCAGGCGCAGAGGGCGGAGCAAACAGGCCTACATCAGGTATTTACTCAAACCCGCAACAACCACGTTATGTGTTTGAAGAGCGCCAACGTGAACGTGTAAATGGGCAGTTAGTATTTCAATATCAACCTGTTGAAAATATTACAGCAACCCTTGATTACACGGGCTTTAAAACAACCGTTGAAGAGCAGCACACTGACGCCTCAGTTTGGTTTAACTACGCTGGCGACAGAAGTGAATCTGTTTGGGCGGGCGAGCCTAACGCGTACCCACTCATTTACTCAGAAATTTATGACATCCAAAGTGATGCCGATTACCGCGATACGTCGCTTACGGTAGGTTCTTGGGGTCGCGAAGAAAAAACAGATTCATTAGGCTTTAATTTAGAGTGGACAGTGTCTGATCAACTTAACCTAGAGTTTGATCACCACAGTTCAAAAGCCTCAATGAAAGCAACTGATCCACGCCACGGTACACGTAACAATATTCAGTTACCATCGTACACACGTTCACGTACCGGGCTTGATCTAACCGGCGACTTACCCGGTATTGCTATTGGTAACATTGAAAATTTTACCCCAGAAACCATGCGTTTATCGGGTAGCTGGTTTGCAAACGACAAATACGATTCAGAAATCGATCAAACGCAAATTTCAGGTAAGTACTTTTTTGACGACAGTTTAAGTATTGATTTTGGTGTTGCAGTTAATAAAGTAAATAACCATTACCGTCATATACAAGTGCAGCGCCCAGATTGGGGTGGGGTTGGTGTTGAGGGCGACTTTGCTGATATCGATTGGCGCCAAGATACTATTTTAGATAAGTTTCAAGCTAAAGCGGGTAACTTTGAAGGCACTGCAACACAAGGCGAATACGATTTATTTAATACAATCTTTTTTGCCGACTTTGATGCGATTGTAAATGCAGCAGAGTACGCAGATCCTATTGCCAACGTAGATAACCTTTATGGTGATTGTAAAGCAGCCGACGGCGCAGCGGCAGGACCAAACGGCGAAGGACAATTTTGTGCTTCAACCGACTGGGATGCAGCAACAAACCGCTTTACAGAAGAAAAAACGCAATCTGCTTTTGCACAAGTAAACTACAAAGGCGAATTGAGCGGCATGTTCTTCGACCTGCAAATTGGCTTACGCTACGAAAAAACAGACGTATTTTCTAAAGCAACCGCACCAGGTTACAGCCGCGTAGAGTGGAACGAAGATACAGCCACATCAGTAACCGGTGTTACCGGTATTGAAACGCTAAGCCAATCGGCAGATTACAGCCAGTTCCTGCCAAATATTAACTTTAATATTGAAGTTGTTGAAGATGTAATGATCCGTGCAGCAGCGAGTAAAACTATTTCAAGAGCGGGCTACGGTCAGCTGCAAGGCGGTACAACTATTAATACCGGTGGTAGTTTAAGTGGTTATTCGGGTGGCTCTGGTAATCCAGGTCTTAAACCGCTTGAATCAATTAACTACGATTTATCAAGTGAATGGTATTACGACGAAGGAAGCTATATTTCGTTTGGTTACTTTAAAAAAGACGTAACAAATTGGATCACTACAGGCACTATCGACTCAAATATATTTAACTTATATGACCCATTAAATGGTGAAAAATTTAGAGCTGCATCAAGTGCACTAGGTGGTAATGCATCTAACGAAGACATCAGAAATTACATTTTTGAAAACTTTGCTGATGATCCAAATGTGCAGCCTAATTTTGATGAAGATGGTGAATTAGACGGTGGCACAATTGTTGGTGACCCAGACTCAGATGATCCAATTAACTTTAGAATAAACGTGCCTGTAAATGGCGACCAAGAATACACTATTGATGGCTTTGAATTTAATATTCAGCATTTATTTGGTGAGTCAGGTTTTGGCGGTATTTTTAACTACACTATGGTTGACTCAGGCCTTGAATACGACAACGACTCACTAGAGGATACAGAAGCACTAGTAGGGTTAAGTGACACGGCAAACGTGGTGTTCTTTTACGATAAAGAAGGCTTACAAGCGCGTATTGCGTATAACTGGCGCGACTCGTTTTTAAATGAGCGTCGTGTAAATGGCGATTTAACCGCACCAATTTACACTGATGAGTATTACCAAATAGACTTTAACGTAAGTTACGAAGTACCGGCAGTAGAGGGACTTACCGTATTTATTGAAGGTATAAACATTACTGACGAGTACGTAACATCGTACGGGCGTAAGCAAGAGCTGATTTATAACATCACTCAAACTGGCTCTCGTTACGGTTTAGGTGTTCGTTATAATTTTTAATAAATTACCCTTGTAGCAACCTTATAAAAGCCGCATTTTGCGGCTTTTTATTTGCCTAAATTAACCTAGTAATAATAATACCCAGCTGTTATAGTCAATGTGAATTTAACCTATTTGTTACATTTAACTCGTAGCAGTAGGTAAAGGCACACAACAACAATTGGAGCACACAATCCATGGCCAATCATGCATTATTAAATAATGTTGAGCATCAGCATTTAAAAATAAACCCTGCACGCAGCACACACTTAGGTGACGGGGTTTGGTACAGCGATACATTTGTGAGCGAATTTAGAGTCGCTCAAGCACATTACCCAATATTTTTTACCAAAGACGATACAACAAATACATTTTCGCCGGTGTGTTTGTACGGCATAAATAAAGACGAAAATTTATTTTTAGTAAACCAGCAATGGCAAGCACACTACATTCCGTTAAGTATGCAGCGACTGCCTTTTGCTATTGCGACTCAAAATACAATGCAAAACGGTGTAGCAACGCAAGAGCGCATGCTTAGCATTGATTTAGATTCACCAAAAGTATCAACAAAGCAGGGTATTAACTTATTTTTAGAACATGGTGGAAATAGCGATTACCTCGAAAACGTAATAAATGTGCTCGACAACCTGCATCATGGTTTACAACAAAACCAGCCCTTTATTAAAACCTTAATTAAACATGGTTTACTTGAGTCGGTATCCCTAGAGCTTGATTTAGTAAACGGGCTTAAACATAACTTACTCGGTTTTTACACCATAAACGAAGACACGCTTAACCAACTAAGTAGCGATGCAATTGCGCAGCTGCATTCACAAGGGTATTTAGCGTGTATATACATGGTCATTGCCTCGCAAGTACATGTACGTGATTTAGTCGCGCTTAAAAACGAGCAACTTATGCTACAAAAGCACGCTGTGTAAGTGCTTAACTATGGAAAATTTAGAAAATAAAATTCAAACGCTTAATGGCTTAACTCCCAGCACCTTGCCCAAGGAGCTTTTAAACTCGTCTGTGCCTATTGTACTAAAAGGGTTTGTAAGCGATTGGCCCCTCGTTATTGCCGCTAAAAAATCTGATGCAGCTGCGATTGATTATTTAACACCGTTTTACGAAGGTTTTTTAGTTAACACTTGCACGATACCTGCCAGTCAAAGCGGGGTTGTAGGGTATAACCCCGATATGAGCGGTTTTAACTTTACTAATCAACAAGCGGCATTTATTAGTGCGCTTGAACAAATAACGCAAAGTGTAAATAACCCACAAGCCGACACTTTATACATTGGCTCTACTAGCATTGCACAGTGCTTACCTGGTTTGGTTAATCACTGCCAAGTTAACGCATTAAACGAAGGCTGTTTATTTAATGTATGGGCAGGCGGAAAAGTTACCGTACCAGCACATTACGACGTAGCGCAAAATTTAGCATGTTGCGTTGCAGGTAAAAGGCGTTTTACTTTATTTGCCCCCGATCAAATAGACAATTTATACATAGGCCCGCTTGATAAAGCACCCGGCGGTCAGCCAATAAGCTTAACTACCACAACTGCGCCCAACTTCACGCAATACCCTAAGTTTGAGCAGGCAATAAAAGCAGCAATTACCGTTGATCTTGAAGCCGGCGATGCCCTTATATTGCCCAGCATGTGGTGGCACCAAGTAGAGGGGCTTGGCAGTTTAAATATACTGTTTAATTATTGGTTTAAAAATACGCCTGCGGTTTATGGTCAGCCTACTAATGCGTTGCACCTTGCTATTTTAAACATACGTAATTTACCAAAGCATGAGCGCGCAGCATGGCAACGTTTGTTTAATTACTACGTATTTTCCGATAACGAATTTACTCACATCCCAGAGCCCGCACAGGCTATTTTAGCAAAGCCAATGGATGAGCTTGCAGCGCGTAAATTAAGAGCCGAATTACAAAATAAATTAAGACGCTAAGCGTACTTGTAAGGTTTGAAATATGAATCAAAATGCAATTAAAAAAATCGTAATAGCAGGTGGCGGTACCGCCGGTTGGATGTGTAGCGCTGCAATGGCAAAGCTACTAGGTAAAAATATTGAAGTGTGCTTAGTTGAATCCGATTTAATTCCTACCGTGGGGGTCGGGGAGTCAACTATTCCTACGCTGCATATATTTCATGATTTACTAAAAATCAGCGAATCAGAATTTATGGCAGCCACTAGCGCCACGTTCAAATTAGGCATATCGTTTGAGGGCTGGAAACAAAACCAGCAAAGCTACTTTCACTCATTTGGTTATGTTGGGCAAGGCTGTTGGGCTGCAGGTTTTCAGCACTTTTGGCTAAAAGGTATGCAACAAGGTGTTGCAGCCGATATTGGCGACTATTGCACAGAGCACGTAGCAAGTCGCTTGGGTAAATTTGCCGTAGTACCGAATCAAGACCGTAACCATGCTTATCAGTTAGATGCCGGTTTGTACGCTAAATTTTTACGAAATTTTGCAGAGCAAAACGGCGCTAAACGTATAGAAGGCATGATAAGTAAAGTTAATTTAGAGCCCACCAATGGCTTTATAAAATCGCTTACTTTAGGTGACGGGCAAATTATTGAGGGCGATTTATTTATAGATTGCACCGGCTTTAAAGGTTTATTAATAGAGCAAGCGCTACACACCGGATACGAAGATTGGAGCCATTGGCTCCCGTGCGACAGCGCAGTAGCAGTACAAACCGAATTAGTAAGCCCAATAGTGCCATACACACGTGCAATGGCGCATAAATATGGTTGGCAGTGGCAAATACCGCTGCAAAGCCGCCGTGGTAATGGTTTTGTGTTTTGCAGTAAATACATGAGCGATGATGAGGCCAAAACAGCGCTCCTCAATAACGTAGAAGGCAAACCTATTAATGAGCCGCGCGTTATTAAATACCGCACCGGTACACGGCGTAAACATTGGAACAAAAACTGTGTTGCTATTGGCTTGGCAAGTGGTTTTATTGAGCCGCTTGAATCAACCAGTATTCATTTAATTCAGCAAAGCATTATAAGATTAATGCAAAACATGCCAACCAAAGCAATCGAGTCGTGCTATCAAGATGACTTTAATAACAAAATGCGCTTTGAAGCCGAAAACATTCGCGACTTTATTGTGCTGCATTACCATGTGACGCAGCGCACCGACAGCGACTTTTGGCGCTACTGTAAAAACATGCCAATACCAGAGTCACTCGCCAAGCGCATTGAGCTATTTAAGCAAAGCGGGCATGTATATAAAGCAGAGCAAGAGCTATTTGGCGAAGCATCGTGGTTACAAGTGATGTTAGGGCAAGGGCTAATGCCGCAAAATTATCACCCCATTGTAGACAGCATGAGCGATGATGAGCTTAAGCGATTTTTAGAATCAATAAAAAATCATGTGGCTAAAAAAGCAAATAGCTTACCGAGTCACATTGATTTTATTAATCATTATTGCAAGGCTAAGTAAGTATTATGCTAACACTTGGCAATAACTTACAGCCGCAATATGAGTTTATAGGGCAAGAGCAAACGCCAATTATTATAATTGACGACTACCTAAGTGTGCCGCAAAAACTTATAAACCTAGCGCAAAGTGCTGCTCAAAGTAATGGGGAGTTTAAACCCGACGAACTCACTCAATACCCAGGTTTACGCATGCCGCTTCCAAAGCAATGTGTGGTTGATTACTTAAAGCCTCTTATACAGGGGCTTTATAACGTATTTAATATTGGGAAAACACTTACCCCATACCCAAAAGATAATACCTTATCGTTAATTACTAAAACGCAGCAGCAGCTATCACCAATACAAACCTTGCCACACTTTGATACAAACGATCCAAACTTAATTGCCATTATTCATTACCTTGGCGAAGGCGAGCACGGCGGCACTGGATTTTTTAGACATAAAAAAACAGGGTTTGAATCAATAAGCTCAAAGCGCAAAAACACGTATTTAACATATGCTCAGAAATACCTTGAATTAGATAATGCAAAGCCTAGTTATTGCACCACGCAGCACAGTGAATTTGAGTGCTACAAGCACATAGAATATAAGCCAAATAGGCTTATTGTGTTTCCTGGATATTTGCTGCACACCAGTTTACTTAATACATCTACCGATATTTCGTCGTGTCCACAAACAGGGCGGCTAACGGCCAATATGTTTGTTCATTTTAAATAGGATTACTATGTCTTTTTCTTTACCTCGATTCGCATATAAAGGTTGGCTATTAAGCTTTGTTGTATTGGCGCTGAGTATGGCAACAGTGCAAAAAAGTCATGCTACAGGGTTTGATACCCTCCCTAAAAAGCAATTTAATGTGCTGCTATTTACAAAAACTGCAGGGTGGCACCATAAGTCGCAAACCGAAGGCGTTAAAGCGCTAGAAGGCTTAGCCGATAAGCACTTTTTAACTTAATTTGGCACGAAGAAAGCCATTATTTTAACGACGATTACTTAAAAAATGTTGATGTAGTGGTATTTTTATCAACCACGGGCGATATTTTAAACCCAAAAGAGCAAGCCGCGCTTGAGCGATTTGTAAAAGCAGGCAAAGGCTTTGTTGGCATTCATAGCGCATCAGATACCGAATACGATTGGTCTTGGTACCAAAAGCTGGTGGGGCGCACCTTTAATATTCATCCTGTTATTCAAACTGGTGTATTAAGTAAAGTGCCTAATACTAACTTTATTGGCTTAAATCACATGCCGCAGCAGATGCTTTGGACAGACGAGTGGTACGAGTTTGGGCCAGAGCTCACTAAGTTAAACTACTTACTCACCGTTGATGAGCAAAGTTACAACCCAACTGCCGATTGGGGTAATAACAAAACAGGCTCAGGTATGGGGGCGTTTCATCCTATTTCGTGGTATCACAATTACGATGGCGGACGCTCGTTTTATACAGCCCTTGGGCATACTAATGCGGTGTATAAAAGTGAGTTTTTAACCGAGCATATTTATGGCGGAATTTATTGGGCTGCAGCAGGTAAAGGGTTAAAAAGCAGTAATTAATGAATAACTGATAAATGTACTTTTTAGTATTATTTACATCGACTAAGGCCGCTTTTTTAAGGGGCCTTTTGCATTTTAGGCACTGTTTAAACACCTTACTCATTTCATGTAGTTTATAAAACAAACAAATAGTTTTGAGAATTGCTTGATCAAATGGTCAAAAAGACTATATTAAATTGCACGCTGTTATAATTCAAATAAAGAGGATAAACATGAAAGTATTTTTTAAAATAACAACTTTATTGTTAACACTAATAAGCTATCAATCACTTGCTACATTTAATAATAACCCATCGAGTGTAGGCGCTGATAGTTCAGGGGCATACCGTAACCTCGCACAAGAAATGGGTAAAACAAACATACAACAAAAGGTGAATAGTACTTTTGACAATATGTTTGGCTATAACAATACACAACAACTTTACTACCCGTACACCGAAAACGGTGTTTATAAAGCACACTACATAAAAGCAATTAACCCTGACGAGGGTGATGATATAAGAACAGAAGGGCAATCGTGGGGAATGACCGCCGCTGTCATGCTTAATAAACAAGAAGAATTTGATAATCTATGGCGCTTTGCAAAAGCGTATCAAAAAAATCCAGACAACCACCCTGATGTAAAAAAACAAGGCGTTTACGCGTGGAAACTAAAGCTTAATCAAAACGGCTTTGTTTATAAAGTAGATGAAGGCCCCGCTCCTGATGGCGAAGAGTACTTTGCATTTGCACTACTTAATGCCTCTGCTCGTTGGGGTAATTCGGGTGAGTTTAACTACTATAACGATGCTATTATCATGTTAAATACAATTAAAAATAAGCTGATGGAAAACCAAATAATCCGCTTTTCGCCTTATTTAGATAACTTAACAGACCCTTCTTACCATATACCTGCGTTTTACGACTACTTTGCTAATAACGTAACTAACCAAGCAGACAAAAATTACTGGCGACAAGTAGCCACAAAAAGTAGAACCTTACTTAAAAACCATTTTACAAAAGTAAGTGATAATCCGCATTGGAATTTACCTACATTTTTATCGCGCTTAGATGGCAGCCCTGTTATTGGCTACATTTTTAACGGCCAAGCAAACCCAGGTCAATGGTATGAATTTGATGCATGGCGCGTAATTATGAATGTGGGTTTAGATGCGCATTTAATGGGTGCTCAAGCGTGGCATAAAAATGCAGTTAATAAAGCACTTGGCTTTTTAAGTTATGCAAAAACAAACAACAGTAAAAACTGTTACGAGCAAGTGTATTCGTACGGTGGTGCGCAAAACAAAGGCTGTGCAGGCGAAGGTCAAAAGGCCGCGAATGCAGTAGCGTTACTTGCTTCAACAAACGCTGGGCAAGCAAATGAATTTTTTAACGAGTTTTGGTCTTTATCGCAACCAACCGGTAGCTACCGTTACTACAATGGTTCGCTGTATATGTTAGCTATGCTGCATGTATCGGGCAATTTTAAGTTTTATAACAACACGTTTAATTAAAATAACACTACCTAAGTAGCAAAAGCCTAAGCGGCAAAAGCTTAGGTAGCAATAACTTAAATAATAAAAAACCGGTGTAACTAAGTTACACCGGTTTTTGTGCTTAACGAGTGAGCTTAACTTTCTCTTTAATACGTTGCTTAACTAATTTAACTAATTTAACTAATTTAGCTAATTAGCCAAACCCGCTACTTTTACATCAAGCGTAAACAAGCCCTTAGCGGTAGTTATTAATAACGTTTTTCGGTTTTTACCACCAAAGGCAAGGTTGGTTACATTAGGGCCCAGTTCAATTTTATCGATAAGTGAGCCGCGTGGCGTATAAATATTAATAACACCTTTTTTGTGGCTGCTTACGTAAATATTGCCAGCAGAGTCTACTTTTATACCATCTGGTGAGGTTACTTTAATAAAGTCTTCGCGCGGTGAAATATCACCGTTTTCATCAATAGTGTATTTGCTTACGCGGTTGCTAAAGTCGCCAATATAAAGGGTATGCTGATCTGGGGATAGCGCAACACCGTTAGGCTTTTCAAGCGTAGCGTCAATTAAACTAAGTACGCCTGTATTGCTTAACTTATACACACCGGTATAAGACATTTGCTGAGTGCGTTCGCCTAGTTGCCAGTTAGGATCAGTAAAAAATATATCGCCATTTTTATGCATAGTCATATCGTTTGGCGAGCTAAAGCTTAGCCCATCAAATTTATTGACTATTACGGTATTGGTCTTACTTTTTATATTAATTTTAGAAAGCGACTGAGTTTTATGGTTAAGCGTATAGAGGCTCTCTCCTTTGGCATACAAGCCGTTTGTACCACTGTGTTTTAAATAAGTGGTAAGGGTATTGGGCAGCACTAATTTATAAATGGTCGAATCAGGGCCAAGTGCTTGCGAGCTAGCAAAGTTCATTTCTGAAAAATAAAACGCATTGTCTTGGCTTGACCACGTTGGGCCTTCTAAAAATAATAAATTGTCACTAACAAGTGTGGGTGTTACGCCCTTTATTAATGGCGACTGCTCATTGCTTTGGCTGTTTACAGTGTTTAACAAAGGTGTATTTTCAGGTTGTTGTGCCAGCGCTGCTTTATTAAAACAGAGCATTAATACAACTAAGCTTAGCATTTTTTTGTGTGTTTTTAGCATGGACGTTTACTCAGGTTTGTTTAATTTATAATTAATGGTCATTTTGACTATATCATTTATTTTTTTCGTTGTATGATATTTATCGAAAATAATAACGATTCAACGGAGCACACACATGCATAAAACACACACACTCAGCCTGCTTTTACTTACAGGATCATTAAGCGTAAACGCTGCACAAGACCAAGCTCTTAAAAACACCTTTGCAGACTCATTCAAAATGGGGGTTGCTGTAAATCAAGATATAGTGACAGGCAAAAACGCCGCCGCGCAGTCAATTATTGCAAAGCAATTTAATACAGTCACCCTAGAAAACGCCATGAAAGCAGAAGTAATTTACCCACAGCAAGGTAAGGTCGATTTTAGTGGTGCAGATGCGTTTATAGATTTTGCCAAGCAAAATAATATGTTTACCGTAGCCCACACCTTAGTGTGGCATAACCAAACGCCTGATTGGTTTTTTACAAATAGCAAAAATGAGCCAAATACCCCAGCACAGCAGCTTGAGCAAATGCGTAAACACATAGAGCTTGTAGCAGGGCGCTATAAAAACAAAGTAGATGCATGGGATGTAGTTAACGAAGTGATTGCTGATGATGGCTCTTATCGCCCAACTGTGTGGGTTAACCGCGTAGGCGATGGCGATACTATGGTAAAAGCCGCGTTTAAATACGCCCAGCAGTATTCACCTAATACAGAGCTTTACTACAACGACTTTAATGCATGGCGACCAGAAAAAAGAGACGGCATTATACGCATGATCAAAATGCTGCAAAAAGAAGGTATTCGAATCGATGGCATTGGCATACAGGCGCATTGGGGGCTTAACTTTCCTAAAATGCAATACATTGAAAAAGCCATCGATGCATATGCCGCGCTGGGTATAAAAGTGATGATCACCGAGCTTGATATAGACGTGCTGCCTTTAACAAAAGAAGGGCAAATTACCGGCACCGATATGATGAAACCACAGTTTCAGCTAGAAGAGTTTGAAACCTACCTCGACCCTTACAAAAATGGCTTGCCAAGCGACGTAGAGGCGCAACTAAACGCCCGTTATAAAGCCTTGTTTGAATTGTTTTATGCAAAGCGCGACAAGATAGACCGCGTAACCTTTTGGGGATTACACGATGGTATGTCGTGGAAAAACGACTACCCAATCCCAAACAGAACAAACTACCCATTACTATGGGATCGTAATTTAAACCCTAAGCCAGTTATTAAAACCATTGCTGATGTAGTTAAGTAAATCGCATTGTGTAGTCAAAGCCGAGTATTTTTAAATACTCGGCTTTTTTTGTTTGCAAATTTTATATTGAGGCAAATAAAAGTTACGTTTGCTAAGCGAGGAGCTGCAAAACCTGATCTTACCTAAGTAATACAAGCACAAGTATCACTTACACCTTCTCTTTAATTATTTTTATCAAACTCAAAGCATACTCAATATTAAACGGGTCAAATTTTAGCCTTGATCCTTATTGTTAAATAGACTATAACAATGTTGGTTTTAGGTTAATTTTATGATTGCATATTCACACACACGATATAAAACAATAAATTTTAATTTAAACCTTAACTATAACTCAATGATTTTAAGTTTATATTTGTACCCTTGTACAAGGTAAATATTAACGTTTGAAGAGATATTAAAATAATAAATATAAATGACTGTTTGTTTTTCTAATTAGTTGTAGTCATATTGAATAATAGCTTTTGATGATGCAGTAGAAATACTCTTATCATATTTTATTCACTCAAATGGCTTTTACTGCACCTAGTTTAAAAACGACTCATTTATTGCTTTAGTCTAAGGAATAAAAATGAATAAATCGATTTTTCGTAACACCGGATTAGTGACCTTAGTATCACTATTAATGGCGTGCGGGGGAATAGTAAAGATACACCGGTGCCTGAACCTATACCGGAAGTAGTAGCCCCTGATTCTCCAGCGCCTGAAGCGCCAATAGCAGCTGAAATAACAAATGGTGGGTTTGAAGAAGACACTACAGGGCAAACAACGCCTGTCGGAAATTGGGTATTTAGACCAGATCAAGAATCAAGCGCTACTTCTACTATAGAGGTAATTGAATCGCAAGAAGGCGTTAATACTTACAAAGGCACCAAAGCAGCTGAGGTTATTGTTAATACATTGGGTGACAACCCTTGGGGAATTGAAATAGCTTATGAAGACCTTCCTATCACCGGAGGTAAAAATTACGAGTTTAGTGTTTGGGCCAAAGGTGAAGAGGGAACCAGTGCCGATTTTTGGATTCAAACACCTGCGCCAGATTATGGCCAACTTAGCCTAGTAAAAGAAACACTCACAGGCGAGTGGCAAAAAATAACATTAACAGCCGCAACAGCCGAAGCTGACTCTTTAGTTAGGCTGGCAATTCACTTTTCAAAAGAAGAGAACATTAACAAGTCTATATACCTAGACGAATTTTCAGGCTTTATTTTAGACGATGTACCAGCAGAAGAAATACCTGATGTTCAATACAGCGAAGTGACAGCACAAAGTTTAAAAGCATTAGCACCTAATTTTAATATTGGTGTAGCTGTTCCTGCGGGTGGATTTGGTAACAGCATAATAGACAGACCAGAGATTAAAACGATTATTGAACAGCACTTTAATCAGCTCTCTGCTGAAAACATTATGAAGCCTACCTATTTACAACCAACCCAAGGTGAATTTTTTTACGATGATTCTGATGAGCTAGTTAACTACGCCAAAGACAACTCACTCACGGTACATGGCCATGTTTTTGTTTGGCACTCGCAAATTGCGCCTTGGATGCAAAGTTTTCAAGGTGATAAAGCCGCGTGGATAACCATGATGGAAAATCATATCACTCAAGTTGCCACTCATTTTGAAGAAGAAGGTGATAACGATACGGTAGTTAGCTGGGATGTAGTTAACGAAGCGTTTATGGAAAATGGTAAATACCGTGGTGAAAAAACCACAAACGACAGCGCTGACGAATCTGTTTGGTTTGAAAATATAGGCGCTGAATTTTTGTCTTTAGCCTATAAAGCAGCAAGAGCAGCCGATCCTGATGCCGACTTATACTATAACGATTACAACCTAATTTGGAATGCAGATAAATTAGATGCTGTTATCAATATGGTTAACGATTTTCATAACAATGGCGTGCCTATTGATGGTATAGGGTTTCAATCTCATATTTCACTTAACAGCCCTGATATTTCAACCATTCAGGCACATCTTCAAAAAGTGGTCGATATTCGCCCTAAAATCAAAGTGAAAATTACCGAGCTAGATGTTCGTATGAACAACGAAGGCGGCATTCCTCTAACTTACCTAACAAGTGAAAGAGCGGATGAACAAAAGCAGTACTACTACAATATTGTTAAAACATACCTAGAAACGGTACCTGAAGATCAACGCGGTGGCATTACTATTTGGGGCGTAATAGACGAGGATAGCTGGTTACAAAACTGGCCAGAGCCAACAACAGAATGGCCACTGTTATTTTTTAATGACTTTACTGCAAAGCCTGCCTTACAGGGATTTGCTAATGCATTAAAAGAGCTAATTGAAGTAGTACAACCAGCACCTTCATCAGAGCTGCTAACTAATGGCGACTTTGAAGCCGGACTAGATTCATGGCAAGCCCGTGGCAGTGCAAGCATAACTCTTGAAACAACCCAAGCCCACAGTGGCAATAATAGCGCTTTAGTACAAGGTCGAACTGAAACGTGGAATGGCATACAAAAGGATGTAAAAGGCTTATTTACAGCAGATAAAACCTATAATGTATCTGCATGGGTTAAGTTATCTGACGACAGCACAACTGTGTCGCCAGATATAAAACTCACACTACAAATAGAGCACACTAGCACCGAGTACCTTGAGCTTACACCCGTTACTACCGTTAACGCGGGTGACTGGGTACAGCTTTCGGGCACTTACACACATTCAATTACAACGCAGGAAAGCGCCGCTTTACTTTATGTTGAGTCAAGTGAACTCACTGCAGATTTTTATGTAGATGATGTATCGGTCACTTTGGTTGAATAATAAACCTAACTAAAAGTAATTAACCCCGGATTAAATAGTCTGTATTTTTTATATAGACTATTTTTTTGCGCGGGCTTTAATTGTTTATACATGATGCAGCAGGGTAATCAGCATTACCTTTTGAGGTGGCTTAATAGCATGCCTTGATAAACGATTACCTAATACCAAACAAAGCGTCCAATACGATGGGATTGCGATTTAAATTCTCGGCTTTATTAGAACTATCACAAAAAGAAAAAGAGAAGTTCCTCATGAGTTTATTGCATCAGAAAAAGAATGCGGAGTTTAAAGTTAATAACTAGCAATACGTTATAGTCAGGGCGCGAGCATACTTTGTTAAAAATGTTAACCAAAAAGAAGTTCTTCTCTAAAAGCATCATCATAACAAGCTCTTACACACTTACTTCTTATTGACCCCTTGCTTTTCGTATGCTGCTTTATCATGTTCCTAACGACGCGTCTAAATAGTGCCATATGTTGCGCACTTAATGGCTCATTTATTTGACAGGCATCTTCTTTAAATACGACATCCAGTATCCAGTGTTGCTGATTTTCTATCAGCCAATGTTGTCTTATTGCTTTACTTATCAATATATTGTCTGTCAACGATGTTAGGTAGTAATGTGTGTCAATACTCGTTCTATTACCCTTCGTTCGCTCTCGCTGCACCGCAACGATTGTCCTAACTGATGGCCAGCTCTCTTTAATTTCACTCGGTAATAAACGCGCATCAAGACAATCTATCGTGCGTACTTCTTTTCGCCCATGCCCTGCATCTTGTGTTACATGACTAAGTATCTCTGAGTTTTCAGATTCATACTGGTGTGTAAATGCATCTTGAATCGCGCTATAAAGTTTCTTTTGATTACCCTTTGCTTGCACTAGATAATCTGCATGTCTGCTAATTAGCTGTTTTAGCGTTTCTTTTTGGCAGTGCAAAGCATCAAGTGTAATGACGGTGTTATTGATATCGAGTATTTTCAATAAATCCCGAACTGCCGGTATTTCATTCGTCTTACTGCCAACTGTTTGGTGGAATAATGTGAGACCTGCCTCACAATCAAATGCTGAGACGAGGTGTAATTTATCAGCAATGTGTTTACTTGCTCCGCGAATAGTTTTGCCATCGAAGGCAATGACAGGATGCGCTGATTTAACGCGGTTTTGATTGACCCAGCTATACATCGCGAGTAGTAATGAGTCAGTATCAACGGTTCTAAAAATCCGAGCAATACTATGTCGAGTGGGTATGCCATTTTTGAAAGAACGAAATCCTCTTAACCAATTAAGCTTACTTTCGCCATAGACTTCAATATCTTGCCAGTTTTCACACCCTGATGTAACGGCAGTAATAATAAGAAAAAGCACATCAACTAAGTTATGGTGTTGATTTATATGTGAACGATTATCTTTGACGAGTTCTAAATGTGAGAAGAGTGACATAATAAGTTTAAGGTGATTAAATTTATGGTATTAGATCATAAAATTTGTTTATTTACAAAGTGTGATCCCGCCCTGACGTTATAGTGTTTAGTACTAATATATGAAATAGACTAGGATAAGTTGCTATCAATTAGTTATGAAATTGTCCTTTACTAATATTGTTATGTTCAAGGAGATTGCTTTTGGAACTTTGTGAAACATCAAAAGATTATGAACTACTTACCCAAAAGATATATAAATCTATATTGGAGTCAGAAGGTGTTGAGAACCTTGAAGTTAAGCATGATCAGAAAATCAAAGGTAAGTCAGGGGTAGAACATCAAATAGATGTTTTTTGGGAATATAAATATGCAGGCGTTAGTCATAAAGTACTTATAGAGTGTAAATATTATTCTAAACCAATATCACTAATCCATGCTCGAAACATGTTAGGGCTACTTAATGATATCGCAAATAGTCAGGGATTAATTGTTACCACACAGGGATTTCAATCTGGAGTAGTTGATTTCTGTAATCACTATGAGATAAGTCTAAAAAGAATCAGACCCCGGAAGGCTCAGATTGGGATGGATGCATTCAGATTGTGGATATAAGCGGTGAGATTTATCAAAAACAATATTTACATTTAGCTGTTGCTTTTGATGCACGAGATCCTGAAACAAAAGAAATTTTTGAAGCTAATGAAATGGAAGTATCTTTCAATGTATATGATTCAACTATTGAAGATGGTGGTGAGGTATTATTTATTGGTGACTGGCTTGATAAAAATATTATTGATAATTTAATTGAGTGTAATGTTAAGAAAGAAGATGTAATTGAACCTACAGAAGCTCGAGTTATTTTTCCGTTTGGAGAAAAATTAAAACTTCGTAATGTGAAAGTTTTATGGGAGTTAACAAAACAGGATTTATTTGTTTCTGTTGATGCTAAAGATTTTGTACATGCTGTTTTAGAGGATTTTAGTTCTGGTAAAGTTGAATATACATTAAGCAAATAACAACACTAAAATTTAGCATAAGAAAATATAGTTGAAATTTCTCACTTTGTTCAACGTTTAGTTAGTTTTAGAATTTATATACAGACATGAGTTTAAAATTATATTCACCAAAGATCTTTTGACTTCATCATACCTAAATAATATATAGTAATAATCACAAAACAGCCTGATCTAATATCAGGCTGTTTTTTTCTTCTAAAAGCGAAGCGCCTCTTAACCTCTTTGTGCATAATTCACTTAGTCTATTTCACTAAAAAACTAAAAAACTAAAAAACTAAAAAACTAAAAAAGCCATTCAAAACTACTTAGCCTGATACCTCACGACTACAAACTTAAGTGGCACATCGCCATTGTTATAAATGCCATGTACGTCATTAGGCGCTGCAAATAAAATATCCCCAGTATGAGCAGGCTGGCTTTTGCCATTAAGCGTCCACGTGCCAGAGCCCTCAAGAATCATTAAGTATTCTTCATCGGGATGCTGGTGGGCAGGGTGTATTTCGTTATTAGGTTTAATAACCGCAACGCCCGTAATAGCGCCTTTGGTGAGTGGTGTATCGCCATAAAAGTAAGTATGAAAATCACCGCCTTCGTAATGAGTAATGTGCGCGTCTTTTTTACTCACAATAGCTGATGTAAGTTGTGTGGGTTTATCTTCTGCGTTTACAGGTAATGCTAAAGTGGCTGCGGTTGTAAGTAATACGCCGGTTATACAATGTTTAACTGTTAAATGATTCATGTTTGTTATCCTTATTATTTAGCGCTTAGGTTTATTAAATAAACCCAGTCGTTGTTAGGTGTGTAGGGTGGTGTTGCCAGTTGTGTACTCGTTGCGGTATTTACACAAAAGCGCTTGCCGTTTATATAGTTGTTAGTTCGTGGGTTAAACCAATCTAGTGTGTAACACGCATTTGGTAATGTGACCTGAGCTTGGCTTGCGTTACTAAAATAAAATAAGTAAAACGTTGAGTTATCACTTAACGCCCAGCCTGTTTTTGTAAGCTCTGGGGTGGGTGTAAGCTTTGTAAACGGCACGTATTTTTGAAAAAACGCAACAGCGTTGGTCATCGCTAAATAGTAATTTTTGTAAGGCGTTAAATCTTGCTCTGTTAAGTCGCCGCCACCGCCTAAATAAAACTCAATACCTGCGCCACCTGCCATAAATGAGGCCCACACGTTACTTTTACGCCACGTATCTACATTGTTTGCATACTCGTAAATATAGGCTTCGTCCATGGTGATCACCCACGGGTGAGGGTTGCTTTGAGTAAGATGGCGGTACTTTAAAACATCACTGTAAGTGGTGTTTGTTTTAAGTTCACCTTGTAAGCTTGCCCCTGTGTAGGCGGGGTAGCCCAAAATGTTGTCGTTTGGTTTATCGTAAATGTGGTAGTCGAGCGACGGGCCGTTATGGGCCACTATATGCTCAGGGTAGTAGGTGAGTGATTGAAAGTAATCGGCAAATTGCTTTCTTTGTTTTGTGGTATTAGCTTTTTGTTGTTTATCGTCGCCGCTTGGATCTTGCCAGCCGTTTTCTTCGCCTATATTCCACGTGGTTGCTAAATGATAGCCAAAGCGGGCAAATAACTCGCGATAGTAAATTTTGCGACTAACAGCAAAGTCGTTTTTAAGCTGGCTTTCGTTCCATTCAAACAGTGACTCGTTTTCGGTTTCGCTCATTACAAAGTGAGTCATTATGCCTTTTTGCTGCATGTGGCTAAATACAATATCCCACTGAGCTAATTTAGATACATCGTAGCGTGTGGTTTGGGTTTTGCTAAGCCATGGCCAAACTTGGTCGCCATCGCCGTAGGCGTTCATGGTTAAAAAGTAATACGCGTTAATGTTAAGCGACGCTAAATAATTTATTAGCCCAATAATGCCTTTAGAAGATTGATGACTACTGTTATCAGTCTCTGTATTGGTTGTTTGCCATGTAGGGTCGCTATTTTGCCAATGCTTTATGTGCGCTTGGTAGTTACGCTTTGTGGGAGTGGCATCAAACCCTGAAAAGCCAAGCAGCACTTCGGGGCTGTTAGCACCGGCTTTTAAAAAGTACTCTTTTGAGCCATTAAACTGCAAATAGGGTTTATTAACGTATTCAAGCTTACCTTTGCTTTTAAAGTCTTTACTGCTGGATGATTTAGTGGCGGCGGTAACATTAAACTCGCCTGTTTGTTTATCAAAAAATCCGGCTGATTGCTCATTTGTAACAGTATTTAATGGCACGCTTGCGATATTACGGCCTTTAACAAATGAGAGTGTATAGCGCCATTTGCCAAGTTCGTTGGGCGAAAACAAAACCTGCCATTTGTTGCCTGCTGTTGCATGTGTTTGAGCAGTGTTTGCATCGGCTGCATAATATCCAGGTACTGTATATTGCTTATTAGTGGGGCTGGTAAATGTGGCGTCTAAGCGGTAATCGGTAAAAGGGTTAGGCGTGGCAAGCTCGCTGGTGTGCGGGCCTTCAAGGGTTAAGCTTAATTTATGCCAAATAGGCACGTGAGTGCTGGTTTGATCTGCTCGAATTAGGGCGCTGAATATAAATGAGGCGAAAAATGCGCTAATTAGCAGAAGCCGTTTTATTGTTATTTTTTTCATGTGTATCCTTGCTAATTTTGTTGCTAGTAAAGTGTGTGATTAAGGAATGTGTACTGTGTTATTTTTGTTCAGTCTATTTTAATAAAACGTTGTTGTCAAAAAGACTATATGGTGTTAAGTTTACGTTGCACACTAAAAAACACACAACAGGTACATCATGCATAAAAATAAACTTACGATTGCTATTTTATTAGGAATGTCGAGCCTTGCACTTGGCTGTAATGACTCAGCAGAGCAAAGTAAACCGACATTAAAATCGCAAAAAGCGCCGGAGAAATTAACGCTTAAAGCGCAATTTAAAGACCACTTTAAAATTGGCACAGCGATTAGCCGCGACCAAATATTAGGGGCTTTGCCTGAAGATTTAAACGTAGCTAAAGCGCAATTTAATACCTTTACGCCAGAAAACTCAATGAAGTGGGAGCGTATACACCCAGAGCTAGAAACGTATGACTTTGAAGCTGCTGATGCGCTAGTTCAGTACGCACAAGAGAACAACCAAGAGTTAGTTGGGCACACATTAGTGTGGCATTCGCAAACTCCTGACTGGGTTTTTGAAGACGAGCAAGGCGAGCCGCTAACCCGCGATGCATTACTTAAGCGTATGCAAAACCATATTAATGCTGTTGCAGGGCGCTATAAAAACCGCATTTTTGCATGGGACGTGGTAAACGAAGCACTTAACGAAGACGGCACACTGCGTGAATCTAAATGGAGCACCATTATTGGTGACGACTTTATAGAATACGCGTTTAAATACGCTAAGCAGGCAGCGCCTAATGCCAAGCTATACTACAACGATTACAACTTATATAAGCCAGAAAAAAGAGCCGGTGCAATCGCGCTTATTAAAAATTTGCAAAGCAAAGGTATTCAAATTGATGGTATTGGTATGCAAGCGCATTACTCGCTTGATAACCCAGAGCTTTCGTTAATGGAAGACTCTATTTTGGCATACGCAGCCACTGGCATTGATGTGATGATAACCGAGCTTGATATTTCGGTATTACCGTTCCCTGAAGGTGAAGAACATGGGGCTGATATTTCGTTAGATATTGCGCTACAAGAGCGCTTTAACCCATACCCGAATGGTTTACCGAGTGAAGTAAACACCCAGTTAGGCGAGCGCTACAAAGCCGTGTTTGACATACTTAAAAAACATGACGATAAAGTAAGCCGTGTTACTTTTTGGGGTATAAGCGATGCACGTACTTGGCGCAACGATTGGCCAATGCAAGGGCGCACCGATTACCCATTATTAATTGACCGTGAGTTAAAACTTAAAAGCTTTGTAAGCGATTTATAATCGCACTAAACATTTAACCTCCCGCAAAGGATCGCTTAATAGCGATCCTTTTTTGGTTTATAAAATAGCTATTTTTTATTGGTTTTAGTTAAGCAGTAACTAATATGCGTTTGCAAAGGTACTTGTGGTGTTAAATAGCTAAATGGGAAGTGTGGGTTATTAGGGCTGTCGGGGCAAAATTGCGGCTCTAGGCAAATACCGTCAAATTGGTTAAACGGACTTTTTAAATGCTGCCCTGTATACACCTGAATAGCAGGGTAGTTAGAGAATACACTCAGCATTACTTTTTCATCGGCGCTAGTAAGCTCTGCGTGTTGCTTATTGGCTTGCAGATTAAGTACTTGCTCGGTTACAAAGTTATGATCGAGTTTATCGATTTTATTAAGCACGCGCATATTTGTGTAGTCAAAAGTGGTATTTGCTACAGGGGCTATTAAACCTGTGGGAATGGCGTTTGTATCTACGGGGGTATAATACGCGCCAGCCAGTTTTAATGTATGCCCTTGTGCGCTGTTAGTAATGCCATTTAAATTAAAATATGGGTGCGCTGTTGGCCCTGCAATGGTTTTTTTATTACTGGTAATCGTAAATTTAATATCAAGATTACTTTGGTTTTTACTGTTAGTGGTAAAGGTATACAGCACGTTAAATATAGTTTTACCGGGGTAGCCGTTGTAACCATCAGGCAGGGTAATACTTAAACTTAATGCATTTTTTTGATGATAATCGAGCTGCCAAAATAAGTCGCTTAATGCTTTTTGGCCGCCGTGAAGTTGGTTTACTCCTTCGTTTTTATTAAGTACATAGGTTTTATCATCAATGTTTATTTGGGCGTTACTTAGCCTGTTTGCATAAGGGCCGGCTATAGCGCCTAAGTAAAACGTGTCGTTCAAATAGTCATTAATATTAGAATAACCAAGTATAATATTTCGTTTTTTATTATCAATATGGGTAACCCAGCTGGTAAGCCGGGCACCGTAGTTAATAATAGAAATAGTATCGTTTACCTCATTACTTAGCGTGTATTGAACAAGTGAAGTTGTCATGATGGTTACTCTTTTAATTGTTCGCTCTAGCTTTTTTAATTTCTTCTTTTACGATTGGGTACAGATCGTAAGTTGGGTAAAACTCAGTGCTGTAAGCTTTCCAACCATAACGTTCAATCGATAAGTTTACTTTTGGTAACAGCGCTGCCGGAAAGCGCAAAGTGACTACTTGCCCTATGCCCATCATTACTTTCCAAGATTCTACCGTTGCGCCCTCTGGCGGAAAATGTTTGTAAAAGTTAGCGTTGTTGAGTATTTCTTTTATTTCAGAGAGATTTTTTGATTGGTCGTGTTTTAAAAAAATCGTTAGCATTAGTTCATCATTTTGCTCGTCATTTGCCCATGCGTTAAAACTAGTGCTTGCACTAAAAAGCATAATTAATAGTAAGTATTTCATAGTTCACCTTTGTTGGTTAATTGTAAAAATGCGCCGAGCTTTGGGAGGCTTAGCGCATTAATTGGATAAAGTTTGGATTATTTAGCGCATTACGCGTACTAAATATATTAAGCGTTGGCTTTAATTAACGCCTGCGCGGTGCTCACTACATTTTTGGTGGTAAAGCCAAAATGCTCTAATAACACATTACCTGGCGCCGACTCACCAAAAGTGCTCATACCAATTACTTTGCCTTGTAAGCCGACATATTTAAGCCAGTAATCTTGGTGTGATGTTTCAATTGCAATACGGTTTACAACTGAGTTTGGCAGTACACTTTGCTTATAATCGTCTGATTGCAGGTCAAACAATGTGGTGCTTGGCATTGATACCACACGCACTGCAACGCCTTGTGCTGTGAGCTCTTTAGCAGCTTGCATTGCTAAATCTACCTCAGAGCCTGTTGCAATTAAAATAAGCTCAGGTGCTTTATTGCTTTCGCTAAGAATATAGCCGCCTTTTTCTATGTCGCTAATTTGCTGAGCGCTGCGTGGCTGGTGGTTTAGCCCTTGGCGACTAAAAATAAGCGCAGTAGGTTGCTGCTGATTTTGTATCGCGTTTTTCCACGATACTGCAGTTTTTACTGCGTCACATGGGCGCCATGTGACTAGGTTTGGGGTCATACGTAGGTTGGCTAGTTGCTCAATAGGTTGGTGAGTTGGACCGTCTTCACCTTGGCCTATAGAGTCGTGGGTATACACAAATATATTTTGAATACCCATAAGTGCCGACATTCTTACTGCGTTACGGGCGTATTCCATAAACATTAAAAATGTAGCACCGTAATTAATAAAACCACTGTGCAGTGATATACCATTCATAATGCCGCTCATACCAAACTCGCGCACGCCATAAAACAGGTAATTACCGCTGGCGTCATCTGCGCTTATGCCTTTAGAGCCAGACCACAGCGTTAAGTTAGAACCAGCTAAATCGGCAGAGCCACCCAGTAACTCTGGTAAATGCGGGGCAAAGGCTTCAATGGTGTTTTGCGAGGCTTTTCGGCTGGCAATATTAGCAGCGTCTTTGTTGCACTGTGCAATGTAGTCGTTTGCAATAGCTTCAAAACTTTCAGGCAGGGTGCGTTTAATTACGCGGCGTTCAAATTCTTTGGCAAGCTCAGGGTGGCTTTTGGTGTAGTCACTAAACAGTTGTTGCCATTGTTTTTGTTTTTTATCACCGCTTTGTTTAGCGTCCCAATGGGCGTAAATATCATCACTGATACTAAATGCTTCATTTGGGAGGTTTAAAAATTTGCGCGCCGCAGTTATTTCGTCATTACCTAATGGCGAGCCATGGCAGTCGTGCGAGCCTGATTTATTTGGCGAGCCAAAACCAATCACGGTTTTACAACAAAGTAGAGTAGGTTTGTCGCTCACTTGTTTTGCTTGTGCAATGGCGCTGGCAATTTGCTCTGGGTCATGGCCGTCTATATCTTTTATTACATGCCAGCCGTAAGCGTCAAAGCGTTTAGCGGTGTCGTCGGTAAACCAGCCCTCAACGTGTCCGTCGATAGATATGCCGTTATCGTCCCAAAAAGCAATAAGTTTACCCAGGCCTAGTGTGCCTGCAAGCGAACATGCTTCGTGCGATATGCCTTCCATTAAACAGCCATCACCCATAAAACAGTAAGTGTAATGATCTACAATATCAAAACTCTCTTTGTTGAATTGCGCGGCGAGGGCTTTTTCGGCAATGGCCATACCTACAGCGTTTGATAAACCTGCGCCAAGCGGGCCTGTTGTTGTTTCAACACCTGGGGTATAACCGTATTCAGGGTGTCCTGGGGTTTTTGAATGCATTTGTCTAAATTGTTTAAGCTCGCTAAGTGGTAGTTCGTACCCGCTTAAATGCAATAAAGAATAAATAAGCATAGATCCGTGACCGTTACTGAGTACAAAGCGGTCTCGGTTTGCCCAATTTGGATCGTTTGGATTATGGTTTAAAAAATCGTTCCACAGTACTTCGGCTATATCGGCCATACCCATAGGTGCGCCCGGATGCCCTGAATTTGCTTGCTGTACCGCATCCATGCTAAGTGCGCGAATAGCATTTGCAAAAGGCGCACGAGAAGAAAGCTGAGTCATGTATTACCTCAAATAAAATTAAAAAAGCCTGCACATAATATGGCAGGCTTGAGGGAAATTAGTTTAGTAAGTCTTCAACCAATTTAGCCAAAATACGCTGATCTTTGGCAAAGTTACGAATACCTTCACCGAGCTTTTCGCTGGCCATTGGATCTTCGTTGTGCTGCCATAAAAATTGCTCGTGGGTGAGTGGGGTTATGTCGCTTTGCGGTGCTTTGTCAATATTTGCAGCGTCAAGTTTAGTAACCAGAGTACCTTCTTGGCTTTGTAAATCATTGAGTAATGATGGCGAGATAGTCAGTAAATCGCAGCCAGCAAGTTCGATTATTTCCTGAATGTTTCTAAAGCTTGCGCCCATTACCACGGTTTTATAATCGTACTTTTTATAGTACTGATAAATACCTGTAACCGACTGCACACCAGGATCTTCGTTTGGGGTGTATTCTTTATTATCGCGGGCTTTGTACCAATCAAGAATACGACCAACAAACGGAGATATAAGCGTTACGTTAGCTTGTGCGCATGCAATGGCTTGAGCCATCGAAAAAAGCAGGGTTAAGTTACACTTAATACCTTCTTTTTCTAACTGCTCGGCGGCTTTAATGCCTTCCCATGTTGAAGCAAGTTTAATAAGTACGCGGTCTTTTGAAATACCCGCTTGCTCGTAAAGCGAAATAAGCTTACGCCCTTTGGCAATACTTGCTTTGGTGTCAAACGATAAACGCGCATCTACTTCGCTTGATATACGCCCAGGTATTACCTTTAGTATTTCACAGCCAAAGTTAACAATAAGTTGGTCGCAAATAGCGTCAACGTCGTTGCCAGCTTTGCTTATAGCATCACTAATTAAATGTTTATACTGAGGTAATTTTGCAGCTTGTAAAATTAACGAAGGATTGGTTGTTGCATCAACCGGTTGTAGAGCTTTGATTGAATCTACATCGCCACTGTCGGCAACGACCGTGGTTACTTTTTTGAGTTGTTCTAACAAGTTCATAATGATGTACGCCTCGGCTTTAAAACCGAGGCGATGTCCTTATACGTAGCGGTTAACAATATTCTCAAGCAGTTCTTGGCGACCAGAAACTTGCTTAGGATCGATGTTGTTCTCGTGTACTAAGGCTGAAAGGCTCTCAAGTGATTGCTCACCATTTAGAATGCTTTGACCTAGGTCTTCTTTCCAGCCTGCGTAACGTTTTTCAACAAAGTCAGACAGCTCGCCACCTTCAATCATTGCTGCTGCATTGAGTAATGCTTTAGCCATCGTATCCATACCGCCAATGTGACCAATGAATAAGTCATCGCGTTCACACGATTGACGACGAAGTTTAGTGTCAAAGTTAAAGCCGCCCGTTGTAAAACCACCCATTTTTAAAATTTCGTAAACAACAAGTGTGCACTCAGCTACATCGTTAGGAAATTGGTCTGTATCCCAACCGTTTTGCATGTCGCCACGGTTAGCATCAATACTA
Organism: Pseudoalteromonas sp. B62; assembly: GCF_037162565.1. NCBI lineage: Bacteria > Pseudomonadati > Pseudomonadota > Gammaproteobacteria > Alteromonadales > Pseudoalteromonadaceae > Pseudoalteromonas > Pseudoalteromonas sp. B62. Next base: position 3,241,966 of record NZ_JARLVB010000002.1, on the reverse strand, counting down.
CCCATAATGCCTTCTGCGCAAGCAACTGCAATTTCGTGATGGAAACTATGACCCGCAAGTGTTGCGTGGTTTGCTTCAATGTTTACTTTAATTTCGTCTTGTAAGCCGTGCTTGTATAAAAAGCCTGCAACTGTTGCTGTATCGTAATCGTACTGGTGCTTAGTTGGCTCTTGTGGTTTTGGCTCAATTAATAATGTGCCTTTAAAACCAATTTTTTCTTGTGCTCTACAACCATTTTTAAAAAGCGTGCGTACTGTTCGCTTTCTTGTGCAAGGTCTGTATTTAGTAGCGTGTCGTAACCTTCACGACCACCCCAAAGTACGTAGTTTTCGCCGCCTAAACGATGCGTAATTTCCATTGCATGTTTAACTTGTGCTGCTGCATATGCATACGTATTAGGATTAGGGTTTGTTGCACCACCGGCACAAAAACGTTGATTTGAGAATAAGTTAGCAGTACCCCACAGTAGTTTTACACCTGTACGCTGCATTTCTTTTTCGATAATGTTAGCAATGTGCGTTACGTTATCGTGGCTTTCTTGTAGTGTTTTACCTTCAGGTGCAATATCAACATCATGAAAACAAAAGTAAGGAACGCCTAATTTTTCATAAAATTCAAAGGCTACTTTTACTTTTTGTTCAGCAAGTTCTAATTGATTGCCTACAGGTTGGATCCAAGGACGATCAAATGTACCTTCACCAAAAATATCAAACCCTGTAGAACAAAAGTTATGCCAGTAACAGGCTGCAAAACGTAAATGTTCTTTCATTGTTTTGCCAAGCACTACTTGGTTTTCGTCGTAGTAACGAAATGCAAATGGGTTTTTAGAGTTTTCACCCTCAAATTTAATTTTTTCAACGTTTGTAAAAAATTGCTCGCTCATATTGTGCTCCATTAATTTTATAATAGTGTATTAAAAGTATGTTTTTACACTTTGATAAAGTGCTTTGTATGTTGTGTATTGCTGTGCGTAAAAGTCTTGCATGATTGGGTCTGGCTCAATGGTTTGCGTTACTTTGCCGTTAACACACACTTGTTGTGCAGGGAGTTGTGTTACTGCTATTCGGGCAAGCCTTGCTGCGCCAAATGCGGGACCAACTTCTGAGCCTTCTCGGTAAATTAGGGGGCGGTTAAGTACGCTTGCGATGATTTTTCCCCACAGTGTGCTTTTAGCGCCACCACCAATAACGGTTACATCGTCAATTTGTGCGCCGGCATCAAGCAGTACTTGTTGGCCATCGGCAAAGGCAAAAGCAACGCCCTCAAGTACTGCGCGGCCAAGGGCTGCTGCATCGGTATCACTGTCTAAACCAAAAAACACGCCTTTGGCATCGGGGTTATTATGCGGCGTACGTTCGCCAGTTAAATAAGGCAAAAATATCACTGAGCTTGGTTTGCTAAAGTCGCATTTACTTACTTGTTCAAGCAATGCACCTTCGTTTTCAAAACCAGTTAATTTAGTGACCCAGGTTAAACAGCTTGCTGCGCTTAACACCACTGACATTTGGTGCCAGGTGTTTTCAATGCAATGACAAAAAGTATGTACAGCACCTTCTGGGTTAGGCAGGTATTTTTCGTTGGCAACAAAGTAAACGCCCGAAGTACCTAATGATAAAAACGCTTGTTTTGGCTTTTACTACGCCTACACCGGCAGCGCCTGCGGCATTATCGCCACCGCCTGCAACAACAGGTACTTGCTCCATTCCCCATTTAGCAGCAACTTGGGCTGTTAATTTGCCTGTAATTTGTGTGCCTTCAAAAAGAGTAGGCATGTGTTGCTCTGTTAAGTCGCAAGCACTAAGCATTTTTTGCGACCATGCTCTTTTTTCTACGTCTAGCCATAATGTGCCTGCAGAGTCAGACATATCTGATGCAAAATCGCCGGTCATTAAAAAGCGTAGGTAGTCTTTTGGTAATAATACTTTGGCTACTTTTGCAAAGTTTTCTGGTTCAAACTCTTTTAACCACACCAATTTAGGTGCAGTAAAACCAGGCATTGCTATGTTGCCGGTAATATTACGAGAATTTGGTTCGCGTTTTTCAAGCTCTACACATTGTGCAGCACTACGCCCGTCGTTCCATAAAATGGCTGGACGAATAATATTATTGTTTTTATCAAGCAGCGTAGCGCCATGCATTTGCCCAGAAAGGCCCACAGCCTTTACCGATTTTAGTAATGCAGGGTGAGTATTTTTAAGATCCTCGATTGCACTACATGTAGCAAGCCACCAGTCTGTAGGGTTTTGCTCAGAAAAAAGTGGTGCTGGGCGTGAAACGCTTAAAGATCCACTTGCTTGAGCAAGCAATTGGTCTTGCTCGTCTAAAATAATTACTTTTACACCTGAAGTGCCTAAATCGATACCAAGGAACATAAATGTGATGCTTAATGTTGTTTTAGTGTTAGCGCTAACATTAATGATTTGATATTGTTAAGTCAAGCTAGTTTTAAACTATGTTTAACAATTAATTTGCAAGTTTATTGCTTGGTTGTTGGAGTTCACTTAAATTTCTTTTTAAGATCATAAGGAAACACTATGAAAAAAATAAACTGGGGTATTGTTGGTTGTGGCCGAATTGCTGCACAATTTTGTGAAGACTTAGCACATACCAATAATGGTGTTGCGTACGCGGTTGCAGCAAGAAGTGGGGAAGATGCAAGCGCTTTTGCGAGTAAGTATGGCGCGGCAAATGCCTACGAAGGGTATCAAGCATTATTTGACGATAAAAACGTTGATGTAGTTTACATTGCGACCCCGCATAACTTTCACTTTAAAAATGCCAGTGATGCTATTAAAGCAGGCAAACATGTATTGTGCGAAAAGCCTATTACGGTCTCGGCTGAAGAGTGTAAGTATTTGTCTTTACTGGCTAAAAAGCACGACGTATTTTTAATGGAAGCCATGTGGACGTACTTTTTACCAGCAATACAAAAAGCAAAACAATGGGTGGAGCAAGGGCGAATTGGCACTATTAAACATGTTAAAGCTGACTTTGGCTATCCTGTGCCTTTTAATCCTGATGGGCGCGAATACAACCCAGATTTAGCGGGCGGTTGTTTACTTGATATGGGAATTTATCCGCTTGCCATTGCCAATTACTTTTTAATTAACGACCTTGAAAACTTACACGTAAGAGCAAATATTCGCTACAAAGGCGTGGAAGACGATGTACTTATTACTGCTAATTGTGGCGATGTAATGGTGAGCTTAGCAACGTCATTTCAATGCAGGTTAGGGAATGGTGCGTATATTATTGGTGACAAAGGCTATATAAAAATACCCGATGCATTTAGAGCTTATGAGTGCTCTTTGTATGAGCTTGATGACTTAATTGAGCGTTTTGAAGATGGCAGGCAGTCACAAGGTTACAGTTTTGAAGCGCAAGAAGTAGGGCGCTTACTGAGCGAAAATAAACGAGAGAGTGACATTATGAGCCACTCTCAAAGTTTACTTTTACAATCACAAATGGAACGTATTAAAGCCCTGTTTTAAAATGGTTTAAGAGAACTTTAAAAGAGCTTTAAAAGAGCTTTAAAAGAGCTTTAAATGAGTCTTAAGTGAGTTTTAAAAGGCTTTAAAATGTTTTTATATCAGCTTTTAATCAAATAATAGACTTAACTGGCGGCGATTTATTCGCCGCTAGGTTCGTCATAGTTAAAAAATGAAAAGTGAGCTTCTTTATTTTGTCCCGATAAGTCTTGGCACGCCATACCAATAAAAGCACCGGTAAAACACGGGCGATACCCTTGCGGTGATTGCTGCACGTAATCATCAGATAAAATGCTGCCATCGAGCACTGGGCCAAACTCTATCCAGCGGTTTTTTTCGGTGGCGTAGTAAAACTGCAGCTGAGCGCCATCAAAATCAGCTTTTAAGTAAACAGGTTTGTTTGTTTTAAGCAAAAGCGGTGCAACAGGCGTACTTGTTTGGTATTTATCGCAGCTTATTATATTTAAATAACGCGGTGTGGTTTCATCGCCTATATCGCCGCCGCTTATATGCAAATAGTAGTAATGTGCGGTGTTGTAATAACATACTAGCCCCGCCATTTGTTGAAAACTGCTTGGCGCAAAATCAACGCATGTGCTGCTAACAGTATGATGAGCTTGTACACGCCTGGCAATAAAACTTTGCTGATGCAATGAGCTTAAAGACTCTTTTCCCACTAGGGTGAGCGATGCTTTTTGAGTATTTTTATAGACCCAATTTTTGCACATAGGTATACGCAATGACTGAAAATCAATAGTCAGATCATCGTTACTAAAATCAATATGTGTTGTGGGTTGCGGCTGTGGATTTAGCGTTAAGCCCTCAACGGGTACGTGTATTCTCGGGGCTTTATTTGTGTGTTTTGCATAAGGCCAGCCATCGTCTTTCCAGATTATTTGCTCAATCCCTGTTTCACGCCCTGTAATGCAGCGGCCACGCTCAGATAGTGGTCTTGATGTTAAAAATACCGTGTACCAATCACCGGTTTGTGTTTGAAAAAAATCTCCATGGCCACATTTTTGTAGCGCATTACTCGGCTCGTGGGCTGCTGTAATAACGGGGTTGTACGGGTGTACTTGGTAAGGGCCAAATACGTTTTTAGAGCGCGCAATACTAATGCAGTGTTCATACCCTGTACCACCTTCAGCGGTAATTAAATAGTAGTATTCGCCGCGTTTTAAAATATGCGGGCCTTCAGTGCAACCAAGCTCTGTGCCTGCAAATATAGGTTTAACATCGCCTATTAACTTACTGGTTTTTAGGCAAAGCTCTTGCATTACTATGCCACCAAAGAGTGTGTTGTTGCGGTGATCAACCAGCATGTTTAGCAAATAACTTTTACCGTCATCATCGTGAAAAATAGACGGATCAAAACCGCTAGAGTTTAAGTAAGTCGCTTGTGACCAGTTACCGGTAATATCAGTGGTTGATACAAAATAGTTTGGTGTGTCTTTCCAAGGGCCATCAAAGCTTTTTACATTGGTATATACCAAATAAAAACGGCCATTATTGTAACTAAGTTGCGGTGCCCATACGCCGCAAGAGTCGGGCACTCCTCGCATATCGAGTTGCTCTACGGTGTTAAGTGCTTGGCCTATAAGTCGCCAATTTACTAAATCGGTAGAGTGGTGAATTTGCACACCGCCAAACCATTCAAAAGTTGAGGTGGCTATGTAGTAGTCGTTATTAACTCTGACAATGTTTGGGTCTGGGTTAAAGCCTCTTAGAATTGGGTTTTGCAACATGCTCATAATATAGGCCTTTTTAAGTTTTTTATATTATTGGGTGTGAATACTATAAATTTGTTGTTAGCGCTAACATTTTCGGTGTAGTATAAGACTTTGTCAATAAGTAATCATTTAAAACGCGCTGTAAACAATATCAAGCTTTACAATTATGTATAATGAAAATTAAGAAAGTTAATTATAACAATCCACTGATTGTGAGTAGGTAATAACAGTAATGGCCGATCCTAAAAGAGCAAGAATACAAGATGTAGCCGAGCAGGCTGGTGTATCAATGATGACAGTTTCGCGCGTGCTCAACCAAGACAAAAAAGTAAGCGACAAAACCCGCGAAAAAGTAATGGCGGTTGTTGAGCAGTTAAATTACAGACCAAATGTGTCGGCTAGGCGCCTTGCTAGCACTAAGTCATTCTTTTTAGGACTTTTGTACGATAACCCAAGTGACTCTTACATAAGCCAGTTTTTATTGGCTGCGCTTAAAAAATGCCGCGCATTGGGCTACCACCTTGTTGTTGACGAAGCGCATACCGATATTGACAAAACAATTGAATCGGTAAAGCAACTTATTGATGTTACACAGGTTGATGGCATGATTTTACTGCCTCCTATGTGCGACAACGAACAGGTTTTAGATGTGCTTACTAAAGCACAAGTACCATTTGTAAGAATAACGCCAGATACAAAATTAAATCGATCCCCTTATATATGCATGGACGATTACCAAGCAGCGTTTGATGTTACAGAGCATTTAATAAATCAAGGGCATAGCAAAATTGCACATATTATTGGCGACACTAAACAAGGTGTTAGCCGTTTGCGTTACCAAGGTTATTTAGATGCACTGCGCTCTAATAAAATAATAACGCCACCTGAGTATATAGAGCAGGGCAGTTTTACTTATCAATCGGGCATGGAAGCGGCAATAAAATTACTTTCACTTGATGATAAGCCTACAGCTATTTTTGCAGCTAACGATGACATGGCAGCCGCTGTAATCTCAATAGCTCAAAAACAAGGTATTAATATTCCAAGCGAACTGTCGGTTGTTGGCTTTGATGACACGCAACTTGCAACCATAGTGTGGCCAAATATTTCTACGGTAAAACAGCCCATTAATGAAATGGCTGAGCTTGCCATTACTTTACTAGCATCGGGACAGTATAACGATTTAAGCAATGTAAAAAGCTTAGACTTAAGACATATTTTAGATTTTGAATTAATAGAAAGAGAATCAAGCTCAACCAATAAAAATAACTAAATAAGTGAATACGCACATACTTTTGAGCTTCAAAATCTATATAAAATAACAACACACACAATATGGATACTTATGAACGAGAAAGAAAATGTACTTTTAATAGTACTGGTTTGCTTTGTTGCGACCATTGGCGGTTTTTTATTTGGTTTTGACAGCGGTGTTATTAACGGCACGGTTGATGGACTCCAAACGGCATTTGGCTCCAGTAGTGCGGGTACGGGGTTTAACGTATCGAGCATGCTAATTGGTTGTGCCATTGGTGCGTTTTGCGCAGGTCGATTAGCTGATAAATTTGGACGACGTCCAATTTTACTTTTTGCTGCAGCCTTATTTATTATAAGTGCTTGGGGCTCGGGTGTGTCAGTCACATCGTTTGAATTTGTTATTTATCGCATTTTAGGTGGCTTAGCGGTAGGGGCTGCATCGGTTATGACCCCAGCTTATATTAGCGAAATTGCCCCGGCGCGATACAGAGGCACGCTCTCTACACTTCAACAAGTGGCTATTATTTTTGGTTTGTTTAGCGCATTTGTAAGTAACTATTTTTTAGCCAACACTGCTGGCGGCTCTACGGCTATATTTTGGCTCGACTTTGAAACATGGCGTTGGATGTTTTGGGTTGAGTTATTACCTGCATGCTTGTTTTTAATCGCTTTGTTTTTTATTCCCGAAAGCCCTCGATACTTAATTATGGCTGGTAAAAAAGAGGCCGCCGCGCGTGTTTTATCGTCATTATATGGCGATGAAACTGCCAAGCGTTGCGAATCACTCTTAAATGCTTTGTTATAAATTTTGTCTACCATTGCCCAACGTGTAATCCTTTCTTATGCAATGAATAGCTAACCATCTAACAATTGGTAAAGCTATTTTGACCCGATTCGCTTCTTTTGAGTAAGGTTCAAAGATTGCGACATTTTTCCCTCTCCGAGTTTTTTTGGAGTGGACTATCGCACAGCGCAATTCGTAGAGCCACCTAGTCAGTTCAGCGGTTAAATTGCTGCTATTCACTTTTAAAGCATCAATCACAACACTTGAAGACGTTGTAATATCTTTCGATAACTCAGCGACTTCAGCTTGGGGTAAATTTGCTATATATGCTTTTATATCAGCTTCACAAACAAGGTACTGAACTACGGCTTTAAGTTGATCTCTTTCAACTCGAGCATTGATGTTAAGTAATGTCGGCGCTTCTTCAAAATAGTATTCAAGAACATTGTAATAGCCAACAAAACTACCCAATGGTTTTTTATCATTCAAACCCGAAAAGTAATACGATAGAAGCAGCGGATTATACAGCTTGGTACAAGTTACTTTTTCTATAGGTAAATCCACATCTAGCTCGCTACCATAAGAGCTAGATAAAGTGTGATAGTCAGCATTTTTGTCAAGATTTCTCAGCCAATCAAGGCGTTCGGCTTGGTGCAAATCTAGTAGTCCTTCACCTAACTCAAATATACGCTTCTTGCCAAAGTAGCCATCTCGATGCTCATTTGGCATTACTTGGATCATGACTTTTTTAAACAATAACTCATGCATCTGGTCAACGTAGCTTTCGATAATTGGGGCAGTATAGTTCTTAGGTATACACCAATCGCTCAACCCAACATTTTCGTCGATAGGTTCAACACTTTTTACCGTTGGATCATTCCCTTCATCTAAAATAAGGGCGCCAGTGTTGGCTTGGTCATAGTGATGATATATCTCGTTATAATCATCTTTCCAAAACACCACCTCACTTATCTTCGTGGTCATACGAGAGGTTAGGTTGATAGTACTATACTCGAATAAGTAGTTATCTATGAGGTACTCTACTTGATCATCCGACAACTGAGGAGCTGATATGTCGAACTTAAGAAGTGCGACTGAATCAAGGTTCTTTAGGTAATAAAAAGCTTGGCTTGTTAAAATAGGTTCCCCATGAATTGTAGGGTGAATAATCATCTCATGCTCTAAGCCTTCAAAATAGATGACTTTCTCAATCCCTCTCCCATTGGAAACAGCAAATTTTAAGTTTCTTGATGCCACAGTGGCTAACTCCGATAAATTTATAACAATTTAATATCGACCCAACGGGTCGTTTCCATGACTATAGAGGCAAGTTTCTAGTTATGAAAAAAAGAAGAGGAATTCAAAAACTTCAACGTCCGTTGTTCGCTCACAGCAGGCTTCAGGAAAGTGCCAAAAGCGGACTATGGTACATTACACCATGCACGGTGCAAAACTTGACTCCCTAGAGATATACGTGCCAGTGAGGTTTAACCCTTCAAACCACAGTGATGTGGTTAGTCTTACTTTATCTCAGACCTCAAAAGTGGCAATAGATTGGCCATAAACTGAACCTAGAACATGGAACAAAGAGTATAATGAAAAATAGCCAAACTTGCCATCTGTCCAGTGTAACTAATTGAATGGTATAAAAGCTGAGCATTTGCTCAGCTCTCTTATGCTTTACATGCGGTTATAAATCAAATCCATCATATTAGTTGCGGTATTTCGAACATCTTCAATATTCACCTCCATCAACTCGTGCATTGGTGGGTTTAAAGTTGTTCTAAAAGAATGAATCTCGTTTGCTACTGCCTCAGTTATAATGCCATTGTTCTTAAGGGTATCAATACAAGTTGAAAAATCTGTTTTCAAAGTGGCTCCATTGGCTCTGAGTTGCTCCTTGTATCGATGGCGAAGCTCTGTTTCTAAGAACGGTCTAAGTTTCATTATTTTGTTGTCTTGGGTTTCATGGTTTATAAACGTAGTGATTTCGTTGTATGTGTCATCATGCTCCGTCGCTGTCATCTCGGCTTCTGTAGTAGCAGCAAAGTCCGAACCATTCGTTACTTTTACAATTTTTAGTGCGCTCGTATTAGCGAATTTCTTAATTGCTGTAGCGGCCATTCCACGGTAGTGAGTTGTAATGAACAACTGCTTTATAGTTGGCGAAATCTCATAGAGCTTATTTAAAATGCTAGAGATTCGCTCATTATCAAAGCTGGTCACAGGGTCGTCCATTACCAATATGGCTTTGGCTTTATCCTCATTTGAAAGCTTGTTAATTTTAGCTAGGTAGATGCACAGCGCCAAAGCGCGTCTATCAGACTCGCTGAACAGGCAGGTCATCTTGTTTCTTGGAATAGTTGTGCCGTTGAAACTAACTTCTAAGTCATAGACTATTTTTCTACCACCATTATTTTGCTTTCTACTGATATTAAAGTTTCGAGAGCCAAGGCTTTGGAATAGTAAGTTAATCTCGTCAAAGTAGTTATCTAGAAACTCCTCTTGTGATACTTCTAATGTTTCCTTGTTGTTGTTGTATGTTTCTTGGTCTTGTCCCGCTTGAGTGGCAAGTTGCCTATAAGTTGCACATTTTCCTTCTAACGTATGACGTAGCTTTTTATTTTCAAGTACTTTCTGGTTCGTATTTTCAGCAGTTTTAGTAGCAGTTAGCGCCGCAGAATCAAGACCGTCTTTAAACTCAACAAGCTTTTCATTTATAGATTCGATTACGACCTTATAGGCTTCTTTGGCATCATTAAATGAGTCTATCTGTAGTGGTCAACTAATTTTGGCCACAGTTTTAGAATCTTGATATCTAACCTCAGATTCATTTGGTGCTAAACCGGCATTATAATGATGCGGCCTAACATTGTTGTAATATCCATTTATGTAATCACTCACGCTATATTTAGCGTCTATAAAGTTTCCATATCCAATCTTTGGCATCCATTCCGTCTTAAAGCTTCTAAAAAATCGCTCCATTGGCGCATTATCCCAACAATTTCCACGTCTACTCATACTTTGTGTGATTTTATAGCGCCATAAACGTTGGCGATATTTTAAACTTGTATAATGGCTACCTTGGTCTGAATGGAACATGAGTCCTGTCGGTTTCCCTCTGCTTTCATATGCGAGTTCAAGCGCTTTTAGCGTTAAATTAGTATCTGGTGACAACGACATTGCCCAGCCAACCACTTTGCGTGCAAATAAATCAATAACCACGGCTAAATAAGCCCAGCGATTGCCTGTCCAAATATACGTCACATCACCGCACCACACGGTATCCGGCTCAACAACATCAAACTGTCTATCAAGCAGGTTTGGGATTTCAAGGTGTTCATTACCACCACGTTTATATGAATGTTGAGGTACTTGGCAGCTTTCGAGCTTTAATTTAACCATTAGCTTAGCTGCACGATAACGGCTCAATTCAAAATCATTGTTCGTTGCTATCGCTGCGATTGTCCGTGCCCCTGCTGAACCACCACTCATCGCATGTATTGCTTTTACTTCAGCCTCTAACCTTGCTTGCTCAGGTGTCGGCGCTGTATCCCGTATGGCCCAGTACTTATAGCTGCTGCGATGCACATTGAATACGCTACACAGCAGACTAATTGGATAACGCTCTCGTTGATTTAACTTCTCGATTAACGAGAATTGTTCAGGGAGTCGGACATCAAGAGAGCGGTAGCCTTTTTTAATATATCCTTTTCTAATTCAATGCGTTGGATTTGCTTTTTAAGTTCGCGGATTTCAATTTGTTCGGGCGTCATTGGTGACGCTGATGGTGACTGACCATTGCGTTCTAGCTTTAATTGAGTAACCCACTTACTTACGGTTGATTTACCCACCCCCATCGCTTTTGCTGCGTCTTCTTGCGTATAACCTTGGTCTACTACAAGCTGAGCCGTTTCTAATTTAATTGCCGCTGAATATGTTGCGCGTTTTAATTTCGTCATTTTTTCACCCAAATTTGTATGCTTATTAGCATAACATTTCTTTCTTAATGGGAGGCCAAAATCACTGTACCACTACAATCGCCGACTGTAGAGGCGAGAAATCAATTACTTCAACAGGGTCGTATGCTGTTTCGATTTTAACATTTAGAAGCTCAAAAACTTGAGGCTTTAACTCATTGTGTTTTTTGCTTAACTGTTCAATCGATCCCTTAACTACATCATACATATCTTCGACAAGCGGAATCAGCTCCCCTATTTGCTCAGTCACGGATTGTTCAGGGTATAGCTCAAGTATTCCTTTATTTTCTTCGTGAATCCGATTAATGGCTTGCTCATCAATTGTAATCAATTGCTTAGTCAGTAGTTGTGTAGCACTTGCTTTGGTTTCCTTAAGGAAGTTAGAAAATGCTTCATTGAATGCAACTTTGTAGCTTTCGATTAGTTCTAATGAATCGCCTTGAAGCTCTTGACCGCAAAATGGACAATTTTCATCTAAATGAGTCAGACCACTAGAAGCCCAGCCTTTGAAACCGTTTTGCTCTTTTAGGTGTTCCATGTGTGCTTGCACTAAAACTTTTGCGTCGGTGTGAGCTTCTTCCATGCTAGTAGCTAAGCATTCATTGATTTCATCGCTTGTCGCTGTGATATCAAAAGTAGTAGAAATATCTTTTAAGTTCTTTCGTGCTTTAGATTGAGTGACACTACTAATCTGCACCGTTAATGATTCTTGCTCAGCGATAGATGCGGCAATTGCAATATTCAGCTCTTCAATAGACTCTGTTGGAAGTTCAGAAGCAACGAATGTTGCTACATCGGTGATACCGCACACTTCTAGTGCAGCCTTAGCTGTTCGTAAACTTACATTTATATTAGCCAAAGCCTCTTTCTCTGCTCTGAGGGCTTCAAAACGCTCGGTATTTTCTTCACCTAGAATGAAGTTTGAAATGTTCTCTGAGTTTTCGCGGTTATTAACCGTACCGCTCATTACATTTCGATGAATGAAGTTGTGGTCAAAGATATGCAGTTCGCAATCAGCAGGTAATCCTGGTGCCCAAGTTTCGTCTGCAAACACAGAGATTGGCGCGTTATCGAACTGAAATTCGACTTTCATTGCATTAGCCACTGCTCCTTGCCTTGGTATAGCTTTGCGGTCTTTGATTAGTTCTGGGTTGTTCGACGCTAGAGAATAAAAAATGTCACACAGCGTACTTTTACCATTTCGGTTTTCACCATAGATTATGTTCACGTCAGAAAATTGCGTGTTACCAGCTCTTGCGCTGTGATAGCTACCGATGCCTTCAATTTTTCGTATTCTTCTTAGCATTTTTATACCCATTTAGTGTGTGATGTTTCATGCTACCATAGAGTTATACCTAAGAAACTGTTCCTAAACATGTTCCTAAACATAAATTATCAATTTGAGCTTCCAGCGAAGCCGAGCAAATTCGTACCGTTGTGTAAGACGATTCTGATTTGATAGTAACTAGGTGATTTTTACATTTTACTAAGTGATATTGGCTTACTTACTCTAATCCAATCCTGTAGATTCTTGGTTGAAACTCTAGCTCACTTCTGTCCAAAAATGATTTTGTTCGACTGTCTGCTCTCCCCTCAAAGCCACCCTTAGAGCATTTACGTTAACTCGTTTTGGGGCAGAAATGAGTTAAACCGGAAAGGCAGCTTCTGGCACATAGCCGGAGTTGATGTTAAAGCCAAACGTTCAGCTAACCCAATACAAAGCAGATTAAACCTGCTCTACAGAGTAAATCACTAAGGTAAAACCTCAGTAATTAGCGAGTACTCCTTTTATTTCAGTCTGAGATACCCAAGTTAGCAATACTTATTTCTGATATACTCAGTCAGCACTTTTACTCAAAAGGTAATAGGCTTCAGCTTGCAACTCAATGCAAGTTAACTCACTGCTCTTCATTATTTATTGTCAAAATTACACCTTTGTAAAATAGAGTTGGTTCATCCGAGCCAAAAACGTACAGAAAAAAACACCGCCTAAGTTTATTGGCGAAGTATGATTATTCGCTGATGAACTCAAGCGTACTTACTTTATAAACAGGACTTAGCATGAGTGAATTAACTATCGGCGTTATCGGAACATCCCGCAAGACAGATGAAAGACGGTATCCTATTCACCCAGAGCATTTATTACGAATTCCCGAAAATCTTAGAAAACAAATGGTGTTTGAACAAGGCTATGGCACCGCTTTTAATGTTAGCGATGAATATATTGCAACATTAACGGGTGGCATTGCATCGCGCAGCGAAATACTTACCCATATTGGCACGGCCATTATTGCAAAGCCTGTACTTGCTGACTTAGAAGAAATGCGCGAAGGAGGCACTATTTGGGGTTATGCCCACTGCGTTCAACAGCATGAAATAACACAAGCGGCGATAGAGCGTAAACTTACCTTAATTGCTTTTGAAGATATGTATGTGTGGTCACCAAACGGAAATGTAGGGCGCCATACTTTTTATAAAAACAATGAAATGGCAGGGTATTGCGCTGTAATACATGCATTGCAACTTAAGGGTATTGATGGTCATTATGGCGATCAACGTAAAACGATTATATTTAGTTTTGGTGCAGTGAGTAGAGGCGCTATTTACGCTCTTAAAGCGCATGGCTTTAGAGATATTACAATTTGTATTCAGCGCCCTGATCACGAAGTGCGTGAAGAAATATTAGATTGTCATTATGTTAAGGTACGAGAAGGTGTTGAAGGAGAAGCTCGTATGATGGTTGTTGAGCATGATGGGACTAATCGACCACTTAGCGATCTTATTAGCGAAGCCGATATTATCGTTAACGGGACTTATCAAGAAACAGCTCATCCGGTTAACTTTGTAATTGAATCAGAGGCCGACTGCTTAAAACCAAACAGCTTAATTATTGATGTTAGCTGTGATGAGGGGATGGGATTCTTTTTTGCAAAGCCGACAACGTTTAAAAACCCTTTATTTCGATATAACAACACGGATTATTATGGCGTTGATCATACACCGAGTTATTTATGGGAAAGCGCGACGCGTTCAATTTCTGCGGCGCTCATAGTTTATTTACAAACGATACTTAAAGGTACTTTGCAGTGGCAAAAAGATGAAACCATTCGCCGTGCAATAAACATTGAGCAAGGAATAATTAAAAATACGGCTATTTTGGCATTCCAAAACCGCGAAAATATTTATCCTTATAACGTAATAACACAATGATTAAATCTATCTCTAATCTAATTTTACATAAGATTAATTAGGGGTGTGCACTTCGTCTTAATGTAAGTAATTTTAAGGCGAAGTGTTTGTTGACTGATAGTAAAACTGGAGAACTTAAATCTTAAAAGTTTTGATAAAAAGAACACCCACAATTTATAAGGCTACCTGATATGCTTAACAATTGTGTGGATTCGAACTGCTGATCTTTGGACTGGGTGATCAAGAGTAGGGAGTGCTTTTCTTCGGTTTTTTTAGTTTTTTTGATTACTTTGAAGTGGTACGACTGAGTGGATTCGAACTGCTGACCCTTGGACCGGGTGATCAAGAGTGGGTAGTGCTTTTTCTTTCAAATGTACTTTATTTATTTTACTTAAATGTTGGTACGACTGAGTGGATTCGAACCACCGACCCCTACCATGTCAAGGTAGTGCTCTAACCAACTGAGCTACAGTCGTACAATTTTTGAGGTTTAACTTAAATAGATTTACTCTTTAAGTTAAGAATAAATGTTGGTACGACTGAGTGGATTCGAGTTACTGACCCTTGGACCGGGTGGTCAAGAGTAGGTAGTGCTTTTTCCTTCAGATGTACTTTTATTTATTTTACTTAATCGTTGGTACGACTGAGTGGATTCGAGTTACTGACCCTTGGACCGGGTGGTCAAGAGTAGGTAGTGCTCTTTCCTTCAATTATACGTTTCATTAATGTTGGTACGACTGAGTGGATTCGAACCACCGACCCCTACCATGTCAAGGTAGTGCTCTAACCAACTGAGCTACAGTCGTATTACTTTATTTAAGTAAGTGTTAATTGCTTAACAACGGCGGCTAATATATAGCGTGGCGGGTGGTGAATCAAGCAAGTTTGTTGTTTTTAAGTTTATTTGCCGTTTTTTTATTCATATTGGGCTTATTTCACACGTTTTATAAAATTTTTGCCACCAAACTACATGCTCTACTGCTGAGCCTTTTAATTGATTTAGTAAATTGTTGGGTGAGTTTTCGTCTATTAAATAATTAATTTGCTTAACCGTTATATTTTCTTCAAACCAAAGTCGGTTGTAAAGTGGTTGTAATACTTCAAGGTATCCGGTCAGTTGTGCTTGGTATGGCTGAATTTGTTTTAAATAATATTTTTGAAATACATTACTTATTATTTTAGCTTCTTTTTTATTTTTACCCGTAGGGCAAAGATCGCCGAAGCTTATTGTTTTTACAAACTGTGTTGCGCTGTTGTTGAGTGCTATTTGTTGCCTAGCGGATTGAACAAGCGCTTGGTTAAATCTGTATTTGTTGAGTTGCTCTAATGCATTAAACAGGCTGTCAGTATTAACTTGACTAAATTGCTGAGATTTTATCTGTTTCTTTATAGTAACAAGTTGCGTAAGCGCCTCCACAGTGTCGCTATACCCTGCAGGTTGCATTGAAAGCTCGTTTGAAGTGAGTAACCAAGTACGATTAAGCTCAGGCTCTTTAAATAGCATGGTATTAAAGTAGTGCATTAAGTGTGCTTGCTTTTGATTTTTTGCGTCACTTATTTTGCTATAAATAGCGGTATTGTCATCAAGTGTATTTAAGCAATTATCAGCGCTTTGAATGAAATTAATTTGGTACTTTAGTTGGCTCGCCGCAGTTGCTGTTTTGCCAAGTTGATTATTGTGCTCGCTTATAAGTATATTAAGCCTACAGCGGGTAAGCCCAGCAAGTTCAACTATGCTTAGGGTAATTTTGCTCTCGCTGAGCACTGACGGTCTTGTTAGTTTTAATTGCTCAAGCACTACCGGTGTAATGGGTGAGGTGTTAAGTGTGTCACTTAAACGCGTTATGTAGGTATTATTTATTGAGCTAGGTGCTTTACTGCAACTAGTTAGCGTAAAAACGCTCACTAGCAGCAATATAACGACTGGTAGTGAGCGCTTTATTATTAATTTACTCGGTAATGAATGGTTCACGTTTAAAGCGCTTATTTACTGTGAGTATCAACAATACGGCGGCAACGGTTAGCCCGACTATTATTCCGACCCAAAAACCGTGTGGCCCCATTGCTGGCACTATTATGTCTGTTCTTGCCAATACGTAACCTAAGCTAAAGCCGATTAACCAATACGATATAAAGGTTATATAGGAAATAGGTGCTGTGTATTTTAAACCCCGTAATACACCGTTTGCGGCTACTTGCAGAGCATCAGGTAGTTGATAAACACAGGCTAAAATCATAATTGAGGTAGCAAGGGCAATTACTTCGGGACTATCTGTGTACAACTGGCTAATTAAATCACGACCTGTAAATGTAATAAGTGCTAAAAACAGTGCGATAACAATCGCTAAAATATAACTGGTCGATACGGCGATCCTTAATTGCTTTAAATGATTTTGACCATATAGATTACCAATACGGATACTAATAGCGATAGAAAGGCTTAGCGGCATCATAAACAATAATGTAGTTACACTGGCTGCTATTTGATGCCCCGATACAGCCACAGCGCCTAAATGCGCTATAAATAGAGGAATACAGGCAAATAAGGTTACTTCAAAAAAGGTGGCTAATGAAATTGGAATACCTAATTTTGTAATAGTTGCAATGGTGGCTAGGTTAGGTTTTTCAAATGGAGTAAGCAGGCCTTTAGCGTCTACTTTTTTACTTAGTTGGCAGTAAGTCACTTGTGCAATTGCCATAACAGTTAAAACAATTGCTGTTGCAATACCACAACCCGCGCCGCCGTAGGCAGGTAAACCAAACAAACCATTTATAAAAATATAATTTACCGGAATATTCACAGCTAAACCCAGCAAGCTTATGTAAAAAGCGGGCTTAGTCATGCCCATGCCTTCGGTCATGTTTCTATAAGTGGTAAAAATTAAAAAGCCGAATACACCCCATTTAACAAAATGAATGTAGTCAAAAGCAAGGCTTGCAATTGCTGGGCTGGTATCGAGCCTTAATATAATTATGTCAGCTAGATAAGTGATACCGAACCCTATAGCACTCAATAGTACGGTTAAATAAAGGGCTTGTTGAAAATAATGGCTAATACCTTTTTTGTCATTCGCACCTGCGTACTGTGCAATGATACCGGTGAGCGCTAATAAAATGCCTTGTAATGCAAGTAACAAAGGATTCCAAATACCTGTGGCAATAGACAGTGCCGCTAAATCTGTAGGACTTACTTGACCGGCCATAATAGTGTCGACCACCGACATTAAAACAAGGGTAACTTGAGCTAAAAAAACAGGAAGAGCAAGAGAGAGTAAGCGTTTAGCTTCCCAATTACAAAAGGTCATAAAAACAGCTATTTAATAAAACAGAACACAATTGTAATCTATTGTGTTTCAAATAAAAATCTCAGTAGTGAATGATTTTATTAGTTGATACGTTAAACTATCACTTTGTAATAATTTTAAGTGATTTTATGTTTACAGGAATAGTGCAAACGCAAGCAACAGTGGTTTCTAAAACTCAAACAGCCGGCGTTCTACGTTTAGTTATATCGGTAAGTGATGAATATGCAAGACACCTAGATTTAGGCGCAAGTATAGCTATTAACGGGTGTTGCTTAACTGTTGTGCAAGTTGAATTAAGTAACCATGATGTGGTGGCGCAAGTACATTTTGATGTGATTGACGAAACCCTAAAGCTAACTAATTTAGGGTTGCTTGAGCTAGGCAGCTTAGTTAATTACGAGCGCTCAGTTACGTTTGGTACTGAATTGGGTGGGCATATAGTGTCTGGGCATATTCATTGTACATCATACATATCTCAAATTGTGAAGCTTGAGAATAACTGTAAAATTCAATTAAGCTTGCCAAAAGAGTGGAAAAAGTATGTGTTATATAAAGGCTTTGTTGCTATAAATGGCGCAAGCTTAACCGTGGGTGAAATTGACGAGCAAGGATTTTGGTTACACCTTATTCCCGAAACGCTCGCTATTACAAACATTGGTGCAGCACAAGTAGGTGATAAGCTAAATATTGAAGTAGATCAGCAAACTTATACTATTGTAAACACGGTAGAAAATTACTTACGCCATCAGGTTTAAATTAAAATATTTGTTCGTCGTCGCTGTCTACGTGTAGCTCTAATTTATTGTTAGCATAGTCTATATGCATGTTTAAATGAATTGGGTTACAGCAGGCTGCACAGTCTTCTATATAATCTTGATCGCCCATACTTGCATCTAAGTCTAAATGAATGTGGTGTCCGCAATGTGGGCAGGCGATTCGTTGTGACAAAAAGTCTTTCATAATCACTCCAGTTATAAATAATTAAGTGGTTGCAAATAACTCTAGCAAAAACTTAATGGATCAAAGCTGAACTCCTTACTTTACTAAATATAGTCGGTCTGGAGGATTGTGACACTTATTTTACATTGGTTGCTGTGAGCATTTCTATATGTTGTTTTGCTTCAGTGAGATAGTGTCCAGCAAAAATGTTAGCGTGATTTAAAATTGGGTATAATTGATAAATCAATTTTCGTTTTTGATAGTTTTGCGAAAGCGGATATTGCTGATTGTAGGCAGTATAAAAATTTTCAGGGAGCGGGGCAAACAACTCGCTCATCGCAATATCAACTTCCCGATCACCATAATAACAAGCTGGATTAAATACGGTTGGAAGCATATTGATAAACCCCATGTTTCCGCGCCAAAAATCACCGTGCAGCAATGATGGCTCTACTTGATGGCTATGGAGTTGTTCTTTTACCGTATTTATTAAGCGTTCGGGTTCAACAAAGTTAATGCCTTTTTCAGCGAGTAACTGTAATTGCCAGCCGATACGTTCTTCGGCATAAAATACGTCCCATTTTTTATGCCAGCGGTTAGGTTGTATGGTTGTAGCTAAATAATTGTCTACATCAAAACCAAACATAGCCTGTTCATGTATGGAGTGCATTTTAGCCAAGTTTTTACCCATAGCAGACCACGTATCATGAGGTTGTTTATCAAGTACTAGCCATTCTAAAACGATAAACGAAAATTCTATGTTAGCACCTGTTACAATGCAATCGGGCACCATAAATACACTATTTTGTGCTAAAAGTTCTAAACCGATAGCTTCACTTTCAAAACGTTCCAGTTCATTTTTTAATGCTACTTTTACTAAGTAGTTTTGTGTACCGTTACTTAAATGAAATAGTTTATCGGAGCTGGAACTTTGTAGTTGGCGTTTGTGGGTGTGTTTAAAATCATAATGAATAGCTTGGCTGATGTGCTCGTTTACTGTTTTCCACATAACAATTGCTCACCTTTTAAACAGATAGTTAAACTATGGCAAAAAGGAATTAATTTAACAATCTAAACGTTGTAAAATTAACGGCTATATTGCATAAAACTACATTTACTGTAATGGAGTAAGAATGAACAAAAGTTTAATAACCAATTCGCTAGCAGGTTTATGTGTTGTTGTAGGTTTTGTGTTTAACCAAGCAATTGTGCTATCTGTTGGTTTATTTGCACTTTCTGGCGCGGTAACTAATTTATTGGCTATTCATATGTTATTCGAAAAGGTTCCGTTTTTATATGGCTCAGGCGTTATAGCACTTAAATTTGAAAGTTTTAAAGTGGCCATAAGAAACTTAATATTAACGGAGTTTTTTTCAGAGCAAAAAATTAATAATTTACTAAATAAAGCGCAACCAAATATTGATTTTGAGCCAATAATTAGCAATGTTGATTTAAACCCTGCTTTTGACAATTTGTTAGAAGTAATAGAGCAATCTCAGTTTGGCAGTATGCTAGGAATGTTTGGCGGTACAGCGGCAATAGAGCCAATGCGTGAAAAGTTTATTGAAAAAATGCAACTGTCGCTTGGTGAGATCTCTCAAACTGACGATTTTAAAGCATTAGTAACCCAAACACTTTCACAAGGTAACAGCGCAGAGAGTTTATATAAAACGGTACTTAAATTAGTGGATGAGCGCTTAGATGAGCTTACCCCTAAGATGGTGAAAGAGATTATTCAAACTATGATCCGCGAGCATCTAGGCTGGCTTGTTGTGTGGGGCGGTGTGTTTGGTGGTTTATTTGGCTTAATAGCGGTGATTATCTAACTTAAAATGAATTAAGCAAGTGGTTTAACAGCCTGCTTAATTGCTTTTTAGCTGCCATTTATTTAGGGCTTGTAATAATAGTTACTGTAGGCATGTTTACTTTGGCTAAATCTTTAATTGATGTGCGTGTTGTCGCTTCAATATTTAGATAATTAGCGCTTTTATTTAAATTATAGAGTGATACAAACTCTGTTATTGGTAAGTTATTACATTGCAGTTTGTTGATGGCGGCTTTACTGGTACGTAAATCACGCAGTGTTGCACGCAATTTATAGGCTTTATTAGACGCAACAGCCATACAAGCCTGTGTACCTGGGCTTGTATCTGCAGCAACAAATTTTGCTGCTAAAGTTGGTGTTGTAATAAGTGCCGCGCTTAATACTAAGCCGGTATATAAAGTTGCTTTTAATATGTTCATAATTTATTCCTCATTATTTTCGGGTGCAGGGTAAGTATTAAACGAATTGAATAAAAAAGCTGTTAACCAAATGCAACAAGCTGTAAGCAAGTATGTGATTAATACACACTTATAATTAGATGTATGAATTAATAGCAATTTAAGTATGTTTTTTGACACACTTATATAAATTTTTTTATTACAGCTGATTTATTTTTTCAGGCTGTTATTATCGCCCCCATAATTTAGTCGTGTTTTTAGGAGCAACGGTGAGCAAAACGTTAGCCAGTTATTATCAGCAAGCATACGCTTGCGTTCAGCAGCATTTTAACCAGTGTTTTTATTGTGGTTGTGAAGCAACAGAGCGCGACCATTGTCCGCCATTGCATATGCTACAAAGCATTGTTGATTTAGGTGAAGAGGCTGACTTTATCTCTATCCCTGCGTGTTATGAGTGTCATGCACTTTTACATAACGAAAGACTGATGACGATTGATGAGCGTTTTACCAAGCTTAAAAAAAGCTCTCAAATAAATATGCTAAACCACTGCGCGTTTATAACATGTGGGAAGAAAGCGAACTTGGCGACATGAGCGACGAGTTTGCCCATAGTATTAAAGCGGGTATGAAATTAGGAAAAGAAGCCGCTGAGCGTTTAGCCTTTACGGGTTTTAGCTACGCCACAGAAGATGCCAAAGTAGCAGTGCGTGAAAAAACGAAAGAGTTTGATGTAGAGGGCATGATATTTACCGACTTTAAAGAAGCGCTAAATTACTGCATTAATGATTTAAACGTACAAAAAAGTGACTTTTATAAAATTTTGGTTGAAGACTACCAAGGTGATTTTAATAAAGCATTGAGCCAGTATCGTCACCGTCATGACAAAGTAACTGCAGCTAAAGACGGTAATACACTTATTAAAGATTTTTCAAAGCTACATAAGCAAAACTCTGATTTTGTAACGCGTACGGTAAAGCACTTTATAAGCAAAGACCCCTCGCTTACCACCGAAGGTGCGCTTGAAAAAGTTGTATAACAATTATATAAAGAAATAATTACAGATATTCATCTTAATTAACTGCGTTTTCACCTGTTTTTTTGGCTTTATTCCTTAGCTTTCGCTAAAGTAGCAAAAAAACAGGAGATCCAAACAACATGCAAAAATTTGCACCTTCTTTATTAGCAGTGGGCTTAGCTGCTGCACTTGTAGGTTGCCAAGAAAACGGCCCGCAAGACGATAAAATAACAATTAACAAAAACCCTTACCCAAGTACTTATCAGCCAGTTTCTACATCTAGCACATTAATTACCAATGCCACCGTTTTAACAGGTACTGGTGAGCGTTTAGATGAAACAGATGTATTACTTGTTGACGGCAAAGTACAACAAGTCGGTAAAGACTTAACAGCCACTGCTGATATTACAATTGATGCACAAGGCAAATGGGTAACACCGGGTATTATTGACGTACATTCACATTTAGGCGCATACCCAAGCCCGTCTGTTGAGTCGCATCAAGATGGTAACGAAATGACCAGCCCTAACACTGCAGAAGTGTGGGTTGAGCATTCTGTTTGGCCACAAGATCCAGGCTTTAACCGCGCCCGCGAAGGCGGCATTACTTCTCTGCAAATTTTACCAGGCTCAGCTAACTTATTTGGTGGTCGCGGTGTTACGCTTAAAAATGTCCCTGCACACACTATGCAAGGGATGAAATTTCCAGAGGCGCCGTATGGTTTAAAAATGGCATGTGGTGAAAACCCTAAACGTGTTTATGGTCGCAAAGGCGTGCTGCCTTCAACCCGTATGGGTAATATGGCTGGTTACCGTATGGCGTGGGCTGAAGCCGCTGAATACAAACGCGCGTGGGATAAATACGATGCAGATTATGAAGCCGGTTTAAACCCAGAAGCACCAGTACGTGACATTAAACACGATACACTTCGCGGTGTGCTTGAGGGCGAAGTACGTATTCATAATCATTGTTATAAAGCTGAAGAAATGGCAATGATGATTGACCTGTCAAAAGAATTTGGTTATCACGCCGGTACTTTTCATCACGGTGTAGAGGCATATAAAATCGCTGACTTACTTGCCCAGAATGGTTCGTGTGCTGCACTTTGGCCAGACTGGTGGGGCTTTAAAATGGAAGCCTACGATATGGTACAAGAAAACGTGGCTATTGTTGATGCGGTTAAAAACTCGTGTGCAGTTGTTCACTCAGATTCAGATACTACTATTCAGCGTTTAAACCAAGAAGCGGGCAAGGTTATGTACCGCGCTAACGAAAATGGTTTTGATATTTCTGAGCAACACGCTATTAAATGGATCACGTCTAACGCTGCTAAATCGTTAGGTATTGATGACAAAACAGGTTCACTAGAAGCGGGTAAGCAGGGCGATGTGGTTATTTGGAATCAAAGCCCATTTAGTGTTTATGCTAAAGCTGAACAAGTGTTTGTTGATGGTGCAAAAGTTTACGATA
The DNA here is from genome assembly GCF_037162565.1 of Pseudoalteromonas sp. B62. Lineage (NCBI taxonomy): Bacteria > Pseudomonadati > Pseudomonadota > Gammaproteobacteria > Alteromonadales > Pseudoalteromonadaceae > Pseudoalteromonas > Pseudoalteromonas sp. B62. Next base: position 3,218,586 of record NZ_JARLVB010000002.1, on the reverse strand, counting down.
GAAACGACAGCGCATATCAAGCAACAAGTGATTTTATGTTAGGTCAACAATAAGGAGCACCCAGAATGAAAAATTTATCACGTTCGTTTTCGCTTTCTCTGGTTGCTGCAGGATTATTAGCATCTGGTGCTGTAAGCGCACAATCGCTAGCAATTATTAATGCAACATTGCATACGTCTTCTGATCAAGGTGTATTAGAAGCGGCAAGCATTGTAATGACAGATGGCAAAATTACAGCGATTAACCCAACTGAAATTAAAGTAGATGAAATTATTGATGCAAAGGGCCAAATTGTAACCCCAGGCTTTATTGCAAGTATTAATCAACTTGGTTTAGTTGAAGTAAGTGCAGTTGCAGGCTCTCGCGATGCAGGCGAAGAAAAAGCAGGTATTGATTTTGACGTAAGCCTTGCTTACAACGCACATTCAAGCTTAGTTCCTTATGCTCGTAAAGGCGGTGTAACACGCGATGTAATTACCCCTCATGGTGGTGATAGCATCTTTTCGGGCCTAGCGAGTGTTGTTGATTTAAGTGGTAGTTTTGATAGCGACATGCAAAAACAAGCAGCTTTAATTGTTTACTTAGGTGAGCGTAGTAAAGGTTCTCGTGCTTTTACTTTGCAAACACTTATTAATAAGCTTGATGAGCACAAAACTAAAGCCGGTAAAAAAGCTAAAAAAGATGACGACAAGCCAAGTACTGAAGACAAAGTAATGGCAAAAATACTCAGTGGCGAAATGCCATTAGTGGTTGGCGTATCTCGTGCGGCAGATATTATTGAGCTTATTAAAGTAAAAGAGCAATTTGGTATTAACTTGGTACTTAATGGCGCACAAGACGCTGTTGTAGTAAAAGAGCGAGTTGCTAAAGCAAATATCCCAGTGATCGTTAGTGCAATGGATAGCTTACCAGCAAGTTTTGATTCGCTTCATGCGAGTTTAGATAATGCAGGTGTGCTTGAAAAAGCAGGGGTTAAAGTATTATTAACGGTAGGTGGCGATGCAAGCCACAATATTTATCAGCTGCGTTTTGATGCTGGTAATGCTGTATCGTATGGTATGAGCCAAGAAGGTGCGTTAAAAGCGGTTACATCAAACGTTGCAGATGTATTTGGTATCAATGCCGGTAGCCTTGAAGTTGGTAAAGCCGCTGATGTAGTAATGTGGAGTAATGACCCGTTTGAACTAAGCAGCCACGTGAGCAAAATGTTTATAAATGGCGTTGAGGTATCTACACAATCTCGCCAAGATAAACTGCGTGACCGTTATACAACTGATTCAAAAATGCCACGCGCCTATACAAAATAGTATTGCCTACTATTTTTATTTAGGTAAAAGAAAAGGCTGCAACTGCAGCCTTTTTTTATGGTTACAAAAAAGCCGCTTACTTTTACAAGTAAGCGGCTTTTAAATTTAAACCAATATTTATACTAATTTAGCAAGAATATCGTTAAATGTAGTGCTTGGACGCATCGCTTTAAAGGCTGCATCATCGTTAGGCTGGAAGTAACCGCCTAAATCAACTGCAGGGCCTTGCGCATCGTTAAGTTCACTTACGATTTGTTCTTTATTAGACTCAAGGTCGCTAGCAATTTGAGTAAACTGTGCTTTAAGTTCACTGTCATCATTTTGCTTAGCAAGTTCTTGTGCCCAGAATAAAGATAGGAAGAAATGAGAACCACGGTTATCAATTTCTTTCACTTTACGTGAAGGAGACTTGTTTTCTGCAAGGAAAGTACCTGTCGCTTTGTCTAGTGTATCAGCAAGTACTTGTGCCTTGTTGTTACCCGTAGTTACGCTAAGGTGCTCAAGCGATGCAGCAAGTGCTAAAAATTCACCTAAAGAATCCCAACGTAAGTGGTTTTCTTTTTCGAATTGTTGAACATGCTTAGGTGCAGAACCACCTGCGCCAGTTTCAAATAAGCCACCACCGTTCATAAGTGGAACAATTGAAAGCATTTTAGCACTCGTACCCAACTCTAAAATTGGGAATAAGTCTGTAAGGTAATCACGTAATACATTACCTGTTACAGAAATCGTGTCTTTACCTTCTTTAATACGCGCTAATGAGAACAATGTTGCTTCAAGCGGTGCTAAAATTTGAATATCTAGGCCAGCGGTATCGTGATCTGGTAGGTATTTGTTCACTTTTTTGATTAGCTGCGCATCATGTGCACGGTTTTCGTCTAACCAGAAAATAGCTGGAACGCCAGTTGCGCGAGCACGATTTACTGCAAGCTTAACCCAATCTTGGATTGGTGCGTCTTTAACCTGACACATACGCCAGATATCGCCTTGCTCAACACTGTGCTCAAGTAATGTATTACCATTTGCATCAACAACACGGATAGAACCGTCCGCTTTAGCTTCAAATGTTTTGTCGTGTGAACCGTATTCTTCAGCTTTTTGAGCCATAAGGCCAACGTTTGGAACGCTACCCATTGTTGTTGGATCAAACGCACCATTTTCTTTACAAAAATCGATAGTTGCTTGGTAAACACTTGAGTAACAGCGATCAGGAATTACAAAGCTAGTGTCTTGTAATTTACCATCGTTATTCCACATTTGACCGCTTGAACGGATTGCTGCAGGCATAGATGCATCGATGATCACGTCACTTGGTACGTGTAAGTTTGTAATACCACGGTCAGAATCAACCATAGCAATAGCAGGGCGGTTAGCGTAAACAGCTTGAATATCTGCTTCAATTTCTTCGCGCTTAGCATCGTCTAATGTTTGGATTTTAGAATATACGTCGCCTAAACCATTATTTACATCAACACCTAGCTCTTCAAAAAGCTCACCGTGTTTAGCAAATACATCTTTGTAGAATACTTTAACAGCGTGACCGAAGATGATTGGATCAGATACTTTCATCATTGTCGCTTTCATGTGAAGCGAGAACAAAACACCTTTCTCTTTAGCAGCGTCAATTTCTGCAGCTAAGAAAGCTTGAAGCTTAGAAGCGCTAATGCTTGATGCATCAATAACTTCGCCAGCTAAAAGAGGTGTGCTTTGTTTAAGAACAGTAACGTCACCGTTAGTTGCAACATGTTCAATACGCACATCAGTGGCTGTATCAACAGTTACTGATTTTTCTGAACCGAAGAAATCGCCTTCGCTCATACTTGCAACGTAAGACAGAGAATCTTTGCTCCACGCACCCATTGAATGTGGGTTGTTACGTGCATATTCTTTTACAGAGCCTGGCGCGCGACGATCTGAGTTACCTTCACGTAGTACAGGGTTTACTGCACTGCCTTTAATTTTGTCGTAAGCCGCTTGAATTGCTTTTTCTTCATCATTTTTAGGTTCCACAGGGTATTCTGGAAGAGCGTAACCTTTTGCTTGAAGCTCTTTAATTACAGCGCGAAGCTGTGGTACAGATGCACTGATGTTTGGTAATTTGATGATGTTTGCTTCTGGTGTTTTAGCAAGCTCGCCAAGTTCAGCAAGTGCATCACCAATGCGTTGTTCTTCTGTTAAATAATCAGGGAAGCTAGCAATTACACGACCTGCTAATGATATGTCGCGAGTTTCAACTTCAACACCGGCCGCATTTGTATATGCTTGGATGATCGGTAGCAACGAATAAGTTGCTAGTGCCGGAGCTTCGTCCGTTTTTGTATAGATAATTTTTGATGTCATCATCATTCCTAGATAGTCGACCGATAAGGTCTTATTCAACAATGCAAAGAAAATCATTACTTATGAGTGAGTACATATTATTAAACAAGTTAATAAACACGTACGCTCGTAATGAGTAGTTTGTTAGGTGTTGGTACTCAGCGTTGCTCTTTTATAAAAGCAGAATAGTCACACCTGACGAACTGGAATCGTATTTATAGCTAAAAAATTAACAAAAATAAATCAGCCTTTAGCCTAGTACATATAAAAGAGGCGATAAGGTGTTATGCGCAATTTTTAGCACCAAGAGTGTAACAAGCTTAAATAAAAAGGGCTAGAGTTTGAGCATGCCCAATAAGCAGTTAAACAATCAACTCTTAGAACATTGGGGTATATAAAATAAATTCAAGGAAAAGGGTTGAATTTGGGCAAAAAGAGGCAATAAATAAGGATGAAGAGATAAAAAGTATGCTTAAGGAATTAAGCGAGGATCTTAAAAGGTCGCTCGCTTTAGTCGAACAAAACAATCGTCACTCAATAATGTCACCATCTGGGGCAATATTTTTAGCGTGTAGGCCTTTAGGCCCTTGTTCTAATTCGAATGTTACATCTTGACCAGCTTTAAGCGTTTTATAGCCGTCCATTACAATAGTTGAGTAATGAGCGAAAATATCATTCTCGCAGCCGTCTTCTACGATGAAACCAAAACCTTTGGCGTTGTTGAACCATTTAACTTTACCACAAGCCATACTTCTACATCCTTCAATAAGTTGACTAATTTAGTTATTCTAAACCGTATAATTTGCTAGACTGACTAAGGTTTAATCAATCTATGTTTGACTGTAGTTTATTTAGCCAACCAGTCAAGTGTTTTGAGTTATTTTTTAACATTTTATTTATTTTTTATTCAAGTTTGCTTGAGTTACAAAGACAAGACTATATTTAATTATGAGTGGTATGAAAGATTCAGGTGTTATCGACACAGTTCGCGACAGTGAAAAGCAAAAGCTACAGCCGCCGCGAAAATATAAAGTTGTTTTAAATAACGACGACTACACGCCGATGGACTTCGTAATTGAAGTTTTAACGACGTTTTTTAATATGGATAGCGATAGAGCAACCGATGTGATGCTTCAGGTTCATGAAAAAGGTAAGGGTATTTGCGGTGTTTACAGCGCCGATGTTGCCCACACCAAAGTTGAACAAGTTAACCGTTACTCACGGGATAACGAGCATCCACTGCTTTGTAGTTGTGAGCAGGAATAATACCAATTTAATACAATTGGTATAAATACCAATTAGGGTGATCAAACATCCGATTGTTGTGGTATAAATTATTATCTCAGTAAGGGGTTGCCAATGCTAAACAAAGACTTAGAACTTACTTTAAATGCCGCGTTTCGTGAAGCGCGCACTCGTCGTCATGAGTTTATGACCGTAGAGCACCTTTTACTTGCGCTGTTAGATAATCCTTCAGCAGGAGAAGCCCTAAATGCGTGCGGTGTTAATCTTTCTGGCTTAAAAACCGAATTATTAGAATTTATTGACGAAACAACACCCGTCATCCCAGATCTAGAAGAAGAACGTGAAACTCAGCCAACGCTTGGTTTTCAGCGTGTATTACAGCGTGCGGTGTTTCATGTGCAATCGTCAGGTAAAAATGAAGTTACTGGCGTAAACGTGCTAGTTGCTATCTTTTCTGAGCAAGAGAGCCAAGCTGTTTATTTACTTAAAAAGCACGATGTATCGCGTTTAGATATTGTTAACTTTATTTCACACGGTATTTCTAAAGCCGATGATGAGTTAGGGGATGACACCGATGATATTCATGAAGAAGTGCAAGAAGTACAAAACGAAGAAGCAAGCAAGCTAGACAGCTTTACAACAAACTTAAACGTTCAAGCACGTGAAGGTAACATTGACCCACTGATCGGACGCGACAGCGAAGTAGAGCGCACGGTACAAGTATTGTGTCGTCGCAAGAAGAACAACCCATTACTAGTTGGTGAGGCGGGCGTTGGTAAAACAGCCATTGCTGAAGGCTTAGCGTATCGTATTGTTAACGAGCAAGTACCAGAAGTAATTGCTGATGCAGTAGTGTATTCGCTAGATATGGGGGCATTGCTTGCGGGTACTAAATACCGTGGCGATTTTGAAAAGCGCTTTAAAAGCTTATTAAAAGAGCTACAAGCACAACCTGGGTCTATTTTATTTATTGATGAAATACATACCATAATTGGTGCCGGCGCAGCGTCTGGTGGCGTTATGGATGCATCAAACTTGCTTAAACCACTGCTTTCAAGTGGAAAGTTACGTTGTATGGGTTCAACAACTTACAATGAGTATAAAAATATTTTTGAGAAAGATCGTGCACTAGTACGTCGTTTTCAAAAAATAGATGTACTTGAACCAAGTGTTGCCGATACCACCAAAATATTAAATGGCTTAAAAGAGCGTTACGAAGAGCACCATGGTATTCGTTATACTCAAAAAGCATTAAAAGCAGCAGCAGAGCTAAGTGCTAAATACATTAATGAACGCCACTTGCCAGATAAAGCAATTGATGTAATTGATGAAGCCGGTGCAAGTCAGCGCCTGCAACCTAGCTCTAAACGTAAAAAAACCATTGGCGTGGCAGATATAGAACTAATTATATCTAAAATGGCACGTATCCCAGCGCAAAGCGTATCGTCAACAGATAAAGAAACGCTTAAAAATCTAGACCGTAATCTTAAAATGCTTGTGTTTGGGCAAGATCAATCTATTGACGCGCTTACATCAGCTATTCGTTTATCTCGTTCTGGCTTATCGAGTGAAGAAAAACCCGTAGGTTCGTTCTTATTTGCAGGGCCCACTGGAGTAGGTAAAACAGAAGTCACTAAGCAATTGGCTAAGTGTATGGGTGTTGAGTTTATCCGTTTTGATATGTCGGAATATGTTGAACGCCACGCAATAAGCCGTTTAATTGGTGCACCACCAGGTTACGTTGGTTTTGAGCAAGGTGGTTTATTAACTGAAGCCGTTATTAAAAACCCGCATGCAGTTGTTCTTCTTGATGAGATTGAAAAAGCGCATCCTGATATTTACAACATCCTGCTACAGGTAATGGATCACGGTACATTAACCGATAATAACGGTCGTAAGGCTGACTTTAGAAACGTCGTGGTGGTAATGACGACCAATGCGGGCGTGCAAGAAACCACGCGTAAGTCGATTGGCTTTAGTGAGCAAGATCATACTCACGATGCAATGGGCGAAATTAATAAAGTATTCTCGCCAGAATTTAGAAACCGTTTAGATAACATTATTTGGTTTAACCACCTTGAACGTGATGTTATTTTACTTGTTGTAGATAAATTCATTGTGGAGCTTCAAGCGCAGCTTGATAAAAAATCGGTTAACCTTGAGCTTACTTCTAAAGCACGAGAATGGCTGGCAGATAAAGGCTACGACAAAGCAATGGGTGCACGTCCAATGGCACGTGTTATTCAAGAAGAGCTTAAAAAGCAATTAGCTAACGAAATACTCTTTGGTGAACTTGTTGATGGCGGTACGGTAAAAATATCGGTTAAAGATAAGAAAATTCGCTTTGATTATGAAAGCAATTTAACACCGGCTTAGTCACACCCTTTTTGCTCTGTTAAAATTAGTTCAAAAATAAAATGGCCCACTAAACTAATAGTGGGCCATTTTTTATCGCTATATTTTTACGAGCAACAAAAAACCCAGCACAAAGCTGGGTTTTTTGTTTATTAAATGTAATTGCTGGTTAGTATCCATCAATTACATTTAATAAACGCTTAAAGCTAGTTAAATACTAGCCAAAAACTAAATCTCGTTTACGCACTTACTTAGCGAGCACGGAATACGATACGGCCTTTCGATAAATCGTAAGGCGTCATTTCTACCGTTACTTTATCGCCGGTTAAAATACGGATATAGTTTTTGCGCATTTTGCCTGAAATGTGAGCCACAACTACGTGACCATTTTCTAGCTCAACTCGGAACATTGTATTTGGTAAAGTATCAAGGACAGTCCCTTGCATTTCGATTACGTCTTCTTTCGCCATGTTTAGCGTAACACCTCTTTAATAGTTAAACGATGCAGATTTTGCCCAAAATACGCCAATAAGTAAAGGCGCAGGGGCTATATTTGCAAATTAAATAGCCAGCCACTCATCATTGAGCTGTTTTTGAGCTGGTAAAAACTGGGTTTTGTACTTCATTTTATCGCATTCATCAATTTGATAACCTAAATATACATATTGCTTATTTTGCTCTTTTGCAAATTTAAGCTGCTCTAATATCATCACAGAGCCTAAACTATAGTGTTCAAAGTCGGGGTCAAAAAAAGTATAAATTGCAGAAATAGAGCTGTTCATACAATCAGTTACGGCAACTGCGGCTAAAGTATCTTGGTGCCATAGCTCAATAAATGTGATTTTGAGCCAACTGCAAAGTAAAAGCTTTGAAACTGTTCTTTTTCAGGAGGATACATACTTCCATCCTGATGGCGCATCGTTATGTACTTGCTATAAAGCGGATAATACTCAGGGCGTTCTTGCGTCGAGTATTTCACTTCAAACTGGTTTTTTGCTTTGTTTAGTTTACGTTTTTGCGATTTTGAAGGGATAAAGTCTTGTGCTAATACACGTACAGAATTACATGCACTGCATATTGGGCAGTGTGGACGATATATTTGGTTACCACTGCGACGAAACCCTAAGCCTAATAATGACTCAAATTTGTCTGTACTGTAGCAACTAGGATCTAGAATAACTAAAAGTTGCTCTTGTCTGTTGGGTAAATAACTACAGTCAAATTCTTGGGTTAAACCAACACGTGCAGGAAGTTGCTCATTCATAGATTGCGTCAAGTTCTTGTGGCTCCCACATAATAGGATTAATAATATAGTTATGTGCAGCTTTTAGTTTAGTCAAAAATGTTGAGCGGGGGATTACTTGTGCACCTAAGGTCATTAAATAAGGATTTTCTAACTGGCAATCAATAAAATGCGCATTATGACGTTTAAGCCAATTTACCAGTGCCCACATAGCAAGCTTGGAGCAATTGGTTTGATGATGAAACATCGACTCACCACAAAAAACACCATTTTGCATAATACCGTATAAGCCACCTGCAAGCTCTCCGTTGCTCCACACTTCTAAGCTATGGGCAATGCCAGCATTGTGTGCATTAACATAAGCGTTGAGCATGTCAGAGGTGATCCAAGTGCCATCGGTATCAAGGCGTTGATCGCGACAAGCTTCTATTACCTCCTCAAAGGCATTATTAATGGTTACTTTTACAGGGTGCTTTTTTAAATGTTTACGCAGGCTCTTACTTATATGAAAATCATCCAGTTCAAAAATCCCGCGTTCGCTCGGCGACCACCACATAATAGGCTCATCTTCGCTAAACCAAGGGAATATTCCGCTTTTGTAGGCATTACTTAGGCGAGGTAAACTTAAATCTCCGCCAATTGCTAACAAGCCATCAGGGGATTCTAATGCGTATTCCGGATTGGGGAATGCTATATCGGTTTCACTTAATTGGTATAGCTGATTTCTCATACAGTACTTATTTTATAATTGATCGTAAAAGTGTAACTATATTTTAGACATAAAAAAAGGGCTGAATAATCAGCCCTATTATAATTTATTTAATTGCTTATAAATTATCTAAAAAACGTTCTGCATCAAGGGCAGCCATACAGCCTGTACCCGCTGATGTGATTGCTTGACGGTAAATGTGGTCAGACACATCACCTGCAGCAAAAACGCCCTCTACACTTGTTTGAGTTGCGTTACCATTCAATCCAGACTCTACAACTAAGTAGCCGTCTTTCATTTCTAGTTGACCAACAAACATATCTGTATTTGGCTTATGACCAATAGCAATAAATACACCGGCTAAATCTAGCTCTTCTGTTGCATCAGAGTGTGCATCTTTAATACGAATGCCAGTTACGCCCATTTGGTCGCCTAATACTTCGTCAAGCGTACGGTTGTAATGTAAAACAACGTTACCGTTAGCTGCTTTTTCAGCAAGGCGGTCTGCAAGTATTTTTTCACTACGGAAACTATCACGGCGGTGAATAACATGTACTTCGTCAGCAATGTTAGATAAGTATAGCGCTTCTTCAACCGCTGTATTACCACCACCAACAACCGCTACTTTCTGACCTTTATAGAAAAAGCCATCACATGTAGCACAGGCTGAAACGCCACGGCCTTGGAAATTAGTTTCAGACTCTAAGCCTAAGTATTTAGCAGACGCACCTGTTGCAATGATTAACGCATCACATGTGTAAGTACCTTGGTCGCCAGTTAGTGTGAAAGGGCGCTTAGATACATCTACTTTATTGATGTGATCGAATATGATTTCAGTTTCAAAGCGCTCAGCGTGCTCTTTCATACGATCCATTAATGCAGGGCCCGTTAAGCCGTGTGCATCACCAGGCCAGTTTTCAACTTCAGTCGTGGTTGTTAATTGGCCACCTTGTTGAATGCCTGTAATTAAAACAGGGTTTAAATTTGCACGTGCTGCATATACTGCGGCAGTATAACCAGCTGGGCCAGAGCCTAAAATTAGTAGCTTACAATGTTTTGCTTCAGTCATTATTTTTTCCTAAACGTTTAATACGGTCTTTAATGCGCTCGATTCTAAGAAAATCAAGGCGGATGTAAACAAAATCCGCGATTATTTTTTTCGCAAATCGAAAAGCTGTGCAGTATTGTGTACTAGAGCTCAGTACTTTTACAGTTAAAACACCTAAGTAGCTCAATAAATAGACTAACAGGCAACAAAACAGCGTTAATTCATGACCCCTTTGATTTTTTTTGTTATGTTTTACCTAATTTTATTTGTCACTGATAGATTATGTGACCTAAGCGAATAGGCAACTATGTTATTTTGGCAGGAAAAACCCGCATTCGGGTTGACTTCAAAAGACGTTAACGTCTTAACCAATGCGCAAGATTACCGAACGCAATTGCTACGTTTGATAGCTAATGCAAAAAAACGAATTTATATCACAGCGCTTTATTTACAGGATGACGAAGCAGGTCGCGAGATTTTAGAAGCCCTGCATCGAGTATCATATGAGAACCCTGCGCTTGATGTAAAAGTGCTGGTGGATTTTCATCGTGCGCAACGTGGTCTTATTGGTGCAGAGAAGTCTGACGGCAATGCAAGTTTATACTGTGACGATTTAGAAAAGTTTAAATCGAACGTACAAGTTTATGGCGTACCTGTAAAAGCTAAAGAATTATTTGGCGTATTGCATTTAAAGGGGTTTGTCATTGACGATACCTTACTTTACAGCGGCGCAAGCTTAAACAACGTGTATTTGCAGTATAACGAACGCTACAGACTCGATCGCTACTTTTTAATATCGCAGAGCGAACTGTGTGACTCAGTGGTTGATTTTATTGAGACAAAGCTAATTAGCTCCGTTGCTGTGCCACGCATAGACACACGACCGCTTAAACGTTTACACGACTTCAAACTTGACCAAAAGCAATTAATGCGTGATTTAAAGGCCGCCAGTTATAACGCAGCAGAGCAACTAAATACGCAAGCATTAGGTATTCGTTTATTTTTGGGGCTTGGCCGTCGTAATAACGAATTAAATCGTTTAATAAAAGCGTTATTTGATACCACAGAGCAAGAGCTTGTGCTGTATACGCCATACTTTAATTTTCCGGCGCCGCTTATGCGATCACTGCGCCGTTTATTAAAGCAAGGCAAACAAGTGACTATTGTGGTAGGCGATAAAACAGCAAATGACTTTTATTTACCGCCAAGTGAGCCGTTTAGTAAAATAGGGGCACTACCTTATTTATACGAAACTATTTTGCATAAGTTTGTAAAAACGCAAAAACGCCATATCGATAACGGCAATTTAAATGTGTATTTGTGGAAAGATGGAAGTAATTCGTTTCATTTAAAAGGTATTTGTTCAGATAGAACAAAACATTTACTGAGCGGGCATAACTTAAATCCGCGTGCATGGGGCCTTGATATCGAAAATGGTATTTTAATAGAAGATCCAGAGCAAACAATTATGGATGCCATTGATAACGAAAAGCATGAAATTTTACAACACTGTCGCCGTTTAACAGGCCCAGATGATTTAGAAACGATGGATGATTACCCGCAGCCAGTTAAAAAACTACTTGGCCAAGCTAAGCGTGTAAAAGTAGATTTTATAATCAAGCGTTTTATATAAATTCATTTTAAATCAGACACAAAAAAAGCAGCTAATTAGCTGCTTTTTTTATGGGTTGTAGTTAAGTTACTATATTATTTAATACCAACCTAACTACAAAACGCTAAATTATGCGTTTTCTACCGCTGTGCGTGGGTCAACATATTCCATGTTGAACGCTTGTGCTACTTCTTTGTAAGTTACTTGGCCTTTAATTACGTTTAAGCCTTTTAAGAAGTGAGCGTCATCTAGTAGCGCCTTTTTATAACCTTTATTTGCAAGGTTAATGATGAAAGGCAATGTTGCATTGTTAAGTGCAAACGTAGATGTGCGTGGAACAGCACCTGGCATGTTAGCAACACAGTAGTGAACAACTTCATCAACGATGAAAGTAGGATCAGCATGCGTCGTTGCTTTAGAGGTAGCAATACAGCCACCTTGGTCGATTGCAACGTCAACAATTGCAGAGCCAGGTTTCATTGCTTTAATGTGCTCTGCAGTGACTAGTTTAGGTGCAGCTGCACCTGGGATTAGTACGCCACCAATTACTAAATCAGCTTCTAGTACGTGTTTTTCTAGTGCATCAGCAGTTGAGTAAATAGCTTTTACTTTATTACCAAATTGCGCGTCTAGTGCACGTAATACGTCGATGTTACGATCAAGAACCACAACTTCAGCACCAAGGCCAACAGCCATTTGAGCAGCGCTACGACCAACCATGCCGCCGCCAATTACAACAACTTTAGCTGCTTCAACACCTGGTACGCCACCTAATAGCATGCCACGACCGTGGTTAGATTTTTCTAGCGCTTGTGCACCAGCTTGAATAGACATACGACCAGCCACTTCGCTCATAGGCGCAAGAAGCGGTAAACCACCGCGTGAGTCAGTTACAGTTTCGTATGCAATACAAATAGCTTTGCTTTTTACAAGGTCTTCAGTTTGTGGAAGATCAGGTGCAAGGTGTAAGTAAGTGAAAAGGATTTGGTCTTCACGCAACATTGCACGTTCAACAGCTTGTGGCTCTTTTACTTTTACAATCATGTCGGCTTTAGCGAAAACATCAGCAGCAGTTGCTAAAATTTCAGCACCTGCTTGTGTGTAGTCTTCATTAGTAAAACCAATGCCCATGCCTGCATCAGTTTCTACAATCACTTGGTGACCGTGGTTTACTAATTCACGAACACTCGCAGGAACCATACCTACACGGTATTCATGGTTTTTAATTTCTTTAGGTACACCAATAATCATAACATTTGCCTTATTAAGAACGGATTAACATTTTTCACTATTATATTCATCATAAGCCAGTGTGTCTCACCTTTTTTAAAGTGGGTTCTAGTGTTATTATCTAAATAATAAAAATAAACAGCATAAAAAACTAGTTGGTACTATGCATCAGTTATTAGATAGAATTGACCGGAAAATTTTGATGGAATTACAACATGATGGACGCCTTTCCAATGTTGAACTGGCCAGACGAGTTGGCCTAAGCGCCACGCCCTGTCTCGAACGGGTAAAAAAACTAGAACGAGAAGGTTACATATTAGGTTACAAAGCAGTGGTCGACCCTGCTAAGCTTGGGCAAGGTTTATCGGTGTATGTAGAGGTAACAATTACCAAAACATCACCCGATGTATTTGATGAGTTCAGTGCTGCTGTAAAAAAGCATGAAGAAATTATAGAATGCCATTTGGTGTCGGGTAATTTCGACTTTTTACTTAAAACACGCGTAAATGATATGTCAGAATACCGTGGCGTATTAGGCGACATACTATTGAAACTTCCAAATGTAAGTGAAAGCCGTACTTATGTAGTAATGGAAGAAGTAAAAGGTGAAGAAGGTGTAATTATTCGCCCGTATATTGCTTAACAGTATTTATAATAGGCTGACATTTGCTTTTATCTGCCTAAATTATAAAAACGTGTTCATAATCAGGCCATCAAGGCTAGGGCCTGTTGACCTTTCAGGATTAAAATTTGTTCAATCTAGGGGCGATTTAATCGCGGCGCGAGGTTTGTAACCTAGTGGGCTAAGTAAAAACCGAGCAACAAAGAGTTAATTGCCCCTAGGTAGAACCCTTCGGGCAGCGCATGTTTGGCATTTATGCTGCGTTATCGCCTATTTATGGGGAATAACCACACTACATAGGCTCTGCCTTGCCTAAATACCAAACAGTCAGCTGCAAATTTAACCTCGAAAGATAAACAGGCCCTAAGATAAAGTGCAACAAATTGCATTTCCTGCTAAGGTATTTCACTGCTAAGTAAGTGTGAATAAAATAGAATAATAAAGAGGAATAGGGAACTATGCGCCTAAACGGTGTGCAAAGACTATTAGAAACAGGGCTGATTATCAGTACCTTTACAGCAATATTTATTTTATGTGCCTTAATCAGCTTTGATCCAGTTGATCCTTCGTGGTCGCAAACTGGTGAATTTAGAAACGTAAAAAATATTACAGGCACAGCTGGTGCATGGATAGCTGACATTTTATTACTTACTTTTGGTTGGTTGGCTTATTTAGTACCTGCTGCCATTCAATTATTTGGCTACTTGTTATTTAAACAACCTCACCGCATTTTACAGCTTGATTACACTACTTTAGCGCTGCGAGTTATTGGTTTTGCTTTATTTATTACCTCAGCTACCGCTATTAGCAGTATCAACTTTGACGATATTTATAACTTCTCTTCTGGTGGGGTAGTGGGCGATGTTATTGCATCAGCCATGATGCCTGCATTTAACTTTACCGGTACATCTATATTATTGCTGTGTTTCTTTTTGCCGGACTAACTCTATTAACGGGTGTATCGTGGGTTGATTTTGTTGATTATCTTGGCGATTTAATGGTTAGGTTTTATCGTTTTATCGTGTCGTATGCAAAAGGCTGGATGCACCGAGAACACGCTGCAGGTACAGTAAATAATAACGATGAAGTAGACGCCCATTTTGAAGACGATATAAAAGAGCAAATAGAGCTGCCTGCATCGGCTAAAAAAGCAGATAAACAAAAAGCAATTAACGAACCGCAAACGCTATTTAGCGAGCCACAAATTAGTGACGACTTTATGCCGTTTGATGAACTCGACGACATACTCGATCAAGAAATTGGCTTTAGCGCCATAGACGACGAGCCAATGGACACGGCTGCTGCATTAAATGCACTTGATCAAAGCCAAGTTGTAGAACCTGAAAAGCCAGTTACAACGGTTGTATCACCAGCAAGGCCAATGCCTAAGCCAAAAGCAGCCTATCAGCCACCACCAACAGCAAAAGAAAAATTTGAGCAATTATTAACGCAAGAGCCACCACCGGGGCCATTACCGTCACTCGATTTACTCGATAGACCGGACAAAGCTAAAAACCCAATTTCGCAAGAAGAACTCGATACAGTATCGCGCCTAGTAGAGACAAAGCTGCTCGACTTTAACGTACAAGCAACTGTTGTAGCGGTATACCCAGGCCCCGTTGTTACACGTTTTGAACTTGATTTAGCGCCAGGTATAAAAGTGTCTAAAATTACGGGCTTGGCTAAAGATTTAGCCCGTTCGCTTTCGGCAATTAGTGTACGTGTTGTAGAAGTTATTCCGGGTAAAACCTATGTTGGTATTGAACTTCCAAATAAACACCGTGAAATAGTTCGTTTATCAGAAGTTATAAACGCCCCTAAATTTGAGCAAAATCCGTCGCCACTTACCATGGTGCTTGGTAAAGACATTGCCGGTCAGCCGGTATGTGCTGATTTAGGTAAAATGCCACACTTATTGGTGGCCGGTACAACCGGTTCGGGTAAATCAGTGGGCGTTAATGTCATGATAGTAAGCTTGCTGTACAAATCGGGTCCTGACGATGTACGTATGATCATGATTGACCCTAAAATGCTTGAGCTTTCAGTATATGAAGGCATTCCGCATTTATTGTGTGAAGTAGTGACCGACATGAAAGAAGCCGCTAACGCACTGCGTTGGTGTGTTGGCGAAATGGAACGTCGTTATAAATTAATGTCAGCATTGGGTGTGCGTAACTTAAAAGGTTACAACCAAAAAGTGCTTGAAGCCAATGAAGCGGGTTACCCAATTCTTGATCCATTATTTAAAGACACTGATGGCATGAAAGAAGGCCCCGACGAGCTAGGTAAATTACCAAGTATTGTTGTAGTAATAGACGAATTTGCCGACATGATGATGATTGTAGGTAAAAAAGTAGAAGAACTTATTGCACGTATAGCCCAAAAGGCACGTGCGGCAGGCATTCACTTAGTGCTTGCTACGCAGCGTCCGTCGGTTGATGTAATTACCGGCTTAATTAAAGCTAATATTCCAACACGTATGGCGTTTCAGGTATCGAGCAAAATAGATTCACGGACAATACTTGACCAACAAGGCGCCGAAAACTTACTAGGTATGGGCGACATGCTTTATTTACCGCCAGGCACTAGCGTACCAGAGCGTGTGCATGGCGCGTTTGTAGACGACCACGAAGTACACGCCGTAGTAAACGATTGGAAAGCGCGTGCTAAACCAAATTATATTGATGAAATACTCAATGGTGATGCCAGTGAAGATATTTTATTACCAGGTGAAGCTAGCGAAAACGCAGATGAAGAATCAGACCCGTTATACGACGAAGCTGTGTCGTTTGTAATTGAAACCGGCAAAGTATCGGTATCGTCAGTGCAACGTAAATTACGTGTTGGCTATAACCGCGCAGCACGTTTAGTAGAACAAATGGAAACATCGGGTATCGTGAGTTCACCAGGTCATAACGGTGCTCGCGATGTATTAGTGCCTAATGGAGCAAATTCATGAAAAAGTTAACGCCTTATTATTAGTATTAGGCAGCGTACTTGCCGCACCAAGCTTTGCTGACGACAGCCAAGCATTACAAGACAGACTTGCCACTTTAAAAAGTTTCAAAGCGCAGTTTGCACAACAAGTAACAGACAAAGAAGGCCAAGCTGTTATGCAAGGCGAGGGCACAATAGCGCTTCAACAGCCTATGATGATTCGCTGGCAGCAAACAAACCCAGACGATACGTTATTTGTATCAAACGGTGATAAAACTTATTACTTCGACAGCTTTGCTGAGCAAGTAACGATTATGAAAACCAGCGGTTTAATCGATTCAACACCGTTTGTGTTACTTACCTCAAAAGATCCAGCACAATGGGAAAAGTACAGCGTACTTGCAACAAATACAGGTTTTAGCGTAACACCAAATAAAGGCGTAGAAAGCCAAGTTGAGCAACTTGATATAACCTTTGCAGGTAATGAGCAAGGCCTTGCTAAATTAGTAGTTACCGACAATTCAGGGCAGTTATCGTCATTTACATTTAATGATGCACAAGTTAATGCGCCGCTTGATAAAAGCACGTTTGAATTTACCCCTCCCGAAGGTGTTGAAATAGACGATCAGAGTAACGGTGAGTAATTTAGGTTTTAACTTTGGGCCTGATGTACGCCCACTTGCCGCGCGTATGCGCCCTACAACGCTTGATGAATACATTGGTCAGCAGCATTTATTAAGCGCTGATAAACCACTGCATCAAGCCATTGTCGCAGGGCGATGCCATAGTTTAATTTTATGGGGTCCGCCTGGTGTGGGTAAAACAACACTTGCGCAAATAATTGCCAACCATGCTGATGCCTCACTTATTCAAATGTCAGCGGTAACCGCAGGCGTAAAAGATATACGCGATAGCGTAACGCAAGCGCGGGACAACCTAGAAAGCCGTGGCCAACGAACCCTTATGTTTGTTGACGAAGTTCATCGCTTTAATAAATCCCAACAAGATGCCTTTTTACCGCACATAGAAGACGGCACCTTTATATTTGTAGGTGCAACCACAGAAAACCCATCGTTTGCCCTTAACAACGCTATATTGTCGCGTGCACGCGTGTATGTTTTAAAATCGCTTGCCGATACCGACTTATACACCGTAATAGAGCGCGCACTTAAACAAGACGAGCAGCTAAGCCAAAAACACATCACTATTGCCGACAACGCTAAAAAGGCACTGTGCCAAGCAAGTGGCGGCGATGCGCGTAAAGTACTTAATTTACTTGAACAAGCAGTTGATTTAACGTCCGAGCAAAACGGTCAATACAACGTAGATGAGCACGTACTTAGCCAAGTGCTACCAACGCATTTAGCTAAATACGATAAAGGCGGCGATGAATTTTACGATTTAATATCGGCCTTTCACAAATCAGTACGAGGTAGCTCCCCCGACGGTGCACTGTATTGGTATTGCCGAATTTTAGCCGGTGGCGGCGACCCTTTGTATGTAGCAAGGCGTTTACTTGCCATTGCTACAGAAGACATTGGTAACGCCGATCCGCGTGCAATGGAAGTGGCTTTAAATGCGTGGGATATATTTCAACGTGTTGGCCCAAGCGAGGGCGAGCGTGCAATTGCACAAGCTACACTGTATTTAGCCAGCGCACCCAAAAGTAATGCAGTGTATATGGCGTTTAATCAAGCCAAAGCAGATGCTCAAAATGAGCCAAGTTATCCCGTACCAGAGCATTTACGTAATGCCCCAACTAATTTAATGAAAGACTTAGGGTATGGCGCTGAGTACCGTTATGCGCATAACGAAGAAGGCGCATTTGCCGCAGGTGAAAAATATTTACCGCCAGAAATGGACGGCAAAGAGTATTACTTACCGAGCGAACGCGGACTTGAGCAAAAAATTAAACAAAAACTCGATTACCTAAAAGAGCGCGATGCGCAAAGCCCACTTAGACGATACGAAAATGATTAAACTTTATATGATGATCGCCCTTGGCGGAGCCTCAGGTGCGTGTTTACGGTTTTTTATTAGCGAAAGCATGCTAAAACTCCTCGGTAGGGGATTCCCTTTTGGCACGTTGACGGTTAATATTCTGGGTTCATTGTTAATGGGCATTTTGTACGGTTTGATAGATAAAGAAATTATCACCGCAAGCCCCGCTAAAACCCTTATCGGTATTGGCTTTTTAGGTGCATTAACCACCTTTTCAACATTCTCAATGGACTCGTTGTTGTTATTACAACAAGGTCACTTTATTAAAATGGCCCTCAATATCATCTTAAACGTGATGGTGTGTATTTTTATGGCTTGGCTGGGCCTTCAGCTAGTAATGCAAAAAGGTTAAAAAACTAACATGTTAGATTCTAAATTTTTACGTCAAGACATCGAACAAACTGCAGCACGTTTAGCGGCGCGCGGTTACGAACTCGATGTAGCGACGGTAACGGCACTTGAAGAAAAACGCAAAACATTACAAGTAAAAACGCAAGAACTTCAAAGTCAACGTAATGCAAGCGCAAAAGCAATTGGTCAAGCCAAAGCTAAAGGCGAAGACGCACAACCATTACTTGATGCAGTGGCTAACTTAGGCAGTGAGCTAGACGCCGCTAAAACAGAGCAAGATGAAGTATTAGCCGCAATTAACGACATTGCGTTAGCAATCCCAAACTTGCCAGACGAGTCAGTACCCGCCGGTAAAGACGAAGACGACAACGTTGAAATTTTAACGTGGGGCACACCTAAAAAATTCGATTTTGAAGTTAAAGACCACGTAGATGTAGGCCAAGACCTAAACGGTTTAGACTTTGAAATGGGCGTTAAAATTAGTGGTGCACGCTTTACCGTAATGCGCGGCCAAGTTGCGCGTATGCACCGTGCGCTAACGCAATTTATGCTAGATACACACGCTGATAAAAACGGCTACACAGAAATGTATGTACCGTACTTAGTAAATAGCGCAAGCCTTTATGGCACCAGCCAATTACCTAAATTTGCAGGCGATTTGTTCCACACATTAGGCCTTGTAAACGACGACGGCGAACAACAAGCCGGCTTTAGCTTAATTCCTACAGCTGAAGTACCGCTTACAAACAGCGCCCGCGACGAAATTTACGACGAAAGCGATTTACCAATTCGCTTAGTTGCCCACACGCCGTGTTTTAGAAGCGAAGCAGGCAGCTATGGCCGCGATACTCGTGGCTTAATTCGTCAACACCAGTTTGATAAAGTTGAATTAGTACAACTTGTAAAACCAGAAGACTCAATGGCAACGCTTGAAGAGTTAACAGGTCATGCAGAGCAAATACTACAAGCGCTTGAACTTCCGTACCGTAAAGTGATTTTATGTATGGGCGACATGGGCTTTGGCTCAGCTAAAACATACGATTTAGAAGTATGGCTACCTGCTCAAGACACATACCGTGAAATTTCATCATGTTCAAACATGGCAGATTTTCAGGCGCGTAGAATGCAAGCACGTTTTCGTCGTGAAGGTGTTAAAAAGCCAGAGTTACTACATACACTAAATGGTTCAGGCTTAGCTGTTGGGCGTACACTAGTAGCAATACTAGAAAACTACCAGCAAGCCGATGGTTCAGTAGTAGTACCAGAAGTATTACGCCCATACATGGGTGGACTTGAAGTAATTGGTAAGCAATAAAAATCAAGTTTAAGTTAAGCAAGCTTTAAGCTTGTAAATCTTAATTAGAAAGCCGCTGTTTGTAATGAACAGCGGTTTTTTTGTTTTAGGTTAAAAAAGGTAATAATAAGGTTCAGCTAATATGTAGGACGTGCTTTAGCGCGTTGCATTTATTTGACAAAAATATGCGCCAGTCCTTTTTATCAGTTTCTTGCGCTACATTTTGCGAATTTATTAAATGGTTTAAACATAACTTCACTTGAGTATCTCTGTAGTGGTCAACTAATTTTGGCCACAGTTTTAGAATCTTGATATCTAACCTCAGATTCATTTGGTGCTAAACCGGCATTATAATGATGCGGCCTAACATTGTTGTAATATCCATTTATGTAATCACTCACGCTATATTTAGCGTCTATAAAGTTTCCATATCCAATCTTTGGCATCCATTCCGTCTTAAAGCTTCTAAAAAATCGCTCCATTGGCGCATTATCCCAACAATTTCCACGTCTACTCATACTTTGTGTGATTTTATAGCGCCATAAACGTTGGCGATATTTTAAACTTGTATAATGGCTACCTTGGTCTGAATGGAACATGAGTCCTGTCGGTTTCCCTCTGCTTTCATATGCGAGTTCAAGCGCTTTTAGCGTTAAATTAGTATCTGGTGACAACGACATTGCCCAGCCAACCACTTTGCGTGCAAATAAATCAATAACCACGGCTAAATAAGCCCAGCGATTGCCTGTCCAAATATACGTCACATCACCGCACCACACGGTATCCGGCTCAACAACATCAAACTGTCTATCAAGCAGGTTTGGGATTTCAAGGTGTTCATTACCACCACGTTTATATGAATGTTGAGGTACTTGGCAGCTTTCGAGCTTTAATTTAACCATTAGCTTAGCTGCACGATAACGGCTCAATTCAAAATCATTGTTCGTTGCTATCGCTGCGATTGTCCGTGCCCCTGCTGAACCACCACTCATCGCATGTATTGCTTTTACTTCAGCCTCTAACCTTGCTTGCTCAGGTGTCGGCGCTGTATCCCGTATGGCCCAGTACTTATAGCTGCTGCGATGCACATTGAATACGCTACACAGCAGACTAATTGGATAACGCTCTCGTTGATTTAACTTCTCGATTAACGAGAATTGTTCAGGGAGTCGGACATCAAGAGAGCGGTAGCCTTTTTTAATATATCCTTTTCTAATTCAATGCGTTGGATTTGCTTTTTAAGTTCGCGGATTTCAATTTGTTCGGGCGTCATTGGTGACGCTGATGGTGACTGACCATTGCGTTCTAGCTTTAATTGAGTAACCCACTTACTTACGGTTGATTTACCCACCCCCATCGCTTTTGCTGCGTCTTCTTGCGTATAACCTTGGTCTACTACAAGCTGAGCCGTTTCTAATTTAATTGCCGCTGAATATGTTGCGCGTTTTAATTTCGTCATTTTTTCACCCAAATTTGTATGCTTATTAGCATAACATTTCTTTCTTAATGGGTGGCCAAAATCACTGTACCACTACACTCCCATAGAGCCAGGGTGGTAATCCGGCCTCACAAGCAAGTTACTGTGAAAATCTAAACCGGCATCATGCAGTCATTTTCATGCGTGTAATTTAGGTTTAAGAGTGCCAATGATTTATTTAATGAGTCAAATGAAAGTAATTCAGTGGTAGATTTTTATCTGTTCAATTAGAGTAGCTGTCCTGTTTAAATACTGTCTAAATACAAATACGATTGTGCTAGCTATCGACATCATGGGCATGATCCAAACCAGTACCGTATGAGTGACGAAACCATCGAACGCGCCAAAAATGCTACAGGAAGACACTTCGTAGAAGGTTAGAACAAGGGGCGAAATTCCCCTTGTTTAATTAATATATCATTAGAAAATATTTGAAAAGAAATTGCCTATCGACTTCGCAGCAGTTGCAAATTGATCTGTAATCCAGCTCCAAGCTTTACTTAGTGCGTTTATTACTTTGCCAACGACTTCAATTACAATATCTGCTACAAAATTTGCAGCACTCACGATTCCTTGTGTCATAGTGTCTGTTACTGACAATATACCATTTTGAAGGTTTGGGTGCTTTTCACCAAGTTCAGAAGCTTTATCAAATGCTGCATTGATTACTTTTTCACTTGCGGCTAACGCTTTTTTACGACGATCTTCCATTTGTTGTTTGAATCTAGCTTGATCACTTTCAGAGTTATTACTATTAATATATTCCTCTGAGGAAGCGTTAACACTAACTTGTGTTGTGGCTGAAAAGTCACTTGTCATAGCTTGTACATTGGAAACAGTATCTCCCATGACTTCTACTAACTCTTCATTTTCGCCTTCTGATCTTTCTGATGAAGATGCTACTTTTAGTCGAGATAAGCCAAACCCTGTTACCCGTTTCGTGTTGCCTAGCTGGAGTAAATAGTGCTTTCTCATTTCTTCTATAGTTGATTTAAAACTAATGTTTTCAACTTCATTATTTGCTGTGATTTCCATACAATAATCCTTTTAATTTTTGATTAGTTAGCTTTCGAATGACACCTTGTTTTTAAAGTGGTTAATAAATTCCACTGCATTAATTGGTAGCCGCTGTATTATTCAGATTTTTCTATTTTCCTGAACACTGCTCTGTGGCTACGGATAAATAATAGTTTTTTGTTTTGAATTATCTATTACACTGTATTACACGAAATCCTCGTTGTGATATTTAGAAATTCTAGGGTCAGATATTTAGCGAAATAACACAGACACATATGGTCACTCCGCCTGAGTCAAATTTTCGGGGGCTATTCTTTTACAGAACCCAAATAAACTAGATGCACATATAAACTAGACACATATAAACTAGACAACCACCTTGATTTTTTAGAAGTGAAGCAGGCAGTTATGGTCGCGATACACGTGGTCTAATTCGTCAACACCAGTTTGATAAAGTTGAACTTGTACAACTTGTAAAACCAGAAGACTCAATGGCAACACTTGAAGAGTTAACAGGTCACGCAGAGCAAATACTACAAGCGCTTGAACTTCCGTACCGTAAAGTGATTTTATGTATGGGCGACATGGGCTTTGGCTCAGCTAAAACATACGATTTAGAAGTATGGCTACCTGCTCAAGACACATACCGCGAAATTTCATCATGTTCAAACATGGCAGATTTTCAGGCGCGTAGAATGCAAGCACGTTTTCGTCGTGAAGGTGTTAAAAAGCCAGAGTTACTACATACACTAAATGGTTCAGGCTTAGCTGTTGGGCGTACACTAGTAGCAATACTAGAAAACTACCAGCAAGCCGATGGTTCAGTAGTAGTACCAGAAGTATTACGCCCATACATGGGTGGACTTGAAGTAATTGGTAAGCAATAAAAATCAAGTTTAAGTTAAGCAAGCTTTAAGCTTGTAAATCTTAATTAGAAAGCCGCTGTTTGTAATGAACAGCGGTTTTTTTGTTTTAGGTTAAAAAGGTAATAATAAGGTTCAGCTAATATGTAGGACGTGCTTTAGCGCGTTGCATTTATTTGACAAAAATATACGCCTGTCCCTTTTATCAGTTTCTTGCGCTACATTTTGCGAATTTACTAAATGGTTTAAACATAACTTCACTTGAGTATCTCCCATAGATCTAGGGCGTGTTGAATATTATTAAAGCGGATATAGGCAGTTATCCAAAACAGATAAGCTTCAATAGTGCTCTTTGTGCAGTTTGTAACAATAGTGATTGCTATACACATGGCCTTTAATTGTGGTTAGAAAGAGAGATTTCATAAAATAATAACCAACCTTTAAATGCGCTGTGTGCATGGACAGTGTTTGTCCAATGACATTATTAAAAGTCGTTTTGGTGTATTTTAACAACGAGCATTTTATAACATACGTAATTACTTGTTTACATTAGAGTTATTTAGTGGAATTATTGAGCCATGTAATATACGCCGTTTTGGGGTGTTATAAACCCCCGAAGTGGTGTTCTATATGACGTTAGCTTTCGGAAATAGTATGCAGATTAATCACAAACCTGTCGTTACCTTTTTAATATGCATAGTTACTGTTTGCGTATCGTTTTATGTCGCTTATCAAATTAGTGGCTCGGTCCTCGGTAAATCAAGAATAACGGAACTTACTAATTTTGGTGGATTAACTGTAGAGGGTATAAAGCACCTTGAAATATGGAGGCTAGTATCTTCTCAATTAATCCATGTCCATCAAAAGCATATGATCTACAATGTATTATCTATTTTATTCTTGGGTATTATTATTGAGCGAACCGTTGGTTCTAAGTACATGTTAATTATTTGGCTTTTTGCAGGTTCTATTGGAACACTATTTAGTACTCAATTTACACCTCCACCATGGAATGTAGGTACAGGTGCATCACAAGCTGCTTTTGGCTTGGCAGGTTTTGGCTTATTTTTGATTTTTAGTAAAATTCAACGAGGGTATATATTCTTATGTGCTATCGTTTTTGCACTTATACCAGCGTTATATTTAGATTTTAAATCCGTAGGTTATCCAAAAGCAGGGCACTCTCTAAGTTTTGTTATTGGTTTCGGTCTGGCTATCTATTATTTCTATAATGTTAAACAGAAACTCGTTCAAGTGGCACCAGAAAGCTAATCGGGTAGCCGGAGGTCTCTAATCTCCAGCCCCACACCACCCATCATGCGGGTCCGCAATGGGCGGTTCATCTCCCGTAATGAATACCGATCCAAATATCTCTCAATGACACTAAACCTTGTGATGCTAAATAGTCATTGCCTAGCGCAATGTTAATTCCTTTTTTTGAGCTTCGACAAGGCCCTTTACAGCCCGAATTCAGGTTCCAAGTGCACCAAACCTTAAATCACTAATTAACCCGAATTCAGGTTCCAAGTGCACCAAACCTTAAATCACTAATTAATAAAGACCTCTTCAGCTGTCTGATAATTTAGTATTTTCCTTGGGCGAGTATTAATTTTCATTACAACCTCTTGGAGTTGTTCATTAGTTATAGTTGAAAAATCAGTTTTCTTTGGGAAATAACGCCTGATCAGACCGTTTGTATGTTCATTTGTTCCTCGTTGCCACGAACAATAAGGATCAGCAAAGTAAATAATAAAATCTAGTTCTTCTTCCAAAGCTTTAAATTTCGAAAATTCTTTTCCATTATCCAAGGTCAGAGTTAACTGTTTATGCTCTGGAATCTCTTTAAACATCTCTACTGTAGCCGTATTGAATGACTCAGCTTGCTTAGTCTCTATTTTTTGCGCGATTAAATATCGAGAGCTACGGTCAACATGGGTTACAAAAAAACCAGAGCCCTTTTTGCCTTCAATTAAATCACCTTCCCAGTCACCTATTCGGCTTCTGTCTTCGACTATTTTTGGTCGTTCGCTAATACTTACTCTATTCTTAATTTGCCCACGTAAATCGCCATATTTACGTTGTTTACGTCTTTTTTTATGCCTCTTAGCTAAGTCTTTGTATAGCTCTCCACCTGCTTTAAAATCCTTAATCACCCATTGATAGATTGTTTCATGGCTGACATGCATTAATTCATCTGACGGGTTATCCTTCTTAAGCCGACCTGCTATAGCATCTGGAGACCATCCCATTGCTATCTTACTCAACACAAGCTCGTACAGTGCCTTATTGTTTCTTTTTCTTGCATGCCTGGAGACCTTCCTTCTTTCCATCGCTTTTTCGTGCGCTGCCTCATCGAAATAATCATAGTAGGGTGGCTTATTTCGCTTAACTTCACGCATGATAGTTGTATGGTGTCGATTTAATAGTTTACCAATGGATCGGCAGCTTTCGCCACTGTTGAATCGATAGTAGATAGCTTTTCGTTCGAAACTGTTAAGATGTTCATAAGACATTCTGAATTCCCTCGATAATGAGTTTGGTCGCACTTACTACATTAGCAAATACTTCAGAATGTCATATTTATTGGTGGGTTATGGTCAGTGGTGCACTTGCAAAATGAATTCGGGTAGTTTAATGTCCTAGTTTAATGTCCTAGTTTAATGGTTTCGTCTAGTTTAATGGTTTCTAGTTTAATGGTTTCTAGTTTAATGGTTTAGCGTGGTAAGCTATCAGGTGTGACAATGGGCCTGAATATATTAGCCATAAATTAGCAGAGTGGGCGTTAAATAATAATATTGAATTACGATTTATTCAACCAGGTAACCCGCAACAAAATGCTTATGTAGAGCGGTTTAATCGCACGGTTAGGTATGACTGGCTAAGTCATTATATTTACAGTGATATTAGTGAGTTACAAGATAAAGCAACCTATTGGTTATGGACTTATAATAATGAACGCCCTAAAATGGGTATAGGTGGCATAACACCCATACAAAAACTGGAAAAGTTAAACAACGGAAATTCTACAGATAGCCTCCATTAAAAATGGGGGATTATCAATAAAAACAAATAAAAAACGAGTTAATCTACAGGCTCGTTATAAGGCATAATCGAGGTTATAGTGAATCCAGATGTTGCAAAAAAACTATCATTAATTTTAGAAAAAACAACTAAAGAAAGTAATGATTTTCATCTTGTAAATTCGATCGAACAGGGCGTTATCGAAGGTTTTCATACTTTTTCGAATGGTATGAATTCATTTGGTGGTTTTTTAATAAGTAATGGAAGTGAAACGCTCTGGGTTCTAATTATTGATTGGAAGGGTGATAATAATTATTATCTTGTTTTATATCCAGAAAATAATAATCTACCTCCCCTAGCTGAGCTTCATAAAGAAACCACATCACAAGATGGTACTGATTTGACTTGGAGTTATATTCCAAGGAAAAAAGACAAAAAGAATGAAATACGTAAAGAGTTATTTCAAAATGTTTTTGGGGCGCTTAAAGCCGTAGTATCACTTCCAAATGATGACGTGACGTTAGATGATACTCTCAACGACCTATTTCATATTGCTGCTTGTAGAGTTCTTGCTGATAATTTAGAAGAGAACTTGAATTCATTAACACCAGTGTCATTTTCTGAAGGTAAAAGGCTAGAAAAGAAGCATTATTCCAGAGAGCGTTCTCAGGCATTGGTAAATCGGGCTAAAAAATTCACGCAAAGAAGCACAAGGGTGAATTACCCTGTGAAGTTTGTGAGTTTGATTTTAAGAAAAAATATGGTGAAAAAGGAGCTTTATATATTGAAGCTCACCACAAGGTACCTTTGAATGAGCTGGATGAAAATGAATCTAGAGAAACTCTAGTTGAAGATCTTGCCATGGTGTGTGCTAATTGCCATAGAATGTTACATCGTAGCCCTTATCAAACTATCAAAGAGTTGAAACACTGGTTAAATGCCTTTAACAGCAAGCGCTGAAGCTCACTTTCCACCACAAATTTTAATAGCGATGATCCCTTACTTTTCAATACAGTTAAGTAAGTTGGTTGATCGTAAGGCATATGTGTTTTCCAGCACCTAAATAGTATTCGTATCCACTTAAATGCGAGCTTTGATATCACGCGTAAACATTCAACAATCGATTGTACCCAGATAGAAACCCAGCTATGGTTTGTTTATCAAGATAAATAAAGCAGCTAATTTACAGGTTCGCTATGTCTCACGAAGGTTTTATCGCTCTATGAATATTTTTCTAATAATTGCAGGTACATTAAGTGCTGTTGTAGCAACTTTGCATTTGGGTTGTATCTATTTTGGAGGTTCTTGGTATCGGTTCTTCGGTGCAGGAGAGCAAATGGCATTACTTTCTGAGCAAGGAAGTATTAAACCAACTCTTATTACTAGTGTAATTGTTCTGATTCTGTCAACTTGGTCATTGTATGCATTTTCAGCTGCAGGTGTTATTTTTAAACTTCCATTCATCCGCCTAGCTCTTGTATTAATAACTTTTATTTATTTAGCCCGTGGTGTTGCAGGGTTCTTTTTAATAAATAACCCTATGGGGCGTTCGCCTGAATTTTGGGTTTGGAGTTCTATTATTTGTTTATCTTTTGGTATTGTTCACCTTGTTGGTTTAAAACAACAATGGGCAAGCTTGTGAGTAGAGTGTAATCTAATAAAGAATCAAACGAGGGCTATTACAATTGGCTTTTGGTAAAGCATTATATTTATAGTTAACTACTTCTCACCAATAATTGACTGAACAAGGAATATTAAAATGGATAAAATGTCAGTTCACATAAACTCTAAACCTTTAGAAATTTACCCGCAAAAACAAACTTTAAAGGTGGTAGCTGATGAAGTAACCGAAAAAGCGACTGTGCACAAAGTAGCTGTTCAAAGTGACCAAGTGGATATATCCGAAGAAGGAAAAGAAAAAAGTCTGGAAGATCAAAATCGAGAGGCGTTACGTAAGTTATCAGGCAATGAAGATGTAAATCAAGCATCACAATCTGAAGAAGATCCTATTGATGAACAGATTGCTGAAATACAAGAAAAGATAGAAAAACTACTACAGGAAACTGCATTATTACGCAGCAAAGAAGATGAAGAGTCGCAGGCTAAAGTGAAGGTACTAGAAGCCGAAATTACAGGGCTTAGCACTCAACTTATTGAGTTATTGAAACAGAAATTAGAATCGGGTAAATAACAAGCACAGTAAGTATATGGTACGCAGTTGAAAACTTAAAAACGTTATTAAGTACGTAATAAAGCCGCTACCTTACTCTAAAAGCGCAGCGGCTCTTACTCCCTTTGTGAATTAATTTGATGTCATCAACATTAGCTTTGCCTCTTTGCCGTCTGTTAATACCGCGACGTTACCTTTATCAGTTATAAACACATCTCTTAACCGGCCTGCGGCCTCAGGGAAGACGTGAGACTGCGTAAACTTACCACTTACCAGATTAACGCTGTAAAGCTTTTTATCGACTAGCGTTGTGATTAGCACATGTTGTTGTAATGAAGGAAAAGCTGCATGTTTAGAGCCGTAATACGCCATACCTGATGGCGCTATTGATGGCGTCCAATTAACGCTTGGTTTTTGCATGCCTTTATATTCGGTAAATGGTGAAATACGCGCTTGCGAGTAATCTTTGCCATAGGTGATTACCGGCCAGCCGTAATTAGTGCCAGCGTTTAAGTAGTTTAGCTCGTCACCGCCTGCAGGGCCGTGTTCGTGGCTTACAATTTGCTGCGTATCGTAATCATAAACTAAGCCTTGAGGGTTACGATGACCAAGTGAGTAAACAGCATGTGCATTTAGGTTTTTGTGATTAATAAATGGGTTATCTGTTGGAATGGTGCCATCTAGGTTTATACGTAATATTTTACCAAGTTGGCTGATGATAACCTGTGCTTGCTCTCTAAAATCAAACCCATCGCCTGTTGAAACTAATAACGTATTGTCAGGTAGGACAAGGGCGCGTCCTGCGTAATGTTGCGGTGTGTTTTTATCAGTCGCTACTTTATAAATAACGTTAGGCTTTGAAAAGTCAGTACCATTAAACGTGGCTTTGGCAACAACAAGCCTGTTTGCGCTTGCATCACCTTGGGCATAAGTAAAAATAACTTCTTTGGAGTTGTTATAATCTGGTGATAATACAATGTCGAGAAAACCACCTTGGCCTGCAACGTATAAACCTGTTAGGTTTAATTTTACTCTTGATTGCACATTGTTTTTAACTATAACGACGTGACCATCACGCTCTGTAATTAACCACGTGCCGTTTGGTAGTTCAACCATGCTCCACGGAGACTGTAATTGCGTAGCCAGTGTTTTTGTACTGTATTGCTCCTTTGGTAACGCAACATCTGCATTAACAGAAAACGAAAAAAGCGAAAGCAAAGTAAAAAAAGAGATACATTGTTTACGGGGCAAGCCTTTGCTAGCATGGCTAGTATAAGAAAAAAGCTTTATTTTAAGTTGAGATAACCATGTCGTTTTTAACACGTATATTGCCTTCATTTTTAGTTTCTTGGTTACTTACATTCACACTTGCTAGCTTGTTTCATAGCCAATACGTTGTCAATCAATTAGTTAATGTAGGTGTGGTGGTGGGCTTTAGTGATCGTGCTAGTTTAACGCTTGATGATTGGTTAGGCTTATTACCTACCTACGGCGCTATTATTGCCGTAGCACTTGCCATCGCTTTTTTTGTTACCGTAAAGCTTAACAAAAAGGTTCAAAAATACAGTACTCAGCTATTTGTTATTGCTGGCATTGTGGCGTTTGTTATTGTTTTAACTGCCATTGAATCAATTATGAATATTCATATTATAGCGGGCGCAAGAGGCTGGGGTTTTTATGCTCAACTGCTTGCAGGCGCAATAGGGGGCTTTGTGTTTGCGATGCTTACTAAGGCCCTAAAAAATAAGGCAATAAAAGAGCCTCAACCTTCTACTTAATAAAGCTAAGTGGCCTTATAGTAAGTGGGGGGCTTATAAAATGTGATTAAAGCCTACGATAGTAGACTCTTACCACAGCTTTATAAATTCACGCCATAACTGCTTTAATCGCTTCTAAGCCTTTTTTTAGGGTATCTGCATCGGTAGCATAGTTGATACGAATACACTCGTGCTTGTGCGCCCAGCTGTCGTCAATACCAATAAAAAAGTTGTGACCTGGGATCACATACACGTCTTGCTCTTTAAGTTGTTGGTATAACACCTCGCTTGTTATTTTTGCATCTTTAAACCACAGCCACATAAAAAATGCGCCTTCAACTTTGTGTAAATAAACAGGTAGTTCGGCAAATACTTCATCAAACAACTCAATCGCTATGTGTGCTTTATTGCGATAAAAAGGCAGTACAACGTTGCGGCACAGTGGGAGTAGTTCGTTGTCGTTAATTAAGCGTGTCACTAAGCTTGGGCCAATACTATTTGGCGATAAAACCATGCTGCCGTTTACGCGGCCAATTGCTTTAATAATCTCATTATTGGCAACCACAATACCGCTGCGTAAACCCGGTAGGCCCAGTTTTGAAAGTGACATACATAAAATAATGTTTGAGTTCCACGTTAGGTTTGCATCGGTGTAAATACAACCTGGGAACGGATCGCCATATGCGTTATCAATAATGAGTGGAATACCATATTGCTTAGCAAGCAAATCAAGGTGTTTTACTTCATCGTCAGTAATTACATTACCTGTTGGGTTGGTAGGGCGTGATACGCACAGCGCGCTTATGCTGCTGTCGTTTGCTAATGTGTTTTCAACCGCTTTAAAATCAATGACGTATTTAAACTGTTTTGATGTGCTACCTGTATTTAAAATTTCGATATCAGGCTTTATGGCAACAAACATATCAGCCGATAAACCTTGGTCGGCATAACCTATATACTCTGGCGCGAGGGGGAATAAAATCTTTTTGTGGCTGCCATCCGGCATTTCGCCTGCCAACATATTAAACAACACAAAAAAGTTAGCTTGGCTGCCATTGCCAAGTGCTACGTTATCGGCGCTAATATCCCATGCGTACTCTTTACTTAGCTGGCCTGCTAATGCAGCTCTAAACTCGTCGTTACCGGTTGGGCCATCGTAAAGCCCAAACACTTGCGATACCTTATTACTGGCAACAAGTTTTTGTAATTCACTTAAAAAAACCTCATTTACTTGTGGTACTAATGCGGGGTTACCGCCACCTAGCATAACAATATTAGGATTGTTGCTGTTTTTAGCACCACCTAAATCTTCCATTAATTGGGTAATGCCGTTGGGTTGTGTAAATTTAGTGCCAAAGTTGGAGTAGTTCATATTGCATAGCGTTTATTAATAATGGGGAGGGCAGTATAGCGTAAATAAAGGGCTTAAATTCGATGATGAGAATAATTCAATGCTTAGCTTTGTAGCTAGCTATGACAATAAAATTTCTATAAAAAAAGGCTAAGTTAATTTTTTAACGCCGTATAAAAACTCTTCACCACAATCCATCCACAAATCAAATTTGGTCATGACTTTGGTGAACATGGGGGCGTGCAAAAATTCGTTTAACCATGCGCGTACATGCGTGTATTCACTTTGTAAGTACCAATGTTTATCTACGCGAGCAAACTGCCTAATAAATGGCAGCAGGGCATAATCGGCTAGACTTTTTTCATCGCCCATTAAGTATTTATGCGTGGTTAGTTTTGCTTCAAATTGCTTAATAAACTCTTCGCAGAATTTTTGGTAATAAAGGTGTGCCATGTCTTTTGTGCGAGCATAAAATTTGTACTTTTCGAGCACGGGTTTAAATTGCGTGTCGTTTAGCTTAATTAACTCAAGCATGTGCTCAAGTGCTAATGGGTCTTGAGTATGCAGTAAATTATGCGGATCGTTTTGCTTTAAAGCCCACAGCATAATATCTAGGCTTTCATCTATAACTTGATTATTCGGCAGTAATAAAACAGGCACCGTGCCTTTTGGCGATATTTTCAAAAGATGCGGTGGCTTGTTTTTAGTTTTAATAGCGCGAAGTAAAACGTGTTGCTCTGCCATTAAAATACCCATTCGTGCACGCATTGCGTATGGGCAGTGTTGTAATGAATATAATAATGGCAGTGTCATTTTACTTACCTTAGCTATTTAAGCCTTCAACATATTGCTGACGTGTTTTTACTTTTACCATGTGATTTAACTGATCAGCAGCGTGTGTTTGCCCACTAATTAAATCTTGAAAATGCGCAAGTAACACGGCTTTATCTAGTTTTTCTTTATCGCCTGAGCCAATGTCGGTTAAATCAATCATAAACTCGTCAAACTTGTCGGCGTAATCGGTTACGATATCCATGTTTAAAAATTGCTCATGGTTATAAATGCTCGGGTAGCCGCCTTTTTGTTTATCAATGGCAAAGCTAATGCCTTTTACATTGGTAACGGTTGTTTCTTTTTTACAGCTCAGCATACAGCTTGCATCAATACGTGGCTTTTTACAGCCAACGGTTTGCTGGAAAAAACACTGTCGGCTGGTCATCATTAGTATTGGGTGATAAATGCTGTACATCATTTTTAAAGTTGTTAGGGCGTTTAATACTACGCATTTGCTGTTTGTTTATTTCGTTTGAAATAAACGCGCCTTTCGCATTTAAATCTTCTTGTAGTGTTAGTAACGCGTAAGAGTTTGTAGTGTTTAATAATGGGCCGGCAATCCAGTCGATGCCCATTTGCACTGCTTTAAATGCAACGCCTGTGTTATTACTTATAATAAGCCTAGGTTTTACAACCTCGAGTAAACGTACAGCTTCTTCAAAATCTTTACCAATTAACACCGCCGGAAACCACGGAATTAACTGCGGGTGCTCTAAAAATACGTTGATGTATTTATCGTTATCGGTTCTAAAGCTCTCAGGTAATTTAAAGTAAACATCGCCATCTGTTAAATCACAAAGGTGAACGTCTTTTATGTCCGATATTAAAATGGAGAGTGTTGTTTTATTCTCTGCTTTTTCGTGGTTTACTAGTTTTGGTAATTCAACAGGGGCAATTACGTCTTTGCCTTCGTTTAATAAAAACGCGACTTGCTTTTTAATGCGCGCTAGCTCTTTAAACGGAATGCTTAAGTTGTTGCCTAAGTTTGAGTAATCCATATTTTTAATTTCAAAATTGGCATTACTAAAGCTTTTAAAGCGTTTATCAATAGCAGCAATATCAACAACCGATTTATCGGCGGTTTGCATAGGCATTTGCGATTGAACTTCAAAGCGTAGAGGCTCTTTTTCGTTTTTACTCGAAAGCGTAATATCGTTTTTATCTTCAATAACTATGTTTACAGTGAATGGCTGATTTAATTGTCCTGAAAATTCTAATGTAAGCTCGCGTTTTGAAATATCTAAAAATTCAATTTTCTTTTTAACTAACGAATCAATTTCACTTTTTTGGGTAGAAAGCTCTTGCTGTGCATCGTAAATTTGCACGACCGAAATTGCGTTGTTTTTTTCGTTAGCGTGATCAAAACTATGGTCACGCGGGTTATCGGTAAACATGTTTTTGGTCATGTCACCGGTTAAAAATTTATTAGTAAAGTTACGGTTAAATACTTTGTATAAGCTTGAGTCGTCTTCAATTAGGTTACCGGTTTGCACAAAAGTGTCTATCTGTTTGCGCCAGCTATCAATAACCGTATGTACGTAGTTAGCACCTTTAATGCGGCCTTCTACTTTTAGCGAGTCAACGCCTGCGGCTACCAACTCAGGTAAATCAAAATAGGCTGAGTTGTCTTTTAAGTTTAATGGGTGTTTGTTACCCATCGCCGTTGGCTCGTATTCATCACGACACGCTTGCGAGCAGCGACCACGGTTACCCGAGTTACCTACACTCACTGAGCTTGAATAACATTGCCCTGAAAATGCAATACATAATGCGCCGTGCACAAATACTTCGGTTAATACGTCGCATTTATGCGCTACGTCGGTCAGTATTTTAATTTCAGTTAAGTTAAGCTCGCGCGATAAATTTACACGTGTAGCGCCAATGCGCGCTAAAAACTCAACCTGTGATTCGTTATGCGTAGTTAACTGAGTTGATGCGTGAATATGCAAAGTAGGAAAGTGCTTTTTAACTATATTGAATAACCCTAAATCTTGCACAATAATGCCATCAAGGGTTGTATTCAGTAGCTGATTTAATAGCTTAAATAGCGCACCCATTTCGTGCTCTAATATAACTACATTTAGCGTTAAAAATATTTCACAGCCGTATTCATGGGCCAAGCGAAGTGCGCCGTTAAGCTCATCAAACGAAAGATTAGACGCTCGGTTACGTGCATTAAAGGTATCTAACCCACAATAAACCGCATTAGCACCGGCTACAATGGCGGCTTTTACCGCGTTTACATCACCGCCTGGGGCTAATAGTTCAATCTTTCTACTCATGACAACTTCACTTCGCTCATATTTAATTGCCGCGAATTTTATCTGGTTAGTAGCATGAATGCTATTTATTGAGAGATATAATGATTTTAAAATGTAGAATCAAGCTTTTAAACGAGCAGCTTTAAACTTTGCTATAGTAAAGTATGCTTATAGGTACACATTCAGCTAACACTTAACTCAATTGCTCACGTAATCAACAATAGTATTTATATAAATGTATGATAAGGTTTATGTTTACTTATTGACCTCATATAACACATGAAAAAATCGCTACTTTTTTACTAATTATTATTATCTCTTCAGTGGTGAGTATTCAGTTATTTATTATTCCGCAATTTGAAAACAAGGTGAGGCATCCCACTGAAAAATGGGCGTTAGAGTTTTTAACATCGGGTTCTACCGATTTACTTGCCGACCAACTTAAAGGTATACCTAAAAACGACAGATTAGCTTATTTAAACAATATACAGGCTAATTTTGGCTTTGCGCTTTCTTTGCAAGCATATAATCAACGTGATTTTTCGAGCGAGCAAAACACCTTACTTACAGAAAATAAAATTTTAGGCGACCCATTTGCTGATTTAGTTTATCGAAAAATTGATGACAGCCAGCTCTTAGTTATTGTTAAGCCAAACTCTGTGCCTAAGCATTTAGTAAATGAAGCACAGCGTTGGGTGATGGGCACTTTTTATTTACTTAATAATAGGTTAATACAGTACCCTAAAAAAGAGTGGCCGCAGGTTATTGATTCGCTAAGCCATGAATTTGCATATCCCGTGTTGCTCAAAACCTTGAGCGAATTAAATTACACATCGCAGCAAATGGCTGAATTAGAACAGGGCGTGATGGTTTCTATATCATCAAACGATTCTGATTTTATAGGGTATCCCGCCGATATAGTGATGCAACGTATTGGCAATAGCGATCAGGTTATTGTGCTAGGCCCATTTAGCCCTGAGCTAAAAAGTAAAGTTGTGTATATGTTGAGTGTGTTTTATTTTATATTCGGCTTTTTTTACTGATCCCTATTATTATTTGGTTAATTCCTGGGTGGCGTTCTATGCGATCTCTTAACAAGGTTGCTGCGCTGCTTGGGCAAGGTAAGTTTGAAACGCGGGCTAAGCTTATTCGTTTTAGTCATTTAAATAACTTATCTAAAACATTTAATATAATGGCCGAAAAAATACAACGTTTAATTTCTTCACATAAAAATTTGGTTAATGCGGTGTCGCATGAGTTACGCACACCTATTGCGCGTATCGAATTTAACTTAGAATTACTTCGTGGCAGTACAACAAACGACTATCAGGTAGGGCAGTTAGATCGTATTGAAATTTCGCTAAATGAATTGAATTTACTTGTGTCTGAAATGCTTACCCACGCTCGCTTTGATAGAGAAGCCCCAACATTAGCATTAGAAACTGTTGAGCTTAATCAATGGATAAAACAAGAGCTAATTGTTTGGCAAGAAGCAAACCCAAAAAAACAATTACATTACTTGAAAATGCTGAGTGTGAAGCACTGCTTGATAAGTTTTATATGAGCCGAGCTTTAAGTAATTTGATTCGAAATGCGATTGCTTATGGGCGAGATGTTATTCAGATCAGTTATCAAAAAGTGGGGAAAGGTTGGTTAATATATGTAGAGGATGACGGCGATGGCGTTGCTAACTCAGCTCGAAGAAAGATATTTGAGGCATTTTACAGAGAAGATGAAAGTCGTAATTTACAAACAGGCGGAACCGGTTTAGGCCTTGCTATTGTGAAGCAAATATTAGATTGGCATGGTGGTGAGGCGAGTGTTGATGAGTCTTCTTTAGGTGGCGCACGTTTTATTTTGCGTTGGCCTACTAACATGTAAGTCACGGATAGGTTTGCAATTAGTTAAAATGATTAGACACATAACTCTGCTTAGTAAGAGATCAATCTTATAATCGTTAAATAGAGCCTGTATATAAGCCGATAGGTATGACATGGAATACGTTATGAAACCAAAAATTTTAGTTGTAGAAGACGATTTGCCGTTGGCAGAGTCTATTGATGAGTATTTAACGCTTGAAGGGTATGAGGTTAAAATAGCGGCTAATGGGGAGGATGCGGTTACAACTATTCTACAGTGGCAACCTGCATTAGTTATTTTGGATGTTATGTTGCCCAAAAAAGATGGCTTAACGGTGTGTCGTGAGGTTAGGCCTTTGTACAATGGTTATATTGTTATGTTTACCGCACGGGAAGAAGAAATTGATCAAATTGTTGGGCTTGAAATTGGCGCAGATGACTACTTACTCAAACCGGTAAAACCTCGTTTATTACTTGCTAAAATTAAAGCGTTTTTAAGGCGTGAGCAACCTATGCAAGCTGCAGGGATAAACACACAAGCTAAAGGTTTTATAAGCTTTGGAGAACTCGTTATCGCATCCCACAATAGAACGGTTACGTTAGGTGGTTTGCCAGTGCAACTTACCGATGGTGAATACGACCTTTTAATATTGCTGGCTAAAAATGCTGGCACGGTTTTGTCTCGTAATAGTATTGTTGAACAGTTAAAAGGTTATTATTATGACGGTATTGAACGTGGTATAGATAACCATATTAGTCAGTTACGCAAAAAATTGGGCGATGATGCGCGTAATTCTTTAAAAATTAAAACGGTACGCTCAAAAGGGTATTTGTTTGTTGTAAGTGCATGGTAAATAATAGGGTTTGTAGCAGTAGCATATTAAAGCTACTGCATTTAAGGCGCTATAAATGTTATTCCTCAGCCATTACTCGTTTACCGTTTTTATCAACAATAAGTAAATAAGAAGCGCCAAAATCACCAGTGCATAAATCAATAAATTTATCATCAATTTTTAAACCATTAGCGCAGCTGTTAACGCTTAAGTAGTCGGTGACTTTGCCTTTTTCAGTGGTTATTGTTTTAGTATTATCGATTAAAACAGTGTAATTACCGTTAGCAAATAAACGTACATTAAATACGTCTGCATTATTGTTTTGCTTTTTATTAAGCACCGAAACAGTTTGTTCGCCCGATGCTTTCCAAGCAATAACCCATAGGTTATCGTTATTGCTTAAAGTTTTGGTTATACGCTCTTCTTGGTTTGTGGTAATGCTGTTTTTAACACCTAAATTGATCATATTGTTAATTGCTTTATAGCTGTAACGATAAGTTGTGCTTACTGTGTTACTTGCTACATCGGCTGAAATAATAGTATCGTTATCAAATAGGCCGCTATAACCTGTGCTAATGTTCCTTTTTTAAGATGAAGATCGGCCATGTAGTCTAGTGAATTTACAAAAGATACTCTTGCCTCATGAGTTAATTTATCATCTAGCTCATCTGAGCTTTCACCACAGCCACTTAAAATAGTTGCAAAGCCAAACAACAATGAAATACGTAGTCCTTTATTACTGGTGTTCATAATAATCTCCATAATTTTTAGTTTTATTGCATTTAGTAACTGATTCTAGAAATGAGGTATTTAAGTCGTAAATTTATAGCTCAAAGGCTAACATATCAGTAGACATGTAATTCTCAGGGCTTGTCGGGTATTGTCATGAATTGTAAGAAGCTGTTAATTTTTTATGTGTTTATCAATTTCGCAGTGGGTTACTTCTTATTTTTATTAATTTTATACAGGCTAATTTTATCAGTAATCTTCCCCCGTTATGTACGCAAGAAAGTGCAAACTCTATTCCTGCCATTGAGTCAGAAATCATGAACACCCAACTAAAAATAGCCACATTTAACCTGTTTAACTACCTTGAGCCGCCCAATGCATACTATGAATTTGAGAAAATTTATACCGCGCAGCAGTGGGCTAAAAAGCAGCGTTGGGTTGTTGATTACTTAACAGATCATGCCCCTGATGTGATTGGTTTTCAGGAAGTGTTTAGTATTGATTCGTTAAAAGAGCTAGTTGCTGAGCAAGGCTATAATTACTTTGCAGTAGTTGATACGCCAGAGGTGATTGATGATTTTATTTATAAACGGCCAGTAGTAGCGATTGCCTCTAAATATCCCATAGTTGAAGTAGCAGCGGTTGAGCATGACAGCGAGCTTGCAAGTACGCTTGGCCTTAATAGTGAGTTTACTTTTAGTCGTAAGGTATTGAGAGCGACCGTTACTTTGCCGCATATAGGCAATACTGATTGTTACGTGGTGCATTTTAAATCTAAGCGCCCAATGATTAATGTTGATGAGCATAATAAAGAGCTTACACCCGAGCAAAACATAATTGAAATTTTAAAAGCGAACGTAGCGGGTGGGTGGGGCTCAACGATTCAGCGTGGCAGTGAAGCTACATTACTAATGATACAAATGATTACTCGCCGTGAAGCTACGCAACAACCCATGCTATTAATGGGGGACTTTAATAATGAACTTGCGGATGGTGTATTAAGTCATTTACTGACGAGTACGCTACGCTTTGCACCTGCGTTTGACGCTAAAACCTACCTTGCTAAATATTGTTTAAATGATTCATGGGATTTGTTTGTTAAGTCGCAGCTAAGTAATGATGAAGTGATTAGCGATGAAGCAATAACAAACGATGTACAAAGCGATTGTGATAGCAGTAACAGCCAAGTAAAAAATATAAACATAACAAAGGCAGCACCGTTAAGACCGGCAACACATTATTATGGCGCGAGCAGCTCTGTGCTTGATTACATTTTATTGTCGTGTGAGTTTGATGCTAGTTACGATGACAGCTTTTTTGAAGTCAGTGGTTATGACACTTACGACAGGCACTTAATAAATCCCGAGTATGATCGAGACGATCTAAGCACCGACCACGGTGTTGTGTTGATCACACTAAAATTAAGGTCTTAAAGGGTGTTTTTATTATGAAGAAATTAATTACATTCTTGGTTTTTTTATGTTTAATTCTTTTGCTGCAGAATTTCCTACCAGTGCACGTTCTGAAAAAGCGATATCAATGGTTGCACCCACTTTAAAAAAGCAACTATCTGATAAAGGGCTTGAATATGGTGCACCTATATTTATTCGAATATTCAAAGACCCAGGTATTCTTGAAGTCTGGCTGGAGTCGGATGATGGCACATTTATACACTTCAAAAATTATGAAATTTGTACTTTTTCAGGTGATCTTGGCCCTAAATTAAAAGAAGGCGACAACCAAAGCCCTGAAGGCTTTTATTATGTTGATGCTAGTGGGCTTAATCCTTGGAGCAATTATCACTTATCATTTAATTTGGGCTTTCCAAATAAATATGACCGGACACACAACCGAACTGGCAGTGCACTGATGGTGCATGGCAACTGTGTTTCTATTGGGTGTTATGCGATGACTGATGAATATATAAATGAGATTTACGCGTTGGGTGCTGCAGCGTTAAAATCGGGGCAATCTTTTTTAGGGTTCATTCATTTCCGTTTATGCTTGAGGATGAAGTTTTATCAAAGCATAAAGCAAACCAATGGTACCCTTTTTGGTTTAACCTTAAAGAAGGTTACGATTACTTTAACAACTATAAAAAGCCACCAAATGTTGAAGTTTATAAAGGAATGTATACGTTCGAAAATAGATATTAATGGTAAAAAATATACGTAAATAATCGGGCTGTTTAATTATATTTTTTGTCGTTTAAAAATATTAACCGTTTTGATTGGTTGTTAGCTTATTTGAAATCTTTATTATTGAGTTGAATGTTTTTTGATCTACATCAAGCTTATAAGCGGCGGTAATGATAGATTATTAATAGGGATACTGACATTTAAAATTCATTAAAATAATCTACTATCGTGAAGTAACAAAGTAGAGTCACACCTATATTACAATTAACTCATACAGTGATAGTTAATACCAAAAATAGTGCAGTATTAGCCTAATCTTATAAATAGGCCAAGACTGGCTACATTTACCTACTTTTATATACATGGAGTTTTACCGCATGACGATTAAATCGACACTCAAATCTCTCAGTACAATCGCTGCTGTGATCATATTGGGTGGGGGTGGTTGGTATGTTTGGCAAACTCAGCAACCTGCACTGCTATCTGAACAATTGCCAGAGAGCGTAGCCTATGGAAATGGCCGCATTGAAGCGACCGAGTACGATATTGCAACAAAATTGCCGGGGCGCTTGATTGAGGTTTTAGCACAAGAAGGTGACATGGTCGAAGCCGGTCAAACATTGGCGGTTATTGATACTGACGATTTAAATGCACAATTACGTGAGGCTAATGCTGGGTTACGTGTTGCTACTGAGTCACGTAAATATGCTTTGGCAATTGTAGAACAACATAAAAGTGAACTTACTTTTGCAGAAACCGAGTTACGTCGCTCTGTAGCACTGCTCAAACAAGGGCATATTTCAAAAGAAGTAGTTGATCAGCAACGAACAAGCGCTGCAACAGCGCAAGCGGCTTTAAAAGCGGCAAATGTAAAAGTGGTGCAGTCGGATGCAGAAATAGAGGCAGCACAAGCGCGTATTGAGCGATTACAAAGTAATATTGCCGATAGCACCCTTAAAGCGCCTATTAGTGGCCGAATATTATATAGATTAGCAGAGCCAGGTGAAGTGCTTGGCAGTGGTGGTAAGGTTTTTTCTTTGCTTGATTTAACCGATGTGTACATGAGCATTTATTTGCCAACAGCGCAAGCTGGCAAAGTGACAATAGGCTCTGAGGCACGCATTGTAATAGATGCAATTGCGCAATACACGTTACCCGCTAAAGTTACTTTTGTATCAGCGCAAGCACAATTTACGCCTAAATCGGTAGAAACACGTAACGAGCGTGACAAACTGATGTTTAGAGTAAAAGTGAAGCTAGATTCAAAATTATTAAACGATCATATTGAACAAGTTAAAACAGGCGTGCCTGGACTTGCTTATGTTTTATTAGCACCAGAGCAAAATTGGCCTATGCAGTTGCAGGTTAGAGTGCCTGAATAATGGCTGATGAAAACAATGGCAAAAAGCAGAGCAACAAAGCTAAAAAGCCTTTTAGTGTGGTTAAGCTTACTCAGGTTACGCATCGCTATGGCAATAATTTAGCGTTGGATAATATTAATCTGGAGTTACCTGCGGGCAGTATGGTGGGTTTTATAGGCCCTGATGGCGTAGGTAAGTCGAGTTTGCTTGCACTTATTGCAGGAGCACGTGCCGTTCAAAATGGTGACGTTGAAGTGTTAGGGGGCAATATGCGTAGTAGCCGCTTTCGTACTTCAACTTCGCCACGTATTGCTTATATGCCACAAGGATTAGGCAAAAACTTATACCCGACACTCTCTGTTTTTGAAAATATTGATTTTTTTGGTCGGCTTTTTGGGCAAGAAAAAAAGAGCGTCAGCACCGAATCAAAAACTTATTAAAAAGCACTGGACTCACTGAGTTTGCCGATCGTCCTGCAGAAAAACTCTCAGGCGGTATGAAACAAAAACTCGGTTTATGCTGTGCGTTAATTCATGACCCTGAGTTATTAATTTTGGATGAACCAACAACGGGGGTCGATCCGCTTTCTCGTCGCCAATTTTGGCAATTGATTAACCATATTCGCGCTCAGCATAATGGTATGAGTGTGCTCGTTGCGACCGCTTATATGGAAGAGGCAGATGATTTTGATTGGCTAATCGCCATGGACGATGGCAAAGTTATAGGTACTGGTAGCCCAGAGGAGATTAAGGCTCAAACAGGGAAAAAATCCCTTGATGAAGCATTTATATCATTGCTACCTGAAGAAAAGCGTCATGATCATCACGTACTTGTGGTTCCTCCTCGTCAGAATAATCTAAAAACTGATGAAGCCGCTATTCAGGCTACAGCGCTTAGTAAAATATATGGCGATTTTACAGCGGTTAACAATGTTAGTTTACGTATTGAACAAGGCGAGATTTTTGGCTTTTTGGGATCAAATGGTTGTGGTAAAACCACAACTATGAAAATGCTGACAGGCCTTCAACCGGCAAGCAGTGGCGAAGCTAAGTTATTTGGTCAAGTTGTTGATGCTAACAATATAGAAACTCGTAAGC
This sequence comes from Pseudoalteromonas sp. B62, assembly GCF_037162565.1. Lineage (NCBI taxonomy): Bacteria > Pseudomonadati > Pseudomonadota > Gammaproteobacteria > Alteromonadales > Pseudoalteromonadaceae > Pseudoalteromonas > Pseudoalteromonas sp. B62. The sequence goes on along the minus strand of NZ_JARLVB010000002.1, from coordinate 3,175,545 downwards.
GCGTTGGTTTTATGTCGCAAGCATTTTCACTTTATAATGAATTAACCGTTGAGCAAAATATGGTGTTGCATGCGCGCTTATTTCATTTGCCAACAGAGCAAATTTCGCCGCGTGTTGATGAATTAATTATACGGTTTAACCTTAAAAAATACCGTGATGATTTTCCTGTCGATTTACCGTTAGGTATTCGCCAGCGTTTATCGCTTGCGGTTGCGGTAGTGCATAGCCCTGAAATGCTTATACTTGATGAACCTACCTCGGGCGTAGATCCTGTTGCACGTGATGACTTTTGGGAATTACTTATTGAGTTATCGCGTGAGCAGGGCGTTACTATTTTTATTTCGACTCACTTTATGGATGAAGCCGCACGCTGCGATAGAATTTCGTTGATGCATGCAGGAAAAATACTTGCCAGTGATACACCCGCTGCACTTTGCAAAGCGCGCAGTGCAGATACGCTCGAAGATGCCTTTATTGCTTATTTAGAAGAGGCGGTGCTTGAGTCTCAAGCGAGTTCTGCTTTGTCTACAACGATGGCTAAAGAGCCAGAGTTGTTACCTGAAAGTGAACCTAAAACGGTGCCAATCGGTAAACAAAAAGCGAATACCGCTTTTAGCTTTTTACGCTTGTTTGGCTATGCTCATCGCGAAACGCTGGAGCTATGGCGCGATCCTATTCGTTTAACCTTTGCGCTGTTAGGCTCAATTATTTTAATGTTTATTTTAGGTTATGGGATTACCTTTGATGTTGAAGATTTGAGCTTTGCGGTGATGGACCAAGATCAAACCCCTGAGAGTCGCGATTACGTTCAAAATATTGCCGGATCGCGCTACTTCATACAAAAAGCTGATATTAAAAGCCCTTCAGAGCTAGATAAACGAATGCGCAGCGGCGAGTTAAGTGTGGCCGTTGAGATCCCACCTAATTTTGGCCAGCAATTGAAACGCGAGCGCACGCCAGAAATTGTAGTTTGGATTGATGGTTCAATGCCTTTTAGGGCAGAAACTATATCGGGTTATATGACGAGTTCGTATTACAGTTACCTAACTGACTTATCATTGCGTACTTATGGGGTCATACCCAATTTAGTACCGGCGAATATTGAATCACGCTATCGTTATAATCAAGACTTTAAAAGTATTGAGGCCATGGTGCCTGCTGTTATTCCACTTTTGTTAGTGTTTATTCCTGCAATATTAATGGCGTTGGGTGTTGTACGTGAAAAAGAATTAGGTTCAATCACTAATTTATATGTTACACCGGTTACGCGACTCGAATTTATTATTGGTAAACAACTGCCTTACATTTTAGTTAGTATGGTAAGTTTTTTTGGCTTAGTTGCCCTAGCTGTCACTGTATTTGGTGTTCCGCTAAAAGGAAGTTTATGGGCGTTGAGCTTGGCTGCTTTATTGTATGTAACAGCAACAACTGGTTTAGGGCTGTTAATTTCGGCTTTTACTAAGACACAAATATCGGCATTAGCGGCATCAACTGTGGTTGTATTGATGATTGCTGTTAATTTTTGCGGGTTGATTGACCCCGTTTCATCCTTAGAAGGCTTTCCTGCAATAATCGGAAAACTATTTCCAACTACATACTTTTTAGAAGCATGCCGTGGTGTGTTTAATAAAGCACTTAATTTTTCTGATTTATCGGCGCAGTTTTTACCTTTGCTTACTTTTATACCAGTGCTGACGTTAGCCAGTGTATTTTTACTTCCAAAGCAGGATAAATAGCCATGCAATGCCTTAGTAATATTCTTAATTTAGGTATCAAAGAACTGCGTAGCTTATGGCGCGATAAAGTGCTGTTATTATTTGTGTTTTTTGCTTTTACAGGATTAATTTATGTTGTGTCTTCGGCAACTTCCATTGAGTTAAATAATGCACCTATTGCAGTTGTTGACGGCGATCAATCACAACTATCTAAGCGTATAATTAATGCATTTTACGACCCTTACTTTAAAACGCCTGACGTTATTGCATTAAGTGCAGTGGATCCCTCGCTTGATAACGGAAGTTATACCTTTGTGCTAAATATTCCGCCACACTTTGAGCGTGACGTTCTTGCAGGTAAGCAACCTACATTACAAGTGAATATAGACGCTACACGTATGTCGCAAGCATTTATTGGTGATAATTATATTCAAACAATTATTAGTGCTGAAATTAATGAATTTGTTCAAGGCTATCGATCGGTATACACACTGCCTATTAAGCAATCGGCGCACATAATGTTTAATCCCAATATGACCAGTGTGTGGTTTGGCAGTGTGATGGAATTAATGAACGTTATTACCATGATTTCGATTATTTTAACCGGAGCTGCGGTGATACGTGAGCGTGAACACGGTACGCTGGAGCATTTATTAGTAATGCCATTAACGCCATTTGAAATTGTAATTGCTAAAATTTGGGCCAATGGTTTAGTTATTTTATTACTGACCACTTTTTCACTTTTTATTGTAATTGAAGGCTTTTTACAAGTGCCTATTCATGGCTCAGCAGCGTTGTTTTTATTGGGCGCCGCCATTCATTTATTTGCGACAACATCATTGGGAATATTATTAGGAACGCAGGCGCGTACCATGCCGCAATTAGGCTTACTGATGATCCTTATATTATTGCCATTGCAAATGTTGTCGGGCGGGGTTACCCCTCGCGAAAGCATGCCTGATATAGTACAAAATATTATGTTATTTGCACCTACGACTCATTTTGTAAAGTTTGCTCAAGCCATCTTATATAGAGGAGCGGGGTGGGATGTAGTTTGGCCTTACTTTTTGGCTTTATTCGTAATCGGCAGTGTATTTTTTATATTTGCATTATCGCGGTTTCGTAAATCAGTCGCGTTTGGATAATAAGGTTTATCTAGTCGGTAATTTTTATAAAAAGGTGGAATTACTTACATTCATAAATAATTTTACTAAATTAAACTTATATTTATCAATAAACTAAGTGCGGCCTAAAACTTGCTGGATAATACCAATTAAAAACACAATAAGGGATTTAATAATGACTGAAGTTACACTTTCGGCTTACTTAGCGTTTTACCTGTATTTAATTATGTTGGTTGTACAATGGGCAGTGGCTACGTTTAGTAAAGCAAAAGAGCCTAATGCGGTGCCAGGTAAAATTGATGAAGATTTATCGCACGACAGCTTTATATTCAGGGCGCATCGTACATTTCATAATACGCTTGAAAACAGCGCATTATTTATAGGTACTGTGTTATTTGCATTTGTAATTAATTACCAAAGCCCAATATTTGCAATGTGTATTTGGGTGTACTTAATTGCGCGTTTAATTCACATGGTGCTGTACTACGCTATAGCTACAGAGAAAAACCCAAGCCCGCGTAGTTACTTCTTCTTAATTGGTGTGATTGCAAATGTGGTTATGCTAGTGATGATTGGTTTGAGGTTAATTGTATAGCTTATCTATTAAAGTAATAAATATTGTTCATCACAATATCTATAATCAAAGCGAAGTGATTTTATAATTACTTCGCTTTTTTTGTAAAGGGAGTGGGTCTCATTAAAATGATAGGGCTATTTTTAATCGTGAGCATTTTGATTAGATTTTATTCACCTTTGTTTGTGTGTATTTGGTGTTAATTTAATGTATTTATTATATTAATTGACGCGTGATAAATAGGCAGGCAATATCTAACTATCTTAGTAAATTATTTACACTACCTTTATGTATTATCCAGACAATTTACTTTTTGCTGTTTGGTTTTTACTTAGCCCGCGAGGTTACAAATCTTACGTCGTGATTAAATCGTCTCAGATAGAGCAAATTTAATCTAAAGAGGTGAACAGGGCCTGCATAAGACGTATTATTTACGGTATTAAAATTGGTATAAGGAGGCACTTATTAAAATAGTTTTAGCTTTGTCGATTGCCGCACTATTTGTTTTTTATCTACGTGCCGAGTTTTTTTGCTAAGTCCAGATGCCTCTGATACTGATGACTCACCCGAAAGTGAAGTTACTTTAGAGACAACACGCTTTGTTTCAACTAAGGCGGATCAGCACTTGGTAGTTGTGTTTGATAGCTGTGATACGAAATTAAGCGATATGAAAGTCAATGATGAGTTTTCTATTTGTATTGAACTACTTCTTATTGAATTACGTGATGAAACGGTAGAGATTAAACTTGCAACAACGCAACCTCTTTATTTGGCATGGATTAAGGTAAATTGGCCATCAGCCTTAGAGCATATGCTTGGGCTGGATACCATAATGCGTAATCGCTTACTAAATAGTGTTGTTCCTGTCATTGGTCAATATGATCTACAAAATTTGTCTGAGTGGATTCAAAATAAAGGATTTGATAATAGCACTCAAGTTGATTTAATCACTGTTGCATACTCTTCGCTTATGGATGAGAGCCCCATTACAGCCATTGAAGACGTTAGATTTTCTTTGAGCCCTGCCGTTAAATCTGGTGTGATAGATAAACTGTTAAATCAATGGAGTAGAGAAAATGCTGGCGCAGTGATGGAGTGGTTTAGCCAACAGCCACGCCCAGATATGTATGCGCATTTAATGGGTTTTGTTTTGATGCAATTAATACAGCAGCAACCAAATGATGCTGAAAATATAATTTCAGAATTGCCTAACTCTCAATTAAAATTTGAGACCATTAAATTTTACACAAAAAAACTCGCTTCAGAAAATTTAGAACAGTCTTTGAACTGGGTTAATAGTATTGAAGATGAAGCAAGTAGGCATGTAGGAATAGTGCAACTACTGAAATATATGGCGACTAACGAGGAATATATAGGTCGTTCGTTTGACGTGGCATTAGCGCAAGAAGATCCTTTTTTCCGTGATAAACTATTAAATAACCTTAGTATTGATATACCTTATAATAAATTAGGTATGTTGATTGATTTAGCGCCCACACTGCCAGTTTCTGCAAAAAAATGGGTAATGAGTAATATTGGCTCTCGTTTAATTAAAAATGATCCTGATATGGCACGTGATTGGCTGAAGTCATTAATGCCGAGTAATGAAGCTAGTTATGCAAAACGTTTTGTTGGCGAAAAATCTCTTGAACGTAATTTACCTTTTGCTATAGAGCTTGCTAATGATATATCGGATCAAGATGAGCGAATGTTATTAATAGAATCAATATTAAAATTTGTTTACGGACAAAATGATTTTGATTTTGAATTATTATACGAAACATTAAGATTGTCATCGAGTGAAATAGATCAAGCGAAAATAAAATTTTATAACGCTGATACACACTAGCGCCTGTTTATCTTTTGAGGTTGAATTTACAGCACTGTGTTTGGTATTTAGGCAAGGCAGAGCCTATGTAGTATGGCTATTCTCCTAAATAGGTGACAACTATACATAAAGAACACACGGGCTGCCCACGGTTTCTTTCATAGTTGCCTGTTGTAGGTAAGGAGTGATTAGGACGTGGCAGCAGTTACCCAGCCCACTAGATTACAAATCTCGCGCTGCAATTAAATTACCCCTGAGTTGAACAAATTTAATCCTCAAAGATCAGCAAGCGCTGCTAGCGCCATAAAGCTGTTAGCTTAATGATTAAGCCGACAAAGTATTTATGAACAAATTTATTTTTATGAAGATAATAGTAGATGCCGATTTTTATTTTTAATTAAATAGAGGGTGGTGATGTATTTATTTTTTGAGATTAATTAATCTGAACTTTGGTCAAGATACTTACTAATATATTGAATTATAAAGATGTTTAAATTTATTTTCTCTAGCCTGAGGTTTTCAGTGAAAATAAGGCGAATTCACGCGTCAATAGCTGCTCGAGATAGATTTACTATCCAGAGTTCAGATTAATTATACTCAATGCGGCTTTAATAGCCGCATTGAGTAGTTTTGGGAGCTTAAATTTTATTACTCCGTGTCGTATAACGAGAAGTAATAAAACCTAGTATTACAAATATTTTAGAATGACTTAGTTTGCTTTGTAAACACGTACCCAATCAATCCAAAATATACTTTTGTTTGAATCAGCTAGCTCGGTTGAATTCGGTTTTACATCACGCCAAGGCTGATGTTCCATATCTAAAATGATGTGCATTGGTTTATTTAGCCCTGTGCCGCCTGTATAGCCTTCAGGATCAATTATATTCGGACCCGAAACGCTGCGAACTAATACACCATCAATATAGTAATCTAGGTTCCATGCGTCCTTCCAATGTACACCGTAGCGACGAAATTTATTTCGGTATGTTTCACCGCTATTGTATACCCATGCGCCTGCGTCTTTTGGTTGGTAATCTTGAAATGGCTCACGTATAAAAACATGGTGACTTACGTGCATACGTTGGTCAAACCACTCTTGCCCTACACGATCACTGCCGTAGGACTCCATTGCATCAATTTCTTGAGTTGAATCAGAGCTCAGCATCCATACGGCATTAGCCATAGTGTTATTACTCGGTTTTACCATTGCCTCAAGATAAAGTGGGTATGTAAAAGTTGCTTTTGAAGAAACAATTCCCGAAAGCACTTTATTTGTTCCTGCTTTTTCAGTTGCCTGAAGGCCTAACGCACCACCAGTAGTGTAGGAATGACCTGAACTGAATTCAGTATCACCAGGCCCAAGCCAAGCATTAATATACGAAGCATTCCAACGATTGGTAAATGCTGCCGGTTTATTTGAAGTACCGGCTTGGTAGTTAAATTGGTCGGAAACAGTTTGTAATTGCCATGTTTTACCTGATCCAGCAGAAGCCGGAATACTATATGCGTCCCAATCTGCAGAATGTGTTGCTGTGCAGAGTATTGCGCAAGTAGAACAGGATAGTAGTTTTAATATATTCATATAAAATCTCCATGCAAATTAATGTAGATATGCTTCTTTAACTAGTGCGAGTAACTTTAGTGAATTTAATCATCGAAAGATAAACAGGCCCTAGATGAAACAATCTCTTTTGTGTGTACCTTCTATTATTTGTATCCATATTCAAACTCAAGCTTATGAAAATACCAGCATAAGCACACCGACATGGATACGTTTTAATAAAAGTGAAATAGTGTGTAATGTAACTTTGTTGTACTGATTTTAAAGTAACACCAAAGCAACTGTTTAATGTTTACATAATTACACATTGTTAACAATAGATAATTAAATATTTATTTTGTTAATAACTTAATCGCACCTGTTAACATTGTGTTTTTGCTTGGGCGAGATGTTTTTTCTCTGTATCAATCAGTTTAACTTTTATCAAAATAGAGATATTACTACTGCTAATAAATACCTAATATTGGAACTAGAGAAATATTTTTAATGAAGCAAGGTTGGATTTTTTTATAACTTGATGTATAAATTGAAAAATAATTTGTTTTTATTTTTACAATTTTTATTTAAATCTATAGTAAAGAGCTATGCTAGGGACGTTGAGTTATTAATATTTTAACAATTAGAAATATGAAGTGAATGAACGTTTTACAAAGCAGTGAACGACACTAATATTTAGACAAATGTTTCATGAAACAAAAAATTTACATTTAAAGCGAAGAGCCTTGTAAGCAGCTTCGCTTTTATGTTTTTAGTTGCATCAAAATAAAGGCTAATATCTAGGGTCTTATATGATCAATCTACTCCTATAAATCCGCCAGTTTGGTGAGTCCAAAGTGCAGCGTAAATTCCGGCTTTAGCGATTAGTTCCTCGTGAGTGCCTTGTTCAACCACGCCCCCATCATCGAGTACAATTAATCTATCCATTTGCGCAATGGTTGAGAGCCTATGCGCTATGGCAATAACTGTTTTGCCTGTCATTAAATCATCAAGACTTGCCTGAATTGCAGCTTCTACTTCAGAGTCGAGTGCGCTGGTGGCTTCGTCGAGTATAAGTATGGGGGCATTTTTAAGTAGCACACGTGCAATAGCAATACGTTGGCGTTGACCGCCCGAAAGCGTAACACCGCGTTCGCCCACTTGTGCATCAAAGCCTTTATTGCCTTTGCTGTCGACTAAGTCATTTATAAACTCAAGTGCTTTAGCTTGTTTGGTGGCGTTGAGCATTTCATCGTGGGTTGCATCGGGGCGACCGTACAAAATGTTGTCTTTTACTGAGCGATGAAGCAAGGAGGTATCTTGCGTTACCATGGCTATATATCGGCGTAGGCTTTCTTGGCTTACGTCTGTGATGTTTTGCCCATCAATTTTTATTGTTCCTGAGTTTGTATCGTAAAAGCGCAGTAATAAGTTAACAAGTGTTGATTTACCCGCGCCAGAGCGACCGACTAAACCAATTTTTTCGCCAGGTTTAATATTTAAGTTTAAACCGTTCATTACTGGGCTTCGATTAGTTTCGTTTGCCGCTTTACCGTAGTTAAAGTGTACGTTGTTAAACTCAATGGCGCCTTGGCTTACGTTAAGCGTATCGGCATTTGGTTTATCGGCAACTTCAATAGGGTTAGAAAGTGTTTTCATGCCATCGGCTACGGTGCCAATGTTTTCGAACAAGCTGCTTATTTCCCACATGATCCACTGCGCCATACCGTTTAATCTAAGCGCTAAGCTAACAGCAACTGCAATAGCTCCGGCGCTAATTGCGCTAAGCGACCATAAATAAAGTGATACAGCGGCAACCGAAAATACTAATAGGTAATTTAAGCTTTGAATAACAAAGTTTAAGCTGGTTACTAAGCGCATTTGCTTGTACACGGGCTGTAAAAATACATCCATGCTTTGTTTTGCGTATTGCTCTTCACGTTGGGTATACGAAAACAATTTAATGGTAGAAATATTAGTGTAGCTATCAACAATACGACCAGTCATTTCTGAGCGCGCATCGGCTTGTGAGCTGGCAATTTTTTTAAGGCGCGGTACAAAATAAAGCTGTACGCAAATGTATAAAACTAACCAAATCAGTAAAGGGATCATTAAGCGCCAATCAGCTTCGGCAACTAAAAATACCATTGAGCCAAAATAAACCACGATATACATTAATACATCGAGTAGTTTAGTCACTGTTTCGCGAACGGCTAAAGAGGTTTGCAGTACTTTAGTGGCTATTCGTCCAGCAAATTCATTTTGATAAAAGCTCACGCTTTGACGCAGTAAATAACGATGCGCTAACCAGCGAATCGACATAGGGTAATTGCCCAGCAATGCTTGGTGCAAAATAGCAGAATGAAAAAATACGACTACGGGCAATACCAGTAAGAGCATGACAGCCATTTTGATAAGTTCTGATTTTTGCTCTACAAACAAGGTTTCGGGTGTGTAGGCCGTTAACCAATCAACAAGCTGCCCCATATAGCTAAATAAAGAAACCTCTAAAATAGCGAGTATGGCGGCGCTGATTGACATTAGCACCAACGACAGTTCCATTCCTTTGGTGTAGTGACGACAAAAAGCAAATAAAGTCGAAGGCGGCTGAGTAGGTTGATCCTCAGGAAATGCTTTTGTCATTTTTTCAAATAATCGATACATTTTAAAAACTTAAATGGCAAATAATGGCGAGTATTATACCATTTAAGTATTTTTAAATGCAGGTTTGTAGGTCATTAATTATGAGTATTATTCTTATTTATTGCGTTGGGTTACTTAGATTTATTCCTTCGCTCATGTATAAATCATCGTATTTGAGCCCACCATTACCATAAGGTTTTTTAATTGGGCCCGTATTACAGTTTGCTAAAAAGTATATAAGCGGTTGTTCGCGCTTCATTCTAAATTGTGCATTTTTATATACCAGAGTTCGCTTGCTAAATTCACCACCTTTTACATAAACATCATATTGCTGACCTTGCTCTGAGGTTGCTGCGTTATTAACAACATACCATACGTCGTACCAGGTATTTGTTTGCAGAGGCTTGGCTGATTGCTTACTAGTGTAGTTTTGAATATTGCTATACCCGCTATCGGTTTTAACCATTAATGCGCCATCGTTTACAAGCCCGTTTGATTCTGTTTTATCGGTTACGCGAAGTGTTGGCTCAAATGCATCGTACGCATGTTTATTAATTAACTCCGGAGTAAGATTACTCAGCCCAAAAGCGTGATTATTGGGAAACGCAGCGACGTTTATACGTATATAAAATGTGTAGGTTTGACCAACTTCAACCGCTAGTGGAAGCTTTGTATAAGAAAGCGCTTTACGATTTCCTACAATGCCTTCTGCCGCAGGCTTTTTTAGTAAATAATGATTAACAGATGCGATTGCTTGTTCTGGTTGTATAACTGTTATTTGTGGAATTTTAACTTGTGGTTTGGTTTCATTTTGAGTATCAACACTTTGCCACTTGCTAAGTGAATGTTCAAAGTCATCAATAAGCAGCCAATCGCTCGATGTGTTTTCTTGAATGTTTGAACATGCTGATAGCGTGCTGAATAAGTAAAGAAATAAAATGTGTTTAGAAGACATAATTGGCTCTCGTAATATTATTGATATTTGGTTAACCAATTTAAATTTTGGCTATAGTTTTTATTAAAAGCCATATAACCAATTTAACTTTTTTATGTCAATCATTAAAACATTAGTTATGGTTTGATAGAGCTTGAAAAATGTAATATTGTCATTGTATTCAATCAGCTCAGCGAATTTTAGCTGAGTTGAAATTAATTAAATTATTAGGACGTTTTATGTATACGGGTTCGTGTTTGTGCGGTGAAGTAAGTGTTGAAGTATTGGGTAGTATAACCAGCATTATTCATTGCCATTGTTCACTATGTAGAAAAAATAGCGGGACTGCATTTGCAACTAATGGCTTTGTAAATACAGATGACTTTACAATAACGAAAGGGCAAGAACGACTCAGTGAATATAGTTTTAAAGCAGGGCGTACGCGCTATTTTTGTAAATGTTGTGGCTCTCCTGTTTATAGTAGTAATGCAGATGACAAAAGCAGAATACGAATTCGTCTAGGTATATTTGATAGCGATATTACTGAACAAGTATTGTCGCATAACTTTGTTACATCTAAGGCTAACTGGGAGCTGTTAGAAACAAGCTTACCGTGCTATGAAAAACATGAACCTGGGCGGTAAGACGTTTTATTCAATGTGGTAAATACTGTTAATACTTTTATAAAGGTCTGGCGCAAAATTTTTAAACACAGGTGAGTTTTGTATTTCATCAACGTTAATATGCATCAACGTATGTTGGCACAATATCAATACTATATTTTTATATTCATTAAACTCTATTAGCGCCAAGCATTTAAAATGTTGCCTTATCAGTACCAAAAGGGCTTGTAATTCTTGACCTGTTTGCGGGTTTAAATTAACGATTACTTGAGTATTTGGCTCACTACAGCGATTTATGTTTTGCCAAAAGCTGTCACTGGTTAAAAAAGGCTGATGATGTTCACCACTAAAAATATCAATAGTAATTACGTTAAAGTTAGCTGTGCATTTTGAAATATACTGCTCAGCGCATTGTAAGTGGATATTGTGGTTACTTGGTAGGTTAAATAATTGCGTTGCAATAGAGGCTATATTTGGGTTTATTTCGATTGTACTAAATGTATTAATGATATTTATGTAAGGCGTATGGTTTTGCAGGTGATACATGATTCGCTCAAACCCTGCGGTTCCTAAGCCTAAATTTAATATGTTTAGTGTATTTACAGGTTTAAGTAAAAAGAGCAACATGCATTGATTTACAGGGACGATTACTTGTTCTGGATGCACAAGGCACATAACACCTTGAATAGTAATATCTTCATCTTTTTTTGTGCAAGTGTTAGCCAACGATACTGTTGATTTTGAAATACAGTTATAGGGCCAAAATCAGTTTGTTCTGATTTGATTTGGTTTGCTTCAATGGTATCGTTTTTTAGCTGACGCATAACTTAAACTTTTTTATAAACACATTCATAGTGTGCCACGAAAAATAAATTTTTAAATAGATTATTGTGCAGAACACATGTAATTTCACTTATTACTATAATATTGTATTGGCAATTAACTACTTAAGTATTATTCAAGGATTGAAAATGGGATTAATTTTAGGGCCAGCTGTTTTAGTATGGTTTGCAGTATTTATTTATTCTTTACAATTAGGACATGCGCTTATTTATAAAAATATGAGTCTATTAACGACAGTATCTACTTTTGTAATTAGTATTATTGGTATGCTGGCTTTTATTACGTATGGATATAGGCAGTTTGTAAACAATACCTCTGTTTGGGCATTTGAGATCCCAAGTTACTTTTTATTTAACAAAATTGCTTTTATAGGTGTATTAAGTGGTTTTTTACTTAACTACTATATTAATCCTGCAAATAATTCTGATTTTTTGAGCTGTTTAGCATTTGTATTAATATTTATGTTTTCTGCTGGTGTGCTTGCAAGCTTAGGAGGACATAAGGCGTTTTTAAAAGAATTTGGTATTAAAACCACTCATTAAAGTATACATAATCAGTTTTGGCCCAGTATCTATTGGAATTAAATGGCTTTTACTATCCGCGTAACCTCTTGTAAATGCGCTTTAGCGTGCTCCTTTCTACATCTACCTCAAATGTATTGCCATAAAATCTTAGTTAAGTAATGGTTACACTATAATAATTAGGAGCTAATAAATGCTTAAAACACCTTTGAAAATAACAACAACGTTACTTAAATTTACTGCAATTGCAGGCGCCTGCACACTTGCACTATCAGCACATGGGAAAACACAACTTCAATATACCGACCAACAAAAGTTACATGATATAGCAGCTAAAGTATCAGCCGAACGTATTGGTAGTGACATTCAAACGCTGGTGGATTTCGGTACTCGCCATACGCTTTCAGAAACTAAATCGGATACTCGAGGCATTGGTGCGGCTAGGCGCTGGATAAAAAAGAATTTGAAAAAATATCCGCACAGTGTGGCGGTTGCCTAGAAATTATTGAAGTAAAGGACACTATATCGGGCGAAAAACGCATTCCTAATCCTGTTGAAGTGGTTAATATAGTGGCTATTCAGCGAGGGTCGAGCGAGCCTAATCGGATGGTGATGATGTCGGGTGACATAGATTCTCGTGTAAGTGATGTTATGGACTTTACGAGTGATTCACCTGGGGCAAATGATAACGCATCAGGCGTGGCAGGAGTAATAGAAGCAGCTCGTGTTTTAAGTAAATACAAATTTAATGGTTCGGTAGTTTACGCGGCGCTTTCGGGCGAAGAGCAAGGTTTGTTTGGCGGGAAAATATTAACGGCTTATGCACAAAAGCATAACTGGCAAGTTCATGGCGTTTTAAACAACGATATGATTGGCAATATTACCGGTATTAATGGGGTAACCGATAATACAACTGCACGTATATTTTCAGAAGGTACCCGTGTTGTAGAAACAAAAGAGCAAGCTAATACTCGGCGCTTTACAGGTGGTGAAGTTGATTCTGCGAGTCGTAATTTAGCGCGCTACATAGATACTATTGCTGATAGATACATTCCTAATTTAGATACAATACTTGTATATCGATTAGATAGGTTTGGCCGTGGTGGGCATCATCGTCCATTTAACGATGCAGGTTTTGCAGCAGTGCGTATTATGGAAACTAACGAGCATTACGATCGCCAGCATCAAGATTTACGCACCGAAAATGGGGTTGAGTATGGTGATACTATTGAGGGCGTTGATTTTGACTATACGGCCAAGTTAACTTCACTTAATGCGGTAACGATGGCATCAATGGCGTGGGCGCCCGCACCGCCAAAAGAAGTTAAAATAACAGGAGCAGTTACAGCTGATACGTCGTTTTCATGGCAACAAAGCAGTGATGAAAATATTGCGGGTTACAAAATTTATTGGCGTTACACGAGCGAGCCGCAATGGCAGTTTAGTAAATACGTTGGTAGGGTTTCACAGTACACACTTAAAAATGTAGTGATTGATAATTATTACTTTGGTGTAGCCTCTGTTAGTAAAGACGGTGTTGAGTCTCCAGTAGTTTTTCCGGGTGATGTAGGTTCGTTTGATCACAATATAAAATAGTAGTTTGGCTGAAAATTCAGCAAACAGAGCGCTTGAAGGTGTAAACGGCCATTTTATACTTGCACCTTATTTACTAAGCCCTTAGAGTGTAAAAAAAGAAGTAAAAGGTTATTAAAAATGCAGCAACAAGAAAAAAACCGTTAACAGCACAAGAGCAAGCTTTAGCTGAGCAACAACGTGTTGCATGGCAGCGTGAATGTTTTCAGGCAGCGCAAAAGCACTTAGCTGAAAAGGGCATTATGCCAAAATCAGTAGTTGATAAAGATAGCCGATTTTTAGCGCCACTTTGCGCAATGTGGAAATTTAAAGCACAAAATGGTAAAACATATTGGGTGGTAACAGGGCGGTTACCTACAGATCATGCTGAGGTTAGTGCGGCTACAGATGCCCGCGATGCAATGCGTTACTTTTCTTTGCAGTGGCAATTAAAAGCGGATCAAATTATGAGTACAGGCGTCCGTGACAAAACGCAGGTAGATTTTGCTAACTTACTTATAAATAGAGCACATGGCTTGTATGAAATGTATGAAAATGAACCTCTGTGGGCAAATGAGGCAAAGTAACTACAGCTTGGGTTAAGTAAAAAAGTAGAGGGTGATGGTTTATTTATTGCCCTTTTCTTAATCTAATGGACAAGTGTGAAAGGCGTTGTATTAAACGCCGAAACAGAGCATTGCATACGTTGCCTAGGAATTCCCGCCTCCATAAACACATTTCCTTGCTGAATAAAGCCATTTCGCTTAAAACGTTCTACTTCATCTAGAATACAATTAATACTGACAGCTTCTATCCCCTGATTTGATGCTAAATCAATAATGAAATTGAGAAGCGATTTATATACATTGCGGTTTCGGTGTGCGGGTAGCACAGCTATTCGACCAATTAAGCCATCAGTACATAATCGGCCTGTAGCAACGGGGCAGTGAGTGTCGTCTGTAACAAGTACATGCAACGCAAATTTATCTAGGCTATCAAATTCTATACGTTTAGGTATGTGTAATTCATAAACAAAAACACGCTCACGAATTAGTTGAAGCATATCCTTACGTATAGCCCATTCTACTTTATCAACTTGATAGCCCATGGCAAACTCCTAGTTAAACCAAATTCCCTCATTAACGAGTGTAGTAAAGGTTTGAATAAATACTAGGCTAGGTTTTAAAAATTTTAACTGCGAGGCTTCAAACTCGATATCGTCAGTTAGTAGTTTCACAGCAGCTAAGTCAGTTAATAACACAGTGTAATTTTCGCCGTTTACACTTAACAAAATGTTTTCTTCAAGCAATTGATAAATAGCGCGTGTGCCACCTAAGCGTTCAAACACAATGGTGTTATTAGTTAATGCATTCGTTATTTGCTCAGCTGAAAATGGCTCTTCAACAGGCGCTAAGTCCATTTCATGTTTAGGTTGGCTTAAGGTTGTTCCTAGCCATTGTTTGAATAACGTGTCGTTTTCAAGCAGTCCTTGCATTAATGTTTTAACTTTAGTGACTTCAATATTATTAAGCTCACCTTTAGATTCTCTGAGTGTGAGATTACCATCGGTGTAGCGTTTTTGACCACTTTCGGTATCAATAATATGATCGGCGAAGCTCGACAATAAATCTTGTTGATTAGGGGCTCTAAAACCAACTGAGTAATTGAGTGCATTTTCTACAGCGTAACCTTCGTGAGGACACCCAGGTGGAATATATAAAATATCGCCGGGCTCTAATATGCAATCTATTACGGCTTCAAATGCTTCTACTTGCAGTAATTTTTTGTTTTGAGCAAACTGCTTAAGTGTCGGATCAGGCAGACCTACACGCCAATGACGTTTGCCTTCGCCTTGAATAATAAATACATCGTACTGATCTAAGTGTGGGCCAACACCACCATTAGGCGTTGAATAGCTGATCATTAAATCATCTATGCGCCAGTTTGGAATAAACCTAAATGGTTCTAGTAGTTGTGCAGCATCGCTATGCCAGTGATCAACTGCTTGCACGAGCAATGTAGAGTGATCGTCTGTTAACTGCTCAAAGTCTTCAAATGGACCTTGGTGCGTTTGCCAATCATTTTTATGATTGGTGATAATGCGTGACTCTATGCTTTCTTCCATTGCGAGACCGGCAAGCTCATTAGCATCAAGTGGGTCTTGAAAATCAGTAAAACCTTGTTTGATTAAAAGCGGTTTTTTTGCCAATAATGGCTTAAAAACTCTTGCTCAGACAAATTATTTATTTTTAATTGATACATACATTATGCCTACTAGTTAGTGCAATGGGGTAAAACAAAAAAAGCGAAAGGATGATCCTTTCGCTTTTTAAAAGAGCAATTTAGTTTTTAAACTAAATCATCAATAAACTCAACAGCACGACCAATGTAATTAGCAGGTGTTAGTTTTTTCATTTCTACTTTGGCGTGCTCTGGAAGGTCAAGACCATCGATAAAGTCAGCCATTATTTCTTGATTTACACGTTTACCGCGTGTTAAATCTTTAAGTTTTTCGTATGGCTTTTCAATGCCATATTTACGCATAACGGTTTGAATCGGCTCGGCTAGCAATTCCCAGTTTTGATCAAGCTCGTCAGCTAAACGTTGCTCGTTTACTTCAAGCTTGCTTACACCTTTAAGTGTTGATTGGTATGCAATAATCGCATAACCCATACCTACACCTAAGTTACGTAATACCGTTGAATCGGTAAGGTCACGCTGCCAGCGAGAAACTGGTAATTTTTGTGCAAGATGAGCAAAAATAGCGTTTGCTAAGCCTAAGTTACCTTCTGAGTTTTCAAAATCAATTGGGTTAACTTTATGCGGCATTGTTGATGA
The DNA here is from genome assembly GCF_037162565.1 of Pseudoalteromonas sp. B62. NCBI lineage: Bacteria > Pseudomonadati > Pseudomonadota > Gammaproteobacteria > Alteromonadales > Pseudoalteromonadaceae > Pseudoalteromonas > Pseudoalteromonas sp. B62. The sequence continues at coordinate 3,158,793 of NZ_JARLVB010000002.1, read as the reverse complement.
GCCAATTTCGCCAGCAATTGTTTTTTGCTTAAAGTGATTAAGGGCAATGTAGCCCCACATGTCACGGTCAAAATCGAGCAAAATAGTATTAAAACGTGCAATTGCGTCAAACAACTCTGCAATATAGTCATGCGGTTCAATTTGTGTAGTAAATGGGTTAAGTGTTAAACCTAAGCTTGATACAAATTTATCTGCGTGAGTATGCCAGTCGTAATCTGGGTATGCACTAAGGTGAGCGTTGTAGTTACCAACAGCACCGTTAACTTTACCTAGCATTTCTACTTGAGCAATTTGGTCTCGTTGACGCTTTAAACGCATGTATACGTTAGCAAACTCTTTACCCATCGTTGATGGTGTAGCTGGTTGCCCGTGCGTACGAGTCATCATTGGGATTGCTTTGTACTCAATCGCTTTTTCTTTAATTGCGCTTAAAAGCTCATCGCAATAAGGAAGCAAAACCTTGTTACGTGCTTCGCTAAGCATTAAACCATGAGATAGATTGTTAATATCTTCTGAAGTACAAGCAAAGTGAATAAATTCATTGATTGCATGAAGCTCACTGTTATCGGCTACTTTTTCTTTTAATAAGTATTCAACCGCTTTAACATCGTGGTTTGTAGTGCGTTCAATATCTTTAACGCGCTGTGCATCAGCTTCACTGAAGTTATCTACAATAGCGTTAAGTAGTGCATTAGCTTCTTCGCTAAATGCAGGTACTTCTTTTATATCGCTTGCTGCAGCTAACGCTTGCAACCAACGCACTTCAACAATTACGCGGTATTTAATTAAGCCAAATTCGCTGAAAATACTGCGTAGTTCAGTGGTTTTGCTGCCGTAGCGACCATCCACTGGAGAGATAGCCGTTAACGCTGAAAGCTCCATAATAACTCCTAAATTTTAGTTTGAACGATAGTTAAATTTTTGATTTAGCAATGGCGAGTATTTTTCTTTTTGAAAAGAAAAAGTGACGGCGTTTACCGCCCATTTGTCGCCATAATACTGCACTTCTAACACCGGCTAGTAATAGCGCACGGATTTTATTTTGAGTGAGCTGCTGTTTTAATAACTCGGGTTTACCATAAACCTGTATTCGGTGCCCAAGGGGCTCAGCACCGACGAGTATATATCTGCTAAGCCGGCAACAACGCTCTCGTCGGTAATAGCAAAATGATCTAAACGACGATGAATATCATCAATTCGTTTGCCTAATTCGTTTAAGCTCTTGTCGTTTGCATTTAGTGCACGTTCAAGCTGCATTAAACCACCTACGTACTTTACTATTTCAACATCTTTTTGAGCACCTGCGGTTAGCTGCGCCATTAATGTTTTATAGCCATCACGTAAGTTTTCAGTACCTTGGTAAACATCTTCTGGCGAAGCCGGTGATGTTTGAATAATGCTTGAAAGTAATACTTCTAAGTCGTGCTCATTATTACTGCCGTACTGGGCAATTTTTTGAACTTGCTTAGCAACTTGACACATGGCGGCAAGCGCCATGACTTGGTATTGATTCATTACTTGATCACCGAATCAATAATACCACCGCCTAAACACACATCTTCTGCGTAAAATACGGCAGATTGACCAGGTGTCACTGCTTTTTGTGGCTCGTCGAACAATACGCGGGCCATGCCGTCTTCACCTACAAGTAGGGTACAGCTTAAGTCTTCTTGGCGGTAACGTGTTTTTACTGTGCAGCGAGTGGTACCTTTAGGACCAATGCGATCAACCCAATGCAATTGGTTTGCATTAAGACCATTACTGTATAGGCGAGGGTGATCTTTACCTTGGCCCACAATAAGTACGTTACGTTCTAAGTCTTTATCAACTACGTACCATGGTTCGCCAGAACCTTCTTTCATACCACCAATTAACAAGCCTTTGCGTTGTCCAAGTGTGTGGTACATTAAGCCTTCGTGCTCGCCTACGTTATTACCGTCAGTGTCTTCAATAACGCCAGGTTGTGCTGGTAAGAACTTTTGTAAAAAATCTTTAAATTTACGCTCACCAATAAAGCAGATACCTGTGCTGTCTTTTTTATCGTGTGTGATTAGGTCTTGCTCTTCTGCTATGCGGCGTACTTCTGGTTTTTCGATATCGCCTACCGGGAATAACGTTTGGCCAATATGTTCATGGCTTAGGGTATATAAGAAGTAGCTTTGATCTTTATTGTTATCAAGTCCGCGACACATAACGTATTTGTCATCGCGAAGCTCACGGCGAACATAGTGACCCGTTGCAATAAAGTCAGCACCGAGTGCTTGAGCCGCAAATTCTAAAAAGGCTTTAAATTTAATTTCTTTATTACACATTATGTCTGGATTCGGTGTACGACCTGCTTTGTACTCTGCTAAAAAGTACTCAAATACGTTGTCCCAATACTCTGCTGCAAAGTTAACAGTGTGAAGCTCAATACCTAATTTATCACACACAGCTTGCGCATCTTTTAAATCATCAGCGGCGGCACAATATTCATCATTGTCGTCTTCTTCCCAGTTCTTCATAAACAGGCCTTCAACTTGGTAGCCCTGTTGTTGTAATAAATATGCAGATACAGAAGAATCAACACCGCCGGACATGCCAACAATGACTTTAATGTGACTATTTTCGCTCATGAATAATTTCGCTTATACAGATTGCTGTTAACTTGGAAAGGCCGCGATTATAGCATGTATTTTGTTTGTGCTTAAAGAGCGTAGGGCAGCAAAGACATAATTTGTCACTATTTTATTTGTATAACAAATAGCAAACTAGCCTTAAGAGCCGTTTGAGCGGACATAACTTCACGCATTAATTAGTGCCTGTTTACCTTTCGCGGTTGAATTTGAAACAGTATATTGATTTTTAGGGAAGGTAACGCTTATGGTGTGTGGCTATTTCTTATAAATAAGCGATAACGTTGCATAAATACTAAACATTCGCGCCCTTTGGTTTGTCCGTGGGCAATCAACTCATTTTTAACGACGGATGTAGTATGTACGGTAACGATGGAGTAGATACCGCCTACTAGGCTGATACCTCGCGCACTATTTAATTTCACTTATATAGAACAAATTTTAATCCTAAAGGTCAGTAGGCACTAAGTTTATTAGTTTTTTTCATGCAAATATTGAATTTTATTAATAGTATTTTCTTTTAAAACTACTTGGGTAAATATACACTTAGGAAATAGGAAATAGGAAATAGTAAATAGTAAATAGTAAATAGTAAATAGTAAATAGTAAATAGTAAATAGTAAATAGTTGATATTGTTTAAATGGTATCAATTTTAGGGACGCTACCTATATAGTCAACGGAATGAATATATGAATTATGCTTATCAAATAAATGAGATAAAATCACTCGTAGAGCATTACACTCTAAAGTCTAGTTTTTCACCAAATGATTTATCAGCAAATACAAATACTGAATTTAAGAAAGCCGCTTATCATCTTTTCTATGAACTGATAAAACTAAAAAGCCTTCGTATTTATCAAGAACCAAATCATATAACTGAGTTATTCGGCCTCATTAAGCAATCATCTTTTCAAGATCGTATTGAAAAAAAAGCATTGGCTCACGTTGAATATTGGTGGCTTGAATGGTATTTCGCGTTAGAAATGGATGAAAAGATAAATACTGAAAAAAATAATACGGCAATGAGTTATTTATCGCAAAGTACACAGCATCCAATGCGTAAACATGAACTTAGCCACTACGCTAAATTATTCGCAGCATTACCTATGCCAGTGTGTAATGTATGTGCAAGAACTGGCGATATTTTAAGAGTAAATCAACGCTTTGTAGACGTTTTTGGTTATACGGTCAAAGATGTCCCCAACCTAAATGTTTGGTGGCAAAAAGCTTACCCAGATATCAAGTATAGGGAGTTCGCTAAAACACTTTGGGACAATTCTTTGCAACTAGCCCTGAAAAATAACAACGACATTCCAGCTAATAACTACCGAGTGTCATGTAAAAATGGTTCTCAAGTAATGATGGAGGTATCAGGAATTGATATTGGGGAAGAATTTTTGGCTGTTTTTAAAGATGCTACTGAGCGTTTACAAGCAGAAGATATACTCAGAGATATGGCTTTTTTGGATGCGCTGACGAAAATAGCGAATAGACGTCGATTTGACGAAAAGTTAACACATGAGTTTGAGCGTGCGAAGGCGTACGAAGGTTCATTGTCATTAATCATCCTTGATATAGATCACTTTAAAGAATTTAATGATTTATACGGGCACGTAGCGGGTGATACTTGTTTATATGATGTGGCTCAAAAAATAGCATCAACAGTGAGTCGCCCTGAGGATTTTGTTGCTCGCTATGGTGGGGAAGAGTTTATAGTTTTATTACCACAAACGGACAAGCAAGGTGCTTTGTTTATAGCTGAGCAGATACAAAGAGCGATAGAAAACTTAGCCATTGCGCATGAAGGTAGTTTTACCGGTTTTTTATCTGTAAGTATGGGTATAAATACAATAGATAAATGCACAGCTAGTGATGAGCTAAATTTTATAAAAGCAGCCGACAGCGCACTTTATTATGCAAAGAGACAAGGCCGCAATTGTATTGCTTTAAGTGCTAATTAAATAACCTGCATATTATTTTGTTTGGTATTTATGCTGCATTAGCGCCTATTTATCGGGGATAACCACGCACTACAGGCGCAGACATACCTAAAAACTAAACATACGGCTGCAAACTTAACCTCGAGAGATAAACAGGCCTTAGGCTTAAAATAGTTTAAGCCTAATTGTATATAGTTTCGAGACTTAATATTGGCCGATTTAGACTATCATCAATACACTTTAAAACTAAGGGACTTCTGAGCGGTAGCGATTTTATTTGCTCGTAGGTGTGCCAATTCGCGCTAATAATGTTGCTATCTAGCGGTTTTGGGACTGGTATATTCTGAGGTGCTTCAAATAAGAAGCAGAACCGTAAATAGTGCACTGCGTTATCGGCATGCAAATTATACACACCTAAAAAGCCAATAGGCTCAAGCGCTAAGCCTGTTTCTTCAAGTAACTCTCTGCTTGCAGCTTGTGCAAGTGTCTCATTTTTCTCTAAATGACCCGCAGGTTGATTGTAACAAATTTGCTTTGTAAATTTATCGCGCTCTTTTACAAGTAAAAACTCATTTTGCTTTTTTACTATAGCTGCAACCGTAACATGCGGTTTATGCATCAACTACGCCCTTAATTACTTTGTATTCACCACAATTAATATCATCCAACGTATAGTTACCAATGCTATAGCGAATGAGGCGAAGAGTAGGGTGGCCAATATGAGCCGTCATGCGGCGGACTTGTCTGTTTTTACCTTCGTTAATGGTAATGCTTAGCCAAGTAGTGGGGATTGCTTTTCGTTCACGTACAGGCGGATTACGCGCCCAAATCGTAGGTTCATCAATTATTTTAACGTTAGCGGGGAGTGTAAGCCCGTCTTTAAGTTCTACGCCATTACATAAATCATTAATTGATTCACTCGTTGGTTCACCTTCAACTTGTGCCCAGTAGGTTTTATTCGTTTTTTTATCAGGAGCAGTCAAGGTGTTTTGTAATTTTCCACAGTTTGTTAAAAGCAATAAACCTTCACTGTCTCTGTCTAATCTTCCTGCGGCGTAAACTTCTTTAATCGGGATAAATTCTGCAAGCGTTTTTCTGTCTGCGTCATCTGTAAATTGGCATAGCACATCAAATGGTTTATTGAATAACACAATTTTTCTGTCTTTAGATGCTATTTGCGGCTTTATTTCTCTTTTACCTGAAGGCGTTTTATTAAGTGCACTGCGAGAATAAGTACGGCCAGTACTTCTTTTGGCTTGGCTTGTGCTGCTTGATTATTGCCTGATTTAGCTCTCATTATATGCACCTAGCTGGTTTTGGTAATCCGGCAATTTTTGTTGCTTGCTTAGCTGGGCCTTTAGGAAATAATTTATATAAATAAAGGCTATTACCTTTGTCCTCACCGAGTGCTTTAGCCATTGCTTTTACAAGCATTCTAATTGCTGGGCTGGTGTTATATTCAATGTAAAAATCACGAACAAAATTGATGACTTCCCAGTGTTGCTCACTCAGTGTGATGTTTTCTTGAGTAGCAATTACAGGCGCCAGCTCCTTTGACCATAAAGTATGGTCGAGCAAGTAGCCTTGTTTGTCGGTTTCAATCTGTTGGTTGTTAAATTCAAGCATGAGTTACCACGTAATTGATTGGTTAGTTGATAATGTGAGTGCCACAAAGTCTTCATAGCTAATTGCTTTATCGTTATCTGCTAATTTTATTGCACGTACTTGCGCGTCTTGTTCAAGTATTAACAGTGTATCTGCAAACTGCCTAAATTGTTTTTTTGCAAAGCAGGCATCACCAACCAGCAAAATGCTATCGGTTGGTAAAATTAAATTTTCTAATTGATTTGCACAGTAGTAGTTAAGCGGCTTTGAAAAAATATGTAACGTGCTCATAGATTCACCACATGCTGCTGGGCTTTAATTAATGTTTGTTGTTGGCTAAAGTTGAGTGCTTTTGCCTCTATGAGTAAATCATGTTTATTTAAACCATAATCAAGCAATGATTTTTCACACACGTAAATGTTTTCAACATCGTAAATTTCGAGTGTTTTAATATTTTTAAAAAAGTCTTTTAAGCCAATATCATTTGGTTGCTGATGCTTTTTTAAAGCTAAAACGGCGGGGCCGCTAAACAACCAACTTACATTTTGGTCAACAGCAGCAAATATCAATGTCATATCAAGTGCATCACGAATATTTAAATCGTCAAATGGGCTGCACTGACTCATTACTAATACGTTTATCATTTAAATTGCACCCATTTATCTGCGTCGCTTGCAAGCATTGCAAATTCAGCTAACCCTGTGACTTTAAATACACCTGTGTTTTTAATATCCAACCCGCGCTTTTGCGCGGCGGTAACACACAGCATTAAATTTAGTTTTTGATCAGCGAGTTGCTGCCAAAGTGCTGAAATTCGAAGTTCGTCTGAGGATAAATCAAAGTGTGTAGATGCATGATAAATACCTTGCTGGTATAAAAAAATAGCATCAATGGTATGCCCTTGGGCTAAACATGCATTCGCAAATTTAACTATGCGTTGCGTGGTATCGTGATCGGATGGTGGTGTATGTAATGAAAGAACAAAGCGTGTCAAAACAATTCCAATAAAAAAGCCCCAATAAAGGGGCTATTTTAACAGAACTATTTAATTAGTCATCACTTGCGCCAAGTAGAGCAAGCAAAGAAGTAAATAAGTTATATACGCTTAGGTATAAAGACACTGTTGCACGAATGTAGTTAGTTTCACCACCGTTTATGATTCGGCTTGTATCGAATAAAATCAAACCAGACATAATCAGTACAACTGCTGCATTAATTACCATAAACATCAATGAACTGCCAATAAAAATATTAACGATGCTTGCTACAATCACAACGATTAAGCCAACCGTTAAAAAGCCACCCATGAATGAGAAGTCTTTTTTAGTATTTAGTGCATAAGCAGATAAACCAAAAAAGATAAGCGCTGTAGAACCTAAGGCTTGCATAATAAGCATTGGGCCATTTGGTAATGCAGCATAATGATTAAGCAATGGACCTAAGCCAGCCCCCATTAAACCTGTGAAAGCAAACACCCAAAATACACCCGATGCTGTATCTGCTTTTTTATTTACAACAAATAATAAACCGAACGAAACGAGTGTAAACACAATTCCCATAAAGTAAGGTAATTGTAGTGCCATTGAAATACCGGCTGTAACTGCACTAAATGCAAGTGTCATAGCTAGTAAAAAGTAGGTGTTTTTAAGTACCTTGTTTGTTTCAATGGTAGACATTACCGGTTTCGCGGTATTGTACGATTGATTAAACGCCATTGTAGAGCTCCTTTAAGTGAAACGTGTGTGTTTCGATAATTTAACTAAAATTAGATTACCAACTCTTATATGTTTGGGCAAACCTTTGTAGATCAATAGAGTTAAATATTTAAATAAAAGTTCATTAGCGATTAAATTAAAAACACTTTGTCTTAACTTTAAACAAATCAATTGTTTTTTAAGCACTTAAACAATTAATTTAAAAAAAGCTTCACAAAAGGGATGGGTTTCCCTATTATGCAGGCCGTGCGGAGAGATGGCAGAGTGGTCGAATGCACCGGTCTTGAAAACCGGCATGGGTTTATAGCCCATCTAGGGTTCAAATCCCTATCTCTCCACCACTTATTTAATAAGTGTGTGGTAATTAAAGTATCATTCATTTAAATAGTTATTAGTACACTCTTACTTTTAACTTAGCAGTATCGGAGAGATGGCAGAGTGGTCGAATGCACCGGTCTTGAAAACCGGCATGGGTTTATAGCCCATCTAGGGTTCAAATCCCTATCTCTCCACCATATAACAAAATAGCCCGCTAATTTAGCGGGCTTTTTTGTGTCTATAAAAAACTAAAATGCATTATTGTTAAATAGAGTCTATATGGGCAGATTAGGGCCTTTTTATCTTTCGAGCTTGAATTTACAGTAGACTGTTTGGTTTTTGTTCAAGGTAGAGCCTATGTTATGTGGTCATTTCCCCATAAATAGGCGATAACGCAGCTCAAATGCCAAGCGTGCGCTGCTCTTGGGTTTGCCTACATATAGTATGTAAGTAAGGGGCGTGAGCAGGACGCGGATGTTTTACTCAATTTTTACTTATTCTTACATGAATGTAAGCCAGTAGGATAACGCAGGAGCAGTTACCAAGCCGACTAGGTATAAAAATTCGGCTAGTTATAGCGCAATTTCTTTATCGTTAAATAGACTTCATATATAAGCTAATTGGTATTACTTATCATTTTATATTTACTGAGAAAATGAAACCAGTAATTAGCGATGAATTTGTGGTATTTTATTAGCAAGCATGTTTTTAAAGGTATGTAAAATATGACGTTGTGGCTTAAAGATGATTTAGCGTCAAGAAAATTGGTTATATACAGGGCAATTTTATTTTCGATAGTAACTCTATTTATTCTATTCGTATTCCAACCTTTTGGTACAACCAACGATACTGAACCTTATAAATTACTCCGCCTTTCAGGCTACGGCTTAGTCACGTTTTGCGCTTTATTGCTTTCGGGTTTTATTGAGATCTTTTTAATTCGCTTAAATCTTAGCAATAAACTTCAAATAATAGTGACCCCCAGCCTTTATATTTTAATTACTGCTTTGTTTAACCACGGATATTTTGTTGTTGCTATGTTAGGGGCTTGGCATTGGCAAAACCAAATACTCTTCATTGTATATACATTAGCAGTGGGGTTATTCCCGATTAGTTTCATATTTGTTGTCAATCGTCATGCAAAGCATATGGTCTTAACAACTGAAAAAATACCGGTTGTTAAGACTAAACAGCGTGCTTGTGAAGAGGTAGAAAAAAATAACGTCCCCCCACATCGTCTAATAACACTTATTGGCGATAATAAAGGTGACAAGCTAACAATTGCGCTATCGGATATATTGTTTATTAAGTCAGCCGATAATTACTGTGAGCTCGCAACGATAGAAAACGATGTTGTTTCTCATAAATTGCTGCGTATAACGTTAACTGGTTTATTAAAACAATTACCCCAAAATACATTTTTATATCGCTGTCATCGGTCTTATGCAGTTAATTTACAATTAGTCGCAGTAAGTAAAGGGAATGCCGGAGGATTACAGTTATCGATGAACTCATTTGATTTCACAATTCCAGTTTCGCGAACTTATGTTGATGTCATTAAACAAGCCTTGCTGTTAACCCCTGATGTTTGTTGATGGCCCCAAAAACATGTAGTTAGCAACTAAAAGTGAAATTTAGCCCTAATTGATCGATTTCATAATTAGTGATTGCCATGATTAAGTTGAATTTAAAATTGTAACTTAAGAAGGTAAGTATGAAACATACAATTAAAGCACTGCTACTAATCACCACATTTATATTTTGTCATTACATGATGAAAGAGTTCTGGGGGGATAACTGGGTAAGTGTCCTATCTGACCTTGATCAACAATCAGCCCTTTTGTTATTTCCTGCTAAATACTTGTTTATTTATGGGCCATTGTTAGTTCTGGCAACATTATTATTTAAACATGAGAGTTGGTACAACGTTTTAGGTGTCGACATTGAAGGTTTTCAACGTTATTTACTCGCAGCGGTAGTTTGTTGCACACCTATGGTGATAGGTTACGCTTATTTGAGTAACGCGCTAAACCTTTCAATTACGGGGATAATTACAGGTTCAATATACGCGGGAGTTTTTGAAGAAATAATTTTTAGAGCTGCTTTGTTCGGCGTGTTATTTCGTTTTTGTCGTTGGGGGTTTATTCCCGCCGCATTAATTAGCTCAACGATATTTGGTTTGGGTCATATTTATCAAGGACATGATGCTATTTCAGCTGTGATGGCTGTTGCAATTACAACAATCGCAGGAACTTGGTTTGCGTGGTTATTTTGCGAATGTGGATACCGTATTTGGTTTCCATTATGGATGCATATATTTATGAATGCGGCTTATGGCATATTTAGCATGTCAGGTGGTGCAGCAGGGGATTTAAAAGGCAATTTGTTCAAGGCAACTGCAATAATTTTAAGCATAGTCTACGTAAACTTACTTATCCGTCGTGGTAAACCGCGCCAAATAACACTCTCTACGCTATTTAAAAAACGTCCAGGTTTTTCGTCTCAGCATTATAAATTAGCAACACAAAACACTTGAAGGAGATAATAATGTTTGAATTATTTTTAATTATAATGATTTTTTTGTCGCCTTTTTTACTTTTAGTGCTAATTAAAAATTACTTTACCTATAAAACGACTACTAAAGAAAAGTCACTTTTATTACAAGATAAAAATCAGAAAAATACGATTGTTATGCTGCAAAGAAAGTTAGACGTTTTAGTTGAAAGAGTCATAGTGCTTGAAGAGTTGGCGATAAATAAAAATATCGATTTATCACAAAAAATAGCTCAGTTGTAACTACTGAGCTATTTGTTATTTCTTTTAAAAACTGGGCTTTTATTACTTTATTAAATTACCTAGCTTATATGTTGTATGTTTTATCATCATAAGTTACGACCATAGTCTCTATTTCTAAGCTTTAGATCTTGGTGCATGCTTAATACATTAAATTTTATACGCTGTATTAAGGATTATTAGATGAAACATCAACTTGCAAAAAGCGTCGCGCTTTCATTATTGTCCCCGGTGATTGTTGGCAGTTTATTAGGTTTGTATTATGCACTAGCGTTGCAGGGTGATTTTCTATCAGTGTTCTTTCAACTATTGATGACAGCCATATCAAATGCACATATTGTAGGTTTAACAATGGCGGCTTTTGTTGTGCCGGGTTATTTACTCATGTTTAAGTATTCAAAAGTTAATTATTCAGGTGTTTTAACACTTGGGTTATTAGGTGGGGCTATTTTTAGTTATCTATTAAGTGCTTCAACAGGCGAGATATTTTTAATTAATAGTGTGATGTCTGGATTCGCCGCAGGACTATTTTTATTTGGCCTTCGTAATTGTGCAAAAATAATCGCAGAATTATTGACCAAGCGCGCTGATAAACAGCGCAATTTCCTTTTTTACCCTTTAAAGGTTCCAATTTTTAACGACAAAGAGTACCTTTAGCTACTGTCTGTTTAATAAGAAGTAGTTTGGTATGCAAAAGTACGATTTTTACCAGTCATTAGTTAAGCAAACTGAATCACTAATAGCTGGTGAATCTAATGTAATTGCCAATTTGGCAAATATAAGCGCGTTATTATTTACCTCTTTAGAAGATGTGAATTGGGCGGGTTTTTACTTTATGGATTCTCCTACTGAATTAGTTCTAGGCCCGTTTCAAGGTAATCCTGCATGCATTCGTATTCCAGTAGGAAAAGGAGTATGTGGAACTGCTGCGGCAACCGCAGAAACACAATTAGTTGAAGATGTTCACGCTTTTGACGGTCATATTGCCTGTGATGCGGCGTCAAATTCTGAGATTGTTGTACCTATCTTGAAAAATGGTAAAGTATTTGCTGTTCTTGATATCGATAGTCCAAGTGTTGGTCGATTTGATACTGACGATAAAGCCGGACTTGAAGCGCTAGTGAAATGCTTAGAGGCGAGCCTGTAATGAAAGATTTGCTAAATGTTCAAGACTACCTGTTTGCTGTGCAAGATGTTGGCGACTGGGAAGGCGAAGAAGAACATGTAGCGGAAACGCTCAATGATTTGATTCATATTGCCTGGGATCGTCTTCCGGACGATTCTGAATGTGAATTTATTGATGAAACGATTAATGGTATTTGGGAACACCTTCGAGGCGATATGGCTGTAATAGAAGCCGACTTTGAAGAGCTGGTCGACTGGGTAACACACTACGTCGATTCGTCCCTTGATGAAAAGATGTGAAAAATAGGTTCTAAAATGGAAACCACAAACAAGCTAAAAGATATTAACGAAGTATTGGAATTTTTGTATCAAGAATTCCCACAATGTTTTAAACAAAAAGATGGCATCAAGCCGCTTAAAGTAGGTATTTTCAAAGATATCGCTGAGCGTATTGAAGGCTCTGACAAAGTAAGCAAGACTCAAGTTCGTCAAGCGCTCAGAAAATACACGTCTAACTGGCGTTATTTAGAAGCGGTAACTAAGTCAGAGTTTCGTATTGATCTTGATGGTAATCAAGGTGAAAAAGTTGAGCAAGAGCATATCGACCATGCACAAAAAGCATTGGAAGAAAGCCGCGCTAAAATGGCAAAACGTAAAAAACAACAACGTCCACGCCAAGACTCAGATTCTAAATCTTTTAAGAAAAAACCAGCGCATGCTAGTAAAACAGGTGATAAAAACGCTTCTGCAGCTAATAAACCTGCCAAAGCAGCTCCTGCTAAACGTTCAGGAAAAATTGAACCTTTACCAGCTACTGAGGTCAAGGTTAATAATAAGGTTAAGGTTAAACTTGGCCAAGCACTTGTAAATGCAGTAATCACTGAAGTGAACAAAGATGACGTTCATGTTGAATTAGTGACAGGCATGCAAGTTAAAACCAAAGCTGACAGTTTATACATCGTTTAAACTGTAAATAAATTAAGGAGTTTGTATGAGTAAAAAGTTTACGCTCATTCCGTTAGTTGCTGCCCTGTTTTCAGGTTCATTATTTGCTGCTGTAGAAGCCGTCACTATTGACGATTTACCACTGCTCAAGCAAGAAAGTCAACATGGTACTGCCAGCAAACGCGTGGCTAGCTTATTTACTCGTTCACACTATATCCCGGTTCGATTTAACGATGAGCTTTCTAGTAAAGTGTACGATCGTTATATCGAATCCCTTGATTTTAATAAAAGCGTATTTTTAGCAAGCGATATTGCTTCTTTTGACCAATACCGCGATGACTTTGATAACGCTATAACTACCGGCAAATTGGGTTTCACATTTGATATCTTTAATTTAAGCCTTAAACGCCGTTTTGAACGTTACGAGTATTCCCTAGCATTACTTGAAAAAGAAATGACCTTTGATAAAGAAGATGAATACTTTTTTGATCGTGAAGAAGCTGCGTGGCCTGTATCTCAAGCCGAGCTTGATGAAATTTGGCGCGAACGTGTTAAGTACGATGCACTGCGTTTAAAAATGACAGGTAAAGATTGGGAAGGCATTAAAGAAGTGCTGACCAAACGCTATAAAAATGCAGAAAAGCGTTTAGTGCAATCAAATCCAGAAGATGCATTTCAATTAGTATTAAATTCTTTAGCACGCAGTATTGAGGCGCATACGTCTTATTTATCGCCGCGTCGTGCTGAACAATTTAAAATGGATATGGACCTAGAGCTCGAGGGCATAGGTGCAGTATTGAGTCCAGATGAAGATTACACAGTTATTCGCAGTTTAGTACCTGGTGGTCCTGCGGATAAAACAGAGCAAATTAAAGCCGATGACCGAATTATTGGTGTTGCTCAAGATGGTGAAGAATTTGTTGATGTTATTGGCTGGCGCTTAGATGACGTTGTTGATTTAATTAAAGGCCCTAAAGGTACTAAAGTACGTCTTCAGTATTTAAAAGGCGCTGATGCTCACGGCACACCAAAAGTTGTTGAAATTACCCGTGATAAAATCAGATTGGAAGACAGAGCCGCTAAATCAGAGGTCTTTGAAGCTAAATATTCAGATTTAACAAGCAAAGTGGGTGTGATTGAAATCCCTGGCTTTTACAATAATCTTTCGAAAGATGTAAAAGTTGAACTTGCTAAGCTTAAAGAGCAAAAGGTTGATGGGATTATTATCGATCTACGCCAAAATGGTGGTGGTTCATTATATGAAGCTACCCAGCTTTCGGGATTGTTTTTTGACCAAGGACCTGTAGTTCAAATACACACTTTAAATAACCGTATTGAAGAACAAAGAGACCGCGATGGCATTACCTATTATGATGGTCCACTTACGGTATTAGTTGATAGATACAGTGCGTCAGCATCAGAAATATTTGCAGCGGCAATGCAAGATTATGGCCGCGCAGTTATTATTGGTGAGCAAACCTTTGGTAAAGGCACGGTTCAACAGCACAAAGGCTTAGGCCGTGCTTACGACTTGTATGATAATGCATTGGGTAGCGTGCAATATACAATTGCTAAATTTTACCGCATCAATGGTGGTAGTACGCAACATAAAGGTGTGATTCCAGACATCTCGTTTCCATCAGCAATCGATCCTGCAGAATGGGGCGAAAGTAAACAAGACAATGCACTGCCTTGGGATAGCATTGTTAAAGCGAAATATAAAAAACTTGGTAATTTAACGCCAGTTATTACCTATCTTGAGAAGCAACATGAGGTACGAATTAAATCAGAACCTGAGTTTGGCTATGTATTTAATGATATTGCCTTATACAACGAAGAGAAAGATCGTAAAACGATCTCTTTAGTTGAAGCAGACCGTATTAAAGAAAAAGACGAAGGTGAGGCACGTGCACTTGTACGTACTAATGAACGTCTTAAGCGTTTAGGTAAAGATCCGGTAGAAAACTTAGATGATTTACCTGAGGTTATTGAAGAGCTTGACCCATTTTTAGAAGAAGCCGCTTTAATTACCCAAGATTATATTAACTATGGTCGCATAGCTAAGAAGTAACCCCTGGTTTTACCTCTATAAAAAAGGCGCTTTTGCGCCTTTTTTGCTACCTATAATTTACTAAATTGTTATAATCTCCCATTACATAAAGTTGAGCTAGATCATTAAAGTTCAATTAATGCGCTTTACGTGCTAAAAATAATAATTAAACACACATTGAGTGTGTGTAGGAGTCTCTACTTTGAAGCCATTGGAAGATAAACCAATCAAGCCTGCCTCGTTTTTTGATGCATTAGTTCCTATCTCTGTATTAATTTGCCTACTCGGCGCTGCCGTATACTTATTTGGTGATAATTCTTCATCAGGTCCTAACCAGATTGCACTTTTGTTCGCAACTTTTGCAGCTGCTTTAATTGGTCTTAAAAATGGTTATACATGGAAAAAGTTAGAGCAAGCAATGATTGAAGGCATAACGCTTTCACTTGGTGCTATTCTAATTTTACTCATGGTAGGTGCATTAATTGGTACTTGGTTACTATCAGGAACTGTACCGACCTTAATTTATTATGGCTTACAGGTTATCAATCCGAGCTGGTTTTATGCAGCTAGCTGCTTAATTTGTGGCATTGTTGCAATGAGTATTGGTAGTTCGTGGACTACGGCTGCAACAATAGGTGTTGCTTTACTTGGCGTAGCAACCGGTCTTGGGCTTGAACAAACAGTAACAGCCGGCGCGGTTATATCGGGCGCGTACTTTGGTGATAAGTTAAGCCCACTGTCAGAAACTACAAATCTTGCACCTGCAGTTGTTGGGGCTGATTTATTTGAGCATATCCAACATATGTTATGGACGACAGTACCTAGCTTTGTTATTGCATTGATTATATTTATATTTATGGGTTTTAATGCAACGGCTTCAAGTGAAGCAGGGCGTATTGACGAAATTACAGCTATTTTACAACAAAATTTTAATATTGGTTTTGAAATGCTAATACCACTAATTGTATTGTTAGTTTTAGCAATTAAAAAAATGCCAGCCTTTCCTGCTATCTCTATTGGTGCTGTTGTGGGCGCTGTTTGGGCCATGTTGTTTCAATCTGATTTAATTGCTAGCCAAATTGATGTCTCTCAAGGACAGTTAGTAGGCTACTTTAAGCTTGTTTGGACCACTTTTTTTGACGGTTTTAGCATAAACACCGGCGATGATAAAATGGATTCGCTACTTAGTGGTGGTGGTATGGCTGGAATGCTTACAACGACCTGGCTTATTATGACCGCACTTATGTTTGGCGCTATCATGGAAAAAACAGGTCTTCTTGATATTTTTGTTAAAAGTATTCTTAAAATAGCTAAAAGTACGGGATCGTTAATTGCGGCAACAATAGCAACGTGTATTGGTACTAACGTGATAGCTGCTGATCAATATATTGCTATTGTTGTACCCGGTCGTATGTTTAAAGATGAATATAAAAAACGTGGTTTGAAGCCTGTTAACTTATCTCGTACATTGGAAGATGGCGGTACAATTACCAGCCCACTAATTCCGTGGAACACTTGTGGCGCTTACATGCAAAGCGTTTTACTCATAAATCCGTTTGACTATGCACTGTACGCTTTCTTTAATTTAATTAACCCTGTATTAGCGGTTGTTTATGCCTATTTAGGTATTAAAATTTTACGTATCAAACCAAAACAATCGGCCTAATTTTAAACAGCTCTTTTAAATTTAAAAGAGCTGTTTTGGAGCATCTATGACTGAATCAAGTAAACCTCAAGCACAATATCTTAAAGACTACAAAGCCCCAGACTTTTTAATTGACCACACTGAGCTAACATTTGACTTACAGCCATTAACAACGAAGGTAAGTTCCTTATTAACACTTACACGAGTAGGTGATAACAAAGCACCCTTAGTGCTTGATGGTATTGATTTACGCCTGCTCTCTTTATCAATTGATACTGTTGATATAACGGATTATGAAATTATTGGCGAGCAACTAATAATTAATAATCTACCGGATAGTTGCCAATTAAGTATTGTCACCGAGATATCACCTGAGACTAATACTTCACTAGAAGGTTTATATTTATCAGGTGGTGCGTATTGCACGCAATGTGAGGCGCAGGGGTTTAGAAAAATAACCTATTACATGGATCGCCCCGATGTTTTATCTACATTTGATGTGATCGTAATTGCAGATATAAAATTTTCTCAGCTCCTATCTAATGGTAATCAAGTAGACAGTGGTGAAACTCAAGATGGGCGTCATTTTGCTAAATGGCAAGACCCGTTTAAAAAGCCAAGTTATTTGTTTGCTTTGGTTGCAGGTGATTTTGATGTATTAAAAGACAACTATATTACTCAAAGCGGTAAAAATGTTGAACTTGCTCTATTTGTAGATAAAGGTAATTTATCTAAAACACCACATGCTATTGCCTCACTTAAAAAAGCAATGCAGTGGGATGAAGCGCGTTTTAATTTAGAATATGACCTAGATATTTATATGATTGTAGCCGTTGATTTTTTCAACATGGGTGCAATGGAAAATAAAGGTTTAAACATATTTAATAGTAAATGTGTTTTAGCCAACCAAGAAACAGCGACAGATAAAGACTATCATACGATTGAATCTATAGTAGGGCATGAGTATTTCCATAACTGGACAGGTAATCGGGTAACGTGCAGAGATTGGTTTCAGTTATCGCTTAAAGAAGGTTTAACTGTATTTAGGGATCAAGAGTTTAGTAGTGACTTAGGCTCTCGTGCGCTTAATCGAATTGACGCTGTAAAAGTAATGCGCACACACCAGTTTAGCGAAGATGCTGGCCCTATGGCTCATCCTATTCGTCCAGAAAAAGTTATTGAAATGAATAACTTTTACACGGTTACTGTGTACGATAAAGGCGCCGAAGTAATCCGAATGATGCATACATTATTAGGCGAGCCAAACTTTCAAAAAGGCATGGCACTCTATTTTGAGCGCCATGATGGACAAGCTGTTACTTGTGATGATTTTGTAAGTGCAATGAGCGACGCATCAGGCGTTAACTTAGATCAGTTTAAACGTTGGTATAGTCAAGCAGGTACATCTCGTTTAAATGCAATTCAAAATTTTGATCTGGATTCAAATACATACAGTTTAACAATTGAACAATTTGCACCGCTGAACCAGCAAAGTAATGCACCTTTGCACATTCCATTTGCAATTGAACTGTTAGATGTAAATGGACAAAGTATTGAGCTTGAGTACCAAGGCGAAAAAGTTAACCACGTTCTAAATGTAACTCAACCATCACAGACATTTCACTTTGATAATATGACTGCTAAACCTGTTGCAGTATTACTTGAAGACTTTTCTGCTCCATGTATTTTAAACCAAGAGACAGATGAACATGAGCTACTTCATATTATGCGTTTCGCACGCAGTGACTTTTCTCGTTGGGATGCACAGCAGCAGCTATTTATTAAAGCAATGAAAGCGAATCTGAACAGTGTTGAAAGTGTTGGGCTTAGTGATGAGATAATTAATGCGCTTCGTGGATTAGTTAATGAAAAACAGGGCGATCTAGCGCTTATTGCAGAGCTATTAAAATTACCAAGTTTTGATACGTTGGCTGCTGAATTTGAAGTAATTCCAGTAGATGAAATAGTCAATATTGCTGAGCAATTTGAAAGGCAAATAGCGGATGAGTTAACTAACGAGTTTATAACGTGTTTTGAATCGTTAATCGATGATGGCAGTGTAAATGCAAGCGCCGTTGCAATTCGGTCTTTAAAGCAGCTATGCCTTCATTACCTTGCTAAAACTAATGACCCGCACGCTGCTGATTTTATTAAACATGCTGCAAGCTCAAAAAATATGACGAATGTTTTAGGTGCACTAAGTGCCGCTGTTAAAGCGTCACATGAGCTATGTGAAGAATTGTTAAACTACTTTGATAGTCAATGGCGTCACGATGTATTAGTAATGGATAAATGGTTTGCTTTGCAAGCGATGCAAACTGGTGACAATGCAATTGATAATATTAAGGCGCTTTACGAACATCCGTGTTTTGATTTTTCAAACCCCAATCGTGTACGAGCACTTGTAGGTAGCTTTAGCCATTTTAATACGTCTCAGTTTCATCGCCTTGATGGTAAAGGTTACGCGCTCTTAGGTGATTTACTCATTAAATTAAATGCTATAAACCCTCAAAATGCATCTCGTATGCTAACGCCGTTTATGTCGTGGAAGCGATACGATAATACACGTTCAACAGCAATGAGACTGCAACTAGAACGTTTAGCTAATTTAGATGGGTTAAGCGCC
Source organism: Pseudoalteromonas sp. B62 (assembly GCF_037162565.1). NCBI lineage: Bacteria > Pseudomonadati > Pseudomonadota > Gammaproteobacteria > Alteromonadales > Pseudoalteromonadaceae > Pseudoalteromonas > Pseudoalteromonas sp. B62. Next base: position 3,139,415 of record NZ_JARLVB010000002.1, on the reverse strand, counting down.
GATTTATTTGAAAAGGTTGAAAAAGCACTTAAGTAAATGATCGAATATTATTTTAATTTAAGATTGAGCTACAGCGAATGCATGGATTACTACCATGGTCGTTTTAGCTCATTGCAGGTTGTCGAAGATGGCGGGAAAACAGTGCGTTTTTCTGCTAATCACTTAAGGCCATTTATTACTAGCTTAGGTATAAGAGGGCGTTTCAGAATGTTACTAACCCTTGAAAATAAATTTATTCGTATTGAACGAGTGGCTTAGTACGCTGTTTTTATGTTATAAAATCATAAAATATTGTCTTTTTGTTAATTTCAATTTGTTCTATTGTTAAATTACGTGTATAAATTATCTGGTACGACGTCTTACCAATACGTAAACGTCAACCAGAATGAAAATATATAACAGATTGAATGCGACTATTTGTAATTTATCCATTTCGCTTCTATCGTTACGATTACACTAAAAACAATAACTTGATCACACAAAATGACCCGCGACAGGGGGAACCAAAAATGATAAGAAGATCGCTTTTTGTTAAAAATAAAATCGCTATAGGTTTAGCAGTCGCTAGCCTTGGTTTATCAACAGCTAATGTACAAGCTGCAACATTTGAAGCCGGAGGGTTTGATATTACCTTCGATTCAACCTTTTCATATGGGCAAAGTGTCCGTGTAGAAGACCGAGATTTTAGCTTAATTGGTAAAAGTAATAACCCGGCGTTTAACTGGGCAGGTTACAATCCTGCGTTAAGTAATACCGTTTATTCATCTCAAGATGTGTGGGCTCAACCAGGCTCTTACTCAAATAATGGTGACGCGGGTAATTTGAATTTCGATAGTGGTGATTCATTTTCTAAATTATTAAAAGGTACACACGACCTTTCAATAAATAAAGACAACTACGGTTTGTTTACACGTTTTATGTATTTTTATGATTTTGCCTTAATGGATGGCAATCATGCATATGCTAATCCTACATCAGGTCAAGGTGTTGACCCATGTGACGATAAAGATACTAAAGCACAAAGCTGCGCCGACATTCGTTTATTAGATGCGTTTGTTTGGGCTGATTTTGATTTAAATGACGGTAACAACCCATTATCAGTGCGTTTAGGTCAGCAAGTTGTTAACTGGGGTGAAAGTACGCTTATATCTCATGGTATTAATGTAAACCCTGTAGATATAGATCGTTTAAAAGCACCTGGTGCTGAGCTTAAAGAGGCATTCATTCCGGTGGGCATGTTATGGGCTTCATTGGGTATAACAGACAATATTACGCTTGAAGGTTTTTATCAGTATCAATGGCAAGAAACGCGTTTGCCTGCAGCAGGTACTTACTTTTCTACTAATGACTTTGCGGCAGAAAATGGTTATCAGCAAAATGTTCAGTTAGGTTTTACATCTAACCCTGATATTGATGTTGCATTTTTAACTGATAGTCTAAACAACCTAACATCTGACTTTGCTTTAGCGGCAGCTACGCAGGGGATTGATCCATCTAGTGCTGAAGGCAGTGCTTTACTTGCTCAAATGTACCTTGCTTACCCCACTAAAGTTGCACTTAAAGGTAAAGGCGGTAATGGTAAAACAGAACCTGAAGATGGCGGCCAATACGGTTTACGTTTAGGTGTATTTTTGCCTGAATTTAATGATACTGAAATTGCACTGTATCATGTGAATTATCATAGTCGTCGTCCGCTTATATCTGGTCGTGTATCAAACTTTACTCAAGCAGCTATTGCACAAGATTTAGCAATGATTATGACAACAGAAATTACGTCTGATAATGTTGCTGATTTAACTGCTTTCTCTAAAGCGGAAAACGATTACCCTGAAGATATCAAATTATACGGTTTAAGTTTTAATACCACGATAGGCGACACAGCCTTTGCCGGTGAATTTGCTTTTCGTCAAGATGAACCACTGCAAATTGATGACGTAGAATTACTCTACACAGCAATGCCTGAACAGTTAGCTGTTGCGGGTATTCGTCCTGATTTTGCGGGTATTTCGCAAATGAGTTTTGGTGATGCTATAAGCTCAGTTGGTCCAGGTGAAGTTGCCCAAGGTTATATTGAACGTGATACATCACAGATTCAGTTCACTGCGACCCATTTATTTGGCCCTTCGTTAGGTGCTGATAGCTGGGCTGTTGTTGGTGAAGTGGGTGCTGTAAAAATTCACAATATGCCTGAATACGATGAAATGCGCTTAAATGTATCTGGCACTGGCCGAAGTGGAACAATTACGGGCCCAGGTACTACCGATTATTCAACGCTACAGCTTGGTTTATCAAATGGTGCTGAAGAAAAGTCTTTTGCAACCGCTTCTTCTTGGGGTTACCGCTTAATTGCTAAAGGTGATTATTTTAATCTCTACAATGGTATTAACTTTTCACCACGTTTTGTTTTTTCTCATGACGTAAATGGTAATACACCAGATCCTATGTTCTTGTTTATTGAAGACCGTAAATCTTTAGGTGCTACCATGAACTTTAATTACCAAAATGCATGGTCACTTGATGTGAGCTATAACTCATTTTGGGGCGGCGGCGGTGTTAATACATTCTCAGACCGCGATTACGTTTCTTTCAATTTAAAATATTCTATTTAGGGGTAACATTACTATGATTAAAAAACCTACCCTCATTGCTACTGCTTTTTGTAGCTTGTTTGCAAGCAGCGCGGCATTAGCCAAATTAAGTGCTGATGAAGTTGCTCACTTAGGCCAAGATTTAACGCCAATGGGTGCAGAAAAATCAGCCAATGCTGATGGTTCTATTCCTGCATGGAATAACGGGATTACATCTGCGCCAGCAGGTTATGAACCTGGTATGCATCATCTTGACCCGTTTTCAACAGATAAAGTGCTTTTCACTATTGATAAAAGTAATATTGAAAAATACAAAGCAAATTTAAGCCCCGGGCAAATTGCTTTATTTGAAGCGTATCCAGACACGTTCAAAATGCCAGTATACGAAACACGTCGTTCTGCTTCGTATCCTCAATTTGTTTATGATGCAACGAAAAAGTTTGCAGCAACGGCAGAGCTAGTTGAAGGTGGTAACGGGATTAAAAATACTGCAATTGGTATCCCTTTCCCTATCCCTAAAACTGGTTTAGAGGCAATTTGGAATCATTTATTGCGCTATCGTGGCCAATCTATTGAGCGTTTTGGTGGACAAGCTGCACCAACAGCATCAGGTTCTTACAATTATGTTGGCTTTGATGAGCAATTATTAGTTAAATATTCAGACCCAAGCGCAACACCAGCTGAGCTACAAGACTCAAACATTTTGTTTAAGTTTAAACAAAAAGTAACAGAGCCTGCTCGTTTAGCGGGTACAGCGTTATTAGTTCATGAAACGATGGACCAAATATTAACACCACGCCAAGCTTGGACGTATAACTCAGGTCAACGACGTGTTCGTCGCGCACCTAACGTGGCATATGATGCACCAGGTACTGCAGCGGATAGCTTACGTACTACCGATGACTTTGATATGTTTAATGGCTCGCCTAATCGTTACAATTGGACGTTAAAAGGTAAGCAAGAATTATATGTGCCGTATAATAGCTATAAGCTACATAGTGACAAACTTGAATATGATGACATTTTAAAACCAGGTCATATTAATCCAGAACATACGCGTTACGAAAAGCACCGTGTATGGGTTGTTGAAGCTAACTTGAAAGATGATACACGCCATATTTATAAAAAACGTGTATTTTACATTGATGAAGATAGCTGGCAGGTACAGGTCACTGATATTTATGATAACCGCGACCAACTTTATCGTGTAGCAATGGCTTATGGCCTTAACTATTACGAAGTACCTACACAGTGGAGTACGCTTGAGGTTTACCATGATTTGAACTCTCGTCGTTATTTAGCAATTGGTTTAGATAACCAAGAAAAAATGTACGATTTTTCACAGTCATTTAACGATAACGAATTTACTTCAAGTGCTTTACGTCGCGCAGGTAGATAGTATTAAACTAGGCACTTAACAATATGTTAAGTGCCTTTTCCTTTCTCATCGCGTTTGTCTTACAGCGCGCAACGCACTCCCTAGTAAAAAGACAAACAACTCTCTCGTACAAGGCGATTAAAATTTATGAAGTATTTGGTATATGCCAGCCTGATAATAAGCGGTGCGAGTGTTGCACAAGAAGCCCCTAACTATGCAATCAGTGCAACAAATGCAGCTAAAACCTTGCTCACCGATATAACTAACACGGGTAATGGCTTAATTGCTGTTGGTAAACACGGTACTGTTATTAAAAGTACATCGGGTGATTCATGGCAACAAGCTGAGCTAGTTCCAACTCAAGTGCTCTTAACTGCCGTTGATTTTAGTAACGAAAATAATGGATGGGCGTGTGGCCACGATGCAACAATCATAAATACTACTGACGGTGGTCTTAATTGGCAATTACAACAAGTAAAACCTGAATTAGATAAACCGTGTTTAGATATTTTATTTGAAAACGATTTACAAGGCTTTGCCGTTGGCGCATATGGTATGTTTTACCACACCACAGATGGTGGAAAGCATTGGCAAAAGCGTTTTTAGACTCTTTGTTATTTAGTGATGATCGCGATTATTTAAATGATTTAAAAGAAAATGATCCTGAAGGTTATGAGGCTGAAACAGCTTCAATTTTACCGCATTTTAATCGTATAGAAAAAACGACTAACGGATTAATAATCGTTGGTGAAATGGGGTTAATGGCCAGAAGTTCTGACAATGGTGTTACTTGGGAACGTTTAGAAGAAATTTACCCTGGTTCCTTTTTTGCGTTTAATTCAGATGAACAACAAGAAGTTGTTGCAGGTCTACGCGGTAACGTATTTACGAAACAACGAGGGGAGCAAGAGTGGCAGCATTTAGAAAATGTAAAAGCTGCAACCGTTAACAGCATCATTAATTATAACAATGAACAATGGTTAATGCTGGCCAACAGTGGAGTTATTTTTCATTTACAAGATGGGTTACTTACTCACGAGCAACTCGCTGATGGTAAAGCAATACTTGATGGTGTGATTATAAATAATAACCTAATCATGGCTACAGAAGATGGCATTAAAGTGAAGGAGTTGACCCCTTAATGCATAAGATTTTAGATTTAATAGAAAAAGCGATTTTTAGACATCGCTTAATCATGCTTATAAGCTTTGCACTCATAACGTGCTTACTTGTATTTAAAGCAACGCAAATTCAACTTGATGCATCGTTTAATAAAAATATCCCGTTAAACCACGATTATATGAAAGTGTATACCAAGCATGAAAAGCAGTTTGGTGGTGCAAACAGTATTCTTATTTCAGTCTGTGACGACAGTGGTAATATATTTAATCCAGAATTTTTTACTCAGCTAAAAGCGGTTCATGATCAGCTTTATTTTATACCTGGAGTAAACCGTCCATTAGTAAATTCTATATTCTCCCCAGCGCTCGTTTTGTTGAAGTAGTCGAAGATGGCTTTGCAGGTGGTCCAATTATTCCTGCAAACTTTAAAGCAGATACGCGTGGTTTAGGTGTAGTAAAGGAAAACATTGAAAAAGCAAAAGTTGTAGGGCGTATGATTGCCAGCGATTATTCGTGCGCGATGGTAACGGCTCAACTTTTAGAAACAGATCCTCAAACACAACAAAAATTAGACACATTAGCTTTTGCACAAAAGCTAGAAAGTGATTTAAGAGAGCCTTTAAGTACAGACAAAGTAAGTATTCATATTATTGGCTTTGCAAAAATGGCCGGTGATATAGCTGAAGGCGCAAAAGGGGTGGTTGTTTTTTTGCAATTGCTATCGCCTTTACTTTTATTATGGTTTGGCTGTTTTGTGGTAGTTTAAAGTTAACGATCTTACCTATTGCGTGTTCCATCATTGCTGTTATTTGGCAGCTAGGTTTACTTTCGAGTTTAGGCTTTGGCCTTGATCCTATGTCTATTTTGGTGCCATTTTTAGTCTTCGCTATTGGCGTAAGTCATGGTGTGCAGATGATCAATGCAATAGGCAAAAAAGTAGGTGAAGGGAAAAGTACTAGGATTTGCTGTCAATCAAGTTTTAGAACGTTACTTATCCCAGGTGGTATTGCACTTTTATCAGACACTGTTGGCTTTTTAACATTATTGACTATTGATATTGGTATTATCCGTGAGCTGGCAATAACAGCCAGTTTAGGTGTTGCGGTTATTATATTTACTAATTTAATATTATTGCCTGTTTGGGCTTCTTACATGAAATTTGAAGGCAGTGTGCATATTCAATCAGGTGATGCGGATAAACCAAATCTGCTTGATGCGATTCGTGACATACTCGTTAAAGCAACCGATCCTAAAGTTGCTAAAATGATTATAGGCTTTACTTTGGTGTTATTTGCTTTGGGCTATTGGCAAGCAGATAAAATGCGCATAGGTGATTTACATGCCGGAGCACCTTCCCTTCATCAAGACGCTCGCTATAATCAAGATACTTTCTTAATATCAGATAAATATACAATTTCATCTGACATTTTAAAGGTCATTGTTGAGGCCTATCCTGCAGCGTGTACTGAACATGATGTTATGGAGCGTATTAGTCGCTTTCAATATAAAGTTGAAAATGTAGCCGGCGTGCAATCAGTTGTTAGTTTGAGTTCAGTTGCGCAGTCAGTTAATGCAGGCTATAACGAAGGTAACCTTAAGTGGCAAAGTCTTCCACGAAATTCTGCTAGTTTAGTGCAATCCACTTCAAGAGTAGAAACGAGTACGGGTTTACTCAATGGTGATTGTTCTGTTATGCCTGTTATTATCTTTTTAGATGATCACAAAGCACAAACGATTGACCGCGTAATTGAAAACGTTAAACAGTTTTCAATAGAAGAGGGCACTGATAAATTAGCCTTTAAATTAGCGTCAGGGCCGGTTGGGGTAATGGCTGCAACAAATGAGTCAGTATCTGAAGCACAAATACCAATGATGATATACGTTTATGGTGCAGTAATTATTTTATGTTTATTAAGTTTCAGAAGCGTAAAAGCAACGATTGCTGTGGTATTACCACTTTATATTGTATCAACACTTGCTCAAGCACTTATGGTTCAACTAGAAATAGGCTTAACGGTTTCTACATTGCCGGTGATTGCTTTAGGAGTCGGTATTGGTGTTGATTATGGCATCTATATCCTGTCATCAATGATGGGGCAGCTTAAACAAAACGTGCCACTGAGTGTTGCTTATCGCAATGCATTGGTTGAACGTGGTAGTGCCGTGTTATTTACGGGTATTACGCTTGCAATTGGTGTTAGCACATGGATTTTCTCTGATTTGAAATTTCAAGTAGACATGGGAATACTGCTTACCTTTATGTTTTTAGTAAATATGTTAGGTGCAGTACTGTTATTACCTGCGATTGGAAGTTTACTCTGGACTGACCAGAAGAAATAAAGTGAATAATTTTGCTCCTTAATGGCCAGTAATGGCCATTTATATCTATAATTTGTGAATAGATGACCAAATAGCTGAAAAGCTTAAAATGTTTTCATCGAAAAGGCTGTTTATTAGCTGTAAAAGGGTTAGAATTTAACTGACTCCACGCTAATAAATGGCTGTACAAATATTCTGCCACTAGGCAGTAATAGATTAAGGAACATACAATGACACGAAATGAAGGCCAAGCCTCGGTTATCCTAGATAATGTTTGTAAGCTGATCCAAAAAAAGTTCACGCTGATAATGTGTTACTCGTTGAAAAATTCGCCAAAGCCTTGTACAGCAACATGTCTAAAGAGGATTTGGCTAATCGTAACGATAGTGACTTATATGGCGCTGCACTAAGCCTTTGGAATTCGCTAGAAAAGAATACAACTGATAATGCTGTTATCCGCGTTTTCAATCCCGAAGTGGCTAAAGATGGCTGGCAGTCATCACATACAATTGTTGAAATTATTGCTAAAGATATGCCTTTTTTAGTAGATTCAGTGCGTATGGCCATGACTCGTGAAAATATCGCCTCTCACTTATTACTTCATAGCCCACTTAAAATTCGACGTGACAAAAACACGAAAATATCGGGTTTATCTAATTTAAAAGCAGAGCAAGAATCGACGTCGACTAAAACGGTTTTCTTTATTGAAATTGATCGTCAAACAGATTCTTCTGTAATTGAGTCTTTCAAAAAAGAATTAGAATCAGTACTCGTTGATGTATCCGTTGCAGTTGAAGATTGGCAGCCTATTCGTAAAAAATTAATTGCGGTCACCAAAGAGCTACCTAAGCGTCGCCACAATAAAAATGAAAACGAAGTTGCCGAAACGGTAGAGTTTTTAGATTGGTTAGTTAAAGATAATTTCACACTAATGGGCTATCGCGAATATGAATTAAGCCCTGTGCAAGGTGACTACCAATTAAAAGGCAAAATGGACACTAGCCTTGGCTTGATGAAAAATTCAACTGAAGAACACACACGATTATTATCAGAATTACCAGAAGTAGCACGCCAAGAAGCGCGTAGCAGTAATTTATTAATTTTAACAAAAACCAATTCACTTTCTCGTGTACATCGCCCCGCTTATATTGACTATGTTGGTATAAAACGTTTTGACGATGAAGGGAATGTAATTGGCGAAGACCGTTTTATTGGGTTGTTTTCTTCAAGTTTTTATAATAATAGCGCCGCGGATGTCCCTGTATTAAAGAGTAAGATTAACCGCATCATGGAGATATGTGACTTTGCTAAAGGCACGCATGCTTACAAAGCGGTTTTAAATATTTTAGAAACCTATCCCCGCGACGAGCTAGTTCAAGCGCGTGAAAACGAACTACTTGAAGTTGCCATGGGGGTTTTACAAGTACAAGAGCGCGATATGTGTCGCTTGTTTGTACGTAAAGATGCTTACGGCCGATTTTTCTCATGTATGGTTTATGTTCCTCGAGAACGTTACAACACAGCGCTTCGTCGTGAAACGCAAGATATTTTAGGCAACGCATTTAATTCTGACAACAAAGTCGAATTTACTACTTACTTTTCTGAGTCAACACTGGCGCGTACCCATTACACTGTTCGTGTGACCGATAACAATATTGAATATAACGTGAAAGACATCGAAAATAATTTAATAGAAGCTGCGCGTACTTGGGAAGACAAGTTGCAGTCTGCGCTTTTAGAATCAGCTGGTGAAGCACGCGGTAACGATTTAAACCGTAAATACTGTAATGCGTTTGCACGTTCATATAAGGATGAAGTGCTTCCCAGTGCCGCAGTTGTAGATATTGAAAAACTAGAATTATTGACCGACGAAAATAAACTAGAAATGTTGTTTTATCGTCCACAAGAAGAAGCTAATAGCAATATTGTACGATTAAGCTTATTCCATAAAGATGAGCCAATTCATTTATCTGATGTTATGCCAATGCTTGAAAACTTTGGTCTACGTGTTGTTGGCGAAACGCCATATTCAGTTAAAACCAGTGATGGTCGTATTAATTGGATCATGGATTTTTCTATGCTAATAGACAGCAAAGGAATGGCTGACTTTGATAAAATTTCAGCACGTTTTCGCGCTGCATTAACAAATGTTTGGGGCAACCGTCTAGAAAACGATGGTTTTAACCGTTTAGTTTTAATGGGTGGCCTAGCAGGTCGTGAAGCTTCTATTTTACGTGCTTATGCTAAATATATGCGTCAAATTGGTGTTACGTTCTCGCAAACGTATATTGAAAGTACTTTTGCTAATTACCCAAATATTGCTGCGCAAATAGTTAATTTGTTCGCTAAAAAGTTCTCAATTAAAGCCCCGGCTAGTGCTAAAACACTTGAGAAATTAATAGCACAAATTTACCTAGAACTTGAAAATGTTGCCAACCTTGATGATGACCGAATTATACGTTTATACGTTGATATGATTGTTGCAACGCTTCGTACTAATTATTATCAAAAAGATGCACAAGGTCAGTTTAAATCTTATGTCTCATTTAAGATTCAACCTAGTCTAATTCCTGATGTACCATTGCCACTTCCTGCATTTGAGATTTTTGTTTACTCCCCACGTGTTGAAGGCGTGCATTTACGTTATGGTAAGGTGGCTCGTGGTGGACTTCGTTGGTCTGATCGTCGTGAAGATTTCCGTACAGAAGTCCTTGGTCTGGTAAAAGCGCAACAAGTTAAAAATACAGTAATTGTACCTGTTGGCTCTAAAGGTGGTTTTGTATGTAAACAGCTACCGACTGAACGCGAAGCGTTTATAAAAGAAGGCCAAGAATGTTATAAAATATTTATTCGCGGCTTATTAGATATTACAGATAACATTGAACGTGGTGAAATAGTGCCAGCTCGAGATGTTGTTCGTCATGACGAAGATGATGCTTACTTAGTAGTTGCGGCTGATAAAGGGACAGCCACCTTCTCAGACATTGCAAATGGTATTGCGAATGAATATAACTTCTGGCTAGGTGATGCGTTTGCTTCAGGTGGTTCTGTTGGTTATGACCACAAGAAAATGGGTATCACTGCTAAAGGTGCATGGGAATCAGTTAAGCGTCATTTCCGTGAAATGGATATCGATTGTCAAACTACCGACTTTACAGTGGTCGCCATAGGCGATATGGCAGGGGATGTGTTTGGTAATGGTATGTTGTTGTCTAAACATATTCGTTTACAAGTTGCATTTAATCATATGCACATTTTTATTGATCCTAACCCAGATGCAGCGACATCTTACCCAGAGCGCGAACGTCTATTTAATATGCCGCGCTCATCTTGGGAAGATTATAACAAAGACCTTATTTCTGCAGGTGGAGGTATTTTTTCTCGCGCGGCTAAATCAATAACATTAAGCCCTGAAATGAAAAAAATGCTTGGCACTAAAAAAGCAAGTATGACACCAAACGAATTAATGAAAGCATCATTAATGATGAACTTCGATTTACTGTGGAATGGCGGTATCGGAACGTACATTAAAAACTCTAAAGAAACTGATGCAGATGTTGGAGATCGTGCAAACGATGCACTTCGCATTAATGGTAATGAGTTGGGTGCAAAAATTATAGGTGAGGGCGGTAACTTAGGCGCAACTCAACTTGGCCGTATAGAGTTTGCAGCAAAAGGCGGGCGTGTCAACACTGACTTTATCGATAACGTAGGGGTTGCGTGTTCTGATAACGAAGTTAACATTAAAATTTTACTTAATGGCTTAGTTGCGGAAGGTGATTTAACCCGTAAACAACGTGATGAGCTACTTTATTCAATGACTGATGAAGTCTCTGAATTAGTGCTTAAAGATTGTTATCGTCAAACGCATACGATTTCAATTACGCAATCGAAGGGCACGTCTACTCTTAAAGAAAAAATACGTTTTATTCATGCGCTTGAAAAAGACGGCAAGCTAAACCGTGCTATCGAGTTCATTCCTAGTGATGAAGAATTGGCAGAACGTGCAGCCGCAGGTAAAGACTTAACTCGCCCTGAGCTTTCAGTGCTCGTGTCTTACGCTAAAATGGTATTAAAAGAGTCTTTAGTAAGTGATGAAATTACTGAAAACCCATATTACCGCCAGCTGCTCGTTAAATCGTTTCCACGGCCATTACGTGAGAAGTTTAACGATGCGATGAACAACCATCCACTTCGTAAAGAAATTATTGCAACTAAACTTGCTAACAATATCGTTAATGATATGGGTTTAAACTTCATGGTACGTATGCATGAAGAAACTGGCGCAAGCGAAGCTGAAATAGCAATGTGTTATTCAATTGCCAGTGAAATTTTTGAAATGCGCGATACATGGTCTTCTATAAGCGCACTAGATAATAAGATTCCAGCAGCTGTACAAACTGAGATGCTTTACCAACTTCGTCGTACTGTGCGTCGAACTACACGTTGGTTCTTACGTCATCGTAATAAGGCGCAAACGATTGAGCAAGGAATTGAGTATTTTGCACCAACATTCAAAGATTTAAGTGAAAACTTAAATACTTATATCGTTGAGAAAGAAAATGATCGCATAGTACAAGAAGCTAATAAGCTAATTGAAAGTGGTGTACCGGAAGCTATCGCTAAGCGAATTGTGGCATTATCAAGTTTGTTCTCGGTAATGGACTTAGCGGAAATTGCGAATAGTTCGGGCCGAGGTATCTCAATGGTATCTAATACGTACTTTAAACTTGGTGCGCGAATGGGTCTGCATTGGTTCTTAGATCAAATTACCCATCAACCGGTTGCAAACCATTGGCAAGCGCTTGCTCGTTCTTCTTACCGTGAAGAGCTAGATTGGCAACAACGTACGTTAGCTGAAGTAGTATTAAATAGCTTTGAAGCTGATGAAAAAGATGTTGATAGTCAAATAGATGAATGGATGGATAACCAAGAGTTATTATTACTTCGTTGGAAACAGATGTTGGCTGAATTTAAAACTTCACAAAGTCATGATTTTGCTAAGTTCTCTGTAGCACTTCGTGAATTAATGTTATTGAGCCATAATTGTAATACTTCAGGAAAATAATTTAGCCTTTCATTTGTTTTTATTTCACAAAAAATAAATGAATTGATTATTTTGTTATACAATACCTCAGCCTTGTCTGAGGTATTTTTTTGTCTGTATTTTAATAGAGGATTATATTCATGTTTTACGATTTAGCTCGCCGTTTTATGTTTACCCGTGATGCGGAGTGGGCGCATGAGTTTGCTCTAAGTAACCTACGTCGCTTCGCTAACACACCGTTAAGTGCCGCTTGGTCGCAAAGTATTGCAGACAAACCAGTTAATTTTTTAGGCCTTGAATTCAAAAACCCAGTTGGGCTTGCTGCAGGGCTTGATAAAAATGCTGAATGTATAGATGCATTTAGCCAAATGGGCTTTGGTTTTATCGAAGTCGGTACGGTTACACCGCGCCCTCAAGTGGGTAATGATAAACCTCGTATTTTTAGGTTGCCAGAGTCAAATGCAATTATTAATCGCATGGGGTTTAATAATAAAGGCGTTGATAACTTAATCGCTAACGTAAAAGCGGCAAAGTACAGTGGGATACTCGGTATCAATATTGGTAAAAATAAAGATACACCTAATGAGCAAGGTAAAGATGACTACATTTATTGTATGCGTAAAGTATTTGAGCATGCCTCATACATTACGGTAAATATTTCATCACCAAATACCCCTGGACTTCGTGATTTACAATATGGTGCAGCGCTTGATGATTTACTGCAAAGCCTTAAAAGCGAGCAACTTGATCTAGCAGCTAAACACAATAAGCAAGTTCCGATGCTGATAAAAATTGCGCCGGATCTGGATCAAATACAAATAGAGCAAGTAAGTGAGTCACTTTTAAATAATAAAATTGATGGTGTGATTGCAACTAACACTACACTTGAACGAGCTGCAGTTATGGGGCAGCAATATGCAGAAGAGGCCGGCGGTTTGTCAGGTCACCCTGTTAGAATGCGCTCTACAGAGGTCGTAAGCGAATTAAAGCGTTTAACAGAAGGTAAGTTGCCAATCATCGGAGTAGGCGGTATTGACGATGCTACATCTGCAAAAGAAAAGTTAGATGCAGGCGCAAATTTAGTTCAAGTTTATACTGGGTTCATCTACAAAGGTCCACAATTGGTAAAGACGATCGTTAACGGCTTATAAGGATCAGTTATCTAAGCTTTTGATCGTTCGATAAATGTTCTAAGCAAGCATTTTAAAAATGGTCAGAAGCCGTTATACTCTAAGCAACGTCTAATTATTTTAATAAACCCAAGGAGGAGTAAATGTTACAAGCATCAAAGCAATGGCAGTGGATTGCTTGTCCTGATAAAAACCGTTTATTACTTGATTTAAATGACGATATGCAATTATGTACGCCTTATAAGTTAAGACAGTTAACGGATTCTGTTTTTAAGAATCCACGCTTTAGCCTCGAAGATGCGGCATTTTACGAGCAAGTTTATAATTACCTTGATGGATTTGAATTGTGGACTGCGGCTCAAGTTTGTCAAATATCGCTAAATGCGACCGCTGTTAAGTATCACTTAAAGCCCGTTTTAGCAAAAAGTTGGTTTTTTGAAGAATACACCGGGACAGAGCCAAGCGTAGAGGCAATAATAAAATTAACATCTAAAGCGCAATCGGGTGATTTCTTAATTGTAGAGCACTGCTCTGATGCATCTATTTGTTTGAATCTAAGTGAAACATTTAAATTGGACGAAAACTTATCTTTAGCACAATTTGAAGTAATCCGTATTTTGAATAATCGAGTCCACCCCATCCTAAATCAGCAATACCAAAGTCAAACCGCCTAAGGTCTGCTGATCTTTGCGGATTGAAATTTGTTCAAACTAGGGGCTATTTAATCGCGGCGCGAGATTTGTAACCTAGTGGGCTCGGTAACTGCTCCTTCGTTACCATACTGGCTTACATCCATGTAAGAATAAGTAAAACCGAGCAAAGCTTCCGCGTCCTGCTCACGCCCCTTACCTACACCCACTTAGGCAACAAAGAGTAAATAGCCCCTAGGAAGAACCGTTTGGGCAGCGCCTGTTTGGCTTTAATGCTACGTTATCGCCCATTTATGGGGAATGACCACACTGCATAGGCTCTGCCTTGCCTAAATACCAAACAGACTGCTGTAAATTTAACCTTGAAAGTTCAACAGACCCTCATCAAATTTAAGTTTTTAAGCGTGTCTTTATGGCGTGTATGTCACTCAACCTATGTTATAATCCTGCGCAATTAGCTATTAAGGGTTATTACTTTGCAATTTATCGCACTTACTTCTATCGGAATCGAAAATTTATTGGTTGATGAACTAACAGAACTTGGCGCAACTGTGTCTAAGCAAACTGTGGGTTCAGTTCGTTTTGAGGCTGACTCATTACTGGCGCAAAAGGTTTGTTTATCAAGTCGTTTTGCTACGCGTGTGCTTATGCTTATTGAAGAAAAAGAAGGCGTAGATGACAAAAGTAGCCTGTATAACTTTGCCCGCTCGCAACCTTGGCAAGAATGGTTTGGACCAACGCAAACATTCGCAGTTGATTTCAATGGTACTAACGACTCACTAAAAAATACACAGTTCTCTGGTCTTGTTATAAAAGATGCAATTGTTGATTATTTTAATGATTTATTTGAACAGCGCCCAAATGTTGATAAACAAGACGCTAACGTACGAGTTGTCGCTCGTTTAAATCGTTATGGCGTATCAATGTATATTGATTACTCTGGTCCGCGTTTATCTGAACGTGGTTACCGCCAAGGTCAAGGTAAAGCGCCTATTAAAGAGCACCTAGCTGCTGCACTAATTAAGCGAAGTGGTTGGCTTGATAATGTAAAACAGCCTTTATTCGATCCATGTTGTGGTGCGGGTACTATTTTAATCGAAGCGGCCGGCATGGCACGAAACGAAGCGCCGGGATTATTCCGTGAAGGCTTTGCTTTTGAACGTTTACCCAGTTTTAGAGCCGCTAAGTTTAAAGAACTTAAAGAAGAGTTACTTGCTAACATTACCGACCCTAAATTGTGGTTAATTGGCCACGATTACGATGAACAAGTTTTAAGTAAAGCGATTGATAATGCCAAACGGGCTGAGCTTGATGATGTTATTAAGTTTAAGCAAAGTGATGCCACTAAGCTTACAGCCGTTGCTAAGTTACCTGGTGTGGTAATTTCAAACTTACCTTATGGTGAGCGTATTGGTTCTATGGCTGAGCTTGTTGATTTACACCGTAATTTAGGTGTTGGCTTTAAAAAGCACTTTAATCATTGGAAACTTGCCTTACTGGGTATGGACGAGAGCTTATTTAAACTTTTAAAACTTGTGCGTCTTAAGCGTTATAAGTTTAAAAATGGCCCACTTGATGTTGAACTCAACTTATATCAATTAGATGATAAGCAAGTAAGTTTGACCACCGATGATAAAAAAGCGCTTAATTTTGAAGGCTCTACGTCATTCGCAAATAGATTGAAAAAGAATAAGCAAGGCTTAAAAAACTGGCTTAAACAAAATAAAGTAGACGCTTATCGTGTTTATGAAGCGGATATCCCTGAGTACAATGTTGCTGTAGATATTTACGGTGATTCAGCGGTTATTTTTGAATATGCAGCGCCTAAAGAAATTGATGAAAAAACATCAGAAAAACGCCTGCAAGACGTAATAACATTGACTTCGCAACAACTTGATATCTCGCCTGAAAATATTGCTGTAAAAGTGCGTAAAAAGCAAAAGGGTGAAGACCAGTATACGGCCATGTCTAAACAAAACCGAACTATGGTAGTTGAAGAGTTTGGTGCTAAGTTTAAAGTTAATTTATTTGACTACTTAGACACAGGTTTATTTTTAGATCACCGTTTAATGCGTCGTTATATTCAAGAAAATGCAAAAGATAAACGCTTTTTAAACTTGTTTGCATACACAGGTACTGCCTCTGTGCATGCTGCACTTGGTGGCGCTAAAGCAATTACAACAGTTGATTTATCTAAAACCTATTTAAAATGGGGCCAAGATAACTTCGATTTAAACAATATCAGTAATACACGTTACCGTTTTGAACAAGCAGATTGTTTAAAGTGGTTAGAGCATGCGACAGCACAATATGATTTGATATTTTTAGACCCTCCAACGTTCTCAAACTCAAAACGTATGAAAGACGCGTTTGATGTGCAAAGCGATCACATTAAATTATTAACGTGGGTTAAAAAGATTTTAAGTCCATCAGGTACTTTGATTTTCTCTAATAACAAACGTGGTTTTGTAATGGATGAAGTTGGCCTGATTGGTTTAGGTTTAAAAGCCGTTAATATCTCAGATAAAACACTATCACCAGACTTCAAACGTAATAAAAAAATCCATAATAGCTGGCTAATTACGCATGGCTAAATGGATTTTATATCATACTGATGGTTGCCACTTGTGCGAGCAAGCTGAGCAACTTATCACTGATGTACTAAATGACAACAGTGAGTTATTACTAATCGATATTATGACTGATGAGCAGCTTATTGCTGAGTATCAAATTACTATTCCTGTATTAAAAAGTGAAAAAGGCGAGAAATTATATTGGCCTTTTACTTTACACTCTGTGCGCGAATTTTTAGCACAAGCAGAATAAGAGCAAATAAGAACTATGGA
The DNA here is from genome assembly GCF_037162565.1 of Pseudoalteromonas sp. B62. NCBI lineage: Bacteria > Pseudomonadati > Pseudomonadota > Gammaproteobacteria > Alteromonadales > Pseudoalteromonadaceae > Pseudoalteromonas > Pseudoalteromonas sp. B62. Next base: position 3,122,336 of record NZ_JARLVB010000002.1, on the reverse strand, counting down.
TTTAATTAGAATTTTAAAAGCACAACTTGCTTTTGGTACACATGCTTTGCTTAACAAAGCAGATGCGGTTATAGAAAGTGGCGAAAGAGTGTGTGTTGTTGGTCGAAATGGCGCGGGCAAGTCAACGCTGCTAAAAGTACTTGATGGACAAGTTGTTTTAGATGATGGCGAAATAAATCAACTCGGTGGCATTCGAATTTCTCGCTTAGAGCAAGATCCACCAAAAGGTGCAAGTGGCACTGTATTTGATTACGTTGCGCAAGGTATGCCAGAAATTGCTAACTTACTCATTGACTTTCATCATGTTAGTAACGAATTGCAAACACAGTGTACTGATAAGTTATTAAACAAGCTTGAACGTTTATCAAACCAACTTGAAGCCGCTGATGGCTGGCGCTTTGATAGCCGAATTCAATTAGTCTTAACACAATTAGAACTAACGCCAGAGGCTAAACTTGAGTCCCTTTCTGGTGGTTGGTTACGCAAAGTGGCACTTGCGCGTGCACTTGTAAGTGAGCCTGATTTATTGCTACTAGATGAGCCGACAAACCATTTAGACATGGCAAGTGTCATGTGGCTTGAACAGTTTTTAAAAGAATTTAAAGGCGGCATTGTATTTATATCACATGACCGTGCGTTTATTCGTGCTGTTGCTACGCGTATTTTAGATTTAGATCGCGGTAAACTTATTTCGTACCCAGGTGATTACGCGACTTATCTAGAGCAAAAAGCGCATGATTTAAAAGTAGAAGAAGCGCAAAATGCATTATTTGATAAGCGTTTAGCAGAAGAAGAAACGTGGATCCGCCAAGGTGTTAAAGCGCGTAGAACACGTAACGAAGGGCGTGTTAGAGAGTTAAAGCAGCTACGTAATGAGCGTAAACAACGTGTTGATCAAGTTGGTAAAACTGACTTTAATATTGAAACAGCAGACCGCTCTGGTAAATTAGTATTTGAAGCTCAGCACCTTTGCCATGCATTTAAAGACAAAGTTATTGCTGATGATTTTTCGACACTTGTTATGCGTGGTGACAGAATCGGCTTAGTAGGTCCAAATGGTATTGGTAAAACAACACTATTAAAACTAATGTTTGGTGATTTAGAACCAGATAGCGGCATAACTAAGCAAGGTGTTAATTTAGAATTTGCTTATTTTGATCAGTACCGTGAAAAACTTGACGAAGAAGCAACAGTTCAAGATAACGTTGCCGAAGGTAAACAAGAAGTGATGATGGGCGGTCGTTCACGTCATGTTTTAGGTTATTTGCAAGACTTTTTATTCCCGCCAGCACGCGCTCGTACACCGGTTAAAGCACTCTCTGGTGGTGAAAAAAATAGACTGCTATTAGCTAAACTGTTTTTAAAACCATCTAATATACTTGTTCTTGATGAGCCAACGAATGACTTGGATATTGAAACGTTAGAGTTACTCGAGGACATTATTAATCAATACCAAGGTACAGTGCTGATTGTAAGCCATGACCGAGAATTTATTGATAATACATGTTCTAGTGTATGGGCATTTGAAGGCAATGGTAAAGTAACAGATATCGTTGGTGGTTATAGCGACTATGAAGCCTATGTTAGTTACTTAGCTGAACAAGAAAAAATTCAGCAACAACCAGTAAAAAAAGTTGAAAAAGTAGTAACTCCAGCTGCCAAACCTGCAGCTAAGACAAATAAACTCTCTTACAAATTAAAACTTGAATTAGAGCAACTACCGAATAAAATGGAAAAACTAGAAGCTGAAATTGAAGCTCAACAAGCTGTAGTGAGTGACGCAGACTTTTTTAAACAAGAGAGTGATGTAACAACTAAAGCATTGAACCATTTAGCACAACTTGAGTCTGACCTTGAAGCTGCCCTTGAGCGCTGGGAAGAACTTGAAGAATTACAGAATCAGTAGTAAGGACTAAAATGAAATATAAATTACTCGCTGCCAGTATTTTAGCGACATTAAGCACTTCAGCAATAAGTGCGACATATCAATTAACTGAGTTAGGGTCTTCTGAAAACGCTAAACACTCTTACGTTACCGATGTTAGTGAAAGCGGCCATATTATTGGTGTCGCTAATGGTTTATATAATTTACCAATTGATACAAGCTATATAGATTTTTCAGAAAGTATTATCAAGAATAGTTACAGTAATACAGAAGATGCATTTGAGTTAAGCGATAAAGTAATTACCTTTACGCTTGATGATATCGAAAACAATGATGCTGTTGCGACTAACTCTGACGCTCATAGTTTTATGATTAGCTTTTTATCATCGATTTCTACAAATTTTGAGTATCAGAAAATAAGTTCATTAATAGGCGTTAATTTTAATGATTCTACTTTAACAGAGCAGCCTTTATTTGATATAGCTTCAGTTGATTACGATGGATTAACGCGCTCTACTACGAATTTGTATAATGCTGTTAGCGAAGATGGTGTTTCAGTTGGTTGGGGCAGTGCACCCTACGATAAAGTTTTATTCACTCCTGATGGAGATGACGAAGCTGAAACATGGTTCACTCATGAATTTATTGAACGAGGCATCGTAATTGGCGCAGATGGTTTACAAGTTCCGTTAATCCCTGAGTTTAATGAACATGGCGGTACAAGTCGTGCTAACGATATTATAAAGACAAACAGCGGATACACGGTTGTTGGAAATATATCAATAGATATTCCAGCGGATAGGTTAGAAAATATTGAAGATAGTTGTGATAATGAAGATGAACCTATATCAGTATGTGTTAATTTATTAAATTCTAATATATCACGAGGCTTATTTAATAAGCGTGCTGTAAAATGGGAACTTGATGAATCGTTAAATATTACTTCTGTCGAAGAGCTTGGTTTAGCACTGACACCTGATGAAGGTGAAACTGAAGATGATGCATTTATAAGTACTGCACTTGCGGTTAATAGTAATGGTGTTGCTGTAGGTTCATCGCATACGCGATACTACAAAGATGATGACATTATATTAACCATGCCCGTTTATTATAAAGATGGTGCGGTAGTTGATTTTATAAATCAAGAAGATGATTGGCAAGGCGGTAAAGCATTAGCAATAAGTAATAATGATGTTATTACGGGTTATGCTATTAAACGAATTGAAGGAACACTTCGAAATAAGTTTTTTTATCATGATATAGCAACAGGCAATACGGTATTTCCTACTGACTATTTTTCTAGTTCAAGTTCTTATGGTAATGATATAAATAGCCAAGGTTATATTGTTGGGGAAGGTGAGGTAGGTGTTTCAGATAGCTCACGTCGTAAAGAGGCATTTGTATATAAGATTGGCGAAGATAAAATAACCAACCTAAATGACTTATTACCATGCTATGAAACTGATGGTGAGACAAATTATGCTTATACAATGGCTGAAGCTAAAGTAATTAACGAAAATAATGAGATTTTTGGTGTAGCAACCAAAACAGTTGAAAAACGTGATTCGTTAGGTGGAATTGTTACTGATATTGAAGGCAATATTGAATTTGAAAGTGTCGCAGTTGCAGTAAAAGTTAACTCCTATTGCTAATGGTAAAGTTGAAAACTGTGCACCTCCTGAAGCAGAAGTTTATGAACGTAACTCTGCGAGCTTTCCTTGGTTCACATTATTATTACTCCCCTTAGTTGGCATAAGACGTATATTCCGTTTTTAATTAACTAAAGTGATTCGCATAAAAAAATCCCAACTTCATTAAGTTGGGATTTTTTTCGTCTATAGTAATTAGAGCTTATAAATATTTGGTTATTTGTTGCGTGTTGCCCACGCTTTGACTACCGAACGTCGCCAAATAATATCTATACTAAAGTAAGCAATTATGCTCGCGATAGAGGCGCATACCAATGAGCCAATTAAAAAAGCGGGTCCAATGGTTTCTATACTTTCTAGAAACCAAGCCCAGCTAGGTTCAAAGGCAAAGTGTTGCTCTGGCTGGTTTAAAATTAATGTACCAACTAAATACGAACCGTAGAATATAGGGGGCATAGTTAATGGATTTGTAAGCCAAACTAAAGCAACCGAAATAGGTAAGTTAACTCTAAATACTATAGCTCCAGCTGCGGCTAAGACCATTTGAAAGGGAACAGGGATGAAAGCAAAAAATAGCCCAACAGCAAATGCTCCTCGAGCGGACCGTCTATTTAAGTGCCAAAGATTTGCATCTTGCAAAAGGTGCCCAAAAATTCTTAGATATTTATGATGTCTAATTTTATTTGGATCAGGTAAAAATCTTTGGATCGTTTTTTTAGCCATTTAAAGCAACCATTTACATCAGTGTGGATAAGTCTTGGGTTTGTAATTGGCTGTATCGCAACCGTATTTTATTATCAAACTCTCGAATTTATAATATTCACAATATCAGTCCTTATTGTGAGTTTGTATTTTAAGCCGTTTTTAAATGTATTGTTAGGCTTTATTTGCGCTATTTGTTGTGTATCACTGCATTATTATACTTTTTATAATTTTGAAAGCCCAAAACAGGATGAAAAGTATGCATATGCAACTGAGCTAATTGTCGAAGATATAATTTCAAATAAGCAACCTCAATACATAAGAGTAAAAATAATAGAATTTGATACTGCTCAATACGCATATTTTAGGGCACCGAGTGCAATGCTGAGTGTGAATTCTGAACAAATACTTTTTGTTGGTGATACTTTTAAAGCAACAATAGCTATAAAAAACTTTCGAAGTACTAAAAATTTTAATGTATTTGATAACGAGAGATATGCTTTTACACAACGAATATTTTTTAAAGGAAAAATACTCAATAAAGAACTTATTGTTGCGCGTAATAAAAAAACACAACCACCTTATAAATTATAGGGAATATATAAAAAGGACTTACAGTAATACAAAACTTAGATGGCTATATTATGCACTATTAACGGGTGATAAGTCGTTAATGAGCTTTACAGATAAGCAATTAATGCAATCATTGGGGTTGAGCCATTTACTGGCAATATCCGGATTACACATCGGGTTAATATTTGGTTTTTGCTATGTAATTACGCGATTTTTATTTAAACAAATAAAATACGCTGGTGAGCAGACTAAAAACCTGTCTGTTATTTATAGTCTAGTTGGCTTTATTGGATCGTTTTTCTATGTATATTTGAGTGACTTTTTAGTTTCAGCTACACGCGCCTTAATCATGCTTGGGTGTTATTTAGCACTCTACTTTTTGGCAAAACAACCATTACGTTGGCGAAGTATTTTATATGCACTTGTTATTCTGCTTATAATTAATCCTTTTAATGTATTAAACGCTGGGCTGTATTTCTCGTTTATTGCTGTGGTTATTATATTTCTAGTTGTTAAGCAAATACCGGTTTTTAATACATCATTTCTAAATAAGGTCGTTGCATTAACTGTCGTTCAAATTGCTTTATTTATTGGTTTATTACCAGTTTCATTATACTTCTTTAATGGCGTGAGCTTAGTTGGTTTAGTACTGAACTTAATTGCTATCCCATTACTTTCTTTAGTCGTTATGCCTTGTCTAATTATTATCACATTTATTAGCAGCTTACTTGATATAGGCATGATTATTAGTGTTTTTGATGAAGGCTTAAGTTATTTATTCGAATGGCTATTGAAAATACCTAGTTATATTCGTTGGTTAAATATAGGTAATATTGACGCTATTGTTGTTGTTTTTTCATACATTACTATTTCGATTTTTTATTTAGTACCATATAAATGGCTAGCAGGTGTTCCATTAAGTGTCATATTGTTTAACTACTTAATAGTGGATAAGCCAAAATGGCAATTACATGTTTTTGATGTAGGACATGGATTAATGGTGCTAATAGAAAAAGATAAACATGCACTAATTTATGATTTTGGGCCTAGTTATTTCAATCGTTTTAGTCGTACCCGTAGTATTTTACTGCCCTTTATTGAGTCAAACAATCTTACTGTATCAACAGCTATTTTAAGTCATGAAGATAACGATCATGCGGGGGTAGAGCATTTTATAAAAGCAGGCTACGAAACTCGTTTTACCACATTTCATCCCCATAACTTACAAGACACTTGCAAAGTAACCAAAATAGATATTTTTGGCCTTCAAATTGAAAGCTTTAAAACGTTAAACTTCAAAAATGAGAATGATGATTCATGCGTTATTCGTGTTGCTGATAAAACCCACAGTGTTTTATTAACGGGTGATATATCTAAACAACGAGAGTTGCAATTATTGCAAGAGAACTATTTTTTAAAAAGTACCGTTATGCTAAGCCCACATCATGGTAGCGATACATCGTCTAGTAATGAGTTTATAAGTGCTGTAAATCCTAAAATTGTTATTCATTCTAGTGCTTACAAAGGACAATGGCACTTCCCGAAGGAGGAGGTTGTTGATCGTTACGAAAAAATAAATGCAACTCAATATGTGACAGGTCAACAAGGACAAATAAGTATTGAATTTTACAATGATAATGTTCGAGTAAAAGCGGCTCGAGAGGATGAAAGTTACTGGTTTATCAAAAATTGACGTTTTGTTTTAGTTTCCCTAAGGATACAATAGAGTCTGTAATTGTATGAAGAGAGTGTTATGGATCAAAGTACTACACAAATTTATAAACGGTTAATTTCTTACGTCGGTGCATATAAGAGTGTAGCCTTCGTCGCTATTATAGGAATGATTGGCTATTCAGGAATGGACGCGCTATTTATTCAATTAATGAAACCATTTATTGATGAAGGTTTGAACCAACGAAACAGCGATGTATTAAAGTATGCTCCATTTGTTGTTATTGCACTGGTGATTGGGCGTGGTATTTTTAATTTTATGTCATCGTATTGTTTAAGCTATGTAGGTTCACAAGTTGTACGATCTTTACGCCAAGAGTTATTTGAGCACATATTGCATTTACCCGTTTCTTTTCATGACAAAAACTCTACGGGCGATTTAATTTCAAAAATCACTTTTGACACAGAGCAAGTTCAACAAGCAATAACTAAAGCGCTACTTATTGTTGTACGTGAAGGGGCCTTTGTCGTCTTTTTACTTGGTGTAATGTTTTATACCAGTTGGAAGCTCTCACTTATATTTCTAGTCATCATCCCTCTTGTCGCTATTATTGTAGCGGTTGTATCGAAACGTTTTCGCCATATTTCTAAAAGTATCCAATCAGCTATGGGGCAGGTTACACGTAGCACTGAACAAATGCTTAGCGGACATAAAGTAATTCACGGGTTTGGTGGACAAGAGCAAGAAATAAATAAATTTTCTAAAATTAATAATCATAACCGTCAGCAGCGTATTAAAATGGATGCGACAAAAGCCTTAAGTGTATCCATTATTCAAATACTCGCCGCAAGTGCTATGGCTGTTATTTTATGGGTGGTATCGATGCCTTCTATGATTGATACTATAAGCTCTGGGGATTTTGTTGTTTTGATATCATCAATGATGATGTTGCTGCGCCCACTTAAACAATTGGCTAATGTTAATAGCGATATGCAACGTGGCATTTCTGCATCTCAAAGTATATTTTTAATACTTGATGAAAATGTAGAGAAAGATACTGGCACAGTCGCTGTTGATAAAGTTAAAGGGTTAATTGAAGTTAAAAATGTAACCTTTAAGTACCCAACTAAAGATGAAGCCGTATTAAACGATTTGTCGCTAACGATTAAAGCGGGTGAAAGTATTGCCTTAGTAGGGCGCTCAGGCTCGGGTAAATCAACTATTTCTAATTTATTACCACGTTACTATGATTTAGATCTGCCGAGTGAAATATTACTTGATGGCATAGCCCTGCAGGATTATAAATTAACAGATTTGCGTCGCCAATTTGCTTTGGTTTCTCAGCAAGTCGTGTTATTTAACGATACGATTGCCAACAATATTTGTTATGGCATAAAGCATGATGTAACTAATGACGAATTAGTACAAGTAGCAAAACAAGCGCATGTTTGGGAGTTTGTTAAAGATCTTCCAGAACAATTAAACACCATGGTAGGTGAAAATGGCGTAATGCTTTCTGGTGGTCAACGCCAGCGTATAGCGATAGCGCGTGCAATATTAAAAGATGCACCTATTTTGATTTTAGATGAAGCAACATCAGCACTTGATACAGAGTCTGAAAAGCTTATTCAGCAAGCGTTAGAAACGCTAATGAAAGACAAAACCTCAATTGTTATTGCGCATCGCTTATCTACTATTGAAAACAGTGACCGAATTTATGTTATTGATAACGGTCGTGTAATAGAAAGTGGCGATCACAATAGCTTATTAGCAAATGACGGTACGTATTCAGCCCTATGCAAAATGCAGTTTGGTGATCAGGCGTGAGCAAAATAGAACAAAGTTGGTATAAACCATTTAGTCTAATTACTTTATTGTTATTACCATTGAGTGCTCTGTTTTGGATTGTATCGACATTTCGAAAATGCTTGTACAGCGCTAAAATAATTAAAGCGTTTGAGTGTAAAACGCCTGTTATTGTAGTCGGCAATATAAGTGTAGGCGGCAATGGTAAAACACCTTTTGTTTTGTGGTTGTATGAGTATTTGACCGAGCAAGGTTTATCAGTGGGTATTATTAGTAGAGGCTACGGTGGGCAATCAGATAATTACCCGCTGTTAGTCACTTCAGTTGTTAACGCCCAACAGGCTGGAGATGAGCCTGTACTTTTATACCACCGTTTAAAATGCCCAATAGCGGTTGGTCCTAATAGACAACACAATATCGATTTATTAGAAAATAACTATACGCTAGATGTCATTATTTCTGATGACGGAATGCAGCATTATAAAATGCCACGTAGCATTGAGTGTTGTATTGTTGATAGTGAACGCCGTTTTGGTAATGGCTTTGTTATGCCAGCAGGGCCACTTCGCGAAACAACTAAACGCTTACAAAATGTGGATATAGTAATTGAAAATGGTGGTGAGGCTAATAATAGCTACACGCTAAAAGTAAGTAACTTACGATTAGTTAATTCAAGTGATGATGTAAAACACACAGTGACTCATGCACATGCAATAAGTGCAATTGGTAATCCTAAACGGTTTGAAAACTCACTTGAAACACAAGGCATTACGTTATTATCGACTCATCATTTTAAAGATCACTATGCTTATACAGCCGATGATTTTGCCCAGTTTGGCGATGATTACATTATAATGACCGAAAAAGACGCCGTTAAATGTCAGCCCTTTGCCAAACTTAATTGGTATTATTTACCAGTAGATGCACAACCTACCGATAGCGTTATAAATAAACTAAATTCATTATTAAAAGAAAAAGGAATACTCAATGGCCTTTGATACAAAACTACTCGAGATAATTGCTTGCCCAGTAGGCAAGGGTAAATTACGTTTTGATAGAGAAAATAACGAACTAATTAGCACGGCAGCTAAACTTGCTTATCCTGTAAAAGATGATATTCCAGTATTGCTTGAAAATGAAGCGCGTGAGTTATCTTTAGAAGAGGTTGAAAAAGTGGAATTCGTAGTTGTTATACCTGCGCGTTTTGCATCAACCCGACTACCAGGAAAACCACTTGCCGATATATGCGGTAAGCCAATGGTTCAACATGTTTACGAAAAAGCATGTTTATCAGGGGCTAGCAAAGTTATTGTAGCAACCGATCATCAAAAAGTATTTGATGCAGTAAGTTTATTTACTAGCGACGTAGTAATGACTCGCGAAGATCACCAGTCTGGTACTGAACGGTTAGCAGAAGTAGTTGATTTACTTGAACTTGATAACGATACAATTGTGGTTAACGTACAAGGCGATGAGCCATTACTTGCACCAGAAAACGTATCTCAAGTTGCTGCACTATTAAGTGATTCAACAGCACCAATGGCAACGTTAAGTGTTGCTATTGAAGAGCGTGATGAAGTATTTAATCCTAATGCCGTTAAAGTGGTGAGTGATATAAATAAAAATGCCCTGTATTTCTCTCGTGCAAGTATACCGTTTGATAGAAATACAATGATGGATGATAGCACGGCTCTTAATTTATCACCGTTCCAACGCCATGTAGGTATTTATGCGTACAGAGCGGGTTTTATTAAACAATATATAGAACTGAGTGTATCACCACTTGAATTGCTTGAATCGCTTGAGCAGTTACGTGTCTTGTATCATGGTTATAAAATCAAAATAGAACAAGCTCAAATAGCTCCCCATGCAGGTGTCGATACGCCCGATGACTTAGCTAAAGTGATAGCGCATATTAAAAGTAAAAACGTGTGAGTGAGCAAGTAAGTAAGATATTAAACGTTGTTTATACACATAACGATTTTTATATTTTAGAAAAGCCAGCAGGTCTTAATTTTCATTCAGAAGAGGTGCCTGGTTTTGTTGTGTTAGCCGAACAACAATTATCGCAAAAGCTTTATGCCGTTCATCGTTTAGATAAAGTGACATCAGGGCTTATTATTTTAGCAAGAAACAAAGCCTCTGCAGCCGCCTTTACTGTTATGTTTACTGAGCATGCGATTAATAAATTTTATTTAGCGATTAGTGATGCTAAACCTAAAAAGAAGCAAGGGTGGATAAAAGGCGATATGGCTAAATCTCGCCGTGGCTCATTTAAGTTACTAACGAGTACACTTAACCCTGCAATCACCCGATTCTATTCTCTGAGTTATAAGCCAGGATTTAGAGGGTATATTTTAAAACCTTATTCAGGAAAGACGCATCAATTAAGAGTGGCACTAAAAAGTGTGGGCGCAGCTATTTTTGGCGATGCAATGTATTCAGGCACGCCTTCAAATCGTACCTATTTACATGCATATGCGTTAAGCTTTTTATGGCAAGGTGAACAAATACAGCTAACTTTATTACCCGATAGTGGTGATGAGTATTTGGCGTTAATTAAACATCAAGATTTTCAAGCATGGCAATCGCCATGGCAACTGGATTGGTAAATGAGCGAAAAAGTTACAGATATACGTTTTGGCGGGATCAAACGTCTATATGGTCATCAACAGTTTGATTGGCTTCAAGAAGCACACTTTTGTGTAGTAGGTATTGGTGGTGTAGGAAGCTGGGCGGTTGAAGCGCTCGCGCGTACTGGTGTTGGTAAAATAACATTGATTGATTTGGATGATATTTGCGCCACTAACGTAAATAGGCAAATTCATGCGTTAACGGGCACTATTGGTCAAGCTAAAGTCGATGCAATGAAAGCGCGCTGCGAGCTTATTAACCCAGAATGCCAAATTAATGTAATAGATGATTTTATTACACTTGATAATATTCAAGAACATATTCAAGGTTTTGATTATGTGATTGATTGTATTGATGCAGTTAAAGAAAAGGCGGCATTAATAGCGCATTGTAAACGTAATAAACTCCCTATAATTACAACCGGTGGTGCTGGCGGGCAAACTGATCCTAGCCAAATAACTTTTGGTGATGTAGCTAAAACTACGCAAGACCCATTACTTGCAAAAGTGCGCTATATTTTGCGCAAGCAGTATAATTTTAGTAATAACCCTAAGCGTAAGTTCAATATTGATTGTGTTTACTCAACAGAGCAATTGGTTTACCCAGGAAGCGATGGCAGTGTATGTCATGCTAAGCAAAGTGCTGATGGCTCGATGAATATGGACTGTAATAATGGTTTTGGATCTGTGACTATGATCACAGGAAGCTTCGGCTTTTTTGTTGCGGCAAAAGCTGTTCGAAAATATTTGGATAAAAAGCAGCGTCTACTTACAACGCTTGATTGTGATAGAGCTTAGAGCACTTTTTGTTGTGCCATGGTTTTTATTTTTTCAATCATGGCTTTAATTCCATTGCCACGAGAAGGGCTTAAGTGACTAATTAAGCCTAATTTTTCAAACTCTTCATACGCATCAATTTTAATTACCTGCTCTGGTGTTAAACCGTTATACAGCGCTAATATTAAGGCTAGTAAGCCTTTTACAATACGTGTATCTGAGTCACCTATAACGACTAAAGAGCTCTCTGTTAAATCAAACTCTACAAACATCCACACTTTACTTTCGCAGCCTGGTACAAGGGCATCATCAATTTTCAGCGATTCTGGTAATATAGGTAATGTTTTACCCAACAGCATTATTTCACGATATTTTTGCTGCCAAGCGGGTGCATTTTTTATAGATTCAGTGACTTTTTTAAACGTATTTGTCATGAGTTATCCTAATTAATTCTATTAAAGTGACGTTTAATCCAATAAAGCGATACATTTTTTAAGCGAATGGATAAATACATCTACATCTTCAAAGGTATTGTAAAAGGTTAAACTAGCTCTAACTGTTCCATTAACGCCTAAATGTGCCATTAAAGGTTGTGTACAATGGTGTCCGCTCCTTACTGCAACCCCATATCCGTCAAGTAAAGTTGCCAAATCGTAAGGATGTTCATTATTAAAGTTAAAACAGAGCGTACCAATATTGTCAGATAGGTTGCTATACATTGTAATACCCTCAATCATTACCAATTTTTTTGCTGCATAATTAAATAATTTTTGCTCGTAGCGCTGAATTTTACCGTGGTCTAATTCATTTAAATAGTCTAATGCAGCACTAAAGCCTAAAACGCCGGAAATATTCGGTGTGCCGGTTTCAAATTTTGCAGGTGCTGGGCGATAAGTACTGTGGGTTAAATATACTTTATCGATCATTTCACCGCCTGATTGATATATATCTAAGGCGTTTAATTCCTCATATCGACCATAAAGTACACCTAAGCCTGTTGGACCAAGCATTTTATGGCTTGAGCAGACATAAAAATCACAGTTTAATTCCCGTAAATCAGGTTTTAAATGCAGTGCACCTTGCGCACCATCGACTAAAACAACTGAATTCACCTCTTTTGCAGCTACAATTAGTGGCTTTAAATCAGTGATATTACCGAGTGTGTTCGATGCTTGTGTAATAGCTAATAAAGCAGGTTCTGTTTCTTTTATAAATTCACAGCATTCTTGTGTGTTTAGCGTGCCGTTTTTATTAAGCGGCAGCGATACTAATTTAGCACCTGTTTGTTGACTCACTATTTGCCAAGGCACTATGTTTGCATGATGCTCAAGTGGAGATATCATTATGGTATGACTTTTATCTAAACGCTTTTTTAAGCCGTTAGCGACCAAGTTTATTGCCTCTGTAGCGCCTTTTGTCCAAACAATCTCGTGGCTGAACACATTAAAATACTGAGCCATTTTATCTCGTGCTTGCTCGTATAAATTAGTAGCTTGTTCGCTGAGCGAGTGACGGCCACGGTGTACATTTGCGTTTTGAGAAGTGTAAAACTCAGTAATTGCATTAATAACTGATTGAGGCTTTTGCGAGGTTGCAGCTGAGTCTAAATAAACAAGCGGGTAGCCGTTTATAGTTTGATTTAAGGTAGGGAAGTCACTTCGAATTTTATTTATGTCAAACTCTAAAACAGTCATTAGCTTCATCAATGTAGTCATTTTAAGGCGAGAATTGTAGACACTTTTTTATTATTCTCAAGTAACAAATAATAAAAAAGGCCGCAAAGCGGCCTTTTAAAATATTCAAACAATACTAAAGCGGATTAGCGCTTATCAGTTGATACGTAGTCACGTGCAGTGTAACCAGTATAAAGCTGACGAGGGCGGCTTATCTTATGACCAGGTTGAGATAACATCTCGTCCCAGTGAGTGATCCAACCAACAGTACGTGCCATTGCAAAAATAACAGTGAACATGCTTGTTGGAATACCAATCGCTTTTAAGATAATACCTGAGTAGAAATCTACGTTAGGGTAAAGTTTCTTCTCTACGAAGTACGGGTCTTCTAGCGCGATTTTCTCAAGTTTCATTGCAATATCAAGCAATGGATCTTGGATATTAAGCTCAGCTAAAACTTCATGACACGTTTGACGCATTACTGTAGCGCGTGGGTCAAAGTTTTTGTAAACACGGTGGCCAAAGCCCATAAGGCGGAACGGGTCAGCTTTATCTTTAGCTTTTGCTACATATTCATCGATACGGTCAACAGAACCGATTTCTTCTAACATGTTTAAGCATGCTTCATTAGCGCCGCCGTGAGCAGGGCCCCAAAGAGAAGCAATACCAGCAGCAATACAAGCGTATGGGTTAGCACCAGATGAACCTGCAAGACGTACTGTAGACGTTGATGCATTTTGTTCATGGTCAGCATGAAGCATGAATATTTTATCCATTGCTTTAGCTGTTATAGGGTTAACTTTATATTCTTCAGCAGGTACAGAGAACATCATATGTAAGAAGTTTTCTGCATAACTTAAATCATTACGTGGGTATACAAACGGTTGGCCGATGTTTGTTTTATAAGCCATTGCAGCAATAGTTGGTAACTTAGCAACTAGCTTAACTGCGCTTGTTTTACGTTGTTCTGCATCAGTAATATCAAGGTCTTCATGATAAAAAGATGATAACGCACCCACTACACCACAAAGCATTGCCATTGGGTGAGCGTCAAAGCGGAAACCTTGGAAAAAGTTAGCAATCTTCTCGTCAAGCATAGTGCTTGTAGTGATTTCATTCTTAAAAACTTCGTATTGTTCTTTAGAAGGTAATTCACCATTTAACAGTAAATAACATAACTCAATGTAGTTTGAGTCGTCAGCTAATTGTTCGATTGGGTAACCGCGGTGAAGTAAAATGCCTTTACCACCATCAATGTAGGTGATTGCAGATTCACAAGAACCAGTCGACATGAAACCTGGGTCATAAGTAAAGTGACCATGTGAACCGAGCGTTCGTACGTCGATTACATCTTGGCCAGCAGTGCCTTGATAAATTGGAAGTTCGATTGGATCTAGTCCATCAATTTGGACTGTGGCTTTTTTATCTGCCATCGTTATGTATCTCCTATTAAGATATCTATTCTGATTTTTAGATTTTTAAAGTTCTGAAATCTGTTTTAAGCACATCTTTGCATTTTAACGTGAAAGAGGGTGTAAAGTCAATTTTTATAAACATTATGCATATATGTATAATAAATATTCTGTATTAATTAAATATAATACCATTGGCTAATTCGCAAACATCTATAAATAAACAAGAATTGTAAAAAGCCCTGTGGGTATATATACTAACAGTGGTTTTAAACCGCATTGTATTTGGGTAAACATTTTTTTACAGCTTAACTTTTGCTTAAATGTGAACTTTAACTGTTTTAATACGTTTACTTTGATAGTTCCACCAGTAATATTTGGTGGGTTTTTAGAAAAGCAAGTAGATGAGCTCCACTGCGAGCAAGATGGGCAAGTAACTGTGAAAAAGCAAAGACCTGTAAATCTAGATCTAACAACTATATCTATGCCGGCAACGGCTAAAGCGTCAATATTTCACCGCGTCACCGGTGTTGCATTATTTTTTGCTTTAACGTTTGTCATTTGGGCTTGGTCTGAGTCTCTCTCTTCAGCTGAAAGTTTTGAATTCGTCAAGGGTCTGTTTAACGGATTCATTGCCAAATTTATAGCTTGGGGCACTGTTTCTGTATTAGGTTATCATCTTATTGGTGGTATCCGTCATATGATTATGGATATGGGACATTGGGAAGAACTCGAATCAGGTAACCTCAGCGCTAAAGTTTCAATGGCTCTTGGTGTTGTGTTTGCCGTATTGGCAGGGGTGTGGATATGGTTTTAAATCAAGCAACTCTTAAACGTGATGGTGTACAAGATTTCGTATCTTTACGTACCACGGCATTAATAATCAGCGCTTATGCGATTTTTATTATCGGCTATTTTTTAGCGACGCCAGAAGTCACTTTCGAAGCCTGGACAGGCCTCTTCTCTAACCTAGCAATGAAAGGGTTTACATTAATTACCCTTGTGTGCGTTATGGTTCATACCCGCATTGGCCTTTGGCAAGTTCTTACAGACTATGTTAAGTGTGCGAAGTTACGTGCTGTTTTAGGTTTTATATTAAACCTAATGGCCGTTGCGTACGTAGCTATTGGTCTAATTGTATTATGGGGTGTTTAAGTGAAATATTCTGTTCGTGAATTTGACGCCGTAGTAATTGGTGCAGGTGGTGCAGGTATGCGCGCTGCTTTAGCAATTACTGAATCTGGCAAAACGTGTGCATTAATTTCTAAAGTATTTCCAACTCGCTCACACACTGTATCTGCACAAGGTGGTATTACAGTAGCGCTTGGTAATTCACACGAAGACAACTGGGAATGGCATATGTACGATACCGTTAAAGGTTCCGATTTTATCGGTGACCAAGACGCTATTGAATACATGTGTCAAACTGGCCCAGAAGCGATTACCGAATTAGAAAACATGGGTTTACCATTTTCTCGTTTTGAAAATGGCCGTGTTTACCAACGTCCTTTCGGTGGTCAATCGAAAAACTTTGGTGGTGAACAAGCCGCACGTACTGCAGCAGCTGCTGACCGTACTGGTCATGCTTTATTACACCTTCTATATCAACAAAACGTTAAAAACAAAACAAATGTATTCTCTGAATGGTATGCACTTGATTTAGTTAAAAACGATAATGGTGATGTGGTAGGGTGTACTGCAATTGAGATTGAGACAGGTGAAGTTACCTTCTTCAAATCTAAAGCTGTTGTATTAGCTACTGGTGGTGCAGGTCGTATATTCGCATCAACCACTAATGCTCACATTAACACTGGTGACGGTGTTGGTATGGCAACACGTGCTGGTATTTCTATGCAAGACATGGAAATGTGGCAGTTCCACCCAACGGGTATCGCAGGTGCTGGTACGCTAGTAACTGAAGGTTGTCGTGGTGAAGGCGGTTATCTTTTAAATAAAGATGGCGAACGCTTCATGGAACGTTACGCACCAAACGCAAAAGACTTAGCGTCTCGCGACGTTGTTGCACGTTCAATGATGACTGAAATCCGTGAAGGTCGTGGTTGTGATGGTCCTTGGGGTCCACATCTTAAGTTAAAACTTGACCACTTAGGTGAAGAAACACTTAACTTACGTCTTCCTGGCGTATGTGACCTTGCTAAAACATTTGCTCACGTTGACCCTGCAAAAGAGCCAATTCCAGTAATTCCAACGTGTCATTATATGATGGGTGGTGTTCCTACTAATGTAAATGGACAAGCGCTACAAATCGATGCTCAAGGCAACGAAACAGTAGTTCAAGGTTTATTTGCAGTAGGTGAGATTGCCTGTGTATCTGTACACGGTGCAAACCGCTTAGGTGGTAACTCATTACTTGATTTAGTTGTGTTTGGTCGTGCTGCGGGTAACTTCTTAGGTAAGTACCTAAATGACGTTGAAATATCTAAAGCTGCTTCAGAATCAGACTTAGAAGCGTCTCTTGCACGTTACAATCGTTGGGAAAATTCAACGGCTGGCCAAGGTGAAGATCCAGTTCAAATCAAAAAAGACCTACAACAATGTATGCAGCTTAACTTCTCGGTATTCCGTGAAGGTGACTCAATGGCTGCAGGTCTTCAAGAACTTAAAGAAATTCGCGAACGTCTTCAACATGCTCGTCTTGATGATAAATCATCAGACTTCAACACGCAGCGTATCGAATGTCTTGAACTAGACAACTTAATGGAAACAGCTTACTCAACTGCAGTAGCTGCAAACTTCCGTACAGAAAGCCGTGGTGCACATTCTCGCTTTGACTACCCAGATCGTGATGACGAAAACTGGTTATGTCACTCAGTATTCAATCCTGTAACGGATGAAATGAGCAAGCGTGATGTAAACTATGCGCCTAAAACGCGTGAAGCTTTCCCACCTAAAGCACGTGTTTACTAGGAGATAGACGATGGCACAAGTACAATTTTCAGTTTATCGTTATAATCCAGATGTTGACAACGCTCCTCGTATGCAAGAATACACCTTGCAAACAGAGGAAGGTCACGACATGATGGTGTTGGATGCACTTATTCTTTTAAAAGAACAAGATCCTACATTATCTTTCCGTCGTTCATGCCGTGAAGGTGTGTGTGGATCTGATGGTGTTAACATGAATGGTAAAAATGGTTTAGCATGTATTACTCCCTTATCTACGCTACAAAAAAATGGCAAAGGTAAAATCGTAGTACGTCCATTACCAGGTTTACCTGTGGTTCGTGACCTTGTTATTGACATGAGTCAGTTCTACACTCAATACGAAAAAGTAAAACCTTATTTAATTAATGATCAGCCTGCTGCAGGCGAACGCCTTCAAACCATCGAAGAGCGTGATAAATTAGATGGGCTTTATGAGTGTATTTTGTGTGCATGTTGTTCGACATCGTGTCCTTCGTTCTGGTGGAATCCAGACAAGTTCATTGGTCCAGCAGGGCTTCTTCACGCTTACCGTTTCTTGGCTGATAGCCGAGATACAGCAACTGAAGAACGTTTAGCGGATTTAGACGATGCGTTCAGTGTGTTCCGTTGCCACAGTATCATGAACTGTGTTAGCGTTTGTCCTAAGGGTCTTAACCCGACTAAAGCAATTGGGCAAATCAAATCTATGTTATTAAACCGAGCGGTTTGATTACTTAGTAAACGTAAGATGGCTAATACAGATTATTAGCCATCTTGTTATGATAACTATTAATTTCTGCGCTAAAGAAAAGGGCTTATAAATGCACGAAGGTGTGATGAAGGCATGGCTAGAATCTTCACATTTAAACGGCGGTAACGTTGCTTATGTAGAAGAGCTTTATGAAGCGTATTTAGACGATGCGACTTCTGTGCCAGAAGAATGGCGAGAAGTGTTCGAACAATTACCTAAAGTTAATGGTGTGGATGTTGAAGTAAAACATTCAGAAGTTCGAGCGCAGTTTGCACAGCTTGCCAAAAACAAGCATAGAGAAGTAGTGGTAGCTGAGGGTAGTGGCGGTGACCTTAAACAGGTTAAAGTTCTACAACTTATTAATGCTTTCCGTTTTCGTGGACACCAAAATGCAAACCTAGATCCATTAGGTATTTGGGAACGAGAACGTGTACGAGATTTAGAGCTAGATTACCACGACTTATCAGCAGCTGATTTTGACCGCGAATTTAATGTAGGATCGTTTGCCGTTGGCCGCGATACTATGCCTTTAGGTGAACTATACCAAGCACTAAAAACTACATATTGTGGTTCGATTGGCGCCGAGTATATGCACATCACATCGACAGAAGAAAAACGTTGGTTACAACAGCGTTTAGAATCTGTTCAGTCTAGGCCTAAATTCGAAAAAGAAGAAAAGCTGCGTATCCTAAAAGGATTAACGGCAGCTGATGGTCTTGAAAAATATTTAGGGGCTAAGTTCCCAGGTGCTAAGCGTTTCTCACTTGAAGGTGGCGATGCATTAGTTCCAATGTTAAAAGAGCTTATTCACCGCGCTGGTGAAAGCGGCCAACAAGAAGCTGTTATAGGTATGGCTCACCGTGGTCGTTTAAATGTGCTTGTGAACGTACTAGGTAAAAACCCATCAGAGTTGTTTGATGAGTTTGCTGGTAAACACAAAGAAACATTAAGTTCTGGTGATGTTAAATACCACATGGGTTATTCATCTGACTTTGCTACTAAAGGTGGCAATGTTCATATGGCGCTTGCGTTTAACCCGTCTCATCTTGAAATTGTAAATCCAGTAGTTATGGGCTCAGTCCGTGCTCGTTTAGATCGCTTAGGTGATAGCTCTGGTATTAAAGCGCTACCAATCACAATTCATGGTGATTCTGCGGTTACAGGTCAAGGTGTTGTACAAGAAACGTTTAACTTATCACAAACTAACGCGTTTAGTTGTGGCGGTAGTATTCGTATTGTTGTAAATAACCAAGTTGGTTTTACTACATCAAAACAAGACGACGTACGCTCTACTGATTACTGTACTGACATTGCTAAAATGGTTCAGTCACCTATCTTCCACGTTAATTCTGATGACCCTGAAGCAGTTGCATTTGTTACTCAACTTGCACTTGATTTCAGAAACCAGTTTAAGCGTGACGTAGTAATCGATTTAGTGTGTTACCGTCGCCATGGTCACAACGAAGCTGATGAGCCTAATGCTACGCAGCCTTTAATGTACCAAAAAATTAAAAAACATCCAGTTCCACGTTTAATCTATGCCGATCAACTTATTGCTGAAGGTTCTTTTTCTGAACAAGAAATAAAAGCCTTAGCCGATGAGTATCGTAACGCATTAGATGAAGGAAATTGTGTTGTTTCAGAAATTCAGCCAGAGACATCACATTCTTCAGATTGGGCAAAGTATGTTGGCCATGAATGGGATGTTGATTACGATGCCAGCGTACCTGTTGAAGAGCTTAAGGCACTTGGTGAGAAAATTGCTTCTTATCCTGAGCAATATAAAGCACAGTCACGCGTTAAAAAGATTTACGATGATCGTAAGTTAATGGCTTCTGGTGAGAAGCCTCTTGATTGGGGTATGGCAGAAACACTTGCTTATGCAACAATTGCAACTGAAGGTACTGACATCCGTTTGACGGGCCAAGATTCAGGTCGTGGAACATTCTTTCATCGTCATGCTGTTGTTCACAGTCAATCAGATGGTGCTACTTATACACCTCTACAGCACTTAAGTGAAGATCAAGGTACTTTCCAAGTATTTGACTCTGTTTTATCTGAAGAAGCTGTCGTTGCTTTTGAATATGGTTATGCAACAGCTGAGCCTACGTCATTAGTACTTTGGGAAGCGCAATTTGGTGACTTTGCCAACGGTGCACAAGTTGTATTTGACCAATTTTTAAGTTCTGGTGAGCAAAAGTGGGGCCGTTTATGTGGTCTGACAATTTTGTTACCACATGGCTACGAAGGTCAAGGTCCAGAGCATAGTTCAGCACGCTTAGAGCGTTTTCTACAACTATGTGCTGATCACAACATGCAAGTATGTGTTCCGTCTACTCCGGCACAAGTTTACGCTATGCTTCGTCGTCAATCAGTTCGACCACTTCGTCGTCCACTGATTGTTATGACGCCTAAGTCGTTACTGCGTCACCCTCTTGCTACTTCATCGCTTGAAGAGCTTTCGCACGGTGTTTTCCATAATATGATCGACGAAGTTGATGATATTAACCCTGAGAAAGTAGAACGTGTTGTATTTTGTAGTGGTAAAGTTTACTACGAGCTATTACAAGAGCGTCGCAAACTTGAACAAGATAATGTTGCTATTGTTCGTGTTGAGCAGTTATATCCGTTCCCACACGACGAAATGCAAACAATTATGGAGCGTTACCAACACGTAACTGATTTTGTATGGTGTCAAGAAGAGCCACAAAACCAAGGTGCATGGTACTGTTCACAACATCACTTTATTGATGCAATCCCACAAGGTGCTAAATTAAAATATGCAGGGCGTAAAGCGTCTGCATCACCAGCGTGTGGTTACATGTCAGTACATACTAAAGAACAACAAGCGCTCGTTGCCGACGCGCTTACTATAGAAAATAAAGGATAAGCAATGAGCACAGAAATTAAAGTTCCTGTTCTTCCTGAGTCGGTTGCAGATGCTACCGTTGCTACATGGCATGTAAGTGTTGGCGACAAAGTAACTCGTGATCAAAACTTAGTAGACATTGAAACAGATAAAGTGGTTTTAGAAGTTGTTGCACAGCATGACGGTGTAATTACAGAAATATCACAAGAAGAAGGTGCAACCGTACTTGGCGATCAAGTTATGGGTTTACTTGGTGATGCTGATGCAGCGCCAGCAAGTGAAGGTTCATCTAAAGAAGAATCAGCACCCGCTAAATCAGAAGACGCGCCAGCGCCGCAATCAGCACCAGAAGGTAAAGAAGTGGACATTAAAGTACCTGTACTTCCAGAATCAGTTGCAGACGCAACAATTGCTACATGGCATGTACAACCAGGTGACGCAGTAACACGCGACCAAAACTTGGTAGATATTGAAACAGATAAAGTTGTTCTTGAAGTAGTAGCTCAAGAAGATGGCATCATGGGTGATATCATTCACAACGAAGGCGATACTGTACTCGGCGAGCAAGTAATTGGTTCGGTTAAAGCAGGCGGTGCACCATCGGCTCCAGCTGCAAAAGCAGACGCAGCGCCAGCAGCAGATTCAAGCGAAAGTTCTGATGTGTTAACACCATCAGTTCGTCGTTTAATTGCTGAGAAAGGCCTAGACGCTTCTAAAATTAACGGCACAGGTAAAAATGGCCGTGTAACTAAAGAAGACGTTGATACATTCTTAAAAGCACCCGCACCAGCGGCTAAAAAAGCAGAAGCTTCAGCTCCTGCGGCATCGATGGGCGACCGCACTCAAAAACGTGTTCCTATGACTCGTTTACGTAAAACGATTGCTACACGCCTTCTTGAAGCTAAAAATTCAACTGCAATGTTAACAACATTCAACGAAGTGAACATGGAACCAATCATGAGCCTTCGTAAGCAGTACCAAGAAGTATTTGAAAAGCGCCATGGTATTCGTTTAGGTTTCATGTCTTTCTACGTGAAAGCGGTAACTGAAGCACTTAAACGCTTCCCTGATGTTAATGCATCAATTGATGGTGACGATATTGTTTACCATAACTATTTTGATATCAGCATTGCAGTATCTACTCCACGTGGACTAGTTACTCCGGTACTTAAAGATTGTGACAAACTATCTGTTGCTGAAATCGAAAAGGGTATTCGTGAATTAGCACTTAAAGGTCGTGATGGTAAGCTAACGCTTGCAGATATGACCGGCGGTAATTTCACTATCACTAATGGTGGCGTATTTGGTTCATTACTATCTACACCTATCATTAACTTGCCACAGTCTTCAATCTTGGGTATGCATAAAATTCAAGACCGTCCAATGGCTGTAAATGGTAAAGTTGAGATACTACCTATGATGTATTTAGCGCTTTCTTATGATCATCGCATCATTGATGGTAAAGAATCTGTTGGTTTCTTAGTAACTATTAAAGAGTTACTTGAAGATCCAACACGCTTATTGCTAGATGTTTAATCTAGTTGTATGAAATGTAAGCTGTGAATGAACATTCACAGCTTTTTTTGCGCCTTTGGTCGTACTGGGGTTTTCATGTTAAGCCTTGGGATCTATACTAGGTGCGCAATTTGGGATAGTTGTTTATTTTCAAAAATATTCAGCTCTTTTAGTATAAAAAATTGGATAAAGCATCATGAATTTGCATGAGTATCAGGCAAAACAACTTTTTGCCGAATATGGTTTACCAGTTTCTCAAGGTTTCGCTTGCGATACACCTGAAGAAGCTGCAGCAGCTGCTGAAAAAATCGGCGGTGATATGTGGGTTGTTAAAACTCAGGTTCACGCAGGTGGACGTGGTAAAGCTGGCGGTGTAAAGCTAGTAAAAACTATCGACGAAGTAAAAGCGTTTGCAGCTAACTGGTTGGGTAAAAACCTAGTTACTTACCAAACAGACGAGAAAGGCCAGCCAGTAGCTAAAATTTTAGTTGAAAGCTGTACTGACATTGCTAACGAATTGTACCTAGGTGCAGTAGTTGACCGTGCATCTCGCAAAGTAGTTTTCATGGCGTCTACTGAAGGCGGCGTTGAAATTGAAACTGTTGCAGAAGAAACACCAGAGCTTATCCACAAAGCTGAAATCGACCCGTTAGTAGGTCCTCAAGCTTACCAAGCACGTGAACTAGGCTTCAAATTGGGTCTTAACCCAGTACAAATGAAGCAGTTTGTTAAGATCTTTATGGGTCTTGGTAAAATGTTTACTGATTTTGATTTCGCACTACTTGAAATCAACCCGTTAGTAATTACAGACGAAGGTAACCTTCACTGTCTTGACGGAAAAATCGGTATTGATGGTAATGCACTTTACCGTCAACCTAAAATCCGTGAGTTCCACGATCCATCTCAAGAAGATGCACGTGAAGCACACGCAGCAAGCTTCGAGCTTAACTACGTTGCTCTAGATGGCAATGTTGGTTGTATGGTTAACGGTGCAGGCCTAGCAATGGGTACTATGGACATCGTAAACCTACACGGCGGCAAACCGGCTAACTTCCTAGATGTTGGCGGCGGCGCGACTAAAGAACGTGTTTCTGAAGCATTCAAAATCATTCTTTCTGACGACAATGTTAAAGCTGTTTTAGTTAACATCTTTGGCGGTATCGTTCGTTGTGACATGATTGCTGAAGGCATCATTGGCGCAGTTAAAGAAGTTGGCGTAAACGTACCTGTAGTTGTACGTTTAGAAGGTACTAATGCTGAACTAGGTCGTGAAGTTCTAGCTAAGTCTGACCTTAACATCATCGCTGCTGAATCACTAACAGACGCTGCTGAGAAAGTTGTTGCTGCTGCGGAGGGCAAATAATGTCTGTATTAATCAATAAAGATACAAAAGTTATCTGTCAAGGTTTCACTGGTGGCCAAGGTACTTTCCACTCTGAGCAAGCGCTTGAGTACGGTACACAAATGGTTGGTGGTGTAAGCCCTGGTAAAGGCGGTCAAACGCACCTTGGTCTTCCTGTATTCAACACAGTTCGTGATGCTGTTCAAGAAACTGGCGCAACTGCTTCAGTTATCTATGTACCAGCTCCTTTTTGTAAAGATGCAATTTTAGAAGCTATCGATGCTGGCATCGAGCTGATTGTTTGTATCACTGAAGGTATCCCTACACTTGATATGGTTGACGTTAAAGTTAAACTAGATCAAACAGGTACTCGCATGATCGGTCCTAACTGTCCAGGTGTTATTACTCCTGGTGAAACTAAGATTGGTATCATGCCTGGTCACATCCACAAACCTGGTAAAGTAGGTATTGTTTCTCGCTCTGGTACTTTAACGTACGAAGCGGTTAAGCAAACTACTGATGCTGGTTTTGGTCAGTCTACGTGTGTTGGTATTGGTGGTGATCCAATTCCAGGTACTAACTTTATCGACGTTTTAGAAATGTTCGAAAAAGATCCACAAACTGAAGCAATCGTAATGATTGGTGAAATTGGTGGTACTGCAGAAGAAGAAGCTGCAGAGTACATCAAAGCTAACGTAACTAAACCTGTAGTATCTTACATTGCTGGTGTTACTGCACCAGAAGGTAAGCGTATGGGTCACGCTGGCGCAATCATCGCAGGCGGTAAAGGTACTGCTGATGAGAAATTTGCTGCATTAGAAGCTGCGGGCGTAAAAACTGTACGTTCACTTGCTGAAATCGGTAAAGCACTTAAAGAGAAAACAGGCTGGTAATTGCTTGTTCCCTCTGAAAAGGCCCGCTTATGCGGGCCTTTTTGTTATTGGGTTAAATTTAGAATGGATAACTAATGTGCTGAAAGAAGCGCACAGACAAATCTTGTCGTTGTTTATTTATAGCAAGCTCTTCACATAAAGCGTGAACCGTTTTTTCTACTTGGTTCATGAAGCGCCCATACCCAATCTCATGCTTATCTTGGTTTGTCGCAACGACAACGAAATGGATGGTTTCTACTAGTTTAGTTTCATCATAAAAATATTTAATCTGACTTTCATTTGATTCAACATCAAAACTTAATTTCTGCAATTCTACATTGCCTTCATTTTTATCTATTTTACTGTTACGGATAATTGGTATTGCACCATTGGCAACCATTGCGCCATGCGTTAGTTTATTAATTTCACATGCGCGTTTAAAGCTATCAGCAAAGTAGTCATAAAACTTTTTAAAATCCTGATCGTTTACCATTGTTTGAAACTGTGTTTTGATTGCACGAGAAATTGGAATAGTAAAAGTCGTGTAAGTCATTTCAGCATAGTCACCCGGTATATTGCATTGCCTCGACTGATAACGAGGGTAGAGGCTTCTTAGCTTATAACCATAACTTTCTTTATTGCCTTTGTCTTTAGCAAACAAATCGTAAGTAAGATGCTGGTGATCGCGAAGTTTAAATTGAGGTTGATTTAGAAATAATTGCTCTTGTAAAAGGGTCAATACTTTTTGTACTTTATTGTGAAACAAAGCTGAATTCGCACGTAAGTCCTCACCGGTGGCTAAAAAAGTAAACGTATTTTTTTACTTTTCGTGTTTGGTGTGTAATAAAGTTTATGCGCTTCGTGATAGCGAGGATTATAAAAAAACAGCATCTGCTTATCCGTTTCTAACTGGTATGACTCATCATGAAATCGTACAACCGGTAGCTTATCGTTGGCAAGTAAATGTACATTATGAAGCTCATATTCATCACAACATGCAAATAGTTGACGCGCAATGCGCTCGTAGCAACAATCTATAGTGGTAAAACTACTGTAAAACGCTTCACTAGGTGTTATTTCAGCCAATAAATAGTGATTAGCGCGTGCGTTTGTTGGAATATATACGCGGTGTTGATTAAGTGTAGCCATCTTCGGATCCTTATAAAGTAGGTTATTCGATTACTATAATCGGTTTTGATGACTTAAATATTGCGTTAAAACAAATTTTATTCATAAACAATGGAACCTGTGGATTAAAGTTAATCAATCTCTAAAATAAACCTTAATCTATTGCTGTATGTTAGTGACTGTTTTTGTAATAATGCATTAGTTTTGTTATTACGTAATATTTAGAGGATCACACTCCTATGGCGGAAATTGAGAATCGCCCAAGTAACTTTATTAGAACCCGAATTGATGAAGACTTAGCAAGCGGGAAACATGCTACAACGCATACACGTTTTCCACCTGAACCAAATGGTTTTTTACATATTGGTCATGCAAAATCAATTTGCTTAAATTTTGGTATCGCAAAAGACTACCACGGTTTATGTAACCTACGTTTTGACGATACAAACCCTGAAAAAGAAGACATTAACTACGTAAATTCTATTAAAGAGGATGTACAGTGGCTAGGTTTTAATTGGGATGGCGATATAAAGTATTCTTCTAATTATTTTGATACTTTATATGGTTACGCAGTTGAGCTAATAAATAAAGGCTTAGCGTACGTTTGTTTTTTAACTGCAGACGAAGCGCGACAGTACCGTGGTACATTAAAAGAGCTAGGTAAAAACAGTCCATATAGAGACACGTCAGTTGAAGAAAACCTAGCGTTATTTGGAAAAATGCGTGCTGGTGAATTCAAAGAGGGTGAATGTGTTCTGCGTGCTAAAATTGATATGGCAAGCTCATTTATGGTGCTTCGCGATCCAATTATTTACCGTGTGCGTTTTGCTCACCATCATCAAACAGCTGATAAGTGGTGCATTTACCCTATGTATGACTTCACGCACTGTATTTCTGATGCGCTTGAAGGTATTACACATTCGTTATGTACATTAGAGTTCCAAGATAACCGCCGTTTATACGACTGGGTACTTGATAACATCAGTTTAGAATGTCACCCGCAGCAAATTGAGTTCTCACGTTTAAATCTTGAATATACAATTATGTCTAAGCGTAAGCTTAGTGATTTAGTGGTTAATAACCATGTAGAAGGGTGGGATGACCCACGTATGCCTACAATTGCAGGTTTACGTCGTCGTGGCTATACACCAGGTTCAATTCGTGAATTTTGTTTGCGTATTGGTGTAACAAAACAAGAGAATATGGTCGAAATGGGCATGCTTGAAGCGTGTATCCGTGAAGACTTAAACGAAAATGCACCACGTGCAATGGCCGTACTCGATCCTGTTAAAATCGTTATTGAAAACTACGATGCAGACAAGGTTGAAATTTTATCTGTGGCTAATCACCCAAATAAAGAAGAGATGGGTCGCCGTGATGTACCGTTTACGCGTGAAATTTATATCGAACGTGAAGACTTCAAAGAAGAAGCAAACAATAAGTTCAAACGTTTAGTACTTGATAAAGAAGTACGCTTACGTGGTGCTTATGTTATTAAAGCCCTGCGCGTTGAAAAAGACGAAAATGGCGAAATCACAACTATCTTTTGTACTTACGACAGCGAAACACTTGGTAAAAACCCAAGTGATGGACGTAAAGTAAAGGGCGTTATTCACTGGGTTTCAGCACCAGAGTCTATCACTGCAGAAGTGCGTTTATACGACCGTTTGTTTAGCGTACCAAACCCAGCAGCTGCTGATGAGTTTGAAACAACACTAAACCCGAAGTCATTGGTTGTTTTGCCAAACGCTAAATTAGAGCCATCGCTTGCTGATTCTCAAGCAGAGCAGGGCTTTCAGTTTGAGCGTACGGGTTATTTTTCTCGTGATTCTAAATCAGAGAACGTTGTATTTAACCAAACAGTGGGTCTTCGTGATTCATGGTCTAAAACTCAATAAATAATACCAATCTGTTTAATTAAGTGAGCTATTTTGAGGTAAAAAAAACTTGTCGATAACAAGGCAAAAATTTCGTTATTTAGTTGTTCTATATCAGAGATTTTTAACACAGTTAGCGTCAGGTTTAATCCCTCAAATTGATCAAGTATTATTGCGGATTGGTATAGTACTTAAAATATCCCCAGGATTTACTGGGTATATTCATTACTATCGTCTTTTAGGCACAAAAAAACCTGCACTTAGCAGGTTTTTTATTGCTTTTAAAAGCGGTATTAGCTGTTAGCGTCGCTAAATTCTTTACACGCTGCTTTATCATTACACTCACCGTATAAATATAAAGAATGGTTTGTAAGTGTTATACCATTTTCTTCAGCAATCTCAAGTTGACGACGTTCAATCATATCATCTTCAAACTCTACCACTTTGCCACATTTCAAACATACTAAATGATCGTGGTGCGTACTTCCAGAGAGTTCAAATACTGATTTTCCACCTTCAAAGTGATGACGGCTTACAATACCTGCATCATCAAATTGGTTAAGTACGCGGTATACAGTTGCAAGACCAATTTCTTCACCTAGATCCAAAAGAATTTTGTAAACATCTTCAGCACTGATGTGTTGGTTATCTGGAGATTGTAAAATCTCTAATATTTTAATACGCGGTAAAGTTACTTTTAAACCGGCTTTTTTAAGTTCCAAGTTATGATCAGTCATTAAATCTGTCTCAATTTTATTTGGTTATACTAGACATCTTGCAAAGATGTACACGACACATTAGCAATAAACAGGATAACGTGCCTAAGCGTTAAGTGCAAAGAACAATTGATTTATATTGCTATTAAAGCTTAAATCGCTAACTGTTTGATAGTTATTTAAACAGCTCGCGATATATGTAGAAAATTAGTCAGCTAATTCACTTAAACACATTTCTTCATACACTTGAGCCGACCATGCTTTAACACGTTGCTCAGTTAGCTCTGGTTGACGGTCTTCATCGATACCCAAGCCTACAAAGTGCTTCTCATCAGCCATGCCTTTAGACGCTTCAAAGTCATAGCTTTCGCTTGGCCAATGGCCCACAACAATAGCGCCACGCTCAGTAACTATATCGTTGATCATGCCCATTGCATCTAAAAAGTACTCTGCGTAATCTTCTTGGTCTCCACAACCAAAAATAGCCACAAGCTTACCTTCGAAGTCCACTTCCTCAAGCTCAGGGAAAAAGTCGTCCCAGTCACATTGCGCTTCGCCGTAGTACCAAGTCGGAATACCGAATAAGATTAAATCAAATTCAGCTATCTCTTCTTTAGAGCTTTTTGCAATATCATGAACAGCCACTAGCTTTTTACCCAATTCTTTTTGGATCATTTTTGCTACGTGTTCTGTGTTACCTGTGTCACTTCCGAAAAAAATGCCTACACTTGCCATGGATTTAAAACCTTTTATGTATCAATAGCCAATCTTTCTTGTAAAATCGTTTCAATCAGCGCACTGCGGCTAATATTTTGTGCATCTGCCATATCACTTAATGCTTGATATAACTGTGATGAAACTTTAAATTCAACACGTTTTAAACCACGTGCTTTATCTCTTTTTATTTGATTACGTTTATTTACCTTTAACTGCATATCCCGTGAAAGGGGATTGGTTTTAGGCCTGCCTGGGCGTTTTTCGTATTCAAATAAATCGAGTGTAGTTCTATCTGTTTCTGACTTCGCCATGCTTAACCTACACCTGCGCCTTGCCAAAATACTTGAATAAGCCCTTTAGCAATAAAGCCTGAACAACCTAAAAAGAGCACGCCCCAGACAATGTATTGTCCGAACTTTGGTACATTACCACTTTTTAGTACGTCTTTAATTGCCATGCCGATGAATATGAAAATACCGGCTAAGCCAAAATACAACCCTAGGGTATCAAATTCGTTAATTAACTGACTGACCATCAACGTATAACCTTTAAATTAAACGGCGCGTACTATAGCATATAAATATTCATATATTTAGTGCGCAGAATCAAAAACACGCGATTAAAATTACTTTAAATCGCAGTTAAAAAGTCATTTATCGCTTTATTAACAGCAAGGGGCTTTTGAGCATGAAGCCAATGACCTGCTCCATGAATAATTTTAGCCTTGGTGTTTTTAAAGCGTGTTGTAATTGCAGTACGATGTTCGGGTAAAATATAGTCAGAATCGTTGCCTTTAATGAAAAGAGTATCGCATAAACAAGAATTATTTTCATTAACATTGGATGTGATTGTCGAATATTTTTCATTGAGCACATTTAAGTTAAATCGCCACGCAAAACGACCTTCTTCATTTTTAGCGAGGCTTTTAAGTAAAAATTGTCGAACTCCAAGCTCTTCGATAAAAGGCTGCATAATTGCATCAGCTTGTTTTCGATCGTCGATTGATTGTGCTGAAACTGCTTTTAATGCTTGCAGTATTTTTGTGTGGCGAGCGGGGTAACTAACAGGTGCAATATCAAGTACAACCAATTTATTTACCAGCTCAGGATGGGTAAGCGCTAATTCCATTGCCACTTTACCACCCATAGAGTGGCCAACTAAATGGGCCTTGTCTATGTTTAAACGGGCTAATAACTCAACAATATCTTGTGCCATTGCTGGGTAATTCATTTCATCGCTATGAGGTGACAGACCATGGTTACGCAAATCAACGTTTATAACATTAAAGTGTTCACTTAATGGGTTTGCAATAACATTTAAGTTTTCTAATGATCCAAAAAGCCCGTGGATCAAAATAACGTTAGGACCTTGCCCTTGTTGCTTGTAATTTAACTGCATACTAGCCTCCTGAAAATTTGGCCATAGTTTGCCGAGCATTGCTCTAAAAAGCAAAAAATACAGCGACTATTTATTCAATTGGGCTTTTGTTTGTTAAATCAACAACAATCAAGTAAATATTAATATGTTTACGGGAGTGCTTGTTGTAACTCGCATTTCTGATTGGTTTGGGTATAATCACACGGGAGAAAGAAATGTGACCCGTAATGACAGGAATAACATGAAACAAATCGACATAGACGACGAATTATATCAATATATTGCAAGCAATACGCAAAGTATTGGTGAAAGTGCATCCACTATTTTACGTCGTTTATTAAATCTGAGCGGCGAAAAAATTCTAACCGCAAACGTAGAACTAACTCAAAACAATCAAACTGCGACTACGTCCACTGCTACATTAAAAAGCTCAGACCCAACGGCTGCTGAGACTACAAAAAAACAAACACCTGTAGCTCACGCACCTGTGCAGCAAAAAAGTGATAATATTTTTAATGTACTAAATAAAGAAGAGCTGGCAATGCAAAAGGGCGTTGTTGGACGTTTTTTGTTTATTTTAAGTGCATTTTACCGTACACATAAAACTGATTTTTCGGCTGTATTAGATATAAAAGGCCGCGACCGTGTTTACTTTGCTACCAGCAAAGAAGACTTAGTTAATAGCGGCAGTAGCATGAATCCTAAAAACATAACTGATAGTGAATATTGGGTTATGACGAATTCTAATACAACGCGTAAAAAAATGATGCTTCATGAAGTGGCTCTTTGCCTTGGTTACAGTGCAGAGCAAGCTGAAAAAATTCGCGATTACCTGTAAGGAAATATAATGGCTATTCACTCAGGCGCAGGTAAAACTGCTCCACAATCGGCACTGGTTAATGTTCCAAAATTAGTATCTGCCTATTATTTAAATGAACCAGATCTTGAGCAGAACCCTGAGCATTGCGTTGCTTTTGGTACATCAGGCCACCGTGGGTGTTCTTACGATGTTAAATTTAACGAATCACACATTTTGGCGATTACTCAAGCTATTTGTGATTACAGAAAACAAAATGATATTTTTGGTCCGTTATTTTTAGGTAAAGATACGCACGCATTGAGTGAGGCCGCATTTAACTCCGCCATTGAAGTACTCGTTGCTAACGAAGTGCAAGTGATAACACAAGAAGACGGTGATTTTACACCAACACCCGTTATTAGCCATGCCATCGTTAGTCATAACAAGCTACACCCAAATGAGCTTGCAGACGGTATTGTAGTTACCCCGTCGCATAACCCTCCTGAAGATGGTGGCTTTAAGTACAACCCACCTAATGGCGGACCTGCTGATACCGACGTCACTAAATGGATCGAAGACAGAGCTAATCAACTTTTATTAGAAGATTTAGTTGAAGTTGAGTTATTCCCATTCGCTAAAGCATCGCGTTCAGGTTTTATCCGCTACGAAGATTTAATGACTCCTTATATTGATGATTTAGCAAATATCGTTAATTTAAAAGCAATTAGCGATGCAGGTATTAAAATTGGTATCGATCCACTTGGTGGTTCGGGTATTAATTTTTGGCCTGTTATTGCTAAAAAATATAATTTAGATTTAACCGTTGTTAATGATGTTGTTGACCCACGTTTTGCTTTTATGCCACTTGATAAAGATGGCAAAATTCGTATGGATTGTTCATCACCTTATTCAATGGCGAATCTTATTGCATTAAAAGATGATTTTGATGTGTCTATTGGTAACGACCCTGACTACGATCGCCACGGTATTGTAACGCCAGATGGTTTAATGAATCCAAACCACTTTTTAGCAGTGGCAATCGATTACTTACTTAAACACCGTGATTGGAATGAAACCGTAGAAATTGGTAAAACATTGGTTTCTAGCTCTATGATTGACAAAGTAGCTGCTCGTAACAGCCGTAAAGTTAAAGAAGTACCCGTAGGCTTTAAATGGTTTGTTGAAGGCTTAAGTAAAGGCAAACTTGCGTTTGGTGGCGAAGAAAGCGCCGGTGCGGCATTCTTACGTTTTGATGGCTCTGTATGGTGTACAGATAAAGACGGCTTCATAATGGGGCTACTCGCTGCAGAAATACTTGCTGTGACAGGTAAAACGCCATCAGCGCTTTATAAAGAATTAGAACAAGAGTTTGGTTCTCCAATTTATAAACGCCTAGATGCACCTGCTACAAGCGGTCAAAAATCACGTTTAAAAGCATTGAGTGCTTCTGATGTTAAAGCAGATACACTTGCTGGCGAGCCTATTTTGCAAAAATTGACTCATGCACCAGGTAACGATGCGGCAATTGGTGGTTTAAAAGTGGTCACTGAAAATGGCTGGTTTGCAGCGCGTCCATCGGGTACTGAAGATATTTATAAAATATACCTTGAATCATTTAAAGGTGAAGCGCATTTAGCGTTACTTGAAAAAGAAGCTAAAAAGCTTGTAGATTCAGTTATAAGCTAACTTAATCTAATAATTTTAAAACGGCTGATTTATTCAGCCGTTTTCGTTTCTATACCTTGTGTATTTATAAAAATATATGCATAAGAGTCTACTCTCACATTATTTTTAAAGGGCTTATTATATGTCAGCCAATCCATCTTACTTAAATGAATTAAAACAAACTGGCGATTTTTTAACGCTTAGTCGTGACAACGAATGGCATTTAGATGCAGGTGAGTTTGTTTTAGATAATGGGACTCGTGTAAATATCCACGATACCGGAGTCATTGAGTTTCAACCTGCTGTTACAACGTCAAAAGATGTAGTTTATTCAAGCGCTGTACACGGTAACGAAACTGCGCCAATTGAAATTTGTGATGCGCTCATTAAACAAATTATAAAAGGCGAGCTGATACTTAAGCAGCGCGCTTTGTTTATTTACGGTAATCCACAATCAATTAATATTGGCCTGCGTTTTGTAGAAGAAAACTTAAATAGATTATTTAATGGTCACCATACAGTTGAAGGTGTACCAATGAATAATGAACGAAACCGCGCTGCAAAGCTTGAGCAATACGTAAGCGATTTTTATGCCCGTGGCCAGCAAGGCAGTAGCCGATGTCATTACGACTTACACACTGCAATTAGAGGCTCTAAAAACGAAAAATTTGCTGTGTATCCATTTTTACATGGTAAGCCATGGAAAAAGTCACAGTTACAATTTTTATTGAGCTGTGGTGTAAATACCGTACTTATGATGAAATCACCCGCAACAACGTTTAGCTATTATTCGTCGTTTGTTCATGGTGCGGACTCGTTTACGGTAGAGCTGGGTCAGGTTAAGCCATTTGGCCAAAACGATATGACACGTTTTGAAAAAACAAAGCAAACACTGACTGCATTAATTAGCCAAAATGAAGTTAAATACCCTGATTTTAATGCAAGTGAGTTTGAGTTATTTGCAGTGCACCGCACAATTAATAGAACGCAGGATGATTTTAGTTTCCCTTTTTCTGATGATGCTGAGAACTTTACTGGCTTTGCGAAAGGTGAACTACTTGCAACCGACGGTGATACAGCGATTTACGCTGACGTTGAAGGAGAGGCTATTATTTTTCCAAATGCGAGCGTAGCATTAGGGCAAAGAGCACTCCTTACTGTTATTCCAATGGATATTGATAGTAATTTCATCTAATTTGACTCATCAGACCACTAGTAACTTAAAGTTAACTATATGATTACTATTAATTAAAGTAGCCGTATCGTTAACTTGCCACTTATTTAGCCAGTATTTGCTTTTGTTTCGTCCCAGATTTGTTGAATAACACTTTACGTTAACGTAAAGTGTTGGCAGCTTTAATTAAAGATAGTGCAGATGTTGCAAAGTTTAACCAGCAACAATCACCCACAATAATAATTTAAAGGGGCACTGTTTTACCGACAACAAAAGAAGGTAGGTTATGAGTAATCCAAATAACGTATCGCTGAATATTAACCACGCGCTTGAATTTATTGATGGCCAAGCACTTAATATTCCAACCCTTAGTATTTTAACTGAGGACGGCGACATTCATCCTAGTGCAACCGCACCTGACATTTCAAAACATACCGCTATTAAGTTATATGAAACAATGCGTTTTATACGTTTGTTAGATGAACGTATGCAAGGCGCGCAGCGCCAAGGCCGTGTTAGTTTTTATATGCAATGCCTAGGCGAAGAAGCCGCAGTTACAGCCTCTGCTGCTGCACTTGATCAAGACGATATGATCATGGCGCAATATCGTGAACAAGCTGCATTGCATTACCGTGGTTTTACACTTGATCAATTTATGAACCAAATGTTTTCAAATGAATTGGATTTAGGCAAAGGTCGCCAAATGCCAATCCATTATGGCTCTAAAGCGCTAAACTACATGACGATTTCATCGCCATTGGGTACGCAAATACCACAAGCAACGGGTTATGCATATGGCCAAAAAATAAAGCACATCGACGCTAAAACAGGCGAGCTTGCCAGCACAATTGATAATGTGACTATTTGTTACTTTGGCGAAGGTGCTGCATCAGAAGGTGACTTTCATGCCGGTTTAAATATGGCCGCTGTTCACAGAGCGCCGGTTATATTTTTGCACGTAATAACGGCTATGCAATATCAACCCCTGCTGATGAGCAGTTTAAAGGCGATGGTATCGCCTCGCGTGGTGTTGGTTATGGTATTAAAACAATTCGTGTTGATGGCACAGATGCACTTGCAGTGTATGCAGCGACCAAAAAAGCACGGGAAATAGCCTCAACACAAGGTGAACCTGTACTTATTGAATCAATTGCTTATCGATTAGGCGCGCACTCTACATCAGACGATCCAAGTGGTTATCGCTCTAAAGATGAAGAAGCGAATCATCAAACGTGTCCTATTGATAAATTTAGAAAATGGCTGGTCAAGCAAGACTGGTTAAACGAAGAAGACGACATAAAAGCAAAAGAGTCGATTCGTGAAGAAATTTTAGCAGCGCTAAAGCGTGCTGAAGTTGTTGCCAAGCCTGCTTTAGAAGAATTGGTCTCAGACGTTTACGATACACCTATTCCCTTATTGCAACGCCAGTACGAACAATTAAAAGAACATATAAAGCAGCATCCAGATGCTTACCCAGTAACCGCAGGGAGAATTAAGTAATGGCTAAAATGAACATGCTTCACGCAATTAACTCTGCCCTGGATATTACGATGAACGAACACCCTCAAGCCTGTATTTTTGGCGAAGATGTTGGTTACTTCGGTGGTGTATTTAGAGCAACATCAGGCTTGCAAGAAAAGTACGGTAAGCATCGTGTTTTTAATACGCCTCTAACCGAGCAAGGTATTTTAGGCTTTGCTAATGGTTTAGCGGCATTTGGTGCACCTGCATTGGCAGAAATTCAATTTGCTGATTATATTTTTCCAGCGTTCGATCAAATAGTAAATGAAGCTGCTAAATTTCGTTACCGTAGTGGTAATGAATTTAATGTGGGTAACTTAACTATTCGTACGCCTTATGGCGGTGGTATTGCAGGCGGCTTATATCACTCGCAATCACCCGAAGCTTATTTTGCGCATACACCGGGCTTAAAAGTGGTTGTACCGCGTAACCCTTATCAGGCTAAAGGTTTATTACGTGCTGCAATTAAAGATGATAACCCGGTCATATTTTTTGAGCCTAAGCGTTTATACCGTGCATCAACAGGCAAAGTGCCTGAAGAAGATTATAGTATTGAATTAGGCACGGCTGAAGTAGTACAAGAGGGTACCGATATTACGCTTTTAGCGTGGGGTGCTCAAATGGAGATTATTGAAGAGGCAGCACAGCAAGCAAGCGAGCAAGGTATAAGCTGTGAAGTAATAGATCTTCGTAGTATTTTACCATGGGATGTTGAAACGATTGCTAAATCGGTTATTAAAACCGGCCGTTTAATCGTGAGCCATGAAGCCCCCATAACTAATGGCTTTGGTGCCGAGATAGCAGCAACAATACAACAAGCGTGTTTCTTGCATTTAGAGTCGCCAATTTTACGTGTATGTGGCTTAGATACACCATACCCGTTGGCACTTGAAAAAGAATATGTACCGGACGCACTAAAAGTGTTGGCTGCAATTAAACAATCAATGGATTTTTAGGGGTTACCATGGCTAAAGATTTTATATTACCCGATATTGGTGAAGGCATTGTTGAATGCGAAGTTGTTGAGTGGCTAGTTCAAGAAGGCGATACCGTATCTGAGGATCAGCCAATTTGTGATGTGATGACAGACAAAGCATTAGTACAAATTCCGGCAGTGCATGATGGTGTTATTACAAAGCTATATTATCAAAAAGGTGAAATTGCTAAAGTACATGCCCCTTTATTTGCTATGGATGTAACTGGTGATAGTACGAGTAATGAAGTAGTAGAAGAGCTAGTACAAGCTGAAAATCAAACTTATAACAATGCATCTGATGTAGTTGAGGACTTTATACTACCAGATATTGGTGAAGGTATTGTCGAATGTGAGATTGTTGATTGGCTAGTCGCAGAAGGCGATGAAATAGAAGAAGACCAAGCGGTTTGTGACGTAATGACCGACAAAGCATTAGTACAAATTCCGGCAAAATATACAGGCACAGTGCAAAAGTTATATTACCAAAAAGGTGAAATAGCAAAAGTACATAGCCCGTTGTTTCAAATGACAATTGCAGGCAGTGCAGTAAAGCCAAGTGTTGATATAAACCAAGCGGTCGTAAAGGCTCAAACTAATGCTGTCGCTGAAAAAGTTGCCACTGTTAAAACAGAGCAAGCTGTAAAAGTTATCAATCAAAAAGCGGTGGCGTCGCCTGCGGTTCGCCGTAAAGCACGTGAACTTGATGTTGATTTAACGTGTGTACCAGGTAGTGGTAAAAATGGTCGAATTTACAAGCAAGATATTGAAGAGTTTGTAAAAGGCGAAGTGCCAAATACTATTGATACTTCACCGCTTAATAGCGATGCTTCTCAAAGTGCAGTGCAAAACCAAACGCAGAATCAAAGCGGTGGCGTACGAGTAGAGCAAATTAAAGGCATTAAAGCGGCCATGGCCAAGCAAATGGTGGCATCGGTTTCAATTATTCCGCACTTTACGTTTAGTGATGAAATCGACTTAACACAGCTAATCGCTTTGCGCAGCTCTTTAAAAGAGCAGTACAAAGCACAAGGCGTAAAGCTCACCATGATGCCATTTTTTGTAAAAGCACTCTCGCTAGCAATGAAAGAGTACCCTGTACTGAATTCAAAAGTGAATGATGATTGCTCAGAGCTTACCTATTATAACGATCACAATATTGGTATAGCGGTTGATTCAAAAATTGGCTTGTTAGTCCCTAATATCAAATCGTGTCAGAGTAAAAGCATTGTAGATGTGGCAAATGATTTAACTCGCTTAACTCATTCAGCGCGAGAAGGGCGTGTTGCACCGGATGATTTAAAAGGTGGGACGATTAGCATCTCTAATATTGGTGCAATTGGCGGCACTATCGCAACTCCTATCATTAATAAACCAGAAGTGGCTATTGTTGCGCTTGGTAAACTACAGCATCTACCACGTTTTAACGAAAGTGGGCAAGTTGTGAGTAAAGCTATTATGCAAGTGAGTTGGTCTGGCGATCATCGCGTTATTGATGGCGGGACTATTGCTCGTTTTAATAACCTATGGAAATCGTACTTAGAAAATCCATCGGTAATGATGATGGCTATGAGTTAATAACTCAATTGTTAGTGTGTAATAAAAAACCAGCTTTAAGCTGGTTTTTGTTTTAATATGAACTGTTTTTAATTAAGATACAATTGTTACTAAAAAGTAATTGAAATCAAGCCCATTAGGGAATATAAAAAATAACATTAAGGAATATTATTATGGAATATTATATGGATGCGTTGCGTAGCTACGCAGATTTTTCAGGTCGTAATCGCCGCAAAGCTTTTTGGATGTTTTATTTGATTAACTTTTTAATCGCTTTAGCATTATCAGTAGTTGATGAAGTACTTGGTATAGCTCTTATTGGCACTATTTATAGCCTTGCACTATTAATTCCTCAATTAAGCGCCGGTGCTCGTCGCCTTCATGATACTGGCCGCTCTGGTTGGTGGCAGCTACTTTGGTTAGTACCTATTATTGGTTGGATAGTTATAATCATCTTTTTAGCACAAGATTCTCACGAAGGTGAAAACGATTTTGGCCAAAACCCTAAAGAAGGTTTTGTAGCAGCAGAGTAAGTTACTATATTTTAGCAAAAAGCTCAGCAATTGCTGAGCTTTTTTGTGTTTATAATTTACAGTATATCTTTAGATATCAACTAAAAAATAGAGTCCATAGCCTACAAGTAAAGCAGGAATAGATGTATAAAGCGTAGCTATCACTGCAGCTCTAGGAGCCATTGCTATTGCTGGAAATAACGCATCACCATCGTTAGAAATCGCGTTTCCTGCTAAAGCACTAAAGGGAATAATGCCTTGAATATACAATGTAGTGACAATTATTTGCGGGCCACAGCCAGGTAAAAACCCAATAACAACTGCAATAAGCGGTGCTAAATAGGCGTAATGTACAAACCACGTTTTTAAGTTCAGTCCTGCAATATTGACTAAAATTTCAAATAACATAAAAGAGGCTACTACCCATGCAGTTACAAAGTGTGTGTCTTGTAATACTTTAATTATTTTAGAAGGAGGATTGCACGTAACATCTTCTGAGGTCACTTCTTGATAACTTTCACCCTTTGACGAAAATGCCCAAATACTGACAACAAAGAGTGCCATTGCGGCACCAAAAAACTGATCATAGTATCTATATTTGTGCCAAATTTTGTGAAGTCGACATTAAATGCAATTAAGAAAGCAATCATTAAGCTAGGTACAATTGTTATCATCCACACAGGTTTACTAATTTTAATAATATTAGTGGGTAAAATTTTAATTTGATGTTTTTGTTCTTGCGCTGTTGGGCGTAAAAAATCTTTACTGTGAATTGTATTAACAAGTAATCCACTTACTATACCGACGGTTAATCCTATCCCCATAATAATTAAACCTTCAGTAGGGCGTGTGGCAAGTAGCAAAAAAGCAGCATCGCCCATCGTTGCTGTTAGCACAGCAACAATAGAGCCAAAGCTCGCTTGACCTTTAGTAAACTGCGTAACAACTATAATAGCGCCACCACAGCCAGGTAATGCACCTAAAACAGCAGCAAAACTAATTTCTAAAATAGGCGACTTAGCACTTAAATAACTCAGCTCTAGTTGAGGTAAATGCTCTATAGCGTAGTAATAAATCAAAAGGGTAGCAGCAACAAACACACTCACTTGAAAAAAAGCATCGCTTAATGCAGTCACAGTAATTTCACGTAAGGTAGGTAATGCTAAGCAAACCAATATAAATAAAGGTAGCAATAAACGTTTGTTTTGGCCTATAAACTGTCTTGACGCGGGAGTTATTAAACCAAAGTGAGAGAGTAGAATCATACAATGCGACCTAATAAATTATCTAAGTCACACTGTATATTTTAATTAAACGATAATCAATATCATTTGCATTAATTAAATCGAATGCTTGTTTGAATTTCCGATTAAAATAAAACAATGTGCGTATCCATTTATGTGTCAATATCACCTACTTGTGGGTTATAACCACAATAGGCTACCTAACCTAAAAATAAAAAACACATTGCTGTAAATTTAACCTTTGATGGTAAACACGACTTATATTATTTACGTTGAAATTCTGAATTTGTATTCCACGTTGGCCATTGCTCTTGCTCAGAAATATCAAAACCTACCTTATAAAACAATTGTAAGTCTTGAACAGCACCCGATAAATCCCATTCATCTCTATAACGATCACATGGTTGATGGTAACAACCGCGAAGTACTAAGCTCATACGTTTACGGTAATTAGCCGTTTCTTCATCAGCAGCTACTGTGCCGCCACCGGCGTACATGGCTGGAATACCCATGTTAGCAAATGCAAAGTGATCAGAGCGGTAATAACCACCTGATGATGGTTTAGGATCGCCTGATATTGTTCTGCCTTGCTCTTTAGCTGCAGTTGCTAAAAACTCATCCATTTGTGATTTACCAATACCAACCACATTCATGTCTTTTACTTTGCCTAATAAATTTAAGCTATCCATGTTTATGTTAGCGACTGTTTTATTCGCTGCAATCACTGGGTTTGCTGCATAGTATTTAGAGCCAAGTAAGCCTTGCTCTTCAGCAGTTACCGCTAAAAATGTCATTGAACGGCTAGGGTGCTTAGGTAACTTAGTAAAGGCTTCAGCTACTTCAATTAGCCCAGCTGTACCCGTTGCGTTGTCATGAGCACCGTTATAAATTTGATCGCCTTTACGTGTTTTGTCTGTACCTAAGTGATCCCAGTGAGCTGAGTAAATAACATGCTCATCTGGTTGCTCGCTTCCTGGTAACGTGGCAATAAAGTTATACGACACTGATTTTTTAATCGTATTTTTAACATTAACAGAAGCAGTTAAATCGCCCATATCAACATGGTAAGCACCTTTAGCAGCATTTGTTTTAACGGTATCAAAATCTAAACCTGCTTTAGTGAAAAGCTCTTTTGCTACGTCAGTTGTAACCCAGCCTTCAACAGCTACACGATCCATATTGTTGTTTTCTTTTTGAAAACCAAACTGCTCACCACTCCAAGAGTTTTCAACTACTGACCATGGGTATGACGCAGGTGCTGTTTCGTGAATAATAATTGCGCCAGCTGCACCTTGTCGACTTGCTTCTTCATATTTGTATGTCCAACGACCGTAATAAGTCATTGCGTCGCCAGTAAATAAAGCAGGGTCTTTTGTTGCAAAGCCCGGATCGTTAACCAGCATTACAACCGTTTTGCCCTTAACGTCTAACCCTTCGTAGTCATTCCAATTGTACTCAGGTGCATTAACGCCGTAGCCCACAAATACGAGTTCAGAATTTTCTATGCCTTCTTGTGCGCTAATGCGGCTGCTACCCATAACCATGTCTTTTTTATATTGATAGTCTTTACCACCAATACTAAGGGCCATATTCGAATCAGCTTCTAAAGAAACCAATGGCACTTCTTGTAAGTAACTGTCGCCATTACCGGGTTCTAAGCCTAAAGCTTTAAACTGCGCAGTTAAATAATCAAGCGTTAGCTTTTCGCCAGGTGATGAAGGAGCACGGCCACCAAACTCATCCGATGCGAGTACTTTTACATGTTTAGCCAATTCATCAGCTTGAATACTGTTATAACCATTTGTCACATCAGTAGGGGTAATACTTGTTGTTGCGCAACCTGCTAAAACAGCCGTAGCGAGGAGTGTGAGAGAGAAATAATGTTTCATGTCAGCTCTTTTTTGTTTTAAGTTGTGATTAGTATATTAACTTCTATTAAGCAGAACCAGTTTTTGCGGTAAACTTCTCGTAAATTATAGGCATAAATTGTTAAAGGTTTAAATGAAGCGTTT
Source organism: Pseudoalteromonas sp. B62 (assembly GCF_037162565.1). NCBI lineage: Bacteria > Pseudomonadati > Pseudomonadota > Gammaproteobacteria > Alteromonadales > Pseudoalteromonadaceae > Pseudoalteromonas > Pseudoalteromonas sp. B62. Next base: position 3,080,008 of record NZ_JARLVB010000002.1, on the reverse strand, counting down.
TACTCCCCCGAGCAGTGGCAAATCAGTAGTTTAGAAACAGGTGCATTTGCGCATTTACGTGAGCTATTTAAAGTTAACGAACTAACAGATTGGCCGGCGCCGCAGTGGTTTTCTCCATTTTTAACCGCTATAAATGAGAATAATATTCCTATTACTTTTGAAGATGATGCAAAGGTAGAGTTTGGCGATCGCTATTACGAGCAAGTAATTTTTGAAACGGGTGTTGTACCTACACGCAGTGAAAATTGGCATGACTTATTTGGTGGGTTTGTATGGTGTTTATTTCCAAAAACAAAAGCGTTAATAAACCATCGACATGTGCAAGATATAGCTGAGCATGGACTGCAACAGCGTACCAAGCATCGTAATGCACTAACGCTTTTTGATGAATGTGGCGTTGTATTAGCTATAAGTGAGAGTAAATGGCAGCAGTGGCTTTGCGATCACCAATGGAAAACTGCATTCGTTGAACACAGACATGAGTGGGGTAAAACAATAAAACCTTTTATGTTTGGTCATGCTAATTATGAAATGCTAACAAAGCCTTATATAGGTTTAACGGGTAAAGCGTTATTTGTTTGTGTACCTAATGAAATATTTTGTAAAGATTTAGTAACTCAATACCAGTACCTTGACCAAGCCCTTTATGAGATGATTAATACAGATAACTGCTTAGCCGATAACAAAAAGCTTTCACCACTGCCTTTATTAGGTGTGCCTGGCTGGCATGACGAAAACAAAGACGACTCTTTTTACAACAATACAGATTATTTTAGATCGAAACGAAGGATGCGAACATGATAGAAGTTGCTGGGCTTAAAAAGAAATTTAAGCTAACTAAAGTTCACAAAAAAAATAAAATAGACGACATCGATCCTCGTGAAGATAAAGACTACTTTCACTCAGTACGAGACGTTAGTTTTAGTTGCGCTAAAGGTGAGGTACTTGGATTGCTCGGCCCAAATGGTGCGGGTAAAACGACGACACTTAGAATGATTTCAACCGCGTTAAAGCCCGATGAAGGCTCAATAACGATTGCCGGAAACGATATTGTAAAAAAACCGCTACTGGGCCGTAAGTCTATTGGATTTTTATCAGGCTCTACGGGGTTGTATGGCCGCTTAACTGTAAAAGAAAACATAGAGTATTTTGCAAAGCTTCATGGCATGAACAAAAGCGATATAGCATCGCGTTGTGATGAGCTATTTACATTGCTTGATATGCACAAATTTGTAGATAAACGGGCAGAAAACCTTTCAACAGGTATGAAGCAAAAAGCAAATATAGCGCGTGCAGTTGTTCATCGCCCAGCAGTTGTGGTACTTGATGAGCCAACAACGGGCCTTGATATAATGACAACACAAACCGTTATTAAATTTATCAAAGGTTTAAAAGCGCAAGGGACGCCTGTTATTTTCTCAACCCATCATCTAGATGAAGTTGCACTTTTATGTGACAGTGTCGCTGTAATTAACGAAGGTATTAGCTGTTTTGACGGGACAGTAGAAGAGTTTAAACAAGCAGGTAATAGTGATGAGCTTAACCAAGCGTTTATGAATATATTAACGGAGAAACATGATGTTTGAGGTATTTAAAAAGGAATTAAGAGAGTTATTACGCGATAAAAAAACGCTATTATTTGTAGTCGCGCTCCCTGTTGCTATATTTCCGTTATTGTTTGCCGTAATGGCATTTATAAGCTCGCAAGCTGCAATGGACGCTGAGCAAAAAGTAAACACTTACGCGATTATCAACGGTGACTACGCACAAGAGTTTACAGATAAAGTGTTTTATCACAAAAGTTTTGAGCTTTATAAAGGGGATAAAACCTTTAACAATATAGATGAGCTTAAAGCAGGTGTAATCGCTGGCGATATTGATATGGGTATTTATTTACCAAGTCATGCTGTGCAAACATTGGACGATGGAAAACAAAGCCAGTGGCAGGTTGTTTTTAACGATTCAAAATCTATCAACTTTTTATTCGAACGCGTTAAAGAACTCGCAAAAGAATACAGTGACGTGCTGCAAACTCAAAAGCTAATCAGTTTTGGTATTGAAGAGTCTGTTCAAAAATCTATTCTTAATCCGATTGAAGTCATAAAAGTGGATACAGCCGATAAACGTGAAAACCTTGGCGAAAAAATTGGCGGGTTTTTACCTTATTTACTTATTCCATTAGTATTGATGGGGGCAACTTATCCCGCTATTGATTTAGGCGCTGGCGAAAAAGAACGCGGCACGCTAGAAACACTCCTACTTACACCTATTACGCGTACAGAGCTGGTGCTTGGTAAATTTATAACCTTGTTAACTACATCCATTGCCTCCACAACCATAACGGTCTTAAGTATGGGCTGCTGGATAGCACTGGCGCTCGCATTTGCCGATCTTGATTTTATTAAAGCGGCATTTAGTACATTAGCAGTTACCGACTTACTGATGATATTTTTACTATTATTACCGGTTGCAGCTATATTTTCGGCCTTAGCTCTGGCTATATCTATCTATGCTCGCACGTTTAAAGAAGCGCAAAACTATATGGCACCACTTAGTATGGGCGTATTTTTCCCGATTATTATTTCAATAATGCCAAATATGGAACTCACTGCTAAAACAGCATTTATTCCAGTTACAAACGTGGCTTTAGCGATTAAAGAAATAGTAAAAGGGACTGTTGATTACACATTCATAGGCTTAATATTTTTAGCCACTGCAATCATTGCTGCAGGGCTACTGGCCTTTTGCGTTAAGTGGTTTAATCGCGAAGATGTACTTTTTAGATGATATAAAGTTATCCTGGCTTTGGTAATTTATTACCAAAGCCAGTAATCGTATATTTAAGTTTTATAGCAGCGTTTAGCTGCTATTTTTATATGTTGATTTTAATTATGGAAATCATCAATAATACCAATACCCTTAATTACGTGATCTATTTTTAAGTAAGAAAATAGTGTTGATAACAAAGCAAAAACTTCTTTATTTAATTGTTATCACTAATTGCTCTACCTCCTGCATCCATGCAGTCGCATAACAGAAATTTTAACGCAGTTAAAGTCAGATTTAATCCCTGAAGTTGATCAAGTATTATTGCGGATTGGTATAAAAAATCTTTTAAACAGCTGTTTATGAATGTTGCTCTCATGGTCATTAGTTCCCAATGTTCAGATCTGTTCAGAACGTATTAACGTACTCTATGCTTATAATTACCTCGGTGTTTATTAATTTAAGTTAGGCGTGTTGAACTTTTGTGGGTGAAATCTCAAAAATAGACCTGTTTTTTAGTCAAAATACAGCCTAAATAATGTGGTGTCACTTATAAGGGATTATTTATAAATAGGCGATAGCGCAGCATAAATGCCAAACATACGCTGCCAATTGCATTCTCCCTTATGACTATTGACTCTTTGCCGCTTATATTGAGATAGGTAAAGCGCGTTAGTAATCTGCAGACATTTTACTTATTCTTAATGTAAGTCAGTAAGGTAACGCAGAAGCAGCTAGCTAGCCCAAAGGTTATAAACCATGTGCCGCGATATAGGCCCTTGACGGAACAAATTTCAATCTTGAATGATAAACAGGGCGTAATGCTGAAAAACTATACGTAAATAGTTACCCGTTACTAATAAAATAATTGCACGGTTAATACATAAATGGATTTACGATGCCATCTCAGATTATCAATCTTTAAGTAACTAAAAGCTAAATATTGAAAATTACCCCTTATAGACCTGTAAGCTCTGGTTTTTAGGATATTTAATTGTTTAATACTCTATACTGTTTAGTAGTTCAATTTAGTGGCGAAAGTAAATGTTAAAAAAGAATATTTTTTTAAGAAGCACAAAAAATAACAAGCTGATACTTTTGGTAGTAATAACATTTATAGTTATTTCATTACCCTCGCTTTATTTATTTGAGAAAAAAGTAAGAAGTGACGTTTATAATACGGCTCAAATTGAATTAAAAAGAGAATTAGAAACAAAAACGCTGTCTTTAAAAAAGCACTTTAAAGACAGCGTTACTGCTATCCGATTTCTAGATGCTACACCACCAATCCAAGGTATTTCTCGCGCCTCAGAACATAAATTGATAGATCCACTATTGGGTACGCCAATTGCGGTCTGGCAAGAGCGCTTAGCAAGTATATTTTCGGGTTTTATGCGCACAGACGAAAGCATATTACAGGCACGTTATATTACACTAGCAGACGGTGGCCGAGAAGTTGTTAGGGTCGATCGCACTGAGCTCGGCAGCCTAGTTAGGCTCGATGGAGAACAATTACAACAAAAAGGACAACGTGACTACGTAATTAAAGCCAGTATATTAGATGCAAATTCAGTTTACATTTCCCCTATAAATTACAATCGAGAAAATGGCGAAATACAGCAGCCTTACATTAGTACTTTTCGAGTTGCTAAACCTGTTTTCGACGAACATAAGCAAGTGTTTGCAGTACTAGTCACTAATTATTTTGCAGACGAATTATTTAAAAGCTTAATTGTAGAGTCTCCAAGGGGCATTGCTATTTACTTAATGAATAATGAAGGTGAATTTTTATACCATCCAGATACTGACTTACGATTTGGCTTTGAGTTTAACCAAAGTAGGACTTGGGATGATGAATTTAATGAAGCCGAAGAAATGTCTGTTGGCAATACACTGCCAATAAATAGTTACCCTCAACAATACTACTTAAAAAAACGGATTTATTTTGAAGGAGATATCGCGATGCTCCCTCTTGAATTAGCTGTTAGCTTAAATACTCATGATTTATTATTGAAAGTGAGTGAAAGGCGACAAAATTTCATTATTTTACTCGTAGTGTTTTTTAGCATATTTTTAATAATAACCTCTATATATCAAAGATTCATAAACCGTAAATTACTTATACATTCATTGAAAGAGCAAAATAACAAAGTAATAGAAAATTCTTTGGACGCTATTTTTACAATTGAAGAAACGGGACAAATTGTTCATTTTAATAACACGGCTAAAAATGTATTTGGCAGTACTCTCAAGGACAAAGAAAACGATTTCATTTCACTATTCAACTTAAATAAAGCGGATATTAATTGTATTGAAGAAACTATAATTGATGGGGCAAAAATGCCCTTCGAAGCTATTTATACTGATGCATTTGGTAACAAGCAATTTTATTCGATAACACTCAGTAGTATTTTTGATGTGTATAACAACCGCTATCAAGTTGCTGCGATTTTAAGAAATATTACTTCACTGAAAAACATACAATCAGAACTTGAAGGTTTAAATAGTACTTTAGAGCTTAAAGTATCCCAAAGAACCATAGAACTAGAACGCGCTATGAGATCAAGCCCTAGCAGCGAGCCAAGCAAAAAGTGACTTTGTTGCTAACATTTCTCATGAAATTCGTACCCCAATGAACGGCGTATTAGGCATGCTAGAAATGTTAAAAGAGGAGGGGCTATCTGAGCAACAGCATCATTATTTAAAATTAGCTAACAGCAGTGCACATTCATTAATGAACTTAATTAATGACATCTTAGACTTCTCTAAAATTGAAGCCGGAAAACTCGATATTGATAATCATACTTTTGATGTTGTCACCGTATGCAGTGATATGATTACTTCTTTAGCATTGCAAGGACAACGAAAAGGACTTGAAGTTTTTTAGATACAAAAGACGTTATCGACCGGATGGTGATTGGTGACAGTCACCGCTTAAAACAAATTTTGATAAACTTAGTTAATAATGCCTTTAAGTTTACCCACAAAGGTGAGGTTAGCTTAACAATTGGCTCTAAGTACATCACCAATTCTAAACTGTTAATGAGTTTTACGATCAAAGATACCGGGATTGGTATTGCTCCTGAAAATTTAGATAGATTATTCGAGGTGTTTACACAAGAGGATTCAAGTACGACTCGTCACTTTGGTGGAACAGGTTTAGGTTTATCTATTTGCAAAAAGTTAGCCCAGTTGATGGGAGGTAATATTACGGTTACTAGTAAAAAAGGGATTGGCAGTGTTTTTATTGCTACGGTAGAGTTGCATGTTGCACAGCAGAAAAAGTTAAATACCAGCATTGAATTAGCGACATCAATTAACGTGGCAACATTAATTGCGCGTGATAACGTATTTAACAACGTCACAAATTTACTAGTACACGCGTGTAAAATAGATAAGGATAAAATTGTCCGCTTAGATTATTTTAGTGGACATAGTGCATTTGATGCCGACTTATTAATTATAGATGATGAGCATCCACAAATTGATGCCCTCATTAGTTTTTGTAATCAATATGATAAGAAATATGTGCTGATTTTACGTGATATGGTAGTAAACAAGCAGTCTACGATAGTGGCCGAATATAGCCATATTTTAAATAAACCACTTACCCAAGATCAGTTTAGCTACAAGTTAGCGAGTTTATTCGGCGCAAATAATGAACTTGTGGTTGCAGCAGCTAACTATTTAATTGAAGAACCTATAGAGCCAGACTTATCGAATTATAATGTATTATTAGTTGATGATAATATGATCAACGTTGAAGTTGCTAAAGCTATTTTAAAACATACGAAAGTAAAAATAACCACCGCATCAGATGGCTTAGAAGCATTAGAGGTATTAAAACTACATGAGCGTAAAACCTTCGATATTATTTTAATGGATTGTCAAATGCCAAATCTCAACGGTTACGATGCTACTAGCGCAATAAGAAGTGGTAAAGCGGGAAGTGAATATTCGTATGTGCCAATTATTGCTATGACAGCAAGTGCGATGGAAGGCGACAGAGAGCGCTGTTTAGCTGCAGGGATGAACGATTATATTACTAAGCCAATAAAGCCACAAACGCTAAAGAGTAAGCTATTAACTTGGTTAAACTGAATCACATCCATTGTGTAAGTGTTCAGCTGCTATGCAGCTGATTTTTTTGGTTTAGCTTCTACTGAGCTGACTATCGGTGCAGCTAGTTTTGTAATATCAGCACTGTCGAGCACGGTTTGCGTATCTGACCAATGTAATAACTCAATTTTTCCATCTTTTTGCTCTACAAGTGCCGTGCAGCTCTCAATCCAATCCCCATCGTTGCAATACATAATCCCATCATCCACTTTTATTTTAGGGTGATGAATATGTCCACAAATAATACCATCTACTTTTTGTTTTTTAGCTTCGCGGATAGCGGCATCCTCAAAGGCTTCAATAGCTTCACGGGCTTTGTGTACTCGCGCTTTGATCCACGCGGCAAGTGAGTAGTAATTCCCACCAAATATTTTACGTATACGATTGGTCCAGCGATTTAAAAATAATAAAAAGTCGTATCCTGCATCCCCCGCAATACTAACAAGTTTGTTATAACGAGTCGCTGAATCAAAGTCGTCGCCGTGTATAAGTAAAAACCGTTTATTAGCTTTAGTGGTGTGAATAAACTGCTGGTGGATTTCAACACCAAATAATGTTTGATTTATATAGTTTCTAAACGCTTCATCATGATTACCGGGAATATAAATGACACGTGTACCGCTAGCTGCTTTTGTTTGTATGCAGTTTAATACTTCATAATGAGAAGGGTGCCAATAAAACTGTCGCTTCATAGACCATAAGTCAATAATATCACCCACTAAGTAAAGTGTGTCAGATTCTACCGAGTTTAAAAAATCAAGTAAGTAATCAGCTTTACAATCTTTGTAACCTAAATGAACATCAGATATCCAAATGGCTGGATAATGTTGTTTTTTACGCAGTTGATTGTTTGTCATGCCCGTCATCCATAGTGTAATAATTAAACACTGTAGATAAATCTAATGACACTTATGAGACACTTTAACGAAGCCTCCATGACAATTTATACCAAGGCACGTAATTAAAAGATTTCTACAAAGCTAGGAAAGGTGAGTCATTGAGCAGCTATTATTACGCATAAAAAAGGCCGCATTTTAAATGCGGCCTTTTAGTCTATTTTGAGCGTGCGTGTTATTAACCTTTAACAGCCGCTTTAATTGCTTCAATTGCAGTGTCAATATCAATCATTAGCTTTTCACCGGTGCGGCGGTTTTTAAGCTCAACTTTATTCTCGTCAAGGTTACGCTCACCAATTACCAGCGTAAATGGTACACCAATTAGCTCCATGTCATTAAACATAACACCAGGGCGCTCTTTACGGTCATCAAATAACACATCAAGACCAGCATCTTTTAAACCTTGGTAAAGGTTATTTGCAATATCAGGAATACGATGCGATTTGTGCATGTTCATTGGAACAATCGCTAAATCGAATGGTGCGATTGATTTTGGCCAAATGATCCCGTATTGATCGTTGTTTTGCTCAATAGCAGCAGCAACAATACGTGAAACACCAATACCGTAACAACCCATGGTCATGGTTTGGTTTTTACCACCTTCGTTTAATACTCCCGCTTTCATTGCTTGTGAGTATTTAGTGCCAAGTTGGAATATATGACCTACTTCAATACCGCGTTTTATTTGTAAAACGCCTTGGCCACATGGGCTCATATCGCCTTCAACAATATTACGAATATCAGCAACTTCGTAATCAGTTACGTCACGATCCCAGTTAATACCGCTGTAATGCTCGTCGTCTTTATTAGCACCGGCAACAAAATCAGCAAGGATATTAGCGGCTCTATCAACAATAATAGGCATAGATAAGCCCACAGGGCCTAATGAGCCAGGTTTTGCACCAATAACAGCAACAATATCTGCCTCTGTTGCCATTTCAAGCGGAGAGTCTACTAATGGGTGCTTTTCAGCTTTTAATTCATTTAAATCATGATCGCCACGAAGTACAAGCGCCACTAAACCACGTACTTCGTTTTCATCAGGCGTACCATAAACAATTAACGTTTTAACACCGCGATGTGGCTTAACGCCGTAGTGTTTTTTAAGCTCGCTAATAGTTTTAGCGTCAGGGGTTGGAAACGCTTTAAGCTCTTTTGATGCTTCAGGGCGAGGATCGTTTGGTGCAAGCGCCTCTGCTTTTTCAATATTAGCGGCATAGTCGCTGCCATCACTAAATGCAATGGCATCTTCACCTGATTCAGCAAGTACATGAAACTCATGCGATACGCTTCCGCCGATAGAGCCTGTATCTGCGATAACAGGACGGTAATCAAGACCTAAGCGCTCAAAAATATTACAATATGCCTTGTGCATCGCTTGATATGTTGCATCTAAACATTCTTCACTTAGGTGAAAAGAGTAGGCATCCTTCATTGTAAATTCACGAGCACGCATCACACCAAAGCGAGGACGGCGTTCGTCGCGTACTTTAGTTTGTACTTGGTATAAAGCAACTGGTAACTGTTTATAGCTATTAATTTCTTTACGGACGAAATCAGTAATCACTTCCTCGTGCGTTGGTCCAAGTGCAAATGTACGGTTATGACGATCAGTAAAGCGCATTAGCTCAGGACCAAACTCATTCCAACGACCAGACTCTTCCCACAAATCAGCAGGTTGAATAACTGGCATTAGCATTTCAATGGCGCCAGCTTTGTCCATCTCTTCACGTACAATGTTTTCTACTTTACGTAGCACACGTAAACCAGAGGGTAACCAAGTGTATAAACCCGAAGCGACGCGACGGATCATACCGGCTCTAAGCATTAACTGATGTGATACGATTTCAGCATCTGATGGCGTTTCTTTAAGTGTTGCGAGTATATATTGGCTTGTACGCATGTTTTTTCCGAAATAGAGTAATTATGTTCTTTTAATAGAGCTTAAGTTTAACAGCGGATGCTTTTACACTAAAGCGCTAAGTGAGTTATTTAGTTTTTTTCTATGCTTGTTACTAGGTTATGCTCGCCATTGACTTGCCAGCGAATATTATAATTGTACAAAGTCATACCGTAGCTTTGCTCGCCATCTTTTTGTTTTTTATAGGCAGGGCGGGGATCTTGTTTTAAAACATTAGCTATAAAATCATGTAAATCTGGGTACTGTGTTTGCGCATCAACAAACTCAATTGCCTGAGGGCTAAATTCAACCGTCATTTGTGTTTCTGGGCGTGTATCTGCAAAGCCAGCACTGGCGTCAAACATAGCATCTGAATAAGGTAAGTACGGTTTAATATCGATAATGGGTGTGCCATCAAGTAAATCAATGCCAGCGAGTAATAAACTAAGTTGTCCGTTTTTATACTCAATACCTTCGAGCTTTACTGCGCTCATACCAATCGCGTTTGGTCTAAATGTAGCGCGGGTAGCAAATACACCTTTTCGCTCATTCCCACCTAAACGAGGTGGGCGAACCATGGCAGAATAACCTTTATCGGCCGTTTCATGAAAACGAAATAATAACCAAATATGAGTAAATTCATCTAAACCACGTACAAACTCTTCGCGATTAAAATCAGGTGCAAAAATAAGTTTTGCCTTGGCTTGTGGCACTAAACGAGGTTGCCTAGGTATAGCAAACTTTTGTTTATAAGGGGATTCAATGTGGCCAATAGCCGAAATGGTATAATCGCTCATAGTACTCGGATACAAATAAAATAGAGCGCTATTCTACCTTTATTTAGCGGCTATGGCATTAATGTGAATAAGTTTATTATTTATAGGCTGCTTGGTTTATATGATGAAAATTAACAGGCCTTAAAACAAAAAAGGGTAAGCTCTTAAGCTTACCCTTTTAATACATGTTAAAGACTCATTAAAACATGTATTGAACTGATACAGATGCTACATCCATGTCTGGATCAATATCATCGTCAAGTTTGTAACGTTCATACTCTAAACGAAATTGAACATTTGTTGTAAGCGCATATTCAATACCTGCACCGTAAAACGCATCTCCACCATCTGTAGAGGTTGATATACTTCCTACTGGTAGGTCTTGTGTGTAGTCTGCGTCCCATTCAAGCCAACCACCTTTTGCGTATACAGTGAAGCTTTCAGATAGAGGAAGCCCTAGGCGTGCGGCAAGTGATACGCCATCAATCTCAGCTTTACTCTCTATGTCACTAACTTCATCAAAGTTTTGGTAAGCAAGCTCTAAGCTTAAGTACTCGTTAAATTGAGTACCAACATACCCTTTGAGCATTTGTGCATCGTCGTCAAAGTCAGTGTCGTTGTCACTGTCTTCAAACTCAAAAGAATATTGACCGTAACCGATACCAGTATAAATACGTGGAGAATCAAAATCAGAAATATCAGCGTGTGCTGCTGTGTTAAAACCCAGTGTTGCTAATGCAAGTGCAGAAAGAGAAAGTGTTTTAATCATTGTGAATAGCTCCTTTACAAATTAAAAATTAATGTTCGATTAAGTCAATCAAACTTCAATTTAATAAGTGCAGTGAACATGCCAATTTTAAAAACAAGTAAAAACCCCTCATAATACCTACTTTAGTACTGGTTATCGCAAAGGGGTTGTTTGGTTTTTAAGCAATGCGAGCTTTTGTAGTGATTTGTTTTCTAAGCAGTTTTGTACGTTTTACAAAACAACATGAGTTTTTTACAAAGCTACATTTTGAATTTACAGAACAGCTAAAAGTTATACATTGTGTAACAGGTTTTCAGTTTCAATTGCTATTTCTTTCATTTTAATAGCGTAGTTTTCTAATTTTAAATCTTCGTCTGTCACAGCTTTAAATTCAGGCACTTCTACTGGATAACCCGTTTCATCCATTGCGACAAAACTTATAACACAGTGATTTGTTTCAACCATATTTTGTGTTTTTGGATCGCCACAACGTACTTGAATAAATATCTGCATACTTGTTTTACCGGTATGCGCTATTTTAGCTTCTACTTCGACAATTTGCCCTACTAATATTGGACGTCTAAATTTAACCCCAGCAACTGACACAGTCACACAATAATGACCACTCCAGCCAGCTGCACATGCATAACCAGCTTGGTCAATCCACTTCATGACGACTCCACCATGAACTTTACCACCAAAATTTACATCGGTAGGCTCTGCTAAAAAACGAAAAACAACTTTTGACGACGGCATAGATATTACTCATTTATTAATACTGCATATGAGCATAGCGCAAAAAAGGGGCCGAAGCCCCTGCAATTTAGGATATGTTTATAATTTATATGTAAAAAACGTAGTTATACAACTATACGACGCATAATTTAGTTACATATTAGGGTAATTTGGTCCACCAGCGCCTTCAGGTGTTACCCACGTAATGTTTTGGCTGGGGTCTTTAATATCGCAAGTTTTACAGTGCACACAGTTTTGGGCATTAATAACAAACTCTTTATTGCCTGCTATTTCTTGTACTTCGTAAACGCCAGCAGGACAATAACGTTGTGCGGGTTCATCAAATTTAACTAGGTTTACGTTAATAGGAATTGACGCATCTTTAAGCTTTAAATGACACGGCTGTGATTCTTCGTGGTTAGTATTTGATAAAAACACACTTGAGAGTTTATCAAAGCTAAGTTGTCCATCTGGTTTTGGATACGCAATTTTGTCAGCAGCTTTTGCATCAACAAGGGTAGAGTGATCGGGCGTATTATCTTTAAATGTAAACGGTAAACCGCCATTAAAAATATTTTGATCAAGCGTGTTATACGCACCACCTATAAACTTACCAAGTTTGTGCATTGCAGGGCCAAAGTTACGAGATTGATATAGCTCTTTATATGCCCACGATTGCTCAAACGCTGTCTGGTATTTAGTTAAATCGGTATTTGCTAACTCATTTTGCAGCGCTTCGAAAATAACCTCAGCGGCAATCATTCCCGATTTCATTGCTGTGTGATTACCTTTAATTTTTGCAAAATTAAGTGTGCCTGCATCGCACCCTACAAGTAAACCACCAGCAAAATGCATTTTTGGTAATGAATGCAAGCCACCTTTAGCAATAGCACGCGCACCGTAAGCAATACGTTCAGCGCCTTCAAGTACGTTTTTAAAAACTGGATGGTGTTTCATTCGCTGAAACTCATCAAACGGACTCAAATGTGGGTTTGCGTAATTTAAATCAACAATTAAACCAACAACGACTTGATTGTTTTCACTGTGATACATAAATGCACCACCATTAGTATCGCCGCTAAGTGGCCAACCTGTACCATGAACTACCTTGCCAAGCTCATGTTTACTTTCATCAATTTGCCAAATTTCTTTAAAGCCTAAACCGTAATGCTGCGGCGATGAACCTGCATCAAGTGCAAACTCATTAATTAATTGTTTACCTAAATGACCACGGCAACCTTCTGCAAAAATAGTGTATTTTGCACGAAGCTCCATGCCTGGCATGTAACCGTCTTTTTCATTACCGTCTTTGTCTACGCCCATATCGCCAGTAATAATCCCGTTTACTGCTTTATCTTCAATTATTAAAGAGTGTGCGCTAAATCCTGGAAAAATCTCGACGCCTAAGTTTTCAGCTTGCTCTGCAAGCCATCGACACACGTTACCCATAGATACAATGTAGTTACCATCATTATGAAATGTTTTTGGTGTAGCAAAGTGGGGGATTGATGTCGCTTTTTGCTCGTTGTTAAACCAATAAATTTCATCGTTAGTTACTTTGGTTGTAACCGGTGCGCCAAGCTCTTGCCAATTAGGTAGTAGTTCATCCAAAGCTTTGGTTTCAAAAATAGCCCCAGAGAGTACATGTGCACCTACTTCCGAACCTTTTTCGACTACGCAAATCATGCACTCTTGTTGTTTTTCTTGTGCTAATTGCGCGAGTTTAATTGCACTTGAAAGCCCAGCAGGGCCTGCACCAACAATTACTACATCAAATTCCATGGTTTCACGTTCGACCATAATAACCTCTTTATCTATGACGGACTTATTTGAATGTTTACTACGCATTTAAATAAGGTGTACAGCCTATTTTTAACCTTGCAAATTAAACGTTACAGACTGTGAATAGTTAAAGGTTATTTTAGGTTGACGTTTACGTCAACAGGAAGTAGTCTAATTTCATAAAATAAATAGGTTGACGTGCACGTTACCTTGTAGGTTTAAATAATTATGGAGTTCCTATGAAAGTTCTCGTACCAATAAAAAGAGTGATTGATTACAACGTAAAAGCACGCGTTAAAAGTGATAACAGCGACGTTGATTTAACCAACGTAAAAATGGCAATGAACCCGTTTTGTGAGATTGCCATAGAAGAAGCAATTCGCCTCAAAGAAGCCGGCACAGCCAGTGAAGTGGTTGCCGTAACTATTGGTCCTAAAGCATCGCAAGAACAATTACGTACAGCATTAGCATTGGGTGCCGACAAAGCCATTCACATCGAAACCGATGAAAAGCTCGAGTCACTCCATATTGCAAAGCTACTCGCTAAAATTGTAGAGCAAGAAACGCCTGAACTTGTAATTTTAGGTAAACAGTCAATCGATTCAGATAATAACCAGACAGGTCAAATGCTAGCGGCTTTAACTAAACGTGGCCAAGGTACATTTGCATCCAAGGTTGTTATTGAAAATGGCAAAGTAAACGTGACCCGCGAAGTTGATGGGGGCCTGCAAACGGTAGCACTTAACTTACCAGCGGTTGTTACAACTGATTTACGCTTAAACGAGCCTCGTTACGCATCACTGCCAAATATTATGAAAGCCAAACGTAAGCCGCTTGAAGTAATAGCAGCTGATTCTCTTGGTGTTGATTTAACACCGCGTATTCAATTAATAAGTGTAGAAGAGCCAGCTAAACGTACCGCAGGAATTATTGTTGAAGACGTTGCACAGCTTGTAGAAAAATTAAAAACAGAGGCAAAGGTGATTTAAATGAAAACACTCGTAATTGCAGAGCACGACAACGGTGCCTTAAAACCAGAAACCTCAAAAACTATTAACGCTGCAGTAAAAATGGGTTTTCCTATTGATGTGCTTATTGCAGGGAACAGTCTAAGCGCAATGAGCTCACAAGTGGCCAGCATTGATGGCGTAGCTAATGTTTTAGTTGCCGATAATAGCGTTTATGAACATCAGTTAGCTGAGAGCATGACCGATTTAGTGTTATCACTTAGCGACACCTACAGCCACATTGTTGCAAGTGCTACTACAACAGGTAAAAACTTTATGCCACGTGTTGCTGCGTTATTAGATGTTGCGCAAATTTCTGAAATTATCGCAGTACTGGACGCCGATACATTTAAACGTCCAATTTATGCAGGTAATGCAATCGCAACAGTTAAATCACTCGATAGTAAAAAAGTAATTACCGTACGTGCAAGTAGCTTTGATTTACAAGGTGAGCAATCAGCTGCTGCTATAACAAGCATTGATACAGTGTCTGATTCGCAATTAAGTAGCTTTGTAAGTGTTGAACAAACAGAGTCTGAACGACCTGAACTTACAGCAGCTAGTGTGGTCATATCGGGTGGTCGCGGTATGCAAAACGGTGAAAACTTTGCACTACTTAATGGTATTGCCGATAAACTCGGTGCTGCGATTGGTGCGTCGCGCGCAGCGGTTGATGCAGGCTTTGTACCTAACGACATGCAAGTAGGGCAGACCGGTAAAATTGTAGCGCCTAACTTATACATTGCCGTGGGGATTAGCGGTGCTATTCAGCATTTAGCGGGCATGAAAGACTCAAAAGTAATCGTCGCGATTAATAAAGACCCCGATGCACCTATTTTTCAAGTCGCTGATTACGGTTTAGTGGCTGACTTATTTGAAGTACTGCCACAGCTTGAAGGCGCTTTATAACGCTTAATCGAGCAAAATTTATTCTGGTTGAAAGCCGTGGTGCTCTTTGAGTGCTGCGGCTTTTTTATTCGGTTAATTCAAGACACAAAAAAACCAGCCAATTGGCTGATTTTTAGTATTTATAAACATCTTACTAAATATTAGTAAGTTGCGCTGCCTTTAGTACGAGGGAAGGCAATAACGTCACGTACGTTGCCCATACCCGTTACATAAGCAACTAAGCGTTCAAAGCCTAAACCAAAGCCTGAATGTGGCACGCTACCGTATTTACGTAAATCGCGGTACCAGCTGTAATCTTCTTTGTTTAAGCCCATTTCTTCTAAGCGTGCATCAAGCACATCAAGGCGTTCTTCACGTTGTGAACCGCCAATGATCTCACCAATACCAGGTGCTACAACGTCCATTGCGGCAACGGTTTTACCGTCTTCGTTTTGGCGCATGTAGAATGCTTTAATATCACGTGGGTAGTTTTTAATAACTACCGGTGCTTTAAAGTGCTCTTCAGCTAAGTAACGCTCGTGCTCAGACTGTAAATCTACGCCCCATTCAACAGCGTACTCAAACTTTTTGCCACAGTTTTTAAGGATTTCTACAGCGTCTGTGTAGTCAACTTGTGCAAAGTCTTTATCTACAAACTCTTCTAAACGCGTAATTGCGGTTTTTTCTACACGTTGTGCAAAAATTCCATGTCATCACGGCGCTCTTCAAGTACCGCTTTAAACACATACTTAAGCATGTTTTCAGCCAGTTTTGCTATATCTTCTAAATCAGCAAACGCAACTTCTGGCTCTACCATCCAAAATTCTGCAAGGTGGCGAGATGTATTTGAATTTTCTGCGCGGAATGTAGGGCCAAATGTATAAATTTTTGACATTGCAGACGCGTAAGTTTCGCCATTTAACTGACCAGATACAGTAAGGAATGCTTCTTTACCGAAGAAATCTTCGCTGTAATCAACATCGCCTTTGTCTGTAAGTGGTAAGTTTTGCATATCAAGCGTTGATACACGGAACATTTCTCCAGCGCCTTCACAGTCACTTGCCGTAATAATTGGCGTGCTGATCCAGTAAAAGCCTTGCTCGTGGTAAAAACGGTGAATAGCTTGTGCTAAACAGTTACGTACACGAGTTACCGCGCCAATCATATTTGTACGAGGGCGAAGGTGAGCGTGCTCACGTAAGTACTCAATGCTGTGGCGCTTTGCCGACATTGGGTATGAATCTGGGTTTTCTACCCAACCTAATACAGTCACTGAGTTAGCTTGAATTTCGTAAGATTGACCTTGGCCAGCAGATTGAACTAAAACACCAGTAACCGACACAGAACAACCGGCTGTTAAGCTAGTAACTTCATCATAATTATTCAGTGAATTAGGAACTACCGCTTGAATAGGATCAAAACACGAACCGTCATGAACGGCTAAAAATGAAATTCCTGCTTTTGAATCGCGGCGAGTACGGATCCAGCCCTTAATTGTTACTTGGCTGTCTACCGCAACATTGCCTTTTAATAGCTCTGAAATCGCTAAATGGCTCATCTTCACTCCAATGATATAAGTTGCCTAACTATTTTATTTTAACTGTGCGCAACGCTCGGGCATTAATTGCACATAAACGGCGCTGCACTTGAACCCTGTATCTTACCTAGTAAAGTTAAATAAAAAAACTATTGTGGGCAACTCTTTAAAAGTTTTTATGCATGCGGTTTATTTTTAAGCAGTTTTAGAAGGTTTATTACTTCTAATGTTATTTGTTACTCTCAAATTTAGTGATTTTGTGGCATTATTAACAAACTAATTAAATTTATTTTTATTCACACTTAAAAAATCGATGCTATGAAACAAGTTTTTATATTACGTGGGCTACCTGGAAGTGGTAAGTCTTATTACGCGCAAAACCTTGCCGACGAATTAGGCGGCGCTGACGAAAGCCAGTACCTAATTTGCTCAACAGATGATTACTTTATTAATGAGCAAGGCGAGTATCATTTTGACAAGTTTAAGTTGCCGCAATTTCACAATTTAAATTTAGCGCGTTTTATAAATGCACTTTCCCAAGGCACGCCTTTGGTAATTGTAGATAACACTAATATTAAAAAGTGGGAATTTGTAGCGTATTCGCAAGCGGCTATCGCTTTAGGTTATCAAGTAAAAGAAGTGATAGTGGGTGAAGTGAAAGACAAATCAATGCAGCATTTATACGCTAAACGCAACTCCCATCACATCCCACTTAAAACGATTAGCAAAATGGCGTACATGTTTGAGTGGTAATCACTTAGAGATTAGATAAGGCTTTTATATCGCATTGTGTAATGGCATCTAAATGAGCAGTGATTTTTTCATTGCTCCAATCCCACCAAGCTATATCTAGCAGCGTATTTATTGTTTTATCGTCAAATCTGGTTTTTATCACTTTAGCGGGATTTCCACCTACAACGCTATAAGCAGGTACATCGCAGGTAACAACTGATTTACTGGCAATAATAGCGCCACTGCCAATTTTTACCCCGGGCATAATTGTAGCGTTATAACCAATCCAAACATCATGACCAATTTCTGTATTGCCTTTAAAGGGTAAATCATTTGATTTTGGTGCAAATTTTTCCCAGCCATTACCAAATATAAAAAATGGATAAGTAGAAAATCCAGAAGTTTGATGGTTAGCGCCATTCATTATAAAAGTAACGTCTTTAGCTATCGCACAAAACTTACCTATGATCAGACGATCCCCAATAAAATCGAAATGGTAAAGCACATTTTTTTCAAAATTCTCAGGACCATCAGGATCGTCATAATATGTATAATCGCCTACTTCAATATTGGTAGAAGTAATATAGTTTTTTAAAAAACCTACTTGAGGAAAACCTTCCATTGGTGAAGGATTATTGGGGTTTGGTCCGTTCATGAGGTTTCCTCTTAATTTTGAGTTAGGTATAGATATTAATCTATAGATTTATAAACGGCTAGTGGGTGCGATGTGCTTAGTGATACATGCACTTCATCGCCAGGGTTTACCACAACTTCATGGCTTACTCGGCTGGTTACAACAGTAGAGCATGCAAGTTTTACAGCGCACAAGCGGCTGCCACCTTCAAAACGTACCCAAATTACTTCGCCGTTATTGCCAACACTGCTTTGAACAAGTAACACATCGTCTGGTCGAAGTAGTACATCAACGTCGCCACTTTCACAGTCAACGCCATGAGCGGGAGCATTACCAATTGAGGTAATGGCTTGTCCTTGGCTAAATTGGCCGCTAATAAAGCTGGCTTCACCTAAAAAACGTGCTACAAAGCGATTGTTTGGGGTACTAAAGCAGCGCTCGGGTGTATCGATTTGCTGAATTTTACCGCCTTTAAGCACACCAACACGATCGCCAACTGAGAGTGCTTCTTCTTGGTCGTGTGTTACCCAAATCGCAGGTACGCCAGCGGCTTTAAGTGCGTTTCTAATATCCCAACGAAGCATGTCTTTAAGGGCGGCATCTAAGTTTGAAAGCGGCTCATCAAGCAATACAAAATCAGGTTGGTGGGCAAGGGTGCGCGCAAGTGCAACACGTTGCTTTTGTCCGCCAGAAAGCGTTGCTGGTTTTTTATCTCTAAAATCGTTCAGTCCAAGTAGGTTTATCCAATACTCGGCAGGGGCTGTATCTTTTAATCTAAAGCAAATGTTTTGCTGTACGGTTAAGTGCGGAAATAACGCAAAATCTTGAAACACCATACCTACACTGCGTTTTTCAGGAGGTAGTGTTAATTTGGGAGTAGCGCGCCATTTACCCGTGTTTATTTCGCCTTCGCTAATAGGTATAAGGCCAGCAAGGGCTTGTAAAATTGTACTTTTACCACAACCTGTTGGCCCTACAAGCATAAGGATTTCGTTTTCACCCAGCGAAAAGTTTAAATCGCTTACTACGCGGTTACTGCCATAATCTATAGACAACTGACTTACAGATAGCATTATTTTTTAAATCCTTAATGTTCAAACTGGTTGCGTTTTTCGCCAGACATCATAATAGCTAACCCGCAGGCAGATATCACTACTAACAATAACCCTGGAATAGCAGCGCGACCAAAGTAGCCCGCTTCGTATACACGCCATAAATAGGTAGAGAGTGTTTCAAACCCTGTTGGGCCAAGGAGTAGCGTGGCTTCTAGTTCGCGCATTGACTCTAAAAACACCAATGCTGCACCGGCAATAATACCGCGCATAGTTAAAGGCAGTGTTATACGAGTAAATACTTCACGTGGGCTTGCCCCTAATACGCGCGCAGACTTTACTAAGCTTGGATCTAAGTGTTCGGTGCTTGTTCTAACAGAGCCTACAGCAAGTGGTAAAAATCGCAGCATATAAGCAATAATAAGCAATCCCAGTGTTTGATATAAAAACGGTAACTGCAAACCACCGTAAACAAGCGCTGTGCCCATTACTATGCCCGGAATACCAAAACCAAAGTAAGTAACACGCTCCATTATACGACCCGCTTTTCCACTCAGTGCGGCATGTGCAACGGGGATCGCAACGATAACAGCTACAATTGCCGCAATACCTGATGCATACGTAGAGTTCCATGCAATATTAAAATCAAATGAGCTAAAACCATCGCGAGCTAACCAAAGCGAAAATATAGCCAAAGGCAAGCCAATAGCGAGTAGTAAAACAGGTGCAAACGTAACAAACATGGCACTTAACTGTAATTTACTTGGAAATAAAATTAACGGGCGACCATGGCGCTCAGGCGCTGTTTTTATTTGTGATTCAACTAAAAGTAAAAAACCGACAATAACCATCAGTTGAAGTGAAAGCATTGCAGCGCGTCCTAACGCAAAAGCGTTGTATTCAACGTAAATTACGCGGGTAAACGTATCTAAGCGCATCATTGCGGGCGTACCAAAGTCTGATAACGTATAAAGGGCGACTAACAAAGAGCCTGCTGCAATACCGTTAACTACGCGCGGTAGTATTACTTTAAATATACTTTGCGTCATCGACATGCCCAGCGTACGCGCGGCATTAACCATGCTCGCGTCAAGGCTCAGTAAAGATGAGCGAGTTGTCATCATTACAAACGGGAAGGTATACAGCGTCATTACAATGGCGGCACCTGTTAGGCCATACATTGATGGTGTTTCTATTCCTGTTAAGGTATTTATTTCGCCACCGGGGCCAAAAGCAGCATAGAGTGTAAATGCGCCAATATAACTGGGAATTGCCAGCGGGGCTGCAAATACAACCAGCCAGAGCTTTTTAAATGGTAAATGCACATACGCGCTAATAAACGCCAGTGGCACTCCAATTAAAATAGATCCGAGTACCGTTAAACCCATTAACGATAACGTGTTACCTAAAATTTGCAGATTGTGGGTGTCAAACACTGAGCTTGCATCGCTTGCAAGCACAATTAATACATAAACAGGGGTTAGCGCAACAAGCGCTGCAAGCAGCGCCATTGGATAAGAGGCAGGTATTTTCATTACAATACGCCGCTGCTTCGCATCAAATCTATAGTAGGGCGTAAATCAGCTAGCTGTGTTAAATCTACTTTAGGTGGGGAAATATTAGCAAGTGACGGTAAACCCTCTGGTTGGGTAATACCATTTACTAACGGAATTTCGTACGCTTCACTGGCTAAGTAACCTTGTACTTCTTTACTTAGTAAGTAACGCATAAAGTTAGTAGCAAGCGGATCGTCGTTAAGCGCTAATACACCCGATGCATTAACTAAACAGCCCGCATCATTTTGTGTAAATGCTAAATCTAGCTTGGCATCAGGCTTACCTGATTTTAAACGCAAAGTGTAATAGTGATTTGCAAAACCAATATCAACTTCACCGCGCTCAACGCCCATAACAACACCTAGCTCGCCGGCGTATGTTTTAGCACGTTTTTGAATCTTTTTAAGCCACTTAGCGGTTTTGTCGTCGCCTTCTAAAATTCGCATTGCGGTTACAAACGATTGAAAAGAAGCGTAGGCGGGCGCCCAGCCAATACTTAAATCGCTGTCGGCAATTTCCATAATACTTGTTGGAATTTGCTCTTTGGTTAAACGCGACGTGTTATATGGCAATGTACGAATACGGCCAGTTACAGGTGCCCACTCTTTATATCTAAATTGTGGTTGTAACTGAGCAGATAAATCACCTGGGATAGGTTGTGCAAGACCTGCATCGGTTACCAAACCTATAGCACCTGAATCAACCGCCCAAAATAAATCAGCGCGGCGAACACCGGCTTTAGCTTCTGCAACAATGGTATTCGCTAAAGCAGCAGTAGGACCTCGGCGAATGCCTAACTTAAAGTCTGGATTTTTTTCTGGATTGCTTGTAATACGTTTTCATACAAGCCACCTTCGCCTCGGCCTAAATAAAGGGTTAACTCACCTTTAAGCTTTGGTAAATCGTCAACAGAAACAGGGTTTGCTATATCAGCGGCTAGCGCACGAGAAAGAGGCAGTGGCAATGAGCCAACCACCCCTAACGCAGCTAGGCCTTGAATAAAGGTCCTACGCTTCACTTAAAATACATCCTTACGAGCTTTTTCGGCTTTTTCTATTAAAACCTTAGCGCGGTCTAATTTTGTTTGCATATCACTGATCACATCGCGTACTTCGTCTACGCTTTTGCTGTTTTTAATGGCTTGTGGCAGTGTTACGTTAAAGTCTTTTTCCAGCACTTCAACTAGTTTTGCATCTTGTTCAATAAGAGTACCTTCAACGCCTTCAAACAGGTGCAGATAAGTATCGTGAACAATTTCAGTTGCTTCGTCTCGTAAACGCTCAGCAAATTTAGCTACTACACGGTCTAATTTGTGCTTAATTTCATCAATTGTGGCACTTTGTGTCATTTCTTTTGTAGCGGTTGCTTTTACAGTGTCTAACAAGCCTTTTTGCTGGAATTTTGCAGCAAGCTTAACAGCCCCAAGACCTTGCCACAAGGCTATGTTCATCGCTTTTTGTTGTTTACGAACTTCCTCAGCAGGCTGCTTATTATCAATGGCCATTTTTACGCCATAAAGACCCTGCCAAATAGAAGCGTATACCGGTACAAAGTTAGTTTCTATTGCGCTGTGAAACTTAACTGATTCCCAATATTCAATTAAATCATCAGTTTTTACAGATTTTGCGCCTTTAGTATCGTAGTCGCTTACCATGGTATCAACTTTGCCTACCATCCATTCTACTTCTTCTGCGTAACTTTTAAGGTTAGCTTGAAGATGATTAACATGCTCGCCAATAGGGCCGTTAGCTAATACTGGTTGAGCCATAAACGCCGAGGCTAGTAAAAGGCTTGCACCTAAAGTTTTGGCTGGTTTAAATAGTAATTTCATAGCAAAGAAGTCCAAAAAGGTAATTGTAAATGATAGACATTATCATATAGCTAATAGCTAACGAGATCAATAACTACAAACTCGCTTAATAGATAAAAACACTAAATGTAGCGGTAGGTTACAGTAAATAGCGCTATAACCTGTATTCACTACCGGCTATTAAGCGTAATGCTTGCCTTTAATGGCATTATAAATGGCATCACACAGTGTTTTTATACTGGTGTCGTCACTTATATACGGTGGCATAAGGTAAATTAGTTTACCGAATGGACGTATCCATACACCTTGTTCTACAAAATAAGCCTGAATTATAGCAACATCAACATTGCCAGCAGCCTCGTTTAGTTCAACAACACCTATTGCACCTAAGGTACGCACATTGGAAACCGCATCTAGTTCACTGCATTTATTAAGTTTTTGTAGCTGGGTGTTTATTTGGTTTATTCGTTGTTGCCAGTTTTGCTCAAGTAATAAATCAATACTTGCGCAGGCTGCTGCACAGGCAAGCGGGTTGCCCATAAAAGTGGGGCCGTGCATTAAAACACCTGCTTCACCTTCGCTTATGCCAATGGCTATTTTATTGCTAGTGATAGTGGCCGATAGCGTCATTGAGCCGCCAGTTAATGCTTTACCAATACACATTATATCGGGCTCTATATTGGCGTGCTCTACAGCAAATAATTTACCTGTACGGCCAAAGCCTGTGGCAATTTCGTCGCAAATTAGCAGTACGTTATATTGGGTGCACAATTTACGTACGCAGGCTAAATAATCAGGGTGATAAAAGTTCATACCACCTGCGTTTTGTACAATAGGCTCAATGATAAAGGCGGCTACTTGGTTGTGGTTTGCTTTAAAGTATTCTTCAAGCTCTTGGGCTTCTGCTTGGTTAAACTCGCCCCCAAATTGACTAACCGGTGCAGGTACAAAAACGTGTTCAGGTAAAAAGCCTGAATATAAACTATGCATTGAGTTAACGGGGTCGCATACGCTCATGGCTGCAAAGGTGTCGCCATGGTAGCCCTTGTAAGGCGTCATTAATTTTTGTTTTGTTGTAATGCTTTGGCTTAACCAATATTGCAGCGCCATTTTAATCGCTACTTCAACACTTACTGAGCCGCTGTCGGCTAAAAACACTTTAGTTAAACTAGGCGGCGTTATATTTACTATTTTTTTGCACAGCTCTACCGCGCTGTTATGCGTAATACCGCCAAACATAATGTGGCTCATATTATTAATTTGCTCAATCATGGCGTTATTTATAACAGGGTGGTTATAGCCATGTATTGCGCTCCACCACGAGGCCATGCCATCGATTAATTGCTCACCAGTTTCGAGGTGAATAATATTGTGATTAGCATGTGTAACGGGGTATACCGGAATTGGCTTAGTCATAGATGTATATGGGTGCCAAATGTGATCACGATCAAAATCAAGGTCAATCGTATTCTTTTTAATCATATGTAAACTTTAACTTGGTGGGCTTCGTTGACAATGTTACTTCAACTCGTAGACTAAGCCAATATCACCGATATGAAAAAAATAAGAGAGTATTATGGAACTTGCACCTGTTCGTCACGATTGGACCCACGCTGAAGTTAAAGCATTATTTGAAATGCCATTTAACGATTTACTGTTTGAAGCCGCATCAGTTCACCGTGCTAACTTCAACCCAAATGAAGTGCAAATTTCTACGTTGTTATCAATTAAAACAGGCGCTTGCCCAGAAGATTGTAAGTATTGCCCGCAGTCGGGCCATTACCGAACAGATTTAGAACGCGAACGCTTAATAGAAGTAGAAAAAGTAGTAGAGCAAGCACGCCTTGCAAAACAAAAAGGCGCTACCCGTTTTTGTATGGGTGCTGCATGGTCAGATCCAAAAGACAGAGATATGCCATACATTTCGCAAATGGTTAAAGAAGTAAAAGAG
Source organism: Pseudoalteromonas sp. B62 (assembly GCF_037162565.1). NCBI lineage: Bacteria > Pseudomonadati > Pseudomonadota > Gammaproteobacteria > Alteromonadales > Pseudoalteromonadaceae > Pseudoalteromonas > Pseudoalteromonas sp. B62. The sequence continues at coordinate 3,055,119 of NZ_JARLVB010000002.1, read as the reverse complement.
CTAGGGTTAGAAACCTGTATGACGCTGGGTAAACTCACAAACGAAAAAGCGCATGAACTTAGAGACGCTGGGCTTGATTACTACAATCACAACCTTGATACGTCACCTGAGTATTACGAGCAAATTATATCAACCCGTACTTTTCAAGATAGATTAAATACCATTGACCACGTACGCGATGCCGGTATGAAAGTATGCTCGGGCGGAATAGTCGGTATGGGCGAGCAAGCAAGCGACCGTTTTGGACTACTTATGCAACTAGCTAATTTGCCACAACAGCCAGAAAGTGTGCCTATTAATATGCTCGTTAAAGTTAAAGGCACACCGCTTGAAAACGTAGACGATTTAGATCACTTTGAATTTATACGTACCATAGCAACAGCGCGTATTATGATGCCACACAGCTACGTACGTTTATCGGCAGGGCGCAACGCCATGAACGAGCAAATGCAATCTATGTGCTTTTTGCAGGCGCTAACTCAATATTTTATGGCGATAAACTACTTACCACCGAAAACCCAGACGCTGATGCCGATATGAACCTAATTAAAAAATTAGGCATGAACCCAGAAAAGCGTCACGACTATTCAGACGAAGCAGTAGAAGCCTCGCTTTCATCGCAAGTAGCCGACAAAGCAACCTCTGAATTGTTTTACGAAGCGTAGGCTTTTATATCTATGCCTTTTGATTTTATAAAAACGCATCTGCAGGCTCGCCAGCAAGATGCACTGCTTCGTAAACGCCATGTAGTACAACACGCTACAGCGCGCACCATAACGATTAATAACAAAACCTACCTTAACTTTGCCAGTAACGACTACTTAGGTTTTGCAGATGAGGCTGTTAACCTTAATGACTCCAACGCATTAGGCAGTCACAGCTCAGCATTGGTTACCGGTTATCAGGCGCAGCAAAAATCGCTTGAGCAATACTTATGCGAGCAATTTGGTTATGGCGCAGGAATGCTATTTAACTCAGGGTTTAGCGCTAATAGCAGCGTAATTAAAGCGTTGTTTCAAGATAAAGCCGCTGCGCAAAACAGCGCTATTTTTCAAGATAAGTTAAATCATGCAAGCTTGATTGACGGTGCTATGCACTCTAACGCGGCTTTAGTTCGTTTTAATCACAACGACATGAACCATTTACGTTCACGGCTCGAAAAATCAAAAGCGCAAAACAAGCTTATTATAAGCGAAGGCGTATTTTCGATGGATGGCGATATAGCGCCTCTTAAAGAATTACTCGCACTTGCAAAACAGCACAACGCATGGCTAATGATTGACGACGCACACGGTTTTGGTGCATTAGGTAAAACTGGTTTGGGCAGTTGCGAAGCGTTTATTACTCAAACGCTGCCAGATATATTAGTCATTACCTTTGGTAAAGCAGTTGCCAGTAGTGGCGCGTGTGTATTAGGCAGTAAACAGTTTATTGATTACATGCTGCAATTTAATCGCGATTACACGTACTCAACCGCTATGTCGCCGCTTATGGCAAGCCACACACTTGCGCGTATTAAAAGCATAAAAACAGCTGATGATAAACGCGATAAGCTAAATGCCAATATTGCATTATTTAAGCAACTAGCTAAAAGCCATAATATTGCAGTAATGGAGTCAAACACAGCCATACAGCCCATTGCATTAGGCTGCGCTGAGCAAACGTTGCAAGCGGCCGATAAACTTAAACAACAGGGTATTTGGCTCACTGCAATTAGACCGCCCACGGTTGCACATAACACCTCGCGTTTACGCATTACTTTAACCGCCGCACATACCGAGCAAGACATAACGCACTTAGTTAAGCATTTAGTAGGTGCAATAGCATGACTGCTCAGCCAGTATTAAAAACAGACTTAATGCAAACACAACGAGTTAAACCGTGCCTAGTAAGTGGCGAGTTAAATAGGGAGTCAAATCGAGAGCTAAGCAAGGAGCTTAAAAAGTCTACACAAAGTAAGTTTTCAAAAGCGGCGGCGAGTTATAACACCCATGCAAATGTACAAAAACATGCTGCGAGCGATCTATTTGCGCTAATAAAACCAGGCATTAATAAAAATAAGCTTTGTGTTGATTTAGGCGCAGGCCCGCTTGTTAATACACAACGCTTACAAAGTATGTTTGCAAGCGTTATTGCCATGGATTTGAGCTTAAACATGCTGCAAAGTAGTGATTTAACCACACCCAAAATATGCGCCGATATGGATAACTTACCGCTACAAGCAAACAGTGTTGATGTTATTTACAGTAACTTTGCAGTGCAGTGGTCTGCTAATTTTTCGGCTTTAATGCAATCACTTTACAACATATTAAAACCAGGCGGGCGGGCGTACATAAGCACTGTGGTAGAGGGCTCACTTAACGAAATAAAAACAGCCTTTGCTGCGCTTGATTCTAACAGCCACATAAATACCTTTAATAGTGAACTGCATATAAACCAATCAGTCCAAAATGCAGGGTTTACTATTAATAGTGCTAAAAAACGTATTTACACCGATGAATACACAACACCTTTAAAAGCTATTGCTTCAATTAAGGCTATTGGCGCTACTACGCAAAATCATACCAATACGCGCCAAGGGTTACTTACCAAATCGGCTCTTAAACAAGTATGCAGTGCGTATCCGCTTATAAATAACAAAGCATGTGTGTCATATCATGTGGTGCTGTTATCATTAGAAAAACACTAAATAAGCCCAAAGACATTAAAGGCAACGCATGAAAGAATTTTTTATAACAGGCACCGACACCGATGCCGGAAAAACCCACGTTACCAGTTTGCTATTAAAGTTACTTGCCCAACACAAAAAACAAGCCATTGGTTTTAAGCCTCTAGCTGCTGGCTGCGAAATGGCGTTCGATCAACTAGTAAACGCCGATGCTCTCATACTAATGGAAAGTGCAACAGTGAGCGCTAAATACGATGTAGTAAATCCGTTTGCGTTTGCACCCCCTATTGCGCCGCACATAGCCGCTGAGCAAGTTGGAGTTAGTATTACTATTGATAAACTTAGTGATGCTTATAAAAACGTAAAACAACAGGGCGCTAATTACATACTTACCGAAGGTGCTGGTGGTTGGGCATTACCAATTAATAAAAACGATTATTTATACGACTGGGTTAAAGCAGAGCAACTGCCGGTAATACTCGTTGTTGGTATGAAACTAGGTTGCTTAAATCATGCGTTACTAACCGCTGTGCATATGCAAAGTATGGGTATAAACTGCGTTGGCTGGATTGCAAACCAAGTTGATAAAAACATGGACGAATACCAAGCAAACCTTGATTCACTTAAAGCACGTTTACCGTTTCCAATACTTGCTATAAGCCCATACAGCGAGCAAACTCCTAAGTTACAAATATACAAAAGCTTGCTTAGTGCGTTATCTATTAACACTTAAGTGGTTTTAAAAAAGTTACTTTTTTAGGTAAATCTTGAAATAGTCAGCCTTAGTACACATATAAACGTTTATAAATACATAGCTTGCTTAAAAACAATGTTACTAAGGACATAACGACTATATGACGCACCCATTTATTGAAAACTACGCCCCAGATGCGCACGTAAGCGCTGAGCCAAAAGCACTAAACTATGGCTTACCTAAAAAACGCGTAGGCATAATAGGTGGGGGCACAGCTGGCGCCACAATAGCCATTAGGCTTGCTGCGTTAGGGTTAGAGACTTATGTACTTGAAAAGAAAAAGTCGTTAATTGATGGCCCACCAATGTGCCATTTGCATGCAGGTGGCAACTTATATCGCGAAATACCCGACGAAGACTGCATAGATTTACTCAAGCAATGTATAGATATTGCGCGCCTTTATCCTCACACCATCGATGTTCGCCCCACAGTATTTGCAGTGCCTAAGCGCGATGACGACGCCCCGGAGGATTTATTTCCGCGTTTAAATAAATTAGTAAAAGCCTACAGCGAGCTTGTAGAGCAAGACAGCGCTAATAAAGTATTAGGCGAGCCAGAGCATTATTATCAGTTATATAGTTATGAGCAAATGCTGAAGCTTGCTAAACAAAAACAAGTAGCCAAGCCCACGTCGTTAGATGAGTGGATGATACCCGTGGCTAAGCATTTAGATTTAGATAAGTTAAAGTTCCCGCTCATAGTTGCACAAGAATATGGTTGGAATATATTTCGTTTATCGGCCAGTGCACAACTCGCCCTTGCACAGTACAAACACGCCCATGTTTTAACAAGCACCAGTGTTAAAAATGTATCGCCAGTTATAAATACCAATAAAGATAAGCAAACACATAAGTGGTGCATTGAATACCAATCAGAGCCAAGCCTTGATGAACAATCTGATACACAAACCATTGAGGTAGATTACCTAATTAATGCGTGTGGTTTTCAAACAGGTATTATTGACGACTTGGTCGGGGTAGATGTAAAACGTATGGTCGAATTTAAAGCCTCTTACATTACTCATTGGCAAGGTGCTGGTGGGCAAATACCCGAAATTATTATTTACGGTAACCGTGGTACGCCAGAAGGTATGGCGCAGCTAACCCCTTACCCTAATGGTTACTTTCAAATACACGGAATGACTAACAACATTACATTGTTTAATGATGGGTTATCTGATGCCACGCCAATGAGCGCACAACCTAAACTTCCTAATAAATACCTGCACTATATTAAAGATGGCTGGGATGAAGCAGCATTGCAAACACGCACCCAAACAGCAATTGATTATGTAGCCGAGTTTGTTCCTGCGTTTAAAACCGCTAAAACACAAATTAATGCCTTGTTTGGCGGACAACAAATCCCAGGGGATGACGACACTTTACGCGTAGCTGATGTAAGCTTATATTCTCATATTAGTTATGCACGGGCTGAAAATGTTAAAGCATCGTCAACGTTAATAGCGGCAGATCAAATAGTGGATGAGTTTATAAAATTGGGAATAATAAGCAGCGATCCTGCTGTAAATCATCACCGCAGTACCCATCAATGGTCGTACCTTAAACATAATTGCGGCGATAAAATTGACGAAGTTGCACGCATATTGGCACACGAGCGTGGTTTTCCAATTGATATGGCAGAGCTAAATAACAGCTTGTAATAAGCTGACTTATAAAGAAACTTTAGTCTTAAATTTGCTGTAAAACACTTCTTAAAAAAATTATCAATAAACACATAAATAACACTTGTGTTATGACATAGTTTGTCACAGAATAGCGTTAACGTTATGACATAGTGTGTCATGGCGCAGTGATTGCTTTAACCTAATTTAATTTTATGTTCGGTGATCAAACCTATTTTTGTGAGGACAATATGAAACGTATATTTTTGTTTTTATTAACTAACCTAGCGGTTATGTTGGTATTAGGTGTAGTGCTTTCAATAATAATGAGTGCGCTGGGCTTAAGCCATCGTAGCCTTGGCGGAATTTTACTTATAGCCACCGTATTTGGTTTTGGTGGATCGTTTATTTCGTTATTTATGTCGAAATGGATTGCTAAAAAATCAACAGGCGCGCATGTAATTACACAGCCCCGCAACGAAACCGAACATTGGCTTGTACAAACGGTATCTGCACAAGCAAAAAAAGCAGGTATTAAAATGCCAGAAGTGGCTATTTACGACAGCCCAGAAATGAACGCATTTGCAACGGGCCCAAGTAAAAACAACTCGCTAGTGGCAGTAAGCACAGGCTTAATGCACAACATGACCAAAGATCAAGCCGAAGCCGTACTTGCCCACGAAGTATCGCACGTGGCTAACGGCGACATGGTAACGCTTACGCTAATACAAGGCGTGGTAAACACCTTTGTAATATTTGCCGCAAAAGTACTGGCTGGCATAGTAGATAACTTTATTAATAGCGATGAAGAAGAGGGCGGCAGTAGCTGGACATACTTCTTATTCGATATGTTATTCCAAGTGCTATTTGGTGTACTAGCAAGCATAGTGGTTGCTAGTTACAGCCGTAAACGTGAATTTGCAGCCGACAGCGGCGCGGCAAAACTAGTTGGTGCCGATAAAATGCGATCAGCCCTTGAGCGATTAAAGCAAAACCATCCTTCGCAATTAGAAGGCTCTATGATGGCCTTTGGTATTGCAAGTGGCAAAGGTGTTGCTGAGTTGTTTTCATCTCACCCACCGCTTGATGCACGAATAGACGCACTACGTAAGTAATGTTTTAAGCATTACTTGCTACATACCCAAAGCCTGCTTTTTAGCAGGCTTTTTTTATCCGTAATATTTTAGCAATTGAAAAGAATAATTACTGAGAAAAATAATTTCAGTAATACCTTCGGCAGACAGTATTTCTATCCAGTAGCCGTCAGGATCTTTAATAAAGGCTAAGCCTTTCATTGAACCATCATCTGGCTTTTTCACAAATTCTACATCGTACTTTGCAAAGCGTTCACTGGCTGCGTATACATCGGGTACACTAATACCAATGTGACCAAAGCCTTTAGGTTCTTGGTTACCGCTGTGGTATCCCTCAAAGCTGTCGTCGTTTTCTGTGCCCCAGTTATGGGTAAGCTCAATGAGTGCAGGGCGACCAAATACCCATTTAGCTTTGGTTTTATCATCACCTTCTGGCTGCTCTGGCTCGTAGCCTAAAAAGTACAATGTAAACTTCATTTCAGGAAAGTCATACTTACCTAACAGCTTCATACCTAATACATTTTGATAAAATTCGAGCGACGGTTTGGGATCTTTAATACGCAACATAGTTTGCTGCATCACATAGCCTTTAGTGGCTTGTTCAATTTGTTCTGGAGATTCGTTATAGTTAGACATGGTGATCCTTTCAAAAATGATAAAGCGAAAATAGAGATATAATGCTTAAGTTATCATAATCAACCATAAGTTAAATTTAAACTGCCTAGGTCAAATCATATAATAAAAAACAAGGAATTTTATGGCTATAACTATAACCACAGGCACAATTGATGATGTAACCGCAGTGAGTGAATACGTCCCTGAACTGCTAACAACCATTGATAGTGACACTTTACGTAATCGTTTAGAAAACAAAAAAGCATTGATATTAGTAGCACATAAAGAAGATACATTAGTAGGTTTTAAAATTGGCTATGAGCTATCTAATACACAATTTTATAGTTGGCTTGGCGGAGTGCATTTTAACTATCGTCGATTAGGTGTTGCTAAAAAATTACTTGTTCAACAAGAAAAGTGGGCTTATGAACAAGGCTTTACCAATATACACGTTAAATCGATGAACCGGTTTCCTCAAATGCTGACTATGCTAATCACCAATGATTATCACGTTTGTGGCTACGTTGATAAACAAAGCACAGAGCAAAGCAAAATTAAGTTTGTAAAACAACTAACAAAGTAAATGCAGGCACTTTATTCATCGTTATTTAACTTAGCGCCATGAAGGGTTATAAGTAAAAGCTAATTGCCAACTTTAATAGCAAGGAACCACTATGTTTTATGATGATATGCAGGGGTTATTACGTGTACTTACAATAGGTGTACTGGGTTATGTAGCACTGGTGTTTTGGCTGCGTATATCGGGTAAACGTACGCTTTCAAAGTGGAACGTGTTCGACTTTATAGTCACCATTGCGCTGGGCTCTATATTGGCGTCTGTTATTATTTCTAAAAGTATCCCTTTAGCTGAGGGCATACTTGCCTTTGTCGTATTAATAGGGCTGCAATATGTTATTACGTGGTTTAGTGTGCGCTCGTCAAAATTTGCAGCGCTTATAAAAGCAGAGCCCACGTTTTTAATGAGTGATGGTGAATACTGCACCGCTGCACTTAAATTGCAGCGGGTAACAAAATCAGAAATTCGCGCCGCTATTCGTGGCGCAGGAATACTAGCCATTGAAGATGTAGCCGCAGTCGTGCTCGAAACAGACGGCAGTTTTAGTGTAATAGCGCACAATAACAGTGGCTCTAAAACTGCGTTAAGTGATGTTTTTTAGCTATTTAATCGGCTGACAAATACCAATAATTTGAAGATTTAAAATAACTGTAAATAATATTACTTGTTGCATGGTTTTAATTCTGGAACGTATAATAACAAGTGTTAACTAAATGGAATTTGCGTAAATTGCAGCTTAAGCAGAACAGGTGGATAAATGAACAAAGGATTGTTAAAGTCGTGGAAAACCGACAAAGGTTTTGGTTTTATTAAATCAGACACCCTAGAACACGACACGTTTATATACATATCAGCGCTCAAGCACATGAGCCGTAAGCCAAAAGTTGGCGACACTATTTACTTTGAAGTGGCAACACAGCCCGACGGTAAAACCAAAGCAATTAACTGCCGCATAGAAGGCGTTGCAGAGCTTAAATTACTTAAAGCACCTAACCAAAAAAACAATAACCAGCCGCATCGCATTGCCAAATCTAATTTTGCCAGTAGCTTTTTAGTCAAAGTTGCCTCAATTACGCTAATTGCAGCACTTTGCTTTTATGCGATTAATAAATACAACACTCACTCAAGCAGCCAAACACCTGTTATTACTAATGATTTAGCCACCAATGACGATTTAGCTACTTTTGATGAAAAATATCCTAAAGTCGTTATTCCTAAAATCATTATTCCTAAAAGCACGCAAAATTTTACCTGCGATGGTAGGCAATATTGTACTGAAATGCGCTCACGCGAAGAGGCGGTATATTTTATTAATAATTGCCCAAATACAAAAATGGATGGCGATAGAGATGGTAACCCTTGTGAGAGAGATACAAGATTTAAAAATGAATGGTAATTTTATAAATCGTTTACTTAAAGGTTTGGGTGAATAAAAAAAGAATTAATTAATGGCTGTGTATAAATACAGCCATGTAATTTTTGTCCCATAACATTATTAAAAGTCGTTTTGGGGTTAAATTACAAAAGCTACTGAGTAGCTATTGTAATTATCTATAATCTAGAAGCGAAAAAGTTCTCTAGGTGCGAGATATCAAAGGGGCAAAAGGCAATAGAGATAAATGACAAAGAAATAGTCGTTGTTGAAAAGTTAAGTGGGGGTTATTCGTTTTCTCCCAAAATTTGTACGGCAATACTTAAGCCTAACAAAAAGCTCAACAAAGACGCAGAAAAAAACTCTGCGCCTGTTAGCTAAGTGTTACACCTATATCATATTTCGCATAGTTTCATATTTTTAAAACAGGGATATTAATGATTAAACATAAACCAAAGGAGACGGCACCGGCATTGTGGTTAGAAGCAATTGTCTTTATGTCGTCATATTATCCTTTGTTCCTGATCTTATTTATTAGAGATGTTGATGAATCTACCGCTGGAATACAATTCGGACTAGATTCATGGTCGGTAAATGTTAGCTTTTGCGCATTAACATTACTAACAATATCATCTTTTTCTACATTAATTATCGGGCCGTTGATGAGGAAACTCCTAACTTATCAAGAAGGCGGGCATGCAATAAAAGTTGAAGACGCAAATCAGGTTCGGGGTGATATGTTGAATTATACCCTTCCATTTTTAATTGGATTATTTGCATTTGATTATAATAGTTGGCAGTCAATTTCATCGCTATTGATATTTCTCATGTTCATATTTTCATTTGTACATAAAGAGCAAATTTCTTTGCTAAACCCTATGTTTTTACTTATGGGCATTAGACTGTACAACATTAAATATAAAGAAGTTGGCAGAGAAAATTACAGTCAAAAAATCGTACTATGTTGGGGTAAGTTAGAAAAATCCGACATAAAAATAGAATTAAAAGAAACTGTAGGAATTCACTTTGTGTTTCCTGAGCTTAAACCAAAGGATTAAAAATATATATGCCAAGTACACAGACACAGCAGGTAGCTTTAGTTGAAGCTCAAATACAACTTGATCAAGCATCCCTTAACCACAAGTTACAAGCATTAAAAAATTTTGGGTTGGATGATGCTGTTGTTAATTTATATGTCACTAAAATTAGTACTTCAAATAAAGAAAAGCGCTTTGTGGAAGTGAAACGATTAAATGTACACAGTGATGACAAGCCCTTATTTAAAAATTATGTTACTGAGTGTATTGATGGAAATGATCATATCTGTGAATTGAAGTCTATTAATACAACTCAAGATAATCGATTCTTTTATGTAGAGAAATCAGCTACAGATTTTTCTCAAATGGAAGCTTTAGTAACGACAGGGCAAATAGACTTTGTAACAGAAAAATCTGAACTTAATAGTTTTAACTCCTACGTAATACAGCTTACATTTGGTGAGCCAGAACAAAGTATCTTTGCATTTAGGTATATAAGTGGCGCATGGTCAGCAAATAAAACATCAGGTAAGTTTTTTGGTTTCGATACTTTTAATAATGAACTGATTGTTAAGATTAAAGAAGATCCTCGTTTTCAAATTACTCCATACATTGATTTCTTACAATACGGTGATGACATTTTCATCGCTGATATTAAACAATTTGAAACAGCAATGAACTTTCACGAACGGTTGAAAGAGAAAAAGTTGAAGCGATTACCGCACTATGCGCTAGCTCTGCGATGTTAGAAGTAGCTAAAGAGCCACTAACAAGAGTTATAGGTAATGATAAATATTTAATGCGTCAATTGGCATCCGTACATGAAAAAGGGCATTTCACAGATGATATTTGGTTAGCGAAGTTAAAAATAAAGTCAGAAGAGGCTGGGAATTGGAAAATTAAATTTGATGAGTCAGGTAAAATAATAATTGATGAAACAAAAGATTATGTGAAAGAAGTTTTAACCCTTTTACAAAATAAACGAGTCATAACTGTTGTTGATGAGAAGATGTTTGATGTTGATGGAGAATTTATTACTCCTGATTTTACAACAACACCGTAATATAAAGCTTAAAATACGTGTAACAACACGCCCTGAGGTGGACGACTAGTAAAATTTAGCTATTAACTGCAAATTTTAACAAGTTAACAGTGACATATATGGACGCTCCCTTGAAGTCAAGACGAGCTAATGTATAAACATCAAAATTGATGTCTTTATTCTATTATCACGTATCTCATATCACAGTAATGATGCGTCACAAGCTTGCTAAAAAGCAAAGGTACTGACATATATTCGAGCTATGGTGTCATGATTATCATGCGCCATGCTCCTAATGAACTTCGTACCAAGGGACCTAAAAAATATTCACCCAAGCGAGATTAAATCTCGTGTCTTTATCTGGTTAACCTTGGTTAGCGTGCGCTTTTTATTTCATTATAAGTGAAGTACATACAGGATAAGTGTATGTTACGACTTAAGTGCCCAAACACCCACTCAGGTTTTAAAACCTATGTCATAACCAGGCTGTCTTAAGTCGTAAACTCGGGTGTGATTGGCGTGTAAAATACGCATAATTAAGCATCCTTCTGTGTATTTTGCACAAACTGAGGTGAATAGAGGGTTTGCTTGGTCAGCAATACCCACATCAGCCGCGCCAATCTGTGCGCGGTGGCAACCACCACACAATTAAAGTGTTTTTTCTCGCGTAATTGATTTACCCATTGGCTTAGCGCATCTGTCTTATGGTGACTTCTGGCGATAATGGCGCGAGCACCGTGAATAAGTTGTTTTCGTAAGTAACTGTTACCGCGCTTAGTAATGCCTGACATTTTACTTTTATCGCCTGACGCGTATTGTTTAGGTGTTAATCCTAGCCACACCCCGAGTTCTTTTGCATTCTTAAATGCCTGACCGTTCCCGATTGATGCCGCATAGGCTGAGGCATTGAGTACACCTACGCCAGGAATGGAGTGAAGTATTTTAGCGTTTGTATCCCGTTCAACGTGTGCAGTAAGCATCGCTTCAATGGCTTTAATGCGTTTAACAAGGGTTTTGTACTCAGTGTAAATATCACTCACCATTGTGCGCAGTATTGGGCGAAGCTCAGAATCACTTTCTAACGCAATGAGGCCTTGCTCAAATACCTTCATACCGACAGGAAATACATACCCAAAATCGACCAATAAACCGCGTAACTGGTTGGTTGCAGCAATCCTGTTTTGCAGAAGCCGCTCGCGTATTTTATGAAGCGTGAGTATTTCTTGCTGAGCTTCGGTTTTAATAGGAACGAATTTAATATTAGGGCGTAAGCTTGCTTCGTAGATAGCAAGGGCATCGTTACTATCGTTTTTATTACCGCGAACAAAAGGAGTAACGTGTTGTGCTGGAATAAGGTCAACGGTATGACCGTAAGACGTAAATACTCTCCCCCAATAGTGGGAAGAATAGCAGGCTTCCATCACGACGCGGCACGGTGGTGTATTTGCAATGAAGGCGTTGAGTTTAGGTCTGTTTAAGCGTTTATTGCATTCTCTTTTATGGTTAGAATTAAAGCCAGCGACTTGGAATACATTTTTTGCCAAATCAATTGATAATGTGCTAATTTTCATGGTGGACGTTCCCTTTAACTGAATGTGAGTTATAACCAGTTTGGCGCATTGACGCCGTTTTGGGGAGCGTCCATCTCATCACCCATCCTAAATTTTGCTCTTTTCAAAATAAAAGACTACGTTTTGATTAGTGCAAAAAATAAACAGGGTGTCTTATGGCAATTGCAAGAAAGCGCCAAGTAAGTTTGGTTGATACAAAGTACTACCATTGCATATCACGTTGCGTACGCCGTGCATTTTTATGTGGGGAAGACCACTTTACAGGTCAATCCAACGAGCATCGACGAGGCTGGGTTGAAGATAAGCTGCTTGAATTAGCTAAAGTATTTTGTATTGATATATGTGCTTATGCCGTAATGAGTAATCACACCCATTTAGTACTGTATGTAGATGATAAGAAAGTAAATAGGCTGAATGATAAAGCGATTGTTATTCGCTGGCATAAACTCTGTAAAGGCACAGTGTTAACGCAAAAATATGTACAAGGTGAAAAGCTAAGTAAAGTTGAACTCATCTTTTTCAACCAAACGGTTAAACAATACCGCGAACGCCTAGCAAGTATTAGCTGGTTTATGCGGTTGTTAAATGAAGACATTGCGCGCAGAGCAAATAAAGAAGATAACTGCACAGGTAGGTTCTGGGAAGGGCGATTTATGTCCCAAGCATTATTAGATGAAGCTGCACTTGCTGCTTGTATGGCGTATGTCGATTTAAACCCTATTAGAGCGAAAAAGGCTGATACGCCCGAAGAGTCAGACCATACCAGTGTACAAAAGCGCTTAACATGCGCGGCAGAGGGTAAACAGCCTAAACAGTTACTACGTTTTGCAGGCATGTCTCGTCAGGTTATGCCCAAAGGGCTGCCGTTTGAGGTTAAATCGTACCTTGAACTTGTTGAATTAACAGGACGTTGTATACGAGAAGACAAACGCGGTTATATTGATAGTATACACTTGCCTTTATTAGAAAGGGTGAATATATCTTTAGAAAACTGGTTAAAGCTTACAACCCAATTTACGCGCGTATTTCATGGCGCAGTTGGCAGGCCAGCCTCACAAGCAAGTTATTGTGAAAACTTAAAGCGAAAGCGGCGAGCGAATATCGGTAACTGCGAAAAGCTACTGACATAAAATTTAAACTACTCAGTAAAATTATTCAGTAATAAATCACAACTGCATCATGCAGTTATTACGATGCGTGTAATTTAGGTTTAAGTGTGATAATGAGTTATTTTATGGATAAAAAGTAAGTAACCGAGTAATAAAAGATAAATTCTTAACCTGAAGAGCGAATTTTTTGGCATTGTTTTGTTTGTTCAATTAAAGTGGCTGTCTAGTTTAGTTTGTTAAGTGGCTGTCTAGTTTAGTTTGTTTCTACACAGCAGACTAACTGGATAACGCTCTCGTTGATTTAACTTCTCGATTAACGAGAATTGTTCAGGGAGTCGGACATCAAGAGAGCGGTAGCCTTTTTTAATATATCCTTTTCTAATTCAATGCGTTGGATTTGCTTTTTAAGTTCGCGGATTTCAATTTGTTCGGGCGTCATTGGTGAAGCTGATGGTGACTGACCATTGCGTTCTAGCTTTAATTGAGTAACCCACTTACTTACGGTTGATTTACCCACCCCCATCGCTTTTGCTGCGTCTTCTTGCGTATAACCTTGGTCTACTACAAGCTGAGCCGTTTCTAATTTAATTGCCGCTGAATATGTTGCGCGTTTTAATTTCGTCATTTTTTCACCCAAATTTGTATGCTTAGTTAGCATAACATTTCTTTCTTAATGGGTGGCCAAAATCACTGTACCACTACACACTTACTACATTAGCAAATACTTCAGAATGTCATATTTATTGGTGGGTTATGGTCAGTGGTGCACTTGCATAATGAATTCGGGTTTAACGGATGAAATAAAGTGACCCAGTTATAAAAGATAAATTCTTAACCTGAAGAGCGAATTTTTTGGCATTGTTTTGTTTGTTCAATTAAAGTGGCTGTCTAGTTTAGTTTCTAACCTCTGAAAGCGCAGCGTCTCTTACCCTCTTTGTGAATCGGTCTTGAGAGAGTTCTTTGTATTTCGATCATGGTGGTTGATTTAGTCGTGTAAAAGTTGAGACATTTTAAGTGCATATGATGAAAAACTACTACGAGACAACAATTAGCTTTAATAGCATTGAATTTTTGCCATATGTGCTTTTTATAGTTATAAGTTTAATCTTTATTGGGAGGCTCAAAAAATTATACGATTTATATATTAAACGGTTTTTTAAGTTTAATTTCTTCGTCTTATTTTTTATTTTTATTCTTTACAATCTCGTTTCTATAACTTCTTTATATTCAAAAATGCAATATATAGCTAAAATAAAATCGCATGAGCAGAGAGTTGTAACAGGCGAAATTGAAAAATTAGTAGAAAAAGAAGGGGCAAGTCGAACACAGAGTTTTTCAGTGTCAGGAGTATTTTTTAAATATAATAACTATCAAACAGCGCCATATTTTTTTGCAAACCGGAAATATAACGATAAGGTTATTTTTGATGGAGGTTATGTTGAAATACATTATATCCAAGATAACGGCAAAAATTATATTACCAAGTTATTTATAAAAAATGATTGAGCATTTACATCTAAAGAAATCGTCTACCGATATAAACTTTGATTCAATCTATTATCCCCTCTAAAAGCGCAGCGCCTCATACCCACTTTGTGAATTAGTCTTAAAAAATAAGATGGCTGTCACATTAAACGTAAAACATCGGCGAATTAGCACTCTAATACACGCCGATGTTTATAACTTATTTAAGTAACTACATTACTAATAAGTTATTAAGCCTTAGTCTTGTTTACGGTAAAGGCTTATTAAGCATATCGCCAAAAGTAACGTTGCAATCATGCCCGAAGCGCCAGCAACACCTGATGGAAGGAATCCATCACGGCCAAAGGTTATTAAAATACCATTGGCCAACATTGCAACTCCGCCTGCTAGGGATGTAAGGCCACCAATTGCTTTGCCACCTTTAGCGATAAAAGACAGTCCAAAAACAAGTGCTGCTAATCCTAATAATACCTTGGCTGCGTAGTAAATCATGAATGACAAAGACACCACACCACTAATTAAAGGTTGTGCGCCTTCTACGGTACCCGCAACTTTTCCAAATGTAGAAAACAAAGTTAGGCCAATGCTTACCTGAACTATGTTAAGTACTGCGCTAAACGAGATAGCTGACCATCCCAGCTGAGAATTTTTTGCTTGCACCATGGCAGAACCCGCAAAGGCAACAAGTAAAGTAAAAACGAGTGCTTCTAGTCCCCAAGCGAACTGTCTTGAAAAGCTAATTTGAGCACTGTAAAGGGCAGAAAAAATAGCCTGTGATATCGCTAACACCAACAATAAAGATGCTGTAATTAGGATGGTGCGTTTATTCGTAAATTCCATTTGGACCTCTTATAATTTTATATTTAATGCTTTTAAAAGCTGTAATAGCTCTCATACTTGGGTAAAAGACAGGTAAAACGAGTTAATTATTTCACGTAAACCTATAAAAGTATTAATTAATAAAAAATAGCCTAAAGCTATGACTTTTTGAATCAAAATTTAATTGGCAAAATCGTTTTAATTCAAGCAATGTGTGGTCTAAAAGCGCAGCGCCTCTTGAGTATGTGGTTAAACGGCTTATTACTTAAAACGTTATGATAAAAACGTAAAATGAGACCAGTCACTTAACGCTGTAATAGTTTGCTTTGTAGGGGGGCAACATAGATTAAACCTGCAATGGCAATAATTGAAGCTAGCGTAATTAATTTATTATCAAAGTCAGCTATTTTTAAAGCAGTGCCGAAAGAGCGTTTAATGGTGACATTACTTAAATCGACACTGTAAATTTCATCCAGCAATAAATGAATTAACCCGCCGAGTAAAATAAACCCACCTGCTAACCAAGCAAAGACGGCTGCTTGTGTAGTTGATTGGTCATTTAGTTTCCATGTTACTTGAGTTGTTAATAGCGCGCATAACAGTATAAATAGTAAAGAGTGGCAACTACCTCTGTGTACTGTGATCCATTCAAAAATGGGTCTAATAATGTATTTCATAAATCCGTAAACCAATAAGGGCACTACGATTAACTCAACAAAGCTAATTTCAATAATGAGCTTGGTGGTTATGTAATGCAGTACCAGTAATACAGCGCTGAGTGCAAATAAGTTAAAAATAGTATCGAGTGACGTGGAGTTATCTGAATCTATGTCGGGTAATAAGCCGCCAATTGAGCCTAAAAACCATAACCAGAGTGCGCCCTTTAAATCAATATGGCCTGCAGATAATAAGGTGGCAGAGCATAAGCCTGTGATGATTACGGCAGTATTAAGATGAGTATTGAAATTTGCCATTGTATCTCTTGATAATAAAATAGGTGGGCATTCTAACAATTGAAAAGTTTATTGTTCACTATTCTTTATAGATTGGTCTTTAAATATGTTTTATCACTTTGATTAGTTGCTGCTTTTTACAATTTTTATTCTTTATCGTGCTTAGTTGTTCCACTAAATGGTAATTTTGGATAGAACAACTTTTCGTTAATTAAACCCAGCACGATGTATCTATTGTTAATTATTAATATGTTATAGTGTTGCAATTGGTGTTTGATATAGTATAACATTCACGGTATTCTAATTTCCCTTAATAGAGTTTGAATGTGACAACATCAACAGCAATTAATCAAACATCACCAATAGAACCTCAGCGTGTGGAACAAACACATAATAAAGCATCAAATACGACCCAAGCCACTAAAAACGAAGCGGTTATTGAAGTAGAATCGTTAAGTTTTGGCATTAAAAACAACACCATTTTAAAAAACTTAAGCTTCAGCGTGGCGGCAGGTGAGGTTTATGCGCTACTAGGGGGAAATGGCGCGGGTAAATCAACCACGTTAAAAACGTTACTTGGCTTTAATAAACCAACGCAAGGCTCTGTAAAAGTAGCGGGTAAAGAGGTGAGTAAAGCACTTGATTTTGTACGCGGTAAAACGGCGTACTTACCAGAGTCGGCTACGTTATACCCGCATTTAACAGCACGCGAAAACGTAGAATATTTTTTATCACTCGCTGATGTTAAAAAATCGTTTGAGCAAATTAACGTGGCTTTTAATCGTGTTGCATTGCAACAAGATGCATGGGATCGCAACATGCAAACTTATTCAAAAGGCATGAGGCAAAAAACAGCGATTGCACTTGCGATACTGCGTGAAGCACCGATATTTTTACTTGATGAGCCTACATCGGGCCTTGATCCTGTTGCTATTGATGAGTTTAACCAGCTAGTACGTGAGCTTGCATTAACGGGTGCCACTATTTTAATGGTTACACACGATGTATATGGCGCATGCCAAGTAGCAAACCGAATTGGTTTACTAAGAGCAGGTGAGCTGGTGGGCGAATTTGATGCACCTGAGAATGGGCGTATTAATACCGAACAAGTTCATGCTGCCTTTGGTGATTATAAGAGCCGAGGCAATTAATGAGTATAAATAACGTTTCAAAAGTAGTGCTAATAGCCAAGGATGAATGGCGTTATTGGCTACGCTCTAAATTGGCAGTCACTGTGCTTGCTATTGGTTTGATCCTTACACTTTCTTCGGTAGTTGTAACGGCCATTACCATGCTGGAATTAAGCCATACTAGGCACGAACTGCAAACAACAAGCGATAAAAGCTTTGTTGATCAACCCGACCGACATCCTCACCGAATGGTGCATTACGGGCATTATGCGTTTAGAACGCCTGCGCCGCTTAGTACGCTCGACCCCGGTATTGACGCTTACACAGGCAACTCTATATTTTTAGAAGGGCACAGACAAAATAGCGCAATGTTTGCAGATAGTCGCCAAGGGACTGCATTAACTAAATTAGGCAGTTTAACGCCTGCCTTTATAGTGCAAACATTAGCGCCGTTATTACTGATTTTAATTGGTTACAGCGGTATTAGCCGAGAGCGCGAATCGCAAACGCTTTCGTATTTGTTATCGCAAGGTACATCTGGTGTAACGCTAATTGCAGGTAAAGGATTAGCGCTACTTTCTGTTGTGGGTTTAATTTTGACTCCGCTTACGGTATCGGCTTTATTCACACTTGGTACAGGTGAAAGCTTACTGGCAGTTGTAAGTTTTGTTGTTGGCTACACTTTATATTTAACTGTGTGGGTATTACTTATTTTACTGGCCTCTAGTGTGTTTACTAAAAACAGTGGCAGTTTTACCGCACTTGCCTTTGTATGGATTTTACTGTGTATTGTTATGCCACGCGTAGCGAGTACGACAGCAGCTACAGTTGTGCCATCTGCCGGTAAAATAGAAACAGATTTTGCTGTAAAAGCCGAGCTTAGAAAGCTAGGCGATGGCCATAACACTAACGACCCTGCCTTTGAGCAATTTAAACAATCACTTCTTAAAAAGTACAACGTAAATAGCATTGACGAGCTGCCGGTAAACTTTAGAGGGTTAGTGGCAAGTGAATCAGAGGCTAAGCAAACTGAAGTACTTAATCAATTTGCCCAGCAACGTATGCAAGCTGAGCTTAAGCAAACGCAGGTATCGCGTTATTTTGGTTGGGTTTCACCAATGGTAGCGATTCGCTCGCTCTCTATGATTGTGGTTGGTACAAGTATAGAAACGCATCATCGCTTTTTACGCGAAACCGAGCAGCTACGTTTTGATTTTGTGCAAGGGCTTAACAAAGTTCATATTGAAGAACTTGATTACCAAGACGACATGAACCGCAATGCTGATGCCGCAGCCACTAAAAAAGCACGTGTTAGCGCTGATAATTGGAAAATACTGCAAAACTTTACCTTTCATAGCGATAGTGCGTTGGTGCGAGCCCAGCGAAGTACATCTGCATTTTTACAGCTATTACTGTGGATTGCAGTGTTGGCCGGCGGTATTAAGTTTGTAGGGAAACGTTTGTTATGAGCTATTTATTTTTACACCTCAAGCGAGAATTTGGCTTTTTACTTCGTCAAAAATATTTAGTGGTGCTTTTACTTTGTACATTTGCTGTGTCTGCCTTTGCCGTTATCAGTGGGTTGAGTGAAGTAAGTCAGCAACGCGAAACTATTGAACGTTTAAAATCAGCTGATTTAACCGAACGATTAAATGTGCAAACGCAGCAAACTGATGCAGGTATGTTGGCTTATTATACTTTTCATTTAACGTATTCAGCGCCTTCAAATTTAGCGTTTGCTGCTTTGGGTGAACGCGATATTTACCCATGGAAACACCGCGTAAACTTACTTGCTCTGGAGGGACAAATTTACGAAAGCGATGCGCAAAACCCTGAGCTAGCCCAAGCAGGTAAAATTGATTTTGCGTTTGTGTTAAGTGCTTTGGCACCGCTGATAGTGATTTTGCTGTTCCATGATTTATTTGCCAACGAACGTACCAGTGGTCGTTACGATTTATTAGTCACAACGTCGAGCTCTTACTTTGCTTTATGGGGCGCACGCATATTGGTGAGGTTTATTTTATTACTCGTGTGTTTAATGTTGCCATTCTATGGTGGCGCTTATGTAGCTGGTAGTTCAATTTATGATGTTTTATTGATAACAACTATGTGTGTTGCCTATCTAGTTTTTTGGGCTGCACTTTGTATTTGGATGGGCAAGCAAGCAAGTAGTGCGCCGCGTGTTGCCTCCGCTTTAATAGGTATATGGGTGCTAGTTGCTTTTATTATTCCTATTTTAGGTGATTTAGCGATTAACAAAATAGTGCATTCACCTAAAGGTGGCGAAATTGTACTTACTCAGCGAGAGGCGGTTAACGATGCATGGGACTTACCAAAACAAATTACAATGGACGCCTTTGTAGCTAATAATCCCGCATGGAAAGATCATGTTGATATGCAAAGCGAGTTTGAGTGGAAATGGTATTACGCCTTTCAACAAGTAGGGGATGAAAAAGCGGCTGAACTTTCGCATGCGTACCGCGATGCAGCACGCAAAAAGTATCAGTTAGCTGGAATGGTATCGTGGTTTTCGCCTGCATTATTGTTACAACGCAGCTTAACGCGAAAAGCCAAAACAGATGCAATAGCGGCATTTAGATACGAGCATCAAATACGAGGGTTTCATAAATGCCTAAGGGAATTTTACTACCCTTGGTTATTTATTAAAGGTGAGCCCACTAAAGCTGCGCTTAACAACATGCCTAGTTTTAGTAAAACAATACTGAATAAAAAGGATGAGCCTGAGGTCATAGGCGTTCAGTTAAAATAAAATTTATGAGTCAACTAATTAACAAGGTTTATAATGAATACTAATAAAAAAGGGCTGAAACTTACTTATTTAAGCACATGTTTAGTGAGTTTATTTAGCAGTCAGGTAATAGCAGCTGATAAAAGTGAGCAAGTTGATAGTGTAAATATGAGTGTTATTGAAAGGTTTGCTGTTACTGGAACACGCCAAGCTTATCAAGGAAATTTTAGCCCTTTAGAAACGCCGCAGTCAGAATTAAAAATAGATTTAGAAGCACTTGAAAACGCGGGTGCGATAAATTTAAATCAAGCGCTTGATTTATCGGCGTCGGTAGCGCGTCAAAATAACTTTGGCGGACTTTGGAATAGCTTTGCGCTACGTGGCTTTGTCGGCGATGAAAACTTACCAAGTAACTACCTTGTTAATGGGTTTAATGCCGGGCGTGGCTTTGGTGGCTCACGTGATTTGTCGGGTATTGAATCGGTTGAGGTGTTAAAAGGTCCACGTGCTGCTTTATTTGGCCGTGGTGAACCTGGCGGTACGGTAAACTTAGTAACTAAACGCCCAACGTTTGATACGAGCGGCGAGCTAAAGCTAAGCGTAGGAAGCTTTGATACCTACCGCGCTGATGTAGATTACACAACCCCCTTAATGACGACGTAGCAATTAGGCTGGTTGGTTTTTATGAAGATGCCAAAAGTTTTCGAGATACGATAGAAACAACAAAAAAGGGCTTTAGCCCTTCAATTACATGGAACATTAATGACAACAGCCAATTAATATATGAGCTTGAATACAGCGACCAAGAAGTTCCTTTTGATAGAGGCGTATTAGCAATAGATGGCGAGCTTGGGCTTATTCCTGAAAGTCGCTTTTTAGGTGAGCCAGGTGATGGTCCAATAGAGGCTGACGTACTGGGTCATCAATTGGAGTTTATTCATGACTTTAATGATAATTGGAGCGTATTACTGGGCGCTAACTACCGTGATACGTCGCTTGAAGGGTTTGCTACCGAAACCGGTTTTGCGGGTGTAGTTGATGCAGAGGTAAATCGCTTTAGACGTTTCCGTGATTACGATGCAAAATATCAGGTGTTTAGAGCAGAAGTGACGGGTAATTTAGAGGTTGCAGGATTAGAACACCGCTTAATAGTAGGTGTTGATTCTGATAAGTTCGAAAATGATCAATTTGTTCTTCGTGTTCGTGGCGATCAGTATATAAATGTTTTTAATCCTGTATATGGGGCGTATGAGTTACCTACGCCGACGGCCAATACCGATAAGTTAGAAGTGCAAGAGTCGTTAGGTGTATTTATACAAGACCAAATAAGCCTAACCGATAAGCTTGATATTCGCGTTGGTGTACGTTTTGATGATTACGAACAAACACTCAATAATCGTTTAGCTGATACGCAATCAAAACAAAATGAGTCACGTGTTAGCCCCCAGTTGGGTGTTGTGTATGAGGCGAGCGAGTTTGTATCTGTTTATGCTGCTTATGGCGAAAACTTTAGGCCTTTATCGGGCACTGATACAAATGGCGATGGGTTTGAACCAAATCAATCTACTTCAACAGAGTTGGGGGTTAAATTTACTTTAAACGATGGCGCTTTATTTGGCACCATTGCGATGTTTAAAGTGGAACAAGACAATATGCTGGTGGTTGACGATCCTACTGCATTTACTTTTGCTGCAATCGGCGAAGCACAAAGCAAAGGCATAGAAATTGATATAAACGGTGAGCTAACGGATGATGTAAGGCTATGGCTATCGTATGCGTATGTTGATGCAACTATTGAAAACTCATTTTTTGATGCTAACTTTGGCTATACCGTTGAAGCGGGTAGTTCTTTATTAAATATTCCTAAGCATCAACTCAGTTTACAGCTTGTTAAATCAGCCGAGTTATATGGCAAAGCAATTAAGTTTGGCGCAGGTTTAGTTTATGTAGACTCTCGAAACGGCTTTTTTGGTACCGATTTTGAGCTACCAAGCTATTCAACAGCACGTACATTTATAGATGTTGATGTAACCAAAGCAATTGGCTTGCGTGCAGAGGTAGATAACCTGTTTGATGAAACCTATTACACTAACTCATTTGCTGATGCGTGGGTTCAACCGGGCACCCCCAGAAGTGTAAGGCTATCTGCAACGTATAAATTTTAAACGTAAACTAAAACGATATTAACAAAAAGGCTGCTTAAATTAAGCAGCCTTTTATTTAGTTAAAAACTTAGTTAAAAACTCAATTAAAACGGTGCATAGCCGTCGTTAGTTTTTTTAGGGTTAATCCAGCGCTGTTTAGCATCAATAGGAATCCGTGGAGCCTCTTGTGCTGGTAATCGACCGCGCTTTCCATACAGCCACAATACAAAGTTAGTTCGCTCACCACTGGTAATAGGTTTAGCTGCGTGTGCAATATTGCCACGATGTAACATGGCAGTACCTGGCTTAAACGTAAGTGATTTAATGTCACCTGTGTACGGGTGATAAAAGTCAACTTCTGACCCTGTAAACTCTTCACTTGGTAAATTTAAGTTAATGTTAAGCGTTACAGCTGATGCGTCGGTATGTGGGCGAATTGACGCATCTGTACTTGGGTCGTAATAAATAGAAAAGCCAAATGTTTGTGTATCGTAGCCAATTATTTCAGGAAACAATAAGCGCGAAATAGGGCGCATATAAGTGTTTAGTATTTCGTTATAAAATGCCTGAAAGCTTGGCGCGGCTAAATAACCTTCTGATCGGCTATCAAGCATGGCACCACGGCGATTTAACACTATGCCGTATGGCGGGCGCATAGGAATTTGCGAATTCCATACTTGTTCTAAATATCCGCGTAATACTGCTAGGCGCTCAGGATCAAAAAATTGAAATTGAAACACATCAGGCGCTACTTCGTGTAATAACGCTTTTACGGCCAGCTCTTTGGATGGATCTTCCCATGCTTGTTTTACTGCTTCACGTAGGTTTTTATCAAGTAGCGTGTCGTCAAGCGTAAACGTTGAGCTATCTATTGATGTTGTTTCCCATTCGCTCCACGCGTTTGTAATTAGGTCGGTGTTGCTATTCCAAAAGTGTTGTACTGATTGTTCACGGTAAAGCATGGCTTGTCGTGTTGGTAATTCTAGAGCACGCGCTAGCTGTAATTGGTTGGCAAACATTTTGTGTCACTCCAGTTGTTTAATTTTGTTTATATCAATCTAGGGGTGCAATTTATTGCATTTGATTTAGTAGATAAACAGCCTGCTTTGGGAAACAGAATATACTATTTATTGATAATGAAGGTTTGTATACTTATTTGAAGCAGAGAAAGCTAGTTTTGTAGATAAGTAAAAGGCTGCACAATATGCAGCCTTTTGTTGGTGTAATTTAAGTTGCTTAATAAATACTAGTGAGTTGCTCTGTCGCCCCAAATTTCTTCTAGACGGTTGTCGCGACCACAACGCCAACGATAAGTGTTGTATCGGATTGGGTTGTTTTTGTAATAATCTTGATGAAAGCTTTCCCTACCTTTAATAGGGTAAAAGGTACTTGCGTTTAGTATAGGTGTAACCACAGTTTGATTAGGAAACTCGTCTACAACAGCTGCTTTTGTTTTTTCAGCTAATTTACGTTGTTCGTCGTTTTGTACAAATATAGCGCTTAAGTAACTAGGGCCTTTATCGCAAAATTGGCCTCTTGCATCAAAAGGATCAATATTTACCCAGTAATGATCAAGTATACCTTGATAGCTTACTATGGCCGGATCGTAAGTAATTTCTACGGCCTCGTAATGGCCTTTATGATTACCATTGTATGTCGGGTTTTTAAGTTTACCGCCAGTAAAGCCCGATATTACATCGGTTACGCCTTCTAGCTTTTCAAAATCACTTTCCATACACCAAAAACAACCTCCAGCTAGAACGGCTTTTTCGGTTTTAGCTGCATGAGTAAATGTGCTAAACAATATTGCGGCAGATGTTAATGCTAATGCGAGTGATTTTTTCATAAAATTATCCACCTGAAGTGTGAGTTTAAATACTTAAGAAGTTAGACCCGCTAAGTGCTAATACTATTTCGTGCTTTGACAAGTTATATGGTCACTATTTAAGTTAGTAGCACGGTTTAATTGGGTTAGCCAAGTATGCGTTATTTAATGGGGTGTTGAATTATGCTTACGTGTTCATTAAAGTGACAACATTCGTGATATAAATTAGCAGGTGATAAATGAACCAGTTAACAGAAACATCAATAAGCTGCCCTTATTGTGGAGAAAGTATAGAAGTATTACTTGATGCAGCAGATATTGATGAGCAATACATAGAAGACTGCCAAGTGTGTTGTAAGCCTATTTCGTTTGTGGTATTTGAAGATGAAGACGAGTTAAACGTTAATGTTTACAGCGAAGACGAAGCATTTTAACTAGTTAATTAAATACTAGGGTCTGTTGATCTTTCAAGGTTGAATTTGCAGCAGTCTGTTTGGTATTTAGGCAAGGCAGAGCCTATACAGTGTGGTTATTCCCCATAAATAGGCGATAACGTAGCATTAATGCCAAACAGGCGCTGCCCAAAGGGCTGACGAATCCCCAAAACGTGACAGGCACAGCAATTTATGATCTTATGTAAATCACCACAACCCACATAAGTCACAACTGCTATGCCTGACACATCAGTTTGCCATAAGTACTTTAAACATGCATTAGCGCCATTCAATAATGCCAGAGTAAAAACATTACTAAGCTGCAGTAATGCATTAATTTCGGGTAATAAACTTACCTTAACTGAAATCGGCAGAAATTTGTCTGGCGCTGTGGATGTAAAACATAAAATAAAACGCGTTGATCGCTTCTTAAAAAATACTCACCTCTACAATGAAAGGGTCGCTATCTATAAAGCATTAGCTCATCCTATTATCGACTCTTTACCAATGCTTGCAATTGCCGTTGACTGGAGCGGTGCCTGTGGTCACGACTATCACTTACTGCGAGCAAGCTTACTTGTGGATGGGCGCTCTATCGTGATTTATAACATGATTGTTGAGCAGAAGAATTTTGATAGCCCAGCAACCAACAGCCTGTTTTTAGATGAACTTTATGAAGTGCTTGGACGACATCCTAGTGTCTATATTGTAACAGACGGCGGCTTTCTTACGCCTTGGTATAGTAAAGTACGCGAACTTGGTTGGCATATGATAGGTCGATTAAGAGGCTCAATGAAGTGTAAACTAGCCATGCAATCACAATGGCATACATTAAAACAACTTAGGGCTGGTGCCAGCGATATACCAAAGGCGTTAGGTCAAGCAAGACTAACTCAGTCCAGCCCGACAGCATGCGATGCATTTTTACACGTATATCATGGAAAAAATAAAGGAAGAAAAGGAAAAAGCAGATTTACGAAAGATACAAAAATGTATCAAAACTTAGCGAAAGAGCCATGGTTACTCGCGACATCAGACAATACAATGACGAGTAAGCGAGTAGTTGGTTTATATAGTAAAAGAATGCAAATAGAGCAAAATTTCCGCGATGACAAAAGTTTGAGATATGGTTTTTCGTGGCGTTTTAGTAAAAGCACCGGCATAAATAGAATAGGAATATTATGCTTGATAGCCACAATAGCGAGCACTGCGTTATGGTTTATAGGGTGTGAAGCAGAAAAAAGAAAGTGGCATATAAAATTTCAAGCAAATAGTGTTAAGAATCGCCGAGTTCTTTCATTTTTAACCTTAGCCAAGCAAGTCATAAAGCTATGTAAGAGACGTATTACACAAAGCTATATAGAAAAAAGTTTAAAAAACTTTATTTCTAATTATCAAAAAGAGGCCGCTGGATAAAGTGGGGATCCCTCAGCCCAAAGGGTTCTTCCTAGGGGCTATTTACTCTTTGTTGCTCGGTTTTGACTTAGCCCACTAGGTTACAAACCTCGCGCCGCGATTAAATAACCCCTAGTTTGAACAAATTTCAATCCGCAAAGATCAACAGACCCTAGGCTGCAAAATTGCAGCCTTTTTACTGTGTATGTGTTTGGTTAGCTATTTTGCTCACGCGCTAATTGGTTAGGGAGAAGTTCTTCTACTATTTCGCGTGCTGGAAGTGTATAGCGTGTGCCGTCAAACATTACTGAGGTAAACTCGTTAATATTAGTAATGCCTGTTAAGGTCCAGCCTTCGCCGCGCTTTGGGCAATATACTGTGGTAGTGGGTTGTATTACTTTAAAATCGTCACTCATTACGTTATCCACTCTTTTTGCTTAAAGATAATGCTTGTTAATGGCGTATGGTAAGTTAATAATGCGTGCCCATAAAGAGCTAATTTAACTAACCACTTAAATAAAATGTTTAATACCACAAAGCTTGAACGCGTTACGCTGCGTTTAATTACCCACAAACACGCTGCGTGTTTATTTAATATTTTAAACCACCCACACGTGTCAGAATTTAACGACTACGAAACACCACTTAGCAAAACGCAAATCAAACAATTAATACAAGATGATATTAGTGCATACTACGAAGGCGAAGTGATTAGAGTCGCAATTGAACATAATACATCAGTGAAGTTAATGGGTACTTGTGGGCTTTATAATTTAACGCCGTGTAAAAGTAGTGCATTTATAGGATTTGAGCTGCACCCCGACTTTTGGGGTAAAGGCATAATGTTTGAAGTAGTGAGCGGTTTTATTGAAACCCTAGTTAAGGATATTGCGCTTAAACATTTGTCGGCCGAGGTGAGTGCACATAATGCACGTTCCCATAATTTACTTATTAAGTTAGGTTTTAGCTTAAGAGAAAATTCTATTTGGCATAAATCACTTTAACTCAAGACGGCAATTATAAGTGCTTATCTTTTTTTAATCCTCAATCCTTAAAGCTCAGTAAATAAAATACAAAAAATAGCGGCTTTCTATTATAGTTAAGCGTGAGCAAATGAATTTGTTACCCGTGTTTTATTAAACATTTACGCTTAACAAGGATTTTATATGCTAGATAAACTCTCTCAAGATGCGCTTGTAATTTGGGCGACCATTGACCCAATAGGCACTATGGCGCTGTTTGCCGCACTTACTTCTCATTTAACTGATCAACAACGTCGTAAAACTGCATTTAAAACGGTGCTTTATGCCGGGGGCGTATTATTAGGTTCTATTTTAATAGGACAACTAATACTAAATGCGATGGGAATTAGGTTGGTGTCGTTTCAGTTAGGGGGCGGAATTATATTATTTTTGTTTGGCCTGCAAATGATTTTTGGAAACGATTCTAACAAAGCTAAACAAGACCCCGATCACGATATTGCGGTGTTTCCGCTTGCTATACCTGCAACGGCGACTCCTGGCGCTATTTTGGCGGTAATACTACTTACCGATAACCACATACACCCAATTACTACTCAAATAGGCACAGCGCTTGTTACACTTGGTGTGTTGGGTATTACTTTAATACTGTTGCTGCTTTCGGGTAAAATTATTAAGCTAATTGGTACTGGTGGCGCGTCTATTTTAACGCGTGTGATGGGGATGATTTTAGCCGCGTTTTCGGTTGAGCTTATTATGACCGCGCTGGAAATAAAACAATGGGTTAAGCTCGATTAAATAACTCCTAAACATTGAAAGGAATGCCGCATGGCAATAAAAATAACAAAACACTATATTATTAATTTAAGTTTAGCCGTAGTCATTTTTGCTATTGGTATTTTAGCCATACGTTATTATAACCATTATGTATCGGCCTATACAGATGTAACAATTAACTCAAGCGTGCTTAATGAGTCGCGCAAAGTGTTTATAAGATTGCCCGCTAATTACAATCCTAAAAAAGCGTATCCGTTAATTATTAAAACCGATGGTAACTTTAATTTAGATACATGGGACAAAGCACTTACAAAACAAGCTAAGAGCGAAAAAGGGGATAAGGCTATATTGGTGTCTATTCCTAATTTGTTTTTTACAGATACACGTAATCGCGATTTAGTACCTCCTTATGCCCGCCAAGATGTAAATACACAAGCGCGTCCAGAGCATGAAACACTTATTGAACCAAATGGCGAAGCCGACAAATTTTTAGCGTTTATTGAAACTGAGTTACTCCCTTATTTATCAGCAAAATATAAGCTTAGTAATAACCGTGTATTAAGTGGTTTTTCGGCAGGTGGTAGCTTTGTACTTTATACACTGCATACAAAACCTGAACTGTTTAATGGCTACTTTGCATTTAGCCCAGCGGCTTGGTACGACGACATGACCGTAGTTAATAATGTAAAAGCATTTTTAACTACTCAAGCAAACAAAGTTAAGGTGCCTACTTATTTATATCTATCGGTGGGCGGGGCAGAGCATCCGTTAATGTTAAAAGCGTTTAATAATTTAGAGACCGCTTTAACAGCCAACCCTAATAATAACCTTGTGTGGCAAAGCGCTGTAAATGAAGGTGCTGAGCACTCAGATAATCCACCACTTAGTGTAGCTAAGGCATTAGCTGGTTATAGTACGTTTATTAAAAAGTAGATTAGATTGATTCAAAGTGTTAACTGTGTGTATATACAGTTAACGTTGTTCTGTGTATTTAGAATGCTTAATCAGCTTTATAGTACTTTACTTAGTTTAATATTATCAACGGCTTACAAAATCAAGCTGGTTTAAATTATTTTTGTCAGGAAATACGTGTACTGTGTTTATATACAGTACGCGGCTATTGAGTTAGAATGCAGTCAGTACCTATGAGCATAAACACATCTATTTGTTACTGCTTTTAATCAGCCTTTCGCCTTTGTGATCAGCAATAAGCAGTGTAAGTACTTTGCTATTTCAATATAGTTTCAGCATCTTTTTATACTCTTAATGGAGCCAATAGAAATTGGCTGGTGGCTTTTTATCAAAAGAACACATCATACCAATATTGTTATAATGCTAAACTTAGCAATAGAGTCAAATTAAAAAAAGTGATCAAAGAGGTAGTCAAAATAATAAAGCCTGCGATAACTACATCCACTAAAAATATAAATGCCGAGTAGTGGATTATGAGTGCTTAATTAAAGTTTTCCTCGCTCATAGTAATGGGCTGCAAAATGGTAAACGTAAAAATAGGGGCATCGTGAATGGTGCTATTACAAATTAAAAATCTGATAGCAATGCGGCTGTTAATGTATTTGTTGAAATAGCCTTAAATGCAAAATTCAGTATTGAAAAAAGTATGGCTGAATAAAAAAAGCCCAGTTAAAAAAGTTAAAAGGGCTAAAAGGGTTGTGCTTAGGGAAGTTGTAGTCTTTTTTAAACTTATATTTAGAGCTTATATTTAGAACTTATATCTAAAACCAAATGCTATACCGTCATCTTCCGACTGCTCCATTTGTGCTTGTTGCTCCTTGTTATCGCTTTGAAAGTCGCTAAAGTCTTTACGCGCTTCTACGTAGGCAATAGTGTCTTCGTCAATTAAGTAGTGAAGGCCAATAACAGCAAACTGACGCTTAAATATATCGTCTGGGTCGGCGTTAAAGTTTGGCTGAATTACGTAATCATCACCGGCATCAAACATGTTGTAGGCAATAAAAGGGCGAAAATCGTTATCAAAGCGGTAAGATGCAAATGTTTCTATACCGATTGCGTCTTTAATTAAGCGACCAATGTTATCTGTGTCGTGATTTTTGTTTTTATTTACGTTGGCAGCAATGTATAGGCCGGGCTTATCAATGTTGCCCCACATAATACCTGCACCATAAATTAAATCTTCAACATTGCGAGTAGAACCATCGCCAAACGTTAAATCAAACTCACCACGGTTAACACCTGCTGTAAGTGTTAGCATGTCAGTTGGGGTATAAGTTACAGACGCACCAAATGTGTAATTAAATTCAACTTCTTGGGCTGCACTATCGCCAGAGTTCCATAGCGCTTCACATTCTTCTTCTGAAATGTCGGTTACGTCACAGGTATAGAATTCGCTGTTTTTAAGCTGTGCTTGTACTGCAAAACTAAAATCGTTATAGCGATTGCGGTACTGCACTAATTTATCTCCACGGCCAGTGCCATTAACAGCGCCATCGTCTTTATTATAGGTGTAAACACCAGCCGCATTACCATCCCATACAAAGCTATTATTTGTGCCGTAAACCACGTCGTACCATGCACCCCATTGTTTACCAATAGTTAGTTGCCCGTACTTTTCGTGCGAAAGGCCTGCGTAACCTAAACGGTTATACAAAAACTCATCCTGAATAGACTCAAAACGATTGTTATAAATAATATCACTGCTGCCAACAGGGTTTACACCCCATTCCACGAGTGCAAGGGCAGTCCAGTCTTTCTTAAGCTTTCGGGTAAATCCAAAGTTGATGCGCGAAGTACCGTTAACAACTTCGGTTTCGTTTTGTGTATTAATTACACGTACATCAAGATATCCACCTACTTCAACAGTGTTTTTATTATCTTTGTATAACTCTACTGCCGAAACAGCGGGTGCGAATACAATACTTGCGCTAATAAGTGTTGCTAATTTTTTGCTCATCTTGTGTGTTGCCCTGTGTAAATTGGTCAGTTTTTTACGTAGGTAAAAATTCAGATTCAAAGGTTAACAAAGCAATAAACAGCTCAAAAGTGAAAAATACTCACTAAAATTAAGCGTTAAACTTAATAGATATTCACTAAAGGTTAATTTTGTTTTTCAAGTGTTGCTGAGGTTTGTTTTTTTAGTTGTTTTGTAGGGAAAAAGGATTGGTAATAAGTGGTGTGTTAAAATTATAATTTGAATTAATTTCATCTTGGTTAAAAAATAGTAACTAGTGCAAAAGCTCTAAAATCGTTTTATTTTCATAAATATAACTTTTTATTTTTATAGGTTGTAGCAAAATGAGTTAAGTAAACACACAAACACGTTAAAAGTGCTTTTACTCTAATCTGTATCCCTATTTCTAACCCCTCATGCCTGTTTATAAAAAATAATTTTTGGATTTTAATTTGCATAAAAATTAACGAAACCATTAAATCTAATCCGTTATTTTAGCTACCAACTACGTAGTCATAATAAATGGCTAAAACGTAGTGGTCTGCCTTTAAACTTTCATAGAAAAACAGGCCATTTTGGTTTAAACTGCGCGCAATTTAAATACATCATTACTCCTTTGGAGGGTAGCGCTATTATTAGTACAGCTAATGTCACCATGCAATTTGGTGCTAAACCATTATTTGAAAATATCTCAGCAAAATTTGGCGACGGAAACCGTTACGGTTTAATCGGTGCAAATGGTTGTGGTAAATCAACATTTATGAAGATTCTAAGTGGTGAGCTCGAAGCGTCTTCAGGTAATGTAAGTACTGATCCAAATGAACGTGTTGCTAAACTAAACCAAGACCAGTTTGCCTACGAAGAATACTCAGTAATTGATACTGTGATCATGGGTCACAAAGAGCTGTGGAAAATAAAACAAGAACGTGACCGTATTTACTCTTTACCAGAAATGAGTGAAGAAGACGGTATGAAAGTAGCCGATCTTGAAACTGAGTTTGCTGAAATGGATGGTTACTCTGCTGAATCTAAAGCAGGCGAGCTTCTGTTAGGCGTAGGTATTGGCACTGACCAACATTTTGGCCCAATGTCAGAAATTGCACCTGGTTTTAAACTACGCGTGCTACTTGCACAGGTGTTGTTTTCAGACCCAGATATAATGCTACTTGATGAGCCTACCAATAACTTGGATATTTACACCATCAAGTGGTTAGAAGACGTGTTAAACCAACGCGACTGTACCATGATAATCATCTCGCATGACCGTCACTTTTTAAACTCTGTATGTACTCACATGGCCGATATTGACTACGGTGAGCTACGGATTTACTCAGGTAACTACGACGAATACATGTTTGCAGCAACGCAAGCACGTGAGCAATTACTTAACGAAAACGCGAAAAAGAAAAACCAAATTGCTGAACTTCAACAGTTTGTATCTCGTTTCTCTGCTAACGCATCTAAAGCTAAGCAAGCAACATCGCGTGCTAAACGTATCGACAAAATCCAATTAGACGAAGTTAAAGCATCTTCACGCCAAACGCCGTTTATCCGTTTTGATCAAGAAAAGCAGTTATTCAGAAACGCACTTGAAATGACAAACTTAACACAAGGTTTTGACGACAATACGTTGTTTTCTGGACTTGAAGGTTTAGTAGAAGTTGGCGAACGTATTGCTATTATTGGTGAAAATGGTGTTGGTAAAACAACATTACTTAATACATTAGCAGGGCGCTTAGCCCCTAAAGCTGGTGAGTTTAAGTTCTCAGAAAACGCGAATATTGGTTACTACGCGCAAGATCACGCTGATGAGTTTGCAACCGACATGAACTTGTTTCAGTGGATGGAGCAATGGCAACAAGAAGGCGACGACGAGCAAGTGGTTCGTAGCTTCTTAGGTCGTATGTTATTCTCTCAAAACGATATTAAAAAATCAGTTAAAGTAATTTCAGGTGGTGAGCAAGGCCGCATGTTGTTTGGTAAAATTATGATGCATAAGCCAAACATATTGCTAATGGATGAGCCAACCAACCACATGGATATGGAATCTATTGAAGCGCTTAACTTAGCCCTTGAAGCTTATGAAGGTACATTGATGTTTGTCTCGCACGACCGTCAGTTTGTATCATCGGTTGCGACCCGTATTTGGGAAATTAAAGACGGTAAAGTTATCGACTTTAGAGGCAACTACGCAGAATACCTAGCGAGTAAAGAAGCTTAATTAGCTATTTACCCGTTAACTCTAAAAAGCCATGTTTAAACATGGCTTTTTTTGTTTTTGTGAGTCGCAATTAAACTTGGTTTGGGTATAATACCCGCCTAAAACCGGACATAAGTCCGCTATTTTTAAAATACATTACTGAGGAGTATTTATGACTGTTGGCATTATTATGGGTTCTAAATCAGATTGGCCAACCATGGAACATGCAGCACTTATGCTAGAGCATTTTGGCATTAAGTACGAAACCAAAGTCGTGTCTGCACACCGCACTCCTCAATTACTTGCTGATTACGCAAGTTCAGCCGCAGAACGTGGTATTAAAGTTATTATTGCTGGCGCTGGCGGCGCTGCGCATTTACCAGGTATGGCAGCTGCTTTTACATCGCTTCCTGTACTTGGCGTGCCTGTAAAATCAAAAGCATTAAATGGTGTTGATTCACTTTTATCTATTTGCCAAATGCCTAAAGGCGTTGCAGTAGGTACGCTAGCAATTGGTGAGCCGGGCGCAGCAAACGCGGGGTTATTAGCTGCACAAATTTTAGGATGTCAAAATCCAGAAATTTTTGCAAAAATTGAAGCGTTTCGTAAAGCGCAAACCGACACTATATTAGCTAATCCAAACCCTGCAGAGTAATAATGAATATTTTAATATTAGGTGCAGGGCAACTTGCACGTATGATGAGTCTTGCCGGCGCGCCGCTTAATTTAAACGTTGTGGCGTACGATGTAGGCAGCAAGCAAATTAAGCACCCACTAACAGGCGATGTTTATAGCACGTCGCTTGAGCAAGCTATATCAAACGCTGATGCCATTACTGCCGAGTTTGAGCATATTCCTGATGACGTACTAACACTTTGCTGTAACAGCAATAAGTTTTACCCAGGTAAAGCTGCAATTAAAACCGGTGGCGATCGCTCGCTTGAAAAAGCATTGCTTGATAAAACAAACGTAACTTGTGCGCCGTACCAATTAATTACTGAAAAAGCGCATTTAGAACTTGCCGTTAAAACCCTAGGTAAACCACTTGTAATTAAAACATGCCAAGCGGGTTACGATGGAAAAGGCCAATGGCGTTTAAAATCGGATGATCAAATAGACGAAATTTGGTCACAAATGGCTGATTTTATTGCATCAGGCACGCAGCTTGCGCCACATACGATAATTGCTGAAAAAATGATCCCGTTTGATCGTGAAGTATCTATTATTGGTGCGCGCGACAAACACGGTAATGTTGCTATTTATCCGCTAACAGAAAACGAGCACACCAATGGTGTATTGACGCTCTCTATTGCCGGTAAAAATAATCAAAATGTTGAAGCTCAAGCAAACAATGCATTTACAAAAATAGCAAACGAGCTTAACTACGTTGGCGTATTGGCTATAGAGTTTTTTGATGTTCAAGGCACATTACTCGTTAACGAAATTGCACCGCGCGTACATAACTCTGGCCACTGGACGCAACAAGGTTGCCATTGCTCCCAGTTTGAAAACCACATGCGTGCTGTTGCAGGTTTACCGCTTGGTAATACAGAACTTAAACACGTTACAGCAATGATTAATGTATTAGGACAATCAAGTATACCGAGTGAAATTTTACATATAGCGAATGTTACAAGTCATTGGTACGGAAAAACAGCAAAGCCAGGGCGTAAAATGGGCCATATAAATGTATCGGCTACAAATATAAATGAACTCGCCGATAAGCTTGGCGAACTTTCAGAATACCTACCTGAACAAGAGTACCCTGGTATTTTAAAAGCAGCTGCCAATTTAGTACTCAGTGAATAGTTATCATACCTTTATATAAATACCGGCTTAAGCCGGTATTTATTTGTCATAAAAATGGGCTTTGAATATGTAATACTGTTAAAGTCTAATTTTAAATTTGTGAAGTAAAACAATGAAACTAAAAACAATATCTGGCGTGCTAGCTATTACTGCATTATTTAGCTTAAATACATTTGCATCAGACTCTCTTCGTGTTGCTACTTTTAATGTAAGTATGGATGCAACTAATCACACACCTAAAGGCGAGCAAGTTAAAAGTGATGCCTTAGTTAACTCACTTAAAGCAAACCACCAGCAAATTAAGAACATAGCGGAAATTATTCAGCGTGTTCGCCCTGATATTATTTTACTTAACGAATTTGATTACATCCCAAAAGAGCAGGGCATTGAATACTTTAATAAACATTATTTAAATGTAGGTCAGCAAGAACAAGCCGCTATTAACTATCCTTACTCTTATATAGCCCCAGTAAATACAGGCCTAGCCACCGAGTTTGATTTAGATAATGATGGCAAAAAAAATGGCGTGATGGGCGATGCACAAGGCTTTGGCTTTTTTGAAGGGCATTATGGTATGGCTATTTTGTCAAAATACCCAATCGATTTTGATAAAGTAAGAACCCTTCAAACTTTTAAATATAAAGACATGCCAAATGCTCAAATGCCTGTAATGCCTAAAACAGGCGAAAACTGGTATAACGCACAAGAATGGCAAGCACTCAGACTAAGCTCTAAATCGTTTTGGGATTTACCTATTAGCGTAAACGATAAAACCATTCATGTTATTGCATCTCACCCAACACCGCCTGTATTTGACGGTGAAGAGGACAGAAACGGCAAGCGTAACCACGATGAAGTAAGGTTAATTGCCGATTACGTTTCAAACGCTAAGTATATTTACGATGATAAAGGCGAAAAGGGCGGTTTAAAAGCTCGCTCTCGTTTTGTTATTTTAGGCGATTTAAACGCAGCCCCTGAAGGCGATAAAGCCCGTACAAATACCACCGACCAATTACTTAAAAACCCATTAATAAATGCTCACTTTGTTCCAAAAAGTGAAGGTGCTAAAGAGCAGTATGATGTGCCTTATGCACAAAATTACAGTGCTAATTGGCAAGCCCGTGTTGATTACGTTTTACCGTCAAACTATGGCTTAAAAATTAAGGACGGTGGGGTATTTTGGCCAACTAAAACCAGTAATGAATACCGTTTAATTAAAGACAGAAACGCATCAAGCGATCATCGACTGGTGTGGCTTGATTTAGTAATTGAATAACGTCTATTACAATTAGTAAACTGAGCTTTACCCTGTTTAATGGCTATTTATCTTAAATAATTGCAATAACTTGAGTGCTTCTGCTTAAATACGGCCTAATTATAATAACCGTATAGAAGCACTATGATTTTTAATTTTTCTTCATCTAAAACATTAGTGGCCTTAGCCGTTGCCTCAAGTATCATGCTTGCAGGTTGTAGCGCTACCGCTAACACCTCTTCAACACAGCAAAGTGCTTTACCAGCAACCAAGGTTGCTGCGGTTGTAAACACACCAGCAGATATCGGCTCACAAAAAATAACGCTAGAACAAGCAATGGCCGCTCCCGATTGGATGGGTAATCAGCCAGAGAGCGCTTATTGGTCAAGCGATTCAGCTACTATTATTTATGCTCAAAAAGAGCAAGGTAATACATTACGCAATTTATTTAGCCAATCTGTTAACAGCCAAACAGCAGAGCAGGTAGCACTTAATAAACTTCATACTGTGGGTTCAAATAAAGCTGTTTATTCTAAAAATAAAACAATGGCGGCCTACACGTTTAAAGGCAATGTATTTGTTAAAAACCTAAAAACAGGTGAACTTAAACAAATTACAGCGACATCAACAAGTGAGTCTAAACCACAATTTTTAAACAATGGTGATTTAGTTTACCGCCAAGGTAATGTGTTTTTTAAAGTTGATTTAAAAACAGGCTTAACCAATGAACTTGCTAACTTAAAACTTGCTGATGAGCCAAAAGGTATTGAAGAGCCAAGCACCTATATTGCTAAAGAGCAGCATAAACTGATTAAATTTGTGGCGCTTCAACAAAAAAATAAAAAAGATAAGCAAGCACGCAATGAGAAAATTAATGAACAAAATGATTCAATTGCTAACACGGCTTACTACTTAGGTAACGGTAATAAAGTTGCAGAGGCACAGCTTTCGCCAAATGGTGATGCGTTATTAGTCGTAGTTAAAGAAAAAACTGATTGGCGCGCAGATGGCGATATTATGCCAAATTACATCACTAATGATGCAACCATTGAGCCTAAAAAAGCACGCCGCCGTGTAGCTGACGCTAAAGAAGAAACCTCACAGCTTGTCTACATCAATTTAACTAACAAAGAGCAAACATCACTTAGCTTTAATACCTTACCAGGTTTTGATGAAGATGTTTTAGCCGCAGTTAAAAAAGAAAATTATGCACGTGATGGTAAAACATATAAGTCTAAAAAGGCGCCTCGTGGCATTAACGTTATTATGGACTGGGGTTTTGAGCAAAGCCCAATAGTATGGAACGACGACGGCTCACAAGTGGCTGTCATGCTTGAAGCGTGGGACAACAAAGATCGCTGGCTTGCGTCTGTCGATTTTAAAAACAACAAACTTGTGTCGCAACATCGCCTACATGACGATGCATGGATTGCTTACGCATTTAACGACTTTGGTTGGTTACATAACTCAAACACGCTTTATTACCTTTCAGAAGAATCTGGTTACAGCCAGCTTTATAAAAAGCCAGTCAATGGTAGTGCAACTGCGCTTACACAAGGCCAATTTGAGGTTTCTAACTTAACGCTTACCAGCGACGACAGCGCAATTTATTACAAAGCGAATGTTGAACACCCAGGCCTATACGAAATTTACCGTGTTAACCCGCAAACCGGTAAGAGTGAGCAAGTTACTGATTTAAACGGCATGACCGATTACGCGTTAAGCCCAGATGAAACCAAGTTACTCCTTAAGCACTCTACTATTACCATGCCTAATGAGCTTTATGTAGCAGACGCACAAGCCAACGCAAAAGCAACGCGCTTAACGCACACAGTGTCGGATGAGTTTTTAGCTAAAAAACTAACTGCACCTAAAATTGTTGCCGTGCCATCGAGCCATACTGAACAACCTATATACGCAAAAGTATACTACCCAGCTGATTACGTTGAAGGTGAAGTAGGTAAAAATCGCAAAGCGGTTATTTTTAACCACGGCGCGGGTTACTTGCAAAACTCACATATGGGGTTTTCGGTTTATTTTCGTGAATTTATGTTTCATTCATTGCTCGCTGATGAAGGTTATATAGTAATGGATATGGATTACCGCGCATCTAAAGGCTACGGGCGTGATTGGCGGACTGCGATTTATCGTCAAATGGGCACACCTGAAACACAAGATTTAGCCGATGGCGTTAAATGGATGGCGCAAAATGCCAACGTTGATACCAAAGCAGTCGGTACTTATGGTGGCTCTTATGGCGGCTTTATGACCTTTATGGCATTGTTTACTGCGCCTGAGTTATTTCAATCAGGTGCGGCACTACGCCCTGTTACCGATTGGGCACATTACAACACAGGTTACACGGCTAATATATTAAACCATCCTGATGTTGACCCGATTGCGTATGAACGCAGCTCGCCAATTTATTACGCTGAGGGTTTAAACAAACGTTTACTCATTAATGCCCCCATGGTTGACGATAACGTGTTTTTTCAAGACTCAGTGCGTTTAGTACAGCGCTTAATAGAGCTTGAAAAACAAAACTTTGAAACAGCTATATTTCCTGTTGAACCACATGGTTTTGTACAGCCTTCAAGTTGGTTAGACGAATACCGCCGTATTTATAAGTTATTTAAAGAAACGCTTTAATCTTTACGCTTAAATTATAAAAACAAAAACGCCGCATTGGTTGACTAAACTAATGCGGCGTTTTTATTGGGTTGAACAAAATCTAACTTTATTTTTTCTTTTTAAAGAGCTCTATAATCAGTGGTATGGCAAGCAGAGTCCCGCCAATAACACCAATTAAATGTGCATCAATAGCTACAGTTGAGTTAATAAGCTTTCCTATATCAGCATTAGGGCCGCTAAATTGCTCAAACGCTATTTTAATCCATACGCCTATAAATAATAAATACCCCGACTTAAGCCCTACAGTTATATCTTTAACTGCCCCCCAAATAATTACGCCATGCAGCAGAGCACTTAATCCGGTATAAATATGTATGCTTGGGCAAAACCAATACACGCCAAGTCCACACCACAGTGCCAGCGCACTTATATTAACGGCGTAACGAGTAGGTGATGTGTATTCGCCATGCAGTAACCAAATTAATAAAACACCACTGGCATTTAATCCCAAATGAGCCCAATTAGCATGAACAAATTGGCTAGAAAAAATTCGCCACAGTTCGCCTTGATTAATTAGCTCTCGGTTAAATTCAAGTAAACTATTTAAATCAAATGCAGCAAAAATGGTACTAAAAAGCAGCAGAATAATAGGCGGTAATATATAACGAGGTTGAATAGGTAAATTAAGCATTTTATTGTAATTTTTTAGTATAAATTTTTGCATATTGTGCCCGTTTAACTTTAAGATGCCAATTACCTTATCGTTATTAAGTGTTTTTAGACTTTTTATGCATTTTAAACTTAACTCATTATTTGCTATTGGACTGTGCGCAATAACATTGCCTTCTTTTGCACAGCAACCGATAGAAACTCGCGAACCAGAAGCAGCAACGGGCCTTAGTCACAAGCAAGTTGTGGTAGGTGACAAGTACATGGTTGCAGCGGCAAATCCGTATGCTTCAAGAGCCGGTCAACAAATTTTAGCCCAAGGCGGCAGTGCCGTTGACGCTGCAATAGCAACTCAACTAGTGCTTACTTTAGTTGAACCGCAATCCTCTGGTATTGGCGGTGGTACATTTATGATGTATTACAACAAAGCGAACAATAAATTGACTAGTTTTGATGGCCGCGAAACCGCACCTGCAAATGCAGATGAAACGCTGTTTTTAGATAAACACGGTAAAGCCGTTAAATGGATTGAAGCCGTTGTAGGCGGACGCTCTGTTGGTGTACCCGGTATTTTGCATGCCTTTGCAAGTGCGCATAAACAATACGGTATATTGCCATGGGAAGAACTTTTTAAACCCGCTATTGAACTTGCTGAGCAAGGCTTTGTAGTTTCGCCGCGTTTACATGGCTTATTAGCCCGCCAGTTAAACCCCGGTGTAATGAGCATGCCAATAATTAACGAATACTTTTACCCAAATGGTAAACTGATTGAAGCGGGCACAATTAAAAAGAATCAACCGCTTGCAGATTTATACAAAGACATTGCAAAGCAAGGCATTGATGCATTTTACAAAGGCGAAAACGCTAAACAAATGGTTAATGCTGTACAGCGCTCTAAAATTGCCCCAGGCAAATTAAGCGTACAAGACTTAGCAGATTACAAAAGCAAAGAACGCGATGCGGTATGTATACAATACCGTGCCTATAATGTGTGTTCAATGGCTCCACCAAGCAGTGGCGGTGTTGCGGTACTGCAAATGCTAGGCTTACTTGAACATAAAGATATGAGCGCACTTAAGCCAAACGGCGAAAAGGCGATTCATTACTTTAGCCAAGCTTCGCGCATAGCATTTGCCGATCGCGATATGTACATGGGCGATCCCGATTTCACCCAAGTACCTACAAAAGAGCTCCTAAACAAAGATTACATTGCCTCGCGCGCTAAATTAATTACAGAAACAGATCAAAAAGCCATAGCTGGTAATCCTGTAGGGTACTTAAGTTATGCAATGGATGATTCATACGAATTACCTTCTACCTCACACGTATCTGTTGTAGATAGTAAAGGTAATGCAGTTTCGATGACCAGTTCAATTGAAATGGCGTTTGGCTCTACGGTTATGGTTAATGGTTTTATTTTAAATAACCAGCTAACTGACTTTTCGCTTTCGCCACGTAAAAACGGCAAGCTTGTAGCAAACCGTGTAGAGGCTGGTAAACGCCCGCGTAGCTCTATGTCACCAGTAATGGTATTTAACAAAGATGGCAGCTTACGCTTAGTTGTGGGTTCTCCTGGTGGTAGTCGCATTATTGATTATGTTGCGCAAGTGGTTGTTGGCGTTATTGACTGGAACTTATCAGCGCAAGACGCTATAAACTTACCA
Source organism: Pseudoalteromonas sp. B62 (assembly GCF_037162565.1). Lineage (NCBI taxonomy): Bacteria > Pseudomonadati > Pseudomonadota > Gammaproteobacteria > Alteromonadales > Pseudoalteromonadaceae > Pseudoalteromonas > Pseudoalteromonas sp. B62. The sequence continues at coordinate 3,013,814 of NZ_JARLVB010000002.1, read as the reverse complement.
CGTACAACAAATCGTAACGATTACACCAGCCTTGAAAAAGGCACAACGCTTGAAGCTATTGCACCTTTGCTTGCTAAACGCGGACACAAAGTACGTGTTCTCGATTTGAACTCAGGCTTACATGCCGTTGAAATTAAAAATAACAAATTGTATGGCGGCGCCGATCCGCGCCGTGAAGGTGTTGCATTATCTGATTTAACTGATAATCACGTCACTATCAAATTTTAATTTATGTATAATACACTTGCAGGCAGTGCGGCTTGCAAGTGTTTTTCTCAATGGTCTGACCAACTTAATTGTCATTGCAATTAAACTTCTAACAATGATAATGACAGATCATAACTTAAGACTCCGTTAAAGCTTGGAAATATGACAACAAATACTGATCCTAACTACTTATATATTCATCATTCTGGCCCTGGCCTAATTGAAACGCCGCTATTAAACAAAGGCAGTGCCTTTAGTAAAAAAGAACGCGAAAATTTCAATCTTGCTGGTTTACTTCCTCCACGCTTTGAAACAATTGAAGAGCAAGTGGAGCGTTGTTATCAGCAGTATTCTAGCTTTACCGAAAATTTGAATAAGCACATTTACCTACGTGCAATCCAAGATAACAACGAAACACTGTACTACCGTTTAGTGCGTGACCATCTTGAAGAGATGATGCCTATTATTTATACGCCTACAGTTGGCGACGCTTGTGAAAAGTTTTCAGACATTTATCGCAGTGCACGTGGCTTATTTATTTCGTACGAAGACCGTTTTCAAATTGATGACATTTTACGCAACGCTACCAAAGGTAAAGTAAAAGTTATTGTTGTTACCGATGGCGAACGTATTTTAGGCCTAGGCGATCAGGGTATTGGTGGCATGGGTATCCCAATTGGTAAATTGTCACTTTACACAGCGTGTGGTGGTATAAGCCCAGCATACACATTACCTGTAATGCTTGATGTAGGTACTAATAACGAGAAGCTTTTGAACGATCCTATGTATATGGGCGCACGTCATAAGCGTATTGCTCAAGACGAATACGATGAGTTTTTAGATTTATTCATTAAAGCGGTTAAACGTCGCTGGCCAAATGTATTGCTGCAGTTTGAGGATTTTGCACAGCCAAATGCAATGCCATTACTTAAGCGCTACCGCAATGAAATTTGTAGCTTTAATGATGATATTCAAGGTACTGCGGCTGTAACGGTTGGTTCTTTACTTGCTGCGTGTCGCGTTAAAAATTCAACACTGAGCCAGCAAAAAGTGGTATTTGTGGGTGCTGGTTCTGCTGGTTGTGGTATTGCTGAGCAAATTATTAGCCAAATGGTTTTTGAAGGCATTACGGAAGCACAAGCGCGTAGCCAAGTATTTATGGTTGACCGTTTTGGCTTGCTTAGTGAAGGTATGGAAGGCTTACGCGACTTCCAACAAGCACTTGCACAACCGCAAGGCTCGTTAAGTGATTGGACTTACAGCGGTGAATACGCATCACTTCTTGATGTGATGCACTGTGCAGAACCTGATATTTTAATTGGTGTTTCAGGCCAACCAGGTTTATTTACCGAGCAGGTAATTCGTGCAATGCACGCAGGTTGTGAGCAACCTATTATTTTCCCATTAAGTAACCCATCTAAGCAGGTAGAAGCATACCCAGAAGATGTAATTAAATGGACAGATGGTAAAGCGCTTGTTGCAACCGGTAGCCCATTTGCACCCGTTGAGCACAATGGCGAAACGTTCCCAATTCCACAATGTAACAACAGTTATATATTCCCAGGTATTGGCTTAGGGGTTATTGCCGCTAAAGCAACGCGTATTACGGATGCAATGTTAAGTGTGTCTAGTGAAATGCTTGCAGAGTCGTCGCCGCGTGCCAATACAGGTAAAGGTAGTTTGTTACCTGCGCTTACTGAAATTGAAACGCTAAGTAAACGTATTGCATTTGCTATTGCTAAAAAAGCGATTGAAGAAGGTGTTGCACTTGAGATCACTGATGATGCTTTATGGGCCGCAATAGACAAAAATTACTGGTTACCAAAATACCGTAACTATAAGCGTTGTAGTGTTTAATTAGATTTATACGTAATTAAAAATAAATAACGTTGTAGGCACAGTTACAATGCTTAACAAAAAACAGGCAAATGCCTGTTTTTTTGGGCTTGTTCATATTTAATTAACCGCGTACGGTGTTTACTGGGTTTAACAAAATTAAAGGATCGACTTAATGAAAACTCTTACCCTTGTTTTAGGTAGCGCGCTGGCTTTAAATGTACTTAGCTTTGATGCACTTGCTGCAGCTACTCCCGATGGCCCTCATATTTACGTAAAGGGCGAAGCCACTCTTACCACAATACCGGATTACGTACAGCTTAGTGTAGGTATTACCGAAGTTGATAAGGATTTAATTGCAGCTAAAAATAAAACCGATTTAACCATCGCTAAAGCAATTAAGCTCGTAAAAGAAGTAGGGGTTAGAGAAGGTGATATAAATGCTGGGCAAATTTCAATAAACCGTGATAGTCAATATAACCGCACAACCGGTAATCAAGACTTTAAAGGCTTCAAAGTTTCTCGCACATTAACAGTAAAACTCAGCGATATAAACAAATACCCAGAGTTACTACAAAGCTTAGTTAACAACGGAATTAACGAAATTAACCAAACGCAATTTTTAGCAAGTAACTACAACGAACTACATAAAAAAGCGCAAAAATTAGCAATAAAAGATGCACGCGATGCAGCAAAAGAGTTTAGTGAAGATTATGGCGTTGATTTAAAAGGTTTGTATAGCGCATCACTAAGTCCACTCAATGTGCAATCTCAGCCTTATATGCGCGCAGAAAAAGTAATGATGGCTGATAGCGCACCAAGTAATTATGTACCTGATGCCTACCATGCTGGAGAGATTAAAGTAACAGCTTCAAGCTATGCTGTGTACTACATAGATTAAAATATAGGTTCTTCCTAGGGACGATTAACTCTATGTTGCTCGGTTTTTACTTAGCGCACTAGGTTACAAACCTCGCGCCGCGATTTAATCGCCCCTAGATTGAACAAATTTCAATCCAAATAATTCAACACGCCCTAGTGGTGCTCAAAACGTGCCACCAACTTCTCACCTTGCTCTTCGCTAATGCGGGCAATTGCATTGAGCATATTAGTTATTTCTCTCCTGTCGTATTCATTTGTGACATGTTCATTGATGTCATCAACAATCGCATTTAAATAATTAAACAAGCTGTTTCGTGCATCAGTGTCTTTGTGTGCAATAAACAAAATGTTTTTAAACGCCTCAAGCACGTTTGTCATTACGTATGCATCGCCTTTGGCGTAATTACGCAGTGGTGTAAAGTTGTCGTGTAATAATTCGTCAAAGCTTGTTTCATGAAGGTATAGCAATGGGGCATTGTCACTGTGCTTAAACGAGTAGTTAATATCGTTAATTGAAAGCCTTTGAATAAGTAAAATACTCAGCATATCAATTGATTTAACCGCAGTACCTGGATCGTTTATGCCTGGGCTCATTGCTTTAACCGCAATTTCTGATATTTGCGTCAACCCATAACGATAATGATCGCTAATGTATTCTTCTATATAAAAAATAAAGCAGTCGAGAATTTTATTTATCAGCGCTTCATCGTTTGCTATGTCTTTATTACATTTTAAAAACGGGTAACCTTTAACTGTAAAATAACCTTGGTTTACAGATATATATACCTTTATATCTTGCTCTGCCAAAATGGCACACAGCTTATCGGTATGTACGCCTTTATAATATCCCTCTGTTTTACTGACAACAGAGTGCCACTTGCTAAAGTCTGGAAAGTCTTCAACTGGGTGATCTGATTGCCTTTGTATTATTGTTTTAATTTCGTTTTTAGTTTGGCTAAATAAGCCATTTAACACATTATCAACCTGAATAGCACGAGAGATTGAATGTATAAAAAATACAAATAAACCTAATGAAATCAAGCCAAAAATAAGTGCGAATAACACACCAATTGAAGGAATTGCCGTACTGCCACCATCAAGCTTATTAATATTTATAAGCATAATAATTGAGTAAATTATGCTGCCTAAATAAAAGCCCAAAACCATTTGGTGTGATTTACGCGTAATAAGCCCTGGCACTACGCGAGGCGATAAACTCGCACTGGCCGAATTTAAAACCACCATTACCATCGAAAAACTAAACACGGTAAGCGAAATAATACTGCCTGCTAAAGTGCTTAAAATAGTACGCGCGTTTTCGGCGCTATCAACAAGTACAACCGATATAAACGATTTTAGCTGCTCAATAGGGGCTAAATATTCAACCGACATAGTTATAATGGCAAATACTAAAAAGCCCACTGAAAGCATAGAAGGGTAAAAGCCAATACTGTTAATCATTTCACGGTAACTGTCGGCTACTTTGCGAGGTACAAACATAAAATCCTTATGTAATTTTCTACTTACTTAATACCCTTAGCTTAGCTTAGCATAGGCATTTATTAAACTTCTGATAATGCTGCTCAAATTTATATGTTATTATCACGGCCACAATAATAAAGCGCATGCTTATGCGATAAAATAACAGGAAAACGCCATGATCATTTCAACTTATGCTGCATTACTTGCATTGTTTTACATTTATTTGAGCTTTAACGTAATAAAAGTGCGCCGCGCGGAGCAGATATCACTTGGTGATAATGGTAACGCAACGCTGCAACGTGCTGTGCGTGCCCATGCTAACTTTATGGAGTACGTGCCAATTGCTTTAATTTTACTTTTTTTGGCAGAATACCAAGGGCTTGCTAGCCATTACTGTCATATATTAGGTGGTGCGTTATTAATAGGGCGTGTGTTTCAAAATATAGGCATAGTAGAAAAAAACCTGAAATATCGCCAAATTGGTACTATTGCGACATTTTTAGTGATTATTGTTAGCGCCTTTGTATTGCTAGTAACACGTGGCTAATTAAAGAAAAGTTAATGAGCAAAATATTTATAATAGGTTTACCGCGTACCGGCACAACCAGTGTGTGCCACGCATTTTTAGAGCTTGGTATTACAACGGCGCATACCGCGTATACTAATGCTTGCTTTGAAAATGCCAGCGCAATTGCCGACACTCCCATATTTAACGATTTTAAAGCGCTTGATATTCATTATCCAAACTCTAAGTTTATTTATTTAGAGCGCGAATTGAGTGCGTGGCTTGCATCAATAAAGCAGCTTTTAACGCGTATGCACACTAATTTAACGCGCGGCGACGGGGGCTTTAATATTCATATAAAACGCTGTTATTTAAACACATTTAGTGAGCTTTCGCTTAATAATATTAGCGACGATAGTTACTTAACTCACTGCTATAAAACACATTTTAATGACGCTCAAACGTACTTTAATAACCGCGACAACGATTTTTTATCCATTGATATAGCAAAACCAGAAAGCTACAAAAAGTTATGCAACTTTTTAGCATTAAAAAGTGATAAAACTGATTTTGAAAAAATGAATATGGGCGGCAAAGTCACCGCATGGAACGATATTAAACACCCGTTAAAAGTTGAATCTACGGCTAAAGGGCGCATAGATAAATTACTGCCTTACAAGATTTTTAAATCAAATACGTTAAAATCCCCCGCATTATTATTTAAGTTGTACAGAACATGTTTGAATTAAAATATCACACCCCATTTGAATGGACCGAAGTTGTCCTTGCTGACTTTAATACTTTTTTACAAGATCACGCTGCTGCAGAAAAAAAGCATCGGGTATGGCTATGTCTATGCTTTCGCATTACCCAGACAAACGTAAATTAGTAAAAGCTATGACCGACTTAGCGCTAGAAGAATTAATACATTTTAAACAAGTACTTAAATTACTTTTAGAGCGTGATGTAAACTTAGGCGATGACAAAAAAGATCCGTATATAAAACAAATTCGTGCACTGTTTAGACATGGTCGTGATGGTTTTTTAATGGACCGATTACTGGTTGGCGGTGTAATTGAAGCAAGAGGGCACGAGCGTTTTTCTTTAGTTGCACAAGCACTTCCTGAGGGTAAAGAAAAAGACTTTTATGTTGCTATCGCTAAATCAGAAGAAAAGCATAAAAATCTTTTTGTTGAACTTGCTTACGAGTACTTCGAAAAAGAGGAAGTGGATATACGTTTAGAAGAATTGCTTATAGCTGAAGCAAAAATCTGTGAAAGCATCCCGTTCACGGCAGCACTGCATTAAAACTATTTTAGTTAAACTGTAAAACATAGATAATCAAGTCTGTGTTTTACTTCCTATACAGTAAAAACACCCGCCTTTCTGAACCTCACGGATAACAGCTTAATAAAATTAATTTTGCATCGCAATTTGCTAATCACAATTAAAAATCTTATTGATCAGTAAATAAGTTACTAATTTTAAACATAAATTACTTGGGCCAATAATTGCTTTATATAAAGAACAGTGGTTATATATTATTAAGTAAATTCTTCAAGCTGCCGATATATACCTACATAGTAAGTAATTTTATATAAGTTACAAACTCAAAAAATACTAGGAGTAAATTATCAATGTCATCAGAAAGTAATGTTAAAGAGTTTGTAAAACCAAAGCCAGCTACTAAAGCGATGCCGAATAACATTTCCTCCATAACACAAAGCCAAAATAAACTTATCAATGTATTGTTGGTAGATGACGATCTTTTAATTGAGATTGTTATAAAAAAAATGCTTGAAGATGAATTTTTTAACGTTGATTTTGCTTCAAGTGCAGCAGAAGCACTTATTATGGTTTCACAAAATAATTATGACATTATTTTAATGGATATAATTATGCCTGAATTTACGGGCACAGATGCGATGCTAAAAATAAGAAAGCACATTGATAAAACCACAACAAAAATTATTGCACATACTTTTAGTGATAATAAATATATCAATTTAGGTTTTGATGGCCAATTATTAAAACCAGTTAAAAAAATGTGCTTATTGAAAATATTAAATCCTTATTGGTCTGATTTATAAAAAACAGCAGGGCGGTTCACTGTTTTTATTTATAGCTTACTAAAAACTTAAATTGTAATTTTCAAAGCGCTAATATTATTTAGCGATTTTGTGTATATTAAACCTTTAATTTATTTAAACTTGTAAAAATCCTTTAATAAGAATAATTACTTCAAATTATTCCTTTAAAGTATTAGCAACTTCGCTTTTGTAATTGTTGCATATATAAGAGCAAACGTTTCACACTTCTTAAAGTGGTTTAACAATCACAATTATCAAACTCTATAATAATAAAAAACAAATAAACTTATTTAGCCTAGAGCCCACGTATCACAAGGGTTTAACTTTTAAAACATTAATATTTTTTAATAATTAATAGATACTCATCTTGGGATGGAATTTGCTTTATAAGGTTATATTCTAATTTTATAGTTTATTAAACATTATAATTTTTAAAGTTAACGAGGCAAAATTATGAGCAAAACACAGTACGTTACAGTAGAAGGTCATCAAATTGCTTATCAAGAAATGGGACAAGGCACACCTTTATTATTAATACATGGCATACCAACTAACAAATTTTTATGGCGAAATGTGATGCCCAAACTCGCACCAGAACATCGAGTAATAGCGCCTGATTTACTAAACTTTGGTGAATCAGATATGCCAATTAACACCGATGTATCTATAAATGCGCAATGTAGAATAATGTGTAAGTTTATGGAAGAACTCGGTATTTCTAAAGTTAATATTGCTGCACATGATATTGGTGGTGGTGTTGCTCAATTAATGGCGGTAAATCATCCTGATAAAGTAAACGGATTAGTTTTAATAGATAGTGTATGTTTTGATTCTTGGCCAATACCAGAATTTGAACCTTTGCTAGAACCTGGTGTAGAAGAAAAGACAAGTGTAGCTGAATTTGTTGATACATTAAGAGATTTCATGCCTAAAGGTGTATACGATTCTAGCGTAATGACTGAAGAGTTAATGGAAATATACTTAAAACCATGGAGCAACGAGCAAGGAAAAGCCGCTTTATTTAGTAACATGCGCAGACTCAATAAAGAATATACACAAGCTATTGCAGGCGATCTTAAAAGCTTACCTCATGAAGCACTCATATTATGGGGTGAAGAAGACAAATTTCAAAAGCCAAAATATGCGCCGATGTTAGAAGAAGCAATTCCAAATTCATCATTGGTTTGGATAGATAAAGCCGCACATTGGGTTGTTGATGAGTATCCAGATAAAGTATCTGAGCTTATTGGTGAATTTATGAATGATAAAACATTCTAGTGAATTACTAGGTTTATTAAAAAGCTATTTATTTCAATACGTTAAGTTTGATTGGGTAAAGTAGCTATTAGATAATCATTGTTTATACCGCTTGATAATATTAATAACCAAGCGGTATTTTTATATGTTCAAGAAGCTAATACCGTAAATGGGTAAGGCACTAACCATTAAGATAAGTAGGTTAATGCTTATTAAATAGTCAAAATATCGCGTTTGTACGTTAATTAATGAAGGTGAGGAACTTGATTATATATTTATTTATACTATTTAACATAATGTCCCCTTTAGGCTGCGACCGTAGCTGTAGGGTGCAGCACAAAAGGGATTGTACATTTCTTACCCGCCATTCTGACGGGGGGTAAAATGGCCTAAGCGACATATTGGCGCCATAATTTAGCGCGTTCAGTATCACCAGCCTTTTCAGCTTTAGCTAACTCAATTGTAGCCACTATTTTCAAGGGTTCAGGGTGTTTACCTATCGTTGCGATCATTAAAGCGTTATCTTCACTAAATTCATTGATTCCTTGTCTAATCTTGGATATCGCTTGTTTTGATACACCTAGCAAGCTGGCTGTCATATAGTCGGACTCAATGTCCACGGTGGCTTTAAACCAATCGAGTAGTTCAATCGAATTGCTTATTTTCATAACTTTTCTCATTCAGGCCGCAGGTGCAGAAGCATAAAATAATCTAATTTCAGGGCTTTGCAAGGTAACTTGGCAATTGACTTGGTCGATTGGCAAGTTACTATTAAGTGGCCTCGGCAGAGGTATCATTCAGGTCAGCGGGGCGGCTGAGAGGGTCGCAGCTTTCAGTTTAGCCCCGTTCTCTTAATTTGACATGAATGGTTACTTAAAACGTCCCTGAATGGATTAGAAGCGATGACAGATGCACCACAAAATATTTTAACTCTCTCCACAGTTTTCGACACAACGATTAATGTAAACCTTGATCATAAGTACATTCACTCAACAGGTGGTGTAACTGCGTTTTTTGATACGTTGACGTTTGATGACGAAGTTCAATTAATCAGTTGCTATAAGGCGCTTAAAGGTTGTCATGTTAATTGTGGCTGCTTCCAAGTATTACCTAATGAATTTGTAAAGCTTAGAGAACAAGCTAAAGCCCTCGACCTACTTACCTAACCAGCCTTGTGCTGGTTTTTGTGTTTATAGCTAAAGCTATCAAGGTAGCTTTAGCTATAAATACACTCGTTAAATAAACGGTTGCGGAGCTTTAGCGCTTAAATTGGATCATAGAGTTTTGTGGTTTAAGCGCACCGCAATAGTGGGAGTTGAGTGCTCCAATAGGGCTATCACGGGAACAATACCAAAAGCCCTACCTGTACGAAGCGATAACATTACTGGCTAGGATAAGCGCCCAACTGGGGTAATTGGAGACTCGCAATCTCCCGCACATAACCGTTAGGAACACGGCCAACGTTATGAGAGTGAGCAGGGGTATCAGGGGTGCGTAGGTTGAAAGCACTTGAATAGTCACTCTTGCGGTAAGTTTACCAGGACGAACCGCCATCCGAAGCAACGGCTTACCAGTACGCACTAAATTAGCGTGTACTGATAAGCCCCTCAAGCGGCTTAGGGTGCAGCGCCTACATTGCAATTAGCATAAGTACCGATTCAGTTCGGTTAATCTTATAGCGGTTTGCAAGGGGCTTGCTGCACCCGAAGCGCAGCGAGGGGCAGCAAGACTATTAAGAGTCCTCAGCCCTTTTAGGGCGCGCATCATAAACAAGGAGAATAGCCCCGCAGGGGCCATCCTTTTACTGGGCTGCAATGGCTCTTTATTGCGGCCCATACAACCGAAGGGCGTAAGTGAGGTGAAAAGCCCCGCAGGGGCCAGCATTTGGCCCGCCGCAGGCGAATAAAAAAACTGACCTGTTTTGATAAAAATGCAAATAAAACTTATTGGGCGGTGCGGTATGTGCGTCAACAAGGCGCGAAGCGACTTTTGTCCACATATCCACGGCTTATTGTATTGTGCGGTAAGTGTGGCAACAAGACGCGAAGCGGCTTTTGTCCACTTATCCACAAATTTCGTTTTTTTCGTTAAAAAACAGGTGGTTAAAGTTAAATGTCTGATTCTAAAGAAAAAATACATGCACAATTTGAATCAATCCTGGTGCTTGAAACAGAAGTGGCCGCAAGTAGTGCATTCAATGTCAAAGCTAAAGCCCTGGAACTCGCTAAAGCCCAACGCAGGCTGTGTGCGTTGCTTATGAAAGAAGTGATCACACTGACTCACAATGTAGAGCAGCTACAACGGGAGCGCAGCAATGGGTAAAGCCGTACTAGGTAAAATCACCTGTCCGCACTGCGGCAGTGAAGACGCAACCGTTCACGAACAAGCGAGCCGCTCAGCGCGATTATATTACCGCTGTATGGACGGCCCACACGGGCCATGCGGCACCATTCAATGCACGTTACCAGGCGGGCAAAAATTCATTCGTGACAACGTGCGCCCGCTTAACGGCGTAGAGATTGACGAAGCCGCCCACGAAGCCGCCGAAGTTGCCCGGGAAGAGCAGACCAAAGCCGCTACCACTGCAACCCGTAAAAAAACATTTATGGACTCACTATTTGGAGATGATGACGCATGAGCCTAGAAAATGACGTACAAGAGCAAACAATTGACGATATTGCGGCCCGTTTAGGTAGCCCCGACTTTGGTGATTTTGCTGATGATGAAAAAAGTCCCGAAATAACTGATCAGGTTATGGCCGAGAAGGGCGAAACCCCCAAAATTAATGCTGGTGATCTACTTAGTACCATGGTGGTGTTCGGCACTAATTACCTAGCGGCTCGCCGTGGTGAGCATTGGGTACTAAGCGAGGATGAAGCGCGCGGGCTAAGCCATGCCATTGATGAAGCTATGCCAGACGTTGAAATGTCGCCTATGTGGGCGCTGGGGGCTGTTTCAGTGGGAATATTTGGCCCGCGCATAATGACCGATATTAATCTAAGCAAAATTGAGGAGGAAAACGAGGATGAAGAGACCACCGACACCACTAAAGCGCCATGATGCCAGTTTAGAAAACCGTAATGTGTTAATCGTAGGCGCGTCAGGTAGCGGTAAATCAGCATTTTTGCGTGAGAAAGTCGATTTTAAACAAGAGCGGATCATTGCGTGGGACCCTGACGAAGATTATTCATTGCCCCGTATTCGTACTATGGCCGCGTTTGAAAAGCTGGTTAAAAAGTGCGGCTTTGGCCCTATTCGTTGCGCGCTTACAGTTCGGCCCACAGAGGAAAACTTTGAAAAGTGGGCGGCCCTGGTCTTTGCTATTTGCCACCAAGCGGCGCCAATGGATATTTTAGCGGATGAAATAGCCGATGTTACCCGCGTTGGTAAAGCCCCGCCTAATTGGGGGGAGTTATGTCGTAAGGTGCGTAAATACGGCGGTAGGTTGCTTGCAATCACCCAGCGCCCACAAGAATCAGATAAAACCATCTTAAATCAGGTTGAGTTTATGTGGTGCGGCGCGCTTAAATCCGCAGCCAGTTATAAATACATGGCAGCAGAAATGGGGGTGACTGTGCAGCAGCTGCAAACGATTAATAACATTCACCGTAAGCAAATTCAGTATTGGATCCGCAAAGGAACCGACGCGGCCACACTCGAAACCATTAAGTTTTAAATTATGTGCCAATTAAAAAAAGGTGAGTTATTTAGAATTAAGCGACTTAAGGTTAACCGCCTTAAATGGATTTTAACTGAGATTAGGCAATATAGACGTATGTCCGGTTATCAGAAGCTGAAACGACATGATGCTTTAAAAAATAAGATAAAGGTCGTTATCATCGGCTTAATTGGTCTGGATGAAATGCAACAGGCTAAGTTTATTCGTTCACGCGCTGAACGTGCAGGAGTGAGTTTTTATGTGGAAACTAATTTGTGACATGTTAGATGACATGGTTTGTAGCGTGCTCGATTTCTTTGAGTGGCTGGTAAGAAGTGGATTAATTATTTTTGTCGTTTTTATGATGGGATTAATTTTTTTAGCTAAAGCTATAAATTAAAAATGTTTAACAGGCCGTTTTAGCTATAAGTAAAGCTAAGACGGCCTTTTTAATTCCCCTTTACGCTCCAGCTTCCACAAACGTGGCTTTATCAACGTGCAACCAACTGGAGCAGCACTTATGTTTAACAAAAATCGCTTGATCACTATCGGCATGGCTTTAGCCGTTTTTGCCGCAATCAACAAAGTACGCGCTTTGCGTCCTGTTAAAAACTTAATTAACTAGGAGCTGCATACATGCGCGAAATTTCAAAAATGCCAAGTATTACGGGTGTAGAAGCTGGTAACACTGTATCGCTTGATGTCCCCGTTGGCCTGACTTACGACAAAATCCACCTGCATTACACAGGTGTAACCGCCGCACAGCTTAAAAACATTCGTATTGAGCTAAATGGTAACTTGCTGACTGAATACAAAACGTTGCAAGACTTACTGAATGAGAACAACACCTTTAAACGTGAAACTTTAGGTGACTATGCAACCTTCCACTTTGTACGTGATGAACTTAAAAGCGCACAAGGCCCGCAGCTGGTTGAGCAACGCTTTTTTGCATTGGGTACCGTTGGCCTTTCAACTGTACAAATCAAGTTTGATATTGATGCCGCAGCAGCCGCGCCAGCACTTCAAGCATATTGTGAAAAATCAGCGCCCGCTGTGCCTGGTTGGTTATTCAAACGCCGCTCATTCATGAAAAACTTAATTGAAGGGCGTACAGAAATTGAAAACTTGCCACGTCCGCCAGGTGCGCACATCGGCCAAATTCTCATTAAAGCGCCAGGCATTACAGGCGTAGAGTTTTTGATTGATAACGTGAAATGGCGTGGTGATATTCCACTGGAACTACATAACCACATTCTTAAACAAAATGGCCGTAGCCCACGCGTTGACGAGTACTTGATTGATTTCATGCTTGAAGGCGATATGTACGGCAGTTTAAAACTTGATCAGGCAATTCGTGACATGCGTTTACGTATCGATTCTGATACAGGTGGTCAATGTGAAATTGTTGTTTACTACTTCTCAAATTACGCACAATCGACTTTCTAAGGGGGTTGTATGTTTTCAAGCATGTTAGGTGCAACAGGGGCCGCAGCAGCAAATAATATTTTGCCTGTTGGTGCTCCTCAGCCCTCAAGTATTTGGGGGGATATGGGCGGTTTCTTATCTCAGGCGGTCAATACTTACGGCCAGTTTGAAGCCATCAAAGCGGCTAAAAACAGCACAGGCCAAGGGCGTGTTGAGCACACTAGCACGCCTGAGCTTAAGAACGGCGCAGCGCGTTTAGTTGATGCGCCAAAGGTGCCACAAGTACCAGGTTCTCAAGCAGCTGAGCCAATGGTATTTGGCTACCCACAAAAAACGGTGATTATGGCGTTTGGTGGGTTACTTGTCCTGGGCTTAGTTTTGCGAGGTCGGAAATAATGCAACAACCATCAGGAAAAGGCCTTAAGTTTTTTGCTTACGGTGTGGCCGTAGCGGCCATTGGTGCAATCGTGGCTGAGTATGCCCGCGATTGGATCCGTTCTCGTAAGGCGAGTAAGTAATGGGCGGCGGTGGCATGAGTGCCTCAAACTCCAGTGCTGCAAGCTCGGGTACGGGTGACCAAGCGGCGAATATAGGATTCCAAGGCGGGGCGGTTAATTTTGGGTCGAATAACAACAATCAGTTGTTAATTCTCGGCGCAATTGCCCTTGCTGCATTGTTCTTATTCAAAAAGTAATTTTATGCGTATTGCACACAGTAGCGAACTTGAAAACATCAAAACAGCAGCTGGAAACCTCAACGATTACGCTGATATACAGCGACAAATAGAACTTAGCCAGGCTTTATTAGTTGAATTTCAAAACTGCTACTGTGTGCTCCGTCTTGATGATGACGGTTTATGTGTGGTCTGTGCCGAGGGTAAAAACTTGCTCAAAATGGCCCCGCACATCGTTAGAATTGCGCGAAAATTAAAAACCCCTCCATTGTGTACCACACAAAGCGAAAAGCCTTAGCGCGTCATTTACGTGCTTACAATTTTAACTATGAAATGACCGATACCAACGGCCATTTTGTTTATAGGATGGTTTTATAATGGGTAGTAAATCCAGCTCAAACAGCCGCCAGGATACCAGTAACACCAGCACGTCTTTGGGCGTACAAGGTGATAACACCGGTTATATGACCGTTGGCAACGGCAACACGTACAACATTCAACAAACAGACCACGGTTTAGTAGACGGCCTAGTCGGCATTTGGGGGGATATGTCGGGCAATATGGACAGCATGGTTAGTGCCGCTAGTGATATGACTTATCAAAACAACATCATGACCGAGAACGTCACCAGTGATGCGTTTAACATGGCCCGTGATGTAAACAGCGACAGCTTAGATTTTGCCAATAACAGTTTAGGCGAAGCGTTCGATTTTGGCCGTGATTCACTCGACTTTGCAGAACGTTCTCAACAAGGTGTATTTGATGCAGTTAATAGCGCGTTTGGTTTTGGCACTGATGCGTTAGACGCTAATACTAATTTAGCCCGTGACAGTATCGATGCACAGAACAACTTAGCGCGCGATAGCATAGAGGCACAAAGTTACCTAGCTGAAACCTCCATTGATGCGAATAGTAGCTTGGCCCGTGATGTAGCGAGTCTGTCCGAATCCATGCACGCAACCAATACCGCCTTTGCTAACAACGCCATGTTAAACACCATTGACGCAATCGGTGATAGCAATGAACGGGTATCAGAATTAGCCTATTTTACCGCGAACAACAGCAGCGACTTAGCCCGTGATTTTGCCACCGGTACCGCTTCGGCTTATGCGGATGCGGCTAAAAGTTCACTGTTAGCCAGTGAGCAAGCATTGCAGTTCGTTGATGACATGAGCCGCAGTGATGACAGCCAATTGGCCAAAGACACAAACAAAACCATGGTTTATGTCGTTGTCGGCATGGCGGGCGTTGTCGCCCTGGCGCTAACCGTAGGGAGAAAATAAAAATGCTTTACAAACAAACCATTCGTGCTGGTGAAGTGCGAGAAATTGCAAAAGTAGGCCGTCAAATTAAAATTATTAATTGTGAATCGACATTACAATTGCGTGTGTTTTTAAAGGGTGAAAACTTACTCGATACAGAAGTTAGAAGCGGCTTTGATGTCACTTTTTCTAAATTTGATTCAATCACGTTGCAATCAGACCAAGAGCAACGAATCGAAGTATGGGCTAGCCCAAACCCATTAGGCTATGAAGCGCCAACCAAAGGCAGCAATTCAAACCTCAGTGATGTAATTGATCACTATGGTGGTTCACAACAAATTCTACCTTTTGAGCGTAACCGCGTAGCCATTACTTTATTCAGTGATACCGAGCCTTTTTGGTACGGGGGTCAAGGTGTAACCATTGCAAATGGTATTCCTGTCGCCGCAGGTGTGCCTCATAAAATTGAAGGTTCGGGCGAGTTTCACATAGCAATAAATAAACCGCCAAAATTTGGAATTACAGGTGTTTTGGGTGATATAGATTCCGAATATAGCGCGTCATTGGCAGACGAACCGCAGATTGTTAATGATGGGTTTATAGATAACCAATCATATAGAGTTAATTTTTTTACTAACAAATACGGGTCAAGTGTTTTTGAATTTTCAGACTTAGATGCAAAGTTTTTTGCAAGTGATGGGAATGGGGATTTAATCGGTGTATCACAAGCGCGGTTTAATTATAAAGGGCAAGTTATTACGGCCAATACGATTGGTGCAACTGGGTTTGGTTGTGTTAACTATTCAAACGGGCGGCTTTTTGTTGGTGGTTGGGTTGACAATTTTGCCACAATTTGGGAGTACGACTATGCGACAGAACGGTTAATAGTGGTAAAGACAACAAGCTTAGCAAGTGTAAGATTTGCGTATGCTGTTTTTTGTACTTTGGAAAATGAGTTATTTTGCTTGGCAGGTACAAATGGCGAAGGTTATGTGTATAAGGTAGGCGGTTCGGATTTTGAAAAAGTGGCAAATATGACCACATCAATGGAAGGGCTGAGCGCAATAATAACCGAAGCAGATGGGTTCTTATGTGTTTCTACTAATAAAGACCGAGAAATCATAGACAAAGCACAAAGCGCCAGAGTAGATATTTTACCAAGCTTTTTGTATGACGTAAGTATCACCCCTGAAAAGTGGGTGGGTATTAACTCTACAGAAGTATATGAAAGCCTAGATGCAGGCACAAGCTGGCGGCTTGCAGGTGATTTTGGGCGCTCAATTGGTAATAGCAATTACAAGCCGCGGTTAATTAATGTGGGTGTTGATTGGTATGTAACAACTAATAACATTCCAGAGCCTGCTGGTTTTGCCCTACTTGAGCAAGTGAAGCTAACAGAAACAGCTATAGCCAAAATTCGCATGTTAAAAGAGGTGATTTAATGTCTCAAAACAATGTAATCACCTTAACGTTTGTCACTATTATCTTGCTATCTGGAGCGCTGTACATGGCTAAATCTAAAGGCTTACGCAACAATAACCCACTCAATATTGAAGAAAACGGCACTGATTGGGTTGGCCATGCAGGCGATGATGGCCGCTTTGTGATCTTCGAAACCGTAGAGCATGGTTTAAGAGCGGCGGGGCGCATATTACGCACCTACGCCACCAAATATCAGCTAAACACGATTGCGGGTATTGTATCGCGTTGGGCGCCACCGTCCGAAAATGACACACAAAATTACATCAACTTTGTGAGCCAAAAAACAGGGATTGCCCATGACCGACCTTTAACGCGGGAGACTTATCCGCAGGTATTGGCCGCTATGATACACATGGAAAATGGATCGCAACCGTTTAGCCTGGACGAAATACGCCAGGGCTTCGAATGGGGGTTTTATGGCTAAATTTCTTAACACCAATTTTAAATGGTTGCTACTGGCCGCCGCAGCCGCTTACTTTTACCGTAAGACTGACGCTGCAGTGAAAACGCTCACAAGGCCAGTTGCGGCGGCGCTTGCAGAGGTGCAATTTGCCATAAACGGCAGCAATTACATCAAATACCCTAATCCTGGTTTCTATTTAAATCCTGACAAGTTAGATAGTGATCAACGTGTCAGGGATAAAACCTGGCTCAAAGCCATGTACATGACCCATGACGACCACGGCGATTATATTGAGCAAATATTCGATGCCAGCTTACAGCTCAAAGCGCCCTATATACCGCTGATTGGTGGGCTAGTTGATGCGTCCAGTATCGTTACAGCGCTTAAGGGGTAACGTATGGATTCAAGCACATTGATAGTAATAGGCGTACAAATAGGGGGCTTTATTGCCACCGTAGCCACGTTAAAAAATGATATTAACTGGCTAAAGGTGATCATCAACGCCCAGGACGAACGAATAAAGAAGTTAGAGGAAAAACTATGTTAGCAACACTCGGCAAATACTTAGCAGTAAAGTTAGTCACTGAAGCGTTTTTAAAGCGCGTTTGCTTAGCCACGGCCAAGCACTTAGCCAGCAAAACAACGAATGACTTGGATGATGAACTTGTCAGCGCCTTAAGTGATGCGCTAAAGTAACGCCTCCTAAAGGTAAAAAGCCCTGGCATAATCGTCAGGGCTTTTTTATTACTACGCCTTTTTAAGCGGTGCAATCACCTCTAGCTCTGCCAGTTCCTGCGTTTGCTCAGCCATTTGTTTTTGCATTTGCTCTACAAAATTCCAGTTAGTAGAGATTTCTATCAGCTCATGGCCCATCTCCTTTAAGCGCTCCCGCGTAGAAACCAGGTTCTTTAAATGCGTAAGCTCAGTCTTTAAGTTTAAAATCGTTGCATCCTTAAAGCGGGTGCTTTGCTGTAAAATCCACACACGTTCTAAATACAACGGCTCAAAACGGCGGCCGTTAGGTGTCCACAAATACCCCTGATGGCAGATAAAAAAGCCGTTCCAATTGCCATGTTGAACAATGCCCGCAATCTTTTGTTCGAGTAATTTTAGGGCGCGTTTGCATGGTTTATTGGTTGTGATCCAACGCTCCAAAGTGCGTTCAGAGGTCAACAAATACTCAATTGCCGCTTTTCTATCAATCAATCCTGTAGCTGTAACAAAGCCAGCTTTACGCAGTGCGGTTTTAAAATCGGTCATTTTTTACTCCTTTGAATGTCGATTTAATGGTTCCGCGTAGGGTTGTTTCATGAAATTGATCCAAAATTTGAAAAAAGATCGAAAAAAAATGAAAAAAGATCGTAAAAAAAGAAAAGTTATAAAAATGGGGCTTAGGGCTGTCATTTTGATTGAACTGCAATAGTGGCCTGATTAGTGACAAAATAACGGTATTTAACATAATATAAATTATAGGTAGTTTATGCATATATAGAAAGAGCGCTTAAATGCGCCCTTACTATGTCCAATACTAGACGGTATCGGACATTAAGTGATTTTATTACAATAACAGGTATTATTAATACAGATACTTTATTTCTCAATTTGTTTAATCAATACTTAATAAACGCTCAGCTGTATATTCGTTAGTGATTAATCCACTGATCATGTTTGACCTTACTGCGCCCAAAATGGCTAACACTTTTTCTTCACCAGCAGCTATCGCATAAATCTGTTTGTTAGCATTTGTTTTTAATGGCGTACTTGCTACACGCTGATTAACTGTGCAATCTAAAAGCTTACCGTTTTTATCAAACACCCAACTAATCATTTCACCAACAGCACCAAGATCTTGTAACTCTTTAAGTTCTTGCGCATCAATAAAACCATCTATATGTAATGGCGACTTTTCACCTAAGCTACCAATACCCACAAATGTTACATCGGCATCTTTAGCGAGTTTTAAATTACCGGTAATATTTTGTTGTGCGTGTAACTGTTCTTTTTCTTCAATGCTTCTGGGTAAAACTGGCAATGGCATTGGATAATGTTTTGCATTGGTGTGTTCGGCCATTCTTACTACAACATCATAAGGTGAAGCCGATCCATCCAAAGCCATATTACCTAGCATGGCTACAATTTTATGTTGCGGACAATCGACGGTTCTTAGTTCATCTACACATGAACGTAAAACTCGACCGGTTCCCATAGCAAGTACTTTGGGTTGTTCTGATTTTAAATGACGTTCTATTTCTGCCGCGCCAGCTTGAGCCAAACCTAATGTAGACGATGGTTCAGACGGATCGCTCGGTACAACTTCACACGAATCTAACCCAAAACGGCTTTTTAATTTTTCGGCCAAATCCATACATTTGGCAATCGGGTGGTCAAGTCTAACTTTAATTAATCCTTGGCTCACAGATAATGCGACCATTCTTTGTGCAGATTGGCGAGATATATTTAGCTTTTTAGCAATTTCATCTTGTGTGTTACCGCCAACATAATATAACCACCCTGCTCTGGCTGCATCATCTAGCTTTCTAATTTCTGTATTTGATAGCTTTACCACGTAAACCTCTTAAAATAGAAGGAAAACTAAGTCCTTATTTTCATTACATAATTTCAATTATATGTGCTGCTATATAAATTATTTTATTAATTTTGGAGTATCTATTTATTAATAACGTTTTTGTTATTTATAGTTGTAAATATACCATTCCTTAATAAAAAATACCTAGGTTTCATAGGATTATGTAATTAGAATTTAGTTAATAGCACCCTTATAAAGGTGCTATTTAAGGTAATTAAAGATTGGCTCTAGCGAATTGTTAAACCGTTATTATCAAACTTTAATACTTTATCAGCCGGTGCGCTTAGGTAAATACTGTCGCCATATTTTAACGGACAATCACCATCTGCTTTTACTGTTACGGTCCCTTTGCCTTCAATATTTATATGTAAAAAGCTTTCCGATCCTAAATGCTCAATTACACCGACAGTACCAGCCCACGTTCCTTGCTCAGTAGAGAGTGTTATATGCTCTGGTCGTATACCAATACAACTAACATTCGCATCTTCATTTTGTGGAGCATCTATAAAGTTCATTTTTGGAGAGCCAATAAAACCAGCTACAAATTTGTTTACTGGGTTTTTATAAAGCTCTAAAGGTGTGCCTACCTGTTCAATAATACCGGCATTAAATACCGCGATTCTATCTGCCATTGTCATAGCTTCAACCTGATCGTGCGTAACATAAATCATTGTTGTAGCTAAACTTTTATGTAATTCAGATATTTCTAAACGCATATTTACACGTAGTGACGCATCAAGATTTGAAAGCGGTTCATCAAATAAAAATGCCGAAGGCTGACGAACAATTGCGCGCCCTATCGCTACACGCTGGCGCTGACCGCCCGATAATTGCCCAGGCTTTCGGTCTAAATAATCGGTCAAATTAAGAATTTTAGCGGCTTTAGCAATTTTACTTTCGATTTCTGCAGGGCTAACTTTGGCTCTTTTTAAAGGAAAAGCAATATTGTTACGCACTGTCATATGCGGATATAACGCGTAGGATTGAAACACCATTGCTAAGCCTCTTTTTGCAGGCGGTGTTTTTGTAGCGTCAATGCCGTCAATTTCTATATTACCACTGGTGGTATCTTCAAGCCCTGCGATCATACGAAGTAATGTCGATTTACCACAGCCCGACGGACCAACAAATACGATAAACTCACCGTCTTTAATTTCTAAGTCTAGCGGTTTAATTACGTTAACTTCATCAAAGTTTTTAGTGACTTGTTTTAGTGTGATGCTGCCCATGTGTATTCTCCTATTTTACTGCGCCGAAACTTAATCCACGCACTAATTGTTTTTGACTAAACCAACCAAGTATTAAAATTGGCACAATGGCCATGGCAGATGCTGCCGATAACTTAGCGTAAAATAACCCCTCAGGGCTTGAGTAACTGGCAATAAATGCCGTTAAAGGTGCAGCATTTGCAGCGGTTAAAATAAGTGTCCAAAATGCTTCGTTCCATGACAAAATTACATTTAACAATAGCGTTGAGGCTATACCCGGTAAGGCTATTGGTAATAAAACATGGAATATTTCTTCACCAATTGTTGCGCCATCCATACGTGAAGCTTCAAGTATTTCGTTTGGTATTTCTCTAAAGTAGGTGTACAGCATCCATACCATTATTGGTAAGTTAATGAGTGTCATTACAACCACTAAACCTAATTTTGTATCGAGTAGCGCAAAGTCTCGAAACAATAAATAAATCGGAATAAGTACCCCTACTGGCGGTAACATTTTGGTTGAAAGCATCCACATTAATAAATGCTTTGTTTTTTTAGTTTGTACAAAAGCCATAGACCAAACTGCAGGTACAGCAATTAATAAACCCAGCAAACTTGAACCTAGTGATATAACTACAGAGTTCCAAAAATGGTTAAAGTATGGCGAACGCGACAGTACATCTCGGTAATTTTCGAGCGTCCAATCGAATGCATATAAGCTTGGACTTGCTGAAATTGCTTCAGCTTCTGTTTTAAAGCTTGTGATTAACGTCCATAAAATTGGAAAGAAAATCATGCCGCTTATTGTCCATGCAGTAATGGTATAAATTAGTTTGGAACGACGGCTATTTTTTATAGTCATAATTAACCTTCCAAGTTTTTGCCAATTAAGCGCATTAAAAATATAGCGACAATATTTGCAATAATAACTGCAACTATGCCCCCTGCCGAACCGCCACCTACATCAAATTGAAGTAGTGATTGCGTGTAAATTAAGTACGTTATATTGGTTGACGAATAACCAGGGCCGCCACTAGTTGTAACTAATATTTCAGCAAAGATTGACAGTAAAAATATAGTTTCGATTAAAATAACAGCCGTTACAGCGCGCGATAAGTGCGGTAAAACGATGTAAAAAAACTTACTAAATGGCCCAGCGCCATCTAAATCAGCCGCTTCTAATTGCTCGCGGTCTAATGATTGTATTGCTGTTAGCAGTATTAATGCTGCAAACGGTAACCACTGCCAAGAAACAATTATGATGATTGAAAATAACGGCATTTGAGCAAAAAAGTCGATAGGTTCAAAGCCAAGCCAAATCGCGAAATGTGCAAATAAGCCATTAACTGGGTTCATTAGCATGTTTTTCCATACCAATGCCGACACAGTTGGCATTACAAAAAATGGGGCTAATACCATAATGCGAACGTAATTTCGTCCCCATATGGCTTGGTCTAGTAAAATAGCTAAGCCAATACCACCACAAATAGTGATAAGTAAAACCCCAGTTACTAAGTAAAGCGTGTTAAAAAATGATTCAAAAAAAGCCGGATCAGTTAAGAAAAATTCATAGTTTAAAAAGCCTACAAACTCTTTATCCCCAGGAACGAGTAAGTTGTAATCAATAAATGAAAAATACAGTGTCATACACAGCGGAACTATCATCCAAGCAAGTAATAAAATTACACTAGGAAGAAGCATAAACCGAGCAAGCGTGCGCGAGTTAGTTGTTGCCATAAAGGTGACCTTAAAAAAGCCAATTCTATTTACTTGTTAACTATCAAGTGAAAATCAGAAACCCTTGATAGTGTTTATAACTAACAAGTAAATAGAATTGACATAAAATATTGGGTAAGTTTGAGTACTTACCCGCCCATTACATGCTATTTAGGATAGCGAGCTTTACGCATTGTTCGCTCAACGAGGTGCTGAGACGTACTAAGCGCTTGCTTAACGGTCATTTGGCCAGTTAATGCTGCTGAAAATTGTTGCCCAACAGCTGTACCAATTCCTTGAAACTCAGGAATAGCAACAAACTGAATACCTACATAAGGCACCGGTTTAACGGTTGGATTTTTAGGATCTGCAGATTGAATAGAATCTAAGGTAATTTGCGCAAACGGTGCTGCATCCATGTACTTTTGATTACTGTAAAGTGATTTACGTGTACCTGGCGGTACTTTTGCCCAACCTTTTTTGTCGGCTACAAGTTGAGTGTATTCTTTAGATGTTGCCCAGCTAATAAATTTCATTGCGGCATTTGGTTTTTTGCTGCTTGCCGGTACGGCTAAAGTCCAAGACCATAACCAGTTACCGCGTTTACCTAGGCCGTTATCTGGTGCAAGTGCAAGCCCTACTTTATCGGCAACTTCTGAGTCTTTTTTGTTGGTAACAAATGCACCTGCAACGGTTGCATCAATCCAAATACCACATTTTCCGGTTTGAAATAATGCAAGGTTTTCATTAAAACCGTTTGCAGATGAACCAGCAGGACCAGATTCTGTCATCACATCTACATAATACTGAAGGGTATTTTCCCACTCTGGGGTATTAAACTGTGGCTTCCAATTTTCATCAAACCAACGAGCACCAAACGAATTTGCCATGGATGTAATAAGCGCAACGTTTTCGCCCCAACCTGCTTTACCACGTAGACAAAGGCCATAAACACCTTCTTTTTTATCTGTCATCGCTTTAGCAGCTTTGCGTATAAAGTCCCATGTTGGGGCTTTAGGCATTGTCAGCCCTGCTTTTTCCATTAAGTCAGTGCGGTACATAACCATTGAGCTTTCGCCATAAAATGGCGCAGCATAAAGTTTGTCATTAATCGTTAAACCGCTTCGAATTGCCGGAATTAAATCGTCTAAATCGTAGTTTTCACCTAAATTATCCAGCTCTTTTAGCCAATTTTGCTTGCCCCAAATTGGTACTTCATAAGTACCTATGGTCATAACATCGTATTGGCCGCCTTTTGTTGCAACATCGGTTGTGACACGTTGGCGAAGAATGTTTTCCTCTAGAGTAACCCATTTTAGATTCTATATCAGGGTTTTGGCTGGTAAAGTCACTGCTTAATTCTTTCATGGTGATCATGTCACCATTGTTAACAGTCGCTATTGTAATTGTTTCTTTTGCCGCAGCGCCCATACTTATAAAGCCACACGCGAGCATAATTAATTTATTTTTCATCGGGTATTCCCCATACACGTTATGTTTTAACAAGTGCTATTAAATTTCAATCTATTGCCAATTCTATTTATGGCAGTTTTAACGCATAAAACTGCCCGCAAAGTGCCTTTTTAGGTCCTTTGTTTAAATAGTTAGACTAGTTTGGATAATGATTTAAAATTTAACAGATATTTCAGAAGTGAAGCCGTCAAATCCTTTACCGATTTGACCGCCCGAATTAACATCTTCTTCTTGGTTAACATACTCAACTTTTAAAAGCGTTTTATCGTTAAACCAGTAACCTGCGGCTACTTGAATACGCTCTACTGTATTGTCTGTTTGTTCAATTAAGTCGGAAGTGTTTTCGGCTTCTGCATAACGAGCCGCTACATATAGCTTTTTAGGAATAATATATTGTTGTGCTTCAAACACGAAGTACTCAACCGATGAGTCGCCTTCTATTACACTGTTTGAATCAAAAGTAGTGCCATTTTCATCTGCTATACCGTTTGTACCAAAGTAGGTAATACCGGCAACTGCATTACCAGCGGCATCTGCGAATGTGTAGTCATCAGATGATTTACCAACCATAAAAATTAAGCTAGTTTCGTCAGATGGTTGATAAGCTAAGTTAAGCTGGATGATTGATTGCTCAAGCCCTGGCATTGCACCAACGTGAGTGTCACGCTCGTTCGAAGGTGACGCTGAGAAATTATAGTTTTCACCATCGCCAAAGCGATAGTTTGTTGTGGTTACACCATCAAGACTTGCTACGCCATTTTCAAAACGTAACTGGTCGCCTTGATTGGCTTTTAATAAGTTTAAACCTGCTTTAAAGCCACCTTCAAATTCTAGAGTACCTTGAAGTCGGTAGTTATAACCTCTGTCTTCTTGAAATGCTTCACCGAAACTTGAAGTCGTAATGTGACCTGTAACATTATAAGCACGTACTACACCACTATCGAAAGTTTCGCTGTAACTTAGCTGTGCACCGTTTTCTGCGGTTGCGTAATCGGTAATACCATTACCTATAAGTGCATTACTTTGGTTATCTGCGCCGTCTTGAAAACCTTTAAATTGAAAAGGCGATCCACCAATGTTACCTAAACGCAGTGTTAAATTTGCGTTTTCTTTTGGTGTGCCATAAAGACCTAGTAAGTCAAATTCAACACCTGCAAAATCGTTGTGAAATGAAAAGTCACGATCTTCGCCACCAAAGTCATTAGGCTCTTCTGCAATATCTATATCGGCAGTAATGAACTCGTTAATATGAAATTTAAGCATTAGATTTGCTCTAATACGCCCAAATCCTGATTCTTGTTCTTCATCTTCTGGACGAAATGCACCGTCTTTAGCCTGAATTGACTGAAAGTTTTGCATTAGTAAAAAGTCTACGTCAACGCGATCTAAATATTCAGAAATATCAGCCTGTGCTGGAGCCGATGTAGCCATAGCTGCCGCTATGAGAGAAATTGCAAATTTAGTCTTTTTATTATTCAACATAATAAGCTCTTTATTTAGTGTGGTGTGTGATGCCAACTTTATTAAATTGCATTTTCATTTAATGAAATTGGTATTAATTCAGTGTGTATAGATGAGGCTGGCTGAGCAAAACATTAAATGGTTAATGAAATTGCACTTATGAGCATAAGCCCATCCGGTGAGCATAATCACAGAATGAATTTAGAAGGTCAACGATTTTTTATTACAAAACGTTTACAAAAATCGAATTTATATGTAAATATTTTTGAATCAATAAGTTAAGTAGCAAATTTGTTACATCAAATTTTGAGGAAATAAGGTTCTGGATTAAGGAATTTGTTGTAGATACATCATTATTGCTCAATACAATTCATGTAAACATAAGTTAGTAGAAGATATAAAAGCAGGTGATCCTTTTAAAATAGGCTGTTGGTCAGACCTATAAACTGTTTATTTATTAGTGTTTTTTAAGTAACGTTCTTGAGCTTATGAAGGGGTTAGCTTAGTATTAAAGCACTTAGATGTATTCAAAATAGAAGTAACCTACATATGGAATTTGTTCGCCCGCTAGAGCCCATCCTCATCATTGACGATGTTAAAGAAATACGTGATTACCTAAACCAGATTTTAACCGAACTAGGTTATGAAGATATTTTAGAAAGTGTAGACTTTAGTTCAGCTAAACCGGTTATTGATGAAAAATCGCCTAACGTAATATTTTTAGATGTAGATTTACCTGACTCTGATGGCACAGATATCCTAGAGTTTATTAATATTACCTACCCTCACGCACACGTTGTAATGTGCTCTGGTCATAACAGTTTTGAAAATGTGCAAAACACGTGGGAGCTAGGTGCTAAAGGGTTTATTGCGAAACCATTTAATGCAAAAAAAGTAGACACCGTAATGAAGCGCCTCGAACTAATAGAATAATAATAAGGTTAGCATGCAAAGTACTGTTACTGCGATTATAGAAGATCTTTCGAGTGTTATATTTGGTAAACAACAACAAATAAAACTGGCACTTACATGCTTATTTAGCGAAGGGCATTTACTCATTGAAGATTTGCCAGGTATGGGAAAAACCACTCTTTCTCATGCATTGTCAGCTGTGTTAGGTTTATCGTATCAGCGTATACAATTTACCAGTGATCTTCTGCCTGCCGATATTTTGGGTACTAATGTTTTTAACTCTACCGAGCATAGCTTTACGTTTCATAAAGGCCCTATTTTTAGCCAAGTTGTTTTAGCTGATGAAATAAACCGCGCAGGGCCCAAAACACAAAGTGCGTTGCTTGAAGCAATGGAAGAGCAACAAGTAACAGTTGATGGAAAAAAATATACGCTGCCAAATCCATTTTTTGTGATTGCAACACAAAACCCGCTTTACCAATCAGGTACCTACCCGTTACCTGAGTCGCAATTAGATCGGTTTTTAATGCGCATTAGCTTAGGTTTTCCACCTAAAGAAGCCGAAAAACGCTTAATTTTGAATATGCAAAAACGAGATTACAGTCAGTTACCTAAGCGTATTAACCAACAAGAGTTAGCGGCAATTCAAAGCCAAATAAACCAAATTACTTTAAGTAGCCCGGTTATTGACTACATTATAGAGCTTGTTAATTACACACGCACAAGCAACGCTTTTGCTGCATCGTTATCACCTCGAGCCAGTATGGCTCTGGCTAAAGCGGCTAGGTCGTGGGCCTTTATTGATGGTCGTGATTTTGTAATGCCAGAAGATGTTCAAGCCGTATTTGCAAGTGTATGTCAGCATCGATTAGGTTTGCATAATGAGTCAGGTGAAGCGCAAGTAAACGATATTTTAAAAAACGTTTTAGTTCCGGTATAAATTTTTATGCCAAAAAAACAGCTAAGCGCCCTTCTTTATTTAAGTCATTTAAGCGAAGTGTATTTAATAAGTTATTAAAAAATAAACATTTAAAAAACTCAATTACACTTGAACACAGAACAATTTATGTGTTGCCATCGTCCCTAGGTTGGTACTTTTTAATTGTGGCTATTTTAAACTTTGTGATGGGCATTAACTATCAAAATAATTTAATTTTAATAATGTCTTATCTTATGTTTGTGGTAATGATTATTGCTGTATTAATGGGCTACAGTAACGCTAAAGGCTTAACAGTTAAATTTAAAGATGCATTTAGTAGCTACGCTCCTCAAAAACCGAGTATTATATTTGAATTACAAAGCCCTTCTGTTACCCAATCTATTAATTTAACATATCAAGGTAGTGAGCAAACTCACAAACATACCGGCCAAGTTGATAGTATACCTCAGTTACTTACACTCCACTTACCCTACAGCTCACGCGGTAAGTACTCAGTACAACGTATTAAAATAGCGAGTAACTATCCCTTTGGCTTAATAACTGTTTGGAGTTACATTCAATTACAAGAAGATGTATTTGTATATCCGTCGCTTGAACAAGTACACAGTGATGCGAATGTTTCTATGCTTGATGAGCAAGCCGATAAAGGTATTTCTACACAATCTGGTAGCGAAGAGTTTGAGTCTCTTATCCCACATTTACCAGAGATGGGCTTGCAAAGAGTGTCGTGGAAGCATTACGCAAAAACACAGCAGTTGTTAGTTAAAGAGTTTGTAGACTTTAAAACAGCAAATGCGCTTCTCGATTTTACGTTAATAAATGGAGATACAGAGCAGCGCTTAAGCCAGTTATGCTTTTTAGTGTGTGAAGCAACCGAGAAAAACACCCCTTTTATGTTAAAGCTACCGAATAAAACAATAAATACAAATACCGGACAGCAACATAAGCAGCAATGCTTAGAATTATTATGCTCATTTAATGGTGATGTGTAATGGACATACTTAAAAACGAAAAAGTAATAAATTATTCGCTGTCTTTTATATATGCATGTTTGATTGTATTTTTTGTATCACATTTACCGCTTGTTTTTGTAGGTGTACTTTCACTTATTTGTGCATGGAACTTTTACATAACGCTGAGTAATAAACCAAAGCCAAATGCTTGGCTGGCCAATATACTCGCAGGTGTGTCACTCGGTTTAATGCTCTTCACAGTAGGCATGTCGGATACGGTTATTTTATTTGTGGCCATGCTGCTACTTGCTAGTTTATTTAAGCTGCTACAGGCTAAAACCAAAAAACACTATCATGTAATTACAACGCTTACGTTTTTTTCACTCTCATCTGTGTATTTATTTAACCAAAGCATTTTAACGACTTTAACTGTTAGTAGTTTATACATATTAAACTTTGCAGTACTTGGCCTACTCGAGTCCAAACATAATTTAAAAATCGCTTCTAAGCAAAGTGGTAAATTGCTACTTTTAGCGCTTCCTTTAGCTATATTTTTACTGCTTTTTTTACCAAAAATGCCCGCCTTTTGGCAGCTTCCTGGGCCTAAGCTTGCTAAAACAGGGCTTTCTGAACAGGTCGATCCATTCGATATTGCAAAGCTGTCAAACTCAGATGAACTTGTGTTTAGAGCTAAATTTAACGAAGAAAAACCTGTAGCGCCTTATTATTGGCGAGCAATAGTCCATGATGAGTTTAATGGTAATGCGTGGCTTACGTCTGACTTTTTAAAATATAATAATGTAAAAACAAATACGCAGAGCGAAAATGATGAGCAACTTATTGCAAGCTACTCAGTTATTACAGAGCCTGCTACACAAAAATGGCTCTATGGTTTAGCGTATTCCAGTAGTAACTCACCAAATGTTGAAGGTAATTCGCTAGGTTTATTACGTAAAAAAAGTCGCCAAGCTAAAAACTTACAATACGATGTAAATAGCTTTAACTTCACAGCTTTACCGCTTGGCGAATTTGAAGAAAAACGCTATAAATACCTCGCTTATAAAAAGAATGTAAAAACATCATCACTTGCTAAAACCTTAAAGCAAAATACACACTCTGATCGCGATTTTTATAACCGCTTATTACAATACTTTGCAGGTACGGGATTTACTTACACATTAACTCCCACACCTATGAGCGGCGATAACACCATAGATCAATTTTTATTTGATAACCAACGTGGCTTTTGTGGCCACTATGCCAGTGCCGCTGCGTACATTTTTAGAACCGCAGGTATACCCGCTCGACTAGTAAGTGGCTATTTAGGTGGTGAATTAAATCAAGATAATAATACGCTCACTGTTCGCCAATACGACGCACATGCATGGGTAGAAGTATTTTTACAAAACGAAGGTTGGGTTATTTTTGATGCAACCGCCGTTGTTGCACCAGAGCGTTTAAATGGCTCACTTTCGCAGAACGAAGAGCTGAATGACGAATTTAAAAGTAACCTTGATTTTGGTTTAGTGAGTTTAAGTAATTTCCCTGCTATTAATTGGTTAAGGTTGGAACTTGAAAATCTCGATTATCAATGGTCTAGCTGGGTACTTGGTTTTGACGAAGAAAAACAAAATGATTTTTTAAAATCAATTTTTGGTAGTAAAAATATTTGGCTTGTACCATTAATGGTTTTACTAACAGTTGGTTTTTGTTTTATATCTTATTTTATTTATTTAAACTTGCCAAAACGCCCGTCTAAATTAGCGCCTATGGTTAAAGAGTTTTATGAAGTAAAAGCATGGGCGAAAAAACAAAAAATAAACACACCCGATAATTTAACACCGAGTCAGCAGTTACATTTTTTTGCTGATCAACTTCCTCATTCTGCACGATCTATAAACACTTTTAGGCAGTTATTTAACCAAGTACGCTATGGTAAAAAACCTTTTACGAAAGAGCGTAAAACTCAGGCTAAAGATCTGATAAAATTAATTAAAATTTCCAAATAGAGAATACTATGAATGCTGTTGTTATAGGCGTTATTTTAATGCTCGGGCTATCTCTGGCTCGCGTTAACGTCATTGTTGCCATGATAATAAGCGCGTTAGTTGCAGGTCTTACTGCAGGCTTGGGTATAAAAGAAAGTGTTGATGCATTTAACTCTGGCCTTTCTGCCGGAGCTGAAATTGCACTAAGTTATGCCATGCTCGGTGCATTTGCCGTTGCAATTTCTAAGTCGGGTTTAACACGCATTCTCGCTGATAAGTTACTTGCTAAAGTAAATACTAAAGGCAGCGGGAATGAAACGTTTTTAAGTTACTTCATTTTATTAATTATTTTAGGTTGTGCGATTTCTTCGCAAAACTTAGTACCCGTACACATAGCGTTTATTCCTATTTTAATCCCGCCGTTACTTGTTGTTTTTAATCAGTTAAGATTAGACAGGCGTGCTATAGCGTGTATTTTAACATTTGGGTTAGCAACGTCTTACATGGTGCTACCTTATGGTTTTGGCGGTATTTATTTATACTCTATTTTGCACAAAAACCTGGTCGATAACGGCTTAGAGATTGTAAATACACAAGTTCCTATGGCGATGATAATTCCTGCATTAGGTATGTTTATTGGATTACTTATTGCGGTATTTATTACCTACAGAAAACGTCGCGAATACACAGAGCTCCCATTAACAACTGTGAGTAAATCGGCTGAGGTAGAAAACCCTAAAAAAGTAATGATTGTAGGACTTTTTGCAGTACTTGCCTCCCTTGTTGCACAAAACCTAAGTGGCTCAATGATTTTAGGTGGCTTAGTAGGTGTAATGATATTTAGTGTTTTCGGTGTAGTTAAGTGGGAAGAAAACGGCGACGTATTTAGTAAAGGCGTTGCGATGATGGCCATGATTGGCTTTATTATGATATCGGCACAAGGTTTTGCATCGGTTATGCAAGCCACTGGCGATGTAGCAAGCTTAGTACACAGCGCAGCCGCCCTTTTTGATGGTAATAAACCTTTGGCCGCTGGTGTTATTTTGTTAGTCGGGTTATTAATTACAATGGGAATTGGCAGTTCGTTTTCAACAGTGCCTATTATTGCAACTTTGTTTGTTCCTTTATGTTTAGACCTTGGGTTTTCTGTTATGGCTACCGCTGCGCTTGTTGGTACTGCGGGCGCTCTAGGTGATGCAGGCTCCCCTGCTTCAGACTCAACGCTTGGCCCAACATCGGGTTTAAATGCCGATGGCCAGCACGACCACATTAGAGACTCTGTTATTCCAACGTTTATTCACTTTAACATTCCGCTGCTGATATTTGGCTGGATTGCAGCAATGGTGCTTTAAGATGTATTTATATAAGTGTTAATAAATGTGATTAAAAGCTAAATATAACCAAAAAGGTATGTTAAAAGCATACCTTTTTAGTATCCAAATCCAGCAACTCACACCCCTATCAATTCCCCCAGTTTGATTACTTTCTTTTAGTTAATATTAGCTCTGTTGTTGAGGTTATACTTAATGAATATTTAGTATGATGTGTTCTTTTACTGGTTTTATATAAGCACCAATTAAGGTGCTTATATAAATTTACTTTAGCGTATATTCAAAGCTTTAAGTTAATCAAAACCATAAATCATTTTGTCGCATACTACCGGAGTCGGTCTGTGGTTATCATCAACTGCAACAAACGTAAAGCTGCCACTAATGGCTGAATGCTTATCGTCTTTGTGCATAGTTTCTAATAATATATCTACATCAACTTTTAAGCTGGTGTTACCTACATGCACTACTTTAGCTATTAACTCTGCAAAAGTACCTGCTGGTATGGCCTCTTTAAAGTCGACTCTATCAGAAGATATAGTTACCAAAGGCTTACGGCAAAAACGAGTCGCTGCTATAAATGCCACTTCATCCATCCACGCCAGTGCATCACCACCAAATAAAGTATTGTGATGATTAGTACGCCCTGGAAACACGGTTTTAGTTACCGATGTGGTTGAGTCTTCAATACGCTGAGCAATTATTGCATCGCGATTTACGTCAGTCATAATCTCTACTTTTTGTTTGCTAATGTATCTTGCATTAGTAATGCTGGATCAAGGCGTTCGCCTTTCCAGTTAAAACGCCAATCTAGGTGAGGACCCGTTACACGCCCTGTTGCACCAATTTCAGCCACTTTGTTACCTTGCTCAATTTTATCACCCACTTTTACATCAAGCTTACTTAAGTGAATGTAAGTTGAGGTAATACCATGGCCATGATCAATAATTAATGTACCGCCTGAGTAGTATAAATCAGGTTCAGCAAATACCACGGCACCACTAATAGGCGCGTAAACAGGAGAGCCTGTTTTATTGGCAATGTCTAAGCCAAAGTGCGGACGACGTGGCTCGCCATTAAAATAGCGCTGACTGCCGTAAACACCCGATATGCGCCCTTCTGCAGGCTTTAAAACAGGGTCTAAAAAGTACAATAAATCAGACTCTACTTCTCTCGCTTTTCGCACAGCAACTGCTTCGCGGCTTATACGCGCACTAACCTCTTTTGGTGGAGATACATACTTTTTAGCTACGCCGGTAATTTTATCAATTTTATATTCGCGCTTAGTGATAGCTATTGATTGTGAATGCGATTTACCATTGTTATCTACCCATTTTAAAGTATGAGTAGTTTCAGCGTCACGCCCAAAACCAAATACAAAATCACCCTTTGGTGAAAGTTTTAAGCTTTTGCCATCTAAGCTTACTGATTTAGCGTTTTCTAGCTTTCCAGTAACTAAACCGCCTTGTGTTAAATGTCCTTTTAACTCAAGCGCCATAGCACTAAAGCTAGCAGAGGCAACAAGCGCTGTTGCTAAAAGTGTTTTAAACATAACTAATCGATCCTTTTCCAACACCTTCATAAGCGGTTACTTTCACTGCTTTTTCTGGGTATTGGGCTTTAATTTGGCCAGCTACATGTTCAGCAATACATTCTACAGTAGTATCTACTGGCAAAATGTCGCAACGAGACTCGCTTATAGCCATTTCAAAATAGCCTTGTGCCGATGTATAAGCAAAACATACATCACCCGCTTTGGCTGGTATGTGTTTTAAATCAGCTGCATTAATTTGATCTTCACTGGTGGCTAAGTAAATATCTTCCCACTTTTGAGACCATTCTTTTTGCAAGCGCGGCATAGAGATACCATCTAGGCTAATACCAATTTGAGAACGATGCCCATGAATAATACGCTGGCAATTACCGTCATGTTTTTTAAGGCCATGGCTATAATGATAGTAAAAACTTTGGCTGTGTTCAGGCTTAAGAGACAGCTCTATTTTTTCAATGTTATCTGGTAGCTTCGGTAAAATAGTCGCAATTAAAAATTCGGTAACCGATTCAACAGTTACTTCGCCTGCGTTAATCATGCAATAAGCTTGATGAGGAGCGCTCATAGCTAAGTGATTATTTTCACCAAATGTACAGTCGAGTGTTTTATGCTCGTCAAATTCAGATACTGTGCCATTAAGCCCTGTAGGAATTGCTAAACGGTGATCAATACACTCATCTATAATGCCTTTAATTTGCTTTTTAACTAAACCAAAGTCTAAAACCATAGACTCTTCGTTAAGTTTACCGTGCAAAGTTAAATCAACAATCCAGCTCTCGCCAACGGCGCCGCGTTTGTTACATAAGTAAGAAAAATCAATCACAGTTAGTGAGTTAACAAAAAGGATCATAAACTTCCTTTAGACTGGTTATAAGACAGCGTTAATTATAATGATTTCTGATTGTAATTGCGCGGTTTTATAGTGCAAAAACCAATCGCGTTGATTGATTGATGATTTAATATGCAATATTTTGATTTTTTAACTGCTCCGAGTTGTTTAGCGTACAAGTGTACGCTAAAGTACTTGGCAATTTCTAAGCGAAGATAAGTGTTATGGAACCTAAAAATAGCTATACAAAAGAAGAGTTGATCCTGTGTGGTCAAGGTGAAATGTTTGGTGAAGGTAACTGCCGTTTACCAAGTGACAACATGTTAATGATGGATCGCATTACCTCTATTACTGCTGATGGCGGTATTCATGGGAAAGGCGAAATTGTTGCTGAGCTTGATATTGACCCTAGCCTTTGGTTTTTCGATTGTCATTTTAAAGGCGACCCAGTAATGCCTGGTTGTTTAGGCTTAGATGCTATGTGGCAACTAGTTGGTTTTTACTTAGGTTGGTCTGGTGGCCCTGGTCTTGGCCGTGCGCTAGGTGTGGGTGAAGTTAAATTTACTGGCCAAATTTTACCAACTAATAAAAAAGTAACTTACCGCCTTGTAATGAAACGCGTAATTAAACGTAAATTGTTCATGGGCGTTGCAGATGGCACTGTAGAAGTAGATGGCCGAGTAATTTACGAAGCAAAAGATTTAAAAGTGGGCTTGTTCCAAGACACTAGCGCGTTTTAATTTTTAAATGCGTACAAAAAGGCCTCCAACGTGGAGGCCTTTTTGCTTAAATTCGATTATTGATTTTAGGTTTTGTACATGTTGCGGTTTTCAATCGCTTCACGCCAACCTCCTAACCACTCTGATTTGGGATCTACTTGTTGATAAGGGCATAGCTCTTTTGAGCGACCTGCTAAACCTGCTTTAAAACCTTGAGAATGAGCTCTTTCTAAACGATCTCTTTTCTGTCTCTTCATCGGTAATATCCTCACCTTTTTTATTTATATATTGTGTAGCATTAGTGAAATCTACATTTAATGAATAGTTAATAAAAATGTAAAATTCAAATCATAAAAGCAATTAAATTGTTTGACTTTAACTAAGCTGCTGATGCAAAAATGAATTAACATTTAAAAAAGTAAGTGGTCATACAACATTTAATTTGACCGGTTTTATGCTAAATAAAATGCGACTCAATAATCGCTAAAAAGCACTTATGTGCTTTAATTGTGACCGACTAATATAGACTAAGTTCCAAACAAAAATGTAATCGTGACACTTTTATTTCATTAATCTTAAATTAGTAGCCCGCCCCTAACTTGAAGTATTTTTAAACAATTTGAATTTATACTTGATTATTTAAAGTCGACCGGTCTAATATGTGTGCATGAACAAAAATACATCAACACCAATACGCCGTGGTCGCCCACCTAAAATAGCCAGAGAGAACGCCGATACCAAAGCGTTACTTATTCGCACGGGCCTAGAAACCTTAACTGAATTTGGCTTTAGCGCCACGGGGCTCGATACTATTTTAAAAAAAGCGGCTGTACCTAAAGGCTCCTTTTATCATTACTTTAAAAGTAAAGAAGCCTACGGCATTGCGTTAGTTGATGCATACGACAGTTATTTTATTGCCAAGCTTACCCATTACCTGCAACAAGAAGATGTTCCCCCACTTGAACGCATCGTTAATTTTACCCAAAGCGCAATTAAAGGGATGAAAAAATACGATTACAAACGTGGGTGTTTAGTGGGTAACTTAAATCAAGAGCTTAACCATTTAAGTGAAGAGTTTAAAATCAGGTTAATGCAAAGCTACACTGCTTGGCAAAACCAGGTAGAGGTTTGCTTAAATCAAGCTAAACAACAAGGCACAATTGCAAGCCATGTAAATACAAAACTGATGAGTGAGTACTTTTGGATTGGTTGGGAAGGCGCTGTTATGCGCGCCAAGCTCACAAAATCAAATACCCCACTTACTTTATATACAGAAATGTTTTTACGCGCATTACTAACCTAATGCGTTTTTATTTACCAATTAAAAGACGATCGGTCTAAAAGGATATCCAATGAGTACCCCAATTAAAGCCATTGTTATTAATAAAGAAGATAATAACTACAGCGCCTCATTATCGACTATAGAAAGCAGTGATTTACCAAACGAAAACGTGTCTATCGACGTGCTATACAGCACACTTAACTATAAAGATGGTTTAGCAATTACGGGGAAAGGCCCCGTTGTACGCAGTTTTCCTATGGTGCCAGGTATCGATTTAGTGGGTACGGTTACAAATTCCACCAGCGATGAATTTAAAAATGGCGATAACGTAATATTAAATGGCTTTGGTGTAGGCGAAAAACATTGGGGCGGGCTTGCTCAAAAAGCAGCACTTAATAGCGATTGGTTAATCCCCTTGCCTACAGGTATTTCACCAAAACAAGCAATGCAAATAGGTACAGCCGGTTATACCGCTATGCTAAGTGTTATAGCACTTGAAAAACAAGGAATAACTCCTGAATCTGGCGAAATACTGGTAACAGGTGCCAATGGTGGCGTAGGCAGCTTTGCTATTTATTTACTAAACCAACTTGGCTATAACGTAACAGCGGCAACGGGTCGATTAGATCAAAGTGAGTATTTAAAAGAGTTAGGCGCTTCACAAATAATTGACCGAAATGAGCTTTCAAACCCGGGTAAGCCTTTACAAAAAGAGCGATTTGCAGCGGCAATAGATTCGGTAGGTAGCCATACACTTGCTAATATTTGTGCATCATTAAAGTATGGGGGTGTAGTAACCGCCTGCGGACTTGCACAAGGCATGGATTTACCTGCCTCAGTTGCCCCGTTTATATTACGTGGCGTATCTCTTATAGGCATTGATAGCGTAATGCGCCCTAAAGCCGACAGAATTGAAGCGTGGGATCGTTTAGCAAAATTAGTTAGCGCCGATTATTTAGATAAAATTTCAACAGAAATTTCACTAGAACACGCCATTGATAACGCAGAGCGACTTATGCAAGGCAAAATACGCGGTCGTGTTGTAGTTAATTGCCAAAGTTAAGCTATTTACTCTGTTAAAGCCTCGTTATTAAATTTATAATGCAATTTGTATTTTAATAACGAGGCAACACCTATGAGCAACCAAGAACTTTTCAGTAATAACCCACTGCAAGGCGTTAAATTAGAACAAGTGGTTGAAGAGCTGGTTGAACAATACGGGTGGGAGCTCCTACACGCTTATTTACAACTTAACTGCTTTAAAAACAATCCTGATATAAAGTCAGCGGTTAAATTTTTACGTAAAACACAATGGGCACAAGAAAAAGTAGATAACTTTTACCTTTATCGCCTTAAAAACTTACCTAAGCCTGATGATGTTCAATACGAATTACCGCCACGTGATCGCGTGATCCCAGCTGATCATAAACCGGGGGAGCCGTGTGAACTTAGTTTTGTTGATGCTAAACGTATTATAGAAAAAAAGCATCAAAGCAACGTGCTCGCGATCGTAAACAACGCTCTAATTCTAGTAACCCTTGGGGTAACTAAACACGCTAATTTAATTTTGTAGAGCTATTTTAAATGGCTCTACAACTCTCTTTTATTAATTTTTATTACATCCACACCATATAGCTAACAAATAGAAATCAATACCCTCGGTTTTTCCAAAAATCTGTTTCAGTACGCTCTGCCTCTAATGCCACCTTAAAAGTTTTATCAGCAATAATTTTCCCATTTAGCTCAATAGTCATACGCCAATCACCCAATTTATTCTCTATTGGCAACCAAAGCGTGTCGCCTAAATAAAAGTTCCAATCACTGTTTTTAACGTATACATCGCCTTCAAAGGGGTCCATTACATCACCTTCACTGTCTGGAATATCTGGATGGTATATACAATAGTGAAGCTTTTCGCCTTTACCCTTTTTAATATTTACGATTAAGCCAAACTCAACATCTACCTCAGCTATTACATTTGTTGTAAATTGCTCTATTTGTGGCAATGCTTTACTTTCGCTGTCCCACTTAGAGTAAATACCGTGACTTTGTAACGTCACTTCAGGTTTTGTTTTAGCCATTAAGGTAACCTTTTATATTAGCTATTTTTGCATTAGTTTAACTTTTTGAAATTTTAAAATAAAACACAATCCAATAAAGTTAAATCTCAACTTAGCTTTAATACTTCGCCTATTTACATCATTGCTAATTTGTCATCATTGTTTACACACTATTTGCACAATTGCTGATTATTGTTTGAGTAACTTAATTGATCAGGTATGCAGCAATGAAACTACACGCAGTTAATATTAAAAACTCAAATCGGGTAAATGCTATAAAGCTAAGCACCTTGGCTCTAGTTGTTTCATCGTTAGTTGCTTGTGGAGGTGGAGAAGGCATAGTTGATACCTCAACAACTACAGATTCATCACCAACCACCTCAGATAACGGTACAGGTACGAGTAGCTCAACCCAAGGCGTGCTTTGTGAATATAGCTACAGTGAATATAACGAGTCAGAATCAGTACAAGCCACCAGCGCTGCAGATTGGTCATGCACAGGAACTACACGCGACTTAGTCGCTAATGGCATACCTGATCACGAAGTAGGTACATTCCCTAATGCAGATAACCCAAATACTATTTCTGAACAATCAGTAAATGAAAGCTACACACTTGAGCCTGTAGAAACAACACAAGCAACCATGCTTGGGGGGCCTCGTGGAATGATAGGCGTTGTACTTAACGGCATTAAAATAGACGCCGGCACAGGCGGAAGTTGCGATGATTCAGGCACCGATTGTGATTTAGGCGACAACAGCGGTAATTGGAATATAGAAGCTTTAAGCCAAGACACGTTTAGTTTTGGAACAGACGACAACAATGCACACGTACAACCCGATGGCACATATCACTATCATGGTATGCCTGAAGGCTTTGTAACACTGCGAGGTGGCAATAGCTCCACTATGACTCTAATAGGCTGGGCAGCAGACGGCTTTCCTATTTATGCACGTTACGGCTATGCAGACTCAAATGATGCGTCTTCAGCGCTAACCGTAATGACCGGCAGCTACCAACACATAACATCTGTAAGCGCAAACCGCCCTTCTACCGATATATACCCATTAGGTACATTTGCACAAGATTGGGAATACGTAGCAGGCTCTGGTGATTTAGATGAATGTAATGGCCGCGTTGGCGTAACACCTGAGTTTCCTGATGGGATATACCACTACTACGCAACAGACACTTACCCGTTTTTTCAACGCTGCGTTAAAGGCGAAGTTTAGTTAGGAGTAAGCTATGCCTTACATAAAAAAATGTCTATTAAGTATGGTTACGTTAGGTTTATTGAGCACACCAACCTTAGCAAACGCGCATTTAATGGTTGCAGAACACGGAACATTAAACTTTGTAGATAATAACGTGTTTATTGTGCTTTCAATCCCTATGTCGGCTTTTAAATGGGTTGATGAAAACAAGGATGGCAAAGTGTCAATAATTGAGTTTAACGCTCATAAAAAGCTAATAACTAAGCGAATTAAAAAGAACGTTTATTTAGCGGATCATCAATATAAATTTACTATTGACGGACTTTTGCTAAACCCAGAAGCGTCTCATACACATAAAAACGACAATATAGACCAAGTAACCATTACTGGGCGCTACTCTTTGCCTAGTAAACTAACCAAGGTTAACTTTAACGTTAAGCTATTTAGTAACAATGAGCACAAGCAGCACTATCAAATTACAGCGATTAAAAAAACGCAAAAGCTAACTCATCAATTTGAGCTATCACCAACGTCGCCCTTTAGCAAGGTGTTTAATAATTAGTAATACTTACCTAAATAATTAAGTAGCAAAGAGTACAAGTTAAACCAATTTGTGCTCTTTTTATCTTTGTCTTCTTATTTAACACTCTTTAGTGAAGGGTTCTTTCTATAAAGATACAAGCTTGGGATTTTTAGGAAAGTAATGCTCTTGTTGCTGCTCACATAAACTAAACTCACGGGTGTTTTTATATGGGAGTTTCATGAAGCCCGCAACACCCACGTCCGTAATATTTACCGCGTATTGCATAAGTTTATTTAGCAAACGTTTAAACTCAATCTCTTTGCTCGAATCGAGTAAGCGGTAGTAATGGTGAATCTTCATTCTGTCGGGCAGTGCTTCAAAAATAATACACCCTGTATGATGAATTTGGTTAAGCTCAAATACGCATTTAATAACTTTTTTAGGTAGCTGTAGTTGCTCATCAGGGTCTTTGCCGTCTTCAAAGTATGAATGCGGGCGGGTTATGTCGTTTGCTTTCATGCTTACAACTTCGTATTCAAGCTCTGGTAGGCTATCAAACTTAAATGCACCGGTGCCATCTCGCTCTAACTGGATGGTTTTACGGGCATCAAACAAACAACACTTAAATAACCCTTTTTGATTAATCGCTTGAGCAAGCATTACCGTGTTATTAATCGCATCGCTAAACGCATCACCCAATGATTCGTCATGCATAATTAAAGACGATTCAACAAACATCGACTCATCCTTCCAATGAAAACTAAGCCCACCTACTACAGGGTACTTAGCTAATCGACTTATCGATGCCAAAAATGCTTTTTCGGTATCGCCTGTATCAAACAAAAACTCTTTATAATAACGGTCAAGTTGCGCGTCGTTTATATCTAGTAATTGCTGGTTATGATCGGCTTGGCGTAAAAACTGTTTTCGTGAACTATATACTACCGTGTCGGGCTGCTCGTCGTTGCCATACCAAAAAGGGATATCTGCTTTTCTTTGTTTTTTATCAAGCTCAGGTAAATACATTTTAGCCATAGTTGTAATGTTACGCATAAAGTAATCACCAGCACCATCACGTATGGCCTTACTTTTTGACAGCATGCCATCAATCACTTTAGCCAGTTCTTTGGGGAGCCCTAAGCTGCTTGCAGGGATGGCTTGCGCACCAAAGCGACACGACTGCGCCGACGCTAGCGCATACAACGTAGCGGCTACACCTTGCTCGTCGAATCGTGGGGATGATTGCTCCCCCGACATTTGCGCTTCACCAATAAAATATACATCGCCCATACGAGCATTCGTTGTGCTTAAATCACCCGACATTAAATCCATAAAGTTACTGGCAACAGGGTTACCATCACTATCGAGCTGTGCATACACAGAGCTGCCCCAATCCACTAACGACAGCGCATCAGTGTTTGCATCCCAAACAAGGTTTGAAGGTTTTATATCGCCATGCACTATAGGTTGTGGGCTAACGCCATTTTTGTGGCTACGTAAATCAATTAATACATTACGTAATCTAACAGCTAACGCCATTATTTGCGCGGCACTAAAGCGCCCTGTTTTAAGCGATACTTTTTCAAGGTCCTCTCCAATGGCACGCGCCATCATTAAAATCCCTTGTTTTTTAATTCGCTCAAACGCATAAAAGGTAGGCACTAAGGGGTTATTAATTTGCGAAAGCATATACGCTTCGTCTTCTAGGCGGTCGCGTACACTTTGGGCAAGTGTAATACGCGAAAACTTAAATACCCAAGGTAAGCCGTTATCGTCATCACCTGCAAACACAAAACCAAAAGCACCCGAGCCAATCATTTCAACGTTTTTGTAGCCCAGCAGTGTTAGCTGCTTAATACAAATATTAAGCCACTGGCGGTGTTTTTTAGCATCGCGGTGCGAAAGCAAATAAACAGATTGCTCTTCGTTGATATAAAAATTGCGGATTTCTTTGGCTTTCAATACAGGTACTCAAATTTATAAAACTAACTAGGGCGTGTTGATCTTTGTGGATTGAAATTTGTTCAATCTAGGGGCGATTAAATCGCGGCGCGAGGTTTGTAACCTAGTGGGCTAAGTAAAAACCGAGCAACAAAGAGTTAATCGTCCCTAGAAAGAACCCAAAGGGCAGCGCATGTTTGGTCTTTATGCTGCGTTATCGCCTATTCATGGGGAATAACCACACTACATAGGCTCCGCCTTGCCTAAAAACCAAACATACTGCTGCAAATTCACCCACCAAAGATCAACACGCCCTAATTATTAGTTTTATGTAATGAAATTACAATAGGTTAAATAAGAGTTTTGAAATCGTGAAATAAAACAGCGCTAAAGTAGCGCCATAGCAGTAAATTTAAGTGTAAACGTTAAAGCTCAAAGTAAGCTTTTTACAATGCACTGTATATAAACACAGTCCATTGCTTTTTGCTAACTTTCTATAACACGAAGCTGCTTAATAGATGACACAGCTATGTGCGTTTGCTAATAATATTTATTAGTGGCTCTTCTACGGCTCATAAAATCGATAGTTACTCGTTTAGCTTCGCCTGTTACTTCTATTGTTTTATCAATAAAAAAGGTGTCTGCTGGTTGTCCGTATTTACTTTGAAGCTCTGCTACCACATTAGGCTGTATTGATACCGTAATTGAACGCCTGTCGCGATAATCAATTTCGGTATTTAAATATAACCAACGACCCTGAGCTCCCGCCGCTTTAATTTGAAACTGGTAAGTGCCAGCAACACCCTTCGGTGCACTTTGCTCAGTAAAAGCGATAAGGTTCATATTTGCAGCCGTACTTTGGCTCATTTCAATTTTATGGGGAACAGAACTACATGTACTAAGCGTTAGCATACTTAGTAAGGCTAGATATTTCAAGACACAATTAGTTAGCGG
Organism: Pseudoalteromonas sp. B62; assembly: GCF_037162565.1. Lineage (NCBI taxonomy): Bacteria > Pseudomonadati > Pseudomonadota > Gammaproteobacteria > Alteromonadales > Pseudoalteromonadaceae > Pseudoalteromonas > Pseudoalteromonas sp. B62. The sequence continues at coordinate 2,971,012 of NZ_JARLVB010000002.1, read as the reverse complement.
GTATTAAGGTGCATTGCGCTGAGAAGGATCTGTTTTAAAGCTTTTTAGCAAACTTTGTGGGTCAACCACCTCGGTATGCTCTTTAGCAGCCTGCGCCCACCATATTAGTTGGCCAAAGGTGCGTGAGAAATAATTAAACCACGATGATTGACTCTCTCCTGCAACAGGTTTGCCATCCTCACTAAACACATCTTGCGCTTTTGGCACGTGGATCATCGCCGATACAGGCAAACAGCCAAGTTCAGATAAAAACGTGCGCATACTAATGGCCGCTCTTACACCACCCCACTGTCCTGCTGAGTAAGTTACTATTGCACTTGGTTTATACGAGAACAGTGAGCTACCAAAATGATTAAGCAAGTCAGCGAGAGCTGGACTCATACTGTGATTGTACTCAGGGCTAATCATTATATATCCATCTGCGGCTTTAATTTTATCAGCTAATAGAGTGAGCTCTGTAGGTGCATTACTTTTAGCATATGCAAAGTGCGGTTTAAATACGTTTTCGCTAGGAAAGTCCAACGCATCAATTAGCTCAAACTCATGACCGCCAAAATGCTCTGTTAAGCATTCTATACAAGCCCTAGAAACCCTTAAGCCTAAGCGAGCTGGTTTTGGTGGAGTGCTATCGCGTACTGTGCCTAAAAATACTAAAAACTTCATATGTAATTCTCAACTTTTTTAAACGATAGCTAAACACTAACATTTTTTAGTTATTGTGTATTACACATACGCATTGTTTATTGATTCAAAGCATAATAATAATTAAATTTAAAACTGAGCTTTAGTAACCATTGGTCTGTTGATCTTTGTGGATTAAAACTAGCTAGTGAGTCAAGTAAGCCATAAGGGTAATCAGTGCAACATAAAAACCAAAACCGAGTAGGAAGGTTAAGTCGACTCTTCTAGCTTTACTCGCTTTATAAGATGCAAAATCTTTAAACTCGCTTTTATACAGCCCAAACGTAACCACTTTTAATAACAGCCAACCGGTCGAGTAAAATAAAAAGCTCAAGCCAGTATCAACTATTAGCCAAATAAAAATCTCAAATGCAATACTCATTAACTATGTCCATTAGTTTGTAATAGAAAAACTATATCAGCTATGTGTTTAAAATACAGCCGGATTAGTTAATTAAGGTGTAACAGTAAATTTCGTTAAACCTATTAACTGACCTGATTCAGTGACTACTTTTACCTGCCACTTACCAACAGAGTCGCTAGGAAAATTTACCTTGTGGGTCCATGCTCTGTAACCAAGGTCTCTCCCGCCGTTTATATTTAACGTGATCCGATCAACTTCTTCTTTATTATGAAGCCACACATGAAATATTTTTTCATTTAAGCCTCTAGGTGCTTTAACAGCGGTCCAACTATATAAACCTTGATGATGCAGTGTATAGGAGTCTAACTGTTTGATACTCCCTACTGGCTTTTTATGCTGTAAATCAACTTCATGAGCTAACGTAATATCGGTTAATCGCAGCGCTGCAGGAGGCACATAGCTTCTCAATTGCCACACAGCAGTGCTCAAAGCACATAAAATAAATACAAGAATAGGAAAACGCCACCAGCGTGCATTAGGCATTAAATTGTTTAAACTCGGTAGAGTAACCACTACAGCCGTTACAAGGGCTGCGGCTAAGCTTTGGCTCGTTGTAAGGTTTAACAAAATAGGTAAGGTAACAAGTAAAACAACAAATAAAGCAAAGTTATGAAACACACTAAATAACGTACGGTTTTTAGCAAGCTTCTTATAATAAAAGGGGTCGATTACCGATATAACCGCACACAAAACAATGAGGGAGGTAAAAAATGCTTGAGGATGATCCCACTGCGTAACCGCTAAAAAAACGGCAAAGCAAAAAATAGGCTTTCTTGTTGCACCATTTGTAGCGCAAAACGCATTACATTAGGAGATACAGCCACACCAAATTTTTCTTCTACTTTGTCTCGTAGCCAATTATCAATAATTAGCCACAACCAACTAATAAGTAAAAATATCGCAATAACTTGCGAAAAAGACTCTTTTCTATCTACAAGTGCAAAGCTGGCAACGCCCGACAAAAACGCCAATACAGCCAATAATCCAGGCCGCTTTTGCATCGCGCTTATAAATTTAGCGATTATATTTTTACAGTAATCCATGTATGAGAGTTTCCGTACGGGTACGTACTTTATTATTTTTATTCAGAGTATGATTAGTTTAACTAAGTTTAAATGAACAACAGATAGACGGATGGATTTAAACGCGCCATTTAACAGTACATCAAACTAACCATTTTTAATTAAATAAAAGCCCAGCATAGCGCGTCATTGGTACGTTTATTAATTTTTGTAACGCGTGAGCCTTAGCAAGTAATTTATCCTCACTAAGTACAGGCATTGTATTGTTAAAAGCAAAAACAATTTTATTGCCGCCTTCAATAATAAAACTAAGAATCTTTCCTGCAAATTCTTTCTCAAGAAGTTGATCGAACGCTTCTCTTTGCCCAACTTTGGTATGGCAAATATTAAGTACTAAAACCCCATCAAAAGTGAGCGCATTTTTACAATCGCGTAAGTAGGATGATTGCACCTGATCTGACTCCATCCCTTCTGAGCTGTATAAATCAGAAAAAATAACATCCGTTTTTATCTGCGTGTTTTTCATGTAGTTTGCCGCATCATCAATATGAATAAACAAACGTTCTGACACAGGCAGTTCAAAATATTTTATAGCCATATCAGCCACGGCTTTACGGTATTCAACGGTATGTATGGTCAGTGCAGGAAACGCATGATAAAGACTTTTTGCTATAGAGCCCGCCCCAAGTCCCATTATCATCGCGGTTTTTAAGTGCGGAATAAAAAAAGCGCAGCCATCATAGCTTGCGTATAAGCTAAGCTTAACCCGTTAATATTATTTAATTTAATACAGCTTTGATAAATTTTTCCGTCAAAGCTGAGAATTAGATTCTTTTTTGTTTGATATACATAAACAGGGCCATGCTCATCAATAGTTGATGCAATACAAGTGCCTTTGATATCCACGAATACTCAATAGGTGAGGTGATGAAAAACGAGTATAACTTAGTTAACGTACTACCATTGCTACTAATATGGCTAATAACGCTTTTATTAATTTACAAGCATTTATATCCGTACTCAAAAAAGTCGGTTTATCATTTAGGTTAGATGAGCTGAAGTATCTGCTTTTATAGCTAATTAAAACTTATCCAGTGATGAATCTTAGTAAAAACAACGACTTAACATACTGAAATTTGGCTAATGTACTGTTATAGCTATAAAAAACCCCTTTGAATATTCCTCATGTTCAACATGAATAAAGTGCACACCACCACCAAAGAAGTCTAAACGGCTAAACATCCATCCGTTATTTTTACTGATTTGTGCCTTTTTTTCGTCAACTGCTACGTAATCAAATCTAACAATAATGATTAATGAATATGACTCATGTTTTATGTGAAATTAAACCGTTTTTCTTCATATACCAATCAACGTATAAATTACTCATCCCTTAGCGCTAAACACTATTTAACAACTTAAAGCTGCTGAATACCTAAACCAGCTAAGCCAGCTAAGCCAGCTAAGCCAGTTGCAAGGTTAATAAAGCGCAAAGCATCAATCAGGTTTAAATTATAAAATTGGATATAAACACGATGAAAAAAGATTTTACATTTAATATAAAGAGCGTTTCACTCGACGAAAATTATCATCCATCAACTAATACGCGTATCACAACCAACTTTGCTAATTTAGCCAGAGGTGAATACCGCAAAGCAAACTTGCGTAACGCCTTAAACATGATTAACAACCGTTTTAATGCCCTAGCCCATTGGGATAACACCAAAGGTGAGCGTTATGCTGTTGAGCTTGAAATTATCTCTGTTGAGATAGGTATTGAAGATGGCGGCGAAAGCTTCCCTCTATCGAAATATTAAAAACAAATATTGTTGATCATAAAACTAATAAGCGCATTGAAGGCATTGTAGGAAACAACTTTTCATCGTATGTACGCGACTACGACTTTAGCGTACTCCTACAAGAGCACAATAAAGGCAAGTCTCAATTTAGTATTCCTGATGACTTTGGGGTATTACATGGCAAGCTATTTCAGTCATTCGTAAATTCGGGTACATACAAACAAAACTTTAAAAAACCACCGGTTATATGCCTAAGTGTGTCAGATAACAAAACCTATAACCGCACCGAAAACCAACACCCGGTACTTGGCGTTGAATACGAGCCAAATGAATCGTCTTTAACTGAGCAATACTTCAAAAAAATGGGCTTGCAGGTACGTTACTTTATGCCGCCAAATAGTGCCGCGCCTTTAGCATTGTTTTTCTTTGGTGATTTACTTAATGATTACAGCAATCTTGAGCTTATAAGCACTATTAGTACGATGGAAACGTTTCAAAAAATCTACAGACCAGAGATTTATAATGCCAACGCAACAGCGGGTAAATCATATAAACCAAACTTAAAAAACTTGGACCACTCACTAACGCAAATTGTGTATGACCGAGAAGAGCGCGGCAAGTTAGCAAACGAGCAAGGCAAGTTTGCGCAAGAGCATTTTATCAAGCCGTATCAAACAGTTCTTGAGCAATTCTCTACTCGCTATCTGTCATAACAACTAATAGTAACAACCAGTAATAACACGCTTAACGCTACGTTTAATAATTAACTAAAATATACGGCATTATTTATTATGAAAAAATTACTACCTACATCTACCGCTGGCAGTTTACCTAAGCCTTTATGGCTTGCAGAGCCAGAAACACTTTGGTCACCTTGGAAATTACAAGGTGATGAATTAACCCAAGGAAAACACGACGCCCTTCGCTTGTCATTATTTGACCAACAACAAGCAGGTATTGATATTGTTAGCGATGGTGAGCAAACAAGGCAGCATTTTGTAACTACATTTATAGAGCACCTAAATGGCGTTGACTTTGAAAAACGTAAAACAGTAAAAATTCGTGACCGCTACGACGCAAGCGTACCCACCGTTGTGGGCCCTGTTAGCCGTCAAAAGTCTGTGTTTGTTGAAGACGCTAAATTTTTACGCAAGCAAACCAAACAACCTATTAAATGGGCATTGCCAGGCCCAATGACAATGATTGACACGCTTTACGACGATCATTATAAAAGCCGCGAAAAACTAGCGTGGGAATTTGCCATCATTCTTAATCAAGAAGCAAAAGAATTAGAAGCTGCAGGCGTTGATATCATCCAATTTGATGAGCCCGCGTTTAACGTATTTTTTGATGAAGTAAACGACTGGGGAGTTGCCTGTTTAGAGCGCGCAATTGAAGGGCTTAAATGCGAAACCGCCGTGCATATTTGCTATGGCTACGGCATTAAAGCAAATACAGATTGGAAAAAAACATTAGGATCTGAATGGCGACAGTACGAAGAAGCATTCCCTAAGCTTCAGCAATCTAATATCGATATTATCTCACTAGAGTGCCATAACTCCCATGTACCAATGGATTTACTAGAACTCATTCGCGGTAAAAAAGTAATGGTAGGCGCAATTGATGTAGCAAATCACACTATCGAAACGCCAGAAGAAGTAGCTAATACGCTACGTAAAGCACTGCAATTTGTAGATGCCGACAAACTCTACCCGTGTACCAACTGCGGCATGGCTCCACTACCCCACCATATAGCCAGAGGTAAACTAAATGCCTTGAGCGCTGGGGCTGAAATTATAAGAAAAGAGTTATTAGAAAAAAATAGAAAAGTAGCTTTGAAATACAAATTGTAAACAATAACAGCTGTCGCACCATGTCATAGTAAAATCCATAAACATGGTGCGTTAGCTAAAACCGACTAAAGAACAAAGTTTAGGTTAGTTATTTAATTTTTTTATTAAAAAGCGCTAACCTATTTTTTGAAAAATCGATAACTGCTTGGTATTGAGTAAAAAAGGAGAGCCTAACAAGCCATGTACTCCCTTTTCACCACCCGCGACCTGAACATGGTCAAGATTAAGTGACACAAAGTCAGGACTTTCAAACAAGGCATTTCCAAACTCAATTGAATGAACTTCTATATCTCCCATAGCGTGATCCGAAGTACCTAAGCCTGCTGCATTCTCAATATTTAGTGTCTCTTCAATGCCTAGCTCACTTAGGCATCCCCTGTCTAAAACAGATGCCCCAGCGCCAGTATCTAAAATAAAACGTAACAATTTACCGTTAATTTTAGCTTCAACAATTTGGTGGCCTGTTTCTGATATTTCAAACTCAATTACAGTTTTGCCTTCAGATAAATTCATATACGTTCCTTGTTATAAAGTTTTTAAAATCTTACTTACTATTTTCAGCTACCCACAATTAATAGCCAAATTTTACTAGTCGCCCACCTCAGCGCGTTTTGTTATATGGCTGTTTTCTATCTAGCCAACATTTTTCAAACACTACTTGGTTTGAATTAGAAACAATTAACTTATGAACAAAACTCAAGTCATCCAAGGGAGCAGGATCATTGCCTACCATGTAAGTAACGCTTGATGAATTTACCCAATTACCATTAATACTAACTGACGCCTCATTTTTTAATAGTAATCCCTCGAATAGCCCTTGATATCCAGCCATAACATGAATGGCTTTACTCAACTCTCGTCCTTGCAAGCCATCTGTTGGAATTAAGAGGTTTGAGTGGTCTATAAGTTTGTTTTTTGGCATTTTAGATAAGCTTTCAAGTATGTAAGCTTTAGCGTCTTTTAAATATGCCTTATGGTTTGCCATATTATTTTTAACAAAGTCTATCGCTTTTGATACAGGTAAAATTACCTTTGAATAATTAGTTTTGTAGAAAATAGCTGGAAGCTCATAAGATTCGGGATGCACTAATTCAGATTCCCATTTAACTGGGTATTGGGTTGACTCACAAGGATCAGATTCTGCTTTCACAAAACCAGAAACTAAAATAACCGCTAAAACTAAAATTTTCTGCATACTTTCCCTAGCTATAGTCCAGCTTAGTTGGCTTGTTATGTGTTTATACCACTTTGTTTTTATTAGAAAAGCGACTGAACAAATAAACTATACCATACCAAGAAATACAACCAACAACATATACAACTATTTCGCGAAAACTGTAATAAGGTATAGCTCCGCTCCTTAAATCACCTATTGCGCCAATAAATAAACCAACTGAAATTAATGAACCGATGGCTAAACTTATGGAAGTATTGAGGAGCTTAGAAAATAAAAATGTAATGCATGCTGAAAAGAAACCTAAATAAATGATTATATTATGCATCCCTTTATTCACCGTAATATTTCGCTTTTTATTTAAAGGAAAGCCGGTTCGATACAGCCGAGTCGTTTGCTATTCTTTAATAAACCACTATCGTAGCCCGATTGGGCTGTCTATTTTTACTTTCACTTTGTCTACATAGCTCAGTTTTCACGTGATTCATTATTTATAACAATACACCCATCACACTGTTTTTGTTGGATTTTTTCGTAATAATTAGTATGGGTGCCATCCTAATTTCCTAATTATTTTTATCCGCTATGGGGTCAAATTGTGACCGTTATAAATCGATGCTAACATACAAAATACGCATACCGAACGCAGTGGGAAGAAGGAATGGATACACTGGCGATACTCATGCACTAAATTTTAAGGCAAACATTTGTGGAATGGACAGGATTATCTGTGCGTTATTCATTTTGGGCAAAAGCATCGTTACTTGGCCACGATAGTTGGCAGCAAGAAGCCAAAGGAAAACCTCATAATACAATCATCAGATCATTAGCATTTAAGTGGATACGAATCCTATTTAGGTGCTGGAAAACACATACGCCCTATGATGAATCAACTTACTTAACTGCATTGAAAAGTAAGGGATCACCGCTGTTAAAATTTGCGGTGGAAAGTGAGCTTTAGCGCTTGCTGTCCACCTCAGAGCGTGTTGTTAGAGTTCCTTTTTTAATGCCCTAATTTGAATTAAATACCTTTCACCAAAAGGAGTTAGCCTCCAATATGTTTTATTATCTGATACTGCGCGCTTTTTAATACCTGACTCCATAAGGCCCAAAGCTTGAAATTGAACATGAATTTGATCTTCACAAATACGTTGTAGGATTATGTCACTGTAATGAATAAACTCATCATATTCCTCAGGTAACGAATGAAAATATGCTAGCCTTATTTTTTCTGCTAACTCTTCAGTAGAGCACTCACCTGATAATTCAGTTCCACAATATGAGAATAACTTATCCCAAGTTGCTTCTAAAAATACCACTTCTTTTTTCTGTCTTTTTTTATCTATATAAAGATTTGCGTATAATGTATGAATGTCTTCGCCGTTTTCTAATTCGTCATAGTTTGATGGTTTACCATCTTTTCTACTTAATGCTTCCACTTCTAATTCAGCAATTCTGGTTCTCAGCCTTTCCATCTCAGACAGCATTTCTTGATCGGCAGCATATTGTCCAGGAACCCAACCATCAGAAGGATGTTTCTTCCTTAATTGAATTAAACTTCGAGAAACTTTACCACCTAAATCATGAGCCGAAACCCAAAACTTACAATGTTTTGACTGTGCTTTGTCTCTAAAAGCATTTAACCTATTTTTCCCTATTTCTGTACTTTCGACTTTGTTCGATTTAAGGTCATCAATATTTTCATGAACAAAACAAATTACAGGCTTATATTGGCTAATAGCATAATCAAATTCCATTTCCGTATAACCAATACCTTCAGTGTTCACAGAACCATATTTACCTGCGATTATAAGTAAATAATAATCGCAACCGTCAATAACCTCTTTGATCAATGACCATGCATCTTCATCAGTTGCAGGAAAAAGCTCCATACCCGCAGGAATGCAGTCTAATTCTAATAATGCATGGATAACTTCTTTACGTTCTGCAATTAAGTCTTTGTAAGTTGAAGATACAAAGACTTGGTGTTTCCTTTCCAAATTAAATACTCCTGTATAGCTATGGAACAAGTAACTCTAACGAGCCTGTAGATTAACTCGTTTTTTTATTTGTTTTTATTGATAAACAAACCATAGCTGAGTTCCTATTTTGATTCAATTGATTACTGTATTTTTCATAGAATATAAAAGCTGGTTTGGTATTGTTTTAACTAGCTTTTTGGAAGGGATTACGGTTGTTTGAGTGGCTTTTATTTAGAGTAAAAGGGCTCCCCTTCTTAATGCATCGTGTTTTGTAGCTTTTCTATATTATGAACAAGGCAATACAGTTGCCGCAGCATAAACTAAAGGCATTCACTTTCGTTTGACCCCGTAAGGTCAATTTATTCATCCCTTTATTCACTGTAATGTTTCCGAACACTGGCTCAATACAGAACTAAACAAGACAGCCACTCTATTTTTCTGTAATGTTTCCGAACACTGGCTCAATACAGAACTAAACAAGACAGCCACTCTATTTTTAATCTGGCTATTCACTTTTAGGTTGAGAATTTATCTTTTAATATTGGGTTACTTTTATTTCATCCATTAAATAAGTTATTAGCACGTTAAAACCTGAATGACACGCATGATAATAACTACATAATTGCAGTTTTAATGTTTACTGAATGGTTTTACTAAGTAGCTTAAGTATTATGCGAGTAGCTTTTCGCAGTTGCTAATATTTGATCGCCGTTTCCGCTTTAAGTTTTCACAGTAACTTGCTTGTGAAGTGGGCCTGCCTACTGCACCATGAAATACGCGCGTAAATTGCGTAGTCAGTTTTAACCAGTTCTCTGGGGAGATATTAAGCCTTTCTAACAAAGGTAGGTTCATGTTATCAATATACCCGCGTTTATCCTCTCGTATTATTCGCCCTGTTAGCTCAACAAGTTCAAGGTACGATTTAAGCTCAAACGGCAGCCCTTTAGGCATAATCTGACGTGGCATACCGGAAAAACGTAGTAACTGTTTAGGTTGTTTACCTTCTTTCGCGCATGTTAAGCGCTTTTGTACACTGGTATGGTCTGACCCTTCTGGTGTGTTAGCCATTTTAGCCCTAATGGGATTTAAATCGACATAGGCCATACACGCTGTAAGTGCTGCTTCATCTAGTAATGCTTGCGATTTGAATCTACCCTCCCAAAATCGTCCTGTGCAGTTATCTTCTTTATTTGCTCTGCGCGCAATGTCTTCATTTAACAACCGCATAAACCAGCTAATACTTGCTAGGCGTTCGCGGTATTGTTTAACCGTTTGGTTGAAAAAGATGAGTTCAACTTTACTTAGCTTTTCACCTTGTACATATTTTTGCGTTAACACTGTGCCTTTACAGAGTTTATGCCAGCGAATAACAATCGCTTTATCATTCAGCCTATTTACTTTCTTATCATCTACATACAGTACTAAATGGGTGTGATTACTCATTACGGCATAAGCACATATATCAATACAAAATACTTTAGCTAATTCAAGCAGCTTATCTTCAACCCAGCCTCGTCGATGCTCGTTGGATTGACCTGTAAAGTGGTCTTCCCCACATAAAAATGCACGGCGTACGCAACGTGATATGCAATGGTAGTACTTTGTATCAACCAAACTTACTTGGCGCTTTCTTGCAATTGCCATAAGACACCCTGTTTATTTTTTGCACTAATCAAAACGTAGTCTTTTATTTTGAAAAGAGCAAAATTTAGGATGGGTGATGAGATGGACGCTCCCCAAAACGGCGTCAATGCGCCAAACTGGTTATAACTCACATTCAGTTAAAGGGAACGTCCACCATGAAAATTAGCACATTATCAATTGATTTGGCAAAAAATGTATTCCAAGTCGCTGGCTTTAATTCTAACCATAAAAGAGAATGCAATAAACGCTTAAACAGACCTAAACTCAACGCCTTCATTGCAAATACACCACCGTGCCGCGTCGTGATGGAAGCCTGCTATTCTTCCCACTATTGGGGGAGAGTATTTACGTCTTACGGTCATACCGTTGACCTTATTCCAGCACAACACGTTACGCCTTTTGTACGCGGTAATAAAAACGACAGTAACGATGCCCTTGCTATTTACGAAGCCAGCTTACGCCCTCATATTAAATTCGTTCCTATTAAAACTGAAGCTCAGCAAGAAATACTCATGCTTCATAAAATACGCGAACGGCTGCTACAAAATCGCATTGCTGCAACGAATCAATTACGCGGTTTATTGGTCGATTTTGGGTATGTATTTCCTGTCGGTATGAAGGCGTTTGAGCAAGGGATAATTACGTTAGAAAGTGATTCTGAGCTTCGCCCTCAGCTGCGCATAATGGTGAGTGATATTTACACTGAGTACAAAACCCTTGTTAAGCGCATTAAAGCCATTGAAGCGATGCTTACTGCACACGTTGAACGGGATACAAACGCTAAAATACTTCACTCCATTCCTGGCGTGGGTGTACTCAATGCCTCAGCCTATGCGGCATCAATCGGGAACGGTCAGGCATTTAAGAATGCAAAAGAACTCGGGGTGTGGCTAGGATTAACACCTAAACAATACGCGTCAGGCGATAAAAGTAAAATGTCTGGTATTACTAAACGCGGCAACAGTTACTTACGAAAACAACTTATTCACGGTGCTCGCGCCATTATCGCCAGAAGTCACCATAAGACAGATGCGCTAAGCCAATGGATAAATCAATTACGCGAGAAAAAACACTTTAATTGTGTGGTGGTTGCCACCGCGCACAGATTGGCGCGGCTGATGTGGGTATTGCTGACCAAGCAAACCCTCTATTCACCTCAGTATGTGCAAAATACACGCAAGGATGCTTAATTATGCGTATTTTACACGCCAATCACACCCGAGTTTACGACTTAAGACAGCCTGATTATGACATAGGTTTTAAAACCTGAGTGGGTGTTTGGGCACTTAAGTCGTAACATACGCTTATCCTGTATGTACTTCACTTATAATGAAATAAAAAGCGCACGCTAACCAAGGTTAACCAGATAAAGACACGAGATTCAATCTCGTTTGGGTGAATATTTTTTAGGTCCCTTGGTACGAAGCTCATTAGGAGCATGGCGCATGATAATCATGACACCATAGCTCGAATATATGTCAGTACCTTTGCTTTTTAGCAAGCTTGTGACGCATCATTACTGCGAAATGGAATACATGATAATGAATAAAAGCACCAACTTAGATGTTTATACATCGGCTCGTTTTGACTTCAAGGGAGCGTCCATATATGTCACTGTTAATTTCATCACATATCATCAGCACTTGCGTAAAAATCGGTTCAATCTGTTCATGCATTTTAGCAACGAAGCCTGCTATTGATGTGTAATGCGGCTGGATATCTCCCGACACACTCATAAATAAAATGTTCGTCTCACACGCTTTAGCAATTCGGCGGCTACTAATTAAACCATGTGCATAGCCCAGTAAAATAATCTTTAGCATTACCGAAGGCGGATACGCCGCCGCGCCCGTTTTATCGTTGTTATACCACGCGTCAAAGCCCGATAAATCAAGTTTATTTTCGACGATATAACAAAGGGCATACTCAAAGGTGCCAGGCAAAATTTGCTCAGCGAAATTGATAGGAATGAATTTATTTTGACAGGATAAGTCAGGCTTATAGTTAGCCATAACAGTTTACCGTGGGTGAATAATATCTATTAGATCACACCGAACAGATGGATTCAAGGTTAAAAAGCAATCAATTTGAAATAGTACAACACGTTCCTAAAAAGAGTAATTCTACAGCCACAACGCCCTAATAATGGGCAAAAAGTGGTTGGCTAAAATGTTGAGGAACGAAAACAGCCAACTGTTTTTTTGTCCTTATTAATTTAGCTTGTTAGCTGGCATTAGCACCAAGCCTTTTAATAGTGAATGCTACAGGAACCCCAACAACATTTATATCATTTGTACTTATTGGAGCCTCTAAAGTAGTAAAGCCCACATCAACAAGTACATCAGGTTGAATTTGCGTAACAACGCCATAAGCGCGATAACACCAACCAGATTGATGCACTAACTGTTTTTTACAATCTGGATTTGAATTAAACATTGATTCCCAACTTTCGTCTTCGAAAGCTAAACCAACAAATATATCTAATTCAATTTCTGTATCGGCCGCCAACATAGAGCCACCAAACTCATCCATAACGCGTAATTCTATATCACCAACCTTAACGGTAGCTTCTAAATATTGACCTTCTGAATCGATAAATGTGGCTCGCATATTCCTTGCCTGCTAACGCTTTGCTAAGCGGAAAATAACGGTTGGCTATAATCGCGAAGCGATCGCCAACTGTTATTTTTCCGTTTAAGCAACTTGTGTACGCCCGACATGGGCATTGACTTATGAGGTGAAAGTCCTCTGTAGGAAGATCACCGTTTAAATAACATACTGTTATTAAACGATAGACACTCGCAAATGGCAAGGGCTAAATCGTGAGAGATAGTCTAGAGGAAGCCGCTAGCAAATCTGCGAGCTGATGAACAAAAACATCATATGAGGCGTAGGCTGGAGACGAGCTAGCACAAGATAGCGAAGTCATGTGATCTAACGGCCACCGTAAATGATGCAGTTGTGCAGAGAAAGTCGATGCACCTTATTCGGGGAGATCTGATAAACACGCATCCGCGCTAACGCTTGGACATTACCAGTTAGGGACTGGTTTTTCAACCCTTGGCGCTTTGGTTGCTGCGACCTACAGCGAGCGAAATAGCAGTAAACAAGCGTTAGTTTAGACGCGCTTTATCGAGTAATCGCTAGAGTGATTTATCAGAAGTCAGCAGACGGCATAGTAGCCCAACACTTATCGTAATGGATAAGACATGGTGAAGGCCTGAACATCTTAACCAGAGGAGATACTACAATTGAACTTGAATTCACATAGATCACCGTGTTGTGATAGTGATGAACAGCGTTCTGCTGTGAATAATACCTCAAATGAATATAACCAAACAAATCATGACCTGATGGCAAGTGTACTGAGCAACCACAATATTGGCACGGCATGGCAACATGTTAAGCGAAATAAAGGGGCTGCGGGTATTGATAATATGAGTATTGAAGAATTTAATCACTTCGCTAAGTTACATTGGCTGGGTATTAAACACCAATTACTTAACGGCACTTATCAACCCTTGCCAGTCAAACGCGTGATAATACCCAAACCCGATGGCGGTGAGCGAATGCTTGGGATCCCCTCTGTTATCGACAGAGTGATCCAACAAGCTATTGCTCAAGTGATTAGCCCTTACTTTGAGCCTCTATTTTCACCACATAGTTATGGTTATCGCCCTCATAAAAGAGCCAGCCAAGCAGTAAATCATGTTCAATCTTGTGTTAAACAAGGTTATAAAACAGCAGTTGATATTGACTTGTCTAAGTTCTTTGATGAAGTAAACCATGACATGCTGATGAATCGTGTTGCTCGTAAAATCAAAGACAAAGCACTCATGCGCCTACTCGGTAAATACCTCCGAGCAGGGGTAGCAGAACGCGAAACAGGTCTGTGGTTTGAGTCAACCAAAGGAGTCCCTCAAGGTGGGCCATTATCCCCTTTGCTTTCCAACATTTTACTCGATGAATTAGATAAGAAGCTAACCTACAAACACCTTAAGTTTGCACGTTATGCTGATGACATAATCATTTTAGTAAAAACGAAAAGTGAAGGGCTCATAATCCAACGGGACATTACTGCGTTTATCACTAACCGATTAAAACTCAAAGTGAATGAATCGAAAAGTCGAGTCGGTCCCGTATCAGGCTCGAAATTTCTTGGGTTTACCTTCCGTTACGCTCAAGTGCAGATCCACGAACAGGCGCTAAAGAAATTTAAAGCAAATGTAAGAGAACTCACTAACCGCAACTGGGGGATCTCAATGACCCTACAAATTCATAAACTCACGCAGTATTTACGTGGCTGGGGACACTATTACCTAATAGCCAACGCTTATCAGTTAACGGTGGATTTAGATCATTGGATACGCCGTAGGATAAGAATGTGCTACTGGCGGCAATGGCGTAAACCACGCACGAAAGTACGCAGTTTAATAAAGCTGGGTGTTAGCGAACGACTCGCCATAGCCTGTGGTATCACCAGCAAAGGCCCTTGTCGAAGCTCGAAAACAAAAGGAATTAACATTGCATTAGGTAATGACTATTTAGCGTCACAAGGTTTAGTGTCATTGAGAGATATTTGGATCAATATTCATTACGGGAGATGAACCGCCCATTGCGGACCCGCATGATGGGTGGTGTGGGGGCTGGAGGTTAGAGACCTCCGGCTACCCGATTATAAAGTTAAACGCTCAATACTGAGCAAATTAAAATTTAAGTAAAAGAGGAAAATAATATGCAAGATTTTATTAAACTAGCTAAGGGCGTTAAACTTTTAGAAGAGTACATTACAAGCCGAGAATACCAGACGGATGATGATGGTATTGCAATGTACTTTGCTTTAAATTTGTTGGTCGGGAAACTTACTGATAAAAACACATAGGGCTTTCATTGTTTCAGGTATGACCGAAACTTCGTTTATCTCTTTAAAGTAGGATTGGAACTCGTTCAGTAACTCAGTGTTCTCTTTTTGCCAAGAGCACAAGTTAACAAATTGGTTTTTAGATTGGTAGAGTTTGTCTATTGAAGGCACAGATTGTGCTTCATAGTTACCTTCAGTCTCTCTGTCGAGTAAGTTATAGATAGTTTCAAATAGTGTTTCAGTCATTTTAATATCCTTATTAGGAGGTTGTGGTTTAATAAGATTAACATATCACACTGCCGTGTGAAAACTTTATAACGCATTTGTCAGTTGCGTTTTGGTTGTAGTGGAGTTTTTGGGTAAAGTGGCGAAGCCGTCCAAAAACGGAGCGTAGACCAAAACGTCAGCTGGACAAACTTGTTAGGCGCTATGATGGTATCCACATTTCCCCCAAGTTTTTCTCATTGAGCTTTACTGACCCCTTAAATGGATTTGGCTTCGCTTTTTCGTTGTAATAATTAACATCCTCAGAAATAACCTGCAAAGAAACCTCAATTTCTTTCTCAGATATTACTTCAAGGTGTATGATTGCTTCTACCTCACATGCGTGAAAAGTAGTATATACATAGACATTAGGAGGCTCGTCATCTGGATTCGTCGCAATTTCAATTTTCGAGCTCTCTAAGCTAGTTTTTATGGGAAAGCCATCAATTGCAAAGTAGTAGCAATCTGGAAATCCATCCTCTTCTAAAGCTTTTGATTGAATGGATAGATACAGCTTCGAGTCTATTACAGCGAAACCGCCTTTTTCGAACTTGTATTCTATATTTCCATCTTGATGTTCAAGGGTAAACACGATTTCTCCTTTTCGCCTAACGCCGCCTTAAGCGGTGAGTAATAGTTGGCTATAATGTGGAGCGAAGCGAAACGTAGCCAACTGTTACGAATCCGACTTTAAGGCATTGTTATATGCCGCTACAGCCCATTCTGAATCATTTCTTTAATTTTATATGCTTTAACAAAATGATCTAATTTATGAACTTGTATCCACCAGGTGGCAGCTTCCATAAGCAATTCAGGATTATCATTTTTATTTGCGAAGAAAGCATAAAAAGATAGCCCTACATTATCGCCTTTAGTGTCGATTTTTTTATTACAAACGTCGATGATTTTAGCTCTTAACTCTTCTCTCATTATTTCCTCATAACTCAGAATGCTCACAATAATTGAAAGGCATATAACGCCTTAATAACTGGCGTGTAGGTTGGTATCATTTTTGCGCCTTATTCTTTTGAAAAAATGATGACAACCGTAATACGTCCAGTTGATTAACTTGTTATATTTTTATAGCCGATTAGATACTCTCTATTTCCTTTAATAAAGGATTTTTTTCAACCATATTTTGAATGCAGTTATAATCTGGGGTTTGTCCCGATTCTAGCTGAGAAGAGAATAGTGCAACGTTAGACTTGGCTAATTCAAACATTTCATCAGCAATGTGCTTAGAATCTGGATTGTTCCATAAAAAATCGCCCCTTTTTAACAAATCCCTACTACATGAACCGAACAAATAATCATAAGCATCACAGTAGTGCTTAGTCGGCTTAGATAAGTTTTCTTTTCGAATAGCTATATATACTAAAGAAAATATATAACAAGAAACATATTCTTCAGATAGCCAATACTCCCGCATAAAATTCTGATACTCAGAGGACTGTTGATAATATGAGGTTGCTTCAATTTGTGGCTTAACAATGAGCTTCAAGTAAGTTTTTAAAACTTTATTCATTCCGAAGAAAAACATAAATACCCTTATAGGTTGATGTAAATGTTAACAATATAAAGCCCGCTTAAGCGGACAAAAATTATTGGCTAAAATTATGTAGCCAAGTGGGACTAACCAATTTTTTTGAAGATCATGTTATATTTTCAATGACGATACTACTCGAGACAATTCGTTTATATTTGAAATAAGCATTTCATGACTCGAAACGAATTTAACTGGGTCGATTAATTCATAGTCAGAAAAAACTTTATGATTCCAATCTTCTGTGATTCCAAAAAGTAACTCTCTGCCAAATTGATCTGCTGTAATATCAATAATGCTTCCTTCATCCTCAAGCCAAAAATGCCAAATATCATTAGCTTGATCGTAACCTTTAGCAATAAGGTATTTACTATTTAGCTTGTTTTTAGATGCAGCTATAGCAAGAATCAATGTAGTTACTTCACAGCAATCATGAGGAAATTTATGAATAAAGGGCAATTCAATATTATTGTGATTTACTTCTAAATAAGACCTTAAACATTTTGCTAAGTTGATCATTTTACAGTTTCCCATTTAAATATAACGCCTCACTCAGAGGCTAAAAATTGATGGCTAAAATAGCGAGGCACGAGCAATAGCCAGCTGTTTTTAGTCCTTTGCAGTGACTTGTTATATGCAAATTATCACAAAACTCTAATATTTAATTTGCAACTGAACTCTCTGGCTCTTTACCCGAACCTTTACAATGCTGGCATTCGATAGGCTGATAATCTATTCCACCATTAGATTCAATATCTTTGTTGCTTTGTGGATTGGCTTTACCAACTCTAGAGCCATTACAAACACTACATATTTCATTCGCCATACTGATAATTCACCCTATTTATTAGTTATTTCTGCAAGTATATATTGTTTTTGAGTCTCTAATATTGATATCGCAGCTTCTTCAGGAGTATACCCGTGGGCTTTATGCATTGGCGCAGAATCTTTTGCCAGTTAATACCCAGTCTGGTAATTGGGATGTGTGTACATTTAGGTGATTAGCTATATTTTTAACAACTTTGGCAGCGAATATACCTTCAGAAATAGATGAAAAAAAGCCCATGAATTACTCCCTTAAAATTAATAACATTGCTTAATCATGCCCGAACTATGCGTTTTGCATATAACGCCCGCAACAGCGGAAAATTGGGAGCGCAGCGAGTAATTTTCCGACTGCTTGCGCTTGTTAAAGCTAAGCCCTCTTTCGCTCAATCATTCTTATTCTTTCAATCGCATGGCGAGTCAAATCACCTTCATCATCGATGAGACCATGCATCTCAAGATCCCTTATAGCTTCTCGGGGCAGATCATTTTTTAACTTTCTGAAAATATTTCTATAACTTGATATAGGTGATTTCAACGAGATTTCCGGATCTCTTACATCAGAAAAACGCCTAACCAAATATTGAAGCACTTCAAAAGAACCCTCACCATGTTTCATTTCGTTCATATGCATAATTTTTTGTAGGCGTCTTGCCTCTAATTTTGACTCTTCAAGATCCCGGTTTAGCATTTCCATGTGCTCAAAAAGCGCTGTTTTCTCGCTTTCTACGAGATGTGCTTTTTGTGCTAGTTCTTCTAGAGTTTTGCGCTGTTCAGCCTCTTTTTTCTTAATTTCTTCGTTCTCTTTTTCGATTTCTTCCATGGCTTTAGCGGAGTCAAAAGGTAGTTTATCAAATCGATCTCGGATACCTGTGTACCCTTCATCTAAGTGTCTCAGTCTCTCTCCAAACCCTGCTTCCATTCGGCCTAATATTTCTGAGACATCCTTTGTAAATGCGTATGAATTATCATAGAAGCGATTACTAGTGTCTGTAGCCTTAAAGTAAAAAGCTACTGATAAAGCAATAGCAAAGAATGCGACTAACATTGAAAGCAAATCAGTAAACCCAAATTCTTTAATATTAAGTGACAAGTCAATGCTGAATAGTTTGTACGAAAGGACACCAAAAAATATTAATACGACTAAATCCCTTACATTCCTTAACGACAATATTGACGGTATATTCTCTTTAGCTTTATCAGTCACTTATTTTCTCCTTGGTATTGTTCGCTTTAACAGCTTTATCAGAGGACACTTTCCTCTTTTTATGAGTAATGTATGTCCCCTTAATTGTTTTTCATATTAATAACAAATCCTGTAACACATTGCCAGCTTTAAACTTTAAGTCAGGCTGTTCTTTTATTAAAATGCAGAAAAGAGGAAAACGTCCTCATTTCTTGACTTAGGAGGAAAAACACCAATACTGTATATAAATACAGCTAATTGAGATTTAAAATGAAAACTAAGTCCCCTTTCCTTAATAGTATTATCAACTATATGTATAGCCATCATTATGCTAAAAAATCTATTGAAACTTATGTCTTTTGGATTACTGCCTATATCCATTTTCATAATAAGCGGCACCCTACCAGTATGGGCAATAATGAAGTAGAAATATTTTTAAATCACTTAACAGTTACTAAAAAAGTGGCAGCGAGAACACAAGCAACCGCTTTAAATGCACTTGCTTTTTTATATAAACATATTATCAAGAATGAGCTTTCATTAGATTTAAATTTCATCAAAAGTAACCGTCAACAGAAACTTCCTGTCGTACTTACACAAAATGAGGTATCGCTATTTTTTAGAAATATAAATAAGCGACATTATTTGATAGCAAGCCTGCTATATGGAAGTGGTTTACGGCTGATGGAAGCAGTAAAAATAAGAGTTCATGATATTGACTTCGACTATAAAAACATACGCATTTGGAACGGCAAGGGTAATAAAAATCGTATTGTGACACTTGCTGAAGAATTAATACCAATGCTAAGAAATCAAATAATTCAGGTTGATGAATATTTACAGTTAGATTTAAAAAATAATGCGTACGCCGGTGTATGGATGCCTTATCGACTTAGTAAAAAATACCCAAGCGCTAATAAGTCATTACAATGGCAGTTTCTGTTCCCATCACATAAATTAAGTACAGACCCTGAAACAGGAGAAATAAGACGTCATCACTTAGATCATTCAGGGGTAAGAAAGGCAGTTAAACTGTCTTCAACAAAAGCCGAAATTAACAAACACGTTACCCCACATACTTTGCGTCACTCATTCGCTACGCATTTGCTGCAAAGCGGTGCTGATATACGTACAGTACAAACACAGCTAGGTCACAGTGACGTGCGTACTACACAAATTTATACTCATGTACTACAACAAGGTGCCAACGGGGTTATTAGCCCTTTTTCAAGATTATAAATATCTCAGTAACAAGGCAAAAATTTAGTTATATTGTTTGTCTATATGAGAAGTTTTTAACGCAGTTAATTAGAACGCTAAAATGTTCTACGCTTTAATTCAACGGGTATCCTACTCATGTTTTACAACAAAAATGCCAACGCCGTTATTAGTCCTTTTTCAAGATTATAAATCTCCCCGATTTAAAACAAAAAAGCACAGCCCAAAATAGCCATGCTTTTTTAATCAACCTTAATCCAGTTCGGTTTACAAACGAATACCGCCGTCTATTTCAACCACACGGCCGGTAAAAAAGTCGTTTTCGATTATGTATTGTGCGGTATGGGCAATTTCGTCGCTTTCGCCTAAGCGCCCTACTGGCGTTACTGCGAGCATACGTTGTTTGGCTTCGGGCTTCATGGCGTCGGTCATGGCGGTGCTTATAACACCTGGTGCAATAGCGCCTACGCGTATACCAAAGCGGCCAAGTTCTTTAGCCCATGTGGTGGTAAGTGCCACTACGCCTGCTTTTGATGCCGCGTAATTTGTTTGGCCTATGTTACCTGCTCGCGCTACGCTCGACATATTGACTATAACGCCGCCTTTGCCTGATTCAATCATATGGCTTGCAGCTTCCCGCCCTGCTAAAAACACACCGGTTAGGTTTACATCAATAACTGATTGAAATTGATCAAGAGACATTTTTTTACCACTTTGCCGTCTTTAGCCTTTATAAACATGCCGTCGCGTAAAATACCGGCGTTGTTTATAAGCACACCAATATGGCCAAAATCGCTGTTGATGGTATTAAATACGTTTTCTACTTCGCTCTCAGTGGTTACGTTTGCGGCATAACCTTTTATGTTGCTGGTTACACCTTCAAGCTGTGTGAGTTCTTCGCATGCGGTGTTTAATAAGTCTTGTGCCATATCTATTAAAGCAATGTTAGCACCCATAAGTGCAAATTTTTGCGCCATTGCAAAGCCTAAACCTTGTGCGCCTCCGGTTATTACTACCGTGTTATTTTTAATTTCCACGCGTTGCTCCTACTTAGAAAACAGTTTAAAAATGGCACTAAAGTCATCACTACCCGCACCTTGGTGCTGTAGCATAGTGTATAAATTTTTAGCCATTGAACCCATTGGGGTTGATGAATTACTTTGCTGCGCGGCTTCCATGGCAAGGCCTAAATCTTTAGCCATTAAATCAACCATAAAGCCTGGTTTGTAATCGTTACTAGCAGGGGCTGTATCCATTACACCTGGGCAAGGGTTGTAAAGTTCAAGCGTCCAGTTACGGCCAGAACTTGCGGTCATTATGTCGCTAAGTACGCTAGGATCGAGGCCGTTATTAATACCCATTTGCAGTGCTTCGCTGGTGCCTGCCATTAAAATGCTAAGTAGCATGTTATTACATATTTTTGCTACTTGCCCTGCGCCAATATCGCCTGCATGAAATATGTTTTTACCCATATCACTCAGCACTGTATGTGCTTTATCAAACGCGGCTTTTTCGCCGCCTACAATAAAAGTAAGTGTGCCTGCGGTTGCGCCTGCAACACCGCCCGATACCGGTGCATCTACAAAGCTTATGCCTTGTTTGCCAAGTGCACTGCCTACAGTGCGTGCTGATTCTGCATCGATTGTTGAGCAATCAATTACTAATGTATTATTGCTTAGCACGTTAATTAAGCCGCTGTCGTCGTTATTTCCTAAATACAGCGATTTAACATGCTTGCCTGCAGGTAACATACTAATAAGTACGTCAGCATTGGTTGCGCACTGCTTTGCATCAACTACTGCTTTTGCGCCTTTGCTTGCAAGTTGATTTACGACCGACTGGTTTAAATCGAACACACTCACAGTATGTCCAGCTTTAATTAAGTTAGCCGCCATTGGGCCGCCCATATTACCTAAGCCGATAAAACCAATATTGAGTTTAGTCATCGTCTTTCCTTTATTTGTGTGTTGGCGTGTCTAAGCCATTGAGAGGGTGGTTTTCGCCAAAGCGATTAGCAAAAAAGCTGTCGATTATTGTTTGTGGTACATCACTAAGAGTTTTGTACTGCCAATTAGGCGCGCCGTCTTTATCTATTAATAACGCCCTTACGCCTTCTTGAAACTCACCTACTTCGCCAGCGCGAACCGACATACCCAGCTCCATTTTAAAACACGCTAATAAGCTTTTGCCTTTACTTGTTTTTAATTGCTCACTAACGAGTGCGCAGCTTAGTGGGCATCCGTGTTTAAGTGACTTTTGGGCGCGTTGTAGCCATTTATCGTCAGTGGTTAGCCCTAAAACATAATCTACTTGCGCTTGCAAGGTTGTAAATTCACCCAGCTTTTGAATCGTTTTTAAATTAGCTTTTATATTGCCTTTAGGCATACGCGCAGATTGGTTGTCTAAATCGGTGAGTAAATCGGTTAATCGCTCATGATTTAAGCTCGCAGTTTTGCCCCACTTTGCAGTTAAAATTTGTGCAAGCATGGAATCATATTTAGTGCTGTCGATAAAGTGATCGGCAAGCGATACAAAACGCGCGTCGTCACAGTTAATTGATGCCGACGTTAGTCCTAAAAATAGCCCCACACTTTGTGGCATTTTATGTAAAAAGTAACTGCCGCCTACATCAGGGTATAAACCTATGGTTTGCTCTGGCATGGCAATGCGTGATGTTTCAGTAACAACGCGGTGGCTAGCACCGGCCATCAGCCCTAAACCGCCGCCCATCACTATGCCGTTACCCCAAACGAGGATAGGTTTATCAAAGGTATGAATAAGATAATCAAGCTTGTACTCTAGTGTAAAAAACTCTTCAACTAAGCTTGTTGGTTTACCTTGCGCCATTGCATGATGAAGGCTTACAACATCGCCGCCTGCACAAAATGCTTTATCGCCTGCGCCTTTTAACAAGACCATTACAATAGCATCATCATCTTGCCAAGCTCGCAATTGCGGTTCAAGTAACTTGATCATCTCAAAATTAAGTGCATTTAAGGCTTTTGGCGCGTTGAGTGTAATAAGCCCAATTAAACTGCCATTTTCTGCGGTTGCGGTTTCAAATACCACGGGCTCATCGGCGCTATTTAATAATGTTAAAGCACTCATTAGCCGTTTACCCAGTTAGCGCGGCGTTTTTCTAAAAAGGCATTTACGCCTTCTTGTTGATCTTGTGTATCAAACAATCCAACAAACAATTCACGCTCAAGAGGCAATACACTTGCCATCGGTTGATGACGCCCTTTTTGAATCAATGTTTTACACGCAGCTACTGAGGTAGGGCTTTGATCGGCTACTTGGTTGGCAAGTTTTAATGCCGCTGAAAAGCTTTCGCCTTGTGGTACTACTTCTTCTACTAAGCCAATTTGCAGGGCTTTATCGGCTTTTAAGCGCTCACCGCATAAAATCATGCGTTTTGCCCAGCCTTCGCCAACTAACCATGCTAAATTTTGTGTACCACCCGCACACGGTAATAACCCAACTTTAGCTTCAGGAAGCGCCATTTGTGCTTGTTCTTCCGCTATACGTACGTCGCACGCAAGTGCAACCTCTAAGCCACCGCCCATTGCATAACCGTTAATGGCAGCAACCGACACGCCTCTAAAATTAGTCAGTGCTTCAAACGCTTCACCAAATACACGCGACATATCGGCGGCAACGCCTTTATCGCCACCTGCAAATACGTTTAGGTCGGCACCTGCGCTAAAAAACTTCTCGCCTTCACCAGTCAGTACTAATGCATAAATATTTTTATTATTATTAAGCGCGTTAACTTTGTTTTTTAAATCAACTAGGGTGTCTTTTGTCCAGGTGTTTGCTGGCGGGTTAGACATAGTTAAAATAGCAACATGACCTTCGGTTGTAAGTTCAATACTCGGATTAGATTTAGATTCTGACATACATTGCTCCTTATAAAACGTCGCTTGCAGACTCAGCCAAAATACGGCGCGCTATAATCACACGCATAATTTCGTTAGTGCCCTCTAAAATTTGATGAACGCGTACATCACGTACATGGCGCTCAAGCGGGTATTCTTTTATGTAACCGTAACCACCATGAATTTGCAGTGCGTCGTTACACACAGTAAAGCCAACATCGGTAGCAAAGCGTTTAGCCATCGCGCAGTAAGTCGTTTTTTCAACGTCGTTATTATCAAGTTTAAATGCAGCAAGCCTTACCATTTGGCGCGCAGCTACAAGTTCGGTGTTCATATCGGCAATTTTAAATTGCAATGCTTGAAACGCAGCCAATGGCTTACCAAATTGTGTACGTTCTTTTAAATATTCACGGGCTGTATTAAGCGCCGCTTGCGCTGTACCAATTGAACATGTGGCAATGTTAATTCGGCCGCCATCTAGGCCTTGCATCGCAAATTTAAAGCCTTCTCCCTCTGCGCCTAATAAGTTATGCGCAGGAATGCGTACATCTTCAAAGCTAATTAGCCGTGTTGGTTGTGCGTTCCAACCCATTTTTTCTTCTGCTTTACCGTATTCAACGCCTTTTGCGTCGGCAGGCACTACAAATGCCGAAATACCCGCAGCGCCTTCGCCGCCTGTACGTGCCATTACCACTAATACTTCGGTTTCGCCAGCGCCCGATATAAACATTTTTGAGCCATTAATAACGTACTCATCACCTTCAAGCACGGCTTTGGTTTTAAGTGATGCGGCGTCTGAGCCCGAGCCTGGCTCTGTTAAACAGTAAGAGGCAAGTAACTCGCCCATTACTAATTGCTCTACGTATTTGTCTTTAACGGCATCGGTACCAAAACTTGCTACCATCCAGGTAGCCATATTATGAATGGTTAACATAGCCGTTGTTGCGGTACAGCCCATAGCAAGTTGTTCAAAAATAATGCTCGAATCTAAACGAGATAAACCAAGGCCGCCTGCTTCCTCTGGCGTGTATAAACCACAAAAACCAAGCTCGCCCGCAGCTTTAATCGTGTCTTTAGGAAAAATATGTTCGCGATCCCACTTTGCTGCATGGGGCGCAAGTTCTGACTCGGCAAATTGGCGTGCTGTTTGAGCAAAGGCTTGTTGATCTTCTGATAAGTTAAAGTCCATGGTAGACCTCTTTAATTGTGTTAGTTGTGTTGTTAGTGTTTCCCGTTACAGGGATAGTTTGTGACGAGCGGCGAAGGCTTATGTGTGTGTTGTGTGTGAAGTAGCCTTCGCGCCCATCTTTTTTATTAATTATTCTTTTATTTACTCATTTTTTAATTACGATTATTTTAAGTTAATACTCATGTTTGGACCCGACGCAATGTCGTCTTCAAACCAACGTGATGTAATCGTTTTAGTTTCTGTATAAAAACGAATACCTTGTTTACCGTACGTGTGAGTATCGCCATAAAATGAGCCTTTCCAACCAGTGAACGAAAAGAACGGAAGTGGCACCGGAATTGGCACATTAATACCTACTTGGCCTACTTCAATTTCGTGTTGGAATTTACGAGCCACTGCGCCGCTTGAGGTAAATAACGATGTGCCGTTACCGTAAGGGCTGTCGTTAATAAGTGCGATTGCTTCATCAAGCGTGTCTACAAACATACACGCCAGTACTGGACCAAATATTTCTTCTTTGTATAAATCCATCTCTTTGGTTACATCGGTAAATAACGTTGGGCCAACCCAGTTACCTTGCTCATACCCTTCAACCGTAAAGTCAGAACCATCAATTAAACAAGTAGCGCCTTGCTCTTTACCACCGGCAATGAGTGATAAAATACGTGCTTTTGCTGCTTTTGATGTTTGTGGACCGTATGCCGCGTTTGCATCATCCCACACGCCTGGGCGTACATTTTCAAAGCCTGCTTTTATTTCATCTACCCACTGACTTGCTTGACCTACAAACACAGCAACCGAAATACCCATACAACGCTGGCCAGCAGCACCGACAGATGCGCCTACTAGGTTGTTTACAACGTGCGATTTACTTGCATCAGGCATAATAACCATGTGGTTTTTAGCGCCAACACACGCTTGCACGCGTTTAAGATTTTGTGTGCCTTTAGAATAAATATAAGCACCTACACCACACGAGCCTACAAACGAAATAGCACGCACTGCTTTATCTTCTAGTAAGCGGTCTACTTGTGGTTTTGTACCATGAACAACCTGTAATACGCCTTTTGGTGCGCCGGCTTCAATAAATAGCTCAGCTAAGCGCATTGGTGTAAGTGGATCTTGCTCAGACGGTTTTAAAATAAAGGTGTTACCACACACAATAGCCAGCGGGAACATCCAAAGTGGGATCATTGCAGGGAAGTTAAACGGAGTAACGCCCGCACACACGCCAAGTGGCTGCATATAAGAATACGTGTCGATTTTACGCGCTACGTTCTCCATTGTTTCACCCATCATTAATGATGGTGCGTTCGCTGCTTGTTCTACTACTTCAATACCACGCCAAACATCGCCTTTTGCATCTTCAAACGTTTTACCCAGCTCATGACAAATAATGGTAGCAAGCTCATCGTGGTGTTCTTTTAATAGCGCCGCGTACTTCATCATAATGCGAGCACGTTCAGTGATGGGTACGTCTTTCCATGTTTTAAACGTTTCAGAGGCTGAGGCAATTGCTGCGTCCATTTCTGATTCTGTGGTACATGGCACTTGTGCAAGTACTTCTTGAGTCGCTGGGTTTACAACATCGATAAGCTCTCTAGACGCTGATTGAATAAATTCGCCATTAATAAGTAGTGGTACTTGGTGCATGATTAAATCCTAGTGTGTGAGTTGTGTGTTCTCTTTTAAAATTGGTAGCGCCGCTTTGTTAGTATTATGAGTGCAGCGCTTTTATAGTTATTCGTATAACTTTCTTATAACTATTTAATACCTAGTTAATACGCTTCTACGGCCATAGCAACCGCTTCACCGCCACCAATACATAAAGACGCAATGCCTTTTTTAAGGCCTCGGTTTTTAAGGGCATGAATAAGCGTTACTAAAATACGCGCGCCGCTTGCACCAATTGGGTGGCCAAGTGCACATGCACCGCCGTTAACGTTTACTTTGCTTTCATCAAGTTTTAACTCGTTAATAGCCAGCATGGTTACCATGGCAAATGCTTCGTTAATTTCCCAAAGGTCAACGTCGTTTACAGCCCAACCTGCTTTTTCAAGCACGCTGTTCATAGCCCCTACTGGCGCTACTGTAAATTCACTTGGTTTTTGAGAATGCGTGCTGTGCGCCACAATTTTACAAAGCGGTGTTAAGCCCTGCTCTTTTGCTTTTGATTCGCTCATTAATATAAGCGCTGCGCCACCGTCTGAAATTGACGATGAATTAGCCGCTGTAATAGTACCGTCTTTTTTAAAGGCTGCACGTAAGGTAGGAATTTTTTCTGGGCGAGCGTTACCTGGTTGCTCATCAATCGATACTGTTACATCGCCTTTGCGTGTTTGCATTGTATGGGGTGCAACTTCGTTATCAAAGCTACCATTTTGTATCGCGGCTTTAGCTTTACTTAATGAGCCTAATGCAAACGCATCCATTTGCTCGCGGCCAATGCCGTATTCATCGGCGGTGTCTTGTGCAAAACAACCCATAGCTTTGTTGTCGTAAGCGTCTTCAAGGCCATCGCTCATCATGTGATCTTTTATTTCGCCATGTCCCATGCGCATACCGCCACGCGCTTTTGGAATAAAGTACGGTGCGTTTGTCATGCTCTCCATGCCACCAGCAATAGCAGATTGAATAGAGCCGGCTTTAATTAAATCGTTTGCAAGCATGGCCGCTTTTAAACCAGAGCCACATACTTTGTTAATTGTTGTAGCGCCAGTGCTAAGTGCAAGGCCTGCTTTTAACATTGCTTGGCGTGCAGGTGCTTGTCCAAGCCCTGCTGGTAATACGCAGCCCATAATTACTTCGTCTATTGCATCATTAGCTAAACCAGTTTGTGCAAGTGCGCTGGCAATGGCGGTAGCGCCAAGCTCGGTAGACTGCGCATCACTTAACGCTCCCATAAAACCACCCATTGGGGTGCGTTTTGCTGCTACAATTACCACTGATTCTAAAGTCATAACTAACTCCATTGTATTTATATGCAAATAGTTGTTAGTATATTTGCTCTATTAATTTAGTATTCATTTATTGTTTAATACCCTTACACAATACTAACGTTTACGCCAACGTCAACTAAAAACAGCTTAATTTTTAGTTTTATAAGTGTAAGGATTATTTACCATCGGTTAGACTACACTGACAAAATATAAATAACCCATTGAATATTAATAATATAAATCAACACCTCGCTTAAACATCCCTTTATAAATAGTTTCAAATCACACCAAGCTTTACCTTTACGTAAACTTCACTTATATTGGAGTTATTCGAATGAGGTAAATACAATTATGAAACCAGATAATCAAACAAACTTTGCAAGCTCAGCCAAAATGCCGGCCAGTAATGAACAAACATTTAGCATTAGCGAACTCGCTAAAGAATTTGACATTACAACCCGCTCTATTCGCTTTTACGAAGACCAAGGGTTAATAACGCCTGATCGTAATGGTCAAACCCGTATTTATTCAAAACGCGATAAAGTGCGTTTAAAACTAATATTACGTGGTAAGCGCCTTGGCTTTACATTGGCCGAAACCGGTCGTTTGTTTGAACTGTACGACGCAGATAAATCAAGCGCTAAGCAGTTGGTTACTATGCTTGACCTTATTTCAGAAAAAAAGCAGACCTATCTCAACAAATGGACGACATTAAAGTTGTTCTTATGGAGTTAGTGACGGCCGAGCGCCGCTGCAGAGACACGCTTAATAAAATAGACGAGTAAGTTTATTTTTAAAATAAAAACACACTGACAACACACACGTCACACAGGAATGAATCATGAGCACTATTTCACTATATAAAGAAATGAACTTTGGCCTTGGCGAAACCGCCGATATGATCCGTGACCACGTAAACAGTTTTGCGAGTCAGGAGATTGCCCCGCTTGCTGAAAAAACGGACTTAGATAACGCTTTTCCAAATCAACTTTGGACTCAAATGGGCGAAATGGGCGTACTAGGTATGACCGTATCTGAAGAACTTGGCGGCGCCGGTTTAGGTTACTTAGAACATGTTATTGCTATGGAAGAAATTAGCCGTGCCAGTGCCTCTATAGGTTTAAGCTATGGAGCACATTCTAACCTGTGTGTTAATCAAATTAACCGTAACGGCACACAAGCTCAAAAAGAAAAATACTTACCTAAGCTTATTAGTGGTGAGCACATTGGTGCCCTTGCAATGAGCGAGCCTAATGCAGGCTCTGACGTTGTATCAATGAAACTTAAAGCCGAAAAAAAAGGCAATAAGTACATTTTAAATGGCAACAAAATGTGGATCACCAATGGCCCCGATGCACACACACTAGTAATTTACGCTAAAACAGATTTAAACGCCGGCGCTAAAGGTATTACCGCGTTTATTGTTGAGAGCAACTTTCCTGGTTTTTCTACGGCGCAAAAGCTCGACAAACTGGGCATGCGTGGCTCAAACACCTGTGAGCTAGTATTTGAAAACTGTGAAGTACCCGAGGAAAACATTTTAGGTAACTTAAACGAAGGCGTTAAAGTACTTATGAGTGGCCTTGATTACGAACGCGTAGTACTTGCAGCTGGCCCGCTTGGCATAATGCAAGCGTGTATGGACATAGTGGTACCGTATATTCACGAGCGTAAACAATTTGACACTCCTATTGGTCAATTTCAGTTAATTCAGGGCAAAGTAGCCGACATGTATACACAAATGAATGCGGCGCGCTCATATGTATATACGGTAGCTCGCTCTTGTGACCGTGGTGAAACAACCCGTAAAGATGCAGCAGGTGCCATTTTATATGCCGCAGAGCTTGCGACTAAGATGGCGCTTGATGCGATTCAAATTTTAGGCGGAAATGGCTACATAAACGAATACGCAACAGGCCGCCTGCTTCGTGATGCTAAATTATACGAAATTGGTGCAGGTACATCAGAAATACGCCGCATGCTTATTGGCCGCGAACTTTTCACTGAAAGCCGTTAAGGATTAAACCATGACGATTTTAAAATCGAGCGTTAATCCTCACGATCCAACGTTTGTTCAAAACCATAAAAACATGTCGGCGCTGTTGGATGATTTACGCAGCAAAGTAGCCACTATTAGCCAAGGCGGAGGCGCTGCGTTAAAAGAGCGCCACGAAGGCCGTGGTAAATTATTTGTACGCGACCGTATAAGTACATTAATTGACGAAGGCTCACCGTTTTTAGAAATATCGCAATTTGCTGCCTTTGGTGTGTACGAACAAGCAATACCGTGCGCCGGTGTTGTAGCCGGTATAGGCCGTGTTAAAGGCATTGAATGCATGATTATTGCAAACGATGCCACGGTTAAAGGCGGTACGTATTTTCCGCTTACCGTTAAAAAGCATTTACGCGCACAAGACATCGCAGAGCGCTGCCACTTACCGTGTATTTATCTTGTTGATTCGGGCGGTGCTAACCTGCCTGAGCAAGACGATGTATTTCCGGACAAGTTGCATTTTGGTCGTATTTTTTACAATCAAGCCCGTATGTCGGGTAAAGGAATTCCACAAATTGCCGTGGTAATGGGGTTATGTACCGCAGGTGGTGCGTACGTACCTGCTATGGCCGATGAAAGCATTATTGTAAAAGATCAAGGCACTATATTTTTAGCAGGTCCGCCGCTTGTAAAAGCAGCAACAGGCGAAGAAGTAACAGCCGAAGAACTAGGCGGCGCCGATGTGCACTGTAAAGTGTCGGGTGTTGCCGATCACTACGCTGAAAACGATGCTCATGCCCTTTCTATTGCGCGCCAATGTATTGAGCGTATTAATTACACACGCCCTACAGCCCCTCTTCTAGATGATGTAAAACCACCGCGATACGATATAAACGAGCTTTACGGCATTGTAGGCACCGACCTTAAAAAGCCGTTTGATGTACGCGAAGTAATAGCGCGCACTGTGGACGACTCATCATTTGATGAATTTAAACGTTACTTTGGTGAAACGTTGGTAACAGGTTTTGCCAGTATTTATGGCAACCCTGTTGGCATAGTGGCTAATAACGGTATTTTATTTAGTGAGTCGGCGCAAAAAGGCGCGCACTTTATTCAGCTGTGTGCTCAGCGCAATATTCCTTTAGTGTTTTTACAAAATATTACCGGCTTTATGGTGGGTAAAAAATACGAAGCTGAAGGTATTGCTAAGCACGGCGCTAAGATGGTGATGGCGGTTTCGTGTGCTGATGTGCCTAAATTCACTGTACTTATTGGCGGCTCTTACGGCGCAGGTAACTACGGTATGTGTGGCCGCGCATTTGAACCAACCATGATGTGGATGTGGCCTAATGCTCGTATTTCGGTGATGGGCGGCGAGCAAGCTGCGGGTGTAATGGCGCAAGTTAAACAAGATGGTTTAGCACGTAAAGGCCAAAGCATGAGCGAGCAAGAAATCAGTGATTTTAAAAAGCCAATTGTTGATCAATACGAAGAGCAAGGTCATCCGTATTACGCAAGCGCACGCTTGTGGGATGACGGCATTATAGACCCTGCCGACACGCGTAATGTATTAGGGCTTGCGTTAACAGCTGCGAACAACGCACCAAAACGTGATTCGAAATTTGGCGTATTTAGAATGTAACCGGAGCGCAAAATGTCAGTAACACTTCAAATAACAAAATCTAATGTGGTTGTACTTGTGTTAAGTCGCCCAGAAAAAAGAAACGCATTTAACAGCGAATTAATACACGAACTTATTCAGTGTATTGAACATGCAAATACGCTTGATATTCGTGCCCTGGTTTTAAAAACAGAGGGTAAACACTTTTCAGCCGGCGCCGATTTAGCTTGGATGAAATCAATGGCTGATAACAACTATGCCGATAACCTAGCTGATTCAATGCAATTAGCTAAATTAATGCAGGTATTGGCAAGATCCCTTCATCCTACAATTTGTGCTGTGCAAGGTGCCGCTTTTGGTGGTGCTCTGGGCTTAATAGCCTGTTGCGACATAGCCCTTAGTAAAGACGATGCTCAATTTTGTTTAAGCGAAGTAAAGCTGGGCCTTATTCCGGCGGTTATTAGCCCGTATGTAATTAAAGCCATTGGTGAACGCGCTGCTCGCAGGTACTTTTTAACGGCTGAAGTGTTTGATGCACATACTGCTAAGCAACTTGGTTTAATTCATCAAGTAACCGGTAATTTAGACTGCGCGGTCGATAATATACTGCAAACACTGATTGATAACGGACCTGTTGCAGTAAAAGCCGCAAAAGCATTAATTAACGATGTAGCAAATAAACCAATAACCGATGAACTCATTGAGCTTACCGCAGAGCGTATTGCAAAAATTCGCGTATCTGAAGAAGGTCAAGAAGGGCTAAGTGCTTTTTTTGATAAACGCCCACCCGCTTGGCAACTGTAGGATTGATTATGAACACACAACGATTACAAAAAATACTGATTGCCAATCGTGGAGAAATTGCGTGCCGAGTAATGCGCACTGCAAAACAAATGGGCTTAACCACGGTCGCGGTTTATTCTGATGCAGACAAACATGCCCAGCATGTAAAAATGGCTGACGAGGCTTACCATATTGGTGCCGCACCAAGTAAAGATTCGTATTTAGTAGCAGACAAAATTTTGCACGTTGCCAAAGACTGCGGCGCTGATTGTATTCACCCAGGCTATGGTTTTTTATCTGAGAACAGCGAATTTGCTAAAGCCTGCGAAGCTAATAACATTGCTTTTATAGGGCCACCAGCAAGCAGTATTGAAGCAATGGGGTCTAAAACCCGCGCTAAAGAAATAATGGCAGCTGCTAATGTGCCATTAGTACCAGGTTATTATGGTGATAAACAAGACCCTGCTTTTTTACAAAGTGAAGCTGAAAAAATTGGCTACCCTGTACTCATTAAAGCGGCCTTTGGCGGCGGCGGTAAAGGCATGCGTGTGGTTGAAAAAGCACAAGACTTTATGAGCGCATTACAAGGTGCGCAACGTGAAGCCATTGCCGGTTTTGGTAACGATTTAGTATTACTTGAGCGTTACGTAAACCAGCCTCGCCATGTTGAAGTGCAAGTATTTGCAGATAACCATGGCAACTGTGTTTATTTAGGCGATCGTGATTGTTCTTTGCAACGTCGTCATCAAAAAGTAATTGAAGAAGCCCCTGCTCCGGGTTTATCTGACGAGCTACGCAAAGAAATGGGTGAAGCAGCTGTACGTTGTGCACTGGCTATAAATTATAGAGGCGCGGGTACGGTTGAGTTTTTACTGTGTGGCGATGAATTTTTCTTTATGGAAATGAACACGCGCCTACAAGTAGAACACCCTGTGACCGAAATGGTAACCGGTGTAGATTTAGTCAACTGGCAAATTAATATTGCGGGTGGGCAAACACTGCCACTGACACAAAGCGATATTCAATTGCAGGGTCATAGCTTTGAAGCGCGTATATACGCAGAAGATCCAGCTAACGACTTTATCCCGTGCTCGGGAACTATTGAAGCACTACACACACCGCTTAACAGCGAATTTGTACGCATTGATACAGGCATTGCACAAGGCGACGAAATCAGCCCGTTTTACGATCCGATGATTGCAAAACTTATTGTGCACGACGACACTCGCGAACAAGCACTGAGCCGTTTACAACACGCTCTTGAGCAATTTAATTTAGCGGGTTTTAGCACTAACATTGGCTTTTTACATAATTTAGCAAGCCACCCTACCTTTAAACAGGGTGCGCCAAGTACACACTTTATTGCAGAGCAAGGTGACTCGTTAGTTGCGGTTAACGAATCGTTATTGCAAGCAAGTCAGCTTATTGGTGCTTTTGCATATTTAGAATCGTTAACTAACACCCAAAATGCGCCAAACAGTGCAAGCCCGTGGCAACAACTGAGTGGTTTTACACTCAATGCACCACAAGCAATTAAAATCCCTTTTGCCGATTTACAGCTAAGCGCTATAAAAACCACAGCGGGCTATAATATTACGCATAACAAGCATGTATTTAACCTACAAGGCACATTAAATAATAATCTTTGCAGTGTATTTATTAACGGCGAAAAACATAGCGCGCACGTAACTACTGTAGGTAATAATACTGTTGGCAATATTGTCACTGTTATGAATAAAGCACTGCAAACTAAGCTTGAACTAGTTGATAAACATTATATTAGTTCGCACGAAAGCGAAGCACTGCCACTTGCCGCCCCACTCAATGGCACGGTAGTAAAACACTTAATTGACATTGGTAGCACAATTACCAAAGGCGATGCGGTTGTTATTATCGAAGCCATGAAAATGGAATACACGCTTAACGCACCACACGACGGCATTTTAAAAAGCTACTGTTTTGGTGAGGGCGAACTAGTAACGCATGGAGCCTTACTTGCTATTGTCGAAGATACAACTGAGGAAGGTGCATAATGAGTGCCTTTCCAAGTAAAGTACGTATTGTTGAAGTTGGCGCGCGAGACGGCCTACAAAACGAAAAAACAGTAAGCACAGCCGATAAAGTAGCGCTTATTAACGCCCTAAGTGCTGCAGGTTTAAAAGATATTGAAGCTGGTGCGTTTGTCTCCCCTAAGTGGGTGCCACAAATGGCAGACTCAGCGGATGTAATATCAGCGCTAGATTTACCCGATGTAAATTTAAGCGCCCTTACACCTAACTTAAAAGGTGCACAAGCAGCGCACGCTGTTGGCATTAAAGAGTTTGCTATATTTACCGCTGCAAGTGAGTCGTTTTGTCAAAAAAATATCAACTGCTCAATAGACGAAAGTATTGAACGTTTTAGCGAAGTAATGGCGTTTGCTAAAGCGAATAATATTCGCGTACGTGGTTATGTAAGCTGTGTGCTAGGTTGCCCTTATGAGGGTGAAATTAACCCACAAGCAGTACTCAAAGTATCGCAAAAGCTACTAGATTTAGGATGTTACGAAGTAAGCCTTGGCGATACCATAGGTGTTGGCACCGCTAAAAAAGTAACGCAGTTAATAGAGTTACTTTTAACGCACATTGATAAAACCAAGTTGGCCGTGCATTTTCATGATACATACGGCCAAGCGCTCACAAATATTTACGCAGCTTTAAGCCTAGGTATTGCAACGGTTGACGCGGCAGTTGCGGGCCTTGGTGGCTGTCCTTATGCTAAGGGTGCGTCAGGAAATGTTGCCACCGAAGATGTCGTTTACTTACTGCAAGGGCTTGGCATTGAACACTCAATTGATTTACAAAGGTTAAGTGACGCTGGCTGGGAAATAACCAAAGCACTTGGTAAGCAACCTGTGAGCAAAGTATCTGTGGCACTACACACTAAATAACCTGAGCTCTGGATAATAAATCTATCTCGAGCAGCTATTTTCAGCACTAACTGCGTTGAATTTACTTGCAATAGGCCAGCTATTGACGCGTAAATTCGCCTTGTTTTCACTGAAAATCTTTAGCTAGAGAAAATAAGCTTAAATATCACCCTGATTCATAAGTTAGTAAATCTCTTAACCAGAGTTCAGGTTAAATGGCTATCTTATAAAATGATGATTAAAGATAATTAACAACAAATAGCACACAATGAGGAGAGACTCATGGCCGGTTTTGATAAGGTAGTTTCTAGTTACGAAGCTGCAATGGAAGGATTAAAAGACGGCGATACCATTATTGCCGGTGGTTTTGGTTTATGTGGTATTCCTGAGGGCTTAATTAAACAAATTAAGCACATGCAAACAAAAAACTTAACTGTAGTATCTAATAACTGTGGTGTTGATGACTTTGGTTTAGGTATTTTATTACAAGACAAACAAATTAAAAAAGTAGTTGCCTCGTACGTTGGTGAAAACGCCCTATTCGAGCAGCAGTTATTAAGTGGCGAAATTGATGTAGAGCTTACGCCTCAAGGCACACTTGCTGAAAAAATGCGCGCTGGTGGCGCGGGTATACCTGCGTTTTACACCGCCACCGGTTACGGTACTCCAGTTGCTGAGGGCAAAGACGTAAAAGAGTTTAATGGTCGCCCGTATATTTTAGAAGAATCTATAACAGGTGAATTTGCTATTGTTAAAGCGTGGAAAGCCGACCGCTTTGGTAATTTAGTGTTTAGACACACCGCCATGAACTTTAATCCAATGGCTGCAACAGCGGGTAAAATTACCGTTGCCGAAGTAGAAGAAATTGTAGAGCCGGGTGAGCTTGAGCCAAGCCAAATTCATACCCCAGGTATTTTTGTAAATCGCGTTATTAAAGGCAGCTTTGAAAAACGCATTGAACGTGTAACAACACGAGATTAAGCAGGAGCATAATTATGGCATTATCACGTGAACAAGTTGCAATGCGCGTTGCACAAGAACTTCAAGATGGTTACTACGTAAATTTGGGCATAGGAATTCCGACACTCGTCGCAAACTATGTACCAGATGATATTGAAGTTATGTTACAGTCCGAAAATGGCCTTTTAGGCATGGGCCCGTACCCCACTAAAGCAGAGCTAGACGCCGATATGATTAACGCGGGTAAAGAAACCGTGACAGCAGCCAAAGGTGCAGCCATATTTAATAGTGCAGATAGTTTTGCCATGATACGGGGTGGTCATGTAGACTTAACCGTTCTGGGTGCATTTGAAGTTGACCAGAACGGCAACATCGCATCGTGGATGATCCCTAAAAAGCTGATTAAAGGCATGGGTGGCGCGATGGATTTAGTCGCTGGCGCGAAAAATATTATTGTTACTATGACCCATGCAAGTAAGCATGGTGACTCTAAACTATTAGAGGCCTGCTCTTTACCGCTTACTGGCGTTAATTGCGTAAAAAAATAGTAACAGATTTAGCCGTATTAGAAGTTAAAGACGGCGCATTTCATCTATTAGAACGTGCTCCGGGCGTATCTGTTGATGAAATCATTAGTAAAACAGCAGGTAAATTACTTGTTGACGGTGAAGTTCCAGAAATGGTTTTTTAGGCTTTAGCTTAAAAATAACGCTTTACCCTGTACCGACCTCATTCCCAGTGCCAATGGCGCTGAGTTACCCAAAATCCCTCGCAAGAGGGATTTTTTTGTCCTTTTGCATTATTTTTAGGCTAATTCATACATCTGTAGTAAATTTTTATCTATAATAGTTGCATAAATAGATGATTAGTTAGCTAGAGCATTTGCACTACTTTGTTGTTATCATGCACCACTTTTGTGAACCTGCTCTATGAGTAATTTTAACTTGTTGAAATTACTAACATTACTAACTGGTTCGATTTTTGCCTATACTAGGCTATACAAACAACTTAATACTGGAAAACATGCAAACTCCTATTCGTGGCCTTCGATCTTTTTGCTTTGCAGCAAGAAGCCTAAGTTTTAAGCATGCAGCTAATGAGCTGTACTTAACACCTTCGGCAGTAAGCCATCAAATAAAACAACTTGAAGAACAGCTTGGTATTGAACTTTTTCAGCGTAAAACACGTTCAATAAGTTTAACAACAGCTGGTAAAAACTTTTTTGATGCCGTATCTCCTATCATTACCATGTTAGAAGGTACCATTAACGAGTTTAGTCAGATGCAACAAAACACTAATTTAACAATTACCTTGCCTGAGTTTTTTGCAAGCGAACTACTTATGCCTAAATTAAGTGAGTGGACGACAGAGCATCCTAATATTAATTTACAAATGGATACACTTAAAACACGCAAAGAAATAACACGGCATAGCGATTTGTCTATTGTATTGTCCTCTAGTAAACCTACTGAAGGCTTAGTAACTGAATTATTTAATCTTGAATATATCCCTGCGTGTAATGAAAAACTGCTCAATCAGTGGAAAAATGATCATCGTAAAGCACTAAACCAAGTTCCGCTAATTCTACATAAAGCGCGTCCTTGGGCGTGGCATCAATGGGCTGAAAAAGCAGGCATTGATGACTTTTCTCCTTCGCAAATTATCCAAATAGATAGTATGTTTGGTGTAGCACGTGCTGCGCAGCAAGGCATGGGCATTGCGCTTATTCCACTGCCAATTAGTCAAAGTTGGTTAGATGAGAAGTGGCTGTATAAATTATTTGAACAGCCTTTAACAACTAAAGATAAATACTACTTAGTACAACACGAATCCAACACACCTAATCACCCACTTGATTTATTTGCGAAGTGGGTTGTAAGCACATTTAGAAAAATCCAAGAATAATCCTTTATTAGGCGGGTTTATTAATACACCTAATTACGGGTTGTATTAATGGTTCGCTTAAATCTAATTTAAATTTTTGAATAATATTTTTATTTAAATACATAAACTTAACACCACGCATTAGACTAAAGTCTATAGTTTAATTTTTTTCACTCATTGGTTTCGTTTTTATCGTTTGTCGAAAATAAAGTTAAATATTAAAGTTACTCCATCAACTCAAAACAACTTACATTAAATTGTTTTTAAGAGTATTAAATGCAACCTTTTGAGTTTTAGTAACTCATAAGTAGCAGTAAAAAATCTTTATATTGTGTGTGAAGATGTTGTCAGTGTGAAAAAGCGGTTCAAGTTAGGTGGTGACTTAGCTTGAACTGTTTTTATTCTCGGCTCAAACCACATGATAAGTAATACAAGACTACCAAAGTGTAGCAAACAGAATCTTTATATTGTGTGTGAAGATGTTGTCAGTGTGAAAAGCAGTTCAAGTTAGGTGGTGACTTAGCTTGAACTGTTTTTATTCTTGGCTCAAACCACACGATATGTAATACAAAGCTACTTAAGCGTAGCAAACAGAATCTTTATATTGTGTGTGAAGATGTTGTCAGTGTGAAAAATGGTTCAAGTTAGGTGGTGACTTAGCTTGAACTGTTTTTATTCTCGGCTCAAACCACATGATATGTAAAACAAAGCTACTTAAGCGTAGCAAACAGAATCTTTATATTGTGTGTGAAGATGTTGTCAGTGTGAAAAATGGTTCAAGTTAGGTGGTGACTTAGCTTGAACTGTTTTTATTATTAAGCACATACATAATATAGTTATATACAGGTTAATACCTTTTAAAAAGCCCCGTAAGTTATAACTTACGGGGCTTTTTTAGTTAATTTTTTATTTGATATTCTTTTTTCAGTTCCTGTATTTGCACTTTATGTGAAAGCAAGAATGTATCAAATTTCTTAATCACGTCAGGGTAGTCAATTGACGATAATAAAAAGGCTTGTAAATCTACCGGCAATTCGTTTTGAAAATAAACGGGTCGGGTTAATTTAAAGTATTTAACGATATTATAGTTTAATACATCGTTAGATATGTAAATACACTCCACTCGCTCTTTTAAAAGCAACTCTATCAATTCCCCAGGGCGGGATCACACTTTGTAAATAAACAAATTTTATGATCTAATACCATAAATTTCATCACCTTAAACTTATTATGTCACTCTTCTCACATTTAGAACTCGTCAAAGATAATCGTTCACATATAAATCAACACCATAACTTAGTTGATGTGCTTTTTCTTATTATTACTGCCGTTACATCAGGGTGTGAAAACTGGCAAGATATTGAAGTCTATGGCGAAAGTAAGCTTTATTGGTTAAGAGGATTTCGTTCTTTCAAAAATGGCATACCCACTCGACATAGTATTGCTCGGATTTTTAGAACCGTTGATACTGACTCATTACTACTCGCGATGTATAGCTGGGTCAATCAAAACCGCGTTAAATCAGCGCATCCTGTCATTGCCTTCGATGGCAAAACTATTCGCGGAGCAAGTAAACACATTGCTGATAAATTACACCTCGTCTCAGCATTTGATTGTGAGGCAGGTCTCACATTATTCCACCAAACAGTTGGCAGTAAGACGAATGAAATACCGGCAGTTCGGGATTTATTGAAAATACTCGATATCAATAACACCGTCATTACACTTGATGCTTTGCACTGCCAAAAAGAAACGCTAAAACAGCTAATTAGCAGACATGCAGATTATCTAGTGCAAGCAAAGGGTAATCAAAAGAAACTTTATAGCGCGATTCAAGATGCATTTACACACCAGTATGAATCTGAAAACTCAGAGATACTTAGTCATGTAACACAAGATGCAGGGCATGGGCGAAAAGAAGTACGCACGATAGATTGTCTTGATGCGCGTTTATTACCGAGTGAAATTAAAGAGAGCTGGCCATCAGTTAGGACAATCGTTGCGGTGCAGCGAGAGCGAACGAAGGGTAATAGAACGAGTATTGACACACATTACTACCTAACATCGTTGACAGACAATATATTGATAAGTAAAGCAATAAGACAACATTGGCTGATAGAAAATCAGCAACACTGGATACTGGATGTCGTATTTAAAGAAGATGCCTGTCAAATACATGAGCCATTAAGTGCGCAACATATGGCACTATTTAGACGCGTCGTTAGGAACATGATAAAGCAGCATACGAAAAGCAAGGGGTCAATAAGAAGTAAGTGTGTAAGAGCTTGTTATGATGATGCTTTTAGATGTACTAGCTCAGACTTGATCTGACAGTTACCCATTTTTCTAATGGTGACTGTTAGTTTAGATTTGAGCTAAATTCTTTTCTGCCCAAACCGTTTTTCCATCCAGTAATGTTTCAAGTGGTGTTCGACCG
Source organism: Pseudoalteromonas sp. B62 (assembly GCF_037162565.1). Classification (NCBI taxonomy): domain Bacteria; kingdom Pseudomonadati; phylum Pseudomonadota; class Gammaproteobacteria; order Alteromonadales; family Pseudoalteromonadaceae; genus Pseudoalteromonas; species Pseudoalteromonas sp. B62. The sequence goes on along the minus strand of NZ_JARLVB010000002.1, from coordinate 2,929,944 downwards.
CAACATACTTTTCCTTGATGAGTCCGATCATTGTTGTAGTAATCCATCCATTCGTCCAGATCTTTTTGTAGTTTTTCCATTGAATCGTACAACTTTTTGCGGAATGTGATTTGATAGAACTCGTTCAAAATCGTCTTATGGAAACGCTCACAGATACCATTTGTTTGCGGGGACATTGCTTTCGTTTTTGTATGGTCGATGTCGTTAATTGCCAAATATAGCTGATAATCATGATGCTCAACTCGCCCGCAATACTCAGTTCCTCGGTCAGTTAATATTCTAAGCATAGGCAATTTGTGACCTTCGAAATAAGGCAATACTTTATCATTGAGCATGTCAGCCGCTGTAATTGGCGTTTTCGTTGTGTAGAGCTTCGCAAAGGCGACTTTACTGTAGGTATCCACAAAGGTTTGTTGATAGATACGACCAACACCTTTAAGGTTACCAACATAAAATGTGTCTTGTGAGCCAAGATAACCGGGATGCGCTGTTTCAATTTCACCACAGGCTTCATCGTCATGTTTTTTCTTTTCTAGCGCAGCAACTTGAGCGTCAGATAAAATAATGCCTTCATTAGCGACTTTGTTTTCCAATGCTTTCAATCGTTTTTTGAAGTTTTCTAAATCGTGACGCAACCAGATTGAACGAACACCACTACCTGAGACAAACACGCCTAACTTACGAAGCTCATTGCTGGTTCTATGTTGACCGTGAGCAGGATAGTCAACTGCATAGTTAATGACGGCTTGCTCTGTTTCTTCGTCAACGCGATTCTTTATATTTGGTGTACGGCGGTTCTTTTCGATTAATGCATCAATACCACCTTCATTAACGAGTTCTTGATAACGATAAAATGTATCTCGTGATACGCCCATGACTTTACAGGCTCTTGATACATTGCCTAGTTCTTCGGCAAGGTTAAGTAAACCAGCTTTGTGTTTTATGATTGGATTGTTAGTATGCAACATGAGAGTTACCTTTTTGTTTGTTTTGATTTAAAGATTCGACACCTTTATCAAAACGGGTAACTCTCACTTTTTCAAGTTGAATTGTCAGATCTTGTCTGAACTAATACATTTTAGAGAAGAACTTCTTTTTGGTTAACATTTTTAACAAAGTATGCTCGCGCCCTGATCAATTCCCTTACATTAGCGGTTTCAATTAACTCAACGTTTTCGTTGTTCATTAATAGTTTAAAGCTTTGAGGCGTAAACCCTCTCACCGTTGCAAAACTAACGCATTCATCAATAGTGATATTTTTATTTAAACTCGCAATACCCGTTTTAGTTACAACGGTTGGCTGCGAATAAATAATTTCATTTAAATCACCAAAGGAAGCTTTATAACTTGGTTTCCATTGAGGATTATCTGGGTATTTAAAATCAACATGATGGTGGTCAATAAATTCTTTATAGAGACGATTAATTGGTAATGTGTAGAACTCAAATTTGAAATCGTGCTGTTGAGCAAACAAGGTAAGTAATTTTTGACTAAAGCCATAATAGTCACTGCTATCAGCCCCACTACCGTCAAAGTACGGAAGGTATTCTATATTTTCAACACCCACTACATAATGAGTGGCTGATTTAGCGTTGGTCATTAAGAACAGAAAAATAAAAGGTAGATAAATTGACTGCTTAGCTATTTTTGATAATAGATTCATTAATAACCTAAAGAATATATTGCTGCCGGATTTAAGCCAATCAAACTTTAACAAATTTACGGGGATTATGATAAAACTATTTTGTTTTATGCAAAAAGCCTGGCTTTAAACCAGGCTTTTTATTTAGCTATTTAGCTTTTATCTCTTGGTACAAAATCAAGAACGGTTGCATTAATACAGTAGCGATCACGCCCTCTTGGGCCTTCACCTGGAAATAAATGCCCTAAGTGTATACCTGTACTTTTAGAGCGAAGCTCAATACGTGTCATGCCCCAGCTGCTATCGTCATGCTGTGTTACGTTGTTTTTTACTGGATGAGTAAATGACAACCAACCAGTACCTGAGTTAAACCTATCGCTTGTATCAAATAGAGGCTCTCCACTTAATTTATCAACAAAAGTACCATCAGGTGTATTTTTAAACTCTTTGTATTCTTTGCAATAGGGCCTATCTGTTCGTGCATCGAATGCAACTTTATAAGCATCACTGTTACCTAATTTGAATGCGCCTAATGCTTTATAAAACTCTTCAGGTGTTGCATAGCCTTGGCGGCCATATACCTCAACGCCATTTTCTAAAAACAAAATGGTCGGTGTTGCCCATGTGGCTGACTTAATAGTTAAATCATCAAGCTGGTCAGCATGGCGAAACGACATTGGTATTGTGCCTTTGTAATCATTTGCGACTGTTTTTTTAAATTTTTCACAGTATGGGCAGTATTCACGTGAATCTAAGACTACGATTTGCTTGCCTGCTATTAAAGCAGTGTTATCTACTTTTTCTACGGGTGTTTTATTAAAAACAACACCGGTAGAATGATCTGGGCAATAGCCATTGGGATTTTTTCTAAATAATTTTGATGATACTCTTCTGCCGATACAAAACCTGTAAGTGGTTTAATAACCGTTTCGATTTTGCCGTAGCTCGCATCAGTTAAAAGCTGCTGATATTGCGATTTAACTTGCTCAGCAACTTTAGCTTGTGCATCGGTAGTCGTTAATACGATTGAACGATATTGCGTACCGATGTCGTTCCCTTGGCGATTTTTTTGCGTAGGATCGTGACTTTCAAAATAGTTTTTTAATAGATCTTCTGCTGAAATTATATTGCTGTTATACATAACTTGTACAACTTCAGCATAATTGTTCTCGTCAAAACGACGAGACTGATCAGTAATGTTTCTGTACGTTGCTTTAAAGCCCTTGCCGTCAGCGTAACCCGACTCAGCATCTATAACGCCATTAAGCGCTTCGTAGCGTTTTTCAGCTCCCCAAAAACAACCAGACCCCAGTACAATGGTTTCTACATGCATGGTGGCTTCTACATTACTGTGTTCTACCTTTTCCATAGATAAAGCAAAGCTGCCTGCGCTAAATATAATAGCAGCGCCTGATAAATATAATAAATGCTGGTGTTTCATAAAGTACCTCATAAACAAGTGCGTGCTAATTAAGACCTCCTTACCTTAATTTTCATTTCAACCTAATTACTTATTTAGTACGAAGCGTATTAAGTTTTGGTCCTCAATAAGTTAAATACGATTAATTGAATATAAAAACACTCTTAAACCAAGCTGAGCAAATAAACATAACTACTTAGTCGCAATGGTATAAATAAATTAATAAAACTGTGTTACGTTTAAATTATGTTGTACAAATAGGTTTATTTAATGAAGCCAACTCCTCATATTTATGCATTAACAAACAGTAGTTTATTGTTTGATGCATCGAATTTAAACGCTAAAGATAGACTCTCTATTCAAAAGAAAATTTGGGCTTTAACTAGCCACTGTAAAAGCACTGATGAATTTAGCGATTTGGTGCCAGCCATGAACTCGCTCACTCTTTATTTAAAATCAGATAAACACTTAAAAAAGTGGTTACAAGTGCTACCTTCGCTGTGGAATGACATTAAAACGAGTACATTTAAGGGGCAGCATCACTTAATCGAAACGACCTACAAGGGTGAGGATATTAATTACGTGGCTCGTTATCATAATTTAAGTGCCGATGAAGTTATTAATATTCATAGTAAAACCAAGTACCACGTTTTATTTCTAGGCTTTCAGCCCGGCTTTGCTTACCTACATGGCTTAAATGAGCAATTACATACACCAAGACGTGATGAGCCACGCATTAAAGTTCCTAAAGGTTCTGTTGCGATAGGTGCTGCACAAACCGGAATTTACCCCGCAGATACCCCTGGTGGTTGGCACATAATAGGTCATACAGACACTGCTTTGTTTGATTCGACCTCTGAGCAACCTTGTTTAATTCAACCAGGCGATACGCTTGAATTTGTTCCGCTCGTTAATAAAGGAGCAAATCATGATTAAAGTACTTAAAAGTGGTGTATTGCTTACAATTCAAGATTTTGGCCGTGAAGGCTACCGCCATTTAGGTGTAAGCAAAGCGGGTAGCTTGGACCCTATTGCACAAATAATTGCTAATAGATTACTTAACAATAACGACAATGATGCCGTTTTAGAAATAACCGTTGGTTTGTGCGAGCTTGAATTTACCTGCGACACAGTAATTGCACTGCATGGTGCCGATTTGCAAGCAACCCTCGATGGACATGCAATTTATCCTGGCTGGACATATGCAGTAAAAAACAAACAAGTACTGAGCTTTGCTACTGGTAGAGCCGGCTTAAGAGCTTATTTAGCAGTGAAAGGCGGTATACAAAATACTGAGGTTATGGGCTCTAAATCTACAGATTTAAACGCGTGTTTTGCTGGTATTGAAGGTAGAGCTCTCACCACTGGTGATGAAATACCTATTACTCCTTATTATGGAGAGTTTATAAAAGTAGGCGCAATGGCCCCCGCCCAGCGCAAGCTTATACGGCTGCACCAAAGTCCTCATGCTAATTTATTAGGCCAGCCTTTACTTAGCAACTTTGTATCTACCGCATTTAAAGTTAGTAGTAACAGCAACCGAATGGGCGTAAGGCTTGAGCATAAAAATAATTTGGCACATTCGCACTCTTTGCCATCATTAGGGGTGAGTCCTGGGAGTATTCAACTACCACCAAATGGAGAGCCTATTGTGTTACTAAATGATGGCCAAACCACAGGGGGCTATCCGCTTTTAGGCACTGTTATTGAAGCCGACTTACATCAATTTGCACAATTTAGACCTTTAGATACTGTTGAGTTTAAATATGTAACGTTTGAAGAAGCAGCAAAGGCGAAGCAGAAACTTGACGGACACCTGCATCAATTGAGCCTTGCACTTAAAAATAACCTATAAAAACATTCTAAAAATAAATAGGAAAACTATGTTCGATTTAAATTATTGGCCGCTTATTGGCATTCCTGTTGTAGTTATCGGTTTTGCACTGCGCTTTAACCCTTTACTAGTGGTTACCTTTGCAGGACTTGCGACCGGCTGGGCTGTCAATCTTGATTTTATCAGCTTGCTGCAAACGTTTGGCGAAAAGTTTATGAACTCGCGCCAATTAGCGAGCTTCATTTTAATTTTACCTGTTATTGCACTGCTTGAACGTTATGGATTACAACAACGTGCGCGCGATTGGATTTCACAAATTAAAACAGCCACCAGCGCGCGTATACTCGCTCTTTATTTTATTGTTAGAGAATGCTCGGCTGCACTTGGTTTACTGTCACTCGGTGGACAAGCACAAACGGTTCGCCCTTTGCTTGCTCCTATGGCATTAGGAGCTGCTACAAATAAATATGGCGAATTGCCTAAACCCGTAAAAGACATGATCAGCGCCCATGCGGCGGCAGTTGATAACATTGCAGTATTTTTTGGTGAAGACATATTTATAGCCTTTGGTGCTGTTTTACTTATGGATGCATTTTTAAAAGAAAACGGTATAACCGGTATTGAACCACTGCATATTGGTCTATGGGCAATCCCTACTGCAATATGCGCTTTAGTTATACATTTATTTAGACTAGCTCGACTCGAAAGTAAAATTGCAAAAGCGGTTCAAAAGTACAATGCACCGGAGCCAATACTATGAGTAAAGTAATTGACGCCGATGTATCGCATACAAGCACTGCACTCGTGACTATTGAAAACATATACCTGCTTATTGGCATCATGGTAATGTTTTTAGTAGTACGTACCCTGCAAGACAAAAATCATCCCAAAAGGCTTACAACCGCCCTATTTTGGTTTTTATTTGGCAGTAGCTTTTTATTTGGTGATTTTGCTATTGCAACTCTTGGTGCACAAATAACGTATTTAATGGTGGGCATTAGCGTATTACTCATTGCTTTATTAGCCGGCTTAAATTTAGTTTCTATGGGAAGTTACTCTATTCCCAGCGAGCAGGTTCAAAACCAAAGCGCTAAGACTCTAGGTAATAAGTTATTTATTCCCGCTTTAATGATCCCAATTGTTACCGTAGTCTTTACTGTACTATTTGATAATGTAGCTATAAACAATGTTTACTTACTTGATCAACGCCACTTAACACTTGCATCTTTAACCATTGCTTGTATTTTTGCATTACTTGTTGGCTGGAAAATAACCGGTGGTAGCCCTGTTCAAGCCGTAAGCGAATCACGCCGTTTAGTAGATTCTATTGGTTGGGCAGCCATTTTACCGCAAATGCTAGCCATGCTTGGTGGGGTATTTATTGTGGCGCAAACAGGCGACTCAATTAAAGAACTAGTTACTTTATTTATAGCCCCTGATAACCGTTTTATGCTGGTTGTTTTGTATTGTATAGGTATGGCATTTTTTACCATGATTATGGGTAACGCGTTTGCTGCATTTCCAGTGATGACTGCTGGTATTGCGATGCCATTTTTAATTGAAGGTCATGGCGCAAGCCCTGCACCTTTGGTTGCGCTAGGTATGTATAGCGGCTATTGCGGTACGTTAATGACGCCGATGGCAGCCAATTTTAATATTATTCCTGCCGCTCTTTTAGACTTAAAAGATAAGTACCATGTAATAAAGGTTCAAATTCCGACGGCAGTTACCTTACTCGCCGTTAATATTATTTTAATGTATAGCTTGGTGTTTAATGACTAAATCAACTTCTTCAATGGCGTGTGTATTAATAACCGGCTTTGCGCCTTTTGGTGGCGAAGCTATAAATCCTTCTTGGCAAGCAGTGCAAAAACTTGATGAAACTATCATCATGAAACACAAAATATGCACACTAGAACTTGCCTGTGAGTTTAATACGTCTATCAGTCAGCTTATAAGCGCCATTGAGTCGCACAATCCGGCGGTTGTTTTGTGTATAGGCCAAGCAGGTGGGCGCAGTGAAATATCAATAGAGCGAATAGCAATAAACGTTGATGATGCACGTATTAAAGACAATGCAGGTAATCAACCTGTCGATACACCAATAGAAAAAAATGGCCCTGATGCCTATTTCACAAACTTACCAATAAAGCGCATGTTACAAGCATTGCACAACAGTAATATACCAGCTGCCATTTCGAATACTGCAGGCACGTATGTGTGTAATCACGTTATGTATGGTCTTATGCATTACATAAATGATCACTGCGCTGTAATGAAAGGTGGCTTTGTGCATATTCCTTATTTACCAAGCCAAGCTGTGCACCACAATGGCGCACCAAGCATGAGTGAGGAAACCGTTATTAACGCTCTGAAAGTGATGGTTGCGCAAGCTTTGAACAATAATAGTGACGTAAAAATAGCAGCAGGCACCACACATTAACCACTTTGGTGCAGTTAAATATAACTTGGTGCATAAATTATTCTTAATTAATTGTAAAAGCTATGTGACTTGAGTAATTTTTTCTGATAAAACAAGGTTTCGCAGCACAGCAAATTGGCTTTGCTGCACACATAATAGGAATGAGGAGTTACTATGTGTTCAATTTTTGGGGTATTAGATATAAAATCTGATCCCACTCAATTGCGTACCCAAGCAATTGAAATGTCAAAGCTGCTTAGACACCGAGGTCCAGATTGGTCTGGTGTATACGCATCTGAAAAAGCTATTTTAGTGCATGAGCGTTTAGCTATTGTTGGTGTATCAAGCGGTGCACAGCCTTTATACAATCCTGAAAAAACAAATATTTTAGCGGTTAATGGCGAGATTTATAATCATAAAGAACTTGCAGCAGAGCTAGATGTTGATTTTACTTTTCAAACTCAATCAGACTGTGAAGTTATTTTAGCACTTTATAAACAAAAAGGGCCTGACTTTTTAGATGATCTAAATGGCATTTTTGCATTTTGTTTATATGATGAAGAAAATGACGCTTACTTAATTGGCCGTGACCATATTGGTATTATCCCGCTTTACACTGGTCACGACGAGCACGGTAACTTCTACGTTGCTTCTGAGCTAAAAGCTCTTTCTCCAATTTGCAAGCATATTGAAGAATTTCCACCAGGGCATTACCTGTACAGCAAAGACGGAAAAATGACGCCTTATTACAAGCGTGATTGGGAAACATTTGATGCAGTTAAAGATAACAGCGCACAAGCGCAAGACGTTAAAGATGCATTAGAAGCGGCCGTTAAACGCCAGCTAATGTGTGACGTGCCTTACGGTGTATTACTTTCTGGTGGTTTAGACTCATCGGTTATCTCTGCTATTACCCAGCGTTTTGCTGCAAAACGTATTGAAGATAACGATGAAAGCGATGCATGGTGGCCTAAACTTCATTCTTTTTCAGTAGGCCTTGAGGGTTCACCTGATTTAGCCGCTGCCCAAAAAGTAGCTGACATGATTGGTACTATTCACCACCCTATCATTTTTACCATTCAAGAAGGTATTGATGCTCTGCGTGAAGTGATTTACCACATAGAAACCTACGACGTAACAACAATTCGTGCCTCTACACCTATGTACCTAATGGCTCGCCAAATTAAAGCAATGGGCATTAAAATGGTGTTATCTGGCGAAGGTGCTGATGAGCTATTTGGTGGTTACTTATACTTCCATAAAGCCCCTAACGCACAAGAGTTTCATGAAGAGCTAAACCGTAAAGTATCAAAACTGCATATGTTTGACTGTTTACGTGCTAATAAATCAATGGCAGCATGGGGCGTAGAAGCACGTGTACCGTTTCTTGATAAAGAATTTGTTGATGTTGCTATGCGTATCAACCCTGAAGCTAAAATGTGTAAAGATGGCAAAATTGAAAAACACATTTTACGTGAAGGCTTTGAAGGTTACTTACCTGATGAAGTGCTATGGCGCCAAAAAGAGCAATTTTCAGACGGTGTTGGTTACAGCTGGATTGATACGTTAAAAGAGTTTGTAAACGAGCAAGTAAGCGATCAAGAGCTTGCAAATGCTAAATTTAAATACCCTATTAATACGCCAGATTCAAAAGAAGCTTACTACTACCGTACTATTTTTGAATCGCATTTCCCTGGTGATGCATCAGCTAAATGTGTACCACATGGTAAATCGGTAGCGTGTTCTACTCCTGAAGCACTTGCATGGGACGCATCGTTCCAAAACAATGCAGATCCATCAGGTCGTGCTGCGGGCGTTCATAACGACGCGTATGCAAGCAAAGGTTAACACTCTTTGTTTAACGAAGCGTAAGCCCAAATGGCTTGCGCTTCGCTTTATAAAACTCACTTCCACCGAATCTGTTTTTTATAGCCCTGCAAATAACTTAAAAGGCTCTAGTGCTTTAATTGTTATTTATAAAAATGGGTTAACATCAAAAACAATGCAATATATTGCATCACAATCAAACCACCCTGCTACCGTATTTTTAAATCAAAATGAGATAACTAAACGCCATTGTAATATTCGCTGGTTTAACCAAACAAGTGAAATTAAACGCTGTGGACATGGTACTTTAGCGGCCGCTAATTTTTTAATAAAGCATTTTGGTTATTGCCCAGAAGTACTTACATCAATGAGTCATGAGCGTTTTACTATAAGAGTAAAAAAACAACGCGCCCAGTTATTACTAAAAAGCATAGAGCCTAAAAAAAGCGAATTAGCTGCAGGTGAGTTAAAAAGTGTGTTTTCATCAGCAATAAAAGCAGCCTACAGTACCGGCGATAAAAACGGTTATACGGTTGTATTATTTAATGAAGAATTTAGTAAAGACGTTGAAAAAGACGATTTAAAAAGCTTACACGTTGATTTTAAAGCTTTGAGTAAACTCCACAAAAATGCAGTAATTGCCCTTAGTATAAAAAATAAAGACAAGAAAAATGCCATAGCGCATTTTAGATACTTTGCACCCCAGTTTGGAGTAAATGAGGACAGTGCAACGGGCTCAGCAATAACTGTTATTGCCCCTCTGCTATTTAGACTACATGGTTTAAATAAAGTTAAGCTTATACAGCAATCAAATAATGGCGCATTGCTAAATTATGAGTTTAACAATGCTAAAGTTGTCATTTACTAGGGCGTGTTGACCTTTGCGAATTGAAATTTGTTCAATCTAGGGGCGATTAAATCGCGGCGCGAGGTTTGTAACCTAGTGGGCTAAGTAAAAATCGAGCAACAAAGAGTTTATCGCCCCTAGGCAGAACCCGAAGGGCTGACGAATCCCCAAAACGTGACAGGCACAGCAATTTATGATCTTATGTAAATCACCACAACCCACATAAGTCACAACTGCTATGCCTGACACATCAGTTTGCCATAAGTACTTTAAACATGCATTAGCGCCATTCAATAATGCCAGAGTAAAAACATTACTAAGCTGCAGTAATGCATTAATTTCGGGTAATAAACTTACCTTAACTGAAATCGGCAGAAATTTGTCTGGCGCTGTGGATGTAAAACATAAAATAAAACGCGTTGATCGCTTCTTAAAAAATACTCACCTCTACAATGAAAGGGTCGCTATCTATAAAGCATTAGCTCATCCTATTATCGACTCTTTACCAATGCTTGCAATTGCCGTTGACTGGAGCGGTGCCTGTGGTCACGACTATCACTTACTGCGAGCAAGCTTACTTGTGGATGGGCGCTCTATCGTGATTTATAACATGATTGTTGAGCAGAAGAATTTTGATAGCCCAGCAACCAACAGCCTGTTTTTAGATGAACTTTATGAAGTGCTTGGACGACATCCTAGTGTCTATATTGTAACAGACGGCGGCTTTCTTACGCCTTGGTATAGTAAAGTACGCGAACTTGGTTGGCATATGATAGGTCGATTAAGAGGCTCAATGAAGTGTAAACTAGCCATGCAATCACAATGGCATACATTAAAACAACTTAGGGCTGGTGCCAGCGATATACCAAAGGCGTTAGGTCAAGCAAGACTAACTCAGTCCAGCCCGACAGCATGCGATGCATTTTTACACGTATATCATGGAAAAAATAAAGGAAGAAAAGGAAAAAGCAGATTTACGAAAGATACAAAAATGTATCAAAACTTAGCGAAAGAGCCATGGTTACTCGCGACATCAGACAATACAATGACGAGTAAGCGAGTAGTTGGTTTATATAGTAAAAGAATGCAAATAGAGCAAAATTTCCGCGATGACAAAAGTTTGAGATATGGTTTTTCGTGGCGTTTTAGTAAAAGCACCGGCATAAATAGAATAGGAATATTATGCTTGATAGCCACAATAGCGAGCACTGCGTTATGGTTTATAGGGTGTGAAGCAGAAAAAAGAAAGTGGCATATAAAATTTCAAGCAAATAGTGTTAAGAATCGCCGAGTTCTTTCATTTTTAACCTTAGCCAAGCAAGTCATAAAGCTATGTAAGAGACGTATTACACAAAGCTATATAGAAAAAAGTTTAAAAAACTTTATTTCTAATTATCAAAAAGAGGCCGCTGGATAAAGTGGGGATCCCTCAGCCCGAAGGGCAGCACATGTTTGGCATTTATGCTGCATTATCGCCTATTTATGTGGAATAACCACACTTCATAGGCTCTGCTTTGCCTAAAAACCAAACATATTGCTGCAAATTCAACTATCAAAGATCAACACGCCCTAAACATATTAAGTAAACGTTTATAGCGGTCTTAACAAGCACAATGCAAAATAGTTACTATCGTCTTGCCATGTTTGCTCTAACTTTAAATTAGCTTGCGCTGCTAGCTGCTTAAACGACTCGAGCGTGTACTTGTGAGAGTTTTCTGTATGGATACTTTCACCTTCTATAAAGTCTATTTGCTGATCATTTATAATCACGCTTTGAGTGCAATTACTTACTAAATGCATTTCAATACGGCTATGTTGCTCGTTAAAGCGTGACTCGTGGCTAAAGTTATCTATATTAAATATGCCGTTTAGCTCGTTATTAATACGTTGTAGTAAATTTTTATTAAATGCGGCGGTAACTCCCGCTTTATCGTTATATGCATCAAGTAACACTTGGCGCTCTTTAACTAAATCAACCCCAATTAATACATAACCGTTTACACCGCATAAGCGATGGAAATTATTCATAATCTCGATGGCTTTAACTGGAGAAAAATTGCCAAGAGTCGAGCCCGGAAAGTACACCAAATTGGTTTGACTATCTAAAGCGGTGTCTTTGGTTAGCTGTTTAACCATTTGATTATGTGTAAAGTCTCCTAGTAATGGCGAAATTGCCAAATCTGGAAATAATGGCGACAAATGTGCAAGTGAATAACTGAGCATCTCCTCAGAAATTTCAAATGGTACGAAGGTTTTTACGTTTGCCATGTGCGCTAATAAATACGCGACCTTTTTACCCGAACCACACCCAGGCTCAATAATAGAGAGGTTTTCAGGTAGCATTTGAGCAATTGACTGCGAGTATTGCTCTAAAATAGACAACTCCGTACGTGTAACATAATACTCTTGTAAGGATGTTATTTGCTCGAATAATGCAGCACCTTTATCATCGTAAAAATACTTACACGGAAGCGTTTTTTGTTGTTGAGTTAATCCGCTTATCACGTCGTTTAAAAATTCAGTGTCGGTTATGTTACTTTGTTTAATCGCTGTTACTTGGCTCATACTATATCCTTAGCTAGTCTTATCCCGCTGCACATCCACGCTTGATGTGGGTAATAAAAATTTCGGTATGTTTGTCGTAAATGGTTTTGAGGGTAAACACACACCCACCACGTAACACCATTTGGTTATTCATAAATTTACCATTGTATTCCCCTGCTACTCCTTCAATAGGCTTAAAACCGGGGTATGGCAAATATGCACTGTTTGTCCATTGCCAACATGAATCCGTTAACTGGTTTATTTCAGTATCATCTTTTGCTTGTTGTGGTGTTAGGTAGTTATTATTAGTGTCTGTTGAAGGTGTATTTGTAGCTGCATATTCCCACTCGAACTCTGTAGGCAAGCGAGCCTTTACAAAATTAGCGTAGGCGCTGGCCTCAAAATAACTAACATGGCTGATGGGAGCACTTAAATTTAAAGGCTGCAATCCATAGTGTGTAAACTCAAACCATTCGTTATTTATGTAATGCCAATATAATGGATGCGTTAAACGAGTGTTTTGAATATGCGCCCAACCGTCGCTTAACCAATATTGTGGATTGCTATATCCACCGGCATTTATAAAGTCTAAATATTCACCATTAGTGACCAATCTATTAGCAAAACTGAATGGATGAATTAGTACTTGGTGTTTGGGGCACTCGTTATCATATGCAAATTCATCGTCGGCATTTGTGCCAATATTAATAATGGCTTGTTCAAAATTGATAAAATTAAGGGGTTTAATATCAGCTGATTTTTTTGGCTATTTAAAAGCGATGTTTTATATTGAGGAAATATTGGATTTACTGAAAAGTTATATTTGATGTCCATAAGCATTAGTTCTTGATGCTGTTGCTCGTGGTGTAACCCAAGTTCAATAATATCTTTAATGTGCGGGTTAACGTCAGTCTTAAGTAATTCAATCACACGGCTATCTACATGTTCTCTGTAAGCTAGCACTTCATCTAAACCTGGCCTAGATAAGCTTCCTCTGTTTGCCCGTTTAAATTGCTCTCCAATCCCATTGTAGTAAGAATTAAAAAGCATTTTATAGTGAGGGTTAAACACTGCGTACTGTTTACAATGAACACTAAGTAAAAACGTTTCAAAAAACCACGTGGTATGCGCTAAATGCCATTTAGTAGGACTGGCATCAGCCATAGCTTGTAATTGGCAATCTTCTACAGTGAGTGGTTCGATAATGGCTAGGCTTTCGTCTCTAACGCTACAAAAGCGTTTAACAAGTTCGTTTTGATTGGTATCGTTTGTAACGCTTTCACGCATAATAGTATTAATCCTTTGCCTATCTATTTATAAAATATAGCTTAGGGCATGCTGAGCTTTTTGGATTGAAATTTGTTCAATCTAGGGGCGATTAAATCGCGGCACGAGGTTTGTAACCTAGTGGGCTAAGTAAAAACCGAGTAACAAAGAGTTAATCGTCCCTAGAAAGAACCCAAAGGGCAGTGTATGTTTGGTATTTATGCAGCGTTATCGCCTATTTATGGGGAATGACCACACTGCATAGGTTCTGCCTTGCCTAAAAACCAAACATACTACTGTAAATTCAATCGCCAAAATTCAACATGCCCTAATCTTGTGTTAAATCATATTCATATTACAACTTGATTAAAGATGCTTATCGGCTTATTAATTTATAATAGCTTTGAAGAGAAATTTGCTCTTTGCTAGCCGGCTTTTGATTATTTTTACGAGCATGCAAGCATGAAAAATAACGCATAAGCTGTTACCGAACCGCTAAGCTATAAAACTAGGAGCGATTAAATTGCGCCTAGATTTAATAAATTTCAATCCTAAAAGACTAACAAGCCCTAATATTTAAGCATTAATTAAGCTACTTAAAAACGATCTTTTTTTACTTAACCAAGTAAATTAATACTTTTAATAGCAAACTAAATTTTAACGTTCACTGAATTTTTAAATTTAAGGCTTTTAAATGAAAGAATCATGAATTTGGCCATATAAACAGCGTTTTAAATACAAATTCATTTACATTTAATATTTAACTCATACACTGCTAGCTGTATGATCACGCTTCAAATTAGTTAGTCTTCAAATAATTACGGTATTACTTTTTACTTAATATTTAAAGACTAATGTAATTCGATATGACGCCGAATTTATTTTGGCTTGTTAGGACAACTAAAGAGGTATTGCATGAAGGAAAATCATGACAAATATAGTATTGACAACACGGATTACACCGTAGGTCAGGACAACGTACAAAAGTGGGGGTTTGATATTCACAACCCTGTTTTTGGAACTAGTGCGGGCCTGATTGTCATCTTTTTAATCGCCATACTTGTTACCGACCCACAAACTGCAAAAACAGCGCTTGATAGTATCAAGACCGATATTATTAATAATTTTGATGCCCTATTTATGTGGGCTGCTAACTTCTTTGTACTCTTTTGTTTGGCACTTATTGTTTCTCCTTACGGTAATATTCGCCTTGGTGGTGATGACGCTAAACCTTCTCACTCTCGCGTTTCATGGCTTGCTATGTTATTTGCTGCTGGTATGGGTATCGGCCTTATGTTTTGGGGCGTTGCTGAACCAGTTGCTTACTTTACTGGTTGGTACGAAACACCGCTTAATGTAGCCGCTAATACACCAGAAGCTGCAAAATTAGCAATGGGCGCAACAATGTTTCATTGGGGTCTTCACCCTTGGGCTATTTACGCTGTTGTTGGTTTATCTCTTGCATTTTTTACCTATAACAAAGGTTTACCGCTTTCAATTCGTTCTATTTTTTACCCTATATTAGGTGATAGAGCTTGGGGTTGGCCTGGTCATATCATTGATATCTTAGCTGTACTTGCTACGTTATTTGGCCTTGCAACATCTTTAGGTTTAGGTGCGCAACAAGCTTCTGCAGGTATTAACCATGTATTTGGTACAGAAGGTGGCATTGGCTCTCAAATTCTAGTTATTGCGGGTGTAACACTTTTAGCCATTGTCTCTGTGGTTCGTGGTATTGACGGTGGTGTGAAACTGCTAAGTAATGTAAATATGCTAATTGCGTTTTCATTATTATTGTTTGTTTGTTTAGTAGGCTTTGCTGTAGCAATGGGTAATGTACCAACTACCGTGATGGGCTATGTAGAAAATATTATTCCATTGAGTAATCCTCACGGTCGTGAAGACGAAACATGGATGCATGGTTGGACTGTGTTTTACTGGGCTTGGTGGATTTCCTGGTCACCGTTTGTAGGTATGTTTATCGCGCGTGTATCACGGGGTCGTACAATTCGTGAATTCTTAATTGCGGTTTTACTTATCCCTACTCTAGTTACTGTTTTATGGATGTCTATTTACGGCGGTATTGCGATTGATCAAGTAGTTAATGGTGTTGGTGCGTTAGGCACTAATGGTTTAACTGAAGTACCTTTAGCTATGTTCCAAATGCTTGATGAATTACCTTTATCTAATATTTTATCGTTTATTGCAATTTTATTAGTGTTGGTATTTTTCATTACGTCATCTGACTCTGGTTCATTAGTAATTGATTCAATTACCGCTGGCGGTAAAATTGATGCACCGGTACCACAACGTATATTTTGGGCATCGGTTGAGGGCGCAATTGCAGCAGCTTTACTTTGGATTGGCGGCACACAAGCAATTGAAGCACTACAAGCAGGCGCTGTCTCTACAGGCTTGCCATTTACTATTGTACTATTATTTATGTGTTTAAGCTTAGTTTTAGGTTTACGAACTGAGCCTCGCCCAGTTAAGTAATACTTTTAGCTAGTAATACTTTTAACTGTAACGAAAGCGCCGCAATTTTTGCGGCGTTTTTTTTGTCATTAAAAGCTAGAGCCACAGCTCTGAAATGGGCGTGTCTACACGATAATGATAACTTAGCTGCGCTTGTAAAAGTTCTGCAGTAGCAAGTGCATCCGTTAACGCATTATGATTTTGATATGCAGGTAGAGAATAACGCGCACGGCAATCTGTTAGTCTAAGAGAACCTAATTTTGTGTTAAACAGCCGCCCTAATAACCCTTGCCTTGCTTTTAGTGCTCTTTTTTCTATTTCCATTGTATCTACCAGTGCAAACTCAATCCCTTCTTTAAGTCTTAGTAATAAAGCATTGTTTAAAAAGTGGCGCTCTATTGCAGCGTAATGCACCACGACAACTTTACCACTGAGCGCTTCAAGTAAAGGCTCTATAATTTGATTAAAGTCAGGGGCCTCATTTACCTCAGAGTGCGTTATTCCATGTATTAAAATAGACTCTTCATGAAGATTACGCCTAGGCTGCACAACCCAATGCCGACTGTGCTTACAATAAATGCGCTCTAAATTGAACGGCACTAAACCAACACTCACTATATCGTCATTTTGGCTATTTAAGCCTGTTGTTTCAAAATCCATTGCTACAAAAGGTACGTCTTTTATTGCAGCTTTGTCTTGATTATAAGCACCCGCATAAAAGTGTTTTAAGAGTTTATTTTTGGTGCTATTTGCAAGCTCGTTATACCTAGCTTGCCAATTAATTGCTTTATGATTACGCGGATTCATAGGCTACTTCATACCAGAGTTTGCTGTGTAGCTAAATTTTAAATAGCTTTGTGCTTTTTCTAAAATAGCGAATGCCTCTTTTAAGTTTCGTTGCTCGAACGGAGAAAGTAAATGTGGGTCTAAGTCGTTATCGGGCTCTTCGCCCTTCTCTATTTGCCACGCTTGATGGCGAATTCGCATCATGGCAATGTACTCAAGTGCATCACGTAAATCTTGCGCTTTGCCCTGTGGTAAAAGTTTTGCGTCAATAATATCTTCTAATCGCTCAAACGAGTTTTGTTTGCGTGAACCAATGGCTAATGCGTGCACGCGAATAACATCAGAAAGAGGTGCAGTCCCTCTTCGCTTTAAGTTCATTGAACGCTTATGTTGGCCATTATGCTCCATAACAAAGCCTTTAAAGAAGCCAAGTGGAGGTGTTCTATTTCTAGCATTTGCTGCCATATTAGCTAAAAACACGCGATTTACTTTACTTTGTTTTGCTATAAATATTTTAAGCTCGTCGGCCCACTTAGTTTTACCCCACACACCGTCTAAATCAAAAAATATAGCGCTATTAAGCAGCGCTTGTGGTTTTGGCTGCGCTATCCAATCTGCAAATTGATCGAACCACTGTGAGCGAGTTTTACGCCATTTTTTAAACGACGCCATAATTTCTCCATCACAGTAGGTGTAACCACACTGCGCTAAGCCATCACACACAAAATCGGCAATATTTTGAAAATACGCGTTATGTTTTTCGTCGTCGTAACTGTCATCTAAAATAAGCGCGTTGTCTTGATCGGTTACAATAAGTTGCTCGTCTCGAGCCATTGAGCCCAGAGCAATAAAACAGTAAGGCACAGGAGGTGGCCCAAACTTTTCTTCTGCTAATACAAGTAGTCTTTGTTTAAATGTACGCCCTATAACAGCCATGGCTGTACCAACCATGTGTGAGTTTGCATCTTCATTCACCATACGAACAAACACATTGGGCAATTGGCGCGCATAATGCGCCAAATCCTCTATTGTTTGTTGAGCCAGTATGCCACGCACTAACAGTAAGCTGCTTTGGGATTCATAACGCAAAATATCAGAGAGAGATAACTCCAATTGGGCGTCTTTTCTGTACGACTGGCAAATGATGTAAGTTATCTCTAAGCATGGCCAATACAGCTTCAAAAATATAGTCATTAGCATCTAAAAGCACTAAGTTAGTGGACATAATCTCTTTTGCTTGCGTGTTAAAATCAAGCCCTTTAGCCACTACTTTAGTGCGTAAATCCCTATCAGTTATTATACCAACTACTTGTCCGTCATCTTCTTCTGGGTCATCATTTATGGGTTTATTTACATCGGTTACCAACACAGACGATACCGCCTCTTCGGTCATTAATTTGGCGATATCTTGTATCGTAGAGGTTGCATCTACGGTGACTACATCTCTGTGAATTAATGATTTTACCTTCGCGGTTGTCAGGTCATTGCCATCGGCTTGCTCGACAATAGCTTGATGCAAACGCACGTTACCGTCTGTTTCGAAGTAATCAGCAAACGCATCAAACTCATCACAGTAACGATTAAATAGCTCGACATTTATGCAATATACTAACGTATCTTCCAGAGCAATTGCAGGAAAACGTACCTTACGGTTCATCAATAAACCCATTTGACCAAATATACCTGCGGTAGCCAAACGATTGTACAGTTCGCCATTTCGGCGATACATTTCTACAGAACCACTTCTAATTACATACAAATCAGAAATGTCTTGTCCAAAACTCAAAATATCTGTTTGAGCTCTGAAATAAGCCACTTCTACTTGTTGAGCTAGCTCATTAAGCGCTTTTTGAGGTAAGTCATCAAAAGGAGGATGTTGTGCTAAAAATTGTGCGATTTCAACTTGTTCGGCTTGCATAAATCCCTTCCTGTATGCGCATTAAAATGACTAAATCTATTTTGCAGACTAACACTATCATCGGGGTGTGAAAACAATTACTGCACAACTTTGGGCACAAAAAAAGAGCCTAAATAGACTCTTTAAATGTACTACTTATTGTAAAAAATTATTTACCGCGCTGAGCGTCTTTTTGGGCTTTTTTAGCTTCTTTACGTTGCTGTAAAACAGCTTGTGCCTCATTGCCAATATGGCCCTCACCGCGCGCTTGCGCTAGTTCTATTTGCTTTTGGCGCTCTGCAAAACGTGCGCGTTGTTCGTCCGTTACTTCTTCAATACAGTGATGACAAGAAACGCCTTCCATGTATTCAGGCTTTAACTTTTCGTCTTCTGTAATTGGCATACGACACGCGTGGCATTGATCATAAGAGCCTTTTTGTAAGTCGTGATCAACCGCAACACGATTATCAAATACAAAACACTCGCCTTCCCACATGGTTTCTTCTTTTGGCACTTCTTCTAGGTATTTTAAAATACCGCCTTCAAGGTGATAAACTTCATCAAAACCTTGCTCTTTCATGTAGGCTGTCGATTTTTCACAGCGGATACCGCCGGTACAAAACATCGCCACTTTTTTGTGTTTTTCAGGGTCTAAGTTTTCTTTAGCCCACTGTGGAAATTCGCGAAAGGTTTTAGTATTTGGATCAACCGCATTTTGAAATGTACCAATTTCAATTTCGTAATCATTACGTGTATCAATTAAAATTACTTCAGGGTCAGATATAAGTGCGTTCCACTCATTTGGCTTTACATAGCTACCCACAACTTTAAGCGGATCTACGCCTTCAACGCCCATCGTTACAATTTCTTTTTTAGTTTTACTTTAGTGCGGTAAAACGGACATTCATCGTCGTAAGATTCTTTTGTAACGATGTTTTTTAAATTTGGTTGCTCATCTAACCATGCTAATAAGTTGTCTATCCCTTCACGTTTTGCAGAAACAGTGCCGTTTATACCTTCGGCAGCGAGCAATAAAGTACCGCGTACTTCATTTGCTTCCATCACTTCTAGTAATGGCTTACGGATAGCTTCAAATTCAGGTAAACCTACAAACTTATACAGCGCACATACTACAAAGTGATCGCCCGTTACATTATCTTTATGAACAACAGTCATTATATTTCCTATTTTGCCTTGTTAGCCAATATTGGCGTTTACCGAATCGTAAATCCGGCGCATATGGGGCGCGTATTTTACGCTTTTTTAGTTTAATTGCAAAAAATAGCGCTATAGATTGGTTTTTACTGTTAGCGACCTAGCTGTGTAAGCTATAATGCGCTGATAAATTTATAGAGTTAATTTGCTCATTTTGGAGAAACACACATTGCAGTTTACTGATCTTGGGATTGATACACGCCTTGAAACACAACTAGCACATCAAGGGATCACCCAGCCCACCGATATTCAAGCGCATGCAGTGCCTACCGCACTTGCAGGGCATGACATTTTCGCTCAGTCTAAAACTGGGTCGGGCAAAACCTTGGCGTTTTTATTACCTGCTGTACAAAGGGTTATGAAACAAAAAGCACTCAGCAAACGCGATCCTCGTGTACTTATTGTTGCTCCTACGCGTGAGCTTGCTACGCAAGTATTTACTCAGCTGCGTTTATTAATTGCTGGCACAGCTATTAAGGCAGTTAAAATACTTGGCGGCGAAAACTTTAATGACCAAATAAAAGCACTTAGAAACGACCCACAATTCGTAGTTGCTACACCTGGGCGTTTAGCTGATCACATTACAAAACGCTCATTACAATTGAGCGGACTAGAACTGCTTATTTTTGATGAAGCCGATCGTATTTTAGATTTAGGTTTTACTGAGCAGTTAAAAATGATTAACGAGCAAGCTAATCACCGTTTACGTCAAACGTTATTGTTTTCTGCAACACTTGACCATGCACAAGTAGATGCTCTATCACGCAACCTATTAAAAAAACCAAAGCAAATTACGCTAAGTGCAGCAAATGAGCAACATAGCGATATTAAACAAACGTTATACCTTGCCGATCACCTTGATCATAAAGAAGCGCTATTAGAGCACTTTTTAAACCAAGATGATGTTGGCCAATGTATTATCTTCACAGCAACGCGTTCTGACACGAGCCGTTTGAGTGAAGCGCTTAATGCTAAAGGCTTCAAATCTGTAGCGCTTGCTGGTGATTTAACGCAAAGTAAACGTTTAGATATCATGGATTCGTTTAGTCGCGAAAACTTTAAAATATTGATCACCACCGACGTTGCATCTCGTGGTTTAGATTTACTAAGCGTAACGCATGTTATTAACTTTGATTTACCAAAACACGCTGAAGAATATGTACACCGCATAGGTCGCACAGGACGAGCAGGCTTTAAAGGTAACGCAATCTCATTAGTTGGCCCAAAAGATTGGGCAAGTTATTTAGCTATTAAAGCATTTTTAAATGACGAATTAAAATTTGCGAGCGTAGAGAGCTTAAAAGCTAAGTTTAAAGGTTTAAAAGAGAAAAAACCTGAGGTAGCGTGGGACAAATCTAAAGAAAAAGCCGCCGCTGTTAAAAAGCCTGCATTTAAGCGCAAAGCTAAACCTAAAAAGCCTACAGCACCAATTAAAGCACCGATGAACATTGATGGCGATACACCAATGCGCCGTAAAAAAAGCCTGAGCAGGAATAATTATGAGTTACCTAGGAACCACACAAACATTATTTGTAAAAGAAGTGAGTAACGAAGGTGCTTACTTAGACGGCCATGATTTAGGTGAAGTATTTTTACCAAAACAAGAAATTAAACATGAGCTTGAAGCGGGCGATAGCATTAGTGTATTTATCTTTTTAGACAACGCTAACTTAGCAACGGCTACCACTAAAAAGCCACACGCACAAGTAGGTGAATATGCCCTGCTTCGCGTTAAAGAAATTAATAGTATTGGTGCATTTTTAGATTGGGGTCTTGAGAAAGATGTACTAACCCCGTTTAACGAACAAAAACCACGCATGCAGGAAGGTCACTCATATTTAGTTCGTCTGTACCTTGATAATGCAAGCCAACGTATTTGTGCATCAAACAACTTTAATCGCTTCCTATCTAAAGATGAGCCACAATATACTCACTTACAAGAAGTGGATTTAATTGTTGCTGGCAAAACAGATATTGGCTACAAGGTATTAGTTGAAGAATCGCATTTCGGTGTTGTTTTTTACAATATGGTATTTAAAAGCTTATTTGTGGGTCAAAAGCTTAAAGGATATATTCAAAAAGTACGTGACGACGGAAAAATTGATGTTGTACTAGAAAAGCCAGGTATGGGAAAAGTAAGTGACCTTGGTGAAACTATTATGCAAAAACTTAAAAACGAAGGCGGTGTTATTCCACTTGGTGATAAGTCTGATCCTGAAGCAATAAAAAAGATGTTTTCTACCAGTAAGGCTAATTATAAAAAAGCAATTGGTGGCTTATTTAAACAAGAGTTAATAGATATTGAAGCAAAATCAATCCGTTTGAAGTAACAAAAATGCGTTTAGTATACTTACTAAACGCTTTAATTTTTAGATTAGTTGATTTGAAAATAAGGTTTTTATCGTTTATTAAACCTAAAATATTAATGAAAGTGTATCAACCTAAAATATACTTATAAGGTAAAGTGCATTGCGTATATTGCCTGGAATAATCAAGCGCATCTTCTTTAGTTTCTAGATTAAGTGGTGCTAAACGAAATACCTTTTTGTCACAGTCTTGTTTTCGCTCATCGTGATTATCAACACATTCACTTATACTAATATTATGGTTACTTAAGACGCCTTCATTTTTATAACATAAATGATAAGCGTAATCAGCCATCGTCTTTTTAAAATCATATACGTTAATAGGGTAGCTAGAAATAATATCTGTAACCTTTGTCACGCCATCATAAGCTTTACTTGAAAGAACATACTTGTTAACTAAAAAAACCGCAATAATAATGAAAACCAAACCAAAAAACGACTTCAAAATAGATCCCCTACTGAATTTTGATACTATTAATGTAGCATAATATACCAATTAAGTAAGGGCATAGCACTTAACAACTACTTTTATTGAATTAAGCAATGGACTTGTTAATATCAGTTAATACTCTCAAAGGGTTTTCAGATTGCGTTATAGGCCGTCCAATCACTAAATAATCACTACCAGCATCAATGGCTTGCTTAGGTGTCATGATACGCTTTTGATCGCCTGCTGCACTCCCTTCTGGACGAATACCTGGAGTGATAAGTTTAAAGCTTTCCCCCAGCTCGGATTTAAGTACCTCAGCTTCTTGTGCTGAACATACAACACCGTCAAGTCCAGCCTCTTGAGCAAGTTTAGCTAAATAGATAACTTGCTCTTTCGCCGGCTTATCAATACCTAAACGCTCAAGCTCTTTTTCATCCATGCTTGTTAAAACAGTCACAGCAATTAGCAAAGGTGCTTTATCACCAAATTTTTCTAGGGCCATTTTAGCTTTATTCATCATTTCAAAGCCACCAGATGCATGTACATTAACCATCCATACTCCCATTTTTGCAGCTGCAGTCACAGCCTTTGCAACTGTATTAGGAATGTCATGAAACTTTAAGTCTAGGAAAACATCAAAGCCTAAATCAATTAGTTCTTTAACAAAAGTAGGACCAAAATAAGTAAACATCTCTTTGCCAACTTTAAGGCGACATGTCTCTGGTGAAAGTTGCTTAACAAAGTCTAGAGCTATTTGTTGATCGTCGTAATCTAATGCTATAAGAATTTTTTTGAGTGTTCAAAAGACATAACTATCCTAATGTATGGCTATAAAGTAACTATAAATAGATCTAATGCGATATCTTCAGCAGGTGATTTTAAGTGTTGATAAATGAAATTTATATAGACTGTGTTTTACAAAAATTTCAACTAAGTAAACACTCAGTTTAATTTGCTAAAATGATCATCTTTAAATCCAGTATTATTAAAGGGGTTATTAAAATCCGTCTAATCCTCTGCTTGGAACAATAGTTTCCCAATGTTTACAAGAAGGGCAATTCCAATAAATCGTGTAGCTAGTAAAGCCACAGTGCTGACATTGAAAGTCAGGTTTAGTCGCTATGTAAGAAGTAACCAATTTATCAATTTGATTCAGTACTTCTTTTGTGTTTTTGTTTTGATCACCCATCAATTGCAGTAAAAAACTAAAACCACGAATAGTAGGTTGACGTTTTAAACTATCAGTTAAAAAATCAAAAGCTTGTTTTGTATGCCCTTGTTCTAGCAAAGCTTGGCAGTGTTTTATTTTTATTAATACACCGCCCTTTTCTAACAAGTCACCTACTAGCTCATGAAATTGATGCGTTAAATTTAATTGTTTATAACTATGTGCGAGCTGATCAATAAATAGCGGAGCAAACAAAGTAAATTGAGTAACAAGTTCACGCCAGTAATAAATTGCTTTAACGTAGTCTTCTTTTATATAAGCCAATAAACCTAATTCGTACAGAGGACGCACTGCTTTATAATTTAAGCTAATTGCTTTTCTCATTAATTGTGGATTATCATCACTCAGAGCAGATTCGCAATAAAAATTAGCAATAGCTTTGAATTGCTGTTCTTTAGAAAATAACTCGCTATGGGCTTCAAACATATTAATACCTTTTTCCCATTCGCGAGTTTGCGAATACAAAGTTATAATAGGTTCGAGCGCTTCAACATGCCCTGCTTTAACTAGCCAGACTAAATGTTCTTCAGCACCATCAAGTAAACCAGCCATAATATAGTCTTCAGCAAGTTCTAAACGGCTTGTTGCAGCTTGTTGTTCATTTAAGCTTGGGTGTTTTAAAAGTAGTTCATGGATTTTTATTGCGCGGTCTAGTTCACCTCGACGGCGAAACATAGTGGCAAGTGTAGAATAGTGCTCGACTGAATCAGCCGAAACTTCAAGCAAGTTAATTAAATGCTCTAAGCCCTGGTCTTCTTCTCTATCGAGTAAAAACTTTAAGCCTTTACTGTATTCAGAGGTAATCTGACGATTAAGTAAGTGAGCTTGGTTTTTAGCACTGTTTTTCCCCATAATCCAACCGTAACCGGCTGCAACAGGGAGTAATAAAAACAAAAGCTCAATCATAATTAAATGTCTTTATTAGCAGCAAGCTTTTTTTATCTTCTTCAGGTACTAATAACTTTTTCAACCGATAGTTTTGCCACTTCAATTGTGAAAATAATTTAAAGCTAATAAAAAAACCGATCAAAACACCCAGTAAAAAGCAAATACTTATTATTACAGCTAAAGGTAATGTATTACTGGCAATAATATAATTAATTTGTACTAATTGTGGATTTTGAGAACCCAATACAAATGCGCTAATTAGGCATAGCGCAACCAGAATAATTTTTAAGACCTTAAACAAGTAACTACTCCACTAAGTTAACTAGGCAATACTTTCATTCACGCGGTCGCGTAATTCTTTACCCGGTTTAAAATGAGGTACATGCTTTCCGTCAAGCTCAACTGTATCGCCAGTCTTAGGGTTACGACCTGTGCGAGGAGCACGGAAATGCAAAGAGAAACTACCAAAACCTCTGATCTCAATACGATCTGAAGTAGATAATGAGCCGGCCATTTGTTCAAGAATTTCTTTTACAGCATTCTCAACATCTTTCACTGGAACCTGTGCGTGTTGTTCCGCAAGTGTTTCTATCAATTCTGACTTAGTCATATCGTTTCCTTAAAAAGAAATATAGGAAGGGCAAAAAATGCCCTTCCAACTAAAACTAATTATATATTAGTCTTTTTGTGCATTTGCGAAAGCAGCTGCCATTGCGTTTTCAAACACTGGCTCTTCTTTCTTAAGCTTCTCTAGTACTTCTTTCTCTTCTGCTTCGAAAAGAGCTTTTACAGATAAGCTTAAAGTGCGGTTCTTACGATCAACACCAACGTATTTAACTTCAATTTCGTCGCCTACAGAAACAACAGTAGTTGCATCTTCAACGCGTTCTTGAGCGATATCAGCTACACGGATGTAACCTTCAACGCCCTCAATAAGTTCAACAGTTGCGCCTTTCGCATCAACTTCAGTCACTTTACCTTTAACAATAGCACCTTTTTTGTTTGCATCAAGGTAGTTATTGAATGGGTCAGCTTCGATTTGCTTAACACCTAGAGAGATACGTTCACGCTCTGGGTCAACTTGCAATACGATAGCAGTGATTTCGTCGCCTTTCTTGAATTCACGTACAGCTTCTTCGCCAGGTGTATTCCAAGAAATATCTGAAAGGTGTACAAGACCGTCAATACCGCCGTCAAGACCGATAAAGATACCGAAGTCAGTGATTGATTTGATCTTACCAGTAACTTGATCGCCTTTGTTCTGTAGACGAGCAAATTCCTGCCAAGGATTAGCAATACATTGCTTAAGACCAAGAGAAATACGACGACGTTCTTCGTCAATTTCTAAAACCATAACTTCAACAGTGTCGCCAAGGCTTACAACTTTTGAAGGATGGATGTTCTTGTTAGTCCAATCCATTTCAGAAACGTGTACTAAACCTTCAACGCCTTCTTCGATTTCCACGAAACAGCCGTAATCTGTAAGGTTAGTAACACGACCAGAAAGTTTAGAACCTTCTGGGTAACGACCAGCGATAGCTGCCCATGGATCTTCACCAAGCTGTTTAAGGCCTAGAGATACACGAGTTTTATCTTTGTCGAATTTTAGAACTTTAACTGCGATTTCGTCGCCAACATTAACGATTTCTGAAGGGTGCTTAACACGCTTCCAAGCCATATCAGTAATGTGTAGTAGACCATCAACACCACCAAGGTCAACGAATGCACCGTAGTCAGTAAGGTTCTTAACGATACCTTTAACTTCTTGACCTTCAACAAGGTTAGCAAGAAGCTCTTCACGTTCTTGTGAGTTTTCAGATTCGATAACTGCACGACGTGAAACAACAACGTTGTTACGTTTTTGATCAAGCTTGATTACTTTAAATTCAAGCTCTTTGCCTTCAAGGTGAGTTGTGTCACGTACTGGACGAACATCAACAAGTGAACCAGGTAGGAAAGCACGGATTGAATCCACTTCAACTGTGAAACCGCCTTTAACTTTACCGTTGATAACACCGGTAACAGTTTCTTGCTCTTCACATGCTTTCTCAAGACGGATCCACGCTTCGTGACGCTTCGCTTTCTCACGAGAAAGGATAGTTTCACCGAAACCGTCTTCAATTGCATCTAGTGCAACATCTACTTCGTCGCCAACAGCAACTTCAAGTTCACCAGCAGCATTTTTGAACTGCTCTGCAGGGATAGCACTTTCTGATTTAAGACCAGCATCTACAAGTACAATGTTATTCTCGATAGAGATTACTGTACCTTTAACAATAGAGCCTTGCTCTGCTTCAAAACCCTTTAAGCTTTCTTCAAATAACTGCGCAAAATTTTCTGACATACGAATATACGTCTCATATATTAATACCAATAAGCAACCATGCTGCATGGGGTTGTTAAAATAGCACTGGCATCCTGCTGGCGCATAAAATGTGTTTAGCTTCGTTTAGGAAGCTTACCTTCAGAGATAGCAATATCCAATAAAGTTATTACCTTATCAAACACTTGCTGTGCATTAAGATCGCTAGTATCGATCTCAATAGCATCCTCTGCAGGTACAAGCGGAGCAACGGCACGATTCATATCGCGCTCGTCACGAGCTTGAATGTCCTGTAATAGACCACTCAGTGTAACATCAAGGCCGCGCGTATTCAACTCAACAAAACGCCTACGAGCACGCTCTTCTGCACTTGCTGTTAAATAAATTTTTAACGGCGCATCTTGAAAAACCACAGTCCCCATATCGCGACCATCGGCAATTAAGCCACTTTCAGTACGAAACGCTCGCTGGCGACGTAATAATGCTTCACGAACGCGAGGTAATGCTGCAACCTTTGATGCCGCAGCGCCTACTTCTTCATTACGAATAGTAGTCGTTACATCTTCGCCTTCTAAAATAACTTTCCCTGCATTAGTTTGGCTATCTACCAAAAACTGCACATCTAAATTTGCAGCAAGAGGGACAAGCCCTTCTTCATTGTCTAATGCAATTTGGTGATGAAGTGCAGCTAAAGATAAAACGCGATAAATCGCACCGCTATCTAATACATCCCACCCTAACTTGTCGGCTAACAAGCGACAAACAGTTCCTTTACCTGAACCACTTGGGCCATCAACGGTGATCACGGGCATTAATAACGCCTGCATTTAAACCTCCTGCAATGCACACCTAAATAAACCGCCATATTATACGCCAGTTATAAAAATATATCTGCTATTAGTGTGTAACTTTTTATAATTAGTTATAAAAGCCCTATTCACTGACTGACGCTAAAACATTGAAAAATTTAGGGAATGTCTTATAAGTACACTTTGGATCATTAATCGTTATAGGTTTCCCGCCAACCGCAACCATGGCAAAGCACATGGCTATACGGTGATCGTCGTAGGTATCTATTGCTACATCATTGAAATGTTCAGGTGGTGTAATTTCTATAAAATCATGCCCTTCTACAACTTTTGCACCTACTTTTCTAAGCTCAGTTGCCATTGCATATAAACGGTCTGTTTCTTTTACTCGCCAGTTATAAATGTTACGAATGGCAGTTGGACCTTTAGCAAAAAGAGCAACTGTTGCGAGTGTCATAGCTGCATCAGGAATTGCATTAGCGTCAATATCTACGCCTTTTAATTCGCCTTTGCGAACAACTAAACGCTCATCATACCAATCGATTTTCGCGCCTACTTGCTCCATTACTTTGGCAAAGCCTATATCACCTTGAACCGATTTAGCACCTACACCTTTAATCTCAATTTCACCACCCGCTATCGCAGCTGCAGCAACAAAGTAAGAAGCAGAAGACGCATCCCCTTCAACCATAATTCGATCGAGTGATTGATACTGTTGACCACCTTTAACTTTAAAAGTTGCATAATTACTGTGTTCAACATTAACACCAAAACGTGCCATTACATCAAGCGTAATATCAATATATGGTTTAGAAACCAAGGTACCTTTAATGGTTATATTTGTATCACCACTAAACAAAGGTGCAGCCATTAGTAATGCAGTTAAAAATTGACTTGAAATACTACCGTCAATTTCAACTGAGCCGCCCTTAATTTGCCCACCCATAATCTTAAGTGGTGGATAGTCTTTATGTTTAGTATAAGTAACATCACCACCCAATGCTTGAAGAGCATCAACTAAATGCCCTATTGGACGCTCTTCCATGCGCGGCTCGCCTACTAACTCATATTCACCAGTAACAGCAGCAAGTACAGCCGTTAAAGGTCTGTAAGCAGTGCCGGCATTCCCTAAAAACAATGGCTCGCTAGGCGTTTTAAATACGCCACCAACGCCGTTTACTGTCGCGACTGTTCGCTCATCATTTAAAGTTACATGCACACCTAATAATTTTAAAGCACCTAACATATGGCGTATATCATCGCTATCAAGCAAATTTTCAACAACGGTAGTACCGCTTGCCAGTGCTGCTAAGAGCAAAATCCTATTCGATAAGCTCTTTGAGCCTGGTAGGGTTACCGTGCCATTTACTTTTGTAATTGGTTCTAAACGAAGCTGTTCCATTAACTGTGCTCCTTAGCAAAGGCAGCCATAAAGTCTACTAGGGCTTGAACACCTTCAAGTGGCATTGCGTTATAAATGCTGGCGCGCATACCGCCCACTATTCGGTGCCCTTCAAGTGCAAGTAAACCCGCTTCGTTAGATTCAGCAACAAATTTGCTATTTAAGCTTTCATCATTCAACCAAAAAGGAACATTCATACGTGAACGACAATGCTTAGCAACAATATTTGAATAAAAATCAGAGTTATCGATAAAATCATACAGTAAATCTGCTTTAGCAATATTTTGTGCTTCCATGGTTTTTACACCACCATTGCTTTCAAGCCATTCAAATACTTCAGCAGCTAAATACCATGCAAAAGTAGGTGGCGTGTTAAACATGCTACCCTGTTTTGCTTCAAGGGCGTAATCTAAAATACCAGGCTTTGCTAGCCCTTCACGCTCAAGTAGTGTTTTACGAACAATAACGATTGAAATACCCGATGGACCGATATTTTTTTGCGCACCAGCGTAAATTAAATCAAATTTGTTCACGTCTATTTCGCGAGATAAAATAGTCGATGACATATCAGCAACAATCGGCGCAGTTGGGTGACTCGGTACATCAAAAATCTCGAGTCCATCTACCGTTTCGTTAGGGCAATAATGAATGTACGCCGCATCTTCTGGTAATTCCCAGTCAGCAACGTCTTTAATTGAAAATTCACCATCAGCATCATTACGTACATCCGTAAAAGACGTTTGAGTGAACTTATTCGCTTCATCTCTGGCGCTTTTCGACCATACGCCATTTTCGCAATAAAACGCTGTTTTGCCTTCTTGGTGCAAATTTAAAGGAACAGCACTAAATTGGCCACGACCGCCACCGTGCATAAACAACACTTCAAATTCATCACTGATATTCATTAAGCGGCGAAGACTCGCTTCACACTTTGCAGTTAATGCTAAAAACTCTTTGCTGCGATGGCTCATTTCCATTACAGAAACACCCAAGTCTTGCCAATCTAGAAACTCTTTTTGCGCTTTTTTCATAACCGCTTGCGGAAGCATAGCCGGTCCCGCACAAAAATTATATTTACTCATTACCTTTGCCTCATTCCAGTAATTTAACTACTAAGCATGAACGTATAATCCCCATCCACTCAACCTTACGATTTTAATGAATGAATATAATTTCACACTCTATTAATTTTTTCAACAACATTAAAAAAAGCGGCCAAGGCCGCTTTTTCAATATCAATTATTCTGAAGGAGGATTATCATCCGCTACTTCATCAATAACCGTATCTACAGTTTCAACGTCTTCAATATCAATCAAGTCACTTTGAGTAACTTCAATCTCTTCTATACGTTGTAAACCAACTACTTGCTCTTCGTCAATAGTTCTGATCAAAATAACACCTTGAGTGTTACGTCCAACCGTAGAAACTTCATTAACACGAGTACGTACTAAGGTACCACGATTTGAAATAATCATTATTTCATCGTTGTCGTCAACTTGCACAGCACCAACAACAGCACCGTTACGTTCACTCACCTTAATTGATACAACACCCTGTGTTGCACGACTCTTCGATGGGTAATCTTCAAGTTGCGTACGCTTACCGTAACCGTTTTCAGTTACCGTCAGAATAGCACCGTCAGTTTTTGGTACAATTAACGATACTACGCGTTGCTCATCTGGCATTTTAATACCACGAACACCTGTAGCAGTACGGCCCATAGGGCGAACACCTTTGAAGCGAATCTCAGGGTTACCTTCTTCGTCTAATACTGGATTACCGTTTTCATCAACAACCGTTGTTTCTTCAGCTTCTTTAAAACGTACAACTTTACCTGCATCAGTGAACAACATAATTTCGTTGCTACCATCGGTAATATCAACCCCAATCAGGCTATCGCCTTCATTTAAATTAACAGCAATAATACCGCTTGCACGTTGACGACTGTAAGCCGTTAATGGTGTTTTCTTAACTGTACCAAATGCTGTTGCCATAAAGATGTATTTATCTTCTGCGTACTCGCGTACTGGCAATATAGCGGTAATTCGTTCATCAGCTTCAAGTGGTAACAAGTTAACAATTGGCTTACCGCGCGCTGCACGACTTGCCAGTGGTAACTGATATACTTTAAGCCAATATAAACGCCCGGCCGTAGAGAAACATAAAATAGTATCGTGCGTATTTGCAACGAGTAGACGCTCAATGAAATCTTCATCTTTCATCTTCGTTGCTGATTTACCTTTACCACCACGGCGTTGTGCTTCGTAATCAGACAATGCCTGATATTTCACATAACCTTCGTGAGAAAGCGTTACTACAACGTCTTCTTCGGTAATTAAATCTTCTAAGCTAATATCGTGAGCCGCTGCATTAATTTCAGTACGACGTTCATCGCCGTATTGTGCTTTAATTTCAACTAACTCATCACGAATAACTTCCATTAAACGCTCTGGCGTTGCCAAAATATGTAAAAGCTCAGCAATTAAATCTAATAGTGTTTGATATTCACTCAGGATTTTTTCATGCTCAAGACCTGTTAGCTTGTGTAAGCGTAAATCTAGGATTGCTTGGGCTTGTTGCTCTGAAATAAAATACTGACCGTCGCGAATACCTAAATCAGCAGCTAGCCAATCTGGACGTGCAACATTATCTTCGCCTGCTTTTTCAAGCATTGATTTTACATTACCTAATTCCCACGAACGTGCCGTTAAAGCAACTTTAGCTTCAGCAGGTGTAGGGGATTTACGAATAAGTTCGATAATAGGGTCAATGTTTGCAAGCGCAATAGCTAAACCCTCTAGCATATGTGCACGATCGCGGGCTTTGCGTAAATCAAATACTGTACGACGAGTTACTACTTCACGACGGTGAATAATAAACTCTTCTAGCATTTCTTTTAAGTTGAAACACTTAGGCTGGTTGTTAATTAACGCAACCATATTCATACCAAACACAGTTTGTAACTGAGTCTGCGCATACAAGTTGTTTAAAATAACCTCGCCTACGTCACCACGTTTGATCTCAATAACGATACGCATACCGTCTTTGTCTGATTCATCACGTAGTGCACTAATGCCTTCAATTTTTTTATCTTTAACAAGCTCAGCAATTTTTTCAATTAAGCGTGCTTTGTTAACTTGATAAGGAATTTCGTGAACGATAATTGTTTCACGGCCTGTTTTTTCATCCGTTTCAATCTCAGCACGTGCACGCATGTACACTTTACCACGGCCAGTTTGGTATGCTTGTTCAATACCTTTCTTACCGTTGATAATTGCAGCGGTTGGAAAATCTGGGCCCGGAATATAATCCATTAACTCAGTTATAGTTAATTCAGGATTGATTATAAGCGCTAAACAACCATTAATAACTTCTGTTAAGTTATGTGGTGGGATATTTGTAGCCATACCTACCGCAATACCTGATGATCCGTTAACTAATAAGTTAGGGACCTTTGTTGGTAAAACGTCAGGGATTTGTTCTGTGCCGTCGTAGTTAGGAACGAAATCAACCGTTTCTTTTTCAAGATCAGCTAATAGCTCATGCGACATTTTTGCCATACGTACTTCTGTATAACGCATTGCCGCAGCTGAATCGCCATCAACCGAACCGAAGTTACCTTGGCCATCTACAAGCATATAACGTAGTGAGAATGGCTGAGCCATACGAACTATCGTGTCATAAACTGCACTGTCGCCGTGTGGGTGGTATTTACCGATTACGTCACCGACCACACGGGCCGATTTTTTGTAAGGCTTGTTCCAGTCATTACTAAGCTCGTTCATTGCAAACAAAACGCGGCGATGAACAGGTTTTAAGCCGTCACGTACGTCTGGTAATGCACGTCCTACAATTACGCTCATCGCGTAATCTAAGTAGGAGTTTTTTAACTCGTCTTCAATATTGACTGGCAGAATTTCATTGGCGAGATCAGTCATTTGATATCACATTCCTTCAGTATCAGCTCTCAACGACCCGGTATTGGGGATTAAGAGTATTGTTATTATTTCTAACAGCCATGCTATCACAATTAATTTTAATTTACAGGCGCAAAACTTTGCGATTTACCAATTTAGCCCTATATAATGGCCTCAGATTGACGAGGAAGTATTTTATGACCGAACATCAAAATGTAGATCACGCAGAAATAGCAAAATTTGAAGCCATCGCCGAGCGTTGGTGGGACCTAGACGGAGAATTCAAACCTCTTCACGAAATTAACCCGTTACGTTTAGACTTTATAGCAAACAAAACGCAAGGCTTATTCGATAAAGAAACACTCGACGTTGGCTGTGGTGGCGGTATTTTAAGCCAAAGCATGGCGCGCATGGGTGCAAAAGTAACTGGCATCGACATGGGGCAAGAGCCTTTAACTGTTGCTAAGTTGCACAGTTTAGAAACTGGTATAAATGTAGATTATATAAAAGTGCCTGCTGAAGAGTTTGCTTCACAAAATCCAGAGCGCTTTGATGTAATAACCTGTATGGAAATGCTTGAGCACGTTCCCGACCCGGCATCTATCATTCATGCCGTAGCCGCACTAGCCAAACCAGGCGCAGACGTGTTTTTTTCAACCCTGAACAAAACACCTAAAGCATACTTATACGCTATTGTTGGTGCTGAAAAGCTTTTAAAAATGGTGCCTGAAGGTACACACGACCATAAAAAGTTTATAAAACCTGCACAGCTCATTGCATGGGCAGAGCAAGCGGGTTTAAAAGTTCGTGCAAGTACAGGCCTTTCTTATAACCCACTATCAAAGCAATATACGCTTAATAACGACGTTAGCGTAAATTACATACTTTATTTTGAGAAGTTAGCTTAATGGCTAACTCTCAAGCCCCCACCCCTTATTGAGTACGATGCATTTTTATTTGATTTAGACGGCACCCTACTCGACACTGCTGATGATTTAGGTGCCGCTTTAAACGCGGTGCTTATTAGCAATAAAATAGAGCCTGTTAGTAGTGATATATACCGTCCTGCGGCATCTAACGGCGCTGGCGCATTATTAGAGGCTGGTTTTAAAGCGTTGTGGGACAAACAACCCCAAAGCGATCTTATAAAGCAATTAGTTGACGAGTACGCTGCAAACATAGCAAATCACACACGCTGCTTCAGCGGAGTTGAATCGTTACTTATCGCCCTAGATCATAAAAAGATCAAATGGGGGATCATGACTAACAAACCAGGGTTTTTAACCGATCCTTTAGTTGCAGCTATTCCTGCTTTAAAAAATGCCAGTGTAGTAATAAGTGGTGACACTTTAGCAGAGGCTAAGCCATCACCTTTACCACTGCTGCATTGTGCAAAGCTTATGCAAGTACAGCCAAAGCGTTGTTTATACATTGGTGATGCACAGCGTGACATACAAGCAGGCAAAGCAGCAGGTATGCATACCGCGACTGCACTTTGGGGTTACATTCCCAGTGAAGGTGAGGCATTAAGCTGGAAAGCCAATTTAAACTGGCTAAGTCCAATTGATGGTTTTAACCATATATAGTGCTATGTTAATTAATAAACACTATATATTGTGATTGTGTTAGTTTTTAGGCAAAGCTTGCTGATAAAAAAAGCAGTCAAAATTTATTTTTTAAATGCGTAAATTTAGCAGATCATTAGTTGATTTTTGCATATTTCAACTTAAATGATTGTTCGAAGGTGAGTGTCTACTAACACAAATGCGTTATCCCAAAGTTATCCACAAACAGGGGCAATTATGTCCCTTGCAAAACAATGCAGACCACACTATCTTGTGATCTCTAAATTGAACAACACCAGATATTGTGGCCAAATGTTATTCAATTAAATTCACTAATTTGGTGAAACCTATAATAAATGAGCACTACACCTTGCTAATTTGAGGTGTAAACATTGGTCAAAATACATAATCCCCAAGGAATACAGGCAAAGCTATGAACCAACAGTTATCTGTAAGCAAACGTGACGGGCGTAAAGAGCCGCTTGATCTTGATAAGATCCATCGCGTTATTGAATGGGCCGCCGAAGGTTTAAACAACGTTTCGGTTTCGCAAGTTGAATTAAAATCACACATTCAATTTTACGATGGTATTCGTACCAAAGATATTCACGAAACCATTATTAAAGCAGCTGCAGATCAGATTTCAAAAGAATCGCCAGATTACCAGTATTTATCAGCGCGTTTAGCTGTATTCCACCTACGTAAAAAAGCCTATGGCCAATTTGAGCCACCACGTTTATTTGATCATGTAACTAAAATGGTTGAAGACAAACGCTATGATGCTCACTTATTAGTAGATTATACAGAGCAAGAATTAGATGAGCTTGATGCGTACCTTGATCATTCTCGCGATCTTAACTTCAGCTACGCTGCTGTAAAACAGCTTGAAGGTAAGTACCTCGTTCAAAACCGTGTAACAGGTGAAATTTACGAAAGCGCACAGTTTTTATATATTTTAGTAGCGGCAAGCTTATTTTCAGATTACCCACGTGAAACGCGTACTAATTACATTAAACGTTTTTATGATGCGGTATCGTTATTTAAGATTTCATTGCCTACACCAATAATGGCTGGTGTTCGTACCCCTACTCGTCAATTTAGCTCATGTGTATTAATTGAATGTGGCGACAGCCTCGATTCAATCAATGCAACATCATCAGCTATTGTTAAGTACGTTTCACAACGTGCGGGTATTGGTATTAACGCAGGTCGAATTCGTGCGCTAGGTAGCCATATTCGTAATGGCGAAGCGTATCACACTGGTTGTATTCCTTTTTATAAGCACTTTCAAACAGCGGTTAAAAGTTGTTCGCAAGGTGGTGTACGTGGCGGCGCTGCGACATTGTTCTACCCGCTTTGGCACCTAGAAGTAGAAAACCTACTGGTACTTAAAAATAATCGTGGTGTAGAGGACAACCGTGTTCGTCACCTAGATTACGGCGTACAATTTAATAAATTAATGTATTCTCGTTTAATTAAAGACGATTACATTACGTTATTTAGCCCATCAGATGTGCCTGGCCTTTATGATGCATTTTTTGAAGACCAAGCAGAATTTGATGCGCTTTACGTCAAATACGAACAAGACGAGTCTATCCGTAAAAAGCGTATCAAAGCCATTGAGCTTTTCTCTATGTTTGCCCAAGAACGTGCAAGTACTGGTCGTATTTACTTACAAAATGTGGATCACTGTAATACACACAGCCCGTTCATTGCTAAAGTTGCGCCTATTCGCCAATCTAACTTATGTTTAGAAATTGCATTGCCAACTAAGCCACTTAATAACGTAAATGACGAAGAAGGCGAAATTGCCCTTTGTACACTTTCTGCGTTTAACTTAGGTGCAATAGAATCACTTGATGAGCTTGAAGAATTAGCTGAGCTTGCTGTACGTGCACTTGATAACTTACTTGATTTCCAAGACTACCCTGTACCGGCTGCTAAAAATGCAACTATGGGACGCCGTACGTTAGGAATAGGTGTAATTAACTACGCATACTACCTAGCTAAAAACGGTAAACGTTATTCAGATGGCAGCGCGAACGCCCTGACTCACAAAACATTTGAAGCGATTCAATACTACTTGATGAAAGCATCTAATGAGCTTGCTAAAGAGCGTGGTGCATGTCCTAAGTTTAACGAAACAACGTACTCTCAAGGCATTATGCCAACTGATACGTACAAACGTGATTTAGATAAGATTTGTGATGAACCACTTCATCTTGATTGGGATACATTACGTGCAAACATTAAAGAGCACGGCATGCGTAACTCAACACTAAGTGCATTAATGCCATCAGAAACATCGTCGCAAATCTCTAACGCAACTAACGGTATTGAGCCACCACGTGGACATATTAGTGTTAAAGCAAGCAAAGATGGTATTTTAAAACAAGTAGTTCCTGAGTATGAACGCTTAAAAAATAACTATGAGTTATTATGGGATATCCCATCAAACGATGGTTACTTACAGCTTGTTGGCATAATGCAAAAATTTGTTGACCAAACAATTTCTGCAAATACAAATTATGATCCAAACAAGTTCGAAGGCGGTAAAGTACCTATGCAAGTCTTATTAAAAGACTTACTAAGCGCGTACAAACTAGGTGTTAAAACCTTGTATTACCACAATACTCGCGATGGCGCCTCAGATTCACAAGAAGATGCTCCAGAAGTGGAAGATGACGATTGTGAAGGCGGCGCGTGTAAAATATAACTGCTGATTTTTATTTTAAGCGGGCATTTAGCCCGCTTTTTCTGATAGTTTTTTGAGTGATAAACATGTCTTATACTACTTTTAGCCGAAACCATAATAACCAAATGCAAGAGCCAATGTTTTTTGGCCAAACTGTAAACGTATCTCGTTACGACCAACAAAAATACCCAATTTTTGAAAAGCTAATTGAAAAGCAACTGTCTTTCTTTTGGCGTCCTGAGGAAGTAGATGTAAGTAAAGACCGTTTAGACTTTCAAGCATTACCAGATCACGAAAAGCATATATTTTTAAGCAACTTAAAATACCAAACACTGCTTGATAGTGTACAAGGTCGTTCGCCAAACGTGGCTCTACTTCCAATTGTATCGCTACCAGAGCTTGAAACATGGATAGAAACATGGGCGTTCAGTGAAACAATTCACAGCCGCTCATACACGCATATTATCCGTAACGTAACACAAGCACCTGAGCTTATTTTTGATGACATTGTTAGCAACGATAAAATTAGCGAACGTGCTGATGCGGTAACAAAATATTACGATGACCTAATTAACTCTGTATCACTTTACAATTTATACGGTGAAGGCAAACACGAAATTAACGGTAAAACTGTTATCGTGAATTTATTTGAGCTTAAAAAGAAACTTTACCTTGCAATGATGTCGGTAAATATTTTAGAGGCGATTCGTTTTTACGTAAGCTTTGCATGTTCGTTTGCGTTTGCTGAGCGTGAACTGATGGAAGGTAACGCTAAAATCATCAAGCTTATTGCGCGCGATGAAGCACTGCATCTTTCGGGTACTCAGCATATTTTAAATATTATGCAAGACGGTAAAGACGACCCAGAAATGGCGATTGTTGCCGCTCAGTGCCGAGACGAAGCAATTAAAATGTTTGTTGAAGCCGCAGAGCAAGAAAAAGAATGGGCAGAATACCTGTTTAAAGATGGCTCAATGATTGGTTTAAATAAACATATTTTATGTCAGTACGTTGAATACATCACCAACGCCCGTATGACTGCGATTGGCTTACCTGCACAGTTTGAAAACAACAGTAACCCTATTCCATGGATCAACTCATGGCTCGTGTCTGATAATGTACAAGTAGCACCACAAGAAGCAGAAATAAGCTCATACCTTGTTGGTCAAATTGACTCTCAAGTTGATGCATCAGAATTTGGTGATTTTGATTTATAATGAGTGACAAGTCTACTGCAAGCATAACGCTTGCAGAAAACAGCCAGTGTATAGAATTTAATACTGGCTGCCCTTCTCTTTTACACTGCTTAGAATCCATGAAAATAGTCGTCGCATTCCAATGCCGTGAAGGCTACTGTGGAGCTTGCAGAGCTACTTTAGTGTCTGGCAGTGTTGAGTATAACGAAGAGCCACTTGCGTTTGTGCGAGAAGGCGAAATA
This sequence comes from Pseudoalteromonas sp. B62, assembly GCF_037162565.1. Classification (NCBI taxonomy): domain Bacteria; kingdom Pseudomonadati; phylum Pseudomonadota; class Gammaproteobacteria; order Alteromonadales; family Pseudoalteromonadaceae; genus Pseudoalteromonas; species Pseudoalteromonas sp. B62. The sequence continues at coordinate 2,890,707 of NZ_JARLVB010000002.1, read as the reverse complement.
TTGTTGTGCTGCTGTAAACCCAATGGCGATATAAGTATTAATTTAAAGTAATCTGCTGACAAATAAAAAGCCAATAATGAAAACATTATTGGCTTTTTGCTTAAGCTGCATTACGGCTAAATTTTGGAATATTATTTTTCTTTCAAATAAACGGTTTTCTTCTCTAGATATTGCTCTAGACCAAATTTACCATCTTCGCCGCCAAAGCCGCTCTGTTTCCAGCCATTATGAAAACCTTGGTGCTGCTCACCCATACCACGGTTAATATAAACTTCACCCACTTCTAATTCGTTAATGGCTTTATTAATATCGAAAAAGTTTTGCGTAAATATATAAGCGCTTAAGCCATAAATACTGTCGTTACAGTATTCAATCGCTTGCTCCATATCTTTAACTTTAACAATAGGGAGTACTGGGCCAAAAGTTTCTTCGTGCACTGCAATGTTATCTTGCTTGACGTCTACAAGTAACGTGGGTTCGTACCAACAACCGCCTTCAAAACCCTCAACAAAAGCAACTTTACCACCAGTGGCGACAGAAGCGCCTTGTTGAATACTTTGTTGAACTATGTGATCAATGTTGTCTATTTCGCGTTGATTACATTTAGGACCCATTTGCGTATCTGGGTTCATAGGATCCCCAACACGAAGTGCTTTTACAGCTGGTATAAATTTAGCCATAAACGCATCGTACACAGACTCTTGAACATATAAACGCTCAACACAGGTACATACTTGCCCGCAGTTAGCAAAACGACCCCAAAGCGCACCTTCAACAGCCTCATCAAGGTCGGCATCGGCCATAACAACCATTGGGGCTTTACCGCCAAGTTCAAGCATTACAGGCGTCATGTATTCTGCGCTAGTTTTGTAGATTTGCTTACCTGCAGCAGTAGAGCCTGTCATGGTGATCATTTTAGTAATTGGGCTTTCACACAATGCTTGGCCAACAACAGAACCTGATCCATTAATTACGTTTAGCACGCCAGCAGGAATACCCGCTTCGTTTGCTAAACGACCTAGCTCGGTGGTTGCTAAAGGTGTTTCTTGAGTAGGTTTTAATACAATAGAGTTACCTGTGATCAACGCAGGTCCAATTTTACGACCAGCCAATGCCAACGGAAAATTCCACGCAGTAATACCCACAACTACGCCTCGTGGCACTTTATGAATGTATATTTTTTCATCATCGTTATCTGAAGGTAAAATATCGCCTTCAATAGTAAGTGCATGGTCGCATGCATAGTCAATAAAAGTCGCTGTTACGTCGACTTCCATTTGTGCAACTGATAGTAATTTACCTTGCTCTGCAACAAGCATTGGCGCAAGAATATCTTTATTTTCACGAATTTTGTTAGCAAACACACGCAATATATTTTGACGTGTGCGAGCTGTCAATTTAGCCCACTTTTTCTGCCCTACATTCGCTGATTCAAGTGCATACTGCGCATCTTCTATACAGCCTTTTGGTATTTCACCAATTTTTTTACCTGTAGATGGGCTTAATATTTCAATCGTGCCACTTGCTTTAGAAGCAACATATTCGCCATTTATAAAATTCACATTATTATGAAAGTTCATTGAACTATCTCCCCATCCATCCGCCATCAACCAATAAAATAGCGCCGTTTACGTAACTAGCAGCCTCAGAAGCCAAGAACACAGCAGGCCCTTTAAAGTCTTCAGGATTTCCCCATCGACCTTGTGGAATACGCGCTAAGATGGCTGCATTACGCTCTTTGTCATTGCGTAATGCCTCAGTGTTATCAGTATCAATGTAACCTGGCGCAATCGCATTTACATTAATGCCTTTGCCAGCCCATTCATTAGAAAGCGCCATAACCAATTGCCCAATAGCACCTTTACTAGCTGCGTAACCTGGTACTGTAATACCACCTTGAAAAGTGAGCAAAGAAGCCGTGAAAATAACTTTACCCTCGCCATGCTCTATCATTTGTTTGCCTATTTCGCGGCTTAAAATAAATTGAGCATTCAAGTTAACTTCAATCACTTTATCCCATAAATCATCGCCATGCTCAGCCGCAGGAGCACGAAGGATTGTACCTGCATTATTGACTAAAATATCAATTTTTGGAAAATCACTTTTTACATCATTAATAAACGAATAAAGCGCATCACGATCACCAAAATCACATTGGTAGGCTTTAAAATTTCGGCCAAGTGCTTTAACTTCTTTTTCTACTTCAGAGTCTTCAAGCTCTAAGCTTGCAGATACACCAATAATATCAGCGCCAGCCTGTGCTAAACCTAGAGCAATACCTTTACCAATACCGCGCTTACAACCTGTAACAAGGGCTACTTTGCCCTCTAAACTAAATTTTTCTAACATATTATTCATTTTCATACCTTTATAATTTTTATTATTGTGGTTTACATTCAACAAGCGCTTTCATACCTTCTGGATTTCCATCCATACTCGCAAATGCACTACCAATATCAGTTAACGAACTAACCGAACTAATAAAAGGTTTAAGATCTATTTGGCCCGATGAAATTAATTCGATAGCCCAATCAAAGTCGGCCGCTTCATATACACGTGCACCTAATAACTCCAACTCTTTCCAAAAGAATTGAAATAAATCGATTTCAGGTTTAACACTGTGAATAGCCACCATGACTATACGACCCCGGCGCCCTGCTATTTCAGTCATAGCCTCTATTGCGGGTTTTACGCCTGATACTTCAAATACAACATCAGCACCTTTTGTTTGCGTCCAGCTATCTACATAGGCAGCTAAATCTTCTTCAATGGGATTAACCGATTTAACACCTAGCTCATCGGCAAAAGCACGGCGGCTTTCGTTAGGCTCAGACACGAGTACTTCTGCGCCAACACTTTTAGAAACCGCAGCAACTAATTGCCCAATTGGCCCGCCACCAAGCACAACAACTTTCTCACCCGCTTGTAAGCGCGAGCGTCGTACATCATGGCACGCAACCGATAACGGCTCTATTAATGCGCCTTGTTTTAAATCAACGCCTGCTGGTAATTTATGCAAAGTACGCGCTTTAACTGTCCAGCTTGACTGAAAAGCACCTGGCGTATCTATTCCCATAAACTTTAAGTTTTGACAAATATGCGTATGCCCTGCATTACACGTAGGACAATCGCCACACCAATCTAGTGGACGTACTACCACGTTTTCGCCGACAGCAAAGCCTTCAACTCCTTCACCTATTTCTGCAACAACACCTGATATTTCATGGCCAATTGTTTGCGGAATAGACACTCGTTGATCCATCACACCATGGTATATGTGCATATCAGTACCACAAATCCCAACGTATCCAACACTCAATCTAATCTCACCCGCTTTAGGTTTAATAGATGTGCCTTCAACAATGTTAAATGACTTGTTACCTATATATTGTGCAGCTTGCATATTTTTATACCTTCAAGAATGTTTAATTAAATAGTGACCAAGTAATGCATCATTAAAACAATGACGATACGAGGAATATCAAAGTGAACTATCACATCTTTGATATGGTTTATTGTTAACAATTTACACCTAGGTATGTAATTTGTAAAGCCACTCTTAATATTTAATATAACTTCAGAGCAGTAAAGCGAGTCCGTTAAAACATTAAGGCTTGGGTAATAAAATTTACTTGTATGTTTTACTTTCAATCTATATTGTCAACAATCAACACAATGTAAGGAGGCACAATAGTGATTAAAAACAAAAAATCAATTTTTAGCTTAGTGATAATTAGCGCTATGAACTTAGCGGGATGCAGCCAAACCACACAAACGCCTAGTAGCCAAACAAGTAACAACGTTGTATTTTCTGATGTGTCTGAACAAGCTGGCTTAATAACACAAAAAACTGGAAATATGGCGGCCCTACCATTGCCGATATAAACAGTGATGGTCATTATGACCTGCTGCTAACAAATCACGACACCACTCCTATTCGTTTATTTATGGCAAATGGAGATGGCACATACACACTACAAAACGATATTTCTCCACGAGCAGATCTACACGGTATGTCGACCGGTGATTACGACAACGATGGTGATCTCGATGTACTTATTGCACTAGGTGGTGGAAATGGCACTACACCTCAACCCCAGCGACTACTTAAAAACAATAATGGTAAATTTGAAGATAAAACCGTCGAAGCTGGCTTATCTAAAATGGGGGCTCGCGGGCGTTCTGTGCGCTGGGTTGATATAGATAGCGATGGTGATCTTGATTTTATCCAAGTAAACGCCGAAAAATTAATTCACGAAAACTCCCCTCGTAATATCATTTTTGAAAATATCGGCAATGGAAAATTTACTTATCACCCATCAGCTACTTTTGAAAATATAAAAGCCGAGCGTGTATTATTAACCGATTACAATAACGATGACATCCTCGATATTTTTGCTTTTGATGGATACAACGATTTAACTATTTATCAAGGTAATAACGACTTTACCTTTGCCAATGTTACTAAAGATCTATTAGGTGCAAATAGTGAAGCCTACAAAGGCACGCTCGCAGTTGCACAAGCTGATATAGATAACGACGGCGATATGGACTACTACCTTGCTCGCGGAAAGCTAAGCTACGCTATCGCTAATAACAGTCTATCGTTTAATAAAGGCAGCAAACGGCTAGACCTGCGTGATGAAGGTAATAAAAGTCACGATGGCATAACACTCATTACCGACAACACAAACTCAGGAAGCCTTATACTAAGTGACTTTTATCACTTCCCGCGTGCCAAGCTATTAAGCCATATGGATGTATACATAGGCGAGAAAAAAGAATTAATAAATACACCCAATAAAAACACCACCATTAGCCAGAAAAGAGCACGCGGGTTTCCAACTAAGCTTGATAAAACAGGCTGGTACATTGGGTATTTAGGGAATAATAAATGGCGAGTAGAATGGGTACTTACCGATAACCTTGCATGGGATGTACGCGCATCATTCAAAAATGTAAAAGGCTATCAAAGCGATTGGCAACCACAAAATCTCGCCCTTCCTGATGTATTACTACGTAACGATAATGGTAAGCTAGTTGATATTTCATCTAAATTACCAGCATTAACAAACAGTAATAACTGGGGAGTTGTACCTGGCGATTTTAATAACGACACAAAAATAGACTTTATGGTCTATCGCTTTGGTGAACTAAAAGAGCGAGTTGCCGATGTTTTACTCATTAACCAAGGTGATTACAACTTTAAAGCAACAATCACTCATAACGCCGATACCGAACGTGGCTTAGACTCACACGGCGATATGGGAGCCGCATTTGACTTCAACCTAGACGGAAAACTCGACCTACTAAGCGGAGATGAAGATAACGGCCAATGGCATTTATATAAAAATACCACAGAGTTAAGTCACGCCCACTTCACCCTTATTCGAGTTGGGTACTCAAAAAGTGGGGTTGATCCATATGGTGCAAAAGTACAAATTAAAACAGCAACTGCGAGCCAATATCAAGTTATTGGTTCACAAAGTGCTACCCACTCGCAAAGCTTACTTAATATTGTACATTTTGGATTAGCACAGGCAGATTCAATCTCATCAGTTATTGTTACATGGCGAGATGGCAGCTCTGAGCATTTAAATAAACAACCTACAGATCAATTGATAAGTGTTGGTAACTTAAATAACTGATCTATAGCCGCAACTCTCATACCCCCTTAATTAAGCGAATAACGACAGGGGGCTTATTATATTTACTTGATAATGTAATTTGGGATTTGTTTTGCCTGTTCAATATTCTGCTTATTTAACTGCTCAAAAAACTTATCTATTTGTGCTTTGTATTCCCATGATTGCTGCAATACATTATTTGTATTGTGCTTATTCCACTCATTCCACAGCTTGGCTAATTTCGCTTGTTCAGCGGGTAATGTATCAACCAAGTTATGTTGCTCATACGGATCCGCTTTCATATCAAAAAAACTACGGCCTACATTCGGTAGTGGTTGGTTCATATATTTATAATCAGCGGTACGTACAGCATAAATATTCGGTGCCTCTTCTAAGCGCCAAAATAACGCCTGATGTGGGCTGCCTTGTTTAGTGCCTTGTAAAAATGGCAGTAAATTAACACCATCTAATTTCTTATTATCAGCACCCGCTAGTGCAACTGAGGTTGCAGCAATATCAAGTGACGATACTAAACCAGTAAACTCTTCGCCTTTAGGAATTACCCCTGGCCAATGAGCGATAAAAGGAACGTGGATCCCGCCTTCTAGTAAAGCCACTTTACCTCTTCTAAAAGGTGAATTGTCAGCCCAATCGCTAGTCGGTTGCCAGCTTTCAGGAAATACCCCGCCATTATCCGATAAAAAGATAATAAGTGTATTATCTAACTGATTTATGTCTTTAAGTGCATCGACTACCATACCTATACCTTCATCCATAACATCAATCATGGCTGCATAAACACGTCGGTCTTCATCTTCAATATGCTTATATTTTTCAATATATTCAGCGGGTGCTTGTAGTGGCGTGTGAGGTGCGTTGTAAGATAAATACATAAAAAATGGTGATTCTTGCTGTCGGTGAATATACTTCACTGCATCACGACTAAGCGCTGTCGTTAAATATTCATCAAATTCGGTTACTTGAGTGTTACGCATCAGCGGCAGTGAATAACCATCTCCGCCAACCGTCACTTGATCAGGCATATAATTATGCCCGCCATCTAAAAAACCATAGAAATAGTCAAAGCCACGCTTATTAGGCTGAAAATGCGGTGCGCCACCCAAGTGCCACTTACCAAATACCGATGTATGATAGCCAACGTCTTGTAAACGATTAGCAAAGGTATTTTCAGATAGTGGTAGTCCCATATATTTATCTTGTGGCATATAACTTACATTGTTTTCCATACCTAAACGCGCTTGATAACGCCCAGTCAGTAAGCCTACACGTGAAGGACCACAGTAAGGGTGTGTCACATACGCATTTTTAAAGCGGGTGCCATTACTTGCTAATGCATCAATATTAGGTGTTTTAATCTCTTTTGAACCAGTAAACCCTAAGTCACCATACCCTAAATCATCGGCGAGGATCACCACTATATTTGGTTTTTGCTCGCTGGCATTGACATTAAAACTGTTTATACTCATAAACATAGTTATCAGTATCAATAACACGTGTCGTCTCATTATTTAATCCTCTTTTTAATTATTTTTTTGATGTATGCGATAGCTATCCATACGTGTCATTGCATGACCTTCGTATTCACGCTTTAATTGCCATAAAGGTCTTTCTAGTGTTAGTTCCCACTGGAATAGTTTTTTCATCAAGTTCGCTACTTGGTTTGGCTGCGACGATGCCAAATTATGGTTCTCTGATACATCGACAGAAAGATCGTACAATTCAGCGGGCCGGTCAGGAAAACGCAGTAGCTTTAAGTCTTTGTCTCGAATAGCGGCTCGAGATTCCTTTTTCCAGTACAAGGTTTGATGAGGTCGTTGTGTGCTCTTTGATAATAAAAATAGCATCAAATCAACGCCATCGAGCTGCATCTGCTCAGTCACTTTGCCATTAGCAGCATGAATAAAAGTCGGTAGTAAATCGAGTGAACTCACCGGATACGTATAGCGCGTATTATTACTTGAAAGCCTTTTTGGCCACTTTAATAAAATAGGTACTCGGATCCCGCCTTCAAGATGATTGGCTTTAGTACCACTTAATGGATAATTATCGGCATAATTTTGATCAGTCGGTCCGCCATTATCATTAATAAACACCACTAGAGTGTTATCACTAATTTTAAGTGCGTTAAGCTTATCTAATACGACAGCAATAGCGCGATCCATAGCAAAATTCATCGCAGCTAATATTTTTCTCTTACCTGTTAAATGTGGAAATTGAGCTAAATCAGCATTCGTTGCTTGCATCGGCGCATGCACCGCTGAAAACGATAGTACTGCAAAGAAAGGTTGTTTATTGACGACGGATTGACCAATAAAATGACTGGTTTGAGTCGCCAGTGCATCTGTTAAGTACCCTTCGTGTTCAATATAGTGTTTAAAGTCTCGCTCCATCTTTTGGGAAGGGTAAGCTTGTTGTTCCTCATTACTGTATGCAAAATAACCACGCGCACCTTCACGAAAGCCATAAAAGTTCTCAAAGCCACGCTTAGTTGGATGATAATCATCGTGATTACCTTGATGCCATTTACCAAATAATCCCGTGTGATAACCCAGTTCTTTGAGGTGATCGGCCATAGTAACTTGAGTAAGAGGTAAGCCCATTTTGTCGCCAGTGAAGCCTGATTTACTCATATAACCTGGCACATTATTTTCTTCAAAACCGAATCTTTGCTGATATTTCCCCGTATACAAGCCCGCGCGTGAAGGCCCACACACAGCCGCTGTAACATAGGCTTGTTCAAATACAACACTCTGACTTGCCAACTTATCGATTGTTGGCGTTTGCATTACTTCACTGCCCTGAAAGCCAAAGTCGTGATAACCCGCATCATCCGCAATAACCAGCAATATATTAGGTTTTTCCTCGCCGTAACATACATTACTCAATACACTAAGCAGCAATAACCAATAGACAGATTTTAAATTAATACGCATATATTCCCTTTATAACAAACATCTAAATTGATATTTAAATAATGCGTTACTTTAAATTAAGTGTTGGTTTTGCTGCATTCAATATCCTCCATAACGAGTTATAAAATAATCTTTTCATTATTAATCAACAGACTAAAAGAGGGGGATTTAAATTTACCATACTAAAAAAGTAAATTGTTAACAAAGCTTGACTTGTAACCCCCATCACCACTATTGTTTTGGTTCTTGCCTTATAAAAATAAAAAATAGCTATGTATTACACCGAATTAAACTGGGATATATTTTTACGTACCGTGATCCCATTTGCGGCTGCCAACATTTTCATTATGGTACTCATTTATTTTACGCTTGTGCGCGAACGCATTGGTGATGCCTACCCTTTTTATTGCGCTTTTATAATCTGTTTTATTCTTTTTTATGCGGCCCAATTATTAATGTAATGCCACTTAATGAAGGGAAAAGATGGTATGATTTTTTTAGAAACATTTTACTTTTTAGTATTGGCATCCCCTGTTTACTTTATGCACTATTAACACAAGCTAAGTTGCAATTACCAAAAACCTTATTAATAGCACCCGTTATACTAGGGATTGCATGGTCGTGCTTTTTCCTCTGTGCAGCCCCCTTATATTTTTACAGTCCCAATGAGCTACCTTGGTTAGTTAAGTTAGAAAACATAAACCCACAGCATATTTACTCATCCCAATTGCTTTTAATCAGCGTGCAATTATTGCTCCCTTGTATTTTACTATTACAAAAAAATCTCAAAGCGTATGTTGCAACCCATGTTTATGGTGCGCTCACACTGAGTGTTTTTATGTGCATTGGTAACGCATTTGAGCTGTGGGTGATTTACTATGTTGGTGCAAGCTTAAGTGCACTAATTTGGAGCTGGGCGGTTTATAACGATATTCAATTTACTAATGATAAAATTAAACAACACACAGAACACCAAAATGCACTCGCCATAGCGCAATTTACAGCAGCTAATAATCGCGACTTTAGCCAATATTACCTAGACAAATTGAATAAAGCATATCCACTGAAAGAGCGTGCTGATCTACTTGAGATTATCTGCACTGCTAATCCACATTTAACAGCGACCAAGTTAGACGAACTATTAGTTAAGCTAAAAATTTACTGTGACAATTCGTTAAGCTGTTATCAGATCAGGGCAAAAGAAATCGCATTTATGATATTTGATAGGGTCATTTTTCATTGCGGAAATAGTAAAGCATTACTTGGTGAACTGGAGAATATCGGTAATCACCTTGATGATGCTAACACTATCATCAATATTGATAGTGCCCTGCATCAAGTGATCACAGTATTACACCACGCAATTAATCAGTTAAATAGTAACACCCCTGACATGCAGCTGGTTGATAAAGTAAAAGCGTATATTATTGAGCAATACCACCATGATATATCCATTGCAGATATTGTCAGTGCTGTGGGTGCGAGCCGTTCTCACACAATGAAAATTTTTAAACAATTAACGGCAACAACGATTAATCAATATCTAGCTGATGTGAGGATAAACCAAGCTAAATTACTCTTGTTAACTAAAACAGTCACCGAAACAGCCTATGCGGTAGGATTTAATAACTCAGCGTACTTTTCAACGGTATTTAGAAAACACACCGAGTTATCACCAAAAGAATACCAACAACAATGCCAATTAAAATCATCGATGAGGGCTGCTAAATAAGTTTATTTAATTTTCACATCACCATAACGCTGCTGATACAACGATTTATGAACTTGTTTAGCCGCTTCAACTAACTCTGGATAGGGAATGTCTGTTGTTGTTACAAATCCAACATTATAATTTTCGCCATCATACGCCCGACCGGTAATTGGCGAATCAATATATTGGAACCAGTGAGCACCAATTAAATACGGATTATCAATAACCGTTTTCATATAGGTTTTGTACATATCAGCACGATCGCGTTGATTAGCAGCATGGATAATGCCTGGATTCGGTTGACCAGTATCACCTGAACCAATGTGAAATTCCCCAATAATCGTAGGCATATCTAGTTCTTTCAACATATCCCATGTCATCGGGTCTAGTCCTTCACGATAATAATTATAACTGATCACATCGGCATACTTCTTAGCAGACCAGCGAGCTTCTGGCGATGTCCCCCAAGAAGTAAACCTCGCGCCCATATATAAAAGGTCAGGCAATACTGATTTTAAAGAATGATTTACAACCTTAAAATATTCATCGGAGAAACGTATTAACAACCACGACAAATCGGCAATCATAGTGTTATTAAAATTACTGTCTTTTTTATAGTTAACGCCAGTATTATCAAATACCTTCCATGACTTAATATTTCTATTCCATGCCTTATTTAGCTGGCTAATGGTTTTATACTTTTGTTTTAACATATCACTGAACACTGATTTGGTCGGGCTATTCCCAGTCGTTTTAGATAGTGCATCAAGTACAATGCCATAACGTAAGGTTGTTGAGCCCTCTCCTCCCCAGCTCATTTCGTTATCAATAAACACCCCAATACACCAAGGGTTATTTTGTACTTCTTGGGCAATAACTTGAGTGGTTATGTTAGCTCTTTTAACAAATTCAGGATCGAAAGGGTCAGGCATGGCTCCCCAATAATCAAAACCAGAACTCAACCTTTTAAAGTCGCCGATGATCCACCCATTCGCAAAATAGGGAACTTGTTGATTATTATAAAAACTAGCATCGGTCCAATTCCCAAATGAAGTAAAGCCCCAATCTTGCATTCTTTTTAAGGTAACTTCGCGCCATTTATCAATATAAGAATCTGGGTATTGCTGAGCATAACGACGTTCTAAATTTGCTTGGTAAAAGCTAAAAACTTCCCCATGTTGGATTGGTCCAAGATGAGATGAGCGCTTGTAACTATAGTGATTTGCCAACTTATCATTATACTGTGGTAGCCAATTAAACATGGCTCTTCGGTCTGGATAAGCGATGTAGGCTGATTTTTGATATTTAGCTAAATTACTATTTAAGCCCTTTGAATCTTCTGGCGTTACATCATCAGGGTCACGCGCTCTAACCGCATCATCGCGATAATCTACACCTGTAAATGTTGTTGTGTTAGCCATTCGCGCGTTGGCAATACCTGAGGAAAAAAACAAATAACCTTCGGGGTCAACTAACGCCCATTTGCCATTTACTTTTTCCGTACGAAAAAAACCTGTTGCCTTTAACTTAGGCCCTTGCTTCCAACCGCCAAACTTACTTCTATCTGCCCGCGGGGTTACTTTCGACAAATCATTTAACTCTTTATTTGCGATTGCTCTTAATTGTTGTTCAGAGCTGACCTTTAACGGGTAGTTGACCTGTGTAGATTGACCAAATTTATCGACGATGTTTGTTAAAAAATCTGGTTTTGCATCGGGTATCGTTTCGAATCGTAAATTATCGACGGTTACAGCCGTTGGATTTATTTGAGTTTCTGTATAGATAGCGATACTTTCAACTTGGCTAAAATCTACATTGAGTTTAGCGCCTCTCAAGATCATTTTTCGTGCGGCTGTTTTAAAGCTACCAGGAGTGTCTCTGAGTCCTGTATCAACATTTAAAGTCTGGGAGTTGAGCTCAAAATATAATGTAGCGTGCTCGTTAGTTGTAAGCCCAATTGTGCGTCTTTGGACTTGTTTATCTTTACCTGTGATATTCACACTGAGCATCACTGGAAAGTCGCTTACGTTTGAAACATCGAAAAATAAAGCGCTATTGCCCAAAACACTCAGATCCCATAACTTATTCGGTTTGAGTGTGATCCCAGAGAATTTATGCTTAGTGGAAAACGAAAGCTCTAATGCTTTATTTTTATTTTTAATTACTTGTGTCGTTTTTATATTTTTATTTGTTAGTTTATAACTGTTACTAGCGTGCTCAAAATCGTCAATTAAAATAGTCTTGTTATCGTGTTGCAAGTCAAATTCCCTTGCAACACCTTCACCGCTTAAAACTAACGTTGAGTATACAAAGATAGGTAAGCATCTAATTATTTTATTCATTTTATTACCTTATACTTTAACGAGTAATAGGTAATGTTATGAAAACGCACTCTGACACATATTTTTATTCATTTAACTGGTTATGAGTCATTAGTTGAATTATTTGCTGTTGATTCAATGCCGCTTCTACTACATAAAGCTCATCGAGTCCGCCTTTAAAGAACATTTGCTTCTCATGTGTTGCGCCTTCTATGTAACCAATATTTTTGCCTATCGTCAGTGGCCGAGAGGCTGGGTGTTGTAAATTTGTTGCGACTTTAGCGATTGACTTTTTCTGCGTTTTTTCAAGCTTACCATCAACATATAGCAAAACATGTGTCGCTAAGTTACTCTTTAGTCCACCGTATAAAACCACTGCAATATGGTGCCACTCATCATCTCGCAAATCGGTATTACCCACAATTTGAGCATTATAGGTCCCTATTCTGATCCTACCTAAAGGCCCGTCAATTAACTCTGGATTAGGGGAAATTTGCCACGCTGAATAATCTTGCTGTAATCCCCAGCTCACAATGCCGTATGCATTTTCAGGTAAAAAATCACTAGGTACTTTGAGCCAAAAGGCGACCGTTCTGGGGTTATCACTGCCAACACCAGGGTACTGTGTTTCTAACCAATTATTTTCACCATTAAAGCTAATTGCCTTATTATATACACCCGCTACCTCTGTTAACGGTTCATCAATAGGTGATTTATCTTTGGCTACATACTGCTGCCCATCAATACCACGGCCGATGGAGAGATAATTATGTTGCTGCTTATCATCAAATGACCAATGTAATAAGTGAGGCTCCTCTATTGAGTCTCCAGGTAATACACGCATAAAATCAGAAGGTACGCTAACAAAGCTGGTAATTTGATGATTTAAATCAAACGCTAATGCCTGATCTTTTTTCACATGTTGATAAGACTGCGTTTTATTGCCACGCGCTTTTATTTCACCATCGAGCACATGTACTTGAGATTCACCGCTATTAGACACTTCGACGCCAAATTCTGTGCCTAAATCTATTATCTCTGAACTTGGGGTATCAACTCTAAAGCCAATTGCATTTTGTGGTACTCGGGCCACTAACTTACCATGATGAAGCGTTACTTTATCTCTGGATTGCAAATTCACTTTAACCGGCGCTTCTAAAACGAGTACCACGCCATTTTTGAGTAAAATTTCACTGTAACCATGCTCAAGAATAATATCTCCTTGACCTAATTGACTGCCAACAGAAAAATTAGCGTTATGCGAAGCAGTCATTTTTGCGACTTCAGCAAACTTATTTGTGTAGTCCAAGTGCTCTGCCAAAAATATAACGCTGACAAAAAGCATAATACTTGCAGCAAGCGCATACGGGCTTGAAAACCAGCTCATTGTACTTTTCGGCCGAATCGTTTTTTGTTGCTCGCTTAGTTTTGCCATTACACTGCGGGTAAAATTGTCTGGTCGCGTATCCGATTGATGATGTGCTTTTAATAAACGTTCACTCGTCACATATTTACTCACTTGTGCAAGTAAATTAACATCATGCTGACAGGCTTCAAGCAATTCGTCGGCAACATCTTCGCCAGCCAAATACGCGGCTAATAGCTGTTGTTGGTGCTTCGTCATTTGTTCAGTCATGCTCATCGTTGCTGCTGTATTCTTTTTATCAATACATGTTTTCAATGATTGACGAATTCTAAATAAGCGCATAGTCATAGTAGAATGTTTATCTTCATATTTTCGACATAGCTCAGCCAATGAAACACCTAATGTGTAATGTTCAGTTAATAAATTGCGCATTTTCTCGGTTAATTTTTCAAGGCAAATAGTTAAATTATCAAACATATCAAGCTCGGCCCCTTCATGGATATTTTCATCAATGTGTTGATTTATTAAGTGCTCTAACTCATCAGCGCTGCCTAATGCCACGGCTCGGTGTTTACGTTGATGGTTTTTTAATAAATAAGCAGCAATCCCCCTCAACCAAGCTAAAAAGGAACTTTCACTGTTAAACTCAGCGATTTTTTTAAAAGCAATAATAAAGGTCTCTTGTGCTAAATCTTCTGCTTCGTGAGGGGTATTTAGTCGAATAACTAAAAAGGCCCTCACAGCAGACTGATAACGCTCAACTAACAGAGAATATGCAGCAACATTGCCTTGTAATATATCGTCAATTATAGAACCATCACTTTTACCATCTAACGATATTATATTTTCTTTCAAATCAGAGTCCTAATTGAAATAACTGACGTAAGATGGTGCGTCAATTTGCAATTGACTTTGAGTCGTAAATAACTTCCCAGATGATAAATCACGCTTAATAATCACAACATTATTACTATATTGATTAGCCACTAATAGCTGCTTTTGTGATTTTGAAAAATTAAAATCACGAGGATGTAAACCGCCACTTGAGACTTTATTAATTAATTGTAGTCGGGTTTCTGCCATTAATTGATAACCATAAATTGCATTCTCACCGCGCACAGCAACATAAACATGACGACCATCCTCAGAAATACGAATTGCCGATGCAAGGTTTTGTTGCTCGCCAACTTTTGCGGGCATTATATTTGTTTTTGAAACGTGTAATAACGCACCATTTTGTAATATTTTGAAGATACTAATACTGTTACTCAATTCATTTAAGCTAAACACTAATTTTTTAGCCGGATGAAAAGCAAGATGGCGAGGCCCATCCCCCGGCGTTAATTCAATGCGGTGTACTGGCGTAAAATCACTTTTTAAGCTATCAAAAACAATAATCTCGTCTGTACCTAAATCCGTCAAATACAGATAGCGACTTTGCTTATCCCACCCCGAAAAATGTAAATGAGCACTTCGTTGTCTGGGCGTAATACTACTTCCTGTATTAGTAAATTGACCCCGTGATACTAATAATCCTGCCTTATTAATATTAAACAGTTCACTATTACCTGTCGTGTAATTTACAACAGCTAACTGCTGGCGATCATCCGAAATATTAATATGACATAGCCCTTTTCCTTCAATCGGGTACGTTTTAAGCTTTGTAAACGCGTTACTTTTCCAGTCATACACGTTAATAACAGATTTTTTATCAAGCCCTCTGCCAATGCTATACAATTTATTTATTGTCGGTTGCCAATTTAGATAGCTTGGATCGATTGCCGATACAACGACGCGTTCGTTAATTAATAGATCATCACTTTCATTATAAGAAACTAAATAAACGCCCTGATCAGGCTCATTTGTGTAGCTGCCGACTAAAAAATAATTAAGTCGAGATTGTTCATCGCTGATACTTTGACAACCACCAAGGCAAAAAATAAAGGATATAAAAACAAACAGCTGAGCGCACTTTTCAAGTCGTATAAGTAATCCTGTTAGCCATAAACTCATTTATTCAATTCCCTTTACTTAATTTGAATTTCAAACAGTGCTGCAGGCACATTTTTAGATGGATGAGCGAATTCTAGAATCAAGTGTTGCGTTGTTATAGGCTCTACTAAATCGATTTTATTAATACTTTGATAATTACCCGTAACGTGTGCAATTACCTCACCAGAATCTGTTTTAATTGTATAGGTTTGCACACAATAAGGTACCTGGTCTTCGTTATGCTCCATTAATACGGTTTCTAACGCATGGTCAAAGTCACTATCAAAATAAAGAACTATTTGCCTCATCGTTACTGTTTCTGGCCATACTAACCTTAGGGTTGGCGATGGATCTGCTAAATCAGCAACCCATGCATTCGTTTGTAGCCAAGGCCTCACAAAGCCGTTAATTACCTGCGTCGCTTGGTGATTATGAATGGCGGGAGATATACCGATTGCCAAATTTTGACCGTTTGGCCGCCGCGCTGGTGTCCAAAATTCAAACTCTTCAAGACCACTATTTTCAGGTACTGTTTGTTTGCCTTTATTTGATACCGCTTTGTGAACTTTATTGAACACAACCATAGTGCCCGTAATAAGCTGCTCTGTGGTAGCAAGCTCTATATCACTGTTTTGTAAAAAACAAATGAACCCGTACTGCATCTCTAAGCTGCAATCACTAAAATCAAATTCGAGCGTACTTTCGCCCGCCGTGACAGACAAACTGATAGTTTTATTTATAACATCTGGCGTATAGTTTTCATGCTTGATACTAGTGCGCAATTGACACGTTAACTCTGTCTCTTTATGAGCAAAAACCGTTATGCTAATTGTTGGTCCTTGGCCTTTTGCAAAAGCAACCAACTGTGCACACGATGAATCTAATTGCATTCTACTGCCGCTAGGTTGAAAACCATTGAACACTAATTCACTCGATGCAGTAATAGAGGCTTGGGCTGCTAAATTATTGTGCTTATCTAAACGGATCCCAGGGATACTTTGGCCATTTAGATTCAGGTTTTGCTGTAACTGTGCTATGTGTTCTGGCTGTAATAGCTCTTTGGGTGTGATATTGAGTTTATTACACATAGCAGCAGCTGCCCCACCGCTTGTCCGCCGTGTGCGCAGGTGATCATAACTCGTGTTGAACCAAACGCCATATGTGTTGCGCTGATTATTCGTCCTGCATAATATAAATTTTCTATATCACGGCTAACAAAGCAGCGGTACGGTATTTGGTAAACCCCTTTTGAATGATATTGAGAGCAAGGAGGTCGTTCGCTGTATATGCCTTCAGCGGGGTGAATATCAATCGCCCATCCACCAAAAGATACAGCATCATTGAACTGGGTTTGCTCAATAATATCTTGCTGTTTTATCATATATTCCCCTTCAAAGCGCCTGCTTTCGCGTTTGCCAGGAATTGTGCCTATCCATTCTAAAGTTAGATTTTCGACATCATCAAACCTGCCGCTATTTTTTATGTAGTCCCAAATTCCGTAAACGAGTTTCCAAAGCTCCCATTTAATATCCTCCGTTTCATAAATAGTATCGCGTATTCCGCCAAATTCTATCCACCAAAACTTACAGCCAGAGTCACTTCCGGCAATATCTTTACAGCGAGGTATCGCCTCTATTTGTTCATACGAGTAAGCAAAATCAGGGGCTTTGTAACTAATAGGCTGATCCATTTTTTTACTGTAGAAAAATAATGTATGGCCAAGTAACTCCATGTTCTCTTCATCAGATGCTAACAGCTCACCAAACTCTGCTTTTGATTCAGCACCAATTCTGAACCCCGCTCCAGCATTAAACGCAACAAGGCCATCACCGGTCGCATCACAAAATAACGGCGCACTAATAATGTAATGAGTAGAATTTTGACTGCAAAATGCCTCTACACTGGCAATCTTAGTGCTGTGCTGTTTATTTACATCAAACACAGAGGTATTTAACAACAAGGTAATATTTTTTTCGGCAATCACTTTGTCGAGCAAAATGGTATCGAAAATTAATGGGTTACCGTGTCTGTTTAACTTAAGATTATCCAGCATGATCTCATCAATAACCCCACCCTCACGTGACCAGCGATTATTGTTGCCCATATGCGATGTTGCCCCCAACGCCCATAATCTTACTTCACTTGACGCATTACCACCGAGTACGGGACGATCTTGAATTAACACAACCTTGCTACCCGCTCGCGCCGCACTGATTGCTGCACATGTACCTGCTAAGCCACCACCGGCAACAACAAACTGAGTATTTAATTGTTGTTTCTTATTTTCGCGTGCAGCTTCATTAAAGTTTTGCTTAATCATAACTCTTGATCTCTTTTTCTTGTTTTTGATATGAGCGTTTATTTTTTAATTCTGGGCTTAATGACTGCGCAAAATAAACACTAGGCTGGTGAGGTACATCCGTGACTTTTAATTCTTTTTCAAGCTCATTTACCATTAAACTACAATCAAATCTGGCTAAAAAACTGTGTTTATTGCGCGCTTGTTTGTCTGAAAAGTGGCACAAGCCCCACTCAATCCCGTTTGCTTTGCTTGCACAGTCAAATGCATTGGCAACATAAGGACCTGCTGCAATTGGCATGAGGGAGGTCACTGCGGCAATCGAAAAGTTCACCCCATCAGGTGAATATTGAATGGTGTTACTTTCATTGCCATTTCTGATAGTAAAAGCAGCTATTCCTGATTTAAACGGAAAATAAGTAGTTTCGTGGCCTGAGTTTAAAATAGGGTTCAGAGGGTGTTTTTCAAAAGGCCCAAAAGGATTATTCGCGGTTGCCAAGCCATTACCCACTAAGTAATCGGGTCTATCTCCGTAGGCGGCTTTATAGTATAAATGTATTTTTCCGTTATAAATTAATAAATAAGGGTCATGAATCGAGAATTGATCCCAACTTCCCGGCTCACCATTTTCAATAATAACCTCACCATGTGGCAACCACGGTCCATCTGGCGTATCGGCAACTGATAGTGTTACCGGACAATGATCACCTTTCTTACCGCTAGCTTCATTAAAGGCTTGATAATAAAGATAATATTTATTTTCATAAATCAAGATATCTGGTGTACTAACCGAGCGCCAACCTAACTGCGGGTGCTTGGGCCTGGTGACGGCGATACCTTGTTCAACCCAGTCAAATCCATTAATACTAATGGCATAGCCAATTTCGGATAAATCCCAATCAGTGGAGGGAGTCAACTCGTTACAGTGCTGCGCCCCTTTTGGTGGGAATTGAGTGCACCGTTTTGTGTACCAAACATAATAAAGACCATCAACTTTTATAATTTTAGATGGGTCGCGTCTTGAAATAGTCCCATCATTATTATGATAGCTAAACCCAGTGAGCTCAGTGTACTTAAAACTAGTAAATAAAGGATTGTCTTCCGGACGAGGGGTTAAATAGTTGTCATACAACCTCGACATTGCAGCACTCAATTCTCGTACTGGTTTTTTAGCTGGAATATCCTATGGGTAACTTTGCTGCTTTAATTTGTTATTGCTATTGCTCATTGATACGTACCTTTACTGCCTTACTTCTAAACTTAAAAACTAAAACACCCCCTAATATAAAAATGCCACCGCTTATTACTGTTATTTCGATTTTTCCGGTGGTTGCAATTGCGGCCAACGAAAGCATAATCGCGCCAGTAGAGAGAATACCAAACCCTAAAACTCGAATACCATGATTGTTATCCGCACTTTTTTCTGGAGTTATTAATTCGGCCGTCGGTTTAATTTGGCTTAATTCGACTAAGTAGTTTTCATAACACGCAGGTGTTTTTCTTTGTGCTCTTAAGTACAACTCAAATACAGTTAGCATCAATACAGGAAATAACACCCCCATCATCATCTCCTGCGCTCTATCTAAGCTAAAATCAAATAACCAAGGACTCACAAACTTAAAAAAAGCATTCACCAGTAAACTAAAAATAGTGGTTATTAAAATCGTTTTCCCAGTTTGATAACGAGAAAAAAGCAACCAAATGGGTGGTAAAAACAACGGTCCACCAGTGAGCGCAGCCATGGTCATTACCACTTCAACTACACCACCAAGTAAGGGAATTAGTAACGCAACAATAATCGTAATTAGACCGAGTACGCCAGTTGCAATTCGACCGACCTTAACTAGCGTAGCTTGGGAAGAATCTGGTTTTATAGTTTTATATATGTCATTACTGATAACACCTGCGGCGATGTTTAAAGACGTGTTAATTGAGCTTGATGTCGCAAATACCATTCCTGCTAGCATTAATCCAAGCATCCCTACTGGCAATACTTCTTTGCACATTTGCAAATAAGCTCCTTCACTTTCAAACCCAACTAGACTGGGGTTCATCGTTCGGTAAATCATCGGGGCTAACATCCAAACTACTGGGCAAATAAGATAAAGAATCGCAAATAGTCCCCCAACCTTTTTTGCATCCTTTGGTGTTTTCACACTGGTGAAGCGTTGAATATAAGACCAGTTACCAGCAATAAAAAATAAGTTATAGAGTCCAAAGGCAAAGATAAACTCCCATGAATACTCATCATTTACTAAGTTAAAAAAATCATCAGGTGCTTTGTCGATAAAGTTCTCAATGCCGCCAATCGCCTCAAATGATAGCGGTACCACAATTAATACCGCTGCAGTGAGCACCACAAATTGCAAAATGTCGGTAATTATCACCGCCCATAAACCGCCAACAGCGGTATAGGCTAAGATCAATAGTCCTCAAATAATGACGGTATATTCAAGAGATAAACCCGTAGCGACTTCAACTATTTTTGCCACTGGATATAAAAAAGCACCAGTCGAAAAGCTCGCAATTAAGAGAAAAATATAGGTATAAGTTCTTTGTACATTTAAGCCAAGGCGCTGCTTAATAAATTCGGCTGCGGTTAATACACCGGTTTTCTGCCATTTAGGCGCAATAAATAAAGCAATCAACACCCCTGCTAAACACATAGTCCATTGAATAGTAATCGCCACCCAGCCATGCTTATATGCAATAGCTCCCCATACAACAAATGTACCTGCCGAGAAGAAACTCATAAACAGTGACAACCCGCTCATCCACCAAGGTAGCGCACCTCCCGCAGAGAAAAAGCTTTTCATATTCTTTCCAGCAGCAGAAAAACTTAAACCACACCCAATGATCAATAAAGAAAATATAACGACTACACTTATATCAATAATATGCATAGCCTTAGTCCTCGCTATTTTCTTTTCGGGTGTAGTACCTAACCCAATCTATCGCCATGCTGGTACCATCAATATCATCACTTACAGGACCTGCAATCGCCGCTTTTAAAATAGCTAAACTAAATAACATCGTTGTTTCACTAAAGCAGACATCATTTCTCATGGTGTAATAGAGTTCACCGTCAAAATAAAAATTAAAGTAATCTTTATCCCATTCAAGCCCATAGGTATGAAACTCTTTTGAAAAATCAGCAACGTTAGCGGCATTATATGAGGTGATTTTTTGCCAATTTTCTCCATCGTGATACTCGATGTTGTAATCGGAAATTAGGTTTCGATAAGCACCTTTATCAACACCATGCTCTTGCAACCAACCATTTATAAATTGAATAGCGCCAATTTCATGCGACTTATCCCAACTGAGTTCTAAAAACTTTTCACCATGCTTTTCTGACACCCAGCGTGTTTGCGGATTACCATCAATAGCAAAAGACTCTTCTGATATTAACTTATTAAATAACCCATTCGTTTTTATAGAAACATCATCAGCTTGCGCTAAATTGCTTATATTCTTTATTTTTTCTTCGTCAAATGCATCAGGGTATTGAGCGCTAGGCGCAAAGACTCTAAATTCAGAAATATGAAGAGACGTAGGATTAGTCGATGTTAATCGTATTTTTTAGTTTTAACTGGCTTGTTAAACTCAACAGTGTGATCAGGCTTGCCGATTAAAGTGTGGTGTAACTGGTTATCTCTGTGAGTAACACGGCCATTTGGTAGTGTATAAGTATCGGTCCAGTTATGTACGTTGGTATTAATTATATTAGGGAAATGGCCTTCATTAATATCAATCTCGCATGCCTTTAAGCCATCTTTAACCCCTTGTTTTGGCCAAAACCAAAATGAGTTATTCGTGCCATAGGCACCGGCATATTTAAAGCGAGCTTCAAAGTAGCCATAATGAAATGAGCGTTTTGACCAAATATTACCTGTCGTCCAGTCTTGGCCACCTCGAGGTTCTTTCTTCGCTAATAAGTGCAGTATTCCGTCTTTAACTTGTGCATTATCGCGCCAGCGACTACTTAATACCCATGGGTTTTCTGTCGGCCCATTTTGAGAGACCCAGTTTTTATCTAATTCAGCATTCGCATAATTAAACTCATCATTCCACTGTAATTGCCATGTTGAGGAGTCAAGTTCGCGTGGTTGATCAGCACCAGCAAAAAACGATGTGACAACTATTGTTGCCAGCGTACATTTAGAAAATACTTTAAACATGTTTTACCCTTTATTGTTGTTTTATCTAACGAGTTATAAGTTTTATTTCATGCTAGGTATTGTCTTGAGAAATCAAAATGACACAATTTTTATTAAAAAAATAAAAAAGCCCGCAGAAATGCTGCGGGCTTTTTATTAGATTAAAAATTTAGAAATTAATACGGGTATTAAGTCTCAATGTCCGGCCTCTTTTATATGCGTAAACAGTACGTGATTTAGTTGCATCGCCTTCAAGCGGGCTGCCTTCAGAAAACGTTTGGCCACCAGCATTTAAGAAACGACTGGTAAAGTATTGTCTTACGCCTTCATCAGTTACGTTAGCTACCTGTAACGATACAGTCATGTAGTTATTTACTTTATAACTTGCAGAAAAATCGAGTGTTTTACGTCCTTCTTCCCACAGCGATCCGTTTTCCCATGAGCGTTGTACAAGTTGATCTGTAGTGCCTTGATACGCTAAACGAATTTGGTGTCCGTCTTTTTCCCAAAAACCTGTTACGTTGTAGCTGTGCTCTGGTGTATACGCTACCGCTAATGAAGGTAGTTTTACGCTGTCATCAATAGATGATACTTCTTGATCGTACTTACTGTCTTGAAATGTATAGTTAGCCTGCAAGCCGAGGCCCGACCAAATACCAGGTAAGTTATCGTAGGTCTGCATATATTGAAGCTCTAACCCTTTAATACTTGCCCCTTTACCATTTTTAATTCGAGTGGTGTTAAATTTGGCACACATTTGCTCTAAGTCGCCCGAATACATCCACTCTTTTTGATAATCCTGGCCACCTTGAAAACGCTTAGGCATACATTTTTCTAAGCTATCTTGGCCTGCAATAAGTACTAAATCGTCTGGGTTATAAGATTCGCCCTCTTCGAGTCCCACTCCACGTAGGTCATCCATGTAGGTAACAATCGTTTCAGACTCTTCAAAGTTTGTCATGTCTTTATAAAATAATGATGCTGCTAATAATCCCGAATCGTTGAAATACCATTCATATGATAAATCAAGGTTTATTGATTCAAGTGGATCGAGTTTAGGATTGGTAAGCGTAATTGAGTTGTTACGGTTTTCA
Source organism: Pseudoalteromonas sp. B62 (assembly GCF_037162565.1). Taxonomy (NCBI): domain Bacteria; kingdom Pseudomonadati; phylum Pseudomonadota; class Gammaproteobacteria; order Alteromonadales; family Pseudoalteromonadaceae; genus Pseudoalteromonas; species Pseudoalteromonas sp. B62. The sequence goes on along the minus strand of NZ_JARLVB010000002.1, from coordinate 2,867,204 downwards.
CCGCCCCATTGTGTTTCTCTTACTTTAAAACCAGGACGTAGTGAATCTATTTGTGGACGAGCCATTGTTTTAGATGCTGCAAAACGAATAATGGTGTCTTCACTTTGCAAGTAGTTAATATTGATACTGGGTAAAAACAAATCGTAGTCGTGCTCACCAGTTACTGCAAACGAGCGTAAGCTTCTGTCTTCTGTTGGTAATAAGTTTCCATTTGCATCAAATTTACGCTCGCCATATATCCAGTTTTTTTCGGTTGATACATCAGAATGGCGCCATAACCACCACTCAGATTCATTTGGATTACCACGTACAGCGTTAGGATCATGACACGCGCCTTGAGCAGGAATAGCCACATCGTCTGATTTATCAATAGTGCCTTTTGTGTCGTAGCCTAGACCATCGGTTCTCGACCAGCGTATTTCTTCGTTGTAATCTGCACCATAAAATTGCGTTGCAGCACACAGTGGTAAGCTAGTATCGCGCAACTCTGCTAATTTAAATGGGTCCATTAAACGAGCATTATTTGAAGGGTCAAATGCAAACTGTACACCCGATGCACCTTGCACTTCTACAGTCGTTTTTACATAACGCACACCCACATCACCTGTAACACGTCCATCTGCTAATTCGAAATTTAGCTTGGTGTAAAATGCTAAGTTATCTAGCTCTGTATTGCGTGTGTTTGAATCGTCTGTGGCAAAAGCAACTTCTGGACTCCCTAAAGCTACTTCAAATGCTTTAAAAGCCGAAAATCGATTCCACCCGTCGGTTACATTGTCGCGGCCATAACCTAAATCAGCCATAAAATCGTCAACAGGAAACCCTTCACCGTTGGTTATTAAATCACCAGAAATATCTCTTAAACCGCTACCAAGTACTGCAGGTTGGCCTGTTGCAGGGTTTATAACTACAACCCCCTCGCCTACACTATTAAAGGCTCCTTGCTGAGCATCTACATATTTTGTACGTTTTGACCATTTTGCACCAAATTCAATTGAGCGTACATAGCTTGTGTCAAGCACGTAATCAAAATCGACAAAGAGCGATTTTTGTTCATCTTCGACTTCGTTGAGGGTTCTGCCCATGTACGATAAATGCTGCGCTTTTAGCTCATCCGGATTAAATCCCGTGGTGCTGTAGTTATCCCATAGATTTGTTGGGTCACCAAAAGTGTCGTTTTCGCCGTAATCAATTAAGCCGGTGCCTGTAACTAATTTACACGGACCGCCTGCTGTACAGTCATAACCAACAGGCTCCATATCCTCGGGTGGCACATTTACTAAGCTCCATGCACTAATATTGGCAAAATTTTGCAGTGCAACGTACACTGAGTTTTCTGGTATTTGCTGCGTTTTAGAGTACCCAACGCCAGCTTCCATCGAAAATGAGTCACTAAAACCGTGATTCATATCAAGTGAGTAAACTTGGTTTTTATTTTCAAATTCACCTTCTGACTGCACTAAACCACCGTTACCAAAGCGGTTGATAAACTTAGTAAATGTATTCGTTTTTAAATCGATTGTACGCCAGCTAGCTTCAGGATCAGTAAATTTAGCTGTCACGCCAGAAAGGCCTGGGTCTTCACCTTCAACTAAGTTTTTAGTTTCCATTGAGCGCGTATTAATACCATGCATTGAGTTATTAACATCTTGTTTTGCAAGGTTTGCGTTAAAGTTAAACTCTGTGTTTTCACTTGCTCGCCACTGCAAACCTAAGTTAATACTGGTGCGGTCATTTTGACTATCAAAAAGCTGATAATTAACTAAACGAGGTGTAATACCTACCGCATTTTCAACAACGTTGCCATTTGTATCTGTTGCTAAAGGCGACTGAACTGCTGTCCACTCTGTAGCAGAGTATTGGTCTTTTCGGTATTCGTTAGTCTCTTTAACTGCAGTAAAAACCACGCCAAAGGTATCGTCAAAAAGCTTTTTCGACATCGTACCCGATATTTTATAATTTTCTTTATCAGATAAATCGTTGTACCTGCCTTCTAAAGTCATAGTGGAAATTTCATAATTTAAATCAAGCGGCTTTGTAGTCGAAAGATTGATATTTGCGCCTAGCGAACCCTCTTCATGATCTGCACTCGGTGTTTTTACCACTTCAATTTTAGATAAAATATCGGATGAATACTGCGATAAGTCTACGCCTTGGCTAAAACCTGTAGAACCTAATTGCACACCATTCATGCTAATATTGTTTTGTTGTGAGTTAGCACCACGCACAGATATTCGTGCACCTTCACCATCAACGGATTGTACTGATACACCAGTTACACGCGAAAGCGCATCAGCGATGTTTTGATCAGTGGACTTACCAATGTCTTCAGCGTTTATGGAGTCAACAACGTTTTCAGCAAAACGCTTATCATTAATAGATTTTTTAAGACTGGCGGCTAACCCGCTGACTTCAATTATTTCAATATCGGCTTCTACTTTCGGTTTTTCTTGTGTGCTTTCGTCTTGCTTGGCATAAACCAATTGTGTTGCAAGTACTGCAGCTGTAATCGCGCTCAACTTGAACGCTTTGTTGATGATTGTCATGTGTGTTCCCTTTCTAAGGTATTATTATGTTGTCAGGTTAATCTTTTGTAAACAATAATATAATAACCAAGCAATTGTCAACTGTATTTTGTTAACAATATTCACTTGATTATAAAAAAGCAACTTAATGCGTAAGCATTAAATTGCTCTTAAGTAACAGTGTTAAAGTAAATATTTACACAGAGTTTATCGTCAATAGTTCAAGCCTAATCAAAATTCTTTTATATACGGCCAACCAGTAAACTGCTTTTCTGTTGATGGATCTGTATTCCATTCCCAGCACTCTAATTGATAATATTTTTTTGCATGGTTTATTTTAATAATCCCATAACCTTCACTTTTTAAGTTTCTGTCAGCTAAAAACTTACCCCACGTTGTATTTTGTTTAGCAAAAACTTTATGCGTAACTTTTGGGTTAGCTGCCGCTAGAACTCGCATTTTATTGCCAAACGTGTCTGTAAAATCACCGGTGTTTTTGTCGTTGTTTCGCTGATTTGGTAAAGGTGCGTGGGGTTCAAACCATCGCTGCCAAAATGCTGCGCTAGCTGGGCCTGCAAAAAACAAGCTACCATCATCAAAAGTATTGATTCCTTGATAGGCAAGCAATCCGAGGTGTTGATCTCCCGCAATTACTAATGCGTTAGCGTCACTTACTAGTTTTACTGCGCGTGTACGCCCATCAGCCGGGTAGCCATTTGCATCGTAATCTATTAATGCTTTGCCATTTTCATCGGTTTGAGGCGACCCCCACATGGAAGCTGTAATACATATTTTAGGTTTACCCGGGTGCATAGTTTGCCAGTCTTTTAAAAAGGCTTCTTGGCGTTTACCTAATAACTCACCCGTTGTGGCAAGCTTATTAGCTTTGTAGTCAGGTGGCGTTTTAAATTTACGATCCTCAACCATCGCAAAGCTAATTCCGCCATATTCAAATGCAGCATAACTAACCGGAATATCATATTTTATCGGTGTGGGATCGTAAGGGTCCGGATTATGCCCATTTTGCATACGGTAGATCATTCTAACAAGGTCTTTGTCCCACTTATAACCGCCATCTTCCTCTTTTAGCATATCGGAGTGATCGCCACCATAGCCCCACAAGTTACCTTGCAGCACATCATGGTCATCAACTAAAACAAGTGTAGGCTTATCTTTCATACTATCGGCAAACGCCCAGTACCATAAGTACCATTTATATAAGGTATCTAGTTTGGCATCTTTGGTGTGGCGACCATAGCGAGTCGGGTATGTTTCGTAGTACTGATCGCCACAAAAGACATACATATCAGGGTTATGGTAATTAGCATTTTCTACAAGTTCAGTGTGAGGAAATAAAATATTGTCTTTGGTGTAACGTCCTAAATCGCGCTCGCTACTAATAAGGCGTGTGTAATGTGTGTTGTCTAAGCTTTTAGAAGTAGGAATAATACAAGAGTACAATGCAATCGTAAATTCTTTACTACTTTGTGGGTCCTTAGCAATAGTTCCAGAATATAAAGTGTCATCAGGCTTTTGTGGGTTAACAATTCTGTATTGAGCTTGTTTTAAATAATCCCAATTACTTAATCTAAACCTTGCTACAAAACCATCTTCAATTTTTGCTGTGCCTGCATGCTGCCAATCGGATTGGTTTTCAAACTTATATTGCAGCTCTACGCGTGAAAATTCTTTAATATTAATAGGCATTAACTGACAAGATAACTTGAGTACCTGCTGATTAACGCTATACATACACCCCATAACGGGGCCTAAGGTATTGGCATTATTTAGAGTTATTTTACCTCCACCGGTTTCAATATCACTAAACCCCCAACGAGCACCTGCTACAAAAGGCTCTGAGGAGCTTAATAACGAAATACCTCCTTGCAGTTGATCTGCGGGGACTTTGTGAAGTACTGCAAATCCTAACTCCTGGGCAGTATTTGTGTTACTTGCCACAAGACGAATATCAAAATGGTTTGCATCTATTGGGTCTAAATGGCAATCGAGTGTTATTTTATCGCCGCTTTTATATTGTTGTATATTAAATGGAGTACGATTAATAATAGTAAAATCAAGGGCTTTGCTTTCATCATCAAACTGTCTAAATGATAATTTACCTAAACTGTCAAAGGCCGCAATTATTCCGCCATTTTCGCCACCAGCTCGCTGCGCTAAAGCAGCACCTTTAGCTGTTAGCTCACCTTTACCAATCCCTAATAAAAATCCACAAAAGCCTTTTTCGTTCGGCGTTAAATTGCGTACGGTGGCTTTTATACGCCCACTTTGTAAAGAGCTATTAAGCTGCCTGGTGAGTAACGATACGGTACGCGCTTCAAAATCTTTTTCTTCTCGAGTACATAAAAGCTCATTACCTATGCGTTGCCAGTCTTGGAGTCTGTTCCCCCAAAAATGCTTACCGAGCCACACTTGCTTGCTTAAATTCGTATTATCTAATGGTGCAGTTGAGGTTAAGTCACCTCGGTATGATGCAAATAAACCGCTGCAACCACCGAGCATACTTGAACTTAGTAGGCCGGCGCTGAGCTTTAAAAAACTTCTGCGTTTCATTTTAATCACCTTTATTATTGTGTGTGAATTAGGACGCCTTGTGTAGACAGTGTTTTTACATAAGGAGGTTATACATTTGGGTAGCCATTAGGGTTATTGCTTTGCCAGCGCCACGTGTCTTTCATCATGTCTGCAAGGGTGTATTTACATTGCCAGCCTAAAATAGCCTTGGCTTTAGATGAATCGGCCCAAAAAGCAGCTGAGTCGCCATCGCGGCGCTTTACAATGTCAAAGTTAATATCAACTCCGGTATACTCAATAAATGCTTTTACGATACCAAGCACAGAATAAGGAGTGCCAGTGCCTAAGTTAAATGCTTCATATAAGCTATGGTGTTGCTCGCCAAGCCATTTAAGAGCTTTAATATGACCCTTGGCTAAATCACTAACGTGTATATAGTCCCGCTCACATGTACCGTCTTCAGTAGGGTAATCGCCTCCAAAAATAGCTAATTTGTCACGTTTACCTACCGCTACCTGAGCTATAAAGGGCATTAAATTATTTGGAATACCTAATGGGTCTTCGCCAATTTGACCACTAATATCTGCACCAATTGGGTTAAAGTAGCGTAAGCTTGCAACTTGTAGTCCCGTCTTAGAAGCCACTATTTCTTGTAGTATTTGCTCAATCATTACTTTTGTTTGCCCATAAGGGCTAGCAGCGCGACCAAGCGGTAAACCTTCGGTGTAAGGTACTGATGCGCCTTGCCCATAAACGGTGGCTGATGAGCTGAATACTAATTTATTCACGCTAAATTTGAGCATGCACTGACATAGGTTTAACGTAGAGACCAGATTGGTGTAGTAATATTCCAACGGTTTTTCTATTGATTCACCCACCGCCTTTAAACCTGCAAAATGAATGACCGAATCAAACTGATGCGTTGTAAATGCGGCGCATAACTTATCGTAATCAAGTAAACTGGCATGAATAAATTCAACTTTACGTTGCGCTAAAGCTTCAACACGAGTTAACGATTCACGACTCGAGTTACTTAAATCGTCAATCACAACAACGTTATAGCCATCTTTTAATAAGCTTAAAACAGTGTGGCTACCTATATAGCCTGCGCCTCCCGTAACCAGTACTTTTTTCATTGAATTTTCCTCACGCTCTTATGAGTGATACACCAGCAGACGGTAAGCTGGTATAAATAGACTCTTTCAAGCCTGTTAAACGCTCGTATTGCGACTCAACAGCAGCAATAACATCTTTTACCAGTATATTGGGTACAAATGCGACGACACACCCGCCAAAGCCTCCACCAGTCATTCTTACACCACCATTGTTTTGTATTACTTGGCTAATAATATCCACCAATGTGTCTATTTGCGGTGTAGTTATTTCAAATAAATCACGCATAGAGCCATGGCTTTGAGCCATTAATGTACTAAGTTTCGTTATGTCGTTATGAGTAAAAGCCTGCATAGCTTCAAGGGTGCGGAGATTTTCATAAACAATGTGCTCTACACGTTTAGCAACGTCTTTATTTAGCATATGTTTTTGCGATTCATACTCCTCAATACTCACCTCACGTAAACTTGACTTCGAAAAAGCTTTAGCGCCGCTATAGCATTGCTCGCGTCGAAGGTTATACTCGCTATCGAGTAAGCCGCGTTTAACGTTGGAATTAATCATTAAAATGGTCATAGCAGGGTCAATGCTCACTTCCACTAAATCAAGTGAGCGGCAATCTATCCCTAGTGCTTTACCTTGTGTACCACACGCCGATATAAGCTGATCCATAATTCCACAGTTACACCCTACAAAGTTGTTCTCTGCTGCTTGTGCTATTTTTGCAATCTCTTTACGTTCAATAAACAATTCACATAAATGATTAAACGCATAAGCAATACCTACCTCAAGTGCAGCCGATGAGCTAAGACCAGCTCCTTGCGGGACATTACCTGTGATGCATATGTCGCAGCCACTGAGTTGATGATTTCGTTTTTGCAGTTCATCAACTACGCCGCGAACATAATTACTCCACGTTTGCGTACTGTGGCTATTAAGCGGTTTATTTACTAAAAAGTTGTCGGTTTGGTTATCGCAATCAAGTGCAAGTACATTTACTACATCGTCAGTTCGAGGTGACACTGCAATGTAAGTAGCGTATTCAATGGCACAAGGCAGTACAAAACCGTCATTGTAATCGGTGTGCTCACCAATTAAATTAACACGCCCAGGGGCTTTGACAACAAAGTCGGCATCGCATCCAAAGTGGTTTAAAAAAGCTAACCGTGCGCTTTGTTCAACATTCATTTAGTGTTCTCTTTATAATGCGTTAGTGATTGTTTCTTCAAAATAGTGGCAGCTTGCTCGGGTGTTATATCACGCTGTGCTTCGGCCATCATTTCGTAACCAACCATAAATTTTTTAACACTGGCTGATCGTAGTAATGGCGGTAAAAACTGCGCATGTAATTGCCAAAATAAGTGGCTTTGACCATCATAAGGCGCGCCATGCCAGCCCATAGAGTAAGGGAACGAGCACTGAAATAAGTTATCGTAACGAGTCGTTATATTTTTAATAATTTCAGCTAGAGTACTTTGTTGAGCGTCTGTCAGCTCTATCATTTGAGTAACCGCAAACCGAGGTAATAGCAGTGTTTCAAATGGCCATGCAGCCCAATAAGGAACAACCACAAGCCAATCATCGTTTACACATACTACGCGTTCATTTAATTCCAACTCACGTTTTGCGTAATCGAGCAATAAACTACTGCCATACTGTTTATAATAGTTACTAAGGTTTGTATGCTTACGTGCAACCAAACTCGGTAATTTATTTTGTGCCCAAATTTGACCATGTGGATGCGGGTTAGAGCATCCCATTACAGCGCCTTTATTTTCAAATACCTGAACCCAGTTGTAAGTTTTTGATAACTCTTGGCATTGCTCTTGCCATGTGCTTACTACATTTGTAATTTGCGAAACACTGAGCTCTGGTAGTGTTTTTGCATGATTAGGCGAAAAACAAATAACACGCGCAGTGCCACGCTCTGTATGCATGCTAAATAGGGGATCGGTTTGCTCCACATCAGGCACACCTTCACGCAAGGCGGCAAAGTCATTAGTAAACACAAAGGTGTTTTTGTAATCTGGATTTACTTCGCCGTTAATACGCGTATTGCCTTTACATAAAAAACAGCTTTCGTCGTATTCTGGTTTAACCTCAATATCTACACTTTCTTCTTGACCTTGCCATGGGCGTTTAGCCCTGTGTGGCGACACCAACACATATTCATTTAATAATGGGTTTAAACGCCGATGTGGATGCTCTGTCGGGTCAAATTGATTTTGTTGCTCACTCATTGTTTACTTTCCCTAGTTACTGTTTTGAAAGGTACCAGCGTCGAGCACTTGCTTACGAGGAGTAAAACGACAAATATAGTTCCAGTTCCAACTGGCATCGTATTTATGGCACAAGCCCCAACTAATGCCTGGCGCTGGGTTTTGATCAAACCCTTGTGCAGGTCTATATAAGCCAATTGCTTCTGGACCGCCTTTTATATGCGCCATAATTTCAAAATTAATACCGTCCTGAGCAAATTGAATAGTATTTTTTTCAGGGCCATCGGTTGTTAGCAAACTAGCAATACCACCTTTGTAATTCCAAACAACGACCTCATGACCGCTATTAGAAATAGGGTTGTAAGGCGATTTAACATAAGGCCCTAATACATCATCAGCAATAGCAACACCGTGTTTGATTTCACGACCACCAAAGTTCATTCCCTCACCTTGGGTCTCACCTTTGTAATACAAGTAAAATTTGTTATTAAAAAATACTAAACATGGATCGTGTACTTTATGGCTATCAAAACTACCTTTAGCTGTTACTGCAAAGCGATTGTCTTCATCACCGTGCCATTGACCATCTTTACTTGGGCTAACAATAGGTTCAGGTGATTTAATCCAAGGACCAAAAGGGGTATCGCAATGCGCTATGGCAATATGCTCATATTGGCGATTGGTGTACGGTGTTTGTACCGTTTGATACACCAAGTAATACTTACCTTGATGCGCGAATACTTCAGGGGTAAAAATAGCGCGATCGTCATAGTTACCATCGTCGCCTCGACTCACAGCGACCCCTTGCTCTTGCCACGTTATGCTATCTTTTGACGTTGCATGCCAAACTTGCGTTAAATCCCAAGGAAACACTTTTGCACTTGAGTCTTGTGCATTAAAACCAACTGTTTCTCCCTCACCTTTGGTGTACCAACAATGATAAACACCATCAATGTATAAAACAGATGAAGGATCGCGACGTATAACCCCTTCTTCATAGGCAAAATCACCCAGCAACGGTTCCACATCAAATTCTGTCAGCCACTGCGGGCCATATTTATCGTATCCACGCTCTATTGAACGCTTACTTGCTAAACTTAATTTTTTATCAGACATGTTAATTCCTTACTTACCTAGGCTTATATTTAGCGACTGGTATACGTCAAGAGGTAAAATCGCGCCTTGATGCTGCACAACTTGTGAGGCAACATTGTCAGCCATTTCTAATGCATTTTGAGGGTTTTGGGCGCACATTCTTGCGGCTAAGTAGGTTCCCGCAAATGAGTCACCTGCCGCTGTACTATCAACTTGCTTTGCAGCGGGTGTAAACGGACATGACGCTTTAAGATCATCTTTGCAATAAACCTGCATCCCGGCACTACCAGCTTTAATAACAATTTCGTCGATATCAAATTGTGTACAGTACTTAACAATCTCTGCACTGCTTGAATGACCGAATAACACACGGTGATCATCAAGACCTGGTAAAACTACATTACTAAGCGCATAAGCACGCTCTAGCCATTCAATAGCGTGGCTTTTTGATTGCCACATACGCGCGCGATAATTAGGGTCGAACGCAATTGTGCAGCCTTGTTTTTTAAAATCAGCTAATAATGTGAGTAAACCTTGTTTAGATTCATCATCTAAAATACCTAAACTAATGCCACTGAAAAACACCCAGTCTGATTCTTTCAAACCTAAATTAAATGGCTTTTGAGTATATAAACTCATCATATGCTTCGCTGCTGATTGATTACGCCAATAATCAAAGCTTCGCTCACCATCAGCATCCGTTGAAATAGCGTAAATACCCACGTTATAGTCTGCTGTTGTAATCACGTTTTGCGTGCTAATACCTTCTTGTTGCCAACATTTGAGCATATTGGCACTCAGTACGTCGCTACCTACAGCTGTAAATAGCGCGCAATTTAGTGTGTTTGCAAAACGCTTTGCATACACAAGAGCATTGTAAGTATCGCCCGCAAAAGACTGCTTACATTCGCTAATACCTGTTGGTACTAGCTCGACCATACATTCGCCAATAGCGAGTAAAGTACTCACACACCCTCCTGTACTTTTTTAGTGTGTAGACCTTCTAGGTAGACTTCAATTTCTTCTATCGATTTATTTTTAGTCTCTGGCATAAACTTAAATAGCAATGCAAAGCCGGCAACACCCGATACGGTATAAAGTAAAAAGATGTTTGCAGCGCCTAAATTACTTAGCTGCCATGGGAAAAACTGCTGAACAAAATAGCTAATTACACTGGCAATAAATGCGAAGGTAGGAATGGCCACACCTCGAATACGAGTCGGGAATATTTCAGAAAATATCACCCACATAATTGGCCCAATCGAAAAGTGAAAGGCTGCAATAAAGCCCGCTATACCAAATGATATAAGTGGCGCGTTTATAGTTGCTGCGCGTGAAATTAAATCGCTTTCAAATAATTGCTGTTGCGAAGCAGTAAGTACGCTCGCTAGTGCTTGCTTAAATTCAATATCACTGTGATACACAGTACCAATTATGTGCTCCAGTCCTGTAATAGAATTTAACGCTGAAAACGAGGCTATATCCTCAGCCGACAAACTATATTCTGCCTGGCTAAAGCCTAAATAACACATAAACAAACTAATTGTTGCAGCAGCTAATCCCCAAATAACAAGGGGTCTGCGCCCTAACTTATCTATCAAAGCAATAGCTACCACAGTAAATACAATACTGACTAAACCAATTAAAACAGCGTTAAAAAAAGCCGCATCAGTGCCGACTCCCAGTTGTTCAAACACCGTTGGAGCATAAAACATTATGGCGTTAATCCCCGTCACTTGCTGCACAATAGCAATAGTAAAAGCAATAATGACAGCGGCGCGAACACGACTTTCGAGTAGTTGTTTAAATGAAGAAAAATACCCACCTGTTTCGCTGTAATCAACCAAGCTCTCTTTAATACTCTTAAGTTGCTCTTGGGCCAATTCAGTATTTTTATTTAAACGATGCAAGATAGTTATAGCGCGTGTTTCGTTGCCTTTCATAACTAACCAACGCGGGCTTTGAGGAATAGTAAATAATAATAAAAACCATAAAACAGCAGGAACAATCTCAACGCCTAGCATCCAGCGCCATAAATTATCTTGCACATTCCACTGTGTTACCCACTCAAAATTACTGTGAGCTAAATCAACAAGTAAGTAGTTAGCAAAATACGCTGCGGATAATCCAACAACAATATTTATTTGAATCATAGACACTAATTTACCACGGTACTTAGACGGTGCAACTTCACCTATATACATAGCAGCGACCGATAAAGACGTGAATGCTAATCCACCTATAAAACGAGCAGCAACTAATAGCTCGTAACTTGGCGCTAAAACCGATGCAATTGCCGACAGTATGTATATAAACGCAATGCCTATTAAAGTATTTTTTCGGCCAAACATATTGCATATGTAACCGGTAATGACTAAAGCAAATAGCACACCAAAACCAGGTGCACTCACGACTGTGCCAATTTGAATGTCTGATAAATTGAATTCTGCCGATACAAAACGAACCGTACCTGAAATAAGAGCAGCGTCTAATCCAAATATAAAGCCACCAAAGGCGACAATAAATGCAAAGAAAAACACATTACGTTTACTACCATTCATACTTCAATCCAACTTTGTTGTTATTGTGTGTTACTTTATGTAGAGAATAAAGTAAGGGGTTGTGCTAAATTATATATTGTTAACAATTAACCATGGGTGTGATTTCGAGAGTATTTTAAAATTAATATACTTGCAACCTATATTTTAAAGAACGTTACTTTATGTTCATTTGTTTTGTAATAAATATAAAAAAATAATTAAATAAAATCATTACCTTACTGGTGTACATTCTAAAAAGTTAAAATTGCACATTGTTAACAATTTTCAAATTTGTTTTTTTAATGTATGGTATGTTAAATTGTAATTAAAGGTTAAACAGCAATGACATATAAAAAGAACATACTCCTCACATCGCTCTTGCTTGCGTTAAGTGCCTGTAATCAAGAAGACGTTAAAGTTGATCGCCCCACAACAGATGCCGTACAGATTAAATCTACTAATACATTAATGTATTTATTTGCAGATGACACTCACCATACAGCGACGTCTGTTGATTACCAAAGTAATTCCGCTGTAGTAAAAAATGAAAACTCGGTTTTAAATGTACAGTTTCAATCTAAGAAAAACTCGTACGCTAGTATTGTTTTTTCACCGGAAAAACCTTGGGATTGGAGTGAATTTAATGATTTCAATCTTGCCTTTGAATTGGCAAACCCGGGAACACACTCTGTACAAATTTATTTAGATATCTCCGATATTGACGGTGCTAACTATACGCGTAGCGTTAATGTGCCGGTAGGTGGATACAACACGTATTACGCAAAACTTGACGGCCACGACCTTGCAACGCCCGATGGCAAAGAAAATGTAGAACTTAACTTTACTTCTGGTCTTCGCTCTAACCCAGATACGTGGGAGTCTGATGAGGTACAGTTTATTTCTATGTGGGGTAAAAAAATCTCAACTTAAAAGGCATCGCTAAAATAGCAATTAGCGTGCAAAGTACATTACATGACAAAGAGCTGGCAATAAAATCTATTTCACTTCGTAAAAACCCTCAATTTAATACCGCTTTTTTAACCAAAATTGTTGATGAATTTGGCCAAAATGCAAAACAAGAATTTGCAGGGAAAGTACATTCAGAAGCCGAGCTATTGAGCGACAAAAAACAAGAAGCAACACAGTTACTTTCTAAACGCCCTACTAATCGCTCACGCTTTGGTGGCTGGGCAAAAGGTCCAAAATTAGAAGCGACTGGTTATTTTAGAACGGCTAAATACAATGATAAATGGTCATTAGTCGACCCTGATGGCTATTTATATCTTGCAACTGGCATTGATATTATTCGTCTTGCAAACTCAACAACACTGACGGGTTACGATTTTGATCAAGCGTTGTTAGCTAAACCAGCTGATGCCGGTGTAACACCTGAGGATTCAAAAGGTTTAAACCAAGTAAATAAAGAAGCGCTTAAAAGCCGCTTTGTAGCGTCACAAGTGCGTAAAAATTTATTTGAATGGCTACCTGATTATAGCGATCCACTCGGTAAACATTTTGGCTATCGTAAAAGTGCGCATTCGGGTCCGTTAGAACACGGTGAAACATATAGCTTCTACGCTGCTAATTTAGAACGCAAATATGGTCAAAATAATGCAGATTACATGCAAAAATGGCGAGAAGTTACCCTCGATAGAATGATTACATGGGGCTTTAGTTCATTAGGCAACTGGACAGATCCGAGCTACTACGATAATCAAAAAGTGCCCTATTTTGCCAATGGTTGGATTATAGGTGATTTTAAAACCGTATCAAGCGGCAACGATTTTTGGGGAGCCATGCCGGATGTATTCGACCCTGAATTTACAGTGCGTGCTAACGAAACCGTTAGTGTTGTTGCAAAAGAAGTTAAAAATTCGCCTTGGGCAGTAGGTGTATTCATTGATAACGAAAAAAGCTTTGGCCGCCCTGATTCTGTTAAAAGCCATTATGGTATTGTAATAAACACATTAGGCCGTGATGCTAAAACAGTGCCTACTAAAGCTGAATTTTCTCGCTTAATGAAAGAAAAATATACTGATGTCGCTAAACTTAATAAGGTATGGCACTTAAACTTAGCCTCATGGGTTGAGTTTGACAAAGGTGTAACGGTTGATATAAAAAATGAAGAGCAGCTTGTCGATTTTTCTATATTACTCACCGCCTATGCTGATAAGTACTTTAGTGTGGTAAATGCCGCTATGGATAAATACCTACCAAATCATATGTATTTAGGTGCGCGTTTTCCTGATTGGGGCATGCCTATAGAAGTTGTTAAAGCCTCGGCTAAATATGTTGATGTAATAAGTTTTAACGCATACAAAGAAGGTCTAAGGGATGACAAGTGGGCGTTTTTATCACAATTTGACAAACCCGCTATAATTGGTGAGTTTCATGTTGGTTCATCTGATTCAGGATTATTTCATCCTGGGTTAATACATGCTGCTAATCAACAAGACAGAGCAAATATGTATACCGATTATATGAACTCAGTGATCGACAACCCCTACTTTATAGGTGCTCATTGGTTTCAGTATATAGATTCTCCGATTACAGGCAGAGCTTACGATGGCGAAAATTATAACGTAGGCTTTATAAGTGTCACTGATAGACCCTACATTGAAATGATTGAAGCCGCTAAAGCGATGAATGAGTCTATGTATGAGCGACGATTTAAAAAATAATTGCACATTCATCATTTAATTGTACATTTATTGGTCTGTTGTAATGTGTTAACAATAGACCATTCCTTTTTTTATATACACTGAGATAAGTACATGATCTTAACTCGAATAACGACTATTTTTTAACCGTAGCTAAGGTCACATAAAGTAAATTAAATCTAGGAATAAATATGGCTGGTAACAGAGCAACAAAAATTTTGTCTGTAAAAGATCAAATCGCTGAACAATTACGTTCAGATATAATCTCTGGTGAAATGCCACCACAAACTAAGTTAAATGAAAAAGAGCTGGCTGAGCGCTTTGGTCTCTCCAGAGGTCCAATTCGAGATGTGATTTTGCAATTAACAAAAGAAGGTCTGTTGATTTCGCGAAACAATTGCGGTGCATCAGTCAACAGCGTACTAGAGCCTAAGTTACAACGTTTAATGATTAAACTTCGCCGCAGCATAGAAGAGTATGCAATAACTGAGTTAAACGGTAATTTAACTGATCAAAACATTGCAGAACTTGAAGGTATCTTAGCATCTATAGAAGATGCACTCGACCGCGAAGATTACACCGAAGTGACTAAAATCGATATCTCATTTCACCAATACTTAATTTATCAAGCGGGTGGTGAAGAGTTAGTTAATATTTGGTACCCGTATGTCATGCGTATGCGTTTAAATTATAAACGCATCACCTCAAGCTCTGAATGTGTAAACGAGCATCGCGCTATTTTAGAAGCACTAAAAGCACAAGATAGCGCCGCAGCAATTAAAGCCGTAAAACATAATATCAAGTGATGAAATAAACTTTATGCTTAATCAACGCCACTGCAAATCGAATTTAAAGTCAGTAGTAATAAATTAACTAAGCTGAATCTTGTTTAAGAAATTGAACTAAGTGCCTGTCCCGAGTTCCGAACTTTCGCTCAAGAACGATTGGATAAACAAGGAACAGGCATGATTAAAACTGTTGAATTAGTTTTCGATGTCGATGTCGATGTCGACGATTTTTGCAAAATACTCCCTCAATGAAACAAACAATTACTCGACGATGACACTCAAAAATGTCAACGACCAGTGAAGTTATGACCTTAGTTATGTCTCACTTATATACAAAAATGAATTTTACAATTTAGTCAGCTATACCCGACTATTAGCGTTTATGCCCAAGGTCATTATATCGATGTAACTTAATAACTTATAAAGCTGCATCGCTGTGTTATCTAACATCTAATTACTCTTAAATATTAATGCTAATGAAGTTTAATATTTGATGTCTTTTTGTTATTGTTAACGGTTGACAATCATGCTTTTATCAATGGTCAATATAAATCTCCAATTCGAACTAATTAAGATTAAGGGTCGTACTATTTCAAATCACGAGGAATAGAGTATTTGATAAGGGTTGCAAGTGTGATCAGGATTTAAAGCACCAATAATATTATAAAGTTTCACTTAAAAATAACTATTTTAGTTATACAGGGCTTGATAACGGCGAGTCTCACTTTTCAACTATTACCAAGACAAGCTCTGTTGATTGCAATGAAATACATAAATAAATCTCAAGCGAGAATTTAATACTTGCTAATATAAATAAAGACTATGGATCGAGTCCAAAATGATAAATATAATAAAGAGCCTCTTTGCTATTCTTTTTTATGCAGCTGTTTTTCAGCTATTGCAAACGATGAATGCCAGTCTTGTCATCAAAAACAAACCCGTGATTGGAAACAATCAGATCATGCAAGTTCAATGGCTTTAGCCAATAAAGATACCGTGCTTGGGGATTTTAATAATGTAACTACTACCCACTTTTCCCAAAAAGCCGTGTTTTATAAAGAAAAAGATGCCTTTTTAATTGATTTGACCGAGCAAGGCACTAAAAAAACGTACACCGTAAATTATGTATTTGGTTTTGACCCGCTGCAACAGTATTTAATTGAAGTTGAAAAAGGTAAGTACCAAGTATTTCCTTTTGCATGGGATAGTCGCGCCAAAGCACTTGGCGGGCAGCGTTGGTATGCCAACTACGCTAACGAGGATGTAAAACCGAACGACCGTCTACATTGGCTACAACCTCTACAAAACTGGAACGGTATGTGCGCCGATTGCCATTCGGATAATTTAAAGCGTAATTACAATACTGAAAAAGAAAACTTTGATACGCACTTTTCAAATATAAATGTGGGCTGTAAATCTTGCCACAATAATATAACGGACGAACATAAAACTAAAAAAATCATAAAGGCAGCTCAAACAAGCCCAACCAATATGTCGCAGTGGAAAATTATCGGCGATAATAAAATTGCTACTTGGCAAGGTGAGCCCCGCGATAACAGCTTTATGCAAGGCTGTTATGCGTGCCACTCGCTTAGAAGCCCGCTTACTGATGGTTTTGATAACAACCAAGCGTTTTTGGACCAATTTAGTCCTTCATTTTTAGAACCTAACTTGTATCACGCCGATGGCCAAATTAAAGAAGAAGTGTATGTATTTGGCTCTTTTGCACAAAGTAAAATGTACAAAGCCGGTGTTAACTGCGTTGACTGCCACGATAAACACACTATGAAAGTTAAAACAAAAACGAATGGATTGTGTTTACAATGCCATAGTGCCAGTGAATACAACAAGCCCGAGCATCATCGTCATAAAGAACAATCTACCGGTGCGCAATGTGTTAATTGCCATATGCCTACAACTAGGTACATGGGCGTTGATGACAGGCGCGACCATAGCTTTAAAATTCCGCGCCCTGATATATCAATAAAATACGATACACCCAATGCGTGTGTGCAATGCCACGACGGTCAAACAAACGAATGGGCAGCAAGCACGCTTGAAAAATGGCATGGTAAAGCACCGGCATTAAGTGCAAGTGAGCACAGTATGCTTGAGTTACGCTCACTCAAAGCCATATCGCAAAATGCACATATGCGCTTAATTAATGACTTTTCGTTAAACGAAATAGATCGCGCCAGTGCGATTGCTTATTTAGGCAATTCAGGGGCTGAGCTAAACGATGCCACAGTAAAAAGTTGGGTTAATTCACCGCTTCCGCTTATTCGCTTGGCGATTGCTAAAGTAGGTTTTTTACTGCCCGAAGCAGAGCGCTTAAAAAGCTACAAACAACTATTAACCGACAAATTAAAGTCGGTGCGTGTTGCCGCAGCGCAAAACCTAAGCCAAACAGCAACGCAAATAAGCGGGCTTAATCAATCAATTATAGAGCTTGCACACGCTAATACTGTAAATACATGGCGCGGTGAAGGTAACATCAATCAAAGTATGCTCGCGCTTAATAAACAAGACATAAACGGCGCTATAAAGTCGTTACAAAAAGGCATTAGCGTTGATCCTTACTTTGATGCAAGTTATGTGAATCTAGCCGACATTTATTACCGACTTGGCCAAACAGAAAAAATGCAAAGCGTGCTTAATAATGGTTTAACAGCAGTAGCTACCTCTGCGCCGCTACATTATGCAAATGGTATGGCGCTTATTAGAAGCGGTAACAAACCCGCTGCTGTTGGCTCATTCAAACACGCAATGGCACTTGAAAGTAACAACGTGCAATACGCTTACTTGTACTTTTTAGCACTTGATAGCATTGGCGCAACAGCGCAGGCCGTGAGTGAGTTAAAATCCAAAATCAGCACATATAATAATGCAGTAAAGCTAAAAAGCTTAGGAATGAGCTTTACTAAAAAGCTGAAAAATGCAGAAGGTTATCAATTTTTTAAGCAGTTAAAGTAGGTTTTACCTCTGTAAAAGAGAAACTTATGTAATATAGTAATTATCTATTACTCAAATACAGAATTACATAAGCAAAATTCACACTTAGCACTTAACAACTAAGATACAAAATTTACACCTTATCAATAATGCCGTTTTCTTTCCTAAAAAATAGATTACTTAATTAAATGAATTTGTGTACTTTTCAGGCAAAAATCTATAATGCCCTGTAATTTTATAGGCAAAAAGGATATCGCTTTTTTCAGGCCCTCGCCCAATGTTATGTACAATCAACGGACTACCAGAACGTGTATCTTGCTCTTTAATAACCATACCAATGTGCGGCAAATTACCTGGCAGCATCCACGTTACAATGTCACCCGTTTTATAGTCGTTCACGTTACTTGATTTAGCGAGCACTTGGCCATGATTTTTAAAGTAAGCCTGTAAGTTTGGCACTCGGCGGTGATCTATATTTTTATCCGGTTTGGTTAAACCCCAAATACGCTTAGAGGGATATAGCTCAAAGCTTTTTAGCATGTCCTCATGCACAAGCTTTTGCAAATCAATACCTAAAAGTCGATATGATCGAATAACTACGTCGGTACACACCCCAACATTAGCGGGCACATCGCCACCTGGATACGCAATAGAGCGATAAGACCCATCGTAGGTAACGTTATGTGTTGTTCTTTCAAGTAATGCAGTTACCATATCTTCTTCAAACGAGGCTGTATTTAGATTTAACGTCGTAGCTAAAAATAGAGTTAGCTTAATCATACAAATTCCTTTTAAAAATAGTTTAATGATCAAATTACGCTAATAGAGATACATAAACAACACTACTGTTCAATCACCGCAATGTAACCATTTTACTAATTTTTTAACATGCCCGCTTGAACATAAGATTAGATGGCAAGCTTGTATATAACCCATTGAGTGCAAAATATTTAGTGTTTCTGCAGGTAGTTGCTGTAGTGTCTCTGCGGCAATAGAATATAAGCCATTGTAGCCTTGTGTTTTGCCATTTGGTTTAGTGATGTTTAGCTGCACTGCTTCAATTAAATCGTGTTTTAGTAAAGTATTGATAAAAGCGGTTGTACGTTCGCCGCCATGCATAAGCTTTATCAATTGCTCACTCACATTATTTAAATATGTGGTTGGCTCCCCTGTTTCGTTAAATAACCGTGTTCCCTCACTATTATTTACTCTTGGGTGTTGTTCGTTAATTGTAACAGCGAGATCTGTTTGCTCGGTCTTGTTAGTAAGTTTATTTCCTATTCCTAACTTAAATGGTTGTCGCTGTAAGTGTAAAGGTACGTATGTGGCATGCCATATATCATTTTGTAAAAATAAGTTTTGCCCCTCATCAAAGCCAGTTAAAGCATATAGTTCAAACTGGCCAGTTTGATTGTTCTTCATAAAATAGACTGGGTAGTCTAATGCAAGTTGAGCAAGCTCATCGGCAACAACCGGAATGTAGTTTACTGCTTCGCCGTATTGTGCACCGCGTTCAGTTTTAATGCGAGTGTGCTTATGTGTATTTTTATCGAGTAATACTGAGTTTGTCATAGTGTGTCGCTCTTATGTTTTAACTATATTTGCTGCATACCAAATTGATTAATTTGCGCTAATAATGCTTTATTGGTAGGTAATTTATTAAGTAATTTTTGGGTGTATTGCTGGTTGTTGTTAACAAGCGCAATGGCCTTTTTAAAATAACTTTCTGAGTTGCCATACAGTTCGCTTGAGCCTGTAAACCCCATGCCATACATCACATATTGATAGCTTGCTGCTGGAAACACTTCTTGTGAATGATCAAAGTGGTTATCGCTTGGTGTATGAAATTCCCAAAGTGATAAGTTATCTTTTAAGCTTTGTGGAATAGTATTTTGATGACAGTGCGCTTGCCAAAATGGGCTGTCGGTTCGTTTACTCAACATATAATGTAACTTTAAAAAGTCGATTATTCGCTCCCATCGGTAATTAAATGTGCGGTTAAA
The DNA here is from genome assembly GCF_037162565.1 of Pseudoalteromonas sp. B62. NCBI lineage: Bacteria > Pseudomonadati > Pseudomonadota > Gammaproteobacteria > Alteromonadales > Pseudoalteromonadaceae > Pseudoalteromonas > Pseudoalteromonas sp. B62. The sequence goes on along the minus strand of NZ_JARLVB010000002.1, from coordinate 2,846,777 downwards.
ACGCTGCGCGGTTATATTCATTACATGCCTATTGGCCGGAAATTGCTGCGCAACAAAATTGGCTGATATTTCTACCAGTAATAAAGCAGAGGCTTCCAGTGGCTCCAAAAAACCAGCTGAGAGGCCTACTGCGACACAGTTTTTATGCCAAAATTTTTCACGATGTCCTGGTTCGAAACTAAGCTTTTTAACTTTGTATTCGCTTTGCTGATCTTTATTAATATTTAAGTAATCAAATAATTGCTGCTTAGCATCTTCATCACTAATGTGTTTACTAGAGTACACATGCCCTATTCCACGGCGTGTTTGTAATCCTATATCCCAAATCCAGCCCGATGTTTGTGCTGTAGATAAAGTATGCGAGCATATTGGTTCGTCATCTTTGTATGGCATGTGTATGGCAAGCGCACTATCAGCAAATAATACTTCTTTACAAGATTTAAACCCCACCCCTAAGTTCTCACCTAGTAATAACGATTTAAAACCACTGCAATCGATAAATAGATCCCCTGCTATCTCTATTTTATTATTTAGGCTAACGCTTTTAATATCGCCATTTGTGCAATTGTTTACACCGACGACAGTGCCTACAATGTGTTTAACATTAAGATTATCAATGCAGTGGTTTTTTAAGAATGTAGCGAATAAGCCTGCATCCAAGTGATAAGCATAATTTGCTATTGCACTAAATTCGGGGGTGGTGATTTGTTTGGGAGCTAATCCGCTTTCGCATATTGATTGCTGCGCGCTTACATACTGGGCAAAAGGAGGTTGTGCGTTATTAATATTAAGCCAACTGGTGGCTAAATTATTTTCAAACATCCCCGCAGGTAGCTCAAGCGGGTGATAATAGTAATCATCATTTTCTCCGGTTACCCACTTAGCAAATTTAGCACCTTGCTTAAACGATACATTACATTTTTTAATAAATTCAGTTTCACGAATACCCATGTCTTTAAGGGTTCTGCGCATTGTAGGCCAAGTTCCTTCGCCAACGCCAACTGTAGGAATATCTGAGGACTCTAACAGCGTTATATTTATTTTTTTGCTGTGATGTTTTTGCAAATACGCCGCAATTATTCCTGCACTTAGCCATCCTGCAGTTCCACCGCCAACTATTACTATTGATTTAATATCATCGTTCATAGCAACCTCGTTAGTTAAAAGGCAAAAACGACAGCGCTGAGCTGTCGTTTTGTATTATTTGTCAAAAACTAACTTACCATTTAGCACTTAAGCCAATGCTAAAGCGCGGACCATATTGCTCAGCAGATACTAATTGCTCTGCAAAACGACCATGGCGGCGTGTTGTTTCATTCGTTAAATTAAGTGCATCAAAGCTAACACCCAAAGTGTCGTTAATGGTGTAATTAAAACTAAAATCTAGCTGACCATACGCCTCTGTAAATGTGGGCTCAGTTCCCAAAGACAGTAAGAAATCATCGCGCCAGTTATAGGCTAAACGTACTTGGTAATCATCGTTTTCGTAAAAGCCGACCAAATTACCTGAATCGCTTAGTCCTGCTAGTGCAATTGTTTGGTCAAAATCATACGGTTTAAACGATTCATCGCTATTCACTATCGTATAATTAGCAACCACGCCAAAGCCTGTATCAGGCACCATGTACTGCGCATTTAATTCCCAACCATCTACTTCACGATTTTGAAGATTATCTGGCGTTGCAATATCAAATGTAACAATCGGGTCTGACGCTTGGCTTAAACATGCTGGGTTAGGTGTATCTGAACTATCAGGACAACCAGGGCGGGGGTTAACACTTGGATCGCGTAACGGCTCGCCATTTACATCATTTAGCGTACCTTGCACTACGCCTGCACCAATGAAGTTTTCAACAAACTTTTTAAAGTAACCAACTGATGCATAGCTTCCGTCGTCTCCATACCACTCAACTGAGAAATCAAAGTTATCTGACGTAATTGGCAATAAGTTAGGGTTACCTTGCGATGCATTAAACGGTCCTTCAGGACGGGCGTTAATGGTAGTTGATGGGAACATACCACCAATACCTGCACGAGCTAATGTACGACTATATGAAAAACGAGTTTTAAAGCCGTCATCTAAGTCGGCGCTTATATCAAAGTTTGGTAATATACGTGTATAACCGCCTTCAAGCTCCTGCGGTGTTGCTGTTGCAGCAAATACAGGGCGAAGCTCTTCAGCATGACGATAGTTAAAAGCAACAACCCCAGGCTTGACTGAATAACCTGTTACATCGGTGTCTTCGTAGCGCACACCGACATTCATATCAATTGGAATATCGTTAAATTCGGTTTTAAGATCAAATGATACATATATCGCGAGCGTTTGCTCCTCAACCCCATTTGTAGAAATATTTGGCTCAATAAATAATCCTTCATCTCTGACAATATCTACAAAATCGTTGGCACTGTAACGTGGAATAAATGGAAATAGCTGATCCGAACCTGAAAACTCATCAGCAAAGTCACCTTGTTCATCAAAGGTTAGCCCTAGGTTGTCTAGAGGAATATCGACAAATGAGAACTGCTCAGAAAGATAAGTATCAATTTGATAATCGGTATACATTACACCAAAATTTATAGCGCTGAGTGCCCCACTCTTCAAATTCTCCCATTGCCCACTTGCATGATACTGCTTAATGGTATTTTTCATTTCATAGCCACGGCGCTGATATAAATCTGACACAATATTAGCTGGGTTGTAAGCCCCACCCGCCAATGTTGAATCATCAACCCCAATACTCGGAATATCACCAGAGAAGTTAGCATTGATGGATTTAACCGAACCTGGGACATTCTTTAAATTTGCAATTGTTTCAGCTGTATCACCATCTGGGTTTGAGTGTGATGTAGAGTTATGAGCGTCCAACGTAAGTTTCAATGAATCGCTTGCTTGCCACGCTAAATTTAAGCCTAATGAATCGTTTTCTTTTTCTTCGTAAAGCTCCCACGCCCAAAAATTCAACTCATCATTTGCATTTTTAATATCGACTAAAGTGCCATTTTCATCGGCGGTGCCTGTTGGGTTATCGAACCAAAATGCCATTTTATTTGTGTTACTAATTTCTTCAAAGCGCGATAAAGTGTAATCAAGTGTAGCCGTTAAGTTGTCACTAGGAGCATACTGTAAAACCAACTGCGCATTTTGGCGTTCTCGCTTAGTTTCAAAGCGCTCCATTTCTGGCGTCCAAGGTACCCAATAAGTACCCGTTGGATTAACTGTGGTATCAATTGCACTGCTATCAATACCGGCAGCATTTGCTCGGTTACGTACCCAACCTTGCGATGTGCCTACGCGCTCTCGGCCACTTTCTCGCTCTGAATGCGACAGCGCAAGTAAAACACCAAACGTATCATCAGCGAATGTTTGGCTAACCATTCCCGAAATTTCTGGTGTTACGTTTGATTTCTCTGAGCTGGTGTCTTTAATTGCCTTTGCATTTGCAAATGCTTTAAAACCGTCAAAATCAAATGGTTTTGCTGTATTTATATTAATGGTTGCGCCAATACCGCCTGAGGCTACATTAGCTTTACCCGTTTTATAAACTGATACACCCGACACACTTTCAGCCGCGATTTCTCTAAAGTTAAAGCTGCGAGAAACTCCCGCTTCTTGTAAAACCGAAGAGTTTGGCATTTGACGACCATTTAAGGTTACTAAATTAAAGCCAGGACCAAAACCCCGAACACTAACTTGGTTGCCCTCATTGTTTGCACGGTCGATTGATACACCACTAATACGTTGCAGCGATTCAGCTAAGTTAGTATCAGGTAACTTACCAATGTCCTCTGCTGATATAGCATCTACGACGCCTGATGAATCTTGCTTTATTGAAGCAGATTTACTTAATGCGCTTCTGATACCTGTTACTTGGATAACTTCAACATCACTTTGTACAGTTGTCTCGTTTTCCTGTGCGGCATAACTTACAGGAGAAGTTATCAGCATTGCTGCGCAAATCGCATTTAATTTAAATTGTCTGTTAGTCATTTTTGCACCTAAATATTGTGTTTATTACGTGTAATCGTTGACGGATTATTTACGGGATGCTTATTGTTATTATAATATTGTTAACAATTAACTTTACAATAAATTAGTTTAGCTAATTAAGTCAAACAAATTGACCATTTATTTTACAGTTAGCGTTGGTTTTTTATTCGACATTGTAAGCAAGTAGTAAAGTACTGAGACTTATGCATGACTGTTGAGCGGGTTGCTCCCTACAAAAGCGCTAGTTGGTATTAGCGCTCTAATAATGAGGTTATTTTTTGGGCGGTATTTTTAAGCTCGCTAATTACACTGTGTTTATTAGCGTGAGTGTTTAGGGTTGAGTCAAAAGAAGAAATGGTCAATGCAGCTATTAAATTTGCATTAGGCCTGCCAATTAAGACACTAAAATCGTGTACTCCGGCGATAAGTGGATTGCTTTGCATTATGTGCCCTTGCACTTTGATTGTATTTAGCTCATTTAATAATACTTTATAGGCGTCTTTACTAGCACTGTAAATTTCATCGTGTTCGATAAGCATTTGCCGCACTTCGTCATTACTGTTGGCTAAAAGCAGTTTACCAGCGCTTGAGCTACTAAGTGGAAATAAAGCCCCCTCTGCAATACTCAAATGCATAGGGCTTTTGCTACGCGCTTGCACTACCACCATAGCTTGGCTTTGATAAAGCATACTTAGATGACATGACTGTTCAATATTTACAGCTAGATCTTCCATATGTGGCAAGGCCGATTTTAGTACATTATCCATTGGTGAAATACTTCGCGATAAATTATACAACTTTAATGACAAATGATATCGACCAGAGGTTTCAGAGCGAATTAGATAACCGCGTTTTTCAAGCCCAACAAGTACTCTATAGACTTCGTTAGGTGTTTTTAAAATACCAGCCGCTATCTCACTTTGTGTACAAGGCCTTTTATTTTTTGCTAAAAATTCTAATATATCCAACCCCTTATCTAAAGCAGGAACTGCATATTTAGTTTTTGATTTATCGTTCATTTGTACTTATTTATGCCTTTTAAAATTGATAAACAATATGTTTGTTTATATATAAATTTAAAACTTTTTTTAGCTTTAAATTTTTAATAATGGTTTAAAATCAATAACTTAATGAAAAAAAATTCATTCGTATATGAATTCTATATTTTTATATAAATTACGCTTGACCTAGATGCTTAACCGAGCAACTATTGTTAACAATATACAACTGCAAGAGAAAATGGAACTACATTTATGTCACACACTTATTTAACACCACAACAAATAGCTGATTTTCACCGTGATGGTTATATTATTGTCAAAAATTACTACAGCGCTGATGAAATTGAGCTACTACAACAAACTGCTTTTAATGACGATACACTCTATGAACGAGCATGGGACAAAAAAGACGCCGATGGCGCTGTAAGTAAAGTCTGTTTATGGCAAAAAACAGGCGACGATTTATACAGTATGTTTTCTCGCGGTCGTCGCTTAATTGAAGTATGCGAAACACTTATTGGCGAAGAGGTGTACCACACCAGCACTAAAATTATGATGAAAGAACCATTTGTAGGTGGCGCCTGGGAATGGCACCAAGATTTTGGCTACTGGCATCGTGATAATTACATGCTTTATCCAAAATCAATTAGCTGTATGGTCGCCATTAATAAAGCGACGCAAGAAAATGGTTGCTTGCAAGTACTTAAAGGCTCACATCATTTAGGACGATTGGATCACAGTAAAACCGGTGACCAAAAAGGCGCCTGTTTAGAGTTTGTAGAAGAAGCAATGAAGTACCATGAACTTATGAATGTAGAACTTGAACCAGGTGATGTACTGTTTTTCCACTGTAATTTACTGCATAAATCAAATCAAAACCGCGCTGCCGAACCTCGTTGGTCAATGATCAGTGCTTACAATGCGATTAGCAACCAACCATTTAAAGAAAACGAAGCTGTTTATTATCCTTTAAATCGCGTTAACGATGATGCTATTTTAAATTTTAAAGCAAAAGAACGCACTTAAAGTAACCTTCTAGCCTAAACCAGTTTATGCATTATAGCCCAATGCATAAGCTGGTTTTTTTATATGGAAAATTCTGTATGTTAACCTCAGAGCAAAAACACCTTATACCTCACGCTACTCCTAAAAATGACGAAGACCCACACGGGAAAATAATTGGCCAAGGTAAATTTAAATACAAAATAGACGCCCACTGGGGAAAGTTAAACCCCAATAAATACCCTATAGAAAATTGTCATGCGATGGTGATGGACTCACAAGGGAGAATATTTATGATCACCGATAACACGACTAATAATATTTTAGTGTATAGCCAAAACGGTGAATTACTTGACGCTTTTGGAAGCTCTTTTCCTGGTGGACACGCTATAAAAATTGTAAAAGAAGGCGAGCAAGAATTTTTATACGTTGTAGATAGTGGCTGGATTGTTAATCGCCACTGGGATGGTCACAGCACAGAGCAATGGGATAGCCCTACTAACAATGTCATTCCACAGTCTGGCTTTATTGCCAAAATGACCTTAGATGGCAAACTAATATACAGTATCGGCCATCCACAAACGTGCGGTGCTTATAAACCTGAGCAACCTTTTCGCCCTACTGACATTGCCATTGCCCCCAATGGGAATTTATATGTCACCGATGGTTATGGCAGCGACTTTTTACTGCATTATGATAAACAAGGTCGCTATATAAACCATTGGGGCGGTCACCATAATGAAGACAAAAATTACAATTTACACAACACCCATGGGGTTGAAGTAGACTTACGTGATCCCTTAAATCCTACATTAATAGTAAGCTCTCGTTTTGAGCAATGTTTAAAAGTATTTTCGTTTGATGGTAAGTACCTTAATAGAATTAGCGCTAATGGGGCATATATTGGCGGTCCCGTGTTCAAAGGTGAACTATTTTATGCACCTGTTTGCTGGTCGCATATTGACAATAAAAATGCTGACGACTCTGGCTTTATTAGTATATTTGATAAAAGTAACACGCTAATAGCTAATTTAGGGGCACCGCAACCGCAGTATATAAATGGAGAACTACAGCCGATGCAAAGTAACGGGAACATTTTTAATCACGTGCATTGTATTTGCGTAGATCAAGACAACAACTTATATGTAGGTCAGTGGAACTCCTCTAAAACATACCCAATTAAATTAATAAAACAGTCATGCTAAGTTTAACGCTCTGAGAATAGTGTTTATTTTTAATAATGAGTACCTTGTACTCATTGTAAAGCATAAAACTCACAGGCTTAACAGCAAAAATACACCTAAAGCCATTCCCAACATATTTAGTATTAGTTTATTTGTATTGTGTTAGGCAGTAGTAGCGATACAAATAAAAAAACTGCGAAGCTATCATATAGATAAACCCGCAGTTTGTTTATTACTAAACCTTTATTACACGTTTTTAGCGAGTAATACGTTTACTCATTTTAAAGTTTTGTAATGTTAGTGAACTAACTGCACCACCGCTGTCAGGGAATGTAACTTCAATATTGTTAGTTTTTTTAATGTTATTATATGGCACTGGAATTTCAATAACACCAAAGAAACGCTCACGTCCAAGGCCACCATTTTTTTGATCATATCCTCTAAAATCAGTAGGAATAGCGACTCTATTACCATTAACAGTTACAACTGGCGTTAACGACTTACCATGAGGGCGGCCAACACCTAAGCGCAATGTAGCCTCGCCATTAGCCCCTTTATCTACATTGTTAATAGTAAAGAACTGGGTCGCGTTGGCTGCAATATTTTTAACTACTGCACTTGCGTAATGCTTAGTCTCTTGATTAATATTGTTAATAACAACATTTTTTTGGTGACTCACTTTAATTATCATGGTTGACTCAGAGCCTAATACAACAGAGCTTGGGAGTGTTGTTCTGTTGCTGTTATCCAATACTGGTTTGCCTTGGGCATTAGGATATAAATGCTTAATATTTACACCCGTTACGTTGTTAGAACCCTTGCCTAAAACACTTAAATCAATATTGGTCGGCGAAAATTCAAGGCTGTTTAATACCAAATAAACATCTTTGCCATCAACATACGCGTCAGCTTGAATATCCATATCGCTTGCCCAGCTATCTATTCGCGTCCCTTTTATATCAGACCATAACTGGTAAAACTTAACCATTTCGGTGTAAACCCATTGCTCGCCGGTTTCACCTTGACCTTCTTTAGCTTGACGCAGTAAACGCCAGTAATAGGGAATAGTGTCGCTTATACGGCCCCATTCTGCTTTTAATGGAATAAACGGAATGGCTTTATCAATACGGTTTGGCCTTTCCATAAAGCTCATCAGCATAGAGCTCATTGCCTTTAGACATAACCAGTCACGTTGCGGTGTCCATTTAGTACCAAATGAGCCTTGTAATTGAGAGCCATATTCGGAAATAACTAACGGCTTAATACTTCCCCATTTATAAGCCATATATTGCTCAACCATATCAAGGGTCGCTTCCATATTGCTGCCTTTTCGGTACTGTATTTGATGCTGACCACCAGGGCCACCTGGGAAATTTGGAAAGTCATATAAGTGCATCGAAATAAAGTCCATTTTATTTCCTGCAATATCTAAAAATGCCTTGTCGCGTTGCTTCCAGTTATCGAAAAATTGTGACCCTTTTTCATAATCAGGAAACGCCACCGTAAAGCCCCCTACTTTCACATCATTCAGTGCAGGGTTAGCATTAATCACATCAGCAACTGAGTTATGCAATCTAAAAATGTCATAGAGGCTTTCTTTATCATAACCGGTATGCGGAAAGTCGTGCAGTTCAAACAGTGGCTCGTTCATTACCTCAACATACGTTGGGCGCTTTTGACCAAGGCTATCTGATGGGCCTGATTTAAAGTATTTTTGTAAAAACTGCGCCATGTAGTCGCCCATGGCTGTACCTAGTGGTTCAGCCGCAGTATCTCTTTGCGAGAAAGACCAATTTTGATTACCAATTTTAGTGCCATCAGGATAATAAGGATGTTGCTGTGCAGCGACAATTAAATCGCTGTTACGCCCTTCATGCTTTCGCATTGTTTTAGCTTGAGCTGTTGTAATATTGGTGTAATTCCATTTTACTCCGCCGCCATTTGTTGTTGCGGTTGCCGCGCTTGCATAACCTGGTTTTGCTGAATCTTCTGGTAATTGTGTTAGTTGATATTTCATGCCCCCTGTATCACGGCCAAAGTACACATCGTAATCTTCTAAAAAATGCGTCATTAAATCAGGATCAGCATTAGGCGCATTTAAGCTTTGAGCGTTATTTCCAAACCAGTCACTTTCGGTATTTGATGAATGTAACGTAATAAATTTACGACGATCGAAGCTATCAAACTGTCCTACAGCATGTTTTGTATCAATATTAAACTGCACTTTAACAGCGTGCACATTAAAGGTACTTGAAAGTAATAGCGCACTCGAAACCGCACAATACAATGATCTTTTTTTCATAACTGTTACCTATCTTGGTGTAAAAATTAATCCTTTGTGTAAAGGCATGGAACTCACAATCAATATAATGTTAACAATTAACAAAATGCAACGATTAGTTAAAGTTTTGTTCAAATTTCACACTTTAGTGGTAATTAACGGGACTAAGTTAACGCCGTAAATGAACAAGCTGAACACCCTATTTACAACTAGGTATTTAGAGAGTGTTAACTTTTTGAGATTGAATTTGCTGCAGCATGCTTGGTTTTTAGCCAAACCAGAACCCAAGCATTTGATAAAAAATATTTTATGTGTGACTTTTAATTACATTCTAATTATTTCAGACGTTTTTCAGTGTTAACAATTTGTTGTTATTCATTCAAAAGGAAGATGACTCATGACCACATTGGTTAACTTATTTTAGTGGGACTCACTCATAAAAAGTAATCTATAGATTTGCTGAATAGAATTTAATAAGTAACAGGCTGATTAATAAATATAAACTTTATGAGTAAACTGGCTCAAAAATAAAGCATTTCTTTTTGTCATTTATAGTAAACATAAAAAAGCGCTGAGGGTATAAACCACCAGCGCGTTATTAATATCAAGTTAAGTCCACAAAAATCACATTTAATGGGGGCTAATTATACTTTTAAATACTTAACCTTCCTCTTCAATAAGTGACTCTAGTAAGTCATGTATTTCAGCTTTAAGCTCTTTATCTTCAATTTTATTAGCACTGACTTTAGCGTTTTGTAAGTTTTTAATCGCTTCGTCTTTTTGACCTATTTCTAACTGTAACGTAGCCATTGAAAAAGCAACCGATGACATATGATCTTTGTTATTAATTGCAATTGACTTCTCTAACGCTTTTTCATAAGTGGTGATCGCTTCTTCTAGCTCTTCGGTAAAATCAGCTAGGGTTTCCCATTGCACTGGGTGATCTTTAGACGTATTTTCGTTTTCCATACAAATAGCTTTTAATTGAGCAAATAAAGACTCAAACTTTTCACGATCATTTTTATTAGCAGCCGTCATTAGCTCTTCTGCTAAGTCGTGTACCGCTTTGTATACTTTTGTGTTCATCATTACGTGTTACCTTTTAATGCAGCTAAACTCAATTACTCACTCAATTTAGCCAAAATATAGCATTCAGCCATTACAAAACATGTTTTAACAACTGATTTATTTAATTTGGTCTATAGCGTAATAATACATTAATAATAAACATCGGGTAGGCGTTAAACACTTTGTGATTAAAATTTTACCGAAATTATTGCTTGTAACCTTAAATGCGAAATAAACTCGCAAGCCAATCGAAGGTAAAGATGGTTGTAAATACCTTAAGCGCAATAACAGCTATAAACAATAAGAGAATTAGCGCTTTAGCTTTGTTACTTTTAAGATTGTTCCAATACAATAACTTTGCATTAAATTCTGTTTTTAACTTTGAAACAGCTTCTTTCATGATAATTCCTGATCAAATATTTTTGTACAGTAATTGTAACAACCACAAGTTACTCAAACTGATTTCATAACATTTTTAACTACCTTTAGAGTAAACCATTTAATAATGTCTGCACTATATAAAATGTAACAAGGGATTTTTCATCTAGATTAATGCCGTAACTACTGTGTACACACAAATTAAAGGGATGGTTTTTTAATTAAGCAAACAGCGAATAATAAATTCAGTGCTACACTCACAGCTAACTTAAACTCGTTGACAACCAATTCAATTAGCAAATTATGAAACAATGTAATCAATGCGGTAAGTGCTGTATTAAATACGGTGGTGGCGATTTAAGCGCATCAAAAGAAGAAATTGATTTATGGGAGCTTTTTAACCCCGAAATCTATGAATACGTGAAAAACGACGAAATTTGGTTTGACCCAAAAACAGGATTGAGACTAGATGCTTGCCCTTTTTTAGAAATTGCGCCTAAAAAAGATCCCTTGGCTAAAAACATGTACACCTGCAGTATTTATCTCGACCGCCCAGAGGACTGTCGCCACTACCCTAGCCTCATTCCTGAAATGATCAGAGACGAATGCGAGATGATTGAACCTATCGACATAAAGAATCAAACCAGAGCTCAACATAAACTCGATATACTTATGATTGATAGTCGATAATTCTCTTTTAAACTGCAACAGGTTATTGGTTAGTTTTTATTTTTAAAAAAGAGTAAATCTGTATACCAACAACCTATAGCAACTACAATAGAGCCAAAGCAAATTAAAAAAAGGGCCCTATAGGCTCAACCCAACCAATTGAAATAATTATAATAAATGGAGTTGCACTCGCTAAAAGAACCATAGGTAAATTAAAAACATTAAATTTTTTTAATAAAATTGATATTGGTACCCCATAAACAAGTAGTGCGGGATAGACATAAAATAAGCTTCCGCCGACCATTGCAGCCGAAAATACTATTGTATCTAAATAGCTTTTTGAGGGCTGAGATCCAAACAGAGCAAATACAATAGCAAGTAAGGTACAAGCAGGAAATAAGGCTAAAGGGCCTATCAATATAACAGCAATAAATTTGATAAATAATCCCTTTTAATCAGGTGTTGTTCTGTGCCATTAAGCCTTAAATTAATGTGTATCTATGCAATAGATTTTAAAGAGCTTTTAACACAGTAAATGAGAACCTCAATACGTTAGGACAATCATGCCGATAACAAGGCATCTATATTCTTTTCCGCCAACAGCACAAGTAAATATAATACACATTAAGATCAATCACTAATGCATACGAATTATGCCATCTATTTTTAAAATTGAATAAGACTTCTGTTACAACTAAGGCCACTAATAATTAGTGACCTTGCTTTTTATAACATAACAAATAGTTAGTTTTTTAAATTAAATATCATCACTGTACTCAAACGCTTGAAGCGTCACGCTACTAACAAATCCGCCATCATCTGGGTATGTAACTAATATCGTATTATTGGTTTTTAACAGCTCGTTTGGAACTTCGATTTCTAGCATGCTAAATACTTGTGGGCGAAATACTTGTTCATCACCGGCATAATCGGTTGGTACAGTAACTAAAGTGCCATTTACTTTAACGATAGGTTGTTGAGCTAAATCATGCTCTCTGCCAAAACTTAAACGCAATATACCTTTACCATATTCACTTGTTTTTACATCGTTAATGTTAAATTTAAGCGCTGTATTGGCTTTAATTGGCTGTTTGTAGGTTGTTGCATAGTATTTATGCTCGTCAGACTCAGCAGTAATTTTTATATTGTTGCTGAACGTATATTCAATAATTACTGTGGCTTCTGCGCCTATGTTAATGCTTTTTGGTAACTCATTTTTTACACCAATATTTTGTGATGTTGTTGTAAGTGTTGACTCACCATTAGCAAAGTGCAAGTGCTTAATTTTAACGTTATTAATCGGATTGCTCGGTAACTCTGTTAAATTTAGCAAGGCGCTATTAGCACTTGTTTCTAAATTACTGATAATTACATATGCCTTGTTCTTGTTTACGTAACTATCTACTAATAAGTCGGCTTCATTTGAGTCAGTATTAACACGTGTGCCATTTACATCTGACCACAATTGATAAAATTTAATAATGTCGGTGAATACATATTCATCCTCTGTTTCACCTGTTTTTTCGTCATTGTGGCGTAGTAAGCGCCAAGCATAATCGCGCCCCTCATTACCACTCCACTCTGCTTTTGCTAAACTAAATGGAATGGCTTTAAGTATGAGATTAGGTTTAGCCATAAATTGCATCATCATAGGGCTAAACGATTTCATAGTTTGCCAGTCATTTATTGCAGTCCATGGCGTTGCTTCTGTTTTATGGTCACGCCCGCCGTATTCCGAAATCATGAAAGGTTTTACCTTACCTAGCTTAAGCTTTTCGTATTGCTCCATCATGTCCATAGTGGCTTCTATACGGGCTCCTTTAAAGTTAGCAACGCCTTTATCGCGGTTTAAATAGCCAAAGTCGTAAAGATGAATCGAAAAATAATCCATGTATTCACCGCTGGTATCTAAAAATAGCTTCATTCGCTCATCCCAACGATTAAAGTTGTTATCGTCAAACCATGGAAAGGCAGTGGTGTACCCACCAATCTTAATACTTGTATTAACTTTTCGTATGCCTTGGGCTACTTCGTTATGAAAAATAAATGTATCGATAGGCTTACCGTGATGTACATCAACAAGTTCGTAAAGTGGCTCATTAAGTATTTCAAGGTATTGTGGGCGTGCTGGGCCTTTGTTCGGTCCTTGGTTGTCATTTCGATAAAATTCATTTACAAAATTTCCCATATATTGACCCACGGCATCGGTATTAGCAAAGCTCCATTCGTCTTTGCCTTTATGATTACCAATCCAAAACTGATTAATTTGCCCGCCTATCATTACGTGGGCTCTATTGTCGTATTTATGAAGCTTCGACAACGTTTTACCATAATAATCTTCGCGAGCAGTTTTGCCATAAGCAGCGATACTATCAGGGCTTGCGTACCCTAGATTATTTGGGTTCTGCTCAACTTGAGTCGCGTAATACGGCATAGAACCGTTATCACGACCAAAGTACACATCAAGGTCGTTAAGTAAGTAGTCGAGCTTATCTTCTTCCCCTTCCAATCGGTTGTTGTTAGCATCGAGTGCATAACAATATATTTGCTTCTATCAAAGGTTGATAGGCCGTCAATACTTCGCTTTACGTTTAAATTTACGGATACTTCTGGCTGCGCTACTAAATTGCATGATGCAGTACATGCAAATGCAATTAAAAGTGAGCTAATGACTTTCATGTGTTATCTCCTTATTTTAATTGTGTGTGAGTTTTGCTTTCTAATTGAGCAAAAAAGATCATAGTTTTAGCTACATGTTCGTGCCAATACTCCCAGCAATGGGTGCCTGCAAAAATATCGAACGTATGAGGAACATTTTCATCAACTAGCTTTTTTGCAAGCGCAGTATTAGCACTAAAAAGTACATCGTCTTTTCCGCAATCAAATCGCAGTGGCGGTAATGTCTTTTTATTCGCGATCAATGTTTTAAACACGTCGCCTTTGTACTTATCAGTGGTTTTTTTAGTGGCTTTAGAGTATGTTCATCAACAAAGTGATTAAAGTCGTCAAGCTCAGTAATTGATGAATGCGCTGATATACCGCTAAAAATAGTTGGATACTTTGCACCTAAACATAATGCTCCATACCCTCCCATTGAAAGGCCCGTAATATAAATATTTGATGAGCTCGAGCACATTGGTTGAGTTTGAATAACAGCGCTAATCACATCATCAACTATCCATGCTTCATAATCTGCATTTTTAAGTGGCAAATACCCGCTGCCCTCGGCGTGCGCGCCATCTGATGGCATCACTAATACAAACTCGTTAAGGCCACTGCTACGAAGCTGCTGATACACTTTATGTACGCCCCCTAGCTGGCTCCACACCCAGTGGCTACCATACACACCATGCAGTAATACAATTATAGGTACATTTTTATTACTGGTTGCTTCTTGGTAAATGCTTATATCACCTCGCCCTTTTAAGTGACTGCTATACGCGGTTAGCGTTACAAAGTTATCAGCGGTGTAACTGTTATTTGATACCTCTAAACGATGAATTGCCATTTTATGCTCCTTTAATCATCAAACACGACGACACCTTTAGCGATACGCCCTGCTAGCATGTCGTCAAAGCCTGTTTGTAACTCATCTAACGAGTAAGTTTTTGTGACTAGCTCATCGAGCTTGAGCTTTTTTGCGTCATAAAGGTCTAGTATTTGAGTAAAGTCGCGCTTAGGATTACATTGCCCGTAGAGCGGATTTATATAAATTTTATCCCACTCAAATAATTCGCAATCAAAATCTATTTTTTGCTCAATGCCACTCACTTGCACCGCAACGCCCGCGCTGCGTATTAATGCTAATGGCGCTGAACCAAGTGCCGGCACTGCTGTACACTCAAAGGCATAATCGGCTCCGCGACTATTTGTTAGCGCTTTAACTTCGTTTATCATATGAACTAAATCAGGGTCATACTTTTTAGCAAGTACAGTATGTGTAGCACCAAATGCTTTAGCTTGTGTTAATCGCTCCGGTGACAAATCAATTGCTATTATTTTAGCGGCGCCTGAAATTGCAGCCCCTTGTATTGCATTTAGTCCTACGCCTCCACAGCCTAATACGGCAACTGACGAACCTGCTTTTACTTTAGCGGCATTAACCACTGATCCGTAACCGGTCATTACACCGCAACCAACAATACTTGCACTTGGAAAAGGAATGTCACTGTGTATTTTTATAACTGCAGCAGCCTTAACAACGGTGTATTCGCTCATCGTACCTAAATGAAATGAGCGCTCTAAGCTATTGCCATTATGCTCACACGCTTGTTTACCTGCGTGTCCGCATAAACCATTGCCAGTTACGGGGCTATTTACTTCACAAATGTGTAAATTACCCTCTTGGCACTGGAAACACTCACCACACGGAATTGCCCAATTTAGTATTACTTTATCGCCAATAGTAAATTCCGTTACACCTTCGCCCAACTCAACAACGGTTCCTGCGCCTTCATGACCAATGATAAATTTTTTATTCCATGTTTTAATTGAATCCCAATCGGTATGACAAATACCTGAGGCTTTTATTTTAATTTTTACTTCGCCAGTACTTGGTTTTCCGACATTAACGGTATCGAAGAAAAAACCGCCTTTTCCATCTGCAATTGCAGCTTTTGCCTTGTACATGTAGACTCCTAAGTCTCTAAATATAAGTATTATGTTATGAAGCAACCGACAATTTACTGTGAACCGTTTTGTATAAAAGACGGTTACGATTTCGAAATTCATCATGTAAGTTATCTTCAGCACGATAGCTATTCATGTTTTATGCACTTTCATCAGGTGCACGAATTTATATTTTTTGAACAAATTGATGGCACGTATTTTTACCATCAGGGTGAATCAACTCTGTCTGATTTTGAGGCCGTTTTTACGCCTGCAATGGAAACGCATGATTTTGCTTTAAACCCACGTCCTAAATCTTGGTATATTGTGCAGTTTATGCCTGAGCGCCTTAACGACCCAGCCCTACAAGAGTTTTTAGATCTATTGAAAACCGGTTTACATCTAACATTTAGCGTTGAACTACAAAAAAGAATCCATAAACTACTCGCATGGATGTTGAGCGAGTTTAACGAAAACCCAAAAAGTAAAACCTGCAAACAACTGTTTAATAGTTTAATAACCATGGTGTGCGAATACGGTAAAAGTAGTTTATCTAACCAGCAAAAACCGTTGAGTAGTTCAGCTAGCTTTAAAAAGTTAACACCCGTTGTTAATGAGCTAAAAACAAAAAATGGCCTCAATCTTTCGCTAGAGCAAGCCGCAGCACTTTGTTATTTATCACCTTCGTATTTTTCACGAGTATTTAAAAAGCATTTTAGAGTGCCGTACTCCGACTACCTTATTCAGCACAAGCTATATAATGCCGCACGACTACTTGGGCAAAGTGATGCCTCGGTAACTGATATTTCTTACGACTTGAGTTTCTCCAGCCCGTCGTATTTTATTAAGCAGTTTAAGCACCATTTTAAAGTTACCCCTCACCAGTATCGCCAGCAGCTACGTCTCAAGTAGGTGTTGCTTTGCAAGCGGTGTTGCTAAATCACTTAATATCCGCTTATTAACCTTTATATTTTGCTTTATAGCCTGTGTACCAAGTACGTAGGCTTTAGCATGATTAACCGCTTCTACACACAACAATGTGTCGTTATTAAAATACCAAAGCGAAAATTGTTCCGGTGACTCTTCGCGTACGACAATTTCGTTATACCCTTGTGATAAACCCACTATCTGTAGTTTGTACTCGTATTGATCTGACCAAAACCAAGGTAAAGCAGGAACCGGTTCACTATTTTTTGCTAAAAACTGTGCAGCTGTTTTAGCTTGTTCTACGGCATTTTGAACCGATTCAAGTCTTATCCATCTCTGATAAATTTTATTAAAGTGTGAGGTACAGTCGCCGATAGAAAAAATATCAGGGTGTGAAGTTTGGCATACATTATTTACTTTGATACCTTGTTCGAGCGCTAACTCTGCAGTCACTGCAAGCTCGGTATTAAGCCTTACCCCAACGCCCACTAAAATAAAATCGGCGGGATATTGAGTGCCATCACTGCATACAACATAATGTTTATTAGCTGTGTGCTTTATTTGTACAACATCTTTTGCTGTTTGCAAATCTACCCCTTTGCTTATGTGCAATTGAGTTAAAAAGTCAGACATAACAGCTGATGTAACACGCGAGAGTATGCTTTGTTGCTTTTCAATTACCGTTACTTTTGCACCTAACTTTATAAACGATGACGCCGACTCAAGGCCAATGTAGCCGCCACCAATAATGACTACCTGTTTATCATTACTTTTATTGAGTGCTGTTTTTATTGCCACTGCATCTGCGTGTGTTCGCATCGCAAAATATTGTGCATTCCCTTTATCGTCAACGGTATCAATAAGCCCTTTAATAGGCGGAATAAAGGGCGAACATCCTGTCGCTATCACTAATTTATGAAAGGCTATTTGCTTTCCACATTTCAGCGTAATTGTTTTACTTTGTTTATTAATTGCAGTAACACGCTGGCCCAAGCATAAATCTATATTGCTATCGGTATAAGCTTTTTCTACTTTTAATGGAGTCGATTTTACATCATCCGATTGCAACGTTTTTTTAGACAAAGGTGGCCGATGATATGGCAGCTCTGGATCGCTGTCGAGTAACGTAATTTTACCCAGCCAACCTTGCTGGCGAAGGGTAAAAGCAAAGTTAACCCCGCCATGGCTTGCGCCAATAACCACCACGCTTTGCTCAAGTAGATTTGGTTCTGTATGTGTGTTTTGCATAATGCTGTACCCGCTTTTAATTGGCTACTCTGAAGGTCATGCCATCAATATTGTCAGACACCTCAATTTGGCAACATAAACGGCTGTATTGCGTTACGTTATCGTCCAGCTCTAGCATGTCGCTTTCTATCTCATCGGGTGTACCTACTTTTTTAAAGTCATCCGGTGTTAAGTAAATATGACACGTTGCACACGAACATACACCGCCACAATCACCATCAATACCAGTAACACCATTTGCTGATGCTAGTTCCATTAGCGAGCCACTGTCGCCCTCAACTTCAACTGCATCGTTTGTTTTGGTTATAAATATTACTTTCGCCATCGTATTAATCCTCTACTTTTACTTGTTACTGTATTTATTTAACTATTTTGTACGGTGTTTTTATTTTGATTTAAAGCTAACGTGCAGACTGTTAAAGCCTACCTTTCTTGAAAACTCACCTAGTTTTTCAATATTTTCATCTGCTTTTATTGTCTCTATTCGAGCAACTTTATTAGCAAGTGATAACACTAGTTGACGTAGAATTTGGCGAGCATGCGTTGCGCCCAAACAATTGTGATGACTAAAACCAAAACTAATATGCGGGTTAACTTTTCGGTCGAAGTCGACATTGTTGGGATCTTTGAATACCTTTTCATCGCGATTAGCCGACGCCCAACATAACGAAACTCGTGTGTCGGCTTTTATAGCGTGCTCACATACGCTTGTGTCTTGCGTAGCGACGCGGCCCATTTGCGTAAGCGGCGAAAAATAGCGAATGAGTTCTTCTACGGCCCTGTTTAATATTTCAGGCTCATCATCAATACGCTTTAAATCACTGATGTTTTCGCTAAAGTAGGCAATAGAGTTTGTGATCGCGTTTATAACGGTATCGCGCCCCCCTGCAAAGGTCAGGATCATCACACCTTTTACTTCTTCTTTACTCAGCTTTTTACCGTTCGCCTCTGAATTTAAAAGCACTGAATATAAATCATCACCCGGGATTGCAATGGCGTTTTCTATTTGCTCATCAATGTAATCGTATAGAATATTGGCTTTATCGCTATCAAGGTCACTATCTTCACTTCTAAATACGTGCGTACCCCAATCTATCCATGTTTGTGCTTTATCCATTGAGGTATTAAGTAACAGCGTTAACGCTTTAGATTGCAGCGGAAGTGCAAATTGTGACACCACATCTAACGACTCGGCTTTGAAGGCATTGTCTATTGTTTCATCAATAATAGCTTGTAAGCGCGCTTGGTAACCCTCATCTAATGGACGCTTAAACCATGGATTTAATAGTTCACGAAAACCGCCGTGCTCAGGTGGGTCTACTTCAAATGGGATTTGACGTGTTTCACGTATTGCGACTTCTGATGGAATTACAATACGCCCTGGTTTAGCTCCTGATTGAAAAACAGCACAATTATGCGCCGCTTTACGTACATTTTTTAGACCTAATATCATATTGACGGGATCGTTTTGATCGTCCATTTGTCCCATGCCACTTGCTGTGCGTTTTGTTAAAAATGCATCAGGGAAATCGCTCACACCTATTATTTTTGACGTCATAATAAAACCTAACACTGTAATAAATGAATTTAGATACAACATATTAAGGGCAACTTTATGATGGAAATACACGCATTTTGCTTAAAAATGGTAGTTTCATGCTTTTTAATTCAATTTAAAAGCATAAAAAAGCCAACAGTTTATGTTGGCTTTTAGTGGGGATGTGAGAGTTACTAACTAATTTAATTTGTATTGCTTATTCAGCAAAGAGTGCATTACTTTATAGCAATCTAAAGCTTTACCACTTACTTTGCAATTTGGGTTGTGGTAAATGCCAATTCAGATAAATCTCTGAATAATTAAATATAAAATATTGCCTCTTTAGAAAACAATTTTTTAACGTTAAATACTCCTATTATAGTGGATTTAATATCAACAGCTTGCACTGTAAGTAATGTAACTATTTTTATAAAGGCGCCCACAAGGGCAATGCACATAAGATTTAATTTATGATGGATTATTCATCACTCCTTGTTAAATAATCACTTCACTGCTCTTGTGGCCGCACAACGACTCGTTTATTTTTTACTAGGAGTGCTTAACTAAATGTGGTTTAACGAGTTGTGGGTCAAACTCGACACCTGTACCTATTATATCTGGCGCGCACGCTTTGCCGTTTTCAAGTTTTGAAGGACGCGTTGTGTATTCATCAATAGGAAAAGAATGAACCTCTAAAAAACCAGCATGTGGCTGAGATGCCAGTAGTGATACATGCAGTTCATGCATACCATGACTGCAAATAGGTAAGTTATGGGTATATGCCATACTGGCTACATGTAACCACCCTGTTATACCACCAATATTTGATGCATCTGGTTGTAAAAAACCCAATTTAGCTTGGTCAATTGCATAGCCAAACTCATGCAGTGTGTGTAAATTTTCGCCCATAGCAAGCGGTATTGAGGTTGCTTGTGCTATGCGAGCAAAACCTTTGTAGTCATCTGGTATGGTGGGCTCTTCAAACCATGTAATATCATATTTTTCAATCGATTTTGCAAAGCGAATTGCTTGCTCCACACTCATCGAGTAATTAGCATCGACCATGAGTATTTTGTCATTACCAATTAAATTGCGTACTGCAGCTACACGTTCTATGTCTTCTTTAAAATCTGGTTTACCCACTTTAATTTTTACGGCGTTAAAACCACGATTTAAATAACCACCAATATTATCAAGTAGTTTTTGCTCACTAAAGTTTAAATCTATTCCACCTGCATAACATTTTGTGTTATCACTACTGCCCCCAGCAACTTGCCATAAGGGTGCATTTAAACGTTTACATTTAATATCCCACAGCGCTATATCAACTGCTGAAATCGCAAAACTAAGTAAACCACCACGGCCTACATAATGTAGATCCCACTGTAACTTATCCCAGATTGCCATAATTGACGTTGAATCTTGGTTAATTAACCCCGGTTTAATTTCGTCATTAAGGAGTGAATAAATTGCACGTCCACCTTTTCCACCAGTATAGGTGTAACCCATACCTTCAAAACCGTCATGGGTCATTATATGTAATGCAATAATTTCAAAGTGAGTGTGATCGCCATGTTTAGCATCACTTAATACTTCAGCTAGCGGAATTTGGTAATACTCTACTTTTACACTTTTTATTGTTTGTGATGATACTTTCATTAAACCACCGAATTAGTTCACATAACACTGTTCATTGTTAACAATTTACAACACGATTGAATTATTGTAAAGGTCATGTCATTAATAAAATGAAATTAACTTGTGAGACTTTTTAAAGATAATTGTTTTAAACTGCAAAATGTCAAAAATAAATTTGCAGTTTACTGAAGGTATATTTACTTGAGCCGGATCTGTTTAACAGATATAAAAGTATCGCCTTGTTGCCCCATATAAACAACCCAACAAACACTAACAATTAACACTATAATTCAAAGGCTTATGATTTATTTTCACTTTAAATCAAGCGCTAATAACTGTGTATGCGCGGTTATATAAACACGGTTCTGTTGAGTATTAAATGCCAAATTAGCACTCATATTTGGCGTGGTAATTTTAGCTAATAGTTCAGCCTTTTTATTAAATAGCCATAAACCATTGGGTCCTGTAGCAAAGATAATCCCGCTTTTATGTACTTTTAAACCATCAGGTAATCCTTTGCCGTGCTTTGCAATTGGTGGCAGCTGATAAAACAGTGATTTGCTAGTAACACCTCCATTGCTATTTAAATAATACTGGTACCAAGCGGGTTTATTTTCATTCGATGCAGCTACATACAAAATTTTGTTATCATTCGACAACGCAACACCATTAGGATAAATTAATTCGTCGTCTAATAACGTTATTTCTCCTGTATCTTTAACCGAATACACACCTTGAAAACTTAACTCTTTATTTTCGTCATTTAGCTGCTTAGGAAGTCCATAAGGTGGATCACTAAAATAAAGTGTGCCTTTGTTATTAAATGCACCATCATTTGGACTATTAAACTTTTGACCATTAAAGTGACTTACTATAGGTAAGTAATCAGATTTTGGGGCGCTCAAAGGCGCTTTCATTTTAGATACAACACGAGAGCGAGATTGCAAAAGAACAAGCTCGTTTTGTGCATTAACCAATAAGCCATTTGAGTAGCCGCTTTGCGCTAGATATAGGCTAACACCTTTACCTGGCGTGTATTTATATACTTGATGATTAGGTATATCAGAATATAACAAATACCCCCTTGATTTACCCACACGGGTCCCTCTAGCCATTCATACCCAGAGGCAAGTATTTGCAATGGCATCTTTAAGTTGAGTACCTCAAGCGCTTGTTCATTAAATATTTGATACGGCCCCTGCTCATACAATGGTTTTTCGGTTGGTTCGGCTAATGCTATCCCCGTTAAACCAAAAGCACTTAAATACAAAGCAGTTAGAACGTTAATAATGTGTTTAATTTTTATCATTGCGGTACCTGCGCTCATATAAAGATTTATTCACATTTTTAGCTGCATTAACGAGTGGTTCGTAAGGAATATCAGCCACATTTACGAAACCCACATTGTAGTTTTCGCCATCGTATGCACGCCCTGTTAAAGGTGAGTCTATATATTGAAACCAATGTGCGCCGACAAAATAAGGGTTATCAATTACGCTATTCATATAATTTTGGTATTTTGATCCGCGCTCTTGCTGCGATTGAGTATGTATTAGTCCAGGGTTTAGCAGACCCGAATCAAGAGCTCCATTATGAAACTCGCCAATAATACTTGGCATATCTATATCCGACAAAAACTCCCAAAACTCTTGGTTTAAGCCTTCTCGATAATAATTGTAACTCATTACATCAACGTGAGCTGCACTGGCGGCTCTAATTTCAGGAGTCATTCCCCAATCGGCAAAACGCGCTCCCATATTTAACTGATTTGGTAAGTGTTTGGTAATTGCTTCATCCACCACTGCAAAATACTGATTAGCATAATGGAACAACATCGCTGATAAATCGGTATTAACGTGATCGTTAAACTGCGTTAAAGTCACTCCCTCTGCAAACTCATCCCACGATGAGAGTGTTGTATTCCATGCTTTATTTAATTTACTTATTTTGCTGTATTTATTTTTCATTAAAAGTACAAATTCAGCTTTAGTTGGACTATTTTTGGCATTATTTTTAAGTGTATTAATGGCAATGCCGTAACGTGTGGTATCTGAATTCATCATGCCCCAGCTTTTTTCGTTATCAATAAACACTCCAACACACCATGGACTGTTTTTGACTTGCTGAGCTACTTTTGCAAGTGTTACATCGGCGCGCTCAACAAATAAAGGATCGAATGGATCTGGTAGTGGGCTCCAATAATCGTTACCGCTGCTTACTGTTTTAAAGTTACCAATGATCCATGCATTAGCAAAATAAGGTAATTTTTTAGTATGGTAATACTGCTCTTCTATCCAGTTACCAAACGATGTAAAACCCCACGACAACATACGATTAACGGTTGTTTTTTGCCATTGTTTCATTAATTCATTGTTGTTATGTGTCTGATACTTTCGCTCTAAGTTAGCGCGATAAAAGCTAAACGTTTCGCCTTTTTTAACTGCTCCACTGTGTACTTCGCGTCTGTAGCCATAATTATCGGCAAGGGGATCGTCCTGTTTTGGTAGCCAGTTAAACATCTCAGCTCTGAGCTTTGAGCTTTGATAACGTGTTGGCCAAGCAGCTACAGGCGCTGGGTTTAATCCAAGTGAGTCTTCGGGTGTTAAGTCGCCAGCTTCGCGTTGTTTAATATAACTTTGATCAAAATCGTAGCCTGTAATCGTTGAGGTGTTTGCCATGCGGACGTTATCGATACCGGTCGAAAAATACAGATAACCTTCTGGGTCGACTAAACTCCATTTACCTTTGTATTTTTCGGTTCTAAAATACCCTGTAGCCTTTAATTGCGGGCCATTTTTCCAGCCGCTAAACTTAGAGCGCCCTTGCAGTGGTTGTGCTTGCAGCTGAGCTTGTTCCTTTTGTGAGATAACTAATAGCTGCTCAGTTGACGTAACCTTGTTAATAAAGTTTAACTTTGCATTCTGTCCAAATTCATCCACCAACCCTTTGAGGTAATTTACATCAAAATTAGTTGGTTTTATCAAGCGTAAGTTATCAATTAAAAAACGTTTATCTTCAAGTAAGCCCTTTACACCAAGCGACACCTTTACAATGCTGCTTACATCTATATTTTTTTGCCCACCCCTATAAATAATAGGAGTATAACCGCTATGCCAACTGGATGGATTTGAGCGAATGCCTGAGTTTATATTAAGGTTAGCACCTTTAAGCTCGATGTAATAAGTGTTTTCTGAGTGCCCGGGTACAACGACACTGCGTGTTTGTGACTTGCCTGACTTATCGATAGTTTTCACATAAATATGGGTGGATGCGCTATTAGGATTTTGAATATCAATCGCAAGGGCAAAGTTACCAATAGCTTGCCAATCCCAACCTTGTGGATTAACAAACTCAAAATCGCTTTCGGTGTGTGATTTAGAGTATAGATTTACTTGTAATTTATGATTGCCACTTTGCTCAACAAGTTTAGTAGAAGCATTAATGGTATTTATATTATCGCTGTAATTGTTTTTTTCGAAATCAAAAATAACAAGCTGTTTCTTAAAATCAACGACTGTATTGTTCGGTTTTTTTCTGATATTTTTCCATTATTACACCCTGCAAGTCCTACTAAACAGCAAAGCATTAGTGTCAATCTTACGTCTTTAGGTATGTGATTCATGTTGAGCCTATTATTGTGTTGGTTTAATAGCGAGCTTTAAAGTAGCAAAGCTAAAAGCATTTAAAACTAGGCAGGATAATTACACAACATTGAAGCCAAAACAATTAACTGTTAACAATAACGGCAAATCTAAAGATACACTCTGACTATAAAAAGTTCGAAAATCATTTTATAAATGCATAATAAACAATATCTTATTTATATTTTATTGTTGAAATGAATTAATTTATATGATTTAAGTATAAATAATTTTAGGCGAATTAATTAAATGTACTGACTACATTTATAGATACTTGATTGTTCATAAAACTGTTTATCGGTGTTTTTAGCCTATTTAACGCAAAAATAAAAGTTATGGTATAACATTGTTGATTCGTTCATTTCTCGGTGTTATATTATATCACAACATAATAACCGCGAACCAATATATCCATGACAAAGCTAACATTAATCTCCTCCGCTATTTTTTCTGTTTTATGTTCTCATTCAGTACTTGCTGCCACAATTAATGGCAAAGTAACAGATAATAAAAATCAACCAATTCAAAATGCGACTATTCATATACATGGTAAGACACAAGGCGTAAAAAGTAATGAGCTTGGCGAATTCTCTATTGAAGTTGATACAGCAAGCCAACTGCATATAAGTAAAAATAATTACATTGATTCTCGAATAGATGTTACAGGTTTATCTAACAATGTAACCGTTTCTCTTAAACCAACCTCGGTAGAAACTGTTGTTGTGTATGCCTCAGCGCTTCATAAAAATAGTCTAGAAATGATTTCTCCAGTGAGTGTTTTATCTGGTGATGAGCTTAGAAATAAATCTAAACCTACACTTGGTGAAACGCTAAAGGGTTTGCCAGGTGTTAACGCCAGCTACTTTGGCCCTGTTTCTTCAAGCCCTATTATTCGTGGTTTAGGTGGCCCTCGCGTTAAAATCATGCAAAATGGTTTAGATAGCAGTGATGCGTCGCGTATTGGTCCAGACCACGCAACATCAAGCGATAGTTTAGCCGCAGAGCAGATAGAAGTATTACGCGGCCCAAGTACCCTACTTTATGGCTCGGGTGCGATTGGTGGTGTAGTAAATGTAGTAGATAACCGCATTCCTACTAGTAACATTGATGAACTAACGGGCGCGGCAGAATACAGTCACGACACTGTATCAAACGCTAATACATATGCTGCAAAATTAGAAAGCGGTTATAACAATTTTAATTTTCATTTTGATGGTACAAAACGTACAGGTGATGATTATCAAACACCTACTTTTACTATCTCAGATGAAGATGGCGATGTAGAAATTGAAAACTCAGTAGAAAATACCTTTATCGATAGTGAAACAGTTAACTTTGGTACTAGCTATGTTGGGGAGCACTTAACGGTTGGTTTTTCATATGGCAATATAGAAACTGATTACGGTATTCCGGGGCATGAACATCATCACGAACATGATCACGAAGACGAAACTGAAGAAGAGCATGCTGAGCATGAAGATGAAACGGCTGAAGACCCAGTTTATGCTCATTTAGAGCAAGACCGCTGGCAAGGACTTGTAAGTTACGCACTGCATAATAACTGGATTGAAACAATCAAATTACGTGTTGGCTACACTGATTATTCGCATAGCGAAATTGAAGACGGTGCAATTGGTACAACCTTTACAAATAAAACGACAGAGGCACGTTTAAATGTAGAGCATAAATTTGCTGATTGGCACGGTATGGTTGGTTATCATTACAGTGATTCTGATTACGATGCTATTGGTGAAGAAGCATTTACACCAGCGAGCGTAACAACAACTAACGCTGTGTATTTATTAGAAGAACGTGAATTTGGTGATGTGACAGTAGAGCTGGGCGCACGTGTTGAAGATTATAAAATAAAAAGCCAAATTTCAGAAGTTGAACACGGCCATGATCACGACGAAGTTGAAGATGACCATGACGATGAAGAAACAATCGGTTACAGCAAAAGTTTTACTAATGTAAGTGTATCTGCTGGCGCTATTTGGCAATACAAACCAGGCCATAGTATTGCGACGAGTATTTCTCATTCAGAACGTGCACCACTCTCTGCTGAATTATTATCCAATGGCTTACACATTGCCACTGGTACGTATGAGCTAGGTCTTGGGTATAACATTGAAGGTAATGAAGCACATTTCGAACCAGAAAATATTAAACAAGAAACCTCAACAAACTTAGATTTAAGTTTTAGACGTTTTAGTGGCGATTTTGGTTATACCGTTAACTTTTTCTATAACGATATTAAAAACTTTTACTTTCAAGAAAATACAGGATTAGTATTTGACGAAGAGGATGGTTTAGAATCAGCTATTGGTGCCCATGACGATGCCGTTGCCGTTTATCAGTTCACAAGTAAAGACGCTGAGCTTTATGGAATTGAGTTTGATGCACATTACCAAATAACACCAAGCGCTATGGTAAAAGTATTTGGCGACTCGACTCGCGCTAAATTAAAAGACGATGAAGGTAATTTACCGCGTATTCCAGCTAATAAGTTAGGTTCTGAATTGCAATACACTTTAGGTGATTTACAGTTGACACTTACTGGCACGCATTACTTTGATCAAAGTGATATAACGGCCTTTGAAACTAAAACAGATGGTTATACATTATTCGATGCACAGGCTAACTACCAATTAGGATTAGGCGCAATAGATGCACAACTTTATCTAAATGTAGATAATATTACTGACGAGTTAGGCTTTGTGCATACCTCTTTTATTAAAGATACCGCCCCACTTCCAGGCAGAAACTTTCGCTTTGGTGTTCGTGGTTATTTTTAATAATTAAAAATCGTTTTAGCTTATATATTTATAAACCGCATTTTATTAATGTGGTTTTTTTATTGTTAGAATACATATCCGTAATAATAGTTAATCAATTTAAGGGATTAAATCTTACTCTAACTGTGTTAAAAATTCTGATATACGACTGCATGGATGTAGGAGGTAGAGCAATGCAGGAGCAATTAGTGATAACAATTAATTAAAGAAATTTTTGCCTTGTTATGGACACAATTTTCTTAGCGCAAAATAGACCACTTAATTAATCGAATTGGTATAAAACGCTTAGATTACAGATACAAAAAAGCCGTATTCAGATCGAATACGGCTTTTTAAACTCTTAATTTTAAAATTTATTTAAATTAAGAAATGATTTCGTGTAGTTCAACGTCAAATACAAGCGTTGAGAAAGGTGCGATTGCAGCACCTGCGCCACGTTCACCATAAGCAAGCTCATGAGGAACGTAGATACGCCATTTAGTACCTACAGGCATCATTTGTAATGCTTCAGTCCAGCCTTTGATCACGCCACCAACTGGAAATTCAGCTGGTTCACCGCGCTCGTATGAGCTATCAAACACAGTACCGTTAATAAGTGTACCGTGGTAATCAACACGTACTGTAGACTCAGCTGTTGGCTTTTCGCCTTCGCCAGTTGCTAGTACTTCGTATTGAAGACCAGACTCAGTTACTGTGATTTCAGGACGTTTTGCGTTTTCTTCTAAGAATGAAATACCTTCTGCAGAAAGTACTTTAGACTCTTCTTCACGACGAGCTTGAATCTCTTCGTTGATTTTTTCAAATGCAGCTTGGATCTCAGGGATCTCAACTTGAAATGCGCTACCAGCGTACGCATCTTTCATGCCTTCAAATACTGAATTTAGGTTTAAGCCTTCAAAAGGATTAGACTTAAGTTGCTCACCCATTTGTAAGCCAATACCGTAACTTGCTTTTTCAGCATCTGTAGTAAAATTATCTGACATAATGTGTTTTTCACGTTTTGTTAGTTAAAAGACGCGACTATGCTATCACAAAATAAACCGCGTTTGGGGCTAGTTTTTGCTGAGTTTTAGCTTAATTAGGCCAACAATATAACTGCAAAGCGGCAAACTGAATAAAATTCCAACAAGTAGAGGCATTGTTAGTAATCCTGATTCGCCAAGCAGTAAAAATGGCACGACAAGCAGCCCTATACAACCGATAAAAACAGAGCCAATAACTGGCCAATGCTTATCGTATTTAGTAATAAGATGGGCAGCTAAAACATTAAAACCAACACCATAAATTAAAGCGGTAATTAATGGGTATTCTGGTTGAGCGTCTATAGCCATTTTTACTAATAAGCTAATAGCACTTTGATAGCAGTAACCAAATACCGTCCATAGTAAAATATGTTTAATTAGTAATTGTGGGATTGATTGAATTTGTTTTGTCATTTTTAGTTCCACATAGCAAAAAACCGCCAATAAGGCGGTTTTTTAAATAATGGTGGAGAGATAGGGATTTGAACCCTAGATGGGCTATAAACCCATGCCGGTTTTCAAGACCGGTGCATTCGACCACTCTGCCATCTCTCCGTACGGCGCGGATGATAGAGTGAAATGCATTGTTTGTAAAGAACTAATACACTCTAGTGAGTAAAAAATTAAATATATTTATTAATAATGTACTTGTTAGTAATACTGCTTTGGTCTTCGTGCAATAAACGAACAAATCAAACATGCTAACAAACTCAGTGCAAATAGCGTTATGCTTTGAAAAATCATATCAAATTGATTTAAATCACCACTGGGTATCACAACAAGGATAAGGGTGGGTAATAGACTTAACATTAATACATAGCAACATATTTTAAATGCCCGACCAAAATCAAATCGTTTAGATTGTTGCATCCACCAAGTTAATATTACTAATACACCAATAGCCGAACCTGCCGCAAAATGCGCTATATTAGTACTCATAGCAACATAGAGTGTGACAAGAGCTCCCAAAACACCCCAGATTGACCATGCTAACCAGTTTTCTTTTTCACGTAAAAATAAATTACCCATCGTTTTCGTCTTCTTTATCGTTATTTTTATTAAGACTTTCCATACATTATCAAAAAACAACCGATTAAAAAACAAACTGAAGAAGAATTATTATACTTTATGCTTCCAAGCACTTCTCACAGCCGAACTATTAATTTTTTCTCTAAGCAATATACAACATTAATGATTTAAGACTATTAGAATTAGGAAAAGTTCATACTATTTTACAAATAACTAAAATAATTTTCAGGTTTATGGCGAGCCGATTTTTTGCAATCTACAGTCGGCGTACCTATATATAAATAGCCCACAATTTCATCGTGTTCTTGCAAATTAAGTGCCTTTTTAACAGCCTGACTTTGTGCAAAATACCCCGTACGCCAAACGCCACCTAAACCTTGTGCAAATGCGGCTTGTTGCATTGCCAATACACTGCATCCTGCACTTTGTATTTGCTCTATTCGAGGGACTTTTGGGTGTTCTTGGTATTTTGCAATCGCAATAATAATCATAGGTGCACGCAATGGAAGTTCTTTAGCACGATTAATTACTTTTTCTTCTTGTAGCTCTGTCACTGCACTTTGATGATAAATTTCGCCTAATTTATGGCGCGCATCACCCTGGGCAATAATAAACTGCCAAGGGGCTATACAACCATGATCAGGAACACGTAATGCTGCTTGCTGAATAATTGCAAGTTGCTCCTCATTTGGCGCGGGATCAGCTAATTTTGGATCAGATTGACGGGTAAGTAGAAGCTCGATTGCGTTCACAGCTATTTCCTTAAAATTAAAAACGTTAGGGTAGCATTTTAATGCTGAAAAAATAAATATTGAAAGTCTAAAACGCAAAACGGCTACATAAATAATAATTTAAGTAGCCGTTAGTAATACATGTTAAGTCGTTATTCTTTTAGAGCAACTCGCTTTAGCCAATAATCAATACTGACAAAACGTCCGCCGCCCATAAAAAATAAGCTAAATAGCATAGCAAAGTAGATTGCTGAAAACTCAATGCCATTGTTTAAAATCGATGGTTTACCTTTTTCGTATAAGTAATCGGAAGAACCATGTTCTTCGACTAATCCACGAATTATCCCGATTCGGTTTTGTACTTCTAAAGAGTTTTCGAGGCTTTCTTTGGCACCTGGAACAGATAGCCAATCAAGTACTTGCGCTGCACTGGTATCAGGGTTTGTAGGTGCTATTGCAAACCAACCATTATGCCAATGCACTGATGTTGCCGCTACAACCATCGTGAACATCAGCGGAATGCTAACTAAGCGAGTGAGCAAACCAAGCAGTAAAAACCAGCCGCCTAAGAACTCACTCCACCCCGCTAAAAAAGCAAGTAAATCGGGAAAAGGTAATCCTAATCCCCACTCACTATTGCCAAACCATTGAACAACGTCGGGAGAGGCTAAAAAGTTATCAAAAAAACTTTCGGTTTCACCGCTTATCGCAAGTTTATTGTAACCTGCAATAATCATTACTGGCGCTAAAATCAAACGAAATAGTAAAGCGGGTAAACCATCTAAAAATGATAATTTACCCAAAATTGTATCGTAAATACCAATTATTTTATTTTTCATGTGTGTCCTGTTCGTTCATTGTTTATTTAGTTATAGACTATAAACAACCAAGACCGCACTAAAACAAAAAGTATTTCATTGCACAAATATAGCATTATGTTCGTCAAATACTGCGGGCAATTTGCAATGCTTCAAATATCGCGCGCTTAGCGTCAATTGCTGAAGCGAGTTTAGCACCGCCTATGACATGTACTTTAGCATTATCAAGTTGATTTTTGAGCACTTCATTATTTGATACCTGCCCGATACAGGCAATAACAGTATCAACTGGTAAGGTTTGTGTCTCACCTGCAACAGTTATGGATAAACCATTTTTATCAAAACTGTTATATTGGCAATCAGCAATTTGCTTAACACCATGTTGTTTTGCGACTTGGCGATGTATCCAGCCTGTTGTTTTGCCTAACTCACTACCAAAGCGCCCTGCACTTCGCTTTAACATGTATAATTGGCGTTCATCTTTATGTGGTTGTGGCTCACATTCAATGCCCCATTGCGTTTTAAAATCGCTAATAGTTTGTGATTTGTGCTCACTTAAAAATGCGACCATATCAAAACCTATGCCACCTGCGCCTAAAATTGCAATTGATTTACCCAGTTCTACTTCGCCACGAATAACTTCGTCGTAGGCAAAAACACGTTTGCCATCATTACACTTAATCGTTGCTTCACGTGGTCTTACACCTGTAGCGAAAACAATATCATCATAGCTTTCAAGCATACTGTCATTATAAGCTTTACCCAATTCAACACTCACATTTAAACGTGCTAACTCATTAGTGTAATAATTTAAAGTGTGGTTAAAGTCTTCTTTACCGGGTATTTGCATAGCTAAATTAAATTGGCCACCCATCTGCTCTTTTTGATCAATTAACGTGACGTGATGGCCTTTTTGCGCTAAATAGCAACTTGCCGATAAACCAGCAGGACCTGCCCCCACTACCAATACATTTTTAGCTTTAGTCGCTTGCTCTAATGGGTAATCTAGCTCAAATGCAGCTTGTGGATTAACTAAACAGGTAGCACGTTTATTCTTAAACACGTGATCTAAACAACCTTGATTACACCCAATACAGATATTGATTTGCTTAGATTGCTTATTTACATACTTATTAAAAAACTCAGGGTCAGCCAATAACGGACGAGCCATTGAAATTAAGTCTGCTTCCCCGGCAGTTAAAATATCATTAGCAATTTCAGGTGTATTAATTCGGTTAACAGCAATTACTGGGACACTAACTACATCTTTTAAGCGTTTTGAAGCTTCTTTAAATGCACCAGGTGGCACCATACTCGCAATAGTCGGTACACGCGCTTCGTGCCAGCCAATGCCTGTATTAAAAATATCAACGCCCGCTTTTTCAAGTTCAATAGCTTGAATTGTCACTTCATCGGGTGTTGAGCCATTTGGGATTAAATCTATTACTGATAATCTAAAAATGATTAAAAACTTTTCAGATACTTTTGCTCTCACTGCTTTAACTATTTCAAGCGCAAGTCGCATTCTGTTTTCTAGGTTACCACCAAACTCATCTTCGCGTTTATTAGTATGAGGCGCCATAAATTCATTAATTAAATAACCCTCCGAACCCATCACTTCTACGCCATCGTACCCTGCTTTTTCAGCCATATAGGCAGAGTGCGCAAAGTCTTTAATTGTTTTTTTAATAGACCCTAATGACATAGCTTTAGGTTTATAAGGATTAATAGGTGCTTGTATGGCACTTGGCGCTTGATTGAATGGATGATATGCATAGCGTCCAGCATGTAATAGTTGCAGGCAAATTTTCCCGCCATGTTTATGCACAGCATCTGTGTATGCACGATGCTTAAATACGTCATAATAACTATTAAATGAGGAAGAAATAGGTGTCAATTTACCGCGTAAATTAGGACTGTACCCGCCCGTAATTAACATTGCGGTACCGCCCTTGGCACGTGCTTCATAAAAAGCACGTAAGCGTTTTCGGTTATGCCAGCCTTCTTCTAAGCCCGTATGCATTGAGCCCATCACTAAGCGGTTACGTAATTGTGTGTGTTTTAATTGTAGTTGTTGTTCTAACATCCTCTGCCCCGTTAACTGGTCTAACCTGTATACATTAGCTAATTCTGCTTCAATGGCAAGTAATAAGCAATATTTGACTGCATTTAATTGTGAACCTCTTAACATAATTAACTAATTTTTAATGCGCATGAATTTGATGCAAAAAATTATTAAATACTTCAAAAATACTGTATTTATGGGCACTTAAACACATTCATAAACACTTCGTTACGATTTAGCAGTTAAATTTTTTTATTCTAGGATAAGATGGAACAAACGTATTAGCTGTACCAAATTAAGGAGCTATTTTGATAGCAAAAATATTTAAAGGTATTTGGGCTGGGATTAACTTTTCTCGTCGATTAGTACTTAACATTTTGTTTTTATTACTTGTAATTGTTTTTATTGCGGGTATATCAAGCGATGACGATAAGATAATTATTGAAGATGGTTCTGTCCTAAGATTAAATCTTAATGGTCCTATCGTAGAAGAAAAAACATACATTGATCCAATTGAAGCAGCTATCAGCGATGCGACATCAGGTTCAGAAGTACCAAGTGAAATTTTACTAGATGATATCGTTGAAGTAATTAATGAAGCGGCTAAAGATGAACGCATTACTGTGTTACTTCTTGATTTACAAGAAATGCCTAAAGCACATTTGAATAAGCTTAAGCAAATTTCAAGTGCCATTGACCGCTTTAAAGAAACAGGTAAAAAAGTTATAGCATCAGGCTATTACTATACGCAAGCGCAATACTATATAGCATCGCATGCTGATGAAATTGCTATGCACCCTTACGGTAGCGTTGCAATTGAGGGGTATGGCATGTACCCACTTTACTTCAAAGATGCACTTGAAAAACTTGAAGTAACGCAGCATATTTTCCGTGTTGGTACTTTCAAGTCGGCAGTAGAACCTTTTATCCGTAATGACATGTCTGATGCAGCGAAAGAAGCTAACCGTGTTTGGTTAGGCGCTCTTTGGAGCGAATACAAACAAGATGTTGCTGCAGTACGCCCTTTTGATGAATCAAACTTTGACGAAACAATGGATGTGTATTTAGCAAAAATGCAAGCCGCAAATGGTGACGCTGGTAAATATGCACTAGATTATCAATGGGTTGATTCGTTAAAAACAAGTCAACAGATCCGCCAACAACTTATCGACTTAGTGGGAATACAAGAAGATGGTAAAACATTTAAGCAAGTATCATTTCGTGAATACTTAAGCTTAGTTAAACCACCTATTGCATTTGATAATCCACTAACTGAAAAAGTAGCCGTTGTTGTTGCAAAGGGC
This sequence comes from Pseudoalteromonas sp. B62, assembly GCF_037162565.1. Classification (NCBI taxonomy): domain Bacteria; kingdom Pseudomonadati; phylum Pseudomonadota; class Gammaproteobacteria; order Alteromonadales; family Pseudoalteromonadaceae; genus Pseudoalteromonas; species Pseudoalteromonas sp. B62. Next base: position 2,811,840 of record NZ_JARLVB010000002.1, on the reverse strand, counting down.
ACAATTGTTGACGGTGAACGTAAAGCTGGCGAAATTGGTGGCGACTCTACTGCAGCCCTTCTTCGTAAAGCACGCCTTGATGATAAAGTTAAAGCAGTTGTACTTCGTATCGACTCTGGTGGTGGTAGCATGTTCGCCTCTGAAGTTATTCGTGCAGAAGTATTAGCGCTTAAAGCTGCTGGTAAGCCTGTTATTGCCTCTATGAGCTCTGTAGCAGCATCGGGCGGTTATTGGATTGCCTCTGCAGCAAACGAAATTTGGGCAGCGCCGAGTACAATAACAGGTTCTATTGGTGTGTTTGGTACGTTTATGACATTTGAAAAAACCTTGTCTAAAATTGGTGTTTATTCAGATGGTGTTGCAACAACTGAAATGGCAGGTTTTTCTATCACTCGCCCACTAAACGAAAAAATGGGTCAAATAATTCAAATGAGTGTTGAAGAAGCATACGGACGCTTTTTAAATGTTGTGGCCGAAGCACGTAATATGACCCCAGAGCAAGTTGATAAAATAGCACAAGGGCGCGTATGGATTGCTTCGCAAGCTCTAGAGTTAGGCTTGGTAGATAAGCTTGGTAATAAACAAGATGCAATTGATGCTGCAGCTGCTCTTGCAAAACTAAATCACTACGAAGTTAAAACAATGACGCATGATTTAAGCCCGCAAGAAAAAATGATGCAAGATATCTTTGGAAATGCGTCGATTAAATCAATGTTAGGCCTACAATCACAAAAAACATCAGTGCTCGCTACGCAAGCTAACTTGCAAAGCGTTATTAACCAATTAAGTACTGAAGTTGAAAACCTTAAAGATTACAACGATCCACAAGGTGTATATGCACGCTGTCTAGTGTGTGACGTTGCACAATAAAAGTGCATCGCTTCGTCTAATCAGCTGTATTTGAAGCTGCTTAACGTTATACTAAGCCCAGTTTTTTTACTGGGCTTTTTTTATGAAACGCAAACGCATTTATATCGCTTACACTGGCGGTACTATAGGGATGAAAAAATCGAGCCGTGGTTACATTCCGGCCGAAGGCTTTTTAACTGAGACAGTGGTCAACAACGCTGAATTTAATCGTGATGAAATGCCTTTATTTGATATTCACGAATACTGTCCTCTTATTGATTCGTCTGATATGTCGCCTGCTCATTGGCAACTTATTGCTGATGATATTAAAAGTAAGTATCAACAATACGATGGTTTTGTTGTTCTGCACGGCACTGACACAATGGCGTACACCGCCTCTGCACTTTCGTTCATGTTTGAAAATCTGACTAAGCCTGTGATTGTAACCGGCTCGCAAATTCCGCTTTCACAATTGCGCTCAGACGGACAAGTCAACTTGCTTAACGCAATGTATTTAGCCGCAAACTATCCGATTGCTGAAGTAAGCTTGTTTTTCAATAACCAGCTATTTAGAGGAAATAGAGCAACAAAAGCCCATGCTGACGGTTTTAATGCATTTGCATCGCCTAACCTTGAACCTTTAGCGCTATCTGGTATTAGTATTCAACTTATTAAAGGTCAGCTTAGCCCTTACGTTGAAAACGAGCTGCAAGTAACGCCTATAACGCCCCAACCTATCGGGGTGCTATATTTATACCCAGGTATTAGCCGAGACGTAGTTAAAAGCTTAGTAAACGACAATATTAAAGCCTTGGTCTTACTTAGTTTTGGAGTGGGTAATGCACCTCAAGATCCAGAATTTTTATCGGTGCTAAGTGAAGCAAGTAAGCGCGGAATGGTCATCGTTAATTTAACCCAATGTTTAAAAGGTCATGTAAACATGGGGGGTATGCAACAGGTAACGCATTATTAAATATTGGTGTTATTAGTGGATATGATATGACGTTAGAAGCCTGTTTAACTAAGTTGCATTACTTATTTAGTCAAAAGCTTGAAATTGAGACTATTCGCCATTTAATGCAAGACAATTTACGTGGTGAATTAAGCAGATAATAACGCACAACTAAAAACAAAAAGGCACGCTAATAAGCGTGCCTTTAAACTTTTAAACAACTGCTTATTATCTAACTTTAGCGTCTATCTCTACTAAATCTGTTAAATGGCACATTTCACCACTGTGGGTTTTAATGCCGTGTTCACCAAAGTAATCACGCTGGGCTTGTACTAAATGCCCATTACTTGGTGTAGTTAACGTCGCTAAATAAGTTTGCGATGAGCTAAGCACTGGAAACGCTAAGCCAGACATAATTGCTTGGCCTGTTACCTTACGAAGTGCCGCAGCTTCTTTATCAAGAGAATCAATAAATTCAACGCCTTGCGCTACGCTATCTAAATAATCGGCGCGAATAATACAACCTGCGCGCCAAGTTTGTAATGTTTTAGATAAATCAACTTTCCATTGATGTGTACGCGATGCACCCTTTATAAGCGCTAAACCTTGGCGATAAGCCAATAAGCTTGCAAGCGTAAATGCATCTTTTAGCTCTTCTAAATCAATATCAACGTTGTTGGTTGATTTAGTTGCATAGGTCATCTCTTGTGCGGCAGTTGTATCGCATGCATTGGTTAAATGACGAGCTTGCACAGCAGCAACAAGTGAAGGGACTGCAATACCAAGTTCGAGTGCATTTTGCGCAGTCCAGAGACCGGTCCCTTTGGCGCCAACTTTATTATCAATTAAGTCCGCAAGCGGAACATTTTTTTGATTTTCAAGGGATAAGATATGGCTAGAAATCGAAAGCAGGTAACTATTTAATTGACCTTTTGACCAATCATCAAAAATAGCAGCCACTTCTTTGGGTGAACGGCCTGTGCCTAAACGAAGCAATTGGTACACTTCAGCGATTAATTGCATCAGTGCATATTCAATACCGTTGTGAACCATTTTTACAAAATGACCACTCGCAGACTGGCCTACACGCGCAAAGCATGAGTCGCCATTATAGCTTGCAGCTACTTTTTCAAACCAAGGTTCAATACGTTCCCAACCACCCTCAGAACCACTTGCCATCATTGCAGGGCCATGACGAGCGCCTTCTGCACCACCAGAAATACCCATAGTGGCAAATTCAAATTTATTTTGGTACTTAAGTTTACGCGTTATACCGTCTTTATAATTACTGTTACCACAATCAACAATCATGTCATTGCAATCAACGCCCGCGTCCACCAGTTCATTACAAACTGTATCAACTAGCTCACCAGCAGGAACAAGCAGTAAGATTGAACGAGGTACTTCTAAACGCTTTACCATGTCTCTTAAATCAGAAACAATATGCAGTCTATCGGCCATACCTTGCGATTTAGCACAACTTAATAACTCTTCACCCGCATGCGGATTTTTGTCATAAGCGACTAGCGTAATCCCTTTTTCAATCAAGTTTAAAGCAAGATTTTTCCCCATAACGCCTAACCCGACTAATGCAACTTGCATTTAGTGTCCTCCTCGGTAACAACTATTTGGTTAGTGAATGTAAATAATACCGTGTGCATTATACTGATACAGTCATAAAAGACTAATCACATAACTAATACAACATGCTTTTTTAATATAGATAAATAAGCTACGCGATTATATCAAACATCAGTGCTCTCAGGGTGACAAAAAGCAATGCTATTTAAAATTTAAGAACATTGACGCATTCTGACACCGGTGTCATAATGATGACACAATAGTTTTGTATAAAATAGTGGCAATAATACAAACATTGTCCATAACTAAAAATATTTTTACCTTTTTGTATTTGTATTTTAAATAACAAAACAACCGTTAACCCGCTTACATCTTAAGCACACAGGAGAATTTGATGCTAAGACGCACAAAAATAGTCGCTACCCTTGGGCCTGCTACCGATAGAGATAACAATTTAGAAAAAATTATTCGCGCCGGCGCCAACGTTGTACGTTTAAACTTCTCACATGGTATTGCACAAGATCATAAAGACCGTGCGCAAGCTGTACGCGATATTGCAAAAAAATTAGGCAAGCATATTGCCATCCTTGCTGACCTTCAAGGCCCTAAAATCCGTGTTTCTACTTTTAAAGAAGGTAAAGTAACACTTGCAGTAGGTGCTAAATTTACCCTAGATGCAAAAATGGAAAAAGGCGAAGGCGATGTTAATTCAGTAGGTATCGATTATAAAGAGTTACCTAACGATGTAAGCCCTAACGATTTACTACTCCTAAATGACGGCCTTATCCAACTAAGTGTTGATGAAGTAGCTGAGCACTTAGTACATTGTACTGTAACTGTTGGCGGTGTTTTATCTAACAATAAAGGTATTAACCGTTTAGGTGGTGGCTTAACTGCTCCAGCATTTACTGAAAAAGATAAAGAAGATTTAATCACGGCAGCTGAAATTGACGTAGATTATATAGCAGTTTCATTCCCTCGTAGTGGTGATGATATGCGCTACGTTCGCTCTCTAGCTGAAGCGGCTGGTTCAAAAGCACAACTACTTGCAAAAATTGAACGTGCTGAAGCCGTTGAAACACAAGAAGCGGTTGATGACATTATCTTAGCGTCTGACGCTGTAATGGTTGCTCGTGGTGATTTAGGTGTTGAAATTGGTGATGCTGCACTAATGGGCAAGCAAAAACTAATTATTCGTCGTGCTCGTTCATTAAACCGTACTGTAGTAACAGCAACGCAAATGATGGAATCGATGATCGATAACCCGATGCCCACTCGTGCAGAAGTTATGGATGTTGCAAATGCTGTTCTTGATGGAACAGATGCTGTAATGCTTTCTGCTGAAACAGCGGCTGGTGATTACCCTGAAGAAACAGTTGCTACAATGGCACGTGTTTGTTTAGGTGCTGAATCTCAAAAAGAAACACACGTTTCTAAACATCGTTTAGATAGTCGCTTTTCTAATAATGCTGAATCAATTGCCCTTTCTGCTATGTATGCAGCAAACCATTTAGATTCTGTTAAAGCAATCATCACACTAACTGAATCTGGCAGTACGGCTAAACTGATGTCGCGTATTAGCTCTGGTTTACCAATCTACTCGCTTTCACGTCATGCAAGTACGTTAGGTCAAACGGCACTTTATCGTGGTGTTTACCCAGTATTTTTTGATTCTACAAAAACTGAAAAAGACGGTATGGTAAAAGCAGCACTTGATACTTTAGTTGCTCAAGGCTCTTTAGAATCTGGCGATACAGTGATCATTACTCACGGTGACTCAATGGAAACCGTGGGCGCAACTAACACAATGAAAATCGTAACTGTTGTATAATTACTAAATATAAAAAATGCGAGCTTAGCTCGCATTTTTTGTGCCTGTAATAAAAGCGTTGGCTTTAACTTGCTAATGCCGCTTTTACTTTATCTCGGTAGCTTCGGCTTACTTTTAGTTCTTGTCCATTTTCAAGCACCAGCAAGTACTCACCACTAACTTGTGTAACCAATTTACTAATTTGTTTTGTGTTAACAATGGCACTTCGGTGAACGCGGACAAACAAATGAGGATCTAGCTCTTGCTCTAGCTCTTTCATTGTTTTACGTAAAATATGTGTTTGTCCATCTTGGCAATGTAGGCACATATAATCGCCAGCTGCATCTACCCATTGGATTGTTGCTGCCGGAACGCGAATAATTTCCCCCTGCTCTTTTACGGCTAACGACTCTGGGTAGCGTCTGTCTGTCAATGTATCGCCAGTGGCTAACTTCTTAAGTATTTCTTCGCAATTATTACCTGTAATACCGGCTACAAAACTCGCTAGTTTTTTCTTATGGGCGTTGTCTTGCTGCGTTTTTAAATAGGTATGCACTTTCTCTACCGCCTGTTTTAGTCTGTTATCGTCAACGGGTTTTAAAATGTAATCTAATGCATGAATCTCAAACGCTTTCACTGCAAATTGGTCAAATGCAGTTACAAACACAATCGCAGGTAATACTTTCGTACTTTCGCTAAGTGCTCGTGCGACTTCAAACCCATTCATGCCTGGCATTTGAATATCTAAAAATACCAAATCTATTTTTTCGTTTTTACATGTTTCAATTGCATCAGCACCAGAGCTACATAATTTAATTACTTCAATGTCTGTAAATTCTGCAAGCCTTACATCTAAACCTTTACGTGCTAATGGTTCGTCATCAACAATAAGTGTTTTTATTTTTATCATTTCTTCACAGCCTTCTCAAACGGTACTCGCAGATTAACTTTTAATCCACTTGGCGTATTATGTGATAATACAAACGAATAATTATTTTCGTAGAGCGTTTTTAATCTATCTTTTGTGTTTGCGACACCAACCCCTTGGGCATTGACGAGTTGACCATCTTTTATTTCTGTTCCAGGACCATTATCGCCAACCTCTAACAGTAACTCATTAGCAAACACTTGCGCTTTAATATCAATCACACCGCCTTCTGTTAAGTGTGCAATAGCGTACTTAATTGAATTTTCTATAATAGGTTGCAAAATTAAGCTCGGTAATAATGCTTGCTTAGCTTCTTCGCTTACTTCAACGTTTACTTTTAATCGTTCGTCAAATCGCACACGTTCAATTTCAAGGTATAACATAAGCGCATGAAGCTCTTGCTCTAACGGAACTTTTTTAATCGGATCAGTATTCAATGTATAACGCAAAAAGTCACTAAGTTTAGAGACCATTAAATTAGCATCTTTATTTTCTTTCACCAAAATCAATGTAGAAATTGCGTTAAGTGTGTTAAACAAAAAATGAGGATTTAGTTGATATCTTAGCATTTTCAATTGCGCTTCATGTGCCATGGTTGTCGCTTTTAACGCCTTTTGCCGTTCACCTTGTAGCAATTGATAATACTTAACGCCAAAGTATAAACCACTCCAACACAGTATAATATAAACTGAATCTAAACCCTGTTGTAAGTAATAAAACCACTCTTCAGGTCTATATCCGTGTCGGTAAATTTCCCATAGATTGAACTTTTGAACCACCGCCCACAAAGTACCGGTTATGTAAGAGGCACCAAATACCACCAATATAAGCACCCAAGGGGAGGCGTTCCATATTGTGCGATAGATATAACGAAGTGGCACTGTCATTAAACAGCCGGCATAAGCATTGAGTAAAATAACAAACACGTAAATATCACGCATTTCAAATACTTTAGAGCCGATGTAATTTACCAGTGCATAACCAATCCAGCCTGCAATTTGCAAAAGCCAAAAAAGCGTTGTCGGTTATCAACTAACGATTGCCAGTTCAAAATTTACTTTTACTCCACAGTGTTAAAGCCTAATTATATAAAATCAACTTTTCGCTTGGCCTGATATTTTCTTATTTTGATAATAAAAAACAGCGTAAAATTAACTTTTAATAATAATTATATTTACACATTATATCGATTTATAAGAATGTTTAGCACTGCCAACTGTCTTAGTTTTTAAGAGCCTTAACGCAAAGTTCAGCACCGCTGATAATAAAAAAGCGAAAGGCCGTAACCTTTCGCTTTTTTAATGCTATTTATTGAATAAGTAACTATGCAAGCTTGTCTGAAGCAACTTTATAAGTTGGATCTTCAATCACATTCACTTCAACCAAATCGCGAGCTTTATGTAATAACTGAGTACAGTCTTTACTTAAGTGACGCAAGTGAAGTTGTTTACCGGCTTTTGTATATTTTTCAGCAAGCGTATCAATTGCCTCTATTGCACTGTGATCCGATACTCGGCTATGTTTAAATTCAACAATCACATTTTTAGGATCATTTTTTACGTCAAACAACTCAGAAAAGTTTTTAACCGAACCAAAGAATAACGGACCATGTAGCTCGTAGACTTTAGCGCCTTCTTCATCAATGTAGTTAGTTGTATATATTTGTTTAGCATGTTGCCAAGCAAATACAAGTGCTGAGACGATAACACCTACACACACCGCAATTGCTAAATCGGTAATAACCGTTACACCTGATACAAGCACAATTACAAACGCATCCGATAATGGTACACGCTTCATCATTTTAAAGCTTGCCCATTCAAATGTACCCAGTACAACCATAAACATTACACCAACAAGTGCAGCTAATGGGATCATTTCAATTAGGCTTGAGGCAAAAATAATAAAACCAAGTAACATAAGCGCAGCACTTATCCCTGATAAACGAGAGCGCCCACCTGAATTTATATTTATCATAGACTGGCCAATCATTGCACAGCCCCCCATTGCACCAAACATACCACAGGTAATATTTGCAGCGCCTTGACCTATACATTCTTTGTTGCTGTGGCCGCGTGTTTCTGTTATTTCGTCAATTAAACTAAGCGTTAATAACGATTCAATTAAACCAATAGCTGCTAAAATAAGTGCATACGGAAAAATAATTTGCAGTGTTTCAAAGTTAAAAGGCACCATAGGAATATGAAATTCTGGTAAACCGCCGGCTATTGTTGCCGCTTCGTCGCCCGTCATTCCTTTTAAGAAATCAAGCACGGTATGCGCTTCTAAATCAAAACCAATCACTAATCCTGTCACTGTTACTATGGCAACTAATGACGAAGGAACCGCTGTAGTCAGTTTTGGTAAAAAGTGAATTATTGCCATTGTTAATGCCACTAATCCCAGCATGATAAACAATGGACTGCCTGTCATCCACTCTTGCCCGCCCATACCGTCAGGCACTTTAAATTGCCCTAGCTGGGCTAAAAATATAACAATTGCTAAACCATTTACAAAACCCAGCATTACCGGATGAGGCACCATACGGATAAACTTTCCGAGCTTAAATATCCCCGCTAGTATTTGCAATATCCCCATTAAGAGCACGGTAGCAAATAGGTACTCTACACCATGATCAAGTACTAAACTTACCATAACAACAGCTAAGGCACCGGTTGCACCTGAAATCATACCAGGACGGCCACCAAATATTGCCGTAATTAAACCAACGATAAACGCGGCATATAGACCAACTAAAGGTTCTACATTTGCTACAAAGGCAAACGCAACAGCTTCTGGAACTAAGGCTAACGCCACAGTCAATCCAGACAGTATATCGTTTTTAGCAGAGCTTGGCGCCCTACTGAGTAAGTTAAACATTGAGTTCCTCAAATGGTATAATGGGTATAAAAAAAGCGCTAAATTCTATCAAATCAGCGCTCAGTTAACAATTGTCATGTGTGGTTAAGCTAAACTAAAGCAGTTTAGCTTTAAAAAGAAAGTGCTTTTATAAAGGAAGAGAAGTACTACGTTTTACACATGTCATTGTTACATTAGAATGTACTTCTTGTACGTATTCTAAGCTTAATAAATTATCACGGACAAAGTGCTCATAGCCTTCAATGCCTTGTGAAATAATACGTAGCATGAAGTCCATTGTTCCAGCCATAGTGTAACACTCAGTCACTTGGTCGTAGCTCATAATCAGCTTTTCAAACTCAGCAAGGTTTTTCTTACCATGATTTGATAACCGCACATGTGCATATACAAGCATATCAAAGCCTAGTTTTTTCTCATCTAAAAGAGCTACTTTGCTTTTTATGTATCCATCTTGCTCAAGTTTAGCGATGCGTCGCCAGCAAGGTGATTGTGACAAGCCGACTTTATCAGCAATTTCAGCTGTTGATAAACTGGCATCTTGTTGTAAAAGTGCCAAAATTTGGCGATCTACGTGATTTAGAGACATTTTATTTCTTATTTATCAAATAAACTGGTTAAATTATACAGCTATTTTAAAAAACAGTCTGCTTATTTTTATCTTTTATACTTATATGTTATTTCAATCATCAAAGTAAAAAGTCAACCATACTAACCGATTATAAATGAGCTAGTATTTTCATAACACACCTATTATGCCCTACAAGTATTTGTGTATTGCACGCCCTAGGGCGTATTATATTTCTTTATTCTTTTGATCCGGTATAGCAACCTTCTCTTCAAACGACATGAGTATCGGATATTTTAAATAAGCTTGGTCGTAAAACGGACTTTGCTCATATAGCCAATTCAAACGCGCGTCCGCATCTTGAGCAAACGTCTTATCGTCATTGATTTTTTTATCAAACGCGAGTGCAAGTTTCGGATTATCTTTTAGCATTTGACGAGCATATGGAATGAGCGCATAATTTTCCATGTATTCTGTTCGCTGAAAAATTGTATTAAATTCCCCCAAGCAAAAAATGAGTCTGGCGCTTCAGGATGTAATAAATGCACTGCAAGCTCACCTGCTTTTTGTTGAGTTGTTACTTGGTACCAACCATCTAAATCAACATTAATTGCAGGGATATAATCAAAACTCGCTGATACTCTAAAACGACCTTCAAATGGCGCTTTGTCAAACGTATACTCTGCCACCTTTGCTACTTTTAAAGGCTGTTTATTTTCACCTTCCAGCTTATTAATAGAGACACCGTGTAGTTTCAACTTTTCTATAATATCAATGTATACAGGCGGAATAAAGAACGCTTTGGGTACTTCAACTGTATGTTGTACATCTTTTTGCCAATAAATAGGTAAGTCAGTATATGCATGTGCTTTACCTAAATACTTAACTTCATTTTGGCCCGAGAGCGCATTCATGCTTGATGAATATTCAATACCTTTAAATTGTGTAATCGTATCAGCCTGCTTGGCATAGCCACGCTTGACTATTAACTGTTTAGGAACAAATTCTTGTTCTTTTTTAACTGCATTAGCTAACTCATGACCATGTTTAGATAGTGCATTAATAGCACCATCTAAAAATACGTAAGTTCCTAAAACACGTTGCTTGTATGGCTTTAATGAATGATTTTCTACTAAAATAGTCGGTAATGACTTTAAATCACCCCAACCATTTGAAAAGCGCGGCGTAGCAACCCACCCCGCTAACCCTTTTTTAAAATCTCGCTTATCCATAACAAAAACAAGTGGCCCTGGCGTATGTCCTTGTTTAGCTAGCGTCTCATCTATTAGGGGTTTAAAAAATTGATTTAAAGCATCAGATACCGCAGGCGATTCGCTCGAAAATACTGGATTGTAACCATAAGTCACATCGTACTGGTAATCTGCACCATCGGTTACGTGTACATCAATGTATAAATTTGGGTTGTAGTCGTTAATAACCTTTAAAACGCTTCTAACTTCAGGGGTATCTAATTTAGTGAAATCACGATTTAAATTAAGGTTATTAGCATTTGTTCTAAAGCCCATTTTTGTAGGGCCTCGCTGATTGATACGATTGAATGCACTGCTACGTTCGTGTCCATCTACATTTAAAATAGGAATAAATAATATATTTACCTTTTTTAAAATGTCACGACGCTTACCCGTGGCTATGTCTCTGAGCAGCATAAACATGGCATCTTTACCGTCTATCTCTCCAGAATGTATTCCCGCTTGAATAAAAATAGTCGGCTTAGTGCTATTAGCCATTTGTCCTGATTCAAAAAAACCTTGCTCGCTCGCTATCAACATCTTAATTGCACGTTTGCTGTAACTGTAGCCAATAGTTTGAGATTGAAACTGAGTAGGGTTTGCTGCAACGAGCCTATCAACAAATGCCATAGTATCTGCATAATTAGGCGATATCTCACCGTTAGACAACTCAAAATCGGTTGTTAATGGGCCCTGTTTTTGTAAAAGCTCTACACTTTTTCCCTGCCACTCAATGAGTGGAGGTAAATGTGCGTCATACGCCACACTTGCAGATAAAACGAGTAAACTTGCAAACATAAAATTCTCTAACAAACGCCTTAATTATATAAATTATATCAACTAAATTTTTTATAATGAGAAAACTGCGGTGATTCAACAAAAAAAGCAGCCAATAGCATATGACTCACTTATGTTTGAAATTTAAGGCTTTATTACGCTAACGAATAATCGGTATAAAGTTTAAAAAAACAACTGGTTCAAACTCTTCTTCATTGTTGAACTGAATCAGAATTTTTAGCGCCGTTAACGCTAGGTTTAATAACAATCTGCTCATATATGGGTCTATTTAACATTAAGAAAATTTCAACGACGTTATAGTCCAATTTAATACCAATTCGCTTAATTAAGTGTTCTGTTTTTAGGTAAGAAAATCGTGTTGATAACAAGGCAAAAAATTCGTTATATAGTTGTTCTATATAAGAAATATTTTAACGCAGTTAACGTCAAATTTAATCCCTTAAATTGATTAGGTATTATTGCGGATTGGTATAATTAGTTAAATTGCTCAAAGATTTATGCAGGTTGGTTTAATCTCCCAACTTGAGCAAATATTATTACGGATAGGTATTTGTAATTGAAATAAAATTACTAAATAGCAGGCACAAAAAAAGGAGCCATAGGCTCCTCTTTAATACTTATACAAAAAAGCTTAAGCGGCTAGGCCTTCTTTTGCTTTTTCTACAAGCGCTGCGAATGCAACTTGGTCGTAAACAGCGATATCTGCAAGGATCTTACGATCGATTTCTACAGAAGTCTTTTTAAGACCATTGATAAAACGGCTGTAAGACAGACCATTTTGACGTGAAGCAGCATTGATACGTGCAATCCATAATTGACGGAAAGTACGTTTCTTCGCACGACGGTCACGGTAAGCGTATTGACCCGCTTTAGTAACAGCCTGGAAAGCTACGCGGTAAACACGTGAACGTGCTCCGTAGTAACCTTTTGCTTGTTTTAAAACTTTTTTGTGACGTGCACGTGCGACAACGCCGCGTTTAACTCTTGCCATTTCTAAAAACCCCTATTAAGCGAACGGTAACATACGTGAAACTAGACCATGGTCATTTTTATGAACCATCATCTTAGGACGTAGGTGTAACTTACGCTTAGAAGTTTTCTTAGTCAGAATATGACGAAGATGCGCTTGTTTACGCTTGAAACCGCCAGAAGCAGTCTTTTTGAAACGCTTAGCAGCGCCACTGTGACTTTTTAGCTTATAAGCCATTGCAATAACTCCAATTGTATTGCTTTTAAATTAGTAAGCAGGCGTGAGATATATTGCTATAGCTCCACTTTTAGGCCTGACTTACTGCCATGTTCCGGTGAAGACCCAACATAAATGCCGCAATCTTACTTTAAAACCGGTTAACTCAGGTGAATATTCGCATATTGCTTGCAGACCTGAGCTAATTTCGGTGCGTATTATCGCTTAAAAATTATTTTTTAGCAACAGGCGCCATCATCATAACCATTTGGCGGCCTTCAACACGATTTGGGAAAGACTCAACTACAGCAAACTCTTCTAAATCGGTTTTGATACGGTTTAATAATTCTATACCAATTTCTTGGTGAGCCATTTCACGACCACGGAAGCGGATAGTAATCTTAGCTTTATCGCCAGCTTCTAAGAACTTACGTAAGTTGCGAAGCTTAACCTGATAATCACCTTCATCCGTACCTGGACGGAATTTGATTTCTTTATCTGGATTTGCTTTTGCTTCTTCTTCTGCTCTTTTAGTTCTTTGCTTTTTTCAAAGATGAACTTACCGTAATCCATGATTCTACAAACAGGCGGCTCAGCGTTTGGACTGATCTCAACAAGATCAACACCCGCTGCATCGGCCATAGTTTGCGCGTCTTGTAATGACTGAATTCCAGCTTGTTCGCCTTCAATGTCAATTAAACGAACTTCTTGCGCTGTAATTTCTTCGTTAATACGATTTTTTTGAGCTGTTTGTTGCCCTTTCTTGCCGCCTCTAATAGTACGTTCCTCCAAGAATATCAATAATATAAGCGTGTAATTGGCTGTTTGTTAATGCCTTACACGCTCGGTTTTTACTGTCGATTTTTAATTTCTTCGCTAATTTTAGCTACAAAATCATCAACATTAAATTTGCCAAGGTCTTCACCTGTGCGAGTACGCACTGCTACTTCTTGCTGTTCAACTTCTTTATCGCCAACAACAAGTAAATATGGAATACGCTTCAGTGTATGCTCACGGATTTTAAAGCCAATCTTCTCATTTCTCAAGTCAGCAGCGGCTCTAATTCCAAGTTTATTTAATTTTTGTACAACTTCTTTAACATAAGGAGCCTGTTTATCGGTAATATTCATAATTACCACTTGCTTTGGTGCAAGCCACGTCGGGAATAAACCAGCGTACTCTTCAGTTAAAATGCCAATAAAGCGTTCAATAGAACCTAAAATAGCACGATGTATCATTACAGGTGTACGACGCTCGTTATTTTCTGCTACATAAGTAGCACCTAAACGACCCGGTAATGCAAAGTCTAATTGCACTGTACCACACTGCCACGCTCTGTCTAAACAATCGTACAAAGTAAATTCAATCTTCGGACCGTAAAACGCGCCTTCGCCCGGAAGATAATCAAATTCAATATCGTTTAGCTTAAGTGCATCAGCTAAAGCAAGCTCTGCTTTATCCCACATATGGTCTTCACCAATGCGTTGCTCTGGGCGAGTAGATAGCTTAACTACAATCTTCTCAAATCCGAATGTTTCATATGTATCATAAACCATCTTAATACACGCTGACACTTCGTCCATTATCTGCTCTTCAGTACAGAAAATGTGAGCATCATCTTGTGTAAAGCCACGTACACGCATTAAACCGTGTAGTGCACCTGATGGTTCATTACGGTGACAACAACCAAATTCAGCCATACGAAGTGGTAAATCACGGTACGATTTTAAACCTTGGTTAAAGATTTGCACGTGACCAGGGCAGTTCATTGGTTTAATTGCGTATTCACGTTTTTCAGACTCAGTGGTAAACATTGCTTCTGAATATTTTTCCCAGTGACCTGATTTTTCCCAAAGTGAACGATCCATCATCATTGGACCTTTTACTTCTTCGTACTCATATTCGCGTAATTTTTCACGTACAAATTCTTCAAGCTCGCGGTAAATGCTCCAACCATCGTTGTGCCAAAATACCATGCCTGGTGCTTCTTCTTGCCAATGCCATAAATCAAGCGCTTTACCAATACGACGGTGATCGCGTTTTTCAGCTTCTTCAAGGCGCTTTAAATACGCTTTAAGTTGCTTTTTATCGCCCCACGCGGTGCCGTAAATGCGTTGTAGCATTTTGTTTTCTGAATCACCACGCCAATATGCACCCGCCACTTTCATTATTTTGAAGTTTTGGCAAAATTTCATGTTAGGAACGTGAGGTCCACGACACATGTCTACATATTCTTCGTGATGATATAACCCAGGACGGTCATCTTTAGCGATGTTTTCGTCCAAAATTTCTATTTTGTATGTTTCGCCACGCGCTTCAAATGTATCGCGTGCTTCTTGCCAGCTTACTGTTTTTTTCACTACATCGTAGTTTGTTTTAGCTAGTTGCAGCATACGCTTTTCAATTGCTTCAAGATCATCTTGTGATAATGAGTGTTCCATATCGATATCGTAGTAAAAACCGTTATCAATGGTAGGACCAATTGCCATTTTGGCGTCTGGGAAAAGTTGCTTAACTGCATGACCAATTAAGTGAGCACAAGAGTGACGAATGATTTCAAGGCCGTCATCGTCTTTTGCGGTAATGATCTCAAGGCGAGAATCTTCACAAATTTTATCACATGCATCAACACGGTCGCCATTAACACGACCGGCAATGGTCGCTTTAGCTAAACCAGGACCAATATCGTTTGCAACATCAAGCGTGCTTACAGGGTTTTCAAAACTACGTTGACTTCCGTCTGGAAGAGTAATAACTGGCATTATAAATCCTTACTACAGTGGTGACACCTACAATGTATCACGTGTATTTTTATTAAATTAAATGAGAATGGCTCGACAACGCTTTTACGAATAAGCATTGACTAATTAATGTAGTTGACGAGTCTGTTCAACTACAAGCATATATTGTCGCGTGCTGTGCATTTAATTACAAGTTTAAAGGGGTGAAATCCTCCCATTTTGAGCACTAAATGCAGCTTTTAGTGCAAAAAAATCATTTAGTTAAAATATAAAAGCATCAACGCGCTAATTACGCACCTACAACTATACCTACACTCGCATTTTAATGTGTGTTGCGTATAATACTGCGTAATTAAGTTATTTTAGAGAATAGACATGAGAACATGTGGTGTAGAAATTACCGGTAGTGATGTACTACTTTGTATTTTAAGTAAAGATAATGACGTATTTGATATTCGCGATGTGCGCCAAACACGCTTTACCTTAGGTAACGGTAACGACACTGAAGTAATGCGTAAATTTCAATTCGATTTTGCAAAACTAATGCAAGATTACCAAATTGATTCTGTTGCAATTCGTGAGCGTCAGCCAAAAGGTAAATTTGCTGGCAGCGCGAAGGGATTCAAAATGGAAACCGCGATTCAATTAATCGACAATTTAGATGTACGTTTATTTACCACAACTGAAATTAAAGAACAGGTAAAGCGTAACCCTATTCCTATTGATTTTGAAGAAACAGGTCTTAAAAAGTACCAAGAAAATGCATTTGTAAATGCCTACGTTTACATAATGAAAAAAACATACCGCAGCGACGAAATGTAAACTCATTGCTCGTTTAAAAACGCGTACTTACAATGTAAGACGCGTTTTTTTGTATCTAAAAAAAGGTTTGGTTTTTATAAATCTAATAATACATTAGTCTAACCGCACTTTCCTTTGTCGACAATATGTGTTTATTTTAACTTTGTAGTTTACATAACTCACACACATTTTCATGGAGAGAGCAATGCACACACACAACACTGCGGTAAAAAAAGTAGAACAAATAAATCACTTGCCGTTATCCCAAAGCTACTTTAAAGGTATACAAAGCACACCTTTAACAAATTCGACTATCGGGGAGTATTTTGACTTTATTGTCGACAAAAACCCAGAGGCGTTAGCTGTTGTAGTTCATCACCAGGGTATTCGTTTAACGTATAAAGAATTTCAAAAAGAAGTTAATCAACTAGCTATGGGGTTACTGGCACTTGGCGTAAAACCAGGTGAGCGTGTTGGTATTTGGTCTCCTAATAATATTGAGTGGTGCTTAACCCAATTTGCAACGGCAAAAATTGGCGCAATAATGGTTTGCATCAACCCTGCATATCGCCCTAACGAATTACAATATGCTTTAAATAGTGTTGAATGTTCAACCTTAATCACAGCATCAAACTTTAAAGGCAGTGATTATTTAGAAATGCTTAATGGTTTGGCTCCAGAACTTGAAACTTGCGATAAAGACACACTTAATTTAAAAGCACTGCCCACTCTTAAAAATATAATCCGCATTGGCGATGAAGCCTCTCCTGGTATGTACTCTTTTAATGATGTTATTAACTTGCCAACATCAGCACATGAGCTTGAATTAAAAGCAATTGGTGCAAACTTAAATGCAGAGCAAGACATCAATATACAATTTACATCAGGCACAACAGGCAATCCAAAAGGCGCAACGCTTACACATAAAAACATTTTAAATAATGCGTTATTTGTTGCTGAATCTATGCACTTTACAAGCGATGACAAGTTATGTATCCCTATCCCGCTGTATCATTGCTTTGCTATGGTACTCGGTAGCTTATTGTGTGTTAGTAAAGGTGCAGCAGCCATTTACCCAGGCGATTCATTCGATGCAAAAACCACACTAGATGTAGTTCAACGAGAAGGATGTACAGCGCTGCACGGTGTACCTACTATGTTTATTAGTGAGCTTGAGCTAAGTAATTTTAACGATTATGACTTAAGTACTTTACGCACAGGTGTAATGGCAGGCTCTACATGCCCAGAGCAAGTAATGCGCAAAGTACAAACACAAATGAACATGCATCAAGTACTGATTGCTTACGGGCAAACGGAGTGCAGCCCCATAAACAACATTACCGAAACAGACTCTTCAATAGAGCGGCAAGTAACGACGGTTGGCCGTGCACTTGCCCATACCGAGGTTAAAATAATTGACGAGCTGGGTAACATTCAAAAAATTGGTCAACCTGGCGAAGTGTGTAGTAAAGGAGCAGGCATAATGCGCTGCTATTGGAATGATGAAGCTAAAACAAAAGCCACAATAGATGAAAGTGGTTGGCTACACTCTGGCGATTTAGGTGTTATGGATACTGAAGGGTTTGTCACCATAGTTGGCCGTATCAAGGATATGATTATTCGCGGTGGCGAAAACATTTATCCGCGCGAGATAGAGGAAGTGCTTTACACCTACCCGGGCATTCAAGATGCTGCCATATTTGGTATAACTGATGAAAAGTATGGCGAGGAAGTGTGCGCTTGGATCCAACCAAAAGAAGATGCAGTGCTTGATGAGCAAGCAATTCGTGAGTTTTTAAAAGACAAACTAGCCTACTTTAAAATGCCACGACATATCCGTTTTGTAGAAAACTACCCAATGACGGTAACAGGTAAACTGCAAAAGTTTAAAATGCGTGAGCAAATGCAAGAAGAGCTAAGCGACAAAGCCTTCTCCTAATTTTTTCTCTACAAAAATCTGATCTCTGAATAATAAATCTATCTCAAGCAACTATTAAAAAGCACAGCCAATTGGCTGTGCTTTTTGTGTGCTGGACTTATTATAAATTCAGCATTCTCTTTTTTAAACGTTCTAAATCAATCGCACTCGAGCGCACTGTTAATTTAATATGGCTGTATTCATATTCTTCTTTAACAACACTCATACTCGATCGAATTTCGCCCACAATACCTTTAGCTGTGTACGGTATAACAATCTCTTCTTCAATCATGTCCTCTTGAGCAATGCCAATAATGTATTTGTGCAGTTTACTAATATCATCTGGATTACGCGTAGAGGTCATCATCGCATCAGGAAATTCATCCATTAGAGACTGCTGTTGATCAGTACTTAATTGGTCTGACTTATTCAATACTAATAATTTTTTACTGCCTTCAACACCGACTTCTGCCAGTACTTTATGTACTACTTCAAGCTGTGAGCGAAAAGAAGGATCTGAAGCATCTACAACATATAACAGTAACGATGCATCATGTGCCTCAGCGAGCGTTGAATGAAATGAAGCCACCAAATCGTGAGGTAACTTTTTAATAAAACCAACTGTATCTGATACGAGTATACGAGGCTGGGTAATGGGATATAACGCACGAACTGTAGTATCTAGCGTAGCAAAAAGCTTGTTTTCGCCCTCTACATCACTGCCTGTAATAGCACGCATCATTGATGACTTGCCTGCATTGGTATAACCAATTAAAGCCACTGAAAATAGCTCAGAGCGCTGCGTACGTCTGTCCATCATTACATCTTGAACACTAACAAGTTCGCGCTTTAATTCTGCTAACTGATCGCGCACCTTACGGCGATTAAGCTCAAGTGTGGTTTCACCCGCACCTTTACCCATTTGGCGTTCTTTATCGCCTGTTGATGTTTCACGCAGTCGTGGCGCGACATAATTAAGGCGAGCAATTTCAACTTGTAATTTTGCAGTTTTAGTACGCGCATGACGGCTAAATATTTCAATGATAATACCAGTGCGATCAAATACTTCTACACCTAATTGGTTCTCAACATTACGCAGTTGAGAGGGCGTTAAATCGCAGTCAAATACCACTACATCGGCACATGCAAAATCTAAATCGTTTGATGGGATTTCTGACGATATTTCGGTTAAAGGGTCTTCATCAAGTAAATTATCTTCTTGCTCGTCTTCAACCATCCCTTTATTGCCGGTAAGGTGAGCTATTTCAGCTAGTTTACCTGAGCCCAGTACATTAACTTTTTGAGTTGAGCTTTGCTTTTGCGATTGCGTACCTACTACTTTAAATCCTAACGTAGTCACCAAACGCGCAAGCTCTGCAAGCGACTCTGTTGCTTCGTCACCTTTAAATTGTGGTGTGCTAATAGAAATAAGTAACGCATTAGGAAGTGATGGTTTTGCAGTTAGTTGCATAATTTTTTATATGTTAATGCACCTAAAGTGCAAACCTAATTTTCATTCGAAAGTAAGCTGATCCTACGCTGTTATGGCCGAGCTTTACAGCGTTATAGCTTACGAATGCAATTATTATCTTTATTTTGCCAAAATTAGCGTTAATCTGTGAACTATTTGTACGGGGGCAATATAATTTTTACACGCAAGTAAACCAATAAGTAACTTGGTGTTGTTATAAGTGTATTTAATTATTAAGTGTTGGGGTTTACCATTGATAATAGGCTTTATGTAGCATTGCACATACACAAGCCCATTAACTAAAAGCTAATTAGCTAAAACCAGTTACTCAGCAGACTCTTCTGGACGATGCTGCTTTTGTACGCCGGTTAAAAACAAACGTAATATTTGATCGTTACAAACACGGTAATGTTTGTTATCTACTTTTCGAGAAAACGCGCTTAACTCATGTTTACTTAAGTCAAAATCAACCAGTGCAAGTGTTGCTATAACATCTTCTGCTTTCATATTTAAAGCAATACGTAGCTTCATAAAGATAATATTGTTGTTTAGCTTTTTCTCAGGCTCTGGTTGCTCACCTTCGCGTTTGCCACGTTGGGTATTAATAAACCCATTTAAAAAGCTAGCAAACTCAGTATCACTTATTGGGGTAAAAGCCTCTTCACCTTCTTTAGTTAACCATGCAATTACTTGCTCTTTGGTGACCGTATGCTCTGCTGATGCAAAAACATTGACCATAGCAGTATCAGTTAAGTTAAAAGTGTAGCGAATGCGGCGTAAAATATCGTTATTAGTCAAAGTAAATCCCAAAGTGAGGTATAGCAACCAAGCAGTTATTGCTTAATTTTAAATAAGCACCTAGTTTAACAGGTTTACTAATACCACCCTATTAATTTTTATCTGAGCTTCTTATACCTACAGGGCAAGATCATACTTAACTTGATTATTACTTCGAATCTGTGATCAAATCGCCTTTTTCTCAAAGGCGATTAACATGTCATTCATCAACCATTTCAACGACATTCAAGATACTCGTTCACACATCAACAAAAAACATGAATTGCTGGATGTTATATTCCTTACAGTCACTGCGATTATTTCAGGTGCTGAAGGGTGGAAGGATATTAAGCAATTCGGTGACAGTAAACTGACTTGGTTACGTAAGTTTCGTTCATTTGAAAATGGTATTCCTGTCGATGATACGATTGCTCGTATCATTAGCTCACTGGCCCCTGAAGCTTTATTAGCTTGTTTTGTTTCTTGGGTTAATGAGCTTAGAGATGCGAATAATCAAAGCGTCATTGCCTTTGACGGTAAAACACTTCGCCATTCTTATGATGGTGATAAAAAAACAGCTATTCACAGTGTTTCAGCTTATGCAGTTGAACAGGGCCTAGTACTAGCACAATGCAAATCAAAAAGTAAGAAGAATGAAGTATCAACAGTGATGGCACTTATTGAATTACTTGAGCTTAAAGGCAATATCATCACAGCAGACGCGATGCATTGTTTAAAGAAAGTGACGAAAGCCGTCAGCAAGAAAGACGGAGACTATTTGCTGCAAGTGAAGAATAACCAAGGAAAATTGAACAAAGAAATTCAAGCCTACTATCACAAAGTCAGACGAGAGCAGCCATCACTCATCCAGCAAAATAGCCATGAAACAGTAAATGATGGGCATGGTCGAATAGAGCAGCGCACTTACACTCAACTGTTGGTGACAGATTGGCTTGAGCAGCGCCACGGTTGGGTCAATTTCAACTCCATAGTCGAGGTAGTACGACAGCGTTATGTTGGTGATAGTCATACAATGGAAACGAGTTATTACATCAGCTCGCTAGGGATAAACCCAGAGCAAGTAGCCAAGTCTATTCGCCAGCATTGGGGAATAGAAAACTCAGCACACTGGGTATTAGATATGACATTTAAAGAAGACGATTCACGTATTCGTCGAGGTGATGCCCCCGAGAATATGGCGACCTTTAGACGATTTGCGATGAACTTAGCGAAATTAAGCGCGATAAAAGACAGTATGAAAGGTAAGTTGAAACAGGCTGCTTGGTCAGATGAGGTAAGAGAGCAGCTTATTTTAGGATAAATAACGCTCAAGTATGATTTTGCCCTGCTTATACCTAGTTACCAAGCACCTTGGCAGGATCTACGCGCGTTGCTTGCCATGCAGGATAAATAGTGGCAAGTATCGCAAGCACAAACGTAACAATCACTGTAATACCAATGTCTTCAAGTACTAATTTACTTGGTAAAAACTCTATAAAATAAACGCCCTCAAGTGGATTGGCTCCAAATAATTGGCTTATCCACGTAAAAAGCTCACTTATATTAAGCGCTAATACCACACCAATTAGTGTTCCTAGTGCCACGCCTACAAATGCTTGCATTAAGCCCTGCATTACAAAGGTGGCTAAAATAGTACTGTCTTTCGCGCCCATGGTTTTTAAAATCGCGATATTGCCTTGTTTTTCGCGTACTTCCATCACCAAGGAGGACACAATATTAAAACTGGCTACCGCTATAATTAAAAACACCACAATATAAACAATGGTACGCACCATTTGAATATCTTGATAAAGGCTGCCTTGGGTTCTAAACCAACTTGAAACATACACGTAGTCGTCAATAGTTTGGCCCACTTTTAGCGCTATTTGGTGCGCCGAAAACACATCATCAACACTTAAACGCAGCCCTGTTACTTGGGTTTCATCGTAACCCAATGTTTGCTGTGCTTTGTTAAGATGTATAAATGCAGCGGTACTATCAATCGGTCCGCCCATTTCTATAACACCTGCAAGGTTAAGTGTTACGCGTTTAGGCGCTAATAATGATTGACCTTTTTGACTAATTTGCGGAATAAGTAATGTAATGTTATCGCCTACTTTGGCGTCTAACTGTTTTACTATTTGCTTACCTAAAATTACATCGTCAAGGCCTAACTGACTCACTAATTTACCACTGGTAAACTGGTTTACCGCCGATACATTACTCTCGAGCGATGGCTCAACACCTCGAATTTCTATCGCTTTTAGCTGGCTTTTATATTGCGCCATTCCGTTAACGGCAATAAATGGCGCAGCCCCTGTTACATGCGGTTGTGTTTGTAAATCCTCTACCTTTTGCGGCCAATTTGCAATGGGTCTACTTGGTGCTACATATTCAACCTGCGGCACAACACTTAGCAATCTATGTACTAGTTGCTGCTCAAAACCATTAATTACCGACAGCGCCACAATTAAAACCGCGACACCTAATAAAATACCAATAGTCGACGCTTTAGCGATAAAACTAACAAAGCCGTTTTTTTCATCTTTGTGGCCTGAATAGGCTCTAAAACGTTTACTTAAAAATGCACTAAGCAACATGCTGCGACTCTTTAATAGCTAGTTTTCCATAGTCTAAATAAGCTATTTTGCCCAGCTTATCGGCAAGTTCTAAATCGTGTGTAACTACCACAAAACTGGTGTTTAAGCTTTGGTTAAGCTCATTAATTAAATCGTAAATTTTAATCGCATTTTGTTTATCTAAATTACCGGTTGGTTCATCAGCAAGCACAAGCGCAGGTTTTGTAACCAGTGCACGGGCAATAGCCACGCGTTGGCGCTCTCCACCAGAAAGCGCAGACGGTTTATGCGAGCTGCGATGTGCAAGGCCTACTTTTTCGAGCATATCGAGCGCTTGAGCTTTGGCTTCTTTTGCACTCAAGCCTTTAATTAATAATGGCATAGCCACGTTTTCAACTGCGCTAAACTCCATTAATAAGTGATGAAATTGATAGATAAAGCCCAAATTTTTGTTTCTAAATGCGGCTTGCTCTGTTCGCGAAAGTTTTGCAACTTCTTGGTTTTTAATTTTAGCGCTACCTGAGCTTGCGGTATCTAATGTGCCAAGTATGTGTAAAAGCGTACTTTTACCAGAGCCAGAGCTCCCTACAATAGCGAGCATCTCACCTTGCTGCAGCGCTAAATCAACACCTTTTAATACTTCAACTTGGTTGCTGCCATCTTGATAAACTTTACTTAAATTTTCACAACTAATTACTAAATCATTCATAACGTAATACCTCTGCTGGTTTTACTTTTGCGGCTTTACGCGCAGGATATAAGGTAGCTAAAAAGCTCATAGCAATACTGGCAAACGCTATTATTACTAAACTCAAAATATCAAATTTTACCGGAAGCTCTATACCCGCCAATAAGTTTAAGCCCACTAATGCAAGTAGCTCATTTATATATAAACTAAATATTACACCTAAAAATGCGCCTATTGCGGTACCAATTACGCCGTTATATAAGCCTTGCACCATAAACACTTTTTGCACTTGCGAAGGCGTTAAACCTAACGTTTGTAGTATGGCCACTTCACCTTGTTTTTCGCTTACCATCATGGTTAATGCCGATACAATATTAAATACAGCCACCAATACAATGAGGGCAAGCAACATAGACATAATGCGCTTTTCCATAGCAACGGCTGCAAATAGAGTACCTTGGGTACTGCGCCAATCACTATAATTATGATCTTGTAAAATACGCTGGCTTGCTTCAATAAACTCATCTAGTTCGAAAGGTTCGTGCAATGAAACACTTAAATTTGGGGCAGTGTTTTTATCCAGCTTTAATACCCGTTGTAGTGAAGCGCCACTTGTAAACGCAAGTGCCATATCTATCTCAGATCCGGTTTCGTATATTGCGGCCACTTTAAATAAACGCTGGCTGGGTACTCGCCCAAGAGGTGTATATGTTGAAGCATTAGGCATAATAACGCGAAGCTTATCACCCACGCTAACGCCTAATTTACGACTCAAATAACGGCTTATAGCAATGTTGTAATTTTTGTTTAATACAGTTTTCCAATCGCCTTGCACTATTTTATCGGTAATTTTATACAAAGAACCGCTGTCGTTATAAAGGCCTTGTAGTAAAACGCCGTGCAAGTCTTTATTCGTTTGCAAAATAGCTTCGCCGTGGCGATATAAGCTTACATGATCAACATAAGGAGATTGTTCAAGGTCGGTTTTAAGGGTGCCCATTTGGGTGGCAGTGTTTTTACCTGCGCTAACTTCAACATGCGGAATAAGTCCGAGCATATTGGTTTTTAGGCTATTTTCAAACCCGTTCATTACACTGCTTACCGTAAATAATGCCATCAAACCAATAGCGATACCGGCAATAGAAAAAAACGAAATAAACGATATAAACGCATTTCCTTTAGATGAGCGACTATATCTAAGCCCTATAAATAAGCTAACCGGTTGAAACATATTATTTTTAACACTTATCGTAAAAGTATTGAGCAATAGTAGCACGAAAAAAGTGCCTTTGGGTATGGCGTAAAATGTAAGAAATAATTTAAAAATCTGATACTTGGCTATATTTACAGCAATACATGCTTAACCATTAATTCGCGGTTAAGCTTTCAGCCCTTTAACTAAATAATCGAGCAATACCCGTACATTAGTGGCCACAAACTGCCTTGGTGGATATACGCCCCATACCCCTTCTTGCTGTGGTTGATAGGGTGTTAAAATAGGCACCAATTGCCCTGAGTTAATTTCGTTTTCAATGTAGTAGTCTGGGAGCTGTACAATACCAAGCCCCTTTTTTGCGCCATCCACCAGCGCCCAACCACTATTACACTGTAGCCGCCCCGCTATTTTAATGTGTTTATCGCGCCCATTTTCGTTTACGCGCCAGTAGCTACTATTTCCAATTAAACATTCATGGCTGTTTAGCTCGCCTAAAGTGTGCGGCTCACCAAATCGCGTTAAATACTGTGGTGCCGCGCACATAATAAAACGCCGCGCACTTAACCTACGCGCTTTTAAGCTCGAATCTTTTAAATGCCCTAACCTTATGGCTAAATCAAATCCGCCCTCTAATAAGTTTTCTTGTTCGTTACTTAGTGTGGCAACAACTTCGACCTCGGGATGATCCTTCATAAAATTATGCACTATGGGCATAATAAAGCTCTCTCCGTACATAACGGGTGCTGTGAGCTTTATTTTACCTTTAGGCGTACTTTGTTGCTGAGCAAGGCCTTGAGTTGCCTCGTCCATAGCGTGTTGTAAGTGCTTTATTTGATGTAAGTACACTTCACCTTCTTTAGTTAAAACCACTTTACGGGTTGTACGAGTTAATAGTTGTGTATTTAAACGTTGCTCAAGCGCCGTAACATGGCGGCTAATATGCGCAACCGAAAGCCCAAGCATTTTTGCAGCCGAGGTAAAGCTGCCCTCCTCCCCTACGGCTATAAATTCATCTATTCCATTCCAACGCGCCATTATTACCATACTGTAAAAGTGTTTTAATAAAATTGAGATTATCATTATTTGAGAAACAAATACAATAAGCACATCACCCAAGCAAATTGGGTCTACAATTATTTTTTAATAGCCAGTTAAAGGAAATAAAACACATGTCTGAATTTATTAAATCAAAAGCCGCCATTGCTTGGGGTCCTAATCAACCACTTAGTGTTGAAGAAGTTGATGTGATGATGCCTAAAAAAGGCGAAGTCATGGTAAAAATTACCGCTACAGGTGTGTGTCATACCGATGCATTTACATTATCAGGCCAAGATCCTGAAGGCATATTTCCTGCTATTTTAGGTCACGAAGGCGCTGGTGTTGTCTATGCTGTTGGCGAAGGCGTAACGAGTGTTGAAGTTGGGGATCATGTTATTCCTTTATACACTGCAGAATGTGGCGTATGTAAAATGTGTACTTCAGGTAAAACTAACCTGTGTTCAGCCGTGCGCGAAACACAAGGTAAAGGCCTAATGCCAGACGGCACTACACGCTTTTTTAAAGATGGCCAACCAATTTATCACTACATGGGTACATCAACGTTCTCTGAGTACACTGTATTGCCAGAAATTTCACTCGCTAAAGTAAATAAAGAAGCATCACTAGAGGAGATTTGCTTACTAGGCTGTGGTGTAACAACAGGCATGGGCGCAGTTACCAACACAGCTAAAGTAAAAGCTGGTGACACTGTTGCTATATTTGGCTTAGGCGGTATTGGTTTGTCTGCGATTATTGGCGCAAAAATGGCTGGTGCAGGTCGTATTATCGGTGTTGATATAAACACCACTAAATTCGATTTAGCTACAAAACTAGGTGCTACTGATTTAATTAACCCAAAAGATTTCGACAAGCCAATTCAAGAAGTTATTGTTGAAATGACTGATGGCGGCGTTGACTACTCGTTTGAATGTATCGGTAATGTTGACGTAATGCGCTCAGCGCTTGAGTGTTGCCACAAAGGTTGGGGTGAGTCGGTAATTATTGGTGTGGCAGGTGCAGGCCAAGAAATATCAACCCGTCCGTTTCAGCTGGTAACTGGGCGTGTATGGCGTGGTAGTGCATTTGGTGGCGTTAAAGGCCGTTCACAACTCCCTGAAATTGTTGAGCGTTACATGGCAGGTGAATTTGCTCTTAGCGACTTTATTACTCACACAATGAGCCTTGAAGAAATTAACGAAGCGTTTGATTTAATGCACGAAGGCAAAAGTATTCGTACAGTCATTCATTACTAATAAACTGCATTCGTAAAATAGCTTATTAATAAGCCGTAATACTTTTAAGTTTACGGCTTTTAAGGATTAAGTATGTTAGAAAATATCTCAAGTGTAAAAGTGTCTGGCGGTTGGCATAAGCAATATACTCACAGCTCGCAAAGTACACATTGCACTATGCGCTTTGCCGTATTTTTACCACCTGGCGCAAGTGAAGCAAATAAAGTACCGGTACTTTATTGGTTATCAGGTTTAACCTGTACCGACGAAAACTTTATGCAAAAAGCCGGTGCATTTAAAAAAGCAGCAGAGCTGGGTATTGCTATTGTAGCGCCTGACACTAGCCCGCGTGGCGAGAACGTACCCAATGAAGACAGCTACGACTTTGCACAAGGTGCAGGCTTTTACGTAAATGCTACGCAAGCTCCTTACAACACACACTTTAATATGTACGATTATGTTGTTAATGAATTACCAGCACTTATTGAACAACATTTTCCGATAACAAGCACAAAAGCAATTAGCGGTCACTCTATGGGCGGGCACGGCGCTTTAATGGTCGCGCTTAAAAATCCTAAAGCATACGTTAGTGCATCTGCGTTTAG
Organism: Pseudoalteromonas sp. B62; assembly: GCF_037162565.1. Taxonomy (NCBI): domain Bacteria; kingdom Pseudomonadati; phylum Pseudomonadota; class Gammaproteobacteria; order Alteromonadales; family Pseudoalteromonadaceae; genus Pseudoalteromonas; species Pseudoalteromonas sp. B62. Next base: position 2,783,975 of record NZ_JARLVB010000002.1, on the reverse strand, counting down.
CCCTATTGTTAACCCAATAAACTGTCCTTGGGGCGAAAAAGCATTTACTGGTTATTTAGGAAATGATAAAGCGCTTTGGGCACAGTATGACAGCTGCGAGCTGATGAAAAACGCAGAGCAGGCTCATTACTTGCCCATGTTAGTGAGTCAAGGTGATGCCGATGGTTTTTTACAAGAGCAACTTAAGCCAGAAAACTTAGTCGCTATTGCTGATAAAAAAGCTACCCGCTTACACTTGAAATGCAAGCAGGCTACGATCATAGCTACTTTTTTATAAGCAGCTTTATTGACCAACACTTATTATTTCATCATCAGTTTTTAACTGCTTAGCCTCATTAGTGTGTAGAGATGACTTTTCTACCTCTACACACTCTTTTAGACTTTTAGTGACCTGCCTACATACTTGCGTAGTAGTGCTTTCCCCTTTAACTAGGCTAACAAGAGCCGAATCTATCTTTAATCCCATATCAGTAAAGTTAAATCCGTTTTTATCTGTAGGTACTGGCTCTAGTGGGTTTTTATAAGGTGTTGACTGCGCCGGGCTAATACTATTTTTATCATTACGCGCCTGAGATTGTGCTTGCCCATCAATAATAGCGCCCGCAACTGTACAGCCAGAAAGGCAATAAAAAAACAAAAGTACAATAATTGTTTTCATCATTCATCCTTAACAAAATATTACCTAAATTGTATACGTTTTTTATTGTAACTCTGTAAAAAAATGTAAGTATTACTACCTAAAATCATTTATAAACTTTCTTGTAACACCCACCAGCTGCAATATAAAAAATGGCGACCCTAAATAACCTAAAATTTTATTAATGGTAGGTTGTAAGTGTTCTGTGAGAAGTTCAGGAAATAAAAAAGCAAAAACAGATAACCCAGCGCAAAATAGTAACGCTGTTTTTTCAAGTTTAGTGGGTGTGATTAATGTTTTATTTAAAGGCAAAAGGTTCACATAGGTGTCTTTTAGGTATGATAAAAGAATACGGGGCTTTAAAACTCAGATCAAATTAACTATCGCGTAAAATAGTAATAAAAACATGTAAAAGTTTCCTCAATAATTTTTATTAAACTCAGCTTCCTACAATAAACCATTGATTATTAGTTATTTATGCAACGGCCCACTGTTTGCTTATTATTAACAAAATTAACCCGCATAGGCTCAATAATGGAAATTGATTTACAGTGGAATGAAATCATCGATAACTTAATACATTTAGGTATTGCATACCTACTTGCGCTACCTATGGCTTACGACAGAGAGCGTAGCCATGATGGTGCAGGCCTTCGTACCTTTCCTCTTGTTGCTGTTGCATCGTGTGGGTATGCATTAATAGCGATGTCGGTTTTAGATGGCGCAGAAGCTCAATCTAAAATGTTGCAAGGCATCATTACTGGCATTGGTTTTATTGGCGGTGGCGCAATTTTGAAAAATAACAAATCAACCTCCGGTACAGCAACCGCAGCCAGTATTTGGAATATGGGCTTAATTGGTATAGCTGTAGCCTATAGCCGTTACGAAATAGCCATTTTGCTCGCCATTATTAATTTTATAACGCTAAGGTATGTAAAAAAGTTTAAGTGATAATTAGCTGTATCATTACAAGTAATGCGAGCAAATATTGGTCGTATTATGTGTATAATCACTGGCAAAATATAAATACACGATTTCAATTTGATACAATATAACATATAATAAATACAGTTTTAAATCACTCTATATAGCTCTCTTATGTCGCTACCTTCAACCGATAACCGCTTACATCATATTGATATATTACGGGGCATTATAATTATATTTATGGTTATTGACCATGGTATGTATTATTGCCTTAATTACTCAGTTACCGATCCGATGACCATTCCAGGGACTGATCCCGTTACCTTTTTTACGCGTTTTGTTTCTCACTTTTGCGCACCACTCTTCGTATTCTTAGCAGGTCTATCTGCGGCTATAACAGAGCATAAATATGTATCCAATAAAGCATTTTCACAAAGCTTGATTATTCGTGGTTTAGAAACTAAAATTAAACTAGACTAAAATTAAACTAGACAGCCACTCTAATTGAACAAATAAAACTGTGCCATATAATTTAATTTTTAGGTTAATAATATATCTTTTATCGTCGGGTTATTTTCATTTCATCCATTAAATAAGTCACTAGCACTCTTAATCTAAATTGCACGCATGAAAATGACTGCATGGTGCAGTTGTGATTTATTACTGAATAGTTTTACTGAGTAGTTTAAGTTTATGCAAGTAGCTTTTCGCAGTTACTGATGTTCGCTCGCCGTTTTCTGTTTAAATTTTCACAGTAACTTACTTGTGAAGTAGGCCTGCCCACTGCACCATGGAATACGCGTGTAAATTGCGTAGTCAGTTTTAACCAGTTTTCTGGGGATATATTTAACCTTTCAAGCAAAGGAAGGTTCGTATTATCAATATACCCGCGTTTATCCTCTCGTATTATTCGCCCTGTTAGCTCAACAAGTTCAAGGTACGATTTAAGCTCAAACGGTAACCCTTTAGGCATAATCTGACGTGGCATACCTACAAAACGTAGTAACTGTTTAGGCTGTTTACCTTCTGCCGCACATGTTAAGCGCTTTTGTACGCTGGTATGGTCTGACTCTTCTGGTGTGTTAGCCATTTTAGCTCTAATGGGATTTAAATCGACATAGGCCATACAGGCTGCAAGTGCTGCTTCATCAAGAAGTGCTTGTGACCTGAAGCGCCCCTCCCAAAACCTACCCGTGCAGTTATCTTCTTTATTTGCTCTGCGCGCAATGTCTTCATTTAATAACCGCATAAACCAGCTGATACTTGATAAGCGTTCGCGGTATTGTTTTACTGTTTGATTAAAAAAGATAAGTTCCGCTTTACTTAGCTTTTCACCCTGTATGTATTTTTGTGTAAGTACTGTGCCTTTACAGAGTTTATGCCAGCGAATAACAATCGCTTTATCATTCAGCCTGTTTGATTTCTTATCATCTACATACAGTATTAAATGGGTGTGATTACTCATTACGGCATAAGCACACACATCAATACAAAATACTTTAGCTAATTCAAGCAGCTTATCTTCAACCCAGCCTCGTCGATGCTCATAAGACTGACCTGTAAAGTGATCTTCACCACACAAAAAAGCACGACGCACGCAACGTGAAATACAGTGATAATATTTTGTATCAACCAAACTTACTTGACGCTTTCTTGCGATTGCCATAAGACACTCTGCTTATTTTTTGCACTGACAAAAGCCTAGTACTTAGTTAGCCTAACTGCAAAAAATTAGGATGGATGTCTAGTTTATTTTAAGTTTATTTTAGTTTATTTTAGTTTATTTTAGTTTACTAGGATATAAAAATTCACTTTAGTTTGTTGTATCTGTTCGGAGTTATCCCTAAAATTTCTTTAAAATCTCTAATAAGGTGAGATTGATCAACATATTCCAATTGGGTAACAATATCTAAGATGCTAACTGAGTTGGTTTCAAGTTCATCTAAAACCCTACTAAGTCTGTATTTACGTATAAGCCATTTAGGACTAAGGCCTACATATTCTGAGAAGTATCGCTGAACAGATCGTGAAGAGATGTCAGCATAGCTTGCAACTTGCTTAACTGTACAAATATTTTCATTATTTTTTATCAATGAGACCAAACTTTGAGTGATAGCCTTTGACTTAGTGATCGGTTGAACAAAAGAAGCAAGATTATCATGGATATAGCTAATAACCTCTAAATCGTTTTCATGTTCATATAAAGATATTGAATTATTTACGAAATCTAAGCCAAATATCTCTTTGGCTAGCATCTCTCTATTAACATAATCTTCAATCGGCAGAGGTAAAAGTTCCTTTAAGGCGCCAGTTTCAAATTTCACACCTATTATTCGTCCTACCCCTTCCATTTTATAAGAGTATTTTTTGCTCACAGGCCCCAATAACTTTACCCCTTCATTACTGATAATTAAGTGAAAATTTGGATCGGGTAAGTTTTGTTGAGTATGGGTTCTTTGCTCTTCTAAGTTCCAACTCACAAACCAAAATTGTTCAATAAAACCATTAAAAAGGTCACTTGGAAAATACCTACGTAAGTGATAGTTCTCTTCACTCACCTGACGGTGTAATCCCCTTTTATTTCTTCATTATTTATTTTCAAATCTGATCAGTCTTTGTTTATTGTCGCGTTTTTACTATACCAAGCAACTAATAACGTAGTAACATTTTTTTGTTAGGTTGATTAAAAGGAAAAAACTATGGAGTTAAAAGGCACATTTCAGATTACTGACTGGCAAGAAAACGTTGAACAAGAATTTGAAAATGGTAAGAAATTGAGTACCGCATTGGTACAACAAGCTTACTCAGGTGATATTAATGGTAATAGCGAAGTAAGGTATCAACTTTACTATAGCGAAAGTGGTGATGCTCTGTTCAACGGATTTGAAACCATTACGTATGATAAAAACGATGAACAATTTGTACTCACATTAAAGCATGATGGAAAATTTGAGAGTGGGATTGCATCAAGCAAATTTACAATAGTTGATAGTAGCCATGAATGTAGCCTAATAGGCAAAAGTGGCACCTTCAGATCCATAGAAGGAGGGAAAGCTACCTACCAAATTTCATAAACTTTTACAAAGCGGACAATACTATTACGTCCGCTATTCACTCATAGCCGAAATTCGGAAAAGTGCCACTTACGGTCGTTGGTAACCTTAGCCTTTTGTTAATAGCTCCACACTAACCAATTCTCAAAGACACCAGCCCTTTTCTTTAGTACAACTATTTTAAAATACTTACCACGCTTCGTGTTCCTAAGCTCAATAACCTTAGCTGAGCGTAGCGCTTTAACTGTTACTTGCTTTGCTTGGCGAGCAAGATCTTTCTCTTGTTTACGCTTACCGCGCATTTCAGGTGTGCCGACACCCGCTACGCGAATACTAATACTCTCCCTATCAGAGAGTGCAAACCCGCGATATTAGCGCGAAAGGTGTCACCATTATAAATTGAAGTAACTTTTCCAATTATCAACGTTCCGTAGTTTTTGCTTTTGTTTTTGATAAGCTCGGCGTGAGCATTGAACTCCTGAAGTATGAATACAATAAATAGTTTCGCTGTGAATTTTAGAACGATTTAGAGCGGATAAATAGGTCTGTTTGTTGATCTGTACCAATTCTAATATTTAACAAAATATCACTATCGTACATCCCATTAAATACAAGCTGTTGAATATTTTTTATGAGTGCATTACTTAATAGGCATTAAAAAAGGCGCTTAAAAAGCGCCTTGCTAACAAGTATGTGTGCTTAAAACATATCTTGGTAGGAATTTGTTGTACTAAACGTAATTGCTTTTTCAAAGCCAGGTAGTTGTATACTTTGCTCGTCTATTACAATGTCGTTGTCGTCAATTAAACCATCGCCAAAGCGGTAAATAAGTTCATACTGGCCTAAATCGGCTTGAGCTTGATACGTTTGTTGCGAAGCGCTAACCACACTATTTTTCTGTGTGTAACTAGTCATAACTTCATCGCCATGGCGCTTAGCAAGCATTTGCATTGTTACTTTTGGTGAAAGTACAGTCGCTGTTGCATTGTTTCCGCCAAAGCCTTTTGAATTTATAAAAGCAATATCCATATCAGCGCACTCGTAATGGCTATTACGAATATCAAGATGATCGGTGTAAACATCATCAGCCACTTTATCAATTGTGGTAATACCCGGCATAATATTATGACTAAATATGCCTAACGCAATCGCTAACTGGTCACCGCTTGCAGGTGCAATAGTATGGCCAACATACGCTTTTGGCGCTGTTACTTTCCAGTTATCAATAGCAAACGTTTGCGCTACTTTATGATAAATCAAAGACTCTGTTACACGGTTTTGCGGTGTACTAGAACCATGGGCTAAAATAAAGCTACGTTCTTGCAGTGCTTCTTTACCTAATAAGCTGCTAGCAAGTGCGGCTGATTTTGCCATTGTAATATAGTTACCAGGTCCAGGTGATGTAATCGACTTTTTAACGCCATCTGCATTTACAAACACATCCGGTACGCTGCCCATAATATCAGCGCCCAACTCAAGGGCTAAAGCATCATCCATTAGAATAGCAACTTGCGCGCCTTCACCTAATGTAAAGCCACAGTTATCGCCAAATGGGCGGCTGCTATTACGGTAGTCTGGTTCTTCATCATTTGATAAGTTATCTAAACGACGAAGCCCTTCAACATTAGCAAGTGCACTCATGTTACCAAAGCCTTCTACAACTTCTGGTGTAATAGCACACTCAACACTTGCGACAACCGCAACGCGTGTACGCCCTGCTTGTATATCATTAACCGCTGCACGTAAGTTATATAAAAACGTAGCACAGGCACCCGAAGTCGAAAATGTAGTCCCTACATTGCCCGTAACATAGGCATTAATAAAATCGGTAGACATTGTATTTAAGCCCAGTGCTAACTGCTTCGTGCTAACACGATCGCCCTGTTGGCGCGCTTTTACTAAACCGCCAAGGCCTTTGTCGTCCATTTGGCCAATTACCGATGCTGAATAGGTACCAATTTTATCTGGCTCTACGCTATTCATAATATGCTGCCAATCAAGCCCTGTTGATTTAATAGCATCAGTAGCTGCAAAAATAGTGGCTTGCAAACCACGAGGCTGATAGCGGCTGTTATACATAACTGATGGATCAAACCCTGTAGGAAACTGCCCTGCTGATTTAATCGGGTTATCACGTGTTGAGTCGTGCTTAACATCTATATCAGCGGCAATAGTTACTTTTACTTTTTTGCCTTCAAGCTCTTCAACTTGCCAGCTAGCAGGAACCGGTGTAGGTAAGTCGCGAGCACGCGTTTCAAACACAATTGCGTTATCGCTTGATGCCCTCAGTGTCATTTTTTGCTGCCACGGTGTTGCGTCTGCGTCAAAGTGTTCTTTTTCAATTTTACGAATAAGTGTACCAGCAATAATTTGCTCACCAAAGCGTGCTTCTATGTCGCTTTGCTCAACATTATTACCTTGTGTATCTTGTAATTGGCCGTTTACAACGCTTACTAGATTCATCAGTGTGGCGAGGCCTAAGAATGTTTCACTGCGATCTTGAGCATTTAAACTATCTAACACGATACGGCGATAACCTTGATGAAAAGAAGTACGGCCAGCGGCGTTAATGCCACCCATGCCTACTATAACGGGTAATGCTGTCATAATTTACCTTTTAGAAACGTGTTATAAGGAGAAGAAGCAGTTTAAATGGATTATGCACCACACATTGTGCTTTAATAGCCAAATATTCAGCACAAAAGGCCAAAAGACACTGGTCGGAGCATTTACATGACTGATAAACACACTAATCCACCACTAAACATTGCTATAGCGGTATATCCGCATTTATTAGTGACTAGTTTAACGCTGCCTATAGAAATGCTAAGAGCCGGCGAGGCCTTTGCTAAAGGGCATCTTGATAAGCAAAGCTTTAGGCCACTTGCTATAAATTTAGTGGCTAAAAATGCAGAATCTATAGCTACTCGCGCAGGCCTTGCGATAATTCCTGATTGCATAACAACTAATGCGCCCTACAGCGATTTAATTATAGTGCCTGGTATTTGGCGAAATCCGCGCCCTGTGGTACGTACAAATCAAGAGGTAGTTGATTGGCTAAGCGAGAGCTTTAGCGCAGGCAGCCATATAATTGGTGTAGGCACTGGCAACTGCTTACTAGCTGAGGCTGGCTTACTTGATGGGCACCCTGCTACCACCCATTGGCATTACGCCAAACAATTTAGCCACGACTACCCGCTGGTGCACTTAAAGCCCGACTTTTTTATAACCCAGTCAGAGCGAATGTATACCGTAGCAAGCCTTAATGCCCTTGCAGATGTGATCGTACATATTATTAGTCAGTACTATACAAAAGCCGCCGCTCAACATGTAGAGCGTAATTTTTCGCACGAAATACGCAAACCCTACGAAGATCAACGCTACTTAGAAGGTGCAGTAGACCGCCACCCCGATGAGCTAATTGCGCAAATTCAATTTTGGCTAAAAACCAATTTAGCCACCGAGTTAAACCTGCAAGAAGTCGCGGCACAATTTAGCTTAAGCTACCGTACTTTTACCCGCCGTTTTAGAGCCGCAACAAACCAAAGCCCTATTGAGTATTGGCAACAATTACGCGTAGAAGGCGCAAAAGAGTTATTAGCATCATCAAATTTATCAATTCAAGAAGTGGCTTTAGAAGTTGGATATAATGACCAAGGGCATTTAACCCGCGTGTTTAAAAAAGTATTAAGCCAAACGCCTAGTGGTTATAGAAAAGTAGTTAGGAGAAAGTTATTTGGCTAATTATAGTGCTTGTTCGAATAGTACTAATTTCAATAGCACTAAAAAACGCCACTTTTAGTGGCGTTCTGATTCGTTAAATTCTTTTCGATAGTAACGTTTTTGATAGTTTTTTACTTTAGTGTGTACGCCTTTGCTTAAGCTTTTAAATTTAGCTTCGAGTACGTCTACACCGTATAAAATGCCGACCACCAGAACCGAGAGTTTTATTGCAGCGCCAAGGTTTTCGGTCGCTATCATAACGCCTATTGATGCAAGCACCCAAATGGTTGCAGCAGAGGTTACGCCAACTACCGCACCATCTTTAGCGAGCATAACGCCAGCCCCTAAAAAGCCAATACCTGTAATTATTTGCCCCACTACACGAGAATGATCTATTACATCCCCTTGTAAATTAAACGCAGTGGATAAAAACAAATACGTACCCAAAGTTATTAACGCAGAGGTACGAATACCTACAGGTTTGCCGCGCAACTGGCGCTCTATACCAATAATGGCACCGCAAAAAGCCGCAGTACCAATAGCTGCCCACGAATACGGGGCTACATCAATTAAATCTAAAAAAGTCACTGTTAACCTTATATTTTATTAGCTATAGCCACCGCCGTTCTTAAACGTTGGCTACCAAACGCTGACATTTTACTAAAATCACTTCGTGCAATAGGTACATATTGGCAATCTATTGCGAGCTGTTTATCGTTACCGGGCTCACAAAACGGGTCGTGAACATACACGCAGTGCTCATCAAGGTGCGTAACACACACCCAGTGTGGCGATTTTTTACCATCAAAACTGTATGTACTAATTAATAACAGCACACTAAAGCCTTTACTTAACCACTGCTCAATATGCTCAAGCTCTACATCTTTATGCGTAAGCGGTATTTTTGCCTGTGCAATACCATCTACAAATTGTTGATGCACGGTGGCAAGTACCACTTTTTTGTTTTCGTTGCGTACGCCATCTAAAAACAAAGGCTCGGTGGTATTAACCATTACCTCGCTTTTAAATCCACGCTTATGAGCGGCAAGTGCCAAACCAAATGGATGGCAACCACCATGACCCGATGTCATAAAAATAGTGGTGCCTTCACGCCAAAGTGCCAGCTCATGTGATTGGCTAAGCTCAGTAGCTGGCTCAAGTGCCCCCATTGCCATTAGTAGCGCAGCAGGTCCGCACGTAAACTCAGTTGTTTGCTGATACCACGGCGTTAAACGCGCCACTTTTAACTCACTTGTTTGTCGAATGTTTTTTTGCATTCGTAGTGCGTCACTGTGGTCGTCGTAATAATCGCTATATTGACCAAACACTCTGTAGCCTAAGCTTTTATAAAGCCCAATCGCACCTTCGTTATTTACAGCCACTTCTAAACGAAGGTAAATACGAGCCCGCTCACACGTTTCTTTTTCAAGGCTAGTAAGCAGTGCTTTTGCAATGCCTTTACCTTGCATAGTTGGTAAAACAGCAAGCGAATATAAACGCGCTAAGCGAGTCCCTTTATGGCACCATACTAGCCCATAGCCGCATATTTGCTCGCCACTTTCTGCAACGAGTAAAATACCGTGTTTTGCACTAAGCCAGCGTTTTAGACTGCGCGGGCTCAATTTATCGTTATTAAAGCAGGCGTTTTCAACGTCAATCAGTGCGTTTAAATCACTGCTAAGCGCCTTTCGAATAACAAGGTTGCTCATGTTATTACCCACGACCTCGTGCTTCTAAGCGTTGTTTAAACTCATCCATAATGATCATGTATAGCTCATCGCCTAAGTAGCCGTCTTCTACTTTGTGATCAATACTTGGGTTATCGTTTACTTCAAGTACATATGCTTTGCCTTGATGCTCTTTAACATCTACGCCATATAAACCCCTACCCACTGTTTTACAGGCTTTTAATGCTGCATCTAACACCGCTTTTGGTAACTCAAAGGTTGGTAATGTTTCAAAGCCACCAGAGAAAAAACGTTTCGCGTCGTGGTTATAAATTTGCCAATGGTTACGCGCCATTAAATAGCGGCATGCATAAATTGCACGGCCATTTAACACACCCACTCGCCAATCGTATTCGGTATACATGTACTCTTGTGCAAGCACTAATGCGCTAAATTCAAACAGTTCTGTAAGCTTAGCGGCAAGCTCATCACGGTTTGAAACTTTAAATACACCTTTTGAGAACGACCCTTCAGGCATTTTTAAAACAAGCGGATACGTAAACGCTTCTTCTAATTGCTCAAGCGTTTCATTTGCTTGATCAGCCACTACAACCGTTTTTAAACTTGGCACTTTTTGATAATTAAACGCATCGTGTAAATACACTTTATTACAACAACGTAAAATAGACTCAGCATCGTCAATAACCACTAAACCCAGGCTTTGCGCTTTGCTTGCAAGGCGATACGTTGGGTGGTCAATCGCTGTAGTTTGGCGAATAAATAACGCATCAAACTGGGCAATATTGTCAATTTCGTCAAAGCTTAATGCTTGTGCATAAATACCGTGTTTAGCCGCAGCTTTAATAAAGCGTGCGATGGCGTCTTTGTCACTCGGTGGTACTTTTTCGTTATGATCAACAAGTATTGCCATGTCCCATCTAAAACGACGTTGCACCGAACTAATACGCCACTGCGTTTTAGTAAAGTTATCTAGCTTAGCTACAAATTCGCTGTACTGTTGCTCGTTTAAAGACGACATCGAGCCTTGTTGCAATAAGCCTTGTTCATCAACAAATAAAATAGGTGCTGGGTATTGTTTAAATACCGACTTTGCTGCTTTTAATTGTAAATCGTTTTGGGCATTACCAAAGTAAAGTGTGCCGTCTATTTGGCCCACATTTAACATAGGAGCTTGGCCACTACGCAATGCATTTATGGTTTTTACACTGGGTAAAACTTGGTGTTTGCGCGCCTCAGCAAGTAACGAGCAATAGTAACCTTTGCTCAAGTATTGGCTTGAGTCGCACAGATTAATAATACGTGTTTTTGGTTCGTTATGTTTTGGGTAATCACGTAAGTAGGTATTAAACGTAATTACATTTTCGAACGATTGAGCAAGCGTTTGCTCGTTGTTATCAACCACAATTAAGGTTTTAAACACGACTTTTCCTAGTTAAGTCAAAATATAAAAAGCATGCTTAGTAAAATAATAAGCATTATAAATAGAAACACCCATCGTACTAAGTGGGCATTGCGCGTATCACTTAATATGATGGGTGCTTTAACAGGTACCTACTGTACGAGTTAGCGCTTAAATTGCTTAAGCGACATGTGCTTTATATGCCTTTTTTTAAAAACGCACAAACGAGATATTTTTAGCGTGAAGATGAAAAATATTGATTAACTATATTTTCCACCTAATGCAGATTAAAATACGCAAAACAGTACTTTATAAGAGTTTAAAAATGTCGCTGCCTGCTTGCCCAAAATGCCAATGTGAATATGTTTACGAGGACCAACAACTGCTTGTTTGCCCCGAGTGCGCCCATGAGTGGAACCCTAATAATACAAACGATGAACACACAATTTTAGTTAAAGATGCCAACGGCACATTACTTAATGATGGCGACAAAGTGACAGTAGCCAAAGATTTAAAAATTAAAGGCAGCTCGCAAGTAATTAAAATTGGCACCAAAGCGGTTGTTAGAAGAGTGCTTGATAAAAAAGATCACGAACTTGATTGTAAAGTAGATGGCATTGGCGAAATGATGGTAACAGCAAAGTTTGTGAAAAAGACTAATTGAGTTAAGTGTTTAACAAAACTAATTCACCTAACCTCCTCAAAGGAATGAGGAAGTGTTCACTAAAGCAAAATAACAATATTGCCCCTATTTACTTGCTTATTATATTGCGTTTTTAGCCAAGCCTTGGTTGATTTTATGTTGTATATAAATAACATGGAAAATTGACGTAATAAAAGGATTTAACCAAAGTTTGTCACCTCTATTAGAGTCCGCTATTAAGTTAATACGATTACGAACCATGACAATCCAAGTTACATCGAAAGCACTAGATATAGCATGAATACCAATTGAGCTTTTTAGAATAGCAAGGTCATGATAATTAGCTAAACCATAAATTAAACTACCTAAAGAAATAATAAATAAAACAATGGTAGTTGTAATAAATAAGTTAGGTATTTTAAGTTCGGTATGAAGATTGATCTGGCTCGTAAATCGGTAAAGCTTATATATTAAATGTGAGCCTATAGTTAACACACATAAAACGACAGTCTTTAGTACAGAATCCGTTTCAAATATACCCGCAAATCCTTTGTTCATTTATTCTCCAGAGCTGAATAGACTGAGCTTACGTAGAAATCTAACAAAGCATTAATCGGTCAATAGCTTGCCAAAATATGAAACGAAGTGGAACCGAGTAAACTGTTAGCAGTCACGCTTTATTTTCTAGTTAGGTGTATTTTAAACTACTCTGTCCAAAGAGCACCTTCACTTATATCCGCTATAGAGCTTCGTACAGTATTTGGAATGTGAGGGCTTTCTTGGGAAAGTTGGTCTATCTTTTCTCGAATAGTATCAAGTAAGGCCCAGTTATCTTCTTGTGCTAAAAGTTGCTCCAACTCACGCCCGATTGCATTATAACGTGCGCCTGCAGTTCTATGCTTTTCAGTTTTATCTGAATAATTTAGAAATGACTGTAGTGCAGATAGTACGGCTGCGGTAATGCTCATTAAGCCTACTGTGATTTGCAACCAAATTTCTGGCTTTTGTTGGAGTGTAGCAAAAACCGTTGTTCCAACAATTGTTGCGAGTAAAACTGTTGGTAAGCCAAGCCAAAAATGGAGTCGAGAGTATCTAGATGCAGCGAGATAATGGCCATGTGCTACTGCAGCCACACGATTACTCCATTCTAATGCAACCTTTCGATGATTCACAGTTATCTCCTTTGCACCTAACGAGCCTGTAGAGTAACTCGTTTTTATTTGTTTTTATTGATAAACAAACCATATCTGAGTTCCTATTTTTGTTCAATCTATTACTGTACTTTTACACAGGATATAAAAAGTGTAGTGGTACAGTGGCAAGAAAGAATGGATACACTGGCGATATTCGTGCACTAAATTTTTAAGGCAAACATTTGTGGAATGGGCAGGATTATCTGTGCGTTATTCATTTTGGGCTAAAGCATATTATCGCCAGCAAGAAGCCAAAGGAAAAACCCATAATACCATCATTAGATCATTGGCATTTAAGTGGATGCAAATCCTATTTAGGCGCTGGAAAACACATACGCCCTACGATGAATCAACTTACTTAACTGCATTGAAAAGTAAGAGTTCACCGCTGTTAAAATTTGCGGTGGAAAGTGAGCTTTAGCGCTTGCTGTCCACCTCAGGGCGTGTTATTAGCTGTATATTACGTTAGCAACAAAAATTTTCGTAAGTCTCGTTCTTGTCTCATTACGTGCAAAATATATACTTTATCGTTATCTTTTTTGTAAAATATACGACAAGGATTCACGACCAGTTCAAGATAATTTAGGTTAGCTAACTCAATTGGTTTTTTACCTGATTCAGGAAAGAGTTCGAGACGTTCAACTTTTTCAAATATTTTGGAAACCAATTTTTTCGCTGACTGCAAATTGCTTAATGCGATATATTCAGCGATATCGTTAAGATCATTCAAAGCTGGATTAGTCCAAATTATTTCAGCCATTTATTCATTTTATCTTTAGCTTCAAGATTCGACATGGTTTCACCACGACTTATTGCTTGCTCTCCTTTTGCAAGAGACTCAAGAATTTGCATACGCTTTTGCATAAATTCATAATCATCAACATCTACTAAGTATGCAGATGGTTGCCCATGTTCAGTTATCAACACAGGTTCTTTAGAGGAATGAAGTTCAGATAATATCTTCGTTGCTTGACGCTTCAATGTTGTTACTAGTTCTACTCTCATAATAATCCCCAAACAGATGTATCACTATAGTAGCACCGAGTAGCCAACTTGGGAAATACAACTAACGAGGCTGTAAACCACTAAAATCAATTAAAAAGGGAGCACCTAACGTCAACCCTGCTCATTTTTAAACTATTAGGTACTTCTCATTATATGCCTTTGTACAAATTGAAATACACACCACGTTACGCTATAAAAACATAGCTGTAGGTTGGATAAATGGCAAAGCTATGCCATCCGACAATTAATTTATGAATATAAATAAGCGATTATTACGTTGGCATAGCTTTTTCAGATGGTGTTCTCTTAAAAAACCAAAGCTTTATAAAATCTTTACCACCACATATTCGTGGGCTTTACCTGCTATTGTTAACGTAATTTCATCATCAATCTGTTTATTTAATAACTGCTTACCCATTGGTGCGCCGGGTGTTACTACAGCTATTGCGTGCTCTTTAACATTTACCGTTAAACCACCAGCTGCGGGGCCTAAATAAAACCATTTTTGGGCTGCGTTATCATCTTCTAAACACACCAGCGAACCGATAGCTATTTTGTCGGTAGGCTTTTCGTTAAAGGCAGGCTCAAACAATTCTATGCTTTTATAGCAATCGTTTACGCGCTGGGCTTGGCCTTGTGCTAAATAAGCGGCTTCGAGCCCTAGGGTATCGTATTTATTTTCGGCTATGTTTTCTTCATGTGTGGCGGTGTCGTGCGCGGTTTTTGCCGCTACTTTTGCTGTTGTAAGCTGCGCTTCTAGCGCAAAACGAAGATGTTCGATAACGTGGGTTTTATTCATGGGGATTAATATAATACAGGCCGTAAAAATAAGGCAATTAGTTTAACATTTTTGCTAGGCTTAAAACCATTGTTTTAAACCCCGCTAGTTTGGTGGGAATACTTGCGGGGTTAAAATAAGCATTAAACTAACAAAGAGCCGTTGATTGGTTGGTGCAGCTCTTTGCTTATCCTTTATTAAAAACTTTATGGCATATCTAATAATGTTTGCGTGTGGGCATCTACTTTAACTTCTGTAGTTTTTAGCGCTTAAGCCCAATAGTTCCGGCAAGGTTGCCGCTATACAAATAGACGAGAACGTACCTACTACAATGCCGGTAAATAATGCAATAGCAAAGCCTTGCAGTGGTGCGCCTGCAAGTAACCAAACGCTCGCAACCGTTGCAAGTGTGGTACCCGACGTTATTAAGGTGCGCGTTAGTGTACTTTTAATCGCATTATTAATAATAGTCGCTGGGCTAAGTACATTATTTGATTGAACACGTAAAAGCTCACGCACTCTATCCCCTACTATTATTGAGTCGTTAAGTGAGTAGCCAATAATAGCCAGTAAGCTGGCCAGCACGGTCAGGTTAAACTCAATTTGTAATAGTGAAAACAACCCAAGTACGAGTATTAAATCATGCATTAGCGCTACCACAGACCCTACCGCTAAGCGCCATTCAAAACGCACTGCAAGGTAAATCATTACCGCAATCATTGCAGCAAACATGGCTAAACAGCCTTGATCAAATAACTCATCGCCCACTTGTGAGCCAATATAAGCTGACGATAAAACCTGTGCGTTTATATCATCGTTTTGTGTAACAGCGCTTTGCCAATCAGGGCTATTAGCTGTTGTTGATGTAGTTGATGCACTTGGCGCTTCTCTTAATTGAAAATGGCTATTACCTTGCGCGGTTAGCTCAAACTCACCGCTGTGATTTTTAGCAATAAACGATTTAAGCTCTTTTAGCTCAACACTTTGGCTGGTTGTAAACTCAGTTAAATAACCGCCGGTAAAATCTAGGCCAAAATTTAGACCTTTTTGCGTAAGCGTAAATACGGATAGCAACACTAACATGGCGCTTAAAAGCATGCCTATAAAACGTAAACGTGTACCCTTTTCACCTTTCAAAAAAGTGTTAAGCATGTGCTTTTACTCCTGCTTTTTTACCCATTTTTAAATACAACGTTTGACTTAATATTTTTGATACGTACACACCTGTAAATACAGACGTTAAAAGCCCCAGTGCTAATGTAATGGCAAAACCTTTAACGGGCCCATAGCCTATGCCGTATAAAATAAGTGCGGTGATCATGGTGGTTATATTGGCATCAAATATTGTATTTGCGGCTTGTTTATAACCCTCTTGAATAGCTTGATATGGTGCACGGCCTTGGCGACGTTCTTCTTTAATACGTTCAAATATTATTACGTTAGTGTCTACCGCCATACCTATGGTTAATACTAGGCCAGCGATACCCGGCAGGGTTAACACAACCCCTGGTAATAATGACATTAAGCCCACAAGCGACGTTAAATTTAATATAAGTGCTACGTTTGCAATAAGGCCTAAACGGCGATACCAAAGCGCCATAAATGCAAGCGTAATACCCATGCCTAACATAAGCGCGGCTAAGCCATTACTAATGTTTTCTTGGCCGAGGCTTGGGCCTATTGTTTGTTCGTGCACAATTGTAACGGGTGCGGTAAGCGAGCCTGCACGTAGTAATAATGCTAGGTCGGCTGCCGCTTGTTGGCTTTTCATATTGGTAATACTAAAACGCGAACTTAAATGCTGAGCAATATTGGCAACATTAATAACTTCGCTTTTTTTAACTACTTCGCCTTTAGCATTTTGAGAGTACTCAGAGTAAACCGTCGCCATTGGCTTACCAATATTGGCTTTTGAAAACGCCGACATAGCATCCCCACCTTGGCCGTCTAGGCTTAGTTGTACAAGTGGTTTACCCCAATCGTCGCGGCCTATGTTTGCATTATTAATATGATCGCCTGTAAAAATTGGCACAGGATCTAGCTTTATGGTTCCGCCCGATTGCATATTAAATGTTTGCCCGCCAATTTCTTTTAATTGATAAAAACCAAGCGATGCGGTTGCACCAATAATGCGCTTAGCTTCGGTTGGATCTTGCACACCCGGTAGCTCTATACGAATGCGGTGCTTACCTTGTTGCTGTGTTACCGCTTCGGTAATGCCTAACTCTTCAATACGTGAACGAAGGGTTGTAAGTGTTTGCCCCATTACTTCTTTATCAAAGCTGCTGCGGCCTTGCTCTGAATAACTAAATTTGGCAGTTTTAACGCTGCCGTTATTGCTTGTTACAACGGCTAAATTAGCAAATCGGCTTTGTAGCTCTTCAATAACAGGGGTTAACTTGTCGGTTGCATTAGGCAATGCGTTTATTTCAAACCCGTGCTGAGTTTGCTGCGCTTTTACGCCATGTGCTTTTTGCTTAATAATAATTGATTTAGCTTGTTGATATGCACTGACTAATTGCTCATCAACGGCTTTATCTAAATCTACGTCTAATACAAATAGCACACCGCCATTTAAATCAAGGCCTAGCTTAATTGGTGATAAACCAAAATCTTGTAACCATGTAGGGCTGGTTGCATGCTCAACAATTTTTACTTGCGTGTTTGGATATTGCGCTTTTATAGCCACTTGCGCCTGAGCGCTTTTAGTTGGCTCGTTTAAAAGTACATTAATAGTCGATTGCTTATCTAAACCCTGCTCAACCTCAAGCCCTTGGTTATTTAAAAAGGTAACTAGGGTTTTAGTGCTTGGTAAAGATTGCGTTTCGCTGTGCGGGGCAGCACTTATGTGCAACCACGATTTGTTTGGATATAGGTTTGGTAATGCGCTGATAGCTAATAAAACCAATACTATTAGCATGGCTATATAGCTTAATTTGAACTTAGCCGTAGACGGCTTTTTATCTTTTTAAAACTTAACATGTTTAATCCTTATTGCCAGAAATGCTAGCAACGTACTTTTTAAAAGCACAATTAATCTGCAGGCTAAAACTTTAAAAGTTAAAACCTAATAAAATTAAATAAGGAAAATTAAGCGTGGTAGGTAGTTACGGCAGTGTAGAGTAAGTTAACATCTTTCCAGCCACTTAAGCGCGACTTTTTACTATTAGTTACAAGCGTATACCAAGGTTGTATACGGTTAACGGCTCTTGGTGGTAAGAATATATGCCTAACAAGATTTTGAGCAAAAAATTCAAAAACCACATCGTATTCTGGCTCATTTTGCACAGTGTGCAAAAACAAAGATGAATTATTGGCAGTTAATCTTGGTTGGTGCGCGTCAAAATCGGTTTGATGCGTTTTTTTATGTTGCGAAGTATCTACAGACTTACTAATAGGCTGTATTTTAGTTAAATCGGCAATATCAGTAGGCGAAACCTGCGTGCTAATATTTATATTTAAATTTTGTGAGGCGCCCATAGCATTGCTCTGCACACTAAAAAGTGCAGCAAGTAGCAAAAAGGCAGTTAAAAACACTCTAAATTTAAACATTCACGTTTTAAAACTAAAATAAGGGATGCGTAGTATATAAGGGCAAACATTTAAAATACAATGCTTATTAATTAAGTATTTAGTTTTAACAGAGATCGCTAATGCGCCCCAGACAAAGCACAGAAAAACGACCAGACGCCATGAATTTACGCCAAAGTGTAAAAACACTGTGGCCCTACCTTACAAAATTTAAAGGCCGTGTTTTTATTGCACTTATCGCGCTTATAGGCGCAAAAGGTGCCACGCTTTTAATGCCTTGGGCGCTTAAAGAAATAATAGACTCTGTAGATAAGTCGATTAACCCACTGTTAGTTATTCCTGCTTTATTGCTATTGATGTACGGTGGACTGCGTTTTGCTAGCGTATTTTTAGGTGAGGTAAGAGATGCTGTATTTTCTCGGGTAACCGAGCACGCCATGCGTGATATTGGTTTAAAAGTATTTAAGCATTTGCACTCACTTGAGCTGGCTTTTCATTTAGATAGGCAAACCGGTGGCATTAGCCGCGATATAGAACGCGGTACAAGCGGGTTAAGCTTTTTAATGCGTTTTTTAATGTTTAACATTGTGCCTACTTTATTTGAAATACTGACCGTTGCGATTATTTTTGGCACGTTGTTTTCTGTTTGGTTTGCGCTTATTACATTATTGGCAGTCGCTATTTATATTACCTTTACTGTGGTGGTTACTCAGTGGAGAAACCGCTTTATTCGCGAAGCAAACGCTGCCGACAACCAAAGTAATACCCGCGCTATAGACAGCCTACTTAACTATGAAACTGTAAAATATTTTAATAATGAACAGTTTGAAGCTAAAACGTACGACACCTTTTTAGCAAACTGGGAAAAAGCCCGTTTAAAAAATAGAATGTCGTTGCTCGCCCTCAACTCAGGCCAAGCACTTATTATTGCCTGTGCTATTACCGCGTTAATGTGGTTGGGCTCAACCGAAGTAGTTGCAGGAACTCTCTCTATTGGTGAACTTGTGATGATCAACGCGTATATGATTCAGCTATTTTTACCGCTTAACTTTTTAGGTTTTGTGTACCGCGAAATAAGGCGCGCACTAACCGACCTTGAAAACATGCTTGGACTACTTAACAAAAAACCACAAATAACCGATGCACTTAATGCAAAAGAGCTCAATATTAGCCAAGGTGAAATAACATTTAATAATGTAAGTTTTAGTTACGATGCGCATCGCCCTATTCTTAATAACCTTAGTTTTAGTGTTAAAGCTGGCAGCAAAGTAGCCATTGTTGGTGCCAGTGGTGCAGGTAAAAGCTCATTGGCGCGACTGCTTTATCGTTTTTATGATGTAAGCACCGGTGAAATTAGCATTGATAATCAAGTAATAAACTCAGTAACACTTAATAGTTTACGAAAAGCCATTGCAATAGTCCCGCAAGACACCGTGTTGTTTAACACCACGATTCGTGAAAATATCGCTTACGGTAGACCAACAGCAAGCGATGCTGAAATTGACGACGCCATTGCAATGGCGCATTTAAAAGACTTTATAGGCACACTTGATAAAGGCGATAAAACATTGGTTGGCGAGCGTGGTTTAAAAGTATCCGGCGGCGAAAAACAGCGTATTGCTATTGCGCGCGCCATTTTGAAAAAGTCCCCTATTTTAATTTTTGATGAAGCAACATCTGCACTCGACTCTCATTCTGAGCAAGCAATACTTGCTGCAATGCGCGAAGTTGCCAGTAATCATACGAGTATTGTTATTGCTCATCGCCTTTCTACTATTACCGATGCAGACACCATTATTGTGCTCAAAGCCGGGCAAATTATTGAGCAAGGTAAGCACGATGAGTTACTTACTCTCGACGGAGAATATGCCCGTATGTGGGAGCTCCAGCATAAAAAATAAATAGTGTGTAACCCCTCTTAGCTCGGATACTTTTAAGTATTCGAGCTAAATAAAGCGTTTATAGCACCTATTAGCCTTTCTCTTTTCCTCTATCTTAGTTTTATCGAGCACTGTGGTAATTCACCTCAAAAGGTTTGTTTGTCTGATTAATATCAATAACAATCGATAAGTTAAATATTCGTAACAATAAAAATGATTCACTGCTGCTTTAATTCAATCAGTGATACTCAGGAGTAAGTAATGAAAAAGAGTTTAATTGCCGCAGCATTAGCTGCCACATTTATTACCGGTTGTTCAGAGCCGCAAACAACAAAAACAGAAGAGCAACAACTTAAAGTAGCCACTGCAGCAGTGACACAAAAAGCAGAGTTAGGTAATTTTGGTGTTGACCTAACAGCGCGTAACGAAGCTGTTAAACCAGGCGATGACTTTTTTATGTATGCCAGCGGCACATGGTATGACAACTACGTAATGCCTGCAGATAAAACCCGCTATGGTGCATTTTCAGGATTAGCTGAGCGAAGCGAAGACGATGTTAAAGCTATTATTGAAGAAATAGCCGCACGTAAAGATTTAAACGCAGAAGAAAAACTCGTTGCTGATTTTTACAATGCCTATATGGATACCGAAACACTTAATAAACGAGGTGTGGCGCCAATCAAGCCATTATTAAGTGAAATTAATGATATATCGTCAACTGACGATTTAGCTGAGATGTTTGGTAAGTCTTGGTTAACCGGTAATAAAGCCCCTTTTGGCGGCGGCATGTGGTTTAATCGCCTAGACCCTAATAAATATGAAATGTCACTAGGTGCTGGTGGTTTAGGTCTACCCGATCGTTCTTACTACCTTGAAGACGCTGAGCGTTTTGTAAAAACCCGTACAGCTTATGTTGCTCACATTGCTGATATGCTTGAGTTTGCAGGAGTAGAAAATACCGCTGAGCGCGCTCAAGCAATTGTTGATCTTGAAACCAAAATTGCACAAGGCCATTGGCCTCGTGAAAAGCGCCGTAATCGCGATTTAACGCTAAACCAAATTGAACGCGCCGATTTAAGCACTGCTTATCCTGGTTTTAACTGGGATTTATATTTTGCGCAAACAGGTTATAAAGTACCTCAGTTAAATGTCTCTCAACCTGAACCTATAAAAGCGATGATTGAGCTAATCAATCAAGAAGATATTGCAGTATGGAAAGACTACCTAACGTATCACGCTATTAGCGGTAACGCAGGTTTACTATCAGAAGACGTATTTAATACTAACTTTGCTTTTTTTGGTAAAGAACTAAACGGACAACAAGAGCCTCGCCCTCGTTGGAAACGTGCAATAAGTCAAATGTCAGGCACAAGTTCGCTTGGTTTTGCTATTGGTAAAATATACGTAGCACGTTACTTCCCTGAATCATCAAAACAACAAATGTCAGAGCTGGTTGAAAACCTTCGTACAGCCCTGGGTGAACGTATTGATAACCTAGAGTGGATGGGCGATGAAACTAAAGTAAATGCGCGCGCTAAACTGGCTGCATTTGTACCAAAAATTGGTTACCCCGATGTATGGCAGTCTTATGAAGGTTTAAGCATTACTAAAAATGATTTGATTGGTAATGTGAAAAACATGCGTGAGTTTTTCCACGCAGAAAGTGTTGAAAAAGAGCTACAAAAAACAGATCGTAACCGCTGGGGCATGACGCCACAACGCGTAAACGCTTACTACAATAGCTCGTTTAATGAAATTGTATTTCCGGCTGCGATACTACAGCCACCTTTTTCGATCCAAATGCTGATCCGGCTGTAAACTATGGCGGCATTGGCGCTGTAATTGGTCACGAAATGGGTCATGGGTTTGACGACCAAGGTTCAAAATCAGACGAAAACGGTGTGCAACGTAACTGGTGGACTGATGCTGACCGCGCTGCATTTGACAAAAAAGCCGAACAACTGGCTGCGCAGTACAGTAAGTACGAGCCAATTGAAGGTAATTTTGTTAATGGTCGAAATAGCCTTGGCGAAAACATTGGTGATGTAGGTGGGTTATCAATGGCCTATCACGCGTACAAGCTGAGTTTAAATGGTAAAGAAGCGCCTGTTATTGACGGTGTTACTGGCGATCAACGTTTCTTCCTAGCGTGGGCACAAGTATGGAAAGAAAAACGTACTGAGCAAAGTATGCTTAACCAACTTCGTGGTGGCACACATGCTCCAGGTCGCTTTAGAGCACAGGCGCCACGTAACCACGATGCATGGTACAAAGCGTTTGATGTAAAACCAGGCGATGCGTTATACCTTCCTGAAGATGAACGTGTGCGTATTTGGTAAGTAACACTTACTTTTTATTACTTAGTAAGGCAACCTGTTATACAGGTTGCTTTTTTATTGAATTAAATTTACACATAATAGATATAATTCCAACGTCTAGAACCCTCGATGATCCCATTAATAAAATACACTTTAGATGGACTTTAAACGTTACCGTTTTAATCTGTTTTAATACTTACTAGCCCTTGAATGCATTTACCTTTAGAATACGCATTATAATTTTATTCTATTATTTACATATATTAAGGCGAAACGCAGATGGGAAGAGCTTACCAAAACAAAAAAGATTCAATGGCTAAGACTGCGGGTGCTAAAACTAAAGTTTATTCTAAGTACGGCAAAGAAATTTATATTTGTGCTAAAAACGGCGGTGTAGATCCAGATGGTAACTTATCATTACGTCGTTTAATTGAACGCGCTAAAAAAGACCAAGTACCAGCACACGTTATTGACCGCGCAATCGACAAAGCAAAAGGCGGCGGCGGTGAAGACTACGCAGCAACACGTTACGAAGGTTACGGCCCTGGTAACAGTATGATTATTGTTGACTGTTTAACAGACAACAACAAGCGTACCTTTGCTGATGTACGTGTTTGTTTTACCAAAGCAAATGCTAAAATTGGCGCTCAAAACTCTGTTTCACATTTATTTGATCACCTTGCTATTTTTGTATTTGACGGTGATGACGACGAAGCAGTACTTGAAGCTCTTATGATGGCTGATGTTGATGTAACTGACGTAGAAGTAGATGACGGTAAAGTTACTGTTTTTGCTCCTCATACAGAGTACAACAATACACGTACAGCGCTTGAAGAAATGGGCGTGACTGAATTTGACGAAGACCTAATTAGCTTTGTGCCACAAATTGAAACGCCGATTGAAGGCGAAGACGTTGAAGTTATGGAACGCTTTTTAGCCATGTTAGAAGATTGCGACGACGTACAAAACGTTTACCATAACGCGCAATTCTAAAGAGCGATTTAGTAAGTTAGAACGACTTTAAGCCAACAGCTATGTTGGCTTTTTCATTTTTAGAACATGGTATTAATATGAACTCCCTTAAAGAGCTTAAAAGTGGCAAACTTGTTGGTGCTACTCGCCTGCAATTGGTAGAAGAGCTAACGACATTTCCTGAAGAAATCTTTAGCTTAGCTGACACGCTTGAAGTTCTCGATTTATCAAATAATAACTTATCAACACTACCTGATGAATTTGCCTGTTTAACACACCTGAAGCGTGTGTTTTTATCGTTTAATCAGTTTAAGCATATTCCTGCTGTGCTGGCTAAATGCCCTGCTTTGATTATGGTCGCGTTTAAAGGTAACCAAATTTCTGAATTTGCTTTAAACAGCCTGCCAAAAAATATTGAGTGGCTAATACTCACCGATAATACGTTAAACGAATTGCCTGAAGATTTTGGTAATTATACCCAGCTTAAAAAGCTTGCGCTTGCAGGCAATCGACTTAAGCAACTGCCAAGTAGCATGGCGCAGTGTAAAAGCCTTGAGCTTGTTAGGCTCTCTGCCAATAACTTAACACACGTAGACGACTGGCTGTTTGACCTGCCTAAACTTGCTTGGCTTGCGTTTGCAGGTAACGATTTTAATAAAGCCCAGTGCCTTACAAAATGCAGCTTAGAAAATAAACTTCTTAACGATTACACGCTTAGTCATGTTATTGGCCAAGGTGCATCAGGCGTTATTCACTTAGCAAAATCGGCTGATAACGCTATAGCGATTAAATTATTTAAAGGCGCAATTACCAGCGACGGCTACCCGCTTGATGAAGTGAATTGCTGCTTACAAGCAGGCGATCACGCTAATTTAATTAAAGTCCTTGCCTACATTGAACAAAGTGATCAGCTAGGTTTAGTAATGGAGCTAATAAATAAAAGCTTTGCTAATTTAGGCCTGCCTCCAAGCCTTGAAACCTGTACGCGTGATACATTTAATGATGATTGCCATTACTCAACTCACGCTATTTTAAAAATTGCACAGCAAATGGTAAGTACCTTACATCACTTACATGTTCGTAAAGTAAGTCACGGCGACGTGTATGCGCATAACACCATGATAAACAAAGATGCTGATTTATTATTTGGTGATTTTGGTGCAGCCACAAACTTAGCCATGTTAAGTGATTATCAACAAAAGCAAATCGAGTTAATTGAAGTACGTGCATTAGGGTGTTTAATTGAAGACTTATTAGGCACGGTAACTGGCGATGATAGACATAGTGAGCTCTTTATTAAAATGTCCGATATGGCAAAATGTGCCATGCAACCTACACTAAATCAAAGACCTACATTTACTGAGTTATTAGCAGAGCTAAAATAAATTTAATATTAATAATATAAGCGAGCAAAATGTAACACCTTGCTCGCTTTTATTTTATGTTTATTCGGATTTTCCGAACTTATTTAGCGCGCTTAAACGGGTAAACCTGTTGTTTAAGCATACCTACGGGCATGTAATCCCCGACTACACCATACGCTTGTGGCCACTCTTTTTGGCCTTTAACAGCAGTACCGAACACGTAGTCTAAAAACGAAAAATGCGCAGCGTAATTGCGGTCAATCGCGGCTTTATCTGACGCATGATGCCAATGATGAAACTGCGGTGTAACCATAAAATATTTTAGCCAGCCAAATTTCACACGTACATTTGCATGGTTAAACACAGCCTGCAAACCCACAATTATTACGTACAAACTAATTATTTGCTGTGAAAAACCAAGTACAAATATAGGCGTGAGCACTAAGCTGCGCGTTACGAGTATTTCAAGAATATGCTGGCGAGAGCCCGCTAACCAATCCATTTCTTTAGCACTGTGATGTACGCCATGAAAGCGCCATAATAAAGGGACTTCGTGATAGGCACGATGCACCCAATACTGCATTAAATCTGCCACAAGTATTATTAAAAACAACTGCACTATAAAGGGAGATTGCTCTATATAACCTTGTACTGTAGATGATACAGCCCAGCCAAAGCCATAATGCACAAAGTGGTTAGTAACGAGTAATACAAAACCAATAATTAAATGATTTACAAAAAAATGGTTTAAATCGCCCCGCCATTCACTACGTAATATTTTTTGATCTTTACGATGAGGTAATAACTTTTCAATCACAATAAATATAAGTGTTGAGCCGAGTAAATCTAAAATAAACCAATCAAGCCCTATATAAGGTGTATCAGAAGCAAATTCGTTTACTTCAACGTTTGGTCCGCCAAACATAATAGCGAGTAAAATAAAAAACCACGCTGTAGCCCCTAAACGCTTATTGGTATTACGTGCAAAGTTAAGTAATCCTAGACTGCCCGAGACCAATAATGATGCAAACATAAGCTGACGTAAAAAGTCGACGCTGTAGCTTTTTCTCAGCTCTGGTGTGGTTAAGTATTCAGGGAAGTGAAACGCTAATACGCCTAAGCAACTCAGTATTGCTAAAAAGCAGGCTATGTAGCCACTTATGTTGCCCTCACCTATCTGAAGATGATTTGTGCGAAATACTTTTCGCGATAAAGCTCTGATCATTTTTATTATTCCTTGCGTCGTTGAGTTGATTAAATACAACGAAATTCCATTGATTTACACACCCACATATTAACAAAATTTAGGGTATAAAAAATACAAATAGTTCCCTGCTAATTTTGAATTGCAAATATACAGATAAATCAAACGCAAAAAAGCCACGCAATGCGTGGCTTGGTTGGATAAAGCTAAACTTTTACAAGGTCAATTATAAGTACTGACCTAATGCTTTAACTTGGTCTAACATGCGGTTTGAGAAACCCCACTCGTTGTCGTACCAAGCCATTACTTTAACTAGTTTGCCATTGGCTTTAGTTTGCGTTGCATCAAAGATAGACGACGCTGGGTTATGGTTAAAGTCGATAGAAACAAGCGGAAGCTCGTTATATTCTAAAATACTCTTCATTGAACCCGTTGATGCTTCTTTCATGATTGCATTGATTTCTTCTGTAGTCGTATCACGCTTAGTAATAAACGTAAAATCAACTAAAGAAACATTGATTGTAGGTACACGTACCGACATACCGTCTAATTTACCAGCAAGTTCTGGTAATACTAAACCAACAGCTGCCGCAGCACCTGTTTTAGTTGGGATCATAGATTGAGTTGCACTACGCGCACGGTATAAATCTGGGTGGTAAACGTCAGATAAGTTTTGATCGTTGGTGTAAGCGTGAATAGTTGTCATGCTACCTTGTTCAATACCTACAGTGTCGTTAATTGCCTTTGCAATTGGCGCTAAACAGTTAGTAGTACAAGAAGCGTTAGAAATGATATTGCTATCAGCATTAATTACGTCGCTGTTTACACCATGTACTACTGTTGCATCTAAACCAGTACCTGGAGCAGATACGATTACTTTTTTAGCGCCTGCAGTAATGTGCTTAGCAGCGTCATCACGTTTAGTGAAAAAACCAGTACATTCTAAAACGATATCTACGTTTAGCTCTTTCCACGGTAAGTTTGCAGGATCACGCTCTTGCGTTAACGTAATTACGTCATCACCAATTAGCATAGTGTTGTTTTCAAGTGTTACTTTTTTAGAAAAAATACCATGAACTGAGTCATACTGCGTTAAATGTGCATTTACGTTAGCTGGTGCTAAATCGTTAATTGCGACAATTTTAATTTCGTTGTTTTGAGCTGACTCGTAAAGTGCACGTAATACATTGCGACCGATACGGCCATAACCGTTAATTGCTACATTAATCATTTTAGACTCCTATTTAAGTTCACTTGCTTGGCGAGCAAGCGCTTCAATTGCTTGCCAGTCTTTATTTTCAATTAGTTGTTTATCTAGCATCCAAGTACCACCAACACAAATAACGTTGTTAAGCGCTAAATAATTAGGTGCAGTTGCTAGGCTAATGCCGCCAGTTGGGCAAAAAGTAATATGTGGTAATGGGCCACCGATTGATTTAAGCATTGCTGTTCCGCCCGCGGCTTCTGCAGGGAAGAATTTTAAAAACTTAAAACCATGCGACGCAAGCTGCATAACTTCACTCGCCGTTGCAGCGCCTGGTAAAAATGGTATATCTGACTCTTTTGCTAAAGCAATCAGCTCATCGCTAATACCTGGGCTCACCATAAAATCAGCACCCGCAGCTACTGAAAGATCAAAGCTTGCTTTATCTACAACTGTTCCAGTGCCGACATAAGCTTCTGGTACTTCCGCTTTCATTAGCTTTACAGCTTCTGCGGCAATTGGTGTACGTAGTGTAATTTCTAAGGCTTTTAAACCGCCGTTATATAACGCTCTAGCAAGTGGTGCAGCATCTTCTAATTTTTCGATTACAACCACTGGCACTACGGGTGCCGATGCTAAGATTTTTTCAATACTCATTACTTGTTCCTCATTACCCAGTATGGCTAATTTTTATTCAAGTCCAAAAGCACTCGCCCCTAAATCGGCACTGCTTACGATATTTCTAAACCCTGTAAATAATTCACGACCCGTACCAAATGTTGCACTTGGTTGGCTAAGTTCTAGTTCACGTTTTGCAAGTTCTTCATCGCTAACATGTACTTTCAAAATTCCGTTTGGCGCATCAAGCGTCACTAAGTCACCTTCTCGAATTTTAGCTATAATACCGCCCTCAACAGCCTCTGGCGCTAAGTGAATAGCTGCAGGTACTTTACCTGATGCACCCGACATACGGCCGTCAGTAACAATGGCGACTTTAAAGCCTTCATCTTGAAGCGTTGCCATTACTGGCGTTAGCTTATGTAGCTCTGGCATGCCTTTCGCTTTAGGGCCTTGCTCTTTTAGCACAGCAATAAAGTCTTGGTTTAATTCGCCACGCGTGTATGCATCTTGCAGAGCACTTTGTGAGCTAAATACTTTCGCAGGAGCAGTAACAATCTGATGTTCTTCAGCAACCGCTGACACTTTGATAACAGCTTTACCTAAGTTACCCGTTAGAAGTTGCAGACCACCTTGCTTACTAAATGGGTTGCTCACTGGGCGAAGTACTTCTTCATCGTGTGAGTTTGCTGGGCAATCTACCCATTTAACTTTAGTTGGGCCGGTTGAGTTACTCATGATCAAGCTATCGTCTTTATCTAAACGAGGCTCTGTCATGTAAGGTGCTAAACCATCGCCTAGCATTGTTTTAACGTCTGTGTGTAAGTAACCAGCGCTTGCTAGCTCTCGCATTAAGAAACCCATACCGCCAGCTGCTTGGAAGTGGTTTACATCAGCTGAGCCGTTAGGATAAATACGTGTAAGCAGTGGTACAACTTCTGATAAATCAGACATATCTTTCCACGTAACCTGAATGCCGGCAGCTTTTGCTATCGCAACAATATGGATTGCATGGTTAGTAGAGCCACCTGTAGAAAGCAGGCCCACTAAACCGTTTATAATCGTTTTTTCACTGATCACATCGGCTAAACACGGACTTTCTTTATCATCGGTAAGCTGCTTAAGCATGGTTTCTACAGCATTACCAGTAAGGCCATCGCGAAGCTCAGTGTAAGGATTAATAAATGAACTACCTGGAAGGTGTAAACCCATTATTTCCATTAACATTTGGTTTGAATTGGCAGTACCGTAGAACGTACACGTACCTGCACTGTGATAAGACTTACTTTCAGCTTCAAGTAAGTCTTCGCGACTCACTAAACCTTGTGCAAATTTTTGACGAATACGTGCTTTTTCTTTGTTAGGAATACCTGATTGCATTGGACCTGCTGGTAAAAAGAACACAGGTAAATGACCAAACGACAATGCACCAATTAATAAACCAGGAACAATTTTGTCACAAACGCCTAAACAAAAAACGCCATCAAACACATCGTGCGAAAGCGATATTGCTGTAGACATAGCGATTACGTCACGAGAAAATAACGAAAGCTCCATGCCGTCACGCCCTTGCGTAACACCATCACACATTGCAGGAACGCCACCAGCAACTTGAGCTGTAGCATCGTATTTTGTTGCAATGTCTTTAATTAAATCTGGGTAGTCTTTGTATGGCACATGAGCCGATAACATATCATTATATGAGTTAATAATAGCAAGATTTGGCTGCTCATCAGCCTTTAAGCGGGCTTTGTCATCACTGCTACATGCAGCCATAACATGCGCAATATTACCGCAACCTAATCCAGCTCGAACTCTTGTTTGTTTTTTTGCGTGCGAAATACGATCTAAATAGGCTTGACGGGTATTTTTACTGCGTTCGATAACGCGCTGGGTAACTTCTTGAATACGAGGGTGCAACATAATTTAACTCATCTCTATTAGTTAGAGGATAAAGGCTCAGTAGCAATTACAGACTCCACGTAAATAACTGTACTGAGCATCTTTGATTTACCCGTTCAAAGGTACGCTACCAGGGAGCCTCTCACAACAACCCTGACACCGGTGTCACTGTATTAACGCATGACCATGACACCGGTGTCAACCCTGAGTAATAAAAATAGACTAACTTTTTAACATGACCGATTAATGAACATTATAATTTTTAGGTATAAGCGGCTTTTTAGCAAGTTTATAAAAATAAAAAAGCCCAAATATGCGTCACTCATATTCGGGCTACTGTGAAAAAGAATTTAGACTATTTTTTAACTTGAGCTGTTGATTCACGTGTGATCAAACGAGATTCAAGAATTACCTGAAATGGTTCATCTTGAGGCTGTGCTATATGAGAAATAAGTTGAGTAACAGCCTGCTTAGTCATTTCCTCAACAGGTTGTGCAATTGTTGTTAATCCTGGCCAGATATGGCGTGCAATCGGTGCATTATCAAACCCTGCTATTGAAATATCATCAGGCACTCTTAATTGACGCTGAGTTGCTAATTTAAGTACTGCTGCAGCCATGTAATCGTTTGAAGCAAATACAGCGGTTGGCCTTGGTGACAAATCTAAAATACTACGCGCGCTATCCACACCAGAGTGATAACTAAAGTTACCCTCCTCTACTAGGCGTTCGTTAAATTCTATACCATGGCTGGCAAGCGAACGTCTGTAACCTTTAAATCGTTGTTGCGTAGCACTATGATCTGGATGCCCCTTGATAAAAGCAATTGACTTATGACCAAGGCTTATCAAATGTTCTGTTACTTCAAATGCACCTTGCTCATCATTACTGCGCACAGAGATTGAATCATCTTCTAATATTGCTGATGCCACTCTGGCATAAGGAATTTTTTTGATTTTAAAAAATTAACCAACTCAGCAAAATCACCAAATGGTGGCGTCAGAACAATTCCATCTAACCGTGATGTTTGTAATAATTGCTCAATATTGTTGATAAGAGCTTCACCTCTAAATTCACAAGGGTGAATTAAAAGGTTGTAATTATTCTCTTGGCAAGCAGCTAGCGCACCTGTTTGCACTCGCGTAATGTAACTTTTACTTGGGTTATCGTAGAGGCAACCAATGATAAAACTGCGATTTTGAGCAAGCCCACGTGCTATTGGGTTTGGGGTATAATCAAGCTCTTTGAATACTGCAAGCACCTTTTCACGCGTAGCCACACTAACATTAGGTTCGTTATTTAAAACGCGTGATACCGTTTTTTTAGAAACACCAGCATGGCTTGCTACGCTGTTGATTGTTACTTTTTTCATCACTCTATTTTCCAAATGCAAACAAGGAAACGACCTTATTTACTGTTGTGCAAACATGCTGCGGCACCAATTAACGGGATGTTATCTTGCGTTACAAGCGTTACGGGAATTTGCCCTGTATATTGCGACATAATACCCTTTTGCGAAAAACGTTCAACAAAACGACTTTCAAGTAAGCGAGATTGCATGCGAGGCAAAATACCACCACCAATAAACAAACCACCTAATGCGCCATAAGCCAATGCTAAATCACCTGCCACGCTGCCTATCCAATCACAAAATTGATTGAGAGTTGCATCGCACACTTCACACTCACCACTATTAGCTAAGCTACTAATTTGCGCCGCATCAAGGTTTTTTGCAGTAACACCTTTAACTGCAGCCATTGCTTTGTATAAATGTGTAATGCCTGGACCAGAAAATACGGTTTCTACAGATACATGCTGATGCTCTTTTCTGAGTTCTGTAATTAGTGCGGTATCTAATTCGTTAACCGCCGCAAGCGATATATGACCACCTTCAGAACTTAATACTGACGTAGAGTGAGCTGTTCTTACTAAACACGCAGCACCAAAGCCAGTACCGGGCCCCATTACACCAATATTTGCATTTTCATCAGCTTGCCCTGATTTCACAGTCACATTTTGCAGAGGATCTAAATAAGGCGACGCATACGCAAAAGCAGCAAAATCGTTAATAACATCTAATTTTTCTAAATTAAAATGTTGTTTAAATTCGTTAACACTAAAATGCCAGCCTAAATTAGTTAAATGCACTTGCCCTGCTTTTATAGGGCCTGCAACTGCTAAACATGCGCGTTTAGGTTTAATATGAGAGATGGTTGATAAGTAACGCTCTAATGCATTTTCAAGCGAACCAAAATCAGCACTGGGAAATGTGTTGTTATGCTCTATAATAAATTGGTTTTTTGCCTCGTCAAAAGCTGTAATTAGAGCAAAACGAGCATTGGTGCCGCCGACATCAGCAACTAGGATAGGATCAAATTTGGTAGAAGCGTGTAAGCTCATGGTGTTATCTCTTTTGTTTAAGCGATTAATGCTTATTATTCTACAACGGTAAACCATTGGTATTTATTTACTTTAGGCTATCACCCTAAAGCAGCTATCACAGTAAAAATGCTGCCTATAAGAATATAGACAGCCAATACGTTTTGACAACAAAATGATAAAACGCCCTCATTATGACACCGGTGTCATGGTCAAATCAATAAATAAATGCCTTTAACCATAAAAAGCTTGAAAAAATCCATTAATAAACGAGAATGGCACAATTATTTATTACTTTAATTAAGTTGTAACAATGAAAGGTAAAGCTACTTCATTCGACATTGCCCACTATGCTGGAGTGTCTCAATCAACCGTTTCTCGTGCTTTACGTAATAGCCCTCTGGTTAATGAAGAAACACGCAAACGTGTTCACGATGTAGCCAAACAACTTAACTACAAAGTAGATAAAAATGCCAGTAATCTTCGCACGCAACAAAGTAGTACACTCGCGTTGTTATTATTTGAAGACCCAACCTCAGATGACTCACAAATTAATCCATTTTTTTGGCTATGCTAGGTAGCATAACTCGCGCGTGCGCTAAAGAAGGCTATGACTTATTAGTTTCATTTCAATCTGCTAGTGCTGATTGGCAAGCTGACTACGAAGATAGCCACAGAGCTGATGGCATCATTTTATTAGGTTATGGTGATTACATCGACTTTCAACCAAAGTTTAAAAGCCTACTTGAACAAAATACTAAATTTGTATGTTGGGGAGCAACGGTTGATAACCGCCCTGATCTAACCGTATGCTGTGATAACTATGGTGGAGGTAAGCAAGCTGCAGCCCATTTTATTGCACATAATCGTAGCGATTGTGCGTTTATAGGTGATGCTTCAGATCATAGTCCAGAATTTTTTGCACGCTTTCAAGGCTTCAAAGATGAGCTACTTGCTAATAAAGTAACAATAAACGAAAGAAAGATGGCCAACGCTATATCTACAGAAGAATCTGGATATCACGCCACCCGCTCCCTTATTGCTAATAATATAAAGTTTAACGCCTTATTCGCTGCAAGCGATTTAATCGCCATTGGCGCAATACGAGCGCTTAAAGAAGCAAATATCAAGGTACCTAAAGACGTAGCTGTTGTCGGCTTTGATAACATTGCTATTGCGAGCTATGTAAACCCACCACTTACGACCATAGAGCAAAATACGACGGTTGCAGGACAAATGCTAGTTGAAAATTTATTAAAACTCATACGCGGGGAAGAAGTGCAAAGCACTTTATTACCGCCGCTATTAATTGCCAGAGGCTCAAGTTAATTTAATTGTAAACTTTAGGGCTCATTTTTTACAAATAACTTATTAAATAACATTTCACATTGTTTAAGCCCATCATCCGTTAATACGATAGATTTAGCTTTACCAATAGGGTTACAGATTAAACCTTTTTCAAACAACCGGTTGGTTACTTCCCAATCAACTTGCTTCCAAGCTCGATTGTGCTCATGTAATGTGAGATACATCAACGCTAATGCAGCTTCATCTATTTTATTTTCATCAATACTCATTACTAACTCCCAATCATTAGAACTCTTGAATTCAAGTTTTAAATTATTTACGTATCCAATAAAACCTTTATAGCGAGGCTTTACTCATTAAACCCTTTCATTTTTATAACCAGGACGTGCAGTTCTGCTTTTTCATCACTTCGTCTATCTGCTACTGGTTTAGTTTCATTCTTGAACCAGAGAATGAAGAAGATAAAATAATTGAGCAATATAATTGCCACTGAAACCATTATTTCTAATTCAAACTCTGTGATAATAAGTAACCAGAGTTTTTAAGTAATCGACTTTTTAGTTCTTTGCTGTAAGTACGGCTTACTTTCATAGATTTATCATTTTTTAAAATAGCGTTGTACTCACTATTTCGCAGAGGTTCTAAACGCTTTACATGCTTCAGATTTACGATAGCTGATTTATGTATGCGTACAAAATCAGCTGGGAGTGTATCTTTTTCGAGACTTTTCATTCGAGCGCGCATCACAAATGTTTCTTGTTGAGTATGTACACACATATAATCACCTGCTGCATCTATACATAAAATATCGTTGTAAGGTACAAGTTGTATAGGGTTTCGACCATCTTGTATAATTAAGTTATTAGCCTCAACTAACGTTTCAATTTTTGTTGAGTTGGTGAGTCTTGGTTGCTGCGCGTTTAAATAACTTTCGCGCATTTCAAGTAATTGCTGCTTGTTAACCACGCTACTTAAACGTTCACTTGCGCGCTCAATAGCTTCACCTAAGCGCTGCAATTTAACCGGCTTGAGCAAATAATCTACCGCCTTAACTTCAAAAGCTTGCACTGCATGCTGATGAAAAGCTGTAACAAAAATAACAGCAGGGCAATAATTCCCAATAAAGTATTTAACTAACTCAAAGCCTGATTTTTCAGGCATTTCTATATCTAAAAAAATAAGGTTTGGTTGGGTTTTATTTATAATACTTACGGCGTCATCTACACTATTAGCATGGCCAATAACATCTATTTGAGGAAAGCTTTCAAGCCTTATCATCAACCCTTCTATAGCACTGTACTCATCATCAACTATCAGTGTTTTTAGCTGCATGCATATTCTCCTGTGTACGCTCAAGTGGAATTGCCATATTAACCCACGCTCCGCCCAGTTCGTTGTTACCTGTTTTAAATTTATTATTTTGAGGATAAATTAAGCTTAATCGTTGTTCACAATTTTTTAAGCCTATTCCTCTTTGAGAATTAGTATTTGTGTTAAAACCTTTGCCTGTATCTAAAACAGAAATAGACAACGTATTATTCTTTTGCTCTATTCTTAGCGTTATTGTTATGTTTTGAGCTTGATCCATTCCATGCTTTAAAGCGTTTTCAACTAAAGGCTGAATAAGCATAGAAGGAATTAAAAAGTCATCGCAGTGAGACTCGGTAATAATGTTTACATTCAGCTTATTACCAAAACGGCATTGCTCTATATCAAGATAGGTATTTAATATTTGTACTTCTTCGTGCACTGTTATTTTAGCAAGCGGATCGGTGTACAAGCTATACCGTAATAAATCGCATAGTTTTTCAAGCATATCAACTGCATGCATATTATCTTTTTTTAGTATTAACGTACAAATTGCATTAATGCTATTAAACATAAAATGAGGATTTAACTGATAACGCAGCATTTTAAGCTGTGCTTCGTTTGCTAAGTTAAGAGCAACAGCAGCTTTTTGTTTTTGCGCTTGGTTATCAAGGTAAGATGTAATACCAAAATAAGCCCCCGTCCATGTTGCTAACATAGTAAGTGACGCCGTACTCCAAGTGCCAAAGTCAAACCAACTCATCGCTGACCACCAATGGCCATAAAACCACTGCAAAGCAGCCCATTTAAAAGCGGTCCACACTATACTTGCAATCAACAGCGCTGAAACATGCAGTGGAATACTTATGTTTGCCGATTTTGTTCTTGCGAACAAATAACACTTCCTTAAACCAAGCGTTATGAAAAGCCCGCATAAGGTGTCGAGTAACAGATGCGGAATATGAATTTGCCAAGGCTCGTTACTAGGTAGCTTTATCATTATTTCAGTTAAAAGCGCATAAATCCCCCAACCACTCAACTGAAAAGCCCAAAATAAATAACGCCGAGATTCTAATTTCACATCTATCCTAATAAAATGAAAACAGGTATTAAACCCGATTAAAGTTTATAAATCATTACAGCCTATAATAAGGCTATTACTCTGTGTCGCTTTCACTAACGCAACATTCGCAATTGCTAAGTTGAGTGGATGCTGAGCATTAATACTAAGTATTTCAGTGACTTCGTTCATCTTTGTTTGCGCTGCACTACATCCCAACTTTATAGCGACAGTTTGCCAGCCTTTATTTTTTAATTGGGTAAGTTGAGTCATTAGACTTATTTTAGTCAAACATACTTGTTCCCCACACATTGCGCGAAGCTCAACAACATCCGATTGCACATCATCAACGCGTATATCAAATTGTATGAACTGTTTATCAACGTCTTTAAACTCTGTCGTTGCTTGTTCGAAACGTAAACTCACTGTGGCAATCTCTTGTGTATTATTCCAAACAAACTGCCTGCCATCTTCTTGATACGCTAAGTTAACCGATTGCATAGAAATACTTTTGCCGTCGGCGCTCATGGCTGATGAGCTTTTAGTCATCATGTTGATTTGAGTTTGGTCTGATAACGCCCAGCGAACGTTAGGTGCTAGGTTTCTAACAAAAAATGAGGTGCCTTGGCTGCCACTTTCATTAGCTTTTGGACTGGTTTTTTCGGATAGTTTTTTTACACTTTTAGGTTCTTTATAACTAAGTCCATAACCATAAGCAAATAAAGGATCGTAGTTTTTATCGCCTTTATTGAGAATAAATTGGTCGTCAAATTTTGGCCACGAAAAACTTAATTTACCTGTAAAGTCGTATTGAACAGCATCGTTTTTATCTAAAAGTAAAACGTCAGCAACACCTTGCCCTTGTGAGCCTGGTAACCATGCGGCTACAAACGCATCAGACGCATTTATCTCTTTATTTACCCAAAGCGGACGACCGCTTATAAATACACTCACTACCGGAATCTTTTGTGCTTGCAGCGATTTTAATAAAACGAGATCTTTTTTATTATCTCGCTGATATTCAAGCCCTTGTATGTCGCCAAACCACTCGGCGTAAGGCTCTTCGCCAAACACGACTATTGCTATATCGGGTTTTTGCTTAAATTGTGCATTTTGCGATAATTCAATTTCACCACCAGCGGCAAGTACTTGTTCTTTTAAACCATCAAAAATAGACACTGCATTTGGAAAATCTGCATTGGTATTATCAGTTCCTTGCCATGATACACTCCAACCACCCGCTTGTTTGGCAATATTATGTGCGCCATTACCTGTCACTAATATTTTGCTACGCGGAGATATTGGTAACACATTTTGATTATTTTTTAGTGTATTATTTTTCAATAATACTAAAGACTTTCTAACCGCCTCACGTGCCAAAGCTTTATGCTCTGGGGCATTTAACCAGTCTGTATTTTTAGATTCTGCACGACTCGATGGCTTATCCTTGGTAAATAATCCCCAACGTACTTTTGCGCGAAGAAAACGCCTAACTGCGTCATTTATTCGCTCAAGCTTTATATCGCCTTGCTTAACTTGCTTAACTGTATTGTGATAAAATGCCTCATAGTGTTCTGGCACCATCATTACATCGACACCGGCATTAAATGCACCGGCACATTGTTCAAGATCGCATCCTTTTACAAATTTATGCGCATTCCAATCACTTACAACAAATCCATCAAACCCCATTTTTTTCTTCAGTACAGTCGTTAATAAATATTTACTGCCGTGAACTCGTCTTGAATTCCAACTATTAAACGAGGCCATGATTGATTGCACACCTGATTCAATCGCCGAAAAATAACCCGCCGCGTGAATATCTCTCAGTGTTTTTTCATCAATCACAGTATTACCTCTATCTATACCGTTTTCGGTGCCGCCATCACCCACAAAGTGTTTTGCCGTAGCAATACGATGATAACCATTTAAAAAACCGTCGTTTATATCACCTTGTAAACCTGACACCATAGCACTTGCGTAACGTTTAACTATATCAGGGTCTTCTGAATAACTTTCATAAGTACGTCCCCACCTATCATCTCTTACTACAGCAACTGTGGGTGCAAAACTCCATTCAATACCGGTTACTGAAACTTCTTTTGCTGTTGCTTTGCCAATTTTTTTATTAATTCTGCATCGTTAGCTGCACCTAAACCAATATTGTGAGGAAATAACGTTGCACCATATACATTACTATGGCCATGCATAGCATCTGTGCCCCAAATAGTGGGTATTGTGCTTTGGTCTTGCGAGCTATCAATTGAGGCTAAATACATTTCATCAGCAAAGCGTAACCACGTTTTTGAATCTGCGGTTTTATTGCCGTATGGTGCTGAATTACCGCCATTTAAATATGAGCCAAAGCCATACTTTCGCATTTTTTCAACGCTGAGATAGCTTATTTCTGGCTGAATTAATTGCGCTACTTTTTGCTCAATACTCATTGTCGCCATAAGCTCATCAATTTGGTGCTCAACCGATAGATTAGGCTTTAATTGCGTATTAACCATTGGCCAATCTACTGATTCTGTAGCCATTACGCTAACGCTTAAAGTACATACGCTTAATAAAGCAGGAAAAGTATTTCGCCAAAAACGACGATTAATGGTAAGCATTTAGGGATCCTTAGAGTTTTTATAACTTGATTTTTAATGCTGTTAGCCATTCACGCTAACATTATTACGAAAAACGCTTCCTTGCGATTTTATGTAATTAACCTGAACCCTGGTTAAGAGATTTACTAACATATTGAATTAGGGTGATATTTAAATTTATTTTCTCTAACCAGCGATTTTCAGTTAAAACAAGGCGAATCTACACGTCAATAGCTGGCCTATTGCAAGTAAATTTAACGCAGTTAGCGCTGAAAATAGCTGCTCGAGATAGGTTTATTATCCAGAGTTCAGGTTAATTAGCCGTAATAAAATAACGAACCACACAACGTTTAATGTAGTGATCAATTAAACAAAGTACTGTAGAACGACAAAGTGAGCTTAATTAGTTAGCCGTGTACTGAATGAAGTCATAGTATGCCCAAGCAGAGCTTTGATAATACTGACCTGGAAAATAATAAGCTTGCTCTGAGTTATCACCATGCCAGTGATTAATCATCAACTTGGTGTTATCAACCGGCCATGCATAAGCAGGAATTTCGTTATTTGTTAAATTGCCATCACCATTGTCTTTATACGTAACGCGAATTGTTTGCTCTGTACCTTGGCTATTATAAATAAACCAGCGTATTTGATTTACACTCCACTCAAATCCTATTTCTACTAACTCATTTTGAATGTTTACTCCAAACTGTGCTAAATCAATATCTTCTTCCCAACTTTGATATACCCCGCCATTTGGCTGATAAATAATATTGGTATGAACGACATTGCCAAGTGAAGGTAAAAATTCAATATCAATTTCTTGCCAAGCCCGTCCTGGCTCATCAAACCATGAGGTATAGGTAAAAATAGATGATACAGTCCCTGGGGTATTCCCTGTTT
Organism: Pseudoalteromonas sp. B62; assembly: GCF_037162565.1. NCBI lineage: Bacteria > Pseudomonadati > Pseudomonadota > Gammaproteobacteria > Alteromonadales > Pseudoalteromonadaceae > Pseudoalteromonas > Pseudoalteromonas sp. B62. Next base: position 2,744,382 of record NZ_JARLVB010000002.1, on the reverse strand, counting down.
TTAATGCTCCTTGTACTTTGCCATAGGTTATCGTATTTGTACTTTGTAGCTCAGCACATTTGTTGTTATCAACTACCAGTGTTATGCCATGTGAGCTTGGTGAGATTAGACCTGGTTCAAATGTACAGCCAAATGGGCTGCCATTATCGCCTGTTCTGGGTGTCCATATTGATGAATCAAAACCCCATGTAAAATTATCTTTAAAACTATTAGCTAGTACATCAGGTACTAACAACGCACTTAGTAAAATGAATACGACTATTTTTTATACATATTTAATGATCTCTATTAAGATTTAAATGCACGTCAAATACTGTAATTACACAACCGCTTAAAGCACAGGACGTACGTATTAATACTATATTTGACACTATAGGTTAAAAGTTAAACCCTACTTTTGCACCATAGTACCTAGGCATACCAAAACTGCCTTTAGCAAAGCCTTTAGAGGTACTGTTCCAATGCTGAACAGTTTCGTCACTGGCGTTACTAATGAACGCTTCTGCAAACCATTTTTGGCTTTGCGGTTCATATTTTAAAGAGGCATTAAACATTGCAAAGCTATCACGGGAGTCATCTATATAACGCGTGGCTTCATCAGAGATGGCAAACTCCATATCATCGAGGTGTTTATCAACGTTCCAAACTGTTGAATATGATTTATCTTTCCAACTTACATTAAACCAGCTGTGTATGAACCCGTATTCACCAAAATCAAAACTATGCGTGTAACTTAAATTAGCGGTAAATTTAGGCGTCATCGCCAAGTCATTGCCTTTTAAATTAGTTTGTAACAAAGGATTTTCAGGATTGAGTGAGTCCTCATAAGAAATATCAAATAAATACTCAGCATCGTAATCCCACTTTGTAAACCAGTCGTCTGTTACTTGAGCCTCTGTCCAGGTTACATATCCCGTAATTCGACCATTTGGATATGGCTTCCAATCAAATTCGAGCTCAATTCCTTTAATAGTAGAACCAGGTACATTTTGTGTGTAATACGCTATAACAGGCTGATTTATGTAATCTAATACAGGGTTTCCTGAGCCATCCAAAATAGGCCTACCATCATTATCCTCGACAGCAGAAAGACGCTCAACGTTACCAATAGAACCAACAGATGCATACTGCATGTCTGTGTAATCTGTGTAGAAAAATGCAGCTTGTAGATTTAACGAGTTATCAAAAAAGCTCGATTTAGCGCCTATTTCCCATGTTAATACTTCTTCTGGATCAAATTGCGTTTCGAATCGATTTACTTCAGAGGTTCTATCGTTTACTACTTCAAACACATCGCCAATACCACCGGCTTTAAAGCCGCTTGCTAAATAAGTATAAAGCATTGTATCGGGGCTCAAGTCGTAATCTAAACCCACTCTAAAGTCATGGTGCGTCCAACTGCCTTTGTTGTCATTTTCAAAAAATGATGCGTAAATAGTAGGATCTTCAAAGTAATCTGCTGGCAAGTTATTTAAATCAGTACGATTAAACCAACCCGGCGCGCAGCCATCTGCATTTGAGCAACGATAAGAGCGCCCGCCTTTATCTTCTTTTGTTTCATCACTAAAGCGATATCCCAGTGTGGCGTGCAGTTTGGGGGTTATTTTATACGTAGCTTGAGCAAAAAATGCGAATGCATCGGTTGATCTATCAGGTTGATCCCAAAATACTTTATCGTCCATTGGATTATCGTAATACCCGAGCGTTGTGGTTTTTTCGTGAAAATAGTTAACGCCCACAATCCAAGTAAGGTCAGTCATATCCGATGATTGTAGTTGCAGCTCTGTAGAATAAGATTTAGCGCCAGTACCGTCTAAAAAATAAGTTGCACCATCCCAAACATCTAAACCGCTTCGCTATCTTGCTTTGAGGAGCGCTCCATGTCTTCAAAGCCCACTAACCACACTAAATCAAGATCGTCTGTTAATGCATAATTAAGAGTGTTACGTAAATACGTTATATCTAATTTAAGTTCACCGGGTACATTCACAACCGCTTGATATGCATTATCTGAAGGTAAAAAGTTTGAACAATCGCCACCGTACTCTGTTGGGCGACCTCGTAATTTATCGCAGTTTACCAAATCAACATTATTACCACTGTCGTTAACATATTTTTGAAATACGGTATGGTTGGTGAAATTACCATCTAAAGGCGACCATAACGTACTTACTCTAAATGAATACTCATTAGCACTATTATAAAAATCTGATTTGTCAGCTTCTGTTAACGCGCGAACTTGCTGCGACTCTGGGTTGGTACCAGCTGCATCTATCCACCAATTCTCTCGTTGAGTAAGTGTACTGCCAATGTTTTGATATGAATCTTGTGAAATAACGTCTGTATTTAGTACTGCATCACTTAATCTGCGAGTATCGTATTGGTTAGGATCGTAATAACCTTCCAAATAAGAATCACGTTTTAACCCTTTAGCTGCAATACGGACCGCAAAATCGTCGCTAACTGAAAAGTTATAAAAACCTTCCGCACTGCGTGTATTATATTTGCCCGCTTCTAACGTTACACTACCATAATCATCAGTAAAATCAGGTTTTGCAGAAATAACATTAATGCTACCAACGGTCGAATTTCTGCCAAACAGCGTACCTTGTGGTCCACGTAGTGCTTCAATACGCTCAACATCGTACATTAATGCTAAAGCACCTTGCATTCTTGGTGAATAAATTCCATCTAAATGCACGCCAACAGCAGGGTCGCCAAGTTCAGTAATATTGGTAGAGCGCACGCCTCGCATAGATATAACTGGTGCTGATTGATCTGTTGCCGTTGATATACCAAGCCCAGGTACAAGATTTGCTATATCCCTTATATTATTAACACCACTTTGTTTTAATTGTGCCGATGTTAACGCTGTAATTGCGACGGGTGTTTCCATTAACCTTGTTTTACGCTTAGTCGCCGTTACCGATATAACTTCTAATGCAGTGTCATTTTTTTTAACCTCGTTACTATTGCTTTGATCTGCTAAAGACTCTTGAGCAATACTAGGCAACGAACAAGCAAGTGCGATTGCCAAAGTTATTGTGTTTATTTTTTGCACGGGTATCACCTTTCAATTTGTGTGGGTTGTCAGAGGCATGTAAAACAGCTTTATTTACTACCTGTTAACAGGTTACAAATTAGTTACACCCATTGACTACCCTAATACGGTAAAGCGAAGCACTGGCAATACAACCCGAGTAAATTACACGTAAATAAAAATTAAGTTGTCATATTTATCATTATTAAATAACCTGAACTTTGGATAATAACTGCTTGAGATAAATAAGTTTAACTATCATTGTGGTTCAATATGTTCATAAATCTCTTAACCAGAATTCAGGTTAAATAGATATAAATTAACTAGAGCCTATTTACCTTTCGAGGTTAAATTTACAGCAGTATGTCTGGTTTTAGGCGAATTGGCGCTTATGGGTCGAGGTTATTCACCATAGGCGATGTAAGTCATTATATTAGCGCAGGAGCCGTTACCAGCTCCATTCGGTTACACACCTTACGCCTCGGTTAAGCCGCATTTAGATAAAACACAAGATCAACCAGCCACAATAAAAGTGTTCCGATTGAGGTGAACATACGCTTTATGGATAATCAGATGTGATGAACTAAAAGCAAGGAGGGCAGCTTAACAGGCTCTTAGGTCACAGATACTAAAAAGCCATGGTTTTAAACCATGGCTTTTAAATTTAAAAATATGAAAAATTACTATTTTAGTGCTTTTTTAACAACTGGGTAGTGATCCCATACTTGTTTATCACTGAGTGAGCGTACCAGCTTAATGTATTCTGCGTGTGTCCAAGCTAGAGGTGTTGCTGAATTAGTCCCTTCGCCCAGTGTATAACCTGCTTTGTTTACACCAACGCCGTCCCATACTTGCTCTGGTAACATCATGCCTTCATTGGCAAATTGCTCTAGCCCTTTAACGTAACTGTTTTTAATTTCAGCTTGTTTTACGTCATTGAATGTATTGCTGGCATTGGCTGCTGCTATTTCATAGTGACCACGTTCACCGGTGAAAAACGGCCATACACGTCCACGTTGGCCTGGTGTGTTACTTCCATTTTCAGCGTAATTTGTACCGGTTAATTCATCTTCGCCGTAGCCATCGTTGCCATAACGACGGTAGCCTGCAAATGTGCCGCTGCCGTCGTCAAAGCTAAAGCTGTATTTAACTTGTAGGTTATCTTCAAGCGTTTCGTCATCGTACTCAGGCAATGTTTTAACAATGCTTTCGTCGTTAGCACCACGTACGCCATAGCGTACTAGTTCTAAGAAGCCGCCATCTAAAATTTGCTTTTTGTTAAAACCTTCACGGCCATTATTAGCGTTAATTTTAGTGTCTGAGTTTGCATCGGTATCTTGGCCTATACGAATAAAGTATTCACCATCACTATTTTCGCCTTTTAAGTTACCTTTAGTGGTAAACATTTGCGGTTCAATATCGTTGTTATACTTTTTAGCCGTAGCAAGGTAGCGCTGTGCGTTTTTATCATCGCCACTAAGCGCTGCTATATCACTGGCTGTAACAAGGCCTGCTACTATTGCGGCTGTAGTTGAAGGCGAATAACCGCTTTGCTCTTCCCAGCGCTCTTGTTGTGTTGCCGGTGGTGTAATTTGCGTGTCGTTCCACAAAATTTTAGCAAGGCCGCCCTCGACTAAAAAATCCGCCGCTGGTTTTAACATACGTGCGTACCAGTCTTTAAGCTCGGCATCACCAAGTACATTTGCTTGGTGTAATTTCCACGCAAGCATAATTGGCATCGCAGTTTGATCAAGCTGTACACCCACCCATTCTAGTTCGCCATCGACATGTGTTTTTTGTAAAAACCAGCCTGTATCGCCATTGTTACCTGGCGTTTTGCTATTAACTTGAACTTTTTCAAGGTATTCGAATGCTATTTTTGCTGTAGCTGTATCACCCAGTGCCATAAATGCCATAGCTACTTGGTAGAAATCTCGTACCCACACGGCTTTATAACCAGTTGAGCCTGTTTTAGCCGATACGGTTTCGCCCCACGGATTAGACAACGACGCAATAAGCGCACCTGCGTGCGTTTTGTCTTCTTGTGCTTTTAATACCATTGCGCTGGTATAAAGTAACTTACCGTTATCGGCCGTTTGCCCCGTCATTTTATTAATAGGTGTAAGGCTTTGTAGGTAATCTTGCCAACCAAATGCCGCACCTTTACCATTGTAGTTATCAAGTACACTTTGATAACCTTTTGCTAATGTTTGGGCGCCCTGCTCTGCACTTTGTTGCTCGTTATGTGCAAAGCTCAGTACTAAATCAAACGTGGTATTACTTTCAATATTGCCAAGCTCAGCAAGTAAACTGACATTACCTGACTGCTCACCAGTATTGCTATAGCTGGTATTTAATGATTGTGACTTTTTAAGCTCATCCAAACCATCGCTTACACCCGTAAAGCCAACCGTTTTTGCGCCAAATTCAGTATTTGCTTGCAATGTTAAGTAGTTGTCACCTTGCCAAGCAACTAAACCTTGCTCGGTAGTTTTTGCAAAATCATCAAGGCCGTTATTATCAATATATGGATTTACCACAACATAGGCTTTAACGTCTTTAAGGTCGGTATTAAACACGCTACGAACAAATAAACTTTGCCCATCAGGATCGGTAAAAACGTGTTTTTCAAGAGTGAATCTGCCTTGTTTATCTTTACTTACTATTTTATAAGCAAGTGATAACGGACGGCCTTGCTCGTCTTTGTATAGATAATCAATAGTGACATCAAGATCGTCTGCTTCGCTAACAGTAAAGTCTTTTCCTGTTACCACAAATTGCATATCTTTTATTTGTGCTTGATGAATAAGGCCAAACATAGTTTCGGTGATCATGCCTTTAGCAATTGAAAACCAGACTTTTGATACTACACCTGTTGGTGCATCACTTGTGTAATGACCATTTTGGTATTGCTCGTACGATGTGCCAATCCCTGTTTTACCTGCGTATGACCAAAACGGGTCGCTGCCCGGAGCACCAGGCGCAGTTGTTTTAGATGTTTGTACTGTTTGTGACTGATTCGTATTTTGAGCACCGCATGCAGTTAATCCAAGTGCTAATAATGAAATAGTAATTAGGTTATAGTTTTTCATTTTTTTACTCTTAATTAGAATTTTTAACGCGCATAACAGCAATGGCTGCTAATACAAATGACGCAGCACCAATTAACAAAGCGTAAATGGGCTGATTAGAAAACACATGACTCAAAATAAGCCCTAAAATACTGGCTGCAAGTAGCTGTGGAATAACAATAAAGAAGTTAAATATTCCCATATAAACACCCATTTTATTACTCGGTAATGAGTTACTTAGCATTGCATAAGGCAGTGACAATATTGAAGCCCACGCAAAACCAACACCAATCATAGGAATAAGCAGCATTTTGGGGTCTGTTATAAACATAAAGCTGGCAAGGCCTAGTGCGCCTAGTAATAAGTTAAAACAATGCGCGCCTTTTAAGCCCATTTTTTTAACTAAGAATGGAATGCACATTGCGGCAATAGCAGCGAATCCATTGTAAGCCGCAAATAAAATACCGACCCAATCAGCGCCATCGTTAAACGCTTTTGATGTTGTATCGCTACTCCCATAATGAAAGCTTGTTACTGCCGACGTGGTATAAATCCACATCGCAAATAAGGTAAACCAACTAAAAATTGCACCCAAGCTAATTGCTTCATCGCAGTTGGCATTGTAAATACATCTTGCACTACTTGATAAAAGCCCCCTTGAGTGTGATTTTTAGCTTTTAATAAACCAGCTATCCACTGCACAATGCCAAAGGCAAGTAAGCCACCCGCTAATAAATAAAGTTCTTTTTCAAGCGCTAAGCCCATCACTAGGGCAAGTGTTGCAAGGCCTAATACAACAAATATAATGCCGCCTTTATTGTAGTTAATATCAGCAATTTCAGCCGTTACAACTGGCCCTTTTTGTGCCTCAAATTTAGCTAATTGCTCAGGTGTGTATTCTTTTGTTTTTGCAACAGTCCACAACACAGCAGCTAGTAAAACAACGCCCCCAGTAAAATGAGTACTTAACTGAGTCTGGTATTTCACCAATAGCTGCCGTGTTACTCACATCAAACCAATTTGTCATCATCCATGGCAGTGCTGATGCCAAAACTGCACCTATTCCAATAAAAAAACTTTGTAACCCGTAACCGGTAGCGCGTTGTTTTTCTGGCAAGTTATCACCAACAAGTGCTCTAAATGGTTCCATGGTTACGTTAATTGACGCATCCATAATCCACAACATACCAGCAGCAATCCACAATGTTGGCGAATGCGGCATAATAAACAATGCAATGGTTGTTAATATTGCACCCAAAAAGAAAAATGGACGACGACGACCAAAACGACACCACGTTTTATCACTCCAATAACCAATAATAGGTTGCACAATTAAACCGGTTAGCGGTGCTGCTACCCATAAAATGGGAATATCATCAACTTGTGCGCCTAATGTTTGGAATATTCGGCTCACGTTACCGTTTTGCAGGGCAAAACCAAACTGTATGCCTAAAAAGCCAAAACACATGTTCCATATTTGCCAAAAGCTTAGAGTTGGCTTGTCGCTATTATTTTGATTATTCATTATTAGCCTTATTTGTTAATACTGCGCTGCTAAATGCATCAAGTGTAAGTGTGAAGGTTGCGCCTTGAGACCCTGATGTAATCTCGGTGCTATGCTGCTCAAGTAAGTCATGCAATTGAGTGTATTCGCTGGGTCCCGCTAATTGCACTTTTGATAAATTAACCGTCATTGTTTGAGATTGTTCGCTAAAGTTACTTAATACGTAAAGCATTTGTTGGCCAAGTTTGCGGGTAAAGCCTACAACTCGCTCACTTCCTGTAACACTAAGCTCACTCATTTCACCGCCCACCACTGCAGGTAAACTATTAAGTGACAGAATGGCTTTATAGTAATCACGAAGTGCTGACTGCTCTTTTGTTAAATTAGCGCCGTCAAACTTACCGCTATTCATCCATGCTTGATGCGCTGGTACGCGAATGTAATCAAAAATACTGGTGCGGGTTGGTAAGCCAAAGCCTGCATATTCAGATCCATCCTCCCCTACATCTTGGCCAAAATATAATAAGGTTGGTGCACGGCTAATCAGGTTTGAAACCACCATGGCTGGTTTACCCCACTCGGCTTTGCCTGCAAAGTCTGGGCTTGCGATACGCTGTTCATCGTGATTTTCTAAAAAGTGCAGCATGTGCTGTTCAATATCCGCAACCTGTTGCTGCGCATCAAAAATAGCGTTTGCAGGTTGCTTGCTTTGCATAATTGCTTTTAAGGTATCGTAAAAACCGACCTTATCGTATAAATAGTCCATTTTACCTTGATGGATATAAGCACGGTACATTTTTGGGTTGTAAACTTCGGCAAGTAAAAATGCATCAGGTTTTTGCATTTTTATTGATGAGTTTAAAAAGCTCCAAAATTCAACCGGCACCATTTCGGCCATGTCGTACCTAAAGCCATCAACACCTTTATCTAACCAAAAAAGCGCAATGTCTCTAAATTTGTACCAGCTGTTAGGGAGCTCTTTATCTTGCCAAAACGCGTAGTGAGCACGGTAATCTTTATTTTTGTATTCATTTGGTAACTCTACAAAGTCGTAGCTGCCATCAGGCTTTACACCGTAATTCACTTTTACTGTTTCGTACCAATCGTTCATATCTGGTTTTGGAGATCGAGCACCATTACCTGTCCATTTGGCGGGTGTTTCATCAAAAAAACCATCAACAAGAGGATGAGCATTCCCGCCTAGCACTTTATAGGTTGTAGAGGTAGGCACTTGAAATGACTGCCCAGGCACATAGTAAAAATTGTTGTTTTTATCGTACGTTTTACTGGTGTCGTCTTGCGCGCCAAAATCTTCAACCCCTTTAGGCTTTCCTAATGATTGATAATTTCGCGCAACATGGTTAGGCACTATATCAATAATGACTTTCATGCCATGGCTGTGCGTACGCTCAATGAGCTGGCTAAACTCTCCCATACGATTCGTCACGTTAATCGCTAAATCAGGATTTACATCATAATAATCTTTTATTGCATATGGCGAACCTGCTCGTCCTTTTACAACATCAGGGTCGTCTTGAGAAATCCCATAATCGCTATAATCGGCTACTAAGGCGTGGTGTAATACGCCAGTATACCAAACGTGCGTTGTTCCCAGCTCCTTTATACCTTTGAGGGCGGCATCGTTAAAATCGGCAAACTTACCTACGCCATTTTGCTCTTTAGTGCCCCATGAAACATTGGCTGTTTCGGTATTACCAAACAAGCGAGTAAATACTTGATATACAACCGGCTTGGTAAGCTCACTTTTTGTGTATGCATGCGCTTGCGGTTGCTCAGGTTTGTTATTCTCTGAACACCCTGTAGAAATAAGTGCGCTACACAGTACTGCGGATACATAAACTGATTTTTTCATTGTGTGTCTTTTTTGTCAGTATTGTTATTACTTTATACTAAAGATTACTGCAGCAACCATACAGTTGCTGCATACGTATTCAGGCAACTATTGTGGGGTATTTATAACGAATACCGTTGCACTCATAGCCGGTAGAGTAACTGCACTACCCAGCATCTTTGTTTTGTGGGTGAATAAGTTTAGTGCTTTGGCATTTTTTGGTATTACTTCCTGCATATACTCAATATTCTTAGTGAGCTCTTTTGTGTTTTTATTCATAAATACCAACACAGTTTGCTCGCCGCTAATACGCGCGTAACTATACACACCTTGTTGAGGCGTAAAGTGTACAAGCTTTCCTTTATCAAGCGCAGTGCTGCCTTTTCTAAAGTTAAGCAAGGTGCTAATTGTTTTATGCATCTCTTTTTGCTGTTTTGTTAGCCCCTCGCCCGTAAAGGCGTTACGAGTTTGGCCTTTAAATCCACCTGGGAAGTCTATTCTAATATCACCATGGTCTTTACTTGGAGTGTTATCTAATAGCACTTCCGTACCGTAGTACATTTGGGCTATACCTCGTGTGGTTAAAAACAAGGTCATTGCCATTTTAGTTTTGGCTTCGTCTTGGCCAAGTTCAGTGTAAACGCGGCTCATATCGTGATTATCTGCAAATACCATAATGTTATTGGTATCAGGGTATAAAAAATCATTAGCTAACGATTCATATACTTTAACCCAACCGGTGTTCCAACTTTCATCTTCATTTAGCGCTTGAATTACCGCCTCTTGCAACGAAAAGTCCATAACGCTTGGTAGGCTTGATGTATAGCCATCTTGGTTATGCTTACCACGTTGCCAGTAAGAGGCAATAGCAGGGTTAGAGGTCCACTCTTCTCCTACAATATTAAAATCCGGATACTCTTGCATAATTGCTTTTGTCCAATCGCTCAAAAATGCTTTATCTGAGTAAGAGTAAGTATCAACGCGAATACCACTTAAATCTGCGTATTCAATCCACCAAATCGCATTTTGAGTTAAATATTCGCTCAAGAGTGGTTGGCGCTGGTTTAAATCCGGCATGCTGGCTACAAACCAGCCATCGTTAAACTGGCGTTTATCGTAATCGCTTGCGTGTGGGTCTTGAATTGTTTGGCGGGCATGGCTTGTCGCATTTTTACCATTTTCAAATTCGCCATTAAAGTTGATCCAATCTTTGCTCGGTTTATCCTTCATCCATGTATGCTCAGCACCAAAGTGATTAAGCACCATATCCATTACCAAGCCTATACCCTGCTCTTTGGCCTTTACTGAGAGCGATTTATAAAGTGAATTAGAACCCATGCGTGGGTCTACGTTATAAAAATCAGTAATAGCATAACCGTGATAAGAGTAATCGGGCATGTTGTTTTCAAGCACCGGCGTTAACCATAACTGCGTTACACCTAAATCTTTTAAATATGGCAATGCATTAATAACACCTTGTATATCACCACCGTGTCGCCCGCCCTTTGTAGTAGGATCAGCGGCTTCTAGCATGCTAGGGACAGTATCGTTTTGCTCATCACCATTAGCAAAACGATCGGGGTTAATTAGATAAAGAGTATCGGCTGATGTAAACCCTTGGCGCTTTGCACTGTTTTTATCACGTGCAAGTAGCGGAAATTCAAAACTTTGGTTCGTTTCGCTGCTATTAAATTCAAGCGTTCCCGCTTTAGCGGCATCGGAAATGGTTATATTTAAAAATACATAATTAGGGTTATCTGTACGCGTTATTTTATTTAACTTAACGCCATTGTATTTAGCTAATTTAATTTGCTCGTTAGAAATGTTTTTTTCATGCACCATGATGGTTATAGTGCTTTTATTCATACCTACCCACCAATTGGCCGGTTCAACGTCAAGTGCATAGCTAATGGTTGGTAAGGTACATGCACTTACAAGTAAAAGTGTGTTTAAAAATCGCATCATTAGGCCTTTTTGATTTCTTTTAAAAAATCTTTATGAGTGGGTAACTGCTCTACCGTTGAAGTAATAAGCGTTTTTAATGTAGAAAATAAATCGTTAAGTTGTTCACTACTGAGTGAATCTACAATACTGTTGTAATCATCGGGGATAAGGCCCTGGCCTATAAACACTTGCTGCCAAGCAACTTCAGCAAATAACTCGTCGTTTTCACGGACTACCTTGCCTGTGTGTTTAAATAAACTGAGTTTATGAGCCAATGAGTCGGGAATTTCCATTTGCTTACACTGACGCCAAAATGCAGAGTCGCCCCGCTCTGTAAGTTTGTAATGCAAAATAATAAAATCGCGCATGTGCTCTATTTCTGTCACGCTTTGTTTATTAAACTCGCTTGCTAACGCATCGCTGATACCATGGTGTGGAAATAATTTAATCAGCCGTGTAACTGCGCTTTGAATTAGGTGAATGCTTGTAGATTCCAATGGCTCTAAAAAGCCACTTGATAAACCAACCGCGACTACATTTTTATGCCATTGTTTTACACGTCTACCTGTTTTGAATTTAATAAATCTAGGTTCTGTTATTGGATCTGCCGGTAAGTTATTAAGCAACAACGCCTTTGCGTCTTCATCCGATAAATAACGACTACAATAAACCAAGCCATTGCCTATTCGGCTTTGTAGCGGAATTTGCCACTGCCAACCGGCACTGTGCGCAATTGCTTGCGTATAAGGTTTTAATTCATCGTTTGATTTTGTTTGTACTGCAATGGCACTATCGCATGGTAAATAATGAGACCAATCTACAAATCCGGTATTGAGTGTTTTCTCAATAAGCAACGCACGCAACCCTGTGCAATCTATAAATAAATCACCGTTGATTTGCTTATTATCATCGAGTATGAGTGTTTCTACATTACCCGTTGCTAAACATTGTGTAACTTCACTAATTTTGGCATCAATGTGTTTTACACCGCGCGATATTGCCAGCTTTTTTAAATATTCAGCGTAGAGTGTTGCATCAAAGTGATACGCATAACTTAGGCCAGGCAATTGCGTATTAGGGATGGTATTTAATGGTGCAAATTTATGCTGTTTAGCAGCTTGATGATTTAACGAGAAATCCCATAGGCTATCTTCAGAGCCTGTAATATTTCCCTTTACCCAAAAATTGTAAAAATCGCAAAAGGAAAGTCTTTTCCAAATGAGCCAAAAGCATGCATGTAGCTGTGAGAGGGGTTTTTCCAGTTTTCGAATTCAATACCGAGTTTAATTGTTGCGTTGGTTTCGTTTATAAACTCTTTTTCGTTAATGCCTAATGCGTTATTAAGTTGGATAATAGGTGGTATGGTTGCTTCTCCAACTCCCACGGTGCCAATAGATGATGACTCTATCAATGTGATATTAATTACTTTACCTAACACTTTATTAAGCAGTGCTGCAGTTATCCAACCTGCGGTACCACCGCCTGCGATCACGACGTGTTTTATTGATTTCATCTTATTATCCACGTTTTATTAAATCAAAGTATGATTAAAAAGTTAGGTAAAGTAGCTATAAAAAAGCCCTTGTAAAATAAATCACAAGGGCTTCTACACACAATTTTTATTATAGCTTGTAGCTAAAGCCTAACAAGTAAGTGCGACCGTAATCTTGGTAGTCACGTACTTGTAAATTGTTATCACCCGAAAGCGAAGTAAATGGCTCTGCGGTTAAGTTTTGAATTTGGAATGTAACAGATAACCCTTCCAGACCTTGTAAGCCAGATTCAGCAAAATCATATCCAGTTTGAATATCCCAAATTGTTTCGCCTTTAATATCTACTTGCGTAGCCGCAAGTCCTAAGCCGTTAACATTACCTTTAAAGTCAGAGCGTTTACGCATACTTGTACGCGCTTGAAAGCCATTTCTTTCGTAATAAAAAGTTAAGCTATCGATCTTCTCTGATAAACCTGGCAGTTCATATTCATTCCCATTTTGATCTTCAATATCTTGCTCTACACCAGTATGGCTGGCAATTAAGCCAAAGCCTTCCAGTGATGAACTAAATATACTCAATGGTAAAGAAAGAGATAGCTCGTAACCCCAAAGGTCACCTCCGCCACCATTTACTTTGCCTGAGCCAGAACCTTGGCTATTTGCTGGTATTTCACCTGTTGATGGATTAGCGACACCAGTCATATCTATTGCGTAGTTACCGTCAAAAATCCAAGTAGAAATATCTTTATAGAAATACGCTGCTGCAAAATAACCTTCTTCATGAAAATAGTTTTCATAGCTTAAATCAAAACCAGTGGCTTCTTTAGGCTCAAGCTGCGGATTACCACCAGATACACTCCAGTTATTACCGTTAGAGTCTTGAGTTGGGCTATATGTTGCATTTACAGAAGCGTTCATTTCATCTAAACGAGCACGTGAAATAGTTTTAGCTGCACCAAAACGAACCGTTTGTTCTTCATCTATTGCAAATGATAAGTTTAAGCTAGGTAATACATGCGAGTAATCATGGCTAATGTCTGTTGGAGATACAACAACTAAACCGTTTTCGGTCGTCGCAGCAGAACCTTGTGAGGATTGTTCCGTTTTAACATAACGCACACCAACGTTACCTGAAACAGGAATTGAACCTAGTTCAGTATTAATATCTGCTTGCAAAAATAAAGCTGTAACTTGTTCTTGTACTGTCCAAGACTGCGTTTTATGTTTTTGATCTGTTAAGCTCTCTTGTAGGAGATTGTAGTAACCGTCATTAACCAGACCATTAGTGTCATAAGCAATCATATTACCCATACCAATAAAGTCTAAACTTGCAGTGCCCAAACGGTATTTTTCAGGTACTGAGACCATTCCTGGGTTATCAAGTGAAAAATCTTTCAAAGTCATAAAATAACCTTCTGACTTTTTAGTTTTTTCACGGTCACGGTACGAAATACCAAATTTAATAGCGCTTATGTAGTCATTTTCAAGCACTTTGCTAGCAGCTAACTTTAATGTTTGAAGCTCATCATTAATTTCTGGTGCGTTGATGAAGCCATCTTGTGCTGTATTTTGGTAAGGCGTATCATTTAGGCCGTATTTATCATTTAACGCAGAGCTTGCGCCCCAAGATAACGGTCCACCTAGTTGAATTAAGTTATAGTCACTGTAATCAAGTTCATGGGTAAATTGCGCGCCCGTGTTGCCACCATTAAAGGTATAACCTAAGTTATCAGCAACACCATTACTGTCTCCGCGACCAGTTCCTGAGTAGCTTTCTATACTCCAAAGCTGACGTTCTACTTCAGATATACTTGCATCAAACTCTACAGACCATGCATCATTAATATCGTATTTTGTATTAAAACCGAATTGCTTTAGTTCAGCATTACGTTCTTCATAATCATTTCGAACAACAACACGCTGACCTTGTTGCAGCTTAGCGCTAGTAATAAAACCAGAGTCTTCGTCTACAATAACACTGTTTGGATCTATACTACCTTGACCCCATGCAAATGGAATTTCAATACCGCGTAAAATTCTTTCGTCAGAAAAATCAACATATAATGCATCGAATGTCATATTCAAGCGATCATTCGGAGATGCTTCTATAACCAGCATTGCTGAGTCACGATCTAATGTAGATGAACGGACATAAGGTTTTGCACCACCTAAAATTGAATAATCTTTACCATTATTTGTGAATTCTGGATAACCCCACGAATTCCAACGCTTTTCTTGGTTTGGAGAACTCATTTTGTTATACGCGAATGCCACACCAATAGTGTCATCTGCAAATTGGTCAATATACGAAAAAGTGCCACGGAAACCTTGGTTATCGCCATCTGGGTTTAACTTGTCAAAGCTTGTTTTTTCAAGCTGACCATTAAACATAACAACACGTTCACCTTTACTTAAAGGCTTAACCGTTTGCATGTCAATGACACCAGCAATACCTTCGGCTTCAATACTGGCATTAGGTGTTTTATAAACAGTAACACCGCTCATTATTTCAGATGGGTAAAGATCAAACTCTACTCCTCGGTTGTCACCAATAGACACTTGCTCACGGCCATTAAAAGTGGTCGCACTTTCATCTTCACTGAAACCACGAACACTCACACGACTTGCTCGGCCATCTAAACGTTGTGCAGTTAAACCTGGTAAACGTGCAATAGACTCAGCAATAGACGAATCAGGTAGCTTACCTATATCTTCTGCAGAAATAGATTCTACAACCTGTGTAGAAAAGCGTTTAGTGTTTATAGATTCAATTAAGCTGCCACGAAAGCCTTTAACCTCGATAACCTCTACGTCATCTTTTTTTATTGTATTTTCTTGAGCAGCTAGTGTTGCAAAGCTTGATAAGCCTGCAGCTGTTAATGCCAAAGTTAATATACTTGGTTTGAACATAGACATAATGTTTCCCGTTACCCATATTGTGATACCCGCATTCATTGTTTGAGTGATAGTCAAACAGGCGAGCTAATTTTGTTGTCAGGATGAATATTAACGCCAGCTTTATTTTATTAACAACTTTATGCATACGTATTCAACCGTTACAGAAGGATTTAACATTAACATAAACTTGAAAAAATAAAGACTAACCAATTGATTTGATTATATATAAAAACAAATAAAATCAATTGGAAAACATTGCTCGTTAAATTTACTCTATTAACAGTTAATAGCTCACTGACCTTGATGTAAACAAAGTGAAACTAATTAGTGCCGCTATGAAAAATAAGAACTATCAAACATCAACCAAGTGTTGAATTGGTCAGACCATTAAAGGTGAAACATAAAATATATTTCCCTTATAGGACAAGCTATTAGGTTTAGTTCGAGTAAGAAAATAGCTAAATTATATAATTGGTAAACAAAAAAACACACAAATCGAACATTTTTAATGATGCCTAAGTACTTATTTTTAATAATTTAATTGTATTAATTTTAGTGCATACGTATGCAGGCTTTTTACAGTGTTCAAGGCTTCACGTATGCTTTTTCAAATAACGTGATTAATCTTAATCACAAATAAGAATAGTCTAAGTACTGTGTGGAATGACGGAGAAAAGCATGACCCAAAAGCAGTGGTATAAAGGTGCGGTTATTTATCAGGTTTATCCGCGTAGCTTTCAAGATAGCAACAACGATGGTATTGGTGATTTAAAAGGAATTATTAATCGTATTGATTACATTAAAAGCTTAGGCGTTGATGCTATTTGGATTTCACCTTTTTTCAAATCGCCAATGAAAGACTTTGGCTACGATATTAGTGACTACCGCGACATTGACCCGCTTTTTGGTGATTTAAATGATTTTGATGAGCTAATAAGCCAAGCCCATGATCGTGATATTAAAATAATTATTGATCAGGTATTAAGTCACACCTCTGATCAACATCAGTGGTTTTTAGATAGCCGCGATAATTTAATAAACGATAAAGCCGACTGGTATGTTTGGGCCGATGCAAAAGAAGATGGTACAGCGCCAAATAACTGGCTTTCTATTTTTGGTGGTGGGGCTTGGCAGTGGGAACCTCGTCGCGGGCAATACTACTTGCATAATTTTTTAACCGAACAACCGGATCTTAACTTTCATAATCCAGATGTAAGAAAAGCAGTGCTTGATAATGTAGAGTTTTGGCTTAAAAAAGGCGTTGATGGTTTTAGACTCGATGCTATTAATTTTTGTTATCACGATGCACGACTACGCGATAATCCAGCTAAACCAAAAGATAAGCGTCAAGGCCGTGGTTTTAGTGAAGATAATCCGTATGCGTTTCAGTACCATTATTACAACAATACTCAGCCAGAAAACATTGAGTTTATGCAAGATATTCGTGCATTACTTAATAAATACCCAGGTACTGTATCGCTTGGCGAAATCTCATCAGAAGATTCATTAGCTACAATGGCGCAGTACACCCAAGGTGGCGACAAACTGCACATGGGTTATAGCTTTGAGCTATTAACAAATGATTACTCAAGTGAATATATTAGAACTACGGTTCAAACCCTAGAACAACATATGCTTGAGGGCTGGCCATGCTGGGCATTTAGCAATCATGACGTAGAGCGCGTAGCAAGCCGCTGGAGCGAAAACGGCAAAATCAATTCTCAGCAATGTAAAATGTTAACCGCCCTACTTGCTTCTCTTCGCGGCAGCGTGTGTATGTACCAAGGTGAAGAATTAGGGTTAGGTGAAGCAAGTGTTGCCTTTGAAGACTTACAAGACCCGTATGGCATAACGTTTTGGCCTAACTTTAAAGGGCGTGATGGCTGTAGAACGCCAATGCCTTGGGAGCAAACTGGATCGCAGCACGCTGGGTTTAGTGAAGCCAAGCCTTGGCTCCCAGTAGATGATGCACACAAAAAACAATCAGTTGCGATGCAAACAAATGATAACAACTCAATTTTAAATGCCTACCGTGAATTTATGACCTGGCGAAAAAAGCAAACGGTTTTGCTTGAGGGTGATATTGAGTTTATTGAAACGCCTGAGCCTGTGCTTGCTTTTTATAGAACCCTTGGAACGCAAAGAATGCTTTGCATGTTTAATCTAAGCTTTCAACAAGCAAGTATTGATATGCCAACATCAATCGTTAAAGAATACACTGAGCTTAGCCATCACAGCGCAAAATTAAGCCAAGATACACTAACGCTTGAGCCTTACGCTTGCTTTTATGCAGAGTGTTAATGACATCAATAATTACACTTAATGTTACAGCTAAGCTCTAAACATAAAAAGCCCAAGTAAATTACTTGGGCTTTTTTGTACATTTAATTTTTCTAATGACTTTGGGTTTTACTGTTTAAGTAATCAGTTAGCGCAAATAGAACACCAGACATAACAAACGTAATATGAATAATCACCTTCCACAGTAATTCATCGTTTGGGTATGCACCTGAGTTAATAAATACTTTTAATAATTCAACAGCTGAAATAGCCACGATTGCGCTTATTAGTTTCATTTTTAGCCCTGAAAAACCGACTTTCCCCATCCAAGATGGTCTGTCTTCATGATTATCAATATCAAGCTTTGAAACAAAGTTTTCGTAACCGCTGAATGTAATGATTAGTAATAGCCCTGCTAATAGTGCGGTATCGACTAAGGTTAAAATGCCAACAAGTAATTCTTGATTAGTTGCTGAAAACGTCGCAATACCCATTAAATAAAGCTGTTTAAAAAATTTTATTAGTAACAATACAACTGCAAAGAGTAAACCAACAAAAAATGGGGCCAGAAGCCAACGTCCTTTAAAGATAAAAGATTCTAACGCATGCTCTAATTTATTCGCTTGGCGTGGCTTTTTTGAGGTGTATGTGATGACATTTTTTGGTCTTTTAATTTAAAAAAGCGACCTTAGCTTATAACTCACAACAACACAATGATGTGAAAATACCGATAAATGAATTACTCATCTTCACGATAAAAATATTTCGTTATCTTTTATCTCAATTTCGTTTAAAAATCAGCATACCAACAGAATTGTTCTGTACTGGGCACTATTGTTTTACGCTTCAACTTAAATAGCGTAATTCAGTCGTCACACCATTTTTTAGGAATAAACGAATGAACAAAGCATTGCTAGCATTAATCGTAGCACCTTTATTTGCAGTATCTGCAACTTACGCAGTAGCAGACGATGCGACAAACGCCTCAGCCGAAACAATAAAAGAATACACAGAAATGTGTGTTAACTGGGCTAAAGATGACGACGTAAGTAATGAAGATCTAAATGCATACGTATTAAAGTGTGTAAATGATGAACTTGAATCAGAAGGATACAAGAAAATATCTTCTGTAAAAATTTAATAATATTCATACCAATCTGCTTGTATATGTGGTCTATTTAACGATAAGAAAATCGCGCTAGAACTAAGCAAGAATTTTGTATCTAGTTGTTCTAAATAAAAATTTTTAACAACGTTGTAGAGTGATTTAATTCGATAAATTGTTCAAATATTTATGCAGGTTGGTATTATATGTGCGGCTAACAAAGCCATTGCGAAGTACATATAAATAGATAAAAAAACCGGAATCGACACAAGCTGTGCGTTCCGGTTTTTTTAGCTTTTAAAAGCGATGAATAAGCGATTATTTACTTATTCAGCCTCTTTTTTTGCTTTTGGCTTAGCCTTTGCTTTAGCAGGGGCTTTTTTAGCCGCTGGTTTCTTTTTAGGTGCTGCTTTTTTCTTCGCTTCTTCTGTCCATTTACCCGCTTCATAATGAGCAGTCCAGCCGGTAGCTTTACCGTCAACTTCAGTCATAACATACTGAGATTTATTTTTACGGCTATAGCGTACAACAACAAGATTACCATCAGGATCTTTAGCTGGTGCATCTGCTAAATAATAAAACTTAGGCGAAATGCGGTCTCTAAAGCGTTTTAACTCTTCTACCTTAGGTGCACGTGTTTCACGTGACTTAGGAAAAGTATTTGCGGCTAAAAATATACCCGCAGCGCCATCACGTAAAACAAAATACGCATCTGATTTTTCACATTCTAATTCAGTAATGTGAACAGGATCTTCTTTTGGTGGCGCTGCTTCGCCATTTTTAAGTAGCTTACGAGTATTTTTACATTCCTCGTTATTACAGCCAAAGTACTTACCAAAGCGACCCGATTTAAGCTCCATGTCCGAACCACATTTATCACATTCGATAATTGGTCCATCATAGCCTTTAATTTTAAAGGTACCTTCCTCAACTACATGGCCTTTACATGCGGGGTTATTACCACACACGTGCAATTTACGAGTTTCGTCAATTAGGTATGAGTCCATTGCTGTTTCACAAATTGGACAACGCTTCATTTGCATTAACTTTTCAGTTTCTACATCTTCAACATCTGCAGCTACAGCTTCATCACCCGATACCAAGTTCATCGTTGTAGTACAACGCTCTTTTGGTGGAAGGCTATAACCAGTACACCCTAAGAAAACACCGGTTGAGGCCGTGCGTATACCCATTTTTCTGCTACACGTAGGGCATTCAATATCTGTTTCAACCATCTCGTTAAGACGCATACCACCTTGTTCTGGCTCATCTTTGGCGACAGTTAGTTGCGTTGAAAAATCAGCATAGAATTTATCAAGTACTTCAGTCCAAACGCGCTCGCCTTCCGCGATATCATCTAGCCGACCTTCCATTTTAGCGGTAAAGTCAAAATTCATTAAATCTGTAAAGTTTTCAACTAAACGATCGGTAACAATTTCACCCATTTTTTCAGCGAAGAAACGGCGATTTTCAACACGTACATAACCACGGTCTTGAATCGTTGAAATAATAGATGCGTACGTAGAAGGACGACCGATACCTCGTTTTTCAAGCTCTTTAACCAAACTCGCTTCACTAAAACGTGCAGGCGGCTTGGTAAAATGTTGCTTAGGATCAAGTTCAACAAGAGTCAGTGTTTCACCTAATGTAACCGGTGGTAATGATTGATCTTCTTCATTCTTTTTGCGAATTGCAGGTTGTACTTTAGTCCAACCATCAAAGCGTAATACGCGACCCTTTGCTTTGAGCTGAAAATCGTTTGCTGCAACAGTCAAAGTAGTTAGATCATATTCTGCAGGCACCATTTGACATGCAACAAATTGACGCCAAATAAGCTCGTATAATTTTTTAGCATCAGCGTCAACGCCTTCAATGTGACCAGAAAGCACTGTTACACTTGATGGACGAATAGCCTCATGCGCTTCTTGTGCATTGCCTTTAGAACTGTAGTTAATCGGATCTTTTGGTAAATATTTTTCACCAAATTGCTCGGTTACATATTCACGACACATAGCAACTGCATCTTTTGACAGATTAGTTGAGTCGGTACGCATATAAGTAATGTAACCACCTTCATACAAACGCTGAGCAAGCATCATGGTCTTTTTAACGCCATAACCTAAACGTGTACTCGCCGCTTGTTGCATTGTTGAAGTAATTAAAGGCGCACTTGGACGACTCTTACTTGGTTTTTCTTCAACATTAACAACTTTATATTCGGCATTCTCAAGGCTTTTAACTGCTGCGCTAGCCTGAGCTTCATTTACTGGCTTAAATGGCTTGTCGTCTTGTTTGGTTACTTCTAAACGTAACTCTGACTCTGTGTTTTTAACATCAGCATGAATATCCCAAAACTCTTCTGGTATAAATGCCTTAATTTCACGTTCACGTTCAACCAATAAACGCACTGCAACTGACTGAACTCGACCTGCAGAAAGTCCGCGAGCGACTTTTGCCCACAGTAATGGCGACACCATAAAGCCTACAACGCGATCTAAGAAGCGTCGCGTTTGCTGAGCAAAAACCATATCGGTATTTAACTCACCCGGCGTTTCGAACGCTTGTTGAATCGCATTTTTAGTAATTTCGTTAAAAACTACGCGTTTATACTTTTCAGGCTCTCCACCAATGATTTCTTGAAGGTGCCAAGCAATCGCTTCCCCTTCTCTATCCAAATCCGTTGCGAGATATATTTGATCTGCATTTTCTGCCAGTTTTTGTAATTCTTGGACAACTTTTTCTTTACCCGGCAATATTTCGTAATGCGGTTCCCAGCCTTGTTCAGGGTCAATTCCCATACGTGCGACTAAGTTGGTATAATCTCGTTGTTTTTTATACGCTGCTTTTTCTTCAGGTGGCAATTTACGAACTTCTGCTGGCGTTTTAGTTGCCGGCACTTTAGCTTTGCTCGAACCCGAAGTAGGTAAATCTCGTACATGTCCGATACTAGACTTTACGATGAAATCATTACCTAAATATTTATTAATTGTTTTAGCCTTAGCAGGTGACTCTACAATTACTAGCGATTTGCCCATAGTTGCCTATTTCTAACCAAATATTAAAAATGTGTTTACCGCTCTAAGCGGCGCGAATATTTATAGGTATATCTACAAACACTAGTTGTTACAAGCTTTTAATACAAACTTTTCAGTATTTACTGAATAAACGAACAATTTCTGTTGCTAATTTAAACAAACAGGTGTTTTTAGAATAATTGTTGTGGAATATATAGAACACAAACAAAAATGCCAACCTAAAGGTTGGCATTTTTTTAAAACATCATAAAATTATAGCTTAGCGTCGTCAGTAACTGCAATTGAAGTTGACGAAATAAGACCCGATGTAGCTTCAACACTAATTGTTAAAAAACCATCAGTTATATCATTTCTTCCATCGGCTGGCTCTCTTGTTATACCAAAGGAAATACCTACAGGCACAAAACTTGTTGTATTAGGAAAGATATAACTGTTAGTGCCCGTTAGAATACCATTTTCAGAGGCGATACTTACCTCACTCCCAACGGGTAAAGGGTTATTATAGGCATCAGCTATGAACACGGTTAATCCAACACTATTAGTTCCTGTCGCTTCTGTTAAGTCTATTGAATCAACTCCACACATTAGCTGGCCTGTTGAACTACGCACTAAAGGCCCTGTAGGGTCACTATTTACACGCACCTCAGTCGCTGTTACGCCTGTAATAGCAGCACAATCATTGGCATAAGTTATTAGCCTAAAGAAAGCAGCATCACCAGACATTACAATTTCTTGGTTTTGAAATACGTTAACCATTTGGCGGCTGCATATACCAGCAGTTTCGTCTTCTTGACGGCATAGTAAACCATTATATAAACCGTTCTCTGTAGTCCAAGAACCATTACCATCAAAATCTACAAACTCTTCAAACTCATCGCCTGTTGAGTTATCACGTGAACAAGGATCCGTTCCATCGTTACAGTCTTTACCGCCAAAAGTGCCATCTTCATTGTTATCAATAAAAGCTTCTGGAATATCAAATAAATCATCAAAGAAGTCTGTCCTATCAAAGTAACCATTACCATTTAAGTCTGAAAAAGTCTCTTCACCAATAGCATATGCATGAACGGTTGCACGCCCCCTAATGGTAAATCTAATGTTAGAATCATTATTTAAAATACCTAATGGACACGGTAATCCACCATCACATTTTTGAGCAATTGTATTTGCGTACATTGAATCGGTAAACGGGCGTGGATTACTACTAGTCCAAGTAACACTACAAACGCCATTCGTAGTCGTACAGCTTGGTTCGATAACACCACCTTCAGTAATAAAACTTACAGCAGTGCCATCTGGTACCGGGTTATTAAAATGATCGGCTAAGCGCGCATTAACAGATACTAAAGTCCCATCAACATTTAAACCATGCGTATTAAACTCTGAGCGAGATAGTGAAAAGCTATTTTGATCAGCAATCCCTGTGCTTATAACTAAAATATCCGAAGGCGCTGTTACAACCACAGTTTCGCCACCAACATCATCTTTACTTGAAGCAATAACACGCACAGGCGTCGCAACTGCACCAGACTGAACTGTAGTCTGTATCTCACCAGCACCATTGGTGATAGCCGAAGCAGTACTAAGCGTAATTCCACCTACTGAAGTGGATAATGTAAAGTCGACAGTTCTAGAAGCTAGTGCATTACCGTTAGAATCAATTAGTTTAAATCTAACTTCTGAAATTTCACTTCTGTTAGCTCCACCTGTACCTTTTAATGAAATAGCAGGTTGTGTTACTTCAATAAATTGGATGAAGCCAATATCAGCTGGAGATACATTAATCGTTGCCGTACCTGATACAGTATCACCACCAGTAACAACTGTTGCAGTAATAATATCGCCGCCAACACACGTTAAAGGTCGGTAAGTTGAACGAGCGAAACCACCAATGCTGGTAACAGCTTCATCCATCACAGCTAAACCACTTGCAACACAGCCTGATGAAAATTCTACATTTAATGGGGTTGTATAGGCTTCACCATCTTTAGTAATTTCAATAGAAATTAGTGCTGTAGCACCTGCGGCTAGAAATTCATCATCAGCTAAAGAGCTTGTTATAGTAATATCAATATCTACAGCAGCTATCTGAAATGCTTTGGTAATGCTGCTCCCCAATACTGAAACAGTTATTTCTCCAGCCCCTACATCTCTGCCGGGGATAATATCAAGTATTGCAATACCATTTACATCGGTAATTGCGGTGCCCGTTGTAGGTGAAATAGAGCCAATCGTTGTTGTTGCCGTAACGAGAGTTTGAGTTAGTGGTATAGTTGAATCTTTTTTATTAACTTTAATATAAAGGATGCCAATTGAATCACCAGAAATACCGGCAGTCTCTTCACATAAACTCACATCCTTCGTCGTTTTGAAGTCAGGTGGGCAGTTTTGGAATATTGTAAATGCTATATCGGCACTGCTTTGATTTGGATCAATCGCATCCCCACTGGTATAAAAGCCCAATGTAGATTCAACCGCTTCAAACTGTGCGGTAACAATACCAGCCCCTTCAATTGTTCCTGATGTCAAATTAAGCGTAGCTATACCCTTTGAGTCAGTCAGTGCAGTCCCTGAACTGGGCAATAAACTACCAAGCGATGAGTTAAAGGTAACAACTTCTCCAACCGCCGGTTGACTATCAGAATCTAGAACAAGCGCCTTAATTAAACCACTTTCACTTGCACTAATCTGGCTCGTTTGTGCCAGCGTTGTCGCCGAAAGTAAGCTTAAATCAATCGTAAAATCTTCCGACAATCCCAGCACAGGAGCGTCGCCTGCTGTAGTGTAAGTATAAGCATTAGAGTTTATACTACTGCCATCTTCAGTAATATAAGTAGCTGAAACAGTTCCTGCACCAGCTTCAGTGCCAGCAAGTATATCTATTTTAGCAATGCCTTCATTATTGGTCATTGCTGTTCCATTAGACGGATTTATTGTTCCAAAGCCTGATAGATTAAATTGTATTAGCTGAAAAGCAGCTGGTTCACCATCTAATAGAAGTATTGCTTGTGCAATTGCGGGAGTTAAAAAATTTACATTTCTGGCCTCTCCTCCATTTAATGTTTGTAAATTAACGGCCAGCTCTACTTTAGGTATAACTTCAGTTTGAGTCTGAAAATCAAAAACGTCTGTATACGATGCGCCATCAATAGTATACGTCGCAGTAACTTCTCCCGCGCCTGTAATTGTTCCCGCAGAAAGTTCAACAGTGGCAATACCGTCACTTTGGGTTAATGCCGACTCTGGATTAAGTTCACCCACACCATCAGCTAAACTGAACGTTATGCGTCTACCTGCAACTGGGGTATCATTTTGTTTAAGTGTTACACGTAAATCTATTGGCGCGTCAGCAGTTACTGCATTTGATTCAGAGTCACTAGTTTGAGAATACCCTTGAAGAGTTAATGTATAAACAGTTGTGTCGGTATCAGTATCACCACCCACTGTGCCATCTTTTTCAAGCGTCCCACCTCCGCCACAAGCCATGAGTAAAAAGCTAAGTAACATAATACTGAGCAATCGCGTTAAAGGCATTGACCTCTCCCTAGTGTTGTTATTATTAACTAAACGTTATTTACCTAATATTAACCTATAACCTAGTTTAAAATCACAGTTTTTTATTACTTTTTTGTATAAAATAATTTTCAATAAATACTAACTTTTTCTGTATAAATATTTATAGACTGGTAGTCTATGACAAAATTTATTAAAAGTAGATTAGGGTATATGTCAAAAATCCGTTCAATGAGTTTAACCACTCGCATCATGATAGGTATGGGGTTAGGGGTTGTAGTAGGCTTTATATTTCAAGCTATTTTAGCTGGTGAAGACGATTATCTAATACCACTTGGGTTATTCTCTTTGCCAATTAAAGCATTTTTTGTCGATGGCCTTTTTCATGTTGGTGGGCAAATATTCATCGCTAGCTTAAAAATGTTAGTTGTTCCGCTCGTTTTTGTTTCACTTGTCTGTGGAACCTGCAGCCTTAGCGATCCAAAAAAACTGGGACGCTTAGGTGGCAAATCTATTAGTTTATATTTACTAACTACAGCTATAGCTATTACAGTAGCAATCTCCCTAGCCTTATTATTTAATCCCGGGGAAGGAATTGGCTTACCTTCTCAAGCGAGTTACGATGCAAAAGAAGCACCTACTCTAGCTAGAGTTATTATAGACATGTTCCCAACAAATCCATTTGAAGCAATGGCTAAAGGCAACATGCTACAAGTCATTGTATTTGCATTGCTATTTGGTATTGCTATGGCACTAAGTGGTAAAGCAGGCAAACGTGTTGCTGATGTATTTGAAGACTTAAACACAGTTATTTTAAAATTAGTTACTTTATTAATGAACATTGCACCATATGGCGTGTTCTTTTTAATGGCAAAGCTGTTCACTACAATAGAGCTCAATTTAATTGTGAGCCTAGCTAAATATTTTGGCGTTGTTGTTTTGGCCCTGCTATTACATGCGCTTGTAAATTACACATTACTATTAAAAATACTAACAGGCTTAAACCCGCGTATTTTCTTAGCTAAAATGAAGCACACCTGTTTATTTGCATTTAGTACATCAAGTTCTAGCGCAACCATGCCTATTACACTTGAAACTGCGACTAAAAAGTTAGGTGCAAGCAACTCAGTTGCCTCATTTACTATACCCCTAGGTGCAACCATTAATATGGATGGTACAGCGATTATGCAAGGCGTCGCAACCGTATTTATTGCACAAGTATTTAGTGTTGATTTAACGATTTCTGACTATTTAATGGTCATATTAACGGCTACGCTCGCCTCTGTAGGCACAGCTGGTGTTCCTGGTGTTGGCTTAATAATGTTGGCAATGGTACTTAACCAAGTTGGCTTACCTGTAGAGGGGATTGCTATTATAATTGGCGTAGATAGATTGCTAGATATGACACGTACAGCAGTTAATGTAACCGGCGATTGTATGGTTACCTGTGTTGTTGCCAAGTCTGAAGGTGAACTTGATGAAAGCGTATTCAATGACCCTAACGCAGCTAAAGACTTAGAAGATTATCATAAATCTATTGACTCATAAGCTACATTTATACAGCTATAAAAAAACCTTGATGCAATCCATCAAGGTTTTTTTCGAGTAAAAATAATTAGCTTGTTCTCAGGTTGAAAATTCTAATCTAAGGATTTAGGGACTTAAATTTAGAAAGTAAGTTTATCCCGACTTTATTTACGCCACTACTCAAGCCAAGCGCAAGCTTATCGCTCAGTCCTTTTTTGACTTTATATTTAATTTTATAGATTTGGCGTTCATGTTGCTGCTCTAATAAAGCATCATCACTTGTTTTTATAACATCTACCAAGCCTTTTTCAATAGCCTGAGTTGCAAACCAATGCTCGCCTGTCGCAACTAGATTTATATCTAAACTTGGGCGTTGTGCACTCACAAATGTTTTAAATAAGTCGTGAGTTTGTTCAATTTCTTCGCGAAATTTTTCACGAGCTTTATCCGTATTCTCACCAAATAAAGTCAGTGTACGCTTAAACTCACCAGCGGTTATTTGTTCAAATTCGACATCATTTTTCTTCAATATTTTATTAAAGTTAGGAATTTGAGCAATTACCCCAATAGAGCCAACAATTGCAAATGGTGCAGCGAGTATTTCATCGGCAACACATGCCATCATGTACCCTCCACTGGCAGCCACTTTATCAATTGAGACACTCAAGGGTATGCCAGCATTTTTAATACGCTGTAGTTGCGAAGCAGCAAGTCCGTAGCCATGTACAACCCCGCCACCACTTTCTAAACGAATAAGGACCTTGTCTTTACTAGGTTCAGCAATAGAGATAATGGCTGTTATTTCTTCTCGTAAGCTTTCCACCTCGTGTGCATCCATACTGCCCACAAAGTCAATTACATATAAACGAGGTTTAGCTTCGTCTTTATCTGCTTTTTTACTTTGCGTTTTTAACTCCTTTTGATGCGCCTTTAGCTCTTTTTTACCGAGCGTATTTTGCAAAAAACTTTCTTTAAGTTCTTCTAATTGCTCTGATATATCGTCTATTTGTATTTCACCTTTTTTAGCTTTTGGCTTAACTGCAGCGCCAACTATTAACATTAGAATAACTGCGATAGCGATAACAAAAGTAACTGTTTTAGCAAAAAACAAACCGTACTCGTATAAAAATTCCAACTGGTTTCTCCATTTATAAATTTCAGCTAATTTAACATGCTTTAAAACAAAAAAAAGCCACTTTTCAGTGGCTTTTAAAGGTTAATTATTTTACTGGTTATTAATCAGTCACAACCTCAGGGTTGGAAACTAATAACATACGTCCACGTGCAGCTAAATAAGTAGCTACTTGCAGCTGCATTTCTGCATTAGCAGCAGCACTGCCTTCAACAGTTGAAGCCTGTGCAGCATCTTGAGCTGGCGTTAATATAGAACCATGATGCCCTTTAGTAAATTTAACTAAATAGCTCGAAGGTGTTTCACTTAATGCTTGCGAAGTACTTACTGTTTCAAGACCCATCAAGTTAGCTAATGGAATTGTGCCAGAAATAGGATTATTAGCTGCCATTGGCGGTATCACTTGGTCGGGCTTGTTATCAACACCATCACCCACAACAACATTAGTATAAACAGGAGTACCTAATGCTTTCACCGTGGCAGCGTAGTTAGTTGGATCACCACTATCAAGTGCTGTTTGTGCCGCAAATGCAAACTGTGTAAATACACCTTGAATGTTAGTAAGTTTAGTCGTTTCACCCGCAGTAGTAAGTGATGCAACATATTCATTGTAACCACATGTCAAGTAAGCTTCCATGTCTGGTACTAATGAGCCACAGTTAGAAAGCGCAGCGCCTTGTAGGTAGACATTAAGTTCATCAGCTTCGGTTGTACCAGCTTGTGAAAGTACTGAACCTTGAATAAATGGACCAAACGCAGCAGATTCAAGTAAGAAGCTTGCTATGCCACCGCCGCCACTTGCAAGTGCTACTGTATTTACATTAAACAGTGGGTCAACAGTAGGCGCCATTGGGCTATTAGCTTGAGCAATAAATGCCGGGGCTACAATAGACCCTAACGAATGCCCGATGTAGGTAACATCTTTGCTATTGATAGTCGTATCGTTAATAAAGTTTAAACCCAAGCGTAAGCCTAATAAATCAGCCGCTGATTGACGTAGGCTATCTCGCGCAACAAGTAATGAACTCAAGTCCATATAACTAAGTACCGAACCTGTTGTTGCATTAAAGTCATCACTTCCATCACCATCAACATCGATACCGCGTTCACCATGTCTTGGGTGGTCAATTGCTACAGTTGCAAAACCTTGAATAGAAAGTTGGGCAGTTAACGCTAGCATACTTTCTTTTTGCGTAGTAATACCATGTTGCATAATTACAACAGGCCAGCCATTTTCTGGCATTTCAATAGCCGGTAATTGTAGTTGCGCACGAACACCGTTAATAATTGGTAAAATAGGTTTTGTTAGTTGTACTGGCACATTCGCCATGCTTTGTACTTTTGGAATGGTATTATATTTAGTTAAATGACGCGTGCTGTCTAAACCTAAATCTCGAAGCTGTCCACTACTCAATGCAAAACATAACCCGTCATTCTCACTAATAGGTTCTGCAGGAAAAGCATCACCTGCAACAGCTTTATAACCAAGTATTGCTACTGCGTTATCACACATACCTTGCCAATATGTATCGTTTAAATCACTTATCTCAGTGCCTGTTGGAGTCCCTAGGTACA
The DNA here is from genome assembly GCF_037162565.1 of Pseudoalteromonas sp. B62. Lineage (NCBI taxonomy): Bacteria > Pseudomonadati > Pseudomonadota > Gammaproteobacteria > Alteromonadales > Pseudoalteromonadaceae > Pseudoalteromonas > Pseudoalteromonas sp. B62. Next base: position 2,714,413 of record NZ_JARLVB010000002.1, on the reverse strand, counting down.
TAGGAAGCATAATGCTACCCTTTTGGTATTGAACACCAGAAAAAGCAGGCGATACTTCAACACCTTGTGAAGCAAATACTTGTTGTACATTTACCATTGGTTGTTCTGGTACTTGCACAGCAGGTGTTGCCATACTTGGCTGTTGCAAGCTCACTGCTAACAACTGCTTGATAGTACCCAGCACAGGCCCTGCTGATTGAATAGTCATCGCACCTGAGAAAATAATGTCGTCTTTCGTAATATTTCCAGAACTAACAACTACATTTTCGTAGCTATTAACTGCGCCCTGCAAACCAAGTTGGGCTGCTGTAATTAATGGCGCTTCTTGTTTAACTAACCCATAAGTTGAAGATGGCTCAATAGAGCGACCCAATGAGTCTTTAAGCCCTGTTGTTAATACATTAATGTATGAACTACCAGCTTTAAATGGTTTTAGAGGAACAATTGCAACAGCATTACCTGAAGCCTGAGTAACAAAGTCAACACCAAAGGTAAGTTCGCCCACTAATTTACAAGCAGTACCTGCAGCTACTACCGAACATTCTTCATCCGTTAAGCTTGCACCCATTATTACTTCAAAAATTCTAACCGTACCAGGAGCCCCAGCAGACGCTTCATCTAAACTCACACTCGGTGGGAATGTTAAATCAATTTTATAAGGAACCTGCGAAGACCAACCATCAAGTGCGCCTAGAGCCAATTGTGGGTTGGCATAAGCTGTGCGTGGAATAGACACGTTATCATCATCTAATTCACCAGGAATGTTTAATGTACCGTCTTGGGTACCACTCATTAACAAATCGTTTGGAACAGATATAACTCCATTAGCAGGGTCAAAACTTACTGTTGCCGTTGGAATAACTGGGGCTGTGTCGTTTTTAACATCTTTTAACGTTTCTCCACCGCCACAACCTGCTAAAGCAGCTGTAACCGAGAGTGAAAGTAGCATTTTTTTCATATTGTTGGCTCCGCACATATTTTATTTTTATAGTGTGTTTAATCAGTGTATTAAGTTAAAACAATGTAATCAGGTTATTAATGAGACATTAGACCAGTTAAACTTAACGTAAAGTTTCTATTTTCGCCACCTAATTTTGCAATAAATTCGATTACTTCACGTTTTGCTATGTTAAAATTAAAAAAATCATACAATTTGGTACTTTTATGCACACTTATCAAGCAGCTGAAAACGCACTTAAAGATAAAGTTATTTTAATAACAGGCGCCGGCGATGGCATTGGTCGAGTAGCAGCCATTACATATGCAAAGTATGGTGCTACGGTTATTTTATTAGGTAAAACAACTAATAAACTTGAATGTGTTTACGATGAAATTGTTAATGCAGGTTATCCTAAACCTGCAATTGTGCCTATGGATTTAAAAGGCGCAACGAAGCAAAACTACCGCGACCTTGCCGCAACGATTGAATATCAGTTTGGCCGCCTAGATGGGCTTCTTAATAATGCCGGTATTTTAGGCTCGCTTGGCCCACTTGAGCATTTTTGCTCATCTACGTTCGAAAACATAATGAAAGTAAACGTGACTGCACAAGCGATGATCACTAAAGCCTTGTTTCCGGTTCTTCGTAAATCTGATAATGCATCAATCGTATTCACATCATCTGGTGTTGGTCGCAAAGGCCGTGAATTTTGGGGACCTTATGCCATTTCGAAATTTGCAGTAGAAGGCATGATGCAAACATGGGCATGTGAAGTAGGTAAAACAAACATTCGTGTAAACTGTATTAACCCAGGTGCTACGCGCACTTCAATGCGAGCGGCTGCATATCCAGGTGAAGATAGAGACGCGCTTGCTACACCAGAGGATTTAATGCCTACCTATTTATATCTAATGAGTGACGATTCTAGTGAAGTGAATGGCGAATCGTTAGATGCTCAGGTAAAAAAATAACTCAGCCTAAGTCCTGTGTTATTTAAAAGCACATTAAAAAAGCCGCAATGAGCGGCTTTTTTGTGTTAAATAAATAACTAATTGATTATTTACGTTTAGTCGGCTTAACACGTTGATTGTGTTTTTTAACTGCTTTACGGATTTGGTTGATTTTAGCGCGTTTATCTTTGCGCTTTTCTGGCATAACAGAAAGCTTAGTCTGCGTCTCGCGACCTAATTTAACGGTTTTACGTAAATAGTTTACCGTTTCTAGATCATACTCCATCCAACCACCTTGCGGTACGCGCTTATCTAGCTCCAATTTACCGTAACGAATACGAATAAGACGAGATACTTCCGCATCTTGAGATTGCCATAAACGGCGGACTTCGCGGTTACGCCCTTCATTTAACGTTACGTTAAACCATCGGTTAACACCTTCGCCACCCATTGGGGTTACAGTCGTGAATTTAGCTGGGCCATCTTCAAGCTCAACACCACGTAGTAGGTTTTTAACCGTTTCGTTGGTTACTTCACCAAATACACGTGCAGAGTATTCACGTTCTACTTCATAACTTGGGTGCATTAAACGGTTTGCTAACTCACCATCATTAGTAAACAGCATCAAACCTGATGTATTAACGTCTAAGCGGCCTACTGCAATCCAACGATCGCCATCAATACGAGGAAGTCGGTCAAATACAGTACGACGCCCTTCTGGATCTTTACGTGTACTTAGCTCACCTTCTGGTTTGTTATACATAATTACACGACAAATTCTATCTGCTTTTTCTTCAATTTTCACAGTGTGTCCGTCAACACGAATTAAGTCTGTTTCCTCAACACGGTCGCCTAACTTTGCCACTTTACCGTTTACACTAACGCGGTTTGCATCAATGTATTTTTCCATTTCACGGCGCGAGCCTACGCCTGCACGGGCTAGGACTTTTTGTAACTTTTCACCTTGTATACTCATTCGGATGGTTCTCTCACAGAAGGATCACTTAATAACTGGTTAATTTTACTTTGCTGCTCTGTTGGCAGCGCTGGTAAATTATCTAAACCTGTTAACGAAAAATAATCTAAAAATTGTTTAGTAGTTGCATATAGAGCCGGTTTACCCGGAACCTCTTTATGCCCCACCACTTTAACCCACTCTCTTTCGAGTAAGGTTTTTATAATATTAGAACCCGTAGTAACTCCCCTTACTTGCTCAATTTCGCCACGTGTAATGGGCTGCCTGTATGCAATAAGCGATAATGTTTCCAGTAAAGCACGTGAATACTTAGGCGCACGTTCTTGCCACAAATTATTTAACCAAGGGCTTAAACTGCTACATGCCTGAAAGCGATAACCACTACCAACTTCGACTAGACGAATACCACGAGTTTGAAAATGTTCTTGTATAGTATCTATTGCGTCGTTTATTCGCGCCATAGAAATAGCTAAATCTATTAATACTACGTCTTTAAGGTGGCGTTTACTAACAGGCTTATCTGCAACAAAAATAGCTGCTTCAATGATCTCAACTAGTTGTTCATCACTAATTCGCCGACCCGCCATACACACTCTTAACAAATAAAAATACACAGCCATCTATTATGACAGAACAACACCAAACTAGGAAAATATATCTACCAAATAACTAGATTTAAAACACAAAAAAGCCAGTGACAATCACTGGCTTCTAACTTGATTATTTTAAAAGCAAAAATTAGCTGCGTTTAATTGCTTCTAGTGCGTCATCTTCGGCTACAGCATTACCGTATTTTTTAATGTAGCCCTTAAACTCACTTCTGCTGATGCGCTTATCTTGGTTTTCATCCATATAACCAAAATGATTTGAAATATCATCATCGTTGCCTTCAGCAATCGAAATATAACCGTTGCTATCATTATCTAAACTTGAAAAACTACTCTCAATTTTATCAAACTTAGCTATTTCAGCTTTAAACGCTGATTCACTTACGTCACTATCAGTCGCCACTTTACCTGCATTTAGCTGCATGTAGGCGTTAAATTCTTTACGGCTAATTTCATTATCCATATTGGTATCAATATTCGAAAAATGCTCCCAGATGCTATCATCATCCGCTTCGACTTTTGAAATGTAGCCATCGCTGTCATTGTCCAGGCTTGCAAAATCACTGTCTATTTTCTCAAGGCCTTGATTTGAAGAACAAGCCGCGAGGCTCAAAGATGCTAAAATTGTTGTTGCTAATGTTAACTTTTTCATAAGACGTGTCCTTGTAATTAAATAAATGTCACTTTAGCTAATACAATTCGGATGCCAATGTTAATTAACTAATTAAAATCAAATAGTTACAAATAAAAAGAGCATTTAACAAACAATTTCAATAAGTTATATCTGAAAACTTTGCAAAGTGCTTTGTAATTTTTGCAAAAAAAGCCCAGTATATATAAATATACTGGGCATGCTTTTCAAATTTTTGTGTTATTAAATAGCCGCATTTTGATAACGTTTTACAAAATCAGTTACTTTTTGACCATTACACTTTAGAGAGTTTAAATTACCGATTTTTTGACGAACTGGCGCTAAACCTTGTTTCAAAGCAGTCATACACAGTTGTGTTTCTTGTTGAGTGTCTTTAGCAAACACTTCAACTTTAGTTTTAATCACTTCAGTAGTTGTTCCTTTTTTAGCAATATCACGAATATCTTCGCCATTACACAAAATACTTTGTGAAAAGCGTGATAAAAACACACCATGCTGGGCTGCTTCTTTACGAGCGGCAGAAAAGCCTTCATTGGCACTTAATACACACAATTTAGATTCTATTTTATTATCTTTACTAAAATACGAATTACTTTGTGCCGAGACCGTAGTTGATGCTAAAAGTGCTGCAGCTAAAATTAGTTGTGTTTTCATGTGAGATCCTATTTGAACGAGCTTATTGAGTGATTTCGCGCATTATATAACCTACTTTTTAGATATCAATTGAATTTTTTATTTATTTAACAAATTAATATAGCATTAACAATGTTTAAACTTTAAACACCATTTGGTCAACAATTATGCAGCGATTTTCTCCATTTCAGTCATGTTATGTACGCGTAAATACTGATACAATTTGGTGCATTAAATAGAACCAATTTTAAGGTAAATTCAATGAAAGTGATTTCTTTCAATATCAATGGTCTGCGTGCTCGTCTTCATCAATTACAAGCAATTATCGATAAACATCAACCAGACGTGATTGGACTGCAAGAGATTAAGGTTCATGATGAGGCGTTCCCACTAGAAGATGTGCAAAAAATGGGATACCACGTTTATTACCATGGTCAAAAGGCACATTATGGTGTGGCTATGTTATGCAAGAAAGAGCCTAAATCGGTCTTAAAAGGATTTGCTACCGATACAGAGGAATCGCAAAAACGCATGATAAGCGTTACTGTAGAGCAAGAAAACGGTCGTGATTTAACCGTAATGAATGGTTATTTCCCGCAAGGCGATAATATCAATCACGAAACTAAATTCCCTTATAAACGCCAGTTCTATATTGACTTGATGACTCACCTTGAAACAAACCATACACCCGATCAAGATATAATTGTTATGGGCGATATCAACATATCACCTACCGATTTAGATATTGGTATTGGTGAAGTAAATGCTAAACGTTGGTTAAAAACGGGTAAATGTTCTTTCCAACCGGTAGAGCGTGAATGGCTTGCAACATTACTTAATTGGGGCTTTAAAGACACCTTTAGAGAACAAAACCCAGAAACAGACGATCAATACTCATGGTTTGACTATCGCTCTAAGGGGTTTGTAGATAACCGAGGACTTCGAATAGATGTAGTACTTGCAACTAATGAGCTTGCAGCACGCTGTATAGATACTGGTATTGATTACGAACTGCGCGGTATTGAAAAACCCTCAGATCATGCCCCTATATGGTCAACATTTAAGTAATTACTATGCTCAGCATAACAATACAAGGGCTACTTTGGGCCCTTGTAATTATTATTGCCCTACTAAGCTTTAATAAAAAAACATATAAAACATTGCTTAATACGCCAGCCCGTCAAACTGGCGTGCTTGCATGTGCGTTAGTGTTTGCAGTGCTTTGGCGAATAAAAGCAGGAATTTTAACTGGCCTCGATTTACACACATTAGGCGTTACAGCTGCAACATTAATTTTAGGCTGGCGATTGACTATTTTAAGTAGCCTACTTGCCACAGCCCTACTGACTGCATTTGGTCAAATTGAACTTGAACTGTTACCAGTTCAACTGCTTATTGGTGCGTTTATTCCTATTTTACTAAGCTACCTTGGCTTTATAATTAGTTACCAGTATTTACCTCGTCATTTTTTTGTTTATATATTTGTTTGTGCGTTCATAACTGCAGGGGTTATAGCCTGTATAAAAATAAGCCTAGGTGCTTTATTTTACTTAGCTATAGGGCAATACAATTGGCAAGAACTCGCAGATAACTACGTTTATTTAAGTGCCATAATTTGGTTTCCTGAAGCAATGCTCAACGGCATGGCTATAACAGTTATGATCACCTATCGCCCGCATTGGGTAAAAACTTTTTACGATAAGGACTACCTAGACTCATGAGTCTACAATATCAATGCCCGCTGTGTAACCACGCACTTTTGAAAACTGATTCAACACTTCGTTGTGCTAACAACCATAGCTTTGATGTTGCTAAAGAGGGCTATGTTAATTTACTGCCTGTGCAACAAAAAAACTCAAAACAACCAGGCGATTCGCTTGAAATGGTACAAGCTAGGCGTGCATTTTTAGAGCGTGGCTATTATGGCTTTTTGCAACAAAACCTTAGCGACATAATCAGTAATATAAGTGCAAATACTATTATTGATTTGGGATGCGGTGAAGGGTTTTATACTCAAGCAATAGCAAGTAAAACAAACGCAGTTGTGTACGGCGTCGACATTTCAAAATCTGCGGTTAAATATGCAGCAAAGCGCTACCCTAATTGCAATTTTAGTGTGGCATCAATTAGCCAAGCGCCTTTTGAAAGCCAATTTGCTGATGTACTTGTTAGCGTATTTGCACCTTTGTTTGAGCAAGAGCTTGAGCGCCTTGCAAATCAAAGTGCAACGTTAGTGGTTGCAAGCCCAGGTCCTTGTCATTTAAAAGAGTTAAAGTCGTATATATATTCAAAAGTAAACGAACATACTGAAATATCTTCGCCAAAAGGGTTTCAAAAATCAGAGCAAGCTCTTTTAACAGAGGATGTCGCGCTTAGCTTTACTGATATTAAAAACTTAATAATGATGACGCCATTTGCATGGAAGTTCAGGCCAGAACATTGGGAAGCACTCAAGGAAAAAGGCGAGCATACTGTCACCTTGTCATTTTACATTACGCAGTTTACAAAAACTGCATAATCAAATTTGGGGTTATTTAGGCGTAAGTTTAACCACGTCTAAAATTTAGGCGTAAGTTTAACCACGTCTAAAATTGCTCTTTCGTAAACGCTTTATCCATTTTATCAAACATGTCTTTAAGTAGACTCGCAAGCTCCAAATAACGAGGCTTTTTTTCGCTTAACTGAGCTTGATAACCGTTGGCAACCATTTTTGTATAAAGCTCGTGATACCACTTTTGCATGGCTGGCTCTAAAGGTGTTTGCGCGCGTTTACCTAGCCACAATAAGCCTTGCAACGGTAACGAGATAAAAAATAAAGCACTCGCAATAGCTTGCGGTAAGAAGTCTGGACCTAGGTAATTTAGCTGAAAAAATAACGTAAGCATGGCTAAAATAGGCATAACTGTGATCGCAAGATCAGTAGCTTTAATAACCTTAAACTCGATGAATAGAGGTGCTAGTTCTTTTCTCATTGGCCATTGTTTTGCATACAACCGCCCTGTTTGTACTTGTGACATCACACTTTTTTGCATCATGACTCCTCACAGTGACTCTATTAAAACACAATACTAAATTGATTATCTCTAAAGTGTAACACAATTTTAAGGGCTTTTACTTTCTCAGTAAAAGTGCTTAATTTTGCTGTTAAAGTGTGCAAAACACTAAACTAAATTCCATAACTGGGGTAAAATATTTCGCATTGATTCAGCTACATTTTAGTTTAGCTTAATTAAATGTTTTAGCCTTATTTATCACTCTGAGTGTAACGATTAATGTTTCACGTTCACTTACTAAATTTTGTTTATGGAAATGAATTTATGCCAACAACCTCCCTAAGTCACAACACGTTTTAGTACTAAATTGTGGTAGCTCCAGCTTAAAATTTGCCATTATTGATGCAAACACGGGCCACGAAATTATATCTGGTCTAGCAGAGCGCTTAGGTGCAACAACTCCTTCTATAAAATATAAATTCAACGGCGCTAAAACTGTCATTAACTTAGTAGCAGGTCAAGCCCATGCAGAGGCAATAGATACGTTAGTAAGCCTAATAAAAGATCATAGCTTAGATGAGCAACTTATTGCTGTGGGTCATCGTGTTGTGCACGGCGGCGAGCATTTTACGCAATCTGTTTTGATTGACGAGAAGGTCATTGCGGGTATTACACAGGCAGCAACACTTGCGCCACTTCACGGACATGCTAATTTATTAGGCATTGCATCTGCACAGGCATCGTTCGAAGGCTTACCACAAATAGCCGTATTTGATACTGCGTTCCACCAAACGATGAATGAAGTAGCTTACCTTTATGCACTGCCATATAAGCTATATACAGAATTTGGCGTTAGACGTTATGGGTTTCATGGCACAAGCCACTTTTATGTTGCAGGCCAAACAGCAAAACTACTTAATCAACCTATTGAGCAAAGTAACTTTATCAGTGCCCACTTAGGTAATGGTTGTTCAGTGTGTGCTATTAAAAATGGTAAGAGTGTAGATACCAGTATGGGCCTAACACCACTAGAGGGCCTAATGATGGGCACCCGTAGTGGCGATATAGATCCAGGCCTGTTTAACTTTTTAACCACGCAGCTCGATTACACTGCACAGCAAATAGATAACTTGCTCAATCAAAAAAGTGGTTTATTAGGTATCAGCGAGCTTTCTAATGATTGCCGCACAATCGAAGAAGCGGCTGTTGCCGGTAATAAAAAAGCAATACTCGCGCTTGATATGTTTTGCTACCGTCTTTCAAAACAAATTGCCGCTTATATGGTACCACTACAACGCCTTGATGCGATTATTTTTACCGGCGGTATTGGCGAAAACTCTGATACTATTCGTGAAAAAGTAATCTCACAGCTTGCCTTTTTAGGACTCGATTGCGATCAACAAGCTAATCTTAATGCTCGTTTTGGCCAAGAAGGTATTATTAGCTCTTCACAGGCACGTAGTAAAGCCGTTGTCATGCCTACAAATGAAGAGTGGGTTATTGCACTTGATGCTGCAAACATAGCAAAGGAGCTTTAATATGGCGCGTCGTATTATGTTAATTCCTGTCTCTACAGGTGTTGGTCTAACCTCTGTCTCTGTTGGTTTAGTCCGCGCTCTTGAGCAAAAAACAGTTAAAGTTAACTTTTTTAAACCAATTGCGCAGCCCCGCTCGGGTGAAACGGGCCCTGAAAAATCAACGCAAATAGTTACCCAAGGCTCACCGATTAACCCACCTACACCTTTTGCACTCGATTACGCAGAGCAAATGATTGGCGATGGCAAAGGTGACGACCTACTAGAGGAAATTGTTGAGCGTTTTGAGAGCAAAATAAACGACGATGAAGTAGCCATCATAGAAGGTATGGTCCCTACTCGTCGTCAACCTTACGCTGGACGTGTAAATCGTGAAATTGCACAAACACTTGGCGCCGACATTGTATTTGTACTCACCCCCGGTAATTACAGCATTACACAAATAGAAGACCGCCTTGAAATCGCAGCGGGTAACTATGGTGGAATTGATCACCCTCGCGTACTTGGCTGTATTTTTAATAAAGTAAATGCGCCACTTGATGAAGAGGGCCGCGCTCGCGCCGATTTAGTTGACACCTACAAACCAGAAGAACTTGAAAACGAATTAAATCGTTTAGCGTCGTTACCTATTTTTAGAAAAAACCCGTTTATGTTACTTGGTGCAATTCCGTGGGATTTTGACTTAGTCGCACCTCGCGTAAAAGATTTAAGCGCGTATTTAAAAGCAACGATAATAAACGAAGGCGATATGCTGCATCGTCGCCTGCGTCGTATTACTTTTTGTGCGCGTACAGTGTCAAATATTTTAAATTACTTTACCCCAGGTGCCTTATTGGTAACACCAGGCGATCGCTCAGACATACTCGTAGCTGCATGTTTATCAGCTATGAATGGCACTAAGCTTGGCGCTATATTACTCACCGGTGGCTTTGAGCCAGAGCCACGTATTATGGCCTTGTGTGAGCAAGCTATGCAAACTGGCTTGCCTATACTCGCTACTGATGGCGATACATGGCGCACCTCGTTATTACTGCATAACTTTAATATGGAAGTACCAAACGACGACGACCAACGAATTGAAAAAGTAAAAGATCATAACGCTGAACATATTGATTCTGACTGGTTAGACACGTTAGCAAAAAGCGTAGGTAAAACACGTAAATTATCGCCTCCAGCATTTCGTTACTTGTTAACAGACAAAGCCCGTAAAGCCGGAAAAACAGTTGTGCTACCAGAAGGCAATGAACCTCGTACTATTAAAGCGGCTGCTATTTGTGGCCAACGCGGCATTGCTAAAACTATATTGCTTGGCGATCGCGAAGAAATAATGCGCATTGCAGAGCAACAAGGGATTGAGCTTAACGAACAGGTAAGTATTATTGAGCCTAAAAGCATCATTAATGATTATATTGCGCCTATGGTCGAAATTCGTAAAAGCAAAGGTCTAACTGCCGTAGTCGCGCAAGAGCAACTGCAAGATAACGTGGTACTTGGCACAATGATGCTTGAGCAAGGTAAGGTAGATGGCTTAGTGTCGGGTGCAGTAAACACCACTGCCAATACAATTCGCCCACCGCTGCAGTTAATTAAGACAGCGCCAGGATCATCGTTAGTATCATCCGTGTTTTTTATGCTGCTGCCTGACCAAGTGTTAGTTTATGGTGACTGTGCGATTAACCCAGACCCTAATGCTGAACAACTTGCAGATATAGCTATTCAATCTGCCGACTCTGCTGCTGCATTTGGTATAGAACCGCGTGTAGCTATGATCAGTTACAGTACGGGTACGTCTGGCACGGGCGCTGATGTAGAAAAAGTACGCGAAGCCACAAAAATAGCGCAGCAAAAGCGTCCTGATTTAATCATTGATGGGCCACTTCAATACGACGCAGCCATTATGGAAAACGTGGCACTTAAAAAAGCACCTAATAGCCCTGTTGCAGGTAAAGCGACTGTATTTATATTCCCTGATTTAAATACAGGCAATACTACCTATAAAGCAGTACAACGTAGCGCTGATTTAATAAGTATTGGTCCAATGCTACAAGGTATGCGCAAACCTGTTAACGACTTAAGCCGTGGTGCATTAGTTGATGATATTGTGTATACCATTGCACTAACGGCCATTCAAGCAGCACAAGCTGAAGCACTTAATTAAACACCAACACTAACATGTGCTTTTTATAGTCTAGCTATTATTTACTTAATAATTAACTAGTTAGGCTATTTATACCCTGCAACCCCCATACTTATCCACAGAAATTGTGGGTAAGTTTTTCTACCTTCGGGAATTAACTCACTTACTATCAGGTTAGTTACTGTTACACCTTTAATTTAAAGCTAATAATCTATACTATAAACCTACCGATATTGCTGTTTCGCAGGTTTTTAATGTCAAAACAAACATTACAATTACACAGCACCGTTTTATCTATACATAGCTTAGATATAGATGCCGAGATACCTGCGGCGCTGTTAAAACTCCCGTTGTTTTTTATTTCTAAAACCCACGACGAACTTTCAATTGTATGCCCTAGTAGCTTTGAAATAAACAGCCTAGACACAGAGCCAAATTGGCAAGCACTTGAAGTTGTTGGCCCACTTGGTTTTTCGCTAACCGGGATAATGGCCAATATTTCGGGCGTATTAGCACGTGCTAAAATATCTATATTTTCAATTTCAACCTACGACACCGATTACATACTTGTAAAAAAGCAAACTGCACTTCAAGCTATTACGGCACTAAAAAAAGATGGCTACAATGTGGTGGCTGAATAAATTATGAAAGCACAAAAAGTAGAATATATTGCGCAAAACAAAATACCTCGTAACGCCATTAATATTACCAGCCCTTTTTCAGGCAAAGTACTGGAGCTAAATGAACATCCAGAACCTTTGTTTCGCTTTGGCACACTTGGGCCAGGTATTATAGTGCAACTAACTAACCATAAAATTCTAGCGCCCTTTGATGGCACTTTATTACAGGTAAAAAATGCAGGCACGGAGTTTATATTACAAGCAAAAAATGGGTTAAAAGTGTTAATCAACTTAACCATTTCAACATCGCAACCAATTACACACACTCATATAGCACAGCTCAATGGTAGCAAAATAATCAAAGGCCAACGCCTTGCTTATTTTGATTTACGAGAGCTTGATACTCCTATGCTTGCTAGCCTAATTTTACTAAATGGCCACAACCTTGGTACATTTCATTACTCTCACTCACTGCTACAAGCGGGTGAAGACACTTTATTAACTATTATTAAGAAGAATTAAATCTATGATTACCTTATACGGCATTAGCAATTGTGACACGATTAAAAAAGCTAAAAAATATTTAACCGATAACAATGTCGAATTTACTTTTCACGACTACCGTAAAGATGGCGTGAATGAGCAAATGGTGAGTGACTTTGCTGATAAGCTTGATTGGGAACAGCTTGTTAATAAACGTGGTACTACTTATCGTGCATTAACTGATGAGCAGAAACAAAGCTTAACTAAAGAGAGTGCTATTTCACTGTTAGTTGAACAACCTGCAATGATCAAACGTCCGGTACTCGTAAACAATGGCAGCTACCATTTAGGTTTTAAAGCAGTTCAATACGATGAGATTTTTAAATAATGACTGTTGACGTAATTGCACTCGCTCAAGCGCTAATCCAACGAGAGTCAGTAACCCCCGAAGATGCTGGCTGCCAACAAATGATGAACGATCGCCTTGCTGCGGTTGGTTTTAATATAGAGCCATTATTTTTTACCGACACACTTAACACTTGGGCTCGAAAAGGCACACAATCACCGCACTTTTGTTTTGCAGGTCACACCGATGTGGTGCCAACAGGCCCTGAAAAAAATTGGCAACATCCGCCGTTTTCAGGATTAATAAAAGACGGTCTCTTACATGGCCGTGGCGCTGCCGATATGAAAGGCTCACTTGCAGCAATGCTTGTAGCAACCGAGCGTTTTGTTACTAAGCACCCAGATCATAAAGGTTCAATTTCATTTTTAATTACTTCTGACGAAGAAGGTCCATTTGTAAACGGGACGACTCGTGTAATTGATACGCTAGAAGCACGCGGTGAAAAAATCGATATGTGCCTAGTTGGCGAACCTTCATCAAAAGATGTACTAGGTGATGTTGTTAAAAATGGTCGAAGAGGCTCACTCACCGCTTTTTTAACCGTTAAGGGCGTACAAGGGCATGTAGCCTACCCACATTTAGCACAAAACCCAATTCATCTAGCAACCCCTGCACTTACTGAACTTAGCCAAACGGTGTGGGATAACGGAAATGAATACTTCCCTGCTACCAGCTTTCAAATTTCAAATATTAATGGCGGCACAGGTGCTGGTAATGTGATCCCGGGTGAACTAGAAATACAGTTTAACTTTAGATTTAGTACGCAAGTAACGCATGAGCAATTACAACAACGTGTAAATGACATTCTACAAAAGCATAACTTAAATTATGAATTAAGTTGGATAGTAAATGGTTTGCCTTTTATTACCGAGCACGGCCCCCTTGTTGATGCCACAGTCAATGCTATTAAATCGGTAACCGGTTTAACCACAAACCTAGAAACCACAGGTGGCACATCTGACGGGCGTTTTATTGCGCAAACAGGTGCTAAAGTAATTGAACTAGGGCCACGTAACGCTACTATTCATAAAGTAGATGAATGCGTAAGTACCGATGATTTAATAGCCCTTACCAACATTTACGAGCAAATATTAGAGCAACTTTTAACATAATGGATGCCACTCAACCAACACCAATAATGTGTATTACAGGGCAAAGTGATACACATTTAACTGATATACAAAATCATCGCTTGCACAGCGCTATTATTAGCGACTTTTTAGCGCTGCAAAGTGCAGCTCAAAAAGCGGGATTTGATCTTACTATTGCCTCAAGTTTTCGCGACTTTGAACGTCAGTCAATTATTTGGAATAATAAGTTTTTAGGTAGTCGACCTGTTTATAATAAACAGCAAGAAGTTGTAGATTTAACTAAGCTAAGCGAGATTGATAAATGTATAGCAATAATGCTCTACTCTGCACTACCTGGGGCAAGCAGGCATCATTTAGGGACTGACTTAGATGTGTTTGATAAAGCTGCGGTAAGTGATGATTATAAACTGCAGCTAGCACCTGATGAATACCTACAAGGTGGGCCTTTTGCGCCTTTAATTAATTGGCTTGATACTAACTTAGTTAAATTTGGCTTTTATCGCCCTTACCAGCATGATTTAGGTGGCGTCGCACCTGAGTTTTGGCATATAAGCCATATTAAGCAATCACAATTATTAGTGAATAAACTTAGCGAGCAAGTACTTTTTGAATGTATAAAAAACAGTGAACTACAGGGCAAGCAGGCAATACTTGATAACTTACCTGCTATTTATACACGCTTTGTAACAAACGTAAGCCCACACCTAAAAGAAGGTTAGGTTATATTAAGCCTTCTTTTTATTTAAAATAAACACCAGCACGGCCCCTAATATTAAGGAGCTTGCGACTACAAACTCCATTGTTACCTGCTCAGATAAAAACAAAACACCGGCAATGGCTGCAAGTACCGGCACACACAACTGCACAACAGCAGCTTGGGTACTTTTAAGCAGTGGCATAGCCACATACCAAACACTGTAACCAATCCCAGATGCTATCGCACCCGAGGCACACGCAAGTAACACCCCTTCAATACTGATATTTTTTAAATAACTCATACCTACGAGTAATAAAACAGGGATAGCAACTAAGCTTCTTATAAAGTTAAACCCAGTAGTACGCAGTGGCGATACACACACTTTACCGCGAATACTGTAAATACCCCATGCTATACCGCTGAGTGCCATAAGTGATGCACCAAACAGTGAAGGCACTGCAGCAGATGGCAGCATTAAATATACAAAGCCACCTAGCGCCACTATAAACGAGCACCACTGAAGCACACTCAACTGCTCTTTTTGATATATACCCCAGCCAATCATAGTAAGTTGCACAGCGGAAAACAAAATAAGTGCGCCAGTGCCTGTATCAAGCTCTACGTAAGCAATCGAAAAACAAAGTGCATAAACCAAAAGGCTAATACTGCTTCGCCAGCTTCCTCTGTCACTTATAATAGCGGGGTTAAATGTGCCTTTACGTTTTAAATTATGGGTATAAATAGCCATTATAATGCCTAAACACGCTGCACCACTTAGTAAGCGAATAACTGTAAAGCTCCAAGCATCTATATAGCCTTCGGCTAAAGCCATTCTGCAAAAAAGAGAATTTGCGGCAAACGCAATTAAAGCAATGATTGTGTATATGGTGGCTTTCAAAAAATTCCTTTGCAACAAAAAAACATTGTTGTTTAAACTTACTCGTTAATTAACCAACCACGTTCAAGCCACTGATTAATTTTAGTAATTAAAAACCCAGCGATTTGCTCACCAGGGAGCTCATTTAAACAGGATTGGCATAACTGTGCAAAGGGTGTGTTTTGTTTTAATAGATTCAGTAAGCGATGCTCTTGTGCATCAACGCTTAAATATTGTGTACGCCTGTCAATATCACGTGCAATAACCCAAAAGCGAGGTTCTGAGGCTATTGGTTCTGGCGGTGTTTGCTTTTCTTTTATTGCCTGCCAACTTTCAACCGCCAACGTATTAAACGCGACTAACTGTACACTTGGATGTAATTTTAATAGTAAATTTGGCCATTGCTGTGGTTCAATACTTTCAAGCTCTGATACATTGAGTAATGTTTTATCGCTTGCATCAAACGCGCTTAGCAATAGTCGTTCAAATTTGGCTATATCTGCAAGTATGGGGTAATCGTTAAAAGGAGTATTGGTGGCTAAGTAATCAGGTAATTTCTCTGCAAAAATTCGTAGTGACGTATGAGTTGAAGGATATAAAGCTAAATAACCATCAACCATCATCTCAAATAAATCATCACCTAAGTAAATGCCCAACTGTTCGTGATCTTGTTCTACAACAGCTCTTAAACGAATTTTATAAGCGTTTTGATAAATAGAGAGTCGCTGTTGTGTATTTAACTGCCCTTGCTGCGCAATTTGCTCGCTAATATCCGAACTTTCACCTTGCAGTAAATCCATAAACTGTTGTTGCAGCTTCGCTAAATCGCTCATGCTCCAATATCCCAAAACGGTTTCACTAGCGTTTTAGCATGCTCAAGCTCAGTTATTAAATTATCAAGGGAGCCAATATTATCATCGCGTTCAATCATAGTACTTACAGGACCTAATGTTTTTGCATACTGAGCATATAAGTCCCATACCGCATCTGGGACATCTTCATCATGAGTATCTATAATATGCGTACCAAAGTCTTGATGTCCTGCTAAGTGAATTTGCGCAATAGCAGTACTCGGAATAGCCGATAAATAATCCATTGCGTTAAAGTCGTGATTACGTGCACTTACATAAACATTGTTTACATCCATTAAAAACTTACAGCCAGTTTGCTTATGTAATTGCGCTAAAAATTCCCACTCACTAATTTGTGAAGCGTTGTATGTTAAATAACTCGACACATTTTCAAAAATCATCTCTCGGCCTAGGTAATCCTGAACTTGCGATATTTTATTAGCTAAATGTTCAAGCGCCTCATTGGTGTAAGGCATTGGCAGTAAATCGTGGCTATTTATGCCGCCAACTTGAGTGAAGCATAAATGATCAGACACCCACTGCGGCTCTACTCTTGCAATGGTGTTTTTTAACTGATTTAAATAGTCTTTGTTGATTGCGTCTGTACTACCAATCGACATTGATACACCATGCATCACAATGGGGTAATCAGATCTGATTTTATTTAAATAATGCCAAGGTTTTCCACCGGCTACAAAATAGTTTTCTGAAATAATTTCAAACCAATCTACAGCTGGTTTCTCTGCAATAATTTGCTCAAAATGAGGGGCTCTTAGTCCTAAACCAAAACCTAAAAAACGATTTGTCATAAACTTCCTTAATAAGCCTGAATAATAAAATACATCGTTCAGGCTTATTTTATGCGTTCGATAAATTTTTATACCAATTGCATTAAATTAGTGATCTATTATAGCGCTAAGAAAATAACGCAATAAGTGTGCTATTTAATGCGATAAAAAGATCATATTTTTAATAAAATTGGTATTAGCTACCTACAGAACCACCAATGTCACCACATGCTTTTGCTGGCATTGATACAAAACCAGTCCCTTTACACGATGCATGTCCAGCGCACGCGTTATTAGCTGTTTTACAATCGTTATGACCGCCACACACATTTACATCATTACAATGTACTAAATCAGCTTTAGCTACACTGCCAACCCATTTATCTTTTACTTTACCGCCAACGTCAGCACACGCTTTTGCAGGCATAGCTACAAAACCAGTCCCTTTACATGATGCTTGACCAGCACATGCATTTTCAGCTGTTTTACAGTCGTTATGACCGCCACACACATTTGCATCGTAACAATGAACTAAATCAGTTGTTGCGCCATTATTTGCAACAGAACTTGATGGTGATGTTTCTGCCTCTGTTGCATTACAACCAACTAAACCTGCAACCATTACAGCCATTGCTGCACCTGTGAACTTTTTCATTTTTTATTTCCTCTAAGTGATATAACAAATAGCTAGACCGTAAAAGCTAAATTACTATTTCAGTGTAGTTGATAAAAAATTAATAGAGTTCACGTTTTGTTCACCAGTGTGATCTTATATTTCTAGATTAGCAGGCAATTTTACTCTACGATTTTTTACAATATTTCACACATCTAGCTAAAAATAATATGTTAATGTATGTAGGTAAATTAAGAGGAGTGCGCAGTGCGCCTAAGTATAACTTTAAGCTTTTGTTTTATTTTAAGTGGGTGTAGCACAATAGGTTTTAGTGACCTATTTAATGACTATGCCACGCAAATGACACCAATAAGAAATGCGATCGAGAAAAATAATATCGAAGAAGCGCAATCCCTTATTGCTAATAATAGCCCCCTGCACAGCAGCTACTTACTCAACCAACTCGAGCAAGCTCGTTTAAACGACTTAGCGAATATAGAAAATGATGCACAAAGCAAATTCGAGAATGTGTATACGCAAATGCAAAAAAACGTGAAGCCGCCAAAATACAGGTAAGTGCAGGGCTTGAACAAAGTAATGCGTTATTTACTAACGACTCAGCCATTACCTATGTTCCACCTGCTTACGAAATGAGCATGCTTCATAGCTATAAAGCACTTAACTATGTATATAAAAATGATATTGAAGGCGCTTTAGTAGAAATTCGTAGAGCTAATAAAGTACAAGTTGATGCACTTGCAGAAAATCAAACTGAAGTCGACTCAACAATAAAAGAAGCGCAACAGCACTACCCGAGTATGAACAATGTAACCAGGGATGTAAAAAATGGCTTTCAAAATGCCTACTCGTTTTACTTATCTGCTTTGCTTTACCAAAGTGCTAAACAATACGACGATGCTTATATTGATTATAAAAAAGCACTCGCTATACAACCTAACAATATTTATTTACAACAGGACGTAATACGCCTTGCTAAAAAACAAGGGTTTGCGCAAGACTTAAGTGAATTCAAAAAACGTTTTAGTGATGCGCCAACTATTTCTTCATCACAAGGCGAAGTGATTGTTTTATTTGAACAAGGCTTAGTACCAAAACAAGATGAATTTAAACTGCGCTTACCAATTTATTCATCACGTGGCGATGCACGCTTTTATAGCCTAGCAATGCCGGTATATAAAGATAACGCCTATGTGCGCCGTCTTAACACCATAAACATTGATGCACAAAGCTTAACGCTTAGTCCACTGGTACACATTGAAGCACTTGCAGCCAAAACATTAGAAGATCAAATACCTGCAAAAGTAGCCCGTCAAGTACTTAGGTTAGTGGCAAAAGAAAAAGTGCGTGCAGAGTTTGCTCGCAGCGCCGGTGATGTAGGTAACATAATTGCCAATATTTATAATTTGGCATCTGAGCAAGCTGATACACGCAGTTGGCTTACGCTTCCAAATCAAATAAGTGTTGCAAGGCAAAACCTAAATACAGGTGAGCATTCTCTGCATATAGGCACACAAGCGCCTATAAATTTCACCATTAGTAAGCAAGGGTTAACGTTAATTTACTTAACCTCTATCAATAACTACTTTAATTACCACGTAGTTCAACTTTAGGAGCCATCATGAAATACATAGCGCCATTATTAGCAGTACTAATGCTAAGTGCATGTTCAAGTAAACCGATTACATCCGGTATTTCTGTTGAACAAAATAAAAGCCAGTTTAATGAGCAATTACGTGTTGATAACCCAGCTTTAAGTAAAAAGCTGACTATAACTGACATAAAGACCCGTCAAACAAACCAGTTAACCGATGTGGTAGTGACACTTTCGAGTCAGTATAAAAAATCACAGTATTTACAGTATCAATTTAATTGGTTTGATAAAGACGGCTTTGTTATTAAAGGCAACCACTCACCTTGGCAAGCACTCACCTTATTTGGTTTTGCAAAAACACAATTACCGGGCTTAGCACCAAGCTCTGATGCAGTTACCTTTTCTTTAGCAGTAAGAGAAGTGTCTACCGAATCACAAGAATTTAAAGATTAAAGGAAACAACCATGATCATCAGTAACAAATTTAAAACAGCATCAACTTACGCTTTAGTTGGCTTGAGCGCTTTAGTATTAAGTGGCTGTGCTAATAAAGCCGTAGTAAGTTATGGCGATGCACAAGCAGTAGAAACAACCGATATTAATTTTGGCTCTACTGACTTACAAAAAGTAGCGAGCCAAATGACCGATTCATTACTCAGCTCACCCGTTGTTGGCACAATGACCGCTAATAAACGCCCTGTAGTATTTGTTGAGCGTATTAAAAACAAAACCAGTGAACACATTGATACTGAATCAATCACCGATTCAATCTCAACACAAATGCTACGCAGCGGTAAGTTCCGTTTTGTAGATATGACTCGTGTTGAGTCAGTACGTGAGCAATTAACGTTTCAAAACGAAGATGCCCTTGTTAACCCTGCTACAGCCGTTGCATTTGGTAAACAAATTGGCGCGCAATATATGTTATACGGAAATTTATCAAGTATCGTTAAATCAAATGCTGATAAATCAGACGTATACTATAAATTTACGATGCGTCTAATGGATATGGAAAGCGGCCTAGTTGAATGGGCAGACGAAACTGAAATTCGTAAAACGAAAGAAAAATCAACCTTTGGCTGGTAGCCAATAGGAGCAAATTATGAAAGCAATTACTGTAATTATGTGCGCCTTACTTATAATAAGTGCGCCTACGTTTGCTAAATACGAGCGCAATAAAGCAGTCCCTGTGCAGCAAGTTTTATTTGGTGACGTAAAATCGGTCCGCAATATTACCGAACAAGAAATCATTCAAGACAAAAACAACGGCTGGAAAACCTTCGGCGGTGCATTACTCGGCGGTGTTGTAGGCAACCAGTTTGGTGGCGGTAGCGGCCGCACAGTAGCAACAATATTAGGCTCGGTAATTGGCGGCAGTGTTGCACATAACAGGCAGCAGCAAAGTCATTATCAGCAAAATAATTTTGTAGAGTTATTAATACAAGTTGAAAACGGCGATCAGTTTATGGTTGTTCAAGATCAAGACCAATCAATGCGTTTTGGTAAAGGTGATAACGTAAGATTAGTTTACTTGAACGACAACACGGTGCGTGTAGATAAAGCGTATTAGCTAATATATTCATGACTAAAGTAAAAAACGAGCCAAATTTGGCTCGTTTTTTTATTTTTTTAATAGCTATACTTGGCGATAGTCTTTAAAAAAGCGCTTCATTTTTAACATCGCATCGGATAAATCATCTTTGCTTGGTAAAAATACCAACCTAAAATGATCCGGCTCGGGCCAATTAAACGCCCTGCCATGTACAAGTAATATTTTTTCGGCTTTTAGCAAATCGTACATCATCTTTTCATCATCTTTAACGTTAAAAAGTGCTGTATCTACTTTGGCAAACGCATAAAGCGCGCCTTTAGGTTTTTTACAACTAATGCCTTCAATAGCGTTTAACCCGCGCCATGCTATATCGCGCTGCTCGTATAAGCGCCCGCCTGGGTTAATCAAATTATCAATTGATTGCACGCCGCCCAACGCTTGTTGAATTGCATATTGCGCAGGTACATTTGCGCACAAACGCATAGATGAAAGTATTTCAAGACCTTTGCGTAAATCATCCATAACTGAGGTACGACCGCTTAGCACCATCCACCCCATTCTCAGCCCCGCTGCACGGTAAGTTTTAGCTAAACCGTTAAAAGTAATGATTGGTACATCATCACAAAGTGAGCCGATTGAAGTATGCGTTATATCATCGTATAAAATCTTTTCGTAAATTTCATCGCTCAATAGCAGTAGTTTATGTTCACGCGCTATATCAATTAATTGCATTAGCAAATCGTCACTGTAAACCGCACCTGTCGGATTATTAGGATTGATTAATACCAGCGCTTTAGTTTTAGATGTTATTTTGCTTTTTATATCTGCAATGTCCGGAAACCAATCTTGCTCTTCATCACATAAATAATGCACCGGATTACCACCCGATAACGTGACAGAAGCAGTCCAAAGTGGATAATCTGGAGCTGGAATAAGCACTTCATCGCCATTATTTAATAGCGCTTGGGTGATCATTTGAATAAGTTCGCTTACGCCATTACCAATATAAATGTTATCTACATCTAAATTATGTAATCCACGTTGTTGGTAGTGCTGATAAATAGCCACGCGGGCTGAATAGAGGCCTTTAGAGTCACAGTAACCTTGGGCTGAATATAAGTTGCGGATAATATCGCGGTGCATATCTTCTGGCATATCAAAACCAAAAGCAGCCGGATTACCTATATTCAATTTTAATACTTTTTGACCTTCGTCTTCCATTTTTTTAGCTTGTGCTAAAACCGGCCCACGAATGTCATAACATACACATTCTAATTTGTGACTCTTTTTAATATCAGACATTTTTACCTCTTTAGGGCGTATTGACTTTATGGATTAAATTTGTTCAACCTAGGGGCGATTTAATCGCGGCGCGAGATTTGTAACCTAGTGGGCTAAGTAAAAATTGAGTAACAAAGAGAAAATAGCCCCTAGGAAGAACCCTCTGGGCAATGCGTGTTTGGTTTTTATGTGTTGTTATCGCCTATTTATGTGGAAAAACCACACTGCATAGGCTCTGCCTAACCTAAAAACCAGACACTCGTTGCAAATTCAATCCCGAAAGATCAACACGCCCTAGTGAATCTTTAGACTAACCTAGTAAAGGCGTAAAATGCCAGTGTATTTGATTACTTAATACTGAAATAAATTCACGTTTCAACTTCAATAATTAGCGAGATGCTAACCATTCATTTAGCTTAGCTTGAGAGCCTGTTACTTGAGCCATTAAGCTATTAGATGCGTCGATAGCTTCAGCTAAGTTATCTACGTTTAAATTTTGCTCAATAACACGCGATACTTCAGCAAGGCTTGAAGCGCCAAACTGCGCCGCGTTCGATTTTAAACTATGGGAGTGGCGAATAGCTGCTTCTTTATCTTTACCAATGGTTGCTAAAACTTCTGAGCCTAAACGTTCAAACTCTGAGCAGCAAAAATCAAGTGTATCAGCAAACTGCTCACCCAATAACGATTCCATACTCTCTAATGCTGATGTATCAATATTTATTTCTGTCATATTTTAAGCCCTTAAAACAATCCATGTAAGTTACAGTTTAATAGTACTACTTTATATTGATGCGTAAAAAAACCAACTTAATTACCTTATAAATGTATAATTGCGAGGATCATACTGGCAACAAAAAGTTTATTAAATGGCACGCACACTTTGTAATCATTGTAATTTTTCACTAAACACCTGTATTTGCAACGCAATTACAAATATAAACAACAAAGTTACGGTTATTATTCTACAGCACCCGAGTGAAGAAAAAACAGCAAAAAATACAGCTAAACTACTCAATTTATGCCTAACTGATTGCCAAATAATCAAAGGCGAAAATAATGATGACTTTTCCATACTAAAAACACTGCCAGTAAGCTCAACTGTTTTACTCTACCCTAACGAACACGCTATAAATTTAGACGATAGCGCTGAGCAGCCTAGTATAAAAAACGTCACCCATTTAATCGTGGTTGATGGTACATGGAAAAAAGCCTACAAAATTTTGCAACTCACCACATTACTTAATAAATTTAAAACGGTCAGTTTTAAACAGCTACCTAAAAATCGTTATGCTATTCGTAAAGCCCCTCGGGCCGACAGCCTATCCACACTTGAAGCTGTAGCGCATAGTTTGTTTTTAATAGAGCAGCTAAATCCCGCACCACTTTATAATGCGCTTAATGAATTAATACAAAAACAAACCCAACACATGCCCGAGCACGTAAAAGCACGTTACTTAGATTAAACTCGTTACTATATGAAACTTGCAATGCGTAACTACCCTAACAGACTAAAACGTGGCTTTACTCGCCAAGGACCCGACTATCGCTTTGACGACCAAGTCGACTTTAGCGATATAAGAGATACCTTCGGCTTTAGATCTATGGTCGTTGGTAAATGGGTAACTAAAGAAGAGCGCTACATTAGCGCCAATTTAATTTACGATGCGCTGGCGGATCTTGCGCAAATACTGCATTTACCGCCCAAAGCTATTGGCCTGCGCGGCAAGCTTAACTTTGCATTTGGTCATGGTGGTCAAAAAGGTGTGCAAGCGCATTATAATGCAGCCTCTCAAACACTTGCTCTTGCAAAAAATGCAGGCGGTGGTGCACTTGCTCACGAATGGTTCCATGCATTTGACCATCATATAAGCGAGCATTTATTTGCAGCAAAACCCCGCTTTGGCTTTGCCTCAAAATTGTGGCTTTCAAACACGCCTAATTTATCGCATCCACTTAATAATGCTTTGAACAGTTTTTATAAACATGTATTTTTAGATGAAGATGGTATTGATGCAAATAACTTTGTACAAACGTGTATAGAACACGATAAAGCCCACAATATGAATTATATGAGCATGCCAGAAGAGCTTGCAGCACGGTGTTTTGAAGCCTGTATTGAAGGCCACACATATATAAAAAATAGCTTTTTAGTGGGAGGCTTAAAAAGTAGTAATTTAATATACCCAAATAGTGAGCATATTAATAAAGCAAATGAAGCGCTTAACCAGTATTTTGAACTACTGGGCTATGCGCTTCATAAAATAGACGAGTAATGCCTATATTTGGTGATTATTTGTCGTCACTAATACGACTTGCTACTGCGCTGCTTTGATCTTTATATTTTGCATCTTTACGAATATTGTATGGGTTTTCACACGGCCCCGATAACATTTCAAAGCTCATAGCCCCAATTTTCATCAGTGGGCGAAGCGCCAGTGGTAATTTACCTGAGTTGTAAAACTCTAAAACAATATTACCGCTCCAGCCTGGGTCTATTCGGTGCGCTGTTACATGCACCATTAAACCCAAACGCGCAAGCGATGAGCGTCCATCTAACCAACCTACTATATCTGCTGGCAACGTTACTTTTTCATGGGTAATAGCTAGTGCAAGTTCACCTGGGTGTAAAAAGAATGCTTCACCTTCATCAAGCACTATTTCTTCACTCATGATCGATTCCATGGCTTTATTTAACTGATCTTTTGGACCACTTAAATCGACATATGCGGCATTATGCGCATTAAAAGTTCTAAATTTATTACCCAAGCGTAAATCGGCCGTTACACCGGAAATCATCTCGCTCGTTGGTGCAGGCTCAATAACTATGCGGCCATCGCTTAAGTATTCATTAATATGTGTGTCTGAAAGTCTCATTATTATTTAATCTTCCGTAATCACAATTTCAATCGAATTGTGATGCTGTTGATAATAAAGCGTGCTGGCTATTAGCCTCGCTGCTGCGCTGTATGTTTTGCTTATTGCGGCGTTGTTATCGTTGGCAATAAGTTTACCTTGCTCAGAATACTCGCGTATATCTATGGCAAGAGGAATATGACTAAGTACAGGCACGCCATGCTTGTGCGCCAGTTTTTGTGCGCCGTCTTTACCAAATACGTGATTTGCCTCACCGCAGTGGCTGCAAATGTAGTGGCTCATGTTTTCTATTAAGCCAAGCACCGGTACGTTTACTTTATTAAACATAGCAATGCCTTTTTGCGCATCGGCAAGGGCTAAGTCTTGCGGTGTAGTGACAATAACAGTACCACTCGCTGGTACTTTTTGGCTCATTGTAAGTTGAATATCACCGGTACCCGGTGGCATATCCACAATTAAGTAGTCAAGCTCGCCCCAATCAGTCTCGTTTAGCAATTGGCTCAGCGCACCTGACGCCATTGGCCCACGCCATACGGTAGCATCATCACTTGGCACTAAAAAACCGATTGATTGCGCTTTAATGCCGTTTGCATCAAAAGGCTGTAATTGTTTGTTATCTTTAGTGACGGGCTCTGCGCCCACTAATCCTAAAAGCATTGGGATAGATGGGCCATAAATGTCAGCATCTAAAATACCCACCTTTGCGCCTTCATTTTTAAGCGCGCCTGCCAAGTTAACAGCAGTAGTTGACTTACCTACTCCACCTTTGCCTGAGGCAATAAGCACAATATGTTTAATCGCCTTAAACTTAGCTGCCTCTTTAATGATAACCTTGGCGCTAATTGTTACAGGCACTTCCAAGCTTTCACATACGTGTTGCTCAACTAAAGGCATTTCTGATTGCCCAGCAAATGGCAGGGTTAATTTAATTTGTAGTGATTTATCGTCATTTTGAGTAATAGTATCAATGAAGCTTTCGTCAATACCGACAGCAAAAGCCGCACTACGATATGCCGCTAAGGCAGTAATAATCGGTTGTTTTTGCACCGATTTAGAAGAGAATAGTTTCGACAGTCCAAACATAGCAATTAAATAGCGTTTCTTTGATGAAAAGTGCCACGGAATTATGTAACATTCAGGGCATTAACACCAGTCAATTAATAAAAATCCATAAGCTGTGCGCACTCTAAGCAGATAGCTTGTAGATAAATTAATGATAATTGCCGTTTGCATAATAAAAACGGCGTTTTATCCTCAATTCGGAATGATTATGACGCAGCGAAAGATCCTGATTACCAGCGCATTACCTTATGCAAATGGCCCTACTCACCTAGGTCATTTATTGGAATATATTCAAACTGATATTTGGTCACGTTTTCAAAAACTACAAGGCCACGAAGCTTATTATGTTTGCGCAGACGATGCCCACGGCACGCCAATTATGCTTAATGCGCAAAAGCAAGGGATCACGCCTGAAGAAATGGTAAAACAAGTGAGCATAGAGCGCCAACGCGACTTTGCTGACTTTAATATCAAATTTGATAACTACCACAGCACGCACAGCCAAGAAAACAAAGAATTAAGCGAACTTATTTATAACCGCCTAAACGATGCCGGTCATATTAAAAAGCACACTATTTCGCAATTATTCGACCCTGAAAAAGGTATTTTCTTACCAGACCGTTTTGTAACAGGTACTTGCCCAACGTGTAAGTCTGAAAACCAAAACGGCGATAGCTGTGATTCGTGTGGTGCTACATACAGCCCTACCGAACTTATTAATCCGCGTTCTGTAATGTCAGGCGCAGAACCTGTACTTAAAGATTCTGAGCATTACTTTTTTGACCTGCCAGCATTTGAAGGCATGCTAAAGGAGTGGTTACACTCGGGCACTATTCAACAAGAAATGGCTAACAAGCTAGACGAATGGTTTACCGATGGCTTGCAGCAATGGGATATTAGCCGTGATGCACCTTATTTTGGTTTTGAAATCCCAAATGCACCAGGCAAATATTTTTACGTTTGGTTAGATGCACCTATTGGTTACATGGCGAGCTTTAAAAACCTATGTGACGAAAAAGGCCTCGACTTTGATGCGTTTTGGGCTGAAGGTTCAGATGCAGAGCTTTACCACTTTATTGGTAAAGACATTATCTACTTCCACAGCTTATTTTGGCCAGCAATGCTAGAAGGCGCTAATTTTAGAAAGCCAACTAACGTATTCGCTCATGGTTTTGTAACTGTGAATGGCGAAAAAATGTCTAAATCAAAGGGTACGTTTATTAAAGCGCGTACTTATTTAGATAACTTAAACCCAGAGTACTTACGTTACTACTACGCAGCAAAATTAAGCAGCGGTATTGTTGATCTGGATTTAAACCTAGAAGACTTTGCACAGCGCGTAAATTCAGACCTAGTAGGTAAAGTAGTCAACATAGCGAGCCGTTGTGCTGGCTTTATTACTAAAAAGTTTGATGGCAAACTAAGCAGCACTATTATGCAACCAGAGCTGTTAGCAGAGTTTCAAGCTGCTGCACCGAGCATTACAACACACTACGAGAACCGCGATTACAGCCGCGCAATTCGCGAAATAATGGCGCTTGCCGACAAAGCAAACCAATTTATTGATGGCGCAGCGCCTTGGGTATTAATTAAAGACGAAACTAAGCAACAAGAAGCACACGAAGTGTGTTCTCTTGGTCTTAACTTGTTCCGCATTTTAATTACTTACTTAAAACCCGTGTTACCAGGAATGGCTGATAACGTACAAGCGTTTTTAAATGACGACCTTGCATGGGACGGCGTTCAAAATGCACTAGTAAGCCACCCTATCAATAAATTTAAACCGTTAATGCAACGTGTTGAAATGGATAAAGTGAACAAAATGGTTGAAGAATCTAAAGAAAGCTTAGCACCAAAAGTAACAATTGACCCTAACAGCCCACTTGCAAAAGAGCCAATTAGCGACGAAATTGAATTCGATGATTTTGCAAAAGTAGACTTACGCGTAGCTAAGATTGCTAAAGCAGAGCACGTAGAAGGCGCAGATAAACTACTTAAGCTAACACTTGATTTAGGCGGCGAAACTCGCCAAGTGTTTGCGGGTATTAAATCAGCTTATGCACCTGAGGATATCGAAGGCAAGCTAACCGTTATGGTTGCTAACCTTAAGCCTCGTAAAATGCGCTTTGGTATGTCTGAAGGCATGGTATTAGCAGCAGGCCCTGGCGGAAAAGAAATTTATATTCTTAACCCAGATGACGGCTCAGAGCCTGGTATGCGCGTAATGTAATATTACTCATACAATAAAAACCGCTGATACATCAGCGGTTTTTTTATGGGCAAAAGTAATGTTTAGTCGTATATTAAGCCTAGCCGTTTATACAAATGCCTTTGCATTAAATAAAGTGAATTGTAATTATGACCCAAATTTTAGATACCAACAGAACAAAAGTAAGTAGCCAAATAAAGCAACACAAATTAGTCGCCATACTGCGCTTAAAACAACAAACCGATGTAGCTCCATTAATTGATTGTTTAATAAATGCGGGCATACACTCATTAGAGATCACTTCAAACACACCTGGCTTTGAGCAAGAAATAGCAAAAGCTCGCGCAGCGCATAAAAACGCACTTATTGGTGCTGGCACAATAATTAACACCACCCTTGCCCAGCAAGCTATTGATGCGGGCGCGCAGTTTATCGTAACGCCAAATACCAACAAATCGGTTGTCGAACTTGCCCACCAGTACGGGTTACCCGTATTAATGGGCGCACTAACACCTACCGATGTAGCAAATGCAATTGAATATAACGCTGATATTATTAAGGTATTTCCTGCCGGCAGTATGGGCGTCGGTTACTTTAAAGCATTAACCGGTCCTTTTTCAGAAGCACAATTAATGCCTGTTGGTGGTGTGAATTTAGATAATATATCTCAGTGGTTTGAAGCAGGTGCTTGTGGCGCTGCAGTCAGTGGCGATTTTTGTAAGGTATTAAATACTGAACAAGAGCGTAGTGTTCTTACCAAGCTTGTAAAAAAATATATAAGTGAACTGCCTAAATAGGCAGTTATATTTTAACTATAAAATTAATCATCTTTTTTAATTGAGCTTTTTCAATACGCGGTCTTTTCTTGGTAGGTAATAGTTATCGTAATCAAGTGAGACTATAACGCGCTCTGCTTTTCCTAATAACTCATTACGCGGAATTAAACCTATTACACGCGAGTCAGCGCTATTGTCGCGGTTATCGCCCATTGCTAAATAATAATCATCAGGAATTGTAATTGCGTCAAAGCCCGATAAACGTGAAGGAATATTTGCCACTCTTATCGAATGCGCTAACCCGTTTAAATCTTCGATTTTATCAAGCGAGTCTATGTTGCTTTGCTGATCTGCATAATTAAGTTTTTTACCATTAATAATGAGCTCATTATTTTCAAGCGCAACCGTATCCCCTGGCACACCAATTACACGTTTAATTAAACGGTTATCAGCAGCTTGTGAGTCAAAAACAATAATATCACCGGTTTGTGGGTCCGCTAGTTTAAGTAGTTTTATATGCGTAAATGGGACACGAATATCATAGGCCATTTTATCGGTAAGTATTCTGTCACCTTCTTGAATTGTTGGTTTCATTGAGCCTGTTGGCACTTCGTACCAATCGGCTACAGCGCTTCTAAATACGCTCATTAGTGCAATAAATACGATAAGAGATCGGTTGTTTTTCCAAAACTTATAAAGCGGTTTCATATTATTTCCCTGCGTTAATTAAGTATTATTATGACTAACTAAATGCTGAGCAGTTCAATGTAGAGTGTAACAAAAAGTGTGTGCTTTACGGCGGGTATAGCAAGGTCGTTGCTTACCTTGCTATATGATCAATCTGAAAATTAGATTATCAATTACTGTTGATTTAGTTTTTCTTTCGCTTCTTTTACTTTTTCAAAATCTAAACCAAGTTCGTCAGTCGCTTCTTTAATAAGATGCGGTTGAGTCATCACGACTGCCATTAATTGTTGTAACTTTTCTGGCGGAATACCAAGCTCTTGAACAAGCGCCATTGCCATCATTGGGTTTTGAGTAAACGCTTCAAACAATGCTTTTACTTTTTCGTCGCTTACATTGTGCTCTTTAAGTATTGCTAGTATTGGATTCATTATTAAACCTTAAATATTTTTTATAGGGCTTAGTATATGGGCTAAACCCTAAAATTAAAGAGTTACTCTACAAGTAAAACCACTTTTCCTGCGTTTTCATTGCGCTCTAAAATAGCATGGGCTTCGTTTGCGTCGCTCCAAGGCAATGTTTTATACAGGTTAAAGTCGTACTTTTTAGTGGCAATATCATTGTAAAAGCGTGCTACAAAGTCGTCGCGTACCTGGCGTTTAAACTCAATACTACGATTTCTAAGCGTTGAGGCATGAAACGAAATACGCTTTTGTAAAAGTGCCGCAAAATCAACTTCTGCAAAACGTCCATCTAAAAATGCAAGCATTATAATTTGGCAATCCATGGCTGCAATAGCGGCATTTTTATTTAAGTAACTACCCGAAACAGGATCTACAATTGCATTTGCTGTTAACTCATTTGCTTTCATATATTCTACAAAGTCGGTGGTTTTGTAGTTAATTGCATGATCGGCACCGAGCTCTTTTGCGTGTTGGCATTTGTCATCCGTACCAGCGGTAATAACCACGGTAGCACCTGCGCTTTTAGCCATTTGAATTGCTGCACCGCCTACGCCACTAGCACCTGCATGAATAAGCGCTGTTTGCCCTTTTTGTAATTTACCAAACTCAAATAATGCGCCAAATGCCGTTAAATACACTTCGCTTATTGCGGCGCCCTCTGCCATTGTTACATCATCGGGTAATTCCATAAGCTGTTTTGCATCAACTGCTACATATTCGCTATAAGCACCACCTGAGCACAACGTAAAAATACGCTTGTTTAGCCAGCTTTTATCTACATCTTTTCCAAGCTCAGTAACTGTACCCGCACATTCTAAACCTAAAATCGGGCTATCTCCCGCAGGGGCCGGGTATTTACCTTGGCGCTGCATACTGTCTGCACGGTTTACACCTATTGCTGCAACTTTAACAAGTACTTCATGGCTCTTTAAAACCGGTTTTTCGGTTTCACTAAATGCAAGGTTGCCATCTTCATGAGAAATATATTTCATTATTACTCCAAGTTTAAAAACTGTAATAACATATAGATGGGGATGAACACAGATTCAAACAACCTCAAAAGCGCCAACTTTGTTTGTAAGGATAAACATCGGGTAGATAACCATTATGTATTTGTTGCTGACAACTCTGCCAAAACGTCGCTAAAAACAAGTTACTGTGCTTATTATTAAAATAGTTAAACGCAATATCGTTGGCACTAAAAAACACCTTAAATTGGCTCGGAAATATATCGTTTTCAGCTATATCAAAATACGAGTTACTACTTAGCTCTTCGAGTGCATTTTGGGTTTGTGGCACGTCTCTAAAGTTACAATCGGTAAGCGGGCAAATTTCGTCAAAGTCGTAAAACACCACTCGCCCCCATCGCGTTACGCCAAAGTTTTTCATTAGCATGTCGCCCGGAAATATATTAGCGCCCGCTAACTCTTTAATTGCTTTACCGTAGTCATGCATCACGCTCTCTAAGGTTTTGTTATCGCATTGGTTAATATATAAATTAAGCGGGGTCATTTTACGCTCAACATAAACGTGCTTTAAAATTAGTGCCTTGCCAGATATAACTATGCTGCTGCCAATTTGGCTTTTCATCTGCTCAAGAAGTTCATCACTAAAACGGCTTAAATCAAACGCTAAATATCTAAATTCGTGTGTGTCTACCAAACGACCAACCCTATCGGCTTGTTTTACAAAGTTATACTTTTCTTTCACTTGTGCTTTGGTGGCTGTTTTTGGCGCACTAAATTTGTCTTTAATTACTTTATAAACGTAATCTAGCCCTTCAATAGTAAATACCAGCATTACCATACCTGGCGTCCCTGCTGCTGTGACATACTTAAAGTTGGCTGGGCTATTTTTAGTTGTATCAACCTTGTGCCGATAAAACTCAGTTTTGGCATGCTTTATAAAACCAATGGCGTTAAATAACTCAAAGCGTTGTTTGTGTGGCATTAACACACTTAAGTAATCTACATAACGAGCGGGCTTGTCGGTATCAACCATAAAATAGGTGCGTGCAAAACCAAATAATAAACTTAATTGATCGGCGCAAATCATTACAGCATCAAGCTTTAGTCCCTCATCGGTATTTAAAATAGCGATAGCAAAAGGCATATTGTCGCCATTTTTAGCAATGCAGCGCCCAATTAAATAACAGGCTTTGTTTCTAAAAAATAATGAGTTGGCGTATTCAATATACCCGTCGTTTAAATTGATAAGTTCGTACACCTGTTTGCATTGCTGCTTAGCGCCTTGCATTAACGTACTTTGTAATGTGGCTACATCGCGTTCTAAATTACTAAATGGCACTCTAAATACTTGATTAGTAATAAGCGTTTTAACGGCGTTATTAAACCCACTATGTAGCGATACCCTGCTAACTAAGCTTTCATAAGAGCGTGGCTCACTACGATACTTTGCTTTTAATACAAACAAATGCACAGTACGAATTTTTTTATCGTCCCAAATTGCGCCAAACGTTGAATTAAAAAAAGTATGCGCAATAGGTTTATTTTCGTGATTTTGTACCATATCGCCGTAAATATTTTTAGCTAACTGCCACGTTTGTGGGCAAGTAAGTTCAGCGTAAGCAATAACTCTAACGGCTTCACTCACGTTTTTCACTTCGCGCTCGTAAACCTGTAAACGCTCACGCATAGCACTTTGCACACTGTGGTACTGTCGTTGTTCAAAACGGCTTTGCGCACCCAGTGTAATATTTAAAAATTGCGAAAACATCGCCTCAAATCCAGCAAAAACAGATCGTGCAAGCTTGCTGGCAATAACGTTTTGCAGCGTATTATTAGATTGATTTGTTAGCCTATTTTGCATAAATACAGCACTTATATTGATGCCAGTTATGGCGGTTATTTTTTATTAATTGTTTACACCTTAGCAAGCAGGCTTTAATTTAGATAATTAATAAAGCGTATAAATAGAATTTATTGGGCGTATTGACCTTTCGAGGTTAATTTTGCAGCCGTGTATTTGGTTTTTAAGCAAGGCAAAGTACATGTAATGTGGTGACTCCCCATAAATGTACTTTAACGCTGCATAAAGGCCAAATACAGACTGCCCATAGGGTTCTTTCTAGGGACGATTAACTCTTAGTTGCTCGATTTTTACTTAGCCCACTAGGTGGCAAACCTCGCGCCGCGATTAAGTCGCCCCTAGATTGAACAAATTTCAACCCTGAAAGGCCAACACGCCCATATGAATATAAGAAACGTCGACCTCAACTTGTTAGTTTACTTAAATGTACTCATCGATGAAAAAAGTGTTTCAAAAGCTGCAAATAAACTTGCTCTTACGCAACCGGCTATGAGTAATGCGCTAAAACGTTTGCGCGATTTATTTGACGACCCATTGCTGGTGCGTGCTGCAGGCTCTATGACACCAACGGCAAAGGCACTTGCATTAAAGCCTGAAGTTGAGGCGCTCTTAAAAATGGCTGAAGCTATTACGCAGCCTAGTGAGCAATTTAACCCTACAACGGCTGAAGTTACGTTTAGAATAATGGCAAACGACTACATAGAGTCGACCTTAATAGCCCCTTTTATAACTGCGCAGCTTAGTAAAAACCCCGGTATTAATTTTGATGTATTAAGTCCAAGCGACGTAAACCTACAAGACATGGAAAAAGGCACTATAGATTTAGCAATAAATCGCTTTAATGGTTTGCCACGCTCGTTTCATCAAGCCAGTGTATGGCGAGATAACTACTGTTGTTTAACGCATCCTAAAAATACATTTTTACAACAATCAGGGTTAGACGACTACTTAAAAAAAGAGCATATTTGGGTAAATCGTGCCGGCTGGGGGCCTGAAGCCGCTGTTACTAATAAATCAGGAAAGCAAAAATTAGGCTGGGTAGATGAAGCGCTTTGGCAACTAGAACAAACACGTAAAATACGTGTTTTTACTCGCCACTATATGGTTGCAAGCCTGCTTTGCCAATCAGAGCAACTTATTGCCACCCTACCGCGCAGGCAAGCTAAGTTATTAACCTCTCATACTGATTTAGTAATCAGCCCTGTACCATTTCAAATAGTGCCTATTGAAGTAAAAATGATATGGAGCCCACTGCTGCACCACGCCCCAGCGCACCAATGGTTAAGGCGTGAGTTATTAGCGTTTGCTAAAACGATTGCAGATAGATAAATTATTATTTTCATCACATCAAGCACCAGGTATTTTACTATCGCGCATACTGTCCAAGCTTTACTTTCATTAGAAGAATATAATGATAAACAAACTTAATAATAAGAATAACGATACTGCAAATATAATTTTTGCTGTCTTTCAAAAGTCCTACGCTATAGAGGCTAAACTGATCGGCGCGCATAACTTTCCTCCTTTAGCGCGTAATATTAAAGGTATAAAAAAATCAGAAACAACCTTTTATGGCTACAGCGAAAATGAATGTTTAGCAGCCGTTATAGAAGTAGATACAAACAACGAGTATTTAGATATTTGCAGTTTAACCGTTGATCCTAGTCATTTTAAAAAAGGTATCGCAAGTAAGCTAATAAGTTATGTTTTAGCAATGGATGATTTTTCTCATGCAATAGTGGAGACTGCGGTTGCTAATACTCCTGCAATAAATTTATATAAAAAGCATGGCTTCGTGGAATTTAAAAGATGGACCCCTTCACATGGTATTGAAAAGCTGGCTATGTCGGTCGTAATTTAAATCAGTATTTCAAAATAGGTAATTTACAAATGGATAGTGCATCAATAATTGCGTGGAGTGTTTTGTTTGGTGGCATTGGTATTGGCTACCTTACTTACGGGCGAAGAAAAAAGCCGTAGTACCACTTTGTATTGGTTTATCGCTATTGGTATTTCCGTATTTTATGAGCAGTGTTAGCATGCTGTTGATTGTAGGCGCTATTTTAGTGGCTATTCCCTACTTTATTAAAATTTAACATTACTATTGTTACGACTAAATAAAATACACGCGAAAAATAAAAAGCGCCGTGGTATTCAACTTTGGGAAAATACCATGGCGCTTTTGGAAATCGTCGATATAGGAGTCTACCTACAGTGTATGATTAGCAAGCTTAGTACCAACTTCATAAAAAAATTAAAATTCAATAAAAACAATTAACTAATAGTCCATATTTATTCCTCAATGACTCCCCTTGTTCCAGTTTTGTGCACGTTTTTACCACTCTGCACCAAATTAATTAGTATAATTTAGGTATGTTTTCTATTTTTTATTTAGTTTTAAAACTTACTATTGATGAAATCAATGTCAGTTATTGAAAACAACAATTTCATTAATAATACACTTAGCGCTAGAGTGAAGTTAAGCCAACAAACTAAGAGTAATAATTATGACAACATCAAGCTTCACACAACAAGACGGGTTATTTATTGATGCTAACTTACATCAGTTTATTGAAGAGCAGTTATGCGCAAAAACTAACACCACTGAGACTTATCAAGCATTAGCTACTTTAGTTGATGAGTTTGGTTGTAAATGTCGTAAAACAAAACATCAACCAGATGATGTATTAGAAGTAGATACATTATTAAACGCATACCAACTTAAAAACCACCCGCTTTGCCATGTTGATGCGCAAACGACAGAAGCTGTTTTAGATGAATATTGCTGCCAGGTTCCTGCAATTATTGTTGTCGCACTAATGGATACGCTTAGCGGTACACAATGCGATGAACCCCAAGCACATGAGATTTACCATCGTGCAGCGCAGTTAACCAACCGCCCTTGTATGCACAGAGTAAAAACTGCCTCAGCAGCTTAATAATGAATGTGTTTAAAAGTGCTCGATAACCTTCTTTGCAAAGCCAGTACAAGTTAAGGTTGTCGAGTTATGAATACTTGAGTTATCGCGCTGCTCTTGCGCTAAATCAAAGGTTACTTCACCACTTTTAAATGTTCGCTCTAACGCACTTTCTATCAGTAATGCGGCCTCGTCCCATCCCATAAATTTAAGCATTAATACCGCACTTAAAATACTGCTACTTGGGTTTGCTTTATTTTGCCCTGCTATACGTTCAAACGTGCCGTGTGTGGGCTCAAAAAATGCAACATCATTATTTAAATTAGCTGCGGGCATTATGCCGACACCACCAACTTGTGCGCTTAGCATATCCGCTAAAAAGTCGCCGTTTTGGTTAGTCGTCACCACTACATCAAATTGCTCTGGATGCATTAAACATTGTTGCAGCATGTTGTCAGCTATGACTTCTTTAATAATTAAGGGCGCTTGGTGTCCTCGCTCTATTTGCAGCCAACGCCCATTTTCATGTGCGGTGGCATTAAACTCGCTTTTTGCAAGTGCAAACCCCCAACGCTTAAATGCCCCGTCGGTAAATTTAAGTACATTGCCTTTGTGCACTAGTGTTAAGGATTCACTATCGTTTTTAAGTGCATACTTAATTGCAAAGCGCATTAGTCGTTCAGAGCCTTCTTTGGATATATTTTTAATGCCAATACCGCACTCTTGTGTAAACCTTAAGCGCGTTACCCCCATTTCTTCGCATAAAAAGTCGAGCATTTTTTCGCTTTCTACACTGCCTGCTTGCCATTCAATACCTGAATACACATCCTCGCTGCTGTCGCGCAGCACGGTTATGTTTGTTAAAAAAGGATTTTTTAAAGGAGAAGGGAGTGCACTAAAGCCTTTTATAGTGCGCATATTTACAAACAAATCCATTTCTTGCCTGAGGGCTACATTGAGTGAGCGAAAGCCACCACCCAGCGGCGTTGTTAACGGCCCTTTTATGGCAATTTTACAGGCGCGTACTGCGTTAATTGTTTCTTGTGGAAACCAGTCACCGTCATACAGTTTTGCGGCTTGCTCGCCGTTATAAACCTGCATCCAATGTATTTTTCGAGCGTTTTTGTAACAATGTTCAATTGCACTATCAACAACGTGGCGCATTACCGGCATGATATCTAAACCCACGCCATCGCCATCAATATAAGCAATGATAGGTTCTAACGGAATTTGCCACTGTCCGTATTGGTCTATCGTGATATTTTGACCTTGCGTTGGCACATTTATATATTGGTACTGCATTGCTAACACCTACAAAGGTTCTATAAATATGATTAAAGCATGCTAATTAAAGCGTGTCTGTATTTGTACTTTTATAGTTACTATCATTTAAAAAAATAACAAATTAACTGTGACTATTTACGTCATGGGTTGGTCTTGTTTAATTAGCCTTATCGTATTAGCTATTAAATTACAGTGGAACACTTTAATGAAACTCTTTTTATATTGCTACTATCAATCAACTCGTTTAAAACGTTAGCCGTTGAGGTAGTAATACACAACCTCAATTCACTCTCAAGTAGTGGTCAAAGGACGGTGTCTACTTGGGTGAATCAAAGTGTTGAAAAAACACAAAATACGTTAGGGCCTCTAAAACAAAGTACCTCACCTATTTATTTAAAACCGCAATATTTTGCTTTTGAGCCAGTACCTTGGGCTACTGTAAAGCGAAATAATCCCGATGGGCTAGAACTACATATAGATCGTTACGCCAGTTTAAAAGCATTCACTAAAGATTGGACGCTATACCATGAACTTTCACATTTATATTTGCCGCTATTTCCCTACTCCGGTTTTTGGCTAAGCGAGGGTTTTGCCAGTTATATGCAAAACGTAATAATGCGTGACAGCGGTATAATCACCCAGCCGCAGTTTGTACAACGCTTAAATGCAGGGTTTGATCGTGCCCGCCTGCAAACCAAAACTAAAAAACAGCCACTTAATAAGCTCTCTGCCGATATGTGGAAACAACGTGCTCAGCAACGTGTTTACTGGACAGGCGCAGCTTTTTTTGCCCAAGCAGATCTAGCATTGCAAAAACAAGGGCAAACTTTGGCAAGTGTTATAAAGGCGTATCAATTATGCTGTAGGCCAGCACGCTCTAACGCTAAAATGTTTATAAAAGAGCTTGATAAACAATCTAGAAGCAGTGTTTTTTCTACTCTATACGCACAATACAATAACCGCACTGACTTTCCTAATATTACAAAAGCGCAAATCAATCAGCTATAACGCTACTTTTAAGTAATGGCTAAAATAGTTATACGCTTGCTCATTAAAATTGACTGAGTGCTCGTTCATAAAACCATGTAGGTAGTTTGTTTTATTACACTTTACTGCGGACTTATTATTTAAAATGGCTATCACTTCATCAACATTAAAATGTACCTCATGTTTAGGAAAAATAAACTCACAGGGTACGTTTGCATCTAATGCTAAATAATTACGAATTTGTGATGGGTAGAACCCTATTAACTTTTTAAGGTGTGTATTGCCTGTTAATAACTGTGCGCGCCATGCTGCACTTGCCCCTGCGCTAAATGCGATACAAGTTGTTGGTGCTTGCAAATGCGCAAAACATTTTTGAAGTTTGTCGGTGTATTTATCATGCCCGCATTTCTGTATGAATTTATTGTAGTTATATTCTTCACTATCAATAGGTTGTAACTCATTATCATAAGGATCAATAACCGTTACCTTAGTGTCAAACCCCTCTGTAAACTGCGTAAAAGCAGGTGTTAAACCAAAAATATCGCTCGCAATTAGGTAATTCATACTTATCCTTTAGTAAATAAAATTGGAGACCATAGGCAGTTGATAAAATGTATTATAAATAAATAAAAAAATAGCTTGCACATAATATACATATAAGTTACCTTCCCTCTCTGGTTTAAAGAAACCGCCGCGGTTAACCATTTACCCTGATCCAGTAAGCCCCGCAAAACGTATATTTGAAAGCTAAGTTATTGTACGGCGAGAACCCCTTAAATAATACCGAGATGAATTTTATTATCATCGCAAAAGTGTCATAAAGATCGTCAACACTGTAATGAAGCTAAACACAACATCGTTTATTTATTGACTGCACGAAGCTATAAAATATAGCGCAGAATAAATAACAAGAATAAAGTGAGTTTTATTATGTCTTATAAATATAATGGGTCTATGATCCAAATTGCACATCCAGTGCAATCAATTTCAGTAAACAAACATCGTGTAATTTTTAGTGATACACAAGGTTTAAAAAATGCATTATTTCAAAAAGCGAGTGATGCACGCCAATTTGTTAAATGGCTAAAAGCTAGTTAAACAAAACTTTAATTGCTTTTTATTATTGTGATTATTGAAAATATATTTTGCCAGCCTCGTTGCTGGCATTTTACTTTTTAGCCCTTTAATGGTTACAATAGTTTTACAATAATAATTATTGGCAACTGCTGTAATGCTCCGTTTATGTATACTTTTTTTAATGTTTTGTTTTGTAAGCCCTGTAAGTAATGCTAAAACCATTAATTGGTTAACGCACGACTTTGCACCGTACTACATTTTAAATGGCCAATATCAACACCAAGGCCGCGACGAAAGCATTATATCCCTACTTGAAAAACAACTACCCGCTATTACCTTTAATCAAATTATCATCCCTTCGGGAAAAGTAATCCAAGAGCTATCAAATACGTCCAATAATACTTGCGCATTATCTCTTTATAAAAATGATTACCGAAAAAAGCATATTTACTTTACAGACGAAAGCTCAACTACAGGCCTATCACCTTCTGTTGCTATGCATAGCAAGCTTGCAGACGCACTTGAATTGCC
Source organism: Pseudoalteromonas sp. B62 (assembly GCF_037162565.1). NCBI lineage: Bacteria > Pseudomonadati > Pseudomonadota > Gammaproteobacteria > Alteromonadales > Pseudoalteromonadaceae > Pseudoalteromonas > Pseudoalteromonas sp. B62. Next base: position 2,674,421 of record NZ_JARLVB010000002.1, on the reverse strand, counting down.
TGATGCGACTGAAGTGTCATTATTAGATTTAATACGTGATAAAAAGCTAACACTCGGCATATCAATGAGTCGTTCTTATGGAAAAGAGATAGATTCGGTTATAAACACAACCCCCGATATAGATTTAGTAATAAGACCTACTCGCGACAGCTTAGCGAGCCTTACTTATATGCTTAATTTAAAACGGATTGATATTTTATTGGGTTACCCAAGCGAACATTATTATTTAGCTAAATTAATGAATTTTGATAAAAATTTAACACAACGACCGTTAATCGAATCCCCTGCGTTAAGTTATGGCTTTATTGGTTGCACTAAAAATGAGCAAGGTGCAAAAGATATAGCAATGCTTAATGAGCAGCTCAAAGTAATAAAAAAACACCAGCTTATAATGATGTGCTAATGCGCTGGTTGCCAGAGCATTTAAGGCCTTTATTGCAAGAGCGTATAGAAAAATAAGTATTTATAGAAAAAAACGCCATTAAAAATGACGCTGTTTATTGTTTATAATTAAGTATTTTATATATTACTGACGAATACCTTCAATAAATAAAGCTATATCTACATGGGTAGAGGCTGGCCCTAAATTGTAATCAATACCGTAGTCGGTAAGCTTAAGGCTTGTTTCACCTTCAAAGCCTACACGGTAACCACCCCATGGATCTTTACCTTCACCCACTTTATCAATTTCAAAAGTAATGGTTTTGGTTACACCATGCAGCGTAAAATCACCTGTTACTTGACCTGAATCGTCTTCAAATTTAATACTGGTGCTTTTAAACGTCGCTGTTGGATATTTATCAACATTTAAAAACTCTTTTCCACGAAGGTGTTTATCGCGCTCTGCATGATTAGAATCAAGGCTTGTTGTATCTATATTAACCATAATTTGCGACGCATTAGGGTTTTTAGCATCGTAGTTAAATTTACCATCAAAGGTATTAAAACGGCCATGTAACCAGCTGTAACCTAAATGTTTAATTTTAAAGTTTACAAATGCATGAGCACCCTTTGTGTCAATTACGTAGTCGGCTGCATTAGCAGTTGTTACCGATAACATCATTGCAGCCGAAACGGCTGTGCTTACTAATAATTTTTTCATTTTAATCATCCTTTAATGGTTTGATCATTCTAATTAAGGTTTTATCTTTATCGATAAAGTGATGTTTTAACGCCCCTAGTGCATGCAATACTGCAAACCCGATTAATGTGCACGCGCCGTAATAATGTACTTTTCCTGCAATATCGGCTTGGTCATCAAAGGCAAAATCAAGCGCTGATACATTAAATAAAGTAAATACTTCTATTGGACGCCCGTCTGCGGTTGATATTAAATACCCTGCAACAACAATAACAGCCAAAATAATATACATAGCAATATGCGCAGTATGTGCTAATTGGTTCATGCCTTTACTTTCACCTAATGGTTTAGGTTGTGTAGATAAAGCACGCCATAAAATTCTAAATAAGAATACGGCCACAAGCGTAATACCAATGCTTTTATGTAAATCGAGCGAGCCTTTATACCAGCTATCGTAATAAGTAAGCTCAACCATATATAAACCTAAACCAAACAGGCCAAAAATAGTCAACGCCATGAGCCAATGTAAAATAATGGCGACAAGTCCGTAAGATGAAGGTGTATTTTTAAACATGTGTAACGTCCTATAATGCTATGACGTTACAATATAGTGCATAGCCTTAAATGAAAATAACATTTACAAACACTTTACGTGCGTATACGCACAGAACTTTGATAATTAAAGTCAGTTTTAGAAGTTGAGGATTAAACAGATAAGTTTATAGAGTGGATTGCTCGCTCAAGCTGACATAAATTAAGCTCTCTGGGCTTACTTGCAAACAAGTAACAAGTCCTTCTTTAATGAGTTCAAGCATGGCTATAAAACTAACTACCACACCACTACGCCCTTCATCAGGCGTAAAAAGCGCATTAAATACCACTGCTGAATTTGCTTTCGATAGCTGTTGTAATATTTGGCTCATTCTCTCTCGGGTTGAGAGTACTTCGGCAGTAATTTGATGATGTTCAAACGTTTTTGCTCGCGCCATTACATCACTCAGCGCCAGCATTAAGTCTTTAAGTTCAATATCGGGGAGGTTTTGACTTGTGTCTTCATTTATTGGCATAGCGGCATGCGCTATAAAAATATCACGCCCAACACGGGGGATATCATCGAGGTTTTCGGCGGCTTTTTTAAATAACTCATATTCTTGTAGACGTTTAATAAGCTCAGCGCGAGGGTCTTCTTCCTCTTCAAGCTCTTCGTGTACAGGAAGTAATAAGCGCGACTTAATTTGTGCAAGTAACGCGGCCATAACTAAATATTCACCGGCAAGTTCGAGTTGAAACTCGGTCATCATTTCAACGTAACTTACATACTGCTCTGTAATACTAAAAATAGAAAGGTCGAGCACATCAAGCTTATGCTTTTTAATTAAATAAAGCAGTAAATCGAGCGGGCCTTCAAAGGTTTCTAATATTATTTCGAGCGCATCGGGCGGAATATATAAGTCTTCTGGTTTATCTACAACCGCTTTACCATGCAAAAAAGCCAGTGGCAGCTTTTGCTGCACTGGCTTTTCACTACTTTTTGTATCAGCAGTATTTTCGCTCACTTGTTATTACTCAAACGGGCTTGTATCACCACAGCCAACACGTAATATTTGAACTTCATCTTCTGACAAATCGATTACTGTGGTTGCTTGCTCTGGCAAGTAACCACCGTGAATAATTAAATCAACGTGCTTATCTAATCGCTCTAATATTTCATCAGGATCTGATTCTGTAAATTGTTGCCCTGGTAAAATTAAAGAACACGACATTAGCGGCTCGCCAAGTTCGGCAAGTAACGCACAAGCAATTGGGTGTTCAATTACACGCATGCCAATGGTTTTTTTCTTGTCGTTTAATAAACGCTTAGGGACTTCTTTTGTGCCTTTAAAAATAAAGGTATAAGGCCCTGGCGTATTATTTTTAATTAATCTAAATAGCTGGTTATCTACACGTGCATAAGTAGATAGCTCCGATAAATCACGGCAAACTAGCGTAAAATTATCGTTTTTTTCAATACCACGAATACGCTCTATGCGCTCTTTGGCTTGCTTATTACCAATGTTACAGCCAATGGCATAGCCCGAATCTGTTGGGTAAACAACAACGCCGCCTTGTTTAATAATATCAACGGCTTGACTAATCAGTCTTGGTTGCGGGTTATCAGGATGAATATGGAATAATTGACTCATGTTAATGCCCCTTCTTGTCCTTCCCAAACTTGCCAAACACCTTGGCAGTCTTTCGGTAAGTATAAATTTTTGCCAAGCTCTAAATAGCTTGTCGGAAAATGAAAATCAGACCCTTGCGAGCAAAGTAGTTCGTACTCACGGCTGAGTTCACCTAAAAATTGACGTTCGCTTGGCGCCTGTTGAGGTTGTGCAACTTCCATTGCGTCTCCTCCTACACTTTTAAATTCTACTAATAATTTGCGTAGCCACTTGTTTGACATTTGATAGCTACTTGGGTGAGCAAGTACAGCAACACCACCAGCGGCATGTATTGCCTCTACAGCGGTTTGCATGGTGCACCAGCAACTAGGTACGTAGCCTGTTTTGCCGCGCCCTAAGTACTTTTTAAAAACACCCGGGAAATTTTTAGCTACACCGCGCTCAATAAGGGCACGTGCAAAATGTGCGCGCGTAATTTGCGCGTCTTTTGCCAGCTCTTTAGCTTGCTCGTAAATGCCATTAAAACCATTTTTTGCAAGGCGTGCGCCAATTTCTAGTGCACGCTCTTCTCGCTTTTGCTGCTGAGCCGATAATAAAGAGGTAAGGTCAATATTATTAATATCAATATTTAAACCTACAATATGAATTTCGAAGCTTTCCCATTTGGTAGACACTTCGGTACCCGTTATTAATGAAAGCGGTAAGTTTTCTGCTTCAATAAATTGCTGAGCAGGCTTAATAGCCGCCACAGTGTCATGATCGGTAATAGCAAACACATCAATATTTTTATCAACAGCGCGATGCAATAATTCTTCAACCGTTAAACGCCCGTCTGAATGTGTAGTATGGCTATGTAAATCGTATTTTATCAAAAGAAAACTGCTTAAAATTAAGGGTTACTGGTGTTTATGTAAGTATAACAACTTTTTTGACTAAATTGTTTTAAATAAACACTTGACACAAAAGCATAAGATACGTTTTACTGTAGCCACTTTCAGACACATTAAGAATTAACAATAATGATCAATTCAAACTTAAACACTATTTGGTGGTGGCACTCGTAATTATCGGGTGATGAATTGTCGTGTCTAACAAAAATTCAAAACCCGCAACTATGCGGGTTTTTTTATAACTAAATTTTACGAAACATATACGTTAAAAATATTTAATAAATTTTGAGGCAGAAAAACATGAATAACGGTCTTACTCTTACACATCGTTGGTGGTGGCGCCTGATATAGCGGGACGGTAATGATCTGTTTGTAATTTAGATATCGTTATTCAAACCCCGCACTGCTAACGCATTGCGGGGTTTAATTTTTTGAGGGAATGAGGTTTGATTTTTAGTCATATAACTACCACACCAGGCGAAGTAACAAGCATTACGCAAGTACGCGACTATATTAGTAGTCCTCTTGCATTATACGCGGCACTTGATAAGCCTAACTCACTACTGCTTGAATCGGCTGAGATTGATTCTAAAGACAGTGTAAAAAGTTTAATTTTAGTCGACTGTGCACTGCGCATCGTATGCCAAGGTAAAACAGTCACTATTAATGCTCAATCTAATAATGGGCAACAACTACTTAGCTACTTGCAGGCAAATGTTAAAAGCTGTGATGCCACTTTAGACGGCGAAACACTTACCCTTTGTTATTTAGACACTAGCGGCGATACTGACGAAGCGAGCAAGCTCGTTGCTGATAACGCATTTAGCGCACTACGTACGTGTATCAACAGTATTAAAAGCACAACTAACAATCCATTTTCGGTATTTTTAGGCGGCGTATTTGCTTACGATATGGTGGCAAACTTTGAGCAATTAAGTGATGTACCAGATGGTGAAAATACCTGCCCAGATTACGTATTTTACTTAGCCGAAACCTTAGTTGTTATTGATCATCAAAAGCAAACAACTGAGCTCATTGGTAATGTATTTAATGGCCCAGACGTACACGCTAACTGCTTTGAAGTAGGTAAAGAGTTAGAACGATTAAATACACTTTGCGATAACGCAGCAGAATTTAGTGCGGATATGCAAAGTGGCGAATGTGAGGTAAGCGTTGATATAGACGATGACACTTACTGCGAGCAAGTTGTTAAGCTTAAGAAGAACATTGTAGATGGTGATATTTTTCAGGTAGTACCGTCGCGTACATTTTCACTACCTTGCCCTGATTCTTTACATGCGTATAGCCAGCTTAAAAAGCAAAACCCAAGCCCTTACATGTTTTATATGCGCGATGAAGACTTTGCATTATTTGGCGCGTCTCCTGAGTCGGCCCTTAAGTACGACGTAAGTAATCAGCAAGTAGAAGTATACCCAATTGCTGGCACTCGCCCACGTGGCAAATTTACTAACGGGCAAATAAACCCAGACCTAGACAGCCGCATTGAGTTGGAACTAAGAAACGATCAAAAAGAGCGCGCCGAGCATTTAATGCTCGTTGATTTAGCACGTAACGACGTAGCCCGCATCAGTGTTGCAGGTACGCGTTTTGCCAAAGAGTTATTAAAAGTAGACCGCTATTCACAGGTAATGCATTTAGTATCACGCGTTGTTGGCACACTAAAACCCGAGCTTGATGCACTGCATGCTTACCAAGCGTGTATGAACATGGGCACGCTTGTTGGTGCACCAAAGGTTCGTGCTGCTGAGCTTGTTCGTCAAACTGAAGGTAAGCGCCGTGGCAGCTATGGCGGCGCAGTAGGTTACTTAACCGGTGATGGCGCAATGGATAGCTGTATTGTTATTCGCTCAGCTTTTGTTAAAAATAGCAAAGCGTATGTGCAAGCAGGTGCCGGTGTGGTGTTTGACTCAGATCCTATTTCAGAAGCAAACGAAACTCGCGCTAAAGCACAAGCGGTTATCACCGCCATAAAATCTACGTATAAGGCGGTATAGAATGAGTAAAACGAATCCTATTAAAATCTATTTTTTAGATAACTTTGACTCATTTACATATAACCTTGTTGATGAGCTTACGATGCTTGGCTGCGAACTGGTTGTTTACAGAAACAACATTAGCGCTGAGGTTATTTTTAACAAAATGCGCCAAGAGCAAGGCCAAGTGCTATTAGTACTTTCGCCTGGCCCCGGCACACCAAGCGATGCAGGCTGTTTAATGGAGCTTATTGAGCTCTCTAAAGGCCACTTCCCAATGTTAGGCATTTGTTTAGGCCAACAAGCGTTAACACAAAGCTATGGCGGAGTAATCGGTCACGCGGGTGAAACCGTACATGGTAAGTCTTCAATTATTAATTTAGGCGAACATCCTGTATTTGATGGTATGGGCAATACAATGCCTGTAGCACGTTACCATTCATTAATGGCAACAAAAGTGCCTGATAATATTAAGGTTATTGCCCAGTACGAAGATATCCCAATGGCTATTTATCATCATGATGACAACACATTGGGTTACCAGTTTCATCCAGAATCAATACTGACGCCAAACGGCGCAATGCTACTTCAGCAAAGTGTCGCTTACTTAACACGCGCCAAATAAAAGAGGACATTATGAGTACACAACCAGAACAACCCATAAATGTTCAACACGCTATTGAACAACTAATTACAGGGCAATCATTAAGCTACGCAGACGCCAAAGCACTGTTTGATGAAATAATGCAAGGTAACATGAGCGAGATTGAGCTAACTGCCCTACTAATAAGCCTTAAAATTAAAGGCGAAGTAAGCGATGAAATAGCAGGTGCTGCAGCCTCAATGCGCGAAAACGCTGTTGCTTTTACTACCAGCAGTACACAACTTGCCGATAGCTGTGGCACTGGCGGCGATGGTTCAAACACAATTAATATAAGCACAACAGCAGCCATAGTTGCCGCTGCTGCCGGCATTAACATGGTAAAACATGGTAATCGCAGTGTATCGAGTAATTCAGGCTCTGCCGACTTACTAAAAGCGCTGGGCATTAATATAGATATGAGCCCAGAGCAGGCAGCAAAATGCCTTGAGCAAACCAATTTTACCTTTTTATTTGCACCGCACTATCACAGTGGCGTACGCCATGCGATGGGCGTGCGCACATCGCTTAAAATACGCACTATTTTTAATATTTTAGGCCCGCTTGCTAACCCAGCAGCACCTGATGTGCAATTGTTAGGTGTGTATAACGAAGCGTTATGTATGCCAATGGCACAAACACTTAAAACCCTTGGCACAAAGCGCGCTATGATTGTTCACGGCTCGGGCACTGACGAAATTGCCCTACACGGCTCAACAACCGTAGTTGAGCTAAATAATGGCGAGCTTACACAGTACACGCTAAACCCAAGCGACTTCGACCTTGCAAACTATTCACTTGAACAACTCGCTGGTGAAGGCCCACAATACAACGCAAATGCTAGCCTCGCCATCTTGCAAGGCAAAGGCACAGATGCACATAATGCTGCTATTGTGGTTAACGTAGCTGCCCTTTTATACCTAACAGGTAAAGCAGAAACGTTAAAAGAAGGGGCAAAACAAGTACAAACATTATTAAGTTCAGGGCAAGCCATGAACACACTAAATGCAATTATTGAGGTAAGTAATGGCTAATGTATTAGACAAAATTGTTGCTGATAAAAAATTAGAACTCATTGAGCGTAAAGCCGCACGCCCGCTTGAAAGCTTTAAGCACCTTGCAGTGCCTACAAGCCGTAGTTTTTACAAAGCATTAGCAGCCCCAGGCACACAGTTTATTTTAGAGTGTAAAAAAGCATCGCCTTCAAAAGGGTTAATTAGAGAGCCATTTGATTTAACCGAAATTACCTCAGTTTATAAAAAATACGCCACCTGCATGAGCGTATTAACTGATGCTAAATATTTTCAAGGCAGTTTTGATTATCTTGAATTTGTGCGCAGCCAAGTAGAACAACCGCTCATCTGTAAAGACTTTTTTATAGATGAGTACCAAGTATATATGGCGCGTATTTATGGCGGTGACGCTATATTACTGATGCTTTCGGTCCTTGATGACGAGAGCTATAAAGCACTGCATGCAGTTGCTGACACCCTTAATATGTCGGTACTAACCGAAGTAAGCAACGAAGAAGAAGTGCACCGTGCACTTGCGCTTGATGCACAAATTATTGGTATTAATAACCGTGATTTACGCGATTTAAGCACCGATTTAGCCACTACCGAAAAGCTACGCAAACTTATTCCGGCTGATAAAGTGGTTATTTCGGAGTCGGGTATTTACACCCATCAAGACGTAAAACGTTTAGCTCCATTATGCGATGGTTTTTTAATTGGCAGCTCACTTATGGGCGAGCGTGATTTAGAGCAAGCATGTCGCCGTGTTATTTTAGGTGACAATAAAGTATGTGGTTTAACACGTACCAAAGATGCACAAGCGGCATATCAAAACGGTGCTATTTACGGTGGTTTAATTTTTCATCCTAAATCGCCACGCTATGTTGATTTAGATTGCGCAAAAGAGCTAAGCCAAAGTGCCCCGCTTAATTTTGTGGGTGTGTTTGTAGATGCCCCAATTGATCAAGTTGCTCAATACGCAAGTGTGCTAAAATTGGCGGCAGTTCAATTACATGGCCAAGAAAGTGACGATTACATCGCTCAGTTGCGTACACAGTTACCTACCGGCTGCGAAATTTGGAAAGCCCAAGCAATAAAAGATGCATTGCCAACGCCAGTAAATGGCGTTGACCGACATCTTTACGATACACACAGCGATACACAAGCTGGCGGTACAGGTAAAGCATTTGATTGGTCGGTGCTTCATGATGCAACCACTCCATTTATGCTCGCTGGAGGCTTAAATCCAGACAATATTAAAGATGCGCTTTTTAAAGGTGCCTTAGGCCTTGATTTAAACTCAGGCGTTGAAGAATCTGCGGGTAAAAAGTGCCCTAACAAATTACATAATGCTTTTACAAGCATCAGAAATTATTGAGGTTAAAATGCAAAATCCAGCTTATTTTGGCGAGTTTGGCGGTATGTTTGTACCTGAGTTACTTGTCCCTGCGCTTAAGCAGTTAGAAAACGAATTTAACAAAGCACAAAAAGATCCTGAGTTTCAGGCAGAGCTAAGTAAATTATTGAACGAGTATGCGGGCCGTCCTACGCCACTTACTTTAACGCGCAATTTAGTTAAAAACCCAAAAGTAAAATTGTATCTAAAGCGTGAAGACTTACTACACGGCGGTGCACACAAAACCAACCAAGTACTTGGTCAGGCGTTACTTACTAAGCGTATGGGTAAAAAACAAGTCATTGCTGAAACAGGTGCTGGTCAACACGGTGTTGCAACCGCGCTTGCATGTGCACTACTGGGTTTAAAATGTCGTATTTATATGGGCGCAAAAGACGTTGAGCGTCAGCAACCAAACGTATTTAGAATGAAGTTAATGGGCGCAGAAGTTATTCCTGTTACAGCGGGTTCTGGCACATTAAAAGATGCCGTAAACGAAGCGCTGCGTGACTGGTCAGCAAACTACCAAGACGCGCATTACCTACTAGGTACAGCCGCAGGCCCTCACCCATTCCCAACAATTGTACGCGAGTATCAAAAAGTTATTGGTGAAGAAGCTAAGCAACAGGTACTTAAAGCAGAAGGTCGTTTACCTGACGCTGTTATTGCCTGTGTTGGTGGTGGTTCAAACGCAATTGGTATGTTTACCGACTTTATTGACGAGCCAAGCGTTAAATTAATTGGTGTTGAGCCTGCTGGTAAAGGGCTTGATACAAATGAGCACGGTGCAACAATTTGTAAAGGCACTAAAGGCATATTACACGGTACTTATACGTATATTATGCAAAATGACGATGGCCAAATTGAAGAGTCTTACTCTGTATCAGCGGGCCTTGATTACCCAGCAGTTGGTCCTCAGCATGCATTTTTACACGAAACTGGTCGCGCTCAATACGTGGGTATTACCGATACAGAAGCGCTTGATGCGTTTCAATCACTTGCTAAAAATGAAGGGATTATTCCGGCACTTGAATCAAGCCATGCGCTAGCTTATGCGCTTAAGTACGCAGAGGAGCTAACCGAGGAAAGTGTTATAGTGATTAATTTAAGTGGTCGTGGCGATAAAGATTTAGCACACGTTCACAATGTACTAACTGAAAGAGGTCAGCTATGAGCCAAGTAAAAACGGATCGTTACGGCAAAATGTTTGCAGCGCTTAACGAGCAAAAACAAGGTGCATTTGTACCATTTGTAACGATTGGCGACCCAGGTAAAGAGCAAAGTATTGCGATTATTAAAAGTCTAATTGACGGCGGCGCTGATGCGCTTGAGCTTGGTATTCCGTTTTCAGATCCAATTGCAGATGGTCCAGTAATTCAAAAAGCTAATATTCGCGCACTTGATGTGCACATTAACACGCAAGATTGCTTTGATATTATTAAAGAAATACGCGAGTATAACGCCGATATTCCAATTGGATTATTGCTTTACTCAAACCTTGTTTTTAAGCGCGGCATAGAAGCATTTTACAAAGATGCAAAAGCGGTAGGTGTAGACTCTATTTTAGTGGCTGACGTGCCTCTGCATGAATCTAAAATATTTAGAAAATCGGCAATGGATAACGGTGTAGACCCAATTTTTATTGCCACACCTAATGCAGATGATGACACACTTCGCCAATGCGCCTCTTACGGTCGTGGTTATACGTATTTACTATCGCGCGCTGGTGTTACCGGTACCGATACTAAAGCACAAATGCCAGCGGGTAATATTGTCACTAAATTAAAAGAATACCATGCAGCTCCTGCTCTTTTAGGGTTTGGTATTTCAACACCAGATGATGTAAAAGCCGCACTTAACGCAGGCGCAGCAGGTGCTATTTCAGGCTCTGCTGTAGTTAAAATTATTGAAGCTAACCTTAACGATTTAGACGCAATGACAACGCAGTTAAAAGCATTTGTTAGTGAAATGAAAGCCGCAACCGCATTATAAAAAGTGTAAATTTACACATTAAAAAAGGGCAATTAAATGCCCTTTTTTGTTTTTGAAAAGCAAATTAGTGAGCTTGGTGTTTACCCTCTAAAATCTCTTCAATAAATTTAGCATTAAATGCTTCTAAATCTGCTGGGCTTCGGCTTGTTACTAAACCTTTATCTACACATACTTCTTGGTCAACCCAATTAGCACCTGCATTAATTAAATCGCTTTTAATACTGGGGAAAGAAGTAATGGTACGGTCGCGCAATTTATTAATTTCAGCTAACAACCACGGCGCATGGCAAATAGCAGCAACGGGTTTGTTTTTTTCTGCGCCAAAAAAGCCATCAATAAATGCTTTAGCATCTTTATCTTGGCGTAAACTGTCTGGATTAAATAAACCACCAGGAAGCATAAGCGCGTCGTAATCAGCGGGGTCTGCATTTGTAACTAATTTATCTACTGTTACTTTATCGCCCCACTTGTCTTCATTCCAACCAGTAATTTGGCCTTCTTTAATTGATACTATTTCGATGTTTGCACCAGCATCAAGTAATGCGCTGCGCGGAGATAAAAGCTCACTTTGCTCAAATCCATCAGTGGCTAAAATTGCAATTTTTTTGCCTTGTAAACGTGTGCTTGTTTGTAATGTACTCATTGAGATCTCCTTATTTTCTTAAAAGGTATATTTAAAATACACAATTAAAAAAGCACGATGCGTGCCGATAACAAGCAATTGAAAATAAAGGAGTAAATTGAAATAGAGTTTATGCTACCATGTAAATTATTTAGAGATTATGAATAATGTACATAAGTGCCACTTTATTTCCAGCTCATGTAATTTAAAGCCATTAAACGCGACGTGTAATCCTGAACTACAGCATATACCCGTAGGTGCGAATTTACTTCGCGCTCATGTAACTTATCTATCAATACGAGGTTTAAAACCTTAAATAAATTTAAAGCAGATCTTTTAACGCTTTCGCGGGTTTAAAAACCGCTTTATTTGCGCCTTCTATTTCAATTGCAGCCCCTGTTTGTGGGTTACGCCCAGTACGCGCTGGGTAATAACTTAGCGCAAAGGTACCAAAGCCATTAATTTGAACTTGATCGCCCTCAGAAAGCGATTTAGTAATGACTTTTTGCAAGCTTGAAAGTGCCGATTGAGCATCTTTTTTTGTTAATTCACTTTTGTGTGCAATGGCAGTAACGAGTTCTGCTTTATTCATTTTAGGCTCCTAAATACACGCCAAATCAGTGTTGGTTAAGCGTGGGAATATGATGATATGAAAAATACCAAACCGAATTGGTAATAAAGCCACGCAGGCTAAGGGTTACAGGGCAACAAGTCAACCTTGTAGTTGCTAAGCTTTATGTGGTAAAAAGCCTTTGACTCTTTTTTGTATAATTTAGGTATACTATGCACGCATTAATTGAATACATTCCACTCATACTGTTTTTTGCAGTTTTTAAGCTAGTCGATATTTACTGGGCTACTGGTTTATTAATGGCCACTACGCTCATTCAAGTTGCTTATAGCTACTTTAAACATGGCAATGTACCTACTCGTCATTGGATATTTTTTGGCATTGCTGCCGTGTTTGGTACGCTAACGCTGGTACTTCATGATGAGCAATACATTAAATGGAAAGCAACACTGATATATGCAGGTTTAAGTTTAACGTTACTTGTTAGCCGTTATGTACTTAATAAAAATCTCGTTAAAAAAGCGCTTAGCTCAATCCTCGAAAACGCTAATGATACAAAACAAGCCATTGTTGTCCCAGAACCGTTATGGGATAAGCTTAACCTAATGTGGGTTGCTATAACTGCTGGTATAGCGGCACTAAACATTTATATTGCGTATAATTTTTCGCTCGACTTTTGGGTTAACTTTAAAGTGTTTGGTTTAATGGGTATTACTTTTGTAAGCATTTTTGCCACTATTATCGCCTTATATAAATACTTCCCTGATGAAGAAGAGCCTGCAAAGTAAGCCCCCTCGTCATAAAAGTGTCGTCTTAGCTTGTTAGCTTATTAAAAAAGCAAGTTGAGACGACCTTGAACGCTAATCAATACCGCTGGTTTGAATTTACCCTCATTTTTATATTGCTGCCCTTGTTGGGTTTTGGATTACGCGAGCACTTAGCTAATTGGCTTATCCCTGCGCTTATTATACTTATGAGTGTGTGTTGTATGTTGCTACTAGGCGATCCCCATTTTAAACGGTTTAGGCTTACAAGCCTTGGACAATTTTCTGCTGTTAAAAGGCGTGTGTTTAGCTTCTTTTTTAGGTGCGCTGTTCTCAGGCATGTTTTACGGGATTATTCATCAAGGCAACTGGTTTACCCTTCCCCGTAACTCATTTAATGATTGGCTTTTACTGTTGGTGCTCTACCCAATACTGTCGGTTATTCCTCAAGAATTAATATTCAGAACGTATTTTTTCCATCGTTATAAACGCATCATGCCAAAAAAAGCAGTGCGTATTGTAGTTAGTGCGAGTGTATTTGCGTTGGCGCATATTGTGTATGCAAATTGGATTGCAGTAGCCTTAGCATTTTTAGGTGGCTTACTGTTTGCTTATACCTACGCAAAAAGCCGCTCAACCTTTGTGTGCGTTATTGAGCATAGCTTATGGGGGCTTTGGATGTTTACCCTTGGCATTGGCAGCTATCTCGACTCAGGCGCATTTAATTAAAGTAACCTTTATTTAAATTTACATACAAAAAAGCCGCAACAAGTACGGCTTATATAATTGGGTCTGTATTTAAAAGCCAAATATTTTTAGAGCAAAAAACTTAGTCGCGACTGTATTTATAAATATTACCGCTAAAATAATTGGAATAAACGTTGAAAGTGAAAAATTAACGTATTTTTCCATTAAGCTACCAGCATAATTAGGCGAGCCTAAGCTTAGCTCTTGTGTTAAACGTGCTTTTTTCCAGCGGTACATTACAAACAAACACACCATTAAGCCATTAAGCGGTAAAATTGTGTCGTAGAATACATCAACAATAATATCGAAAAAGCTCTTATTTACACCGCCATAACTGGTAAACGAGGTAAGGCTGTCAATCATACCAAACGACATAGTACATAAAATAGTTAGCACGCCAGTTGTAAGTGTTAAAATACCCAATGCTTTTTTACGGCTAATTCCTTTGCGGTCGCTTAATGTGGCTGTCGGTACTTCAACAATAGATACCAATGACGTAATTGCAGCAAAAAATACCAACAAGAAAAACGAGAATGCTACAATTGATGCGCCTACGTATCCGATATCATTTTGCAGTGCTAATAATATTTTCGGCAAATACACAAAAATCATCGAAACTGACGAGTCAGAAAGTGCTGATGGGTCTGTGTTTGGATCAAAACTAAATATAGCCGGTAACACCATAAGACCTGCGACAAAGGCGACTAACGAGTCAGTAATTGCTACCATTTTTGCACTACTTACAATGTCATCTTTTTTAGATATGTACGACGCGTAAGTCATTAATATACCCATACCTAACGACAACGAGAAAAATGCTTGGCTTAGCGCCCCATTAAGTACGCTTGCGCTCATTTTAGAAAAATCAGGGATAATATAATATTTAACACCTGCCATTGCATTATCAAGTGTTAATACATAAATAACTAAAGCAAGAAGCATGACTAGAAGTGCTGGCATCAGAAATTTAGCGGCTTTTTCTATGCCTTGCTTAACACCCCCTAATAAAATTAAGTTAACAATAATTACCACTACCGCCATGTAACCAAAAACAGTGTAGCTGTTAATAAAAACACCAAAATGGCTAGGTTCAGCGAGTAAATCTAAATTCCCCAAACCAGTTTGCATTAAGTAGCCGAAAATCCACACTGTAATTACCATGTAAAACACTGCAATCATAAATGGTGTAAGCACAGCTAAAAACCCTGCAAACTTCCACTTTTTGTCATTGTTTGCCAACAACTTGTACGAGCCGAGTGGATCTTTTTGAGCATTACGGCCCATTGCCATTTCAGCCATCATGACAGGTAAGCAAATGAATACGACAAATAAAGCATAAATTAATAAAAATGCGCCACCACCATTTTTGGTAGCAGAAACAGGAAAACCAACTAAATTACCAATACCCACAGCAGAACCTGCTGCCGCTAGTATGAATCCGAGACGGGAACTAAATCGCTCTCTATTATCGCTCATGCATAAAACCTTTTTATTATTTTGTATATTTCAGCGACTCTACCAGTGTTACACAGATATTTTCAAGCAAATACAGTGTAAAAATAAAATCGAAGTGTAAACCTGCCTAAATACGCTTTTAATTCACCAATTTTCAACGCTGTGATAGTATTGCGTTAATCAAATTTAACAATTTTTATGAGATTTCTTATGTTGTACATGATTCACTCAACAGATGTTGAAAACAGCTTAGAGCTTAGAAAAGCAGCACGCCCAGCACACTTGGAACGTCTTAATGAGCTTGATTCACAAAATCGCTTATTTACTGCAGGTCCTTTTCCAGCAGTTGACAGTGAAGATCCTCAAGAGGCTGGTTTTACCGGTTCACTCGTTGTGGCTGAGTTTGATTCAATAGAAGCCGCGCGTGAATGGGCTGCGGCTGATCCGTATGTTGCCGCACGCGTATATGAAAATACTGTTGTTAAACCATTTAAAAAAGTTTTCCCTGCTTAACTATAAATAATCGCTTATTAACATAGTTCAGGGTTTGTTCACGGGTTTTTAATTAAAATTGTTAAAGTAAAAGCTAATTTAGTGTTTTTACTTGAATTTTAGTAACTTAGTTAATTAAACTAAGTGTGTTTGGTCTAGGGGTTCTATCATGCGCATATTATTAAGTCTTACTTTTATTGCTTGTACTAGCTTTGCTAGCTTTTCTCAAGTAAATACAACAGCCACAAATCCAACGGCTAAAGCTGAAGTAAGCAAAAAGAAGGCTGTAATACTCGCAAAAAAACCATTAACGGTAAAACGCTTAAGATTTCTGAACAAACTGACTTTTATACAGTGCGAATACTCAAATCTGACGGCCATGTCGTCGATTTACATATAAATAAAAAAACTGGCGAAGTAAAAAAGGATTAACCGATGCGAATTTTAGTTATAGAAGACGATTTACATTTAGCAGATAACCTACGTAATGCTTTAGAAAAAGAACGTTACAGCGTGGATTTATGCCACGATGGTGAAGCAGGTCTTTTCCATATTACTGAATATCCGCTTGATATGGCCGTTGTTGATTTAGGTTTACCTAAAATAGACGGTATCGAATTGATTAATAAAGCACGTGCACAAGGTATTACTATCCCTATTCTAATTTTAACAGCGCGTGATCGCTGGCAGGACAAAGTAGAAGGTTTAGATGCTGGCGCAGACGATTATCTTACAAAACCATTTCACGTTGAAGAGCTTATTGCACGTTGTAATGCATTAATTCGTCGCAGTGCCGGTAAGGCAAACCCAGAAATGACAGCAGGCCCAATCAAAATCCATACACGCTCGCAGCAAGTTTGGGTTGATGATAAAGAGCTCAGCCTAACCGCTTACGAATATAAAGTGCTTGAATATTTAATGGTAAACCCGCAAAAAGTAATCTCAAAATCAGAATTGACTGAGCACATTTACGATCAAGATTTTGACCTTGATTCAAATGTTATCGAAGTATTTGTACTGCGTTTACGCAAGAAACTTGACCCTGAAGGTGTATTAAACCCAGTAGAGACACTACGTGGGCGCGGTTACAGGCTTAAAAGTCAGTGGTAATACCGCAAATATCGTTAAAAATAAGGCAAGGATTTATCCTTGTCTTTGTTTTATTAGTCGCACTCCCAATCCTGTTTTATTCAATTGGCAAAGCGTATTACGCTTCACTTGTTGATGCGACAGAAAAAACCCTCGAAGCACAGCTATACTCGCTTATATCTGAAGTCGACTTTACTGAGCATGGCATTATTATGCCAAGTACAATTTTAGCGCCTGAGTTAAATAGACTAAACTCCGATACCTACGCAATGATCTATCGTGACGATGAACCCATTTGGCATTCTGAATCAGCAGTTAACGTTAATTTTGTACCTCAGCAAGTAGAAACAAAAGCAGGTGCAGCGGACTTTAGACGAGTTGAATATAAAAACACTGCGTACTGGCAACTTAGCCTTACTGTTATTTTAAACAACATAGATCAATCAGAACAGGCACGCTTCATATTAGTTAAACGTAACGATGCCCTATTGCGTTTAATGGACGGTTTTAAGCAGACACTTGTTGATTGGATGTTTATAATGGGCATTGCAATCGCGGGTCTTATGGCGGTTGGTTTTATTTGGAGTGCACGGCCACTGCAACGACTTGATAAAGAAATAAAAGCGATCGAGTCTGGCGATATCCAAGAAATTAAAGGGTTATACCCCATTGAGTTGCAAACTATTAAGTCCGATTTAAACTTACTCCTTGATTCTCAACAACGTCAGAAAGAGCGCTACAGAGCCTCATTGAGCGACCTTGCACACGCGCTTAAAACACCACTAGCTGTTTTGAAATCAAGCCCGCTGGCTAATGATGCAGATGCACAAGAGCAGCTTGACCGTATTAATGTGATGATCGAGCACCAATTAAAACGGGCAGCAACCGGTGCCTCTGATACTTGGAAGAAACAAACGCCAATTAAGCCAGTTCTCGATTCTATTTTAAGTGCTATGGCAAAAGTGTATCGTGATAAAGATATTATTTTTAGTTGCACAGTAACAGATAAAGACTACTTTTTAGGTGATCAAACCGATTTAATGGAACTATTGGGTAATTTAATTGATAACGCCTGTAAAGCATGTCGTTCACAAGTCGAAATACAAGTAGCCCAAAGTAAAACTCTGTGTATTGGTATTAGCGATGATGGTCCTGGTGTACCAGAAGACAAGCGCGAGTCTTTACTCACTCGTGGTACACGCCTAGATACATATGAAAGCGGACACGGTGTGGGTATGGCAATTGTATCTGATTTAGTTAAGTCGTATCACGGTACTCTCACTATCACTAAAGCTGATAACTTGGGCGGTGCTCAATTTATTTTAGAGTTTAATTATAATGATAAAAAGTAATAATTTATTAAGGCTAACTGCAATTGTACTGTTAGTAATTAGCCAATACAGTTTTGCTGATGAAGCGTGTACTTTAGTAAAAAAAGCAACCACGGATGAAGCTAAGCGTTATATACAATGCCTAGATACACAAATAAATAAAGCAAAACTAGTGCAAGGCAGTTGGATACAAAAGCGTAAATACGAACTCACTACATCACAGGAAAGTACAGGTAATACCCAAATACTTCCATTATTTATGCGCAGCATTAGTAATAATGAAAAATACATAGAAAGCGCTTGCCAATGGCGTTATTTATTAAAACTCCCTAATGCAACAACTGCGGCTATTAGTTATAAAATCTGTGAAATCCAACTTATCAACCAATTTACTGATGCACTTAAAAAACCATTTTAAAACAAGCAATCTACTAATCGATTGCTTGTTTTAAAATGATTAAACCTGTAATTATTATAGGTGGCGGGCTGGCTGGCTTATACAGTGCGTATCAGTTGCAACTACTTAATACCCCATATTTATTATTAGAAGCTAAATCGCAATTAGGTGGCAGAATTTATTCGGCGCAATCACCAATAAATAGTGGTGTTAGTTTTGATTTGGGCCCTACATGGATATTTCCTCACCAGCCAAAAATTCAAGCGCTAATCAAGTCACTCAACTTAAGTCTATTTGAGCAATACACCAAAGGCGATGTGTTATACCAATCGCCACATTCAGAGCAACCACAACAAATTGCAGGCGCTGGAGAGATGCAATTATTTAGGCTCAAACACGGTATGAATACCTTAATAACTGCATTGTATGAGCAACTTAATCCAGATTTTGTATTGTTAAACCACAATGTCACTGAGCTTAAAAAGAGCGGTGATAGCTGGCAAATTACAGTGAATCATTTAGGTAATATAAAACACTTCAATACGAATAAACTAATGTCAGCAATTCCTGCACGCATGGTGACAGCCCATTTAACACCTGAACAATGGGCTACTCCAACACTCATAAGCCGCCTCAACAGCGTACCGACATGGATGGCAGGACAAGCCAAGTTTATAGCTACTTTTGAACATGCATTTTGGCGTGATAATAACTTATCAGGACAATGCTTTAGCAGTGTCGGCCCTATGGTCGAAATTCACGATGCCAGTGCTGAAGATGATAATTACGCCGCATTATTTGGTTTTATAGGTGTGCCCTACTTATCACGAAGCGAAGTAACTAAAGAGCAGTTAATTCAAGCCTGTGTCCAGCAGCTTAGCTACTTTTATGGTCAGGATGCAAAAAAGGCAACAGGGTACTTTATTAAAGACTGGGCAGAGGATGAACTTGTAGCCAATGAGGACGACCGTACTCAGCCTTCACAACACCCTGAATTTAATTTTTCAGGCTTGGGTGAGCAGCTAAGTAACCTAAATATTCATTTTGTAGCGAGTGAATTTGCAAAACAAGAAGCAGGATACTTAGAGGGTGCAATAAATGCAGTTGACGAAGCTATTAATTCAATAATTAGTCTTTAGCAATCAAGAGCTGTAATTTATCCAGCCCTTGATAGTTACAGCGACTAGTTATTTTTGGCGGCGTCTTCACCACTGCCCAATAAAGTGGCAACCCACTTACCTTCGGCACTGGCTTCTAAGCCTATTTTTACAATCATAGTTAATGGCACAGATAAAAGCATACCTACAGTGCCTAGTAACCAACCCCAAAATATTAATGATAAAAACACCACTAATGTTGAAAGACCCAGCCCTTTACCTAAAAATTTAGGTTCTACAATATTGCCCATTACCGTATTTATTGTTAAGTACCCTGCAGCAACAAGTCCTGCCACTAATGGGCCTTGAGTAATAAGGGCAAGTAATACCGCAGGTACAGCTGCGATAATTGATCCAATATTAGGAATGTAATTAAACATAAACGCTAATACTCCCCACAGTACAAAATAATCGATATCTAAAATCCATAAATAAAATGCAGCGATTATACCGGTGGCTAAACTCACTAATGTTTTAATAGCAAGATAGGAGTTTATCGATTCTAAAAAGCGGTCTATTTGTTTCATTTTACTATCGGGATCATCAAGGGCCATGTGTATTTTATTACTCAGCATCGGTCCTTCAAACAACATAAAAACAACCGTTAAAATAATTAAAAACATGTTGGCCATTACCCCACCTAAACCAGTGAGCATATCCGTGGCTACATCGACCATTTTTCCTGGATCGAACATATTGATTAACTGTTCTTTATTAATCAATATGTTGTATTGAGATGCTAAATCTACCAGCCATACAAACTCTTCTTTAAGCTGTGTTTTATACTCAGGAAGCTGCTGCGAAAAATCGTTTATGGACTGCCCAACAAGCCCACCTAAGCTTACGCCTAAACCAACAATAATTAGTACCACTAACATAACAGCAATACCTTTGGGAATTCGATATCGCGCGAAAAACTTAATAAATGGATTACAAATAATGGCAATAAACGCCGCTAAAATAAATGGAATAATAATTACACTTGCTGCTTTTATACCCGCAAGTACAACGACCAAGGCAGCAAAAACTATTAAACTTTTATTCACTCCAGTTAAATTTGCCAACTCACTAATCCTTTTATTAATTATATTGCCCCAGTGTAAGGCAAAAGCTAATGAAATGAAATAATTACCAAGTGATCATAAAAGTATGCTTTACGTATAAATTTGCAAAGCTGTTTGCTAGCGAGTATGTTTTTTAATCACTTGCTACTATTTTATTGTAAGGATTAATAATGCATATATTTGTTACTGGCGCGACTGGATTAATTGGTAAGCACTTATGCCCTTTTTTACTTCACCATAATACGGTTACTGTGCTTAGCCGAAACCCGACTAAAGCAAACGTATTATTGGGCCATAAAGTTAAAGCCGTAAGCAATGTTAATTCAGTGGATTTTAACAGCGTTGATATTGTTATTAATCTAGCTGGCGAACCGATTGTTAATAAACGTTGGAGTGACAAACAAAAACACATAATACGAGACAGCCGTATTGGTGTTACACAGCAAATTAGTGAAGCAATTAAAGCCAGTAACACTCCCCCACATACTTTTATATCAGGTAGTGCCGTTGGTTTTTATGGTCGACAAAATAGTAACCCTATTGATGAAACTTTTGAAAACCCACACGACGAATTCAGCCACCAGCTTTGTAAAGAGTGGGAAAATGCAGCTTTACTCGCGCAATCAGAACAAACCAGAGTGTGCCTTTTACGAACGGGTATTGTTTTAGCTAAAAAAGGTGGGGCATTAGGTAAAATGCTACCCGCTTTTAAATTATGCTTAGGCGGCCCGATTGGTAACGGAGAGCAAGGTATGTCGTGGATACACATTGACGATATGATTCAGCTAATACTCTTTATAATTAAGCACCCAGAAATTTCAGGCCCAGTTAACGCAACAGCACCAAACCCAGTCAGTAATGCCGAGTTTAGTAAAAGCTTAGGGAATGCATTGTCGCGGCCTGCATTTATCGCTATGCCAACCGCAGTACTTAAACTGCTAATGGGTGAAATGTCAGATTTATTAACCACTGGGCAATTTGTTATCCCACGTAAGGCGCAAGCTCATAATTATCGCTTTCATCACCCTGATATTAAATCAGCCCTAGAAAGTTTGACTTAGTGATTATAAATAAACTGCGCCAAAATTAAGCTAGATTTTGTATCTAGTTGTTCTAAATTAACAACGTTTAAGAATTATTTAATTCGTTAAATTACTCAAGTATGTATGCAGGTTAGTATTAATCCTCTACATAAAAAAAGCCCTTCATTAGAAGGGCTTTGGTATACACACAATAAAGTTAATAAACTACTTACAAGACAGCGTAGCCTCGTCCGCTTTATTTGGCACAAACTGAATATTAGCTACAGAAATTGATGCTTTACCATTGCTGTGCAAGCTAAATGGGCTTGTAAGGCTTGCAAAATTAACACCCTTATCAGCAAAACAACCTAAATCGATTGATACTGACTGCCATTTATTTTCAATAGTTTTGTCCACTACGTTTGCTAAATCAATGCTTGCACCACATTCACCTGAGCAAGTCATAGCAAGGGCTACATCGCTCGTTAGTGCTTCGTTTAATTTAAGATCAAAGCTAATCACACTGTTTGCTTCAACGTAGGCAATGGTATCTTCTGCAAAGCTTGTTACTATTTCAGCACTGGCTTTTTCTGCACCGCTGAAGTTAAATTGGCGCGCGTCTTCTTGTACTGTTTTGTCCTCAGTACGGTATTTAATTGCACCAAATTCATGGGTACTACTCGATACATCTAAAAGCTCATCGCCCGATTTTAACAATAAGCGCCATGGTGCTACAGGTGCACCAACAAGTATATCCATACTTGTAAGCCCTGAGTTATCAAGTTTAGAGTCTTCATCAAGGTCGTCAGCTAGCACATTTTTATCGCCATACGTTAAACCAAAACCATAAGGAAGTAATGGATCGTAATTTTCATCGCCTTTATTAACCGCAGTTTGTACCGCCGATTTAGGCCAAGAAAACGATAGCTTACCTTTAAAGTTATTTTGGATGGTGCCGTCTGCCGCTTTTAATAACACATCAGCAATACCCGCACCTTCTGTACCTGGTAACCAAGCAGCCACAAACGCATCAGATGCGTTAAGTTCGCTGTTCACCCACATAGGGCGACCTGAAATAAACACAGATACAACAGGAATGCCTTGCTCTTTTAGCGAGCTTAAAAGTGCTAACGACTTTTTATTTCCGCGCTCAAACTCAAGGTTATCTTTATCGCCGTGCCCTTCTGCGTAAGGTTCTTCACCAAATACAACAATGGCAACATCAGGACGTTGTTCAAACGTACCATCAGCACTTAAAGTAACACTTCCACCTGCTGCAGATATTTGCTCTTCAAGCCCTTTGTAAATTGACGTTGCTCCAGGGAAATCCGCATTTTTATTATTAGTCCCCTGCCACGTAATACTCCAACCACCAGACTGTTTGCCTATGTTATCGGCACCATCACCTGCAACAAGTACGCGTTGATTAGCTGCGATAGGTAATAGGTTATTTTTATTTTTAAGTAATACAAGCGATTCGCGCACAGCTTGACGTGCTACTTCGCGATGAGCTTGCGCGCCAATAAGCTCTGTTTTACCCGAGTAAAGACGCTTAGCCGGACTTGGTTTATCAAATAACCCAGCGCGTAACTTAACGCGTAAAATACGTGCAACCGCATCATTAATGCGGCTCATACTTATTTTACCTGCTTTTACTTGTGCAATTGTATTTTCATATAGCGGCTTCCACGCACCTGTTGGTACCATAAAAATATCAAGGCCAGCATTTACCGCTTCTGGGCAGCTTTCGTTAGTACAGCCTTTAATTTGCCCATGGCCGTTCCAATCACCCACTACAAAACCATCAAAACCCATACGTGTTTTTAATACATCTGTAAGTAAGTATTTATTGCCGTGATTTTTAACACCATTCCAGCTATTAAAAGATGCCATAACAGATTGACTACCCGCCGACAAACCACCTACGTAACCTTGAGCATGAATATCAAATAGCGATTGCTCGCTGTCTATATTATTTCCCTGATCATCCCCATCAACGGTGCCGCCATCGCCAATAAAATGCTTAACCGTGCTAATAACGCGCTTATCACTTAAAAAGTCGCCATCGGCTTTACCTTGCAATCCATTTACAATCGCTGCTGAGTAATCGTGAACAATTTTTGGATCTTCAGAATAGCCTTCGTACGTTCTGCCCCAACGGTCGTCTCGTACTACTGCTACAGTGGGTGCAAATACCCAATCTATCCCCGTAGCCATTACTTCTACTGCGGTAATAGACGCTATTTGCTCTATTAAATCTGGGTTATTAGCAGCGCCTAAACCAATATTATGTGGAAAAAGTGTCGCGCCAATTACGTTATTATGACCATGTACTGCATCGGTGCCCCACATAGTTGGAATTTTACTGCCATCCACAGAGTCATCAATAGATGCTTGATACATTTTTTCTGCAAGTGCAACCCAATCCTCTGGCGTTGCATGCTTATCGCCATTAGGAAAAGCACCACCGCCATTAAGGTAAGAGCCAAAACCATATTTACGCATGTCTTCAACGGTAATATCACGAATTTCTGGTTGAATCATTTGCGCTACTTTTTGCTCAAGCGTCATATTTTCTAAAAACGTGACAATTTGAGCTTCAATAACTGGGTCTTTTTTCACTGCAATTGAAAGTTTTGGCCAAATTTTCTCAAGCTTTGATTGCGCTTCAACATTTACTTTTTCAACATTGCTTTCGTTAGTACATCCGCTTAGTGCCGTAACACTTCCTACTAACGTTGCAATTGCTAATGCATTAAGTTTAAAAGTCGTTTTCATTATGATGGCTCCTTCACTAATACTGGTTTGCTGCCTCGTAGGCCGTAAAAAACGATAAATATGTAACATAAAATAGGTAAAACATACGAAAGTTGAACACCCACACTATCAGCAAGTGCACCTTGTAAAAGTGGCACTATTGCACCACCTACAATCGCCAAACACAAAATACCAGAGCCTTGAGCGGTATGCTTACCAAGCCCATTTAACGCTAAACTAAAAATAGTGGGGAACATAATAGAATTGAATAAACCAACCAATAGTATTGACCACATTGCTAATTGACCCGACGTGCTCATGGCAATAATGACTAAGATAATAGCCATGGTTGCGTTAAAGCCAAGTACTTTACCTGCGGGTAGTTTTTGCATTACAGCAGCGCCAATAAAACGCCCAACCATAGCACCACCAAAATAATAAGTGATGTAATGAGCTGCAACATGCTCTTTTAGCCCTGCTATATTTTCTTGTGCTAAAAAGCTTACTAAAAAGCTACCAATTGCCACTTCGGCGCCTACATACATAAATATACCCACAGCACCTAATACAAGATGGCGATACTGCCATGCACTGCCTTCAATTGCCTCTGATTTTTCGGCTTCTGCTTTTTGCTCGCTCATAATGTCTGGTAATTTAAGCCAAGCAAAAATACCTGCTAGTAAAATAAGCATCGCAGCTAAAAGGAGGTAAGGAAGTTGAACTGACTCTGCATTTTGAGCAGGTGTTAAAAAGGCATCCGACGCTGAGTCTAGAATTAACAGAGCACCAAATGATGGCGCAACAGTAGTACCTAAGGCATTAAAAGCTTGGGTAAGCGTAAGTCGAGACGACGCTGTTTTTGCTGAACCCAACAAACTTACATAAGGATTTGCAGATACTTGTAATAACGTTATGCCACTGGCAAGTACAAATAAAGCGAATAAAAAGACAGGATAACTATGTAAAGACGCTGCTGGGTAAAATAATATACACCCGACTGCCGCAATTAAAAGCCCAACCACGATTCCTTTTTTATAACCAAGCTTTTTAACAATGTGTCCACTTGGAAGTGACATTAAAAAGTAAGCGCCAAAAAGCAAAACTGCACAAGCATTGCTTGTACATATGTTAGGTTAAATACGGCTTTTAAGTGTGGGATTAAAATATCATTTAAGCAGGTTATAAATCCCCACATAAAAAATAATGTTGTTAAAGAAGTTAATGCAAAACTGTAATTTTTATCCTGATAGTTTTGCGACTGTGTGTGTGTTGTCACTGGTGCTGAACTTGCCATGTGTTCTCCGTATTTTATTATTATAAATCTATTCTTAAGCTGCTCTGTTGCAGTTTTCAGCTGTCTTTAAACCATCCAGAAGCATTAAAGAGTTGACCTAAGAATTAATAAACACTAACCTTAAATGTAAGCGCTTTCATATGCAATTAAATACGAACAAGCTGTATATTTCAACACTTTTTATTTTTTGTACCACGCATACAGCATTAATTAAATAAAAACACAGGGCTGATCTCTCTGTAAATGACCAACAAAAGGTTTGTTATTAATGACAAAATTATCACTACCGCCCCATTCACCGCTTTTATCTAAAAACTTTGTGTACGGTGTGGCCACGGCTTCTTTTCAAATAGAAGGCGGATCACAAGATCGTCTCCCATGTATTTGGGACACTTTTTGCGATACGCCCAATAAAATAGTCGATAGCTCAAACGGTCATACCGCGTGCGATCACTATAACCTTTGGCGTGATGATATAGACCTTATTGAGTCACTTGGCGTAGATGCTTACAGGCTTTCTATTTCATGGCCGCGCGTGATGACCCAAGACGCAAAGTTAAATCCTGTAGGCGTGAAGTTTTATACTGATATTTTAGATGAGCTAAAACGTCGCAATATTAAAGCCTTTGTTACTTTGTACCACTGGGATTTACCGCAACATCTTGAAGATGAAGGCGGATGGCTTAACAGACAAACAGCTTACGCTTTTGAGCATTACGTAAATTTAATTACCAAAGCCTTTGGCGATCGCGTTCACTCTTATGCCACACTGAATGAACCATTTTGTAGTGCGTTTTTAGGTTACGAAATTGGTATCCATGCCCCAGGTAAAGTGGGTAAAGAATATGGTCGTAAAGCAGCGCACCATTTATTATTAGCCCACGGACTCGCTATGAGCGTATTAAAGCAAAACTCGCCTAATACTTTAAATGGCATAGTGCTAAACTTTACGCCGTGTTATAGCCTAACTCAAAGTGATGAAGACTTAAAAGCCACTGCATTTGCAGACGACTACCTTAATCAGTGGTATATCAAACCAATAATTGATGCCCAATACCCCGATATAATTAATCAATTACCATTAAACCATCAGCCTGAGATTCTTGAGGGCGATATGGAACTAATTTCTCAATCTATTGATTACTTAGGTATTAACTTTTATACCCGCCAAGTTTATAAAGCGCACCCTACTGACATTTATGAGCCTATTGCACCTATGGGCCCGCTAACTGATATGGGGTGGGAAATTTATCCGCAATCGTTCACTGACTTGCTCGTATCGCTTAATAAAACATACACCTTACCGCCTATTTATATAACCGAAAATGGTGCAGCAATGCCCGATACGTATAATAATGGTGAAGTTAACGACTTAGACCGTTTAAGTTATTATAATACTCATTTAAACGCGGTTCATAATGCAATTGAACAAGGTGTTGTTATACATGGCTACTTTGCTTGGAGCTTAATGGATAACTTTGAATGGGCAGAAGGCTATTTAAAACGTTTTGGTATTGTGTATGTAGATTATAAAACCCAGCAACGCACTATTAAAAACAGTGGCTTAGCTTATAAAGAA
The DNA here is from genome assembly GCF_037162565.1 of Pseudoalteromonas sp. B62. Lineage (NCBI taxonomy): Bacteria > Pseudomonadati > Pseudomonadota > Gammaproteobacteria > Alteromonadales > Pseudoalteromonadaceae > Pseudoalteromonas > Pseudoalteromonas sp. B62. Next base: position 2,646,912 of record NZ_JARLVB010000002.1, on the reverse strand, counting down.
CTCATCTCTAAAAGATAAGAGCATACCCATAACTAAAAACAAGTATAAAGCGGGATAAATAATCATGGTCAGTGTAAAAGAAAAAATAGCGTATGGCTTAGGCGACACCGCCAGTAATATTATTTTTCAAACAGTTATGATGTTTTTAATGCTGTACTACACAGACGTAGTGGGTTTATCACCCGCTGTTGTCGGTACTATGTTTTTAGCAGTACGTATTTTTGATGCCGTAACCGACCCATTAATGGGCAACCTTGCTGACAAAACACATACGCGCTGGGGGCACTTTCGCCCCTACCTACTTTGGCTTTCACTTCCTTTTGCTATTATTAGTATTTTAGCGTTTACTACGCCTGATTTAGAAGGCACCGATAAAATAATTTACGCCTTTACTACTTACACACTACTTATGGTGGCTTACACCGCTATCAATATTCCTTATTGTGCACTGGGCGGTGTACTTACAAGCGACGCAAAAGAGCGCGTGACTATTCAGTCTTACCGCTTTGTATTTGGTATGTTAGGCGGCGTAATAGTAGCGGGTTGTACTATGCCAATGGTTGAGTACTTTGGCCAAGGCGATGCAGCTAAGGGCTATCAATACACCATGACTGCAATGAGCATTTTAGGCTTTGTACTTTTTTTACTTTGTTTTTTAGGCACAAAAGAGCGTATACAACAGCCAAAAGAGCAAAACATTCCTTTTGCCCAAAGTGTTAAAGCATTAATTAAAAACGATCAATGGCGAACGCTTTGCTTAGCGGCGTTCTTTTTACTTACCGGTCAAGTATTAAGGCTTACGCTTGCTGTTTACTACGTAAAATACTATTTAGGTCGAGACGATTTAATCACCTTATTTATGACACTAGGCGTTGCAGCAAGCATGGTAGGTTGTGCTTTAGCTCAACCGCTTGCAAAGCGCTTTTGTAAAATAAAAGCCTATATAAGCTTACAAGTTATTGCTGCCGCTATTTGTGGTTTTAGCTACTTTATTAGTAAAGATCAATTAGTACTCGCATTTACTGCCTTTATTTTATGGAAATTCTTTTTAGATATGGCAACCCCGTTGTTGTGGGCCAAAATGGCCGACACCATAGATTACGGGCATGAAAAAACAGGTGTACGCATTACGGGTTTAGTTTATTCAGGCGTCATATTTTTTATTAAAATGGGCGTGGCGGTAGGCGGCGCAATTGCAGGCTGGTTGTTATCTTTTTACAGCTATCAGGCCGATGCAGTACAAACACTTGATACTCAACACGGTATTTTACTTTCATTTACTGTCTTGCCTGCTTTTGGATCTTTATTTGTTGCCTACATAATGAAAAAATATACACTGACTAATCAGGTTGTTGAAAATATTCAATCTAAACTAACAACTAGTTAAGGATAAGCGAGTGAACAAATAACATGGCAACAATTTATCAAGTCTCAGAGCTTGCGGGCGTATCGTTAGCCACCGTTTCTCGCGTGATGAACAAAAATACCCGTGTAAGCGATAAAACCAAACAAAAAGTGCTTGATGCCATGGAGCAGCTTGGCTACAAGCCTAACTCAATAGCGCAATCTTTAGCCTCTAACTGTACTAACAGTGTCGGTATTTTAGTGTCTGAGTTACATGGTCCTTTCTTTGCCCAAATGATGGCAGGTATTGAGTCGGAGCTTCGTGCTGCGGGTAAACACGTTATTATTACCACCGGGCACAGTGAAGAAGACAAAGAACAAGAAGGCATTGAGTTTTTAATTAGCAGGCGCTGCGATGCTATTATTTTGCACGTAGAAGCCGTTTCAGACGACTACCTAATAAAACTAAGTAAAGGCTCTACGCCCGTTTATTTAATGAGCCGTTACGTAGAGCAATTAAAAGATAACTGTATCAGTTTAGATAATCAATTAGGTGGCTACCTAGCCACTAAATCTATATTAAATCAAGGCCATACACAAATAGCGTACATTGCAGGTCCGCAGTTTAAAGCCGATGCTTTTAACCGCTTAGAGGGTCATAAACAAGCACTCGCAGAGGCTGGTATTAAATTTGATCCTGCGCTTTTTTATATTGGCGATTTTAACGAAACCGGTGGTAGTGAAGGCTTAAAACATTTTATTGATGAAAAGCTCAGCTTTACTGCACTGGTGTGCGCCAATGACGAAATGGCTTCCGGTGCTATGAAATATGCTCGAGAGCACGGTTATAATTTACCAAACGATTTATCGATTGTTGGATTTGATAACGTTATTTTTGCAAACTATCTGTACCCTACACTCACGACCATAGATAATCCGGTCGGGAAAATGGGCGAAATGGCCGCTAAATTAGTGCTTAAAGATGTTTATCAAAATAAAAACCTTGTTATAAATCGCTTTTTTGAACCCACTTTAATGCAGCGCGATTCATCTGCACCACTTATTAAATAAAGACTAAAAGCAAATACTAATTTTGGTACAAAAAAGCGGCTAAATGCCTAATGCCGATCAGTTAAGAAAATGGCCGGTTGACCGATCCAAACGATCATGCAAAATCCGTAATAGGAAACTAACTACGGATTTTTTTGTGAATATAGAACAAGCACTGCAAGCAACACTTGAAGAAAGCAGCCGATACCATACCTTTGAAAAATTATCAGAAATTCTTGACCCTGAAATCATTGAACAAGGCTTTCAACAAGCTGGGATTGCAACCGTTCGTAAGCGAAGATTACCGCTTGAGGCCGTTTTGTGGTCAGTTATTGGCATGGCATTGTTTCGAAAAGAATCGGTTTGGAATATCGCTAATAAGCTAGATATCATGTTACCTGGCAAGAACCAACTCGTTGCTCCAAGTGCGATGGTACAGGCGAGACAAAGGTTAGGTGATGATTCCGTTAAACACGTTTCCAATAAATCTGCTCAATCAATGTATAAGCAACAGTCATTCGAAACATGGAATGGTTTGAACCTATTAGCTGTTGACGGTGTTGTTTGGCGAACAGCCGACACGCCTGATAATCGTAAAGCCTTCTCTTCTGGTAGCAACCAATACGGTGATACAGCCTTTCCTCAAATACGCATGGTCTGTCATATGGAATTGACCAGCCATCAACTGCTCAGTAGCGAGTTTGATAACTATAAAACCAACGAGATGAAATTAGCTGAGCGTTTAATTGAACGTACACCGGATAATTCACTGACTATGTTTGATAAAGGATATTATTCTTTAGGCCTGTTAAATCGTTGGCACCAAACTGGAAAAATGAGGCACTGGCTGATACCAGCAAGACCCGACTTACAGTATGAAATCATCTCCAGCGCGGGTAAAAATGACCATATCATTGAATTGAAAACAACAAAGCATGCACAAAAAAACTTTCCCGATGTTCCTGAAACGATTAAAGCGAGATTAATCAGTAAAACAATAAAGGGTAAAAGCTACCGTATACTAACCTCGATGACGGATAGATTGCGTTATCCAGGTAATGAAATAGTTGAATTATATTGTCATCGTTGGGAGATAGAACTTGGGTTTAGAGAAATCAAACAAACCATGCTTGATAGCGCATATCATTTGAGAAGTAAACGTCCAGACATGGTGCGTCAGGAGCTATGGGGCGTGTTACTCGCCTATAATTTAATACGAAGAATAATGACGATGGCGGCGACAGTTACAGGGATATGGCCTAACCAGCTTAGTTTCTCTAGCAGTTCGATGGCTGTCATTCAGTATTTCTCGTCAGTATCTATAATGAGTCCAGGGAATATTCCAATACACTGGCGGCACTTACTCAATACACTGGTCTTATTTAAGCTTCCAGCTAGACGAGAGGATAGAAGATACCCCCGATGGGTTAAGCCAAAACCATCTAAGTATCCCCATAAAAAGAAAAATGCCAGTCAGCTTAACTGACTGGCATTAGGCTATTGAGCCTCTTTTTTTGTGCTTGATTAAGTGGAATCTGAATTCAGTGGTAATATTTATAATTGGTAATAGGTTACGCTATTTGTTATTAATACATATTCACAATATAGGGACATTGTCATGTGAAAATTAGAGAAATGTCCTAGTAAACAGTTAGCTTAATTTGAAAATCATGAATCAAACAATAATCATGGAAGTATATTATGGTAAGTAGTAATTCAGGTGTAGAAGGTGGATCAGGGTATTCATTTCAGCGTTGTTGTGTTGTTTTTCTATTATTTGAAGGCTATGAAACCATAAACTTAGAAAATTATTTTATTTGCTTGGAGCACCATGAAGATTTTCTATTCGCATTTTTGGATGAAAATCGTCACTTACAAAAGGTTGATACTTACCAAGCAAAAAAATCAAGGGATGACTGGAAAACAGATAATGACCTTTGTGAAATAATTGGGAAAATGACGATGGTAGGTAAGGAGCTTATCAGTGATCCTTATGGCAAATCTAATGATTACCAACACACATTGAATTTTCTTACCAATCGAAATGTACTCTTAACAAGTAAGCAAGAAAAAGGGATTAAACAAGATAAAGTTAAAGTCCAAGTTTCAAATAGACGCAAAAAATACTCTGATTTAACGGACAAAATTAAGGCAAACATTGAACCAAGGATTTGCCAATCAATACTTGAATGCACTCAATTAGAGAACGTTCATTTTCAATATATTGATTTTGCTCAAAGCTACCAGAGCTGGCAAAGAGAGCTCAAAGGTTTATCTATGGAGCACTTTGGTAAAGAGGTGAATGACCATGAGGCTGTCATTTCTTCTTTAATGCGGTTATTGGAAGATGCTGAGCAAACATATAATAATGACAATAAAGTTCTTTTATCAGACTCGAGTAAAAGAGTAACCAAGCAAAAAATAAATGAAACTTTCAATATGTTTACTGAAAGTAAAAAATCTTTTGATTTTTGGAGGCAATACTCAGAACAAATTTCTAGTGAACTCAATTTAAAACTACCAATACGCCGAAGAGCAAAAGAGTTGCTAGAGAACTGTTTTGATTACTTTAAGGATATTCAGCAAATAGAATATCGTAAAATTTACAAATTTGTTGAAACAAGAACCGATATTGATGAAAAACACACCAATGAAGCGGATTGTATTGTAGATTTATATCACTGTTATCAAAAAGAATTCCAGCCTAGATTAGAAAGCTACATGGTGTCATTCGCCGTAATTGCAGCATATGTAGAAACAAGAGGAATGTATGCCTAAGTTAATTTTAAAAAGTTTATTGGTTTATTCTCCTAATGGTGAGAAAGGCTTTCATACAGAATTCAGTGATTCAGTGAATATTGTTCATGGTCGAAATACTTCGGGGAAAAGCACGCTTATTCAATCAGTTATTTATGCGATGGGGATAAATGACTCAAAAGACAATTTGAATGATATTAACGGCGAGGATGTTTTTTCGACTTGATTGTGTACTAGAGAAATCTGAAGAAATTTGTAATCTTGTATTTGTACGGTCTAATGATACGTTAGTTTTACAAAAAGGAAATGAACCCCCTGTTAGGTTTGACGGAATTAACAGTAATAACTCTTATGAGTACATTAGATACAAAGAGCTTTTTTCAAAGTTAATAGGTTTTGATTTGGTTTTACAAAAGCAAGCTGAATTAATAGGTGCGCCATTAGAAGCCGCACTATTACCGTATTACATATCCCAATCTGTAGGATGGGTATATATACGTGAGTCAATAGGTGATTATAGATTTTATAAAGACTTCAAATTCGACTATTTGGATTACTATTGTGGTATTAAAAATGACCACAAAAGAATTATTAAATACAACCTTGAAAAAGAAAAAAGGAATTAAGTTTCGAATTAAAACAACTTGATTCTTATGAAGTTAAAAATGAAGAGTTGAAAATATCAAAATTACTTGATGAACGTTTTAAAGGTGAGGCTGAAAACTACCTTGAAGGCTACCAATATTTAAGCAAAGAATTATCAGAAAAAGAAGCAGAACATACGAAGCTATGTAATAAAATGAGTATGTTGAGGGGCAGGCAGAGGGTATTATCTCAAATAATATCGAACATAAAAAATCAAAAGCCAAAAATTGATCAGTGTCCCACCTGTGACCAAAGTTTACCAGGTGATTTGAAAGAGTTTTATAGCTATAGCCAAGATATTAACGATGCTTTAAAAGAAAAGGGCAGAGTAAAAGAGCACATTAAAAACAACGCAACGAAGTTGAACTCAGTTGAAAAACTTATAACTTCTTTAAGAATTAAAATAGAGAAGGATTATGGGGTTTTACGACGTTTAAAATCGGATAATATTACATTTGATTCTTGGCTGAATCATAATGCCAACTTACAAATGTTAAAAAATATTTCTATCAAAAAAGCTGCATGTGAAAAAAGAATTAACGGAATTAATATTGATATAGATAAGCTTGGGAGCGGTGTTGATATTGACTCCTTGAGAAAAGTTAAGGAAAGAGAGTTCATTTCTATATTTAAACGTAAAGTTTCAGCGTTAGGTGTTAAATTACCAAAAGAAGCCAAATATCAGGCTCTGTATTCTTTAAATTCATTCCCGTATCAGGGCGTAGAGCTACACCAGTTGTTAATGGCTTATAACTTCTCGTTCTACGAAATGGTCATGAAAAACTCTACTATTCATAGCTTTCCATTTCTTCTTGATGCGGTTTTTAAAGAAGATATTGATTCGGAGAGCAGAAGTAATATTTTCAAATTTCTTTCTCATGAAACTAAATCCAGTGGGCAAGTTGTTTTTTCTGTCGCGGAGTACAAGGGAGATGAAACTTCATCTAATCCTCTTTTTAATATTGAAAACATTAAAAGTGAATACTTTTCTCCTACCACAAAATTGATCTGTATTGGAGACAGTAAAACCAAGCGTTCATTTTTATCCGATACAGCTTTAATAGATAGTGTGTTAATTAACGATACTATAAGTTTGTTAGAAGTAGTCTAATTGTAGTATCACAGTGATTTTATCATCTCATTAAGAACTAGTTATTAATGAGATGTGATATGCCTATCTACAAGTAGAATTACCTCAAGCTTTACAGCTCTAAATCAAGCTCATCAACGCCTTTGGCGGGTACGGCGCAGCAAATTAGCGCCTGCCCTGTCTCTACTGGGTAACTTACGTTATTGCGATAAACCACAGCGCCTGCATTTATTTTTACAGCGCAACTGCCGCAGTTGCCGTTTCGACAGCCAAATTCAGGTTCTAAACCATGGGATTCGGCTACATTTAGTATAGTGTTATCGCCTTTATTCCAGCGTTGTTCAAAGCCCGATTTACTGAATTTAATTACGGTGTTGTCGGCTTCCTCAGTGCTAATCTCTTTGCTTTTATTAGGCGCTTCGCTTGTGTTAAGCACTTTGCGCTTAATACTGAAGGGTCCAAATGCTTCAGCAAATATATTTTTATCCTGCACACCGAGCAATAACAGCTCGTTATATACGTGCTGCATAAACGCTTGCGGTCCGCATAAAAAGAACTCGTAATCATCAAGTGGTAAATAATACCTAAACACATCCGCATTTATGCGCCCTTTTAAATCAAAGCTCTTATCTTTTAAATCAAAACCGTCGCCTTGTTTTTCACTAAGCTCTGGCTGAGATAAAAGTGAGTAGTAATCAATTGCCCCGCCACTGTTATCTGCAAGCGTTTTTAGCTCGTTATAAAACGCTTGCTGTTGGGTGTTTTTAGCACTGTGAAAAATATGCAAAGGGCGTGTATAGCGGGTTCTTAACCCTTCGTGTGCAATATGTTTAGCCATTGAGATCATAGGTGTAATGCCTATTCCGCCACCAATGAGTACCGCAGGTTTGGCATTGGTTGGATCAATAAAAAACTGCCCTTGTGGATATTTAGCTAAAATAACGTCGCCTACTTTTACATTATTATGAAAGTAGTGTGACACCTCACCGCTGAGCTCTTTTTTAATCGATAACCGATAAAATAGTTCATGAGGGCTTGATGAAACGGTGTAGGTTCTAATAACAGGTTTGCTATTACTGTTATTGCTATTGCTACGACTTTTACTTGGTATTTGGACCGTTAAGTGCTGCCCAGCTTTAAACGGTAACAAGGTTGTATTGTTATGCCCTTCTAAATAAAAGGAGGTAATTACATTACTTTCTTTTATTATTTTGGTTACCTTTAAAGGCTGCCACGTATGTTTTAGTTTTTCTGCTTGTTTATTTTTATCAGCTTCAAGCCATGTGCCTGTCATTTTAGTGTTAGGTGAGTAAGCATCAAATTTAGCACTAAACGGGAGTAAGTTTTTAAGCCACATTCCTTTAGTGAGGGTAAATTTCCAGCCTCGGTCTGCGCCAATAAAGCCTTCAAGCTCTGGGTGCCCGTCCCATAAAATTTCAACGCTACCGGTAAGCATTAATACATTACCCGTGTCAAAATCAGGAAATAACAAACCTGCTTTTGGGTTTAATAAAAAGTTACCCAAGGTATTAAAAAAATTGTTACCTGCGTAATCAGGAATCGTTAATGTGTTGCCTTCTCGCTTTACAAAGCCCGGCAACCCACCACGGTGAGAAACATCAACACCTTCAATTTCTGGGTTGTTTTTTGCGGTTATAAAACTCGATACAAAAAATGTATCGGTGGTGTCAATTAACACACCAGCTGCGTTATCAAGTGTAGTAAATTCAACTTTTTGCAGTGCATTACTTTTAAGTAAAGGGTTTGTGTTAAACACTAAGTCGCGCGTTTGAATATACTGCGGGCAATTTCCAAAGGATTGATCAACACTAAAACTCACCTGATTATCACTAATTACCTCATTTACGCGCACATTTAAACGGTTACGCCTACGCGTGCTCAGCTCAATGCCTAATAAACCAATTGGCGAGCCGGCAATATTTAACGTGTTATGTAAGGGGTCGTTTTTATCAACCGCGTGGGTCATTAATAACGACGTGGGTGTGGGGGAGTTTAAAAAACCTGGCTGCCCTGAAACAATAGATACCCACACATCGGCGTTTTCATCAACACTGCCTGCAACCACAAATGGTAACTGCTCAAAAAAGGCTTGATGCTGCTTTGGCATAAATGAGCGCACAGCACGTTTGCCAAATGTTGCCATTATTTCTCGTTTACCGAGTTTATCTTGTATTGCCAGCTCGCCTTCATGAAAAGGTGAAGCATCTGTTGAGTTTGTGTTAGTCATTTTGCTTGTAATTCGTGTGCGTATTTTATGGGCTAAATTTAACTCAATACACAATGAATGATAATGGGTGTTTTATTGACTGATAATGCACAATACAATGACAATACTTGCACCCTCTTAGTGCCAGGCGCGCACCAACATATGTCAAAACGGGTTTTTCATTCACTCTAAAAAAACATTAAATACTATTTAAACAACAACTTAAAAAACTGGCTATGTTTTTGCAAACACTATATTAACAAGCCAGTTTTATTTACGGCAAAAATTTAGGTTGTTGGCACTATAGCTATTAGCAACCATCGGCAAAGAAGCCCGCACACAATTATGCATAATGCGTATTTGTGGCGGGCTTTTTTGTTAATTGTATTTAAACCGTCACTTTAAGGAATGCCCTATGCAAACCTCGCAAAAAATACTCATTATTGGTAATGGTATGGTCGGACACCACTTTGTTGAGCAAATGCGCCAAAGCGATGCCAACGCAGACATTACTGTACTTTGCGGAGAAGCAAATCTTGCATACGATCGCGTGTACTTATCAAGTGTATTTGATGGCAAAACAGCCGCTGATTTAGCACTTACAACTCACGACAACTATAAACAACTCAATATTAATGTGCATACCAGCCAGTGGGTTGAAGGCATTGATAGAACAGCAAAAATAGTGACCACATTAACCGGTGAGCAATACCCGTACGACAAACTTGTACTCGCTACAGGGTCATTTCCGTTTGTGCCGCCTATAAAAGGTAACGACCAACCCCATTGTTTGGTGTATCGCACATTAGAAGATTTAGAACAAATAAAAGCCAGTGCCGCTGTAAGTAAAAGCGGTGTTGTTATTGGTGGTGGTTTGCTGGGACTTGAAGCCGCAAACGCCATTAAGCAACTAGGGCTTGATACCCACGTAGTTGAATTTGCGCCACAACTTATGGCTGTTCAACTTGATGGACAAGGCGGTACGCTACTAAAAAATAAAATAGAAAAACTCGGCGTAACAGTACATACATCAAAAGCAACCAGCGAAATAGTAAAAGGCGAAACGAGCCGCTTTAGATTAAACTTTTCGGATGAGACATTTTTAGAAACAGATCTGATTTTGTTCTCTGCCGGTATTCGCCCGTATGATCAGCTAGGTAAAATTGCTGATTTAGAACTCGGTGAACGCGGCGGTATTATTATTAATAACCAATGCCAAACATCTGATCCTGATATTTTAGCCATTGGTGAATGTGCCCTGTGGGACAAAAAACTATTTGGCTTAGTAGCACCGGGTTACAACATGGCGCGCGTTGCAGCGAGTCAATTAAGTGGCGGCGAGCTTGAGTTTTTAGGTGCTGATATGAGCACAAAACTTAAGTTATTAGGCGTAGAAGTAGGCTCAATTGGCGACGCTCACGCAAAAACGCCAGACTGTAAAGAGCTTATATACCAAGATGCTATTCGCGGCTGTTATAAGAAAATTATACTAAGTGAAAAAGGTGATAAATTACTGGGCGCTGTACTAGTTGGCGATACCAGCGATTACGATACTTTATTACAGTACATGCTTAACGACATGGACTTACCAGAAAACCCTGAGTGTTTAATTTTACCAGACAGCGGCGGAGCGCCGTCGTTATCGGGCAGTGCCCTACCCGACACCGCCACTATTTGTTCGTGTCACAATGTGAGTAAAGGCGACATTGTAGGCGCGATTGATGGCGGCTCGTGCGATTTAGCATCGGTAAAATCATGTACTAAAGCAGCAAGTGGCTGTGGTGGTTGTGCAGCGTTATTAAAATCTGTTGTTGATAACGAATTAGCAAGTCGCGGTGTTGAAGTAAATAACCATGTATGTGAGCACTTTGCGTATTCACGCCAAGAACTACTGCACATGGTGAAAGTAGAAAGCATTAAAAGCTTTGATGACTTACTGGCTAAGCATGGCAGTGGTCATGGCTGTGAAATATGTAAACCTGCCATTGGCTCAATTTTAGCCTCAACATGGAACGACTTTATTTTAGAGCCCGCCCATGTTGGCTTGCAAGACACTAACGATACCTACCTCGCAAATATGCAAAAAGATGGTTCGTACTCTGTAGTACCGCGTATTGCTGGTGGCGAAATAACCCCCGACAAACTCATTGTAATAGGACAAGTAGCAAAAGACTTTAACCTGTACTGCAAAGTCACTGGCGGTCAACGTATTGATTTATTTGGTGCGCGCTTAGAAGAGCTTCCTGTTATTTGGGAGCGACTTATAGAAGCCGGATTTGAGACCGGTCATGCCTATGGTAAGTCTCTTAGAACCGTTAAATCGTGTGTGGGTAGTACGTGGTGTCGTTATGGTGTGCAAGACAGCGTTGGACACGCAATAGAAATAGAAAACCGCTACAAAGGGTTACGTGCACCGCATAAATTTAAAATGGCGGTATCGGGTTGTACCCGCGAATGCGCCGAAGCACAAAGTAAAGATATTGGCATTATAGCCACCGAAAACGGCTGGAACTTGTACGTATGTGGTAATGGCGGTATGCGCCCTCGCCATGCTGATTTATTTGCGACCGATTTAGACACGCCAACACTGATTAAATACATTGACCGCGTAATTATGTTTTACATTAAAACGGCTGACAAATTACAGCGTACATCGGTATGGATGGAAAATCTTGAGGGCGGTTTAGACTACCTTAAAAGCGTAGTAATTGACGACAGCTTAGGTATTTGCGACGAGTTAGAAGCGCAAATGGAATTAATTACACAAACCTATGCGTGTGAGTGGAAAAAAGCCATTGAAAGCCCAAATGCTGCCAAACGATTCCGCCAGTTTGTTAATAGCCCCGAAACCGACGACAACATTTTATTTGTGCAAGAGCGTAACCAAATTCGCCCTGCTACAGAAGCCGAAAAACGTGAGCAACGTAATACACAAAACCGTATCCCAGTAATGGAAGTTGAACAGGAGCAAGCTGATGTCTTGGCATAATATTGGAACAATCGACAACCTAGTGGCTAATAGCGGCGTATGCGCATTAGTTAATAATCAGCAAGTGGCTATTTTTTACATGCCAGAAAATCCAACGGCTGTGTTTGCCATTAGCAACTACGACCCGATTGGCAAAGCCAATGTATTGTCGCGTGGCATTATTGGCTCAATCGACAATAAATTAGTTGTCGCATCGCCTTTATATAAGCAACACTTTTGCCTAGAAACAGGCGAATGTTTAGAAGCAGAAGCAATACACTTACCGGTTTTTAATGCAAAAATTGAAGACGGCAGTGTATTTATAAGCTCTGAACCAAAAGTTACAACAGCAGTGGCTTAAGGGAATAGTATGAGTGTATTGTCTTATTTTTCGGGTATTGAAAACGTGTGGCTAAATAAGCTCGTTACTAAGCTAACAAGCACAAATAGTCGCAGCGTCAAAAGCGGCAACGTTTATATAATTGGTGCGGGCCCAGGAGACGCAGAGCTAATTACAGTAAAAGCGCAGCGTTTAATTAATACCGCCGATGTTGTTTTATACGATTGGTTAGTAAGCGATGATTTATTAAAAACGCTTCCTAAAAAAGCACAGCGAGTATTTGTAGGTAAACGTGCTGGTAAACATTCGATGACCCAAGCTAACATTTGCGAACTACTGGTTAAATACGCACAACAAGGCTTAAACGTAGTGCGTTTAAAAGGCGGCGATCCGAGTATATTTGCACGTATTAACGAAGAAGCCGATGCGCTTAGTGAGCATAATATTAATTTTGCTATTGTTCCGGGTGTGACAACGGCTTGTGCTACGTCCGCTTATACGGGAATTCCGCTAACAGCAAGGGACGTAGCGCGCAGTGTTACGTTTTTAACAGCGCAGTTTGCCGATCCTAACAAGCAACCTCATTGGCAAAATTACGCATTTGAGCAAGGCAATAACAACCCCACTTTAGTGGTTTATATGGGGCTTTCGCGCTTACAAACGCTAAGCTGCGGTTTGCAATCAGTGGGCTGGCCAAGTAATACACCCATCGCACTAATAGAGAATGCCACTACTACTAAGCAAAAAGTAATTACCAGTACGCTTGAGAAAATAGTAAATGAGCATGCTAAACACAACCTTCAAGGCCCTACCCTAATTATGATTGGTGAAGTAATAAATCATAAAATGGCAATTAATCCTGAGTTATTAAACAGTATCAATGTTAACGCATGATACAAAATGAATAATGCACTTTTCGCGCTTACTATCTCCCCAGGAGTAAGCGCTTTTTTTGTTTTTAATTTGGGTTCAAGTTGTGTGCAATAACATGTTTAAATGCACCAAATAAGTTAAAAGTAATGGCAATTTAAATTATAGAAATACAGTGACAAACAAAAATTATACTTTAAGTAATTGTATTAGCTTGATTTTAAATTCAATGATGAAATTTATTAATGATTGGAACAGTGGTTGCACTTTAAAAACAAAAAAGTGTGGAATAATACCAATGGCGACAAGTAATCCTCTCACAAAACAGTTTTTATTAGCGGCTAAGTATCAAGAAATACATGCCCTAAAGCAATTACAAAACAGTTGTGCCTCGCTTACTAAATTAGGCGATTTTGTACACCAGTTACAAAAAGAGCGCGCGATGAGTAATATATTTTTGGCCTCAAATCGCGAGCGATTTAAAACCCAATTACAAGAACAAATCCCTTTAAGCAGCAGCGCACAAACTGCATTTTATGATTCTCTTAAACAAACATTTATAAACGACAACGCCGATACTGGTCATACTCGGTTATTTAATTTAATTACCTATAGCCTGCAAACACTTGAGGCATTGCCCGTACTACGCAATCAAATAGCACAACAAAACATTAGTGCAGTGCATGCTACGCAGTCGTTCACTCAGTTAATTGCTAGTTTACTCAATATTATTTTAGAGGCAGCAGATGGCGCAAGCGATCCCAAAATAACGCGCTTATTAGTCGCATTTTTTAATTTTATGCAAGGTAAAGAATACGCAGGACAAGAGCGTGCCTGTGGTGCACAAGCATTTGCAGCGAGTAAATTTACCACAGAACAAAAACAACAACTCGCGCATTTTGTACAAGAACAAAACCACAGTTTTGACTTTTTTAATGAGTACGCCGATACGCACCTTTTAAAATGCTTTGCCACATTAACAACACATCAGGTTAATAATCAGGTAGAGCAACTTAGAAGTTTACTGCAAAAACTCGATGACGAGAACGCCCAACCGCTCTCACAACTGAGTGAAGTATGGTACGAAGTAACCACCACGCGCATAGATATAATGCACAAAATTGAACAAAATATAGCAGATCAATTAATTGATACCGCAGCAATGCAAATAGCCTGTGCTCAACGTAGCTTAAATACCAATAAGCAGGTACTTAACAATATGGCAGAGCAACACATAGCCCCAATTTTTGGCCAATTAGCCATTAAGCAACCAGAGCCACAAGTAAGCCAAAATATAGCGGCCGATAAGCTCAATAGTAATAAAAGCATGTACGATTTAATTATCGAGCAAAGCCAACATATAAAACAAATAAACCAAGCGTTATTTGACGCTAAAAAAGTTATTAGTGAACAAAAGGTCATTCACCAAGCCAAGTACATACTTATTGAGCAGTTAAAGCTCACTGAAGAACAAGCCCATAAACAACTTCAAAAGCAAGCGATGAATTCACATAAAACGTTATACAGCGTAGCGCAAACAATTGTGGAACTGAGTGATTGAAAAACGTCTTTGATACCAATCCGCAATAAATAATTAAGCTAATTGGTATAGGAGCATAATAGATTAAAGAAACTTCGTATATTTTATACTTCCCTAACCTAAATTTAGCGACATAATTAAATACTCCTTCATTTTAACAACCATAAACGGTTTACTCAGCAATTTCCTAACTCCATAACTTTTTAAGCTGCCTGTGTGGCAGTGAACAATCTGCATCCAAGCGCAGCTTGGCGGGTATGTTTCTAAGCTGCCTGTGTGGCAGTTGTTACCAGCAATGCAAAAATGATCCACTTCAACAATTGAAACCTGATCCAGTGAACCAAACGCTAACGGCGCATTCCATCCAATGCGATTTCTAAGCTGCCTGTGTGGCAGTGAACTCCCGTCTATTTTGCTTGGTAAAATGCCTACATTTCTAAGTTGCCTGTGTGGCAGTGAACGTTATCAGCAACTACAGGGGGCATCTGTACTTTCTAAGCTGCCTGTGTGGCAGTGAACTTTTCTATGAAACCTGGCGAAACAATTAATTGTTTCTAAGCTGCCTGTGTGGCAGTGAACCTTTCCATACCTCTGCAAGCTCCCCGTTTGGCTTTCTAAGCTGCCTGTGTGGCAGTGAACTATTCAGAATACGTGTACTTGAACGCTTCTGCTTTCTAAGCTGCCTGTGTGGCAGTGAACGGATAACATCACGCCAGCTTAAAATTGGGCGATTTCTAAGCTGCCTGTGTGGCAGTGAACTGTCTCGCCGTTTGCAACCCATTTGCGACACTTTTCTAAGCTGCCTGTGTGGCAGTGAACTTAATACCACCACCAGTAAAGCCAACGTTCGCTTTCTAAGCTGCCTGTGTGGCAGTGAACTTTGCGGCGTTTATTTCGTTTTACGTGTAGACTTTCTAAGCTGCCTGTGTGGCAGTGAACAATATATGCGCGGGGTTGAAGCGATAGCCGAATTTCTAAGCTGCCTGTGTGGCAGTGAACTAATAGAAAAGAAAGACGCTGACATTGTTTTATTTCTAAGCTGCCTGTGTGGCAGTGAACTCTTTTGGTCGCGTTCATAATGTCGCGCACAATTTCTAAGCTGCCTGTGTGGCAGTGAACATGTTGAGAAAAACGCAGAGGGTGCGACGGGTTTTCTAAGCTGCCTGTGTGGCAGTGAACTGTTAAAGCAAAATCAGGCTGCAATTAAAAAATTTCTAAGCTGCCTGTGTGGCAGTGAACACGATGATCAACGAGCTGGTATTTCACCAGATTTTCTAAGCTGCCTGTGTGGCAGTGAACAAAAGACTTATTGATAAAATCTTTATGCCTTTTTTCTAAGCTGCCTGTGTGGCAGTGAACAATATTCGCCATAAGTGGCAAATACTACTACTTTTCTAAGCTGCCTGTGTGGCAGTGAACGAATAAAGAAGATACATTATTTGAGCTGAAGATTTCTAAGCTGCCTGTGTGGCAGTGAACCACTTGAAAAAGCATTCTGTGTTAAAGAGATTTTTCTAAGCTGCCTGTGTGGCAGTGAACCCAATCATTACCGCTTGCGTCTTTACCTGCTTTTTCTAAGCTGCCTGTGTGGCAGTGAACGACCTTAAGCGTGTAATACCAGAGAGGTTTGATTTCTAAGCTGCCTGTGTGGCAGTGAACCATACGCCCGTGGTGATGATAACGCGCAAATATTTCTAAGCTGCCTGTGTGGCAGTGAACGATATAGCTCGCCAGGTTATAGGTGTTGTGGTTTTCTAAGCTGCCTGTGTGGCAGTGAACGTTTTGAATCTGCAATCGGACAACTAGCTGATTTTCTAAGCTGCCTGTGTGGCAGTGAACCTGCACCACCTTTAACGTTAGTAAATCCCGCATTTCTAAGCTGCCTGTGTGGCAGTGAACACGAGCTTGCTCTAGCGTTGAACTCTGCGCAATTTCTAAGCTGCCTGTGTGGCAGTGAACGATAAGAAATGGTTGGGTATACCCACTGGTGCTTTCTAAGCTGCCTGTGTGGCAGTGAACAGAAGGGTAAGGACTTGATTGGCTGCCGTCAATTTCTAAGCTGCCTGTGTGGCAGTGAACAGATTGAGAAGAAAGCTAAGACAACAATGCACTTTCTAAGCTGCCTGTGTGGCAGTGAACATCGTTTAAGATTGCGTCACCTTCATCAAGACTTTCTAAGCTGCCTGTGTGGCAGTGAACCTACAGTAGGTTGGATGAATCGAGTTTCAAGCTTTCTAAGCTGCCTGTGTGGCAGTGAACTGCTCTGGCACTTCTACCATCGCGCCGTTAAATTTCTAAGCTGCCTGTGTGGCAGTGAACCGCAAGGTACGTTTCCCGCTGGCTCGCCATTCTTTCTAAGCTGCCTGTGTGGCAGTGAACCCTGACCGTTTCTGAATATTTTAACGGCGCAATTTCTAAGCTGCCTGTGTGGCAGTGAACAATAGAATACCGATAAAAAAATAAGTTACAACAATCAAATAGGTTATTTTCGGCAATTTTACCTAAAATTTTTGATGGTTTGTAACTTATTGTTTTTAAATTATATTTTTAAAGAGCAAAAAATAAGGGTTAAAAGTGCGGTACGCTTACCCATTTACTTATATCTTTATGGTTTGCGTTTAAACCATAACAATTTACATGTCCTTTTTGCGGGTTCTCAAGTTCTATTCTTTTAATAAATAAAGGGAACTTTATATTTTTCGCAGGATCACGTTGTTTTGTTTTTTGGCTTTCTAACCATATAAAGGGGCGTGTTGACCTTGCTTTAGGCTTACTTTTTTCAAGTGATAATAAGCATTCATCCAAAGGTTTCCCTGATTTTTCAGACCAGTATTTCGCTTTAGCTTGCATTTTTTTCAATACCGGCCTCCCCTTTTACATGCTCTCGGATAAAACACACATGCGTTATTTTCTCTGGTACTGGTTTAATCGATTTAATGTGTACGTAATCTTTAAATCGACTTAGCCAAGTTGGTATATTTAGCTCATTTAACTGTATTTCAGTTTTAGCAAATAACCTTAACTGATCCCCTAATGGAAATAACTTTTCGCCATAGCGAGAAAATGCCACAGCAACGGCCGATTCATTTTCCCCTATTTTGTTATCAACCAGTGCAATATGAATTTGCTGATATATTTTTTGCCAAAGGAACCCTAAATTTGCTTCAACATCGGGTAGCAGCGTTATTTCGAGATAATATTTCATATTAATTTATTCCCCAAATACGCCACCACGAATTAACATCGCCATAATATAGTGTTGCTGTTCAATCGCTGGCTCTTTACCTTTGATCATCCAAGCATCAAGTAAATTATAAAAATCTGTTTTTTCTTTTGGTTGGCGGTAAGCTGCACCACGGTTTGTTACTGAGCCGTATGGTTCAACGGCAATTGGACCTACTTCGTCAACAGCTGGATGCCAAGTATCGATTGTGCGCAGTGCATTACCAATTTTTTGAGAGTGCATTGCGGCTTGTCCATCAAGCTGATATAAAAATTTACTTTTATCGCCTTTACCACCGCCCATTACTAATTCTTGTGATGGGTACACAGCTTGGCCTTCACCTAATTGGCTATACGCTTGGACTTTTATAAGTACATGATTATCGGTTAAACCCTGTTGAATAAAGTGTGCAAGTTGAGTGATTTTTTCGTCACTTGAAAACTCACGCAATGAATAGTCTTGGCAGTTAAACTCAATGGTTTCATTTGCCACGGTTACAACCACTTTTACGTTTTCGGCACCTACTCGATTGCGCCATAAAAAGCGAGCACTGGCAATATTAAAAGCATAACGTTTTGATAATTCTTCAAAACTCACAGCTGCTTGGTATTGCGTTATTTTATTAGCTAATTGTGCTTGATAATCAGGGTTATTACACGTTGATGGGGTTGCTAAGTCACTTAATACTCGCAAGGTAAAAACAACTTTTAAGGTATCTGTATTATGCGCTAATGCGGCAATATCAACTGTTTGTAAATTAGCTTTAGATACTTCTGCATCTAATTTTGTTGGATCATTTGCCGTTGCTGCTTTTAAGCGATTTGAAATTGTGCCACGTACTGCTTTTTCACCCACTTGTATTGCTTGCCATGCTTGCTGCTCCCAGTTACCTGCAAACATGATTGCGTCTGATGGTACTAACTTAGCTTCAAATGCTAATACTGAGGGTGTTTTTAATTTAATTTCGGCCATTTTTATTACTCCATTGATAAAATATTTGGTTGATTTTTATTACACATTAATTAATAAGGCATTGCTTCAGAACTATCTGGTTCAATAATTTCATCTTCAAAAGGGGTTGTTTTAGCAACATACCAAGGGTATTGCTGCTCATAGCGCCAAAGGGTTACTTCAATATTTTGTATGTTATGTATGCTTTTCCATTCACCTACGCTATAAGCACTTTCAGCAAAGGCCGTCGGCACCGTTGCATCTCTTACATTGCTCACTTCACCCGCTTCATAAACTGGAGAGATTGCACAATACCCCGTATTAATTGGCACTAAATAGCCACTTTGAGGTTTTGATACATATTGCCAATTGGCTTTTTGTTTTACGCTTTCAAGGGCGTCGGTTTCTTGCCCATCTTCACTTGTTATTTTTTCAGCTTTAAATTTAAGTTGGGCAAAATCACACCATGCATCAAATAAACAAGCGTTATCATTTATCGCTTTTTGCTGTTTAAAGTGCTCAGCTAAATAATCACTGCGATCAATTAAGGCAAAACCTGGCATTAATTTACGCAGTGTTTTTTGTTCTTCATTTAACGGGGTTAACTCAATATTTTCTACGTGCGTAATTTGACCGCCTGCTAAACGTAGCGTTGGTACTTTTTGTTTTACCTGTTCAATTAATTGTTCTGTCGTTTCTGTATCGCCCGCAATCAAGCCATTAACTTCAATCAACAAAGATACTTGCATATGCATGCGCCCTTCTTCATTAATGGGTGCCGTTTTGCCTTGGTGAGTTAGCGGGTTACGGGATAATGCAAAAACATAGTCGCCCCAACCTTTAGGTTGTCTTGCGTGTACTGTGTTTTTATGGCTAATTACAGCAACGCCACCTAAATTAACGGCTAACGTTTCAGGTAATTTACGTGATAATGCATGGGCAAAACCCAAAAAATTAGTTATGGCAGGAAAACCATACGTTAAGCCCGCAATGGCGTTGGCATTTTGTACCGATACTTTTTTAAGTAATAAATATTGGCTCATGGTTACGCCTCCGCCAATTTGGGTGTGTTGTGTTCAAAACGTTTTAGCTGATGCAAACAAACTTTGGAAAAATAAGCATGTTCGATATCACCTAAGCGATATTTTTCGTCATTTTTTAATTGTTTAATTAACCAACTGGCAAAATCAGCCGCTATCACAGCTTGCCAGTCGAGCTTTTCACGTTCACGTTGAAAACCCTCATGTGGGTTATAAACATCAAGCCATAAAGCATGGGCGGGTTTTAGTTTGCAATGTGATTCACTTGCCCATCCTGCGAGTAATGTTTGAATGTTGGCTGCGTGGATCATTAGTTGATCGAGTATGGGTAAAATAAAATGATAATCGCGCTTATAACGCACTTTAAAGTTATTTTCTTCAGGGTTTAATTTACTTAAAAAGGCTTTAAAATCGCGCAAGTAAGTCGATACTTTGTATGTTAGTTGTCGGTTAAATAAGCTGGTATTATTTATTGGCGGCTTAACTTGTGCCTGAAAAGTAGGAGGAGCTGTATTTAATAAAAAATTCTGACCATAACGCTCACTATTTAGTTGTGAAATGTTTTGTGGTTTTGAACCACCAAAGCTCTGCACGGCGGTATTTGGAAAGCTAATATCCATTCGTTCATCGTACTTATTGGCTCTGCGGGCATCGCGAATATCTTTTGAATCACCAAAGCGCGTATCGGTGACTTTTTTATGTAAATTATGCGCCAATGCCGATGAGAATAGCGGGCATAATAAATGGTACTCAACATCATTACTTTCTAACTTAACCGGGAAATAAACCTGTTTACTTAAATTATGTGAGCTTAGTTTTTCATCGGCTAATGCTAATTTAAAACCATCAACCCAAGTTTGTAACAATTCGTCATTATCAGTAAAAGCACTTAACGCTTGTGCATGATTTTGTTGCAATTGCGTAATAAGGCTTTCACCATTGACCGTTATATTTAGCAGCTTTTGCAACATCCAATGCTGCCGCATTACCTACAGCATCAATTGCTTTATTTGTTAAGCTTGTTGTAACAAGGTATTGATTATTTATAGTTTGACTATCTGTACATGGCTGACTTACTAAAATACTGCTCGCTTTGGCATCACTATGAGTAAATTTTGCCGCATGGGTTGCTAAACTGATTTGTTTTGCTCGCCTAGCTGCATCAGTTAACCACATCACAGGTTTATAGTTTTCCTCAATAGGTGCCGATTTTTCTGCGTATTCTGCTTTAGCTGTCGCTATTTCTGTTTCGTTTTCACTTTTTTCTAACACTTTATTTAGTGCTTTTTGAAAAGGCTCCAACTTAGCTTGTTTACGCTGCTCTATATAATCAGCGAGCGCTTGAGTTAATGTTGCTTCCATCGTTTTTCCTTTTACTTAATATCAAAAACACCTAGCTGCTCGTGCCAGTGCCAATTTAATTCTTGATCTTGCTCTTTATTCGGCTCTCTTAAGCCTATTACACCAAAGGTTTCACTTACTTGTTGCAAGCTTTTATCTACTTTATCTGCAAAAATTTGATAGGTTTCTTCAACGCTTAAGTTAAACCACCAATGGTTGCCTTGGGCTAATTCAATCGATTGGTTTTCATCTATAAAGCGATTGCTTTGCTCTAAATACACTGGTGGGTAGCGGGTATCGTCAATTTGACTCCACGTTAATGTTTCACTTTCTTCTAAGCGTAAAATAAATTCTTCTTGTGGTTGTGATTTTCTAAACTCAGTTTGACGAATAAATTCAGCACTCCAATCAATAGCAGGGTTTTCATTCCACCAAAGAGATGCGGGATTGGGGCTGTTATAGAAGACCTTATGTTTTAAATCTTCTCCCATTACATCTAATGTTATTCTTAGAGACCTATGCTCTTGTATTGAAAACAAATTAGTAGCGTTAGCAACGAGGTTATCTTTTTTGGATTTTTTAAAATCGTCGGCTTTTATTTCTTTCGGCTCAACAATCCTTGGTATTGCTGAAATATTATCTAACTCTGTTGTTAATAATTCATTTAAGTCTTTACTGTTAAGGGAGTTCTGCTGTTTCAAAACCTGGCTTACAGTAAGCCACTTTTTCACCTTTTAATGCGCGTATATTTTGATTAAGTACCACCAAATTTGCATTGGTTGGTGGCACTTGCCTATGGCGTTGTATACGGCCTGCTAACTGGATAATTGAACGTAGCGAGCTAGGCTCAGCAATTGCCCAATCGTAATCATGGTCTCGTCCAACTTCTACCACTGACGTACCTAATACAATAAACACATGATTGTCTGCCGATATTTTATTTAGTTCATCAGCCTTTAATGCTTTGGCAATTTCAGGTTGTTGCCAAAGCGCTTGTTCATCATAGCGAGTTAATGTTTTATCCAAGCGAGATTCTTTGTAAGAGCGTAACGCTAATGGAAACTGTGAATGATAAATACAAAAATGAAATTGATAGTTAGCCCTTGGCGGCATAGCTAACAGTATTTTTGTAACCGCAATCATCGGGTTAATGTTAGCCATTCTAACCACACCAATAGATACTTTTTTGCCGCTGCTATGTGTTACATGGTGTTGGTTATGTAATTCATAAATTTGTTGATGAATGGTATCTGCCACATTTTGAAATACCTGCTTATTTTTCTCATCTATATTTTGACCTGTTAAATTTTGATCTGCTGAGTCACTATTATCCGTGTCAGGCAACTCAATATTAACGATCTTTCCTTTACGTAATACTTTGCTGTTCGCCGTTAATTTTTTTAATCGTGATTCAATAAATATGTTATTTTTTTGTTTGAATCCCTCTTTATTATTTATTAATTCAACTTCACTTTTGTTTTCATCAAACCAAGCACAAACAATACCTGTATTGCTATTATGTGGAAAATTAGCTTGGTTATAATGTTTACGACCTGCTACATAAGCGTCGTACAAAGCACTGATAAGCGCAGGTGGTAACGTTGCCGATGATAATAAAACCCGAGAGCCTAACATACCTGCCCAGTTAACTAATCGGCATAATGCGGGTAGGTCTTCTAATCCAAAATCGTCGGGTTCATCTAAAATCAAGTCTGACGTTAATAACCGCAGCATAGGCGCGATTTGTTTACCGCCTCGTTTACTTTCTGTCGCTGGCATTAAATGATCGATTGTACTGACCAAAATAGGCGCACTGATTAACTGCTCTAATTTGGGATTGCCCTTTAACCAATGCTTTAAACGTCCGTCGTAAATTTGCCCTTCGTAACTGACATATAATTGTTCAAAAAAGTCTTGTGCTGATTCACTGCCATGATCGGGCTTTGCTAATTTCCCGTCCTCTTTATTTAACTGATGTAGTAACTTAACAGCATTAGAACCAATTAAAACGGCGAGTTCATCATCACCTAATTTGAGTAAATCTCGATATGCATCACCGGTTTGTAAGGTTAGAGTACGTAAACCTAAAGCAACTGAGAATCGGCAACCTTCGCGCTCATTTGCTAAGGCATACATAACTCGTGCATTTGCCATGGTTTTACCACACCCTGTTGATGCCATGTTAATACCAAAAAAGCCCTGTTTTTCACTGGTTTTAGCAAACTCTTTTGACGCTTTAAACGCTTTGTCTTGCCATTGGTATTTACGGTCTTTAGCTCTTTGTGAAAAAAGTCTATGTTGGGCTAATGCTGGTAAGGTGTATTTTAAAGCAGGCAAGTTTTTAGCAAATAAAAAAGCGTTATGAGCAACCCCAATATTGTGTTCATCTAATTTTTGTTTTAACTGATTTGTTTTTCTATCTGTATTGGCGTTAGCTTGATAGCTATTATCTCGCCATTTCATTTTTGAATCTTTTAATTCAAGAGATGAATAATAATGATCCGCTAACATGAGTGATAATCTTGATAAATGGCTAACAAAACGTTGATTTAGCCAATCTGTTTTTTTAGATAATTTATGATAACTCAATGCTCGTTTTGCAATTTCACTTGCTTTGTTTTGCCATGTTTTACTCAACAGCGGCGTGCCATGAGTAAAACGCCAATTAGCATTAATTACTGATGGTTCTATATCAGTCAAATTTTCTGCATTTTTAGAATTCCAATGACAATCAAAGCACTTGGTTAGCCAATGTTCAGCTTCGTCTAACTTAACTGGGTTAACTTGCGGGTAAGGTAAACGATGGTGCGAGACAATTAACCACGCAACTAGCTTTCCAAACTGTGTATTATCGCCAAAAGAATTAAACGGGTTTTGATGTTTTCCGTTATCTTTAAATAATATTTTGTGTATTTTATTTTCAGCCTGAGTAGCATTTGATTGCTGATTAATTTTTAGTAGCTTTGTTAACCACTCTTGGTCGGTTAACTCTTTAATAAAGGCTTCAAACAATCTTAACGATACCCACTCATGACGATATGGTTCAGATTTTGATTGTGTTTTACCAGCTAACTTTTGTTGAAATAAATCATTTGCTTTACCAAAATCATGAAATAAGCCAGCAAGGCTTGAGGCCAACATTATTGCTTCGTTTAATTCCCAGCCGTTTTCCCATTCTTTATGAGAAAGCTCTAGCTTAGTATAATTTACCGGCACAATACCCTGCGCATTAAATTTTAATTTATTCCCCACTACCCATAAAAGCTGACTTCTCGATCTTGAGCGTATCCAATGGCAGCTCACTGCGGTGCTTTTACTGGCGGTTTGGCGTAGCATTTTTTTACAGTGAATAAGCCATCTTCTGTGATGAGGGTTTGCCATGTGTTGTCGCCTATACGATTTGCGAATGCGTCGAGTACGCGGCGCGTTTTTTTAAGGCGTTTTTTTCACATTGGCTAACAAAAGTGACCATCATTGGTTTTCACCTGTTTTGTGCTCTGTTTGCAGTGCTACTTCTTTTACTTGATCAAACATAAAGTCGAGTGCTTTGTTGTCGGTAAAGGCTTGTAAAATTTGTTGTCTAAATTCTTGCTCGGTGGCGTTTTCTTGTGCGCAAATAAATGCCCAAGGCAGTACAATGGCGTCTTTAATTAGGTCGGCAATATCAAATACAAGCGCTCCGCGTCTGGTTTTACCATGCATTACAGCAAAACCATGGGGAATACCCAGCACCCACAAACAACTGGCGGCTAAGCCATACGCTAAATAATTACCATGATTTAAAAAGTCGTTCGCAAGGTCGGTTGAGGTGTGTTGGCGCGTAAAGCCTTCTGCCTTGGTTATATTGGCGGCAAACTTATACAAAGCTTTGGTAAGCTGTGCTTCAGTTAATAGCAGTTCAGATTGCTTTGTTGCAACGAGCATCCGCTCGTTGAAGCGTGTTAAGGCCGTTTCAATGCTGTTATTTTGGGTTGTAAAGCCTTCACTTTTTAAACTGCGGTCTTTATTCCAAATTTTGTTGAGGTATTCTATGCGTGCTTGCTGAAATTGTTTGGCTACGGCTAAGCGCTTTTTATCGTCAAACCAAAAGCTCATCCAACCTTGCAAATACTCAGTTGGGCGGTACTCACTTTGGGGCGTTAACCATTCTATGTTGTTGCCCATATAAAGCGGTGTGCCTCCGCCACCACTAAACCCAACAAGTACTCCCGCTTGCGCCAGCATGCGCATGGCGGCTTGGGTTATTGATGTGCCGTTGCCTAACAGTAAAACTGTGGTGTTAGCAATAGGAATATTAAAATACTGATTTTCGTTTTTAGCTTCTGTGAGGTATAAAACACGCCCGTCTTTTGCATTACTCGGCAATATTCTAGGTAATACATGTTGGCACGTTTTGAGTGCAAAATTGTTTTTAAATTGCTTGGGCTAAAATCGTCCATGTGGCTGTCCTTTTTTTCATTCCATTAAATTTATAGTTTGTTTAGCTTTTGAGCAACACTGTGTATTTATCACCTGTCGCGTTTTTAGGCAGGTTTTTAATAAGAAAATTATGGTTAAATTTTGTTTTATATTAAGGCATATAAGGCTGTAGCTGGGCTAAACAATACGGACTTAATATAATTTGCTGAGCCTCTGGATTTGCTTGATAACTATCTACACGCAGTTGTTTTAAAAGGTAAAGCAATAAGGCTGCGCGCGTTTTAATAACACGCTTGTATTGCCCACTAGGGTGTTCAACCATTTGGTGATCAAGTGCTATTATGCGAGCTTTATTGGGGGTTAGTCGTGGATCTGGCTCTATGCTTACGTGTAATATTTTTTGCCATAACGTGTCGTTTTTTTGGTCAAACTCAGCACGGCCTTCTATATCGCATTCACCGTTAAACCGTGTTAGTACAAAGTCTCTAAAGTCGCGATTTTTTCACAATATGCACGAACATGCCAACGTGTTCCATCAAATACTAAACTGTGCGGGCTTATTATACGTGATTCAAATTCAGGACTGGATACCGAGGCGTACCCTACATCAATCCGATATTTATGCTTAAGTGCATTTAAAATCTCTGATACTTTACTAGGCTCTATAGGAGCAAGTGGCGATACCATGGCGGTGAAGTTATTATAAAAATGGCTGGTCATGCTTTGCTGAGTCACTTTTAAGTAAGTGCCTAAGTCATTTAAACCATGTTTTGAAACAAATTTATTACTTGCTTCATACCCTTTTTTTGAACTGTTATAGATTAAGAAGTTAGGAAAAAACGTTAGATAATCTTGAATGTATTTTGAGGCGCTAGAGCGGCTTATTTGAAAGTGTTGTTGTATATGGTTTGTTGTTAAACGTCCCTCCCAGTAAATAATAAGCTCTATAAAATGAAAACGCTGAATTGCGTCGTAAGTAAATTGAATTGACATCTTTTTCCTTAAATCATTAATTCCATTTTTATACATTACAATTAATAAAGCAATGAATCACTCACTTTATTAAACCGCATTTTGAAATGCCTGTGTAATTGCTTTTAAAAACCTAAAACACGGTGTATTTAAATTAGGTAAGCTTCTAATTTAAAAAGTTAATTTATAAAAATAGATTATTTAAGCAAACTCGTAATAATCAACTACAATAAGTTAATTGCTTGTTACATAGCGTTTTTATGTAAGGACATTTTATATTAAGGCCTGTTCATCTTTCGAGGTTGAATTGGCAGCAAACTGTTTGGTATTTAAGCAAGGCAGAGCCTATGTAGTGTGGTTACTTCCCAAAAATAGGCAATAACGCAGAATAAATGCCAAATATGCGCTACCCAAGGGTGATTGACTCTTTGTTGCTCGGTTTTTACTTATTCTTACAGTGGTGTAAGCCATTAGAGTACGCAGGAGCAGTTGCCGAGCCCACTAGCTTACAAACCTCGCGCCACGATTAAACAGCTCTTAGATTGAACAAATTTCAATCATGAAAGTTCAACAGGTACTAGTTAAGTGATTAGATTGAAGGAAGTGTTAATGCCTAATGTAGGACGCTATATTGAGAATATATTAGCAACAGATTCGAATTTTTTTGTTGATAACGACATTCAAAAAAACTTAGATCACATTGTTGAACTAATCTTAAATGTTTTTGATGCTACTGCATGCTCTATTATTGCAAATTCACCACAGGGTCAAATTGAGTTGTACCAATATGGTTCGAAAATAGCCATAACCGCAGAGGCGCTAAATAGTGAAGTATTTAATGAATCTATTATCGAGGGTAACTCAAAAAGCACTTTTAATACTCCCTTAAATGTAAACTCCAAAATGCGTAGGGTTATATCACTCATTATTTTACCATCGAACTTAAAATTGGGCTGGTTGATATTTGAACGAAAAAGTGAGTCCGCATTTACAGAAAAAGATAAAACGATATTAGCTACCATACAAAAAAACATTGTAAATCAACTACTTAAACTTAACTTTATATTTAAAAAAGAAAAAGATGCTGAACTGCATTCAATGATTTCTGAGCTAAATAGAGATTTTGTTTTTATAAAGGACGAAAACTTTAAAATTGTATACGCAAATGATGCCTTCAAAAATAGTTATCCAAAAGAAATGCAAAACAAAATAATCGGCTTTACTACAATTGAACACTACGAAGAAGATGCGGCTACAGCATTTTTAGCGCAAGACAAAATTGCTTTAAATTGCGGCATTAGTAAAACAGTCGAAAATTTAGCTATCCCTAATGGCATGCAAATTACTGTAGAAACTATAAAACAACGCTTTGAAGATAAGTCTGGTAAACATTATATTTTAGGTGTGTGCAGAGACATAGCTGAAAAAGAAAATTTAATATCTAAATTACAAAAAGCAAACAGTGAACTTGACGAGTTTACCAGTATTGCTTCTCACGATTTAAAATCGCCATTAAATGCAATTAAGCGTTTATTAGAGTGGATTTCGGATGACTGTAAAGATCTGCTTCCTGAAGAGCATTTAGAAAACTTTCAATTAGTAATTAATCGCACTAATAGAATGCAGGTATTACTAGAAGATTTACTGAGCTATTCGAGAGTAGATCGCTGTGATTCTACCCGCTCTGACTTGTCTTTAGAAAATGTTTATCTTGAAATCGCTGAATGTTTAGAGATCCCCGAAACAGTAACTGTTCATATAGATGCAAATGATAAATTATTAAACATACCAGTAGTCCCCTTCAAAACAGTCATTTTAAACATAATTAGTAATGCTATAAAACATAACGATAAAGAGCTTGGTGTTATACACGTTTCTCTACGGCCTTCTCATCATTATTATCTTATTGAAATAACAGATAATGGTCCTGGAATAGATCCAAAGTATTTTTCACTCATTTTTAAATTGTTTCAAACTCTGCGATCTCGTGATGACGTAGAGGGCAGTGGTATTGGCCTTTGTGTAGCAAAAAACTCATTATTAATTATGGCGGTAAGATTGAAGTAGCATCTGATGGGAAGCTTGGCAGTACATTTACTATTTTTTGGCCAAAAATTTAGCAATAAAATTGTTTTATTAATTAAAGATGAGTATTGGCATAGTGCTAAACCCTTAAGGAACTTATGTATATTTTAATAGTTGATGATGACTTAGTAGATCGTAAGTTAATTAAAAAGATGCTTATTTCAGACGGCTCTCAACTTCATGATATTACTGAAGTAACATGTGTTAAAGAAGGTTTAAATGCCATTGAAAGTATGCATTTTGACATAATACTACTCGATTATAATATGCCTAAAGAAGATGGTATCGAAATGCTTCTTGAAATGCGAGCAAAGCCAAAACTTGGTAATACTGCAATAATTATGATTAGTTCATCAGAGAACTCAACCCTCGCAATTGAGTGTATAGAAGCCGGCGCACAAGATTTTTTACCTAAGGGTGATATTACACGTAGTAGTTTAAATAAAGCACTTATATACGCTAAAAAGCGATTTGAAGCTGAACAACGCATGCATGACAGTTACCTCGCTGTAAAGCATATGGCAGAAAGGGATCAGCTAACGGGTTTGTCAAACCGATACCATTTTGAAGAAATATTAAAAGTAATGATTGCCAATAATAAACGGACTAAAAATAGTGTCGCGCTTTTGGCATTGGATTTAGATAATTTCAAACATATAAACGACACATTAGGGCATAATGTTGGCGATCAGATTTTAATACAAACTGTAACAAGAATTAACCACTGCCTAAGAAGAGACGAAGGGTTTGCTCGATTAGGGGGAGATGAATTTGCTGTTATTATTGGTGGTATAAGTAATATTAATCAAATAGGTATGATAGCAAATAGGATATTAGCTAATGTTTCTGAGCCATTTTTACATAATGGTAGAACGATTAACTGTAGTGTGAGTATTGGCAGTGCTATATATCCTCAAGATGCGACGGAGTCACATGAACTGCTTAAATGTGCTGATATTGCAATGTATCGCTCTAAGCAAAACGGTAAAGCAAAAATTAGTTTTTATAAAGAACAATATCAATACGAGTTTAGTCGTCGCGTTGATATTCAAAACAAAATTAAAGAAAATTTAGAACAAGAAAATTTTCGAATATTTTACCAACCTGTTTATTGCTCTAAACGGCAAAAAATATCAGGTGTAGAAGCTTTAATTCGCTGGCCAGATTCCGATATTAGTTATACTCCTGATGAATTTATACCCATTGCGGAAGAATGCCGATTAATTGTGACGCTTGGCGAGTGGATTATTTCAACAGCTCTACAGCAATTATCATTATGGCAAACTCGTTTTAAAATTCCGCTAAATTTATCAATAAACATTTCCCCGATACAGCTTCAGAGTGAAGGATTGCTCGCTTATTTACTCGCAGCTGTAAAGCAATATGATGTGAATGTTAATAGTATAATTTTAGAAATAACTGAAACAGCCTTTATCAAAGATAACGAAGAAGTTACTGATATATTAACCACCTTATCCAATAATGGCTTTAGAATTGCTTTGGACGATTTTGGTATGGGCTATTCATCCATATCTCACCTGATATCTTACCCTATTGATATTGTTAAGTTAGATAAAAGCATGCAATCATCTGATGGTGAAAAAGGGAAACGACTAAGAGTAATTGAAGGGTTGTCTCTGATGCTTAAAAAATTAGATTTTGATATTGTCGCCGAAGGCATTGAAACCCAAGCACAGCACAATTTATGTAAACAATTAGAGATAGACTATTTACAAGGCTTTTTATTTTCAAGGCCCATGCCTGCAAACGACATAGACTTATTACTCACTAAGAACGCCGACGATTCAATCTAGAAATATTACCTATATTGAAATCGTCAAAATAAAATAACAGAGGCTGTATTTTGCTAAACCGAAAAACACCTAAAACTCTATTTTCACTCAATATAAACTCAGAATATATTGAGATCGTAATAATTTTTAATCTCCCTGTATTGGCGCTCCAATGACAGACAGTACCTTCTCTTTTAGATCTTCAGCTTTAAAAGTTCCCTTAACTAAATAGCCTTTAACAAAATCATGCGCCATAATAATTTTTTTCTCTTCTTCTCGTTCTGATGAGCTGAACATCATAACTACGCAAGAACTTATTTCAATGACTTTCCTGAGCTTGGCAAACTCATCTAAAAATTGAATACCATTAACTCTGGGCATATTAATGTCTAAAAAAATCAATATTGGGGGAAAGCCATCTGGGTGTTCTTTTTTATTCGCTTCATAATTTTCGAGAAATGTTAATGCCTCTTGACCATCTTTTTTCAAAAATGGTAAGCTCTAAGTTAGCTTCTTTTATTAATCTTTTAAGGATATACCGATCAATTTCATTGTCATCGATAATTAATATAGGTGGTTTTACTTTTTTCATCTTAATTTATCCATAGGTATTGTTATTTTAAATGTTGTACCGCTATTAGAGCTTTGCAATGATATTTCTCCATCTAAATACTCTATATGTTTTTTAACTAGTGCCATACCCAAACCTGAGCCGCTACTCGTCTCAACATGAAATCGCTTGAACATATCAAACACTTCGCTTTGATGCTTATCAGGTATTCCAATCCCATTATCGGTAACGGTAATATTGAACGTCTCTTGTTCGTTAAAAATATCGCAGTGAACATAGGGCGCATCCTTATTTGTGTCGTAATATTTCAACCCATTTGATATCAAATTTTCGATGATTTGAGCAAAACGCGCTTTTTCTGATTTGATAGGTGTCGATAAATTAATATTCGTTGTTAATGTACAAGGATTATCTTTCACTAACCAAGCCAGTCGTTCTTCCATATCAGTAATTAACTGATTAAAATCAATTAATTCTTCGTTTTCATTACCTATATCTGCTTTTGCTAATAACAAAATATCAACAACAAGTGTTTCTAATTTCTCCATTTGTTGATAAATAATTTTCGCATTCTGACAGGCCTCTTTAATATCACCAGCTTCTATATCTTGAATAACAAATTGGGCCAAAGATTTAGCGCCCGATAACGGTGACTTTAAATCATGTGATGCTCTGTAAGCGAACTGAGCCAGTTCATCATTTGCCTGCTGCAAAGAAGCTGTTTGGCTGTTTACAATAGCTTTTAGCTCGATACTATTTTCTATGTTTAATAAATCATCTTTGATACGCTGTCTTGCTGCTATTACTAATGCTTTTAATTCACCCGTGGTATTTTTATCAAGTTCGTCATCTAAATTAGTACTATCTTCAGGTTTACTAGCTAAAAGAATGGTTAAATTGCGTATAGAGCTAGATATGGTACGTGACAGGTAACTGATTAGAATAATATTAAAAAGGGATATAATTATAACAAGTGGGATCAGTGTCATTAATATAAACGACACGGTCTTGTTGATGGGTGCTTCAAACTGTTCAGAATGCTGATTAAAGCCATCAAGTGAGACATTCAGGGTAGATAAAAAATCGTCTCGACTAAGCTTACCTTTTTTGTAAAGCTCAATTGATGATAGCGCTTTATTTGCTATTTCAATGTCATTTTTACAAATTGTTAATGCATGATCAGTGTTGATAGCTTTCATAATTGCATGATTAAAATAATTAATTTCATCAACACATCTTGTTGGCTGCTCTTTTATTTGCAGAATATCTGATTCAATATTATTTATATCAATAGGGGTATTTTTTTGTATATTTTTTACTACTTTGCTTAATTGATGAACATACTTCAAATGAAGAAAATTAAGTTGATGAAACTTAGCCCCTTTTGCTATTTCAAAAGCAGAATACACCGTAATAGTCACCTCTGTGATTGTTAATACTACAATCAGCATCAATTTTTTAGAGATATTCATATAGAGACCTGCTTTATTATTAGCCGCCAGCTAACTTTATTATGTTTTTTATAACCTTAGTTATAGCAGGCATTCTCTTTTTTGCTAGGTGTGCTATACATTTGAGTTGCTTTTAGTGGCAATATTCTTTAAATAGACAACTTCTTTTTTAGCTTCTCTTGCCATTCTAAAGCAAGTGCTGGTAACGTTAATGCCTCTAAAAGCACGTCTTCGTAACCTACGTATTTTTTATCAAAAAACGCCTGAAACAGCTTTTTAACTGATATGTCGTGCGTCGATTTTTGTTCGATAACAACACTATCACCCGTTTTTGCAACGCCTTGCTCCAGTACCCTAAAATACACGCCAGTACAATAATGCTGCGTAAACAGTTTAAGGCTATTTTTATTATTAAGGGCAATTGCCAGTTTAAAGCAAGGAACACGCGGCTGGCTTACTTCAAGTAATGCCGTTCCCACTCGAATATGATCGCCGATGTGTATATTTGCTTCATCAAGATCAGAAATTGTGAAGTTTTCGCCAAAGGCACCTACTGCTAAATCATCATTTTCGAGGGTTTGTTTCCAATAATCATAATGATTGTTCGAAAACGCATACACCGCTTTATCAACTCCGCCGTGATTAACTAAATCGGCTTGCTCATCACCTTTTATATTTAGTTTTTCAATAACAACAGGCTCATTAGTTGGTGTTTTAAAAATACCGGTTTTAACCTCTTTGCCGTTATGCACAACCGTTTTTATTTTGGAAATATTGGTAGAGATTATTTTCATTAAGACTCCCACTTACCCAGCGCTTGTTTGTCACTTTGTTTAAACTCGACCCAATTTGATGAGTCTTTGAAATGTTCTTTTTTCCAAAATGTGGCGTGATTTTTTAAGTAATCCATTATAAATTGTGCGCCTTCAAACGCGGCTTGGCGGTGGCGGGAAGTAACGCCTACAAATACAATTTGATCACCAAGCGCTAAATAGCCGACTCGATGAATAATACTTATGCGGGCAAGTTGCCAGCGTGTTTGTGCTTGCTCAGCAATAGATTGCAGTAGTTGCTCGGTCATACCAGGGTAGTGTTCAAGCTCAAGAGCAATAACGTTATCGCCACTGCTGAACTCTCTTACCAAACCTGTAAAGGTGACAACCGCGCCATCGCTTTTGTTATTACTACAAAGCGTATTGTGCTCGTCACCTACATTAAAATCATCAGTTTGTACTTGAATATGTATGCTCATTAGCCACCTGTAACCGGTGGGAAAAAGGCAAGCTCGTCCCCTGCTTTGACTATTTCATCGCTTGATGACATCGTTTGGTTAAGCGCTGCAAGTAGCTCACGTTCTTCCAGCCACGGTTGCCAATGCGGGTATTGGCTCACTAATCTTAATTTAAGCTCTGAAATAGTAAGCGGCTGCGTAATCTCAAGGCTTAATTTACTGCACTTTAACCGCTCTTTTAGTTGCCCAAAAAACAATAACTCTACATTTTGGGCGCTAGATATAACATTGTTTGGATTAATCTCGTTGCCAACTGCCATTTTTTCCCCCAGCTTTTTGAGTAACGCGCATACCGCTAATTTCCATTAGTGGGTCGGCTGCTTTACACATATCAAACAAAGTAAGGCTAGCCACAGATACCGCTGTTAACGCTTCCATTTCAACCCCAGTTTTACCGGCAAGTTTGCAGTAGCTGGTTATTTTAATTTGGCTGTTTGCTTCATCAAGTTCAAAATCAACAGCGACTTTGCTAAGTGCAAGCGGATGACAAAGCGGGATTAAATCGGCGCACTTTTTAGCGCCTTGAATACCTGCAATACGTGCCACGCCTAACACATCGCCTTTTTTGTTTTGATTAAGCATTACTTGTTCAAAGGCAAGTTTGCTCATGCTAATAAATGCTTCAGCTGAGGCATCGCGCAAGGTTACGTCTTTGAGCGATACATCAACCATATTCGCTTGGCCGTTTTCGTCAACGTGGCTCAGCATACTATTGCTCACGCGATTCACACTTTTTACCAATGGTAATGTGCGGTGCAAAGTTACACGGTTTATGCATTGAGTTAAGTTGATCTTTTATAATGCCTGTCCATGCTGTTTTGCATGCGCCTGTAGAGCCTGGCATACAAAAAATAACCGTGTTGTTAGCAAGTCCTGCCAATGCACGAGATTGAATAGTTGAGTTACCAATTTCACCGTACGATATATGTCTAAATAGCTCGCCAAAGCCATCTACGCTTTTATCAAACAGCGGCGCAAATGCCTCAGGTGTTGAATCGCGCTCGGTAAAACCTGTACCGCCAGTCACTAAAATAGCGTGAATGGTGTCATCGGCTATCCACTGCGATGCAATAGCGCGCATTTGGTAAACATCATCTTTTACAATTTCTTTATCCGCTAAGTGATGACCCGCCTCAGTTAGCGCTTTAATTAAGTAATGACCAGAAGTATCGGTAATCGCATCGCGCGTGTCGCTTACTGTAAGTACGGCAATGTTTAAAGGTATTTGTGACTCGCTTGTGTGGCTCATAATGTTTTTCTCAATAAGTTAATGCTTTTGTCAAAATGCTCATTTACAGCTTTAAATTGCGCCGGTGTATTGGTGTTTATTAATGCATGCGCTTTATTACATAAAAGCGTTTGCACACCAATGCTTTGGGTAAACTGTTTTATTGATTTATGACTGTTTGCGTTTGTGAGTATGTGTTTTAAATGATTTTTTACACTGCTTGTATTACGAATATACAGCGGTAGTGGTTCATTTTCAAAGTGCCAAGCATGTATTTGTGACTGATTTAATTGATTGCTCACACTTTGTACGTTATTTGACTGAGAAGCCAGCACAATTGTGCTTAACAAACTACTCGTAAGTAGAGGCATATCTACCGCAGTAATAAGTAAGTCGTGCTCAGTGGCTATTAATGTTGAGTAAATTCCACCAAGGGGTCCACTGTTTGGGTATATATCTTTAATGTACTTTTCTGAGGGATAATCGCTCGGCGAGTAATGGCTCGATGATTTGACTGGATTTGTAACATTGCGACTTATAAGTAAATTTTTAGCGCCTGCGTCTTTTAATAAATCACACGCATTGTGCAATAGCGTTTTATTTTTTAAAACTAAATCGGCTTTGTCTGTGCCCATTCTTGATGACTTACCACCAGCAAGCACAACGCCTGTAAAATCTCGCTTTGCTTTTACTTCCATATTAGCCGCCTAACATCGCTAAGTGAGTTGTCGCGCCTGTTAAGCGTTTATCTAGCTCATGGCTTATTTCTTTATTGCCCGTAGCAGCTCGAATAGCCTTTACTGTCGCTGCAGTATCGTCCTCGTTGAGTAGCTCGCGTAAATCGATTCCTTGCTCGGCAAATAAACATAGGTGTAATTTACCCAGCGCCGATACCCTTAAGCGATTACAGCTTTTACAAAAATCTTTGCTGTAAGGCATTATTAAACCAATACGACCATCGTAATCAGGATGACAAAATTCCTCGGCGGGTCCGTTTAGTTTCCCCCTCACAACTTGTAACCAACCTTGGTCGAGTAATTGGGCTTTAACTGTTTGTCCACTTAAGTGGTTTTCTTCAAAAAAGGTTGCGCCGTCACCTGTTTCCATTAGTTCTATAAAGCGCACCGTAACTTTGTGGTGTTTTACCCACGCTAAAAAATCCTTCAATTGGTTTTTATTAAACTGCTTGGCAAGCACCGCATTTATTTTTATATCTTTTATTCCCAGCTCTACCGCGCGTTCAATTCCTTTTAAAATAAGGTTAAGTTTGTCGTGCCCTGTTATGAGTTTAAACATACTCGGATTTAAACTATCAATACTGACGTTGAGCGCATCAAGCCCTGCTTCTGCAAATTCATCAATTTTCTTTAATAAATTAAAGCCGTTGGTAGTAATGGCTACTTTTTCTATGCCGGGCGTGTTTTTACAAAGCTTTATAATATCGGTTACGTCGTTTCGCAAGCACGGTTCGCCACCTGTAATGCGTACTTTTTTAGTACCTAGCTCTGCAAACGCATTTACAAGCGTGCTAATTTCGTTTTTATTTAAAAAATTACGCGGCGTATCGCACTGATACCCGTTTGGTAAACAATAACTACAACTAAAATTACATACATCGGTTATTGAGAGGCGCAAATAGTTAAACTGCCGACCAAATTGATCATTAAGCATATGCTTCCTTTTATCTTTACATTACAACCGCAACATTAATACTGTTCGCTTTTTGCGTAGCATGTTGCTTAATTAATTGGCTTAATTGTGTTTTACACGAACCGCAGTTCGTCCCACATTTAAGTTCATACCCCAATTGCTCGACTGTGTTTGCACCGTTTTTAATGGCGTTTATAATTGGCTGCTCTCTTACTTTAAAGCAGCTACACACTTGCATGCCTTGGGTAAATTCTTCATCGGGGGTTGCATAAAGCAAAGACTGTAACTGTGTAAAGGTCAGTAATGGCTCTGCAAATAAATGGTTTATCCACTCAAGTGATATTTCTTTTTGCTCATTAGAAATAACACCAACAAACGCTAATTGATCGTTTTGAATACACTGCACATGCATGGCTTTTGCCGTGTTCATAGCCGACCACTGCCCTTGTAAACCGGTTAAGGTTTGGCAGTAATACAGTAAATCACTTTGTGGCTCATTAAGCGCTAATTGGTAATTAAAGCAATTACTTGCATTAACTTTAAGCCAAAAATCACTGTTTATAACAAGTTCGTTTTTAGCAAACAGCTGCATATATTGCACAAAGGGTGCTTTAACTATATTAACGGCGCCATGTTTACACTCAGCCTGACCCGATAGAGGGTCAACTACCGATTGATACAACCCACTTACTGTTGCTGATGACGCAAATTGCTTATTCCAATGAATAGGCATAAAGCATTCACCTTTTCGCACGGCATCGGTCACTTTTGCATGCGCGGTAACCTGCCCTGTTTGGGCAATCGCACTTATTAAATCGTTTTGTTTAATTGCTAATTTACTGGCATCAAGCGGATTAATTTCAATGTACGGGCGTGTAATATGCGATGAAAGCGCGGTACTTTTACCCGTGCGGCTCATGGTATGCCATTGGTCGCGTATACGCCCTGAGTTCATTACAAACGGATAATCACTTGATGTTTTTTGCACCGGTAGTTGCGGCGTTATAGGTATAAAACGCGCCTTTTTATCAGCGGTGCTAAATTGGTTATCTGTAAAAACTTGACCGTTTTTATAAGGCTGGTTTTTAACAACAGGCCACATAATGGGTTTTAAGTTATCGTACTGGCTTTTTGTGAGCCCAACTAAACCAGAGAGGTTTAATAATCGGCTGCCATTATTTTCAAAGTCGGTTAATTGTGCCCATTCTTCAAAAATGCCACTTGGATCTGTAAAATCAAAACCTTCAAAGCCCATTTTTTTAGCGACTTCGCACATAATTTGCCAATCATTTTTAGCTCCCGAATAAGGCGCTACTAACGGGCGCTGCCTTGATATTCTTCGCTCTGAGTTAGTTACTGTGCCGTTTTTTTCGCCCCATCCGGTTGATGGAAAAGCAACATTGGCAAACTTTAACGTATCACTTTTTGCAATACAGTCAGATACAACCACCATCTCGCAGGTCTCTAATGCTTTTTTAATTGCGGCGTTGTTGGGCAAGCTCACCATTGGGTTTGTTGCCATTATCCACACTGCTTTTATTTTGCCCGCGGCTATGTCATCAAACATATCAATGGCATTACTGCCTGCTTTTTTAGCAATAGTTGGCGAGAGCCAAAAGCGTTGTACAAGTGATTGATGCGCTTCGTTTTCAATATCTAGATGCGCCGCTAACTGATTAGCCAAGCCACCTACTTCGCGCCCGCCCATCGCATTGGGTTGCCCAGTAATCGAAAACGGACCGCTGCCTGGTTTAAGTAATTTACCTGAGGCTAAATGTGCATTAATAATGGCGTTGCATTTATCTACACCCGAGCTTGATTGATTTATACCCATTGAATAAAAGCTAATCGCGCTTGGGCTGTTAGCAAATAGCGCGTAAAACTCAATTACTTGCTCAATTGCTATATCGCAAAAGTCGCTAACAGCCTCACAGCTCCATTTTGTTGCCTCTTGCAATGCGCTTTCAAAGCCGTTTGTGTGCTGAGCAATAAATTGCGTGTCGAGGTGGTTATGCTCATTTAAATAATTAAGCAAGCCGTTATAAAGCGCGGCGTCACTGCCTGGTTTTATATTTAAAAATGTGTCGGCAAGCTCAGCTGTGTCGGTTTTACGCGGATCAATAACCACCACTTTCATATTTGGGTTAAGCTGCTTTGCACGCTCCATTCGCTGATACAAAACCGGATGAGTCCATGCTGCATTAGAGCCAATTAATATAAGTAACTCAGTTTGCTCTAAATCTTCGTAGGTACACGGCACTACGTCTTCACCAAAAGCGCGTTTATAACCTGCCACAGCAGACGACATACACAGGCGTGAATTAGTATCAATATTGCCTGAGCCTATGTAGCCTTTCATTAATTTATTCGCGATGTAGTAATCTTCAGTAAGTAACTGCCCTGACACATAAAAAGCCACCGCATCGGGTCCGTGCTTTTGTATTATGTCGTTAAATTTATTGGCAACGTGGTCAGTTGCTTCATCCCACGTGGCTGCTTTATTATTAATGAGGGGCGACGTTAAGCGATTATCACTGCCTGTTGTGTCGAGCAAATGCGTGCCTTTTACACATAAACGACCAAAGTTTGCGGGATGCTCTCGCATGCCTTCAAGCTTGGTTGGCACATTATTAAAAAGTGAAATATCAACACCGCACCCTACACCACAGTAAGCACATGTTGTTTGTTTTAAACTCGTTTTATTTATAGTTGGTGACGTATTTGCGGTTGCCATACTGCTCTCTTTTAATGTGCTTTAGTTAGTGTGCTTTAATTTATGCGGGCTGTTTTACAGGCTCATTAAGGGTAACTACGTTAATAGTGTTACTTGCTTTAGCGAGCGCGCTGCTTATTACGTTTTGAACGAGTTTTTCACACCCTCCACAACCTGTACTGGCTTTGGTGCTTTGCTGCACACTTGCCAAATCTATGCAGCCGTTAGAAACTGATTGTTCAATGGTGTGTTTAGTTACTTTATGACAAGCGCAAATAATGGCGTCATCAGGCAAGTCATCGGCGCTTAGCTCTGCTATTTCGCCGGCAAGGGGCATAATGAGCGCTTCGGGTGCGGTGGTAAGTTCAATGTCGTTTAAATGATATTGCAGCAAATTGTCGTAATCGCTTGTATCGCCAACAAGTACCGCGCCAATCAGCTTATTACTTTGTGAATTGGTAACTATTTTTTTATAAATACCATTGGGTTGATCTTCAAAATAATAGCTTATTGCGCCTTCGCTGCGTGCATGTGCATCGCCAATAGAACCCACTTCAACACCCATTAATTTAAGCTTGGTGCTCATATCGGCACCACTAAATTCATCGGCTTTATTGTCTAAGCCAGTACTTTGCAAAGTACCTTGCTGCGTATCTTGTAAAATATGCCCAACTGCTATTTTAGCCATGGCGTAACCAGGTGCCACTAAGCCAAAAATAAAATTATTCCACAGTGCACATTCACCAATAGCGTATATGTTTTTATCACTCGTTTGGCAGTGGTTATTAATTACAATACCGCCGCGCTCGCCTAACTCTAAATTAAACTCGCGTGCCAAATTATCATAAGGGCGAATACCTGCCGAAAATACAATCATGTCGGTTTCAAGGGTTTTACCGCCTTTAAAACACATTTTGTAACGACAACTTTCACCTTCTACTATTTCCTCTGTTGCTACCGATGTATGCACAGTAACGCCCAAGTCTGTAATTTTGTTTTTTAGTAACCGACCGCCCCCCGCATCAACTTGTACGCCCATAAGTTGCGGTGCAAATTCTATTACGTGAGTATGCAGACCCAGTTGCTTTAATGCGTTTGCAGCTTCAAGCCCCAGTAAACCGCCACCAATTACCACGCCTACTTTACTGCCGTGGGCTGAGTTTTTTATTGCGTGTAAATCGTTAATGGTGCGATAAACAAGGCAATGCTCGCGATCTTTACCCGGTATAGGCGGTACAAATGGGAATGAACCTGTAGCAAGCACAAGCTTGTCGTATTCAAACAACTCCCCTTTAGCGGTCGTTACAGTTTGCGTATCACGATTTATATCAACCACTTTAGAATGAGTATGAAAGCGTACTTGCCAATCGTCATAGGTTTTATTGCATGTAAGTGCGAGGTCGTCTGCGGTTTTGCCTTTAAAAAAAGACGATAGCTGCACGCGGTCATACGCTAAACGGTCTTCACCGCTAAGTACCGTAATTTCAAATTGCTCATCAGCTTGATTTTGAGAAACTAGCTGCTGCACAAAATGGTGCCCCACCATTCCGTTTCCTACCACTACAACACGCTGCTTGCTTAGCATTTACTCACCTTAAAATGATATCTACTTTAGTGATTGACTAAAGCTAACATCGAATAATTTGTTATAGGATTGTTATAGCAATATGTAAGCCAAATATATAAGCATTTAAAATCAGTAAGTTGCCTACATTGGTGCAGAGGTGAAAAGCATAAAGCCCCACAAGATGGTGCAACTGCACCATCTTGTGTCGCTATAAATTACAAGAGGATTTTAGAAGATAGTGAGGGTTAAAATTTAGCGCTCATCCATACCCACAATTTTTGAGTATCGACTTTATTAGCAGCAGTATCGCCCGGTGAGTAATCAGCGTATTTAACACCTACTGCATATTGTTTATTAATAGGTTTAACGTATTGTACGTTTAGTTCAGTACCCAAATCGTCAACCCCATTTGATTGCTCATTAGCATCAAAACTGTGATAAGCCACCAGCCATTTTCCGTCAAACGCTTTACCGTTTAAGCTTATGTAAGTGTCGTCCAAGCCTTGTGCGGGTGTATTTAAAAACGTATCTGCCCAACCATTAAATTTATGTAACGTGGCAAGCGGTGTTGCAAACCCGTAATCGCCATTATCAGAGCCAAGTGACTCTATGCCAACTTTTAATGTTACTGTTTTTATACCCAAACCATTTAAATCAACAGCGCCTTCAAGTGCATAGTAATCGGCATCAAAATCACTCACGCTTGTTGACGCAGACTGCGTTGCATACTCCGCTTTGTAATAAAATTTTATGTCGTTTAGGGTTTTATTACCGTTAAAAGAAACGCCATAAGTGTCTAAACTGTCGTCTTGTAGTGCATCGTCACTTAATAAGTAACTGTATAAAACCACTTTACCGTAGTCTGTTTTAAAGCTTGCATTAATTAGATGATCGGACGATTTAATGTCTTTATCGTCAGCAAATATGCGGTTACGCTTATTTA
This sequence comes from Pseudoalteromonas sp. B62, assembly GCF_037162565.1. Classification (NCBI taxonomy): domain Bacteria; kingdom Pseudomonadati; phylum Pseudomonadota; class Gammaproteobacteria; order Alteromonadales; family Pseudoalteromonadaceae; genus Pseudoalteromonas; species Pseudoalteromonas sp. B62. Next base: position 2,604,843 of record NZ_JARLVB010000002.1, on the reverse strand, counting down.
AATAACTGTACTGTAAATCTATGTTATTAAGTGCGTAATTAATGGTTGCTGCATCAAAGGTTTGCCTGTCTTGGCGCCAACCTACGTGCCCAACAAAACGCTGCCCATCAAGGGCTATTACTTGGCGCCCTACTTTTAGCGATAGGCCATCGCGGGCATATTTAACAAAACCTTGGTCTATCTCGGTGTTTTCTGGGTCGGCAATAACAGAGTAATTAGTATTTTTCCCCACCGTATTGTTGTAATCATCTACGCCCAATAGGCTGCGAGTATCTTCTACTTCAATAAGGGCTGAAAAACCATTCACCTCGTCTGTTTGATGCGTTAAGCGGGTTCTAAGTGTTAAGCCGCTTGCATCTTTTAGAGCATTGTTTTGATCAACGCTTTCAAAACGCAGTCTAAAATCAAGATCAGTTTGCGAAGCTTGGCTTATTGAAGGCGCAGTGAAGCAACCCAGTATAAAAATAATAGGTAAGTTGTTCTTATAGTTAAGCATTTTGGTTCTCTAAGTTTTAATTATTAATACACATACCAAAGCAATAAATAAACACAGCGAAATACATTTCCACACCATAACTGGATCGCGTTTCATTATTGAACTTTTATTAGCGGTACTTTCTAAATAAGGATTAGGTTTGTTGATATCGTTTATAAACTCAGAAAAGGCTTGGTATCTGAGCTCTGGTTTAGGGGCAAGCGCTTTCATAAGGGCTTGATCTAACCAAAACGGAATATCGGCTCTGTATTTACGAATACTTGTGTAATGCCAATGGCTGTAACCTTTTGGCGCTACGTGGTTAAGTGGCAGTGGTTTGTAAGGCAATTTTGAGCACAATAACTCGTATGCAATAACGCCAAGTGAAAACAAATCACTTTTAAAATCGGCGTGCATAGTAATAAGTGTTTCGGGTGCGGTGTAGTCGGCAGTGCCTTGCGGGCAATCATCCGCAATTTGTTTAACCGACTCGTCCATAGCCGCAACACTTACTGTGCCGTAATCTATTAGCGTTACTTTTCCGTGCGCATCTATCATTACGTTATCGAGTTTTAAATCGCGATGTACCATATCGAGTCGCTGAAACGCCCTTAGTGCATGTACTATTTGTTCAATAATACTGCGTACTTGGGTTATTTCTGGGTGCGGCACGTCGTGCTTCCAATCACTGAGTGTTTGCCCGTCCATGTATTCACAAATATGATACAAAAAACGACTTTGCGATTGCGTACTCAGTACTTTCATCACGTTAAGGTGGTTTATGCGTTGCCCTACCCAGCCTTCTCTTATAAAGCCTTGAAGGTAATGCACATCGTCTTCAAAATTAACCGAAGGTGCTTTTAAAACCACTGGCGGTATATCGGGCGCTTGTTGCACTAAATAAATGTGCGAGCGACTACTGGCATGTAATTTACGAATAACCGTGTAGTCATCAATTTTTTGCCCAACATTAAGCGCAGGTGGAATTTTTCGTCGTGTTAGCGAATGATAAAGCTCATCTAACTTTTGCTCGGCAATATTTTCTACTTTTACAAGCAAACAACTTACGTTGTCGTCACTGCCTCGCGCTAATGCAAGTTCGGTAATTGCTTTAGCTGCATTTTCTAAATCAGTGTGCTCGTTAATTAATTTAGCTATATCACTACTTGGAAGCACATCGTGTACGCCATCGCAGGTTAATATATAAATATCGTCTGCTTTTAGGTCAACTTCGTATACATCTATTTCTTGATGAAGTTGTGCGCCAAGCGCACGCGTTAGCGTATCGTTTACTTTGTGATCCCGTGTAATTGCCTCTATTTTATTTTCTCGCAAGCGGGTAATACGCGTATCACCTAAGTGAAATATATAACCCGTTGCCGACTTTAAAATAAGCGCTGTAAAAGTGGTCATCCAATCGGCTTGGCGCTGACCAAGGTGATTATAATTAACCGATTGCGAATAAAGCCACTGATTTAAACTTGCTAACACCTTCGATACTGACTTTTTAACCGCCCAACTTTCGGGGGTATTTAAATACTCATTTATAAAATGAGTAACCGAAAGTTGAGACGCTTGTTTAGCATTTTTTGCTGATGAACAGCCATCGGCTAAGCAGGCAATAACGCCTTTAGACTCTTTTTCTTGCGCTTTGGTATTAAGAGCTGCAAACGCATCTTGGTTTTCTGCTTTTAAGCCTTTTGCGCTGTGTCCGCCAAATGAAACGTTGAGTTCATTTTTTAGCGCTTTAACGTGGAGTGTTTCATCAAACATAGTCAATAATGCCTTAAGTCACTGAAATAAGTTCAACGGTGCCGTCTTCATTTACTTCGGTAATATGGCCATCTGGTTCTCTCATAAAAAACAGTGCAGCTAGACCAAGTAATGCACTACCTGCAATAATGAAAAAGAAAGTTTGATAATCAACAAGTGACAATGCCGTTAAGTACACTACTGCACCTACATTACCGTAAGCACCTGTCATCCCAGCTATTTGCCCAGTTAAACGGCGCTTAATTAGCGGTACTGCGGCAAATACAGCGCCTTCACCTGCTTGCACAAAGAACGAACACGCCATAGCCGCAACAACTGCAAGCCATAAAGGCCAAGATGCATCAACCAAGCCCATTACAAAATAACCAACAGCAAGACCCGTTGTAAGTACAATAAGGGTAATACGACGACCTAATTTATCTGAAATCCAGCCGCCACCTGGGCGAGATGCTAAGTTCATAAATGCATAAGCAGAGGCTAAAATACCCGCGTAGACCATATCAAGCGCAAATACATCCATAAAAAACAGCGGCAACATAGAGACAACCGCAAGTTCAGAACCAAAGGTTGTAAAATATAAAATATTTAAAACAGCCACTTGCTTAAATTCATAACGATGAGACTCAGGTACAGGCTCTTTAAAAATATGACCATTTACGTCAAAGGTTTTATACACTTCGTAAATATAAAGCAGTACTAAAAAAGCATACACGGCAAGTACAAAGTTAGCCGAAATTAGGTTAGCACCGGTTGGTGAAAGCTTCCAAGTAAGTAATGCTAGTGCACCATACATAGGGATTTTCATAATAAGAAGTAATACAAAGTCGCCTTTACTGGTTACTTCCATTGCGCCTACTTTTTTAGGCTTAAAGTATGTACCGCCTTTTGGTGTATCGGTTACATTTAAGTACCAAATAATACCAAATATAACGCTTAATACACCCGTTAAACCTACTGCGTAACGCCAACCATCTTCGCCACCAAACATAAGTGCAATAATTGGCAATAACATAGCCGCTGCTGCTGAACCAAAGTTACCCCAGCCGCCATAAATACCTTCTGCTATGCCCAGCTCGTTAGCAGGAAACCATTCACTCACCATACGAATGCCCACAACAAAACCAGCACCAATAAAGCCTAGCGCAAAACGCGCTATAGCGGCTTGTTCAAATGTGGTTGCCATAGCAAACATAAAACACGGAATACTACAGGTAATAAGTAGCGCCGCATAAACAATCCGGGGACCAAATTTATCGGTCAGCATACCCACCACAACACGGGCAGGAATAGTTAACGCTACATTTAAAATTAGTAATGTTTTAACTTGTGCCATGGTAATACCAAGCGAGCCCGCAATTGCACCTAATAAAGGAGCATGGTTAAACCATACAAAAAATGACACAAAAAAGACCATCCAACTTAGATGTAATACTTTCATTTTTCCTTTAAAGGATATTAAGTTAAATCCAGAACTCGGTTGCATGTTTATTTCCTCGTAAACGTATTATTGTTTTATAAATGCCCCACTCTTTTATATGAGTAGCAGCCCAAACTTTGTTAAATTTTAGTTAACCCAATAGAGCAATTACTGAGCCACTAATTAAAAACCATATATTTCAATTGGTTATATGAATTTATTATTTTAATGCGTTATAGTTGCACTATATGAGTGAGGGGTATGGGCTGTTACAGTGCAAATAAAAAGCGTTACTACTTGCTCTAGGATTTAACAAATTGGTATTGTTCAAAAAAAGTATGAGATGTTTAAAAATGCAAAAAGCACCGTTAACGTACCAACAGCAACTACGCTATTCTCGGCACATTATGCTGCCGCAGCTCGATATAGACGGACAAGAGAAGCTATGGCAATCGCATGCATTAATTGTTGGTGTGGGTGGGCTTGGATGTGCGGTAAGTCAATATTTAGCGGCATCAGGCGTTGGCACGCTCACCTTAATTGATAACGATGAAATAGACGTGACCAACCTACAAAGGCAAATACTGTATAAAGAAAGTGATATTGGTAGCTCAAAATGCAGTGCTGCAAAAAAACAGCTTAACGCACTTAATAGTGAAATAGATATAAACACCATTGAGGCATTTTTTGATGTAAATACCTCTACAGAACAGCTATTTAATAACATTGATATAGTGATTGATTGCTCAGATAACCTAGCAACACGTAATGCACTTAATAGCGCCTGTTTTAAAGCTAAAGTTCCGCTAGTGTCAGGCTCTGCAATACGCATGGAAGGACAAGTCGCGTGTTTTACTATGGATGAATACAGCCATTGTTATGGTTGTTTATCGCAATTTTTTAGTGAACAAACACAAAGTTGCTCCGAATCCGGCGTACTTTCTCCTATTGTGGGGCTAATAGGCAGTATTCAGGCAACTGAAGCGCTAAAAATACTTGCTGGTTTGCCAAGTGGCTTAAGCGAGCACTTATTGCTGGTGGATGGTTTAAGCATGGAGTTTAATCGTTTTAAAATAGCTAAAAATAGTCAATGTGCGGTGTGCAGCATTTAGTTATTCTAGATCACTGATTGTTGTATAAAGCACATCGCCCACTTTAAAGTCGTTTTTGTCCCACACTCGTCTTGAAGCCAAGCAATACAAAGTCTGCCCATCTACATTGAGCGTTAACTGCCACTTATTATTAATAAGCTCAGCCTGAGTTAATACCGACCTTAAAACATTGCTGTGCGTTGTTTGTTCAGGCTTTAACGCACTAAACGACATTTGCTCACTTTCTATAATTAGCTTATTACTGCTATCTACAAGTGCAGGAAGCACAAAAAGCGGCTGCTCACTTTGCTGTAATTGCAGTTGATATAACCCGTAGTCTTCATCAAATTTAACCACATCGTAATTAATTAAGCTCAGCGGTGTTTGCCTATCGCCTGCATAAATAGCTTTTGCAACATGCGAACTTGCACCTTGGTTTATCACCTTCCCTTTATCAAGCTGAACAAGGGTATCGCAGCAAAATAGCAACTCTTTTAATGAGTGACTTACTATTATAAATTTAATATTAAACTTAACAGCAATCTCATTAAGCTTAGTGAGTATTTTAAAACGCAGTGACCAATCAAGCGCGCTAAAAGGCTCATCAAGCATTATAAATTTTTGACCGGCAAGCAAAGTTCGCGCAAATACTACACGTTGGCGCTCGCCACCCGATAAGCTTTGTACATCACGGTTTAGTAAGTCTTGTAATTCAAGTGTTTTTACAACGTATTGAAGCGTTAAGCTGGTTTGTTTATTCCCGCAGTGTTTTTGTGTAAACGCTAAATTACCTGCTACATCTAAATGAGGAAACAACGGGCACGATTGCAGTTGAAGCGTAATACCGCGTTTATCGCTTGGCAGCTCATGTACTGGCTGATTGTTTATATGAACACTTTTTGCAGGCTCTAAACCACTAATACAACGTAGCAATGTTGACTTACCCGAACCTGAAGGCCCGTAAACACCGAGTACATTAAACGACTCAAGATCAAGGTTTATATCTAAATCAAAATTATTGATTGCTTTACAAAGGCTTAGCTTAATCATGTTATTGCTTAACCCCTACTATGCTTTTATTAAACTTAAATAACAGCACTAAACAGGCAAACGAAATAGCCAGTAAAATAAGTGAAAGCTGATGCGCCGCCGTATAATTTAACGATTCAACATGGTCATAAAGCGCTATAGACACCACCTGTGTTTGCCCCTGAATATTACCGCCAATCATTAACACCAAACCAAACTCACCCAATGTGTGCGCAAAGCCTAAAGCAAATGCGCTTCCAATACTGGGTTTTAAAAGAGGAATAGTTAAATACACAAAGCGTTTAAACGGGCTTAATCCAAGCGCAATGGCAGCTTCGTTATAAGTTTGATTAATATGTTTAAACCCAGCCACAAGCGGCTGCATTACAAAAGGCAGCGAATAAAAAAGCGAGCCAATAACCACGCCCTGAAAACTAAACGCAAGCTGAGTACCCGTTAGCCAAAACCAAAACTGCCCAAAAGCGTGATCAGGCGAAAACAAAACAAGTAAGTAAAACCCTAACAACGTAGGCGGCAGCACTAAAGGCATTGCAATTAATGCCTCTAAAAATGGTTTAAATTTACCGTTATAGCCAGCAAGCTTGTAAGCCACCGGAATACAAAAAACAAGAAGGAGCACTGCGGTTATAAAGGCAAGTTTTATAGTTAACCACAGCGCGGTTAAATCACTTTGAAGCATTGTTGTCCTTTATTCTGTAACCTAATTCAATTAACTGCTGCTGCGTAGCTTCTGCCATTAAAAATTGCATAAGTTGCTTAGCGCTAGCATGCTTTTTAGTCGAGCTAATAATAACACCTTGTTGAATTATATCGGGATATTGATTGGTAGGCAGCACGGTGTAATCTAAATATTTTTGATCTTGCGTGTTACTGTAAGCCGCCTTTAGCGATGAAACAGCCACCAGCCCTACTCCTACATTACCACTTTGCACAAACTGAAACGCATGCGTAATATTATTCCCGTACACATAATTTACTGGCTTTTTAAAATGGTTATTCGCGTAGTGCTCTGAGGCACGCCCGTATGGTGAAAAACGCGGATTAGCAATAGCTACTTTATCATTTACTTTTTCAGCTTTTGGTTGCCACAAAGCAAGTTCGCCTAACGCGTAAGTGATTAAACTGCTTTGCTCGGCATAGCCTTCTTTAATAAGCGATTGCGGGCGAAAATCGTCAGCTGATAAAAACACATCAAATGGCGCGCCATGCACTATTTGCGAATATAAAACACCGCTAGAAGCTGCTGATATTTTCACGTCAACATTAGGTAATGGGGATTTTTTTAGTAGGGTTTGCAATACAGTTTTAAAATTACTCGCTACGGCTACTTGCAGCGTTTCTTTTGCGTTTACGCTGCACGACAGTATGCATGCTACACACAAAAAATAACCCAACCATGTATTGTAAAGCTTTGACATTATAAGTATTGTTTCAAAATAAAATGATTTAAGTAAGCAATATATATGAACGATGTTTGCAATGCACCCGGTTTATTGCCAATTGAAACTGCAATACAAAATATACTTGGCTCAATAACGCCAGTTAAAGACGTTGAAACCATCACTATAATGCAAAGCGTTGATCGCGTTTTAGCAAGCGATGTTAAATCAACTATAAACGTACCAGCTCATGATAACTCCGCAATGGATGGCTATGCGCTATGTATTTCAGATAAAAGCTTAACCTATACACAAGTAGGTAGCGTGTTTGCGGGGCAAGTTTTTGAAGGAACACTTACCCCTGGTCAATGCGTAAGAATAATGACCGGCGCCGCCATTGCAGCTGGCGCTAACGGCGTTGTAATGCAAGAAAACGCCTCGGTTGATGGCGATAAAATTACGTTTACTGCGCAACCAGAGCTAAATGAAAACGTGCGTTTTGCTGGCGAAGATATAGCAATCGACGATGTTATTTTAAAAGCAGGCGATAAACTAAAAGCCGTTGATGTGGGGTTACTTGCATCTTTAGGGATTGCCAATATAGACGTGGTGAGAACTTTAAAAATAGCCGTGCTTTCTACAGGCGATGAGCTAATAGAACCTGGTCAGCCTCTTGAGCAAGGCGCTATTTTTGAGAGCAACCGCGCTGTTATTATTAGTGCGCTGCAACAAAAAAATATAGACGTGCTTGATTTAGGAATTATCCCTGATGACAAAGAACTCATTACTAATGCATTTTTAAAAGCGAACGAACTTGCCGATGCCGTAATAAGCTCAGGCGGTGTATCCGTTGGTGAAGCCGACTTTACAAAAGAAGTGCTCAACGAAATTGGCAATATTCACTTTTGGAAAATAGCCATGAAACCAGGCAAACCTTTTGCCTTTGGTAAATTAAGTAACAGTTACTTTTTTGGCTTGCCAGGTAACCCTGTGTCGGCTGCTGTTACGTTTAATCAGTTAGTAGAGCCTGCACTGCAAAAGCTGTCGGGTCTTGGTGAAGTAAACCCTAAAATGCGCTTTAACGCGGTTACTACATCCGTTATTAAAAAGCGCCCTGGCAGAGCCGATTTTCAGCGAGGTACTGCAACAACTAACGAGCAAGGTGACTTGGTGGTTGCCCCGTTTAATAAACAGGGCTCGGGTGTACTTTCGTCGCTTAGTAAAGCTAACTGCTTAATTGTAGTGCCAGCACAAAGCGGCAATATCGAAAAAGGTGCAACGGTAAGTATTGAGTTGTTATAAATACTTAATATAGACATAAAAAACCAACTAATGTTGGGCTTTTATGTCTAATATTTAAGTCAATTAATTAGAACAACGATTCAAAATCGCCATTTGAAAATAAAACCCCGGGGATGCCACGAACGGCAGTAACGTCAGCTATTTTAGTATCACCAAAATATAAACCGCCACTGTAATTACGGCCCTTTTGTTTTACATCTAACCAACGGCCATTTTCGCCTTTCGCAATGAGGTTAATATTGCCACTAACATCACGAATACGTAAATCCAACGCCCTATTTTTTACACTAACAAATATATCTGTAGAAGTAAGTTCAGATAAATTTTCAACATCACCTACGTATGCAAATTTAAAATCGCTTGCACCACTCAATGGAAAATCTAATTCAAAAGTAAAGGCTAAATCATCATTGTCTTCGCCAATAAAAGGCGAAGCCTCTACTGCTGTGATATGAAATGCAGTGTTTTGAATGCCGCTTACGTAATTACCATTAAAATCAAAGGTAGATAACGTAGTTGACTCCTCACCTAGTGAATTAACAAAACGATTTAAGTTTAATGATAAGTCACCTTCTAGTTTACCCGCTGCTTTATTGATAATTACATTGGTCGTGATCTGCGCTATACCTGTATCAGCTTCTGGGTTTAATTCACTTTGAGCATCTATACCATCAAATTGAATCACCAGCTCACTCACATCAACACTTAATACCGTAGCGCCATTTGTGACAGTTGCACTCATTACACCTTCAATTTTATCTCCCAGTACACCACTTACCCTAAATGTTGGGATTGATAAATCAATTGCTATAGGTAAATCATCATATGTGCCAGTAATAGCCCATGTATAAGGTGATTGGCTATAAATGATATCCAAATCACGAAGCTTATATTGTCCTGCTGGCGTAGAGCCTTCTGCAAGTGGAGAATAGTTTGTAATAACTTCATTTAAAGCATTAGTAAGCGCACTAAAAGTTCTTTGTGTGTCTTCATCAAATGCACCTTCAAGCTCAGTAAATTTTGCGTCTAATTCATCTGAGTAAGCTTTTTCTTGAAGTCTTGCAACACCTATTATATTTCGCGTATCAACAAGTAACTCTCTTGAATCTAAGCTTTGTATTTCTGCTGAACGAGCCTGCCAATTTGTGAATGTAGTTACGCTCGCAATGGTTTGCTTAACTTGACCAGCGACATTTTTCAGCAAAGCATTACCTTGGTCGCTAAATAAGTTATCTGTAACATACTGCACTGCTAAATCGCTGTAATCTTGCCACGCTTGCTGGTCAGTCTCCAAGTTAGTAAATGCATTAAAAGCACTTACAACGCTAAACGTACTATCAGCAACACCAGCTAAAATTGCCGCGTAAGTAAATGCGTTAGTAACCATTTCTGCTTCAACACTTGCATTTAAATTACTGTGCGTTAAATGATAAAAAGGCGTGGCTGATAAACTAGCCTGTGTAGCACCAAAACCTTCGTCAGTAATTGCTTTACTCAATGGCGATAAATAAACCGTATTTACACCAGGAGCACTAAAAGCAGCTGCTTTGTAATTAAGAGTAACGGCTGTTAATTCTTGATAGTCGATTAAACGGTTCGCGTTTAAGTCATTTGCATCACCACGAACTGTTCTGCCGCAACCGGTAAAGCGTGGGCAAGGTAGCGTTGTATCACTAGGTATAAACTCAAAGCTATTAAAAGTAAGTGGAGTTACATTTATACTCGCAGTATTGATGTTTTCGACTTCAATTGATTCTTTCACCACCCCATCACTATCTAAAACATTAAGCGTTCCCTGTGGTGATTGCCAATTAGATACATAAAAATTTACAGAAGAAGATGTTGAAACTTCACTCACTGCAACAGATTCTGAACTGTCACTGTCTGATGAAGAACCACAACCTACCAATGCAATAGCGACCCCTAAAGGTATAATTTGTTTTAACATCTTCATTCCTTAAAACTTAATGTTCACGTACCAATTCACATTCGCATAATAGGCTTTATCTAAATCTAAGCTATCTGTTTGTAAATTAAGACCAAAATATTCACTTTCTATACCAACCAAAAACGCTTCACTTTTTGTTTCGTAGCCTGCTTGTACTTTCCAATGATCCCAAAAGTGAATGCGGCCTTTTAATTGGCTAAACGTGTCTTTATCGTAACGTTTTAAAGTTAGTTGGGTTGAAAAACGCTCGTTTATTCTGTAATCGGCAAATGCTTGTAGTCGCATTTCCATCTCAAAATCATGCGATTCGGTATTTCCAAATGCAGACGTTTTTAATGATACTGTTGGCTGGGTAGTAATGTCGCCGTTGTCATTTTCACTAAATGGAACTTCTGTAGTTTGGCCTTTAACAAAGCCACTATCGTCGTAATCTGTTTTATAGAGTAAATCTTTTACACTAAAACCAAGTTGTAGTTCATCATTTACTTGCCAATCAGCAAAAATATCTAGGCTATAGCCTAGGCCTTCAGGTTTCTGGTCTGGTGTGAATTTTTTAAATAAAATATCTTTTGAAAAATTGTAATCAACAGTTACAGCACCTTCAACTTCATCGCTATAAATTTCGCCATTTACAGTAGCATCTTGAAAATGCGTACTCGAAAAAACGGATAATTTAGGTGTAATTGTTAATGAATTTTTATCTAAAAACTTAAAATCGTAAGATACAAAAACACCATTTGAAGTCGCTTGTTTTGCATCTAAATTATATGTATAAAAACGATCCTCAAACTCTAAATCATTTTTTTCAGTGTGAGTGTATTTGGCCGTATCTGGATCAAAATTAAGCACGTAATCATAGCGACTTTGTAAACCAACCTTAAAATTCCCGAAACCCACACCGACTTCAAATATATTGTAAGTAAATGCACTGTCTCCCGATTTTAGTGGTGCATCGAAATCATCGACAAAAGCTTGTACTGGCTGTGCTTCGGTGTAAATCTCTGCGTCAAAATGTGTAAATACTTGAAATTGGTTATCTGCGGAAACAAATGGAGAAATAAGAGCTGTTGAAAATCCTAACAAGAGAATTTTTTTCATAATTTAATCGCTTTCTATAAAAAAAGGGAAAAGCGCTAGGCTTTTCCCTTTTATAGTTTAAATATTACTTAGATGAATCAATTAAATCAACATCAGTGTAATCAACCACGTCACCATCGATATAGGTTATTGAAATACCATTAGTAATCTCGGTTACTGTACCAAAAGACATCATAGCCTCATTGTACATAGCCATAACGCTACCTATGTAATCCGCACTTTCGCCATCAGTAATAGACAATGTGTAACCCATAGCATCATTCACAGTAATATCTAAGGTACTGTCAGAGCTCATTACTTTAAAGTCTACATCACCAGATACACCTTCTAATGAAATAGAACTTGAATCTGTTTCTTCATCAGCTGTAATGCTTAACACGCCGTTAAAGCCAGAATCGCCATCCATAATTTCAATATGGTTAGTCGTTTCAGTCATTATGATTTCTGCATCATCTACATTATCAGCCGTCACCGCGCCATCAAAAGTAAATACTAAACATGAATCGATTTGAGTAGCATCAATTGTACCTGCTGCAAATTCAACACAATCTGTCAATGCTGCTACTTGCGTATCAGCAGTTACAAGCTTAATAGATGCATCATTTTCACCTACCAGCGTAGCACCCCAAGCAACAACTAGCTTATCACCTTCATAAGAAGCCGCTGCGTTAATCATTTCACCTGTAGTAGCATTGCTAAGCATAAGTGTAAGGTCATCTAAGCTGTAATTGTAAGCCCAGTTAGGGAAACGTGTAGATGTACCCGATGCAGAATCACCCATACCAGAAACTTCATCGATTACATCAGCTACAATTTCAGCAGCATCAATAATAGCATCACCACCAGTACTCGTTAGCACTGTCATAGTCGCTAATGACTCTGACGTAGCTTTAACAGAAGCTAGTACAGTCAGTTTAGGAAGCGCTTCTTCTGCAGCAACTTGAAGCGCTAACGCAGCTGTAAACTGCTCTGATGCTAATTCAGCTTTATCTGTAGCAACTTTAACCATTGCATCAGCATCATCAACTAATGTTTGTGCTGCGTCTTTATCTTCATCTGTTACAGCAACATCTAAATATGCTTGTGCAGCTGCTTTAGCTTGCGCTATAGCAATTTCCAATGCATCTACAGATGCAGCAAATTCAGATGCGGCAGAGACGGCTGCTGTTGCAAGCTCTAGAGCAGCCGCTGCATTAACAGCGGTATCGATCGTCGCGTTTTGTGCATCAGCAAGCGCTGAAGTAGAAGCAGCTTCTGCTGTCATTGATAGGGTTTGCTTTGCATCTGCAACATCTGCTGCATCAATAGCAATAGCTTTTGCCGCCGTTACTTCTACATCAAACTCTGTAACAGCCGCATCAGCAGCAATAACTAATTCAGCAAGCGCTGCGTCAAACGCACTTACTTTGTCAACTTCTGTATTTGCATCAGATAGTAAATCTTCCGCATTATCAAGAATTTGTTGGTATGTATTATTTTGGTCAACAAGTAATGTTGCTGCTGAAACAAGACCTTGAGACTTAATAAATAATTTATTTACTTTATTTGCTAAATCGGCAGTTTCAGCTTCATTAACAAGTGTAGCTACTGCACTTACAAATGCGACAGCACTTGCTGCATCAGTAACCGTATCGCCACCTAGAGATTGAGCATCTGCTAAGTTAGTCTCAGCTGTCACTACTAAAGCTTGTAAAGTAACAAGTTCAGCTTCTGATGCTGTAACTTCTGCTGTAACAGAAACAGCTAATTGAGCATAAAAATTGTCATCAGCTTCACAGTTATCTGTACAACCTAACTTTTCTAATGCTTTTTTAACTTTTTTAGCAATAAGCGCTAAACTAGCGTCAGTTGCTGCGCCATTTTTAATTGCTTTATTTTTTGCGGCTTTTGCTTTAGCAGCAATGCCGGCCGCTTGTAAAATAAATGCATCTTTTTCAGCATCTGTTGCATTTGGATTAACAACATTGAATGCATTTAAAATTGCAGCTTCAATAGCAGCATCATCACCAGTAGCTACGGCTAAAAAGATGTTAGATGTGTTTGTTACTGCTTGTTGAAGTTTAGCGGCTAACGCTGCAATTTCAGTATCATCACTACCGTTTAATTTACCATCTTTAATGCCCGTTTTTAATTTACTTAGCACATCACTGATAGAATCTAAACCTTGAATAGATGACGCTATTTGAGAAATTGCTAAAATACCTTCACTTAACTCTTCTTCACCATCTACATCACTTAAATCAACTGCACCACCATTTGAAGGGTCAGCAAGTAACTCTGGTATTAGAAATGTGTTATCAGGTCCCATCAATTGAAACAAGCTACTCATATTTACTTCAGCAATAAAAGTAGGATGAACTTCAATTTGAGATTCAAGAAGTAACTGAGAACCGATAGTCGTTAAAAATGTAGCATTAGCTCTTAAAGAACGAGATACACCTGGGTCGCCTTGAGCTCCACTTGCACCAGACGTATCAGCTGTAATTGCTGGGACAAATTTGATTACTGAAAGTTCTAGATCAGTTTTGTACCATTCACCAAATTCAATTGCAGTATCGCCATCATTTACATCATCAACTTCTGGGGCCGTTGCGTAAGAACCACAACCTAAGTAAGCATCACATCTTAAAAAGCTCTCATCGCCTTCTGCTGACGTTTTAACTGTGATGTAAACTGGTCCAGTAAAGTTATCTTCTAAGAAAATGCTGTAGCGTCCGCTTTCATTTGTTAGAACATCATCAGGGTTACCTGCAATTTTGTTTGCTTCTAAATCAGCATCTGCGGCATCTTGCGATAAACCTTCTCCAGAGAAAGATTCAGCTTCAGAAGAGGCTTCTAATCTAAATGCAACAGGTACACTTTGACCAGTTGCATCTAATGTAGAAACGCTTACTACCGCGTTCATCATTGCGCCTTTAACAGCTTTACCAGTTACTTCAACATTAAATTGAGCATCATCTGATGAGCTAAAAGATTCAACAGGAGGTACGTATACATTCCTATCGTTATCAGAACCACAAGCTGTTAAACCCAATGTAAGTGCAACTGATGCTGCAATTGGTGTAAATTTGATCATACGCTTCGACATTTATTTCTCCTTGATAGCTTGAAATGAGTATCAGAAATTAGTTTAGTCACAATTTGCATTGTTCAAGTTTATAAGTTTACACGTTTACACGTTTACACGTTTACAAAAATAATAAACGAACACGCAATACTAACCTTTGTTACTAGAATTCTAAAAATACCATTAAGCCATATATTTTTGCTACATATTTATACATTTTATTAAATGTATTTTGATTTTATCTACATACTATTTCTTTATGACCCTCAGTAATCTAATTAAAAATCATAAAAACTCAGGACGCTAAAATATAGTATATCCATTTTGTGAATTGAATATTACATTTAATTTAGTTTGTTAATATTATTCTTCAAGTAAATGCGATGAATCGAAGAAAAAAGCGGTTTTTTTACTGAACTGGAATGAAAATTAACTAAAAAATATGACTATGACAACATTCAAATTTTTTCTATCGCTAAGCATTGAGTCATATATTTGGTTTTTCTTTTTATTACCTAAGGCAATTTAATCCCGATGCGAGGTTTGTAATCTAGTGGGCTCGCTAACTGCGTTGAAAATAGCTGGCTAGAGAAAATAAGTTTAATATCAGCATGATTCAATATGTTAGTAAATCTCTTAACCAGAGTTCAGATTAAGTAATAACCGAACAAACAGTCCCCAAGACGAATCCAAGGGCAATGTATGTTTGATATCTATGCTGCGTTATCGCCTATTTATAGTAAATAACACCATAGGCGTTGCCTTGCCTAAAAACCAAACATACAACTGCAAATTCAACCTCGAAGATAAATAGACCCAGATATTGAAATAATTACTCGATAGAAAACCCCACTGTATAATCACAAGAGGGACTTTATTTTAATAAGGAACCCTTACAACCCCTTCCATTAATACCCGTGCACTGCGGCTCATACTTGCTTTAGTGACAAGCCAATTACCTGCACTGTTTTTAGCCTCAGCCCCTACTTTTAGCGTGCCCGACGGATGACCAAAGTTAACCTCACTTAATGCGCCGCCACCAGCGGCTATATTAACGAGTGTGCCTTCAATTGCTGCAGCTGTGCCAATAGCAACAGCAGCTGTGCCCATCATGGCATGGTGCAGTTTACCCATCGACATAGCGCGCACTAATAAGTTGATATTTGCAGCTTCAATAAGCTTTCCGCTAGACGCTTTGTAATCTAAAGGCGCTGCAACAAACGCAACCTTTGGTGTGTGTTGGCGAGCTTGCGCTTCACTAATGTTAGTGATTAAGCGCATTTTAACAGCGCCATAAGCACGAATGGTTTCAAGCTTTTCAAGCGCTGCAACATCGTTATTTATATCGTCTTGCAGCTCTGTGCCGATATAACCAATATCAGTGGCGTTAATAAATACAGTAGGAATACCTGCATTTATCATGGTTGCTTTTAAAGTACCAACACCCGGTACTTTTAAGTCATCAACTACGTTACCTGTTGGAAATAACGCGCCATCGCCATCAGCGGGGTCCATAAATTCAAGTTTTACTTCAGCAGCTGCAAAGGTAACGCCATCGAGCTCAAAGTCGCCGGTTTCTTGCACTTCGCCATTGGTTATAGGGACATGCACTAATATGCTTTTTTTAATATTAGCCTGCCACACACGCACAATAGCAACACCGTTATCGGGTACTCTGCTTTTATCGACCAAACCATTACTAATGGCAAAAGCACCGACTGCTGACGTTAAATTACCGCAGTTACCGCTCCAATCCACAAATGGTTTATCTATCGCCACTTGACCAAACAAGTAATCAACATCGTGATCGGCTTGCTCACTTTTACTTAAGATTACGGTTTTACTGGTACTTGATGTAGCGCCGCCCATTCCATCCGTTTGCTTAGCATACGGATCGGGGCTGCCAATAACGCGCAGTAATAAATTATCGCGCGCCTCGCCTGCTACTTGAGCAGGCTTTGGTAAATCAGTTAAATTAAAAAACACCTTTACTGGTGCCGCCACGCATATAGGTTGCAGGCACTTTAATTTGCGGTTTAAACATAATATTTGCCCTTATGCAGATTGCGTTGCTTCTAAAAAGTCTTGAGCAAAGCGTTGTAACACGCCACCAGCCGCGTAAATAGAAAGCTCTTCTTGGGTATCGATACGGCACTTCATAGGCACAGTGAGTACTTCACCGTCTTTACGGATAATACTTAAATTAACGGTGGCACCTGGTTTTAAATCACCCGCTACATCATACGTTTCACTGCCATCCAGCTTGAGCGTTTTACGCGTTGTGCCCGCTTTAAACTCAAGCGGTAAAACACCCATACCAATTAAGTTAGTACGGTGAATACGCTCAAAACCTTCAGCTGCTATTACTTCAACGCCTGCAAGTCTTACGCCTTTTGCAGCCCAATCGCGCGACGAACCTTGACCGTAATCGGCACCGGCTACGATAATAAGTGGTTGCTTACGCTCCATGTAAGTTTCGATTGCTTCCCACATACGAGTATTAGTGCCTTGTGGTTCTAAGCGTGCGTAAGAGCCTTGCTTAACTTCGCCGTTTTCGTCCAGTACCATTTCATTAAGTAGTTTAGGGTTTGCAAATGTTGCACGCTGCGCTGTTAAATGATCGCCCCGGTGCGTTGCGTACGAGTTGTAGTCTTCCTCTGGGACGTTCATTTTGGTCAGGTATTCGCCAGCAGCGCTGCTTGCCATAATTGCGTTTGATGGCGATAAATGATCCGTTGTAATGTTATCGCCAAGAACTGCAAGCGCACGCATACCGGTCATTGTGCGCTCACCCGCAAGTGCACCTTCCCAATAAGGAGGGCGACGAATGTACGTACTTTCTGGGCGCCAGTCGTAAAGTGGATCGTTATCTTCACCGTAATCTACGGTTAAATTAAACATCGGCTCGTATACTTTTCTAAATTGCTCTGGCTTAACGCTTTGCTTAATTACTGCATCAATCTCTTCGTCAGATGGCCATAAATCTTTAAGCGTAATATCGTTGCCTTGTTGATCTTGCCCTAGTATCCCCTTTTCAATATCAAAGCGAATAGTACCCGCAATAGCGTACGCAACAACTAAAGGAGGTGACGCTAAAAATGCTTGCTTAGCATAAGGATGAATGCGTCCATCAAAGTTACGATTGCCCGAAAGCACCGCTGTCGTGTATAAATCGCGTTCGATTACTTCTTCTTGAATAACAGGGTCAAGGGCTCCACTCATACCATTACAGGTAGTACACGCAAAACCAACAATGCCAAAGCCAAGTTGCTCAAGCTCTGTTAGTAGGTTTGCATCTTCAAGGTACGATTGCACCGCTTTTGAACCCGGTGCTAATGAGGTTTTAACCCAAGGTTTACGCGTTAAGCCTTTTGCATTTGCGTTACGTGCAAGGAGTGCTGCGGCAATTACATTGCGTGGATTACTGGTATTGGTACAACTAGTAATAGCCGCAATAATACACGCGCCGTCTGGCATTAAGCCTTCTTCATTTTCAACAATGCCCGAAATACCTTCTTTAGCTAAATCGCTTGTCGATACACGGCGGTGCGGATTAGATGGACCGGCAATATTGCGCCCCACGCTTGATAAATCAAACGTAAGCACACGCTCGTATTTTGCGGTTTTTAAGCTATCGCTCCAAAGGCCTGCTGTTTTAGCGTAGTTTTCTACAAGGGCAATTTGTTCTTCTTCACGCCCTGTTAAACGCAAGTAATCTATTGTTTTATCATCGATATAAAACATGGCTGCAGTTGCGCCAAATTCAGGTGTCATGTTTGAAATGGTTGCTCTGTCACCAAGAGTAAGCGCATCGGCACCTTCACCGTAAAACTCTAAATAAGTAGATACAACACGCTGCTCACGTAAAAACTCAGTAATAGCCAGCACAATATCGGTTGCGGTAATACCGGGTTGGCGCTTACCAGTTAGCTCAACACCGACAATATCAGGTAAGCGAATATAAGAAGCACGGCCAAGCATAACGCTTTCCGCTTCAAGCCCGCCTACACCCACAGCAATAACGCCCAGCGCATCAACATGTGGCGTGTGGCTGTCGGTGCCAACTAGTGTATCTGGGAATGCAATGCCATCTCGATTTTGAATAACCGGCGACATTTTTTCAAGGTTAATTTGATGCATAATGCCGTTACCCGGTGGGATCACGTCGATATTTTTAAACGCAGTTTTTGTCCAGTTTATAAAATGAAAACGGTCGTCATTGCGTCTGTCTTCAATGGCACGATTTTTTTCAAATGCGTCAGGATCAAAACCGGCATGCTCTACCGCTAGTGAATGATCAACTATTAACTGCGTAGGTACTACCGGATTCACTTTAGCCGGATCGCCGCCTTTGGCTGCAATTGCATCACGAAGCCCAGCTAAATCAACAAGTGCTGTTTGGCCTAAAATATCGTGGCATACCACGCGCGCCGGATACCACGGGAAATCTAAATCTTGCTTGCGCTCAATTAGCTGGTTAAGTGCATCGGTTAACATAGCAGGGTCGCATCGGCGTACTAGATTTTCGGCAAATACACGTGATGTATAAGGTAGTGTGGCGTATGCACCTGGCTTAATTGCATCTACGGCTTCTTGCGTATCGTAATAGTCGACATTTGAGCCCGGTAGAGGTTTACGGTATTGGGTATTATTAATTATGGTCATAATAAATTCGCTAATTGGTGACGGTGTTTGCTCACAGCTAGCGTGTTTAATGAAAAGTTTGAGAAAAACTGCTCGCTAGTGGCTATGTGCAATAAAAAGTGAGCACATGCGTGCTCACCCATTTTTTAACGTGACTCTATTGGTGTGTAACTACGAGCATCAGGGCCTGTGTAATCGGCACTTGGGCGGATAATACGGTTGTTAGCGCGTTGCTCTTTTACATGCGCAGTCCAACCAGTAACACGGCTCATTACAAATATTGGCGTAAATAATTTAGTTGGAATATCCATAAAATGATAAGCAGACGCATGGAAAAAATCAGCATTACAAAACAGCTTCTTCTCGCGCCACATAATCTCTTCACAACGAACAGACACAGGGTAAAGCACGGTATCGCCTACCTCTGCTGCTAGTTTTTCAGACCATTTTTTAATAATTATATTGCGTGGATCAGATTCGCGATAAATAGCATGACCAAAGCCCATTATTTTGTCTTTACGTTCAAGCATGCCCATGACTTCTTGTTCAGCATGCTCAGCACTTGTAAAGCCTTGAATCATATCCATAGCCGCTTCGTTAGCACCACCATGAAGTGGACCACGCAGCGTACCAATCGCGCCAGTTACACAAGAATGAATATCAGATAAAGTTGAAGCACATACACGTCCCGTAAAGGTAGAGGCGTTAAATTCATGCTCTGCGTATAAAATTAGTGATACGTTCATCACTTGCGCAAATAACTCGCTGGGTGCTTTGTCGTGTAACAGTGTTAAAAAGTGTGCGCCAACAGAGTCGTCATCTGTTTGTGCTTCAATGCGTACACCATCGTGTGTAAAGCGGTACCAGTAACAAATAATACTTGGGAACACAGCAATCATACGATCAATTGCATCATTGGCTTGGCTAAAATCAAGCTCCATTTCAAGGTTACCCAACATTGAGCAACCCGTGCGCATTACATCCATTGGGTGCGCGTCTTTAGGAATATTTTCAAGCACGGTTTTAAGTGCATCTGGTAAGCCGCGTAAACTTTTTAGTTTTGCTTTATATTCTGCCAATTCGCTAGTTGTAGGTAACTCGCCGCGTGAAAGTAAAAAAGACACTTCTTCAAATTGCGCTTTTTCGGCAAGTTCGCTAATATCGTAACCACAATACGTTAAACCAGAACCGCTTTGTCCAACAGTACACAATGCTGTTTGACCAGCCACTTGTCCGCGTAAACCCGCGCCGCCTAATGCTTTATCTACCATGTTCTTCTCCTATCTTAAATTTGTGTGTGATTTTATTTTTTAATAATTATTATTTGTCAGATTTTGATGAAAAAAGGGTGTCGAGTGTGTTCTCGTACGTGTGGTAATCTAAAAAGTCATAAAGCTCTGCGCGCGTTTGCATATTTTCGATTTGGCTTTGTTGCGAGCCTTCATTTAAAATTGCTGAATACACGTTTAATGCTGCTTTGTTCATGGCTCTAAATGCACTTAGTGGGTAGAGCACCATTTCAACGCCTACATTGCTTAACTGCTCTTTTGTGTAAATAGGTGTTTGGCCAAACTCAGTAATGTTTGCCAAAATTGGAACGTTGATCGCTTTTGCAAATGCTTGGTAATCAGCAAGGTCGTGTACGGCTTCTGCAAAAATAGCGTCAGCACCGGCTTCAACACAGGCCGCTGCACGGTCAATAGCGGCATTTAAACCTTCTTTTTGAAATGCATCGGTACGGGCCATAATATAAAAATCGCTATCGGTTTTTGCATCAACCGCCGCTTTAATACGGTCAACCATTTCACCTTGGCTTACAATTTCTTTATTAGGACGATGGCCACAGCGCTTTTGTGCTACTTGGTCTTCAATATGAAAACCCGCCGCACCGGCTTTAGTCATTTCTTTTACTGTGCGTGCAATGTTAAACGCCCCACCCCAACCGGTATCGGCATCAACAAGTAGCGGCAAGTCGCTAGCACCCGTAATACGGCGAATATCTTCAAGCACGTTATCAAGACTTGTCATACCCAAATCTGGCATACCAAACGAGGCGTTTGCAACACCGGCACCTGAAAGATAAATAGCTTGGTGACCCATTTTTTCAGCCATCATCGCTGTGTAGGCGTTAATAGTACCTACCACTTGTAACGGGCGGTTATTGGCAATAGCGTGT
This sequence comes from Pseudoalteromonas sp. B62, assembly GCF_037162565.1. Lineage (NCBI taxonomy): Bacteria > Pseudomonadati > Pseudomonadota > Gammaproteobacteria > Alteromonadales > Pseudoalteromonadaceae > Pseudoalteromonas > Pseudoalteromonas sp. B62. The sequence goes on along the minus strand of NZ_JARLVB010000002.1, from coordinate 2,583,423 downwards.
TTAAATTTTAACCCTGCTGACATTACTTTCTCCTCACTTTGAACGGTTGCTACGTGGAGTAACTTATAGTTTTAATCTGTAATTATGACTGTTTAACTGCTCTACTTAACTTTTAACTTTTAGCTTTTAGCTTTTAGCTTTTAGCTTTTAGCAGCTTATGCTTTTTACTTAGCTAATAAGTCGAATTTGGTTTGAATATTTGCTTGCGACGCACTGATATGGCGCTTCATGAGCATTTCGGCCAGCTCGCCATCGTGGTTTTCAATGGCGTTAATAATCGCTAAATGCTCATCAAACGCTTTTGATACACGCGGCCCCACCATGCCCATTTGTACACGGTACATGCGTATTAATTGATAGAGCTCATTACACAGTAAATGAATTAAATGCGCGTTTTTACTGCCTTGAATAATACGGTAATGAAAGTCTAAATCGCCGGCTTCTTGATAGTAAGATTCGCCCTCTTTAACACGCTGTGTTTGTAGGTGCTGATTAAGTAATTGCTTTAAGCCTTTTACTTCTTCGGGTTCCATATTGTCGGCAGCCAGCCTACATGCCAAACCTTCAAGTGAGCTGCGAACTTGATAAACTTCAATCAAACGCTCAGCGGTAAGGGCAACTACTCGGCAACCTACGTTAGCTTTACGTTCAACAAGGTAGCAACTTTCTAAGCGATTTAACGCTTCTCTTAGCGTTGCACGGCTTACACCATAACGCTTTGCAAGTTCAGGTTCTGATATTTTACTGCCTTGAACTATGCTGCCTTCAACAATCTCACGGCGCATATCTACAAATACTTGATCTGATGCGGTAGTTATAGGCGCTTCGTTTAAAAATGTGTGTGTCATAAGTTATTTTTTAGATTGTCGACAATTAATGCCGTTACTATGGGCTTATTAAAAAACCATGTCAACCCTTGAGCACAACAAAAAGACTAAAAAACGCACTCATTGTCGACACTATTAATCTAAAGTCGTATAAAACCACCTTTAAAATAGAGTAAAACAACAAAGTGTCGACACAGTAATAAATTGGATGTTACGTTTTTAAGCGCTGAAAATGCGTTATATAAATGCTATTATCGCGCTTTATTTTTATAGTATGAGCTAACGCGTGAACGCCAACACTTTTATTCCTGAGCACTTTATTGATGACGTAAAAACCTATTTACCAGCGCATCTAAACTTAGATGACTTTTTAAATGCGTGTCGCAGGCCGCTCAGAAAATCTATCCGCGTTAATACATTAAAAATTAGCATTGAAGAATTTGTAAAACGTGCAACTGAAAAAAATTGGCTGCTAACCCCCATCCCTTGGTGCAGTGAAGGCTTTTGGTTAGAACGTCCCGAAGATGAAGAGCAAAACCTAGCCCTCGGTAATACCGACTTACACCTAAGCGGTGCGATGTACGTACAAGAAGCAAGTTCAATGCTGCCGCCTATTGCCTTAAAGCAAAGTATTGAACTCACAGGCACTCAAAATAACACCGTGCTTGATATGGCATCAGCGCCGGGCTCTAAAACCTCACAGCTAGCTGCGCTTATGAATAACCAAGGCGTGCTTGTTGCAAATGAGCTTTCGTCATCTCGTTTAAAGGTACTTAGCGCCACCTTAAAACGCATGGGGGTCGGTAACTGTGCGCTCTCGCACTTTGATGGCGTTATATTTGGCAACTACATGTTTGAATGCTTTGATAGCATATTGCTAGACGCGCCATGCTCTGGCGAAGGTACTGTGCGTAAAGACGCCGACGCACTAAAAAATTGGTCAATAGAATCAAACATACAAATAGCCCAAGTACAAAAAGACTTAATTAAAAGCGCATTTTACGCATTAAAGCCAGGTGGCACGTTAGTGTATTCAACCTGTACACTTACTCCGCTCGAAAACCAGCAAGTATGCGATTATTTACTCAGTGAATTTGGCGACTATATAGAGCCACAATCCCTAAGTGATTTATTTGAAGGTGCAAGCGAAGCCACAACTAATGAGGGCTATTTACATGTATGGCCGCAAACCTTCGATAGCGAAGGCTTTTTTATTGCTAAATTTAAAAAGCACGCAAGTTGCGATAACCCAAATCAAACTGTTAAAAAAGGCGCGTTTCCGTTTAACGAGTTTGATAAAAAGCAAAGTGCCGCGTTTATGCAGTCGCTTAAAAAGCACTTTGAATTAACTAATCTTCCTGGCAACTTAATGCAGCGCGACAAAGAGCTGTGGTTATTTCCACAAGGGTTTGAAGCCCTGCAAAATAAAATTAAGTACGCACGCTTAGGTATTCAAATTGGCATTATTCATAAAAATGGCGTAAGGCTAACGCACGAGTTTGCAACCGTATTTGGCAATGAGTGTAAAACTAATGTATTTGCTTTAAATAACGAGCAAGCAAATGATTATTTTCAAGGTAAAGATATACGCTTAACGGAAGCAACTCAGACAATAGGTGAAGTAGTATTAACACTGTGTGGTTGCCCTATTGGGCTCGGGAAATGGCAAAAAAATAAGATCAAAAATTCACTACCCCGAGATCTAGTGCAAAATACGCAGTTAATAAGCTGGGTATAAAAAATGGATAACCATTTTAAACTGCGCATAAAAAATCTAAGCATTTGTTATTAAATATAACTAAATGCAAAATTTAGTTATGCCTTTTATCATTACTTAACTACACTTTTAAGTACTTTCTTCTTCTCCCTAAGAATCTAGAAAGTTTTTTTAGTTAACGCAAGACTCAACAGAGAGTCATTCTAAAGCCCAGAGTTTTCCTAATTACTCTGGGCATTTTTTAATTTTCAACTAAATCAAATTCGGTTAATTCCCCAGAGCCATGAATCAATTGATAGCGCGCTAAATTGCCTTGTTCGAGTGTTATTAAACTAATCGCAGAGTCACTTACTAAATACTTTTGCCCTTCGCCCTTAGTTTGGTGTTTATCTACTTCCATATGCCAACGTTTAGTAAAAAAGTTAAGTGGGCTTTTTGGTCCATATAAAATTGAATCTAGTTTATCGAGTACGTTTATTAATTTACGTGGAAATTCGTTTTTAATACCACTGGCGGTAAGTTGCCAAATTCGGTTGGGGTGATTACCAAAACGTTTTTGCACTGAAAAACAAAATGAATAGTGCACGTCTCCCGATAAAATAAGCGTTTCGTTTGGTGTATCAGTTCGCCTAAACGTATCGAGTAGTTTTTTAGCCGATCCTTCGTGTGCCATCCAGTTCTCTACATCAACCATAAGCGGTTGCCCGCAAATATTAAACATGGCTTGAATAGCTTCTATTGATTTAACACCAAATACGGGGGCTGGTGATACAATAATAACCTGATCGTGGCTTAATAGGCTTTCTTCAAGCTCTGTTAGGCGTTCCCAATCAAGTAGACCTGAAGGCTCGTTAAAATTTTGCTCATTTCGCCAACGGTGCGTACGTGTATCTAGCACCACTACTTTTGGGGTTGTAGTTAACTCGTAATGCCAAAAACTAAAATCGTTTAGTGGTTTATCAAATGCTTTAAACTGCCATAAATTATTAGCAGTACGGCTTTGCTTAAAAGGTGTTAGTAACTCGCCTGTTTTATTTAGTGCATCGTTCCCCATTCCTTGGAAAAGCCAATAACTAATTAAGCCGTTATTAATGATTCGTTTACTACTTGGATTTTCATTTATAGCTTGCTCCCACCCAGCGGTGAGGTTCCAATCATCGGTTACATCATGATCGTCAAACATCATTAATGTCGATACATTGGCAAACAACCGCTCTACTTCACTTAAGCCTTTTGCATAATCAATCAGTGCTGTTTTTTCAGCGTCAAAAATAGTTTTGTTTTGCTTGTTTTGACCTAAATACGTTGTATTTTGTATATCAACGCATTGCCAAGCAGCAGCACTAAAATTTAATAAATAAAGCGCTATGTATTCTTCAAAATGGATAAGGTGATTGTAGGCTTTTACACTTGAAAAGTGAGGTTCGTCTTTTTTTAGCCAGTAACCTATACCTAATTTTGAACGTTTTTGCCAAGGCGTTTTTGGTAAATACAAATGACGATTATAAAGTTGCTCTTTTATATCGTCCGGTAACTCAATGGCAAGTGGTTGCTCTTTATAAATACCGAGTTGCTTAACTAACTGATGAATAGCTAATAACATGGGGCCTGCTACGTCATCGGCGTAAACCTGGTCACCGCTCAGTAATAGCAATTGTGCGCCTTGATTATTATTACCGCGCTGATTATTTTGCCAGTGACTTGCAGACACTAAGCTATCTTTTGCTGGATGATGTGCATTACGGCACGAGCCATGCAAAATATCATTTAATTTATTAGGAATTACAAATGCAGGCGTTGTTTGACCGCTATAGCACCAAGGCGATAAATCGATTACTGTATCGTCAATTACAAGCTCATAGTTTAATAAGCTATCTAGAGGGAGTTTGTTGTCTATTGGCTTTATAATGACGAAATGCAGATACAAATGTTCCCCTAAAGAAACAGTGTGTTGATCACTATAACACTCAACATTTAATAAGTTTATTTGGCAGTTTGCAGACTTGCTGGTAGCAAACTGAATACAGACTCCAGTTTGCTCTGCACGGCGCACCATTGGCCCCATTAGTAAAATAGGAAGGTTTGCCGTGTTAGTAATCATGCATTTAGCCTTTAGCTGCTAATTTAAATAAAGAATAAAAGTTCTCGGTAGTCGCTTTAGCCAGTTCATTAAAGCTAATGCCTTTAAGTTCGCTAATATAATAAGCAACGTCTTCTACGTATGCTGGCTGATTTGTTTGCCCACGATACGGTACCGGTGCTAAATAAGGCGAGTCGGTTTCTATTAATAAGCGATCGAGTGGGATTTTTTTACGACTTCTTTTAGTTCTAAAGCATTTTTAAAGGTAACAATGCCGGAAATAGAAATATAAAAGCCCATGTCTATGGCTTTTTTAGCCATATCCCAGTCTTCAGTAAAACAATGCAATACGCCACCGCAATTTTCCGCTTTATGTTCACGCATTAAGTTTATGGTGTCGACACGTGCATCGCGAGTATGAATAATTAACGGCTTTTGTAATTCGTTAGCTACTTCAATATGCCCAACAAAACTGGCTTGCTGTACTGCATGTGTATCTTTTGAATAATAATAATCAAGGCCTGTTTCGCCAATAGCGACTACTTTGTCGTGCGATGCTAGGTCAATTAACTGCTGCTTGTTAAGTGCGTCTTTTTGATCAAGTGGATGTACGCCACAAGAAGCTGATACATCGTCGTAATGCTGAATTTTATCAAGCATACTCGGGAACTGATCAAGTGTTACACTTACACATAAAAAATGCTCAACCTTTTTAGCACGTGCTTTATCAAGCACTTGGTCAAGGTTTAAATCAAGTTTATCAAAATCAAGACGGTCTAAATGGCAATGCGAATCTACAATCAAAATTGGGCCTGTTTTTTACTACATGGTGTAAGTCGGATTACCGGAGTTTAACATAGTCCCCAGTAGTTTTTCGATCTTGGAATTAAGGTTTGTTTTATCATCTAAGAAAGTAATACCTATCCCTGGTGGGTTAGAGCTTTGTGCACCTTGTGGGGTGATCCACGACACTTTACCCGTCACTACATCATCTTCTAGTGCATCAGGCAAGGTAACTCTAAGTGCCAATGAGTGCCCTACTTCGTAACGCATATTAGTGGGTACAAATAAGCCTCCTTTTTTTAAATAAGGCATATAACAACGATATAATTCATCTAGATCATCTATATCAACTAATAGCTCTTGCATGTTTAATCCTTTTTATGAATTACGTAATATGTGCGCTAATCGCGATACTGCAAGCGGTAAATTAAGCCCAAGGATTTTTGTGTTATTTTGCAAAAATTCACTCAGAGCCTGTTGCGCAATCTGATATGCATCAAAGCTCATGCCTTGCATTAACTGCTGCTTTAGTTGCTCACTTAAGAACAAAGTAAATATGCGAACAAGCTCAGGCTGTTTATTTATAATATCGACTAACACTTTAAAATTATGACTTTGTTTAAACTCAGTTGCAAACTTATAAAGCATATCAATACTTTGTAACTGACTTTGCTCTTGCCAATGCTTAACTTGTAATGGTTGGCTATAAAAAAGTGGCAACCAGCTATAACCTTTAATTTGCAATGACTCAAGCCATTGCTGGGCAAGTTGTGTGTTTATTACTTTTATATCTGTCTTAGCACACCGGCTTAATATCGTGGCCGGAAGCTGTGCAGCTTGGCTTGTTGTAAGTATCAAAAATCGGCTATTACTTGGCTCTTCTAGCGTTTTTAATAATGCATTTGCTGCGGCGGTTGTCATTTTTTCACAATTTTTAATAACAACTACTTTGTTACCATTTTGCGCCGCAGAGTGATTCATAAAATCACTGATCCCGCGTATATCGTCTACGCCAATACTTTGCCCATCAACCTGCGTTAAACGTTTATCAGGGTGCGTGCCTGCAAGTGTGAGTAAACAACTTTTACAGTGGCCACACGGTGCTAAAATACTATTAGCGGCTGCTGATTGCTGTACTATATTTTGGCACAATAAGGCATTAGCTAACTGATCGCTTAACTCGAATTTACCAACGCCAATGGGTCCACAAAACAACTGTGCATGATGAAAACGCTGGCCACGAAAGCTCTGCGCTAAGCGTTGCTGTGTATCGTGTAGCCAAGGCAGTGCCATATTATTTTAGCCCTTCAAAAAATGTACGTAGTACGTTAGTTATATCGCGGTGTACTTTATCGATGTCTTGGTTTGCATCAACTGTTTTAATTGAGCTGTCGTCGTTAGCAAGCTCAAGGTAACGCATGCGAGTGCGCTGAAAAAACTCAATAGCTTCTTGCTCTATTCTATCAAGTTCGCCTCGCCCTTTTGCACGTTCAAGGCCAATAACAGGGTCAATATCAAGGTAAATAGTTAAATCGGGCTTCAATCCTTTTAATACCATTGATGATAACGACGCTAGTGTATTTGAGCTAATACCTCGTCCGCCACCTTGATATGCTTGAGATGATAAATCATGGCGATCAGCCAATATCCATTGACCTTGCTCAAGCGCAGGATTAATGACGTTATGCATTAACTGCGAACGCGCCGCATACATGATCAGCAATTCGGTTTCAAAGGCAATTTCTTCTTCATGCTCTGCTTTTACAAGTGTGCGCAGTGATTCGGCTAGTGGTGTTCCGCCTGGTTCACGTACATTTATAAAGTCGATCTGTTTTTTGTTTAAAAAATCTTGGCATAACGAAATAGCGGTTGATTTACCAGCGCCTTCTAGCCCTTCTATTACTATAAATTTTGGTTTCATAAAATATTAATTCTTTTTATTTAATATATACGTTTTAACTGCCGCGTTATGCTGTTTTAACGTGGTTGAAAACTGGTGGCTACCATCGCCTTTTGCGACAAAGTAAACGTATTCACTTTGCGGCGGATTAACTGCAGCTAAAATAGCGGCTTTTGATGGCATTGCTATAGGTGTTGGCGGTAAACCATTAATACGATACGTATTGTAAGGCGTATAATCGCGCAAATCTTTACGTTTAATATCACCATCAAAATCAGCGCCTAGCCCGTATATTACGGTGGGATCGGTTTGCAGGCGCATATTGGTGTTTAATCGATTAACAAACGCTGATGCAATTAACGGACGTTCGCTGGCAAGGCCTGTTTCTTTTTCAATAATTGAAGCCATTATTAGTGCTTCGTATGCTGTTTTATAGGGTAGATTAGCAGCGCGCTGCTGCCAAGCATCATCTAATGTTTGCTGCATTTTTTGTGCTGCACGTTTTAATACACTGCTTGCAGTATCGTTATTATGATAGTGGTAAGTGTCGGGGAATAACCAGCCTTCTAAGTGCGTGTCATTACCCAGTATTTGAGTACTTAGTTCATCACTTTTTAAATCGTTTTGTAAATTATCGGCTTTTTTAATAGCACTTAGTACTTCACGTAAGTTTTGCCCTTCAATAATGGTAAAACTAAAACTGACTTGCTGGCCTTGATTAATTTTTTTATATTACTGATAACACTATCGGCTGTTAGCTCGTAAAGCCCCGCTTTTAAGTCGGTGAGTGTGGGATCTAATTTGGCAATTACCTGATAGCGCCAGCAACTTTCGACCCAGGTATTAGCTTGCCATTGATGGCATAACTTATTAAAGCCAGTGCCATGCTTAACTTCAAATTGTGTGTTTTGAGCTAACTTTAACGGGCTATTTATTGTTGCTTGTAATTGCTGGTAACCAACAGCAGTGGTTATAACAGCTAAAAAGAGTACCGATAAAATAACTTTTAACACTCAGCCTCCTTGGCTAATAATTTAGTTAATAATGCGTGGCTGTCGTCTGTATTAAATACCTGTTGTTCAATACGTTTTACGGGTACTGCTCCCATTAAGCTATTACACACAAATACGGCGTCTGCTTGGATTAGGTCTTCTACTTTCACGCGTTTAAATTCAACTGGTAATTTAGCACATAACGATTGTAGGTAAACGCCCTTTATTCCGCACTCATCAAGCAATGGCGTAAACACACACTTATTTTTAATCGCAAAAATATTAGCTGATGAAGCTTCAATTACATTGTTATTGTAATCAAGCACTAACACATCGTCGCAGTTTTGCGTTTGCATTGCTTTTTTAACTAGTACTTGCTCAAGCCGGTTTAGTGTTTTAAGACCCGCTAAATAAGGTTGTGCAGCTAATTTAATTGGGCTTATTTCGAGATTTACACCCTTTTTAGTAAGCGCACTGTAATTACTAGGGTAATCTAATACACTCAATAAAATAGTAACATTACACTCACTCGGCAGCCCATAACCACGTCCGCCTTCGCCTCGCGTTACAAGTATTTTAAGCACGTTGAGTGATGCTGCTTTTATATGCAAAGCAATTTGATTTTCAAGGCTATTAAAATCTAGCTCAGGAAAACCCAAACGCTGAGCACATTCAATCAAACGCGCTTTATGGTGAGCCCAATACTGTACTTGCCCATCAACAACTTTAGCCGTTGTAAAAAAGCCGTCACCGTAATTTAAGCCTCTGTCACGCGTGCTTAAAGTGCTGTTTTGATCTACTGCTATTATTGTTTGCATTTTATTTGGCATAAAAAAAGCCCAGTTAAACAACTGAGCTCTTATAATTTGATTCGTTGTTAAAAAGATTATACCTTTTTAAACAGCAACGAGCCATTAGTACCACCAAAACCGAACGAGTTACACAGTGCAAAGTCTAGCTTTGCATCACGTGCAGTGTGCGCAATATAATCTAAGTCACACCCTTCGTCTGGGTTATCAAGGTTAATAGTTGGCGATACTTTTTGATCCGTTAACGATAAAATCGAAACGATTGATTCAACAGAACCCGCAGCACCTAATAAGTGACCCATCATTGATTTAGACGAACCGACCATTACATCTTTAGCTGCATTACCAAAAATAGATTTAACAGCGGCAGTTTCGGCTTTATCACCAGCATGCGTTGATGTGCCGTGTGCATTAATGTAACCAATTTGCTCAGCGTTCACTTGCGCATCATTTAGTGCATTTTGCATTGCAAGGGCAGCGCCTGCACCGTCTTCTGGTGGTGATGTCATATGGTACGCGTCGCCACTCATGCCAAAGCCTACAAGCTCAGCATAAATTTTAGCACCACGTGCTTTAGCATGTTCGTACTCTTCAACTACAACAACACCTGCGCCGTCAGAAAGCACAAAACCATCGCGGTCTTTATCCCAAGGGCGAGAAGCCGCTTGTGGATCGTCATTGCGGGTTGATAGTGCACGTGCAGCATTAAAGCCACCCATACCAATTGGTGTACAGGCTTTTTCGGCGCCACCGGCAACCATTGCATCAGCATCGCCATAAGCAATCATACGCGCAGCATGGCCTATGTTGTGCAAACCTGTTGTACAAGCCGTTACAATAGAAATATTTGGGCCACGAAGCCCATGCATTATTGATAAATGACCTGAAATCATATTAATAATGGTAGATGGCACATAAAATGGCGATAACTTACGCGGACCACTATTTAATAGTTTAATGTGGTTTTCTTCGATAAGCGTTAAACCACCAATACCCGAACCTACAGCCACACCTATACGTGTTGCATTTTGCTCTGTTATCTCGAGGCCAGAATCTTCAAAAGCTTGAACACCCGCTGCAATGCCGTACTGGATAAATAAATCCATTTTTTTTGCATCTTTTGGTGACATATAAGCCGATGCATCAAAGTCATTAATTAAACCAGCGAACTTTGTACCAAATTTTGATGTATCAAAGTGGGTTATTGTTTGAATACCACTTTTACCATCTAATAAGCCTTGCCAGGTTGATTGAACATCATTACCTAGCGGCGTCAACATTCCTAAGCCAGTTACGACGACTCGACGTTTAGCCACGGTTTGCCTCCAATAAGGGATATTTTTATAAGGTGGATGATCATACCCAAGCTACCTCAAAGTGCTAGTCCCAAAATAGATTAAAAACGCATAACACTAGCAAAAATAATTTTTAGTTAAGATTGGGAGTTAAGGTTTCTTTTTGAATCACGAACTTTGAGGTGGTTTGGATATATAGATTAAGGGCAGCGAATGCTGCCCTTAATTTGCGATTAATTACTCAGCGTGAGCTGTAACGTAATCGATTGCAGTTTGAACTGTAGTGATCTTTTCAGCTTCTTCATCTGGGATCTCAGTATCAAACTCTTCTTCAAGAGCCATTACTAGTTCTACAGTATCAAGAGAATCTGCACCTAAGTCATCTACGAAAGAAGATTCATTTTTAACTTCTTCTTCTTTAACACCTAGTTGTTCAATGATGATTTTCTTTACGCGTTCTTGGATATCGCTCATTCTTCTTTCCTTTATTAAAAACGCCAATGCGTTATTTTCAGATTGCGGCGTAGTTTACGCCGCATAATTCTCTGATTCAATGATTTGGCCATAAATAATTGTCTGGTCAAACCTCTGAGTGTAAGTTTTATCTTTTATCGCTTATTTTCACAGCAATTTCAAGTATGTTTAAAGCAAGTTCACAAATAATTCAATGTTTTTGAGTTAACTAACTTAACTTAATTTTATTATTTGGCCGATATTATGACTACTAAACCATGTACATCGCACCATTTACATGCAAAGTTTCGCCTGATACATACGCAGCTGCGTCAGATGCTAAATAACACACTGCAGCAGCAATTTCGTCTGGTTGACCTAAACGCCCTGCTGGAACATTGGCAAGCGTTGCTGCTTTTTGCTCATCAGTTAAATCATCAGTCATATCAGTTTGAATAAAACCAGGTGCCACTACGTTAACTGTAATACCACGAGATGCAACTTCGCGCGCAAGTGACTTAGAAAAACCAATTACGCCCGCTTTAGCCGCCGCATAGTTAGCTTGCCCTGCATTACCCATAGTGCCTACTACTGAGCCAATATTGATAATACGGCCTTTCTTTTTCTTCATCATTGGACGAAGTACCGCTTTAGATAAACGGAAAATCGAGCTTAAGTTAGTGTCGATTATATCGTCCCACTCAGTCTCTTTCATACGCATTAATAGGTTATCACGTGTGATACCTGCGTTATTAACAAGTACGTCAATATCGCCAAAATCAGCTTTTATTGCGGCAAGTGTCGCTTCAATAGATGCAGGATCCGTTACATTTAATGCATAACCTTTACCACTATCACCCAGGTACTCACTGATTTTAGCAGCGCCTGACTCGCTTGTAGCAGTGCCTGCAACTTTTGCACCTTGCGCAACTAATGTTGTTGCAATTGCTTTACCAATACCACGGCTAGCGCCAGTAATTAGGACAATTTTGCCCTCTAATGAAAATAAATTAGACATTTTATATACTCTTATTTAGCTGCAGCGATTGAAGCGGCATCGTTTACTGAGCCACAGATCATTGCTCTATCAATTCGTTTAGCAAGTCCTGTTAATACTTTACCAGGACCAAATTCGTAGCTTTGTGTTACATCTTGCGCAACCAAGGCTTGTACTGTTTCTGTCCAGCGAACTGGGCTGTATAGTTGACGTACTAGTGCATCTTTAATTTCATCAGCGGTCGATTCAGCTTTTACATCAACATTATTAATTACATCACACTTAGGTGTATTAAATGTTAAAGCGGCTAAGTCTACCGCTAGCTTATCCGCTGCTGGCTTCATTAGTTCACAATGTGAAGGTACGCTAACCGAAAGTGGTAATGCGCGTTTAGCACCAGCATCTTTACATGCTTGTGATGCTCTATCTACTGCCGCTTTATGCCCTGCAATAACAACTTGACCAGGAGAATTGTAGTTAACTGGAGATACAACCTCACCTTGCGCTGAGGCAGAACACGCCACTTTTATTTCTTCATCGCCTAAGCCAATAATCGCAGCCATTGAACCTACGCCTGCAGGCACAGCTTCTTGCATATATAAACCACGGTTTTCAACAAGCTTAACAGCTTCACTCAAGCTTAGTACGTCGCTACACACTAGTGCTGAATATTCACCTAAGCTGTGACCGGCCATAACAACGTCGGCATCTGGGTTTGCTGCAAGCCAATCACGATAAATAGCAACACTTGCAGTTAATAATGCAGGTTGTGTACGATGAGTTTGATTTAATTTTTCTTCTGGGCCATTAAGAACTAGCTCTGCTAAGTCGTAACCCAATGCATCTGATGCTTCTGCAAATGTTGCTTTAACAATGTCAGAACTCTCTAGTAGCCCTTGTAACATACCAACGCTTTGCGAGCCTTGACCTGGGAATAGAAGTGCAATTTTTTGTGCCATACTTTGCTCTTTTTAATTAAACAAATAAATAATGAAATACACGGCACATCAATTATTGATTAACCGCCGTGTCTTTAGAATGTGTTTTTTCGAAAATAGCGGCTATTTTATCAGGAAGTTGACGTTCAACCTCCTTTACCGCTTCATCAATTGCTGCTTGAAATGCTTTAGCTGACGCATTTCCATGACTTTTAACGACAATACCGCGCAATCCTACCAGAGAAGCACCGTTATACTGGTCGGGGTTCACCCTTTTATAGAGTTTTTTTATTATTGGACGCAATATAAACGCCATACATTTATATAAAAGGTGCTTTTCGAGCGCAACTGTAAACTTATTCATAATAAGCTTGGCAATGCCTTCGCATGTTTTAAGTGCAACGTTACCCACAAAACCTTCGCATACAATAACATCAGCCTTGCCAGAAAAAATATCGCTTCCTTCGCTATAACCAATGTAATTAATATGTGGGCTTTGCTGCATTAATTGTGCAGCCTGTTTAATATCATCGTGACCTTTAATATCCTCAGCGCCAATATTTAATAAGCTAACGCGAGGGTTATCGCAGCCAAGTGCTTGGCCAGCAACTACAGAGCCCATAATGCCAAACTGATACAGCATTTGCGCATCACAATGCACATTAGCACCTAAGTCGAGTAAATATACTGGGTTTTTAAGCTCTGTAGGAACGGATGAAATGAGTGCAGCACGTTTTACACCTGGCAGCATTTTTAGCACATAGTGAGCCATAAAAAATAGCGCACCAGTATTACCTGAACTAACACACGCTTGAGCTTCGCCTGACTTAACTAAATCAAGGGCAACACGCATAGATGAATCTTTTTTTGAACGCACAGCAATTGCAGGTTCACAAGCATTAGTGACTATTTCACTACAGTGACGAATTATGAGTCTAGGATGAGGTAAGGAATCGAGGGATTCGAGTTCTTTAGATATAACGTCTTCATTGCCACATAAAATGAGAGTTAAATTGGCATGAGCGTTTACTGCGTGAACGGCAGCAGGAATAGATGAACGGGGGCCGTAATCGCCCCCCATCATATCTAACGCTATGGTTAGATCATTCAGCATATAAGTAATCTCTTATTTAGAAATTACTTGAACGCCTTTGTAGTAACCATCTGCAGTCACATGGTGACGACGATGAGTCTCACCAGATGTTTGATCTACAGTTAAAGTTGGACCACTGATCGCATCGTGTGAACGGCGCATGCCGCGTCTTGCACGAGACTTTTTGCTTTTTTGTACAGCCATAGTCTTCTCCTAAGAATCTTTCTTAAGTTGTTTCAAAATATCAAATGGATTAGGTTTATCATCTTCCGCCTTTAAAACACCAAAGCTGGCAGGCTTTGCTGAATAACTGCATGAAGCTTCGTTGTGGGTAGCTACTAATGGAATTGCTAAAATTAGTTCGTCTTCAATTAAATCAAAAACGTTAACTTCACCATTTTCATCAAGCGCTACTTCATCGTAGTCTTCTGGAAAAATATCTAACTCTGTATCTTCACCTACTGGTGAATATGCAAAGTCTTGAACCAAATCCAACCCTAAATCACCATTACAACGTTGACAAATGACAGTAACGTGTGTGGACAAATTGCCTCTAATCACAGCGAAACCTTGATCATCATTCTTGCAATGTATTTTTACCGCTATTTCACCTACTTCTTCCTGCACAACTTTCTCTAAACGAGTAAGTTTTTCAAGCGGTACAATTCCGTCATACTTTAAACGGTGCTGCGCTGCTTTGCCTGGATGAAGAGTGATGGGAATTTTCACCTTTTGCATAGGGGCTGCATCATATAGATAGTTAGTTTGTTAGTCAAAGTAAAAAACCATTTTTACTTGGTTTTTAACGTGTTTTACTCTCGGATCTGATTTATCCTAACTCAATCTGAATTATCTTAGGGAAACAGTCCGTGAAGCACCCACTTATTTTAGCGTCAAGCTCGCCTTTTAGGCAGTCTTTATTACAAAAATTTAATTTACCATTTGATACATTTTCACCAGACGTTGACGAGTCAGCACTTGAATGCGAAACACCTACCGAACTGGTTAAGCGTTTAAGTGAATTAAAAGCCTCTGCAGCTAATAAACACTTTAACAAAGGGTTAGCTATTGGATCAGACCAAGTAGCTGTGTTTAATAATCAAATTTTAGGTAAACCACACAATAAAAAATGCCGTAAAACAACTAAATTTATTTAGCGGTAATACTGTAACATTTTTAACTGGGCTTTGTGTTTACGATATTGTAACTGGAACAAAAAAACCTGCGTAGAACCGTTTAATGTGACGTTTAAAACACTCAGTGATGCACAAATTAGTGCTTATTGCGACGCAGAACAGCCATATAACTGTGCTGGCAGTTTTAAAAGTGAAGGGTTAGGTATTTGTTTATTTGAAAAGTTAAGCGGAGACGATCCTAATAGCTTAATTGGGTTGCCACTAATTAAACTCAGCCAATTACTGGCTGAGTTTGGTATTGATGTACTTACCGCTCAAAACAAGTTCTAGTTAAATAAATTAGCCAAGCAAAACCTGTTGCAGCTGCAGATAGTTATCTACCGTTGCAACCGGATTAAGCTCATTTAATTGCTGTGCGTTGTGCACCCCCATGGTTACACCAATTCTATCCATGCCTGCAGCTTTTGCCATTGTCATGTCTATTTGAGTGTCACCAATCATTACGGCATCTTGAGCGCTTATGCCAAGTTCTTCAAGTAATTGATACAGCATATCCGCAGACGGTTTAGACAGTGCGTCATCGCTTGTACGTGTCGCACTAAAAAAATGTCTAAGTTGGCTTTGAACAAGCAAGCGCTCTAATCCATCTCGACCTTTACCTGTGGCAACAGCTAAAACAATGCCTTGCTTTTTTAAAGCAGTTAAAACGCTGACAACATTAGCAAATACAGGAGTTGGCGTGGTATCAACACTATATTGGTGTTTATACCCTTTAATTAGCGCTTGATGCTGCGCGGTATCATCAGGAAATAAAACATCAATTGCTTTCTCAAGCGACATACCAATAATATTTTTAATTGCTAAATCACTTGGTGACACTAAATTAAGTGACTCAGCACTACTACGAATACAGTTAACTATTTTAGTGACTGAATCCATAACGGTGCCATCCCAATCAAAAATGACGAGCTTATATTTTTTAATTGGCGTCACTGCAATCACTGTTTTGCGTCTCGTAATTTTAGTAATGTATTTTTAAGCGTTTTATCAAGGGGCGCTTCAATACGCATCGTTGTTTCGTTTTTAGGATGATAAAAACTTAAATCATGTGCGTGTAAAAACAATCGGTTTAAGCCAACTTTACGCATAGATTCATCAAACCCTTGATCGCCGTATTTATCATCACACGCTATTGGATGACCTTTACACTGCGTATGCACACGAATTTGGTGTGTACGACCTGTAACAGGCGAAGCTTGTACAAGCGAGCAATCATTAAAACGTTCAAGTACTTTAAAACGCGTATGCGAAGGCTTGCCCTCAGTGTTATCTACACGTACTACGCGTTCACCCGATTTAAGCGTATTTTTACGCAGCCCTTCGGTTACATTTTTAGTTTTAGAGTCCCACTGCCCTTCAACTAGTGCCCAATAATTTTTTTCCATTGTTTTTTCACGAAGCTGTTCATGCAATGCTGTTAACACCGAACGACGTTTTGCTATAAGTAAACAACCCGATGTATCACGGTCAAGCCTGTGAACTAGCTCAAGACTGCGCTCCTCTGGGCGAAGCGCGCGCAAAGCTTCAATTAAACCATAACTTAAACCACTGCCACCATGAACAGCCATGCCTGAAGGTTTATTTATAACGATAAGGTATTTATCTTCAAATAAGATATCGTTTTCAAGGCGAGTTACTTTATCTAGTTTTGATGGTACAAACTCTTCACGCTCAGCAACCCTGATAGGTGCAATACGAAGCACATCGTCAAGCTGTAGTTTATATACAGGCTTAATACGCTTTTTATTAACGCGTACCTCACCTTTGCGCAAAAGTTTATAAATAGCGCTTTTAGGCACCCCTTTTAAATGGGTAATAAGAAAGTTATCAATACGCTGACCTAAATGGTCTTCATTGATCGTGACATAAGTTACTTGTAAGTCGTTTTTTTCTGACATTGCCTAATCACTAATTTAAGTAAAATAATTTAGTTGCTAACACTGTAATAATAGTGGGATAATCAGCAGCGCAAATATTTAGTATTTGCAAATAACAACGGTGCTTTTTAACACATTAAAACATTCGTGATGCACATTCTGGGTAGCCGATCATACAGATCCGAGTTAAGTTTTCCAAAGCTTTTATACATACCTAGTCAACACGTGCGATCAATTAACGGCAATGCGCGTAATATATTGCTGGTTAAGTTTGAACATGAAGTGGTTTTTAATGCGATTGAGAAAGCAATGAACAGATAATTTGTCTGATAGTGACGACGTAAAAACACGTCGTTCAGCATTTGCTCAATTATTGTAGTACCGTACAGCAGCTTATTTAGAACTAAAAAAATCTAATAAATAAGCGTTCATTAACATTGGTAGCAACTTTTGCTCTTAAAATGGATATTAGTGATACATAAATATGTATTACTCACCAACTTAATGAGCCCTACGCACCTAATATGAATGACATTTAGTAAGATTGATATGACAGGCCAACTTCTGGGTAAAACATGTAAACGTAGCTGAAAAGCCGACTGTTTTAACACCATTTAGAATTTAATAACGGTAATACACGTTATTGTTTGCCAGCATTTAAAATACTGCGTACGAAAATACAGAGCCGTTCCGTTAAAGACCCAGTCGTGAGGCTGCACATTCTAAAAATAGGAACAACTGAACAGGCGATAAAAACATCGTCATGTCAGCGACATAAATAAGTAGAGTAACAATATGAAACGTATGCTAATCAATGCAACGCAGCAAGAAGAAATGCGCGTAGCACTGGTTGATGGCCAGCGCCTATATGATTTAGATATAGAAAGCCCAGGTCACGAACAGAAAAAAGCCAATATTTATAAAGGCAAAATAACCCGCATTGAACCATCTCTTGAAGCAGCATTTGTTGAATACGGTGCTGATCGCCATGGTTTCCTCCCTTTAAAAGAAATAGCCCGTACTTACTTCCCTGCAGGTTACACTTTTCATGGTCGTCCGAATATTCGCGACGTAATCAAAGAAGGTCAAGAAGTAATAGTACAAGTTGATAAAGAAGAACGAGGCCAAAAAGGCGCAGCGTTAACTACTTTTATCAGCGTTGCTGGTAGTTACTTAGTTCTAATGCCTAACAATCCTCGTGCCGGTGGCATTTCTCGCCGTATTGAAGGTGATGAGCGCACTGAACTTAAAGAAGCACTAGGTCGTTTAGAATTACCTAAAGGTATGGGCTTAATTGTTCGTACTGCTGGTGTTGGTAAGTCATTTGAAGAACTAAACTACGATTTAAAAGCATTATTAGTACACTGGGAGGCTATTGGCCAAGCAGCCGACAGTGCTAAAGCGCCTTTTTTAATACACCAAGAAAGTAACGTAATATTTCGCGCCATTCGCGATTATTTACGTCGCGACATTGGTGAGATATTAATTGATAAACCACGTGTTTTTGAAGAAGCTAAAGCGCACATTGAGCGTTTTCGCCCTGATTTCATGAGCCGCGTTAAGCTTTATCAAGGCGATACGCCATTATTTACACATTATCAAATTGAAAGCCAAATCGAGTCAGCGTTTCAGCGTGAAGTGCGTCTTCCGTCTGGTGGTTCAATAGTTATTGACCCTACTGAAGCATTAACATCTATCGATATTAACTCGTCTAAAGCAACAAAAGGCGGTGATATTGAGGAAACAGCACTAAATACTAACTTGGAAGCTGCTGATGAAATTGCACGTCAGTTACGTCTTCGTGACCTAGGTGGTTTGATTGTAATCGACTTTATCGATATGACCCCTCCACGTCATCAACGTGAAGTAGAAAATCGCTTAAAAGATGCTGCTCGCCCAGATCGTGCTCGTGTTCAAATTGGTAAAATCTCACGCTTTGGTTTACTTGAAATGTCGCGTCAGCGCTTGCGTCCTTCATTAGGTGAAGCAAGCCAAGGCCCATGCCCTCGCTGTAGCGGACAAGGGACTATTCGTTCTAACGAATCAATCGCACTTTCTATTCTTCGTTTAATTGAAGAAGAAGCAATAAAAGACAATACGACACAAGTAAATGCACAAGTGCCTGTTGCTGTTGCCGCTTATTTGTTAAATGAGCAACGACGTAGTGTTCATCGTATTGAAAAACATCATAAATGTGATGTAGTGATTATTCCTAATCAACATATGGAAACACCACATTACGAAGTTATGCGTTTACGTAAAGACGAAACACTTGAAACGGTAAGTTACGGACAAGTTATTGCGCCTGAGCCTGAAGTATTTGAGATGTCTAAATCTCCAAGTACACCAGTACGTGAAGAGCCAATGCTAAAAGGTGTAGTAATGCCTTCTACACCAGCTCCACAAGCAGCGCCTGCACAAACAGCTAAGCCAGTGACCAAAGAGACTAAAGCTAATGGTGGCTTATTTACAGCAATCACTAAGTGGTTTAAGTCGTTATTTGCTACTGAAACGGTAGAAGAGAAAAAAGAAGCCGCTGAAAAGCAGCAAGAAGAAGCACGCAATAACCGCAGAGGTAACGATAACCGCCGTCGAAATAACAATCAACGTCGTCGAAATAACCCTCGAACTAAGCCTCGTGCTGAACGCAGCAATACTGATCAAGATGAAGCTAAAACTGATTCACCAGTAACTAACGAGAACCAAGAAAGAAACGAAAATCGCAACAAGCGTCGTCGTAATCCTAACTCTCGTAAGCGCCCAGAGCATAAAAACCAAGAAAAAGATCAAGTTAAAACTGAAGCCCCTGCAAAGGCGGAAGTAGAAACTGATTCTAAACCAGCACAAGCTGCAGAGCCTAAAGAGCAGAAGCCTAAAGTTCGCCGTCAACGACGTAATTTACGTAAAAAAGTACGTTTACAAGACGAAAATGCTGAACAAGCAAAAACAGTAGATAAAATAACAGAACAAACTGTGGTAAGTGATGAAAAACCACAAGTTAAAGAGCAAGTTACGCCTACTGTAGAAAAGCAAACGCAAGCTCCAGCAGAAAAAACAGCGCATATTAAAGAAGAGAAAGTTGACGTTGTTGATTCTAACGATGAAACATCTGCATCTGATGAAGAACAAGAGCAAACACGTACACGTTCACGCCGCTCTCCTCGTCATCTTCGTGCATCTGGTCAACGTCGCCGCCGACCAGAAGGTGAAGGTTCTGAAAACAAATCAGACGAAACACCTGCATTTGTACCAGTAGCAGATCAAGCTGCAGCTGAGTATGAAGCTGAACTTAAAGCTAAATCGCAAGAAACCGCTGTTGATGCTTCTGAAAAAGTTGAACAAGCACTTGCTGTAGAAGACTTGGCTAAAGTTGAAGCGGTTAAAGAATCAGCTGAAGTTGAAGCACCTGTAGTGACTGAGCAACCAACTAAAGTTGAAGCGCCTGTAGTGACTGAGCAACCAGCTAAAATTGAAGCGCCTGTAGTGACTGAGCAACCCGCTAAAGTTGAAGCACCTGCAGTGACTGAGCAACCCGCTAAAGTTGAAGCGCCTGTTGTGACTGAGCAACCCGCTAAAGTTGAAGCACCTGTAGTGACTGAGCAACCCACTAAAGTTAAAGCACCTGTAGTGACTGAGCAACCCGCTAAAGTTGAAGCGCCTGTAGTGACTGAGCAACCAGCTAAAGTTGAAGCGCCTGTAGTGACTGAGCAACCAGCTAAAGTTGAAGCGCCTGTAGTGACTGAGCAACCAGCTAAAGTTGAAGCACCTGTAGTGACTGAGCAACCAGCTAAAGTTGAAGCACCTGTAGTGACTGAGCAACCAGCTAAAGTTGAAGCACCTGTAGTGACTGAGCAACCAGCTAAAGTTGAAGCACCTGTAGTGACTGAGCAACCAGCTAAAGTTGAAGCACCTGTAGTGACTGAGCAACCAGCTAAAGTTGAAGCACCTGTAGTGACTGAGCAACCAGCTAAAGTTGAAAAATCAGTACAGCATGTTAAAACCGTCGTTTCACAAGGATCTGCAAGTGCGCCAATGGCACAACCTACTCCTGTAGCTGATAGCGAAGTAAAACATATCTCTGTTGCAATGGCTCACGACAAACGTGAACTAGTACCCGACAGTGGCTTACGTGCAGGCTCAATCAAACCTGCTGGTCGTGCAAGCTCTGCAATGACTAAAACAATGAGTGCTGATTAGTAACTAACGCTCATTAAAAAGCCCCGCTATGTACTCAATAGCGGGGCTTTTTTGCTTTAAGTGCTATGTAAAGCGCTTCTAACGTGATCAAGCCCTACAAGTAAACACCAAACGTTAAATCCATAACCTGTAGACGCACAGCTTGCTGGCGTTTAAAAACGACGTTTTTACCAAAATTATTAACTAGCAGTACCTTTTTAATGCATTGCAATACATTAAGACTCACCTCACCTTTTTTAATTCACCATTTAAAGCTTTGAGAAGCTGCGCTTCTAACGTGAGCAAGCTCTACAAGTAAACACCAAACGTTAAATCCATAACCTGTAGACACACAGCTTGCTGGCGTTTAAAAACGACGTTTTTACCAAAATTGTTAACTAGCAGTACCTTTTTAATGCATTGCAATACATTAAAACTCACCTCACCTTTTTTAATTCACTATTTAAAGCTTTAAGAAGCTACGCTTCTAACGTGAGCAAGCTCTACGTCTACAGATAAGCACCAAACGTTAAATCCATAACCTGTATGCTGGCGTTTAAAAATAACGTTTTTACCAAAATTATTAACTAGCAGTACCTTTTTAATGTATTGCAATACATTAAAACTCACCTCACCTTTTTTAATTCACTATTTAAAGCTTTAGGAAACTACGCTACTAACGTGAGAATGATCTGCATCTACATTTTAACTATTAGGGCGTGTTGATCTTTGTGGATTGAAATTTGTTCAATCTAGGAGCGATTAAATCGCAGCGCGAGGTTTGTTCGGTAACTGCTCCTGCGTTACCCTAGTGGCTTACATCCATGTAAGAATAAGTAAAAACCGAGCAACGAAGAGTTGATCGTTCCTAGAAGGAACCCAAAGGACAGCGCATGTTTGGTATTTATGCTGCGTTATCGCCTATTTATGGGGAATACACTACATAGGCTCTGCCTTGCCTAAAAACCAAACAGTCTGCTGTAAATTCACCCTCCAAAGATCAACACGCCCTAGGTTTAAAAATAAGTTTTCTCATAAAAAAAACGCGGTCTACTTGCCGCGTTTTCAATAAAGCTAAAACATTATTTATGTAACGTTTATTCTTGCTCTTGTTCCATAAAACGTTGTAACTGATCTTTTAAATTTGGCGGAATACCTTTAATCACTAAGGTATCAGTCGCTTCATTATAAGTAACGCGCTCACCTAAATGTTTACGCTCAAAACTTACACTTACGCCACCACCTAGACCTGAAAACTTAACCATACTGGTTACCGTTTTTTTATCTACAGGGAAGGTTTCTTCTAAGTCATAGCTTTGTTCTTTACAAAAACTGTCGAACGGGCTGTCATCGCCTTTAGTGAGCGTTGCTGAAAGCTCGCTTACGCTGGCATCTTCGCCTGTAGTTACGCAATCATTACAGTAATCAAATACTTGTTTACGTAAGTCGTCTTTTTCTGATTTATCAAACTGTTGCTCTGATAAATAATCCTCTACTGCACTAAGCATTACTTGGCTTTGCTGTTTTGAATCAATACCCTCTTCACAACCTAAAAAGTCTAAGAAAAAGTCAGCAACTTTACGTCCAGCTCGTCCTTTGATAAATGAAATATAACGGTTGTCGTCAGCTTGTGTATCCCACGCTGTTAAATCGATACGAGCAGCGAGTTGCATACGCGATATATCTAAATGGCGAGAAGCTGCTAAATCAAGCTCTGAAGTCATTGAATAATGTTCTTTGATGTTAATCATCGCAATTAACATGTAATCGGTAGCAACATACTGATAATGACAAAATACTAAATAACCTGTTTCACTAAAAGCATACTTATCAAGCTCTTCTTTTAAGACTGTTGAAGCTTGCTCTGTCATATGCCAAAAGCCCAACTCATCATTACGGTAACTTTGCATTGCTGATGCTACAATACTGTTTTTATCTCCACTGAAAGCACAATAACCTTTACCAGGTTTACCGTTGTACGCATGATGTAACTGCTCAATGAACACGGCCACTTTATCGTTGATGATCATTTCATCATTTCGAAGGTGAATTTGCGTATCGTCGTCTTTTTTGTCTACATAATGAACGACTAATTTTTTAACGTCTGTTGTCATCTTTGTTTTTCACGCCTCTAGTGTTAAAATACGGGAATATAACTATTTTATTGAACCAACTGATGCCAATCTTATCAAAATACTCTAATGAAGAAGTAGAACAAATCGTCGATCAGCTTATTGATGTGCTAACTAAACATAATGCACCGGTTGATTTAAGCCTTATGTGTTTAGGAAATTCTATCACGCATATCTTAAAAGAGCATGTACCAACAGGGAAAAGACAAGCCGTAACTGAGAACTTTGCAAAAGCATTGTCACAGTCGGTTAAATAAACTCTATGAACTTATCGCAGCACAATCAGTTTTCATCAAAAGCGAGTCAGTTATTAAGCTGGGGGCATTGGTTCACCTTTGCCAACATCGGCTTAGCGCTATTTATTAGCTTAAGCTATTTATTTGCCGATTCGCCACCAACTAGCTTTATGGGCATAACTTATATGCTAGTGACATGGCTTAGCCACACTAGTTTTATTGCCTTTTTAGCATTTGTGCTGACGGTATTTCCGCTTAGTTTGATTTTCCCTATCCTAGGCACATTCGTGGAATGGCTGCTGTAATTGCTACGTTTGGCGCATCACTGCTTACTCTTGATGCTTATGTGTATGTTAATTTGGGCTATCATTTAAGCACTTCCGCTTTGCCTGAAATCATCTCACTGCTGTGGCATCGATTAACAAGTTCGCCTGCTTTAACAACTCTTTTTGCCGGCGGTAT
The DNA here is from genome assembly GCF_037162565.1 of Pseudoalteromonas sp. B62. Lineage (NCBI taxonomy): Bacteria > Pseudomonadati > Pseudomonadota > Gammaproteobacteria > Alteromonadales > Pseudoalteromonadaceae > Pseudoalteromonas > Pseudoalteromonas sp. B62. The sequence goes on along the minus strand of NZ_JARLVB010000002.1, from coordinate 2,559,460 downwards.
TGTTCTGCTAATCTTAGGTTTTCAACTCGTTGCCAGTAATCTTACATGGCGGCATTTAGCGCGTCTAAAACAGTTTAAATTTGCACGTTACGCAAGCTCATTTTTAGTTATATGTTTTGCGCTTAGCCACAGCATTCATATTTGGGCAGATGCTAACTTAAAATTTGATGTAACAAAGCAAGATAATGTTTTACCACTTTCATATCCTACAACAGCTAAAAGTTTGTTAGCTAAAAATGATTTACTAGATATCGAAACATATAAACAAGCTCATAGCGTTAAAATTAATAACCAAAATATTAACTACCAAATACCAACTCCTCTTGAGAAATGTGAAGATTACACTCAGGCTAATATCGACATTTTTGTTTTTGAAACCGACCAACAATTAGCCGACTTTATTTCAGAAAATAAAGGTCTACATAAAACAGAGCAATTTTTACAGCCAACTAATCATAGCGACATGCTATTTAGTTTGGTATACGGTTTACCTGCCTTTTATAAAGTTGCGATAATTGAAGAGCACACTCTTCCCGCATGGCAGAGCCAACGTCGCAGTATTGAAGTAAGTGGTATTAACGAGCTGAGTTTTATTAATGACCAAGCTCACACTAACAGTGCGATTAGAGTTATTAGCGGTTCAAAAGTTGTATCCCCACGCGATAACGCAACGCAAATATTTGCTTTTAGCTTAGTAAATGATACTCAAGAAGTGGTAAGTACATCAACCTTATACAGCTCAGATAAAAGAATCTCAAAAATTGAAGGCTTAATTCAACCAAGTGATTTAATTGCGACTAGTGTCGGTCAGTACTTAAATTGTAAAGCGATTGCCAAACAAACAATGTTAGGTGTTAACTTATACAAGAAAAAAGACAATATGGGTGTTAATTACTCCCAAGGTGTAGTCATAGCATACAAAAAAGATAGGATCACATTAATAGACTCTGATGGGAATTTTAAAAACATCTCTGCCGCTGAAGGGTTCTCTATTGAGCAAGGTTTAGATATTCCATTTTTAGTACAAAGCATTAAGAAGTTAAAAACTTTCACTCAATAACTGTAATCCTGACCTAGCTTGCTATAACGTCAAGCTAGGTTATAGTTTTTATTTTGGAACTGCGTTTTTAGCAACGCAAAATAAATTCATGGATGCCCTGCTATGATTAAACTTGTTAGTTACTTATTTTATTCACTTTGCATCTTTATCTGCTTTTATAATAACGCCACGACTTACTACAAATGCGTGACAGAAAAAGAGACTGTTTTTTCTCAGTTTCCTTGCGATCATCGCGCAACTACATACAAAGTAAATACCACAAACATACTGCAAAATGGCCCTGAAGTTGATTATAGAAAACAACTAAACGATCTTGAGCGAGAAAGGCTTTTGGCTGGGTTACAAGCTGAACTTCGCAGTAACAACCATAAATTAACGATACTCGATCGTGAAAAAGAGCGAGCTGAATACAAGCAACAACAGCGCCTTAACCATATTTTAGCCGACGATGAGAAAAATAGAATAACTAAAGATATTACCAAGAACATTAAACGAATTAATAAAGAATATAAAAAAGAAGTATCTGCTATTGCTAAAAAAATTAAAGAACTAGAAAAAAATATTAATATACAAATAAAACGCTCATAAAGCATTATGAGCGTGTTCGTAATTTAGCTTGGTTTTAAACTTAAAATAACATACCCTTAACACAATAGAGTATAAACTCTAACGTATAATAAGGAATGCTTATGCAGCCACATCGTATTGCTGAACTAATTTTAACTGGCTTTAAAAAGCACTATAAGCTATTTCAAAAAACCACGGCAAAGGCTCCTCTCGCTTTTGCTAATAAAGATTGGCAAGCAATTAACGATATAAGCCGTTTACGTATTAGCTATTATGATGATCGTGTTAACGAAACGACACAATTTTTAAAAATAGAACATCCTACAGATACCCTTGATGAATCTCTTTGGCTTGCAGTAAAAAAAATATATCAACACTTTTTATGCTTTCATCCACAAGCAGAGCTTGCCGAAACATTCTATAACTCTGTATTTTGCCGTCTTTACCATAGACGTTACTTTCATAATGACTTTATATTTGTACAAGCCACATTAAAAGACGCGCCATCTGTACCGGTTGAATCCGAGTATAGAAGTTATTTCCCGGTAGTTGATGGTTTAAAGCCTACGATAAAACGTATTATCAATCACTTTGATTTTAAAGCCCCATTTGTAGATTTAGAACGAGATATACGCTTGCTTGTTAAAGCATTTTACAAACAAGCCCCGATACTCACCACCAACCTTGGCAAATGCGCTTTGATATATTACATACTGCATTTTATCGTAACAAAGCGGCGTATATTGTTGGCCGTGTAGTTTCTCAAAGCGGTGTGCAACCTTTTATTATTGCAGTACTACATCATAAAGATAAAGGCTTATACTTAGACGCCTTGCTCACTAAATCATCACAAATGCGTGTTATTTTTGGCTTTGCGCGTGCTTATTTTATGGTGGAAACTCATGCACCTTCAGCGTTGGTAAGGTTTTTAAATCAGCTAATGCCAAACAAAACAATTGCAGAGCTATACAACGCGATCGGTTTTCATAAACAAGGCAAAACTGAATTTTACCGCGAGTTTTTAAGTCATTTAACGCATTCAAGTGATGAGTTTACAATTGCACCTGGTACACCGGGCATGGTGATGATGGTATTTACCCTCCCCTCTTTTGGTTATGTATTTAAAGTCATTAAAGATAAGTTTGGTGAAAGCAAACCATTTGGTCGCAACACCGTTTTAAAGCGCTATCAGCTCGTAAAGAGTCACGATCGCGTTGGGCGTATGGCTGACACTATAGAGTATTCTAATGTCGTATTTCCTTTGGCTCGTTTTGATAGTAATTTGCTTGAGCAATTACATAAAACAATTGGCTCCTCTATGATAATTGAAGGCGATTGGTTGATTATAAAACACCTTTACATTGAACGGCGCATGACACCACTAAATCTGTTTTTAGAAAACGCTGATGACGAAAGTGCAGCAGATGCAATAGAGGAGTACGGCCAAGCACTTAAAGAAATGATTGCCGTTAATATATTCCCTGGTGATATGCTATTAAAAAACTTTGGGGTAAGTAAGCATAAACGTATTATTTTTTATGATTACGACGAAGTACAATACCTTACAGATATGAACTTTAGAGAATTACCTAAAGCTAAAAATTACGATGACTATTTAATGAGTGAACAAAGTTACTCTGTCGCTCCACAAGATGTTTTCCCGGAGCAGTTATGTACTTTTGTTACACCTAACCCAACTTATAAACAGTTTTTATTAAGTACACATCCCGAATTAGTTGATGTTAGTTTTTGGAAGCAAGCACAGCAAAACATAAAAAATGGGCATGTGAGTCATATTTACCCATACCCGACAGCACAGCGCTTTATTCACCATTGGTAGGCGCTAAAGGACACACAATGAATATAAGTAAAATAGATTTAAATTTACTGGTTTACCTCGACACACTACTACGAGAATGCAACGTAACACGCGCTGCAAACCAGTTGAGTATTACACAACCTGCAATGAGTAATGGCCTTAAACGTCTTCGTAACCTATTTAACGATCCTATTTTAGTTCGTACCAGCGATGGTATGGTCCCAACTGAGCGTGCTTTGGAGTTACAACCTGTTATACGTGGCATATTAATGACTCTCGAAGAAACTCTAGCACCTAATCGAGAATTTGAGGCAAGCCAAAGTAAACGTGTGTTTAGAATAATGGCCAGTGATTACGCTGCAAGTACATTAGCACCAAAGCTTTTAAGTAAATTGCACGAAGAAGCCCCCGATACTACTTTAGATATACTCACACCAAGTGATGTCACCTTTCATGATGTAGAAAACGGTAAAGTAGATATGGCAATCAACCGTTTTGAAAACTTACCTCAGTCTTTTCATTATAAACGTATTTGGAAAGATAGTTTTTGCTGCTTAGTAAAAGCCGATAATCCTATAATTGAAAACTTTAGCCTCGACAGCTATTTAAAAGCACGCCATATATGGGTAAGTAAAACAGGTTTTGGTGTAGGTGTAGGCATGGACCCTAAAGATGTGCAAAAGCTAGGGTGGGTTGACGAAGCCCTCGCTCACTTTGGTAAACATCGTAATATCGCTACATTTACGCGTAATTACCATGTAGCGATTCATTTAGCAAAAGAGAAAAACCTTATTGCCACTCTACCATCTAAAGCCGCTAATATTTATGTCGACGATCCAGGACTTAAAATACTAGAACCTCCTTTTCCTATTCCTCCTTTTGAACTTGATATGATTTGGAGTCCACTGCTACACCGAGATGCGAGTCATATTTGGTTGCGCCAAAAAGTAGCTGAAGTTGCCGAGGAACTAAAGTAGCTTTATTACATAATACCTTGTAAAAATTGCTAGGCTAATAGAAAAAATTAACCTAGCAATTTAAAAATAAATAACAAAGCAATTAATATCAAATACTTATACATGAAAGGCATTATGGAATGACCTTTGCTTTTATTAGATTGAAGTTTATATTCATTTAATTAAAGAGGTCATTATGAACACCCATCAAGGATCAGAAGTAAATCATATTACAGACATCATTCAAGTAATGAACAGTGGCATCGACTTTTATGAAAAAGCCCTAGAAAAAATTGAAGACCCTGCAATTGGCGCTCTTTTCCAGCGCATGATCGATGCACGTAAAGTAAGTGTTGAGCGCTTGCAGCCCTATGCTATTAATGAAAAAGGGGAACGCGAAGATGGCTCTTCGTTCGCTATTGAAGCACGCCGTGCATACACTGGACTGCTTACAACATTTAGCTCACACAACGACAGCACCTATGTGAAGGAGCTAGAGGAAGTTGAGGATAAAACCCTTGAAGAAATTAAAGCCGCGATGGATAAACCACAACCTGCTGACTGTGAAGCTGCTTTGGCTAAAACACTACTAACAATGCAGAGTTGCCATGCAGAAATGAGTCGCATGAAAAACCATTAAACTTGATTTTGACGCCAAGCACCCAGCCATAGCGCTGGGTTTTTTATTGTCTTAAAGTATTCATTTATTTTATTTTACATATAACGACATAATTTATACAAATATTTAATATTATTAGAATATTTAATTAACTACATTTTATTTTAGCTGTGCTAGTTTTATTAATAGGATCCTGAAATCTTGCTGTGGCGCCGCAGCTTTAAATTATAAATAAGGTCCCAATATGAAAAAAACTAGCTCAACTGCAAAATAATGCTGATGTAGATATGACTCCAATGTTAGACATTGTATTTATACTACTCATTTTCTTTATTGTTACTACTTCATTTGTTAAACCTGTGGCCATTGAGTTAAATCGTCCGCTCGATAGCCCTCAAATAGATAAACCGGTTAAAAATGCTTTATTTAGTATAGATGAAAGTAATGGGGTTTATTTCTCAGGTAGGTTGATTGACTTAGAGCAAGTGTCGACTAACCTAGCAATGTTTGCCGCAAAATATGAAATAAGTTCAGTATTGATAAAAGCTGACGAAAACAGTAATCACAACACCCTAATGAACGTGATGAATAATATTAAAGAGTATGAAAACTACTCCATTTCTTTAATCTCGAAATAATACTAAGCGGATTAAATGTGGTCTATTTAACGATAAGAAAATCGTGTCGATAACCAGGTAAAAATTTCGTTGTTTAGTTGTTCCATATCAGAAATTTTTAACACAGTTAGCGACAGGTTTAAGCCCTCAAATTGATCAAGTATTATTGCGGATGGGTATTATACCAATCTGCTTATATATGGGTCTATTTAACGTTAAGAAAATTACGCTAGAACTAGGCAAAAATTTTTGTATTTAGTTGTTCTAAATAAAAAATTTTTAACGACGTTATAGTGCAATTTAATTCGTTAAATTGATCAAAGATTTATGCAGGTTGGTATTAGATATAGGATAACTCCCAGGGCAAGATCACGAACTTTACCTTGACTTAAAAGTATGATCTTATACTCCTTTTTTAAGGAGCATCCCCATGTCTAACATTCAGCTATTTAAATATTTCGAATCAATCGACGACCCTCGCCAACAAGGTAAAGTTGTTCATAAACTATTTGATATCATATTCTTAGCTGTTAGCGCTGTTGTTTCAGGCTGTCAGGGCTGGGAAGAGATTGAAGATTTTGGTCATGATAGACTAGATTGGCTCAGAAAATATGTTCTTCTTGAACAAGGGATCCCTCGCCATGACACAATTGCTCGTGTAATGAGCCGTATTGACATGACGCAATTCCAAGATTCCTTTTCTTCTTGGATGAAAGCCTGCTCCAAATTAACTCAAGGCGGTGTAGTTGCTATTGACGGTAAACGATTGAAAGGTTCATTTAATCAGTCAGATAGACGCGATGCGCTTTATATGATCAGTGCATTTGCATGCGAAAATGGTGTTGTTTTGGCACAATGCCCTGTTGATAAAAAGTCGAATGAAATAAAAGCGTTGCCAGAGCTGCTTGAATTATTAGAGATAAAAGGCTGCTTAGTAACGATTGACGCTATGGGGTGTCAAAAATCAATTGCAAAAAAAATAGTTGGTAAAGAAGCCGATTACTTACTTGCGGTAAAAGCAAACCATAAAAGGCTACTGTCACAAATAGAAGATGTGTTATTACCTGAGGTAGCACGACAAGCATCTGATGGGCTCTTGTTTAACGAAGCCGATTATCAAAAAAATAGAGAAGAATTTAGGTGCTGTGCAGTGAGCCATAACGTGAGCGGTTTATCAGAAACGATACACTGGGAAGGTGTAAAAACAGTGGGTGTTATTGTTTCTTATAGAAAAGAAAAAGGTAAATTAAGCAATGAGTTATGCTATAGATACTATATTAGTTCAGCGAATTTAACAGCGGAAGAACTCGCGAGAGGAGCACGACAACATTGGCAAATAGAAAATGGATTACATTGGCGTTTAGATGTAGGATTTAAAGAAGATGAGTGTCGAATTAGGCGCGAAGGTGCAGCACCTGTATTTGCGGGGCTGAGACACATCGCATTTAATCAGCTAAAAGCAGAAAAAGCTTTAGTAAAGGCATGCCCGCAAAACAGAAAAAAGCTATGCGCAGTACAGCCTACCTTGAAAAGGTACTGAACGCATAGACTTTTTTCATGCTCTTGCCCTGGGATAACTCCTTAAAGTAACAAAAAAGGGCCTTGCGGCCCTTCAACTTTAAATAACAATAGGAGAGTTATTTATTAAAAACGATATTCTGCGCCTATGTAGTAATAAGCACCATTAAAACCAAATGGAGCTGAACGGCGAGAGTATTCAAATACACCGGAGCTGCTTACTACAGTGTTACCGTTAGCATCAACGATTGTGCCTGAACGTGAGTTACCAATTTTGTTTTTGTCTGGGTAAACGTCAAACAGGTTATTAGCACCAATATTCACAGATAAATCTTCTGTTACGAAGTAATTAACTTTAACATCCGTTAAGATTTCTGCCGAATAAGTTTGGCTATCACCATCCTCTACGGTGTATTCACCAAAACGATTCAGTGATAAATTAACCGTCCAGTCATCACGTTGATAAAGCGCGCTTAAATTAATGCGATCCTCTGGTTGCCACTCTTCGATGATTGAAATCTCTTGTTCCGAGAATACATCTTCAACCGGCACAGTTTCTAAACCAGAACCTGATGGCGTAAATAACGATACAACATCAGTTTCAGTAAAGTTAGCCGCAAGTGTAAAATCAAGCGTACCGCCTAAGCCTTCTGTATTCCATGTTGCAACAAAATCGATACCACGAGTTTCTGTATCTGCACCATTTAAGAAAAACTGACCAGCGCCTGCACCTGAGCTAACTAAGGCCGCATCTAAGCTTGAAGAAAGCCCTTTACCCAAACGGTTACTAATAACAATACGGTCGTCAATATCAATTGAGTAGTAATCAACTGTTAAGTTGATGTTATCTGTCACGTTGTAAACGATACCTAAACTACGGTTTTGAGATTTCTCTTCTTTGAGTTTTGGAATACCTAAACTTTGTGCAAGTGTTGAGTCATTTCTAAATGTCCCTACTTCCTCAGCAACTAATGTACCATTAGGGCCTGTCACGAACTGCGTACTAATATTGTTAAAGTATAGTTGTTGCATAGATGGCGCTCTAAAGCCTGAACTTAATGCACCACGTAATGAAATATCATCTGTAACCGACCAGTTACCCGCTAGTTTAAAGTTAACAGTATCACCAAAACCTTTGTAGTTATCGTAGCGAAGTGCGCCAGATATAATAACATCTTCAATAAAGTATGCTTCTGCATCCATATAAAATGAAATAACATCGCGTGACTCGTCAACCGACGATGCTGGAGATGAACCACCAAAACCTTGTGTGCCACCAGATGCATCTTCACTGCCTACACCACCACTTAACCCATCGTAAATACTTACGCCGTTGTTTGTATCATAATCTCGGTATGCATATTCATTACCTTCTAGGATACGGTATTCGTCAGTACGAATCTCAGCACCCATTGCTAAAGAATAATCATCAAAGTTTTGTGTGAAATCAAGATTGATTGTTTGTAGTGAGAGCTCCATGCCATAAGCGTATGCTTCACGTGGAATAGTTGTACGGATATCAGCTGCACTTAAGCCTTGGTCGTAACGTAAAAAATTAGCGTATGAAGCATTAATTGTGTCACTTGTCGTGTAATCAATGCTGTTTTCGCCGTAAGTGTAGGATAAGTCTAAGCTAGCATCGTTATCAAATTGTGTCTTATAACCAAAGTTATATGAAATATCATCGATCGTTGTGTTGATTTTTGGTAAAAAACCTAGCGGAATCGTCGCATCATTATCTTGTAGTACTGGGTTGCCACCCGCATTTGCATTGTGACGGAAAAATGCAGCTGATTCGTTATCACGCGTTGAATAAGTAATAAAGCCATAAAGCTCGCCATCGCCTAACTCATAACCTGTATTAATTGTTAAACCAAACTGTTGAGAGTCGGCATCACCAATTCTAAATGTATCTCTGTCTGCGGTCACTTCTCGTGGATCGCCAGCCAGTAAAGTACCGTCACTTAATTCTGTACAACCGTAAAATTGGCATGAACCATGTAAACCAGCACGGTTAGTAGGTGAACGGTCGCGATAGTTAATTGTTGCATTTAAATAACCGTCATCGCCTAGTGCAAAACCTTTGTTAAAATCGACGTTAACTGTTTCGCCATCACCTTCTGAATATTGACCATAATTGATAGCCGCTTTACCGCCTTCACTACCATCTTTAAGTACAATATTAATTACACCGGCAATTGCATCAGAACCATACTGAGCCGCAGCGCCATCACGCAGAACTTCAATACGTTTAATAGCTGACGCAGGTATTGCATTCATGTCAGTACCCGCAGTACCACGTCCTACTGATGTATTAATATGAATAATACTTGCTTGGTGGCGACGTTTACCATTGATCAACACTAACGTTTGATCTGGACCTAAACCACGAAGCGTGGCAGGTCTTAATGCATCGGTACCATCACTAATCGACGAGCTTGAAAAGTTAAATGAAGGGGCAATAGACTGTAACATACGGCCAACTTCTGTTTGGCCCGTATTTTCAAGCGCTTCTGCACTTAGAATATCTACTGGAACGGGTAAATCTTCAACTGAACGTCCCGCTACACGGCTACCGACAATAGCAATTTTTTCAATTTTTTCTTGAGCAACTTCTTCTGCTGCATTCACACCTTGCGAATTTGCCGCAAGTAACGCTGGTAATATAGCTGCACTGACCGCTGAAAGCTTCATCATGTTGTTATCATTCCTGTTGATTTGTTTGAATTTTATACTCAGCAATCCATTTTGATCAACAACCGCATCGAGCTCAGTTCCACCTAGTAATGCCTGTAAAGCATCAAGTTGGGTATAAAATCCATATACCGAATTTGCATCATACTGCTTAGCTAACTCATAAGAAAACACCACGGTTTGCTCTGTTTGCTTAGCAAATTCAATTAAGGCTTTGTCTGCTCGCTGCGCTTTTATATCAAATTGCACCATTTGCCCAGTGGTTTGCGTCGCGGCTTGTACACTGATGCTAAAAATAGCGGGGACAAGCACACTTAAACCACCCAATAAATACGTATGGTTACTGCGCAACTTATATAAACAGCTGAAAAACAAAAATCCTCTATGGTTTTGTTTCTTTTTTTAATCTTTTTTTACGTGATATCTTTATAGGTGCAACTTTATCTAACATTAGCTTGATTTGCATAGCTGCTACTTATGATTCTGTATGGCGTTTAAGACTAACTACATGCTCGCCTAAGCGTTCATGATCAATCGAAAAATTAGTTTGTAAGCTCTCAAGTAAGCCAGCTACATCGCCGGCTTTAAATACACCAGCCACTTTAATACTAGCAAGTTCAGCTGACGACAATTCAAAACGCGTTGCGGTATAACGGCTTACTTCATTTAAAGCATCGCTTAATTGTTCACCATTGAAAATTAACATACCATTTTGCCATGCTAAATCGCGCTGAACATCGCCCGCAGAAAGTTGCGTTATCGGCTTTGTTATACTTTGCTCAATAATCGCTTTCTCGCCCGAAGTAACAATATTTGCATTAATTTTGCGAATTTTTTGCGTACTATTATCAGCAAGTTGATATGCTTTAAAATCATTAGCATCTACAGCAACACTTGGGTCGGTAATCATCACTTTACCTTCGGTAACCACAAGTTCTAAATCTGATGAAGTATTGCGTTGCACATTAAATACCGTGCCTAACGCGGTAAAGCTTTTATCACCAGCCATAACACTGAACGGACGCGTCGTATCTTTAGCCACATTAAATCGCCCTTCTCCACGACTGAGTAATAGCTGCCTGCGCCCTTTGCTGTAAGCAACTTCAAGTAAACTATTGGTATTTAACTGAACAATCGTTCCATCGGGTAAAACATAAGTAGCTTGCTCACCTACTTTCGTTTTATAAATTTTAGTATAATTAACTTTAGCAAGTTCTTGGTTATAACCATTTTCTAAATTGATCAGTAAATAGCTACACACCATTAATGCTGCAAATAAACTGGCTGCAATCGAGTAAGAAAACATCCATCTATTTTTAGACTGTTTGCTACTACGGTGCGGGAATAAATGACTTAATTCGTTTAAAACAGATATTTCATCCCAAAGCTGAGCAAGTTCATATACAGCATCTTGATGAGCAGTGCTTTGCATCATCCACAATTTAAATTGCTCTTTTTCGTCAGCACTTAAGCCGCGATCTATTGCACTTATCCAATTACAGGCTTTTTCGAGAATTAAATCTTTTGAGGTAAATTGATGTACGTTGCTCATTTTGAAACCCTCTCTAGGGGTAACGATTGCACTGACATAATACTTGCATCAGGAAGTTCGTGGGTTTTGTCATGCTCTCGCATATACAACATAGTCTGTAGTAATCCTTTGGCAATGTGCTTTTCAACCGTACTTTGACTTAATTGCATCTCGCTCGCTATCTCTTTTTGGCTCATGCCGTATACTTTTTTAATATAAAACATTTACGAATTGATACACTTAATTGCTCTGTGGCTTTACAAAAAAGTAAAAAGCGCTCTTTAGATGTGTATTCATCTTCTAACTGCATTGATTTAAGTAATACAGGCAACTCACTGTCTTGCTCAAGGGATTCGTTAAATTTATTATCCCATTTAGCAATATGATTAAGTGCTAAATGCTTTGCTGTTTTAAGCATATAACTGCGAGTAAATTGAATATCTTGCTTTAAGTCAGCTTCATAGCTTTTTATAAATGTTTCTTGCACAATGTCTTCTACGTCATCGGGCTGAACTATTCGAGAGACAAAGCGCTTAAGTTGACTTGAAATATCAACAAATGTTGACATAAACGTTATTTTTTTCGTCATCCTTAACTAGCACCTGTTGTTATTTTTATTACCTTTAGATTACGAGTTTTGAGCATAAAAACAAGCAAAATGTTAACTTTGGGTTATTTATATGTATTGTTTTTAAAAAGGAAAGTTTATGAGTAAACTTTTAGACTATATACGATTAAGTTTTTTTGCGTGTGGTTTACTTTTAGGTGTGCAAATTCCTGCATTTGTGAGTGATTTTGGGCAAGCATTATCAGCCCAATTAATTGAAGCTAATAATGCCGTTGCGCCTTTTAAAAGCGACGCAACTAAGTATTTCAATAATGATTTAAATAAGCTAATAAAACACTATCAAAATATTGATGATGAAATTGTGAACAAAGGGGCAAGTAATATCAGTACTCTTTACGAACGACAGCAAGACTTACAGATAGCCGTAAATAGGTTTGAGAAATCTCCGTATATATTTACTATGATCAGTGGCATGAGCGATATAAAGCAACAAGTATGGCAACGCTTTGAAGGTCAAATCATTTTAAAAAAGACTCTATTATAGCCGCCATTGTTGCAGCCATAATAGTAGCCTTGCTTGCAGAGCTTACTGGTTATTTGTTTTTAACTGGAGTAAAACGCTCATTTAAACGCTTATTCGCAGCTCAAAAATAGTGATTTCATAAAATCATAAAATACATCGGTTTTACGGGTTGTTAAACTATTTTGCGGACGTAAAAACCAAACCGGTGCATCATCTTGTGCCATTACGCCTGGCATTACTTCTACTAAAATACCATTTTTAAGATCTTCATTAATCGCTATTTTTGACTTAATAGCAATACCATGACCTGCAATAGCAGCTTGTGTCATATTATCGGAGTTTGAAATAGTAAAACGTGTTTTAGCATTAAAGGTATGGATTTTTTTGTGTTCGTCAAAAAGCTTTAACTGGCGTTGCCACGGCAGGCAAACCCAATAATGTTCACTCAATTGCGTTAAATTTTTAGGCATGCCGTACTTTTCTATATAGCTAGGGGCTGCACACAGTATGCGACTATTGTTTACGATTTTACGAGAAAGTAATCCTGAGTCATTTAATTTTCCCACCCTAATTGCAACATCTTGAGCGTCATCAACCACATTTACAAAATGATCCGTTATTAAAAAATCAAGCTTTAGTTCAGGGTAAGCTTGCTCAAACTCATTGAGTTTAGGCATTACGTATTTTGAAAAAACCCATGGGGGCATTGTCACTCTTAGTAAGCCACTTACCGATGAGCTACGCGCACCAATACTATGCTCAGCATCGCGTAAAGCTTCTATTATGGCGCCAACTCGGGTGTAAAATATTTCTCCAGCGGGAGATAACCGTACTCGTCTGCTATCTCTAAAAACAAGCACTGTAGCAAGCTCTCGTTCTAGTTTACTTAAGCGATGGCTCACTGTTGCAGGCGATAAACGCTGCTCGCGGGCAGCAGCAAGTACTCCCTTATTTTCAACTACAGCTATAAATGTTTCTAGGTCGCTCAAATTATACACAAACTTGCCAATCTCTATTTTCAATGTTTAATATTTTCGAATGAAGCTTTTAGTTTTGCAATGTTTATTTAAATAACTGGAACACTATAATTGTAGATAGTTTAATTATTGAGGTTCAATCATGAGTTTAAAAGCGCAAATAGATGCCTATAACGTACAAAAAGATGCCAAATTGCCAGCTGACGTTTTGGCACTAATGAACACTACAAACGAAGAGCTAATTGCACAGCATATTAAAGACAATGCATTGCAAATTGGTCAAAAAGTAGAAAACTTTAGCTTAGCCAACCATAACGGCGAAAACATTGAGCTTGCAGATTTACTAAAAAAAGGTCCGGTAATTATTAGCTTTTATCGTGGTGGCTGGTGTCCATATTGTAATTTAGAACTAAAAGCACTTAACGACTACTTACCACAATTTAAAACTCAAAGTGCTCAGTTAATCGCAATATCACCACAGCTACCTGATGAAACTCTCTCAACTGCACAAAAAAACGACCTTGAATTTGACGTGCTTTCCGATCTGAGCAATAAAGTAGCTGAGCAATTTGGTTTATTGTTTACACTTGATGAGCGTATTCAAGCGTTATATACACAATTTGGTATTGATTTTGAACACTACTACGGCGATAAAAGCTTTAAATTACCGCTACCGGCCACCTATGTGATAAACCAAGAAAGTGTTATTACATACGCATTTTTAAGCGAAGATTACACCCTACGCGCAGAACCTATTGATGTTATGACAGCACTTGAATCGGAGAATAATTAATGTCTATTTTAAAATCGTTAAAAACACTTACTCTTTCACTACTTGTGGGCACAAGCCTTGTATCTGGTTATGCAGTCGCTGATGAACCAAAAGAACAAGCAAAACCTAAAGTGCTTATTTTTGATGTAAACGAAACCCTACTTGATTTAGCGTCAATGCGTACCTCTATTGGTAAAGCACTAGGCGGACGTGAAGATTTATTACCACTGTGGTTTTCAACTATGCTGCATCATTCATTAGTAGATACTGTAAGCGGTAGTTATCACGACTTTGGGCAAATCGGTGTGGCGTCACTCCTTATGGTTGCTCAAAACAACAACATTGATATTACAAGTGATCAAGCTAAAACAGCTATTGTTACGCCTCTTTTAACGCTTCCTCCACACAGCGATGTTAAAGAAGGACTGGCAAAACTCAAAGCACAGGGCTATAAGTTAGTAAGCCTTACAAATTCTTCAAACAAAGGTGTAAAGGCACAGTTTGAAAGCGCTGATTTAATGTCTTACTTTGATGCGCGTTACAGCATTGAAGATATTAAAATTTACAAACCAGACTTACGTGCGTATGAGTGGGTACTTAAAAAGCTAAACGTAGCACCAAATGAAGCAATGATGGTTGCAGCCCATGGCTGGGATGTTGCTGGTGCAAAAGAAGCTGGCTTACAAACCACTTTTATAGCACGCCCAGGTAAAGCACTTTACCCATTAGCTAAAAAACCAGATCACGTTGTGAAAGATTTACATGAATTAGCCGCTCTACTTAAATAAGTACACGCTGATGAATCAATACCCAAGCGGCCAATGTTAGGATGACATTGGCCGCTTTTTTATAACTAACCCTAAATATGTCTTAGTGTATTTATTTTCATAATCTGTATGTTAAAAATTGAATGTAAACAAAGCATTTAGCCCGCTATGCGTTATTTTATCTGCTAGCAATTTAGTACTCACAACGCTACTATTAAATAAATACGTGGTGGAGAACATAATGAATAGTGAAAGATTAGGTGAGTTTGAGCAGTACTTTCAAATTAATGAAAGTATAAGAGTAAATTTATTCCCCGTATCAAACGGACAAGTTCCTAAATCACAGCTTGAGCTTGAAGACGACATTCCCCCACTATTTAGATTAGCAAATGAAGTAAGTGAGCTTGAGCAAAGCTCGTTACGCCCACTGCGTAACTTAGGCGATATAGCACAAGAGCTAGCTACTTTTTTACAAGCGCAGTCACGTAAAATAGATTTAATAATGAGCCATATTTTGGCCTCAGAACAAGCCCAAGATAACGCAATACAATGTGATAGCTACGGCGGTGGCGGTATTCGTTTTACATCACCTGAAGTACACTCAATTGGCCAAGCATTTAGAACCAAACTGTTTTTGCACCACGAGGCCTCTGCGGTTTATTGTTACACCGAAGTTGTGGCAGTAGAAAAACAAGATAGCGAACACTACCAATACACTATGCTCTTTACCGCAATTAGAACCACTGACCAAGAACTTATTGTTAGAGCGAGTTTACATGCTCAAACCCGCCAACTTAAAAAACGTCAAGAACTTGATCAAAACCAAGGCGACCTAAACAGTGATAATTAGCTGACATCTTTATGTAAAATGCTAAACTAGCGCCATCTTAATTAGTATATAAAATTCATGAACTTTAGACTTTTACCAGAATGGGCCGAGCAAGACGCTGTTATGCTTACATGGCCTCATAAAGACACCGATTGGGCCGACAACTTAGCACGTGTAGAACCTGTATATATTGAACTTGCTAAACACATAACAACGCAGCAACAGCTTGTTATTGTGGCGCATAACAGTGCCTTAAAAGTGCATATTACAGCTTTACTAAATAGTGCTAACGTCTCTCTTAATCGTGTTCATTTTGTAGTAACGCCTACTAACGATACATGGGCGCGCGATCATGGTCCGCTTACTTGCGCCGCTATTGATTCACCAGAGCAATTAAAAGTATATGATTTTACTTTTAATGGTTGGGGCAATAAATTTAAAAGCGCATTGGACAATCAAATTAATCGTATTTTGGTAAAAGAGCTAAGTAGCACAAACAACCAATATCAAGCGCTTGATATGGTACTTGAAGGTGGCGGTATTGAAATAAACGAGCACGGTGTGTTGCTAACAACCAGCGAATGTTTGCTTAATAAAAACCGTAACCCTGATTTAAACCCACATGATATTGAAGCACTTTTAAAAGAGCACTTGGGCGCGACCAGTTTTTTATGGGTTGAACATGGCTATTTAGCGGGCGATGACACCGACAGCCACATTGATACTTTAGTGCGTTTTGCTCCAAATAATACCCTTGTATATGTGCAGTGTGACGATAAAACTGATGAGCACTTTAGCGCACTTGATGCGATGGAAAAACAACTAAAAACCTTTAAAACTGCCGATAACACCCCATATAACTTAATTGAGTTACCGTGGCCAAAAGCCGCTTATGACGATGAGCAAACACGCTTACCGGCTACCTACGCTAACTACTTAATTATTAATAATGCTGTGCTTGTGCCAACGTATAATGATGCCAATGATGAGCGTGCTCTTGCGCAAGTTCAAAAAGCATACCCACAACACACTATTATTGGTGTTAATTGCCAACCAATAATTGAACAATTTGGCAGCCTGCACTGTATTACAATGCAATTACCTCGTGGATTTTTAGCTGGAGCAGCACAATGACAAGCCCTGCAAAATTAACCGTTGCGTTAGTGCAGCAAAGCAATACCGATAACGCTCAGGACAATATGGCAAAATCAATGAGTGCCATTCGTGAAGCAGCTCAAAGAGGTGCAAAACTGGTTGTACTTCAAGAGCTACACCGAAGCCTCTATTTTTGCCAAACCGAAAATGTTGACGTATTTGATTTAGCCGAAACCATTCCAGGCCCTAGCAGTAATGCCTTAGGTGAGCTTGCTAAAGAGCTAAGCATTGTTATTGTGGCCTCTTTATTTGAAAAACGCGCTACGGGCCTTTATCACAATACTGCGGTTGTATTAGAGCAAGACAGCAGCATTGCGGGTAAATACCGTAAAATGCATATTCCTGATGACCCAGGTTTTTACGAAAAATTTTACTTTACCCCAGGTGATATCGGTTTTGAGCCTATTCAAACATCGGTGGGTAAATTAGGCGTGCTAGTATGTTGGGATCAATGGTTTCCTGAAGCTGCACGTTTAATGGCAATGGCAGGCGCTGAGATATTAATTTACCCAACCGCTATCGGTTGGGATCCTAACGACGACATTGCTGAGCAAACTCGTCAAAAAGATGCGTGGGTTATTAGCCAGCGTGCTCATGCTGTTGCCAATGGTGTGCCGGTAATTAGTTGTAATCGCGTAGGCCATGAAAGTGACCCAAGCGGACAAAGCGATGGTATTTCGTTTTGGGGAAATTCGTTCATTGCAGGCCCACAAGGTGAACTATTAGCAGAGGCGAATAATACTGATGAGCAAATTTTAGTAGTAGAAATTGATCAAAAACGCTCAGAAAACGTAAGACGTATTTGGCCTTTCTTACGTGATAGACGAATTGATCACTATAAAGACCTAACAAAAATATACCGAGACTAAGTAAACTTAACTCAAGATGGCTCTTACTTGCTAAGAGCCAACTATAAATGGAGTAATAAATGGCGTTTGAGCAATGGGCAGCCTTGCCTTGGGTAAA
Organism: Pseudoalteromonas sp. B62; assembly: GCF_037162565.1. Lineage (NCBI taxonomy): Bacteria > Pseudomonadati > Pseudomonadota > Gammaproteobacteria > Alteromonadales > Pseudoalteromonadaceae > Pseudoalteromonas > Pseudoalteromonas sp. B62. Next base: position 2,541,522 of record NZ_JARLVB010000002.1, on the reverse strand, counting down.
ATCTCAAAAAGATAAAATTCAATGGGGCCAGCTAAGCGGAAGTGGTTTAAGTATTGCCATTGCTGAAGGCGTTAAACAACAAGACAACTTAGTCTTGATTGTTGCGCCTGATACACCAAGCGCACTACGCCTTGAAACAGAATTAGAATATTTATTACCCGATAACCCAGTCATGGTATTTCCTGATTGGGAAACTCTGCCATACGATCACTTTTCTCCCCATCAAGATATTATTTCAGCCCGTTTAGCCACTTTAAATACCTTAAAAAAAGAACAACAAAGTGTGTTAATTGTGCCTGTATCTACTCTAATGTTGCGCACAGCCCCGGCCTCGTTTATTTACGGTTCAACAATAAACTTTAAAGTGGGCGACAAACTAGACACTCATAACTTTCGTGACAATTTAGAGCAAGCCGGTTATTTAAATGTTCAACAAGTAATGGAGCACGGCGAATACGCTATACGCGGCTCAATCGTTGACTTATACCCAATGGGTAGCCCACACCCATTTAGACTCGACTTTTTTGATGACGAACTCGATACCATTCGCTTATTTGATGTAGAAACACAGCGCTCTGATGAAAAAGTAGATAAAATTGAGCTACTTCCAGCGCATGAATTTCCTACTAACGACGCTGATATTGAACGTTTTAGAATAAGCTACCGTGAAAAATTTGGCGCAAGCTCGCAGCAAGATTCAGTATACATGCAAGTAAGCAAAGGTAACTGGCCTGCAGGTATTGAATACTACATGCCGTTGTTTTTTGAAAAGCTCGCGACTATTTTTGACTACCTGCCAGATACAACAACCGTTATGCAGCTGGGTGATTTAGAGCATGCGGCAGATAACTTTTGGCACGATGTAAATGTACGCTATGAAAACCGCAGAGTTGACCCACTTCGTCCATTACTTGAACCTAATGCGCTTTATCAGCCTATTGAAGAGCTGTTTTCTAATTTAGGCAATTTTGCACGTATTAGATTATCCCTTGCAAAGCTTGGCACTAAAGCAGGTAATAAAAACTTAAGCGTTAGCGAGCTGCCAGCAATTCGAATAGACCATAAACAGCATGAACCTTATGGCGCGTTTATAAATTATGTAGCAGAGCAAAAAAAGAAAAAAGGCCGCATATTACTCAGTGTTGAATCGGACGGTCGTCGCGAATCATTGCTGAGCATTTTAAAACCAAGCGGTTTAAAATTTAAAGAATTTGAAACACTCGAACAATTTATAAAAAGTGCAAGTGACGTAGGCTTAATAGTAAGTCCGCTCGAGCAAAGTGTCGTACTTGGCACTAAGCCAAGCCTTTCTATTATTACCGAGCAAGAACTGCTTGGCATAAAAGTATCTCAGCGCAGACGCCGCAAGCACAAGTACGAAGCCAGCCAAGATGCACTAATCCGTAATTTAGCAGAGCTCAAAGAAGGTCAACCTGTTGTGCATCTCGATCATGGTGTTGGGCGTTACCAAGGTTTGCAAACAATTGATGCTGCAGGTGTAGTTACTGAGTTTGTTACGATTACTTACGCAAGTGAAGCTAAATTGTACGTGCCAGTATCTGCATTGCATATGCTGAGTCGTTACTCTGGTGGTGAAGAAGCCAGCGCCCCGCTGCATAAGCTTGGCTCAGATGCGTGGGAAAAAGCAAAAAAACGTGCGGCTGAAAAAGTTCGCGATGTCGCCGCTGAATTACTCGACATTTATGCTCAGCGCCAAGCAAAACCTGGTAATAAGTTTATTCTAGACGCCCCTGCATATCGCCAATTTAGCGATAGCTTCCCGTTTGAAGAAACTGACGATCAGCGCAACGCCATAGAAGCGGTGTTAGGTGATATGCAATCAAAGCAAGCCATGGACCGCTTAGTGTGTGGTGACGTAGGCTTTGGTAAAACAGAAGTGGCCATGCGCGCTGCTTTTGTAGCGGTTAACGATGATAAACAAGTGGCAATTTTAGTGCCTACCACCTTGCTGGCTCAGCAGCATTATGAAAACTTTAAAGACCGTTTTGCTGATTTTCCTATTGAAGTTGGTGTACTTTCGCGCTTTAACTCCACTAAAGAGCAAAAAGACACGCTTGAGAAAATGGCCAACGGTAAGCTCGATATAGTTATTGGTACGCATAAACTTATTCAACATGACATTAAGTTTAACGATTTAGGCTTGTTAATTGTTGATGAAGAGCATCGCTTTGGTGTTCGCCAAAAGAGAAAATTAAAGCACTGCGCGCTGACGTAGACATACTCACACTGACTGCAACGCCAATACCTCGTACACTTAACATGGCCATGAGCGGCATGCGCGATTTATCAATAATCGCAACGCCGCCTGCTAAACGTTTAGCGGTAAAAACCTTTGTGCGTCAACGCGATGTAGAACTAATACGCGAAGCAGTACTGCGAGAAATTAAACGCGGTGGCCAAGTTTACTTTTTGCATAACAATGTAGAAACTATTGAGCGTGTTGCACAAGAAATTAGTGAATGGGTGCCGGAAGCGAGTGTGACTACAGCTCATGGCCAAATGCGCGAGCAAGAGCTTGAGCAAATAATGACTGACTTTTATCATCAAAAATACAACGTGCTGGTATGTACCACAATTATCGAAACCGGTATTGATGTGCCTACGGCCAATACCATTATTATGGATAGAGCAGATAAACTCGGCCTTGCGCAATTACACCAATTACGTGGGCGAGTGGGTCGAAGCCACCATCAAGCGTATGCCTACCTACTAACAGGTGACCCTAAAGCGCTTTCTAAAGATGCGAGCAAACGCTTACAAGCAATCGAATCGTTAGAAGATTTAGGTGCAGGTTTTGCCCTCGCTACACACGATTTAGAAATACGTGGTGCGGGTGAGTTACTTGGCGATGATCAATCAGGTCAAATGCAAACCATCGGCTTTAGTTTGTATATGGAAATGCTCGAACAAGCAGTAAATGCGCTGCGCGAAGGTAAAGAACCAACGCTTGAAAACCTACTTCAAAAACAAACCGAAGTAGATTTAAAACTGGCTGCATTATTACCTGATGACTACATACACGATGTAAATGCACGCTTAGGTATGTACAAGCGCGTTGCTAGTTGTGCTAACCTTGATGATATGGATGAACTACAGGTCGAGTTGATAGACCGTTTTGGTTTACTGCCTGATGCTGCTAAAAACTTATTTAGCCTGCAGCAACTTAAAATGCAAGCCAGTAATCTAGGCATTACAAAAATTGAAGCGAACCCTAAAGGCGGTTACTTTGAGTTTAGCCAAGATACCAAGGTTAACCCTAGCTTCATCATTGGCTTGATACAAAGTGCGCCTAAGGTGTACAAAATGGATGGCGCAAATAAACTGCGCTTTGCAATTAGTGAGGCAAATGCCCGCGAACGCTTAAAAATGGTCACTGCAATGATTGCAGATTTCGAAAAAAGGTTAGCCATTAATGTTGCTAAAAAATCGCTTGTTGTTTTATGCTGCTTATTTAGCAGCACTGCATTTGCAGAGCGTTGGTTTGAGGTTGAAGTACTCGTTTTTAAACAACTCCCCGCCCCTTACTTACAAGAAGACTTTAGCCTTAAACACAAAGCTATTGAAGATAAGAACACCCTAGACTTACTAACGCCTCTTTATAAAGAGCAAGCAATGCAGGCCTGCATAGATGGCGATGAGCGTTTTCAAAAACGCTCATTTACCGACTCTTTAGTTAACCTAAATCCACAGTCGAATGTGTGTGACGATAGTATTGACTATATACAAAGCTACGATGAGCTCCCTGTGACGCCAATTGCTGAAACGCAAGAAACTATGGAAAAAACCTACCTCTTATCACCTGAACAATTGCAGTTTAAAACTCAATATACAGAGCTTGTTCGAAAAGGATTAACACCTATTCTGCATACTGGCTGGCGCTTTGAAGAAGCGAGTAAGTCCCGTGCACCAAGCGTACGCTTAATTGCTGGTAAACATATAAGAAATAACATAAACACCATTCCTAGCTACTCAAACCCCGATTTTGTCAGCTTACTAAACTCCCAACCTAAGCTATTTAACGATCCAGATAAACTAAACGTTAATTGGGAATTAGAGGGTTTATTTAAAATCCATCTACGTCATTATCTCTACATAACAGCCGATTTTGATATCAGTCAAAAGCTAGAAAATGGCGACATAGAATCAGCCCGCTTTTCACAGTTTAGACGTGTGATAAGCAGCGAGATTCATTATTTTGATCATCCTCGTATGGGAATGATTGTACAAATAAGAAAATTTAATCATTAATCGTATTTACCAAATAGGAAATAACAATGAAAAAACTCCTCATTATTGTGGCTACACTTAGCCTTGCAGCTTGTTCAAAAGTAAGCTTAGAGAATTACGAAAAAATAAAAATCGGAATGGATAAAACTGAAGTAGAAACACTATTAGGTAGTGCGGATAACTGTGTAGAAAAAACACTTCATACTAATTGCGTTTGGGGTGATGAGACTAAAAATATAGAAATCACATTAGTATCAGATAAAGTAACTTTATACAGTAAGCACGGTTTAACTAAATAGACGTATACTTATAGAAAAAGGAGGGCAGATTTAAGTCTGCCCTCCTTTTTTATACTAATTGCATTAAATTAGTGAGTTATTTAATTCGCTAGAATGATCATGTTTTTAATAAAAGGCGTATTATTTTGTAGAATAAATAAGTTCTATATTGACTATTTTACTGCGATTAAGGGTGATTTTATAACGTTGGTAAAGCTTTTTATCCTCTTCAGTTAACACCAGCACCATGTTTAATTGATAGCGCCTTTCTACTGCCTGCTTAGAAATTTTATTACTGTCTAAATGATATAACTTCCCCTCCCCCGCTTTAAGTAACGTGCAAACGGTGCAAGGTTAAAATGTAATGTTTGCTGTAGCGTATCGTAACCTGGTAAAAATTCTTTTGCGCTTACACGCGTTTCACTTGCAAAATGCAACCACTGAGCCGCTTGTTTATTTTGCTGACGACGTTTTGAAAAGATAGATTTAACTTCTTTAGGGATTTTTTTAAAACGTGTGTATTCGAGCCAAATAAACTGACTCGCTATTTTATCTTTAGTAATGCTATTTTTAAAACTAAATCGCCATTTAGGTCTACCCTGCACAATAGCCCGCCAGATTACACGTGTTATGTCTTCTTTAAATATTTCTCGTAAGCCATAGATCACCCCTAAAATCAAAATAAGGGTTGCAGTTACTTCTGTAAAACTTGAGCGCGCGTTTAATATTACCACCATCACAAAAGCCATTATAACGGCCGTCACTGTGCCTTTAACCAAACGTTTTAGATAGCTATTCAAAAATCGCGTTTGCCGCTGTAATATAACGCCATGCTCAATTAAGCGTTGTAGCAAGCGCATCTTATTCGTTATTCGATTAGCATCTTGCATGGTGGTTTCAGAATTATAATTTTTATCAGCGCGGTACGTATTTTCATTTTTACAAAATTGCAGTAACTCATTACGTTCTTTTGCATAATCGCTGCTACGTGGGCCTTCATCTAAAAGCTTTAAAAAAGATTGCTCAACATGCCAACTCAAGTAATTATCGGCATTGGTAAAAAATGGCAGCAACTTTTCATCATCAGGCGTATATCGACGCAGCTTTTTTAAAAGTCCTTCACTTTGTTCGTACACTTCATTGGCGCGTTTATAAAAATCATCAGCCTCGCTAATTTTTAACGCATCTTTTATATCGGCGTCGAGTGCTAAACGTACTTGGTAAGAGAATAAATTAAGATTTTGCCGATAATCTTGCTGTTCGCCTTTGTTTTTACTAACAAAACGACTTCGCACCAAGGGCAAATGAATATTATTAGCGTTATACGCTAAGTGCGATTTAAAATGGTTATTAAAGTAGGATTCTTCAGTGAGGGTTTGCGGATTAATCCCCATTTCGTTCGGAATCGAAAAGTACAGATCAATACGCTGCTCAGAACGGGGTTCAGTTCTGGTTCAATGACAAAAGATAAGTTTTCGTCTTGTTTTAACAATCAGTTCTCCTTCTAATTTACTCTTTAAGTGTACTTGCCTCCTTCGTTTTGTTCAATAAAAAAGGCCCAGTAAACACTGAGCCTTAATGAATTTATATTGCTAATTAAAGTTTAATATTAACACCAGCAAATAAACGGCGACCTAGTACATCATATGTAAATGGGTCAGTGTTTGAGTCATTGTTACCTGAGTAATACGGTGGCTCTTTGTCAAACATGTTATTAACACCAGCAGAAACGGTCAATACATCATTGATCATGTAAGATGCGCTAATGTCGTGGTATACAACTGATGGTGTAGTTGGTGCATAACAGCTATCATCGCTAACACATGCAAAGCTATCCATACCCGCTATGTAACGAGCTTCATAAGTAGCATCCCAGTTATCGCCTTTAACTTTTAAGCTAAAGTTTGACTTAATGTCTGCGTAACCACCTGAACCACTCGTAATTAATCCTGAATAATCTACGATAGCACCAGTATCAACAACATACTCATCTAAGTAAGTTGTATCTAGGCCTGCTTTCCACGCTAAACCTAACGCATCAAATGAGTAGTTAAGGTTTAAATCGATACCAGACGTTTTCTCTGAACCAATGTTACGTAGTTGGTTATTGAAAACAATACGGCCATCAGCTTGGAATACGGCTGAAGTACTAGTACATACATCATTAGAGCTACTATTTGCATTACCAATACATTGGTCAACTACAAATTGGTTGTTGTAAGTAGAAATAGCATTTTCGATTTCAATGTCGTAGTAATCTACTGTCATTGAAAAACCTTCAAACCATTCTGGCTCATATACAACACCAAATGTAAGTGTATCAGCTTCTTCAGGTGTTAGGTTTTGGTTACCACCAACAGTTACTTCTGCTTGGCTATCAGCACCAGGGTAGCTTACTTGTTCATAAGATGGCTCTTTACCTGAATAAAGCTCATCTACAGTTGGTGCACGGAATGCTGTGGAACGAACACCACGTAGCATTAGTTCATCATTTACACGCCAAGTTAAGCCTAGTTTCCAAGTTTCATCTGAACCGAATGTGCTGTAATCAAACGCACGAATCGCTGCACTTAGTTCGATAGAATCAGCAAAAGATGCATCAGCTAATAAAGGAATTGCAAATTCAACAAACGCTTCATTTACATCAAAGCCACCGCTTGTTGGATCTACACGAGGGTCATTGCCTAAACCTTGTGCTGCAATTGAATCAGGTGTGTACCAAGCTTTTTCTTGACGGTGTTCAACACCGGCTGCAAATGCTGCATAGCCAGCAGGCATTTCAAATAGTTCACCTGAAAGTGATGCCGCTAGGATAAATAACTGGCTGCCACCTGAGTTTTGTTCTGTGTAAATATACTCTTGTACATTTGACTGAGCCCAAGCTGCTTCATCTAACGGATTAAATGTACCGGCTTCAATTGCAGAATTAATTGCAGAAACATTGTGCAAGTTACTCATTTTATCTACAGAGTCGTTACGACCAAAGTTTGCAGAAAAATCCCAAGAGTAATCGCTAATTTCACCTTCAGCGCCTAGCACGATACGAACGGTATCAACCGTTTGAGATAAATCACGCGTACCACTTTCAGCCATACGACGACGGTAGCTAATCTTGTCATTGTAAGCGTAGTTAGTTGCTGTAGTTACGTAATTATCATCTGCATCTTTTACAAATGCATTATTAGCAACTTGACGTTTATCATAAGTTTGGCTTAATAAACTATCACCCATGCTATCAGCATAAGTAAAACCAAAATTAATAGGTTGCGGTGCTAATTGTTGCTCAGACCAACGCTTGGTATAAGTAAATTCACTGAAAAGTCTAGTATCATCACTTATTTCATATTTACCAACACCTGTAATGTTTAAACGTTCCATAGGTGTGTATAAGTAGCTCTTTGCTGCATAGTTATATGCATCAGCTGCATCGGTAAAGCGATGTAAGCTACCACCAAGTCCGCTTAAGCCGCTATCATTTGCAACGCCTTGTTGTTCTATTTCGCCATCACTGTTTACTATGCCAGCAGTGTTTACGTTGTAAATGTGTCCGCCTTCGCTGAACGAAGAACCACCACAGTAAAGACCATTGTCACCTTCAAATAATGGGCAATTTGAAAAACCACGATCAGCTTGGCTTGCTTCTCCACGATTAGTGTACTGCGCACCAAAAACGATATTACCTTTATCGAATGAAGTACCTACAGTAAAGTCAATCGACGTTTCAGATGCATCATGTTTAGATGTCATTGCTGAATTAACGTTTAAATCTAACCCTTCAAAATCATTTTTAAGAATGATATTTACTACACCTGCAACCGCATCTGTGCCGTATACAGCTGAAGCACCGTCTTTAAGCACTTCAATTTGTTTGATCATTGATACTGGAATAGTGTTCAAATCAACAGTTGATGAAGCGCCAGTACCTGAGTTGATCATACGACGACCATTTACAAGCACTAAAGTACGCTGTGAACCTAAGCCACGAAGATCAATAGATGCATTACCGCCTGAACCATTGTTCACGCCAGGATTAGTCATTGCACCGCCAGTAGCTGTCATTTGTTGAAGCACACTGTCTACAGATGTTGCGCCAGAAGCTCTGATTTCATCTGCGCCAATTAGCGTTACTGGGCTAGCGGTTTCCATGTCAGAACGCTTAATGCGAGAACCCGTAATTTGAATCTTTTCGATTGATTTTGCTGCTTCGTCAGCCGCTAAAACTTGCACACTTGAGAACATCGGGATTGCTGCGATTACAGCTAAACCAAGAGTTGATTTTTTCATGAAAGAACCCTACTTGTTGGAAATTTACCGTGATTGGTAATGCTCACTTGTTATAAGAATAGTGAGTCAGGTCGGCAACTTAGGCGCTTTTAACTGAACGAAAACTTAACGAGCGGTCAGATTTTAATTTCCGTAAAAATAGAATAACCAGTAAAGGTACACACGTTACAGATTGTTTCATTGTTAATTAATAAATACACATAAAAATCAGTGATTTATATGATTCATGATACATTCAAAAAACACCTGAAATCAAAGTGATTCACTTTGTAATCAAATGTAATTAGTAGAAAAATATCCCGATATTTGATTAATTAACAAGTTAATCACAGCGCATTATTAAAACCGCAAAACTAAATGTTAATTACTAACCATAATTATGCAGAATGAGCGATTAATTAGTCTTATTTAGCTGCTTAAGAGGCGTTTAAGGAGAAATTTTTTATTCAGGAAACATTAAAAATTGAACTTTTTAAAATCACATCAAAAGTAAATATAATTTTAGCCATGGCTTACTTTTAGATATTTATTTTAAAAGCATACATTTACTTTTTAGCTTAAGTAAAAGCCTGTTTCGTACCGTTGCTTTATAGATAGCTGACAATAATTATTAAACACCAAATACTCGCTGTTCAAAATATCTCTTTAAAATGTTTTTTGCTGGCCTAGTAGTTACAAGTGATCAGAACTGGGCTTTGCTTAACCTGAAATCGGATTACTTATTCTTTAGTGTAGGACTGTGGATATAAACTAGGAATGGCTATCAACAAGGTTAGGTCATAAATTGCGTCATCACTTTAATAAGTTCCTACCCAATCAATAAAAACTTAATACGTGCTAATTTATGTAAAAGCTTTAAGGACTGTTGACCTTGCAGAATTAAGTTTGTTCTACGTAATGGAATTTGATCACGGCGCGAGATTTGTAACCATGCAGGCTAAAAAAGCGAGCTGCAAAGGGAAATCGCCCCTAGGTCTAATTCATAGGGCGGCACATGTTTGGCATTTATACTGCGTTATCACCGCTTGGTTGAAATTAAAATACTGCACAGGCGTACGCTGCCTAAAAACGGTGCATTCTGCTGAAAATTCAATCTCGAAAGATAAACCGCTTCTGGGTGATCTAATTAATTTAAATATCGTAACTTTATATGTTAGTCGTTACATAAAAATCATAGTTAAGTACTTGTTCTACTGAAGATGTTTGATTAAGTATTGTGAGCTCCAAGCGCCAAAGCATATTCTTTTCAGAGCAAATACCGACCATAGTGTTGCTTTGCCAAAGTCCACCCTTTTTTATGAACTGTTGAGGTATGTACCCCATATACATAGTAACGCCTTTTAATTTTGCGTCTGTAATGTGCAATCCGTTTGGTAGCTCACTAAAAATTGTAAATGGAGTTTCGGGGGAAAGTGTAGAATTGCTTAACCATACTTTAACACCACTTGGGAAAGTACATGGTAAATTGGCATCACATTGCGTTGTTTTTAGAAGCTGGGCTTCATTTTTTTCAGAAAAATCACATGCTATTAATAAAAAAAACGCTACAAAAAATATGGGTAATCTATATATAAGCATAACAATCTCGCTGTAAATAAAAGCGAATACTAATAATCGGGTCTATAAATAACAAGTGGGAGTGTTACTATTAGTCGAAATATGGCACAAACTGTATCAAAAAATAAACAACAAGCTCACAAAGTTTGATTGATGTCATAATATTACGTAATTGACCTATCTTTTTTAGGTCAAAAAATTTATCATTTCACCCGCAAAAATTAAGGGTTTCTCGAGTTTGTTTTCTGAAGCATTCATGCTTTGAACGTTTTAGGTAACATGCTTGTGAAGTAATAGTAGGCCCCACTTTTTAAAAGTGGGTAATTCATTTCTAAACGCATTTATTGCAGCGGAAGCCAGAAAATGAGCCAAACAGTAGCATCACAAACTGAGTATAACTATAAAGTTGTACGCCAATTCGCTATTATGACAGTGATTTGGGGCATCGTTGGCATGAGTATTGGGGTTCTGATTGCTGCCCAATTAGCTTGGCCAGCACTTAACTTTGATACACCATGGTTAACATACTCTCGACTACGTCCGTTACACACGAACGCAGTAATTTTCGCATTTGGTACTAGTGCACTTTTTGCGACGTCTTATTACGTCGTACAACGTACTTGTCAAACGCGTCTTTTCTCAGACAAACTCGCCGCCTTTTCATTTTGGGGCTGGCAGCTGGTTATAGTATTAGCAGTAATAACGCTTCCTTTAGGTATTACTAGCTCAAAGGAATATGCAGAACTTGAGTGGCCAATCGATATTTTAATCGCTGTGGTTTGGATTGTTTACGCCATTGTATTCTTTGGTACTTTAATCAAGCGTAAAGTGTCGCACATTTATGTTGCTAACTGGTTCTATGCTGGCTTTATAATTACTGTTGCAGTGCTTCATATTGTAAACAGCATGGCTGTGCCTGTGTCGTTAACTAAATCATACTCAATCTATGCAGGTGCGGTAGATGCGATGGTCCAGTGGTGGTACGGTCATAACGCTGTAGGTTTCCTATTAACTGCTGGTTTCTTAGGTATGATGTATTACTTTGTACCAAAACAAGCAGGTCGCCCAGTTTACTCATACCGCTTATCGGTAGTTCACTTTTGGGCACTAATTTCATTATATATCTGGGCAGGTCCTCACCACCTTCACTACACTGCGCTTCCTGATTGGACGCAAAGTTTAGGTATGGTTATGTCTATTATCCTATTCGTGCCGTCTTGGGGTGGTATGATTAACGGTATTATGACCCTATCAGGCGCGTGGCATAAACTACGCACTGACCCAGTATTACGCTTCTTAGTTGTTTCATTGTCTTTCTACGGTATGTCTACGTTTGAAGGTCCTATGATGGCAATTAAATCTGTAAATGCGTTATCTCACTACACAGATTGGACAATCGGCCACGTACACTCAGGTGCGCTAGGTTGGGTTGCTATGATTTCAATTGGTGCTATTTACCACTTAATTCCTGCGTTATTTGCGCAAGGTCGTATGTATAGCGTTAAATTGGTTAATACCCACTTCTGGTTACACACTGTAGGTGTTGTTTTATACATTGTTGCAATGTGGATCTCTGGTGTAATGCAAGGTCTAATGTGGCGTGCAGTGAATGCTGACGGTACATTAATGTACAGCTTTGTGCAGTCTTTAGAAGCGTCGCATCCTTTCTACATCATGCGTTTTGTAGGCGGTGTATTCATCGTAACAGGCATGTTAGTTATGGCTTATAACGTTTTCCGTACAATTTCAGCTGAGAAAGAATCTCTGAAGTTAGACGCGCAAGCACAATTAGCATAACGGAGTGAGATGATGAGCAATAAAAATTCACAAAATAAACATGAGATAGTAGAAAAAAACGTTGGCCTTATGGCTATTCTGACTGTTTTTGCTATCAGCTTTGGTGCATTAGTTGAAATTACTCCGCTAATGTTCCAAGACGACACAACTAAACCTGTAGAAGGCCTACGCCCTCTTAACGCTTTAGAAATGGAAGGCCGTGATATATATGTACGTGAAGGTTGTTATAACTGTCACTCACAAATGATCCGCCCTTTTCGTGATGAAGTTGAGCGTTACGGTCACTACTCTGTAGCAGGCGAATCAGTATGGGATCACCCTTTCCAATGGGGTTCTAAACGTACTGGTCCTGACCTTGCTCGCGTTGGTAAACGTTACTCGGACGATTGGCATTATGCTCACTTAGTTGACCCACGTGCCGTGGTTCCTGAGTCGAATATGCCAGGTTTTCCTTGGTTAGCAGAGGATAAGGTAGATACAAGCCTGACTCTGAAAAAACTACAAATTTTCCGTGATACTTTTGCTATTAACCCAGAAAACCCTAAACACCCGGGCCTAGGTTATGGCAGCGACGAAGAACTTAAAGCTGATGTTGAAAAAGTTAACGCTATGAATAACGGCGAAGGCGCAACAGAGATGCAAGCTCTAATCGCGTATTTACAGCAACTTGGTACCCACTTGAAGTAAATTATTATGGATTACGGAACATACAGAGGCATTTTGACTCTGGTAATTTTAGTATTGTTTATTGTGATTGTTGTATGGGCATACAGCAAGCGTAGCAAAAATCGTTTTGATAGCGCTGCTAATGCCATTTTCGAAGATGAAAAAAAACATAACAACACACTCTCTAACGAGGAAAAGGAGTCTGAAAAATGACTAGCTTTTGGAGTATTTGGGTTATTGTATTAACCCTTGCATGCTTATGCATCATCTTTGGCTTATTAGTTTGGAACTTAAAAAACTATGCTGGCGTAAAAGAAGGTGAAAGCTGTGGACATGAATTTGACGGCATTGAAGAGCTAAATAATCCACTACCAAAATGGTGGACTTACATGTTTTTCGCAACTTTTATTTGGTCAGTATATTACCTTGCAGCTTACCCAGGTTTAGGTAACTGGGAAGGGTTAGGTAAATGGACTAGTTCTAATCAAGGTATTACGTCTTTAGCTGAGTCTAAAAAAGCAGTTGCAGAGGCCAAAGCTGAAGGTCGTTTTGTTAAACTCGATAAAGAGTACGAAGCCGCAGAAGAACGCTTTGGTCCTATTTTTAACCGACTTGCACAAGTGCCGGTTTTAGATTTAGTTAATTCTAAGTTTGAAGGTGACGCAGCGCAGCAAGTTGCTCTAAAAAATGGCGACAAACATGAGCAAACAGATGGCCAATTAGCCATCGAAATTGGTCAGCGTTTATTCTCACAAAACTGTGCGCAATGTCACGGCTCTGATGCGCGTGGTGGAACTGGCTTCCCTAACCTAACTGATAAAGATTGGTTATATGGCGGTACACCAGACAAAATTAGAGAAACTCTGCTTAATGGTCGTATTGCAGCGATGCCTGCTTGGGGCCCAGCTCTTGGCGAGCAAGGCGTTAAAGAAATGACAGCACATGTGCTGAGCCTTTCTGGCCGTACTGTTAACCAAAAAGATGCAGCAGCAGGTGCCGCTAAGTTTGCAATGTGCGCCGCATGTCACGGTGCTGATGGTAAAGGGTCGGTTGCACATAACCTACCATTTGGCGCACCTAACCTGACTGATAACATTTGGTTATACGGTGGCTCTCAACGCGCTGTTGAAGAAACGCTTAACCACGGCCGTGCTGGTGTAATGCCTGCTTGGAAAGACATTTTAGGTGAAGATAAGATTCACTTATTAACAGCCTACGTTTACAGTTTATCGCAAGATAAATAAGCACGCGGTTAATAAAATGTTTATAAATTAATTTATTTAATTCAATAGATTAATCCAGATCAAAAAAGCCTCCACTGTGAGGCTTTTTTTAGTCTTTTACGTATAATTCCTATAAAATAACGCTTCCTAAACTAATTTTAGAGACACTATGCAACCTACTCCGTGGTATAAAAATTTTTGGCCTTGGTTTTTAATCTTTTTTCCGTTAGTTGCCATTATTGGCTGTATTAGCTTGTTTATTACGGCGATAGGTAACGGCCCAGATATGGTTGTTGACGACTACTACAAAAAAGGGAAAGCAATAAACTTAGAATTAACCAAGTTTGAAAAAGCAAAAGCACTTTATTTACACGGCGAATTAAATGTTACTAATGAACGTGTAAGCTTTAAATTTACAAAAGGCGATAGCAGCAATGTGCATGTATTAAAGCTCTCGTTTTACCATCGCACCATTAAAGCGCATGACTTTGAAGCCACACTTACGCCTAATGCCAATCAAGAGTTTACTGCATTACTTGATGAGTACACAGCGGGTGCATATTCTGTATTTATTGAGCCAATTGATGGTAGTTGGAAACTAAAAGAGAACATTGTTCTACCGACGGCTGAAACCGTTTTAGTTAATCCTAACTATAAGTAGTCATTACTATGTCTAACTTTTGCTTTCATTGCCTTGAAAGTGTGCCAACCGGATTTAGCGCAAGCGTTATCATTGACGATAAAGCCCAGCCGATGTGTTGCATTGGCTGCCAAGCTGTTGCGCAAAATATTGTTGATCAAGGTATGACCGACTACTATAAATACCGAACAGTTCGCGCTGGAAAAGTCGAACAGCTAGTACCTGAGCAACTCGCATTTATAAAAAGTTATGACAACGAAGACATTCAAGACGAATTTATAGCCACTAACGATAATATCTCTGAGGTATTGTTGAGCGTTGAAGGTATAACCTGCGCAGCGTGTGCATGGCTTATCGAAAAACAACTCTTAAGCTTAAATACTGTAAAACGGGTTGATGTAAATACATCTACCAACCGCGCGATGATCCAATGGGATAAAACCAGCACCCCATTAAGTGAAGTTATTACTTCCTTAGCTAAAATTGGTTATAAAGCCTACCCGTTTCAATCAGATATTGAAGCACAACAAAAACAGCAAACCGCCAAAGCCTATATTCGCCGTTTAGGTGTTGCAGGCTTAATGACCATGCAAGTTATGATGTTTGCATTTGCCATGTACTTTGGCATGTTCTCCGGTATGGACAGCAATTTTGAGCAGTATTTTAGATGGATCAGCTTAGTACTAGCCTCTCCGGTTATTTTATACAGTGCACTCCCCTTTTTAACCAATGCTATAAATGGACTAAAAGCAAAACAGCTCAATATGGATTTACCCGTATCACTGGCTATTTTTGGTGCGTTTAGTGCAAGTTGTTACGCCACATTTATGCAAGTCGGCGAAGTGTATTTTGAATCTGTGTGCATGTTTACCTTTTTACTTTTATTAGGTAAGTACCTTGAATTTAGAGCGCGTTTAAAAGCGAGCGAATTTACTGCCAACTTACAAAAATTATTGCCATTAACAGCCCGCACCATTAACGACAGTGGTGAAGAACTTATAATTGCAGCCAAAAAACTAAAACTTAATGACGTAGTACTCATTAAAGCGGGTGAAACAATCCCTGCCGACGGCGAACTTATTAAAGGTAAAACTACGGTTGATGAATCAATGATGACGGGAGAACACCAGCCTGTCACTAAATTTATTGGTCACAATGTCTATGCCGGTTGCGTTAACCACGACGGCGTTATTAAAATAAAAATTAATAAAATTGGCCAAAATACGCTTTTAAATCAAATTATACGCTTGCAACACAACGCATTAACTAAACGTCCTAAACTGGTTGAAATTACAGATAAAGTTGCGCAATGGTTTATTGCGTCTTTACTTATATTTGCTTCACTTACAGCTATTGGCTGGTACCAAATTGACCCTGAACACGCATTTTGGATCACCATTTCGGTTTTAGTTGCTACCTGCCCATGTGCCCTGAGTTTAGCGATACCAACCGCACTTACATGCGCGGTTGCAACACTTACTCGTAAAGGCGTGTTGATAAAACAAGCGCATGTGCTCGAAACACTCTCACAAATTACGTTATTTGCGTTTGATAAAACAGGCACGCTCACCCAAGGTAAATTTAGCCTTGATGAAGTGGATATAATCGATAAGCAATACACAAAAGCGCAAGTGCTAGATATGGCAGCTATGTTAGAGCGTTATTCTGAACACCCTATCGCCAGCGCATTTGATGAAATTACCCCTGCTCACCACAACCTTGATAACGTTGAAGTGCATCCAGGTCTGGGAATTAGCGCACAAGATGCAAACAATCATTACGCAATTGGTAAAAGTGGTTGGTTTGATAGCAAAAAATCAAATGCACAAGCGAGCTTGTATATTAATAAGCAAGTTGTTGCACGTTTTTACTTTATTGATAAAGTGAAAAACGATGCTCAAAAGCTTATAGACTCACTTCAATCGCAAAATTTAACGTGCCATATGTTAACTGGTGACGCATCAGATGCTGGGCAAAAAGTAGCTAAACAACTCAACCTTGAAAGTGTGCAATCTGGATGTTCGCCACAAGATAAACAAACAGCCGTTGAACAATGGGCGTCACAAAACGAAGTAGTTGCAATGGTCGGCGATGGCGTAAACGACAGTCCTGTATTTGCCAGTGCGCATTTATCCATTGCAATGGAAACAGGTGCTGACATATCAAAAAATAGCGCCGATGTAGTGCTTCTTAATAGCGATTTAGCTTCAATCGATCATTTACTTAATGTTGCAAAACAAACCCGGCGTATTATTAAACAAAACCTTGCGCTGTCTCTATTGTATAATGCGTCCATATTACCATTGGCGGCATTAGGCTTAGTTGCTCCGTGGATGGCTGTTATTGGCATGTCTGCCAGCTCAATTATCGTGATTAGTAATTCACTAAGGCTATTAAAGTTATGAGCATAATTTACATTTTGATCCCCATTGCCATTTTATTTGTCATTATTGCTATTGGCGTGTTTTTTTGGGCCGTAAAAAGTGAGCAGTTTTCTGATTTAAACAAACAAGGTCATAGTATTTTGTTTGAAGATGACAAAGAGCAACATAATAAAAGTAATGATTGACCCTCTTTATACCAGCGCATTTTTAATGGGGCTAATAGGCAGCGGCCATTGCATTGCTATGTGCGGCGGTATTGCAAGCTCACTACAACTGGCAAGCGATAAACGCAAAACATTCACCTATTCATTTGCCTATAATATTGGACGCGCACTGAGCTACATGGCAGCAGGCGCGCTTGTTGCTGGTATTAGTAGTCAATTTGCTAGGCAAAATACGTCTTTTTCTTTAGCCCTTTCATTCATTGCAGCTATTTTTATGCTCCTCGTTGGCGTATATATAATGCGCTTGGGCCCTACGCTGCAATGGTTAGAGAAAATAGGTAAAACCTTGGTATGGCAACACATTGTTAAGCTAAATAAATATTTAATGCCTATTAACTCTCCTTTTAAAGCCCTAGGTTACGGTGCATTGTGGGGCTGGCTGCCTTGTGGACTTGTATACTCAGCGCTTACATGGGCGATGACTAGTCCAAGTGCTTTAGATGGCGCTTTAGTGATGCTTTTTTGCCTTAGGTACTTTTCCGGCAATGATCACTTTAGGTATCACCGCACAAAAGCTAAATAGTATTATTAACCATCCATGGACTCGCATTGTATTAGGCAGTGTTATAATTTGGTATGGTATCTACTTATTGATTATTGCAACCGACAAGCTGGTACACTAATCTAGACAACGTCGTGCATAAAAATTAAAAACGGATTAAAATATGGATTTCTCTCAAAGTCGCGCTAAAAGCAATTGTGCTATTAGCTGTAATAACTGCAGTATCAGTCAATTGTGTTTGCCATTTTCACTCAATGGCCAAGAAATGGATAAGCTTGACGAAATTATTGAGCGAAAAAAACCACTCCATAAAGGCGACTACTTATTTGAATCAGGCGCCCCTTTACAAGCTATTTATGCAGTACGTTCAGGTTCATTTAAATCTTATACACTATCAGAACAAGGCGATGAGCAAATAACTGGATTTCATTTAGCGGGCGATTTGGTAGGCTTTGACGCGATAAGCAAAATGGCGCATCAGAGCTTTTCGCAAGCACTCGAAACGTCAATGGTATGCGAAATTCCATTTGATACACTTGATGAACTTGCTGGTAAATTACCAAAACTTCGTCAACAAATTATGCGTTTAATGAGCAGTGAGATTACATACGATCAAGAAATGCTGTTATTACTTAATAAAAAATCAGCAGAAGAACGCTTAGCTAGTTTTATTTATAACCTGTCAGAGCGTTTTGGCGAGCGTGGTTTTTCGCGTAAAGAATTTAGATTTACCATGACTCGTGGTGAAATAGGTAACTACTTAGGCCTTACCGTAGAAACTATTAGCCGCTTATTAAGCCGTTTTCAAAAAGCTGACTTAATTAAAGTAGAAGGTAAATTTATTACTATTTTAGATAACAATGCATTAGCTAAAGCCGCAGCAATTGTTAAATCTTGCTAAATAAAATAGTTTGATTTAGAACAACAATTTATGTGCTACCCCTTTAACTGTTTTGTATTTACGTTACACTAAAAATACACCCGTTAAGTAAATGGAGTAGCACATGGACACTATTAAACGCATTATTGCAGTTATTGACCCTACCAAAGACGATCAACACGGTTTAGCACGTTCAATAGATTTAGCTAAGAAATCTGGCGCAAGTATTACCGCCTTTATGACGGTTTATGACTTCTCTTATGAAATGACCACAATGCTCTCTGGCGATGAACGAGAAGCTATGCGCGACGCTGTTGTTAAAGACCGCGAACTATGGCTAAGTGATTTGGTTTCTCCCTACAAAGATATAAGTATTGAAACTCAAGTTGTATGGCATAACCGCCCTTATGAAGCTATTATTGATGCCGTAATTGATGAAAAGTACGATTTAGTAATTAAAGGCACACATCAACATGGTGCACTTAAATCCGTTATTTTCACCCCTACAGATTGGCACTTAGTACGTAAATGCCCAGCTCCGGTATTGTTTGTAAAAGAAATGGCATGGCCAGCAAACGGAAATATTTTAGCTGCTGTAAATGCAGTTAGTGAAAACGAAGAACATGTAGCACTTAATAAACGAGTTATCGAAGATGCACAATTTTTATGTGGACTCGCCAATGCAACACTCAATTTAGTTAATGCCTACCCTGCAACCCCCGTTAATATCGCTATCGAAATCCCTGAGTTTAACCCTGGACTTTATAACGAATCAGTTAAAAAACATCACCACGAATCAACCAATGAACTTGCCGCTGAATTTAATTTAAGCCAAGAACAATGTTTTATTGAAGAAGGCTTACCAGAGGATGTAATTCCTGATGTGGCTAAGCGATTAAATAGTGAATTGGTTGTTATTGGTACTGTAGGTCGTACAGGTTTAAGTGCAGCACTTGTAGGTAATACTGCAGAGCATGTAATTGATAGCCTTGACTGCGATGTATTGGCACTTAAACCCGATGGTTACGTAAGCCCGTTGGCAAAAAAGCTAGATTAACCAAAAAATATTTTAGCAAATAACAGCACGTACCTTACTTGCTAAAAATACCGCGTTTAATTACATCCTAAACTCGCATATTCAGGTGGTTTGGGTATAATACGCCCCTTTATTTTTAGCAAATAACTTTGCTGCATTGTTTTACTAGGGGGCGTAATTGTCACACTCAGATCAAGCTAAAGCTCAATTTAACTTAAATAAGCTGCAAAAGCGTTTACGTCGCCAAACTGGTCAAGCCGTTATGGACTTCAATATGATTGAAGAAGGTGACCGTATAATGGTGTGTTTATCAGGTGGCAAAGACAGCTATACAATGCTTGAAATGCTGCAGCATTTAAAACGTGTTGCACCAATAAAGTTTGATCTAGTTGTTGTAAACCTTGATCAAAAACAACCAGATTTTCCTGAGCATGTATTGCCCCAATACCTTGATAAATTAAATGTTGAATACAAAATTGTAGAAGAAGATACTTACAGTATTGTTACTGATATTATTCCTGAAGGGAAAACAACCTGTTCACTTTGCTCTCGTTTACGTCGTGGTATTTTATACCGCACAGCAAAAGAGCTAGGTGCTACAAAAATTGCGCTTGGCCATCATCGCGACGACATGATTGAAACCTTGTTTTTAAATATGTTTTACGGCGGTAAACTAAAGAGTATGCCCGCTAAATTAATGAGTGATAACGGTGAGCACATGGTTATTCGCCCGCTTGCATATTGCAGAGAAACCGATATAGCCCAATACGCATTTGCACAAGGTTACCCTATTATTCCTTGTAATTTATGTGGCTCGCAAGAAAACTTACAACGTAAACATACAAAAGCGATGCTCGCTAAATGGGATGCTGAGCACCCAGGACGTATAGAAAGCATTTTTACTGCAATGCAAAATATAGTTCCTTCGCATTTGGCCGATGCTGATCTATTTGATTTTAAAAATTTACAAACCGGTGAAGTAATTAATGGTGGTGATATCGCCCTTGATAAACCCGACATTCCTAAAGTGCCTGTTACTAATGAACTTGATGAACAAGAAACGCCAAGTGTTGTTACTATAAATCTAAGCTAACTAATTTAAGGGTTTGTATTTATATACAAACTCTTATAATTTACCAATTTAGTATTACGCTCTATTTTCAACTCTCAGCTAAGCCTTGTAAAAACTCCAAGCTCAGCTTTTCTTGTGCATTAGCCTGATAGGGTAATTGCTGCAAGCTATCGTACGAAAAATCGTTAATATCAAATTGACTTATTTCACTATTCCCAAAGCTGTTTCGCTCACCTGGGCTTGGTGACATTCTCTCAACAACAAAGTCACTTAAGCGCATTTCTGTAATACCTTGTGGTAATACAGACCAGTGAGCTTTTAGATTAAGTGTTTGACTCCCCTGCGTTAACCTCTTCTTTGATACTAAATGAGCTAGTGGTGTATCACCATTATATAAATTAGCTCTCACCCGATATAAACCGCTTTTTATGACGGTTAGATTTGCTGGTATAAGCATATTTTCATTTTGTGCATAGGCTGTATTAAAGCCAATTAAGGTTGCACTTGGTGGCATATATTGAATTTGCGCAACTACGGGTACTTTTTTACCTGCCACATCAGCCTCTACAAACAATTGTAAACTACGAGGATAATCTTCTTTAGCTTTAAACGTTATACTCGCCTCTCCTTCGTGTGCACTGCCAGTATGAGTATTTAATACCTCTTTTGTGTCTGTATTTGCCAGCTCAACCACCACTTTACCGAGCCCTTGCGCGCTTACGTTTAACCTTATTTCTTCTGGGTATACAAAACGATACTGCTCAAGGCTTAACGTAAGCGCAGAGCCAGTTTCGTCAATTGGGCTCGATACCGGATAAAACTGGTTTGGCTTTAGACGATCCTCATCTAATGTGCTCAACGGTTGAGAATAAGGAGGAAATTTAAGTGCACTTTCGTATTGCATAACTATTTGTTCAGCTGCTTTTGTTAAATCTTCATTAAAAGCAATTTGTTGTTTAGATGGTGTTTTTTTTACTTTAGGTACATCAATGGCTATTACTTTTACAGGATCTGTATTTGGGGCACTAAGAGACTTTGATATTGGTTTTTTTCTGTCTCATCCAGTTTTTTTGAGTCATTATTATTTGTAAACCACAGCACAAATAAAGCAACGCTAATGATTAAAGTGATCAGATAAAATTTTTTCATAGGCTATATTCATATCCTGCATAAAGCGTGCAGTTAGTAACTGCACGCTTTTATATTATGGAATCACATTATAAATAAGCGCCGATGCACTTAAATTATTAGAATCCTTTATGTACCGGTATTGTTTTTTCCAAAACCAAGTACCTGTTGATTCATCAAACGTATTAAAACCTACGTTTTGGCCATCAACATTCACATTATTCATCGCAATAGTTACATTACCTTTGCGTTGTGCATTATGAATTTCATTGTGGCTATAGCTATCACTCATCATCATAGGATAATGGTTTGGCATAAAGCTTGTTACTGCATCGCCTTGTGAATCTAACTGTCCATCTGTATCGATACTGCGGCTACAGCTTCCAAACGATCCTACAGAACTTGCCCCACATGATGAGTGTGATGCTACAACGGAGTCATCGTTACCTCTTAAAAAACCACCCGTTAGGCCTAAGTATGCATTACCATCAGCAACAAAACGTAAGCGTGGTGTGCGTGCGTCAGGAAATGGTGAAATTTTACGTGCATTATTTACTTTTAAATCGTGTAATACACCAATTGCTTGCGTTACATCGCTGCCTAACCACCATTTGAGTGCAGCATCTATCGCAAAGTTCCATGAAGCACCGGTTAATGCACTCACTGCAATATCAGCGAGCTCACTTCCACCGCCAGCCCCTGCCAAATCAAACGTAGCAACAATATTAAGCGGTTGTAGCCCCGCGTTTTCTAACCAGTTTTCTTGATTATCAATAATATGGCGTGCAACTAAGTCACCTGTAGAATGAGTTACAAGCACACAGCCATCGTTACACAAATTAGAACGCGAAATTTGTTTCAACTTAGGCCAAACCCAATCAGTGGCTATTTTACCCTCTACACGCTCGTATGAAGGCCAATCAATGCGTTCGTCAGCGCGATTACTCCAGTACGATTGCCAATATGTTTCACCATCATTGACAACATCACTGCCTGATTTATTTGTTATTTGCGACACTTGTAAGCCATGAATTAATATAATTTTGTAATCTTTACTCGCTGCGGAAAAACTCATTAACATAGCGAGTCCCGCACCAAGTAAATGGCTTGGTTTTATTAGTTTGTGTGTGCGTTTGTTGTTGTTCATACAATTCCTTAATGTGGTGTGTTTTATATTTACTATTTAACCTCAACTCTAACTAATAGATTTACTAACATATTGAACCACAATGATAGTCAAATTTGTTTTTCTCTAAGCCAGCGATTTTCAGTGAAAACAAGGCTAATTCACTCGTCAGTAGTGGATCTGTTGCAATCGCAGTTGGCGCTGAAGTAGCAGTTTGAGATAGATTTACTATCTAAAGCTCAGGTTATTTATATTTAAGGTATTCATGTTCAATGTACTTGAGCTTGTCAGCTCAGGCATTCAACAGTATTAGGAACAAACCACTAAAATGCAACATTTTATTATCATTTGTGTTGGGAAATAATTTATTTCACATTTATTAATGGGTTAACAAAACGATAATTGTTAAATTTGAAATTATTGGACTGATTTAAAAGATTACACTGAGGAGTATTAAAATTAAACTAATTCGGTTAGCTTCGTGTTTATGAATGCAAATGTGGCTAAGTTTTTCTAAAGCATTTAAACCTTTAATGTTTAAGTGCTTTAGGAAGACCAGCTTTAAAATGAGGAGACAATTAGGCTAACCATTAGCTTTAAGTTCATTAGTAAATTGCCCTATAGAATTCACAACTTCTTGCGCACCTTGTTGAATTTCCTGCATCACATCACCTGACTCTTTAGATAATGCTAAACCTTGCTCTGCTTTCTCTTTACCTTTCTCGATTACAGCCACCGTATTTTGTGTCTGTGATTGATTACGCTGCACAACTTCAACAATTTCTTCTGTTGCTTTTGAGGTACGCGATGCAAGCAACCTTACTTCGTCTGCAACAACAGCAAAACCTCGACCTTGCTCTCCAGCCCTAGCTGCTTCAATTGCGGCATTCAACGCTAATAAATTTGTTTGTTCGGCAATACTGCTGATACTTTGTACAATGCTCGCAATTTGTTGTGACTGCTGATCGAGCGCTGATATTTCACTAGCAGCTTGCTCCATGTTAACGGCCAACTCAGTCATAACAGCGACTGTATCTTGTATAACAAGCGCACCTTGCTCTGCTTTTTTATCGGTTTGGGTTGAGGTGCCATGAGCAATTTCGGCCGCTTGTGATATTGCTATTTCTTGATTTACTTGCTCTGTAATAACTGTCGCGAATTTCATTACTTTATAAAGTTCATTTGCATCATTTGAGATTGGATTGTATGACGCTTCTAACCATACAATATTGCCATGTTTATCTACGCGCTTAAAACGTTCCGCAATAAATTTTCCTTCCCGCAACTTAGTCCAAAATTGCAAGTACTCTTGAGAGTTTGCTTCTGATCCCTCACAAAATGTACGGTGGTGCTTGCCTATAATTTCACTTTCTTTATAGCCCATAGCTACCAAAAATTGATCATTAGCTTTTAAAACATGTCCTTCTAAATCAAATTCGATTACAGCCATAGAGCGATATATTGCTTTAATAGTGTCGCTTTGCTCGCGAGAAGCTGTAATTGTTTTTGTAAGCACACTACCAAATATAGAAAAATAAAGAAGTTGATCTTGCTCGCCTTTCACCGGATGAACTATTAAGCGAAGCCATTCTGATTTACCATCACGGCGTATTATTTGTAATGCGCCACCCCAATGCCCTTCTTTTTTTATAGCTTGCTGTAGGCTTTTAAATTCTGAAGATTGACGAGACGACTCAGTAATAAAATCATCAAAAGAGTTATTAGTAAGATCGTCTTCGTTGTAGCCTAAGTTTTCTAAAAACCTATCATTAGCGTGCGAAATTCTACCATCATAAAGAATGTTTAGTACTAACATCTCTCGGTAAAGCCCTTCCCACACTTGTTGTAACGGATAGAGTTCTGCTTTTAAAGAGGCTATTTCATTTTGCTTATTTTTAGAAAAAAACATTAATATCCTTACTAGGGCGTGTTGACCTTTGTGGATTGAAATTTGTTCAATCTAGGGGCGATTAAATCACGGCGCGAGGTTTGTAACCTAGTGGGCTAAGTAAAAACCGAGCAACAAAGAGTTAATCGTCCCTAGAAAGAACCCAAAGGGCAGCGTATGTTTGGTATTTATACTACGTTATCGCCTATTTATGGGGAATACCACACTACATAGGCTCTGCCTTGCCTAAAAACCAAACACACTGCTGCAAATTCACTCACCAAAGATCAACACGCCCGAATACATTCAATATAAAGTTAATTTTAGTATAGAAGACATTTATAATAACGCGATAAATAACAAGTAGTTTGAAGCTAAATTATTAATCAAAAATTCAAACTAAGCTTAAAATTGTAACCTTTCATACAAACCAGATGCTCTTGATACGCTTTTATTCATTGCAAGTTGCAGTACTTTTTTGTCAGCCACCAGCTCAAAGGTGTTTTTAGCGCGGGTTATTCCCGTATACACTAATTGCCTGTTAATACCCATGCGCGCTTGTTTTAGCGGTGGCAGTACCATGGCTGTGTAGCTAAACTCTGAACCTTGTGATTTATGAATAGTCATTACATAGACTTTATCGTGCGCAGGGAGTCGTGCAGGTGAAAATGCTCGTTGATTACCTTGCTCATCAATAAATATGGCTTTGAGTTGATTACTTTCATCAGGCATTAAAATACCAATATCACCGTTAAATAACTTAAGTTGATAATCGTTTTGGCTCACCATAATAGGCATACCCGTGTAGTGGTGAGTATTAGGACTTACGGTAATTAAACCTTGCTGTTGCAACACGCGCTCTATTCGCTGATTTAAGCTATGCACGCCGTAATCGCCCTCTCGTACCGCAGCTAAAAGCTGATAACTAGCAAAAGCAGCATGTATCTGTGCAACATCTGCACCTTGGGCAATTAAGTTAAGGTATTTTGCATAATGACTTGCTGCACTTTTAACTAGCTTTTCAATCGGTTTTGCTACAAAGTCGTAATCTAAAATTACATCGTTAAAACGCCCTTCAGTACTTTCTTGCTCAACGTAATTTAAAATACCGGTGTTATTGGTGTTTACCGCAAGTGCGAGTTGACCAATGCCGCTTTGTGCATCAAATCGATAACTGTGCTGTAAAAAGGCAACGCAATCTGCGAGTTTAAATTCACTCACGCTTTGCGCTACGAGCTTAGGCTCATTATTAAAACATAAGCTATTTAGCTCATCACAACGTGCTTGCGAGTAGCGTGGCGTTTGTCCAAGTATTAAACCTTGGCATAAATCGCTCATTACGCTGCCGGTATCTACCGAGGCAAGCTGATCTTTATCACCTAGGAGTATTAATCGCGCGTGCGCAGGAAGTGCTTCTATTAATTTAGCCATCAGCGATAAATCGACCATACTGGCTTCATCAATAATTAGTACATCTAAATGCAACGGATTGCTTTTGTTATGTCTGAATTTATTAGTAAACGGTTTTACGCCTAATAAGCGATGAATAGTTTGGGCGCTTTGCGGTATCAGCGTTTTTATATCATCAGGAATCGTTGTGAGCATATTTTTAGCGCCCAAAATAGACTCACTTAAACGTGCAGCGGCTTTACCAGTCGGTGCCACCAGCTTAATGCTAAGCGGCGCGGTTTTATAAAGTGACTGTAAAATAGCCAGTAACTTAGTCACTGTGGTGGTTTTACCTGTCCCAGGACCACCCGTGATCACGCTAAAGCCTTTGGTGGCGGCAATCGCACATGCCACTTTTTGCCAATCAGTTTCAATTGCAGAATCTGCAGGAAAATAGGTATTTAAAAGTTCAGCCAATACTTCATTGTTAATATTGAGCTTTCGCTCGCTCATACTTAGTAATCTATCCGCGAGTGTTTGCTCATAACCGGCAAGGCGCGCAAAATAAAGTCGCTCGTTAAACAGTTGCAGTGGTTTATTTTCGCCTACGCTTTCATGGCTTTGTAAATAACTAAGCGCTGTGTGTACGTTAAAGTCATCACCAAACGGGCTTAGCGTACTGGGTACATTGCCATCGAGTTTATTAAAGTCACTATTGCGCAAGTTAAAAGGATTATTCCAATCAACCTCATTTAAAGTTAGGCAGCTATGCTGGCTTTGCTGCGATAAGCACAGTAATAAAATAATATAAAACAGTTCATTATGAGTTTGCTCAATATTATTAGCACACAGTAATTCTGCGAGCTTTACATCAACTACACGTAGTCGTTTTTGCGCTAATAAATACTCAAGTAACGGCACTTCGGTAATAGCATTGTTTAACACAACGTCCTCTAATGAAGTATCTGGCGCTGTATTTTTTGAAGCAAGAGGCTCTGCTGCTTTATCATTAAGTGTCTCGTCTATATCGTCAAACAAGCCAGGTTGCTCATTTAAATCGCTCATAGCATGGCTCCTTGGCTAAATAAGCCATCTAAAATAGTTACTTGCTCTACAGTAAGCTTTTTAAAGTACACGCCTTGCCCTGCAGGCATCCCACGTAAAAAGGTGTAATACACACCACCTAAATGGGTTTCTATTGAGTAATCAGCTATGCGTTGTTTTAATAACCGATGCAGCGCTACGGTGTAAATTAAATACTGTAAATGATACTGATGACTGCTCATCGCTTGCTCAAGCATGTCGCTCTCGTAATCAGCTGGCGTACTGCCTAAGTAATTAGACTTATAATCTAAAATATAATATTTTCCTTGGTAGCAAAATATTAAATCGACAAAGCCTTTTAATAAGCCTTTTACCTGCGAAAACTCAAGCTTACTTTGTGCAAAACCAAAATGTTTAATTAGCATTTCGTTTAGCTTAGGTGCACTTAAGCTCTCAAGGGGTAAATTAAACTCCATTTCGACTAGGCAATCATTGGGTGTAAGCACACCCAATGAAAGAAGGCTGTTATCTAGGGGACACGCAAGAACATCAAGCACCCATTTTTCAGCCACTTCTCGCCATTGCTCACCTATGTGGTACTTTTCAAGGCTGCGCTTAACTACCTCAGATAAGTTTTGCTCAGTATTAGTTGGGTGAACTATTGGGCTAGTAAAATCTATTTGTTCAAATATTTCGTGTAAACAACTACCAGGCTTTGCCCCTTTAGGAAAACTATAAGGTGATGGTAGTTCGTCCTCTTGCACTGCAAACTCGTCTTTTTCGTGATCTTCATCACTTCGCCCTGGGGCTAATTGGTCGCTGTGCTTTTTAAAGCTCAACGCACTAAAGCTGGTTGCTCGCCAGTTACGCTCAATATTTGCCGTTACTTTATTAACACTTAACGTTTGCTGCGCACTTTCATTATTATTAAAGCAAAGCGTGCCCTGCGCTAATAACGTTTGTGAGGTAAATTGCTGATAGCTCATTGCGCTATTAGCGTCGCAAAATTCACTTAAATGCGTGCGCCATGTTTGGCTACTGGTAAGCTCTAGCCCTGAAAATAACACATGACCCAGAGCACTACTTTGCATAGCCAAGCGGCTACTTTGCCCTTGCCCAATGTTATAAACCCCCAGCGCACAAAAATGCACCGCCCGCGTAAGTGCTACGTACAATAGGCGTAAATCTTCAGCTAGGCGTTCTTGTTCTGCTTTTTGAAGGGCATCTTCGTCTTTACTTAAATCGTAAACTAGCTTGCCATTATTATGATAAAGCGCTTCTTTTGTTTCGCGATAGCCACTGGCAAACGGCATAAATACCAAAGGGTATTCAAGCCCCTTGGAGGCATGCATAGTAACAATTTTAACCAAGTTGGCGTCACTTTCTAGGCGCACTTGTACTGTTTCACCGTCTTGTTGGCTTACCTTTTGTGCAAACCATCGCAGTAAACGTAGCGTACCTTCAAGCTCTATTTGTTTTTGCTGAAGTATTTCGCCCAAGTGCCTAAAGTCTGTCAGCCAACGCTCAACGTTATATCCTAACCCTTGCCATTTAGCGCTTAGCTGGTTATAGCTCATTAAGCGCTCAAGCATTGCCATAGCGCCTTGCTTGTTCCAAATGTGGCTAAGTTGTGCAAAAAAGTTTAAGTAGTCTTGCCATTTATTTTCATCATCAGCGAGTGCATGTATTTCGTTATAACTTAAACAAAATAGCGGACCAGCTAAAACACCGCGCAGCAATGACTCATCATATTGTCCATGCAGCGCTGTTAAAAAGTTAAGTAGGTGATGGCTAAGCTCTTGGCTAAAAACGCTTTCTCGCGATAAATACACGCTGGCTATTTTGGCATCACCTAGCGCTTTTTTCATTATTTGCGCTTCAACACGGTCGCGCACTAATATACAAATATCGGCAGCGCTGACAGGGGTACTGCCAATACACGCATCCCCTTGTTTTGCTTTTTCAAGCAGGGTCACTATTTTATTAGCAAAGTGAGTGGCTAAATGTGCTTGCCCTACACCTTTGTTGGTTGGTTTGTTTTTTTCATCGGCGGCTTCATCCACAAATACATTAAATTCGAATGCGGTCGCGGGTTTGCCATCAATTAAAAAAGAGTCTTCCGCTTTTTTACCTTTAGCAGCTACTGCGTTAAAGGGTATAGCGTCGTTATAAATAAAGCTGTTAGCATGTTTGCCAAATAAACTATTAACGCTATTGACTATGTCGGTGCTTGAGCGAAAGTTAGTACCCAGCGTAAATTGCTGATCAGTCTGTACAGCTTCTTTTGCGCCAATATACGTAAAAATATCCGCGCCCCTAAAGCCATAAATAGCCTGCTTGGGGTCGCCTATCATGGCAAGCGTGGTATTTTGTTGCCCATAAATTTTACTAAAAATACCGTACTGAATCGGATCGGTATCTTGGAATTCATCAATCATGGCAACCGGAAACAACTGCGCAATTTTTTGCGCTAGTACGTCGCCTTGCTCGTTATTAACCGCACTGTGTAAATTGGTAAGTAAGTCATCTGGGGTGATCACGCTTTGCTCTTGCTTACGCTTAACTATTGCACCTTTTACCCAGCGTGCTGCATGTTGTATAACTGCTATTTTGAGCCCTTGGTTTATGGTGTAATTTAGGGCGGCAAGCTCGTCAAACTGACTCAGTAATGGATGCACAAATAATGGCTGATTTTTTTATAATTAGCTACATCGCTTAAGTTTTCTGTACTCCATACTTCAAACGAATACTTGCTAGTGCCAAATTCAAAAAACAAATCGCCGCCTAAACAAAATGCCTCAAGCGCACCAAGGCTGCCCTTTCGTGCTGGCGTTTTAGACCCGCTTAAACCCGAGCCTTTAATAGCACCTATAAACTCTTGCTCTAACACCCCTTTTTTAAATGCAGGCACACGGGTTATGTACTCGTCACGGGCTTTCCATACATCATCTAAATTTATTTGTGGTGTAATGTGCGCATTAGCCTTGTTTAAAATGCTCGCCACTTGAGCGAATAAAGCCTCTGGTGCGGCAAATACATCTAAAATAGCATCGGTGCGTTCTTTATTAAGTGGGTATACAAACGCGCGCCAAAAATCTTTAATGGTTTCGAGCAGTATGTCGCGCTCATCTAAAATAAATTCGAGATTAAACGCCACACCCGACTCAAACGCATGTTGTTTTAGCATCCGCTGACAAAAGCCATGAATAGTAAAAATAGCGGCTTCGTCCATTGATTTAGCAGCTGCATCGAGTAAATCAAACGCGC
Source organism: Pseudoalteromonas sp. B62 (assembly GCF_037162565.1). NCBI lineage: Bacteria > Pseudomonadati > Pseudomonadota > Gammaproteobacteria > Alteromonadales > Pseudoalteromonadaceae > Pseudoalteromonas > Pseudoalteromonas sp. B62. The sequence continues at coordinate 2,510,889 of NZ_JARLVB010000002.1, read as the reverse complement.
GGTGCTTATCATCAATTTTGGCAATTACGCCTTCAATGAGTTCGTCGTTTGGGTCTTGCCCAAGCAATGCGTCGCGCGCAGCAATAATTCGGCTACGTACGCGGTCTTTAATTTCTTGGGTGGCAGCGTCGGTAAAGGTTACTACCAAAATTTGCTCAACACTGAGCGGCGTATTTAACTCACCCTCTATTTGCATACCTAGTAAGTAACGTAAATACAGCCCCGTAATTGTATAAGTTTTACCAGTACCCGCACTGGCTTCTATTAAGCTTTGACCAATGAGCGGCATAGTAAGAGGATTAAGTGCTTGCATGGTCACTCTCCTTTGCGTGTTCAAATAACGGCGTGAGCAATTTATCACTCCATTTTATAAATTCTTCTTGGCAGTCGTTTAGCGATTGCACCGTTAAGCGAATATACGGATTTTCGCCCTCACCTCGCCCTATGTATTGCGGGCTAAATTTGCTCATTGCTTTTGTTATATCGCCGCCGCTTTTAACGTATTCATAACCACTTACCGGAAAGAACGGCACAGGCTCTGCGCGCAGCGCTTTGTATAACTCAAACCAATCAAGTAACAATGCATCGGCATCAGCTTTATTAATTGGCGCAAAGGTAATTTGCTTATCAAGCCCAAGTAACAATGTTTCTACTTGTTGATCCATACTTTGCGCTGCGAGGTGATAAATAAAGCCTTTAATTAAATCTTTCGCTTTAATACTCGCACTGCGGTAAAACACTTGTTTTTGCAAATAAACATGATTGAGCCAGCCCTCTATTTTGGTGCCTTCAATGGTAAGCAAAACTTCTATTGGCTCATTTTTCCCGCTTTTTATGTGCTCTTTTACTTGCCCTGCAAGCGCATCAACTCGGTGCTCCATACTCTCTAATATGAGGTTGCCTACATTGGCTTGAGGTAACTCACCTCGCTGCAGTATTTGTTCGGTACTCAGCGGCTGCTCATTAATATTGGCTTCAAGTATTTCATCAAGATAAAAATAACGGCGCAGCGCATCTAGGCTAAAGGGTTCTTCATCTTTTGCTACTTCGTTAAATTGTGGCAGGCGTAAACCTAATGTTTGTTGATAAAAGCTCTCTTGTGCGCTGCACACACTTCTAATAAACACATCGAGATCTAGCTGATCTGGCACAGTCACATCAAGCGCAATAACTGGCTCTGGTTTAATTGATTCACTTGGCAGCCAAATTGGATTGTAACTGTGGTTGCTCAGCACCGTATTGGCTTGCTCATCGGCTAAATAATAATGGCTATTAAAGGGCTGTAAATGCTGCTGATTGATTAGACATGCGGGCAGCGTTTTTTCACTCTTTTCGTTTAATACAAAGCTGCGCCCTATGTATTCTAACAGCTCGCTTACAAGGGTTGATGGCATGCGCGGTTGGTTATCAAAACACGAGCGACCAATGTAACTCATGTATAAGTTGTCGCGGGCACTCAGTAGCGCTTCTAAAAATAAGTAGCGGTCATCTAATTTACGTGATCGGTCACCTTTTTGTTTTTTAGAATAAGGCACTAAGTCAAAACCAATGGGTTGTACGTTACGCGGGTAGTCAGCATCGTTTAAGCCCAGCATACACACCACTTTAAATGGCACTGCGCGCATTGGCATAAGCGTACAAAAGTTTACTTGCCCGACCAAAAACCGCTGCCCTACTCCTTTTTCTTGAATGCCTTGTTTAACTAAGTAACTAACAATACGCTGCGAAACCGCCTTGCTGTAATCGCCGTTGTCGTGGTGTTTTTGTAACTCTTCGAGCACGTTTTGAAGTACTAATAAATCCCAGCTGTCGTCGCTTTCACTTTCGTATATGGCGTTTAATAGCTCGCTTAAAATATGCGCTTTATTAGTGAGCGTGTCATCAGGCGTTAGCTGCTCTTTAAAGCTTTGCAGTACATCAATAAAGTGCACGAGCTTATTGAGTGTATCAAGCGCCATACCTTCTACTTCGTCAGCGCTGTAAATGCCGTTAAACGGGCATTGTTCGTCGCGCATGGCAATGCCAAGCAATAAACGGTTGAGCCCATGTTGCCAGGTATTTAAATCGATAGCGGGTAAATCAAAGCTGCTTTTATGCGCTGCGTTTATACCCCATTTAACCCCAACACGTTCAAGCCAGTATTGAATTTGCTCGTATTCGTGTGCTTCAAGCCCAAATTTTTCGGCTATTTGCGTAACTTGTAATAAATCGAGAATATCCGACACACCAAAGCGCGAAAACGGTAAGTTAGCTAAACTCGCAAATGAGCTAAGGACGGGCTTTTCTTGCTCTATGGCTAAATCGGCCAATGCATAAGGAATAAAGCGGCTGCCTTGTGCCCCGCCAAATACGGCTTCAATGTAGGGGCTGTAAGTGCCTACATCGGGCATCATGACAATTATGTCTTTGGGAGTAAGCGTTGGGTTTTGATTAAATAAGTTAAGTAAGTAGTCGTGCAAGCGCTCAACTTCTCTAAGCGGTGTATGGCAATCGCTGAGCGTAATACTGGTGTCGGTTGCGCTGATTGGTAATTTACCTTCGTCGTTAATAAACCACTCTTTGTTATCAGTCAGTGATTCGCCTTTAAATGCAAGCTGATAAATCTCGCTTTGTACTTGCCCTAGTAAGGTGTCGTCAAACACATCAATAAAACCATCAATCCAACGGGCATCTAACTGTACAAGTTGTTCAAAATAGTCGCGACCTAATTTACCCCACGACGATAACAACGGATTACCTATAAAGTAGTATTCTTCATCTGGATTGGTTTGTTTTTTTGTTGCGCTTCCACCAGCGGCATTTTGGCGTATTTAGCGCTTATTTTAGCTGCTGTTTTTTCATCTATAATATCGCCCCAGTAGTGCTCACTTGGGTTAAAAAAGAATAATATAACCTCAGTTTTTTTACTCAGCGCTTCAAATACGTCTAGCTGGGAGCTGGCAATCGCCGATATACCAAATAAGCTAATGCGTTGTGGCAGTAAACTATTATCCATAGTCTCAAGTGCTGCAAGTAACTGCCCTTGCATGTTAGCGCGATGAAATTGGCTTTGCCCAAGTTCTTGGCTTAGCTTTACAATGCGTCGCCATAAATCAGGTTGCCATGGGGCAATGGCTACATCTACGTCATCAAGCTCATCTTTGCCGCTATCCCATGTGGCTATCCAGTGCGGTCGGTACATTAAATATTGGTCGTACACATCGGCTATTTTTTCGCACAGCGCGAAGGTTTTTTGCCCGTCTATATCGCCTTCTAAATAGGTTTTTAGCGGCAAATATAATGGCTCGTCAATACAGTTTGGTAAAATTGCAAACAGTTTCCAAGCAAGGTTGGGCTTATTAAATGCCGACTCTTTAGGGACATTTGGCAGCAATTGCTGATACAACTGCCAAATAAAGCTCGACGGCAGCGGAAAATCAACCTGCGCTGCAACCCCTAAGTTTTCGCTCAAACCTATTTTTAACCACTGCGACATACCCGGCGATTGGACTAGCACCACTTCTTTGTCGAACGGGCTTTGCAATGGGTTTACTTTTAACAGCTGGTGGAACTGCGCTTGCAGGGCTTCCATCCGGTTTGATTGAATAATATTTAGCATATAACACTGACCTTGCTTGAGATAAAACCAGTGTAAGATATTTTCAATATTAGGGGTAGCGCAAACGGGTAATTGGCTTTAATAAATCAGAGAGTTAAGAACTAATTTACAGATTTTTATACGCACAGCATCTATTTTATATACTGTGCGTAGTAGTGAGTTTATTTATAAGGGCTAATACTTGATAAACTAAAGTCACTTTGCATTATTACTTCGCCATCAACGCCTTTTAATTTAAGTGAAATAGTGGGATCTGTTTGCTGCCAGTTGATGCTTAAATCACCATAATTTACGTTATGAGTAAAATCCCCTACTCGGTGTTTGTTAGGGCTTACGTCTTTCCATTTTTCAGTTAAGCCAGAGCTGGTCATCTCAATTAATGGGTAATCAAGATTTTGCTGATACTTTGATATTTCACCCCAGTGTGTATCGCCGCTGATGATCACTACCCCATTTACCTTATGCTTTTTAATCAATGCAAATAAACGGTTTCTATCTTCAGGAAAGTTTGCCCATGACTCCCAACCTGTAAAATCGGGTAAAAGCTGTAAGCTTGAGGCAATCAATTTTATTGCAGCAGGCTTTTTAAGCTCTTGTTCAAGCCATTGCCACTGGGCTTCACCTAACATGGATGCACCCTTCACTTCACTGGGACTATACGGTCCTTGGTTATTAAGTTTGCGCTTAGTGTAGTATTCAAGCTCACCTACATGGTTTAGCGCATCACGGTTCCAACGTAAATCAGGCATTATTACTTGTATGGTTTGCTCATTTTCACCATACATGTACGAGGTATAAATTCCATCAGGACGAGTGCGACGCGCTGAGTTTACAGGTTCATCCCAAAAATTAAGCATAATTTGGCGTGATTGCTCTTTATGCGGATACTCTTTACCTGCATCGTTTTGGCCATAATCGTGGTCATCCCACATGGCAATGATAGGCGTTTGCGCTTTTAACGTTTTAAAACCAGGCTTTGCCTCTAAACGTTGGTACTTATCGGCAAGTACATCCATATCGTTGGTATCGCCGTAAATATTGTCACCCAAAAATATAAACAAATCCCCCTGCTCTTTGTTAATTGCATTAAATATGGGTATGTTTTTATCTTGATGCCCACACGAACCAAATAGGATTTTAGATGGCGCGGCATTAACACTCGCGCTAATAACCAAACTCAACACCAAGGCAGATAGGGTTAATGGTTTTAATAGATTCTTCATTTTAAAATCTCGCTAATAGCAGGCGCCATATTTGAATTTATTTCATTTGGGTTCTGCCCAAGCGCCTTTAAAACGGTCGCCGCTATTTGCGCTTGTTTAAGCTCATTTTTAGTTTTAATTAAGCCACTACCTTTTATTGCGGGGCCAATGGCTGCAAGCCAAATATGTTCAGAGCCGACAATTCCTTCTGGGTAGTTATTTTCACCTAACTCTAGCTCAGCAAGCGCACGTTTAGAGCTGTGATGTTGCCAATCGTTGGCATTATTGCCACGGCCGTGATCAGTAGTAATGATTAGTGTGGTGTTATTTTTATAACCTGCTGTAGTTTGAATGGTTGCCCATAAGTCTTTTATAAACGCGTCACTTTGCCTTGCCGATTTAAGGTATTGATCGTAATGACCATCATGCGCAAAGTCATCGGTTTCGCCTAAGCTTATCACTAACAACTTAGGCTTTTTAGCCAACATATACGCTTTAGCAAAGCGATATGTAAAACTGTCTAGTCGTACGTTATACCAAGGACTGGGGATTTCGTTTTGTAGCGCATTTAACAGTGGCGCATCAGTGAATAAATTCTCTTCAATTGACATAAAACCTGCATTTACATACACGTTACTGCGCTTAGTATTTACAATGTATGGGAATACATCCCAACTACCAAATAAGGCTGTGCTACCTTTAAACTCAGGTAACTTATCTAAACGCTCTAAAATAGTTTTATTTGGGTTGAGCACTTTGTTATTACTATTTATATTTTCGTCAACTTCACCGGTGAGTATTTCGTTATAACCAGGGTATGAAAAATACCACGGGTTACTTACCGACATAGTAGAGCCGTTAGCTCTATCGCCAATTATAATCCCTTTTTTAGCCACTACTTGCGTTAAAAAAGGCATTAGTAATTGCTGGCGCTCATTTGCTGTTTTTGCCCAAAACTGGGTCTTTAATTGCTCTGGCTTTTTAACAAAATCAGTATTATTAATTAAGCTATTATCAGCCCCATTAAATACTTCTTGCCAGCGAACTCCATCAAGCGTTACCAGCACTACATTTTGCGCTGCTGTTGCAAAGTTACTCGCTAATACACTTAAGCTAAATAGTGTTACTTTTAAAATCGTTTTCATCGCGTTTTGCGCCCTTTGATATAATAAAGCCCATCAATGATGGGCTTTATTTTAATTCAATTACTAAAACTTAATTAAAAGTCAGCGGTAAATGTAACTGCTGCGGTGCGTGGCGCGCCAATGTAATAAGTAGCGCCGTTACCAGTACCACCTGCTAAGTAGCTTTTGTCAGTAACGTTATAAACAACAAACGATACGTCAATGGCTTTAAACGGACCTGCATCTACGTCAGTTGAATAACCTGCATTAAAATCAAGTACGGTGTAGCCGTCTACTTTATTACGCGTGCGAGTGTCTTCGTCTTGCCATGCACCTAAGCGCTCACCGGTGTATTTAGCCGATAAACCAACACGAAAGCCATCGCTAAAGTAATCGGTAGATACCACAAATAAATCTTCTGATGAATCTATTATGCTGTCGCCTTTTCTAAAGCTCGGTGCTACCTCATTACCACTTTCATCTCTTAATATTACACCCTGTGAATCGTATGCATTTGGATCATCCGACGAATACTCAGAACTGCTATTAGTATACGACGAGTACACGCTCCAGCTTGGTGTTAACATATAGCTTGCTGCAAGCTCAAGCCCATTTGAGTCAATACCCCCTACATTTACGTACGAGCCATTTGTACCAATGGTGTAATCAATCCCATCTGTGCCACTACCAGGGGCAATAAAGGTAATGCGGTTATCAAACTTAACACTGTAAGCCGTTGCTGTAAGGGTTAATCTGTCGGCTTGGTAACGTACACCAAAGTCGATGTTGTCGGCAGTTTCTGGCTCTATGTTTGTAAGTGTTGAGCTATCTCGCTCAAGTACACCGTCTTTAATTGCTGAAAAATTCTCGCTGTAACTGGCAAATAATTCTGTGCTGTTATTTAGCTGATACAATACACCACCACTAAATAACACGTCTGAATCGCTATCTACTTTATCTGATCTTTCGTTAGCAAAGTGGTCGTATTTTTGTAATTCAACTAAATATTGTTTTGCACCAATATTTAATGTTAAGTCACCAAAATTAATCGAGTCTTGTAGGTACCATTTGAATGTATCGGTATCAAAAGTGTTTTTGTATTGTGTCCAGTAAGGCGTGCTATCAAAGTGATGATAAATACGCGCATCAATTACTTTGTGCCAATCACGCGATTCATCACGTTCGCTTTGCTCATACCAAAAGCCCGCTTCGATATCGTGATCACCAAATGTAGCTTGGTAATTTGCCGTTACACCTAAACGATCTTTGTTGTAATGCGTATGGCGGTAAGACATAACAGGCGTTGCTGTTGCATCGTAACACGCAGGATTTAAACCAGGACCCGACTCCCATGGCCAGCTCAAACTTTGCGTACAATCGGCATTGGGTGCAAGCGGGTTGCCTTCACTATCAGCAAAACCATAAGAGCCTGCATTAGTGCCACCCTCGGTTGTTGGGTCGCCATTTTCATCAACAGGCGTTGTTAAATAAGGTGGGATCCAATCGCCGCGACCTGAATTTTTATGATAATAAGGACTAACGGTTAATAATGAAGTTGGCGAAATCGCGTATTCAAATTTTAAATAGCCTAAGGTATTTTCACGAAGCGTTCCCCAACCTTCTGCAAACATTTGGTCAAAATGCGGAACTCCTGTCCAATTCCATGTTAGCTGATCCCAATCGGGTGTTTGTTCAAACTGCTCAAGGCTTACGCTGTTATAGTTTGTCTCGCTTACATCATCGTAAGATAAACGACCAGTAAGTGTTAAATCGTCAAAATTAGATACAAACTTAAGCTCAGCGTGTTGGTTGTCTTTGCCCCCATTACTGCCTGAACCAATCCAGCGGCTTGTATCTGTTTGCGAGTAACTTACGTACGCTTGTGTGTTATTAAAAACAGTGCCTGTTTCGTGTTTAATATAATAACGCGTGGCATCGTGGCTGCCTGATGTATAAGCAAAGGTAGTGCCTTTTTCAAGGCTTGGGTCTTTACTTACAAAGTTAAATGTCCCGCCTAGTGCTTCAAGTGAAGCCGACTTAATATCAGACGTACCTTGACCTACTTCTACCGTTGCTAAATTTTCGCTCTCCAAGTAACGGTTAGCTTTAGCACCACCGCCGTAATTAGAGCCACCATTGGGAATGCCATCAACGGTCATTCCTAATTGTTGTTGGTTCCCATCAATACTAAAACCACGCATAGTGATTGTAGTAGACCAATCGTCGCCACCAAATGCATCACCTTCGTTTATGCTAATACCTGGTAAGTTATCAATAACCGATAATATGCTCGATACCGAACTTTGCTGCTCAAGCATTGCAGGCTCAATAACATTGTTAGCGTAGCTCGTTGGTTTAGCTACAACGGTTACTTCTTCTATGGTGCTGTCGTTAGCATAAGTAGATGTTGATACAGCCATGGCAATAGCCATGCTCAATAGCGATTTGTTTTTTAAGGCGTACATTGTTGTCCCGTTTAGTTTTAATTATGAAATATGAAAACGAGCACAGTATGAATTTTAAATATGACAACGAGGATGAACTTTATTTACATAAAGGTTAAACAAATATGGAAGATTTATGGCGGGAATATGTACAAAAAAAGACACCCAAAGGTTTAACTTTGGGTGTCTTAATAACTAAATATAATAATTAGCTGTTACTTTAATTCAGCTAGCATTTCATCGCTGTAATTTACTAATTCTTCACCGTTTGCAATTTTGCTAATGTAATCTGGATTTGCGATAAGTGGGCGACCAATCGCGATTAAATCAAACTTAGCATCGTTAATAGCCTCTTTTGCTGACTCAAAAGTATAGCTGCCTACGCCTACTAATGTACCTTTGTAGCCTGCACGTAAAAATTCAGACGTCGTTTTACCTTCAAGCGACTCAAACGCTGTACTGTCGTCAAAAATACCGCCGTGTAAATATGCTAAATCTCTCTTCTCAAGCTCTGGTAATAAGTAATCAAATACCGCTTTATCACGGTTATCTTCGCTCATATTAAAATAAGCACCCGGTGTAACACGTAAAGCAGTACGCTCATTACCTACAGCGGCGATAACTGCATCGGTTACTTCTAGTGCAAAACGCGACATATTTTCGGGCGTTTGACCGTATTCGTCGCTGCGTGTATTTGCAGCGTAATGTAAAAATTGGTCAATTAAATAGCCGTTAGCACCGTGAATTTCTACCCCGTCAAAACCCGCTTCAATCGCATTTTCTGCCGCCTTTGCGTAATCAGCTACTAGGCCCTTAATGTCATCTATAGTCGCTGCTTTTGGTGTGATGTATGTAAGCTCACGCATACGAGGCACAGAGCCTTCAACGCCAATTGCCGATGGTGCCAGTACATCGCCATCAAAAAAGTGAGGATGTGCAACACGGCCAACATGCCAAAGCTGTGCAAACATTTTGCCGCCATTAGCGTGCACTGCGTCTGTTACTTTTTTCCAACCTTGAATTTGCTCACTGGTAAATAAACCCGGTGTATTTGGGTAACCTTGCGCATCTGGACGAATAATAGTTGCTTCGCTAATAATTAAACCGGTTTCGGCACGGCGAGCATAATATTCAACCATATCTTGTGTTGGCACTAAGTTATCGTCAGCCATACAACGCGTTAATGGCGCCATAATTACGCGGTTTTTAAGCTCAATCGTGTTATTTAGTTTAAACGGAGCAAGTAGATCGGTTGTCATTTTTTAATCCTTCATTAAGTATATGCTTACTACAATGTGGCCTTTTTACAAACATTCAAGCTTATTTTGAATGATCGCTCAAATTAGTGAGGACTTATACTGGTCAATATACAAATTAGATCTGCATTGCTGAAATTAAATAACAACTTTTCAACACTCTGTCATATAACTCGATATACTTGTGTGCATATAATTTAGATATAGTAATTAAGAGTGAGCTAATTATGACAACGCCAAATTTAAGTGAAGAACAAGCAGTAATTTTAGGGCTTGGGGCAAAAAAACGCCTAGCCTATATGTTCGAAACCGTACAACAATTTAAACAAGTATGGATTTTAAACGATGATGATGGCTGCGTTATGCTTGCCAACGAAGATGACGACTGTGTGCCAGTTTGGCCAACTCGCGAATTTGCAGAGGCATGGGCAACTGGCGAATGGGTTGGTTGTAGCGCTAAAGCAATTCCACTTGCTGATTGGTTTAGTCGCTGGACACCAGGCCTTGAAGAGGATGATTTACTTATTGCAGCCTTTCCTACTGAGGAAGACGACGGCACGATATTGTTTTCAGATGAGTTTGAAAAACAATTAAAAGCACCAAAGCAAAAATATTAAGGTTCAAAGCCTAAATACTCAGAGTTCTAAAATTTATAAACGCGGCACTTAATTTAGTAGCTGCGTTTTTATTGGCAATATCTAAAATTCAAATAAGCCTGCGTAATTGCATCTGGATTTTCTACTTGCGGATAATGCCCAAGCTCTACAAACTCTTGTATGCGCGCATTGGGGATCAGCTTTTTATAATGTTCAATCATGTGCTTACCAGAGATGGGATCTTCTGCGCCTGCTATAAACGTAAGTGGTATATTGCTATTTATGATGGCACCAACCCAACGCTCTCTGTTTTGCTGCCTCTGCTTTATATAACTAATGAGTTTAGGCATAACGGCTAAACCATTTTTATGAATTAGCAACTCCCAAAGTGTGTCTACCACTTGTTTTGAAGGGGTGTACTTTTACTAAAAATAGTCACTAAATTATTGGCAAATTTTTGTTTATTCATTAATTTTGGCACTAGCCAACCAAACTTAGATAATAATAATTTTTGTATAAATAAGGGTTTGTGCACTTCTGGAAACAGTCCACCATTTAAAAAGCAAACACTATTGATCGTTATGGCACTTTGGTTATGTACTTGCCTTGCTAATAACTCTTGAGCCACAGTATCGCCATAGTCATGAGCTAAAATATGTATATCATTAATATTTAACGTTTTTAAAAATTGAGTATATAAGTCGGCTTGTTCAGTAATTTTATAGCCTGCATTTTTAGGTTTATCTGACAAACCAAAACCTAGCATATCGAGTGTAATTACAAAATAATGTTCACTAAGCGCTTGCCACATACCTTCCCAGTCCCAACTAGCACTTGGAAAGCCATGTATTGCAGGTTTTGTTACATCGCCGGCTACTTTTGTAAATATTTGATGACCATTAATTTGGGTAAATGAACCCTGAGACTGCCACTGCTGTAGGGAAACCATGTATTAGCTTAATTTTTATTATTTATTTGTGTAGTTCTATCATAAGAGTGATATGAAGAGGTAATAAAATTGATATTTAGGAAAAATTTTAATCCGAAAAAATCAACAGCTCCTAAATAAATTTAAAAAGCGGCTAACTAAACAGTCAGTCGCTTTTTTTAACTATAAAAAGTTTATTAGCACAAAACCTTATACTCTTTTCGTATTTATAATAAATTTTTAAATAAGTAGATTAACGACCCAAGCTGATTTATTTTCTTTTTTAATTAGAACACATCTAAAAGTATGAACAAACCACGATTACAGCGCCTTAAATAACACATACTAAAACTTCAAATAATACTTTATAACTATATTCAACTACGTAGTCACAAATCAACTGCCCGAATATTAAACGATTGACATATTTATTAATGAAGTGTTAACGTCATAAAACACAAATGCCACCGGTGGCAATAGACATCTAAGTATCATTTTTGTTACACACAACGCTCTTATATAAAGGAAAAATCATGAAAAGCATGAGACTCAGCACAATAGCAGCTGCATTATTATTAGCCCTTCCCTCTTATGGGCAAAGCTCTTCAACCGCTGATGAGCTTAACAATAAAGAAAAGCCGATCTCTAGTGCATTATCGAAACAAGAAGGTAAACCTCAAACACCAGAAGATGATATTGAAATTATTAGTGTTACCGGTATTTACCAAGCTGATTTAAAAGCACGTGCACTTGAGCGAGACAGTAATGCATTTAGTTCAGTTATTGCAACTGATGACATGGGCAACTTTGTTGATCAAAATGTCGCAGAGTCATTAAGAAGAATGCCAGGTGTAACACTGGAAAGAAGTGAAGGAGAAGGGAAATACGTAGCTGTTCGTGGTTTAGGACCTAAGTTTGTAGCAATAAATATGAACGGTGCTGAGTTATCTGGCGCAGGAGATGACCGAAAAGTAGGTTTGGACGGTATAACGAGTGATTCTCTTGGTTCCATTGAAGTTTTTAAAACACTGACTCCTGACATGAACCTAAATTCAATTGGTGGTGCTGTAAATGTTAAATCGATCTCTGCGTATGATCGAGGTGAGAATACCCTAAAAATAAAAATTCAAGACGCTTACAATGAGCTGCGCGAAAAACACTCTCCTAAATTTAGTATTGATGGGACTCAATTGTTTCTTGATGACACCATTGGTATTGGGTTTGCCTTATCTTACGAAGATCGTAAAACACAAGTGGATGAAAATAGGCATCACAGTACCCGTGATTTAAATTTTTTAAAAGGTGGAATAGGCCTAACTGCGGAAGACATTGAAAGCGCACCTGAAATTTTAGCTCCTGCACAATTAGAAAACCGCCGTGAAATAGCAAATAGGGAAAGAACTACCGCAACGGTTAATATCGAATTTAAACCAACAGACTCTGGTTTCTACTATTTACGTGCCAATTACTCAAACTATACAGATGAAGATATAGCACTACGTGAATTCTATAATTTTTATAATGGCGACCAAGATGACGAAGTTATTTATGTAAATTCAGAAACTAAAGAATTTGCACTGTCTGACATTGATGTAATGAACCAATATTTTGTTCAAGAAGGCGAAAAAACCACTATTAATATGAGTATTGGGGGTGAAAATTACGTAGGTGATGACTGGAAAATAAATTATGAGTATGCATATTCAAAAACAGATGATGAGTCTGTAGGTGACCGTCGTGTGCAATTTCGTGAAAGAGAAAATATTGTCTACGGCAAAGCGTCTAAAAACAGTATTGTGGCACGTGTACTTACTCCCGCAGAAGCCGCTGAGTTAGGCGGGTTTGCATTAAGTAACGAAGGCGATGTATTCAACGGTGAAGCTGATGGAGATTTAAGCGATCTTTCCAACATGGAATACGATAACTTGTTTATGGAAGACAGCACTCGTACTGACGAAATTAGTAGCTTAAAATTAGATTTAACCAAACAGTTTGACTCGGAGTATATAAATTATATCAAGTTTGGTGGTACCTATAATGAACGCGAGCACTATAACAACAAAGATCGCTGGAGTTATAGCATTGATGATAGTGACTGCAATGGGGATGAAACTTGTATTACTGTTGCGAACTCTAATATAACTAACTATGACTACGCAATACCTAATAATAGTGATTTCTCTTATCCGTTTGTATCTCGCTCGCAAATGGAATACATGGTTGATGCAACATCAATTACGCGCGAAAGTGCCACCGGTGGCGAAACGTCAATTGATAGTACTAAAGAAGATTATACATTAAACGAAGATACTTATGCCGCCTACGTAATGACTGAGCTACGTCTAGCGGATAACTTAAAAGTAATCACTGGGGTACGCTATGCGCACACTGAATTCTCATCCACTGGTTTTATGTCACTTGAGAATGATGATTGGAAGTTCGATGGTATAAACACACTCGATCTAGCTGTCCCCCTTCCCGAAAGTAGTATCACTTACAGTGAATATTTTCCGAGTATGCATATACGGTATGAGCCATCTGATACGGTATTAGTACGTTCATCACTTTGGACTAGTTATACCCGACCTTCGTTTAAACAAGCACGTGGTTATGCGAAATTTGATAATGACATTAGCTTGTGTGATCCAGCCACCGATGACTGTTTTAACTCGCAGGATGGCCAAAGCGCACTTGATTTACAAAACTATGTTTTAGGCCCTGATAACGCATTACAAGTAGGTAATCCAAACTTAGTTGCAATGAGCTCAACTAACTTCGATGCATCAATTGGTTGGTATCCTTCAAAAGAACTCTTTATGGAACTTGCTGTTTTTTATAAGGATATTGATAATTTTATCGTTGATGTTTCAGGTATTCAAATGCGCTTGGATGAATTGCCTTTAACATTGCCCGTTAATCAAGTTTCTGAGTTTGCAATTTTACAAGACTTACAACTAAATCAAGTAGATATCACACTCAATGGTGACACTGCCAATGTATATGGTATGGAATTGAGCTTTAATCAATTTTTTGAAAATGGTTTGTTTTGGCAAAGTAATATGACGGTAGTAAGCAGTGAAGCAACGCTAGACGATTCTATACGTGTAGATAAAATGCCACTACCTGGACAAGCAGATATTACTGCTAACATCTCTTTCGGTTGGGAAGATGACGATTTGTCACTTCGTTTAATCAGTAATTACCGTTCAAAAATCCTTGAAGAAGTTGGTGCTTGCCCTGCTTCTGCAAATATATCTGATCCCCACGAATGTAAAAAATGGGCGGATATATATCAAGACGCAATTACTACCGTAGATTTTAAACTCAAGTATGACTTTAGCAAAAACCTAAGCGCTTACTTTGATGCAATTAACATAACCGATCAATCTGATCTTCGCTATTTCGCAGGTAATGAGCTATCTGGTGGTGCTGTCCTGTATCAGCGTGAGAACTATGGACGAACCTTTCAACTTGGTATGAATTATAAATTCTACTAAATAATCTGAACTCTAAATAATAAATCTCTTAACCAGAGTACAGATTAAATACACAAAACTAAAAATTAGCACACTCTACGTGTGCATCACACACTGCCAACACAGACGCTAAAAAGTTCATCCTTGGAGGGATGTATGAAAACAAAAATAAGTGTAATCACCACATTATTACTCAGTACAATATTAACGGGATGCCAGGAAGAAAGTTCAATTAACGTTAAAGAAGCACCCGCCCCTGCTATTCAAGGAACCTTTGTAGATAGCCCTGTTGCAGGCTTAAGTTACACAAGTTTATCAGTACCTGATGGTGTAACCGATGCCAACGGTCAATTTAACTATTTTCGCGGCGAAGCGATTACGTTTGCAATAGGAGATATTGCGTTTCCATCTATTGCGGCAAGTAATATCTTGTCACCTTTAAATTTATTTTCAACCGATACTGTATTTCATCCTGCTGTTGTAAACAGCTTGCGATTATTTCAATCACTTGATAGTGATGGCGATGTGAGTAACGGTATTACCATTAGTGCCACAACAGCCGATGCAGCAACGATCAACTTATCAGAAGGCCAAACAATTACCGATTATTTTAGTCGTAGTGAAGATGAATTTGCGGCAGATGTAAACGTTTGGCTAGCAAATGCAGGCACACCAACAACGGAACTCATTGATGCTGATCAGGCTATATTACATTTTGTTGATTTTGTGTATAAGCAATACAACAGTACACAGCCTAATGCATTTAACTTGTCACTATTTACCGGTGATGTATACAACCCTTTGGTAAAAGGCAGTACTGCCGGTATTGAAATACTTAATTTTAGCCCCGCTGATGATACTAACTCCACGGGCACATTTACTAGAACAGCTGATGGTGAAATTATTGGCAACGGCAATTATGAATTTATATTTGGTGATCGCGTACTCGCTTTTACAACTGCTGTTAATGGTGAGTCAAATACACAATACCTAATTTCACGTTCATTTAATACGGTTGATAGTGTGTATAGTTTGTGCCACCAATCTGATGACGCATCGCTTAGCGACATGATTGCAAAATGCGATAGTAACGACGATGCTAAAAATAACGTTATCGTATTTAGTGAAGAGCAAGCTGCCATTGAGCTTGAAAACCTCAACAATTTAGCAGAACAGAACAGCAAAGCACTTATTGAAGATTTTAGCACCACCACTGAAGACTTCTTTAAGTCTACCTATAAAAGCGTAAGTGATGAGATTGGCAGTGCTGCTCTTTACTTCAAAACCGGTGGTAGCTTAGAACTTGATGCTGAAAATGGCAATATAGTGCTTGAAGGCGACCGCTTTAGTATTGGTAACACACTGCCAGGCAAAGAAACAAGCCCAAGTGACACATTGGGTAAAGGTATTTATAACTTAAGTGAAGGCTTTACAATTAGCTTTGATGTTATTGCCCATAATGATGCAGGTACTCTGTCATTGTATGTTGACAATAATACGACTGGCCAAGACAACTCAGTACATGGCAAAGCATCTAAATTTTATTCAAAAGCTATTACAGCTGAAAATTTACCTCAAGGTCAACGCTTTACATATACCTATAAACCAGGTGAAGACGTAGTAACAGGCCCTGATCTGGACAGCGAAAGCGCGCAAGGCGTATTGAATGCAGAGATTAAAAACTCATTTTTACAGATTCGAACTGATAGCGCGGCATCAATTACGTTAGATAATTTAGAGTTAATTACGGTTGCCACAGATGTACCTGAAATTGAAGAGCCTACTGATCCAACCACACCACCAACAGGGGGAGACACGACAACGCCATTCCCATTTGTTACTGATTTTACAACGGTAACAGGTGATTTATTTTCAACTGATTTTTCCGCGATTACTGCAGCTGACGGCTCTATCGTCCCTATGTTTAAAAAGACAGGTGGATCGGTTTCTGTTATTGATACCGGTTTAGAAATTAATAGTGGCCGCTTTACAATGGGTAATACAACGCCAAATGTAGAGACGACCGAAACAGATCAAAGTACAACTGGTAGCTTTGATTTATCGCGCCCCTATCAAATTTTGATAGATATCGTGAGTGTGAGCGATCCTGATGGTGATAATAACTTCCAAATTTACGTGGATAACAATACCTCTAGCAGCTCAAAGTCAATTCATGGCTCTAGCTCAAAATTTTACAATGAATTAATTAACACCTTAGTACCTGACACTACGCTAGTTGTTGAAGGTAAAATTGCAACAGCAACTTCATTTTTACAGCTGCGTACTGAAAATGGCGGAACGGTTGTTATTAAAAATCTACGTATCGAATACTTAGACGATCCGAGCGTGTTTAAATGTAATAGCTCTCCTGAGCTGTATTTTTGTGATGACTTTTCAGCAGGCGATTTATCCAACTGGAAAATTATTGCAAAACCAGATAACACAGCGGGCGCCGTGGGTGAATTTGATATTTTAGATTTAAGTGGTAACAACGTTATGCGTTACACCGCCGGTGGTGTTGGTGGTGAACTCATTTTAGCCACTGAAGACGCATTACAAAATGTGCCAGATACCGGTAACTACTTTTTTGAAGCTGATATTCGACCACGTCAAAACAGTACAACAGCGAGCAAACAGCTCTACTTAATGGCTCGTTATGAAAGTGAAGGCAACTGGCTTGCTGGTGGCTTAAATGTACAAAACTCAACAAGTAGCACACAAGTAGAAGTGGCTGTGACTGTTGACGGTTCTATTTCTCGACCTGTACAAGCTAAGTCTCCTATCTTATTAGGTGAAAAAGGCGGTACAACTGATGGCGTTTGGTATACCACCCGCTTTGAAATGATAGACTCAGAACTTACTGCATATCTGAATGGTGAAAAAATGGGCACAATTAGCGACAGCACGTATAGCGCTCGTGGCCTAATTGGTTTGTTTACTAACAACCGCTCATTTGAACTTGATAACGTTAAAGTCGGCGATCCAAGTATTAAGCCAATTCAATTAACCCTTGATTATAAAGATCCTGCATGGGATGCCAGTACAACCACTGATCCGTTCATAATTAATGTGACAGCAATTAAAGACGATGGTGTTACAACCGATACCTTCAGCGTTACATCGAGTAATAAAGACGTAGTGTCTGCTGATGTCTCAGGCGATGTAGTTACGTTAAGCCCGCTCAGTGCTGGTGAAGCAACAATTAAGTTTGTATCAGGTTCTGATGAAACAATAATCAGAACGATTGAAGTAAATGTTGTCGAAGGCTTTGTGATGCCAAGCACCGATTATGGTGACCTAAGCGGTAAGCTAATGCCTGAAAAATCAGCAGATAATCAATTTGTTGATACGTTAATTTCAATTGATTTTGATACTACCGGTGTAACACCAACCTTAGGTAGTCTTGGCGAAGTTAGGATTTATAAACAAAGTGATGACACTTTAGTTGATACCCTAAAAGTAGGTAAAAACATCGATGTAATTGGTTACCCTGGGCAAGATCGCATACGTGCTGTAAATTACTTCCCTATTAGCTTAGAGGACAATACATTAATCATTAAGCCTCGCAACAGTGTGCTTGAGTACGGCCAAACTTATCGTGTAGTTATCGGTGACGACGTTGTTACTGGTGCTAAATTAAATGACATGGATTTCGCTGGACTTGGCAATAACAGTCAGTGGACATTTACAACCAAAGTAAATATCCCAGCAGGAAATGAGCTACTCGTTGACGATAATGACGTTGCTGACTTTAGAACCGTGCAAGGCGCACTTAATTTTGCAATGCAGCATCTTGATAAAGATGAGCAAACAACGGTTTCAATAAAAGACGGGACTTACAATGAGCTGCTATTTCTGCGCAATAAAAATAATATAACGCTACAAGGTGAAAGCCAAAACAACACTATTATTCAGTACGAAAACTACGAAACACTTAATAGCGGTTCAGGTGGTAGCGCGGCACTTGGCGGTGGTACTCCAAACGGTGGCCGTAGTGTATTTTTGGTTGAAGGCACAGATATGCTGGTTATTAACAATCTAACGTTAAAAAACACGCACATTCGTAGTAACAGCGTATCAAATCAAGCTGAAACTATTTATTTCAATAGCCAATATCGTTTAGTTGCCAACAACGCAAACTTTATTAGTGAGCAAGATACCCTACTACTAAAAGGCTATACTTGGTTTTACAACACGCTAGTTGCCGGTAACGTAGACTTCATATGGGGATACCCAGTTACTTCGTTATTTGAAGATAGCGAAATACGTACCCTAGGTGATTCTAAAAATGGTGATCCAACCCAAGACACCAAAGGTGGCTACGTTTTACAAGCGCGTGTACCGGTAGAAACCGATCCTGGCTTTATTTTCTTAAACAATGAGTTTACCAATGGTCCTGGCCCTATTGGTAATGGCGTACTAGACAATTCAACATATCTTGCTCGCAGTAGTGGTAGCTCTTCATACTTTGATAATGTAACCCTTATCAATAACAAGTTTGATACCCACATTGCAACTGTTGGCTGGGCTATTCAAGGTGTTGAAAATCAACCAGCTCCAAATCCAGAAGCACCTTCAGCAACAAGCGGCTGGCGTGAATACGGCAGCATGGATATGCAAGGTAACGCACTAGATTTAAGCACCCGTAATGGTGGTTATATTTTACAAACAAGTGAAGTAGCTCAACTGCTTGAACGTGATAGTATTTTTGCAAGTTATGGCGATGGCGCAGGGTGGACCCCAACCCCTTTACCAGTGCCAGTGTTACCTGACGAACCTGTAAAAGTAATACCTGTTAACGTGAATTTAGGATTTGCTGGTTATAACTTTGATGTGACCGGTGGTACTAATGGCACTGTGGTAACTGTAGATAATGGCTCATCATTAAAAGCAGCATTGAGTGAAGCAAAAGCAACCAGTACACCTATTATCATTTATGTTGATGGTGTTATTACTGATGCGAACAGTGGCGGTGATGGCTTATCAATTCAGATAAAAGATATGGATAATGTGTCTATTGTGGGCGTAGCAGATCGTGGTCATTTGGATGGTATTGGCATCGAAATTCGCAGAGCGAATAATATCATAATTCAAAATTTAAAAATTAATCAAGTGCTTACCGGTGGTAAGGATGGTATTTCAATTGAAGGTGATGAAAACGGAAGTACCTCTAATATCTGGATTGACCACAATGAGTTATATTCATCGCTAGACTCAGATCAAGATTTTTATGATGGCCTAATTGATTCTAAATCTGGCGCGCAAAACATCACAATTTCTTATAACTACTTACACGATAGCTGGAAAACCTCATTACACGGTCATAGTGATGATGACACCAGTACCAACAAAAATCGCTTTATTACTTTTCACCATAACCGATTTGAAAATATTGTATCGCGAGTACCCTTATTTAGATTCGGTCGCGGCCATGTATTTAATAACTACTACAACAACATTACCTCTAGTGCCATAAATTCACGTATGGGGGCGGAGCTTCAAGTAGAAGGTAACTACTTTGAAAACACCAAAAACCCAGTGATCTCGTTTTATTCAGATACTATTGGCTATTGGAATACATCGGGTAACTACCTCAGTGATACCGTTACCTGGGGTGAAGTACCAGACGGTGACGTAGCGGGTGAAGTAACCGAAAATGGAATTACACCAACAAGTAGCTACCAAGTGCCTTATGAGTACACACTAACCCCTGTTATGGCTATTAAAGATCATGTTATTGCGCATGCAGGTATTGGTAAAATAGATCAAAGTGATTTAGATATCCCTGCGATTGAAGAGCCTACAGAGCCGCCGATTCAAGAGCCGTTAGGGCTACCATTTACTGAAAATTTTTCTGCAAACAACGCTGATGCATTTTTCAGTAATCGTTACCGTGACTTATCAGGCCTTGCAGGGAGCAACACCCCTATTTCACCGTGTTACAGGCAGTGTTCAGGTAAGTAACGGAAAACTAACCATGACCGGTACACGTATTAGTATTGCAAATACAACACCGACCATTAACACCACGGGTGACGATACGCAAACAAGCGGATTACTAGACCTATCAAATAACTACCAAGTAACGTTCAAGGTGGATGCTGTAAGCGGTAATACAGCTAAAAGCTTTCAGATATACGTAGACAACAATACTTCAGGAAGTGCTAATTCAATACATAACGGTAGTTCTAAGTTTTACTCTATAAAGCTGGAAGAGCTAGTACTGGGGCAAACCTATACTGTTGATGGTTTTGTTGCCACACCAACCTCTTTTATAACTATCCGTACAGAGAGTGAGGCAACTATTACGATAGATGAACTAACAATTCAGTAACCTTCCCAAGTAAAAAGCCCTTTATGTTGATTCTATGGGGCTTTCATTTTTATATCTTTAATATAAAACTACATTTTTAGTTATTTCCTATTACACATAAGTCCAGCTCAAATAACACAATAAGTAACACAATAAGTAACAACTTAAGATTAACATATTACCTCGAATTCAAGTCGATACAACTCTATAAGGTATTGTCCATTATATAAATTACAAAAAAAGCCTAAGTTGTAACATTCAAAATAAGTGCTATATTTAGTCCGAGCATAAGATACTAAACGCTTATATAAGTACATATAAAAGGACGAATGAATGCTTGCAAAAAGCAGGATTAATAATGGGCTTTTACTACAAGTAATCATCCAAATTATTATCCTCATTATAGGTGCTACTTTCACTTATTCTCAGCATATTCAATATCAACGCGAACGTAATGCTGTTATTTCAACGGCTCTAAACAACCGACTTTCCTCATTATCCACAGGTATCATCAATAGGGTTAATTTATATCAATATGGGCTATTCGGCTTAAAAGGATTTATACACGGTATTGGCATTGATAATTTAAATTATCAAGCGATGCAAAACTACTCAAATAGCCGAAATTATACTTTAGAATTCCCTGGTGCAGATGGTATCGGTTTTATTAAAAGAGTATCACCAGCGCATTTAGCTCAATTTTTAGAACACGCTAAAAACGAGCGGCCCGATAATACCTTTAGTTTAAAGTCACTCAAAGACGACAACGATGAGCATTTTATTATTCAGTATATTTTTCCTGAAAAAAATAATTCAAAAGCACTTGGTCTTGATATTGGCTCTGAGAACATACGCCGACAAGCAGCACTCAACTCAGCAATAAACAATAGCACCCAATTATCGGCGCCAATTACCTTAGTACAGGCTGACAAAAAACCACAGCAAGGTTTTTTGATTTTACTCCCTGTATATCAACAAAATATCGTGCCAAAAAATACACAACATCGCCTAGACAAATTGGTAGGTTGGGCTTATGCCCCTCTATTAATTAATAATATTTTAGAGTCACTTTCTCAAGTAGACGAAAATAGTTTAAGCATCAGTGATTTAAATAACAGTACTGAATTTACCTTTTTTAATTACGGCAATAAGAATAATAACACCGCGTTTCAAACTTCTAATACTATCAATATTATGGGACGAAGCTGGAAAGTAACACTGCATGGTTCTCAATCTTTTATCGCCAACCTCCATTTAGCTAATAAATATCAAGCACTCGTTGATGGAGTCTTTTTAACCGTCTTCTCAATGTTTTTTATATTCGCTCTACAGCTATTTTTTTATCGCAGGGCACAAAGAATAAAACTCAAAGTAGAAGCCGCTAAAAAGCACGAACAAATACTTGAACAAGCAAATTCAAAACTAGAAATTGAAGTAAAGTTACGCACCCAACAAATAGCCGATATAAGTACTTTACAACGCAGTATTTTAGACAGTGCGAGTTACTCTATTATTGCGACAGACAAAGACGGCCTAATTACTGAATTTAATCCTGCTGCAGAGAAACTACTTGGCTACAAAGCCAGCGAAATTATTGGTATCAAAAACCCGAGTATTTTTCATGTAGAAGATGAAGTAGTTAAAAAAGCGCAGCAATTAACAAAAGAATTAAACAAACCTATTAAACCTGGCTTTGAAGTATTTGTCGTTAAAGCAACACCCACCGAACCTGATATAAACCAATGGACGTACATAGATTCTAACGGTAAGCATATCCAAATTAATTTAAGCATTACCTCATTGCTCAATAATAGAGGTCAAGTAGTTGGTTTTTTAGGTATCGCATTTGATTTAACACAGCAAATAAAACATGAAGAAGCACTTGCACAAGCAAAAGAATTAGCAGAGCAAAGCTCTAAGGCTAAATCAGAGTTTTTAGCAAATATGAGTCACGAAATTCGTACCCCAATGAATGGTATTTTAGGTACTTTGCAACTACTACAAGAGCAGCCACTTAACGAAAAATCACAAGAATATTTAAAAAAATCATTATACTCAACAAGAGCATTAACAACCATCATTAACGATATTCTCGACTTTTCTAAAATCGAAGCCGGTAAATTATCATTAGAAAGCATGCACTTTGAACTGAATGAGTTAATAAACCATTTAGAGTCGGATCTCGCACTTTTTGCTAATGAGAAAGGCATTTACTTACGTTTCATATCTAATATTGATCACAACTATTGGATAGGTGATCCGGTTAGGCTGAGACAGATTTTCATTAACTTAATCTCTAATGCCATCAAATTCACCCACGAAGGTGGTGTAACCGTTGAGTTTAAGTTAACTGACGATAATAAAATATACGGCATTGTCTCAGATACAGGCATTGGTATATCACAAAATGCAATTGATCGATTATTTGAACGCTTTGAGCAAGCAGAAACGTCTACTACCAGAGAATATGGTGGAACAGGGCTTGGCTTACCGATAACAAAATCGTTAATTAGCCTCATGAAAGGTGAAATTAAAGTGACCAGCACATTAAACTCTGGAAGCCAATTTTGTGTTTATTTACCACTGAAGAAAGCAAATATAAAAGCAATAGATCTAAATACAAAGTATTTAGAATTTCCTGATTTATCAAACAAAACAATTTTAATCGCAGAAGACAACAAAATTAATCAACTGGTTGCAACTGCAATGTTAGAGCCGACTAAAGCCAATATTGTAATAGCTAATAATGGGCTTGAAGCAATTGCATTATATGAATCGTTGTTACCTGACATTATTCTTATGGATATTCAGATGCCGAAAATGGATGGTTTTGAGGCCTGTAAAAAAATAAAAAAATAAATAGTAAACAAGTCATTATAGCCCTAACGGCCAATGTTTTTACTGAACAAAAAGAATTATATAAACAACTTTTTGATGGCTATATTTCTAAGCCTATTGAAAAACAAGAATTAATAAAAGCACTACATATGAATAATACAGAGGAAAACATTTGATATGCCTCAACAAATCAAGTTTAAGTAGATTGAATTAACAACATACTCCAAATTACTTTGTCGCGCCTAACCAATAGTTGAGCAGAGTTTACTTTACATTAAAAAGCCCAGTTAAATTAATAACTAGGCCTTAAGAATAATGGTGGAGGGAGAGGGATTCGAACCCTCGTTAGGGATAAACCTAAACACACTTTCCAGGCGTGCGCCTTCAGCCACTCAGCCATCCCTCCACAGTGTTGCAATTGTATAATGCAACGGCACGCTATAGTATGAAATAGGCCCACAAGGTGCAAGGCATTTTTAAATATGAACCTTCAAGTGCTTACTTATCAAGCAATAACTTACGTTTAAGTATAAAAAACGGCTAAATTCAAGATTTAACCGTTTTTAATTTAAACTTTAAAATGACTTAACCTGAACTCTGATTAAGAGATTTACTACGTATTGAATATGATGATATTTAAATTTATTTTCTCTAGCCAGAGTTTAGGTTACTTAGCCATACTCGCGGTAAATTCAAGCATGCGATTAAGTGACTTAAGTGCGCCTTCGCGTAAATCCATATCAACAAATACTTCTTTGCCTTTCGGGTCAATTAGGGCTTCCTCAATCGCCTTTAAGCCATTCATTGCCATCCAAGGGCAATGAGCGCAACTTTTACATGAAGCGCCCTCACCTGCCGTTGGAGCCGCGAAAAACTCTTTATCTGGGCATAGTTGCTGCATTTTATAAAAAATACCGCGATCGGTTGCAACAATAAATTTATTGTTGGGCATTGTTTGCGCAGCTTTTATGAGTTGGCTCGTTGATCCTACTGCATCGGCAAGTGCAACAATCTCTGCTGGCGATTCTGGATGAACTAATACGCCTGCATCTGGGTGTAGCGCCTTCATATCTTTTAAAGCTTTAGTTTTAAATTCGTCATGTACAATACATGCACCATTCCACATAAGCATATCAGCACCGGTATTTTTTTGAATATAACTACCAAGGTGCTTATCTGGTCCCCAAATGATTTTTTCGCCTTGCTCATCTAGGTGCTCTACAATTTCAAGTGCACACGATGACGTTACAATCCAATCGGCACGCGCTTTGACCGCAGTAGAGGTATTTGCATATACAACAACTTTACGATCTGGGTGCTGATCGCAAAACGCAGAGAAATCGTCTATCGGGCAACCAATATCTAACGAACATGTTGCTTCAAGTGTTGGCATAACAACCGTTTTATTGGGTGTTAATATTTTAGCTGTTTCGCCCATAAATTTTACGCCCGCGACGATAATCATATCTGCATCGTGACGTGCGCCAAAACGTGCCATTTCTAGCGAATCGGCAACGCAACCGCCGGTTTCTTCAGCAAGTGCTTGAATTTCAGGATCGGTATAATAATGGGCAACAAGTACTGCATTTTTATCTTTTAGTAATTGCTTTATACGCGCTTTATATTCGCCTTGCTCGTCTTGTGTTAACGGTGCTGGCTTAGGGGAAAAGATATAACCTTCAGGCATAATAGTTTGAGCTAGACTCATGTTCTCGACCACTTATCTACAGTGCATTAATTAGGGCGAATTATACGAGAATATCAAAGCAAATAACAGCAAACTAGCGAGGCTGTTTATAAAAAATAAAGTGGGAATTTAAAAAAGAATATAAAGGAAAGTATTAGAGAGTGGTGGGTCATGATGGATTTGAACCATCGACCAATTGATTAAAAGTCAACTGCTCTACCAACTGAGCTAATGACCCGCTCTAATATAAATTTGCTTTGTAAAAAGCTGCGTAAATCCGCCGATTAAAACTTTCATAGAATGGTGGGTTATGATGGATTTGAACCATCGACCAATTGATTAAAAGTCAACTGCTCTACCAACTGAGCTAATAACCCGCTCTATGCACTTATTCAGTTAAGAATGAAGTTTACGTAAATCCGCCGACTGATGCCAAACAGTATTCACAAGGAATAAACAATGGTGGGTCATGATGGATTTGAACCATCGACCAATTGATTAAAAGTCAACTGCTCTACCAACTGAGCTAATGACCCGCTCTTATATAAATTTTCATAGAATGGTGGGTTATGATGGATTTGAACCATCGACCAATTGATTAAAAGTCAACTGCTCTACCAACTGAGCTAATAACCCGCTCTATGCACTTATTCAATTATGAATGAAGCTTACGTAAATCCGCCGATTGATACCAAACCGTATTCACAAGGAATAAAGAATGGTGGGTCATGATGGATTTGAACCATCGACCAATTGATTAAAAGTCAACTGCTCTACCAACTGAGCTAATGACCCGCTCATGCACCTATTTAAAATAAATAAGCTTGCGTAAATCCGCCGATTGATACCAAACCGTATTCACAAGGAATAAAGAATGGTGGGTCATGATGGATTTGAACCATCGACCAATTGATTAAAAGTCAACTGCTCTACCAACTGAGCTAATGACCCGCTCTGATATAATTGTCTGTACTAAAGTCTAAGTTAAACCATTATATTATTTATAAATATAAAATGGTGGGTCATGATGGATTTGAACCATCGACCAATTGATTAAAAGTCAACTGCTCTACCAACTGAGCTAATGACCCGCTCTAATTTAACAACTTTAAATACTACGTAAATCCGCCGATAAAAGACCATTTTAAAAATGGTGGGTTATGATGGATTTGAACCATCGACCAATTGATTAAAAGTCAACTGCTCTACCAACTGAGCTAATAACCCGCTCTTTTTGCCGCATTTCGAGTGGGGTAACCATTCGTTTGCTGCGGGCGCTTATAATACTTATTTATAAAATGAGTGCAACCGAAATTGTCTCTTTTTTTAAGTTTTTATGCCTAGTTGACCAATTTTAGACCGCTTATGACAAAAAGCAGTCTAATCAAGCCGATTCAATTATTTTGATAAGCGTTCTGTGGCCAATTTTGCAGCAGTTGTACTTGGATACTGATTAACAAGATCATTCAGAATTTTTAGAGCTTCCTCTGCTAAACCTTGCTCTTGCAAAAGTGTTCCTAGCTTTAACATTGCATCTGGTCGTTTATTTGAATTAGGAAATTCATTAACAACCACTTTAAAGTGCTCTATTGCTTTTACTGGCGTATTTTTAATCGTCAGCAATTGCCCAAGCCAATAATGTGCATTAGATGCATAAACTGAGTTTGGGTATGACGTTAAAAAAGTTTGAAACTCAGGAATTGCTTGATCATAACGCTTATCCTTCATTATAAGCGCTACAGCACGCTCGTATGCTTCGTTTTCAGATAAATCGTTACTGTATGTCTGTGCATCACTTGGTTGCGTATAATCAGCTGCAGGCGCTACAGCAGGTTGTGCATATGCTTGGCTTACGCGATTTTCAATTTCTTGATAAAGTTCGCGTTGACGCTGCAGTACTTTTTCAAGCTTATAGCTTTGTTCTTCAGTTACGCCACGGATTTGACTTACTTCATCTTGTAATAGATTAAGTTGTTGCTGTAACTCTACTTGTAAAAAATTACGCGACTGCATCATGCTCTCTAATGATGCTAAACGCTTCTCAATACTTGATTGTGAACCTGCAGCTTCTGAAACAGGAGCGGGAGCAGCCATTAACTGGGTGCTCCCGCTCAATATCATGGCTGCCAAAATAAGTTTCGGCTTCATAATATCTCTTATCTTAGTAAACGAGTACCGCACGGCGGTTTTTAGCGAAAGCTGATTCAGTGCGAGATTTAACCATTGGCTTCTCTTCACCGTAGCTTACTACTGACATTTGGCTAGCTGAAACACCTAAACTTTGTAAGTATTTCTCAACCGCTTGGCCACGGTGCTCACCTAGTGCAATATTGTACTCTGGCGTACCGCGCTCATCTGCGTGGCCTTCAATTAGTACTTTAACTGATGAATTTTG
Source organism: Pseudoalteromonas sp. B62 (assembly GCF_037162565.1). Lineage (NCBI taxonomy): Bacteria > Pseudomonadati > Pseudomonadota > Gammaproteobacteria > Alteromonadales > Pseudoalteromonadaceae > Pseudoalteromonas > Pseudoalteromonas sp. B62. The sequence goes on along the minus strand of NZ_JARLVB010000002.1, from coordinate 2,483,032 downwards.
AACTAAAAATTCAGCATGAGCACGAAGCAAGTCAGCGTATTTGCCTTCAACTGTCGCTTTATCAAAATCAAAGTAGATTACTTGCTCTTGGCGTAGTGCTTCGTATTTTTGACGAAGTTGCTCTTCTGCTTGTTGCTCAGGAGAAATTGTAGCCACTTCAACTGTGTCTGTATTTGTCGATTGTTCAACAACAGCTTCATTTGTTTGATTTGCAGCACCTTCATCAATATCCGAAGATGAGCTACAAGCTGCTAATGTCATTACTGGCACAGCAATTAGCAGGCCTTTAAGTATTTTGTTAAGTTGCATTAAGTAGATTCCTATTTTGAGTAAACCAGTAATATTACTGTAAATATGGCGACCAAGCTGGCGCCTTTACTTGTCCGTCAAGCACAGGTAAACGAGCTTTAAAGCGACCGTCCATTGATACCAGCGCGAGTACCTGTTTATTATTATGAAGCGTGCTATAAATAATCATCGAACCATTTGGTGCTATGCTCGGTGATTCATCTAGGCGAGTTCGCGTTAATACTTGAAACGCGCCCGTAGCAAGCTCTTTCTTAGCAAGATGGTACTGCCCGTTGGTACGGTTAACCATCACTAATTCTTTACCGTCTGGTGTTATCGAACCCGCAAGGTTCATATCACCATCAAAGGTCAATCGCTGTGACCTACCATTTTTTAAATTTAACTTATAAATCTGAGCATTACCACCCCTTTCAGAGGTAAACACTATATCTTGACCATTTGGATACCAAGATGGTTCAGTATCTATACTACGATGTCGCGTAAGACGTGTTTCTTTGCGTGTTGCCAAGTCTAATAAGTAAACTTCTGTAGCACCCGTTTTGTCTTTAGAGAGCACTAAAAGAAGCTTTTTACCATCTGGCGAAAACTGCGGAGCACCGTTAATACCGCGATAACTTGCAATAACTTCACGCTTACCGGTATACAAATCTTGAATATAAATTTGGCTTTGACGGTTTTCAAATGTCACATACGCTAATTTTGTGCCATCAGGTGACCAAGCCGGTGACATTAGTGGCTCTTTCGAACGTAGTAACACCTGTTCGTTAAACCCGTCATAATCTGATACAACAAGCTGATAAGGCTTATCATCACCATCACGTACAATTACGTACGCAATCTTGGTTAAAAAAGCACCTTTCTCACCCGTTAATTTCTCATAAATGACATCACTAATACGATGTGAATAACGACGGAAACCACTTATGCCAATAACACTATCTCGTGCTTCTAAAATATGATCTTGGCTTTTAAGTAACTTACCATTACTCATCATTTGCGTTTCACCTCCCGTGATTTGACCACGAATAACATCGACTAACTCATAACGTACTAAATAACGTCCATCAGTCTGTTGCTCAACCTCGCCAACAAGTATCGCTTCAACACCTTTATTAACCCAAGATGCATAATCAATGTCAGCATCTTTGTTTGGTTGTTGCGGCATTTGCATAACATCTACAGGCTTAAACTTACCACTACGCATGAGATCTGCAGCAATAACATCACTTATTTTTTCAGGAATTGGACCAACACCATTGTATTTAAACGGCACAATTGCAATAGGTCTTGCACCATCTACACCTTCTGTTATTACAATTTCAAGGGCTGCGTTAGCAATGCCCTGAAAACCAAATAACAGCACTAAACAGGCAATTTTTACTTTGTTGAACATATCATTCCTTTAAAATTCTGGCTTGATTGTTAAATTAATATTCTTAAGTTGTTCGAATACGTCTTTGTCTTTAGATACCGGTAATGTGTCAGCCATACGAACAGCCCTAAGTGCAGCCTCACAGACTAGTTTATCGCCGCCTAATGATTTAACTTGTGTTACTAAACCATTAAAGCCTAAACGAATATTTACTCGGCACTGCTGATTTTTCATTTTCTCGTCGATCAGTAAGTTCTGCTGAATACGCGCCATAATTAGAGCGCGATATTTATCAACTTCACCCACGACCTGTTGTTGACGTATTTTACTACGCGCAGCCTGCTCTTTAGCAAGTTGTTCTTGTAACATTTGTTCTTGTAGGGCCTGTTGACGCTGTTGTTCAGCCTTTTTAGCACGTTCTTTAGCCTCTTCATCACGCTTTTTACGTTCATCTTCAGCTTTTTTAAGTGCTTCTTCCTCAGCTTTACGCTTATCGGCAGCTGCTTTTGCTGCACTTTCAGACTCTTGCTTTTGTTTTTCGGCTTGTTTTGCTTTAGCACGTTCCTTTTGTTCTATTGCGCGTGCTTTTTTAGCTTGTGCTTGCGCCTCGGCTGTTTCTTTTTCTTTAGCCTTACGTTCTTGCTCTAATTTCTTAATATGACGGGTTTCTGACTCGCGCTGTTTGCGTGCATTTGCAGCTCTGCGCTCTAAATCACGGATGCGTTTGTCTTCTGCCTTTTTTTGTCTTTTTCTTGCTTTTGGAGTTCAGCTATTTTCTGCTCAACCATTTTTTGGTCAACTGTCACAGCTGACACCGCTTTATCAACATCAGGTATAGCTTTATTAATCGTTACTTCCATAACCTTTGGTGCTGGCGGGTGAATGTTTGCCGATGCATATAAAAAACCACCCAGCGCCACATGCAAAACTACTGATTTAATTAATGAACTACTCATACCGTTATTTTGTCCCTTCGAAGGATTCTGTCATTAATCCAACTGACGGTACACCAGCACTTTTTAAAAAGTCCATTAAGAGCAATACCTCTTGGTATGATACTTTTCCAGATCCCTTTATCATTACAGGTACATCAGGATTTTTCATTAGCTGTAACTTAATCACAGCCGCTACATCAAGCGCCTCCATCGGAGCCTCTGGATCAGTCCCTACACTAACGTAATATTTACCTTGTGCGTCAATCGAAGCAATAATAGGTGGCGCATCTTTAGTATCAACTAAATCTGACTCCGTCATTTTAGGCAAGTCGACTTTAACACCATGTGTAATAAGTGGCGCTGTTGCCATAAATATAATCAGTAGCACCAACATTACATCAATGTAAGGAACTACATTAATTTCTGCGACCGGACGGCGCTTCTTACGCTGATACATTCGCTTGGGCCTCTATTTGTGTAGCTGCTTGACGGTGTAAAATATTAGCAAACTCTTCCATAAAATTAATGTAGTGAGATTCTAGCTTTTCAACTTTATTAGAAAAACGGTTGTAAGCAATAACAGCAGGAATAGCTGCAAACAAACCCATTGCTGTGGCAATAAGTGCTTCTGCTATACCAGGTGCTACCATCTGCAACGTAGCTTGTTTAACTTCACCTAATGCTATAAAAGCATTCATAATGCCCCATACAGTACCAAACAAGCCTATATATGGGCTAATTGAACCCACTGTCGCTAAAAATGATAAGCTTGACTCTATTTTCTCTATTTCTCGAGAGAGTGCCACGCGCATAGAGCGGTGTGTACCTTCCATTACAATACTCGCACTTTGAAAGGTATTTTTCTTATGTCGCGCAAACTCTTTAAAACCAGCTGTAAATAGAGCTTCAATACCTTCAGATTGACCGTTACGTGATGAAATTTCGTTATATAGTTTACTTAAATCAATACCAGACCAAAATTTTTGTTCAAACTTTTTAGCACTTGCTAACGCATCTGATATTGCTTTTTTACGCTGAAAAATAATTGCCCATGACATTACAGACATAGCAACTAGCCCTAACATTACTAGTTGAACAAGCAAACTGGCTTCTAATATTAAATCCAAAAAATTAAGCCCTGATCCCACGTGAAACTCCTAAATAGTATCAAAATACGTCAAATTGATTGATTTGTGTAAATATGACCGCTCGTGCAGCCAAAAGTTGCACATAGTGTATCGAGTCCATTTCAAACTGACAACGATATTGCTATGAACAAGCAACAAAAAACGTTGAAATAACCTTTATTTCGCAATTATCTAGCAAAAGAATTTAAAGCCATTTCCGCTATTTAATAATGCGCTCAAGATATGCTTAAATATACAAGCAAAACACCATAAAACGCCTCATTTATTCAAAATCACTGCATAAACACTCAAAAAACTTAAACAAAACCTAAAGGTAATAGTAAAACTAATAGCGACAAGTAGTGCAAACTCAAACTTAATCACTAATTTTCATTAACTTACAAACAGAAAAAAACATTAATGAACAAGTTTTAAACAACCAGAAATTTCATTGCATTAGTTTTTATAATCCGAAATTATAAATTTTCTAGTTTGAATAATAAATATATATTGCGTATTATCTCCCCATACCGAGCTGGCACTGAGTGAAATAGCTTCATTAAGCAAAGTTCTTAGTAATAGGATATTTTATCGTATTACATTGTTTTACATTTTTAGGATAAAACCTAGTTGTGTAAAATGTAGTTCCCAAGATTACTTCCTTCAACTTGTTGTTTACCCGCATTTTTTGCGGGTTTTTTTTGCCAAAAAAATTGAAATCATTTAATACCAATTTACTTAATTGAGTAATCTATTTTGAGGTAAGAAAATCGTATCTATAACAAGGCAAAAATTTCGTTATTTAGTTGTTATCACTCATGCTCCTGCATTGCTCTGCATCCATGCAGTCGTATATCAGAAATTTTTAACACGGTTAACGTCAGATTCAACCCCTCTAATTGATTAAGTATTATTGCAAACTAAACAACACTGTAACAGCCTAATACGATAACGGCTATGCAATATACTCTATCTATCGAATAGCCCGCAGCATAGCCACGCAAGTCTTAACGCTCTGTGAATTAAGCGTTAACTGATTATATAGTGGGTAAAATTGTAATAACTTGGTTTAGAGTAACGATGTGAAAATATGGTGGGTAACATTATAAAATTAGGTATACGCGCTTGCTGTACATTTACTTATGCAAGCGCAAGTGATTAATTGAAATTTAGATTAAGTCGTCTTTTTTGGCATTAATCCAAAGTGATGGTATGCACTGTCAGAGACTATTCGCCCGCGAGGTGTGCGCTGAATAAATCCTTGTTGGATCAAAAATGGTTCTATCACATCTTCTATTGTTTCGCGCTCTTCGCCAATAGCAGCCGCTACATTGTCGAGCCCTACTGGGCCGCCCATAAACTTTTCAATTATAGCGAGTAAATATTTACGGTCCATATAATCAAAACCACTTTTATCTACGTCAATCATATCAAGGGCTTGCTTAGCTACATCGGCGTTTACTGTGCCGTCAGATTTTACTTGAGTGTAATCGCGTACACGGCGCAATAAGCGGTTTGCAATACGTGGTGTACCCCGCGAGCGCTGCGCGATTTCGGTAGCGCCATCGTCACACATTTCTAAATCAAGGTAATGTGCTGAGCGCCCTACTATGTGCGATAAATCTTCTACAGAATAAAACTCTAATCGCTGCACAATTCCAAAACGGTCACGCAGTGGCGATGTAAGTGAGCCTGCTCGTGTGGTTGCACCAATAAGTGTAAATGCAGGTAAGTCTAATTTAATAGAACGCGCAGCTGGGCCTTCACCAATCATTATATCAAGCTGGTAGTCTTCCATTGCGGGATACAGTATTTCTTCAACTTGCGGGCTTAGCCTGTGTATTTCATCGATAAACAGTACGTCGCCCTCTTCTAAATTAGTCAGTAACGCAGCTAAATCGCCTGCTTTTTCAAGTACAGGGCCTGATGTTGTTTTAATACTTACGTGTAATTCGTTAGCGACAATATTTGCAAGCGTGGTTTTACCAAGCCCAGGTGGGCCAAATATTAATAAATGATCGAGCGCTTCACCACGGGTTCGGGCAGCTTCAATAAAAATTTCCATTTGCTGCTTAACATGAGGCTGGCCTCTGTAATCGGCTAAAAGTTTTGGTCTTATTGCACGATCTATAGAGTCTTCATTTGTTTTTTCAGTCGCATCAATTAAGCGATCCGCTTCAATCATGGGTTACTCACAACATAGATTTTAAAGATTCTCTAATAAGAACCTCAGTAGACATATCGGGTTTACTTATCGATTTTACGGCTTTTTGAGCTTGTGGCAATTTATAACCTAATGCAAGCAGTGCCGATACGGCATCATCCGCTGCATTATTAGCAATTGTCGTATCGCTCATAGGCTCTATTACTGCGCTGTCGCTAAATGGCGTAAATAAATCATTACCCCAATCTTTTAGTCTGTCTTTCATTTCGAGTACTAAACGCTCGGCTGTTTTTTTACCTACACCAGGTAATTTAACAAGCGATGTTGAGTCTTCGTTATTTACACAACTTACAAATTGCTTTGCCGACATGCCCGATAAAATAGCTAAGCCAAGTTTTGGCCCTACGCCATTTGCTTTTAATAGCTCTCTAAACAAAGCACGTTCAACTTTATTATTAAAACCAAATAATAGTTGAGCATCTTCACGCACTACAAAGTGAGTGTAAACAATCGCATTTTCACCAATTTTTGGTAAATCGTAAAAACAGGTCATCGGCATTTGTACTTCGTAACCTACACCACTTACATCGAGTAATATTTCTGGTGGCTGTTTTTCGACTAAAATACCATTTAAGCGGCCTATCATAGTTATTTCCTTAAACGTCCTCTAACGGTTTTGCTTGCGCTACCCGCTAGTTTAATTAAATTTTGTTCTGAGTGGGCGTGGCAAATCGCAATAGCGAGTGCATCAGCTGCATCGGCCTGTGGCGTACCGGGTAGTTTTAAAATATTTTTTACCATGTGTTGCACTTGTGTTTTATCTGCGCCACCGTTGCCTACTACTGCTTGCTTAATTTGCCTAGCTGAATATTCAAATACGGGTAAGTCGGCCATTGCCGCCCCAACAATCGCAGCGCCTCTAGCTTGGCCTAGTTTTAAAGCTGAATCGGGGTTGTGCGCCATAAATACTTTTTCAATGGCAAAGGTTTCTGGCGAAAACTGCTCAATAAGCTGTGTAATGCCTTGGTAGATCATTTTAAGCCTAATCGGAAAAGGATGATCGGCTAACTTAATACAGCCACTGCCTAAGTATGTAAATTTAGAACTTTGATGGGCAACAACACCATATCCGGTCAAACGTGAACCAGGATCGATCCCTAAAATAATGGCCAAACAGCGCTCCATTGTTATTATTTTTAAATTACGCTAATAATGCCAGAGTACTGTATAAATTACCAGTACAAAGAAAAACAAAAATGCCCACAAACTAGGTAGGCATTTGAAGGAGCATGTTAGTTTAGCTTACCCTAGGGCACGCACTAATCCTTGGGTGTTTTGTTTAAGTGTTCGGGCAATCATTAAATAACCTAAACCTGCCACAAATACGCCGCCAGCTACCGGACCAATAATCCATATATGCGGGTGTAACTTACCTGCTAAATCAAACATTTGTTGCTGCACAATTAAAAGCGCTATGTCGCTAAAAAGTGCGGCCACTAAACCAGCTAAACCGCCTAGTAATAAAAACTCATACAAGGTCGCGTTTTTAATTAATCGGCTTTTAGCGCCAAGCGTTCGTAGTATGACAATTTCTTGCATACGCTCACCTAAACTAGCTTGCACTTGCGATATAAGTACAAGCGCACCACACAGCACAACAATTGCAAGTACAAAGCCAATGGCGAGTGATACTTGCGAAATAGTTGTTTGTATTTGCTTAACAAAGTTATCAATATCAATGGCTGTAATAGTAGGGTAAGTACGTAATAACTGGCTAAAGTCACGCTTTTGATCCGGGTTTATACGCACCGACGAAATATACGTTGCCGGAAAATCTGCAAGTACATCTGGGCTTAAAATAATAAAAAAGTTAGGTTTAAGCGTGGCCCAATTAACTTTGCGCACACTGGTGATTTTAGCGTCGAACGACTGCGAACCAATTAAAAATGTAAGCGTATCGCCTATCTCAACATCTAAACGCTCAAGCATCGACTCCTCTACTGAGGCTTCAGCCATCGCATTTTCACCAAACCACGTGCCTTGTGTTACTTCATTTTGGTCAGGCACATCTTTAAGCCATGTAAGGTTTAGCTCGCGGCCAATACCTGCACGTGCTTCTTCGTCTTTTTTCTCGTTGTCTTGCAGCGATACAGAACGTGCTACCAACTCGCCGTTTACCGCATTTACACGTCCACGAATAGTCGGATAAAACTCTGATACCTGAATATCTTTTTGTGCTAAATACTCATTAATTGGCTCAAGCTCATTTTGCGTAATATTAACTAAAAACGCATTAGGCGCATCGGCAGGAAGTTGCGATTGCCAATCAGATATCATGTCGTTTTTAAGTACCACTAAAAACAGCAGTAATTTAATCGCTAATGAAAAACTAATTAACTGTACCGCGTTCACATTTGCACGCTTTTGAATAGATGCAATTGCAAGCGACCAACTATTACCTGGCTTTAATCCTAGTTTTCGACCACCACCAAATATTAATTTAGATACTAAAAACAGCACACCAATTAGCGCAAGTGTTGATATAAACAAAATAAGCGTTATTTTTATGTTGTTGCTAAATAACCACATTAATAAAAACACGGTTAGCGCACTCATACCTAAATGCACACGACTTACTGCCAACTTGTCACCTAAGTTACGGCGCAGTACTCTAAGCGGCGGAATATCAAATAAATCAAATAATGGTTTAATAGAAAACATAACAGCACAAATTACGCCAGTGCTTATAGCCACCAGCCAAGGTTTAAAGCCACCTAAGGGTAACTCTGTGCCCATACTTTTTGATAAGTAACTTGTTGCTATTTCTTGCAAGCCATAACCAATTAACAGCCCTATACTTACCGCCATTGCACATACAAGCAATAAATGCAGCATGTATATTTTGCGGATCATTGAGCGGCTACCGCCTAGCGTTTTCATCATCGCTACTGGGTCGTATTGGCGTTCACAATAACGTTTTGCTGAAACAGCTATAGCCACTGCAGCCAAAATAATACCTAATAGGCCGGCAAGTAATAAAAGCTCTCTGCGCGGTTTAAACTGTTTGAAATGGGTGATTGGCGGTCTTTAACACCATACCATTGTTGGTTTTCTTTCATTTGTGGTTTAAGCCACTCGTAAAAGCTATTTATGTCGGCCTCACTACCTGCATAAAGTTGGCGGTAATAAACACGACTACCCGGCTGCACGACTTCAGTTTTTGCCACATCGTCAATATTAATAAGCACACGACGGCTGCTTGAAAATACATTAAATGGCGCATCGGGCTCTTCTACAATCACTTTTGAAACATTAAATAATGCAGCGCCAAGCTCTACTTGCGCGCCAATATCAATATTTAAACTGTAAAATACCGACTCACTTAGCCACACATTACCCGTCGTTGGTCCGCTATTAGCAACTTTAGTTTCACCGGTTAGGGTATCTTTAACTTTTAACTGCCCTTTTAGCGGGTACGCATTAGATGCCGCTTTTACTGAGCTAAACTGCATTTCATCATCGGCAAACAACATAGTGTCGAAATACACCATTTGCGCTGTTTTTAAATTTTGGCTCTGTGCTTGAGTAATAAAAGCAGTGTCGAGAACATGATCGCTTGCAAGTACACGGTCTGCTGCAATAAAAGCACTGCTTTTTTGCGCAATACTTTGCCCTATTCGCTCAGTAACCATCGACAATGTAAGCACGGTTAACACAGCAAGAGCGATAGCTGCGCTTATAACCGTGAGCTCACCACGGCGAAATTCTCGCGAAAATAATTTAAGCGCTAACTCAACCCACATCGGCAACGTCCTCTACTTGGCTTTTTACCAGTAAACCCGCTTCTATTTGAATAATGTGCTCACATTTTTGTGCAAGCCCTTCATCGTGAGTCACCAAAATAAGGGTAGTGCCGTGTTGCGTGTTTAAATCAAATAATAAGGATTCAATCATTTTACCGTTTTTGCTGTCTAAATTAGCCGAAGGCTCATCAGCAAATAGTATTTTAGGTGTACCAATAAATGCTCGCGCAATAGCAACACGTTGTTGCTCACCGCCAGAAAGTTGCGACGGGTAATGATCAATTCGATGGCTCAAGCCTACTTTTTCAAGCAAAGCAATTGCTTGCTCTTTCGCATCACTTTCGCCAGCAAGCTCTGCTGGTAGCATAACGTTTTCAAGTGCCGTTAAGCTTTGTACTAACATAAACGATTGAAACACAAATCCAATTTTAGCCGCGCGCAGTGCAGCACGCTCTTCTTCATCTAAATTGTGTAATGGCTCACCATCTAAAAACACCTCTCCGCTGCTTGCGGTATCCAGCCCTGCTAATAAACTGAGTAACGTTGATTTACCAGAGCCCGACGTGCCAACAATAGCAACAGACTCGCCATGCTTGACATTAAAGCTGATGTCGCTGAGGATGGGCAGCTCACCTTCAAAGGTAGAGACTACTTTAGACAAACCATTAACCTGAATTATATTTAATTGAGAAAGCGCTGACATATGACTCATTCAATCCTTCGTTTAGTATTCATTTTATTTTTAGTTATCAAACCGCTGAGCGCAGCAGCCGACAACACGATTTTAATACTCGGTGACAGTTTAAGCGCAGCCTACGGACTTCAACAAGAAGAAGGCTGGGTAAAATTGTTACAAGATAAATACGATGACGAACAAGCCGACATTGAACTTATCAACGCCAGTATTAGTGGCGAAACATCTGGTGGAGCCCTACGCCGTTTAGATGCATTGCTTGAGCAATACGAACCCACTCATGTACTTATTGAGCTAGGTGCTAATGACGGTTTACGTGGCTTCCCTGTTAAAAAAATGCAAACTAACTTAACGTCTCTTATTCAAAAAAGCCAAGCAGCTAATGCGATGACCGCCTTAATAGAGGTTTACATTCCCCTAATTACGGCCCGCGTTACAGTAAAATGTTTACAGACACTTTTTCGCGCGTTAGCGAAGAAACAAATGCGCATTTAATGAACTTTTTTATGCTAAACATTGCCGGCCAACCTGAATTAATGCAAAACGACAATTTACACCCTAACAAAAAAGCTCAGTTATTAATACGCGATGAGATGTATGACTCGATCAAAAAGTGGTTAAATAAAGACTAGCCAATTAGTACATCGCAAGAGTGCTATTTTAGCGTTCTTGCGCAATAAACATCCAAACAAACAATCGCTTATTGATTTTTAAAAAAATACACGTACTATTGCATACAAATCGGTATGTGGCGCAGCTTGGTAGCGCACTGTCATGGGGTGGCAGGGGTCGAGAGTTCGAATCTCTCCATACCGACCAATTAATTTATTTAAATATTAAGTACTTATAATTTAAATAAAATACATATTGCTACACGCACACTAAATATTATTAATACATGTAGCATATATGTAGCTTCACTACTTACAGCTAATTCAGCTCGTTCATATGTAGTTATTAAGTAAATAACTTTAATATGTAACATCATGCCCTATCTTATTTCCTAATACCCTGATGTGCAGCATAATTAACATATTTCTAGTAGATGTTTATATTTAGCAACAGCTTGTCGAGTCATTCCTATTTCGTTGGCTATAAGCACCTGTGAAGGCTTTTTCCCTTCACTTTGTATCTTCGTTATTGCTTTAGTAATTTTTTCCTCTGTGTTTGTTCTACGTGCTTTGTGTGTAAACTTAGCCCCCTGCTGTTGAGCAAGTTTTTTAGTTACGATCTTAATTTGCAGTAAAAATAGTCCGGCTCTCCCACGGTTATTTGACGAGCTATATTTAAACCAAGTGAAATTAGCCACACTCTTAACAATCCCTTTCAATTCGGAGTGGTTTAATGGGTGGATTTTAGGAAGGTCTGACGAACTGAACTCATTACACGACTGAGCAATATTAAATAAATGACTTTCCCATTGCTCATATGTCCAATTTTCTTTCGCATAATTAATGCGTTCATATGCTATGAATCTGAGTTCATGAAATACCATACAGTTTCGCGACTCAGCGACCAAAGACCAATCAAAGTCATATCGGCGTTTTTTTGTCACCTTTGTTAAATAATTATTTAATTCATTTAAACTGTATTCATGTGCATGAAGGAAAGATGTATTCCAACTTGAATTTAAAGGATTTTTACTCAAAGGGCCGTAATAGTCTGCATCAGCGCCTAATTGCAATGTCATCCCTTTTTTTACATCATCTAAAAACCTGACAGGTTTTTCACGCGATGCATTTGATGAAGGTACAAATTGCACTGCATAAAATAGATGCGCACCACCAACTACTTTAGAGCTATCAGCTCGGTCTAAACCACTTACAATTATATTCGGTGGCGGTAATAACTTATCTTCCCAGCTGAAAGTGTTTTCATCATCAATGTCAAAAACCAACCAAAACACGATGTTTTTAGGGTTTATCTGAATATATTTATGAGTTTTTAACGCTAAATCACCATACCTATAACGTGCTTCATGTTTTATATCTGCACTAAGTGTTCTAGGTGGTGTGGTTTGAAATAATCTTTGTGTTAAAAGCAACTGAGCACACTTATTCTCAACCACTAATGGCTGTAATGCTGAATTCATAATAAAAATACCTATGTCAAAAGTAATCAACATGGCAGGCAAGAAGTATAATTTTTTATGCCTGCCATATTAGCAAGCTATGTGCGGTCACCATACTTTCGAAGCCAAGTATCTAAAGTCGACTTTTCAAATAGTAGTTTGTTACCTAACTTAATACTTTCAGGCGAAAGTTTTTTAGCCAACTGCTGATCCCCCGCTTTTAAAGCGGCTTTACTTTTATTACGAATATTATAAATATGTTGAGTAGAACAGCTTAAATAAGCAGCTGCTTGTTGAGCGGTAATATATCCAGGCATAACAATCTCCAATACGTTAAAGAAGCGAAGAAATGCGCCACATAGATATGGCTTAATTGCATACACATACGTGTATGTACCTCGTTACGTATTGAAGGCAGCCCGTAAGCGCCTGTTTTTTCACTGTGAAAGTGATAGGTAGAATGTTCTGAACTTAATTAAACAGGGAAATTTCTTCGCGTTATAAATAAGCATATAACATATGCTTATTTACAAATTTAAATCACTTGGAGTTTGAAATCAAGCTTCTTTCGCTTTTCCGATAATAATATCATTCGAAGGAACTATGGTAGTAAAGCCTTGTAATTTAATGACCGTATTAGCACCTATACCTCGAAATAGAATAGTTACATTATCGTACAAACCTTCTCCACTATTTGTCTTGCTCAAATATTTCACTCCATTGGATGACAAAAAATTGGTATGCCGTTTAGTTAATTGTATTACATTCTGCTCTGATCTAACTCCAATCAATTGCATTGACTGATTTAAAAAGCTACCTCTAGCTTCAATCATAAATAAGGGAACTAAATAAGCTAATAAAAATATGCCGAGTTTTACTTTTTTAGCCCAACCTTCTCTATAAACCTTTAATCTTGGCTTTGTATGTAGCATACCAAAAAGCATTCCCATTCCTAAGCTAGAAAAAAACATAGTGAAAGCCTTGTAAGGGTCTTTAGCTATCATAGAGCTTATTAGAAAGAGGAAAATCACCCCAATTAAAGCAAAAATCGAGTAACTTCCACTTACTAAAGGAAAATCTATTTTTTTATAATTACATTTTTCTTTTTAAGCTTAAAAACGATAGTTATCATCCAAATAATTAACGGCTGAACCCACCTTAAGAATGGTGAAATAGTTATCCCCGTAGATAAAAGAACTAGAAATATCAATGTGTAAACAAACGCAAATGCTAGTGAAGCAACGATAAAAAAGAGAGTATCACCAAGTGTTAGACCTGTTGGATAATAATCAATGTAACCGCAATAAAATATAGTAATTACTGCTCCAAAAAAGATACATAATTGAAAGCAAAATTTGATAACTTGGCTAATTGAATTAATCGTATTCTCATACTTCCCAGTAAACATATATCCCCTTATTTCGATCTAATTATTATCAATTAATACTAGTAAAAATTAATCATAAAAAAACTACGCAGCTTTTCAACTGCGTAGCCTGTATTTTGTGTAAAAACCCACCTAACAATTGCACCTAACAGAGCAACTGTCAAAACTATTTGTATAACTCACCACGGCTATGCGCGTCTCGTGCTTCTTGCTCTGTGTAGCTATCACCACAATGATCGACATTTCCAGTTCCATCATTGTATTCGTCAATGAACTTATCTTGTTCAGACTTATCATCAACGTCCAGCAAAATATCAACCGTAACGGCTCCTAAAAACTTAACTGCTTTCCACAACATTTGCTTCACTCGCCTCTATCTAAGTATTCCTTAGTATCGTGAACACATTAAAGCTAAGAAACTCTTAGTTTTCAAGTTAATAATTAAATATAATGAAAACGAATGATGGTTCACCGTTTCCAAAACGGCTAAAAGAGGCAAGACTAGCAAAAGGACTTTCGCAAAAAAAACTAGGAATACTGGCTGGAATGGATCAGTTTGCGGCTTCGCCTAGAATGAATCAGTACGAAAAAGGCGTGCATTCACCCGACTTTCAAACAGTGCGGGCACTGGCTAAAGTCTTAGAAGTGCCAACAGCATTTTTTACTGCGAAGAGGATAATTTAGCCGCTGTAATTCTTAATCATAAAACTTATAACGTTAATTGATAACATAAGGCTCTAGGTGTAGAATTAAATGTAGACGATTTATTCGAGGTGGTAATAATGAGTAAAGATAAGAAAAAAATCACAAAAAGTATGATTTTGAGATCTGTTGCTAGTTCAACTGCCATTGAAACTGGCGCAACAGTAAAAACAATAGAAAAAAGGTTAAAAGCAAATAAACTTAAATATGAGTCTCTTTCACTCGCTATTTAATTATATCTCTCACGAGCCTTTCAATGTGTTGATAATCTCTGTTTACACCTGCTTGAATTGACTTAATGTAGAAATCTTTATGCTCATCCCACAAGCTATAATCAAGCGTTCCTTTTCCAGCTTTGCTACACAAAAAGTCCATTAACAGACGGCTTACCCTGCCGTTACCCTCACGAAATGGGTGAATTAGAATAAACTCAACATGGCTCTGAGCTAAAAATGATACAAGCTCTTCATCGGTCATTTCTGGTAAGTTATTAAATCGAGATAAATACTCATCTTCAAATACGCTAATATGCCTTTCAATTTGCAGAGGTGACATAAACTGAAATCCACCTTTGCCCATATCAACGCTTCTTATTTTACCTGCCCACTCGTATACATTACCTAGCCATTGTTTATGCCAATTAATAACATTTTGAAAAGAAAAAACGTCATCTTCTGGCTCTGGCGTTGTAAATATTTTTTCATATAGTTTAACTAAAAGAATAGCCTCAACATCATCCATCTCTGCTGCATCAACAATCGCTAACTTGTTGCGTATTCTCATTACTTTGATCACCGATTCTCATCAGCTTTGATCGCTTGATTTATCATTTTGTAGAGCCATTTTTAAATTAACTTAACTGATCATCATCAGTCAATTCATTTAACTGTTTTCGTATCGATTCTCCTTTTAAATTCAACTTAATTGCACCATGAATCAGCCTATCTAAAATAGCATCAGCATGCGTTGATTCACCGATCATTTGGTGCCAATTTTCCTGTGGTAACTGACTAATGATGATGTGTGATTTATAACCATATCTAGCATCGATTAATTCAAGTAAGTCACTTCGTTGCTGAGCACTGAGTGGCTCTAGCCCCCAATCGTCTAAAATAAGTAAGTCGTATTTAATGAGTTTACCCAATAATTTTCGATAACTGCCATCGGCCTGTGCTAGAAATAGACTTTCAAGTAATTCTTTTAATCGAATATAGAAGACACTTTTCCCTTGTAAACAGTGCTCGTGACCCAAGGCACACGCGAGGTAGGTTTTGCCACAGCCTGTGGCGCCTGTAATTAATATATTCTGATGTAAACTCAGCCAGGTGCTTTGGCTGAGGCTACGTATTTGTGCTTTATCTAGATTGCGCTTCGGCGAGTAAATGAGTTGATTTAACTGACCCGGTACGCGGAATTTTGCTTGTCGCACTAGTCGCTCTATTTTTCTTTGGTCACGCGTATCAATTTCATGCGTTAGCAATAAACTGACGCGCTCTATAAAGCTTTGTTCTTGATATAGGTTTGGCTGTTCAAGCTGCTGCTTGAGTGCTTGCTTTATACCCGATAACTTGAGCAGTTGAAGTTGCTGATTAATTGTTTCTATCATGTTTGCATTCCTTAATGGTAGTAATCTGTGCCACGTATGTTGCTATGTGTAATTGGCTTTTCTGGCTCTGTTTGGAGTGTGGGTAATGGTTGTTGGTCTAACCCTTTTTGCAGCATTTGCTTAATAGATCTGAGTGTGGTCGTATTCATGCAAATTGCTCGGTAGCATGCTCGCTCGAGGCGTTCCTTTGAATACGTTTTAGCTAAACTTAACACCCCTAAACAAGTGCGATAAGCTTGCTCTGGATGACGTTTGCTATTAAGCAATAATTCAACGACTTGATGAGTATAATCACCGATACTCAATGCCCATGAGCGTAAATTTATCGGTGACTGCTCATGCTGTTTTTGATGCGCCTTTGGCATATGATGTGTCTGTGTCGTATGTCCGCCTAAACGGTTTGAGCGTGGATGCTGTGCTATTAAAGTACCGTCATAATAAAGCTGCACGAGTTGATTGGATATGTGTGCGCGTAATTGTTTTTTAACCCACAGATAAGGCACGCTGTAGTAATGTTTTTCTATTTCAACATGGTAATCAATATGCACACGCACTGTTTTGATTTGTGTATATTGATAGGGCTTTTCAGGCAATGGCTTTAATGCGTTTTTATCCACCATATCAAATAGCTGTTTACGTGATTGTTGATATTGCTTCATCACCTTATTGTTCATCATATCCAGTAGCTTTGCTATTTCATGATTGAGTTGCGCTAAGCTGTGGAAGGTTTGGTTACGTAAGCGTGCCATGATCCAACGCTCAACAATTTGTACGCCCACTTCAGCCTTCGATTTATCTTTGGGTTTATAAGGTCTAGCCGGAATGACAGCAACGTTAAAGTACTCGGCTAACTGGTAGTACGTCGGATTTAAATCAGGCTCGTAGCGACAGGTTTTACTGACAGCACTTCTGAGATTGTCGGGAATAACAACGTCAGGAACGCCGCCTAAAAATTCAAAGCAACGCGCATGACTCATTACCCAATCTTCAAGTTGCTGACTATACGTTGCTTCAGCATAGGTATAATTTGATGCACCTAGCACAGCAACGAATATCTGAGCAGTGCGTTTTTCCTGTGTCGTCGGACAAGTAATGGTAATTGTGGGACCACAATAATCCACAAACAGCTTTTCACCCCTTTATGCTGCTGACGCATTGAGAGTCGTTGCGTACCTAACCATTGTTTATAAGCTCGGCAGAAGTGACTGTAGCTGTAATAAGACTCACCCATTTTTTCAAGTAACTCATCAAACACGAGCTGTAATGTTAGGTGTTTATGTTGTTTTAAGTCTTTATTGATATTTAACCAGTCAGGCGTTGGGTGTCTTTTTTTACGCGTTGAGAAGCGCTTGAGTTTGGTGTTGAAAAATGTATTTTGCTGTTTATCCTCAGGTATTGGCCATTGATTTAAGCCTAACTCATTGGCCTTTTTAAGGTAATTAGCCACAGTACCAGGTGAAATATTTAAACTTCTGGCAATCTCTCGATGGGATAATTGTGCTGAGTACTTCAGCCGTAAAATGGAATGTAATTTACTCATAGATATAGGTCTTGTTGTCATTGTTGTTATCCTCATCAAACGATTCAGATAACGGTTTAACACACCTACAAAAATGATAAAACGTGAACTCGGTTACGAGTGGTATTAAGCTTTGAACGGCAAAATCATTAAGAGCATAAAAGTGATCATTTACAAGTGATTTTAGTGATCAAAGCTTAATGAGAATAAGCGATCAAAGTTAATGCAATTGGGTGATCAAAGCAGGAGAGAATATGCACTTGTTCGCTAAAACTAGTTTTTCAGACCCTAGTTGATATTGCGCTTCAATAGAATCAGTCTCGTATTTAGTCATTTAATTACGCCTGAAAATGATTAGTGTAAAAGTGCTTAACAACCAATGCAAGTAACCTTGGTGTAATAACTTTGCCAATTTATGTGATTGTTTAATCATTTAAAACCAATTTTAATAGAGGCATCATGAGCAATAGCCTCTCTTTAAACATTGGGGCTTCGCCCCTGTCCCCCGCTATGTCGAAGCCGAAAATCGGCTTACACATAGCGGGGGACAACACATTCATACTCTTATACGCAGGTTTTATTTGCAGATTGAAAAATATTTCTAAAGTGGTAATCTTATTGCTACTGAAGCTCTAACGAGCCAGAAAAAAACAGGCGCTATTCTGCTGCCTTCAACACGTAGTAACGAGGTAAATACTATCTTTTCAAAGGTAGTAACCAACCAAAAACGGCGCACTCCAGCTGCTGACAACACGTAGAAATGAGGTTAATAATCAGGCGAGATCAGTCCGAGCCTTTTGCATATGCAAAAAACAGGGGCGAATAGGCTTAAGTGCCGCTGAGCTTTATTGCCAGTCAATCTTACAACCTTAATACGACTGGAGTCATACCATGAAATTCGATGCCCTAATCGAAGTCCAAAAACTAAAATTTGAAAGTAAGTTAATCGCAGGAAGCCGTAAAAAAACATCTAAGCTTGATAAACATAAATTCGAGCTAATAGAAATTTACAAGCAAGGGTCTAACATTGTCGAGCTTCAGCGCTGGCTAAAGCGTAAAGGTATCAATGCTCATTGGTCAACAATTCAAAGATGGATTAAAAAACATGGCTAAATTTGCGAAACCAAAAACTCAAGCACACAATGTCATAAAAGGGCTTACAAAAAGTAAGCTTATAAAGTCTCTTGGAACTGCCAGAAACTACGAGCAATCACTTAACACCGTTGCCTCTTGGGCTAAAGATATTGGCATAAACGGTATTCAGGCAATGACCATCGAGCAAGCTCTCAATTATTTAGATTATCGAAAAGAAATAGTGGGTCAAAAGTCACTGGATATGGAGCGCCAAGCTATACAAGCAATGATGAGGCTAAACGGCAAACTTAAAGATAAGCAAACCCTCCCCGTTATTAAGTCAATTAATCAGCAAATTCTTAAATCACGCGCCTACACCACAGAGCAAGCACAAATAATAAGTAAGCACCAAACATCTAAGTATTCATTATCAACACAAATAGCACTCTCTGCGGGGCTTCGTGCACATGAATTATTGACCATAGCCAAAGTTGAAGAGCGTAAAGCAGATAAACGACCAGCTTTTGATTCAAAATGGTCTGGTAGAAACGGTGTACTATATACAGTGAAAGGCAAAGGAGGCTTAACACGCGAAGTCCTAATACCTCACGATTTATCAGCTAAATTAGAACTTCGTAAACTTAAACAACCTGCCACTGTTGTTGATAGAAAAATAAACTACTTACAGCGCTACAATATTGGAGGTGGCAAAAAGTGGTCGGATTCATTTAATAAAGCATCAAATCGTACTCTCTCTTTTTCCAATGGCGCACATGGACTAAGGCATAGCTACGCACAAGAAAGACTATTAGAGCTGATACTTAATCAATATCCATATCAAATTGCATTAGAGACTGTTTCACAAGAAATGGGACATTTTAGGCCTGAAATTACTGAGGTTTATTTACGTTAAATTAAAGCTATCGTGAAGATAGCTTTAATTTCAAGTCTTATCTATTTCTTTGAAGATTTACTAGGTTTTAATCCTGGGGTGTTCCCTGGAGTATTTTTGTTATCACGTCTACGTTTATCAGGTTTGCCAGTTGAATCAGCAATTGGTTTTGGTCCAGGTTTAAGAGCCATAATCGTTATCCTTTCAATTAAGAGGAAGTTCCTCAATTATGAGCATAGCTTTAAACAAAAATTTTGAGGTTGTTATTGATAAATAATTACTTCTTCATTAAATCGAAAAGGTTCAATTTTGAACGAAACCTAAAAGTAACGTGTTATAAATGCGTTAACATAATAACTTTAAAAACTTAATTTGGCGCACTGAACTAGGTAGATTTCAATCAAAAGTATCAATTGAATGCCTTAAATACCCCTACTCTTTTCAACTAGCGCACACGTCCTTAGCCACAGCTATGCCAAAAAAATGGTTGAACTAATGCGTTAGGTTTTAAATACAAAACGGCCTTAGAGACCGTTTCACAAGAGATGGGCATTTCAGGCCTGAGATCAATGAGGTGCATCTACGATGACCCATCATTGATCTCAGCTGAGGCAATTATTAACCCAGTGCGGCTATCCTTCCAACTAAATAATCTAAACTTGACGTTTTAACGTTAGAAAAAAGTAACTGGCGAATAGTTACTTCATTAAACTTTGCTTGTACTTTGTACAAGCATTTCTCAAAGCTTTCTGTGATACAAAATTGACATTGCTGTACCTGAGCATCTTTACATTTGTATACTAGAGTCGCAACTTCATCTTGTAACAAATTACAATATTCATGAAATAACCACTTACCTTTGCAAATCTTTAATAAACTATCCCAAGATCTTTCTATTCCTTGAGTGTTTGCGAAATCATTAAGTTCTTGCTCTTTTCCCAAAACTGTAGTGTCAAACCCTTGGTTTCTAATTTGTTGTATGTTGCTACCATAACCGAATAGAGCTTGATAGTCTTCTTCCACTGCATTTCTTAAAGCCTCTAATGATAAAGTGAATAATTGAAAAAGGCTTTCTTTGATTGTGTTGTGTATATTTTCTTTAGTTTGCTCATCTAATAAGGAGTTTGTTGCTCTTGTCATACTACGAATGATCAAAGAGGTCGCTTCTTTTGTAATAAAGTGACTTTCCATAGAGTAGAATTGTAAAATTACCAAGGCTCTATCTGTAGCTATCTCCCCCTATAAAATCTAGCATCCCTATCGATAATTCCTAGAATATACTTTTCAACTTGTATTCCCTCTGAATTCATTCTTATTTCAGATAAACAATCAATTACTCCTCTACACCCTCAGCATATCCCTTTATATTTTCAATTGCATAAACCTCAGACTTTAATTCATTTACTTCAGAAAGCTGTTCGTAGACCGGAATATCTGCAACTCCCTCAACTAAAACTATTGGAGTTTTTGACATAATCGCTTCATTTAATAATTCATCACACTCTAGATCTAAAATATTCATAGAGCGATTTTCTCGGGCACAAGTTCAACAAGTGAAGAGGGGATTTTTTTCGCAATGATTGAGCTGTGTGAGGCAACTATAATTTGTGTTTTTGGGGCGAGTTTTTGAAGTAAACTCATTAAAGTACGCTGCCATTTTATATTTAAGGAAATCTCTGGCTCATCAATAATTATGAAATCACATTCAGACCCAGCGACCACTACTAAAGATAAAAATGTAAGAATATGCCTTTCTCCACTTGAGAGAACACTTACAGTGTGCCTTCCGCCTTCAACTTCAACATAGATCTCATTCATAGTAACGACTAGTTTTTTATTTCCAACTAAATACTCATTGAAAGTATCAACAAGTATATTAATTGAACCAAGCAATTGTTTTTCATAATCTAGCTCTTTAATCATATTTATAATTAACTGGCTTAGTAAGCGGTTCTCCAATAAGCCAAATGCTTCATCTGTATTATTTACTTCCATTAAAATACTAATAACTTGGCTTTTAAAGTTATTATCAAAACCATCATCTAAAGCTTCAATTATTCTGTCTTTATTTTGAATCAAAAGATTTGCAAAATCCTCTGGGATGTTAGGCAAAATATTATTTTTTTGACCCGCAGGATCTATAACTAAAGACAAAGTATCAAATAGCGCATTTTGAATTCTATCTGTAGCCATTGACCTGACGTGCTGGTAACGACTCAATAACATATCCTCTATATGATCCATTTTTATACTTTGTAAATAGCTATGTTGTTCATCTAGCTGCACGCTATTTCTTCTAATTCTTGAAGATTGGCGTGATTGAAAATTTCTCATAAACCGATTCAGTTCTTCAGCAAAATCAACTCGATCCATATGTTTGAAGAGCGCTCGGTATTTTGGATGCGCTATGTAGTGGTCAACTAATTTTGGCCACAGTTTTAGAATCTTGATATCTAACCTCAGATTCATTTGGTGCTAAACCGGCATTATAATGATGCGGCCTAACATTGTTGTAATATCCATTTATGTAATCACTCACGCTATATTTAGCGTCTATAAAGTTTCCATATCCAATCTTTGGCATCCATTCCGTCTTAAAGCTTCTAAAAAATCGCTCCATTGGCGCATTATCCCAACAATTTCCACGTCTACTCATACTTTGTGTGATTTTATAGCGCCATAAACGTTGGCGATATTTTAAACTTGTATAATGGCTACCTTGGTCTGAATGGAACATGAGTCCTGTCGGTTTCCCTCTGCTTTCATATGCGAGTTCAAGCGCTTTTAGCGTTAAATTAGTATCTGGTGACAACGACATTGCCCAGCCAACCACTTTGCGTGCAAATAAATCAATAACCACGGCTAAATAAGCCCAGCGATTGCCTGTCCAAATATACGTCACATCACCGCACCACACGGTATCCGGCTCAACAACATCAAACTGTCTATCAAGCAGGTTTGGGATTTCAAGGTGTTCATTACCACCACGTTTATATGAATGTTGAGGTACTTGGCAGCTTTCGAGCTTTAATTTAACCATTAGCTTAGCTGCACGATAACGGCTCAATTCAAAATCATTGTTCGTTGCTATCGCTGCGATTGTCCGTGCCCCTGCTGAACCACCACTCATCGCATGTATTGCTTTTACTTCAGCCTCTAACCTTGCTTGCTCAGGTGTCGGCGCTGTATCCCGTATGGCCCAGTACTTATAGCTGCTGCGATGCACATTGAATACGCTACACAGCAGACTAATTGGATAACGCTCTCGTTGATTTAACTTCTCGATTAACGAGAATTGTTCAGGGAGTCGGACATCAAGAGAGCGGTAGCCTTTTTTAATATATCCTTTTCTAATTCAATGCGTTGGATTTGCTTTTTAAGTTCGCGGATTTCAATTTGTTCGGGCGTCATTGGTGACGCTGATGGTGACTGACCATTGCGTTCTAGCTTTAATTGAGTAACCCACTTACTTACGGTTGATTTACCCACCCCCATCGCTTTTGCTGCGTCTTCTTGCGTATAACCTTGGTCTACTACAAGCTGAGCCGTTTCTAATTTAATTGCCGCTGAATATGTTGCGCGTTTTAATTTCGTCATTTTTTCACCCAAATTTGTATGCTTATTAGCATAACATTTCTTTCTTAATGGGAGGCCAAAATCACTGTACCACTACACTAAAAACCTTACTATATCTTTGACTTCAACCTTTAATGCTTGTGAAGTTACACCCCTTTCAACCCCTAGTGACAAAGACTTTGAATCGACTAAATTCGATTGATCCAACTCACTCCAGTCATAACCTTCGATTTCAACAAGCTCATTATCTCGGCTTTCTAGAACCAAATTCCTTTTTGTAAGTTCGACCGAGACCTTCTTTTCCTCATTTGAATTGTCAAGATACGTAACAACCATTTTCGCAACATGAGCATCCCTTAAAATTGCACTTTTGCGGTTTAGAAAGCCATATATTAATTTCAGAAATGTTGTCTTACCACAACCATTTTCACCATAAATCACGGAAACAGGATTTTCGGATAAACTAATCACAGCTTGCCTATCGGTTGATTGAAAACCGTAGACTTCGATTTTTCTTAATGTAAACATTTCATTCCTTTTAAATAATTTATATAAATACGTACTTATGCAAACATACATTTGAACTATATTTGTAAAAACTCAATAAGTATAGTTTTCAGTCTTAAGTTAAACTCCAGTTAATCTTCGGAAGCGCTGTATTCTTCTTCAGATCTTTCGTTAAAATTACAAACTCTGTAATTTTCTTCCCCACACTTCCAAAGCTTTTCTTCTGGCTTCCATATATTCTTGCATATTATAAACGCCCTGCACTCCTTGCAATTGATGATTCAGTATTTTTTCAATCACTATTGGATCTGTTCCAATATCAGTATCACCTAAGCGAGTAGCGACTGTTCTTCTTAAATCGTGAGGTACGAATTTTGGGACTCCCAATTGTTCTAATTTACGGCTAATGGAGCGCGATAATGAATGCCTATCAATAGGCTGCTCACCTGGGCCTGATTTATTCGTTGTTGTACTAGGAAATACATATTTAGAATTGAGATAGCCAAATGCTGCCCGTAACTCATCAAGCAAAATAACCATATTTTGAGTAATTGGTACTTTATGGGTTCTTTCGCCATCTTTGTTTTGCTTTACGCGCTCGGCTGGGATTGTCCATATCATTTTATCAAAATCAAATTCTTGCCACTGTGCGCCTGTAACCTCTATTGGCCGACAACCTGTTAAAGTTATACACTTTAGTGCGTAAATAACTTGCTGGCTTATACCTAGCTTTGGCAGGCGGTCAAATACTTGAATCACTTCGTCAAACTCTAGTGCTCTGGTTCGCGACTTTTCAAGGCCCCCACGCTTTTCTTTTTAACTGTACTAACAGGATTTCCCTGCATAAGGTCTCGCTCAACACCAAAGTCGAACATTTGTTTTAAAATAGAGAGTGTTTTATTTGCTTGGGTATTTGAACCTCGATCTTTTATTGGATCAAGCACCTTATTAAGAATGTCACGCCGAGTTATCTCTTTGAGCTTATAGTTGCCTATAAAGGGCAAAATGTCTTTTTTGAACATTCTCATTACAGGATCTACGTCTTTTCGGTTAACTTTAATGTCTCTTTCAATAAACTCTTGGGCAAGCTCTTCAACGGTTGGTGATGTATCTTCGATAAACTGCTGCTTTAGTGATAGCTGCTTTGTTTCGTATACGTCTTCACCTAAAGCAACTCGCCCTTTTAGACTTTCGACTTCCTTGCGGACATCTTTTAAATCGCACTCACCAAAGTATCCTAAATGGTAATTACGCTGTTTACCTTTGATGCCACCAAAACGATAATTTAAGTAAAGTGCAATTTTGCGCTTTTTATCATTTTGTGTTTTACCTACACGTGCATGAAATCCACTTAACTTTGTGTCATTTATCCGTTTAATAGGTTCAGGAACTGAGCTTAATAACGAATCAGTCAATAACATTTTCACGACAGACATATGTAGCACCAAATATTATAAATAAAGTACATGCAGCATATATGTAGCACTACTCACATTCAACTACTTAATTCTACTTAGAGCTAACCTATACTAATAAATTAAATTTAAACCATTTATAACAGAGGGTTAAATTAAAAACATGTTCTACTTGCAGCTACTTACTTCTACTTAAATCTAATCTTTATTTTTATGGGGTGGCAGGGGTCGAGAGTTCGAATCTCTCCATACCGACCAATTAATCCCTCTTTATTTCAACTTGTTACAAATTAAATTATCTTCTTTATCGCACTATTAAATTATTAGCAGGACTAAATTGAACTCAGGTGCATATTTTGAAACTCAGATAGGTTTTGCTTTAGTTCAGCTTTTGCCTATTTTCCCGATAGCACTGCTTTTATTTATATTATTTAAATTTTCTGACGTTACTCAATATATTTCAGAGATTTTAAAAATAAGTAGCAACAAATTTCTTTTGGGTTTTGGTTTTTTATCTTGCGTTTTGGTATCGGATAGTATCTTTGGTTACTTTAAAGTTTCACATTTACGCCAAATCATTGATGAGAAAAAGTATCAGATGGTAGTTGGATGCGTGAAACATTACAATTCTGAGACTTCACCAACAAACTACCGTACGGAAACGTTCGTAATCGAAAATACAAAATTCCAATTTAGCAATTACACTCAAAGTTTATATTTTACTGGCGATGATCATACCGATAACTTCATCACTGAAGGCCAGTGTATGGAAATCAGTTATGTCAGAGACGGTCAGAAAAATCACATTTTTAAAATCGTCCCGTTAACGAGGCGTGACTAATGTCCGCAATTGGGACTAAGCAGCGGGTTGACCTGACCCGATAAAGTAGACATTGAGTAGCTAGTTGATTTAACTCGTACCATCTAAGTAATATGATAAAAGAAGTTTTTTAGTTTTTATATAAAAACAATCTTCGCTTCTAATAATACTCTTAATTAGCAATAACTTACCCTTTTACTATTAATAGAAAAGACTAAAATAAGAACCCTACCACGTTAAGGTAAAAAATGACCTCTGATAAAGCTGTTACATTCACTTGGCCATTATAAGCAAATATACCTTCATTGAAAAAATTAAATAAGCTATTGAATAATATTGGTTTTATTTATTAAATTGCAAGCAGCTGCTATATGTAACATCATTGATTACAAGTGTAATCTGTGTTTTTATTTACAGATTTATTAAATGATTAAGGGAACATAGTTTATGGGAAAAAATATATTTTTTGTCTTTTTGTAGGGTTGTATGGAATAAAAGCTGTTGCACAACAACACAACTTTGCTGAATTAATGCAGTGCCATAACTCTTCAGAAGCTCCTGGCATGGTTGTTAGATTAGAACAGTCAGGTAAACATATTTATAGTGGTGCGGTTGGTTTGGCAAATATTGATACTGAGAGGCCTCTCAATGTAGATGACATATTTCAAATAGGTTCTGTCACGAAAACATTTACTGCTGCAGCGATCTTGAAACTATCGGAAGAAAAAAAGCTATCATTACAAGATACATTAGAGCAATTTATTCCTGATATTAACCCTGAGTTTAGGTATTTAACGATTGATAGAATTTTAAGCCATACTTCTGGCCTGCCAGATTACTTAGGGGAACCTTCAGTAAGTAAAATTTATGATAAGTATGCCTCTATTGACTTAGTTATACAAAGTATAAGTAAACAACCTCTTAACTCTGAGTCTGGTAAAAAATATAGTTATTCAAATTTGGGTTACGTCTTTCTGGGAAAAGTCATTGAAGTTGCTTCTGATACTCCATATGACCAGTTCATGTCAAACACATTTTTTAAACCTCTGAAAATGGATAATACTTTTGTTATTACTAAAGGAACATCTGCTGGGAAAGTAAACGGCTACACTACTAGTCGTAATGAGCCTAAAAAGTATATTAACCCTGAAGATTCAACTGAAAGGCAATGGAATGTTGATCGTAGTTGGATCTATTCTGCGGGCGCTATTGCTTCTACACTTGCTGATATGCACCTTTGGCAAAATGCATTAAAGTCAGGGCATGTAATTTCAAAAGAAAACTATAAACTAATGACCACCAAGGCATTATTAAATAATAATTCGCATGTGGATTATGGATACGGCTTAGATATATACAAAATAAGTGGATTAGATAGCTTTAGCCACCAAGGTCAGGTTCCCGGATTTTTTGCTTGGCATGTCTATTTCCCAAATGAAGATTTAACCGCTACAGCTTTAACCAACATCGACACAAAACACCCAGGCCCTGCTCTATTAGACATGATAGCGCTACAACTAAACTTATCTCCTAAGCAAGTAAATAGTCAAAAAGCAAAGGCCCTAGCAGCATTTTTAGTTGGAAGTTATCGTTCTTCCGATTCGAAAATTTTAAATATTTCGTTCGAAAACGGTACACTTTATTCCCAATATGAAGGTGAGAATAAACTAAAAATCATACCCCGGGAAAACAACTCGTACTCTTATGAGTGTACTGAAAATTACTTTCAGCTTAGAAAAAATAATGGAAAACATGAAATCGTCCCAGTTTATTTATATCAAGGTGAGCAAGATGCACTTGTAAAATTAGAATTATAAAAAATAGGCTAAGGTTATCAACGGCTGCCCTTGGCACTAAGCTGTCGGGGAACTAGTCCTGAAAGTTCTAAACCTTATTGTCTCAGTTTCATATTTTGCTGTTTAATTTTAATCTAAGTGCCCTGTCACATTAAGTTATCCAATATCTTTTATGTTCTTAAACTAAGACTGGTATAAAGTACAGCAGCCTGTTGAGTTGGTTTTTCGCCCGTTTCTTTGGTTTTTTTAACTGTTTTTTAACAAGCTGCTGCGAATTACTTCGCTTTTTAACCGCAGTGTCTGTAGCTGCTTTTTTCTGCCTCCCCTTAATTTCATCACTCAATGAATTAACTTTTTACCACTACAGCACTTTGCAAACCTCCTTAGCAGGTAAAAGGTGGAGTTTGAAGTCATACCCACAACCACTCGTACCACAACTGTGAATTAACTCTAATGCACTCGTTTTAGATTTTTTATAAACAGTTTTACCCGCAGATACTAGTCCAGCTTTGCAAATAGGTTGTGTGGAAATGAGATTGTTCTTTTTCGATAAATATTGTTGCTTATTGGATACGGAAAAGGTTAAACCTTCAAAATTAGGTAATGGTTTAGCTGTGATTTTTTTTAATAAATCCTCTTTATCACTCCCAATCTCATTGAAGGTAAGATTAACTTCGATTTCAACCGTCGGAGATTCTTTGAAGATTTCAATTAAAGATTGACGATCCATTAGGGCAATTTCATTTAATGGGATGGTTGATTCATTTGCTGAAAGACAGCCTGAAGCTAGTACTGAGAGCACTGCTAATTTATAAAGACGCACTTCTGTATTCCTTTGCATGATTTGTAAATGAGATTTAAATTATCGAGATTTAAGGCAGCCATTTAGAAAACTAAGTGTCTTAAGGGTTATTTTTTTAATGGTATCAAAGCATATAACCATTAAGAGGTGAGGTAAATGAGTTTTACTATCATTAACTAAATTAGACAGCCTCATTAATTAAGCAAACCTATGCACTAAATTTACTTTCTTGGGTTGAGCGTTGGTAATCTCCATTTCTAACGGAGGCCGCAGAGCTATATGAAATTAATTTTAAATCTTATATAACTTTATTTAATTGCTTCACTTGGTGATCAAAAATATCATTCATCTTTGACATAGTCTCAGTTGCGAGTTCAAAGTACTGATTACTATCTATCGCAACTTTAGCTGCACCAACTAATTCTGACGTCATCACTTCTATTAATTTATTCATACTTTCAGTCGCTTTTTTCACTAGATTAGTATGGGTATGGTGATCTTCTGGTAGGTGTGATAATCGTTGTAAAGTATCAATAGTGGTTTTTGCCATTGTTTGAATTAAAAAATTTAACCTGATTTTATCAACACTTGAACAGCATTGTTGAACAGCAACGCTCACTCCAATGGCTCGTGACTGGCCTATATTTTCTGTCGTTAATATTAACTCGCGCCAAACATACCCTATATTATTTATTTTTGGTAAAAAATCGGCCGTTAAATGCGAGCTTTCAGCGGTATCCTCTAATAAATAGGCTAAGTTTTTAATCATCATCGTATGCTGTTCAAAACTATTACTGACCGATGATTTATTGTTAAAACTAAGAAGTCTACCCCAATGATCAGTAAAGGCTGCCCAACGCTCATTTTTAGCAACAGGTGAAAGCATTAAAGAGTTAATTTCTTGAGAAATTAATTTTTTAATACCAGTCAATTTAGCCTCTGCGTTAGTATCGCCATTTAACCAAGCAGCAGTGAGTCCTCGGTGTTGTTGAGCGAAAATAATTATCCTTTTGATCTGACAAATATGTACGAGTCCGTCTTTTTGTATTTTTTTATTGTTGCTTATTTTCATTTTTTTTATCAAAAAAATAATAAGGATACAAAAAGTAGCTGTAGTTAAGGTTATCCATTGCATATTACACTCCTTAATAAGAACGACTATTGCCTTTGGGTTAATTTACGTAAATGATTTGCAACTAATTGAGATTGGACCGCTATATCTGAATTAGCTTGTGCACCAAGAACAACTTGCGCAATATGTTCAGAAATCTCATGGGTTGCAGCTGCCTGCTCGGTTGACACATTACTCACTATTTCCATTTGATGCTTAACCTGCTCAGTTGCTTTTTCGATATCGTTAAATGAAATATCGACCTCATTAACTTTTTGAAGGCAAACATCAGTTTGTATAACGACCTCACTCATCGTGCTAACAATCTCACTGCTTTCTTTCAATACATCATCAATATTGGCCACAATACTGTCCGTAGAATTATGTGTACGTTTAGCTAAAGCTCGAACTTCTTCTGCAACAACAGCAAAACCTAAACCAAACTCTCCTGCTCGAGCCGCTTCAATTGAAGCATTAAGTGCTAGTAGATTTATTTGTTGAGAAATTTGTTGTATCGATTCAGTGATCTTTTCAACATTTATAACTAATTCATTCAACGAAACCATACGCTGCTGGGTTATTTGGGCCCTTTTATTTACGTTGGTTACCGCATTACTTAGTGACACTAAAGTGTCTCTACCCTGATTAGCTATTTCTGAAGCTAAACATGAAGAGTGATGTGTTTTAGATATTTCGTTATTGATCTCGCTTAGTGAATGGCTCATTTGTGTCACTGCTGATGCTGTTGAATTTATAGCGTCGGATTGAAGCAAAACATTATTTTTTACTTCCGATGAAATTTCAATAACCTGAATCGCGGAATACTCAACCTCTTTATTTTTTTCATTATGATGGGTAATAACTCGACCTAACTCACGATATTTTACTAGTAACTCCTCAATAAATTCTGAGTTTGCCAAACTGTTAAAATGAATATCGCGGTGATCGAAATTTTTAGTATTAATGTGTTCAATAACACTCTTTATTTGTTTTAATTGTGAACTTGCAATACAAGCAATGCCCGATAGAAGATATAAAAGAACGACAAAAACAAAGATTAACTTCACTATTGGAAAATAAAATAAACTTACAAAAAAGCCAAAGAAGATAGTTAATGTTATCCAAAAATAAATTTTTAATCCTAAATTTTTTATTAATAAAGTTATAGGTAAAAATATTATCAAAGTAGTGTAGTCCAATTAAGAATGCGGATGATTTTTAATTGCAAGATACGAACCAATATTTAATGACCTGATTTTAAACAGTATTTTATTTTTTAATTTATAAGTAATTAACTATTATGATGATAACGAAAAATAATGCTCTCTTTTGGTGCATTTACTTCTATATTTTATTAATTCCCTTTAAAAGAAATATTCTTACTTTTTAAACGGTATGACAGACATGCTTTAGTACCCTTGTGGGCTAAGTAAAAACCGAGCAAATCGATAATAAATCTATGTTATTAAATATTTATATCAGAGTTCACATTGGTTATTTTATGAAAGGAATTTTTTGATAGTTTAACTTTAAGCTAAGATGACAAGCTAAGCATTTATTTTATAAAAACTAAGTTATAAAAGCGCCTAAAGGCGCATCTATAATATTTAAAAGGTACTACTTTAGTGCTTACGACCTACACCATTGCGTACCATGTCTTGCCCGGTTTGGAATACGTCTTCTGTAATACCGCGCGCTAAAAGTAATTTTTGTTGGTCGTCAAACACGGCTACAAAACGACTACCATCACTATTGTTTGTTGCCATACCAACGCCCGAAACACCCTTAAGGCCAAGACCACCGTTTTCTACATTTAATAAAAAGCTTTCTAATTCGGCTAGACTAGAAATTACATCATTTTCTTTATTCATTTTAATACTCTTTTAGTAAGGCTTTTAAATCATTATGGTGGCTATTTTATAGAGAAGAGCCAAAAACTTAAACCCTTGGCTCAGGTTAGTCACTAAATCGACTTTATAGCTAACTCTAAATTGCTTAGCGCACAACCAAACTCTTTTGCATTGATGCGATGATACTGTGTGTCATTCGTTGCTGTGAGGCTAATTATAAACTCGTCTTGTTGGGCTACCGCACTTTGCTCTTGGCTTAGGCACATAGCTTGAGTTAGTGAGCGCAGTTTTGAATTTGTTAAAATTGCACCAAAACGCTGCACAGGCAGTGGAGGTATTTTTATAGCCGGTAACGCTTGGCTTATAGTGCGATCACTTAGAGTAAACGTGTTATTGGTAATATCAATTACACTGCCTGTAGGCCAGTAGGAGTAGCTATAACTTTTACTATTTGGTTGGGCTTTACCTTGGTTAGCTAAATGCACTACACCACTTTTGCCTATTACGGTTATTAAACTACCTTCTGGTGATTTAATAACAACCAAAGCCGTATTTTCATCAATACCAAAACCATGTTGAATCTCTGTTTTAATATTTTTGACTTCGTTTTTATTTAGCGCTGCTGCAAGCCTAAATGTACGGTTTTGTTCGCTAAATTGAGTATCTAGTACACCAAAGTTAAAACTGCCCAGCCCACCAGCATTAGCGTTAGTTTCACTTTTATGAAGTGCCTCAAGGCTTGTCGTATTTGTAAGCATGCCCGTCACTTTACTTTGGATTGCAGCACCGGCTCCTTCACCTACAATTACTGGGCGAGTTTGCAATGCTTGCGTCCACGGGTATGGGTTATTGTTTTGATCAAATAATATCTTGTGTGTTAAAGCCGCATCACCATCATTAAACATAACGCCGGTACTGCTTTTAATAAGTGATACAAGTGCATTAGTGCCACTTTTACATAAAGCGTATTCGGCCTTTGTGCGCTCGGGATAAATTGCTTCACGGTTATACACATTCATTAATGTATTTCTGAGCGCTGGTAATTTATCGCACGAGTTACTCGTAATCGCTTTAGCAAGCGCGGGCGTTAGTGCTAACCATTGAGTGCTTATATTTGATTGCTCTAAAAGACTCTGTGCTACATCTGCCGACTCATAAGGGTCGCGGCTCGATGCCGTAATAGCAAGCATTGTAGGTTTTGCGTTATTAACTTTTAAACTGCCCGACACAAATTGTAAAATATTATTAGTCGCGCTCTCGTTATTGAGTTCAGTGTTTACTTGTTCTTTTAAACGCTCGCCATCATTATCTAATTGATACGTTTCTAACATATCAAACAAAAAATCGAACTCTTGATCTGTCAAACGACTTAGCTCTTCGTTATTTATATCACGCCATAGCCAAAGCAATTCAGCTTTAGTCATTGGTGAAGTACTTTTAGGATGTAATGCGGTCAACGAGTTAAACGTTTCCAACTTAGTTACGCTGTTATTATTGGGCCAGCGTGAGTTAATTTGATTAATTTTAGCGCTTGTGATTGTAAATAAACGATGCTTTTTACCTAGAATTTTCGTGTTATTTTTACAACTTTTTAAATTCGAACTAGAGCATACCGAAAATGTGCTACCGGCTAAAACCAACGTTTGGCTTTGCTCTTTACAAGCTAAGTTTGTTGAAAATACAACCATTAAAAATATGGCAAAAGATTGTGTTAATTGCAGTTTTTGGCAAAACAAAAATACGTATTTCATAATATAAACTCTAAGGCCTGCTGACCTTTCAGGATTAAAATTTGTTCTATCTAGGGGCGGTTTAATCGCAGTACGATATTTTTAGCCTCGTAGGAGTAAGTACTTAACCTGAACTCTGGATAATAAATCTATCTCGAGCAGCTATTTTCAGCGCTAACTGCGTTGAATTTTCTAAAAGTCTCTGGCTAGAGAAAATAAATTAAAATATCAAAATCATTCAATACGTTAGTAAATCACTTAACCAGATTTTAGGTTAATTTATATAGTAATGGTTAGTAAATTGAGCCGTTCAGTTAAATCTAAAACATTAACTCAATAAAGTAGTCGCCAATTACTACCGGAATTAAAAGACTTGTTTTTCATTATTTTTAGCAGCTATAAATTTTGTTCCGTGTTTATTTATATGAGCCTCATAATTTTTAACCGTAATAGGTTGTGCAAAATAAAAACCTTGGAACTCTTTACAACCCATTTCCGCCATAATAGCAACTTGTTCTTGCGTTTCAACACCTTCGGCAACACATTTTATATCTAATTCTTCGCACATAACGAGTATCGCTTTTACTAAACTCTTTTGACGTGAAGAATGAGTAATTTGACTGATAAGAGAACGGTCGAGTTTGAGCTTATTTATAGGATAATGGGCAAGACGAGCAATATTTGAGTATCCGACCCCAAAATCGTCAACTGATATTATAAAACCCCACGATTGCAATGTTTGCATTAGCTTTAATGAATGGCCTTGATTTGCTTCAAGTGAGGTCTCAGTAAGCTCTAACTCTATTTGCTGCGGCTTTACGTTAAAATCAGCTAAAGATTTTACTAGTTTTGAAATAAAGTCAGGCTGGCTGAAATCAATTAAAGATATATTTATTGCTATAGGCACACTTGGCATATCTACTGTAGACCACTGAGCAATTTGAGCACACACTTTTTGAATAATCAAATCAGTTAACCTACTGATCATTCTGTACTCTTCTGCAATAGGTATAAATACAACTGGTGATACGTTGCCAAGTATTGAACTATGCCACCTCGTGAGTGCTTCGAGCCCTATGCACTCTCCTTTAGCATTCACTTTTGGTTGGTAGTACACCGATAAATCACCTTGTTGAAGCGCTTCATCGAGCAACATTGATATTTCGTATTTTTCTATAAACGCTTGTGATTGTTCTTCACTATAGCTGCAAATAGGAGAATTACTGTTTGCTAATTTAAGTGCTTCGCAGGCATTTGTTAACACTTCAGCACTACTTTTCCCATGATTTGGGTAGCGCGCAAAACCAAATAAAAAAGTTTGCTGACACTTATTTCCAAGTACATTATATGTTTCGTCTAACGTGTTTTTTATATTTACCAAAAGTTTATCTTTTAGTTCGTTTGCCGAATGTGTTCCAACAATAAAAGCCAGTTTCCCCACTCCTACATGCGCACACAACAAAGGGCCTTCTGGCATCTTTTTTAAACGCTTAAATGCACTAATTAGCAAAGCTTGTGAATCAATTTTAGTAAACTTTAAATTTAAATACTCACTATTAGCCGTTTGTGTAACCACAATATAAAAGCCTTTGTGATATTTAATGGTTAATCTGTTGCACTGTGTTTCAAACCATCCTCTATTTGGTAGCTTTGTTTGTGGATCTCTAAAGCGTAAGCGCTTGTTTTCTTGCTCCATTATAGTTAAGTTTTGTTTGATTAACTGTTCTTGAGTACAATCATAAAAATCATAAACACGATAATTAGCACTCATTACGTGCTGGTAGTTAGTCCGAAAAAAACTGTTTTTGTGTTTAACAATTTGATCTTGAGCATCAAGCTCATCAACATCAAGCGAAGGTAATAAATTGAATAGTTTAACGCCATGTTCTTTTAAATGTTTTTTAATATCAAACATATCAATAGCATGTTGATTAAAATCTGTAATCACAAAATTTTCATCTACAATAATCTTCGCTTTGTTTGATTCAGTAAAAAGAGCCCTATAAAGATCGTTTTTATCTTTGAGGTAAGTATTAGCGCTCTTCATACTTTTATTTAAGCGTTTTGCCGCAACAATAGTGCGAGCAAAAGCAAGTGGAATACAAACATTTAAAGATAAAAATATAAGGCTTGTAATATACAGCTTTTCATCAGAAAGTTTAGTTGAGACACCAGATAAAGAAGATAGATTTATGTCGTTAACTATAATATAAAAAGGAATTATATTTAACACAGCATAAAAAATGGCCGTTCTGCACCCTATTAACATTAGTGCGATTAAAGGGCACGAAAACATATATATCGAGCCAATTTTTGCCAGCTCTAAATCGGTCACGAATAAGTTAATACACAGACTTGCTGCAACTATAGAGAGCAGCAGTGCATGCGCACAAAATATATAATACCTTTTGCTTGCTGCTAATAATAAGGTCGTTATAAAAAAGAAACTAACGCTTAGTCCTACAAAGTATAAAATATTAAATTCGGCAGCTTGTTTAGATTTATGAAGCGATATAGCTAGGCATAATAAAATACCGGTTGCAAAAATAATACGTAAAGCACTCACACGCCAATTAGGTATTTGCCCTGTTGGTAAATGATGGTCTTCAAGCAAAAAAATCGACTGAAAAAGTGCATGGTAATCAATAATGAGACTCAAGTAGCGTCAATTAAACATTGATACTAAATAAAAGCAATAAAATACGACTAATTACAATTTAAGTACTACTTTAAGATTAATTTAAATAGGCTATTCATGTAACAGTTAGCTTTCGAGTGTTTTTACAGCTGTCTTCTTTGAGCTCAAAGCCACTGCATCCTAAAAATTCACCATGCTTAGATTTGCGTTTCCGCATTTCACACCCACATTTTTCACAAATTGGATGCTGTGTTTTACATTCTATATTTACACATTGTGAATACGTGCTTTTATCAACCGATGGGCTACTACAACTTTTACACACTCGTAGTTTAGTTTCGCAAATTTGCGTGTTAGTACAGCTATAATAATTACCATACTGACCCGTTTTTGGCACAATTAATCCGTCGCTGCATGTATTACACTATCTTTGCTTTAGTTGCGACTTGTTAAACAACGTTGAAGCGATCTGAATAGGATAATCGTCATTTACTAGTTCTTTTACAAACGCTGAGCATGCATAAGGGTCTGCAATTAAGTACGCTTTATGCTTAGCACGTGTAATGCCTACATAAAGCAAACGCCTTTCCTCTGAGTGAGTGAATTCATCTTGCTCTGGTAATAACGACTCCACCAGCACGTTATTTTGATTATCGCTAGGAAAGCCTAATTTACCTTGTTCAAAACCAATAATAATACAGTAATCGGCTTCAAGCCCTTTAGCACTATGTAATGTCCAAAAATAAAGAGAGTTTGTATGCTTTTTATCTTTTAAATGCTGCTGTACGCTATTTAACATGTATCGGTATCGACTAAGTATGGCAATGCTCGCTGATGCATCGTTTTTTTGAATCGTGCTTATGCTCTGCTGCACTTTTATTTCTATCGATTTAGTACCTTGGTATAAATCGTCTAATAAAATAACGTGTGGTGTGGTTACTTGTGTATGTGTGCTGATCAGCTTTTTATATTGCTCAGGGTTTTGCATTACAAAACGCCCTGCTACATCGCTAATACTGTTGTTATATCTAAATGTTTTTGCAACATAGTAAGTGAGTGGCCACCCACCAGCTCATTAAAACGCGTTGTAAACGCTAAATTACCACCCGAAAAACGATAAATTGCCTGCCAATCATCACCTACGGCAGTAAAACGTACACTTTTGCCCTTGTTAATAAGTGTGTTTAAAAAGGCCATACGCGCACCTGATATATCTTGAAACTCATCAACTAAAATATGGCTCCAAGGCACACTAAATTCACCTTTTTTTACAGCCTTTGTTGCATGAATAATCATATCGTCAAAATCAATGGCGTTTTGCGTATGTAGCTCTTGCATATAAGCATTATGTATAGCTATAAGCATTGCGGCATAACGTTGATGGTTTTTGAGTCCACTTTGTTTTATACGTTGTTTTATTTGCGTATTAGTGAGCTGCTCAGCTCTTATGGCTTGCAAGCACTTTAAGTATTTTTCAACCCCTTGTTGTAACAGCCCTGAGTTATTTAACGTGCTAAATACTTCATCGTCATTTAAAGGTACAAGCGCCACACTATGTTGCTTTAAAAGTTTACTTAAGCGCTGCTCTAACTTGCCTTCGAACCAATTGTAGTGAAAAGTCTCAAGTAAAATAGTGTTATTATTTTTATGCAGTTTTCGCTTAAAAGCTATTTGCTCGTTATAGCGTTTTTTATTTATATCGGCGCGTGTATTACCTTCTCTATCAATGTCAAAGTGCTCTAGATAAATATTGTATTTTGATAAGTGAAAATTGGGATTATATTGTGCGTTTAGGGTTATGTCTTCTACTGAAATCTCTAGCTTATTTTTGTAGTGAGGCTCGTACTCATGCTCAACTGATTGTAAATATAACCAGTTTGAAATAAGTAGCTCTTGATAGCTTTTAACTTTATGCCCAGCAAGGCTTCTATATTCGTTATCTCTTAGGTAGCGCTCATACTCAGCACTGCTTTTAAAACTAAAAATATCGACTGGTTCGTGAAGTAAATCAACAACGTTTTTCAAAAATGTAGAGTCGGTCTGCATTTGCTTATAAAGCCATGCGGTTAACCATGTTTTTTGCTGTATTTCATCGGTTGCAAATGTAGAAAGCTTCGTTGATTTTTTCGCGTCTTGTAATAGCTTCAATCCTAGTGCATGAAACGTTAAAATGGCAGGTGGTTTAATACTTAAATTGGCGTGTGCTGCACGTTTAATAAAGCGCTCTTTTAATTCCTGTGCAGCCGTTTTATTGTAAGCAAGTACCAATACCTGCTCTGGCAGTGCTATTCCACGTGCGATTAAATCAAGCGATTTGGCAACCATAACTGAGGTTTTTCCTGTGCCGGCTGCTGCAAGTACTAGATTTTTATCGTTATCGCGTATAACCGCTAAACGCTGCTCTGTAGTGAGCGGGTTAGACTCAACATTATTATAAAAGTTATCTCTTAGGGTAAGCTGCTTTTGTTCATATTTATGGCGTAATTGCGCTACAGCGTCTGCTGTTTTTGGTGTACTACTTAAAATACTTAAAAATTTTACGCTAATAGGCGATAAATGCTGTTGCCACACGGTTTGATTATGTGCGTAATTTTTACTTAAAGAAAAAACAGCTTTATTTAAGATTTCAATGGAACTGTCGCGTAAAAATTCATCAAGGGCATAACGCTTTAAAAGTGTTTTCGCATTGTTCACTTTTTGTTCTAACGTATTTGAAAAATATTTATTTAACGCTTTATTAAGCACATCTGCTTCGGCTTTTTTTAAAAAACTAACGCATGTGTTATTAGGATCACATAAATAAATTTTTGCGCTAAACAAGCTATTTTGCAGCACAGAAAAGTTACTGAAATCACTTAATAAAAATTGCTGTTTAGTCATATCTCTAAAGTGGACAACAAGCACGTCTTGCTCAATACTTACCCACTTAATACGGGTAAAAAAACGACCTAACCAACTTGGTGTGGCAACATACTGCACCATAATACTCAATACAAAAGCAGACTATAAACTAATTGTAACATACTCTTTTATAATAAATTTACTCACAATACTGGCCGTTATTTTACTAAAAATAAAACAACACTGCCTACCAAGATCTTTTATTTAAAATTTATTTTACAGTTGTTAACAATTTTAAACATCTAAAAGTACTTTCTTGTGTAACAATACGCTCACAAATAAAGGAGCTAACATGTTTAAAAAAGCTTTTCCCTCGTGGGCATCATATTAATGCTGTGTGCTTGCACATCAGAAACAGCATCAGATCTAATTAAAACGAAAGGTATTTGGGCGGGTTTTGAGCTTGTGTCTGACGGAAGTCGTACTCGTATTAATGCAGAGCTAAATGCAGGTGATATGAATGGGTCTAACATCGTATTAAGCGATAGCGACACATTACAAGTAATCGTGCGAGGCACAGCTGTTGAACTTAGTAAAGATACAGATTTTTTAGATGTAGATTACCAAGCCTACATCAACATAACTGATGATAACGAGCCGTTTGATATATTGTTTAACCGTGATGATGAAATAAGCACACGCTCAACTGTTGAACTTCCTCATAACTTTATTATTTTAACACCAAGTAGTGAGCAAAACTTTAGCATAACAAACACAATAACAGTACAACTTGATG
Organism: Pseudoalteromonas sp. B62; assembly: GCF_037162565.1. Taxonomy (NCBI): domain Bacteria; kingdom Pseudomonadati; phylum Pseudomonadota; class Gammaproteobacteria; order Alteromonadales; family Pseudoalteromonadaceae; genus Pseudoalteromonas; species Pseudoalteromonas sp. B62. Next base: position 2,443,495 of record NZ_JARLVB010000002.1, on the reverse strand, counting down.
GTATAGATACCAATAGCGCCAGCACAATTGAGTTAAGCAGTCGTTGCACCACAAATAACAACTCTACATTAATACAATCTACGTCTTCATCTGTTACATCGTCGAGTTATTCATTTAATCTAAATAATTTGATAATGTTTAATGATACGCAAATAGATAAAAGTAAGGCATGCAATTTAACTATTTTGGTTGAGCGGGTTCGCTCTGGTGCTATTTCAGGGAGTTTGCTAGTCAAAGTTATATTCAAGCTAAACAACAGCGCACAATAAATAATATGACTTTAACGTTTTAATTTGCACGCCAATTTACTCAGCGTTAAGCTACGCCTTTATTAAGTAATTTTACCAATTGTAATTGTCTGCTTTTTTATATGGGCTAATAACAATTGATATAAAGGTTTATTATGACTAACAGCACATACCCTATTGGCACACCTGGAAAAAAATGGAATAACAACGATAAAGCCCAGTGGTTAGCACGCCAAAACATTAAACGCAGTTACCAAAATGAAGTAGTAACGCTAATTAATGATCTTAAAAGCACCTTAGATATAGAGCAATACGGCGAGCTTAATTACGCCGCTGACACTTACCCATTATATATATTAAAAACGCCTAACTTTAATGCTAATAAACCAACAGTTTTAATCACCGGAGGTGTGCATGGCTACGAAACCAGTGGCGTACATGGCGCACTTAGGTTTGCTAAAACATCGGCTATGCAACACTCAAAGCAGTTTAATATTATTGTTGCGCCCTGCATTAGCCCTTGGGGATATGAGACTATAAACCGCTGGAACCCTGATGCTATTGATCCTAACCGCTCATTTTACGAAGGCAGCCCAGCACAAGAGTCAGCAGCTATTATGACGTATGTAAAATCACTCGATATAGACTTAGTTGCTCATATTGATTTACACGAAACAACCGACAGCGATAACAGTGAATTTAGACCCGCACTTGCTGCCCGTGAAGGCACTACAAACACTAATTGGAACATACCTGATGGGTTTTATTTAGTGGCCGATACCAATAAGCCTGAGCCTGAATTTCAAAAAGTAATTATCGAAGATGTGGAAAAGGTCACGCACATTGCCCCGAGCGATGAAAACAACCAGCTAATAGGCGTCCCTCAAGAGCAATTTGGCGTTATTAACTATGCGGCACGTGAGTTAGGTTTGTGTATGGGCTTTACTGACGCGCCTTATGTAACCACTACCGAAGTGTACCCAGATAGCCCAACAGCCACCGATGAAGAATGTATTTTGGCACAAGTGGCCGTTATAACAAGCGCACTCAAATATATAAATGCAAACACGTAATAAAAACTACAGATAAAATACCCAAGAAGAATATCGACTTGGGCATGTTGTTTATGAAATTTTATCAATCTTAGTTTTTATAAAACTGGCTATCTTTAGTTATGGTTATACTGGCGTCTTCTTGCGCCGTTACTACAAATTGTAACTTGCTAACTTTGCGCTCAATATCGTAACCATCGGCAGTTACAGTAACGGGGACTCTTTTCATCACACCTGGCTGTATAAGTGTAGAACTTGGACTTGAGAGTGTTGCTTCTGGCAAGCCCTCTATGGCAATACTGTAATGCAGTGCTTGCTGCGTTTTATTAATAATAGTAAGTGTATAAGGGTTTTCTACCAGGCCCTCGTAGTTCACTCTATAAAGCGCATTTCTATCTCGTAGTACTGAGGCTTCTATTGGTGTGCGTTGTAGCATCCATGCAAACATAGAAATTATTAACAAAGCCGTTAATGCGCCGTATCCTATTAGTTTTAATCTAAATGGATTGGTTTTTTTACCCTCCATTTGTTTTTCACTCGCGTATTTAATTAAGCCTTTTTGATAACCAAATTTCTCCATGGTATCGTCGCAAGCATCAATACATAAGCCACAGTTTATACATTCATATTGTAAGCCATTTCTAATGTCTATTCCTGCAGGGCATACCTCTACACATAAGTTACAGTCTACACAGTCACCTAGGTTAAGCTCTTTTGGATCGGCTTTGCGTTTACGTGGTCCTCGGCTTTCACCGCGCTTGCTATCATAGGTAACAAGCAACGTATCTTTATCAAACATAACAGCCTGAAAACGAGAATACGGGCAAGCAATAGTGCACATTTTTTCGCGTAAAAACCCTGCATTACCGTAGGTGCAAAAAGCGAATAAAAACACCCAAAAGCTCGTAATACCTGACCATTCAAACGTAAGCATTTCCATATACAAACTTTTTGCCGGAATAAAATACGCCATAAACGAGGTGGCGGTTAAAATCGAAATAACAATCCATGCACTGTGCTTAGTAATTTTTTGCGCCAAGTGCTCAGCGTCCACTGAGATTTATCTAATTTAATTCGCTGATTTCGCGTGCCTTCTATGCGCTGCTCTACCCACGAAAACATGAGCATCCATATTGTTTGCGGGCACGTATATCCACACCAAACCCGACCAAGCCAGTTAGTTACAAAAAATAATGCAAAAGCCCCCACCATAAATAGCAGGGCTAAAATCATAAAATCTTGAGGAAGGAGTGTTAGACCAAAAATAGTAAAAGTTTGCGTTGCCACATCAAGCAGCACAGCTTGGTGACCGTTATATTGGATCCACGGTATTGCAATAAAAGTTAGCATTAGCAGCCAACCTAAATTACGGCGTATGCGCTGAAAAATCCTTTTTGCTCGCGGATATAAATTGGCCCTTCGGTGTTATAGGGCTTAATGATCATGTCTTCTTCTTTAATATCAAACTTCATAGTACTTGCTTCATAATGACGGGTATTAAGCAAGTATTTGCAACTTTCAGACCAAGCTGAAACTTTAATTACTTAATTGATATTAAAGAAATTATTTTAAAAAACAAAAACCAACCTCGCGATATAAAGCGTAATTCGCGATATATCACGAATTTTTAGCAATCCCTAACTTTCGCATTTTTGAACGTAGTGTACTCTCAGGTAAACCCAATTTAACTGCCGCTCCTTTATCACCCGATATTTGCCAGTGCGATAACGCAAGAACAGAAGTTATATGCTGCTTTTGTGCTTCATCGAGCGTAAGTGAAGGATTAATAACTACTTCACCACCCGCTTGCAAAGGCTGACTTAGCTGAAGTACCGCTTGATTAGATAAAATAGCTTCGCGTTCAAGTACATTTTGCAGCTCTCTAATATTGCTCTGGCCAATCGTAAGCTTGCAGCTGCGTAATTGCTTTTTTACTTAGCCCTTTTAAGTTTTTCCCGAGCCGCTTATTTAGCTGCGCAATTAAATTAGCGCATAAATAAGGAATATCTTCTTTTCGATCTTTAAGGGCGGGTACTTTTATAGGAAATACATTAAGCCGATAATACAAATCAATTCTAAACGTGCCTTTTTGTACCATTTCCCACAGGTCGCGATTAGTCGCTGCAATCACTCTAATATTTACTTTTAGCGTATTGCTGCCACCCACACGTTCAAACTCTTGTTCTTGCAGAACTCTTAGTAGTTTACTTTGCGCCTCAAGTGGCAGCTCTGCTATTTCATCTAAAAACAAGGTGCCCTTATCAGCAAGTTCAAAACGCCCTTTACGGCGTTCATTTGCACCTGTAAACGCGCCTTTTTCATGGCCAAACAATTCCGATTCTAGCAAACTTGGGGTAAATGCGGCGCAATTTACTTTTATAAAGGCTTGTTCGCTACGCTTGCTTAGCCTATACAAATTACGAGCTACTAACTCTTTACCCGTGCCATTTTCGCCAAGTATAAGCACTGTGCTGTCGGTTTCACTCACCAGTTTTATTTGATCTAACATGGTTTGAAATATATGACTTTGTCCAACTAGCCCTGAGTCTTGCCAATCTTCGTTAAGTTCTGCAATTAAGTAGTTGTTTTCATCTTTTAGCTGCTCACTTAAATGATTTACTTGAGTAAGTGCCTCTTGCAGTGCATTTTGTGTTTGCTGTTGCAGTGATATGTCGCGAAATACAGCTACAGCACCAATTAACTCATCATTTTGATAAACCGGTGTTGAGGTGTATTGAACTGCAAATGAGCTACCGTCTTTGCGCCAAAAAACTTCATTTTTAACTTCACGACGTTTTCCGTCAAACATGGTGCAGTAAATTTGGCATTCATCAGCGGGATAAGGTGTGCCATCAGCATGAGTATGGTGATGATATTGATGTATTTTTTTACCTAATAGTTCCTCAGCGCACCAACCTGTCATGCGCTCAGCGGCAGGATTAACAAACACCGCATTACCCGACAGGTCAAAACCGTATATACCCTCACCGACTGCGTTTAGCAATAATTTAGGATCGTTTAAAAATTGTTTTATCACAAATACACCTCGCGAAATATCGCGAGTATTATGGCAATTTTATACGCTAAGTGCACTCATTACTTAAAGCGCACTTACGCGTAAATTAAAAAGCTATAAATAGTGCTTAAATAACGTTTTTACATCTATTTTTGCACCTAGCCTTGCGGCTATTAAGTAAAGTCCTGCAAGTTTTCGGTGAATAAATAGCGCATCAACGGGCGGTGTATGCCATTGCTGAGATTGCCCACTAAGAGCAAGCCCTGCATTTTTAATTTTGAGCGCGAGTTCGCTATTTTTAAAATCAAATTCCCCTTCTGCTCTTAGTGGCTCGCACGCCATTAAAAATAAATCAATGACGTTGTTTTTATACTCATCAACTAAGTCATTTTTAAAATAACCTATGTGTGATGCCGCTTTAAGTACACCTTCTCGGTTGTTTTCACTACCCGCTTTAAATAAGGCTAAGTACGCTAAGCTAAGCTCGGTTGATATTTCTCGCGTTGCACCAAAATCAAATAAAACAATTTTTTGTGTATCAAGCTGATAATGAAAGTTGGCAAAGTTAGGGTCGGTTTGAATTAATTTAAATTCAAACATTTCTTTAAAAAATAAATCAATGAGCTGCTCTGCAACAAAGCTTTTTTGACTATCAGGTAGCTCTGTAATGCTCTCAATGGGCTCTGCTTTTATATATTCCATAGTTAGCACGTGTTGTGTGCTGTGCTCTGGATATACGTTAGGCACTTTAAAGTGGGGATTACTTGCTAGTGCATTTTTATAACGTATTAAGTACTGAGCCTCCCGTTTATAATCAGCCTCGGCTAATAGCTGCGCTTTAGCCTCACTAATAAGTGGTTTAATATTAAGATCTTTTGGCAATAATCGAGAAATCGTTAATAAAGAAATAACGTTATCGACATCACTTACTACACTTTTTGCAATACCAGGGTATTGAATTTTAACAGCAAGCTGATCGCCATTTTCTTTATAAGCTAAATGAACTTGCCCTATAGAAGCCGCTGCAAAAGGTCTTAGCTCAATGTGAGAAAAACGCGCTAGCCACTCATCCCCCCATTGCTCTTTTAACACTTCAACAAGCTGCTTATGAGGCATTGGGTTCGCGTCTGAGCGCAGTAAAGCAAGTAACTGAGCTAATTCAGGACTAAGTAAATCACCGGCATCCATTGAAAGCAATTGCCCCAGTTTCATTGCTGCACCACGTAAATGTGATAGCTGTGTGGCTAATTTTTCAATATTTTTAGGTTGTAGTAGTAAGCTTTTATTATCCCAACCTTTACCTGTTAGCGCACTCTTAGCACCATCAACTAACATGTTGGTAGCAACACCTGTGGCAAGTGAGCCTAATTTTGCAAATCGAGAAAGCCGAGAAGTGGGAACAGTGCGAGGAGCCGCCATAATATTAAAACCTAATTAGCCTGAAAGTCAGGCTAATTAATACGTATATTGTAAGTAGGTCGATCTACTTATAGACGAGGTACTAGCTTAATTGCGCCTTCAACCACCTTCATATCAAGTGGAAGTTTACTAAGTAGCATCATTTTAGGGTCATCCATGTTTAGAGTATAAACTGGGTTAACCGCTAAAAAAGCATTAATAACATCCATTGCTTGGCTATCAAGTGCACCTAAATTACCTTTAAAACCACCGGCATCTACACTCGAATCAAGTAATTTAATATTACGTAAAAACACCGCTTTTTCTCACTGTCGTAAAATGGGCTTCCTTCAATTTGTAGCTTTAAACGCACTGGGTATTTAAGTGCGAATGCATTAATTTCAGCGCTTGAATCAGCACCAAGCACAACAACATCGCGGTTATCAGGTCCAATGTTGACACTTAAGTCGTTTACATCAAACTGAACGGGTAAACCCATTAAGCTTACTTTTTCACTTAACTTTGGTAATTGCTTACCCAGTACAGATTCAACCTCAGAGTTAGTAAATGAATATACTGATATGCCTTGCGTGGTATTACAGGCAGTTAAAAATAACGCTGCAATAATAACTAAAATTCTCATGAGAACCCTTTTGTTTATGAATTAGTGATACATAAAAAAGCCGCTATTAAAGCGGCTTAGTAAAATAGTAACCAGCACATATTATGCTGGTTCTAGGGCGTGTTGACCTTTGCGGATTGAAATTTGTTCAATCTAGGGTCGATTTAATCACGGCGTGAGGTTTGTAACCTAGCGGACTAAGTAAAAACCGAGCAACAAAGAGTTAATCGTCCCTAGAAAGAACCAAAGGGCAGCGCATGTTTGGCATTTATGCTGCGTTATCGCCTATTTATGGGGAATAACCACACTACATAGACTCTGCCTTGGCTAAATGCCAAACAGTCTGCTGCAAATTCAACCACGAAAGGTCAACACGCCCTAGTGTATTAAGCTGCAAGTGTCGCTTTAAGTCGCGTTAGTGTGTCAGGTTCAACTGAACCGTCACTGAGCGCTAATAACTGTTTTAAATAATAGTTTAAATCAGCATGATCGCCACGATGTTTGTCATCTAGCATGGCTACTTGTTCTGCCATTCTAAGTGACTTATCGATTGAACTTACGTTCGCTAGTATTTCCATGCGCGTAATAAGCTGCTCGGTATTTAACGCTGTTTTAAGCGGTGCTTGATACTGACTTGGTAATGCTTCATTATTCTCAAGTGCAGTAATTAATGCATCTAAATTAGCTTGCTCAGATTTACTTGTAAGCAATGCAAGTTTATCGTCAATAGCAGCTAGTAGCTTAGTAACCTTTGGCGCTAACGATCTAAATTGTGTATACCCTTTCACTTTTGTTTCAAGGTCGTGCAACTGCGCTCTTTGATTAACATCACTCAATGCTGCTTCAAGTTCAGCAAGTTCTGCAACGGCTTGCTTATCTGACTCGTTTTGCTCAAGTTTTTGCTGCTCAAACTCACTACTACGCTTGGTAAATGTTTCATCGTTAAACTGACGAAACTTTTGCCATAACGCATTTTCAGCTTTCAAACCTGCAAAACCGATAGCTTGCCATTGTTGTTGCATTTGCTTCAACTCTTGGCATGCAGCCGCTAAATCATCACTTTGTGATAATTGCTGCGCTTTTTCTACTAGTTCGTTTTTAAGTGTGGCGTTAGTTTTATGAAATGCATTTAATAAAGCCAATACTAGTTGTTGTTCATTTTTATAACGATCGTTTAGTGTACGGTATGTTTTAGGGTCAACTTTACCCACACTGCGCCACGCTTTATTTAAACGATTGTATTGGCTTTCATATTGCTTCCAATCAAAGTCATCCTCAGCAGTTGGCTGTAAATGGAGCGCATGCATGTCGTTAATAATACTTTCACGTTGTGCTTTTGATGCTTCGCGTTGCACTTCTTGCTCTGCGAAGTAACTACGGCAAGGCGCAAATAACAGCTCGATTTGTTCATCAAATTGCACGCCTTGTTGCTTTTCTTCATCTGTATCTAAACGACCTAACTCATTCCAACGTTTACGTAGCGCTTTTACTTGCTCTGCGCGTTGTTGTGGGTCTGTACACTCTTCGCTTACTAATGCACTTACTTCTTCTAATAAGGCTTCACGCTTTGGTGCTGCTGCGTATTTTTGCCAATCTTTAGCATCTGCAAGTTGCGTTTCAAGTTCCGCTTTTATGTTTACAAGCGGCTGTTGATATTGCTCAGTAAGTTTATTAAATAACTCTTCAAAGCCTTTAAACACACCAAAAGCAACATTAAAACGACCCTCTTCAATTAGGCGTTTAACATCACGCGCTTTGCGTTTTGCTTGGCTTTGGTTTTTTTCAAGTGGCTTAACTAGCTCACTCATTGGTGCTAAAAATTGCTTTTTATGCGTATTTAACTGTGTTTTAAACGTACTTTGTAGTGCGCCATCTAAAATATTTAAATGATTACGCGCTGCTTTAAAGCCATTATTAAATTCAGTTAAAGTTGCATCGTATTGCGTCAAATCTTCTGCTGGCGTAATTTCGCATAGCGCTGCAAAAGCGAGTTTGTACTCTTTAATAGCAGTTGTTAACTCAGGTAACTTAGCAACTTGAGTAAATAGTTTTTCTAACTTGCTTACAGCGAGTTTTGATTGTGCGTTATTAGCAAATTCTGTTTCGCTAATAGCTTGCTTAGCTTGCGCTACTTTTGCATCAAGCCAATCTTGTTGAATTTGCTCTGGCGTTTCAAGACCAAGCTGTAGTGCATTTTCTATTTCTTCACCCAAAGCTTCAAGTGTTGCAAGTGCTAATAATTGACGCTGTTGTTGCGCTAATTGCTGCTGCTCTTTGTCATGTACCGCTTTTAGCTGTTCAATGTGTGTATCTAACTTAGTGGTGATAGAAGTATATTTTTCGTCAAGCAGCTTAACGCGCTCATCACTTAACCATTTAAGCTCAAGTGCTTGCCACTGAGCGATTAAATCGCTCGCTTGTGGATTAACAATACCAAAATCTGTTTTTTCACGTAAAGCATTTAATTTAGCTAAAATAACACGTGTTGCATTTTCAACTTCAAGTGGCATTTCAATTGCTAAACGTTCATTTTCAATATGCGTTTCAAGTGCTGCTTTTGCACCACCCTTTGCATGCTTTACTAATGATTTAGTTAATTGATGAGTAATAACAAGTTCAACTAATTGAGTTTGTAGCTCTTCGCTACCTTCTTTAAATGCTTTTTCTACTAGTTTTGGATTTGCTAAACGTTTCAGTAATTTAACGCGTACTTGCAGCTCTTTTTCTGCAAACGCTAACTTTTCAAGTGTTTTAACGGGTGCAAAACGCTCTATGTATTCGTTTTTAATTTTTGCTGTTAGCGTACTTTCGCTATTTAAAACAGCATTAGATATTTGTAGCTCGGCTATATCTTTTAATGCTTGATCTTGTTTATATGCTTTCCACCAAAGTGGTAAGTCGTTCACTTTTTGGAGCGCTTTACGGCGTATTTCAGCGGAGCTATCTTCAAGTGCTAACGTGTTTAATATGGTTGCATCACGTTCAATGTCTAATTTTTCGATAGCATCAAGACGTACTTGTTGCTTAGGGTGTTTCCATTTTGGTGTAAAAAGGTGCTTAAAGATCATGTTCACTAAACCTAGCTATTTCGTTGTCTGATTTAAATTCTTTTTGTAGTTGAGCTTTTGTCTTTTGGATCATCTCACCATTAGCACCAATCGTAAATTGCTCGTTTGATTGAGCCACTTTTGCTTGATACAACATAACCAACTGCACTGTTTGTTGCTTTTGCTCATCTGATAAAACGGTACCGTCTGGCCATTTACCAGTAGAGGCACCGTATTGTAAGCGTTCGAATAATTCGGGAGTAATATTTTGTACAAGATTGTCGATGTTCATGTCATTTTTTCTTTTTTAGAGTCACTAAAACAATACGGTTTATAAGATACCAAATACACCCTACGCCAATTGCGGCGGTGTAAGCGTACCACAGCAGTGTTTCTTCTTGCGGTTGTAAAAAGTACAAACAGAAAAAACCACCTAAAAATAAGATAAGCGCCAAAAAGGAGTGATTTATAAACATCTGCTTTTTTTAATTCGCTGTTCGCGCTGAAGTTGTAAAACTTGCTCGTCGTTTAGCTCTGTAATATTGCTTTCGCAATGCGGACATTGCTTATGTTTATCTGAAATTGATTTTGCACATTTTGGGCAACGAATAATCGCCATACTTCTCTCCATACTACGCATAAAAAAAGCGCCTTTCGGCGCCTTTATTGTACGTGTTTTATTTCTCGTTGTCTTTTTTGAATTCAAACCAATAACTAATTTAGGGGCGATAATTTTCCAAGTTGCCCACTAAGTTTAATTACTCTGCGTCTTTTGACTGCTTTTCTAAGCGTTTTTCCCAGAATGTGGCGTTTTTTATACCCAATTTAACTGGATCAAATATGACTTTTCCGCCTTTTTTCTTTTGTTCTTCATAATCGCTCAAACATAGCAAAGCAGGCTTAGCTACGAAGAAAATGGCTAAAATACCGAGTATGTTAATCCAAGCCATTAAGCCAACGCCAATATCACCAATAGTCCAAATATAACCTGAATTATTTACCATGCCGTATGCAACCATAAACATAATTACAAACTTCACAAGAACAAGCGGAATACTGCCCTTAAAATAACGATTTAAGTAAGCAATATTAGTCTCTGCAATAAAGTAATAAGCAAGTATTGTGGTAAAGGCAAAGAAGAATAATGCAATACCGACAAATGCTTGTCCAAAGCTGCCAAATACACTAAATAGAGCCATTTGAGTAAAGGCTGCTGATCCCACTTCAGTGGCTGCATCAACATTTTGTACAATAAATTGCCCTGCTGGTAGCTCACCCACAATATTGTATTGCTGCGTTATTAAAATCATTAATGCAGTTGCTGTACATACAAAGAGGGTATCAACATAAACAGAAAAAGCTTGTACTAAACCCTGTTGAGCAGGGTGATCAACTTCTGCTGCAGCTGCTGCATGAGGCCCAGTACCTTGGCCAGCTTCATTAGAATATATACCACGTTTAACGCCCCAACCAATAGCGGCACCAAAACCTGCCTGCGCAGTAAATGCATCACTAATAATTAAATAAAATATATCGCCCACTTTATCTAAATTTAAAAATACCACGATTAATGCCAGTACTATGTAACCAAGCGCCATAAATGGCACTACAATTTGCGTAAAGTTCGCAATACGTTTTATACCACCGAAAATAATAAATGCCAAAACAATAAGAATAATTGCTAAAGCGACTAATTTAAAGCTGCCTACATCACCAAAGCTAGTAGAAACAATGTTGCCAGTGCCAAACACTTGGGTAAACGCATTACCTACCGCATTTGCTTGTACGCCAGGCAGAAAGACACCACATGCTATAATTGCCGAAACAGCGAATAAAATAGCTAGCCATTTTTGTCCTAAACAACGGTCAAAATAATACGCTGGGCCACCACGGTATTGCCCGTCTTCTTCTGTTTTATAAATTTGACCTAAAGTAGATTCTGCATATGCGGTACTTGCGCCTAGAAAAGCAACAACCCACATCCAGAAAATAGCGCCTGGTCCGCCAAAACCAATAGCCGCTGCAACGCCAGCGATATTACCGACGCCTACTCGTCCAGACAATGAGACTGCAAGGGCTTGAAAAGATGAGATACCTTTATCAGACGTGTTAGGACTAAATAATAACTTACACATTTCTTTAAAATGTCTAACTTGAGCAAATCTAGTTAGTACTGAATAAAACAAGCCTGCGCCTAGGCATAAATAGATGAGTGCATTACTCCAAACAACATCATTAACAGCGCTTACAAAAGCTTCCATGGATATCCTCTATAGTTATATTTATTATTTTTTAATTACGAGACTCTGTTTTAGCTACTACGCTACATAAGCTTTACGAAATAAGATTTCACCTCTTCCGCCCCGACTCATGATTTAATTAATATTAACTTAAGTACCCCAAGGTTGTTAACACTTAATTTTCAAAATATATAATTACTTAGCTATTGCAAGGCACTATATCAGCAGTATTTAAAGGAAAGTAGATTGATTTGTACCGATACGGTGATGATACGCGGCGAAGAAACGTTAAAAACGTTTTGGAATGAAGTTGGTATATGATTATTATTTTTTGTAAAGGGGTTTTACTAAAAACAAAAAGGGCATCAAAACTATTGATACCCTTCAAATAAATGTTTTATCTTAAATTATCAACAACATTAACAATTGCCGCTAACGTATCTTGACCAAATTGATACGAACGACGGTCTGACCAGCCATAGTCTGGATCAGGTAAATCGTTATTATCTTTAAATGGCATTTCAATTGTGTACGTTAATGCTTTAAATTCTTCAGCGGTTGCTGCTGAACCTACCGTAAGGTTAGCTTGGCCTGGCTCATCTTTTGGATAGCCATGCTCATCTTGAAACTCTGGAGTAATCGTTAAAAGCGCAGCTTTAAAGCTATCTTCAAGGCCTTTTAGGCGTGCATCGTAACTTGGAATACCTTCACTGCCTGCCACAAAGTTATACGGAATCGCTTCATCGCCGTGTATGTCTAGGTGCATATCTAAGCCAGCTTCGCGCATTTTATTTAGCACTAGGTAAACCTCAGGGCTATCTTCCATGCTTGGTGTTTGCCATTCACGGTTTAAGTTAACGCCTTTAGCATTAGTACGAAGATGTCCGCGTGCGCTACCGTCTGGATTCATATTTGGCACAACGTAAAATACTGCTTTTGATAGAAGCGCTGCAGCATGTGGGTCTTCGTCATCAAGAAGTTTGTGCAATAGGCCTTCTACATACCACTGCGCCATTGTTTCACCTGGATGTTGGCGTGCTGTGATCCAGATGTTTTTCTTGTCTTCTCTTGGTTCACCAATTTTAAGCACACTCATATCACGGCCATCGAGTGTTTCACCAAGCGTTATTAATTGGCAAGCGCCTTGGCTTTGTGCCCAAGATAATAAATCTAAATGGCGGTCGTAACTGTATGGTGCAAAGTAAGCAAAATACACACTGCCGCACTCTGGTTCAATTTCAAAGCTTAATGTGCCATTTTCATAGCTTGATGGTACACGGAACCATGTTTGGCGGTCATATGATGCAACGGCTTGATACCCTTCCCAACCATCGGGGTAAGCTGATTTATCAAGCTCATTAATATTTAACTTATGCAATTGGTAAGGTGTTGTTTCAAGACGAAAGTGAAACCACTGATAAAATTCAGACTGATGATCTTTATTAATTTCTAATTGAATATTTAAAGGATCGGTGGCTTCAATAACTTTAATATTACCACTGTCGAAATTGCTGCTGATTTTCATGGAAAAACCTTTAGGTTGAATAAGTTTATCTGCTTTTTACTCTGCAGAACTAACACTACTGGTATTAAATACACGTAGTAAAATATTGCAATACTAATAAAAACTGAGCATTGCTAACATTTGAATAATTAAAGCCTATCACAAGGCATACGCTTTAAAAATAATACACGACCAAAAAAGCCAGCAACATGCTGGCTTTTACGTCACTGCAAACAAATTAACGAGGTAAGCTTGGGAATGACACTTCGGCCATATCGCGCATACAACGTACTACTTGGCAGCTGTAACCAAACTCATTGTCGTACCATACATATAAAACAATACGGTTATCTTCAACAATTGTTGCTTGTGAATCAACAACACCTGCGTAACGGCTACCGACTAAATCGGTAGATACAATTTCCGTTGATGCAGTGTAATCAATTTGATCACGTAAGTCTGAATGAAGTGCTGTATCGCGTAAAAATGCGTTTAGCTCTTCAACAGAAGTACTTGTTGCTAAATTAAGGTTTAAAATAGCTAACGATACGTTAGGCGTAGGTACGCGGATAGCATTACCTGTTAACTTACCTTCAAGCTCTGGTAATGCTTTTGAAACCGCTTTTGCAGCTCCCGTTTCAGTAATTACCATGTTAAGTGCTGCGGCGCGGCCTCGGCGCTCTGCTTTGTGGTAGTTATCAATAAGGTTTTGATCGTTCGTGTACGAGTGTACAGTTTCAACATGGCCATTATTAATACCAAACTTATCGTTTAATGCTTTAAGCGTTGGTGTAATTGCATTGGTTGTACAGCTTGCTGCACAAACAATTTTATCTTCAGGTAAAATATCTTTGTTATTCACACCATATACGATGTTTTTGATATTACCTTTTGCTGGTGCTGTTAATAATACTTTTGCAGCGCCCTGACACTCTAGGTGTTGGCCAAGGCCCGCTTCGTCTTTCCAAATACCGGTGTTATCAACGATTAATGCATTGTCGATACCGTATTGGGTGTAATCAATTTCGCTAGGAGAGTTAGCGTAAATAACTTGAATGTAGCTACCGTTAGCTTTAATTGCATTACGTTCTTTATCAATCGTGATTGAGCCATTGAATGGACCGTGAATTGAATCGCGACGCAATAAGCTTGCACGTTTTTCAAGATCACCATCTTTACCACCACGCACAACAATAGCGCGCAAACGTAAATCTGAATATGGACCTGATTTTTCAATTAATAAACGCGCGAGTAAACGACCAATACGACCAAAACCATACAACACAACATCGCGTGGTTCTTTCGCTGGTAAATCAGCTATTTCTGCAAGTTCGTCTTTAACAAACTCTTCGACTGAACGACCATTTGCGGCTTCAGTGAATAAATAACTATATGCAAGCTTACCAATATCAATACGTGCAGAGTTTAATTCCATTTTGCTGATAGCTTCTAAAAATGGGAAGCTTTCGCGCAAACGTAATTTAGTGCCTTCAAACTGAGCAACGGTTTTGTGAGATTTGATAATATCGATAGTACTGGCATTTACGAGAGGACGGCCATATACCGCAATTTCAATACCACGATTACGGTAAAGCTTACCAATGATTGGTTGCATACTTTCTGCGTAATCTTGGCGCTCTTGCCAACTATTTGTGTATTCTAACTCGTGAGATGAGGTCATTTTATTTACCTAAGTTAAACATTTTGAACGGATAGCCCAAATGGGCACTGCCATTCTAATTTAATCTGACGTTATTCTCTACTGTTAGGAGTTAAATGATTGAGCTAGAATAGGAGGGTATATATTCATTTGGGGTTAAGGGATGTTTCTAAAAGCAAGTGTTTTACTAGGGTTGGTAGCCCTAACTGGGTGTGGAGATCAGTTGACACTCTCAAAGGTATGCAAAGAAACACCAGGGTTTTGTGCCGATCTAAATAAAGATAGCCACTGTAAGGAGCCTCGCGCAGAGGTTATTATAAAACGCTACACAGAATATAAAGACCCGACAGATGAAAATAAATACCAATTACTTAAAGGATTTGAAGATTACAATCAATGCATAACATTGGCTGCAAAAATCGAGCACGTAAAACTCAAAGAAAAAACAACCTCTCGTATTGATGGACAACTAACTAGTATTAAAGAAATAACACGCTTATACCGAGATACTAAAAATACTAACCACCCAGGTTTACTTTATTACCATTGGTCGCGCAATAATAATCAAAGTGCACTAACTAAACTTCTTTCGCTAGAAAACGAAACGAGTGTGACACAAAGTGCTGAAATGCAATTTTTCTTAGCGTCGTATTACATTAAATTCGATGATGAAAAAACCATTGATTTACTCTACAAAACATTAGAGTTAAATAAAAAAGACACCGTACCTAACCCCGAAGTCCTTACCTCATTAATTAGCCTGTTTTATAAACATGATAAATTTAAGCATGCATATATATTTTCTAAAGTGGCCCAAATGTTCGGTATTGAAAATATTGAACTGCTGCCAATAGAACATCAACTAATTAGTAGCGGTAAAAGCTTAGACAGCTTAGATATACTTGCAGAGCAAACATATTTGCAAATACAAAACGGTGAGTTTGTATCACCTAGAGAGTTTTAATTTATTAGTATAAAAATAAGCTAACTTTTTAGTTAGCTTATTCATGTAAAATAAAAAGGCAGCTTACGCTGCCTTTTTTTATTTTGCTTTACTTGTGCCCACTTCTACGCGGGTTTTAAGCTTTTGACCTGGTCGAAAGGTCACCACACGACGCGCCGAAATAGGAATATCTTCGCCTGTTTTCGGGTTGCGGCCTGGTCTTTCTTTTTTGTCTCGAAGATCAAAGTTACCAAATCCAGAGAGCTTAACCTGCTCGCCTTTTTCTAGCGCTGAGCGGATTTCTTCAAAAAACGCTTCAACTAAATCTTTGGCATCTTTTTTATTGATCCCGAGCTTTTCAAATAGGTGTTCAGCTATGTCGGCTTTAGTAAGCGCCATATCTAGTCCCTCAACGATGCATTAAACTGTTCGGCCAATTCGGCCACCACGTTATCAACTACTAGATTGATATCTTTCTCTTCGAGTGTTCTATCAACCGCTTGCAGTGTTAGAGCAATCGCCAAACTCTTATAATTTGGCTCAATACCTTTGCCCTTATACACATCGAATAAGTTTAGGTCAACCAATTGATTTCCGCCAACTTTTTCGATCACGCTTAAAATGTCACCCGATTTAACGCTGTCTGCCACTAAAATCGCGATGTCGCGGCGATTTGAAGGGAATTTAGACACCCCTTCTGCTTGCGGTAAATTTCTTTTCTCTATTGCTGACATTTCAATTTCAAAAACAAAAGTTGCGTTGTTGATATCTAACAACTTTTGAGCTTGTGGATGTAAAGCGCCAAAAAAGCCAACCTTTTTACCATCAACATATATTACTGCTGATTGACCAGGGTGAAGCCCATCTGACTGCTCTGCTTTAATTTCAAAACGAGTAACGTCATTGGTAATTGCAAGTAAGGCTTCAACATCACCTTTTAGGTCATAAAAATCAACATTACGTTTCTCTTCAACCCAATGTTCACCATTTACAAGACCAGTAATAACACCACCAATAACCGGTACTTGGTAAACACCGTTTTCTGCACTTTCGTCGCTTATAAATTTAAGACCATGTTCGAATAAACGAATACGAGGTTGTTGGCGATTTTGGTTATACGCTACAGACGCTAATAAACCCGGCATTAAACTTACGCGCATTGCCGACATTTCAATTGAAATAGGGTGCGGTAATACCATTGCTTTACATTCTGGATGCAAAATAGCTTGTGCCTTAGGGTCTACAAAACTGTATGTAATTGCTTCTTGGTAACCACGAGTCACTAACGTATTGCGGAACTTGCTAAGCGCAATCGTTGCTTCGTTATGTGTCGTCATTTTAAGTTTTGCTGTAGGCGCAACATTAGGAATGCTGTTGTAACCGTAAACACGTGCTACTTCTTCAATTAAGTCTTCTTCAATGCGAATATCAAAACGGTAGCTTGGTACATCAGCACTCCAGCTATCATTTTCTACTTTTACATCAAGTCCTAAACGCGTAAGAATATCGGTTACTTTAGCATCTTCAATATGATGGCCAATAACACGGTCTAAACGTGCACGACGAAGGCGTACTTCAGTCACTTTTGGTAGTTTGTCAGCTGCGACAGCTTCGACAACAGGACCTGCTTGACCGCCTACTATTTCAAGAAGAAGTGCTGTCGCACGTTCCATTGCATCGTGTTGCAGAGCAAAATCAACACCGCGTTCATAACGGTGTGAAGCATCAGTGTGCAAACCGTAGCTACGTGCTTGGCCTGCAATTGCAACAGGATTAAAAAATGCACTTTCGAGTAAAATATCAGATGTTTTATCTGTAACGCCTGATTGCTCACCACCAAAAACACCCGCAATTGCAAGTGCTTTGTTATGATCGGCTATCACAAGTGTTGTGTCGTTTAATTTAGCGGTATTACCATCTAATAAAACAAGTTCTTCACCTGCATTTGCACTACGAACTTTAATACCACCTTCAATCGCATTTAAATCAAACGCGTGCATTGGATGACCAAGCTCAAGTAATACATAGTTAGTCACATCAACTACTGGATCAATTGAACGTACACCACTACGACGTAGCTTTTCAACCATCCAAAGTGGTGTTTCTGCATCAAGGTTAATGCCTTTGATCACACGGCCAAGGTAACGAGGACATGCATCTTCGTTAACTAGCTCAATTGATACTTTGTCATCAATTGTTGGCGTAACCGCAGGAATATCTAATACACTTACGTCAATGCTGTTTAAAACACCTACTTCACGTGCTAGACCTTTTATACCTAAGCAGTCACCACGGTTTGGCGTTAAATCAACATCTATAATGTTGTCATCAAGACCTAGGTAGTCACGTAAATCAGTCCCTACTGGTGCATCGCTTGGCAATTCCATAATGCCGTCGCCTTCTTCGCTAATACCTAGCTCAACAAAAGCACATAGCATTCCGTTTGAAGGTTGACCGCGTAGTTTAGCTTTTTTAATTTTAAAGTCACCAGGAAGTACAGCGCCCACAGTTGCAACAGCAACTTTAATACCTAAACGACAATTTGCTGCACCACATACGATATCAAGTAGCTCATCGCCACCTACGTTAATTTTGGTAACACGTAGTTTATCTGCATCAGGGTGTTGCCCACATTCAACAACTTCACCCACAACTACGCCATTAAATTTGGCCGCAGCAGGCTCAACGCCATCAACTTCTAGACCAGCCATTGAAAGCTGTTCCGAAAGAGCTTGCGTATCAATAGCAGGATTTACCCACTCTCTTAACCACTTTTCACTAAATTTCATTTTATTGTTTCACTCTTAACGGAACTGGTTCAGGAATTTTAAGTCATTTTCGAAAAATGCACGTAAATCGTTTACGCCATAGCGCAACATAGTTAAACGCTCTACACCCATACCAAAAGCAAAGCCGGTGTATTTTTCTGGGTCAATGCCCACAGACTTAAGTACATTTGGATGTACCATGCCGCAGCCTAGTACTTCTAACCACTTACCGTCTTTACCCATAACATCTACTTCAGCTGAAGGTTCTGTAAATGGGAAGAATGAAGGACGGAAACGAATTTCCATATCTTCTTCAAAAAAGTTACGTAAAAAATCATGCAAAATACCTTTTAGCTCAGTAAAGCTAACATCGGTATCAACCATTAAACCTTCAACCTGATGAAACATAGGTGTATGTGTTTGATCGTAATCGTTACGGTATACACGTCCAGGTGAAATGATGCGCAGTGGTGGCTGCTCAGTTTCCATAGTACGAATTTGCACGCCACTTGTCTGTGTACGTAGTACTAATTTAGGATTGAAATAAAAGGTATCATGATCAGCACGTGCTGGATGGTGCTCTGGAATATTTAGCGCATCAAAGTTATGAAAATCGTCTTCGATTTCTGGACCAGATTTAACTTCAAAACCTAACTCACCGAAAAAGCTTTCTATGCGCTCAATAGTGCGCGTAACTGGGTGTAAACCGCCAGTAGGCATAGCACGCCCAGGTAGAGTTACATCTATAGTTTCAGCAGCTAGCTTTTCTTCAAGTGCTTTACTTGCTAGCAATTCACGCTTTTCGTTGATAGCAGCTTGTACATCTTGTTTAGCTTGGTTTATAACTTGGCCTGCTTCTTTACGTTCTTCAGGTGCTATTTTGCCTAGCGTTTTAAGCAAGCTTGTGATTTCGCCTTTTTTGCCAAGGTAATTAACCCTGATTTCTTCTAACTGCGCGATTTCACTGGCACTGGCTACCGCCTCAAGTGCTTGCGCTAATATGTTTTCTAAGTTCATTCGATACCTGATCTTTCACAGAAGGTGATTGCTGTTAAGTAATAGCTTATGATAACTGAAAGCAGGGTCTAGATTCTAGACCTACTACAGCTTTAACGTTGATTTTATAAAAGGAATTGTTAATTTTCTCTGTGCAGCCATTGACGCATGATCTAATTTGTCGAGTACATCGAGCAAAGCACGCATATCACGGCTTAAACGCGTTAATAAAAAACGTGCACATTCATCACTTAATTCAAGGCCGCGCATATGGGCGCGCTTAACAAGTGCTTGTGCTTTATCGTCATCACTCATAGAGCGAATTTGAAAGGTTGTTCCCCACGTTAAGCGAGACTCTAAATCTGGCAACGTAATATTAAGCATGCTAGGAAGTAAATCGGCAGTTACTACTAACATCTTACCGGGTTCGTTAAACCGGTTAAAAAAGTTAAATAGTGCTTTTTCCCATGCATCATTCCCTGCAACTAAATGCACGTCATCAATACATAAAACATCAAGCGCTT
Source organism: Pseudoalteromonas sp. B62 (assembly GCF_037162565.1). Classification (NCBI taxonomy): domain Bacteria; kingdom Pseudomonadati; phylum Pseudomonadota; class Gammaproteobacteria; order Alteromonadales; family Pseudoalteromonadaceae; genus Pseudoalteromonas; species Pseudoalteromonas sp. B62. The sequence continues at coordinate 2,423,477 of NZ_JARLVB010000002.1, read as the reverse complement.
CTAAACCGTCTAGTACCATAGGTCCAAAATCAATCACTTCGCGCATAGACAGTAGCATATTAGACAGGCCACGCTCTTGAGCTTTAATGCAGGTCGCATACAAAAGGTGAGACTTACCCGAGTCACCTAATCCACATAAATAGGTATACTGAAACGTTTTTGCTAACTTCGAAAAACTATCTTTCAAATGGTTAACTTCTAACGAATCTTCTCCACCAAAGTACGATGCAAATGTTTCGTCATCCGGTAAAGTAACCGGTAATGCCATTTGCATCGGCTCAGAAGTTAGCATTATGGCGTTATCCATTGATACTCTAAGCTATTTTTATCAACAACATGATAAAAAGCGCGTGGATCCTCATAATCTTTAAATGAGGAGTCTAACCCTAATCCTTTTTTAAGATCGCTTAGGTTACCAGTATGGTTTAGCTTAAACTCTACAAACTCCGGTGTTTTACGCACAATTTTAACTTGAGTAACAACGCTTAAACTCAATAACCTTCGTTTTGCTAATTCAACATCAATAAAACTTTGCGTGCCCTTTAGCGTAAGCATAGCAGTAGCTTGTTCATAATAAGCATTTGGATCAATAGCGTACTCGCTTGCAAGACCTCGTGCTAAGGTATCGATCATTTGGCTTACTATTTGCTGCTTATCACCCGTTAATCTATTTGAATCAAATAAATCATCATTTGTAAAACGCCAATCTAAAATCCAATTTTCGCTATCCGCTTCTTTATACATTCTTGCCGTAATACTTCGCTCAGCACTGTAGCGTTTAGAAGCCTCTTCTACTGGTTCTGAAAAGTTACCCCATACTTCAGGGATACCTACTAAACGTCTATCTTGTAAATCAAGTAATGGCACTACAACGGGTAGCCCCCGGCGTCCTGCCTTGTCATAAATTAACTGCTCTAGCTGCGGGTAACTTTCTTGTGTTACTAATTCTCTGCGCCAGTTGTCTTCAATACCTAACCATATTGCAACTAATGGGCGCTGCACTCCCCATAAAGGTAAGTTTAATTCTTTGATTAGCGCGTTGATCTTTCGAGCTTCAAATTTAACAACGAGTTTCAATTGTCCATTTGCTCTCTCGTCATATTCAAACTTAAGCATATAATCAGAAATATCTTTAGTGCGTTGCTGTGCTAATTTATTTTGATCCGCAGTTTCATCACCGCTTACTTTCACTAAGACATTGAGTAAAGCTTTGCGACTCGCCGCTAATCGAGTATCTCGTGTTTTATCATCCACTTTTAAAATATCTTGATATAGATCAGTTACTTCAACTGCCGTTACAGAAAAACAAAATAAAATGGATATGGCACTAATTAATAATCTATACACAGGCTATTAGTTCTTGGTTTTAAACTGATTTGATCCTAAATCAAAGACAGTAACAAAGCAAAATTAAATTTGTTATCTAAGGAAATGAAAGTAATTGGCTTTTGTAGAAAGTAAAAAAGATTAAATATAAATAAGTGCGTAGTACGCTATTCACCTACCCTTAACTTTATTGCAGACGTAAAAAAGCCCGAATCGTTAGATTCGGGCTTTCTACAATTTGAGGTCGGTGCGCTACGCAGTAGGATGTCGTAGTGCCCACAGCGGTAGAGAGCCACAGTGAAATGCTACACTATCTTTGCGTCGGGAGTCGCTACGCTCGCCCGACCTACGTGATAGGTGTTGATGTGAGTGTATATTAATTACGCGTATTTTACTTTTCTGCAGACGTAAAAAAAACCGACTATTTCTAGTCGGGCTCTCTACAATTTGAAGCCTGGTAATGTCCTACTTTCACATAGCAAATGCTACAGCTACACTATCTTTGCGTCGGGAGTCGCTACGCTCGCCCGACCTACGTGATAGGTGTTGATGTGAGTGTATATTAATTACGCGTATTTTACTTTTCTGCAGACGTAAAAAAACCCGACTATTTCTAGTCGGGCTCTCTACAATTTGAAGCCTGGTAATGTCCTACTTTCACATAGCAAATGCTACACTATCATCGGCGCTGTTTCGTTTCACTACTGAGTTCGGCATGGAGTCAGGTGGGTCCAAAACGCTATTGTCACCAAGCAAATATGGTGCAAAGAATTAATGACAAGCACGTAGTGCTACCATTTTCTTTGCGCAAGGTGCCTAAACTTTAACGCTACGCGCTAAGAGTCACCTCTTGAATTTGGAAAATATCTGATAATATTTTTTAAGTCTTTCTAAGTAATATCTACTTTAGTCATATTAACTTCTTCGCGTGTTTCACTATCACATAAAACGCGTTTGGCGTTGTATGGTTAAGCCTCACGGGTAATTAGTACAAGTTAGCTTAATGGCTCACACCACTTCCACATCTTGCCTATCAACGTTGTAGTCTTCAACGGCCCTTCAGAGACTTTAAAAGTCTAGTGAGAACTCATCTCGAGGCCTGCTTCGCGCTTAGATGCTTTCAGCGCTTATCAGTTCCGAACGTAGCTACCGGGCAATGCCATTGGCATGACAACCCGAACACCAGCGGTTCGTTCACTCCGGTCCTCTCGTACTAGGAGCAACCCCTCTCAATTCTCAAACGCCCACGGCAGATAGGGACCGAACTGTCTCACGACGTTCTAAACCCAGCTCGCGTACCACTTTAAATGGCGAACAGCCATACCCTTGGGACCGACTTCAGCCCCAGGATGTGATGAGCCGACATCGAGGTGCCAAACACCGCCGTCGATATGAACTCTTGGGCGGTATCAGCCTGTTATCCCCGGAGTACCTTTTATCCGTTGAGCGATGGCCCTTCCATTCAGAACCACCGGATCACTATGACCTACTTTCGTACCTGCTCGACGTGTCTGTCTCGCAGTTAAGCTGGCTTCTACCATTACACTAACCGTACGATGTCCGACCGTACTTAGCCAACCTTCGTGCTCCTCCGTTACTCTTTAGGAGGAGACCGCCCCAGTCAAACTACCCACCAGGCACTGTCCGTAACCCCGATTCAGGGGCCAACGTTAGAACATCAAAACTACAAGGGTGGTATTTCAAGGTTGACTCCAACAAAACTAGCGTCTCATCTTCAAAGTCTCCCACCTATCCTACACATGTAGGTTCAATGTTCAGTGCCAAGCTGTAGTAAAGGTTCACGGGGTCTTTCCGTCTAGCCGCGGGTACACAGCATCTTCACTGCGATTTCAATTTCACTGAGTCTCGGGTGGAGACAGCGTGGCCATGGTTACACCATTCGTGCAGGTCGGAACTTACCCGACAAGGAATTTCGCTACCTTAGGACCGTTATAGTTACGGCCGCCGTTTACCGGGGCTTCGATCAAGAGCTTCTCCCTAAGGATAACCCCATCAATTAACCTTCCGGCACCGGGCAGGTGTCACACCGTATACGTCATCTTGCGATTTTGCACAGTGCTGTGTTTTTAATAAACAGTCCCAGCCACCTGGTCACTGCGGCTCCCGTCCGCTTAGAGAGCAAGTCTCATCACAGATAGGAGCGTACCTTCTCCCGAAGTTACGGTACGATTTTGCCTAGTTCCTTCACCCGAGTTCTCTCAAGCGCCTTAGTATTCTCTACCTGACCACCTGTGTCGGTTTGGGGTACGATTCCATATAATCTGAAGCTTAGAGGCTTTTCCTGGAAGTATGGCATCAGCAACTTCATCACCGTAGTGACTCGTCTCGTGTCTCAGGTTTAGTGTTCGTCCGGATTTACCTAAACAAACGCCCTACTCACTTTCACATAGACTACCAACGCTATGCTTGCTTAGCCTGCTCCGTCCCCCCATCGCAATTATATCGAGTACAGAAATATTAATCTGTTTCCCATCGACTACGCCTTTCGGCCTCGCCTTAGGGGTCGACTTACCCTACCCTGATTAACATGGGATAGGAACCCTTGGTCTTCCGGCGTGGGAGTTTTTCACTCCCATTATCGTTACTCATGTCAGCATTCGCACTTCTGATACGTCCAGCATACCTCCCGGTACACCTTCAACCGCTTACAGAACGCTCCCCTACCACTCAGAATAAATTCTGAATCCGCAGCTTCGGTGCATAGTTTAGCCCCGTTACATCTTCCGCGCAGACCGACTCGACCAGTGAGCTATTACGCTTTCTTTAAAGGATGGCTGCTTCTAAGCCAACCTCCTGGCTGTCTGGGCCTTTCCACATCGTTTCCCACTTAACTATGACTTTGGGACCTTAGCTGGCGGTCTGGGTTGTTTCCCTCTTCACGACGGACGTTAGCACCCGCCGTGTGTCTCCCGGATATTACTTTACGGTATTCGGAGTTTGCAAAGGGTTGGTAAGTCGGGATGACCCCCTAGCCTTAACAGTGCTCTACCCCCGTAAGTATTCGTCCGAGGCTCTACCTAAATAGATTTCGGGGAGAACCAGCTATCTCCCGGTTTGATTAGCCTTTCACTCCTAGCCACAGGTCATCCCCTAACTTTTCAACGTTAGTGGGTTCGGTCCTCCAGTTGATGTTACTCAACCTTCAACCTGCCCATGGCTAGATCACCGGGTTTCGGGTCTATACCTTGCAACTATTCGCCCAGTTAAGACTCGGTTTCCCTACGGCTACCCTATTCGGTTAACCTCGCTACAAAATATAAGTCGCTGACCCATTATACAAAAGGTACGCAGTCACCCAACAAGTGGGCTCCTACTGCTTGTACGTACACGGTTTCAGGTTCTATTTCACTCCCCTCACAGGGGTTCTTTTCGCCTTTCCCTCACGGTACTGGTTCACTATCGGTCAGTTGGGAGTATTTAGCCTTAGATGATGGTCCACCTATATTCAGTCAAAGTTTCACGTGCTCCGACCTACTCGATTTCACTTAAAATGTCTTTTCATGTACGGGACTATCACCCTGTATCGTGGCACTTTCCAGAGCCTTCCATTAACACATAATAAGCTTAAGGGCTGTTCCGATTTCGCTCGCCGCTACTTTCGGAATCTCGGTTGATTTCTTTTCCTACGGGTACTTAGATGTTTCAGTTCTCCGCGTTCGCCTCGTTAACCTATGTATTCAGTTAACGATACCTGCAAGCAGGTGGGTTTCCCCATTCGGAAATCCTAGTCTCAAGCGCTTTTTACTAGCTTGACTAGGCTTATCGCAAGTTAATACGTCCTTCATCGCCTCCAACTGCCAAGGCATCCACCGTGTACGCTTAGTCACTTAACCATACAACCCAAACGGGTCTTTGTTTTGTGACAGTTTAACTTCGCCAGAAGTCAATATTGAATACTAAAGTAGATACCAATCAATCAACTCATAAGAGTTAACTAAATGGCACTCAATGGTACTGCTACCATTGTTTTTTTACTTTTGAAAACTCTTGATAAATACAATGTATTCATCAGAATTTTATTATCAGCTTTTCCAAATTTTTAAAGAGCATATTAATTAGTTATCCCGAAGGACAAGCACTAATTAACAATCATCTGTGTGGACACTACGAACAAATAAGTTCTAAATCGTATAAGGAGGTGATCCAGCCCCAGGTTCCCCTAGGGCTACCTTGTTACGACTTCACCCCAGTCATGAATCACTCCGTGGTAAACGTCCTCCCGAGGGTTAGACTATCTACTTCTGGAGCAACCCACTCCCATGGTGTGACGGGCGGTGTGTACAAGGCCCGGGAACGTATTCACCGCGTCATTCTGATACGCGATTACTAGCGATTCCGACTTCATGGAGTCGAGTTGCAGACTCCAATCCGGACTACGACGCACTTTAAGTGATTCGCTTACCTTCGCAGGTTCGCAGCACTCTGTATGCGCCATTGTAGCACGTGTGTAGCCCTACACGTAAGGGCCATGATGACTTGACGTCGTCCCCACCTTCCTCCGGTTTATCACCGGCAGTCTCCTTAGAGTTCTCAGCATTACCTGCTAGCAACTAAGGATAGGGGTTGCGCTCGTTGCGGGACTTAACCCAACATCTCACAACACGAGCTGACGACAGCCATGCAGCACCTGTATCAGAGTTCCCGAAGGCACCAAACTATCTCTAGTAAGTTCTCTGTATGTCAAGTGTAGGTAAGGTTCTTCGCGTTGCATCGAATTAAACCACATGCTCCACCGCTTGTGCGGGCCCCCGTCAATTCATTTGAGTTTTAACCTTGCGGCCGTACTCCCCAGGCGGTCTACTTAATGCGTTAGCTTTGAAAAACAGAACCGAGGCTCCGAGCTTCTAGTAGACATCGTTTACGGCGTGGACTACCGGGGTATCTAATCCCGTTTGCTCCCCACGCTTTCGTACATGAGCGTCAGTGTTGACCCAGGTGGCTGCCTTCGCCATCGGTATTCCTTCAGATCTCTACGCATTTCACCGCTACACCTGAAATTCTACCACCCTCTATCACACTCTAGTTTGCCAGTTCGAAATGCAGTTCCCAGGTTGAGCCCGGGGCTTTCACATCTCGCTTAACAAACCGCCTGCGTACGCTTTACGCCCAGTAATTCCGATTAACGCTCGCACCCTCCGTATTACCGCGGCTGCTGGCACGGAGTTAGCCGGTGCTTCTTCTGTCAGTAACGTCACAGCTAGCAGGTATTAACTACTAACCTTTCCTCCTGACTGAAAGTGCTTTACAACCCGAAGGCCTTCTTCACACACGCGGCATGGCTGCATCAGGCTTGCGCCCATTGTGCAATATTCCCCACTGCTGCCTCCCGTAGGAGTCTGGGCCGTGTCTCAGTCCCAGTGTGGCTGATCATCCTCTCAAACCAGCTAGGGATCGTCGCCTTGGTGAGCCATTACCTCACCAACTAGCTAATCCCACTTGGGCCAATCTAAAGGCGAGAGCCGAAGCCCCCTTTGGTCCGTAGACATTATGCGGTATTAGCAGTCGTTTCCAACTGTTGTCCCCCACCTCAAGGCATGTTCCCAAGCATTACTCACCCGTCCGCCGCTCGTCAGCAAAGTAGCAAGCTACTCTCTGTTACCGCTCGACTTGCATGTGTTAGGCCTGCCGCCAGCGTTCAATCTGAGCCATGATCAAACTCTTCAATTAAAAAGTTTTATGTCTTTCGACAGCTCAATGAATTCTGAATTTTTGTTTTTGTTGCCAAAAACGAATTGACTGTGCGTTATTATTTTCACTTTTAAAAAAGTGAAATCAAAACAGCTCAAGGCTGAATCTTTTAATAACATATGGTCACTCAGTTTTCAATTGAGACTCTAATTTGTTTGCCTCGCTAATTACCCATAAAGAATAAGTAGTTTGGCTGTTAGAACTCAATCTGTACGAGTGCCCACACAGATGATTGCTTTATATTGTTAAAGAACGTTTTGAGTCGCTTTAGCGTCTCAAGGGATGCGAATAATACACCCTTTATTTTTCGAGTCAATACTTTGTTTTAAACTTTCTTTTTAGAAGATTTAAAACCGAAGTTTTATTTAACTCTCTAAGTAGTTCCTGCCTCGCTATGCGTTGGCCTTTCCCGTCTCAGTGGGGTCGCATTATAGGGAGCGGCGGATTTTACGCAAGCGTTATTTTCATAAAATAGTAATTAAAATTAAGCCCCAGCAAGCGCACATGATAAGCACAAGTTACCCACAAAAGCCTGTTGATAACTCTGTTTTTGAACTTTAAAACTAAACACTTTTATCTTGATGTGATAAGTTGCGGTCACTTTTTTTAACTCATGTATTTAGGCAGTATCCATGACAGACATAATAAATAATATAAGTGCCCTTCTATGGGGGCAAGTTCTCGTCTACTTATTAATAGCAGCGGGCCTCTTCTTTACTTTTCGACTAGGCTTTATTCAATTTGTGCAATTTCCACATATGTTCAAAGTTATGTTTGGCTCTCGTAAATGTGCCGACAACGAAATTTCATCTTTTCAGGCTTTTTGTACTTCATTAGCTGCACGTGTTGGCACGGGTAACATGGCTGGCGTTGCTGTTGCTTTATATTTGGGTGGCCCAGGTGCTATTTTTTGGATGTGGACTATAGCCTTAATTGGTATGGCTACAAGCTTTGCCGAGAGTACCTTAGCACAAGCTTATAAAACAAAAGACGCCGAAGGCAATTTTAGAGGTGGCCCTGCTTATTATATGCAAAATGGTTTAGGTAAACGCTGGATGGGCGTTTTATTTTCGTTATGTTTAATTTTAGCCTTTGGTTTAGTATTTAACGCCGTACAGTCGAACTCTATTGCTGCAGCATTTGAAGTCGCGTTTGATGTACCTAAGTATATAGTAGGCATTTTCTTGGTTATTGGTTCTGGCATCATTATTTTTGGTGGCCTAAAAACCATTTCACGTTTTGCTGAAATGGTTGTGCCATTTATGGCATTAGCTTACCTGCTGGTTGCTCTTTATGTATGCGCCACTAACTTTACTGCTCTACCAGATGTGCTAGTGCTTATCATAAAAAGTGCTTTTGGTATTGAACAAGCTGGTGCTGGTGCTATTGGATACGGTGTCACACAAGCGATGATCCAAGGTATAAAGCGTGGCTTATTCTCAAACGAAGCCGGTATGGGTAGTGCAGCTAACGCCGCAGCTACTGCGACGCCTTACCCTCCTCATCCTGCATCACAAGGTTATGTGCAAATGTTAGGTGTATTTATCGATACTATTGTTATTTGTACAGCGACTGCTTCTCTTATATTACTATCTCAGCAATTAGTACCTGAATCTGGTGTCATGGGGATTGAACTTACACAAGCAGCATTACAAGAACATGTCGGCGATTGGGGTACTTACTTTATTGCTATTGCTATATTGTTTTTTGCTTTTACTTCTATTGTGGCTAATTACTCTTACGCTGAAACAAATTTAATGTTTTTAGAGCACAACTCTAATAAAGGTATGTTTATCTTTAGACTGGTGGTTTTAGGTATGGTGATGTTTGGTGCTGTTGGTGAGCTTGGTTTAATTTGGACGCTGGCAGATATATCAATGGGTTTAATGGCCATTGTAAACGTTATAGCGCTATTTATGCTTTCAGGTGTTGTTGTATGGCTCTCTAAAGATTACAACGAACAACGCAAAAAGGGCTTAATACCCACCTTTGATAAAAGTAAGCACCCTAAACTTGTTAAAGAGGTCGATCCTGAGGCCTGGAAATAAACAACAACCAGCGAGCTACGGCTCGCTTTTTTAGTTCTAAAATAAAAAGTACTTACATTAGGTCATTCTACCCTTTATAAATGAAAAGCAGTTACGGACGATATGTACTGTATAGATATTATCTAATTATCAGCTTAGATAAGACAACCTACAAAAAATAGGTGTTCAATGCCAATAATTCTGCATAAGTGCTTTATTGATTGCCTATTTGGAGTTTTCACCATAACTCTAGACTTACTATTACCCGTGATTTTTAACTTCCAATGAACATGTATTACTAACCAATTCGATAATTATACCAACCTGCATAAATCTTTAAGCAATTTAACAAATTAAATTGCACTATAACGTCGTTAAAAAATTTTTATTTAGAACAACCAGATACAAAAACTTTTGCCTAGTTCTAGCGTAATTTTCTTAACGTTAAATAGATCCTATATATAAGCGGATTGGTATTACTTTATGCTATCAGTACATGAGTGCGTGATCTTTGCTTTCAAGGCTGTTTGCTCTAGATATGTAAATTGCTTTACTGTTTTAAATTATCTAAAGCTCACGGTCTATTTTACGGGTTGACATCATAAGCCTATGGCGATTAGCCCAATTCAAAGTGCACAATTAGTATTAGGTGCCACGCGTCACTAAGGGTTGTGTGGCTGGTTTATTTGAGACGTTATAAGATTGGGTTTAGAGATATTACATTATGCATATCAAGATAATATAAATCATAGAAAACATAAAAATAATAAATCAGGTTCTTGCTGGATATTTTTTATATATTAGAAGGTGTATTAAATAGTTTTTAAGCGGAGTGCTTAATATAAAGATGGTGCCCGAGGCCGGACTTGAACCGGCACGACTTGTTAGTCGAGGGATTTTAAATCCCTTGTGTCTACCAATTCCACCACTCGGGCATCGAGTTTGCTAATTAAAGCGTGTGGAGTAAATTATATGGAGGCGGAACCCGGAGTCGAACCGGGGTAAACGGATTTGCAATCCGGTGCATGGCCACTCTGCCATTCTGCCTAAATGTGTCCAAATAATTTGGAGCGGTACACGAGGCTCGAACTCGTGACCTCGACCTTGGCAAGGTCGCGCTCTACCAACTGAGCTAGTACCGCAAAATACTGTTTTATCAACTTTAAATCATCTTGGTAAAATAATTTAAAGTGGTGCCCGAGGCCGGACTTGAACCGGCACGACTTGTTAGTCGAGGGATTTTAAATCCCTTGTGTCTACCAATTCCACCACTCGGGCATCGAGTTTGCTATTAAAAGCAAGTGGATAAAACTAATATGGAGCGGTACACGAGGCTCGAACTCGTGACCTCGACCTTGGCAAGGTCGCGCTCTACCAACTGAGCTAGTACCGCATCATATTAATTCTAAATTAACCATTTTATAAATTACACTTGGTAATGCAATTAAACCACAAAGTGGTGCCCGAGGCCGGACTTGAACCGGCACGACTTGTTAGTCGAGGGATTTTAAATCCCTTGTGTCTACCAATTCCACCACTCGGGCATCGAGTTTGCTAATTAAAGCGTGTGGAGTGTTGAAATGGAGGCGGAACCCGGAGTCGAACCGAGGTAGACGGATTTGCAATCCGGTGCATGGCCACTCTGCCATTCCGCCCCTGTACGGGGTATTAACCTTAAGATAAACTTGGAGCGGTACACGAGGCTCGAACTCGTGACCTCGACCTTGGCAAGGTCGCGCTCTACCAACTGAGCTAGTACCGCATTTTATTTGTCAGTTATTTTAATTATCACATGATTACTTATGTGAGTCATTTAGGTAACTGATTAATTACCGTTTTGTTTATCTCGGGGGCTATGCCCTCTCAACACGGACGCATTCTACAGAGATTATTAAACGCGTCAATACAAAAAATGCTAGTTTTGAACTGTTTGCTTGTTTTTTATCTAAAACGGTGCGTTATTATACATTTAGAGTTAATTTTTAGTCAATTCGCCCCACGCTGCACGTAAATATTGCAGCATTGAACTCAAGGTTAAAAAGGTCGCAATGTACAGTAGTCCAAAACTTAAATAGTTCATCCACGTATCATATTGCCAAATCAAACCGATAATGGCTAACATTTGTGCAGCCGTCTTTATTTTACCCATATTTGATACAGCGACGTTACCACGCTTACCTTGCTCTGCCATCCATTCACGAAGTGCAGATATGATAATTTCACGACTTATTATAATAAGAGCGGGTATTGTCATATACATTGATTGGTACTGATCAGATAATGCGACTAGCGCAGCACATACCATTACTTTATCAGCAACGGGATCTAAAAAAGCACCAAAAGGAGTTGATTGCTCAAGCTTTCTTGCTAAATAACCGTCGAGTATATCGGTTATTGATGCAAGCCAAAAAATAAAAGCGGCAGCAAAAAAAGCCCAGCTATAAGGCAAATAAAATATCACCAAAAAAACGGGGATAAGAAAAAGTCTAAATGTTGTGAGTGTGTTTGGAATATTCCACATAACTACTTGGATATGTCTTTTTTTCTATATTCGCATGTAGGGCTAGCCCTTGTCATGCAAATGGTTAAATATCTTCTCAGCCATGTCAGGGCTGATCCCAGGAACTTTCTTTAACTGTTCTATATTAGCAGCTTTTACTCCCTGCATGCCCCCTAAATATTTTAATAATGTTTGGCGACGTTTAGAACCTACTCCATTTATTTCTTCTAATAGTGATTGTGTTCGTTGTTTTTGACGTTTATTACGATGCCCTGCAATAGCAAAGCGATGAGATTCGTCGCGTACATGCTGAATCAAATGCAGTGCTGGTGCATCAGAATCCATTGGGATAGTTTTTCGACCACCGTCAATCAATAGTGTTTCAAGGCCAGGCTTACGGCTAGTACCTTTAGCAACACCTACTAACAAAGGCATTTTTGTATGTGGCCAGTTAGAAAAGTACTGCTCCGCGCGCCCCAGTTGCCCCTTACCACCATCAATAAAGATAACGTCTGGAATTTTGTCTTCATCTACTAATTTGTTGTAACGCTTATTAAGTGCAAACTCCATTGCAGCATAATCATCACCACCGGTTATACCCGTTACATTATAGCGCCTATACTCTTTTGTATTTGGGCCTTGTGAGTCAAATACAACACAGCTTGCAACAGTGTTCTCCCCCATGGTGTGGCTTATATCAAAACACTCCATTCGAGTAATATCGTCAAGTCGCAGTGTTGCTTTTAATTGTGCATAACGTTTATTAATAGAGTCTTGGGTACTTTGCTTAACTGCAATACTGTTTAATGCATTTTTGTTGGCCAGTTGCAAGTATTGAGCACGCTCACCACGGGTAACTACTTTAAGTATTACTTTGCGCTCACTTACTTGTGTGAGTGCTTCGCCGAGTGCATCGCTCTCTTCTATTTCAAACGGTAATATGATTTCTTTTGCAATACGCCCTGTTGATCCAGGCGCTAAGTAGTATTGGCCTAAAAATGAGGTTAGGATTTCTTGCTCACTTGAATCTTTAGGTACTTTAGGAAAATACGTTTTACTGCCCAGTACTTTATGATCGCGGATCATTAATAAATGAATACCATTTAAACCATTTAAATGAGCAAAACCAACTACGTCCATTTCAGCAAAATTACCTGATATAGACTGTTGCTCCTGCATTTTACGAAGTAGCATTATTTGGTCGCGAACTTTTGCCGCCAGTTCAAAGTTTAATTGTAGGCTGGCTGCTTCCATTTTTTTTATTAAATCAGCAATAACTTCGTGAGATTTACCCGTTAAAAACTTACGGACATAGTCAACTTGCTCGCTGTAATCATCATCCGTAACTTTATTCACACACGGAGCTGAGCAACGCTTAAGCTGATATTGCAGACACGGGCGACTTCTTGCGCGGTAATAAGCATCTTCACATTGACGAACAGGAAATATTTTTTGCATTAAGCGCAAGCTTTCAGATACAGCTCCTGCACTAGGGAATGGCCCAAAGTATTCGCCTTTAATTTTACGACTACCACGATGAAACGCTAAACGAGGGTGTTTATGGCTCGTTAGTAAAATATAGGGATACGACTTATCGTCGCGTAATAATATGTTATAGCGAGGCTGATATTTTTTTATTAGATTATTTTCAAGCAGCAGCGCTTCGGTTTCAGTATTAGTAAGTGTGACGTCAATATCACAAATATTACTCACTAAAACGCGTGTTTTACTGTCGGTAATGTTACTTCTAAAGTAACTGCTGACACGCTTTTTTAAATGCTTGGCTTTACCAACATAAATAACTTGGCTATCACTATCAAGCATACGGTAAACACCAGGCTCGCTTGATAGCGTTTTGAGGAAATGTACGTGATCAAATTCAGACATAAATTATAGGTTAGTACGACACGTCTATATCAATCATTTTATGACGAATAGCTAAGTGGGTAAGCTCAACATCACCACCTACATTAAGCTTTTCAAACATACGGTAACGATAGCTATTTACTGTTTTAGAACTTAGGTTCAAACGTTCAGCTATATCTTGTGCTTTTTCACCTTTGGTGATCATAAGCATAATTTGCAGCTCACGTTCAGATAAGCTCTGAAAAGGGTTTTCATCTGTACGGCCGGTCACTTGCGCTAGCGCTATTTGCTGCGCTATTTCAGGAGCTATGTATCGCTGACCTGCATGAACACAGCGAATAGCACGCACCATTTCGTCAGAACCTGCACCTTTAGTTAAAAAGCCATGCGCGCCAATTTGCATTACTTTACTAGGAAATGGGTCTTCGCAATTAACAGTGAGCACAATAATTTTTACATCGGGACAGTAACGACAAATCTTTTTAGTCGCTTCTAATCCGCCCATACCTGGCATGTTCATATCCATTAATACGATGTTTGGCGCATGCTGACGGCAAAACTGTACAGCCTCTTCGCCGGTTTTAGCTTCGCCAATTACTTTAAACCCTCGTACGTCATCAAGAATGCGCTTGATGCCTGTTCGTACAAGTTCATGGTCATCAACTAAAAGTACATTAATCAATGGAACATCCTCACTTACCTAACAACATGCAATTTAATTAAATTAATTTGCCACAGTAACATACATAAAGCGAAACAATAACTAATATTATTGCCTCGCCCTAATAGTTTAAGATGACGATTTTTCGCTAAATCTGTCAACCCATAACGCAATGATACCATCACCCGTTACATTACACGCAGTACCAAAGCTATCTTGTGCCAAATAAAGTGCAATCATTAATGCAACCGCGCCTTCATTAAACCCAAGCATGCTTGTTAATAGACCAAGCGCCGACATAACTGCGCCACCTGGAGCACCTGGTGCTGCAATCATTACTACACCTAACATCATAATAAACGGTAGCATACCCATTAATGAAGGGACTTCCATGCTTGGCGATAAAAACATAACAGCCATAGCACAGGTTACTATAGTGATAGTTGAGCCAGATAAATGAATGGTTGCACACAGTGGTACGGTAAAGTTTGCTACATCTTCTTTTACGTTATTTGCTTTACTTGATTGAAGCGATACTGGAATCGTTGCTGCACTTGACATAGTACCTAACGCTGTAAAGTAGGCAGGTAGCATATTTTTAACTAATTCGATTGGATTACGTTTTAACAATATACCTGTCGCTATATATAAAACGCTTAACCATAACCAATGCATAACAAGCGCTGCAATTAGTACTACACCAAATGTTTGCAATGTATCTACCACAGTGCCTGCCACCGTCATTTCGGCAAATACACCTGCAATGTAAAATGGTAAAGCAGGGATAATCACTTTTGATAATAAACCGTCAATCACATCACGGCCCTGATCAGACACCTTTTTAAGCGTATCAAGTTCTAATTGGCTCATGCCTATACCAAATACAAAAGCAGTTACTAATGCGGTCATTACCCCCATCAGAGGTGGAATTTCTAAATCAATAAAGCTGCCAATTTCTGTAGCAACTTCTGCCTCGAATGTAATGCCACCGCTTAAAAAAGGGATAACAGCACTTACTAATAAAAATGCAAGTGTACCGGCAATAATTGTAGAGCTATAAGCAAAGCCGACGGTTTTGCCAAGTAAGTGCCCTGACCCTTTTGGTAGGCCTGCAATACCCGATGCAATAAAAAATAAAATAATAAGTGGAATGGTAAAGGAGATAATTTGACCAATCAGCTCTTTTACTGTGAATAAAAGTTCAACACCCGTTATAGGTACGTAAAGTCCGACTAAAATACCGGCCACAATACCGGCAATTAATTTTAAGATTAACTTCATTGTGATTGCTTAATTGAATTTAGATACGTGTTTTTATCATGTTTTACCTAGCTTGTGTCATAAAACTGTTCAAGTGAAGTTCATTTGCACAAATAAACATCAATTGCACTTATTTTAAGTTAATTTTTAACTTAAATTACTCAACTAATCATCTCTCACTTACTTTAAAAATTTAGTACACACCTTTAATAACTAAAGTATCAGCTATTGTGGATTTTAATTTCACTTAGTTATAAGCTCAATAGATATATGTTATAGCCAAACTTTACTTTAGTTTTTTTAAACTCTCAGTAAAGTGTGTCTATATAGTTAGTGGCAAAGGCTATTAACACGTTGATCAGATTGTATCCAAAGGAACATTATGTCTACTATTTTTGAAGATAACTCACTAAGTATTGGTAATACGCCGCTAGTAAAACTTAATCGTGTTACAGGTGGGAATGTATACGCTAAAGTTGAATCTCGTAATCCTAGCTTTAGCATCAAATGCCGTATTGGTGCATCAATGATTTGGGAAGCTGAAAAATCAGGTCAGCTTGTTGAAGGTAAGGAACTTATTGAACCAACATCGGGTAACACCGGTATTGCACTTGCATTTGTTGCAGCAGCACGCGGTTATAAGTTAACGCTTACTATGCCTAATACCATGAGCCTAGAACGTCGCAAGCTATTAAAAGCATTAGGTGCAAATCTAGTACTTACCGACGGTGCTAAAGGTATGAATGGCGCAATTGAAAAAGCAAAAGAAATTCAAGCAACGGCACCTGATAAATATATTTTATTACAGCAATTCGAAAACCCTGCAAACCCTAAAATTCACTTTGAAACAACAGGTCCTGAGATTTATGATGCGCTTGACGGCAAAGTAGACTTTTTTGTAGCGGGTGTAGGCACTGGAGGCACTATTACAGGTGTTAGTCGCTTCCTTAAAACAGAAAAAGGTGTAAACGTTAAGTCTATTGCGGTTGAGCCAACTAACTCTCCTGTTATTAGCCAAACGCTTGCCGGTGAAGAAATTAAACCAGGCCCTCATAAAATCCAAGGTATTGGTGCAGGCTTTATTCCTGGTAACTTAGATATGGACTTAATTGATGGCGCAGAGCTTGTATCTAACGAAGACGCAATTGCAATGGCGCATCAGTTAATGAAAAAAGAAGGTATTTTGGTGGGTATTTCCTCAGGTGCAGCGGTTGTTGCAGCTAAACGTATCGCAGAAAAACCTGAAAACTCAGATAAAAATATTGTTGTTATCCTACCTAGTGCAACTGAGCGTTACTTATCAAGCCCAATGTTTGATGAAGAATTTAGTGAACAAGAGCTAGTACAGTAATCTACACATGTGTAAAAAAGGATGCTTATGGCATCCTTTTTTATTATTTATCGAAAGATCAGCCCTTAAATATTGCCTCCCTCTTTACATATTCATAATTTAGCCACACACTTTAAAAAGCTTAATCAACAACAATAATGATAACAATGAAAAAACTACTAACTATTCTAAGTGTCATAACTTGCCTATTTATTGTAGGTTGCGGCGACGATGCCAAAATATCTAGCGATAGTCCAGGTGATACAGCAACCGCTTATTTTGATGCACTTTATAACCAAAAAGACCTTCAAAAAGCCAGCAAAATGGCAACACCTAACCTAACTCGCATAATGAAATCTTACGGAACAGCTAAACAATTCTCTCGTAACTTGATAAACATGCAATATGATGAGGTAGTTATTGAAGTCGACATGTCAAATATGAGTTTACGAGAACAATATGGTGATAAAGCTAAAATAAATTTGATTTTTACTGGCACCCTAAATGGCGGGAAAATTGATGAAATGCGCAGTGTTAAAATGCTTCGTAAAAAAGGAAAATGGTACGTAGATAAAATAGTTGCCGACCCGTACGCTCGTTAAAATAAATGTATTACACATAAAAAAGGCCTTACATTTGTAAGGCCTTTTTCGCTTTAGCTAGGGCGTGTTGATCTTTGTGGATTGAAGTTTGTTCAATCTAGGGGCGATTTAATCGCGGCGCGAGGTTTGTAACCTAGTGGGCTAAGTAAAAACCGAGCAACAAAGAGTTAATCGTCCCTAGAAAGAACCCAAAGGGCTGACGAATCCCCAAAACGTGACAGGCACAGCAATTTATGATCTTATGTAAATCACCACAACCCACATAAGTCACAACTGCTATGCCTGACACATCAGTTTGCCATAAGTACTTTAAACATGCATTAGCGCCATTCAATAATGCCAGAGTAAAAACATTACTAAGCTGCAGTAATGCATTAATTTCGGGCAATAAACTTACCTTAACTGAAATCGGCAGAAATTTGTCTGGCGCTGTGGATGTAAAACATAAAATAAAACGCGTTGATCGCTTCTTAAAAAATACTCACCTCTACAATGAAAGGGTCGCTATCTATAAAGCATTAGCTCATCCTATTATCGACTCTTTACCAATGCTTGCAATTGCCGTTGACTGGAGCGGTGCCTGTGGTCACGACTATCACTTACTGCGAGCAAGCTTACTTGTGGATGGGCGCTCTATCGTGATTTATAACATGATTGTTGAGCAGAAGAATTTTGATAGCCCAGCAACCAACAGCCTGTTTTTAGATGAACTTTATGAAGTACTTGGACGACATCCTAGTGTCTATATTGTAACAGACGGCGGCTTTCTTACGCCTTGGTATAGTAAAGTACGCGAACTTGGTTGGCATATGATAGGTCGATTAAGAGGCTCAATGAAGTGTAAACTAGCCATGCAATCACAATGGCATACATTAAAACAACTTAGGGCTGGTGCCAGCGATATACCAAAGGCGTTAGGTCAAGCAAGACTAACTCAGTCCAGCCCGACAGCATGCGATGCATTTTTACACGTATATCATGGAAAAAATAAAGGAAGAAAAGGAAAAAGCAGATTTACGAAAGATACAAAAATGTATCAAAACTTAGCGAAAGAGCCATGGTTACTCGCGACATCAGACAATACAATGACGAGTAAGCGAGTAGTTGGTTTATATAGTAAAAGAATGCAAATAGAGCAAAATTTCCGCGATGACAAAAGTTTGAGATATGGTTTTTCGTGGCGTTTTAGTAAAAGCACCGGCATAAATAGAATAGGAATATTATGCTTGATAGCCACAATAGCGAGCACTGCGTTATGGTTTATAGGGTGTGAAGCAGAAAAAAGAAAGTGGCATATAAAATTTCAAGCAAATAGTGTTAAGAATCGCCGAGTTCTTTCATTTTTAACCTTAGCCAAGCAAGTCATAAAGCTATGTAAGAGACGTATTACACAAAGCTATATAGAAAAAAGTTTAAAAAACTTTATTTTTAATTATCAAAAAGAGGCCGCTGGATAAAGTGGGGATCCCTCAGCCCAAAGGGCAGCGCATGTTTGGCATTTATGCTGCGTTATCGCCTATTTATGGGGAATAACCACACTACATAGGCTCTGCCTTGCCTAAAAACCAAACAGCCTGCTGCAAATTCAACCACGAAGGGTCAACACGCCCTAGTATTTAAAGTACTGCGCTACAGCTCACCTGGTTGAAAGTTATCAACTGCAATGGCTTTCATTCGTAACTTATTAGCATGATGCATAGCATCAGCATCCGTTTGCTCTAACAACTTATTTTCAAGTGCATAATTTATAGCGCCTTCAATATCAAGCGTTGCAGGTACACTGCCCTTACGCTGCCATTGTTTTAGGTCTTTAAACTGCGCTTGCATATCATGCATAGCTAAAAATGCACTTTCCATTACCCCTGTACCTGCATTTTCATCTACATAACATAAATGCGTTAAGCGGTTTCTAAATACTCCAGGTTGAGTCATACGCTCGCAAATACTTTGCGCTATTTCATCACTTGGTCTGTGGTAATGATTTCCAAGCGGGAACACGATACGTTTAAGAATAAAATTAACAACCGGATTTGAAAAGTTTTTAAAGAAGCCATTAAACGCTTGGCCAATTTCAAATAATGAGTTCTCAATTGCATATTTTACAAATGGTAAATCAGCTTGTTGGCGCCCTTCGTCTTCATAACGTTTTAAAACAGTTGATGCTAAGTACAAATGACTTAATACATCACCCAAACGTGCCGATATCATTTCTTTTCGTTTAAGCTCACCGCCAAGCATTAACATAGCCACGTCTGTGCAAATAGCTAAGCCTCGGCTCATTCTGCTCAGTTGCTTATAATAAACAGCCGTTTCACCACCTACAGGCGCTTTAGCAAAATAACTACGTGTTAAGCCATGCACAAATGCCATACCTGCATTACTTGCTGCAAATATTATATGGTTCATTAATAAACCATCAAATTGTTCAAGTGCTGCGTCGTCATCTTCCATTGCAGCGGCTTCCATTTCTTTTAAAACAAATGGATGACAGCGTGTTGCACCTTGGCCAAATATCATTAAATTACGCGTTAAAATATTCGCGCCTTCTACCGTAATTGATACCGGAATCCCCATATAACCATGCGCCAAATAGTTATTAGGCCCTACTTGAATTCCTTTACCTGAATGAATATCCATTGCATCGTTCATTACCGTACGACCCATTTCAGTCATATGGTATTTAGCAATCGCTGTTACAACCGACGGGCTTAATTTTAAATCAATCGCACCTGCGGTCATTAATCTGCACGACTCAAGTGTGTAAGTTAAACCACCAATACGCGCAAGTGCCTCTTGCACACCTTCAAATTGCCCTATAGATACACCAAACTGCTGGCGTACCATGGCGTATGCCGATGTCATTTTTGAAGCTAAGTGCCCGGTTGCTGCACTTAATGCTGGTAGCGATATACCACGCCCTGCACTTAAACACTCAACAAGCATTCTCCAACCACGTCCTGCGCACTCTTGTCCACCAATAATCCAATCCAGTGGTATAAATACATCTTTACCGTACGTTGTGCCATTCATAAAGGCCATATTAAGCGGATAATGACGCTCACCCGTTTCAACACCCGGATGATCGGTTGGTATAAGCGCACACGTAATACCCAGCTCTTTTTTATCACCTAATAAAGCATCTGGATCATACATTTTAAACGCTAAGCCTAGTACAGTAGCCACTGGTGCAAGTGTAATGTAGCGCTTTGACCAATTTAAACGCAGGCCTATTACTTGCTCGCCATTGTGCTCCCCCATACACACCACGCCTGAATCAGGGATGCTGCCAGCATCAGAACCCGCCTCTGGGCCCGTTAATGCAAAACAAGGCACATCTGTGCCATTAGCTAAACTTGGCAGCCAACGATCTTGCTGCTCTTTAGTACCATAATGAAGAAGCAATTCGCCTGGACCTAAGCTATTAGGCACCATAACAGTGACTGCGGCAGTTAGACTTTTAGTCGAAATTTTTGACACTATCGTTGAATTAGCAATTGCGGAGAACTCACGACCCCCAAATTTTTCAGGAATGATCAGTGCAAAAAAACCTTCTGTTTTTAGGTAATCCCACACTTCTTTTGGTAAGTCTTTGTCTTTTTGTACAATTTGATAATCATCAAGCATCGCCAATAAGGTTTCTACTTGGTTAGCCATAAATGCGTTTTCTTTATCGCTAAGCTCTGGTTTAGGAAAGCGGTGCAGTTTTTGCCAGTCTGGGTTACCACTAAATAACTCACCATCCCACCAAACATCACCTGCTTCCATCGCCTCTCGCTCTGTTTGCGATAGCGGCGGAAGTACCTTTTGAACATTTTAAACGTGGGTCTACTGATCAGATTAAGGCGTATATCTTTAACTGCAAAAATAACCACCACCACAACCAGTAAAATAATAAATACTGACATGCGCACATTCCTTACACATTGAATTAAATAGTAGCTCAATTATGACCCATCTTAGTTTAAATACAATCCTTGCGCAGTGACTCTATTGCCTCAACGCATTCATTCTATTATTTAAAAATTCACTACTATTATCTTTGAGCTAAATAAGCTGGACTCTGGATAATAAATCTATCTCAAGCAGCTATTTTCAGCGCTAACTGTGTTGAATTTACTTGCAATAGGCCCGCTGTTGACGCGTAAATTAGCCTTGTTTTCACTGAAAACCTCTGGCTAGAGAAAATAAATTTAAATATCACCATGATTCAATACGTTACTAAATCTCTTATCCAGAGTTCAGGTTAAATAATAAATTAAGGAATATCATAGATACGAGAGATTCAACACAAACTAAAAAGCCGTAACTGCTTAAGATGCAAATGCATTTATAACAAAAAACAGAAAAAGAACTGAACCGTGCAGTGCGATACCAATTCCATTAAGTATGTGATCTAAATTTTACGCCGAAAAAATAATTCAGTTCTAGGCGTAAATTGATGTAAATGGTTGTTCCCTTTGCGAAATTTACAACAAAGAAATGGGTTGTTTTTAGCAAGTAAAATAGATCAGCTATTTATTGGAATTGGTATGAATATACGCAAACTTGAAAAACTCAAAAGAAGTACACGCGAAGCAAAATGAAGGCCGTAACTGCGGCTGATAAATAGTGCTAAACGCAAAAGCCCGCTCAATTGAGCGGGCTTTTAGTATTATATTACTAATTTACAGCTGAATTAGAACTGTAAGCGTACATTTGCAAAGTAAGCATCATAATCAGAATCATCCCAGTTATTGCCATAACCTACTTCTAAACCAACATTGTTGTTGAAAAAGTGTTGAGCACCAAGAGTGTAATCATCATTTTTATTAACTGTAACAAAAACCGATGTTGCTTTGCTGAAATAGTAGTTAGATGCTAATTCCCAGTTACTTGAACCGCCATCAACATCTTCAAATTTACCTTCAAC
Source organism: Pseudoalteromonas sp. B62 (assembly GCF_037162565.1). NCBI lineage: Bacteria > Pseudomonadati > Pseudomonadota > Gammaproteobacteria > Alteromonadales > Pseudoalteromonadaceae > Pseudoalteromonas > Pseudoalteromonas sp. B62. The sequence continues at coordinate 2,401,287 of NZ_JARLVB010000002.1, read as the reverse complement.
AGTTAAGTAGTTACCTTGTTGTAAATCAACAAAGTACTTTGCTGCTACTGCACGGTAATCAAACTCATCATCTGATGTTACTGTAAAGCCGATGTAATCAGTGCTGTTTAATTCGTGGTTATATGCTAAGTCAAACATAAAATGATTGTCAGCATCTTCGAAATCTACAAACGTTGCTTTTAGTACAAGGTTTGGATTAAAGAAGTAACCAGCAGAAAGTTCAATTACATCCGTGCTTGAGCCAAAATCACTATCGATATTATTGTACTGTGCACCTAATACAAAATCTTCTACAAAATACTCACCGCCAACGCGAGTAACATCTCCAAAGTCATTATCACTGTATGCACCATAAACATTTGTTTGCTTATTGATGTACTCAAATTGATCGTAAGGACCTAAAGTCGCTTTTGGAGAAAAATAATAAGTTGAGTCAACGCTCACCGTGTCATTACCATCAGTGTCCATGTATCCTACATGGCTGATTGATTGGTAAGTATCTGCGGCCATTGCAGTGGTTGCAGCGCTTGATAATAAAATGCTCGAAATAATAACGGCTAACTTTTTCATTTTTAATTTCCCTATGTATATTACTTTTTACGCTCTAGCTGTGTTGCTAAAGTCGGGGCACATCCTAGCGCCTAAAAACTGAATCAAAACTGAACGGCAGCTCAACTAACCACCTGTATTTATTAGATAAATTATAAATTATTGTTACTAAATGTTAACTTAGAGTAGTTGCTACATTTAGTCAACAACTACTTAAAATATGCATCAATAAAAAAGCCAATAAATACAATGCAATTTGTACCTAAAGTGCATGTTGACTAATAATTCGATAAACATCATTAATGTTATCGCCAGACTTAAATTCTTTACTAATTGGTGTAGGATCTGAGCCAACCCATATTTTTAGCTCGGCATCTAAGTCAAAATGGCCTGCACTTTCTTTACTAAACTTAGTTATTTTAGAGTAAGCAATGCTCACCATTTCCATTTTAGAGCCGGTCATACCTTGCTTATCAATTAAAATTAAGCGCTTATTAGTAAAAATAAACATATCACGTACTACTTTATATGCTTTTTCTACTTGCTCGCCGTCAATTAATGTATTGGCGAGGATTTTTTCTAAATCAGAATCGTCAACTTCACTTGCATTACCCATAAGTCCGCTAAGTAAACCCATTATACTTTCTCCTGTTTAAATATTTGATTCTCTAATGTATGACCATTAACTAACTGCCTGTACTGCCAGTGTTGTTGATGACAAAAATTCAGTAGTGCAATATCAAGTGGATCGCTCGTTGGCTGATACTCAACGACATATTCTTTATGTTGGCTCATATACACACGACTCACACCTGCAATTGCTTGAAGCTGTTGCTCAACATTTTGATAAGCCTCGCTTAGCATTAATGTATAAAAGTGTTTATCTGTATTATTAGTTTTTGTTTGATGTTCGCTTAGTACGCCTTTATCTAAATGAAGTACCTGTGAGCATAGTCGCTCAAGCTCTGTTAAATCGTGAGAGCTTAAAATAAATGTAGCCTGCTCACTTAATTCAGATACAAGCTCACGTACTTCTCTGGCATGAATAGGATCAAGGCCTGCGGTTGCTTCATCAAGCATTACAATTTGTGGCGCGCCAATAAGTGCTTGCGCTATCGTAACGCGCTTGCGCATACCGTGCGATAAGTCCCCTGCACGCTGCTTTGCAATTTCTTTTAAGCCAACCAAATCAAGTACACGTAGCGCCTCAGTTTGGCTTTGCTTTGCCCCCATACCTTGCAGCTTTGCATAAAAGGCGAGTTGCTTGTCTATATTAAAACGGGGGTCAAGTTGTGCGTCTTGCGGTAATGCACTTACTTTATTAAATAAAGCAGCACTACCAGGTTTATGCCCTAATATTTCAAGGCTGCCTTTACTTGGTGCTATATAGCCGCACAACAAACTAAATAAGGTAGTTTTACCCGCACCATTTGGCCCAACAAGCGCCACTGGCGCGCCTTTGTTAATTTCAAAGTCCACATTATTAAGCGCAAGTTTTGCACCATACGATTTACTCAAACCGCTAGCTGTAATTAATGGTCTCATAGTGAGCTCCTTGCAAAAATACGTTGAGCAACGCTTAGTAGCACTGCAGTTTGCACAAGGGGAATAGCCACAGCGCTCAATAATGGTAAATTTTGCCCCGCTAATAGCTCTATTTGCACACCCGGAAATAAATAATCAAGCAAGCCTAATGCGGGTATTTGCCATTGTAGTATTCCCACAACAATACCGCCTGCTGCAAAATATAAAATTGCCAATACAATAGATAAACGCGATGAGCGAGCAAAGGTATTAATTAACGTCATAAGTGCTACAAATGGGCACAGAGTAATCACTAATATTAAAAATATAGAAAGCGCACGAGCAAAACCACCAGCCAGTAAACTAGGATCTCTAAACCCTAGTACCGCGAGCGTAGCCACAAGCGTTATACCCACTAAGCAGGCTAATACTCCTAGCTGCCCTAAAAAACGGCCAAACAGTATTTCAAAGCGAGTGGAGCGCAGTGATAAAAACCTTAGTGTGCCGCGCTCTCTGTCGCCTACCGTTTGGTCGCTACAAATAAATAAACCAAAAACAGGAAAGCTATACAGGGCTATTAACCAGTACATAGCAAATTCGGCCTCAGGCCAATCCAATAATTTACTTAAACCAATAGAACCTGATATATCACGGGCTATTTGCTCAAAATCGGGCGCACTTACAATGCCTACTGCCTGCCCTATTGGGTAGCGCAGTATTATTAGCCACACCAATGCAAAGGCAGCTAATGCAATAAGTCCACGTTTAGTTAAAAACATACGTACAAGCTCAAATCCCGCTATTTGCGTTAATCGCCCTACGTTTATCGGTAATGGTGTTGCCATTGACTATCCTTAATGACTTTTTATTTTCTGTGTATTTATCCACACTAAGTGTAAACACCTTGAATTACCAGCAAAAAAAGCTCACCTGTGGTGAGCTTTGTAACAATACATTTAAATGTAACAACATAAATTGCGATATAAATTATAAATACTGCTTATAAACCTCAAGTGCTTGGCTTAAATCGCTAATTAAATCTTCAACATCTTCAAGGCCAATATGCAGGCGAATAACCGGCCCTAAATCCCAACCTGTATTTGAACGCAGCCCTTTCATAGTTAAATTAGCCGTTACTAAGCTTTCAAAACCGCCCCATGAAAAGCCCATTTTGATATGCTCAAGACTATCTAAAAATGCATCAATCGCTTTTTGATTGCCGGTTTTCATCACAAATGAAAACAACCCATTACTGCCATCAAAGTCACGTTTAAAAAACTCATGCCCTGGGCAGCTTTCAAATGCAGGGTGTCGAATATGATCAACAAGCTCATGTCGCTCAAGCCATTTAGCTACTTCTATTGCTGCTTTTTCATGTTGATTTAAACGCACACCCATTGTACGCAGGCCTCTAAGTGCTAAATACGCATCATCGGCACTGGTACATTGCCCTAGTAAGTATGAGTTTTCGCGCAAGGTTGGCCAGTACTTTTTATTAGCAACAGCCACCCCCATCATCACGTCTGAATGGCCAACAATATACTTTGTTGCAGCTTGAATACTAATATCAACACCGTGCTCTAACGGGCGATAATGCAAGCCGTTACCGTAGGTATTATCAAGCATGGTCATTACGTTGTGCTCATTGGCTACTTTTACCATAGCGGGCACATCTTGCACTTCCATCGTAATAGAACCTGGAGATTCTAAAAACAACACTTTAGTATTTGGCTGAATGTAATCTTTAATACCTGCGCCAATGGTTGGCGGGTAACAGGTTGTTGTAATGCCCAGCCCCACTAAAATTTTATCGCAAAAATCGCGAGTTGGTTCGTACACGTTATCAACCATTAAAATATGATCACCGGTTTTTAAAAACGATAAAAATACTTGGCTGATCGCCGCAGCGCCACAAGGGTACAATGCACACCCTTCGCCGCCTTCAAGTTCTGTAATCGCTTCTTGTAGCGCAAAGTGTGTTGTTGTTCCTCGGCGCCCATAAAATAACGTTTTATCGCCACGGGTTTTAGCTGCTTCTTTTAAATCGGCTACGGTATCAAATACAATGGTAGATGCACGCTGTACAACGGGATTTACTACGCCATGTGTATAGGCTTTTTTCGCCCTGATGATACCAGCTGAGTGTTTTTATTACTTTTACTCGACATTGTTAATCCTTAAGGGTTTGTGCGCCAATGCTCAATTAAATAACGAGAGATAGAATCGGTTCTAGGCAGCTTTAAATGCTCGCCTTCTTCATGCCAATTACCAAATTGCTCTAAGTCTTCACGGCTAAACCATTTTGCATCGTCTAGCTCTTCTTTATCTACGTTAATTTGCTCAGATGTCGCCTGTGCAAAAAAGCCAAGCATAATTGACGATGGGAACGGCCATGGCTGAGATGCAACATAACGTACGTTATCAACCTCTATGCCTGCCTCTTCTTTAACTTCACGCGCAACAGCTTGTTCCAGTGTCTCCCCTGGGTCTACAAATCCAGCAAGCGACGAATACATACCAGTGGGCCACGCAGCTTGGCGACCTAATAAACAGCGTTCTACTCCGTCAGCAAAGACTTTAGTAACGACCATAATTACCGCAGGATCGGTGCGCGGGAATGTAGGATGCTTACAGTTTTCGTTTTCACATATACGAGAATGCCCTGCTTCCACTGAACGGTTTTTACTACCGCAGCGCCCACAAAAACGGTGCGTGGCGTGCCAATAACATAACCCTCTCGCAAGGGCGGCTATTGAGGCATATTTAATGGTTACTTGAGGCCCATATTGGCGAATATCAAAAAACTGAGCGCCCTCTATTAAAGGCGAAAGTACGCTTTCATCCAGATCAGAAACATCCAATGCAAACACACCATGTTTAGCATTGTTTAAACCAACAAAAATAGCACTCGTTAAATCTAAATGTGCCACTTGTTGATACGTTAAATAGCTTACTTTAGGGGTATCTTTAATAAATAGGGTTTGATTATTTTTAACTAAAACCCATTTACTTTGCGCCGACATTTGCGCTTTAAGCCACGATGGGTCTTTACGAAAATTTGAGCCTCTATCTAGTGGCATGTTGCTGTAATGAAGCATGTAAGTCCTTGGTAACTCGTTATGCTTTAAAATTACCATAATCATTTAGCAAACCCAATTGATTACAGTAATAAAAAAAGCCTATATAAGGCTTAATTCATCTATTACGGCTTTGTATTAAAATCTCTCATGTTGCAGGCACTTAGCTTGCACCTTTTTAACTATTTTTTGCTGTTAAAGTAGCAAAGTATTATCAATTAAATGAAATTGCTCTGCGCTTTGTTTTAATACCTCAGCAGTTAACCTGTCAGCACCGTATACATCGCACGGTACATTATATTGATTTTTTAAATGCCCAAGTAACAAAGCAAAGTCACCATCGCCAGAGAGCAAAATAACTTTATCAAGATTTTTACCCTGCTCTAACATGTCTATTGTTATGCCTACATCCCAATCGCCTTTAGCACTTCCATCACGGCGTTGAATAAATGGCTTTAGCTTTACCTCAAAACCAATCGCACGCAAAATATTTTGAAACTGATTTTGCTTTTCATCTCCTCGATAAATTGCATACGCAAAAGCACACTCAATATTGTATTGCGCCTGCATTACCCGCCAAAACGCATTGTAATCAAAATTTTTTCCGTAGCTTTCGCGGCACGTGTAATAAATGTTTTGCACATCAACAAAAATACCGACCCGTGGTTTCGTGCTTTCCTGCTCGTTTTGTAACGTCATTTAGTGTCCTAGTGAGGATTAATAGCAATTAAAATAAGTGTACCTTGCAATTTATATTTAAGTAACCTAAATTAGTTACATACCCTTATGTAACCAATATTGGTTACATATTAAAAAGTAACCATTTTGAGATTTTTATGATTGGTGTAATCAGCGGCGATATTATTAAATCGCAAACAATCCCTAAGCAGCAATACGATGCCATGCTTTATCAACTAGAGCAAAGTTTACGAAACATTTCGGGGGAGCAAACACTTTGGAATATATACCGAGGCGATGCCTTTCAGTTACAAGTTAATAATCCTGAGCTCCTTTTTAAAAATGCCTTACTTGTATATTTACACCTTAAATCGTCAGGTTATGAACTACGACAAAGCTTGGCGCTTGGGCAAATAGATAACCCACGCAGCGATATAAAAACAGCAACGGGTTCAGCTTTCACTCTTTCGGGACAAGGCCTTGATAAAATAGGCAATCAACGCTTTGTTTTTAATATTAACGAGCAGCAGCTCGATGAAAGCTTAAATCTTAATTTAGCTTTTGCCGACGTATTGCTCACTAAAATCACACAAAAACAAGCAAATGCCCTGTATGTCTATTTAACATCACCAGACAACAGCCACGCGGCACTGGCTAAAGAGCTTAAAACAAGTCGCGAAAACGTAACCAAACTACTAAATTTAGCGCACTACCAACTTATAGAGCGCTTTATTAAGCACACAAAACACGTTATAAAAAATATAATTAAAGGAGGTGAATAATGGAATTTTCACTTTTACTGGTCGCGCTTATTATTGGCCACTTACTCGCTGATTTTTACTGGCAACCTATGAGTTGGGTAAACGACAGAAATACCCGTCACTTTAAAGCCAGTAAGCTTTATTTTCATGTACTAGTGCATGGTATAACAAGTGCACTCATCATTACCCTGTGGGAATATACCTTTGGGTGGCAACAACTAAGCAGTGTTTTAATTACCACGGCGAGCATTATGTTGAGCCATTACTTTATTGATATAGCTAAATCGTATTCTAATAAAGGCGTGGTGCCTTTTTTACTAGATCAAATAGCGCACATACTCGTTATTATTGCGCTCAGTATTTGGCTAACTGATAACAATAGCTTTATGGCTGCAATTAATAATATGCTCACTGATCCCAAAATACTGTGGGTGGTATGCGGTTATTTAATTATTTTAAGCCCCTGCGCCGTATTTATAAGAATGATGTTAGAGCGTTTAACAAGTAACTTTTCAAGTACTGGTAGCTTACCACTTGCAGGGCAAAGCATAGGTATGCTTGAGCGCGTACTTATGCTGAGCTTTATATTGCTTGACCAATTTGCAGGGCTTGGTTTTTTACTTGCGGCAAAGTCGGTATTTAGGTTTGGTGATTTAAGTGCAAGCAAAGATAAAAAACTTACCGAGTACGTTATGCTCGGCACATTACTTAGCGTAAGTGCGACTTTATTTGTCGGCTTGGGTATTAACTATTTAATCAGCTAATGACAAATTACAGGCAATAAAAAACGCGCTGCTTCTATTTAATTAAAGAAGGGAGCGCGTTTTTTGTATCAGCCTTTAACCAAGTTCTAAATTAATTAAACGCCAATATGATCATTAATCGTTATTTGTGCGACGACGGCGTTGGCCATTACCGCCAACAGATTCACGCTTTGCCCATGGGTTTTGCGCGCTGTCATCTGTTTTAGCTGCTGGCTTTTTAGAACCACCACGGCGTGGGCCGGTACCATTTCCACCATTGTTCGGCTTTTTACTGTTAGGCTTGCTGCTATCAGATTTAGGCTTATTAAAAGGCTGCTTTTTCTTAGGCTTTTTAGCCGGTAGAGGGCGAGCATCTAATGCGCGTTCAGCTACTGGGTTAATAGGCTCAAAACCGTCTTCTTCAGCACGTGGGATAAGCTCACCAATAAAGCGTTCAATACCGTATAAATCAACAGCATCCTCTGTTGTTACAAACGAAATCGCATGACCCGATGCACCAGCACGGCCTGTACGGCCAATACGATGAACATAATCTTCATATACGTTTGGCAAATCGTAGTTAACAACATGCGGTAATTCAACAATGTCTAAACCACGTGCAACAATGTCTGTTGCTACTAGTACGCGTACTTCACCACTTTTAAAACCATCAAGCGCTTTAACGCGAGCGCCTTGTGATTTATTACCATGGATAGCCGCACCTACAATGTCATCGCGTTCAAGTTGTTTAACTAAGCGATTAGCACCGTGCTTTGTACGGCTAAACACTAATACTTGTTGCCAATCGTTAGTGCGAATCAAGTGGCTTAGCAATGCTGTTTTACGTGTTTTATCTACCGCGTAAACGCACTGAGTAACACTTTTCGCTGTGGTATTTTTTGCAGCAACTGAAATTTCAACTGGGTCATTAATTAACCCTTTTGCTAATGCACGAATTTCATCTGAAAATGTAGCCGAAAACATCAAATTTTGACGTTTAGCAGGCATTTTAGCAATTAAGCGTTTAATGTCGTGAATAAAGCCCATGTCTAACATGCGGTCAGCTTCATCGAGTACAAGCACTTCAACGCTATCAAATTTAACTGCATTTTGATTATGTAAGTCGATTAAACGACCCGGCGTTGCTACTAAAATATCAACACCTTTACGAAGACGCTGCATTTGTGGGTTAATTTTAACGCCACCGTAAACTACAAATGAGCTCACATCAGAATGCTTAGCGTACTCTTCAACGTTTTCACTTACTTGCAAAGCAAGTTCACGTGTAGGCGTTAAAATAAGCGCACGTACGTGATTACTTTTAGCTTTAGGGCCCGACGACAAGCGCTCAATAAGTGGTAATGTAAAACCCGCTGTTTTACCTGTACCTGTTTGTGCTGCTGCCATAACGTCACGGCGTTCAATAATTGCAGGAATTGCTTGAGCCTGAATCGGCGTTGGCGTTTCATAGCCCTTTTCTAAAACCGCATTAACCAAAGACTGTGATAAACCTAAACCTTCAAAACTCATATAAACTCTCTTTTAAATAAGGCTACATTAGCCAGTTGCGCGCATTATACCTGTAGTAGCTAAGAATGCATGCCATTATTTACGTTGCAGGCAATTGAGCATAGTTTATTAAAATTCAACCTGTGATTAAGTTGCTCAAAAATGCAAAAAACGGCCATAAGCCGTTTTTTGTTTATACTTAATTACTCTAAGTATTAGAGTTACTTAACACCTAACTCACGCAAACGTTCTTGCAAGTAGCTATCTGCCGTGTAGCGCTCTGAAAGCACAACATCTGGATGCGGGTGTAAAAATAACGGTAGTGAAATACGCGATTTAGTAGATGCTTTACCCGTTGGGTTAATTACACGGTGAATTGTCGATGGGAAATACCCGCCCGACGCTTCTTGTAGCATGTCGCCGATATTAATAATTAAGCTGCCAAAATCACATGGCACGTCTAACCAACCGCCATCTGTTTTTTGAACTTGTAAACCAGGCTCATTAGAAGCTGGTAATACAGTCAATAAATTAATATCGCCATGGGCTGCTGCGCGAATAGCACCTGGCTCTTCATCACCCGTCATTGGAGGGTAATGTAGGATACGTAACAATGTTTGCTCAGAATCGGCAATCATGTCTTTTAAATCAATCGAAAACTTAGCACGCACATCAGCTGGTGCTTCAGCCTGAACCCAGCTTAACAACGTGCCAGCAAATTCACTTGCTAAACGGTAGTATTCACGTACATCAGCTTCAAGCTGGGCAGGAACGCGACCTTTAGGGTACACATGGAAGTACTCTTTAATATCTTTTATTGTAAAGCCTTTCGCTACTTCTGATACTGAAGGCGGAAAGTAACCGTCTTGAGTTTCTTTAGAGAATAAAAAGTCGTGCTTTTGCTCTGAGTTAAAAAAGTCTTGCCAATTTTTGTAAATAGACTCAACTAAAGACTGTGGGATTGGGTGGTTTTTTAAAACGCCAAATCCAGTATTTCTTAACGATTCAACAAATTGTGCAGCCGCATCGGGAGCTTTATAATCAACAGTAGGTAATTGCATTGTACGTTCCAGTGAATAGGTTGTGTGAAGTGAGTTGCTTTTAATAGTGCTAAATTACTTATATAAAGTAGCAAAGCCTTCATTATAGCGCTATGCGAGGATAGACAAATGACCTCAAAAAAATAAGGACATATGTCCGCAAAGCTGCGCCACCATCGCTTGATTTGATCAAGATCAACTAATAAAAAAACGTTGAATTTGCAAGGTTTAGTAACTATCTCTGGTCTATTATTAGAATATATTTTATTTGTGTAAATAAGGCTTCTCATGCGACAAAAAGTATCTTTTAAAAGCGGCGATTTAGAACTTGCCGGCCAACTTGAACGCCCATCTGGCGATATTAAGTTTTACGCGCTATTTGCACACTGCTTCACATGCGGTAAAGACATTGCAGCAGCTACACGGATTAGCCGTGCACTCACACAACAAGGTATCGCCGTACTGCGTTTTGACTTTACTGGTTTAGGTAATAGTGATGGCGACTTTGCTAACAGTAACTTTTCATCGAACATTCAAGATTTAGTATCAGCCGCTGATCATTTACGTGAGCATTTTGCGGCGCCGCAACTACTCATTGGCCACAGTTTAGGCGGGGCAGCCGTTCTTGCTGCTGCTGAGCATATTCCTGAAGTATCGGCTATTACAACCATTGGCGCACCGTCAGATGCGCAGCACGTAGCGCATAACTTTGAAGCACACCTTGATGAAATTAACGCAGCAGGTGAAGCTAAAGTTAACTTAGCTGGTCGTGAATTTACCATTAAAAAGCAATTTATTGACGATATAGCCAAGTACGATAAAAGCCACATAAGTAAACTTAAGCGCGCATTATTAGTAATGCACTCCCCTATTGATGCGACGGTAAATATTAGTGAAGCTGAAAAAATTTATGCATCAGCTAAGCATCCTAAAAGCTTTATTAGCCTAGATAACGCCGATCACCTTTTAACAAATAAAAACGATGCCGACTACGCTGCACAAATAATTGCAACGTGGGCAAACCGTTATGTTAAGTACGACAAAACTAAATACACGGCAAGTTTAACGGGTGGTAATGTACTTGTTGAAGAAAAAGACCATGTATTTACTCAGCACGTAAGTACAAAAGATCATACTTGGCTTGCAGATGAGCCAATAAAAGTAGGTGGTGAAAACTTAGGTCCTGATCCGTATCATCACTTATTAGCGGGGCTTGGTGCCTGTACAGCAATGACATTGCGTATGTACGCTACACGTAAAAACTTACCACTGGAGCATGTAAAAGTAGAGCTTGATCACACTCGCGATTACAACAAAGATTGCGACGATTGTGAGCAAACAGGTAACCTTGAAGCAATTACCCGTAAAATCACCTTACGTGGCGACTTAACAGAGCCACAACGCCAGCGTTTACTCGAAATAGCCGACAAATGCCCTGTGCATAAAACACTACATAATAACCCAGTTATTGTAAGTGAACTGGTAGAATAACTGCCGTAAAATTAATATAGCGCAGGTCACACTGCGCTGTGATTTAACTTTTATAAACCTAATTTTTACTATCTAAAAAACGCCTCTACTTCTTTACTCATTCTATCCACCAGCCATTTTGGCCCGCCATCGTACATATCGTTATGACGCGATTTTTCTATTGTTATTTGTGTAACAGGAAACTTATCCAGCTCTGAATCGTTTAACAGCACATTCGCATCAGCTGGGTAATCACTACCGCGTAGAGTAAGTACGCGAATGTTTTTATTGCGCGGGATCAACATGCGGCGATGATCGAGCGTAATAATAGTGCTAACTTCGTTTGGATAAATAGAGCCATATAATGCGGAAATATCCCCGCCGTTTGAGTGCCCAAATAAGGTGAGTTTTGTAAAGTCGTATGCTGGGTATTTACTCGATAGCTCATTAACTAAAAACTTAAGCGTTACTACGCCACGATGCCAGTTTTCCATGCGAGTTGTTAAGTAAGGCTGCTCACGGTTTAAGTAAGGGTCACTTTTTAGCTCATGTGCAACTGCTACTGTTAAATACCCACGCTGATTAAACACATTACTGGCAAACGTATACTTGTTATGGCTAATCCCATAACCTGCGTTAATGAACGCTACAGGGCATTTTACTTGTTCAGTGCACTTAGCATTGTTACTTGGTAGTGTGATATTGATAGGAATAGTGCGATTACGGCTTTCATCAGTTATAACGCCATCGTTTGCATAGCTTGTTGCGCTTATTGCTGATGTGCTTATAACTGATGCACTTAGAGCTAGTGCGCTTAACATAAAAAGCTTTTTAAGTGTTTTTTGCATATTTAAACTTATATAAATTATTGTTTTTAATTAAAAATAATTTTTACTTTATAGGTTTGCATTCTCTATTGTCAAACTATGCGATAATAGTCGCCATTGTTTAAATATATTTAGTAAAAGATCCAATAAATGAAATCATACAATAGCATTCAAGAACGTATAGAAATTTTAGAAGACAAACTAACGGCAATACATGACGAAATCGAAACACTAAAAACCCCTGCTAAAAACAACAATGAACGTATTATTTTTAAGTTTATTGAAACAGGCAGCACAGGTAAAACGAAGGATTTTGTTCGTGAGTTAGGTATTAAATCACCACGTGACGGTTTGTTTTCATCAGGTGACGTTACAAAACTAATTAAAGATGGCGCTGAAGATATTTCACCAGCGTTATTAGAAATCGCAAGACAGCTTGCCAGTGCACGTAATAAAAATGGCCCTAGCCGTTAATTACGCAGTCACGCGGTATCTAGAAGCCCAGCTAAGCTGTCGCTTCTAGATATGTAATCATATTAAACTAAATTAATCACAAAGCTCTATATTAAGGCTGGTAAGCAAATTAAGTGCTTCGAAGCGATCAAACTTAGCATTCGCTAACATATTATTATTCAAATCAATATTAAACGCTGTCGCACCTACAAAATCACATTTTGTTAAGTTAGTTTGAAAAAACTCACTATCGCGAAAATCTGTTCCTGTAAATTCACTACCGCTTAAATCTGCATGTCTAAAATCAACATTTTTGGCAAAGCAGTGTGTTAATTTGAGGGCTTTGAGGGTTAATTCAAAAAAAGAACTATTACTGAGCTCGCAATAATTAAAACTCACCGGTGCGTTAATACTAAGCGCTGGCCAATCTACGTCAGTCCATTGCAGACTATTTAATTTACAGTGGCTAAAACTTACATTTTCAAGTGAACTGTAGTTCCATTTAAGTGACGATAAATTACAGTTTTTAAAGTTGCACTGTATAAATCGGCAATTTTTAAACTGCCCGCCTGAAAAGTCGCAATCGGTAAATGTGCACTCTTCAAACTCAGAATTTTCAGTTAGTTGCTCTTCGTGCTGCAAAGCATTAAATTGCTCGTCGAAGTAGTGATTATTATTTGAAATTGACACTATTAACCTAGTTTTTAATGGGCATAGACGCTATTTTTAGGTAAATCTTTTTTAAGCGCAAGCACTGCAATAAAAATCAAAGCAAATAGTGGAAATAGCGCTAAACAGCCACCCACAAAAGCTAAAACCCCAGGCATAGTACTTTTACGCTTACCTATTTTATAGCTAATTACAGCAAAAATAGGAATACTCAGCACAATAAAAAAACTAAGAACTCACCAAATAAGGTTGCATTGATCGACATAATAATTCCTTTTTCGTCTGTTCGGTTAAAATACACTCTGCTGCAAATTTAACCACAAAAAAACCCTTAAGCATATAACTTAAGGGTTTTTAAATTTAGCTCAATAAGCTAAACAAAAATTACTCTTCGCTAGGTATCGCTTTTTCAACAACACTAATTGCAAGCTCAGCTAACGAATCAAGGTTAGGTTTGCTTGGTGCGTTGGTTAATAAACACGACGCTTGTGTTGTTTTAGGGAAAGCAATAACGTCACGAATGTTATCGGTACCACATAAAAGCATTGCTAAACGGTCAAGACCAAATGCTAAACCTGCATGTGGTGGTGTGCCGTATTTAAGTGCATCAAGTAAAAAACCAAACTTGTCTTGTTGCTCTTGCTCGTTAATACCTAAAATTCTAAATGCAGTTTCTTGCATATCTGCATTATGAATACGTACCGAACCGCCACCCACTTCGTAGCCGTTTAATACCATATCGTAGGCATCTGAAATAGCAGCTGCTGGGTTTGCTTCAAGCTCACTGGCGTTAATGTCTTTTGGTGCAGTGAATGGATGATGCACAGCATGTAATGTGCCCTCGTCATCTTCTTCAAACATTGGGAAGTCTACAACCCAAAGTGGTGCCCAGCTATTAAGGTTAGTGATTTCTAAGTCAACACCAATCTTAACGCGCAGTGCGCCCATTGCTTCGTTTACTGTGTTGCGCTTATCGGCACCAAATAAAATGATATCGCCAGACTGTGCATTAGTACGCTCAAGTAATTTAGTAATTACGTCTTCGCTTAAAAACTTAGCCACTGGCGATTGAACACCTTCAGCGCCTGCAGTGTGGTCATTTACTTTCATCCACGCCATGCCTTTAGCGCCGTAAATACCAATAAACTTAGTGTAATCGTCAAGCTGTTTACGAGAAAGCTTAGCGCCACCCGGTACAGTTAACACAGCAACGCGACCTTTTTCGTCATTAGCCGGACCTGAGAAAACATTAAACTCTACGTCTTTAACTAAATCTGCAACATCAACTAACTTCATTGGGTTACGTAAATCTGGCTTATCAGAACCGTAAAGGCTCATTGCCTCGCTGTAAGGCATGATTGGAAAATCGCCTAAATCAACGTTTAGTAATGTTTGCCACATTTCGCGGATCATTTTTTCAGTCATACCACGTACTTGATCAGAGCTCATGAACGAGGTTTCTATATCTATTTGGGTAAATTCTGGTTGGCGATCGGCGCGTAAATCTTCATCACGGAAACATTTAACAATTTGGTAGTAACGGTCAAAACCAGACATCATCAACAATTGCTTAAACAACTGTGGAGACTGCGGTAATGCGTAAAAACTACCTTTGTGAACGCGGCTTGGTACTAAATAATCGCGCGCACCTTCTGGCGTTGCTTTAGTAAGTACAGGTGTTTCGATGTCTAAAAAGCCGTTTTCATCTAAAAAGCGACGAACAAAGCTGCTTGCTTTAGCACGTAATTTAATACGGTCACTCATTTCTAGACGACGTAGGTCTAAGTAGCGGTATTTTAAACGACGCTCTTCTGAGTTTACTTGGTTAAAATCAAGCGGTAATGGCTCAGAGCGGTTAATAATATTAAGCTCTTTACCTAAAACTTCGATCTCCCCTGTTGCCATGTCTTTATTTACTTGGCTATCAGGGCGTGCGCGAACAATACCTTTTAACTGAACACAAAATTCTTGGCGAAGTGTGTTAGCTGAACTCATTAACTCTTCAATGTCAGAATCGAATACAACTTGTACTAAACCTTCTCTATCGCGTAAATCGACAAAGATAAGTCCACCAAGGTCACGTCGTTTGTTGATCCAGCCACATAGTTCTACTTCTTGATCTACGTGAGTTTTATTTAGCTGTCCGCAATATATAGAGCGCATAGTTTTCCTGTCAGATAAAAGGCTTAAACGGTTATATTTATTTGTTTTAAGGCGTGTGATTTAAAAAACAGGTCACCACAATACAAATAAAGCCGCTAGCAATCTAAAAATAATCAAATTAAGCCCTGCATTATACTCAACTAACATTAAGATGCTAGGGCGTGTGTTTAGCTTTGTAATGTTAATTTGCAGCAACCACCGCATGTATTTGGTACACTTGCGCCACGAAGTAATTTATCAGTCATTTATATGTTATATATTGGATGCCCTCAGTGGTCGAGCAACGCATGGAAAGGCAATTTATTTTCAAGCCAATGTAAAAACGCCGATATGCTTAGCCAATACGCCCAACACTTTAACTCTGTTGAAGGCAATACCAGCTTTTACGCCAACCCATCGCCAAGCACCGTATTGCGCTGGGCAAACAGCGTACCCAACGATTTTAAATTTACTTTTAAGTTTAATCGTCGCTTTAGCCACGAGCTGCGCCTAACCAATGCTCAAACCGAGCTTGCTGATTGGCTAAACTTGTTTACCCCTATTTTAGAAAAAACAGGGCAAATCATGCTGCAATTACCTAAAGCATTTGGCCCTGGTGACTTACCCAAACTAGCTCAATTTATTAGCCTGTTACCAAAAGAGGTTAATTACGGTGTAGAGGTACGTCATACTGCGTTTTTTCAAAAGGGTGAAGCCGAAATAGCGCTTAACCAATTATTAATGGCAAACAACATAAATCGTATATCGATGGATACTCGCGCCCTATTTGCGGTAAAACCAACAACCGAAGCGCTAATAGATGCACAGCAAAAAAAGCCCCACTTACCGGTACATGCAATAGCTACTGGCTCAAAGCCTATGGCGCGCTTCGTAATAGCCGATTTACAAAACGACTATAAACCCTTTTATAAACCGTGGCTAAGTAAAGTAAAACAATGGCTTGATGAAGGAAAAACGCCCTATGTGTTTTTTCATACGGCAGATAACCGAGAAGCGCCATTATTAGCAAGGCAGTTTTGCAAAGACCTTGGTTATGATCACAAAGCATTAAACCCATTTACTGGCGAAAAAGAAGCCCACCAGCAAGCACTTTTTAAAAGTAAAACGACAGAGAAACAATAATGAGTGAATACGCACGTTACTTTACCGGCTACCCAGCTAACATTGTTGAGCAAGTATTAAGCCTTATAAATAACAAAAAGGTATGTGACTACTTACTTAAAAAGTATCCGCAAGCACACACTATTACCAGCGATAAACTACTTTATAGCTATGCAACCGAGCTTAAAAAACAGTATTTAAAAAATGCACCACCGTTTGGGCGCGCAGCATTTAAAAAGCAAGGCGATATGGTCACCAACGCACTGGGTACACATACGTATCGAATGCAAGGCAAAACCCGAAAGCACGATTTAGCCATAAATAGCGACTTGCTGCGCGCCCCCGAGCCATTATTAAAAGCGTTAGTGGTACATGAGCTCGCCCACTTTAAAGAAAAAGACCATAACAAAGGCTTTTACCAACTTTGCTGCCACATGGAGCCGAGTTACCACCAATTGGAATTAGATTTAAGGATATTTTGTGTGGTAGTGGCGATGGGAGAGAATCCTTATGGCTAGTAATCTCAGATTAACTTCCATTATTACTTTCCTCTTCCCTGATTGAAAAGTACTTATTCTTCAAAATTTGTAGAGAATTTTCAAATCTGCAATGCGTAGCTTCCCATTCTTTTAAGATCTCTTTTATTTCTTCAGTACTATTGTTAAGTGTATTCTGATAGGTACCAATATTCCTCTTAAAACCATTTATCTGTCCTGAACATTTAGTAGCGTATATATAAATGAGTTCTGCACTTTCACTATCAAATTTATCAAGACATCTTTTTAAAACTAGCGACGTTGAATGTGCCTTCCAAGCATACGAGTTACTATTAGATGCTAAAGTGGGGAGCTCTAGATTGTTTTTTAAAGTAAAATCTTCTAATGCTTTGCAACCTAGTGATTCGAGTTCATCAAAGGTATTAATGAAAAATGATAGTAACTGTTGCTGCTTTTCATGCTTTATGCGCTTGTGGAATGCATCACGTTGGTCTTTTTAGGACTTAATAGCTAACTTTTCAGAAGTAAGCCTATCCTCTGCTGCCTGTTTATTGGCTAGAGCTTGAACTTTATTACTATCCGATTGAAGATAAACAGTATATATAATCGCAGTAAAAGAGAAGAAAGAAAGTATAGGACCTAATACCCCACCAAAGAAACTTCCAAAGTGAGACCAAGTCTCAGTGGTTCCACCGATTCCTACACCTAAACCTTTGAACCAAAGTGTAAAGATGATAACCATTGGAACTATTGCTAATACAATTAAAGAAATCAAAACCCCTTTAAAAATTTTATTATTTTTCTTATGGATAACTGCCATGTAACCCCTTTCCTTTAGGTTTTATTTTTATTCACAAAAAACGCGATTTAAAATCGCGTTTTCTTTGGTAGCTTTTCTACTAACCGCTTATAGCTATAAACTGGCAGCTCAAAAGCGTGTTGGGTTTCGTTTCACTCAACCCAACCTACATAAATAAACTTAAAGCCCTAAGCCTGCCATGAAGTCGTCATCGTCGTCATCTTGTCCAGAAGACGCAGCTGCTTTAGATTTTTCAGCTTGTTGTTTGGCTTCATTTTCGATAATGTCATCAGGGTCTATAGCTTCTACAATGTCAAAATCATGCAGTTTAATAAACTCAGTTTTATCCATAGCAAGTTCTAGGTAAAAGATATTTTGCTTACTGGTAGTAAATGTCACGCGACGTGCTTGTGGGCGATCCATCGTGGTATCTACCGATATTTGCACTTGTTTGTTAATTGCCATCATTTTTGGCTGATTTTGCGTAATAGAAGTGTGTAATTGTTCGCGTACTTTAGATGTAAAATCGCCAACAATTTGGTTCATTAACTCACCTAATACGTTAGACACATCGTCTGATAAATGGCTATGCGCTATTTCTTCTTCTGGCATCCCCATATTACGCATATAATCGCCATAAATTTCCATTGCTGCTTGCGAGGTGAAGTTAGTAATTACCAATCCGGTAAAGCCACCATCAAACAAAACAAAGCAACCAATATCTGGGCGCATACATGTTCGCGTTATTTTTTGTACCATTGCAGAATAGCTAATGCTGTTGCCGCTGGCTGAGGTAAGTACGCCTGTTACAGAATGACACAGGGTTGCTAAAATATCGTCGGTACTAATCACCTTACTTTTACTCATTTAATAATCTCTTTTTGTGCTTATTATTCATAATTCTAGTCAAGCTACTGAATTTATCACTGACTATCCAGTATAAAATGTTAAAATAGCATTATTATTTTAAAAGAGACTGCTTTCGTGACCATAAAAGACAGTATTTATGCCTCTGAGCAACAAGTAAAAGATTTTAGCTTTGACCAAAATGTAGTCGAAGTATTTCCCGATATGATTCAGCGCTCAGTACCGGGCTATGCAACTATTGTCAGTACAATGGGAAAGCTTGCTGGGCAATATGCGCAAAGTAACTCAAATCTTTATGATTTAGGCTGCTCACTGGGCGCCGTAACACTTAGTATGCGCCGTAATATTCGTACCGATAACTGCCATATAATAGCGGTAGATAACTCTCAAGCTATGGTTGAGCGTTGTAAGGTACATTTACAAGGTTTTAAATCAGATGTGCCTGTTACTGTTACCTTAGGCGATATTAACGAGCTTGAAATTCAAAACGCCTCGGTAGTAGCAATGAATTTTACGTTGCAGTTTATTCCACACGCGCAGCGCCAAGCTGTGCTTGAAAAAATATATGCTAATTTAAAACCTGGTGGTGTATTGCTGCTAAGCGAAAAAATTAAAGCTGAAAATGAGCAATGCGACAATTTATTGATTGATTTGCACCACGACTTTAAACGACACAATGGTTACTCTGAGCTTGAAATAAGCCAAAAGCGTACCGCCATCGAAAACGTTATGCGCCCAGATACACTAAGCGCTCACTTTACTCGCTTACAAGATATTGGTTTTAGCCAAACTCAAGTGTGGTATCAATGTTTTAATTTTTGCTCAATGGTAGCAATTAAATAAAGAGAGTGACTTATGTCTCAATGGTTTAACCAATTTTACGCATCTATTGCGCAAAGCCCACTTAGCCACTGGCTAGAAACCCTGCCTGCACAATTAAAGCATTGGCAAAACGAGGCAAGCCATGGTGATTTGCCTAAATGGCAAAAAGTACTTAAAAACTTGCCTGAGGTGACAACTTCGCATGTTGATATTTCTACTAAGGTAGAAATTGGCGCACCAGGGGAGATGAGTGATGGCGAGCAAAAGCAAGCCATGCATTTATTAAAACGCATGATGCCATGGCGCAAAGGCCCATTTAATGTGCACGGTATTGAAATAGATACAGAGTGGCGCAGTGATTGGAAGTGGGACCGCCTGCTTCCTCATATTGAGCCATTAAAAGGCCGCACTGTTTTAGATATTGGTTGTGGCTCGGGTTATCATTTATGGCGTATGCGCGGTGAAGGCGCAGAGTTTGTCGTGGGTATTGATCCATCTGATTTATTTTTATGTCAGTTTCAGGCAATTAAACACTACAACCCAGATGAAAACGTACATTTACTGCCACTAGGTGTTGAAGCATTACCCGAGCTTAAAGCGTTTGATACGGTTTTTTCGATGGGCGTACTTTATCATCGTCGCTCACCTATCGACTTTTTAGCGCAATTAAAAGCGCAGCTACGCCCAGGCGGCGAACTTGTGCTTGAAACGCTAGTAATTGAAGGTGACGAAAACACAGTATTAGTCCCAACTGATCGCTACGCTAAAATGCGCAACGTTTGGTTTATTCCAAGTACTGCAGCATTAAAACTGTGGATGGAACGCGTTGGCTTTAAAGATGTGCAAATAAAAGATTGCGCTATTACCACGCTTGAAGAACAACGCAAAACCGATTGGATGGAAAACGAATCGTTAATCGACTTTTTAGATCCAAACGACACAAGTAAAACAATTGAAGGTTACCCTGCTCCACTTAGAGCAATATTAACTGCAAAAGCATAGCGGTTAATTTAACGCCTTAAATACTAAAAAAACGCCTGCGGGCGTTTTTTTGTTTATTTAAACAACAAGCAGCGGACAAGTGTCCTTGTTTATTATTTCAAAATTACATTTGCGCTAGCCGCGACCTTGCAATTGTTGTAAAATACGCGCGTTTCTAAGCAACCCAAAACAACTATTTTGAGGAAAACCTGTGAGCGAACAAAAACAGTCTCTAAGCTATAAAGACGCGGGCGTAGATATCGACGCTGGTAATGCACTTGTTGAGCGTATTAAAGGCGTAGTTAAAAAAACTCGTCGTCCTGAAGTAATGGGCGGAATTGGTGGTTTTGGCGCACTTTGCGAAATTCCTGAAGGCTACAAGCAACCAGTATTAGTTGCAGGCACAGATGGCGTTGGTACTAAACTACGTTTAGCAATCGACTTAAAAAAACACGATACGGTTGGTATTGATTTAGTTGCAATGTGTGTAAACGACTTAATTGTTCAAGGTGCTGAACCCCTGTTTTTTCTAGATTACTATGCAACTGGTAAACTAGATGTAGACACAGCAGCTGACGTAGTGACAGGTATTGGCAAAGGTTGTGAAATTTCAGGTTGTGCCCTAATTGGTGGCGAAACAGCTGAAATGCCAGGTATGTATGATGGTGAAGACTACGACATGGCAGGCTTTTGTACAGGCGTTGTAGAAAAATCAAAAATTATTGATGGCACAAAAGTAGCAGCAGGCGATCAGCTTATTGCACTTGCTTCAAGCGGTCCTCATTCAAATGGCTTCTCTTTAATTCGTAAAGTACTTGAAGTGTCAAAAGCTGATACCAGCGCTGACTTTGAAGGTAAAACATTAGGCGAAACTCTACTTGAGCCTACGCGTATTTACGTAAAACCTTTACTTGAGTTATTCAAAAACGTTGACGTACATGCGCTTTCGCATATTACTGGCGGCGGTTTTTGGGAAAATATTCCACGTGTATTACCCGCTTCAGCAAAAGCTGTAGTTAAAGGTGATAGCTGGCAATGGCCACCAATTTTTAATTGGTTACAAGAAAACGGCAACATTACTACACACGAAATGTACCGTACATTTAACTGTGGTGTAGGCATGGTTTTAGTAGTCCCTGCAGACAAACTTGAGCAAAGCTTAACAATGCTAAAAGACTTGGGCGAAAATGCATGGCACCTTGGTGAAATTCAAGATGCAGCAGCTGGCGAAGAGCAAGTTGAAATTGTAGGTGGTGCTAAGTAATGGCACCGACTCGTCTGGTAGTTTTAATCTCAGGTAGTGGCTCTAATTTACAAGCCATTATAGATGCCTGCGAACGTGGCGAGATAAACGGGCATATAGCGGCTGTTATTAGTAATAAAGCAGACGCTTATGGCCTAGAGCGTGCAAAACAAGCAGGTATTGCTACAAAAGTGCTCAGTCATAAAGATTTTGACTCGCGCGAAGCGTACGATGCGCAATTAATGAACGTTATCGACTCTTTTATGCCAAATCTAGTTGTATTAGCTGGGTTTATGCGTATTCTTACTCCTGGCTTAGTGCAAAAATATGTTGGAAAAATGTTGAACATTCATCCATCTTTGTTGCCTAAGTATCAGGGGCTGAATACCCACCAAAGAGCAATTGATGCAAAAGACGATGTTCATGGCGTAAGTGTTCACTTTGTTACTGAAGAATTAGACGGCGGTCCCGTTATTCTTCAGGCGCAAATACCTGTACTCAAGGATGATACAGCAGAAACATTAGCAAAACGCGTGCATGAGCAAGAGCATATAATTTATCCTTTGGTGGTCAAGTGGTTCAGTGAACACAGACTTACTATGGAAGCAGATTATGCAGTTCTTGACAAAAAACAACTTCCTGCACACGGCGCGCACTACCCACAATAAAAAAATAAGTGCCCTGTTGTTATGTGCGGGCGCTTTACTTCCAACTAGCCTAATTGCAGGCGAATTGACCCAGTATCAAGCTAATTACGATATTTTACGCAAAGGTAAAAATCATGGTGAGGCTGTTCGTGAGCTCAAAAAAACGGGCGACGATACTTATGAACTTACATACCACAGCAATATTGAGTGGATGATTTTCTCTGACTCTCGTGAAGAAACATCAAAGTTTACCTTTAAAGATGGCAAGGTTACCCCGCATCATTACAACATGATTCGTACAGGGACAGGCCCAGATAAAGATTACAAAATTGATTTTGATACAACAAACAAAGTAGTGACTAGCAGCGCTAGTGAATACCCACTTAAATGCGAATGGACTGATGAATTTCAGGATGCTATTTCGTACCAAGTGCAAGTGCGCGAAGGATTGAAAAAAGGCAAAACAAGCTTTTCATTCCCCCTTATAGATAAAAAAGGTAACCGCCGCGACTACAACTTCGAAGTTGTTGAAAAAGAGATGATCTCCTTACCTATCGGTAATGTAGAAGCCATTAAAGTGAAGCGTTTATACGATAACGATAAACGCCAAGCAATTGCATGGTTTGCGCCAGAAATGGATTACATGCTGGTACGTATGTGGAAAGGCGAAAAAGGTATGGAGCAGTTTGAAGTTCAAATGAATTCATTTACTGTTACTGCGCCTACAGCTGTTGCGCCTGCTACAGCACAACAACCTCAAGAAGCTAACTAAATTTAATTAAACCAAAGTTAAGTTAAGTTAGTATTTAAAATAGGTGGGCTAAATTAGCTCACCCACTTTAAACAATGCAAATTCCCCAGGCTCCATTTTTTGCCAGCGCTCATCATTCGTCAAAGGCCTTGTAGCTATAACTGTTACTACATCGTTTGGTGTGGTCTCTTGTTGAAAATCAACCACCATGTCGGCATCAATCAACGTTGCTTTACCAAATGGCGCACGGCGCGTTATGTAATGTAAGTTATTAGTGCAATACGCTAAAACAAACACCCCATCGGTCAATAACATATTAAACACCCCTTTTTCACGCAGGGTATGCGAAAGCTTAGCCGCGTATCTAAAAACCGACGCCATATTACTTGGACGCTTTGGGTATTTTTCGCGAATTTTATCAAGCAACCAACAAAAAGCGAGTTCGCTATCGGTGTTACCCACTGGGCGATAGTACTGCGGTTTTAAATCATGATAATTAGATAGCTGCCCGTTATGAGCGTAAGTAATTTCACGCCCCCATAACTCTCGCGTAAAAGGATGAGTATTTTCAAGGCATACTCGCCCGCGATTACCTTGGCGAATATGGCTAATAACCGAGACACTTTTAATGGGGTATGCTTTAACCAGCTTTGCAATTTCAGATTGATAACTCGGCTGCGGATCTTTAAAGGTTCTACAGCCTTTACCTTCGTAAAATGTAATACCCCAACCATCTTTATGAGGACCTGTATTACCACCACGCTCTAAAAGGCCTGAAAAACTAAAACAAATATCGGTAGGCACATTGGCTGACATGCCAAGTAATTCACACATTAATAAAATAACCCTTAAAAACCATACATTAAAATAAATAGCGAATATTTGTGTATTAAGCGTACACTAAATTGCAGCCCGCTATAACGGCTATACTTACTTAAAAAGTGTCATTTTGCTATTAGATTTATTTATTTTTACGTTAACACTACTTACGGCTAATGCTTTAACTATACGATAGTTATTGAGTGTTCCTCTGTCGGGTAATTAAATATCGTATTTAAGTTACTTTCTACTACAATTTAACATCGTTATGTACTTGAAAATTACTGTTACTAGCGCTACTCTAAGTGAGGTGGTCTGACCTCTATTAAGGAATAAAAATGACACTCATATTTACACTGGTTCTAATCGCGTTGCTTTGCACTGCGGTTTACCACAGAGCAAGTTGGAACACAGCACTTGGTGTTTCGGCTATTACTTTATTAATTGGTACCTTTGCGGGTGCTTTTGGTTTAATTAGCTGGTTGATCTTTTTGATCATCGCGGTTCCTCTTTCTGTTACTGGCCTTCGTCAGCAATATATCATCAAGCCTATTTTTGCTACGTTTAAAAAAGTAACGCCAAGCATGTCTGATACTGAAAAATCAGCTATTGATGCCGGTACGACGTGGTGGGAAGCTGACTTATTTTGCGGTAACCCAGATTGGAAAAAACTTCACCAATACCCAGTTCCTAAACTTACTATTGAAGAGCAAGCCTTTGTTGATGGCCCTGTTGAAGTAGTTTGTAGCATGTTGGACGATTGGGAAGCAACGCACGAACTAACCGACCTTCCTCAAGATGTGTGGCAGTATCTAAAAGATAATAAATTCTTTGCCATGATCATTAAAAAAGAATACGGCGGTTTAGAATTTTCTGCATTTGCACAGTCTTGTGTACTTCAAAAACTAACAAGTAAATCAACATTACTTTCGTCAATTGTTGGTGTACCGAACTCTTTAGGCCCAGGTGAATTATTACAACACTATGGTACAAAAGAGCAAAAAGATCATTACTTACCGCGCCTAGCGAGCGGTCAAGAAATTCCATGTTTTGCATTAACTTCGCCAGAAGCGGGTTCTGATGCAAGCTCAATTCCAGACTACGGTGTGGTATGTAAAGGGCAATGGAATGGTGAGGAAGTTGTGGGTGTTAGTTTAACGTGGAATAAGCGTTACATTACACTTGCCCCAGTGGCTACCGTACTTGGTCTTGCGTTTAAGTTACAAGATCCAGATGGGCTAATTGGCGACAATAAAGAGCCAGGCATTACCTGTGCACTTATTCCAACGGACACTCCTGGAGTTGAAATTGGTCGTCGACATTTCCCGCTTAACGTACCATTTCAAAATGGTCCTACTCGCGGTAAAGATATTTTCGTACCACTTGATTATATTATTGGTGGTCCAGATATGGCTGGTCAAGGCTGGCGCATGCTGGTTGAGTGTTTATCGGTTGGTCGTGCAATTACATTGCCGTCTAATTCTGCCGGTGGCATTAAAATGATTGCCGTTGCAACGGGTGCTTATAGCCGAATTCGTCGTCAGTTCCGTTTACCTATTGGTAAAATGGAAGGTGTTGAAGAGTCACTAGCAAAACTTGCTGGTTACGCTTACAGCTCTGATGCTGCGGTTAGTATGTCTACGGGTGCGGTTGATTTAGGCGAAAAGCCATCGGTTGTTTCTGCCATAATAAAATACCACCTGACAGAGCAAATGCGTGATGCAACTATTCATGCAATGGATGTACTTGGCGGTAAGGGCATCATGCTTGGGCCAAATAACTATTTAGGTCGTGGCTATCAAGGTGCACCTATTGCCATTACCGTTGAAGGTGCAAACATCTTGACCCGTAATATGATTATTTATGGTCAAGGTGCTATTCGCTGTCACCCATTTGTACTTACCGAGCTTGGTGCGTGCGAAATTGAAGACCGCGAAGAGGCGCTTAACGTATTTGATAAAGCGCTAATGGGTCACATTGGTTTTACTATGTCGAACCTTGTACGTACTAAGTGGCTTGCTCTTACCGGCGCTCGTTTTACAAGTGTGCCGTACAACGACGAAACTGCTGAATTTTACCGTATAGCGTCACGCTTTAGTGCATCACTTGCACTTATGTCTGACATTAGCATGGCAGTATTTGGTGGCTCACTAAAACGTAAAGAACGTATTTCAGCACGTTTAGGTGATTTACTTAGTTACCTATACTTAGTATCTGCAACGCTTAAGCGTTACAACGATGAAGGCCGTAAAAAAGAAGATTTTGCTCTAGTAAAATGGAGTTGCCAAGATCACCTTTACCATTGCCAACGTGCACTTGCTGATTTAATTAATAACATGCCTTCGGCTCCACTACGCGCCGTGTTAAAAGTATTGTTATTCCCGTTTGGTCGCCCTGTACGTAAACCAACTGACCAACTTGAGCATAAACTAGCACAACTACTACAAGTACCTAGCGAAACGCGTAACCGTTTAGCAAGCTACGTATACCTAACAAATGAGCCACTTAACCTTGTAGGTCGTCAAGAGCAAACGCTTAAAGACGTCCTTGATGTTGAGCCATTATTTGAAAGAGTATGTAAAGAAAAAGGCCTTAAACTGCCATTCTTTCAGCTTGATAAAGTAGCGCAAATGGGGCTTGAAGCAGGCATTTTAAGCCAAGCAGAGGCTGATAAACTAGCTGCTGTTGAGCAATCTCGTTTAGATGTTATTAACGTTGATGACTTCGACCCTGCTGACTTACTTGCAGGAAAAGCCGCACGTAATAGCGTTAAAAAAGAAGCTGATGCTGCTTAATTAAGCTAAGCATTTACAGACCAAAAGCCAGCATATAACGTGCTGGCTTTTTTGTACACAATAAAAAGTTTTAACAACTTGATGGAGTAGTTTATCGTTAGATTGTTTAAATAATTATACAGTTTGGTATAACAGGCAGCTCTGACATCTAACCAACCCTAAAAGCTCTGTATTGATTAAATACCCTTAATTCATCTCTATGCTCATGCAAAAACTTAAACCCTGTCAAGAGCTCTACAAGTACAACACTATAAAGTTAATGACTATACCAATTAGCAATAATACTTAGAGCCTGCCTAGCAGTGTTAAAAATCTCTGGTATACGACTGCATGGATGCAGGAGATAGAGCAATGCAGGATCATTTGCCGAAAACAACTAAATAACGAATTATTCCTTATTATCGACATGCTTTTCTTACATCAAAATAGATTACTTAATTAAGCGAATTGGGGTTAAACCTGGCGTTAAGCTAACTGCGGTAAAAGTTACGAGAAGAGAGATACAGCGCAATGCATAAGCATTTACCCAGAGCATCGGCAGATTGATATAGGTATTGATACGGATAATAAGGAATATTAGCAGGTTCGTGCAAGGAATGTGTTTGATAGCTGATAGCTGATAGCTGATAGCTGATAGCTGATAGCTGATAGCTGATAGCCAAAGAATGTTTTACTAAATTATTTAATCAAGGATTTTATAAGCTTGTTATTGAGGAAATAACAAGTGGCGGAGTGGACGGGACTCGAACCCGCGACCCCCGGCGTGACAGGCCGGTATTCTAACCAACTGAACTACCACTCCGCAGTGGTATGTGCATGGGGTAATGCACTTACTAATTTTAATCATGATATCAAATGGCGGAGTGGACGGGACTCGAACCCGCGACCCCCGGCGTGACAGGCCGGTATTCTAACCAACTGAACTACCACTCCGCAGAGATATCATTATACTTGTTATTACTTAATTTGTTGGCGGAGTGGACGGGACTCGAACCCGCGACCCCCGGCGTGACAGGCCGGTATTCTAACCAACTGAACTACCACTCCAGCATACAAATTTTGTAATATAACATTGTTTAAATAGTTGGCGGAGTGGACGGGACTCGAACCCGCGACCCCCGGCGTGACAGGCCGGTATTCTAACCAACTGAACTACCACTCCAGCGCATATTTAAACTGTTATTTTTTCTTATTGGCGGAGTGGACGGGACTCGAACCCGCGACCCCCGGCGTGACAGGCCGGTATTCTAACCAACTGAACTACCACTCCATAATAAGAATATGTTTTACAACCATACGTTGTGTAAGTGTTGGCGGAGTGGACGGGACTCGAACCCGCGACCCCCGGCGTGACAGGCCGGTATTCTAACCAACTGAACTACCACTCCAGCTTTTACTTACAAGTTTTACGAAAATGGCGGAGTGGACGGGACTCGAACCCGCGACCCCCGGCGTGACAGGCCGGTATTCTAACCAACTGAACTACCACTCCATATTTCCGTTGCTGTTTAGGTCTCCCTGACAGCGGCGTGAATAATACGAACCAACCCCTATTTCGTCAAGGGCTTTTTTGTTTTTTTATAGGTTTTTTAGTCATCTGTCATCGAAAGGTTTAAAATTTCACCTGATCTGTCATTTTTTGAGCCATTTTTACCGACTTGATTTTTTTCTGTGTCGGCAGCATCACCTTCACTTGTTTTCTTTTTCTTTAAAAAAGGCAGCTTCACTTTAAATTTAATCGGTTTTTTCTGAACAAATATACGAATTAACAACCAACCGAGTAATAAAATGAGCGTATTGCAGCCTACAATTAAACTAATAATTGTAGATGTGGCCATTTTTTCTTCAACAGGCTCACTCTCAATCATTTTATCTGGCGTAATAATCGTTGCCGGATCAATTTCGGGCACCGCTTCTATGGGTCGTTCTATCTCAAATTTATACGTTGGTAGCGTTGCCATAAATTCACGACCATTAATATTAGTGCCAAAAACAGACAGTTCAACACTATATCTACCCCAATCATAATTTTTAACACTAAGTTGTCGTGAGTCTTTAGCAGCAGCATCTATGGTAAACATTTGCTCTTCGTTATTGGGATAGTAGATTTTTCCCTGGATGATGACTGTTTCGGGCTTAACAATACTTGGGTCTATATTTATAGTTAACAAATGCTCGTCTGTGTCTTGCTCTGCTAACGCGACTTCGGTTACAAAAGGTGGCTCGTGCACTTCTATTGTATTTTGCACAATGCGACGCTGCAGCAGAGGTGTTGCAACGTAAAGCTCTGGTGTCCATTCACCCGCAGGGAAATCTAAAGTAAACTCGCCGGTAAATACACCATCTTTAGGGCGCTCATCAAATCCACGTCCATCGTCTTTAAATTCAGCTACTTCTTGAATGCCTGCGCCAAAGTTAGCAAAGTTTTCATTGTTGGTACTTACAAAATCAACATTAAGGCTAACAACATCTCTAAATAGGTTTGTGTTAATTGGCTCACCGTCATTTAGTATTTTTCCGGTGATTTTTATTGTCTCCCCCTAAACAACATTGAAGGAAGAGGCTCTGCTTCAAGAGATATCTCGCCTAATACAACTATTCTGCTGTCGGGTAAAATACTGCCTATTACTTGCCAAGGACCTGCCATAGGTTTTTTTATGGTTACTAAATCGTAGCTGAGTTCGTCAAACCAATCTAAGTTAGGGTTTTTAACTGAGTCAGTAGCAAAGTACTTACTGCCATCGGGCCTCACTAAAATAACAGCAGGTGCACCTGATTTTCTAAAAAAAGCAGTGTTATTTCATCTATTTTGCTATCTATGCGAAAACGATTATCAAGTAAAGGGATCTCATTTTGATGCCCATCGCGCTTGAGCACTTCTACTTGTTTTACGCCATATGCATTGCCAGTAAATAAACTAGCGGCACATAACGCTGTTACAAAATACATCGTTTTCATTAAATCGCCTTATTCAGCGCGCCATATGCACTGGCCGCCTTCTTTGTTTACAAGATCTAATCGTGCTTCGTGTGCGCTTTGCTCAGCGTCGCTTGCTCGTAATACAACTAATGGGGCTCTATCACTATTTAAACGCTTTATACCGCCCTTCTGTTGCTCGCTGCCGTCATCTTTATTTTGATTCAAATTTAGCTTTGTTTGACCACCCGTCATGGCAAGGTACACATCGGCTAAAATCTCAGAATCCAGTAGCGCGCCGTGAAGCGTTCGTTTACCGTTATCTACATCGTAACGACGACATAATGCATCAAGGTTGTTCTTTTGACCTGGATGCAAGTCACGCGCCATTTTAAGCGTGTCGAGAACTTGACAAAAAGTATCTGTTTTAGGATAGCCCTGATTAAGCAGCGCAAATTCGTTATCCATATGACCAACATCGAACGGTGCGTTATGAATAACTAACTCTGCCCCTTCAATATAGTCGAAAAACTCTTGGGCAATTTGATGAAACAACGGTTTATCACGTAAAAATTCGTTAGTGATACCGTGAACGTCGATTGCTTCTTCTTCACTTGGGCGTTGTGGGTTTATATAAACGTGAAAGTTATTGCCTGTTAAACGGCGATTTACTAACTCCACACACCCAATTTCTATAATACGGTGCCCTTGTTTAGGGTCGATGCCGGTGGTTTCTGTATCTAAAACTATTTGTCTACGTGCCATATCGAATTTAGCCTGATTCTGGTATCTTTCTATAATCACTTTATTGTACATAAGATCAAGGTAAAACAGTGCAAAAAACCGTAGAGATTTACACCGATGGCTCATGTTTAGGTAATCCAGGCCCCGGCGGTTATGGTATTTTTATGATTTATAACGGCCACGAAAAAGAAATGAGCCAAGGTTATAAACTCACAACGAATAACCGAATGGAAATGCTCGCGGCTATTGTAGCCCTAGAATCACTCACTCGAGAATGCGAAGTAAATCTAACAACCGATAGCCAATATGTTAAGCAAGGTATTGAATCGTGGATCACTAACTGGAAAAAACGTGGCTGGTTAACATCAGCTAAAAAGCCGGTTAAAAACGTCGATTTATGGAAACGCCTAGATAAAGCCTGTAGCGAGCACAATGTAACCTGGAAATGGGTTAAAGGGCATAGCGGCCATAAGTACAACGAAATAGTTGACGATTTGGCGCGCGATGCAGCTGGCAGCAAAGATTTACTAGAAGATGTAGGCTACCAGCCTTAATTAGCTGTTGTTACACCAATTTTATTAAAAACAAGTTCATTCTATCGCATTAAATAACTCACTAACTGCGTTAAAAATGATTCATATAGAACAACTATATGTCACAATTTTCGCCTTGTTAATGTGCTATTTCCTTAGCGCTATAATAGATCACTTATTTAATGCAATTGGTATTATTTTCTTGGTCGCACGTTTTGTAATGCTGCTTTGACGTTTGTCTAAGCCCTGCCCCTTTTACTGGTGCAAACTGCGGCCTAGCATGCCACTTAGGTTTTATTGGCGTTAGTGGCGCAACTCTTTTTCGTGCCACCAGCATATAAACACTGCCCATTGGTTTTAAATACTGCTTCGCAAAAGTACGCCAAAACTCAAACCTTGATAGCCTATTACCTCTTGCCAGTGATGAATAAATAAAACGTTCATCACTTACAATTTCAAAACCAAGTAAGTTTAGCCAATCTTTAACCCGTGCGGGTGTAAAAAAGCGCCCTGTCCACGGTAATTTCTGACCACTAAAAGGCAACATTTGTGCAAGTCCGCACAAACTAAATGGATTAAAGCCAGTCACTACTATATAACCACCCGGAATAAGCGTGCGATGTGCTTCTCGTAAAATGTGATGTGGGTCTGAATGATACTCTAAGCAGTGGCTTAGTATACAAGCATCAATACTGTGTTCGTAAAATGGTAATTCGTCTATGTCAGCGACTACCCCGGTGTAAGGCCCAGGCTCTGCAACACACACTTGGTGTTTAATCGTACTTATACTTGTGTTTAATTCGCCACTTAAATTACCTAGCTTAAGCATATGATAGCCAAACATACGCGGCAGCCACTGCTCCATCTTACGTTCAATATCTGCACGCAAATAATCCCCATGAGGAAACTGCTGCCACGACAGTGGTTTGGGTCCTTCTTGAAAACTAAGGGCTGGTTTCATTTTTTGAGCTCGTTATACTATGCGATAAGTGTCACTTTATAGAGCAATTTACCATGGTGCAAGTCAAAGCAATTAAAGCCTTTTCTGATAATTACATTTGGTGTTTAACTACCGATAACAGTAACCAAGCATGGGTAGTCGATCCTGGCCAAGCACAGCCCGTATTAGCGTATCTAGCTGAGCACGAACTTACGCTTGGTGGGATTTTAATTACGCATCATCACTACGACCACACTGATGGCGTAGCTGCATTAGTTGACGCCTATCCAAATATATCGGTTTATGGCCCCGCGAATAGTCCATTTAAAGGCATTACTCACTCACTTACTGATGCTCAAAGCATTAGCGTACTTAATATTAACTTTAATATTTTAGCGACGCCTGGGCATACACTTGATCATATTTGCTATACAAATGATGAACTTGCTTTTACAGGCGATACATTGTTTAGCGGTGGATGTGGGCGATTATTTGAAGGCACGCCAGAGCAAATGTGGAAATCTTTTAATAAACTAAGAGAGCTACCTGCAAGCTGTGTTGTGTATTGCACGCACGAATACACGCAAGCTAATCTTGCCTTTGCCAAAGCGGTTGAACCACGTAACCCAGAACTCCTTGCGTACAGTAAAAAAGTAGATGAATTACGCAGTAATAACCAAATTTCCCTACCAACTTCTATTGGACAGGAGCTAAAAATAAATCCATTTATGCGTAGCGATTTGCCAACCATTACAGAGTTAGTGCCAGGAAAATTCATCTCGGTTACAAAAAACAATGAACCTTGGGGAAACTTTGCTAGTCTGAGACAGTTCAAAGACAATTTTTAATGCACAAACTAATACTTTAATATTTATTTTATTAGAATCATTAACTTAATTATATAGTGATGATTCTATTTCTGCGTTTTAAAAAGTCATTAAGTGGCAATGTTAACTCATAACAGGTAGTATTCGCCGAGTTTTTTACCCGATGTATTGGTATTTATGAATAAATCTCCCCTATTAGTAGCCTTGGCGTTAGCGCTAAGTGGTTGTCAAACTGTAGAAACTCTAGACTCAGACTCTCAAGTCGCCACGCAAGCAAACCAACAACTCGAAGGCGCAAGTCCTAACGACATTAACAATGCATTGATGGTAAACGCACAATATCAGCAAGTTGACCCTGATGAGCAAGAAGCTCCCGTATTTGATGATGTATGGGAGCGAATTCGCTACCAACTTTCTATCGAAATACCGCAAAACCGCCCTGTTGTTACTGAACGTAATTATTACGCTCGCCACCAAGCCTATTTAGATCGTATTTCTAAACGTGCAGAACCTTACTTACACTTTATTGTTGAAGAAGTAGAAAAGCGCGAAATGCCAATCGAAATTGCACTACTGCCTATTGTAGAAAGCGCATTTGACCCATTTGGTTATTCTAATCGTAGCGCATCGGGCATTTGGCAGTTTATGCCTGCAACCGGTGAGCGATTCGATTTAAAACAAAACTGGTGGTACGACGGTCGTCGCGACATAGTGCAGTCGACTCGCGCAGCACTTGACTACTTATCGTATTTACATAAAACACTTGAAGGCGATTGGCTTAACGCGATTGCTGCTTATAATTCAGGTGAAGGGCGCTTGATGCGCGCGATTAAAAAGAATCGTAAAAAGCATTTACCTACCGATTTTTGGTCTCTTGATTTACCAAGCGAAACAACAGCCTACGTACCAAAGTTATTAGCACTTGCCGATTTATTAAAACGCTCAGATGATTTTAACGTTACATGGCAACCAGTAATTAATGCACAAGTGGTTGAAGTGGTTGATGTTGGCTCGCAAATAGATTTAGCACTTGCTGCTGATATGGCCGATATGACGCTTACTGAGCTATACAGATTAAACCCTGGTTTTAACCGCTGGGCAACTGATCCTAATGGCCCACATTCTTTATTACTGCCAGTAGATAAAGCAGAGCAATTTAGCCAAAAACTAGCAAACACTGATGTTAAAAACAGATTACGCTGGCAACGTTATATTGTGGCTCGAGGCGACAGCTTATCAGTAATTGCCAAAAAGTTTACAACGAGCTCAAGTGCAATCCGATCGCTTAATAAACTCAAATCAAATACGATTAAAGTAGGCCAAGAATTATTAGTCCCGCTTACTGATGGCGCTATAAATAGCGAGCATTTACCAAAGCAGATGCGTTTAGCTGCTAATAAAGCAACTCGCACAAAGCTTTCGCATACAGTTAAAAGTGGCGACACGTTATGGGACATTAGCCGCGAATATGACGTAACTATGGATGA
The DNA here is from genome assembly GCF_037162565.1 of Pseudoalteromonas sp. B62. Taxonomy (NCBI): domain Bacteria; kingdom Pseudomonadati; phylum Pseudomonadota; class Gammaproteobacteria; order Alteromonadales; family Pseudoalteromonadaceae; genus Pseudoalteromonas; species Pseudoalteromonas sp. B62. The sequence continues at coordinate 2,367,055 of NZ_JARLVB010000002.1, read as the reverse complement.
GTTGGCTAAATGGAATAAGCTAAAGAAAAACTCTGTACTGCGCCTAAATCAAAAACTTACTGTGTATAAGTCAGCTAATAAACCACAAGCAACGGCAAGTACCAACCGTACTATTACATACAAAGTACGCCGTGGTGACTCACTTGCACGTATTGCGTCTAAGTTTAATCTAAGCGTTAACGAAATTATTAAGTGGAATAATTTAGCCGGTCAAAAATACTTACAACCTGGCCAAAAGCTAAAACTTAAAGTAGATGTCAGAAGTAGTTAATTTATAAAACTATATTAAAAGTAAAAAGGAGCGCATGCGCTCCTTTTTTAATACTTTAAAATTAAAGTATTAGGCAGGTAATTTTTCCAGCCATGCTTTTAACCAAGGCTCGGCTACCGGCCATGGTTCAAAATCTTCGCATGCATCTATTTCTAGGCGGTTGCCCACAGGCTTTGCTTGTAAATCACGAAGTAGCTCGTCAAAGCTTCGCCCTGCGCCACAAAATGTATCGCCGTAACATCTGTCACCCATAGCAATTACACCAAACGGTTTACCGGTAAGCATTGGGAAAGTGCTATTCATTGCAAAGTACAATCCGGCCAAATTACCCGGTACATCACCTTGGCCTGTTGTGGAGGTAACAATTAAAATATGCGATGCATTTTTTATATCATCAAGCGATGCTTCTGTAATTACTGTAGCAGTATGACCCGCTTGCTCTATTGTGGCTGCAACTTCATCGCTTAAACGCTCTGCACCGCCATTAACGCTGCCTACAAAAATACTAATATGTGCCATTAATAATCCTTTTCTTGCTCTGGCCAACCTAGCTGCTTACATATTTCAAGCATGTCTTCACCTAGTGGCGCTTTAATTGTTATTGATTCATTACTATAAGGGTGCACAAAACTAAGCTCTGTTGCAAATAACATTAAGCGTCTTAGCTCAAAATGATCCCTAAAAAATTGATTATGCTGGTTATCACCGTGATTTACATCACCAATGATAGGCAGTGATAAGTGCTTTAAGTGTCTGCGAATTTGATGCTTGCGCCCGGTTTTTGGAAAACACTCAACTAACGAGTAACGTACTGTTGGATACTTACCTATAGGGATAGGCAATGCAGCTTGGTGCAAGCAATTAAACTGGGTTTGCGCTTCTTGCGGTGCTTTATCTTGATCTGCAAACTTATCGGCTATTTTATCAAGTTCTTCTTTAAGCGGTTTATCTAAAAATACTGACTCTGGCGCAAAACCGCGTACTAAAGCCAAATAGCGCTTAGCAATAGTACCTTCAATAAATAGCTGGTTCATATCGCGAGCTGCTTCAGAGCTCAATGCAAACAGCAATACGCCCGACGTAGGTCTATCGAGCCTATGTACTGGAAATACATGTTGCCCTAGCTGGTCGCGCAACATTTGCATAGCAAACTGGGTTTCGTGTTTATCTAAAAACGAGCGATGCACTAATAAACCTGAAGGCTTATTTATAGCCACATAGTTTTCATCTTGATACAAAATAGTCAGCTCGCCATATTCAATAGGCGCTAGACGCTCACTCATTTGGTTCTCCTAAAAAGGTATCAAGGGCTGTTAGTAATTCAATTATTTCATCGCTTCCCGCTTTATTCACAAGTGTCATTTGCGCCATAGGGGCAATAGCAAAGTTACGCGGCAGTGGTTGCCTATGTGTTATTAATTGCTGTATTTTTTCAATAAATACAAACTGTAACCACTGCTCAAATGCCATTGTGTCGTGACAAAAAGGAGTATTTGAAAGCAGTGCCTCAGCGTCTATTGGCTCACTTTGCCAAAGCGCGTGTTTTTGTAAAAGTGCCGTTAGCTGCACTAAATAAGTTTGGGTTTGCTGGTACATAACCACCCTCTTTTATATATGTAATGCAATTATACCCTGTTCCCTCATAAGCGGCTATGACGTATAATTAATGTAATTTTGCAGTAAAAACAGTTGAGAAAACAATGAGTGATCAAATAGCTACATTAGGTCAGCTTTTAGATGGTGCGGGTACTCAGTGGCGTGCTTTTGATATTGGCAGGCACATTACTAAGCTTGATAAAAAACAATTTTTAGCTATTGAACAAGCTCAAGTGCCTTACCCTTATCCACTTGCTGGTCATGCATGGCTCGCTATTCAATTTTGGGATACTAAAGCCAGTAAAGAACCGTATGTATGGTTTTTAAAATTTCCACTTGATGAGCAAAGTATGCTGGTAAGTGCTAGTCGCGATCACTTTGCTGATATGGTTATTCAAGCGCTAGGCACTGAAATTACAGGCGAACAAGCCGATGGAAAGCTTGATAATAACCCTTATGTTTTTACACCAAACGCAAATAAATTAGCGGCATTTAACGCCCAAGTAAAAGTACTATTAAAACAGCCTGCATCGCAGTATTACGAGCACGCACAACTGTACTTTAGCGGTAAAATTGGTTTTGATAATTGGCAAAGTGTTGCACTTCAGGGTATTGCCGATTTTGCACTACGCTTAGACAGCGATACAAACTTAAGTAATCTGCAAAAAGCATGGGCGCATTTACCTATTGAAGTACTACAACCACTCAGTGCCATGCTTGAACACGTTGAAATACCAACATCAATGAGTGAGTTACTTGTTGATTACACACAGACCGCAATTAGTAATAACGATACATTAGCTATAACCGCAGCACTAAGATCAGCTTCAAAAGGTCAAGCTCAAGGGTTATGCGCTCAATTAGTTGATACTGTACTAAGCTCACCAGTGAAGCACGACTCTGACGTGTTACTAACAATCGCTGGGCGGTGTTTTAAACAATTAGAAAACCCTGAACGCTTACATGTATTTATGGATAATTGCGCGCATCATCAAAAAATTGAAGAATTGTTTCCAAGTATTTTTGCTGACTTAGTTGCAATACCGACTATTCGCCCGCATTTATTAGGCTTATTACGTAAAGAAAATCGTAGCGAAACCCTCGCGCGTGCAATTGGAAGGTTATTCTCTTAAATGGCAAGTTTATGGACGTTCATACTTATTGGTAGTGTAATTTACTTATTTTGGCTTAACCGAAAGGTGGCAGAAGCTGCGAACGTTCATGCTAAACGCCAAAGTGAGCAACTGCAGGTGCAGTTGATGAGTGTTGCTTGCACAAAACGCCGCTTTGGTTTTTTAAAGAGCGGCAAGCCTGGCATCAAAAGTGAATTCATATTTGAATTTTCAAGCGATGGTGAAAATGCTTATCAAGGCGTGTTAATTATGGAAAATGAGTTTTTGAAAAGCGTGGTTGTTCCACCACATAAAATATAAATGGATTTAATTTAGGGCTAAATTAAATTTACTCAAACACAAAAACTAAGGCGTAACTAAAGTTACGCCCCAATTGGACTGCATCCTGCTAGATATCCGTTATCTATTAATCCGTATTATCATCCCCTGAACGAGTAAACAGCCTTATTTACCCTCACATTGCATCCTGCAATATCCATAACCTTCTTGGCAAATCCACGCAAACTAACGCTTAGCTACATCCTGTAGCATCATCCCTGGTAATCCTTTGAAGTAGCTCCTGCCACTTTTGCATCCTGCCATGTCCTCTCGCCACCTTGGCCTATGCGTAATCTAACGCTTGGCTATATCCTTTAGCATCATCCGTGGTAATCCTTTAAGTAGCTCCTGCTACTTTAGCGCACCTTGCACTTCCTATTCGTCCTTGCTTTCCTTGTTAACTTGTCCTTTTTGCTTCCTGCTAGCGTCCGCTACGTTGCCTATTCCATATCCTTGGCAGTAACTCAATCATTGAGCTATGTCTTCTTGACAAAGTAAAGTTTAAAGCAAACGAGTGTGAGTAATAGGACTTAACATTAAATAAATAAGCGTCACAAAAATGAAAAAAACAAAATAAACATTTAATAACAGCAACTTAAATTAAAAAAAGCCACTTAATAGTAGCCTTAAACTGATTATGCTCACAACAATGTAAGAGATGTCTCACGGCCTTATGTCCGTTTGGGCGCATTGGCTTACATTATAATTTTAAATAGTTGGCTCAATTATTGATTTAAACAGTAACTCGCCCTCTACTTGGTTAAAAGTAAGGTGTTTAAATGCTTCAAACTTTTCGGTTTTAAAAAATTCAGTGTGTTCTTTACGCGTTACAAATACAGCCATCCCCGTTGACTCAGCGTTACATTTAACTAAATCATCAAGCCCTCGTAGTAAGTAACGACCAAACCCTTGCCCATGAAAATGTGGATCTACGGCAATAAAAGCTAAAAAGTAGTAATTGCCTTTCTCTTTAAGGGCGTCTCTAATTGTTTGTTCTTTATCTATTAATTGATTTGTTTGTAAGTAGCCCGCACTCAGCATTAATTTTAAACGCCAGTGCCAATAACGCTGCGCTTGTAATTGGCTATTAGATTCAAATACACACGCTACTGCTTTTAATTTATCGTTGCGGTATAGGCCAATTAGTGGCTGTTTTTCTTGCCAAAAACTACTGAGTTCTTCGCGAATTAATGATCGTAGTTTTTTTTCGTAAACTGATTTATTTTCGTCATTGTAGCTAAGCATGTTTAGTAATACAGGATCGTCATGATAAGCCTGATAAATTAGGCTCGCTGCAGTACTAATATCTTCTGCAGCTAAATACTGTACGCTGAACGTATCAGCTGGTGTGGTTACACTCATTGTATTTCCTTTATTATTTTAGCTATAGGCTGTTTAACTTTAAACCTAACTATATACCTAAAATTATTAACCGTAAATTCAGCGAGAGTTTAACTAGCAAGAGGTACAGTTAGGCACTAGTATGAGTTTTCATTCATTTAAAGGAGCAATATCATGGATACGACAAAACACGACATTAACACACTTTTTGCACAGCTTGGATTACCAAATAGTGATGAGCAAATAGATGCGTTTATTGCCTCACATGAATTAGAAGACACAACACGACTCCAAGAAGCTTCTTTTTGGGATGAAGCACAACAACACTTTTTAGCTGAATCCCTTGCAGAAGATGGAGATTGGAGTGAAGTAATTGACGAGTTAGATGTACGCATTCGTCAAAGTAAGTAATTTTATTTAATGTACCCTCCCTTATTTATTGCTAACATAGCATTTGCGCAGCATTTATATGCTGCGTATTTATTTTATTAAAGAGTTATATATCTAATGAATTCAGTTGTATTTGATGCAATCAAAGCCCTTCTCGATGAAGGCAAAACCCCTACTGTAGCACTAACTAAAAGCCGTTTGGCGCAACCGGTTCCAATGCCGATGATTATTGCAGCAGTAAGCCAATATAAAAACAATCCTGATTCAATTAATAACTTCATGAGAAACCCACAGCAGTCAGATAATACTGAGCTTAAAACAAGTCAATTAGATAGAATTGAGCAAAAACTCGATAAACTTCTTGCGCTGCTAGAACAAAAATAATTTGAGACTATAAATGTTCGTTGTTGATTTAACTTTTGATTGCTACCAAGACACCACCCTAGAACAAGCCGAACAAGCAATAAATCGCTTAGTAAATGCACTGCGTTTTAATGGTCAAATAATGGGGGAAGAATTTCCAACCGTTTTAAAAGATGGATTTTTTATTACCCGCGTAATGTGCCCGACCGAAGATGCAATGCACCCGCTAAATAACAGCCCGTTTGTTAAGCACAGTATCGAAAAGTTACATAGTGCTGGGCTACTTGCGCCAAAAGTAAAAGTGATCGGACAAGATATTCACTCCAACGGGGCTGATTGCTGTAAAGAACCATCAAGTTATATTTTATACACAACCTATGTGCATACGTGCAGCCCGCTTTATTGTGGTGATGACTTTTTGCCTGTGCCGCTATTTCGTATTCCGGCAATTGCGAATGGTGACTATAAAACGCTTATAAAATGGCAAGAAGATTGGCAAGCCTGCGATCAAATTCAAATTAATGGCGCAACTCGTTGTGAGTTTCCGGCGCTTGAAGAAATATCGAGTGTCCAAAGCGACCTATATAGACGCGGAAAAGACATAACAAAGCGAATTAGTTTTTTAACTAAAAAGCCAACCTATTATTATTTATACCGTGTAGGCGGCGTAGATAAAGCGTCTGAACTTGAACGAAAATGCCCTAGTTGTAATGGCGATTGGAAATTACCTGAATCGTGGTTTGGGTTATTCGACTTTAGGTGTGAGCCGTGTGGCTTAGTGTCTAATATATCGTGGGATTTTCAATAACCACTTTAATGAGTGCTTAAAATCAGCTTAGTGATGACGCTAAGCTGATTTATTAAACACGTTTTAAACCTCTAATGCCTTTAAAAAAGCATTAATGTTAGGTGCAAGTACATGGTGTGTTTTTTTGCCTACGTGCTCTAAACATACTTCACCAGTGTGCACCAATACACTTACTAGTAAATCATCTTGATCAGTTAAACCAATAAATACTGTTTCTGGTTGCTTGAGCTTGCGTTTCATTAAAACGTGGCCAGTTATATTTTGCTGTAGCAAATTAAAGTCTTCTTCGTTCCATGCTTGTAGTAATTCAACCTGATGCCCATCAATACTTGCTAAAATACTTCCACCGTACATATGTCCGTATAGCTCGCTAAGCGCTTTTGGAAACTCAAGTTCTAGTGCACTGGCTAAATCATTAAGCGAACCTGCAGGTTGCTGACGCGCCCCCTGCCATTGAATGTTTCCTTGCTCGTCAACCTCACCAACTTCACATGGGCTTGGCCATTGTTCGTCGTGCGCAATAAGTGGGTACTTTGTAGTGTTTTTAAGGGTATTTTCGCTAAATATTTGATGAAGTTGTTCTATAAGCAATGCAACAGACATACTGTGAAACTCATTTAAATTAGATATAATGTCCCTATTGTAACTATTTAAGAGCAAACATGACAGATTACAGCAATTCTCCAGACCTTAAAGGTAGCGTATTAGGCCAATCTACTGAGTATGTAGATGTGTACACGCCAAGCTTGCTTTTCCCTATTGCGCGCAAACTAAATCGTGATGCTTTAAATATTGACGAAGCAGAGCTTCCATTTAAAGGCCAAGATATTTGGACAGGTTACGAGCTTTCATGGTTAAACGCTAAAGGTAAACCACAAGTTGCCGTAGCCTTATTTACCTTTGAATGCCAAAGCAGCCATATTATTGAGTCAAAGTCGTTTAAGCTTTACTTGAATAGCTTTAACCAAACCCGATTTGAAAGCATTGATATAGTAAAACAGCATTTAATTGATGATTTATCAAACGCGGTTAACAGCCCTGTCAAAGTGACTTTATACAATCCTGACGATTACAATTGCTTACCGTGTACGGCGCTGCCAGGTGAATGTATTGATGATTTAGATATTGAGATTAATAATTACGACATTGATGCTAATTCACTTAAAGCAAAAAGTGATAACGTAGTGACAGAAACGCTCTATAGCCACTTACTTAAATCGAACTGTTTAATTACCTCCCAGCCTGACTGGGCAAGTGTAATTATACGATACACAGGCGAGCAAATATGTCGTGAGTCGTTATTGCGTTACTTAATTTCGTTCAGAACACATAACGAATTTCATGAGCAGTGTGTTGAGCGTATTTATAGCGATTTAACAACACAACTTAATATTAAAGAGTTAGAGGTTTACGCGCGTTATACTCGTCGCGGCGGGCTTGATATAAACCCGTATCGCTCTACGCATTATAACGATACGCCATTTGCAGTTAAAATTAATCGTCAGTAGGTTATTTTAAACTGGAATATGAGTATTAAAAAAGGAGCCTAGGCTCCTTTTCTATTTGTATATTTAATTAATACCAATTCGCTTAATTAAGTGAGCTATTTTGAGGCTGGGAAAACGTGTTGATAGCTAGGCAAAAAATTCGCTATTTAGTTGTTCTCGGCAATTGCTCCTGCATTGCTCTACCTTCTGCATCCATGCAGTCGTAAATGAGAATTTTTTAACGCAGGTAGCGACACGTTTAGCCCCGCAAAATGATTAAGTATTATTGCGGATTGGTATAACTTCGCGCTTAGTGGGTATGGGCATACCACACACATCAACGTAATTATGTGCTTTAACAAACCATGGTTCAATACGGTTTTTACGAGCACTGATCAAGTTTTTAAACACAGATGAGTTTGTTTTCATCACTTTAAATATACTTTTATCGCTTTGTACATCGCCAAGTACTTGTATATTGGTAATTGGGTTAAATACTTTATCTTCAGTTGGTGTACGCGCTAAACGATTAAAATGCTCTATACCTTCGAGCACTCGACCAAACACCGTAATGTTTTTATCAAGGTAGCGCGGGCCTTGCCCTATCGTTACAAAAAACTCCGTACTCGCACTATTTATATCGTTATCGCGCGCCATTGCAAACACACCACTACAATGCACTTGCCATGTTTGCGTATGTGCTGAGTTTTGAGCTACTGCAAAGCCGTTTAAAAAGCCAGTAACTGGTGCATATCCGTCGCCATTTAGCTCAGTAATTAAAAGTGGTTTGTTTGTTGTTAAATAAAACTCAGCAGGGACTGTTTTATCCGCTGTTTTAATTAACTTTTTACCCGAGCTGTCTCCGCCTTGCGCTACAAAACCTTCAACAAACCGATAAACGCTAGTATTTTTATAAAATCCTTCTCGCGCTAGTTTTTTAATATTTTGAACGTGCTTTGGAGCAAGCTGTTCATTAAGCTCAATGTACGCATCGCCCGTTGGCAGCGTTATCTTTAAAGTATTTTGAGCGTCCACTACTCGCCAGTCATTATCTGTTGCACTAGCAATTACTTCACTCGCGCTCAATAAGGGTAGCTCTTGATTAGCAACATCATCACCGAGTTGTTGAGCACAACCGCTCAAAAAAACACTAAGCAGAGCTGGCAATATAATTTTTTCCATCGCTTATATCCTTATAATTATTATAGTTTTGGTTATTCCCAATCAAACTTATATAGCACATCAACATTTTGGTATAGCCCGCTCGTTATTTCTATGTATAGCTGTGAAAGTAACTGATATCGCACAGCCACTTCACTGAGCGAATCAAATACACCCACGCTATATTTAACTTGCAAACTGGGTGCTACGTAACCTGATATTTCTACTTTGGTGCTATCACCACTACCTGATGAGCTTAAACTTACATCTGACAGCCCAAAGGTTTCACCTACCTTAGAAACAACCCCTTCGCTGCGGCTAACCCCTTGAGAAAGCAATAACTGCGTAAGCATCGCATCGCTTGACGAACTTTCTCCATCGCCTAAAGGTTGGCCATTAAGTAAATATGCGAGTGCTTGAGCTTGATCCATCGCAGGCTCAGAAAATATTTTAAGCGTTGGTTGTTCAATATTACCAGTGAGCGTAACCCCTGCAATGACACCATTTGCAGTCGTATCGGGGTTACGTATTGCTTTAATATTTAAAAATGGTTGTTCAATTGAACCGCTAAAACCGACTTGCCCGGTGCTGATTATTAAATCTTGCCCAAAGGCTAAGTAAGTACCTTCAATTAAGTTAAGCTCACCTGTGGCTATAATTGGCGCACCTTGACTCATTTTTATCGCTAAATCACCCGCAACTTTTGATTCCAAGCCAAACGATTCTACTTTTACATCGTTTTTAACAATCACTTTTAAATCTATGTCGTAATCAAACGGGACTGTTTCGGTGGCCTCAGTTTTTTGATCAACAATAATTTCATCATCGCTAACTTGCACTGCGCCCTCAGGAAGCTCTTCAATCATTATACGACCGTAAGGCACAACTACCTCACCAGCAAGCTTGAGTGCATTATTAGCCAAGCCTATTTTTAAATCCGGCGATACTTTAAAAGTAACCCCTTGCTGCGCGCGTACATAAAACTGCTCGCCAACTACCGCAACATTTACAGCAGGTTGCGCACCTTGCCAATCAACGTCACCGGTGAGATTTATTTTACCGCCCTGATTGTCGTTTAAGTTGCCTTTTATTGTGGCTGTTGTTTTATCAAACAATACGTTTATATTTGATTTTTGCAGCGCTATAGGTAATTGCTCGCCCTCTAAACTAATATCGCTCACATTAAGCTCGCCATTTAATAAAGGATCTTTTAACGTACCAGCTAACGCCACTTTCCCGCTAATATCACCTTTTAACTGCTCAAGGGTTTCAAGAAAAGGTTGTAAGTCTGAAAGGAGTATTTTATCGATATTAATGGTGCCATTAAGCGCTTGCGTATCTTGTATATCATCGATATTAATGTGTGTATTAATTTTGCCTAATACACTTGATTCTAAATTAGCTTCAAGCTTGCCAATTTGAGAATCCGAAAACGCACTAATAGTTAGAGTTTCGATTGGTAATTTAAAACGATCTTCTTCTGATGTAAGCACCGCTTCTAAGTCGCTAGAATCGATATTTGCGCGTAATGTTTTAAGCGCACCGCTTTGCCAATTAAGTGCTACATCGCCAGCTATATTACCGCGAGTACGAATGCTATTAGGTAAAAAATGCTTAAGCTCCTCAAGTGCTAAGTTGCTTAGTTTAGCATTTAACTGACCGAGATTTTTTGACTGCGCTAAGGTGTCTATGCATAATTTACTTTGCTCAGATGCCCAACAATGTGCACTCACATCAAAGTCGCCACTTTGCGTATTAACCATAATGGCAATATTTTTAGTATTACTAAAACTAAGCTTTTTATCGCTAAGCGTTACATTGCTAAGCTCGCCATTCCAAGTGGTATTATTAACTTTGCCATTAACTTCAAGCTCTACACTGCCTTGCTCGGCATCTACAGATGCCGTAAGTTGGTGATCTGTTTTGTCGCCGCTAATATCAATTTTAACACTATTGATTTGTTGTTCGGCCACAAGCGCCGAACCAACACTTACCGAAACATCGGTTTGCCAATCGGCTGCGGTATCTAACTGCCCTTTTACTGATAATTTATTAATATTTATTTCATCAAAAATAAAGCGATCGAGTATTAGTGCTAAATCAACAGAGGGCGTTAACCTTTCCCCTCTCACTTTTAAATTTGCGTTGCCGTCGGCAGTAAATGGAATATTAGCTTTTTCATCACTTTTTAGCGTTACTTTGCCATCAACTTGCCAAGTATCATCAACTTGCCCGCTTAGTGCTAATTTATTGGTGCCGCTACTTAAATAAAAGCTATCAATATTAGCTTTTAACGTGTTGTCTAGCTTAAAGTTTGAGGCAAATTCTAGTGGCACGTCGTTAAGTAACCCGCTTAACTTTGTATTATTCATTTGTAGCTGCCACTTGTCGTCAGCTGCATTAAACGAGCCTTTAAACTGTCCTGAAATATCACTGGTAGCGGCATCAGTTAAGTATTGCGCTTTTAAGTTAGCAACCGTGCCATTAAAGTTAGCCTGTATGCCTTTTTGCCAATCAACATTGGCTTTTATAGTTGCACTGCTTTCGTTTGCTTTAATGCTTAGCGCTTGTAAAGTTGCTTTGGTAAGACTGCCTTCTAATTGGGTATTTAAGTCAACAGCTGGGTACGCGCCTAGTTGGCTATTCGCCTGAAGGCTAAGCTGATAGTCGTCAGCATTACCTTGTGCGTTAAGGCTTACATTTCGCACTTTAAGCTCATTACTTTGTGCATCAATAAGCCACTGTTTAATTTTGCCATTTAACTCAAACGGATAGTTTTTTTGCTTTAAATTTGCCGTTGCCGTTAAACTAAGCGGATATTGTCCCTGCGTTTCTAAATTTAAGTTTAGATTTGATAAGTCGCCATTCAACTGCAAATTGGCTTGGTGCTCATCACTTTGTAAAACAACATCCCCTTTGACGGGCAAATTCCCTGCAAGCTCAGCGTTAAGATGCGTATTAAGCTGCCACTGTTCATACTTTGCTGAGAATGACTCTAAATTAATAACCGCATCTTCCACACTTAATTGCAGCGAGATGTTTTCAATAACATGTTGGGCTTCGTTTTGCTCAATCGTAATTTTAGCTATTTCAAAGTCTTCAACAACTAAATCAAGTGGCGAAGTAAATTCTATATTAGGCAATGCGGGTAGGTGCGTTAAAGGCGCTTGAGTATTTTGCGCCGTTTGTGTTTTCGCATCTTGTTCTTGCTCTTTTAAGGCAACAAGTATGGTGGGAATATTCAGGCTTTTAACCGTCAGCTTTGAACCCTCTGCTTTTGCTGAGAGTTTAAAGTTATTAACGCTTACGTTTGCACTTGGATGCTCTAGAGTAAATTTATTGATCGCAATGTTTTTTACAGCAATATTAAAAGGTAAGCTGATTTTTTCAAGCGGCTCTGTCGGGGCTTCTTCTTGTGACTCTGCAGTTTTTGGTAATGTTAAATTTATAGATTTAGCACTTAAGTTATCTATACAAATTCCATCGCACTGCCACCAAAACAAATCAATTTTCAATTGTTGTGCATTAAAGTCCAATCCGTTGCTAGCAAAGCGTACATTAAAGGCATCATTATAAATAAAACGACCATCTTTAATTTCAATATGTAGTCCATCTACTGCTTTGTTTGCACTATAAGCAATAAATTGATTACCGGGTGCGGTAAATAACAAACAAAATAGTGCAACAACTAACGTGACAAAAATAGCACTTACGGCGGCTGTTATCTTTTTTAATACTGACATTAAATTTCTGGCCCTATGGTAATACTTAAACGTGTGCTTTTACTTTCTTTTGTTAATCCCCAAGCGTGGTCTATGCGCACTGGGCCAACGGGTGTTAAATAGCGAAAACCAAAACCAGCACCTACTTCAAAATCATCAGAAAAATCATTAGTCGCAGTACCACCATCAACAAATAAAGCTGCTCGCCAATTTTTAGCAAACTGGTAGTTATATTCCATCGTGCCCGATAGTAAATACTTACCACCTATTAGCTCGCCGTCATCGTTCTCAGGCGAAATTGATTGGTACGCAAAACCACGAACACTTTGATCGCCACCTGCGTAAAACCGAAGTGAAAATGGCACGTTGTTAATATCATCAACAAGCATTGCCCCCACATTCGCTTTTAAAAACACCAAGTGGCGGTCAAAATAAGTGCGTAGCCATGCATGTTGCATTTGCACCCTAATCAGATTAGTACTCGAAAGCACATCATCTAAGCCAAACTCAGCAGATATAAGCCACTGCTCTCCCCAATAAGGAGTCGTGCCGCCTTTTGATTTTTTGCGCGCGTAGCTAATGCCCGGCATTAACATTTCGGTACTTTCTTCGTCTTCATCACCAATACGGTAGGTTTCTTGGTCGCGGCGTAAAAATGCAGTACGCACCCACTTATTTTCGGTCAACCATTGGCGCTGAACTTGCCCTGTTAATATTTCACTGTAAGTGTCGTTTGTGAGCTCATCTTCTAGCTTATAACCGACAGAGAATCGCCATAAATCATCATTAGGATCATCAACCGGAATTGTATAAGCCATGGAAATATCTTGCTGCTTTTGTGCCACATTTAAATTAGTTTCGAGGTAATGGCCGTCTTCTGTGATCCACGGTTTACTCCATTTAAAACGCACCTTAGGCCCTAAGTCAGTACTAAAACCACCGCCAATTTCATAGCTGTTAGCTGGCTTGGGTAATACTTCAACTTTAATCGGTACTTGGCTGTTTTTGCGCGCTGCAATGTCAGCATAAACACGTACACTGGCAAAATAAGGGGTACTTGATAAATCCAAGTTATAGTCAGCAATATGTGTTGATTTATAAGGTTGGCCCTGCGAGAAAGGCGCTATAGAGCGTATGTATTTTTCAGCGGGTGTACTACTGGCAATTTGTATATCGCCAAACTCATACCTAACTCCGGTATCAATTATGAAAGTAATAACAGCACTATTTTTTTAAGCGATACTTCTAATTTACGCGCTGGCCACTTAGCATCAAAATAACCTAGTTCTAGTAGCATAGATTCTATTTTTTTATGAGCAGAGTCATATTTACCATGATTTAAAACATCACCTTGCTTTAAGTGGTTGCTTTTAATCAATGCCTGTAATTGAGTATCGCTTTGACCATCACCGTTTAGCGTAATATTAATTGCTTCTATGCGAGTTGCAGGCCCCCGTTCAACTTTAACAATTAGCTCGCTGTCGTCTTTATCATAAATAACCTCGACGGTCGGGTTATAATAACCAAGAGCTTTGATGCTATTTTGTACTTGTTTTTGAGCATAACGGCGAAGTGTACGGGTTGGTTTCTCGCCAATTAACTGCTTGAGGTAAAGAGCTACGTTATTTTCTAAATCGCCACTTAACCCTTCAATTTCGTAATCTTCTATGACTTTTTCTGCCGCATAGCTATTTGTCGCAATTAAAGCGCTCACAACACACATGCAACGTAAAAACTTAATAAACAAGTAAATATCCTTACTTTTAATATCTTACAAGAAACTGGCTAATTACGCGCATATTAGCATAGCCATAATGAGCAACACATTAACTTAATAACAATCTAACGCGTAAATTTAACTTCGCGGATTCAAATCTGAAGTGCATAACGTTTAGGCGGCTTTAGCCGCCAAGTGATCCTGCATCAATTTTGCAGGCGTTTCAAATCCAAGTGTCTTCCTCGGACGATTATTAAGTTGCTCAAGTACTGGTATAACTTGCGCTGGTGTTACCGCCTTAAAATCTGTGCTCTTCGGCCAATACTGACGTAGTAATCCATTCGTGTTTTCATTCAATCCGCGCTCCCATGAGTGATAAGGGTGAGCAAAATAAACAGGAACACTTAAAGCCTCTGTGATTTGCTCGTAATAAGCGAACTCTTTTCCATTGTCAGCCGTGATGGTATGAAGTGCTGACCTATATGGCCTTAATAGTTCTATCGTCGCCGCAGTGACGGCTTGTGCTGTTTTGCCTGCCACCTGAGTTGATACAGTGAATTGGGTGACCCGCTGTACAATGGTAACAAGGGCGCCTCGATGACCTTTACCTATGACGGTATCTATTTCCCAATCTCCGATACGGCCTTTCTCATCAACTATTTGTGGACGTTCTTCAATGCTAACGCGATTTTTTATTTGCCCTCGGTTTGTCTTACCATGACTGCGCTTGTGATATTTCTTACCGTGTCGTCGCAGATGTAGGTATAACTCACCACCTGCTTTTTTATCTTCCCAGATATATAGATAAATGCATTCATGATTGACAGATTGTTCATTTTCCTTGCGCAACCATCCCGTTATTTGTTCAGGACTCCACTTCTCATTAAGCTTCTGGGTAATTAAAGCCATCATTTCAGGTGTCATCTTAAGTGGTTTTCTTGCACTTCTTCGGCGAGACAAAGCCCGCTCATGAGCTTGTTTGTATCTGTAACCTCGCTTGCCTGTATTTCTAGAAAGCTCTCTTGAAATCGTAGATTGCGATAAATTAGTTAGCTCAGCAATACTTTGTTGCGTAAAACAGCTTTTCTTTAGAACAGCGATCTGGCATCTTTGCTCATAGGTCAGTTGTTTGTAATGTCTCATTGTAAAATCTCTTGCCGGAGAAAAAGTAGTTAGCTTATGAGCAACTGACCACTTAATCTAGCCAAAACAAGTTATGCACTTACAATTTGAATCTAGGCTTTGAATAAATATCAGCATAATTAAAATTAGTACGCGTTAAGACAATATTTTAGTTACAATAGTGCCTACGAATAAAAAATTAATTTTAAATGAGTTTTTAATGCAATTCCCTGATGATGATAACGGCCAACTTTTAGCCGAAATAGCCGCTGCTGGCATTGATTTAAATAAAATGCACCAAGTCGATTTTTTTATTTTATTTGAACAAGAAGCCGATGCTGAAAAATTTGCTAAAGAAATAGTCTCTGATGCATTAGTTCAAAAGGCTGAACTTGAAAAATGTAAAGACACTGGCGTTTGGGAAGTAATCACTCAAGTACAAATGGTGCCAGAGCACACTCTTTTAGGACAAGCAGAGCAATACATTGAAAGCATTGCTAATAGCTTTAATGGATACGGTGACGGCTGGGGACTAATGGACGGTGAAGAAGCTTAATTGCCTTTTAGTTCAATGTACTCTATCAGTTAAGCTTAGCGGCTTAACTGATTTGCCTTTCTAAAACCCCCTTTATAGTCAAATAGCTTATCAGCTACTTTCCAACCATATTTTTTGCTTTTTCGTGCAATAACAAAATCCGGTGGTACTAATTCAAATTGTGCGTTTACTACTTGCTCTGCAGTTTTAAAATTAATAGGTGTTTGCCCAAGCCCCACACGTTGACCAAATTGCTTATTAAATATAAATTGCCCGCCTTTATTTGCGAGATTATATACTTCATCGCAACTTGCACCATCTTCATCAAAATACGTTACTTTAATAAGCTCATCTTTAATTTGAGTTACCGATAACCCACTACATCGAAGCACAAGTGCGTCTTTTAAGTTTAATGCATTACGTAACTTATCATCAGGGTCGGCCATTACCGCGCCGCAATCATGGCATTTACGTGCAGCAATATCATTTTGGGCACCGCACTGCTCACACTCTTTAAACCTAAAACGATAATCGCACTGCTCTTTATGTCCATCATCATCTTCTAATAGGCCTTGGCAACGCCTGCCAAAGTGCTCTATTACTTTGCCAGTGGAGTCTGTTTTACCCCAAAATATATTCGCAAACCCACAACCTGGGCAAAGCACTTGTACAGGCTCGTTATCACTATCGCCTTTTTTGTCACCTACTTCAGGGTGAAATAAATTAAAACCATTGCCGGCATAATCTATTACTAAGCAATCCGTTTTCGATTCAGATAACCTTAAACCTCGCCCCACAATTTGTTGATATAAACTAACCGATTCTGTAGGTCTTAAAATAGCTATAAAGTCGACATGTGGCGCATCAAATCCTGTAGTTAATACCGAAATATTAACTAAATACTTTAATTGCTTAGCTTTAAATTGCTTAATGATTTTATCGCGCTCAGTGTTTGGCGTATCACCTGTTATAAGTGCACTTTGATGAGCTGGTAGGTAGCTTAATATTTCCTGAGCATGCATTACCGTAGCGGCAAAAACCATAACACCTTCGCGCTCTTCACTGTATTGAATTACTTGCTGTAATATAGCTTTCGTTGCGCGCTCACTGTTTTTTAAAAGCGCATTAATATCATCAGTCGTATATTGCCCAAATGCATTGCTATCTAAGGACGAAAAATCATAATGGCTAATTGCTGCATCAACTTCGTTTGGCGGCGTTAAATAATTATGTTTGATCATATACCTGAGCGGCAATTCAAAAATACAACTTTTAAACGGACTTTCTTTAGTCCCTTTAACAAAACCATGATAATGGTGGTGGTATATCCACCCCATTCCTAACCGATAAGGTGTTGCTGTTAAACCCAATACTTTTAACTGAGGGTTATACTCTTTTAAACTGCTTATTACTTTTCCGTACTGGCTTTTTTATCCCCATTTACCCTGTGGCATTCATCAATAATAAGTAATGAATAATGCTCATTTAATTTATTTAAATTACGGGAAAGTGATTGCACACTGGCAAAGGTTACTTGATGGCTTAATGATTTTTCTTTTAAGCCCGCTGAAAATATACTCGCCTCTAAACCAAAACTTTTATATTTTTGCGAATTTTGCTCTACAAGCTCTTTTACATGAGCAAGCACTAATATTTTTTGCTTAGCAATACGGGCAAGTTCAGCAATAACCAAACTCTTACCTGCACCGGTTGGTAGTACAATAACGGCAGGATCATTGCTCTTTCTAAAGTGTAAAACGGTGCGTTCTACGGCTTCTTGCTGGTAAGGTCTTAGTTTATAGCTCATGGGAAAACAAATAGGTTTGAGTGAGGAGATTTTAGCAAATAATAGCTAGGAGTTTTAAACTTTAATTATATTTTATTGAGGGGTAAACAAAAAAGAGAAGCCGAAGCTTCTCTTATATTTAGCTTTAAGCTAAAAACTTTTCAAGCTCAACACCTTCAAACGCTTTAGGACGACGGCCACGGCCAGTCCATTCAATAGTCTCACCATTCAGTTCCATGCGGTACTTAGGCTTAACTTTGGTGCGTTTGTCAGATGCTCCATCTTGTAAATCTTCTAGCGTAAGTCCTTTTTCTTTTAAAAGTTCCAAAACTTCCTGTTTTGCTTTTTGTTGCTGGGTATATTTTGAAATTGCATCACCAATCAACTGCTGTGCTTTCTCAAGCTCAGCTAATGATGCAGTTTTAATAAAAGATCGGACTTCTTTCATCTATATCTCGCTAAATTTATTTGGTTAGATTTACTTTAATATTCTGTTTTAGTATAGGCGGATTCTTTTGAAATGACTATGGTATAAATTATTTGCTATCAACAATATACACAAAAGAAGAAAATAAAAAAACCGCGATAGATATCGCGGTTTCAAATTTTAACAATTAATTAAAATTTAGTAGTTAAATTTAACTGTAAGTAACGACCTGTTACATCATAAGCTTCTGATACTGTGTTAATACCTGTACCACCATTTGATGAACTTTGGTTAGCAACTGGTGGTTGCTTATCGAACAAGTTACGTACTGTTAATGTAACACTTGTACTATCTGTAAAGTTATAACCTGCTGATACATCATGATAAACAACTGATGGGAAGTTATTATACTTCTCTAACGGTGTAAAATCAGTGTAGTTAAAGTTAGCACCTTCAACACTATCTACAGAACGATCCCAGTAGCGCATACGCCATGAAACGTTTAAGTCTTCCATACCATAAGTTAGGTTTAAGTTAGCTCTGTTATCTGGTGTGAGTACTTCACCAGCGTATTCAACTGTTTCCCCGCTTTCGATACCAGTTGTATCGTATTTACTTAAGTGGTTCCAAATTAAGTTAGCACCAAAAGCACCATACTCTGTGTCTATTTTATATGCTAATTCAATATCAACACCTGAAGTTTCGATATTATTTTCATTACCAGTACCTGAATTAACTTCTACTAATGCACCTTTCGCATCACGTAATGCATTACCACCACAAGATGGGTCAAAGTTAGCTGAACTAACATCAAAACAACGATTTAGTACAGTAGTACGGCTAGTGGTGGATATTGCATCCTCAACAGATATATCGTAGTAATCGACAGTTAAAGAAAGCTCTTCTGTCATCTGCCAGATTACACCCACGCTGTATGTATCAGCGGTTTCTTCTTTAACATTCTCGTTACCACCAACAAAACCACCTGCGCTTTGCGCTTCTATTTGCGTAAGCTCAAATTTACCATCAGCTGCAACACGCGCAGCAACTTCAGGAATAGACAGACAGTTTTGGGCTGCATTACCAACATCAGAAGCAGTTACACCGCTACAAGGGTCCGTAACACCAGCAAATGTTTCACCACGTCCACCAAATAAATCTGCAATATTTGGAGTACGGATAGCTGTTGCTGCTGAAGCACGGAATTTTAATGTCTCTAACGGAGAATACTGGATACCTGCATTCCATGTTGTTTGACCGCCAACAATTTCATGATCTGAGTAGCGAGCGGCTAAATCAACCTCAAGATTGTCAAGTATTGGTAGAATAGTTTCAGCGTAGTAATCGTTTGAATAATAGCTACCATCTGTTGGTAGTGACTTATTAGTACTAGAAGCACCTGTTTGAGCTAAATCACCTGGGTTGAAGAAACCACTTTCTAAACGATGCTCTGCACCAAATGCAACACCTACAAAACCACCTGGTAGTTCTATTGGTAATTGACCAACTAATGATGCTGAAACAATGAACTGTTCAGTTTGACCAGCGATTTTTGCAGGAACTTTAATATAATCAACAGCTTCCTGAGTCACAGTGCCTGCACCAAACAGGTTAAGCGGCACACAACCTTGTAGAATAGCAAGGTCGTCAGCACATTGAAGTGTACCGTCTGCATTCTCTACCACATCAAATGCTTTCGCAGCTCTTTCAATATTTACTTGACCACCACTGTCTTGACGTTGATCTGTTTTACCCCAAGAAACATAAGTATTCAAAGACCAATCGTCATTTATAAACCAGTCAAAGCCAGTTGCAATACGGATAGTATCTCGTTCTAAATCTGTCGAACGAGCACCAAACTCAACCATACGACGAACCATATTTGGAATATTACTATCCATTGTTAGATCAGGGTCAGCAGCCATTAAGTTTTGACGTAGCAAATCAGGAATCATAGGGTTGCTTAGTTTTATACCGCCTACCCCACCTCGCTCTGGGATAAACACATCGTTAGTCGCGAACGGTGTTGGTTCAATTGTTGAACCGTAAGTTTTTGACGAGTTCCAGTTCATTTCAGCAAAAAAGCGAACCTCATCATTAATGTCTTGCTTTATATTTAAAGCTGCATATTTTCTTTCTAGAGGTGTAACAAGTTGACGAAAAGCAGCACGGTTGAAAGCTTCACCCCCAGCTAAACCTTGATAAGCTGTACCGTCACCATTAAAAGCACCAATACGCCCTTGTGGTGGGTAAGATGAAAATACTTTATCTACATATTCGTTACCATTATCATCTAATAAAATTGCTTCATCAAACTCAGAGAAATCACGGTCAGCTGGCTTTAAACCTTTGTCATCATCGTAACCAAATGATGCAGTTACATTACCTGTGTTCCAGCTATTACCAGCAGTTAAACTTAATGAATATTTTTCACGGTCGCCTTCAGATGAAATACCTGTTTGAGCATTAACTTCAACACCTTCCACGTTATTTCGAGTAATGATATTAACTACACCTGCAACAGCATCTGTACCATAAACAGCAGAAGATGCGCTTTTAAGTATGTCGATACGCTCAATCATTGATGCTGGAATAGAGTTTAAGTCAACTGCGTAACCGCTCGAAGGTGACCGGCCAGATACAAAACGACGACCGTTAACTAGTACTAGAGTTCTTGATTCGCCCAGGTTGCGAAGTGATGTTGTATTAAGACCAACGCCTGAAGTGCTAAATGATGAATTAGATTGGTCTGCACCAGCAATTGTTACAGGAGACTGGTTTAAAATATCAGAAACATTAATTGCGCCCATAGCTACGATATCAGCACGTCCAATAGTAGTAATTGGAACTGTGGTTTCAATGTCAGTACGTTTAATACGTGAGCCTGTAACTTGAATACGTTCTACTTTTTCTACGCCTTCTTCAGCAGCGATTGTACTTGCTGAAAATGCAGCTGTTGATGCTGCACCAAAAGCAATCGCTAAGCGAACAGCTTTTGTTACTTGATTATTTAACATTTGATTCTCCCAAGAATACATTTTATTAATTATAATTTTCAATCTAGCGTGGTGGCAAAGTGTTACCAAACGCTACAATTGTGTGATGAATGATAATACCAGTGAAACAACAACGTCAACAATCAATTAACCTTAAACCCTTTTAAATTACAAAAAAGCTTAGATACACAATTAAATATCAATCACTTAGAAAAACACAAAGGCATAACCAACTGTTTTAAAAGAAGAAAAAAAGTAAAAAGGTTCAATTTAAATTACATAAAACAGGAAATTATTAACAAAACAACATGAGGGAATCATAAATTTTAACAAAAAAAGAGAAAAACACTTCATCCCACACTAAATCAGATTGAATTTCATACAAAAAATATGACTATTTAAATACGAAAACTGTAAAGTAATTATAAAAATGAAAGTTGAGCCCCTTGATATTCAATTTCTTTCAAATTCAAGGCATCAAGTACCATTTCGGCGATAGGAGTTAGCTGTTTTTGTATGTAAACCGAATAATTAAAATTATTTGAACCATTGTATAATTGCGCCCCATCATCAGAATAAACATATTCAATAATTTGACCTCGTTTAATTTCAAAATCAGGATTACTAGCTTTATACTTTTTAATCGCTTGCACTTGGGGAGGAACATTTTTTACGTAATCATTTAGATTTTGTCCTAACTTTTTACGGTATATTAACTTTTCATCGAATTCACCTGCGAACAATCTTTTGGTGTAGTCACTTATAATCTCGTGAAGTTGTTTTATTTCAAATTTTTCATTAAATAAAGTTTTGAATAACTCTTTTTGAAACTCTTGTGCAAATTCGGTCCAATCGCTGCGTACGGTTTCCATTCCTTTAAATATAAGTTCAGGCATCCCATTTTTTATAATTTGTCCTACATAGCGTTTTTTTGAACCTGTTTTTTTACCTCTTATTGTTGGCATAAAGAATGGGCTATAGTGGGTTTCAAACTCTATTTCTAAATAACTAGTAAGCCCAAAACGGTCTTTAATATCGCAGCTCCATTTATTATTAATATAGATCGTTAAATCTTTGCCTATTTGATTGCAACTCAGAGCACTTAGCTGATCGTCTGCTTTTACAAAAATAGAATCTGTATCGCCATAAATAACTTCATAACCTAACTTTTCAATCCATTTACGGGTTGTTTGCATAATTTCATGCCCACGTAATGTTATTGAACTCGATAACCTCGGATCGTAAAATCGACACCCTTTAGAGCCAAGTACGCCGTATAAGCTGTTCATTATTATTTTTATAGCTTGCGATAACATTGGCTGATTTGTATCTTTTGCCCTTTGTCGTGTATGTGTTAAATGCTTAATTAACGATGGTAAGTGGTGTTCATTTCGTGAGAAAACGGCTTCGTTAAACCCTTCAATTGCATTCTCAGGTGAATCTAATCCTTTAATAAGCCCAAGAGGGTCAATACAAAAAGTTCGCATGATTGAGGGATATAGGCTTTTAAAATCTAAAACAAGTATATTTTTATAAAGCCCAGGCACTGACTCCATTACATACCCACCAGGGCTTTCAAAAGATAAACCGTGATCACCTAAATTTGGTGCTACATACCCGCTGCGATGTAGTAATGGCAAATATAAGTTAGTAAATGCAGCAACCGAGCCGCCCATTCGCTCAAGCTCAAGACCGGTTAACTGAGTCCTCACTATTGCAAATTCAAAGAGTTGTAACTCTGCAAAAATCCTCTTAACGAGTATACAATCTTGTCGGTTATAAGCTGCTAAGTTGAGCTTATCTTCATTAAATTGACGAACAATTTCACTTAAACGATTATCTGCCTGAATTAGTTTAGATTCACCAAGGACTTTATAAGAAATATTCGCAAGCGAATAGTTATCAAAGTGATAAGTGGCATTTTTTAAGGTATCAATGCCATCTATAACGCTTCGCCCAGGTAAGGTGAGGCGAGTGTAATGCCCTGTTTTTATATTTAAAGGCTGCTGATCTCGGCCAAAATTAAGCGTTACCCCTAGTGCCTCTGCCCGAGAGTTTAACACTGTAAAATCAAATTCAATGACATTCCAACCCACAATAATGTCAGGATCATTATTATTGATATACTGCTGTAGCTTTTGTAGTAGATTAATCTCGTCAAAGCACCAATCAATATTAAATGGCTGATTATGCTGTTGAGGTTCACCAATCATTAATACAGTATCAAGGCCATTTCCTACCAGCCCAACCGAAAACAATACGCCCTCACCATTACACTCAATATCTAATGAAAGCGATTTCAGCGTGGGTGTATATTCAGGGCTCGCTTTTAATTTAGCATTGCTAATTAAAATAAAGCCGTTTTTTTGAGATACTTCACCCGTAACCCATACACCACCTTTAATAAAACGTTCCATTAAAAAACGATCGCTGTGGCGTATATCCGCTTCGTATATACTTATGTGCTTTTCAAGTAATGTGCGTGCTTTGTAAAGGTTACTTACATCATTAAAATAACAGCCTATGCACACAACACCACTAAAATGGCGCATTTCTACCGTTTTAAAATTAACACTTATATTTTCTTTATTTAGTATGCTTTGTGCAAAATTGTGTTCATCTTGTGGGATAAAAAAAACAGCTTGCTGGTTTTCAATTAGTACTTTAATTGGGCCATGCTCTGATACGAGCCAGTAGCAAAGCGTGATCCCACGCTTACTCTTAGGCGAGTATTGTTGCCTTGATAAAATAAAGCCCTGATAGATTGCTTGTGTCAACGTACGATCCCACTTAATATATACACTGTAATTATATACATACTTTAGGTAAATCATCCCATGCTTTCTGACTCACTAAAAAAAACAATTAGGCAAGTACACCAGCATGTGGCTAATAACCTAACTGATTACCGTCCGCGCAGCAGCCAAAACTACCTTGTTGCCGAAATAGCAAAAACACTCGCAGGCGACTATCACAAAAAACAACGTATATGCGTTATTGAAGCAGGCACCGGTACAGGTAAGTCTCTTGCCTATTGTTTAGGTGCATTACCACTGGCCTTGGCACAAAAAAGAAGCTAGTTATTTCTACCGCAACCGTTGCACTGCAAGAACAATTAATAGCAAAAGAGCTCCCGTTTTTTAAAAAGCATTCAGGCCTCGACTTTAAATTTGATTTGGTAAAAGGTCGTCATCGTTATATTTGCGCTCACAAATTGCATAATGCTGTTAATGGCGATAGCCAAACACAAATGGACTTTATGCCAACACTTACTTCACCATTGAGCGCAATGGAAACCAAGTGTTTAAATGAGCTATATAACGCCTATGTGAATAAAAAGTGGCAAGGCGATAGAGACAGCTGGGCCGATACTGTACCCGACAGAGTGTGGAACTTAATAGCGTGCGATAAACATTCGTGTCAGCGCCAAATGAAGGCCCATCAAACGTGTCCGTTTCAGCTTGCTCGTAACCAATTAATGCAAATGGACGTACTGGTAATTAATCACTCATTACTACTTGCCGATTTAGACTTAGGCGGCGGTAAAATTTTACCAGAGCCCGACAATACCATTTACGTTATTGATGAAGCGCACCATTTAGCACATATAACACGCGATTTTTCATCTGCTGCTGCCACAATAAAAGGTACAATAGAATGGCTTGATAAGCTCACCAAGTTTAGCGGGAAAATGGCGAAGGTTTTAGTAGGGCAAAGAGCTATTGGGCAAAACTTTAAACTTTGCGACAGTATTAACGACGCAAATAAAGACTTAAAAGTAGTTCGCGATATTCTTGATAATGCCGACTTTGAATACTCAAAAGACGATACCTACCGCTTTGAGCACGGTGAAATCCCAGAATCGCTGCACAGTAAAGCTAAAGACATAAGCGAAGCCACGCAAGATGCGCTGCGCTGTTTAAACAAAATGCACGACACCCTTACCCAAGATGTTAGCGATGGCGACATAAAACCTTACGTTGCCGACCCAATACTAGGCGAAAGTGGCCAATACATAAACCGGTTAGAACAACTAAACAAACTATGGTTTAGTTACGCAAAAAAGGGGGAAGGTGCTCCTCATGCACGGTGGATAAAACGCCTTGAATATAAAAGCCATCACGATCACTTATTAAGCGACTGCCCTATCGAGGTCGGTTATTATTTAAAAGATAAATTATGGCGCGAATGCGCAGGCGCTGTTTTGTGCTCTGCTACATTAAGTGCACTGGGCTCGTTTGATCACTTTGCTTACGAAACAGGGCTTGCCAAAGAAGAAGGCGTTAAATTTATTAAAGTACCTTCTCCTTTTGATTACCCCAAACAAGCGACTTTACGTATTCCGGTATCTAAGGTAGAACCAACCGACAAAGACTTTAGTGATCACTTAGCTAAAACTTTACCAGAGTACTTAAATGATAAAAAAGCGAACCTTGTACTATTCGCTTCTTACTGGCAAATGGACCATGTAACAAAGTTTCTTAGAACAAAAGGTTTTAACTTATTAGTACAAGGTGAGATGTCGCGAGAAGCGTTGCTTAAATTACACACCAAAAGTGTAGACGAAGGCAAAGGCAGTATTTTATTTGGAACACAAAGCCTTTCGGAAGGTCTTGATTTACCTGGTAAATATTTAGAGAACTTAATAATTACTAAAATTCCATTTGCTGTACCTACTTCGCCAATAGAAGAAGCGCAAGCAGAATTTGTACAAAGCAAAGGCGGTAACCCGTTTTTAACGATTACCGTGCCAGACGCCGCAAAGAAATTGGTACAAAGCTGTGGTAGACTGCTGCGAAAAGAGAGTGATGAAGGCTGTATTACTATTCTCGATAGGCGCTTAGTTACTAAGCGATACGGTAAAGCCATGCTCGACACCCTACCACCTTTTAAAAGACAAATAGATTATTAATGTTTGAACTCGCACTCGATCCAACAACCTGGGCTGTTTTATGTGCTGTTGCACTTGCCGCAGGTTTTATAGACGCTATCGCCGGTGGCGGTGGCATGTTAACTGTACCCGCTTTATTAACTGCTGGTTTACCTCCACATTTAACATTAGGCACCAATAAACTAGCAGCAAGTTTTGGCTCGTTAACGGCAAGCTATACATACTATAAAAAGAACTTATTTAGTCCTAAGTTTTGGGCTGCCTCTATTATTGCTACCGCAATAGGTGCATTGATAGGTACTGTTATTGTTGATCATTTAAGTATCGACTTTTTAAACAAACTACTTCCAATTATTATTATTTTAGTTGCTGGCTATAGTTTATTTGGTAATTTAAGTACCACCGAAGGTAATAAACTTCCTAAACTAAACAAAACGATGAAAATAAAACAATGGCTACAAGGTTTAGCATTAGGCTTTTTTGATGGTTTAGCAGGCCCAGGTACGGGTACTTTTTGGACTGCCTCCAATGGCATGCTTTACAAAATGAACCTGCTACTTAACTGTGGCTTAGCGCGTTCAATGAACTTTGTTTCTAACTTTATATCGTTGATAACCTTTGTAGCACTCGGCCATGTAAACTTTTTACTTGGCATAACAATGGGCTTTTTTATTATGCTAGGCGCATGGCTTGGGGCGCATTCAGCAATACGTTTTGGTAGCAAATTTATTCGTCCAGTCTTTAATACTATGGTTATACTTTTAGCATTAAAACTAATTTATGAGGCTTACTTTTAATATGCATTCAATGGCTTTAGATAAACTACGCCAACAAGTTACAACGCTAAAACAACAAGCTGAGCAATTTGATAAAGCTAAACTTTTTCTAAAAACCGTTACATGCAAGCGCAACCTAGCTTGTTTGACCGCGCAGTTTTTAGCACAAAGAGCATGAACCTAGTCGATTACGTAATAGAAATAGAAGATGAAGTGTCAAGATTACCGCCAAGTGAGCATCGCCATGCTTATACCTACGCACTTGAACGTATTGCAGCTCAAGTACAAGCTGTATTCAACGTTATTAAATCAACGCCTATTTGGGTTAAAGAGAATAAAAGCCATTATAAACCACGCCCTAAGCAAACTGTTTACAAGCAAGCGGTACAAAAAATAATGCAATCGTCGCATGAGCTTTACGACGAATTAAAACAAAACCATGAGTTTGAACGCCGTTTAGTGCTCATGATTGAAGAGCGGAAAATGCAAATGGATAAAGCCTCGCCTGCTAAAGCACAAAAGCTTAACCTTGAAATATTAAGCACACACGCTCGATTAGGCCGCTGCAGAAAAGCAATTTCTGCCACCGAAGATAAAATTCAACAAGTCGAAAAACAACAATTACGCTAATGCAGCTTTTTTACCACCCGCTATATTCTGCTTTAACGCTTCCTGAGCGCCATCGTTTTCCAATACAAAAATACCAAAAGCTTAAAGCAGAAATTGAAGGACTAGGCTTAACGCCCAATAATTTTACTTCACCTATAAAAGCAACGCCTGCTCAGCTTTCGCTGTGCCATAATCAAACTTATATAAATAACTTTTTAAACGGCACGCTTAGCAATAAAGCCATAAAAAAAATGGGCTTTCCTTATTCAAATGAATTGGTAGAGCGCACACTACTATCAGTTGGGGCAAGCATCCAAAGTAGTGAACACGCGCTAAAACATGGTTTTTCGGCTAATTTAAGTGGTGGCTATCATCATGCATACAGTGATTACGGTAGCGGTTTTTGTATTTTTAACGATCTAGCTATTGCAGCAGCACATTTAATAAATACAGAGCAAGCCGACACTGTTTTAATTTTTGATTGCGACGTACACCAAGGCGATGGCACAGCACAAATCACTCAAAATCATGACCAAATTATTACCTGCTCAATTCATTGTGAGCAAAATTTCCCTCGTAATAAACAGCAATCCACTTACGATTTTGCATTACCCGCTAAAACAACCGACGCTGAGT
This sequence comes from Pseudoalteromonas sp. B62, assembly GCF_037162565.1. Classification (NCBI taxonomy): domain Bacteria; kingdom Pseudomonadati; phylum Pseudomonadota; class Gammaproteobacteria; order Alteromonadales; family Pseudoalteromonadaceae; genus Pseudoalteromonas; species Pseudoalteromonas sp. B62. Next base: position 2,338,970 of record NZ_JARLVB010000002.1, on the reverse strand, counting down.
ACCTCACTACATTAAAACAAGCACTCGATTTTTGCGTGCGTATTCATAACCCCGATATTATTTTATATAATGCTGGCGCAGATATTTACGAAAAAGATGAGTTAGGGTTATTAAATGTATCGCTCAATGGCGTATATAAACGTGACTTTTTTGTTCTCAATTTTTGTAAACAACAGAAAATACCACTCATGTGCAGCCTTGGCGGTGGTTATCAACGTAATTTAACCTCATTAGTTAATGTACATAAACAACTATTTAAAGCCGCTATCGATTTATAGTAAGCCTTGGTATAAACTCAATTAAATGGATTAACAAAGAGTGATAGGAATATGCGATTACATGACGATATACACAACTTTTACGAAAAAATTGTCCTAGAAGAAATAATTAAGAGAAAACTTGATAGACAATACAACGAAGATGTAATGGCTGACTTTTGCTGTACTGTACTAAACCAACTGCCACCAAGATATATTCGCTATGACGTAGACATGGCATTTTACTTACCACAAGCCGAACGTACACATATGGAAGAACGCGTACAAACTGCGATTGATGTGGCTATTAGTCAAATTTCTAAAAAGAAAAAGCACCATGACCAACCCACTTGATCAAGCTCCAACATACATTAAACTTGCAGTAGATTTAATTATGATATTAGAGCAACACGATGTTGCTCCAGAAGAAGTACTAAAAGCACTTGAAATAGTTAAAAGCGACTTTGAAAAAGAAGCGAACCGAAAGTTAACTTTATTTAGCATGCTCAATTGGATAGGTAGTTACAGTCTCTTCGTATTTCTCACAATTAACTTTTCTTTATTAACCTTGGTTTATTATTTTTATGTGTCAGTTCCGAATATGGCTTACACCATTTATAAACCCTGTTACTCTAAAAGCTAACCAGTATAATTAAAGTACTATCATGACCTTAGCAAGCTTACTACGATTGTTTTTTTGGCCGCTATTTGGGGCGCTTCTTTTTTATTTATGCGAATGGCAGCTAACAGCTTGGGGCCTGCAGTATTAATTGAGTTTAGAGTAGGCTTTGCTGCAGTTACTTTATTTATTGTTGCTTTGTATTTAAAACGCCGTTTAGCGTTTATCCAGCATAAAAAACACTTTTTTATTATAGGCGCGTTTAATTCTGCTCTGCCGTTTTTATTTTTTGCTTACGCAGCCCAAACTATTAGTGCATCCACACTCTCTATTTTAAATTCTACAACACCAATATGGGGTGTTGTAGTTGGAATTTTATGGACAAAAACAAAGCCCACAAAAAGTATGGTGCTTGGTTTACTGCTTGGTTTGATAGGTGTTGCAATACTTGTTGGGCAAAATCATTTTGTATTAAATAGCCAATCAATTTTAGCCATAGTAGCAGCATTAAGCGCATCACTTTGCTATGCCATTGCATCGCATTACACTAAAAACGCGCCTAAACTGGCCCCATTTGATAACGCCCATGGCTCAATGTGGGCTTCAAGCTTTATGGTATTACCGCTTATCTTATTTATGCCAATACGAGAAATACCAAGCACCAACGTTATGCTAGGTGTACTCGTATTAGGAGTAGTGTGTACCGCACTTGCTTATATTTTATTTTTTAAATTAATCGACGATATAGGCCCTACATCGGCGTTAACAGTCACGTTTTTAATTCCACTATTTGGCATTTTTTGGGGACATTTAATTTTAGATGAGCAAATTGGGCCAAATACGTTACTCGGCGCATTATTTGTAATTATAGGTACGATGCTTGTAACTGGATTTTTACCACGAAAAAAACACTTAGCTAAAGTAAGCTAAGTGCTTAAAATTGCATACTACTTCTTGCGTCAAGATTTACTGCTTATTCACTAATTTGGGATTGCTGAATAAGTAACAACAACTCAGCAGTAGCGGTTGCATCGGCCAATGCGCGGTGATGGCTCGTTAAATTTAAATTAAAATGCGATGAGAGATTGCCAAGCGAATACGACTTTAAACCTTTAAACGCTTTGCGCGATTCAACCACGGTGCACATTTTTGGCATTTTAAAAAAGTGCCCTGCCATCTCGCATTCTTTTTTAATAAAGCCATAGTCAAAATTAACGTTATGGGCTACAAAAATACTGCCTGCGAGTTTATCTAATAGCGGCTTGGCTATATCGGCAAATACAGGCGCGTTGCGTACCATGTTATCGCTTATGCCAGTTAGTGACGTAATAAAGCCGGGTATATGGCGCTCGGGGTTAACTAAGCTCGTCCAATTATCAATTACTTTACCGTATTGCACTTTTACAAGGCCTATTTCGGTAATACGGTTACCGCCTTTTAAGCCGCCCGTGGTTTCTATATCAACGATGCTGTAAACACGGTTTGGGTCTACAAACCACTTAACTGCGGCAATGTGTACCGTAAAGCCCACATTTTTTAAATTATCTATGGTGGTAAGTTGGTTGCGCCTAAGCTTATCGCCAGGGGCTTTTACCTCTTCAAAATGTACTTGACCATTATTAATGACCATTAAGTCGGGGTAGCCGTCTTTTAGCTGTAAATAATGTTTGCTCATAGCCGTTAAATGAGTAATTAATGCCTCAAGTGGGCTGTTTAAAATAAGTGCTTCTAGTGGCTCTAATAAATTGCTGCGCCATCTAAACAAACCGTTAGGTTGATCAAAGTATTGCGCTGCATTTTTGCATACTAAGTTAAGTAATGCTTGCGACGTTTGGCACTGAGCTAAGCGCTCATTTATCTGTGTTTGCTGCGCTTCATAAAAATTACCAAGCCTTAATACTTGCGGATAAATATCAAACTCATTGCATGGCGGATAAGGCGACTCCACAAATAACTCGTGCCAAAATACTAAACCAAACAAACTTTGCCAAAGCGTGTTTTCGGTATTAAATACAGCCATACCTTGGCGAGTATAATAATCGTTTACGCCCTGCTCTACTTCACCTCGGTACAGTTCATCAATTTCTAGCACGCACTGAGTGTCGGCAAGCATGGCACTTAAACGCGAACGTGTTTTTTTATTAAACTTACGCATTAAAAAATCGTCAGCAAAATACAGTAAATCATCAGTAAGTGGGTTTTCGATAATGGCTTCTAATCGAGCTTTTACCCACTCTTTATTGCCAAGCCTGTATTGCTCTCTTATTTGAATTTCTTGTGCTTCGCTATCATCCACGCACCCTTCAAGTAAGCTAAAAGCAAGTTCGCTATCAACTGTTTTTAGCTGCCTATAAAGCCTAACTAATAGTTTGTTTTTCAATACAACGGCAATTGCACCATGTGCAGCTTGCACTAAAACCTGCGACGCTAAATCGACGTAATCGCTCTCATCTGTAATATTTTTAAATGCTAACCGGTAACGGTTTAATAAATAGTTTGATTGCGCTTCGTCAAGTGTTTCAAAACGCGACAAGCTCTCGCTGTGTCCTTCGCGCGTAGCGGTTAAGCCTAAGTCTCGCATTACAAAACGGTTTTGATGATTCACATCACCACTGCTTAGTTTGCCTGCAAATAAAAACTCAAAATACTCGTAGTAATCACTGCGGTTGTTAATTACATACTGGCTATAAAGTGGCGCAAGCTCTTTTGGGCATGCTTTAAAAAACTCACGCGCAATATCCACCAGCGCGCCTTTAGCGGCGCTTTTTTTAAAGCTTATTTGCTCACTATAACTACTTAGCAACTCAACCAAAGAAGGCTTAGTTAAGTGCGCTAAAAGCTGCTGGTAATGCTGCTCGTTTGGCTCAAATAAAATGCCGGCTTTTTTTAGCGTATAAATAGCCTGATGCGGCGAGGTTATTTCTTCATAATTAAGCGATTGCGCCTTCACCAAATAAGGCTTTCGCGAGTACACACGCGCCAACATGCATTGGCTTTGCTCATCTAGCTGGTTAATTTTACTAATAAGTTCGCGGTGCTTGGGCTCAAGTAAATGCATACATTTACTTGTTACAAACTCAATAAGCTCTCTAAAATGCGCTAAATAGTATTTTGCTGGTAATTCTTTTTTCATAATACCGCCATAACTGTATATAAAAACAGTATCTAGCATTTGTGCTTATTATTCAATCTTAAACTTGTAACTAAAACACGCTATAGTGAGCTTATTAAAGCAAATTCATTAAAAATAAAGGACTTACCATGAGCGCGCACCCATACGATATTTTATCACTCAACAACGGCGCAAATATTATTTTTACGCCTTGCCCAGGCACAAAAACACAAAACCTAGCTGATTCAATCGCTACATTAAAAGCTGCTAAAACTCACATGCTGCTTTCACTTATGCCGCAAAAGGAGCTTGAAAAAAACAACGTAGAAACAATTAATAATGAGTGCAAAAAACACGATATAACCTGGTTTCATTTACCTATAAATGACGACGAAGCACCAAAACAGCCTTTTATATCAAGATGGAACACCCACAAAACCGACATATTACAGGCCATACAACACAAACAAACCATTGCCATACATTGCAAAGGCGGTACAGGCCGCACAGGGTTGGTCGCTGCGCTTATTTTAAATTCGGCAGGTTACACAAAAGAAGAAGTATACAGCCTAGTACAAGGTATTCGCCCTAAAGCGCTTACTATAGAATTGCAAAAAGAGTACTTTAATAACTCTGAAGCGTGAAGCAGGAACTGGGCAAGATTTAGCACTATAAATAGTGCTAAAAATACTTTTAAGCTAGCTATGGATTAGCGATTGGTAACGCTTAACTATTTGTTATGTGTTATATCAATAATATTTATCTAGACTTATCGGGTTTTATTAGCAAAGTAACAAATAACGTTGAAAATATAAAAAATATCGAAAAAATACTATAAACAATGTCGAACACATCAGTCTCAATGTCGATTAAAATATAAGCACAAAAATACGTTGAACCAGAAAATACGTAAACTAAAAAATTGTTCCACTTATCACCGGCTTTGATTTGAGCGTAGTAAGTAAGAATCAAAGTTACTATACCAATACATATAAAAGTCAAATTTCACTCCTAAACACGTAAAGCCCGCTTATGGGCAACCAAAACTTAGCGCCAATTTGGTTATAGTTTGGCGAAGCACCAAAACTAAATCGCCACGCAGTTTTGGGGTTCCAGCGAGAAACGAGCAACTTCACCGTTTCTTATATGAATCAACAGCACTCTTTAACCAGTTGTTTTGTTTAACTAGATTATTTACAAACCAGTTTACAAATTTAGCAGAATATCGATGGATATCTGTGTAGTTGTGATATTCAGAGTTGTTATTTGCCTTAATTTTATGCTTAAAAAGTACTGCTTGAAACGAGTAAGACGTAACTTTTAACTCAGACTGATCTCGGTTGATTTGCTCGATTGCAGAATTAGTAGTATACGGGTGAGTAGCATTCAGGTCTTTTGCTGTAGTGATTATCACTGCCTGTTGCCCGTCTACACCTGTACTCAAAGTGAGATCAGCTTCATCCGTTTTTTTAGATAACTTAAGCTTATAATCGATTGATATTGTATATTTATCAGAATCAACATCTTTACTAGTTTCTTCAAACTGTTTTAAAAAAGTTAAAACTTCTTTGGCCGTTAATTCACCATATGATTCTTTTATAACGCCTATTTCAGGTTCTGGTCCATCAATGACTAAACTCAACATTCCCACACTTTGTCCTGATAGTGGGGAATTGCCCATTTGATTTTTATAACGTTCTTGGTAATTTAAAACATTAGCTTGGAAAAGTCGTGATAGTTGAGGTTGTAATTCAGGTATAAGAAGATGAGTAGCATGATCTCTTAGCTGAATTAATGTTTCAATGTTCTTTTTTACGGGGTCATTATTTTGTAATCGCAGCGGTAAAGCATCTGAGATACTAATACTTTTACCATTGGAATAAAAAACCTTCTCATGACCTAAAGAATCTAAAACTTCAGCTTTTAAAAATAACTCCCAAGAATTAACCATCATAATAGCAAAAGCTTCAACTCGATTACTTAAGCTTGGGCGATTATAAACTTCTAAAGCAAGTGTAAATGCATCAAGGCTACGTTTTATTAGCTTTTGATAAATTTTCTCATCTGGCGTTAGTACTTTTGCAGCCGTACTTTGTGACATTAAACGGACAAAATCGTCATTTGATAGCTGAGAACATCCCTCAGAAACCCAGCCACCTTTTTCAGATTTAAATATAAATTTTCCTTTCAGCTTTTCGGATATATATTTATTAACGCTCTTAGGGCTATAACCTGTTTTTTCAGCTGCTTCTTGAAAAGTAAAAGATCTTCCATCTTTCTCTTTTTCTTTTTCTCGGAAGAAATCTAATAATAGGACCCTTTTATCAACTCTAGGCATTTACACTCCATGTACAATTGCTTACTAACAACTTTAGCTACGATATTTGTCGTTTTATAAACCGACAATGTTCCTATATTCAATGCATTTACCTTAACCACCAAATAATCACTTGTAAACAATTACCTAACTTCCAATCAATTTATGTAATTGCAAAAGCACACTTAAAGGTACAGATCAGTAATATTGTTCCAACAGGCACTTCCTATACAAAGCATATTATTTATTAAAATTCAGTCTGTGTTATCTAAAAAGGCAGTAACTTAATTTTAAAGTAACGCCGGTAAGCTAATACCTTTAAATTAAAGCCATTAAGTTGAAACCTTTAAAAACAACTTAATTTATACTCGCCAAACCCTTTGTATCTGCACAAATGTATTCAGCCATAACGCTTTACGATATTATGCTCCTTTGAACTTAATTTAACTTTCAGGGCATATAATGACAACGCACACACCGCCTTCCAACTCAGCCAACACAGCTGAACACACCTCTCTTTTTTACGTAATATTTATATCGGCTGTGGCTGCTATTGGTGGCTTTTTATTTGGTTTTGACTCGGGCGTTATTAACGGCACAGTGTCGGCGCTAGGTAATGCATTTAATTCAAGCAGTGTGGCTACGGGCTTTAATGTAGCGTCTGTGTTATTAGGGTGCGCCCTAGGTGCACTTGCTGCGGGGCCGCTGGCTGATAAGTTTGGTCGCCGTGCAATTATGATCATCACTGCGATTATTTTTGCCATTAGTGCTTTTGGTTCGGGCATTAGCGAAAGCTCTGTGGAGTTTATTTTTTACCGTTTATTTGGTGGTTTAGGTATTGGTGCTGCATCGGTATTGGCGCCAGCTTACATTGCTGAAGTTGCGCCACCAGCACTACGTGGTCGTTTAGCTACATTACAACAACTCGCTATTGTATTGGGTTTATTTGCTGCTTTTTTAAGTAACTACTTAATTGCTGATGCAGCAGGCAGCGCGCAAAATATTTTAATGCTTGATATAGCCGCTTGGCGCTGGATGTTTTGGGCTGAGCTTGTGCCTGCTGTGTTATTTTTAGTGGGTGTTTTGTTTATTCCGGAGTCGCCTCGTTATTTAGTGGCGCAAGGTAAAGTGGATGATGCAAAATCGGTATTTAGTAAAATATCGAACGACAATATTGATGCGCAAATAAGCGATGTTAAAGGCTCTTTGCATAGCGATAAAAAGCCAAGTATTCGTGATTTATTTATTGATAACAGTAAAAAAGTACACCCAATTGTTTGGGTGGGTGTGGCACTGAGTGTATTTCAGCAATTTGTGGGTATTAACGTAGTATTTTATTACGGCTCAGAGCTTTGGCAAGCCGCTGGGTTTGACGAGTCGCAATCGTTATTTATAAATGTACTCGCAGGCACTACTAATATTGTATCAACCTTTATTGCCATTGCCCTAGTTGACAAGATTGGCCGTAAACCACTGCTATTAGTCGGCAGTATTGGTATGTTTATGAGCTTAAGCGCGCTTACTTATATATTTGGCAGTGCAGGCCTTGATGAAGCAGGCAAACTTGCACTTAGCGATAACATGGGTACGTTTGCGCTTATTATGGCTAACTTATTTGTGGTATTTTTTGGCTTAAGTTGGGGCCCAATTGTGTGGGTATTATTAGGCGAAATGTTTAATAACCGTATTCGTGGGGCAGCGCTTGCTGTTGCGGCTAGTGCGCAGTGGATTGCTAACTTTGCCATTACCATGACCTTCCCTATTATGCTGGCCAATATTGGCCTTGCTGGCGCTTATGGCTTTTATGCGTTATCGGCATTTATAAGTATATTTTTTGTTGTTAAATACATAAAAGAAACACGCGGTAAAACGCTCGAATCTATGTAATATCAATCTACATAGTCAGTAATGGCGAGGCTACTCGCCATTTAGCTACGAGCTTTAAAACTCAAATAATATACCCAATTGAGTTGTTTCATTGCGGCCGAACTCAACTTCAGTACTCGCATACGAAAGTGAAAGTAAAACCAAATCACCCAGCGGTACTTCAAATCTTACTTTATAAGTAAAATCAGTTCCTGAAAATTCCTCTTTTGCCTCAGAGCCTGGGTTTAAAAAACCCTTGTTTAGTGTCTAATTCCCAGCGCGATAACCCAACCATTGGCACAACCCTAAAGTGTGTTGCTAAATCAAATGAATACCCTACCATTGCCTTAAATTCATACGTTTCGTAACTATCAAAAGTACCAAATAATACATCACTTGATGTATAGGCTAAATTAGCCTCTGTGACTACATTGTTTTCAAACTTATAACCGAGTATATAACCAAGCGAAAACCCGTCGGTGTCAAAATCTTCTTTTAAAATTGCAAAATCTTTATCTACTTTTATTTTTCCTGTACCAAGCTCAACGCCCATTCTTATTTGAGCCTCATTGGCATGTGTAGTAAAACTACTCATTAACAATGTGAATGCACTAAGTGTGATTATTTTTTTCATTTTATTATCCAATATTGAGTTGACCTTAAAACGACACTTTGTTGCTCCAAGGGTGTGTTCAATATATGATATTAAGCGTACCCAAATTAATCCACGGACATAACCGGACATTTTAAGTATTGCGTTAGGAAACCTTTTGTCAGAATTGAAATACCTCCTAAGCCGTAAAATATTTAATACCGACTTACAAGAGTGAAAATTGAACAATTCAAAAACTGCCCTTCTAAATCGAGGGCAATTACAGCAATATATAATAGAGCAATCGATAAAACATTTATGGCTTGCCAATCAAATAGGTGTAAGCGAAAAAACCCTTACTCGATGGCTTAATGGCTCAGTTACAAGAATACGTCTGAGTAATTTAAATAAGCTTGCAAGTGCTTTAAATTGTGAAAAAGGAAGCTTGATTGCCCGTTCAGAAGTGGATATTTACCCGAGTGAAGAGAACCGAGATATTTTAGTAAATGAATTGCATAACGATGGGCTTTTGTATGAACTAATGATAAGCAACAAGATTAAGCTCGCTATTTCTTTAATTAAATCAACATTTCACTCCGCATTACCAAGCGCTATTGTGGCCAACTTCTATATTAAACTTGGTTATGCCGCGCTTATTCATCGTCAATATGAAAAAGCACTACAATATTTTGATAAAGGCCTTAATAAAGCAATTAAAGTGAATGATCTTCCGTTAGTGTTTTCTGCTAATTTAGGCACTGCAATTACTTTACTATTCTCTTGTGAGTTTAAAAGGTCACACCATTACTTAGTAATATGTAATGCCACATTACAACACGCGAACCAAGAGAAGGCTCACTATTACAGCACAAATGCACTTTTCTATTTATATTCTGGTGATATAAACGCTGCAATCCAATCAGCTAATTTATGCTTAAACGAATGTGATATAACAACCGATTCAATAGAAAAGAATCTATTTAAGAGTACCGCTTTACAGCTGCTCGGCGCGTGTTATTTGTTACAAGGCGATATTGAATTAGCGTATACACTTTGCGCTGAATCACTAAACGTAGCCAATCTATCTGGGTATAATCGCTGTGTTGCGGTATCAAAAGGATACTTAGCCGCTATTCATTGCACAAACGCAAACTATGTATTTGCAGAGCAACTTATAGCCCAGAGTATTGCCTTAGTAAGTGACGAAGATATTGCACTACCGAGCTTGTTGTGTATCTCATTATTTATTTACCGAAAAACTGGGAACAGTTCAAAATTCGCGGTTTCTTTAAACGCACTAAACAAAATTTGTAACACCGCTACAGTCCCTAACACCTTTGCTATATATCAACTTTATTTAATAAATATAGAGCAAGGTGAGATGCACAAGGCATCTGAAAAATTAACTCATATTGAAAACACACTAACTCAGCTCTCACTCCCGCTTTGGCAGCCATGGTTAACTAAGCTAAGCTAGTATGTTTTCAATATGTTAGTAAATCTCTTAACCAGAGTTCAGGTTATGTAGTTTTATTGCACTCATTTGTAAAAACTCACTTATACCAACCTGCTTATATATGGGGTCTATTTAACGTTAAGAAAATTACGCTAGAACTAGGCAAAAATTTTTGTATCTAGTTGTTCTAAATAAAAAATTTTTAACAACGTTATAGTGCAATTTAATTCGTTAAATTGATCAAAGGTTTATGCAGGTTGGTATTATTAGCCGGCTAATTTAATTAAGCTGCCAAGGCTTAATAAATTTTTCCAGATCCGCTTTTGTGACTGGTTTTTGTAAATAATGCGTAATGCCTTTTTTAAATAATTTTGCTATTTGAACATCATCTGTGAGACCCGACAAGATAGCTTTTGGTGTATCAGTATTTAAAGTACTTTTGCTTACTAACTGCTGCGCTACATCACTGCCAAATATTTCTGGCATACATTCATCTAAAAGCAGTAAATCAAATTGATTATTTAAAGCTAGCGTTAATGCACTAGCACCGTTATCTGCACATGTTACCGAACAACCGAGCATTTCAAGCATCACTTTAGTCGCTACTTGACTTGGTAAGCTATCGTCAGCAACTAATACAGACAAGCGTTTCTGGGCATACAATGAAGTTCGAATAGCGACCAAGTCTGTATCAAAAAAGGGCCATCCAAGCACATTGCCTGATAATTCTATGTCTTTATTTAGTTCATCAACTTTACCAATAGCATAAAGTTTTATACTATTTTTTAAAAAGTTAGTATCCAGCTTTCGCATTAGAGAATGACTATTTAAGTGTCGTAAGTCCTCGAGTTGTAGAAATTCATTACAAGTATTTTCGTATAATCTAAAATTAAAAGCATACAGCTCATGAGTGTGCGCTGACATTATTGAACAGCTTTTAAATAATGTTTCGCAATCAGTTAAAACACCAACATTTTGATTAAGCTTAAGTGCTAAATCAATAGGTTGTTTGGTAACTAACAGACCATGCACATCAAATGTATTTTCTTGGTTAGCATCATCTATCCAATAGCAAACATTAACTCCTAAGGTATTCGCTCTAACTTTTAGCACAAAATTATCATTTACTGACTTCAAAGCAGGAATAATAAATTTTTCGCATTGCGCTAAAACGTGTTCATAAGGCGCATGTAAACATACGTAACTGCATTGCAACTCATTGATTAAAGTAATTGACATATACCGCTCTTGTGTTTCGCAGTATTTACCTATTACCCCTTGGATAATTTTTAAAATATGGCTTTGAGTATTCATATATACCTTATGTAACTTTGTATACTTAGCTTAAGTCAAGTTACATGCCACATTTATAAACATTCTTTATTGAATATATTCAATAACTTAAAAATTAATATTAAAAACACTTTAGCCGTATTCGCATTTTAAAAATCATAATGCGAAGCATATTGGGGTGACTTCCTGTATTTATGCTTTATTAGAACAGTCCAATCGATTTTTTGCGCTTTAAAATATTTTTTAATCATTTAAACTGATATCAATCAAATAAAGGAGAGCATTATGCTAACAGTAATTTTTGGCCGTGAAGGCTGCCCATTTTGTGTACGCGCCAAAGACGTAGCAGAGCAATTAACAAATGAACGTGATGACTTTAAATTTCGTTACATCGATATAATTAAAGAAGGCATTAGTAAGGCCGATCTTGAAAAGTCAGCAGGCAAACCTTGCCCAACAGTGCCGCAAATTTTTGTGGATCAAAATCACATTGGTGGATTTACCGAATTTGAAGCTTACGCAAAAGAAAACCTAGGCTTGTATAAATAAGCTTTGTATTAAATATGTTAACCAGATCAATAAACCCAATATTGAACTGGTTAAATTTCGACCAACATCAAACACATAGAAATTAGTTTCAATTTATACAAGCATTTGCCTCGCGAATCCTATATAATGCGCGCCTCTTTAAATTCGTTGAGGCGTATTAATGTCAGAACCAGTCACGTTTGAATCTCTAAATCTTTCTCCTGCAATTTTGAAGGCAGTTGAAGAGTTGGGTTACAAGACACCATCTGAAATCCAAGCTCAATGTATACCGTTATTGCTAGAAAGAAAGGACGTACTGGGACTAGCTCAAACGGGTACAGGTAAAACCGCAGCATTTGCACTGCCATTACTAAATAATATTGACCCGTCTGTGAAACAGCCACAGATCCTTGTACTCACACCAACACGTGAGCTTGCGATCCAAGTTGCTGAGGCATTCGAACAATATGCTAAACATGTTCGTGGTATTGAAGTATTGGCACTCTATGGTGGCCAAAGCTACAGTATCCAATTAAGCGCACTTCGTCGTGGCGCTCAGGTTATTGTTGCAACTCCAGGTCGTTTAATCGATCACATTAACCGTGGCACTATCAAGTTTGATGCTCTACAAGCACTTGTACTTGATGAAGCCGATGAAATGTTACGTATGGGCTTTATCGATGATGTAGAAAACATCATGGAAAAAACTCCGCGCGAAAAGCAAACATGTCTTTTCTCTGCGACTATGCCTAAGCAAATTCAAAACATCAGCAGCAAATATATGAACAATCCTGAACAGGTTCATATCTCTGCGCGTAACTCTACAGTATCATCTGTTGAGCAAGTGTTTTGGAATGCAAGCGTACATAAAAATAAAGCAATTGTTCGCTTCTTAGAAGCTGAGCAATATGAAGGTGCTATTGTTTTCGTTCGTACACGTAACGATACAGTACAACTTGCTGAGTTATTAGAGCGCGAAGGTTTCTCTGCTGCTCCACTTAACGGTGACATGAACCAGCAAGCACGTGAACGCACTGTAGATCGCTTAAAAAGTGGCATGCTAAACATTGTTATTGCAACAGATGTAGCAGCTCGTGGTCTAGATGTTGACCGTTTAAGCTTAGTTATCAACTACGATATCCCACAAGATTCTGAAGCCTACGTTCACCGTATCGGCCGTACAGGTCGTGCTGGTCGTACTGGTAAAGCAATCTTATTCGTAAAACATAACGAACGTTATTTACTTAAAAATATCATTCGTCATACAAAGTCTGAAATTGCTCAAGTTGAATTACCTACAGCAAAAATTGTTGAAGAAAAACGTATCGAAGCGTTACAAGCAAAATTAACTATTGCGCTTGAAAATAAAGACATCACGTTCTTCAATGAAGTAGCTACTAACATGGCTGAAAAACTTGACCTTCCTCTTGAAAGCTTAGCGGGTGCGTTACTGTGTTTAGCACAGCAACAGTCGCCAATTAAAGTTGAAGAAGTTAAGATTCAACCTCGTGAACGTAACGAGCGTAACGACCGTAATTCACGCAACGACCGTGGTGACCGTGGACGTCGTAACGAACGTGGCGGTGAACGTGGTGGTGAACGCGCTGAGCGTAAACCTCGCGAACGTAACAGCCGTGATGCAGGTCCTATGGATACGTACCGTATCGAAGTAGGTCGTGAACATGGTGTTCAGGTTAAAAACATTGTTGGCGCTATCGCTAACGAAGCTGACATCTCAAGCAAGTTTATTGGTGATATTCGTCTACACGACAATCACAGCACGGTTCAATTACCGCAAAACATGCCTAAAGATGTACTTGATCACTTCCAAAAAGTGTTTATTTGTAAACGCCCTATGGGCTTAACAATTACAACTGATCAAGGTCCTGCTGAACCACGTGGCGAACGCTCTGAGCGTCCAGCTGGTGATAAGAAACGCAGCTTTAATAAAGATGACGGCGCACGCGGTGATAAGCGCAGCGGTCCTCGTAAAGAACGTCGCCCAGTAAGCTTCACTGCTAAATAAGCAACGACTCTTTAATAAAAAAACCTTGCCACGAAAGTGACAAGGTTTTTTTGTTTTTAAGCTGTTGCTACAATGAAAACAAGGTAAACTTTCGCGTCAATTCAATAGCGGCTTGAGATAGTTTTTTTAGCCTGAGTTCGGGCTGCTTAATGCCTATAAATACATTTCTCTGATTTTTAAAATAACAAAAATTCTGTAAACTAGACAAAGGCTATAATTCACGGACGAATTAAAAATTGAAAAAGATTTACGACAACTTGCTCCTTGTAGCAATAATACTCCCCATTTTATTATGCATCACTCTTCCTATTTTAATGGACTTTACAGATCCACCATTCATCTCAAATGAACTATACGACGTTGTTTTCTTTATAACCCTCCCTATTATCTGTTGTGCACTATTTATCTATTTAAATATACTTATTTTCAATAAATATAAACGCTGCAGTAAATATAGAGAATCACTTAAATACAATTTCTCAGATACTAAAATAAAATTAGCATCCATTTTCATGTACCCATTATCCCCTTTATTAATCTTTGGAATACTCTATGTTTTTATCTCTGATCCTATTAAATTATGGGCTTACTACACGCAAGGCGACTATTGGTATAAAGAATACATCCTGACCGATGTACAAGAGTGTGGCACTGAGTATGAAGATAGCTGTACTCGTTTATACTTCAAAGACCCTAAAACGAATAAGATTCATGATTTTAGGTGGTATGACGATAAGTCTACAATAATGAACAACAAAAATGATTATGTGTATATTGTTGGAGAGGCCAGCTTATTTGGCTATATAGTGAGAGATTTAGAAAGGTAACTTAGACTCATTTTTACATTACAGGACTTTTATTTAAAAACCTCACTCAAGTGAGTGAGGTTTTTAAATGTTTAGGTTAAGGCAATGCTGGATAAATGTAGCTTGCATCTAAACCTAAAGGAATACCAAGTGCCCAGTAACCTAATAAAAAGATACTCCAGCCAATCATAAAGGCGATTGAGTACGGTAGCATAATAGCAATTAAAGTGCCTATACCTGTGCTTTTGACATACTTTTGACAGTACACTACCACTAATGGGAAGTATGGCATTAACGGTGTAATAATATTAGAGCTTGAGTCACCTACACGATAAGCGGCTTGAGTTAAGTCTGGCGAAATGCCAAGTTGCATTAACATCGGCACAAAAATGGGGCCAAGTAACGCCCATTTTGCTGAACTTGAACCTACAAACAAGTTAACAAAGCCAGTTAAAAAGATAATGCCTACAACCGTTACTGCACTTGGCAATTCCATCGCCTTTAATAACTGCGCACCTTCAATTGCGAGCAGTGCACCTAAATTTGATTTACTAAATGCAGCAATAAATAGCGAACAGAAAAACGCCATGACTATATAATATGCCATGCCGCTCATCGCTTTACTCATAGCATCAATCATATCTTTTGAAGTTTTAAAGGTACCTACCGTAAAACCATATACAGTGCCTGGAATCCAAAAAAGTAAAAATATTAGTGGTACAATTGATTGCATTAAAGGAGAGCTAAAATTAGTAAGGGATCCATCAATACTGCGCATTGCAGAATCGTCTGGAGCAGAAACAAATGCTAATAACGCAAGCCCTGTAATCATCACGGTACTGGCTATATAAAAGGCCCGTTTTTCATCACCACGTGCATCTTCAAATACAGGTAAATCCTCTTTAACACCATCAACCGCTGTTTTTTGTAAACGTGGTTCAATAATTTTATCGGTAATGTACCAGCCTAATGCCACAATAAATAAGCTAGATGCTGAAGCAAATGCCCAGTTATTTAACGGGTTAATTGTTATTGCAGGATTAATTATTTGCGCCGCACTTTGGGTAAAGCTTTGTAGTAATGGGTCGATACCTGATGGAATAAAGTTAGCCCCAAAACCACCACTGACTCCTGCAAATGCAGCTGCAATACCCGCAAGCGGATGGCGTCCTGCAGCATAAAATATAACACCGGCAAGTGGAATAACTAATACATAACCTGCGTCAGTAGCGGTATGGCTCACAATGGCCACTAAAATGATTGAAGGCGTTAATAGCTTTTTAGGAGTAACTTTAAGCATTAACTTAAGGCCGGTATTAATAAAGCCCGAATGCTCTGCAACACCGACACCTAACATAGCTACTAAAACGACACCTAAGGGAGCGAAGCCAGTAAAGGTTTTTACCATAGAGGATAAAAAGGTAGCAAGCGAATCACTTGCCAGCATATTATTAATAATAATCGCTTCACCGGTACGTGGGTCTATTGCATCAAAACTTACGCCTGAAAACCACCACGACAACAACCAAATTAATAACATTGCAAATAGAAATATTACGGCTGGATCTGGAAGCTTATTCCCAACCCGCTCAACAAAATTTAAAAAACGCGCAACGACCCCTGAAGGTAAAGCGTCTTGATTATTATTCATTTTTACCGCTCCTAAAGTTTATTTCAGTAACAATACCTCACAAAAAAGAAACAGTAAATTAACATGAGGATTTACTTTAAAAATTTTTGGCACAAAAAAACACGATAGTGATAAACAAATCGTGTTTTTTTGCCACTTAGGGTTAAGCGAGGGCTTTAACTTCATCCCACAAGCGTGCAACTAATGTTTTGTCTTCTTGGTTAAGCTCGCCGTTGCGATATGCTTTAACTAAGCTTTGCTCTACTGTTTCGTTTAGCTCATCGATACTAATTGTTAGCTTTTCTACTTCGGCATAGCCTACTGCAAGATCATAGTGGCCTCGTAAATAGCCGCCTGCAAATAACTCATCGTCAGTTGCTTTTATTACTAAATCATCGAAGTACTGCTGGGCTGCATCGATATAGTTCACTAAACTCATTTATTAATCTCCTAGTTTTGCAAAGCACCTGTATTTTCAAGGTTTTGGTGCCCTACTGCATACATAATATGGTCGTTAAATCCGGTGGTTACTTTAATATAACCGGTTAATTCATCATCTAATTCGCCATCGCCTGTATCACAAATAAGGGGGCGGCCATTAAGCGCTTGTAGTTTTGTTTTTGTTGCTACTACAATAATGTTTTCTTTACCAATTGCACGTATAAGCACAGGACTCAATTGCTGGTTACCACGGCCAAATATATGCCCTTGCCCGCCAATGAGCGTAATGACTAACTTAGTACTTTGATCATGTGTAAGCTCAAGCAATTGCTTAGCCGTTAAATCTTGGGCAACTAAGGTTTGATCTTTTATTAAGTCAACGCCAAGTAACGTATTTTCAAGACCCATTTCTTCCATTATGGCTTCAACCGTTGAGCCGCTACCCATAATATAAAATGTGTCTTCATCCATTTGCGATACAACATGCGCTGCAATGTCGGCAAGTACGAGTTCGTCGGTTTCTTTACCGCCATTTTTAACCGCTTGCATATAGCGTACTTCGCTAGGTGTTTGCATTTCACCGTAGCGTTTGGCTTTTACTGTACCTTGCCTGAAAGCATCTTCATCTATATCCATTACATCTGCATCGGCTAAGGTAACTAACTCACCTTTAACTAGCATTTCGACTACGCGCCCTGCAGCCTTTGGCGTGATAGCGTAAACACCAGAATGAATTTTACAACCTGCGGGGATACCAAGTACGGGAATGGTATCCTCTATTGCATGGCAAATGTTACGTGCTGTACCATCGCCTCCGGCAAATAAAACTAAATCAACACCAGAGTTTTTAAGTATTTTTGCTGCTTGTTCTGTGTCATCTGGGGTTGTTATTGCTGCAGTGTTATATACAACCTCTACATTAAAGCCCAAAGCTTTTGCTGTTTGCTCACCCATGTCACCGTTAACAGTGTAAATAGTTAAGCGTTCTTTATAAGGTAATAGCACCTCAAGCGCTGCTTTTGTACGGATATTTGCTTTTGGCTCTGCACCTAATTCAATTGCTTTAGCGGCTGTGTGCGCGCCATCACTGCCTTTTAAGGCAACTGTGCCGCCTAAACCTGCTACAGGGTTTACAATTAAGCCTAATTTAAACGCCATTACAAAGCTCCTTTGGATGTTGCCAATTAAATTGCTGCGCTGTTAAGGGCCACGTTGTATTGTAAAAATCACACAGTGCTTTTAAAAGTGACTCTGTACGAGAGTTAAAGCCATTTTCGATTAGCGATAATACCCGTGCATGTACTCGCTGCTGAAAATCAAACCGACATGTTTGCTCGCCGTTTAAGTTATCCACCGACACATTAAAATTAAACCCTGCTGCGGTGCTTAATAACCACTCTATAGCTTGGGGCTTTATTTCTACCTTTTCAAACTCAGCTTGTTTTTGTTTGTCGCGCCCGTCTGGGCAGTACCAGTAGCCGTAATCTTCTAATAACCGACGTGCATCACCGGCCACCAGCCAGTGTGCTATTTCATGTAATGCACTGGCATAAAAACCATGCGCAAATACAACTTGGTGATATGGCACCTGCTCTGTTGCTGGTAAATACACAGGCTCACAATCGCCTTTTATCAGTCGTGTATTGTGACTTTGATAAAAAGTGCGCTCAAAAATTGAAATTAGATCAGCTATTTGATGCATAAAAATTGATTAATTCGTCTCGGTTACAGCGCCATATTAGCGCACTAAAAACGAGACGAATTGTACGGGCTTTTACCCTTAAAGTAAAAATAAGGCGTGATAGTAAAATATAAGCGGATTAATCTTTCACTTTATTGATATTTTTAATAATACCTAAACAGTAAAGCGTATTGGCAAGTTCTTTACGCTGTGCTTTTTCGCTTGAGGTTTTATTGGCTAAGCTAGTTAACATATCGTACCGTTTACGTAAAGTTAGTATATATCTGGCATGCTTACGGCATTCAAAACAACGTGTACAGTGTGAATCGACCCAAAAATCAAGTACCTCAAACCAATATTGCTGCTCTTGAGCAAAAAAATAAATGCCTTAGAGCAACTTTCGCACTTCTCTTCAATATCAACATAAAGTGCCCGAGGGTCAATGGAATAGTTTTGCTTTTTTATATCAGCCAATATTACCGTATTAGGGAAGTATTTAAGCCTCGAGTAACGCCAGTGCGCATTCTCTATCGCCTCTATTGTCACTGAGGTATTGGTAGTTATCGGTTTATTGCCATACCTTGGGTGATTTAGATACATGAGCTGCCTAGTTTAAACTTATGATTTTAAGGCACAGAACATGCCATATGAAAAATAATAATTATACAGGCGTTCCTGCTTCATCACACTCTACAATATCGGTTTCGGTTAATGCCTGAGTGATCCATACTTGCAATACTGGGCAGCGCATAACAAAGTCACAATATTGTTGCGCCTCTGGCGATAACGTAATTTGATACGTTTTTAAACGCAATACAATAGGGACGTACATGGCATCAGCAATACTAAAGTCACCAAAAAACCACTCATTTGGAAACACATCTTGTTGCTGTACAAATATCTCGTCTATACGGGCTATGTCTTTTAATGCTTCGCTCGATAGGTCTACTTTACGGGTAGCTCTTATATTCATTGGCATTTCGCTGCGCAGCGCCATAAAGCCTGAATGCATTTCAGCGCTTAGCGCACGCGCTTTAGCTCTTTGGGTAATATATTTTGGCCATGCAGCGCCCAATAAGTAAGCATCGTTAATATATTCACAAATTGCTAGCGAATCCCATACCTGTAAATCGCCATCAATTAACGCTGGGACTTTTTGCACAGCAAAGGTCTTTTTTAGTTCATTGTAAAAATCAGGGGTGTCGAGTACAAGCTGGGTTTCACTAAACTCAACATCAAATTTACTCATTAAATACCATGCGCGTAATGACCAGCTGGAGTAGTTTTTATTACCGATGAATAATTGCATATTGTAAATACCAAAGTGAATAGACGCTCCTACCTTACTAGGTGATTTAACAACCAACAACATTTTGTTTAAAGTCTCTTTGCTAACAGTTACTTAAAACTATTAATTACTCACTTAACTGCTTGTTTAAATGCTTTTTTAATAGTTGTGTATTACGCGTGTTAGCTTTAAAAACGCATCAAATATATCGCCAAAAAATGGCACTAAGCCGCCCACAAAATCAATGAGCATATTAATGATCATCTTAGTCTTTATACGTTTACTCACACCTAAACGCTGCGCTTCTATAAGCACATAGCTTGATAAAATTAGCCCTGCGGCATCACCTATAACAGGGACTAAGCCAATCACAGCCTCCAAACCTATATTAAATTTAGTAAAAGGAATGCCAATGCTGCTATCTGTAAAATGACTAAACCTTTCCAAACGTTTCAGTGTTGATTCATATTCAGCGGATGTGAGCTTAGGTTGAATATTTTTACTCATAATAGCTACTTTTTATTTAATGTTGTTATATATAAACACTAGGGAGTGTTAATACTAAATGAATTACAAAACTAATAAATTGGTACTTAAAGTTGGCTTTAAGATCAAAATCGTTAGCAAGCCCGCATGATAAGTACATGAAAATCGATCCAACAAATAAAACAACCTCGAGATCAATAATCAATACAAACTATGCATATAAATGGAAACTTTGAGAGAGATTACTTATTTGCAATAGCTATCAAAGCACTTTATAAAAACAAGTCCCCCTCGCTTTACATACATTTTTTTCTTAGTTAAAATCTAGGAAATTATGCAAGGATTGCCTATGAATAAATCTATTTATTTACCTCGATTCGCCATCTTGTTAATTCTTATTTGTGCTATTGTTTTTCCAGCCCTTAGTCAAGGAGAAGATATGTTTAGCTGGTTCAGAAAAAGAAAGAAGTATTTTTAAGTCCTGATGTCAACGGCATCGTTACAGAAAATGGCATGCCAATTGCTGACTTAGAAATAATACGCTCATTAACATACATTGATGGCGTTGAACGACTTGATTCCGTAATAACAAGTGATGACGGGCGCTTTCATTTACCACGAAAAACTATACTTTCTTCTATCCCTAATAAATTAATTTCCGAAGATCGCGTCCACCAGAACATTTTTATTAGGAAAGGTAACAACTTAATTATTGGTTTGTGGGGGCTACACAACCAGGCATTTCAGAGCTACCTGAATTCACCGAAAAGCTTAAGTTTTTAAAGTGTGAAATAACTAATCAATTAGTCAGATTTGAATTTAAAAATAATACCAACAAATTTCTCAATAGAACCGCGACAAGTATTTGCAGATGGGATGAAGATTACAACCCAACGTGGGTTATGGAAAACGGTGAAGAAAAGTACGAAGTCCATAATGGCGATTTGAATGATTTAACAGAACGTTTCACAGGGAAGAAGGTTGAGCTATGAATAAAACAATATCACCAAGTACGGCAGCTTCTGTCGCAAATAGAGTTTATGACATAAGAAAAAGCTATGACTTCAGCGGGGAGTTTCATAATGACTTTGTCAGAAACTTTAAAGTGACTAACAATCAAATTCAGGGCGTTAGTGGTGGGTTAATAAACCAACTTCTAAACCGTACGACAGGCTTCGCTCTGACTGCTGAAGGTGCTTCACCACAATTCAAAAATCACCATATTATTGCTATTCGTGGTACTGTTTTCTCATCTTGTGCAGATTGGCTAACCAACTTAAATGTTGCAACAACCCTTGGCCCTAAAAACTTGGAGGTACATTCAGGTTTTGAGAAAGCTTTCATTAGTATGGAGCCTATGTTTAATTCTTATATAAAAAAACATAAACCAGAATTTTTGCATATTGTGGGGCACAGTTTAGGTGGTGCTATTGCTCAGCTTACGGCTATCTGGGCTAGTAAAAAAGGTATACCTACGAATTTGTATACTTTTGGTGCGCCTAGAGTAGTATTAAATAATTCAATACACTCAGCAGCAACTAATATCGGTCAATATCGAGTTACTCATGGCGCCGATCCTGTACCTTGTGTACCAGCCTGGCCATTCAGCCATACCTCTAATGAATATCAAACAGCTATGAATGAAGGATCCTTTTTCAGTCTTGCCGCACACTCTATGGAAAAAAGTCAACCTGGTTACGTTAATACAGTTGCTGCATACAGTGATTATGCAAGTATGGAAAATTCTTTGAAGACCCTACATCATAATCATACTGTTTTAAAGTATTCATCTCGTTACAACGTAACCTTTTCACTCAAATGGCAACGAATAATTACAGACGGCCTAATAACTTTTTTAAAGAAAACAGGACAGTACGCTTTTATTTCAGTCCAAGCAGGATTAGGTCTCGGACTAACTTTCTATGACACCCTTGCCCGATGTTTATTTGATTCTGTAGTCAAATTTGTAGAATTAACTGAAGAATTAAAAGGCTTAATTGGTCATATGCTTGCGTTTGTGGGGAAAAAACTTACGAAGTTAAGGAGCTAAGTAAGCAATTCATCAGATGGGTGCTCGGTTTGATGATCAAAAAGCTTTACATGGTTGCAAAACAAGCTATTGATCTTATTTAAATTAAAAGGAGCGCGGCCGCCTCATAAGGTTTAACCGCGCTCATAATAAACACTTACACTGAGCCGTTAATTGGCCCGTGTTCGTGGTTTACATGTGGATTTTGTCCGCGTTGACGCAGTAAATGGTCCATTAATGTAATAGCCATCATTGCCTCAGCAATCGGGATTGCACGAATGCCAACACACGGATCGTGACGACCTTTGGTGATCATCTCAACCGCTTCGTTGCTTGTATTAATGCTGTTACCTGGGATGGTAATGCTCGACGTTGGTTTTAGCGCAATAGAAGCAATAATATCTTGCCCTGTCGAAATACCCGCAAGTACACCACCTGCATGATTTGATGTAAAACCTTCAGGGGTTAGCTCGTCGCGATGCTCAGAGCCTTTTTGCTCAACCACATCAAAGCCATCACCAATTTCAACGCCTTTAACTGCGTTAATACTCATTAATGAGTGCGCAAGTTCGGCGTCAAGACGGTCAAATACTGGCTCACCAAGACCAACAGGTACATTGCTTGCCACTACTTTTACTTTAGCGCCAACTGAGTCACCTTGCTTTTTAAGGTCACGCATATATTCGTCAAGCGCTTCAAGCTTACTTGCATCAGGGAAGAAGAATAAGTTATTTTCCACTTCATCCCAATCAAACGTTTCCGCCTTGATAGGACCAAGCTGACTTAAACATGCTTTAACTTCAATACCATGAAATTGCTTTAAGTATTTTTTAGCGATAGCGCCTGCCGCTACGCGTATCGCGGTTTCGCGTGCAGACGAACGACCACCACCACGATAATCGCGCAGGCCGTACTTATGCCAATACGTGTAATCGCCATGACCTGGGCGAAATACATCTTTAATTTTGCCGTAATCTTGCGAACGTTGATCGGTGTTTTCAATTAATAAACCAATGCTAGTACCTGTGGTTTTACCTTCAAAAACGCCTGCTAATATTTTTATTTGATCGCTTTCGCGGCGCTGCGTTGTGTAACGGCTTTGGCCTGGTTTTCGGCGATCTAAATCAATTTGTAAGTCGGCCTCTGTGATTTCGAGACCTGCGGGAGTACCATCAACAACGCCGCCTAATGCAACGCCGTGGCTCTCACCAAAGGTGGACACTTTAAATAACTGTCCAATGCTATTACCTGCCATTAACTTTCCTCATTCCTAATGACTACCAATAGCCAAGCACAGGGCTTGGCTATTCATTTTTTACTTATTTTGCAAAATACTCATCTAGCTGCTTTTGCTAATTACAAATACACCTAAGCCGCCTTGTTCAAATTCAATCCATTCAAACGGCGCGCCCGGATACAGTGCATCCATATGTACCATAGAGTTACCAACTTCTACAAATAACAAACCGTTATCAGTTAGATGTTCACTCGCTTCGCTTAATATAGTACGGGTTACATCTAAACCATCGTGGCCTGATGCAAGCCCAAGCTCTGGTTCATGATGAAACTCACGTGGCAGGTCAGCCATATCTTCTGCATCAACATACGGTGGGTTTGCTACTATTAGGTCGTATTTTTGACCTGGTACACCACTAAATACATCAGATTGAATAGGTAACACGCGCTCAGTTAACATGTAATCGTTAATGTTAATGTCTGTCACTTCAAGCGCTTCATACGATATATCTACCGCATCAACTTGTGCCTGCTCAAAAGCTTGCGCAAGTGCGATTGCGATACAACCCGAACCCGTACATAAATCTAATATACGGTTAACCGATTGTGGCTCTTCAAGCCAGGGTGTAAAGCGGTTACTGATAAGCTCAGCAAATGGTGAGCGAGGTATAAGTACCCGTTCATCAACATAAAATGGCATACCCGCAAACCATGCAATGTTTGTTAAGTAAGGTACTGGCGTGCAGTCGTTAATACGTTCTGCAATAAGACCCGCAAGTCGGTTTTTTTCTGTGCTTGTTAAACGCGCGTGCATTAATTCTTTTGGCGCATCAACAGGCAAGCTAAGCGCAGGCAGTAATAAGCTTACAGCTTCATCCCATGCGTTATCTGTACCGTGTCCAAAAAATATACTACTACTTGCAAATTGGCTTGTAGTCCAACGTAACCAGTCATGTAAAGTTGACAGTTCTGCAACGGCTTCTTCGAGTGTTGCTTCTTCTATTTGTAAATCGCTCATATATTTTTACCTGTATTAGCTTACTGGCTGTTTTGAGTCTTTAAGACGATTGCATTGCCTATCTGCGCTGGGCAAATTACAATTGCCCCCTCATTTAAGTATTGTACCGCCTTTTGCGCTGCGTTTTTACGTTTTTTTGTTTAGGTAATAGTTATGAAAAAAGACACTCCATCACATTCGTCCCTAAGCAATGACGACATAAGCTTATTTCGTCAAACGATCACAGGCGCCAAAGTATTTAAACAAGATACTCATCGTTTTGATACAAAGCCTAAGGTGTCACAAGCTAAGCAATTTGCCCAGCAAAAAAAGCAGGCTCAATCTGAATTTTTCTTCTCAGACGTTTATATTCCTGATATAGACACCCACGGCACGGTTAAATATGTAAAACCTGGCCAAGATACCTTCCTAGCTAAACAGCTTCGCCGTGGTGACTTTGCACCCGATTTGACGCTAGATTTACATGGCTTAAATAAAGAACTCGCTAAAGATGAACTCGCTGGACTCATTCACGAGTGTAAAAAGCAGCATTATTATTGCGCATGTGTAGTGCATGGTATTGGTGGCGGTGTACTAAAGCACAAAGTACCGCAGTACTTAGTACAGCACCCTGACGTAATAGCGATGCATCAAGCCCCTCTCGAATATGGTGGTAGAGGCGCTGTACTTATTTTAATTAATTTACCGCAAAGTGATGAATTTAGACGCTAACTTTAGCTATTACCAGGATGTAACTACGTGCATATTTTTTCAATTATTTTTCCGCTCATTTTTATTGTTGCGCTTGGTTATAGCTGTTGCCGATTAAATTTTTTCGAAAAGCAGCATATTGCAGGCCTGAGTAAGTTTACTTTTTATATTAGTTTGCCTGCTTTTTTATTATTAAATATGTCGCAAATTAACTTACAGCAAAGCATTAGCCTTTTTGCATTTTTGAGCTTTTACATACCTGTTCTGAGTGTATTTGGGGTGGGTATTTTAATTGACCGTTTTTATTTAAGTAAAAAACATTTAAAAAATTACCAACAACACGGTGTCTTTGGACTTGCTTCTAGCTATTCAAATATGGTGTTAGTGGGTATCCCTATTGTTATTGCATCGCTTGGCAAAGAGATGATAGCCATTGCGTTTATGATCATTACTTTTCATAGCACATTGTTATTTGCACTTACTTTTTTAATAGGCGCTAAAGGTAGTAGCGATAAATTTTCGTGGTCGCACTTTGGAAAAAGTATGGTGTTAAACCCAATAGTACTGAGTATTGGGTGCGGGCTTATATTAAACATATTAGGAGTTACACTGTTTACCGACTTAGTAAATAGTTTAGAGCTATTAGCTAAACCAGCAATTGCCTGTGCACTATTTGTACTTGGTGCAAATTTAGCTTTTTATAAAATAGCTGCAAATTGGCAACCGGCGTTAATAGCATCAATTTTAAAAATATTTTTATTGCCTGCGTTAGTTTTATTGGTAGGTACTTATGTATTTGAGCTAGACACGCAAATACTTAATGTATTGGTACTTTTAAGTGCGTCCCCTGTTGGCGTAAATGCTTATCTTATTGCAAGTCAAATAAAGCAGCATGAAGCTACCCTTGCTGGGGCTGTCGTACTTTCTACTATCTTAAGTGTTATTAGCTTTACGTTTTGGCTAGCTTTATTACTTTAGCTTACAAACCGCCAGCTACATCAACAAAGCTACCCGTTGTAAAAGAAGCCTGCTCCGAAGCTAAAAAGTAAATTGCTGCAGCAACTTCCTCAGGTGTACCGCCTCTGCCAAGGGGCAGTTTACTTTTAAGACGATCGACTCGGTTTTTTCACCACCATCGCTATGCATATCAGTGTAAATAAGCCCTGGTCTAACTGAGTTAACACGAATACCTTTACTTGCCACCTCTTTTGCCAAGCCAATAGTAAATGTGTCCATTGCACCTTTGGATGCTGCATAATCAATGTACTCATTAGGAGAGCCCGTTTTAGCAGCCCTCGATGATACATTAACAATACTGCCGCCATTTCCCATTCGCTTTATAGCCTCACGGCTACATAAAAAAGCACTGGTAATATTTGTAGTCAAAACTACGTTTATGCGCTCAGCACTCATTTCTAACAAAGGCATTTGTGGTTTTAAAATACCAGCGTTATTTATTAGTACATCAAGCCGACCAAAGACTTTATCTATATGCATAAATAAAGCTAAAACGTCAGCCTCTAGTGATACGTCACCTTGAATTACTTCAGCCTCAACGCCTAATCGCTTTACTTTTTCTGCCACCAACATTGCACTAGCTAAATCAGCTTTATAATTAATGCAAACATTATAACCGTGCTTTGCAAAATATAGTGCGGTAGCTGCGCCAATACCTCGGCTAGAGCCTGTGATAAGTACAACGGGGAGCGATTCATTAAAGCTACTATTCTTTTAAAGCTGCAACTACTGAAATTTCAACAAGCAGTGCATCACGTGCCATTTTAGCTTCAACGCAGGCACGTGCTGGTGCATAACCCTCGGTTACCCATGCATCCCATACTGCATTCATATCAGCAAAGTATTCCATGCTCTTTACATAAATAGTCGCGCTAAGCATATGTTCTTTTGAACTTCCCGCTTCATCAAGCAGCGCCTCTACTTTATCAAGCATAGTTTGAGTTTGTTCTTTGATATCTTTTTGCGCGTCGGCGCATACCTGCCCACATAAATACACAGTGCCGTTATGTTTTACAATACGGCTCATGCGCGCACCGGTTTGAAGGCGTTCAATAGTCATTTCTTCACTCATATTATTAATTAAATTTATACATTATCGGGAGCATTGATACTCATATACTGGCTGCGTTGAGTTCTTTCATCGTAACTTATTACAGCAATGGCACCCGTATTAAAAATAGGCATGTTACCAGGGCATAATTGATCAACTAAATAACTCACAATTGGCATATGTGCTACCACAAGCCAAGTGTTGCATTGGGAGTGTGCTGCTATAAGCGTTTCGAGATAATCCGCTGCTATTTGCGGTTTTCCTTCAGGCACAATATCACTGCATGTTTCGCTAAATTTAAACTCTGCATTTTTAGCAACGTTTTCTGCAGTTTGCTGAGCACGAATGTAAGGGCTAACTAACAAGGCATCAGGTGGGTAGTGTTTAGCAAGCCATAGGCCCATTTTCTCGGCTTCAGTATGACCCGTTTGAGTCAAATTTCTAGCCGCATCATCAGCCTGCATCGGTGTTGCTTCGCCGTGGCGCATTATTAGGATTGTTTTCATAAAAAATCAACCGATTAAAGAGTATAAAACAGTAGCCAATTTGCCCATTTGTCCGCTATATTAAAAACATAAACCTATTTTTTTCTAAAATAGTTCTTTCGTGATATTCAGGTAAACCTTTTAGTCGTATTCCACTTTCCTGAAGTTATCATCTGTTGTTAACAAGTAAACGTTTAATTTCAGGAGCATCATTTGAATATCAGTCGCAATGATAACAGAGCATATAAAGCTCTTACACTGGACAATGGTCTAAAAGTACTACTTGTGCAAGATAAAGATTCAACAAAAGCGGCTGCATCTATGGCAGTAAATGCTGGTCATTTTGACGATCCTCTTGATAGACAAGGCCTCGCACACTTTTTAGAACATATGCTTTTTTTAGGTACTGACCAATTTCCAGACTCTGGTAGTTTTAATAATTATGTATCTCAAGCCGGTGGAAACACTAATGCGTGGACTGGCACAGAGCATACCTGCTATTTTTTTGATATTAATAATCAAGAATTTAAAAATGCATTAGAGCAATTTAGCCGCTTTTTTATTGCGCCACTTTTAAATTCAACCGAAACCGAAAAAGAACGTAACGCAATTGAAGCCGAATTTAAACTAAAAATTAAAGACGATGGCCGCCGTATTTATCAAGCACATAAAGAAACGGTAAATCCAGCCCACCCTTTTGCTAAGTTTTCAGTTGGTAATCTACAAACGTTGGCAGACAGGGAGCGCTGTATAAGTGACGAACTTCGGGATTTTTTTAATGCTTTTTATCAAGCCCAGTGGATGACGTTAGTTATTTGCGCCAATGAAGAGCTCGACACCTTACAAAGTTGGACTAATACATATTTTAACGAAATTAACGGTAATAACAACCTTAAAAAACCAGAGATCAGTGAGCCACTTTACCGTAAACAAGATATAGGGAAAGTGCTGCATATTGAGCCGCACAAACATATGCAAAAACTGATTGTCAGTTTTGCGATGCCAAATATTGATGATTTTTATCGCCATAAAACGGTGAGTTTTATTGCTCATTTATTAGGTTATGAAGGTGCAGGTTCTCTTTACTCTATTTTAAAAGAACAAGGTTGGATAAATGCGCTCTCAGCTGGCGGCGGTATTAACGGCAGTAACTTTAAAGATTTTAATATAAGCATGGCGCTCACTGACGAAGGTATTGAATATTTTGAAGACATTATTGAAATGGTGTTTGAATATATTTGCTTAATTAATGCCAATACAGAGAAGTTACCTCGTCTTTATCAAGATAAAAAAACCTATTACAAATTGCTTTCGATAATCAAGAAAAGTCACGCCTAATCGATTGGGTCAGTAATTTAAGTATAAATATGCAACATTACGATGAAGTCAATTATGTGCAAGGCGACTACTTGATGGAGGGCTTTAAAAAAGCCACCCACGAAATCGCAATGCAATGGTTAACGCCGCATAATATGCGTATTGTTCTTATCCACCCTGATGTAGAACCAGAACACAAAACTGCATGGTATAACACCCCGTATAAAGTTGAAAAAATATCACCCAGCTGGCTCGATGCTTTAAGTGATATAAATAAACCACTGAAAGATATGCTACTGCCAACGGCAAACCCTTACTTAACAAAAAATGTGGTGCTATATGATGTAGAAAAACCACAAATAAAACCTGAACTTTTAGTAAAAGAGCCCGGTTTTGACTTTTGGTTTAAGCAAGACAATACTTTTAGAGTAGCAAAAGGCCATTTTTATTTAGCCTTGGACTCTGACTTTGCAGTAAAAGACGTAAAACACATGGCACTGACTCGCTTATTTACTGATTTATTTATGGATAGCGTAGGTGAACAATTTTACCCAGCGGAGCTGGCAGGGCTAAGTTACCATTTAACATCTCACCAAGGCGGTTTAACACTGCATACAGCCGGATTATCGTCTAGCCAATTAGAATTAGTTGATGAGCTTCTTGACGCCCTCTTTAATGTCGACATTTGTGCAAAACGTTTTGCTGAATACAAAAAACAACTTGTCAGGCACTGGCGAAATAGCAACCAAAACAAACCAGTTAGTGAACTGTTTAGTATTTTAGGTGCTAAAGTAATGCCTTGGAATCCACAACCAGACCAACTTGCATCAGCATTAAAAAACACAAGTTTTCAGCAATTTAATGAATTCAGACAAGACTTTTTTAAAGCACTACATGTTGAATCATTTTTACATGGTAACTGGCAGCAAAGTGATGCAATAGCCTTTCAAAAAAAGGTCGCCGAACACTTAAAAAACGCAGCCATAATTGATGATTTAAGACGTCCGCTATTTGAAATTGAAAAAGTAACACGCTACGAACTAGAGCTGCCTTGCAGTGACCATGCAATGGTTGTGTATTATCAAGCAAAAACTGATTGTGTAATCGAAAAAGTTAAATTAATGGCACTTAATCACTTAATGAACCAAGACTACTTTAACGAGTTACGAACCACACAACAGCTAGGTTATTTAGTTGGGGCTGGTTATGCTCCTTTTAACACTCGTGCGGGTATTGCTTTTTATATACAATCGCCAAAGTTTATCGCAAAAACATTAATGCATAGACATAACAGCTTTGTTAATAAATATTTAACCAACATCGATGAGCTTAATGAAGAAAATTGGCAGCAACAGAAACATGGCTTAACGACCCATATTGCTGAAAAAGATAAAAACCTTCGGTTACGCTCGCAACGTTTTTGGCTTGCAATAGGCAACAGAGATCATGAATTTAATATGCAGCAAAAGTTACTTAATGCATTAAACGCATTAACACTCAAAGATATAAAAGAGTATGCCGTCATCCTATTTGATGAAAATCGACCAAGATATGAGCTTTTAAGCTCAGCTAAAGACAATAAACCTCAAAATATGCCTGTTTATTCGCATTCTCTTTGACTCTTGGTTTAGCTTGTTTTAGATTATCATTTGTAAATTTGAAGTAATAAAAAAATGATAATCAAAATAATAACAAAATTAAGCTTGTCAGTTGTATTACTTGCTTACTCATTTAAGCTTTATGCTTTTGAGTCATCATTTAATTACAATTCAGATACCATCCTTATTTTAGCAAGCGCCATTATAGCGCTTGCTTTGCCATATCTGTTGTTTGTCATCCACAAACTTAAGCGCTCACGTCGACAACTTCGTTTATCCGAAAGGCGCCTTAAAAGTACTGTTGAAGGCAGTGGTGATACTTTATGGGATTGGAACATAAAAACGGGGGAAGTTATTCGAATAAACGACAAATATATGATGAACTCAACTACGTTAATAGGTTTCCCTCCAAATAAAAGTCTCATTCACCCACTCGATATTACAAATGTTGAACACTTACTTAAAAAACACTTTGCAGAAAAAACCGTTTTTTTCGAAGCGACTTATCGTATTAAAGATACCTTTGGCCGTTGGCATTGGGTACTTGATCGCGGCAAAATTATAGAAAAAGATACCAACCTATCACCACTAAGAATGACGGGTACTGTACGAGATATATCACAGTTAAAATCAACCGAAGAGCGTTTGAATCTCTTTGCAAAATGTGTTGAGTCGCTAACTGATGCGCTGGCTATTTACGACAAAAACTTTAAGTTAGTTGATATAAACCCTAGTTTTTTAACCCTCTTTGGCGGTGTGCGAGAACAATACCTTAAAAAAGACTTTACCTTACCTGGTTATGAACAAGGCTTCATTGATACAATTATCGAAATTGTACGTGAGAATGAACATATTCAACGAGAGGTAAAGCTACGTAATAGCGAACGTGTTTTACTACCATTTGAAATTTCAATTGATGAAATTAAAAATGATCAAAACCAAATTACAAATTACGTGATTGTTTACTCTGACTTAACTGAACGTAAAAAAGCAGAATCACAACTGCATAATTTATCAAATCGCGACCGTACAACAAGCCTGCCTAACCGAAATTTATTTTTTACCGATTTACATAAGTTAGTTAAACAAAATTCACACCATGCGCTGCTTGTATTCGATTTAGATAACTTTAAAAAGATAAACGACTCATTAGGACACCAGTTAGGCGATAGCCTGCTTGCAAAGCTCGCTATGCGCTTAAATAAACTAACCCGAGAGAACGATGTATTTTACCGTTTAGGGGGCGATGAGTTTGCTCTAGTAATGTCTGATACCAATGATATTCATGTGATCACCCGCACGGCTAAACAGTTTTTAGCCGCTATTGCTACACCTTTTAAAATGGCTGGTCATGAGCTCGCGATTACTTCAAGCGTTGGCATTGTACTCTTTCCTGAAGATGGTAATACACCAGAACTACTTTTGAAAAATGCAGATACGGCCATGTATCACGCTAAAAAGAAAGGTAATAGTTATCTGTTTTTTAACGACACGATGAACCGCCAAGCAGTTAAACGCCTGCAAATAGAAAACCTTATGCGTTTTGGCCTAAAAGAAGATCATTTTGAGGTTTACTATCAACCAAAAATGAATATTCGCACCGGAAAGTTAACAGGGATGGAGGCGTTGGTTCGCTTTATAACCCCTAAAAAAGGCATTATTAGCCCTGGTGTATTTATACCTATAGCTGAAGAAACAGGTCAAATAATTGAAATTGGTGAAGTGGTATTAAATAAAGCTTGCAGAGATGTTAAACAATGGCTTGATAGCGGTCTATTTAGTGGTCGAGTCGCCGTTAATCTATCCGCTAAACAATTCAGCCTACCCGATTTAACATCTCGCATTGACGTTATTTTACAAAAAATGAACTGCCTTCGTATTTCTTAGAGCTTGAAATTACCGAAGGTACTGTAATGGATGATCCCAAAGAGGCCATTGCGATTATGCGCTCATTAAGTGCCCGAGGGATTCACTTAGCAATGGATGACTTTGGCACCGGTTACTCTTCCTTGGCGTACTTAAAACAATTTCCACTTAACACGTTAAAAGTAGACAAGGCATTTATAGATGATATGAAAAATGAACGTGGTCGTAATATGGTCGACTCAATTGTGACGATTGCACATAACCTTGATTTACATGTCGTTGCCGAAGGGGTTGAACAGGCTGAACAAATTGAAATACTAAAAAAATTGAATTGTGAAACAGTACAAGGTTACTTTTATTCTAAGCCACTCTCTAAAGACGAGTTTACTGATTTTTTGAAACAACAACAAACTAAAGCTGCGCCTAGTCTAATTAGAACGGACACTGAAAATATGGCATCAATAAGCTAACCAGACTTCCAGTTAATACCAATCTGCTTAGGTATGGGGTGATTTAATTCGTTAAATTGTCCCAACACTTATTCAGAACGGTATAAATTAAGGGCGCCATATACATGCTTTGATCCCTACATTTCGTACCAATGCACGGCGATAATGTAAGTTAAACAAGCACCATGCTACCGGCCCAAGTAAACCAGCCAAAATAAGCCATCGCTTAATTGGCATGCCTTTTTTAATCGTTTCCAAATACATCACGGCTATAAACACACAACTTAGTAAAACAATAAACAAATCTACACCCTATACCAATTCGCTTAATTAAGTGATCTATTTTGAAGTAAGAAAATCGTGTCGATAACAAGGCAAAAATTTCGTTATTTAACTCCTGCATTACCCCGCATCCATGCAGTCATGTATCAGAATTTTTAACGCTGTTAACGTCAGATTTAATCACTCAAATTGATTAAGTATTATTACGGATTGGTATTAAATAGCCTAAAAATAAGGCGTGTATTCTAGCGTTATTTTGGTTGAATTTACAGCAATAAACCTCTTACATACAAAAAAGCCGAGCCATCTAAATTAAGGCTCGGCTTTTTTAAAGTTTATAACTTACTTTTCAGCACGGCCCATGAATTTATGTTCAACAGTATTTATACGAATACGGTCACCTGTTGAAATATGCTCAGGCACAGAAATATTTAAGCCTGTAGACATACGTGCAGGTTTTGAACGAGCGCTTGCAGAAGCCCCTTTAATTGAAGGATCGGTTTCTTCAACAACAAGCTCAACACTTGATGGTAAATCAAGGCCTACTGGTGCACCGTCAATGACAATAACATGCACACCTTGGGTTTCTTCATTTACAAATTGAATCTCTTCGCTAATAGCATCTTTATTTAAGTTATATGGCGTGTAATCTTCGTTATCCATGAAAACATACTCGTCGCCATCAATATACGACAACATTGCTTCGCGACGTGTTAAATCAGCAAGCGTTAGCATATCGCTGTCTTTAAATGTTTCATCCACTTTGCTGCCAGTTACTACATCGTATAAACGCATTCGATATAAACTGCCACCAGCACGGCCTTGCGGCACAGAGCGCACAATATCTTTTACAACTAGCACTCGGCCATTAAAATCAATAGCAGTACCTTTTTTAACATCACTCGCCTTTGGCATGTGTGAATTCCTATTATTTTTTTGATTGCGAGAAACATACCACGAACTCAGGATTCTTCAATAGAAACAAAACAACTTAGTGATACTTTTTGAATAATACTTAAAATCAGCGCCCCTTAATGGCGCGCTGATTTATTAAGAGTGACTTTAAAAGCGGACTTTAACGCCAGCAGATAGCTCACTTACATCGTTTTTTGACACTTTATAGTAGCTATACTTGAGTAGTAACTCGGTATTTTTATAAATCGAATACCCAACTGAACCACCCGCATAAAGCTTGGTCGTATGCTTTTTAGACTCTAGCGTTGCACCATTGGTTATATCACTTTGTATTTTATATTGATGGCGATAAGCCCCCAAAAACAACTTAGTACTAAATGATTCAGCAGGCATAAATAAATAACCGACTTCCGTGGCAACACCTTTTGGTAAGATTGGAGCATAACGCGCGTAGTCATGATGAAGGTCATTTGGTGTTGTTGTATCCGCTGTTAATTCAACACGTCCTTGCCCTAAATCAATATACCGTATTGCAACTTCCCAATTAGGAGCTAGCTCATAGTAAGCGCCCACTGACCAACTAGTATCTTTATCATCAACTGAAATGGTCTTAACATCACTGCCCGTTATTGCCAAAGAATGCTTAGCTTTAGCTTGACCTACAGTTCCCTCAAAAGACCATGCATCAGCGAGTGCACTGCCACTTATTAAGCAACTTGTAGTAATTATCGCAAAACTTGGAAACAATGACTTTCGACGGCTAAATACCAACATTGAAATCAGCAACAACCCAACGCCTCCCATACTTCCTCCCGATGACTTATTACTAATAGAAACTGATTTTACTGCACTAACGGTAATTTCAACTTGTGCCGAAGATTTAGCTCCTTTACTGTCTTTAATAGTATAGTCGACAGTATCAACACCTTCAAAACCTACCTTTGGCATGTATTGTAAAGTGCCATTAATATTAATTGATACAGTGCCATAAGTTGCCGCAGCACTAATAATAAATAATTCATCCATATCAATATCAGTATCATTACCAAGTACATCAATTTCTATTGATACGCGATCGGTGGTACTAGCTGTATCAAATATTGCTGTTGGTGCATTATTTTCCACTAAGTTAACCTTAGCATTATTGTTAGATGTTCCTCCTTGTCCATCAGTAATGCTGTATTCAATGGTCGCAATACCGATAAATGATGTAGGCGGAGTATAAAGTATCTGATTATCAATAATACTCACTTGCCCAAAATCAACCGTCGCACCCGTCAGTGTTAATGCATCTCCATCTATGTCTGTGTCATTTTCTAGCACATCAATAGTAATAGATTCACCTGCACCTATCGTTACTTCATCTTGATTTGCTTGTGGTAACTGATTCGTTGTACGCACAACAGCAACACCGCCAGGATCTACAATAGAGCCATTTGCTTTTCCATCATCATCATTTGGACCACCGTCAACAATTTGTAGTTGCACACACCATGCGCCTTCCGCTAGGCCTTGCGTCCATTCACTACTTCTTGGTGGTGGGCAATAACCTGGTTCACCCGCAGCAGATAATATTTGGTCCTGTGCTGTAGATACAAAATCAACCCATTGGCCTTCTTTAAACTTCCTATAAGTGGAATTTTGTGAGATTGGCTTTCTTTGTGGAAATACAATACTGTAGGTATCTCCAGGGTTTGGAAGCCCTGTCGCAATAAAGTCAAATACTCCACCAATATTTAATGCGTTAGCGTCGGCTGGTAATTCACTCTCTAATAATTGAACCCCTCCTGTCACATTTTGTACAACAGTCACGCCCTTTCTAACACAGACACCTGGCTCGCCTTCAACTAAAAACTTGTCACTGTCTTTGACTTGACCTTGTACCACATTACATTGACTAATAGCATCTAGGTAATCTGGTATGCCGTCATTATCAGTATCGGTAAAGCCTTCTTGGTCATCCGGTATTAGATCGCCATCAGAATCACCCGAATCGAGGGCATCAAGAGACTGTACTACTTCAACATAGATTTCTTTTGTTGTCGATAAGTTTGGTTCACCGTCATCTTCAGCCGTCACTGACACTTTATAAATACCCGGAGCAAGTGATTGTGTTGAAAAAACAAATTCCCCCTCATTTGTACTGGTATTAGTTAACTGATCATCTTGTGATAACCAATTTAGTGTTACGTTATCACTTGGGTTTACGTCCTCAGCGACCCCAGTAATAGTGACTAACTCCTCGCCTATCGCGACAAGCGATCTAGCTTCCTCATTTTGCTTAATCGATGTAGAGATTGTAGGTGCTACATTATCTTCAACAATCGTAATATTAACCGTTGATCTCGCACCCAGATTTAACGTATTCGCTAATGAAACAATAATTGTTTCGTTGCCTTCAATTTCTGAGTCAGCAAAAACAGTAAAGCTTACTTGCCCCTGGACGCCACTTTCAATAACTAATTCACTTGATGTTAAATCGTGGTCAGCACTGTTGGCCGTACCTGAAACAGTATAAGGAATTGTTACTGGATAGGTCGGTGACTCGCCATTTAAAAATACATTAAAGCGATATGTTTGATCCTCTGCTACTTGGCTATCTTTACTTAAAGAAATAAGCGGATTAACATTAATGCTCTGTGTAGCAATTGCTTCAAGCCCATTACTGTCAAAAGCCTGCCAATAGACCAAATGGCTTCCAGGAGTAAACAGTGACGTTGAATCAACGAGTGATACTGCCAATCGGTTACCTTGATTGTCAGTAGCAAGCGGTACACCTAAATCCACCTTAGTGAACAATCCTTTAGCATTAATATCCAAATCAACCGGTGTTTCAATCGTTGGCACATCATCTGTTTGTTTATTCAACGTTAATTTAGCAGTCGTTCTACTTCTTGCTTTATCTGGATCTTCAATCAGGTAACTAATCTGAATAATCCCTTGTGTACTCGCTTGCGATTTATATGCAATCACACCATTTTCAATTGTTACACTCCCCACGCTCGCGCTTGCACCGATAATACTCAATGGTTGTTCATCAGCATCGGTATCATTGGCTAATACATCCAATAAATACGTGTTTTCCTCATTTATATCTAATGAGAATACATCAGGATTTGCAACAGGTCTGTCATTCACTGAAATAACATTCAAGCTTACCGTAGCGATTGCAGATTGTTCTGTACCATCGCTTACAATGTACGTAAAACTGTCAATACCAAAGTAATTCGCATTTGGTGAGTACGTAAACACATTGCCTTGCTTACTTAAAGTACCAAATTGAGGCTGCGATATGGCTGTTAGCGTAAGTATATCGTCATCAAGATCTGAGACATCTGGAGCAAAAGTAATGGAAGCGTCTTCAAGAACATCTAACATCATACTTTGCGACACTGGGGCTTTATTTGTGTTATTTACTGTTACTGTAAATGCAGGTAAGCGTGCTTCAAGTTGTCCGTCAGTTACTGCAATAACAATATTAGTAAATTGACCTGCATTTTCTCTTACTGGTGTGCCACTAAGTTGCCCTGTTGCGCTATTAAAGCTAGCCCAACTTGGCTTATTACTGATACTGAAGGTTAATGCATCCCCATCCATATCTTGTGCACTTGGTGTAAAGCTGTACGACTCTTCTTCATTAACCTGTGCTGTCGGCGTACCCGTGATTGTTGGTGCGTCATTAGTATTAATAACCGTAATATTAAATGGCGCTAAACTTTGAGTCACTGTTGCATCATTAACACTTATAACGATGTTACTGTAGCTACCTACCTGCGCATTGAGTGGCGTACCACTTAATTTTCCGGTTTCGCTATTAAAGCTCGCCCAACTAGGTTTATTACTAATACTAAATGTCAGCGTATCATTATCCGTATCGCTTGCTATCGGGATAAATAAATACTCACTGTCTTCGTTCACTGATGCCGCAGGTATCCCACTTATCAACGGTGCATCATTAACACTGTCGACCGTAATCGAAATACGTGCAAACTCTGAATCAAGCTCACCATCATTAGCCACAATGCTCACAGAGTCACTGCCATTAAAGTTACTGTTTGGTGTATAAATAAGTATGTTACCGGTTAAGGTCGTACTGCCATTAGCAGGCTCAGTTACCACTCGATAGCTTAGAGACTGCTCTTCAATATCATTACCCGATAGAGTAACCGTTAGCGCTGTATCTTCATTTGTTGAAAGTACTTGCCCAGCGACCGTAGGTGCATCATTAATTGCATTGATAATTAACGATACAGTGACTTCATCAGAATCAATTTCACCATCGTTGGCCACAAACGTAAAGCTGTCTGTACCATTAATGTTTTCATTCGTCGTATAAAGCCAACTATCGTTACTTTGCTGTACCAAAGTTCCTTTGCTTGGCGCATTGACTATCCGGTAACTTAACGTGTCTTGATCTATATCTGTTGCAACTAACGTCAGTAGTATTGAGCCATCTTCATCCAGTGATTGCGATTGCGCAACGGCAATCGGTTTATCATTCACGGGAGCGACACTCATAGTCACTGTCGCTATATTTGATACAGCTGCGTTGCTATCTTCAACCGTATAGGTAAAGCTATCATCGCCAAAAAAGTTCGCTTGAGGCGTGTAAACAATTGCACCAGTTGCTGATACGCTCACGGATCCATTTGCAGGGTTAGTAACAATCGTTACAGAGCTCGCGTTAAGGCTATCACCAATATCAACATCACTATCATTACCCAGAACATTGACCTCAAACTGCCCTTCTTCTTGTAACTGTGCAGTGTTATCAACGGCAACTGGGGCATCATTTATCGCCGTAATACTCAGTGTAACTGTGGCTGGTACCGAAGTAAGTCCTTCACTGTCAGTAACGGTGTAAGTAAAACTGTGAACCCCATTTATATTTGCTTTAGGGGTAATTGCTAAACTACCATCAAGGTTCACGCTTACGCTGGCAAAATCATATTCACCTGCACCATCGCCTTTATTTTCTAACAGCACATTTGCGCCATTAAAACCTTGGTCTTCTACATCTGAATCATTCGCTAAAATAGCCACACTGGTTGCAGTATCTTCATCGGTCGTCACTGCATCATTAACGACAACCGGACGGTCATTCACCGCACCTATAGTTACAGTCACAGAGGCTGTATTTGATGCCAAACCATTGCTGTCGGCTATCGTATAAGTAAATGTATCGCTTCCGTTTTCATTGCCTGTAGGTGTATAAATTAAAGTACCGTCATTTTGATCAACACTCACTGACCCTTTGGATGGTTGTGCTACAACACTAATATCACCCGTTGGAATAGTATCTTCTATATCGGTAGCGTTGCTTCTAATTGAAAGTGCAGAAGTTGGTGTATCTTCATCGACCATCTCATTAAAGTTAATAGCAATCGGCGCATCATTCACTGGGGTTATAGTAATCGATACAGTCGCTTTTTCAGATATTAAACCCGTGCTGTCTTTTACTGTATATGTAAATGAATCTGTACCAGATACATTACTCAATGGTGTA
The DNA here is from genome assembly GCF_037162565.1 of Pseudoalteromonas sp. B62. Classification (NCBI taxonomy): domain Bacteria; kingdom Pseudomonadati; phylum Pseudomonadota; class Gammaproteobacteria; order Alteromonadales; family Pseudoalteromonadaceae; genus Pseudoalteromonas; species Pseudoalteromonas sp. B62. The sequence continues at coordinate 2,299,113 of NZ_JARLVB010000002.1, read as the reverse complement.
TAAGTTACGATTCCATTTGCAATACTAGCTTGCCCTTTAGTCGGTGCGTCCACTATCGCAGCAGAAGATACAACCATATTATCTTCAGCGTCACTGTCATTACTAACAACACTAAAAGTAACAGGAGTATCTTCATCAGTTGTTATAGAGTCGGCAACCACAATAGGGGCATCTTCTACTGGCGTAACGGTAAAGCTTACCGTCTGAACTGCTGACTTGTCTCCTGCGGCATCTTCTACCTGGTAGGTGAAACTATCAGACGTGCTTTCACTGCCATCATGTTGATAACTAAAGCTACCGTCGCTATTAAGCGTAACCGTACCCGATGACGGGTTTGTCACTTTCACTGCAGTGAATGTATCACCGCTATCAAGGTCATCATCAGTGGCATTGCTTAATACACCATTAACAGGGATGGCTGCAAATAATGCCCCTTCATCTAAACTAAATACAAAGTTTTGACCTACAGGCGCATCATTGGTATTTTTTACTTCAATATCAAATATCATCGCTGCGCTATCTTCAGTACCATCGGATACCTTTATACTGACATTCGCTGAGGTACCTACATCTTGATCGGTGGGTGTTCCTGACAGTAAACCTGTGGCCGTATCAAATGTTGCCCAACTTGGCTTATTAGTAATACTAAACGTATGTATGTCGCTTGTATCCGGATCAGTGAGCGTTGCGGTAAAGCTGTATTGAGAATCTTCATCTATTGTCGCCAATGGCGTACCTGATAGTACCGGTTTAATGTTGTAGCTTTTAACAATTGTTGCCGTTACATCGCTGGCTTCATTCCCAGCGGTATCTGATACTGTCACCGAAAGTGTAAGTGTACCTTCATTTAAAGTGGTTACATTAACACCCGTAACCTGAGCTGAAGCTCCCGTTATTGCTCTAGAATTACCTATAATTTCATTAGAGCCATCAGTCACTTTGTAAGTAAATGAACCGCTGCTTTCAAGCCCATTTAGAGTAAAACCTAACGCGGCTTCATTATCTCGAGTAATCGTATCTTGAGTTATTAAAACGCTGTGCCCTGTCGGTGCAATATTATCAGTCACCGTTACTGTGAATGATTTTTTAAACGATGACGAAGCATCATCCGCTTGCACACATACTATATAGGTGCCTGCTGAAATGGCGGCTTGAGTTTCTAGCACGCTCCCATTAATTTGAAAGCTACTGTTACCACTATTTGATGAACACGAACCACTGGCTGATGAACTAGGAGCTACCAATGTGTAAGTATGCGTACTATCATCAAGATCCGTTGTACTTAAAGTCCCAACATCAGCGCCCAAAGACACTAAAGATTGATTGATGTTTGTTGCCGATAAAGTAATGTCTGTTGGATCATCATTTACACCCACTACTTTAACCGTAGAAGAACCAAAACTACCTGTAGATCTATCAACACCACCATTAGATGTACCACCGCTATCTTTTATAGACGTTAGCGTTACAACTCTATCTCCTTCTGTCGGTGATTCACTCGTATTTTTATAAGCTAAGAAAGGAACATAGTTCTGCCATACGGCCGCAGTGTCTGAGGCGACAATCGTTACCGTTGCCTTTGAACCGCTAAGAGTGACAACATAACTAAAATTAACTGACCCCGAATATGTACCGGATGCATTATTTTCTAGCCTAATAACATCAGTGCCAAATTGAAGGAACTCATTGCCAATATCTTTTACATTACTTACCGTCAGTAATATTTGCTCAATATTTTGTCCGCTTTCAATAGCATTAATAGAGGCTGAAGAGAAAATACCAACTTGTGAGCCATTTTCTGTAAATGTTGGATTAGCCCCGACTGCTGATACAGTAGGAGCATCGTTAACCGAGGTAATTGTAACTGATGCCTGATTAGTACCTGTACTATCTACGACACCATCATTAAAGGTATAGTCAAGCACAGTTGCATTTAGAGGAATATCTGAGTTATTGGCGTAGGTAATTGCTTGCGCAACAGAGTCTACAATTACAGAAGTAGCATTGCTATTAAATGTTAGCGTTAAAGTACCTGCCGAGTTTGTGGTAACAGTCCCTACATTATTACCGTTATAACTAAATGTATTACCTTCAATTAACGTCCCTAATAGCCCCGAATGACCAAATCGATCTTCGGCACTCGCACCGCCACGTCGGCGAATAGTTAAGCTAGCATTGTTGTAATCCCCTGCGTTGCTGTTAAGTGCATCAAGTTCAGCATCTGCAATTGTCATATCGCTATCAATGCTCACTGCACTTAAACCTTCGATAAACGTAGCACCGCCATTAAGCGAGCTAAATGTAGGCGCAGAATTTGCTGAAACAAATGTAATAACGGAATCTGATCCGCTATCAGCAACCGTAAAGGCCAAATCATTACCAGGCGCATTAGTAAGTGAAAGAGTAAGTTCAGAAATATTAAAATCGGTGGCGTTGGTATCTACTTCTAATGTACTCGTGCCATTAAAACGAACGTTACTGGCCGAAAGCCCTGTGATACCGGTAATAGTAATACGATCGCCTGCGGCTAAATCGGTAATTGTATCTCCTGATAATTGTGATGAGCTACCTACAAAATTATCATTACCTGCATTGCCTGTTAGCGTATCTGTACCAGCGCCTGGGCGTAAAGTATCGGCGCCAGAGCCACCTTTAAGTACATCATCACCATTAAAATCTGATGAGGTCATGGTTAAAATGTCGGCGCTAAATGCACTTGCATCCAGGGTCACTGCAGCTGTAATAGCACTGCCACTAGCATTAGAAAAAGATACAACGCCAGCATCAGTATTAAAATTATCGGTTAAGGTGATAGTCGTGTTGTTATTAGTGCCGATTGCCAGATTCTCAATACCCGATACCGTGGTGCTGGAAAAATTAAAAATACCACCATCCATCAGTTTTAGCGTATCAGCGCCAGCAGAGCCTGTAATTGCAGTATTAAAATCATTAATATTATTAACATCAATTGCTACTGTTGCTGCAGAGGCTAAGCTTAATGTACCAATATTAAAGAATGAGCCAGAAGTCACGTCAGCACCGTCAGTAACACTCACCTTATCTGCAGCATTTAGCTCTGAGGTTAATGAACCACTAAAGCCAGCGCCACCAAGTGCAAAGGTCATTGCTGTGTTACTAGATCTATCTATTATACTTTGGGTCGCTGAGACTATCGTAATTGTTCTACTGTTTGAAGAATCATCAAATACGTTGTAAGTTTCAACATCACTGAAAGTAGAAAAATCACCATCGCCATAAACATCAATTGTTTCAGAACCTATTGCAGATATAGTGCCTGTAAAACCGGCGTGTTGCGAACGCGTCATTGAAACCCGTGCACCACTGCTAAGTGTTAGGTTTTCAATATTGGAAACTGTTGCTCCAGTAATATCCCCCGTATTACTGATAGATAGCGTATCATTAACGCTTGCTTCACCTGTTATTGTTCCAGTAAACGTTAATCCACTGACATCAAACGTATTTGCATCGGTTGTTGATGCGCTTGTCACATTGACAGACGAAGAACCTAACGTAATTGTTCGTGTATTTGTTGAATCATCACCAACGTTAAACGTTTCAATATTGCTAAGTGTTGTAAAGTTACCATCACCCGAAACCGTAATCGTTTCAGCGCCAGACGCTGTAATAGTGCCTGTAAATGTACTCACTTGCGCTGCAGATAAAGCCACCGATGAGTTTGTTGCAAGGGTTAAGTTTTCAAAACTAGACACTGTAGCACTTGTGGTGTCGGCACCTGTTGCCATGCTTAATGTATCGGTACCACCATTTGCATTGAGTGTACCTGTAACCGTTAAACCTGGAATATTTACCGTATCATTGCCCGTGCTGCCTGTTATATTTTGTGAGCCATTTGATAAGGTAATTGTGTTTGCACTACCGAGCACATACGTTTCAATATCATTCGCAGCAATTAAACCATTAGTTGCGTCTGAAATGGTAATTTGATCTGTACCTGCGCCTGAAATTGTAGAAAACGCATCATGCTGCGCTTCTTTCATCGTGACAGATACGCCGCCGCTCAAATTAAGTGTTTCAAAGTTCGAAATCGTTGCCGCCGCTAAACTCGCGCCATTAGCTAGCGTAAGTGTATCTGTGCCATCCCCACCATCGAGAGTTCCTCGGTACGAAAAGTTGGAAATATCGACTGAATCAGCTAAATTACTGCCTGTAACAGACTGGTCTCTGTCTACAAGCGTTAATGAAACTGGTGTATTTAAAACGTATGTTGCGATGGTGCTATTTGCCGTTAAATTTGCATCGCCCCCACTGCCTGCTGTAATCGTAAAGACAGGAGCCCCGCTCCCCGAAATCGTTGTAAATTGCTCATGCTGCGCTTCACTTAACGTTAAAGTGACGCTGCTAGGCACTGATAATGTTTCAAAGCCTGTTAATGTAGTAAAAGCCGTTAAATCGGATCCAGTCGGAACGTGAATGGTATCTGTACCAGTACCACCGTCAGCCACTGAACCTGTAATATGTGATGGATTGCTTATCGTTAATGTTTCGGAGTCACTACTAAACGTTATTGCCGGATTTAAATTTGTACCATCTAAGGTGCTAAAACCCGCTGCTGTAGAGCTAGCTGCTGTAAGATTAGCCACTGAAATTGTCGCGGTACGGCTAGTACTGTTTTCAGTGCCATCATTGATAACAACTGATACTGTCCGCGAAGTTGTGTTGGGCGACGAACTGGTATTGTTATACGTGATTGCTTTAAGGAAAGTGGTAACTTCAGCCGTTGTTGCAGTTGCACCTGTAATAGAAATTGTATCTTGTAAACTAATATCTGATGCACCACTAATTCCACTCAGTGCATTTTGCGCACTGGCAGATACATTAAGACCTTCAAACACCCCGTCTTGATCATTTGTTAATGCAACGGTTATTGTTGTTATTGAGTCGCCATCACTATCACCGGCTTCAGCATCGGGTGCAATCACGGTAGCAGGGCTGCCTTCAGTAAACGCCGAAAAACTCCCTGTACCTGGAATCATTGTGCCATTTAAATCAACAACAGGGGCTGAATTAACAGGAGTTGAAGACAAGTTAGTGATGGCAAGGTTATCAATTTTTAACCAGCTAAGAGTAGCGTTATCAGAATAAGCTATTTTTAACCATTTTATTTCTGTAAATAACGCACCAGAAGCATTTATAGTCTCGCTGCTACCGCTCGGTAAAGTCTCGCTATCCGCTACGCCTCCTTTATCCGTTGTTAGCCGTATAACTCTATTACTACCACTTGAGTTATAAACATATAAACTAGATAAATCAAACGTTTCGTTATTTGTAAAATATATTTTACTGTATGTCTGAGATGATGAGCTTGTAGATATATAAACATAGCCCGCTGAAAAATTATATAAATCTTGACCCCCACCAGCCCCAGACTTAACTTTTATGCTGTAGCTGGTACCCGGTATTATATAACTCTTATTATTAGCGTATCCCGTAGGTATATTATCAAAATTCAATGTACCATCAAACGCTAACACCTCAGAAAAGTCAATCAAGGCTCGCTCTGAAAATGGTCTATCAGCAAAATCGACATCCCCTTTAACTATTTCTAAATCCCAATCTCCGCCTTTATGACTATTACCGGTTAAATCGTTAGAAGCGGCTACATCAAGCTCCGTTGACTGACTAAAGAGTGTTAAAAATTGATCGCCTTGCAGACCCTTACCAATGTCACAGCCATAAAAAAACACATCCCCACCAGGTTTTACAGCCCCCTTAAATACCGCCATTAATTGTGGGTTACTTTCAATAACCGCAGTATTTATTTGGCTGTTACCTAGTTGTAGCTCGCCACTGCGCCCATGAGAAAATATACTCACGCTCTCTAACTGTTGGTAACGACCAAGCAACTCTTCAAGTTGATTTATACCTGATTCATCAGCATTGAGTTCAACAATCTCTGTCTCTGCATTTAAATCGCTATAAAATAAGGCTTTATCAGGTACTCCCGCATCGATAATGACTAGATGGTTAACACTGCTTGCAGCAGTTAACACAAGATCATCAGCCTTTGCCTTAAATGAATTAATACTTGGCACTATAAGTGGGGTGAGTTTAAACTCTGATTGCACTGGCACTTGTACACTCTGTGCAATGCCTGCGGTTTGAGTGAGCCCTAAAACCGAACCGACAACAATAGAAATAGGCGATAAGGAGAATTTCAGCATGTATTCAATCCTTTAATATATTTATGGAGAACAACGTTTTTAATACCATTACTGGTAAATTAAGGTGTTTTTTGTGTTATTAAACTTGCGTTACTGCCTTGTGGTTCTAACCAAAAAGCCATATCACTGTATTTTTTAAATAGTTCAGGAGGGAGTACAGTTTTGCGACCGGTAAACTCCACTTTACTTTTAACTTGATGTAAGCCATCTGCGCCCAAATTTTTATCAAATTCACTGGCGTTATATGTCACATTTTCAAAGTCATGCGCAAAGTTCGGTAAGCCTAAAAACTGATAAATTAGAGCCACACTCTTTTCAGGTTTACTTACGAGCAAATCGTAGTCGATCAGTAATAACTGATCCGAAAACTCACCATAAAAACCTTCTTTTAGCGCAGCCCAAGCACTACCAAAAGGCCCTTGATTAGACGCAATGTGCTCACAGCGGGTATACACGTTTTGTCGTGCTGCGGGGGAATAAATACGGCTAAATTCAAGACTGTTTTGCCTATAGACACGTTCAAAACTGTCCATTATCCAAGCTGGATTTCTGACTAAACAAATCACTTTAAAATCATTACCAAATAAGGAATTTAAGATATTAAGCTTTGCAGTCCACAGTCTATTGGTATCAAAAATAATGGGCTTTTCAACATCTTGGTAATACCCAGACCACACCCCATGACATATATTCAAGCGCTGCGCTGAACTTATGCTACTAGCAAACTCACTCCCAGCTCCCATTTGCTCAAGTAAACTAGTAACAAAACCAGCTACAGGGGTTGACATATCGGCATGAAAATCGGGGTTTTGCCGTAATATACCAGCCAATAATGTTGAACCAGTCCTCGGTAAACCAGCGATAAAATGATAATGACGCGACATAAATAGTTAACTCCGACTCGGATAAATCCCTTGCATGGCGATGATATAATGCATAGCAACAAATGGTGACTGAGAATAAAGCGGTTGGCCACCACCATGTAAATTAACGATACCTGTTAAACTATTCGCGGGCAGAGTTAGGGCAATGTTATCTTGTGCTGGAACATCAAATGTATCAACTGTCACATTACCAATACTGATCAATGAACTTGGTGCCGTAGATTGATATATTTTTTCTTGTTTATCAGGCCCACCACCAGCAACAACCGTAGCAAGTACTGCACCTGCTGTTGGTTCTCCACTATTAGCATCTTGTGTTGTTGCAATGTTTGCAGATCCCGTTACTCCACTTATCGTCTGCCCAGGAATACTGACAGAAACTGACTGTGCAAAACTTGGCAATGCAATCGTACTTTGCATCGGTGGCAAATTATTAGATGTAATATTACTAAGTTCACTTCCGCCACGCTGGCCCCACCTACGACTGGACAAGCCAGCCCCACTACCAACACCTATCGGTGTACGTCCTCTGATATCTGGTAACCCCATTGACGAACGGCCGTCACCACCATAAGTAGTACCAACAAGTGAAAAAAGGGCGGTATTTTGAGCAATACTCAATAGCTGTCCTGCACATATAGCCCAACCTCTAGGGGCAAAATTTCCTGCAAAAATCTCCACTTCGCCTAAAAATGGGTCTGCGCTCATAACGTATTTCCTTTTAAAATAATTTATATAATTACAATTGCATACCAGCTGTAATATTAGCTAAAGATGCAAAACGATAACCTGAAATACACCCAAACTGACATGAAACAATATCTAATGCCACTGAGCCTTGTTTAGTCTGCACAACTAACCCTTGTGACTTGTCAATACTTAAGACCGTACCAGCTGGCTCTGTGAATGAGGCTTGATCAACAAAGGATGCTTGTAGCACATTAAAATCACCAAATTTACCCGATAAAATAAAGCCACCATAAAGCGGGTTACCCGCTCTTGCCGCCGCGACTAAATCAACCGCGCTGTACTGTTCAAAAGACAATGTTAAATTATCATAGTTCAGGGCTGTCGCGACCTTGATTTGTTCAATGTCGGTATCTGATTGCCAATGCAAATTATCAAATTGTTCGAAGAAAATACTCAACACTTGTGGGATTGCAGATGCAACGCGAATAGCAAGGCTTTGATAAGTATCAAATGGGTGAATGGCTATACTCTGCTGTAACGAAAATTGTAGGGGGTGTTCGCAGCTTAAGCGATAAACAGTTAGTAACAAATTATCTTGATGCTCTCTAATTTGCCAGTAGAGTGGATCAGTACCTTGATAATCTGATAACTTTGCAGGGTAAATTCCATAAGCATTACCATGAAAAAAATCAATAATCGTTTGACTTTGAGTTCCCGCATTAAAACAGCTCAAGGCCATTGATACTTGCCAATCATCGAGTTGTGCAAGCAACGTATCATCATTATTCCATACTGAAAATTGTATATTTTGTGATGTGCAATGTGCTTGCAATTGACCAATTTCGCTTTGCATGTTATTTGTTTGCGTTGGCACTAATACTACAGCGCCTAACAACTGGCGCTGTATCAACATATCAATCGTAGGTATAGATAAACAACTTGAAGTAAATAACACTACCTTGCTAATTTGCTCCATAGTGTACCTCTTCGTCAGCTTTCGTCGGCAAAAAACCTGTTAAACCGGTAAGCTTATAATAAAAATCTATTTTATCTTTTTTTGTAAGTAATAAACCATCTACTGCGGGGGCCTTTGGTACAAAATCAATACATACCGAAAAAATAGGCAATGGATGCGTAATGCCTGACTGATATTGCTGTAACCAATGCCCATTATACGTCATTACTTCAGCGTAAAGGACAAGCGTTAGTTCGCTTACATCAGTGGCTGTTTGAGGAATAGAAACTGTGTTACAGCGTACAACTTGTTGTTCTCCAAGAGCAATTATGTCTAGCGTGAGCAAACTATGACGATCAAGAGTTAATATATTTCCCAGCTCAATTCTTTCATTCAACGTATCTTGATTTAATATCGGATTCGCAGCATCGCTTTGCGGTTGCAGCCACTGTTCAACATATTCTCGTTGGCAATTAACTAATGCAGCATTAACCATGATTTTACACGGTAACATTACTCCATGGTGGCTTAGTTGAGAGGCAAAGTTTCTGCATATACTCAAATGAGCTTCTTTAGAAAAACCATGCTGAAATGCCTCAGCAATAAAAATATCAAACGCTTTGTTACCTTTAAACAAAGCAGCATCAGCCTCGTAAATGCCATCGATATAGTCATTAAGTTGCAACTCATTAACTAACACCTTGAGAGATTTGATCGCTCCAGGTTGAATATCGACTAAAGAAATGCGTACTTTTTGTGGTGAAATAATTTTTTGCTGATCCATATACAGCAAAATAGGTAATAATAACGGGGCGAATGGCCCACAAGCTGGGTAGACAATATTTATTTGCGAATCCCGTTGTTGTAAATCATTAATAAGCTCAAAAATCCCTTTGTAGAAACGGGTGTTGCGATGTACATCTTTTATTGTTGTTGTGCAGTTTAAAACCGACATCACTAGGCCATGTTGATTAATATACTGTTTTGTCATTTCAACTTCATGCAATTGAGCTTGCCTAAGGACTTTCATTGCTTCTTCGTAAGCGTCAACAAAAAGTTTTTCAATTAACACAGCATCGTCTCTTTCAGTCAGTGCTTGATCTGCGATTGCTAAAAAGACTGCTGTAGAGTCAACGCTGTAGCTGGTTGCTGTTTAAGCAAACTAATTTGATCGCGCAGTGCCTGATTAAGTAACCCAGTTACAACTGGCTCTTCACTAATACATGCGGCTGACTTAGACAATTGATGGTGTAGCACCACACACTCCTTATAATTTATAATATATATTTCTTAGCGTACAATGATGTAGCAATTAAACTGTGAAGCCATCCATTTTATCAATATTATTGATTGCACAACTTGATCATGTATGGCCTTAAAAGCTTTAACTAATTAAAGGTGTTCAACTTGAGCGTTGCTCAAAGCCAAAGCCAAAGCCATCGCATCAATAAAACTATTTTGCAAAAGTAGGTGTTGTTGCCTGATTGTTAATTTCGCTTTTAAAAGAAATTCAAACCGAGTACGAATCGAGTGCTTTAATAGCTTATTAATTTTGGGTAGTGCCTACTCTAAACATGCTATAAGCTGTGGACTATGTTTTTTCATACTTAAACACTCCTTTGAGCTTTTATTGCAATATAAAATTCTATCGCAAATTAATATTATGTTCAGATAACATAATAACCCAGAAGGTATAGAGTGCAACTTTTTTAGTTCTATTATTTTTAATAATCACTGACTTGCATAAAACACTAAAAACCAATCAACTTATTGTTAACAAACTATCTATAAGTGTGGCACAAGTTAAAGATAAAAAATATTACACTCTATTACACTGCATTATTTATTACTCATAGCGAGTCTTTAGCTACTTATTTTTAATGGCGTCATGTTTATATATTGTACAACACGAGGCCTACTTCCCTTATTTGGACAGCTACCGTGAGGTAATGTATGTCGCCAAACAATTAAGCTACCTGCTTTTGCCGCTAATGGAGTGCTGTTGCATTTATCGAAATTAAAAGAGTGTGGATTAGTATTTTTAGGTAGGTTAGCTAGCCAGTCATCTATTTTTTTATGAAAGCCAGGTACACAACTAAACGCACCTTGCTCAGCGGCAACGTCAGTAAGGTACAGTAACCCTTGCGTTGCAAAGGTGAGTGGTTTATTAAAGTCTATATCCCAGTGAAGATTTGGCCCAGGAAACTGCCAACTTTCTGTCTGCGGTGGATTAAAACTAACCCTATCAGTGCTTACTATTAAGTTTTTCTCCCCCAAAGTTGCTCAAAAACATCTCGAACTTGAGGAAGAGAACGTATAACTTGCATGGTTATATCATTAAATATTTGTACCATAACCCCCTGTTTAAGCGCATGACAGCTATACCATGAAGCGGGGTTGTTTTTATCCATTTTCAAACGTTCATAAAGCATATTACAAACGTCTTCACATAATTTTTTTGACACCAACTCTGGAATAATAACATAACCATTATCATCCCAGCTTTGCCAATGCACTGGCGTTAAAATATAGTGACGAGGCGTCTCTACTAATACTGTTTCATTTTTTATGTCTGTTTTCTCAAAAAATGAAACAATGTTTTTATTAAGCTGATTTATTTTTGCGTTTGAAATAGCTCTACCATGCGTTTTTTTACCCAACTTTCAAATTCGAAAAAACTATCACTCGCAAAAATAGACTCTATAGTCGGTGTGAGCCCTAAGCCTAAAGTGTCCATAATCATGACATCAAGCGACCATTCATCTTCTATTATTTTTTTATCCGCACAGCCTTTTTTTGTAACTGTACTTTGTGCCACATTCGCTTTAATTGAAATAGACCTAAGCGCCCAGTTTCTTTATAACAAGGAAGTGTACTCTGCGTTATTGTGTGCGGAGGTGGTACTTTTACTATCAACTCATTTTGCATAATAACTCCTTTTCCTTGCCTGATTTTAGACTTGAATCTGCCACGCGTAAAACTCCTTAAATTGATTTATTAACACAATCTAAACTTTATTAGAATAGAGTGCTATATTATTGCGAGCAACGATTTTTTAGCTAAATACAGGGAGCGATATGACTATTGAGTTACTGAACAGATACCGTAATGCGGTTACACATTTGCTAAATGAGCCAGCTGATGCGGGGTTGATGAAGCCTTTTATCAACGATTTAAAAAATTACTTAGGGAATATTACGTCTATTTCAACTGACTTAGATATGAATGACTGGAATGATGAAAATACATCCCAAGGCGTTGCAATTTCTCCTGTACAAGCAGCTAAATGCACTGAAGAGACTCTTCGCACACAAATATTTATGCAAGGTATTAAGCTCGCCATTGAAGAACGTTTAAAGGCAAAGACTGATGATATTCATATTCTTTATGCTGGTACGGGGCCTTATGGCACGTTACTTATTCCTTACTTAAGTCTTGCCACAAACTCACGTATAAAAGTCACACTCATTGACATTCACCCAGAAAACATCAGTGCAATTAAAAAGCTAGTAAAGCACTTTTCAATCACCCAAAACATTGTTGCAATTACGTGTGATGACGCAACTTGTTGGCAAGCGCCCCCTCTCAGCAATTTGACATCATTATTTCAGAAACTATGACAGCGCTATTAAAGCGAGAACCTCAAGTGTTCATTTTCTCTCATTTATGCCAATACTTGCATAATTCTGGCACCTTAATCCCACAAAATATTTCTTTAAAGGCATGGCTAACACCTTTTAAATCTTTAATGTCTATAGAAGGGAGTATTACCACTGACATACTCCTAAAAGAGTTTTATTGCTTAAACATCGACGAAGCAAGGCGTTTAAATGCAGGGGATACATCCACCTTTAAAGGCAGTATGCTGATCCCAAATGGCGTTGATACTAATTACAGACTCAAGCTAACAACCGACATTCAAGTATACAAACACCATAAACTAACAGAAAATCAATGTAGTTTAAATATACCGCTTACTTTTTTACCTCATGATGCGCAGCTTCGTGGTGGTGAAGCTATTCATTATGAATACATAACACCTAACAATGCAGACTTTATATTTACATTCCCAATAAAAAACACGATTAAAACGATGAATGAATTGGCAAGATTTACAGATCTCAATAACTTGGGATTGCCTGCTGTAAAGCGTATGTTTGAGCATGCACAAGCAGCTAAATCCGGTCACCCTTTTAGTATTGCCGACGATGAATGGGCATTATGGACAGAGCTACTAGATTCATTAACGCTGCCGTACCATGAAACAACGGCAGCACTTTATCAAAGCCAAAGTATTGAAGAATTTGAACATTGGCTAGTCACTAACAGTAATCTCAAATCATTATGACTATTAGCACTGAACACAATACAGATAAGCAGTTAACTGAGGTTGAAAATATTTTAGCCTTTCTTACTGATATAGGTATAAACCACCGGTATGAAACGTTACACGAAATGACTTTTTACCCGGCCTTAAAATAGAACAAGGCACTTTATTACTTGATTTAGAAAAACTGTTATACCCAGGTGATATTCTTCATGAAGCAGGTCATATTGCAGTTACTTCAGAAGCGACAAGAACGTGTTTAACAGGGGATATGAAAAACCATGATCATCAAGCGGCCGAAGAAATGACTGCAATAGCTTGGTCGTGGGCAGCAGCTTGCTATTTAAATATCGCCCCGGATATTTTATTTCATGAACAGGGTTATAAAGGGGCATCTGATAACTTAATCGAGGCCTTTACCAACAGCACTGGTTTTGGTTACCCTCTTTTATATTCATGGTTTATGTGTGAACAGCCCAATCACCCAAACGGTTATCCAAACATGTTAAGGTGGCTAAGAAATGACGCTTATACACAAGCTCAGCTAAAATAGTCGCAGTAGATTTTATAAGGAATATGAGTGCTTAATAACAGCCTTACGCCAAAGCAGCTAACTATGTTGTGCAACGATTTAGCACAACTTAGATTAATTGCCGATTTAACACTTGCGCCTAAAATGCCTTATTTTGCCAATAAACCCTACCCAATAGGGCGTTGTAGAGAAATTCGCGATGAAGTGTTTTCATTATTGCAAATACAACTACCACAAACAGATAAACCGGGGCTGTGCTTATTAAAAAGCGTATTAACCAAGGTACCGATTTAAAAAAAGCATGGGGGTCATTACGAGATGAATACTTTCAAAACGCACTCATATTCGGGTCATGGTATATCGATGTTGCCAATGACACCGTTAATGCAAATAAGCCAAGAGTCGAAATTTTACCTTTGGCAACATCCAAATTTACGACAATTGAAAGTTTTACTCAGTTTATAAAAATAGCCCGTCCATACTGGCAAGTCGAAATATACAAAAATGATGTGTGCCCAGCTCTAGCACCTTATATGCCATTGCTTTGCGTAGGTAATAATGGATCTAGTTGGTTGGCGGCTGCTAACGATGACATGCTGAATGTTGCAATTAATAGTAATTTTGAAGAATCGAAACTCATTTTAAATTCTTTACCAAGCGCCCCCGATTCAATTACAAAGCGTTGGAAAGAAGTTCTATTACAATTCACTCATGAATATTACTTAACAGCCAAAGGGGATCCCACAGAGTTTTGCCTTCTTTATAGTAAAAATACAACTAAACCAGATCTCGCTCAACGTGATGCCGCTGTCATTGCCTATTCGTCTTTACCTAAGTCAGTTTAGCCTATTAACTGGTTTACTTTAGGTAAGCAAGCCTTGTTGGTAACAAGGTAAAAATTCATTATTTAGTTGCTCTTTGTCAGAAGTTTTTAACGCCGTTAACGCCAAATTTAATACCACACATTGATTAAGTATTATTGCGGGTTGGTATAATATCTCATAGGCTGATTTTTGTATTTAGAAGGTTTATCTCTGTATCAATATAAATAACTTCCAATACTTCAGTGTATTAATGCTAAAAAAATGAAGACAATCGATATTTCGTATCACAAAACTAATAAAATAATGCTATGGTATGTGTACCGAGTATGACTTCAAGGAATGGATCATGGACCAAATAAGAGTGCATGAGTATTTAATTAAAAAGCCACTTGTTCAAGTTACAAAACCGTTTGCTCAAGAGGTTGATGTTTATAAAGTGAATCATAAAATGTTTGCTACTCTTGCCGTTGGCAATGATGGTGAAACAAATGACGATGGAGAAATTATTTGGTGGCTTAATTTAAAGTGCGATCCTGATGAAGCACTTTCGTTACGCGACATTTTCCCTGCAGTGATCCCAGGCTATCATATGAATAAACGGTTATGGAATACTGTTATTTTAGATGGTTCGATTCCACAAGGCGAAATAGAACGAATGATCGATAATTCATTTAATTTAGTCGTGGAAAACATGCCAGAAAAAGATCGTAAAACAATAGAGCAGCATTTGTAAACGTCTACTTCTATTAGGGGCTAGCTTTCTAGCCCAATAAACCCACCTAACGTTGTTAACCTTTCAAGATTAGAATCTTCCAGTCTTGGGCTGTTTAATAGCCTTGATAAATTTATAACTTAGAATGTTTAACGCTGTTAGCGCCAGATTTAATCCCTCAAATTGATTATGTATTATTGCGCATTGGTATTAGACTTTGAGTGTGTAAATTAAATCATCATAACGCGTACCAGCAATAATATGTGATTGAGGTATAGCGTCTGTCTGTGTTAATCCGCATTTGCTCAATACATTTTCTGAGCTTGTATTACCCCGTGTCACCACAGCTTTAAACTGTTTGATACCACATTCTTGCCACGCCCATTCGATTACAGTTCTTAACGACTCAGTTGCGTACCCTTTAGAGAAGTGTTTTGGTAAAAATAAATACCCTAGTTCTGCAGTTATTCCATCATAAGTAAAACCAGTAACACCTATAACCTCCTGTGTTTCATTGTTTATAACAGCAAAGCATAATGGATGGCGAGAGTCCGGATCCCAAATAGGTAAGCGCTGCTCAAACCGCTGTCTCACAAATACTTCTTTTGGCATATCAAAGCAATATTCAAGCACGTCGGGTTCACGATCAGGGCGGGATCACACTTTGTAAATAAACAAATTTTATGATCTAATACCATAAATTTAATCACCTTAAACTTATTATGTCACTCTTCTCACATTTAGAACTCGTCAAAGATAATCGTTCACATATAAATCAACACCATAACTTAGTTGATGTGCTTTTTCTTATTATTACTGCCGTTACATCAGGGTGTGAAAACTGGCAAGATATTGAAGTCTATGGCGAAAGTAAGCTTAATTGGTTAAGAGGATTTCGTTCTTTCAAAAATGGCATACCCACTCGACATAGTATTGCTCGGATTTTTAGAACCGTTGATACTGACTCATTACTACTCGCGATGTATAGCTGGGTCAATCAAAACCGCGTTAAATCAGCGCATCCTGTCATTGCCTTCGATGGCAAAACTATTCGCGGAGCAAGTAAACACATTGCTGATAAATTACACCTCGTCTCAGCATTTGATTGTGAGGCAGGTCTCACATTATTCCACCGAACAGTTGGCAGTAAGACGAATGAAATACCGGCAGTTCGGGATTTATTGAAAATACTCGATATCAATAACACCGTCATTACACTTGATGCTTTGCACTGCCAAAAAGAAACGCTAAAACAGCTAATTAGCAGACATGCAGATTATCTAGTGCAAGCAAAGGGTAATCAAAAGAAACTTTATAGCGCGATTCAAGATGCATTTACACACCAGTATGAATCTGAAAACTCAGAGATACTTAGTCATGTAACACAAGATGCAGGGCATGGGCGAAAAGAAGTACGCACGATAGATTGTCTTGATGCGCGTTTATTACCGAGTGAAATTAAAGAGAGCTGGCCATCAGTTAGGACAATCGTTGCGGTGCAGCGAGAGCGAACGAAGGGTAATAGAACGAGTATTGACACACATTACTACCTAACATCGTTGACAGACAATATATTGATAAGTAAAGCAATAAGACAACATTGGCTGATAGAAAATCAGCAACACTGGATACTGGATGTCGTATTTAAAGAAGATGCCTGTCAAATAAATGAGCCATTAAGTGCGCAACATATGGCACTATTTAGACGCGTCGTTAGGAACATGATAAAGCAGCATACGAAAAGCAAGGGGTCAATAAGAAGTAAGTGTGTAAGAGCTTGTTATGATGATGCTTTTAGAGAAGAACTTCTTTTTGGTTAACATTTTTAACAAAGTATGCTCGCGCCCTGGGTTCACGATGGAGCTGCAAAAAAACAGACCAATCAGCATCACTCAATTGCCGCATTTTTAATCTTTCTGTAAATAACTGCATAGGCCCTCCACAAATGATTATACCAATCTGCTTATATATGGGTTCTATTTAACGTTAAGAAAATTACGCTAGAACTAGGCAAAAATTTTTGTATCTAGTGTTCTAAATAAAAAATTTTTAACGACGTTATAGTGCAATTTAATTCGTTAAATTGATCAAAGATTTATGCAGGTTGGTATTATTAATAAAAAGCACGAAAAACAATCGCAATAACTTATAAATTCTTAAGTAAAAAACCGCTCACTTATAAAGTGAGCGGCTATAAATTATATAAAAACTAAGTAGAACCAATTAGCCTTTATATTTACTCATTACTAAAGTCGCGTTTGTGCCACCAAAGCCAAAGCTATTTGACATAACCGTATTGAGTTCAACATCACGACGTTCAGTAATAATATCTAAACCAGCCGCTTGCTCATCTAGGTCATCAATATTAATTGAAGGCGCTACAAAGCTGTGCTCTAGCATTAATAATGAAAAGATTGCTTCGTGAACACCCGCAGCACCTAGAGCATGGCCTGTCATAGCTTTAGTTGCACTGATCATTGGTGACTTACCGCCAAACACTTCTTGAATTGCACCAAGCTCTTTAACGTCGCCTACAGGTGTAGATGTACCGTGAGTATTTAAGTAATCAATACTGTCTACATCTTGCATAGCTTGGCGCATACAACGTGCCGCACCTTCGCCAGATGGAGCAACCATGTCGTAGCCATCTGATGTTGCACCGTAGCCAACAATTTCAGCGTAAATGTGCGCGCCACGCGCAAGGGCATGTTCAAGTTCTTCAACTACAACAATACCGCCACCGCCAGAAATAACAAAACCATCACGGTTTGCATCATATGTACGAGATGCTTTTTCGGGTGTTTCGTTGTATTTAGTAGAAAGTGCGCCCATAGCGTCAAATTCCATTGCTAATGTCCAGTGTAATTCTTCACCGCCACCAGCAAATACAACGTCTTGTTTACCAAGTTGAATTTGTTCTACCGCGTTGCCAATACAGTGCGCAGATGTTGCACATGCTGAGCTAATTGAATAGTTAACACCTTTAATTTTAAAAGGGGTTGCTAAACAAGCAGAAGTTGTACTTGCCATAGTACGTGGCACCATATAAGGCCCCACACGTTTTACGCCTTTTTCACGTAAAATATCAGCGGCTTCTACTTGCCATTTAGACGAACCGCCACCAGAGCCAACAATAATACCCGTGCGCTCATTAGATACTTGTTCGTCAGACAAACCTGAGTCTTCGATTGCTTGTGTCATCGAAATATAAGAATAAGCAGCAGCATCACCCATAAAGCGCATTGCTTTGCGATCAACATGGGCTTTAACATCAATATCAATTTTACCCGATACGTTACTACGTAACTTATAATCAGCAAATTCTTGGTTAAAAGCGATACCGCTCTTACCTGTTTTTAGCGATTCTAATACTTCTTCTTTGTTGTTACCGATACTTGATACAACACCGATACCTGTAATTACAGCTCTTCTCATGGGTAATTCCCTTAGCTTAATACTCAATTGTGTTCTATTTTACGCGAATTTAATCACCTAAGTGGTCAGCTTTCTAGCGTACACTTGTACTCTGAACCGCTAGCTTATAAATAACGCCAGACTATTACAAAGAAAACACGTAAAATAATTAAAAATATTATTTGTAAACCTTATAAGTCATGATCAAAAACGCGCAAATACACTTTAATCACTCAGGTACTCCTGTTGCCAGCGACTTCGATGATATTTATTTTTCTGATGATAATGGCTTGGCCGAATCCCATTATGTGTTTTATGATCAAAACAATATAGATACTCGATTACAAAATCATGACCAACCACATTTTGTTATAGCCGAAACCGCTTTTGGTACCGGCCTTAACTTTTTAAATGCATGGCAGTGCTTTAATGACCACATTGCACGCCAACAAGTTCAAAATCAATTAGATATAGGTGTTAAACGGCTGCATTTTATTTCCTTTGAAAAGCACCCATTAAAATTGGCTAACTTAAGCCAACTTTTACAAGCATGGCCTTCTTTTCAGCCATTAAGTGAAGAGTTACTTGCCCAGTACCCTATAAATTTAGAAGGATGTCATCGACTCGAATTTAATAATGGCCGTGTTATCCTCGATTTGTACTTAGGTGATGCACTTGAATCAATACAAGCAATGAGCTACCCACAATCTGGAATCGTTGATGCTTGGTATTTAAATGGGCTTGAGCCAAGTAAAAATCCTGATATGTGGCAACAAAGTTTATTTAACTCCATGGCTGATATAACAAGAGCTAATGCAACCTTATCGACTTTTACTTCCGCTGACTTTGTTCAACGAGGATTAATAGAGGCTGGCTTTAGTGCTGAAAAAACAAAAGGCTTTAGCAAAAAACAAAACATACTGTTCGCAAAGCTCAAACAAGCTAATAGTTCACAATCGGCTCCATCTTATTTTAACCAAGATAAAAGCACACTTAAAAATGTGGCTGTAATTGGCGGTGGTATTGCCAGTAGTTGTGTTTTATACAGCTTAGCTAAGCGTGGTATTGCAAGCCAATTATTCTGCCAAGATGAAAAGCCCGCAATGGGCGCTTCGCATAATGTACAAGGTGCTATTTACCCTCACCTACAAGCTAAAAATTCACCGCACAGTGAATTATTCGCACATAGCTTTTTATACGCAAAACGTTTGTATAACCAGTTACTCGGTAGCGGCTTTAGCTTTGATTACGATTGGTGCGGCGTATTACAACACGCAGTAAAAAAGCCTCTCGCCGATAAACACGAAAACTTAGCGCAAAAACAGCTGTGGCCAACCCAGCTAATGCGTAATGTAACAGCCGAGGAAGGTGATGAAATAGTGGGTGTAAAAACAGGTTATTCGGGCGTATTTTTTGAACAAGGCGGCTGGGTTAACCCTCCGCAATTAGTAAACGCCATGTTAAGCGCTGCAAATAGCATAAACCCATTTAAAAGCGTATTTAACTGCAATATAAAACAGCTTAAAAAAACTGACAGCGGTTGGTTTTTATTAACGAATGATGAGCAGTTAGGTCCTTTTAGTGATGTAATTATTTGTGCAGGCGAGCACAGTGATTCATTTGAGCAAACAAAAGCGTTGCCTATTGTAGGCGTAAGAGGTCAAGTTTCGCATGTTCAGGCAAGTAAGCAATCAAACAAACTAAAAACAGTACTATGTCATAAAGGCTATTTTACTCCTGCTTATTTAGATCATCACTGTATGGGTGCCACATTTGAAAAAAATACCAAAAGCCGTCAAGTTACAGCGCTCGACAATCAGTTAAACCGCGAACAACTGCTTAACTTTTATAAACAAAGTGAATTTGCAACAACGCTTGGCAACATAACTTCTGCAAAAGCGGCTGTGCGCTGCACATTTATCGACCACCTGCCTATGGCAGGACAATGGTGTGAACAAAGTGATTACATTACAGCCTTTGCTAACTTGCGCCTAGGTAAGCGCTATCAGTACCAGCAACTAACTAAATCACAGCAAGGTCTGCATATTTTTACCGGTTTTGGCGCACGTGCTTTGTGTAGTGCCCCACTCAGTGCAGAGCACCTTATTAGCTGTTTAAACAATGAACCTCGCCCGTTAAGCGAACGTGTTAGCCAAGCGATTCATCCTGCCCGGTTTATCGTCAGAGATTTAATTCGTAATAAAATTTAAGCAACAGCGGTGCTTTTTGGTAAGCTAAAAAACACCGCTTAAAAAGTTATAATTAAAAGCCTTCCCAACAAAAACGCTACACAACCTAAAAATATAACTGCCAAAAAGTATTGTTAACTTACACCATCGCGATAATATGTAAAAAGCATAACAACCAATCAAAAAACTCTAAAAAACACGATAAAAACAGCTAATTTTAATACTCAGTTAAGTATCGTATTTTAATTAAAGTATTTTTTGAAATTAGCTCATTTAAACTAAAATTTACCCTTTAAAAATAAACGCCTACCCCAAGGTCTGTTTACACAGCACATTACTTTTCAATTTATTTATACCAACAGCATTAAATTAGTGATTTATTATAACGATGAAAAATAGCTTAATAACAAAGTAAAAATTATGACACAGAGTGATCTGTATAAATAATTTTAACAACGTTAGTAAGTTACTATCTTCGCCAGAATATTCACTTTTTAATAAAATTGGTACTAGTTAAGAAGGAATTAATTATGAGCAAGACCTTAATTATTGGCGCAAGCGGTAAAATTGGTAAAATGACCACTGAGTTATTATTAAAAAATGAACAAAATGTGGTTGCCCTAGTGCGTGATAAAAACAAGCTAAGTGATTTAAAAAGCCCTTTTTAAGTATTGTAGAGCAAGATCTCGAAGGCGACTTTAGCAACGCACTAAAAGGCTGCGATCAAGTTATATTTGCTGCAGGTTCGGGCGGTAGTACTGGCGACGACAAAACCGTTTTAATTGATTTATGGGCAGCAACTAAAGCTGCAAACTACGCCCGTGAACATTCAACAAAACACTTCATCATGGTTAGCTCTATTGGTGCAGACGATCCCGAATCAATAAATGGCGACTTGAAACCATACCTTGTAGCTAAGCATATGGCTGATGAGCATTTAATTAACAGTGGCTTAAATTACACAATTATTCGCCCTGCTACATTAACCGACGAAAAAGCATCGTTAGCAGTAACAACCGAACGCCCTAAAGACAGTGACAAAGCTAAAATTAGCCGAGAAAATGTTGCTAATGCATTACTTCATATTGCAACTAACAGCCCAAATAGCAACCGTATTTTTGAACTGTTCGATGGTGACAAACCTATCAAATCCGCTGTTAAATAAACGCCAACAAAACCACAAAATTAGTACAATGTAATACCAATCCCTTAACCAGAACTCTGGTTAAGGGATTTACTAACATATTGAACCATAATAATATTTAAATTTATTTATCTCTAGCCAGAGCTTTCAGTGAGAACAAAGTAAATTTAACGCAGTTAGCGCTTAAAATAACTACTTGAGATAGATTTATTGCCCAGAGTTCAAGTTAATTAAATATTACCTCAAGGCCCTGCCAAGCTAGCTGTAATGCCAGTAATGTTAATATGCATTTAAAAATACACTTAAAATCATTGCTCCAACCAAAGGCAACCATTGCCAAAAGCTAAAACCAACCGCTGCATATACACTCGCTTTAAATAAATGTTGAACCGACATAATGCCAGAAAACGTCGCCGTAAATCGCAGCTTACTGTAATTGCTCATGTGCAAGCAACTTCCAACGAGTGGGCCACTTGCCCCAACAAACATAGAAATAAACGTGGTAACAAAGCCGGAAAAAAACGCCACACGACCGAACTGCTTTGTAACGCAGTGGGGATTTTCCCCACAATAAATAAATTACAAAAAGCCCCGCTATTAATTTCATAGCATCAAGTTGAATATCGACAATAACAAAACTCGACAATATAGCCCCTGCACTCCCTCCAAGCGTAAAATAAATAAACATTCTTTTGTCTATATGCTTAAAACTGAGTAATAACCGATTTGTGTTCGAACCTAATTGCACAAGCCCATGTACAGGCACAACCAACGTCATTGGCATAAATGATGCCATCACAACAAGCAACATCAACCCGCCGCCGGCACCGAATGCAGCTGAAAAAATGAAGTGAAGCCCGCTAACACAATAAAAACGCTCGCCAACAGAGGCGAAATAAGATCGGTGGTAAATAAATCCATCTGTAAACCATGCTTTTAATAGAGCCATAATAATGGCGATTAAATATACCAAGGTCTACTGCTATTTTTCATCAGCCTGAACAGCCATTTTACCTGCGTGTAATGTTACTTAATTTTTGCGCTTTATTTGCACATTTAACAAATACCCTATAGCCCACTTCATTATTTGGATTAATCACGTGATAAAACTAAAATCAGAGTTTTTAAAGCTTGTTTTCATGAGTGTAACAGCCATTGGGTTATCAGCATGTGGTAGCAATAACGACAAAGACACAACTGAAACAGAAGCGATTATTATTGATAATACTTCACCCAATACAACAACGACTACAGTAATAGAAGTAGACCCTTTTAATTTCGAAGGTGGTGCATTGGTATCAGCTATAACAACTCAATTGTGTACATTAAGTAATGGCGATGAAACGTCATGCTATAAAATTGAGATTGCAGGTGCACCTGCAAATCATGAAATAGGTATTTTTTGCCCAAACACGATTACCTCAAATGCTGATGAAGCGGGTATTTGGTTTGATGGTAATGGCAAGGTATATGACATTACCGGTGATTTTATTTTAAATTTACCCGCATTATATAATGATAGCCACTGGAAACTTTATGACGAAAGCACAGGACAAGTAAATATCACAAATACGTATGCATCATGCGATGGTGCAGCAAGGCCCAATGTAGAAGAACAATACCAAAACCACTGCGTAGAATGTTCAATAGAGTATGTAAATGGTGGTATCTCGCAATCATTTCTAATACCTATAACCCCCGTAACCGCAAACCAAGCAAATAGTGTTGGTAGATCAAATATAGGCATCGCGCTTAATGGAGTTGTGTTAGCTGCTCCAGCCCCTGTAGATGCCATTTTGAGTGCCTATACCATAGCCGCATTTGATGATTGTGCAGGCCACATAAACCTTAATGAAGGCTACCACTATCATGGCGAAGCAGGTTGTAGCCAAACGCAAGCTCAATCAGACGGACATGCTGCAATGGTAGGTTATGCATTTGATGGTTTTGGGATCTTTGCCATGCTAGGGAGCAATAATACAGAACCAACTGATTTAGATGAATGCAGAGGACATTACGACGACACACGCGGCTATCATTACCATGCAGCAAGCGTCTCAGAAAATATGTTTATTGGTTGTTACAAAGGCGAAACCGCACAATAAAAAGGACAACAACATGAAAATGTTAACTATATCAAAAATGGTTATTGTGATTTTTACATTAGGCAACTCATTTTATGCGCTTAGCCACGCAGGCCATGGTAATACCGCACCTTGGCATGCATGTGAAAACAAAAAACTTAACCAAACGTGCACTTATACAACACATAATCAAAAAGCAACCGGTACTTGCCAAGCAATGAATAATGTACTTATGTGTGTACGTACTCAACCTCTCGAAAACATAATAGAAAAAGCCACTAAAAGGACGAAAAATGAAGTGACTCCTCAAAGCTCTGCTTATAAGTTAAGTAAACAGGCTACACATTAATATTTTAGCCACTATGACTTTCGAGTTACCCTGAGTTGAATGCAGCCTTGATTATTATGGTACAAAAGACCACACATCATTTGGGAAAGCATAAAAATAGCCCGAGGAGCTAATCTGTAACGTCTTCGAGTTTTTTTGATAATGCGAGAGAGCTTCATACTGATGAGGGTGCGGACTACCATCGTTTGTAACCGCCTGCGCTTTACCAGAATCGTTTGCGATACACCCAACAGCAATAAACCATCGCATATGCTCTACCCGTTTAGTTCCCCAAAAATCGGTAGAGCGATTCTGCGTTGCTTGTTTAAATTTACGTTCAGTCATTCCCAACATAGACGATGCAAATCGAATAATGTCGCCCGCCGTTAATTTTCCATCCTCTGTACCAAGCCAATCACATTCATCTTTACTATCTTGCCACTCGCCTTCAGAGTCAAAAATATACCGCTCACCCTTATTCATGTAAATATACGTTGGAGTCCAGTGTTGCTTAGCAAATACATTAACAACCGTCGATTCCCCAACCTCTAATTTTATTGTTGGCCAATATTCAGGATGTTCAATAGGCGATATTTCTTGACGCTTAAATACACTTTCGTGGAAATTTTCATTATTTGCTGTAATCACACAATCCACATTGCGCGGACGAGATCTAAACTTAGCAAATATTCCTTTAAATGAATTATGAAGTACGCCACAAGGATTTGGATTAAGCTGATTTAAAATGTTATCCCGAAAAAATAAACCGCTCTCCTGCGCTTCCTTTATCATCCACTCAAGTGCAATATCTGATAAATCTGTATCATAATACCCGCCACCTACATCGGAATGTACGCCCGGAAACCACATTTCTTTAACGTCTCGATCAACTAAATTTTCACTCCAGCGAGTAACACAAAAACTACTTCGCTTCTCATCCATTGCCATTGCGTGCCTAGCAATACTTATATGTTTTCCCAAACTAGTATCGTGAAAACGCCATGACGCAGGGTTATCCAACAAGTTAAATAGCTCCATGTCATTTGGTATACCCAACGCCCCCACCGTTTCCCATACGCCTATAAAATGAATCGGTAAGCTTTTTTTATTTTTAATATATAAACTCTTAGGGATCCTCTCTAGTTTTGACTTATAGTTTTCAAAATGTCCATGAGTCTTTTCCCACCGCGCTTTGTTATTTTCAAGCTTATTAAAATCAAGTAGCCCAAGCCCTAACAACCCACCTAAACTCCTCGCCGTAAATGCTCCTCGGCTAAACCCAAAAATAAATACTTTGTCGCCTTCGTTGTAGTTACTCGCTAACCAATGATAAGCACTACAAATATGCCTTTTTATACTTTTACCTAAAGCTCCATCAATTATAGAATCTTTTAGCCCCGTTTCTTCGCCCCCAAGACCTGGGTGGTAGTACAACTTTTGAGTGACCTCTGAATTATCTTTTTTCGCTAGCGCGTGGTAGAGCTTGACGACATTGGTTGGTGCGGGAGCACCATTGTCTTCTTGTTGAGGATTATTCCATGTGCCGTCACAGCAAATTACTAAGTTAGCCATAATTAACTTCCTTGCATCAATTAATGTTTATTATATCAATTCGCTTAATTAAGAGATTATTTTGAGCTAAGAAAATCGTATCGATAATAAGGCAAAAATTTCGTTATTTAGTTGTTATCACTCATTGCTCTGCATCCAGCATCGAGATGTAGTCGTATATCAGAAATTTTTACGCAGTTAACGCCAGATTTAATCCCTCAAATTGATTAAGTATTATTGCGGATTGGTATTACTTATTGTTACTTGAGTTCAAGTATTAAGTGACAAACGTTAATTAGTCAAAAATAAAATCCTAAAAACGAAGATCTGTAGTTCAAAAACCTTTATTGGTGGAGCTGGGGGAGTCTTAATCAATATCGTAACACACTGTTTTAACTTAAATACAAAACCAACAAACAGCTTAATTGGTACTAACCTTGGTACTAAAAAGAAATATCATAATTGAATCCCGACATTAGATTCTTTTAATAAATTATTATAACTTATTTTTATTAAGTTCCGATTTTAAATCTGCTAAAGACTTTGCTGGCTTTATTCTGTGAACCATCGCGTGACAATTAGGACATAGAGGCACCAAATCTTCTTCTGGATTTACTTCGTATTCTTTGCCGATCTCTGATAATGGAACAATGTGGTGGACATGTATATACCCTTTTCCTAAGTCACCATAAACTTTCTCAAAATCAAAACCACATACCTGACATACACAGCCAAAGTGAGCTATACACTTTTTCTAGCCTTAACATCTCTTTCATACTTATTTATAGTTACAACTTTAGTTGCCCCCTCAATGTATGTATCCGCTCCAGTTACTTCTTCTGGCAATACTTGTTCGACAAGCTGCTCATCCGCATAAAAGTTACCCCCTCTTTTGTTAGTGTTTTACTTACAGCTAGCGGAACTATTTTTTTGATTTTCACTTTTCCATTTTTTGTTTTTTCTTCTGAGCGAAACATTTCAAAAGTAAGTAATTCATACTCACCACTTTCAACTAGCTTTAAATGCTCAATTGACTGACTATATCCACTCTGCTTTCTGCCATTCTTATTTTTTTCCCAGCGGTCACTTAAAATAAGCTGACTACCATCACTTGAATTATGATTCCATGCACCAAATATAATTTGCTTTTTTTGCCTGTTAATAAATGACCAACTCCATGTCCAATTTTGACAATCTCCGCCAAGTGATTCTACAAATTGTTTTCTATTCATAATATTCCCTTTTAAGTTAAGTAGTACTCGCTATACCTATATTAAAGACCTTACGATTTCAAAAAAACTAGCCCTTAAACCCGCTCAACATGTCAAATATCACTCGCGCGAATTGCTGGTTTCTTGCGGGATCTGACAGTAGCTGCATCATTTGTTCTTGGTGTGCATCACTGCTTCCTAAGATGGCGTCATCCATCGCTTGAGGGAAATCACCTAGCATTGCTTGCTCTGGGCTATTGTTTGCAATCTGGCTCATTACAGAGGCGTTTTCGGTTAGTTTATCGCGTACTGTATAGGCATAGTTAAGCATGTCTTTATTAGTTAGGTTATCAGTAATAAAAACCTCATTAAGCTTGTCGATTATCTGAGATAAGAACGCTTCTTTTTTATCCTTCGCTTTAGCACTACCCACATCATTACTTGGCTCAAGCTTGTAATCAGGCGCGTCTTCTTTTAGCTGTATATCTTGCTGACGTATTTTTGATAGGCGGTAATGGCTCATTACTACGTTGTCTAAATCAAGCTCATCTTCAGTCACTACTTTTTCACGTAACAGTGGGCGTAAGTGGCGGGCGAACAAGCTTAGTTTTTCAAGCTCTTTGTCGTCGTATTCCACCAGCTGCGACATAAACTCGTAAAAGCGGGTAAAGCTGCCTAAATCCTTTTTGAATATCTCTAGGCGGTCTTTTTCTTGTTTGCACTCTTTAAAGCTTGTTTCTGCGTTAGCTATTAATACAGCGTCTTCAGTCTTTTTGGTGCGTTCAAACATTTCTCTCGCTTTTATATACGCCTCAATTGCCGATGCGTAACGCTTTTGCCAACGCTCTTTAGCGGGGTGAATAATATTGCTAATCGCCGCGTTTGACTTGTTCTTGGTAAAGAAGGCTGCACAAAACTGCTCAACCTCAGACCACAAAAATATACCGCTGGCACGCAGCTTTTCAAACAAATCAAAAACAATCTGAGGGTCAGTAACATCGGCAAGCTCTGCTGTTTGGTAGTAAGGCTGGAATGCTTCTAGTATGTCTTCTGGGGCATTAAAAAAGTCCAATACAAACGTGCCTGTTTCAGCTTTACTTGGGTAAGTACGATTCAATCGTGACAGGGTTTGTACACACTCAACGCCGCCTAGCTTTTTATCTACATACATAGCGCATAGTTTTGGTTGGTCGAACCCTGTTTGAAACTTATTAGCCACCAGCATTACTTGATAATCATCACTATCAAAGGCTTTGCGCATATCGCGGCCTTTGAGGTCAGGGTTCATATTTTTTTCAGTAAACTTTTTATCTAAAAATGCAGCGCTATCAGGATCGCTCTTCGTAAACTCAACTTCGCCTGAAAAAGCCACCATAGCGCGTATTGTCGAGTAACCTGTTTTTTGCTCTGCTAGAGCTTCAGCTACATACTTATCAAACGCTAGTTTGTAACGTACCGCCTCTTTGCGTGAGCCAGTTACTACCATTGCTTTGGCTTGCCCGCCTAATAAACCCATATTACGGCTCCAGCCATGCGCGAGTGTGTTACTCACATAATAAGCCGCCTCATCAGTGGTTTTGCACTTACTAATAATTTGAATATTGTGCCCCCAAGGGATTTGCACTAATTGCGAAACAGCTTGTTTCGCAATTGCATCATCACCACACCAAAATAAGTACCAACGGCGAATATGCTCTAAATTTCGTTTTGAAAAGCCTTTCATTTGCGGAAATTCGGTAATTAAATCATGGCTTAGTTGGGCTAATAACTTATCGCCCCACGCGGCTTGCTGTTGGCGGGCGACTATTTCTTCGCCCAATTGCCAATACAAAGTTAAAAGCTCGGTATTTACTTTAACAACGGCTTTTTGCTGGCTCGATGCCACTTTTTGTTTAAGCTCTGTTAGCCATTGCTTGTATTCTGCACTTTGCAGTAATGCTGGGTGTTTGTTGCTCATTACGAGTGTACCTCTTGCAACAACTTCATAATGTCACTGCTCACAGCATCAAGCTCTTTGTCAATCTCAGCTAAATCACGTGGGGACTGGTATTCATAAAAATGGCGGTTAAACGGTATTTCGTAGCCTACTATACCTAGCTCGGCGTCTTTGTCATCGCGCTTAGTGTCGTTTATCCATGCATCACTTACATGGGGTGCTACCTCGCGGTTAAAGTAGTTTTCAACCATTTGGGTTGTGCTGATACTTGGTTGAGTTGAGCCGTTTAAATAGGCCTCTTTTAACGGTACGTTTTCGTTATCACGTAAGTCGCCATCTTGCTTGTAAGTAACTACTTTGCCTTGCCACTTTTTAACATTACCTTTGTATTCAAATGCGCCATACATTGGGTTTGCTTGTTCTTTAAATGGTTTATCAACCACGCATTCTGCCGCTGGATTCTTAAAGGTAATGGCATCGAGCAGTTGTTTTTTCTCTTTAGTTTCGAGCTTAATATCTAAGACTTTAAGCGCTTGTGTGTAGGTAATGTCAAATTGGTTAAAGTCGTCTGATTGCAAGTGCTTGCCACCAGCATCGTCACCTAATTGTGTTTGTAGCTGCTGTGCTTTTTTCATAAGGGCTTTTTGGAATAACCAAAGCTTAGGCTCTAGTACATCTTTAATTTGTTTTTCTTTCAGCTCTGGGAAGTCGGCTTTAATAATAGCTCTGGCTTCAATTTCAACAGCGCTTAAATCGCCATATTTGTCGTCAGTAGTCCACTGTGTGCCAAATTTTTCATACAGCGCCATCATGGCTGCATTGTAAGGCTTAGGTGCAAAACGCAGTGATGCAATGGCTTCATCAGTTACTTGCGCTGACAACCTGAGTGGGCGCTCTATGGTGATACGACGATAACCAAACTCATAGGTATTAAATATTTTACTGGCAAAGGTTTTTGCTACATCGGCTTTAGGGTTAGCCGCTTGGCGACCACGGCTACTTTTAGCCTCTGTTGGTTTAGTTAAGCCTAGCTCTTCAAGTGTTGTCGTTTCTACTTGCTCAAAGTTACCAAAGCTGCGAGTGATTACTTTAATGTCGTCTTCGCTCATGATATTACGTTTAGAACCAAGAGATTTACGCATTTTACCGCATAGGTTAGCGCCATTAATTAGCTGAACCTTGTTTTTACGCTCAGCGCTTGGCTGCTGTGCTTTTTTGTTCGACAAAACCCACACATAGGTAGCAATGCCTGTGTTGTAAAACATATCAGTCGGTAAGGCTATAATTGCCTCAAGTAAGTCAGACTCTAAAATATAACGACGAATTTCGCTTTCACCACTGCCTGCCCCGCCCGTAAATAAAGGTGAACCATTTAGAATAATACCAATACGCCCGCCATTGTTATGATCGGTTACTGAGGGGGATGCATCGCGCATTTTACTAATAAGGTGCATTAAAAATAGCAATGAGCCGTCTGACACTCTTGGTAGGCCTGCACCAAAGCGTCCATCAAAACCCTTAATGGTATGCTCTTCTTTAATATCGCCTTCAATCTTTTTCCAATCCACCCCAAATGGCGGGTTAGATAGCATGTAATCAAACTTATCTACTGCTAGCTGATCATTCGATAAGGTATTACCTAATTTAATACGGCTTACGTCTTGCCCTTTAATAAGCATATCAGCTTTACATATAGCGTAAGACTCTGGGTTTAACTCCTGGCCAAATGCGCGCATGACTGCATTAGGGTTAAGCTCGTGTACGTACTCCATACCTGAAGATAAAAAGCCGCCAGTTCCTGCTGTTGGGTCGTAAATGGTGCGAATAATACCTTCTTTGGTTAGGGCGTCGTCGTCTTCCATAAATACCAGTGAGGTAGTTAAACGCACTATATCGCGAGGGGTAAAGTGCTCCCCCGCTGTTTCGTTAGAACTTTCAGCAAAGCGACGTATTAGCTCTTCAAACACTAAACCCATATCGTGATTTGATATAGCTTGCGGGCTTAAGTCGGTCGTTGCGAATTTTTTAACGACTTTAAAAAGTAAGTTGGCGTCGTCTAATAGCCCTATAAACTCATCAAACTTAAAGTGCTCAAATATTTCGCGGGCATCGGCTGAAAAGCATTGAAAATAACGCTCAAGATTAGCTTTAATATCACCCTGCCCCATTTTACCTAAATCCATAGGCGAGGTATTAAAAAAGGTTAAGCCGTTTGTAGCTCTTATTAATAGTTTTTCTTGTGCATCTTCTGGCAGGTTTAAGACTTTAATACGCTCAAACTCTGCTACTACTGCATCTTTACTTGGTGCGAGCACACACTCAAGGCGACGTAATAAGGTAAAGGGTAAAATAACACGGCCATATTGAGACTGCTTAAAGTCACCGCGAAGGAGATCAGCTACTGACCAGATAAATGCAGCGGTTTGAGAAAAGTTATTATTAGTTGTCATTTTAATCTTCCATAAAGTAATCGCTATCGAGCGCTTTTACTTCAAATACATGTTTGGTGCTTACGCCTAAATTATGGGTAAGCATGAGTTCGGTTAGTTGTGCGCCATCCACCAGCACTATGCGTTTTTCTATCATGCCGACATATTCAAGGGCATCTTTACTAAAGCTGCTGGTGGTAATGAAAACGCCCTTTTTAGCACGGTGCATATCAAGCGCACCTGCAAAGGCTTGTATATCTGGGCGGCCAACTGTTTTATTGGTATAACGCTTGGCTTGCAAGTATATCATTTCAAGGCCAAGTTTATCTTCTTTGATTACACCATCAATACCACCATCTTGCGTGTATTGAGTGGCTTGGCCTGCATCTTTGCGTGATCCGCCGTAACCCATGGCGAGCATTAAATCGACCACTAGGTTTTCAAAAAATACGGGGGATGCTGCTAATATCGCTTTTAGTATTTCGTCACTTAGGTTGGTATTGAGCGTGTCTACTGCAGCTTCTATGAGCTCTTCAGGGGTTTTATCAGCGTTATTACTTACTATGCTGGTGGTGTTTACTTGTGTGGGCTCACTTGAATCTTTAGAGCGTGTTTTAAAATCGAGGAAAGCATCGAACTTACTTAAGTATTGGTTATTAATTGGCTCGCCCGACTCTATTGCAGCTAGCCCTTTTTGTGTGATTTTACAAAAGGCTCTTTTGGGTTGCTCTATTAAACCTGCTTGCACTAAGTAGGTTTTAGCCCAACCCAAACGGTGATAGGCATAGGTTTGCTTACCGCTCGGTATGCGGAGCTTTAGTTGATCGGCACTAAGCCCAAGTTTACGGTAAACATCGGCATCAATATCACGCAGTTTAACGGTCTTACCATTTGCTAAACATGCTAGCAACGGGGTCATAAAAGATTGGTAATCAGGGAGTGACACAAGTATTCCTTTACAGCCTAAGAGTGGGGCTAATCCATTAATGTATATAAGGATACTATATAAAGTTATGCTATTTATCAAAGCAAACTCTGGTTTAACTTTTACATGGTAGTTAAATGATAAAATTGAGCACCAAAGGTGATCGAATATAAGAGCGATCACTCTTTAAAATTAAACTCGAACGATTTTAAATAAACTTAATTCACTGTTAATAAAGGAAATAATATTTTTTATTTGATTATTTGGTAGCTTGTTCGGTTACTTCCTGTTTTTTATTTTACCGCCTCTAGCCATTTAACTACCCTCTCTATATGCAAGTATACTTGAAGAGTCGTTTTTTACTGATTACAAGACACGCCAGTAATGAGCTAATGTCTTTCGAAGAGCAGAGCTTCCTTTTTGAAGAATGCTGGTTAGTAAGTAAAAAAGACTAAGCGCTACTTTACATTGATTTAATTTTTGAATTAAATCGAACCCTCATTCAATGAGTTTCTTAACTCACTTTTATACTTTTGGTCCAAGCTTACTAGCATAACCAAGTATTTGTTGTAACAGTAAAATATTCCCTCCGTTCATCATAAAATGACTCGCGAAAGTATACCTTAAAGCATGGCTACATTGCCCCTCTGGCAAGTTAATATTGGTTTTACTTACTGCGCTGTACAACGCTGAAATAGCAGCTAAGGCTTAGTTATTACAAACGTTGAACAATCATTAATAATTAAATTATAAGCATAAAAAAACCCGCAAATTTGGATTAACAAATTTGCGGGTTTCTTATGGTTTTCGAATAACGAGTTCAAAAACCTTTATTGGTGGAGCTGGGGGGATTTGAACCCCCGTCCGAAAAGCCTCAACCGTCGGTACTACATGTTTAGTATCGTCATTTAATTAACCTTTAAATCTCGGACGAACACGATAGATAAAGGCGAGGCCGCTTAGTTTTAACGCTTCAACCCCGGCCAGGGTTTTCGTCGCGATCAGGTGTTAGGGTGACACTCCAAAATCCAGTCCACAAGAATACATGGAAGGAGCGCTAGCTAGCCTAAGCTGCTAGAGAGTAGTTATCGTCGTTTGCGATTACTTTAGGTTGCGGCTGTTTAACGAGGCAAACCGCACCTCGACATGCACCTTGGGCGTCTTGAATTCCGTCGAATCCTAATCAGCCCCTGAATCAGTAAACTCATTCAGAGCGTGCGAGCAGTATAACTGAGTAAGGCGCTGATACTCAAGAACTAACTCGCTTTTATTTTATCTGTTAGGACTCGCTGACCTTTTAGGTTGAAATTTGTTCTATATAGAGGTGATTTAATTGCGGCGTGAGGTTTGTAGCCTAGCAGTAGGTAGTAGGCTAAGTAAAAATCGAGCAACAATGAGTGAATAGCCCTTGGAACGAACCCAAAGGGCAGCGTGTGTTTGGCATTTATGCTACGTTATCGCCTATCTATGGGGAACAACCGCACAGCATAGGCTTTGCCTTGCATAAAAACCAAATACACTTCGGCAAATTTAACTTCAAAAAATAAGCAGGCCCTCATACTAACTGCCTATTAAACAATCATATTTTTATAAATAGCTGCATAGTTAAACAACATTTACTTAACACGAGACTCTAGTTGTGCTCCAATAGAGTGCTGGCTTTTTTGATCGGATTAAAAATGCACCTTAAAGCAATAAAAAATATAACAATTATAATAACAGGCACATTAAGTAGGGAATAAATAAATGTCGGTTTTTTCATTTAATGAAGAAACGGGGTACTTATCTTTAATAGCACACCCTGTTGATAGTGGTTTTCCAATAACTGCAACGCAGTTAATTGAACTGCTAGAACAATCTGACTACTGTGATTTTGACGTTATTTCGGCCAACATTGGTAAACTTTTTTCTCAAAGCAAAGATTATAAAGAAGAGTCGTTAATTATTGCTCAGGCTGTAAATGCAACTGTTGTTATTAATATCGATGAAAAAGGCATGGTAGCAGAAGCAACCATTACCACTACAAAAGGTGGTTTATTATTATCGATGGAAGGTGCGCAAAAAGCACTGGCTGATGCCGGTGTTAAAAAAGGAATAAGCCCTCGCGCGCTTGATTCCTTTTTAGGTCAACAGTTTGAACAACCAGCTGGAAGCTCTTACAGTGCAATAATTGCTCACGGACGTAACCCTAAAGATGGCAAAGATGCTAGATTTGTCCGTTTATGCTCAACAGCCCAAGATCGTGTGCTTAGCCCTCAAGCAACTCAAGGCGGTAAGGTTGATATGAAAAACCTTGGCGCAATCATCACGGTAAAACCAGGTACACCTCTTATGCAGCGCATACCCGCCACTCGCGGTGAAGATGGCTACACTATATTTGGTGAAATTATTCCTGCAACACCAGGAAAAGAGCACCAATTACAACCTTTCGAAGGGACTAAAATAGACCCCAACAACCCAGATATACTTATTGCAGATTGTAAAGGTGTACCCGTTGCTTTGCCTCGCGGTATGCGTGTAGATGATGTTTTATGCTTTGATAACATTGATGTAAGTACTGGCCATGTCGATTTTGATGGTAGCGTAATAATCAGTGGTGATATAAAAGATGGTATGCATGTTAAAGCAAACGGCGATATTACCGTTATAGGGTTTGTAGAATCAGGTATTGTTGAGAGCAAAAGTGCTGTAACAATTATGCAGGGGGTTATTGGTCGAAAACGCGAAAACAATGAAGCATTTACATGTCATATTACAGCTTTGCGTACTATTTCAATTGGCTACGCTCAATATTGTAATATAAAAACAGAACAAGATTTATTTATTGAACGCCAAGCACTGCATTGTGATATGAGTGCAAGGCGGTTAATACGCGTTGGTAAAGCAGATAAACCTCGCGGTAAAATTATTGGTGGCAATATTTTAGACGCTATGCGTATTGAAACCGGCGAACTCGGTGCACCAGCGGGAACAAAAACTCGTGTGCTTTTAGCACAAAACTGGTTTGAACTTCGTGACAAGCAGATCCAGATTGCTGATTTTGAAAAAGTGCTTGCAACTAAAGTAACTGCTTTAAAACAAGCTCGTAAAAAAGCGGGACAAGTTGCAGAGCCCACTCAGCGTCAGCAGTTATTGAATAAAATAACCGAAAATGAACAACATATAAAAGCACGTACAGAGCATGTTAATCGTCAAAAATTGTTGATTAAGCGAAAAATCACGCAATTGCTTTCAAGTTGCCGCTTAAAAGTGAATGAGTTAATGCACCCAGGGGTAGAGCTTAAAATAGCAAAAGATTCAAAACAGTTTTCGCGTATTTATCCACCCCATTTATTAAAACTAAATGAAGGAAAAATTACTCAGTCATTTTAGTTTCTGTGCCATCTTGTGTATCCACTTCGGCGTCACTATCATCTAGTGGCGCTAACGGCCAACCACCTAGTTGCTGCCAACGGTTTACAATTAAACAATACAGCTCAGCGGTACGCTCGGTATCATAAAGTGCTGAATGTGCTTGGCTGTTATCAAATTCAATACCGGCAGCGCGGCATGCTTTAGCCAATACAGTTTGCCCTAACGCAAGTCCTGCAAGAGTGGTTGTATCAAAACTTACAAAGGGATGAAATGGTGTTCGTTTTATATTATTACGCTCTATAGCTGCATTTAAAAAGCCATGATCAAACGCTGCGTTGTGCGCCACAATAACAGAGCGTTGACACCCTGCTGCTTTTTGAGCTTTGCGTACCACTTTGCAAACTTCTTTAATAACGTCTTCTTCTGGCACTGCGCCGCGTAATGGCGAAAAGGGATCGATACCATTAAACTCAATTGCAGCTTGCTCTATGTTTGCGCCTTCAAATGGCTCTACATGAAAGTGTACGGTATGATCTATGCTGAGCAATCCTTCGTCATCCATTTTTAAAACTGAAACGGCAATTTCTAGTAAAGCGTCTGTATTTTTATTGAAGCCCGCTGTTTCAACATCAATTACAACCGGAAAAAAGCCACGAAAGCGTTTTGCGAAAAGTGTTTGCTCAGTATTTGCCATAGTATTCTTGGTTTATAGGTATAAGCCCACTATTATGTCAAAAGTGAGTACCTTTCGGCTAGTGCATTGCTAGATTAATTGCGCCTTAAATTGTAGGCATGTAATTTGCTTTAAAGTTTAAGCTAGCTAGGTGTTATTGACCTTGAAATATAATTACTCTGTATTTTGCCAAATTATTGGCATGAAAGATGTGTTGGAGCATGCCCCATGAAGTTTAAGTTGCTATTAATTAGCCTGAGTATCACCAGCGCACTATGCCATAGTAGTGCCTATGCTGCTATGCGCCAATATACAGCTAATCAAGATAACTCTAACTGGGAAGTGGTTAAAACAACAAGGCTACAATGCCAATTAAATCATGAAGTTCCTTACTATGGAGAGGCTATTTTTAAAGCTTCAGCAAGTAAAAACAAAAATCTCAGCTTTCATTTAGATATGGTTGTCAGGCCTGAAAATTATGACATAGCGGGTTTAAAAGCAGTCCCCCTACTTGGCGTGCGGGCTTACCTACGCGCGATATTGCCAATATGAAGCTACTCAAAAAGTTTGACGGTGAGCTAGACAATAAAACATCATGGGAAATGCTAACCGAACTTGAAAAGGGCTTTTACCCTACCTTTTACTATCAAGACTGGCAAAACAGTGCCGATAAAATTGCCGTTGGTATTTCAAGTGTTAATTTTAAACAGGCGTATTGGGCATTTTTACAGTGTCGAGATGAATTACTCCCTTATAGCTTTGAAGATATTTCATTTACCATTATGAATTATCAATCAAATAGCAGTAAGTTAACTAAATCTTCGCAGCAGCGTTTAGATAAGATTGCCGAGTATTTAAAAAACGATCCGAGTATTGAATCCATTAGCATTGATTCGTATACCGATAGCTATGGTGGACGTTGGAATAACCTTGACCTTTCACGCAAACGTGCAAAATCAATTAAAGATTACATGGTTAGTTTAGGTGTTGATGAAGCCAAGGTGCAAACAACTGGTTTAGGTGAAAAACGCTTTGTGGATACAAACGAAAATATTTTAGGGCGTAATAAAAACCGTCGTTTAGTTATCCAAATAGCTAAAATGTGATCACACTGAGGGCGCTTTTAGTCTTGGGTTTTTAATTTGGTCGATTTCAAAAATTTGTCTCCAAATTGAAAAAACCTAAACTAATCAAAATAATAACAGCACCTATCAGCAACTCTCGACTAAGCATTTCATTATTTAGCCATGCACCTAACCCTAAAGCAAAACTAGGGGTAATTAAGGTAGTAAGTGCTACTGTACTTGCATTTAAGTTTTGTAAAACATGAAAGTAGGCAAGCGCACCGATCAGTGATCCAAACACGCCTAAATACCCAATAGCCCAAAGTGATTTTGCGCTCCAATTTGCAGTATTTAACTCTCCATCGAGTAACCACCACGCTATAAAAAATAGTGGCGTTACAAACACTAAAGCACCAAAGGTGGTCGCCATTGGGTGAATTGCTATTTGTACTCGCTTTATCATTACCCCACTTAAGCTAAAAAACACACAGCCATAAACACATAAAGTAGGCCTATACCTTGGGTTTGTGAGTGCTGCACTTGATTGTAACTAACAAAATATAAACCGATTAATGCACATGCCAGTGCCATTAACTTAATTGGGCTAAATTTGGGTTCGTTTAGTAGTTGCTGAGCGAGTAATCCCGACAAAATCGGCGCTAGACCAAACATGAGTGAGATAATTCCTGAGGGAACCGTTTTGGCAGCCATATAGCTAAGTAACATGCCACCAAAAATACCAATGCTCGAATAAAAATAAAGTAAGCACGCATTTTTACTCCAAGGTACTCTAATATTCGTAATAGCAACTATTAAGCCGCCTATAAACAATCCCACAAGCATACGCATGAGGACTGCAAGTGTTGGCGATACGCTTTCGCTGCTCCACACTATCCCTAGCGGCGTTGTAGACCATATGAGAACCATTAAAAAATACGAAGCTTTAACAGGCACGTGCCATCCCTATGCTTTTTATAAATGAATATATTAAAGAATAAATTATACGCTCACTACTGTGTTTTAGTACTTTTTAAACACTAAACGCCTTAATAAATACAGCTGTAAATTGTAAGTTACATTTTAATTGCAGCGTTTTATTATAAAACTATTTGAGTTTTAGGTAACTAGTTATATCGTGCATGTATATTAATAATAATTAAGGTAATTAAGTGCTTAAAAATAAAACAATAGGGAGCATGTTAATTGTTGCAGGAACCACTATTGGTGCCGGAATGCTAGCATTACCGATTGCTTCTGCCGGTCTTGGTTTTAATACCGCATTAGTGCTAATAGTCGCGAGCTGGATGTTAATGACTTACACAGCGTTGCTTATGCTAGAGC
Source organism: Pseudoalteromonas sp. B62 (assembly GCF_037162565.1). Classification (NCBI taxonomy): domain Bacteria; kingdom Pseudomonadati; phylum Pseudomonadota; class Gammaproteobacteria; order Alteromonadales; family Pseudoalteromonadaceae; genus Pseudoalteromonas; species Pseudoalteromonas sp. B62. Next base: position 2,260,343 of record NZ_JARLVB010000002.1, on the reverse strand, counting down.
TTCATCAGTACGCACCACGTGATGCTACTTTAAATACTTTAGCTAAACTTTGGCTTGGAAAACGCGGGCAGTATGTGGCTAATTTTTCGATGATTTTCTTATTTTATGCACTTTGTGCCGCTTATATTGCAGGTGGCGGAGCACAGCTCCAAGAGCGTATAAATATAGGTTTAAGTGTGAATATAGCTCCACAACTTGGTTCAATTGTATTGGCGGTCATAATTGCGAGTGTAGTAACACTAGGCACCAGTAAAGTAGATAAATTAAACAGGGTGTTATTTACAATAAAAATCATTGTACTTGCTAGCTTGTTCTATATGTTAACGCCCTACGTTCAAGGTAAGCACTTATTAGAGATGCCAGTAGAGCAAGGCTTAATATTGTCAGCGATCCCCGTTATATTTACCTCATTTGGCTTTCATGGCTCTATTCCTTCTATTGTTAAATACGTAGGCCTTGAAATAAAAGTACTGCGCAAAGTAATGATCACGGGTGCTGCTCTGCCTTTAGTGATTTATATTTTTTGGCAATTACTGAGCCAAGGTATTATGAGCCAAGCTGATTTACTCAACAGCCAAGGCCTTAATGGGTTTGTATCTAACGTGGCAGGTATTGCGCATAACCCAAGCGTAACGACCGCCGTTAAGTTATTTGCTGATTTAGCCCTTGCAACATCATTTTTAGGGGTGAGTTTAGGTTTATTCGACTTTTTTGCCGATGCATTTAAAAAAGGTGACAATAAATCAGACCGAGTTAAAACAGCCTTAATTACGTTTATGCCGCCACTTGGCTTTGCATTATTCTATCCACAAGGCTTTATTATGGCTTTAGGTTACGCTGCAATTGCACTTGTCGTACTTGCAATATTTTTGCCTGTAGCAATGGTTTATAAACAGCGTACAACATCAAATAAAACAGGCTACAAAGTCAAAAGTGGGAATGTTGGGCTTGGCATAGCAGCGATATGTGGCATAACGATTATTGCTGCGCAGTTTATGCAAATGGCGGGGCTTATTCCTGCTATCGGTTAAAGGTTACTGCTTTTTGTTTAAATTTAGATAATAAAAAACCGCACATCATTATGATGTGCGGTTTTTTATATTAACTGCGTTTATTTACAAACGTCAGCTACAGCATTTGAAAAGTATTCAATATTTGAATGACTAATACCTGCAACATTTACGCGGCTTGAGCCAACAATGTAAATACCGTATTCTTTTTGTAGGCGAGCAATTTGCTCTTTATTAATACCTAAGAAAGAAAACATACCGTTTTGACGTTCAATAAATGAGAAGTCTTGCGCAATATCTTTAGTTGCTAAGCTTTCTTTAATTAAGCTACGTAAACCGTTTATGCGGCTACGCATTTCATCAAGCTCAGAGTGCCATAATTGTGTAAGCTCTGTACTGCTTAAAATAGTATTAACAATATCAGCACCATGCGCTGGCGGCATTGAGTAAATACTACGCACAACGCTTAGCATTACAGAGTTGGAAATATCTGCTGTTGCGCTGTCTTTTGCAATTAGTGAACATGCACCAATACGCTCGCGGTATAAGCCAAAGTTTTTAGAACATGAAGAACAAATAATTAGCTCTTCTACTGCATCAGCTAAAATACGTAAGCCACGTGCATCTTCTTCAAGTGAAGCACCAAAGCCTTGGTATGCAATATCAACAAGTGGTGTAAAGCCAACTTCTTTTGCAAGTTCAGCAACTGTGTTCCACTGTGTTTCGTTTAAGTCCATACCGCTTGGGTTATGACAACATGCATGCACTAAAACCACATCACCTTTAGGCACTTGTTTAAGTGTGTTGATCATTTCATCAAACAGTAAGTCTTTGTTTTCGTAATCGTAATACGGGTATTCTTTTACTGTTAAGCCTGCCGCTTCAAACAAGCTAATATGGTTAGCCCATGTTGGATTAGTTACCCAAACAGTCGCGTTAGTATTACAACGCTTAATAAATTCAGCTGCAACGCGAAGTGCACCTGTACCACCAGGAGCTTGCGCGGTACGCACGCGATTTGCTAGCAATGCTTGATGTTCGCCTAGTAGTAACTGCTCCATCTTTTGGCAGTAATCTAAGTTACCCGCTAAACCAATGTAAGATTTGCTCATTTCGTTTTCAAGACGAAACGCTTCAGCTTTTTTAACCGCTTTGAGTACCGGTGTATTGCCTTGCTCATCTTTGTAGACACCTACCCCTAAATCAATTTTATTAGGGTTTGTATCTTGTTTATAGGCCGCCATAAGGCCAAGAATAGGATCTGTTGGTAATGGTTTTAATACTGAGAACATTGGCTATCTCTTATCGTTATTTAGGGGTTAGCTGTTAGCCTAAGCTTAACATAAAAGCACGTCACATTGACTAGTGTTATTTACACTAGAAAGTGAGGAATTTTAATACAACACGCAATTAAAACGGCAAGTGTCTTGTCATCAAAAAAGTCATTTTTAAAGGCTTCTGCATCTATAATACCAACGCATTCATTTTGCGCGTTAAATAGAGGTAAGCAGGTTTCTGATTTAACTTTAGGATCGCATGTGTAGTATTCACCACCTTGTGATAAATACGCCTCGACGTTATTGATAATACGACCATGGTGAGATAACGCTACCTGTACATTGTTGCTACCAGCAGCAAAAGCTTCTGTTAATGGAAACAACGGACGACTTGGCACCCCATGATAAGCCAATTTGAGCAATTGCTTACCTTCACTGGTATTGGTTGATTGATAAATACCATACCAGTCGACACCTGTTTGCTGCTCAATATAGCTTACAATACTTTGTAGACTAGCTAGCTTAAACTGTGTTTGCTCATCACTTTTAAGGTAGTCAGTTAATTTGAATGGCTCATCTTGTAGGTAACCAAATAAACTACACGCACCGCCCTCGCCAAGCTCAGGTATTTGATACTCCCAACGCACATCAGGCAAAATTGTGTTTGTAAGATGCAACTCAAGCTTTTCAAGCTCTGTTGAAATCAAAGTAGGATTTGCACTTAGTTGTGCTTGTTTTAGGTAAGAAGAAATCATTTAGCCATCCATACATCTAGAGTTTTCAGAATAATAGCATGGATATTTTTACAGAGCTAGCTCAACTTGTAACACATTTCTACCTGATTCCCACTGGCATTGTAAGTTACTTTCTCGGCTATTTCTTTAAGTAATGACAAACCTCGACCAAATTCACTATTCGTAGCAGAAAGTTCACTTTCACCACGATTAAAACCTCGACCCGAGTCGCAAATAATAAAATATAAACTTAATGTATCTGGGCAATAACGCATATCTATAATAATCATCGCATCTGACAACGCTGCGAGGGCTTTTTCTCTCATCTCATAGTATTTAAAAAAACCATCTTCTTGTAGTTTAATGCTTGAGTCTAAACCCAATACGCCATGGTCAAGCGAATTATTATAAGCTTCAGAAAGTAATAAAAATATATTTGAACGATGATCTTTTAATCCGCCTACCCCGCTTAAAATATTAACTAAATCGTATACGGGATCGGTTTGCTTTATTTGCTTAGCATTTAAACTTAGCGACAAATTAAATGCTAACGTTGAAAACGTCTCTCTAACCTGCTCTTGCGAAGCAAGAGGCAAACAATTAAGTAAAACAATACTGACATCATCTTGTTGCTCGCTCCCATCCGCAAACTCACTCACATATCCAACTATGTTTTCACAGCTAACCATGGGTTTACTTTTTAACGTTTCTAAAAAGCGTTCTTCACCAAAAAAAACATCATTTTTATTAGTTGTTTCTATAATCCCATCTGTTGCAAATGCTAAACGAGTTTCATGATCTGTTTCAAAATGAATAACTTCGTGCTCAAACTCATCTTCATCTAAAATACCTAATGCCATATGTTGAGATTCAAGGACTTGCTTAACATCACCATTTTGATCAATTAAATACGCATCTGGTAATCCGCCTAACCATGCCGATATGCTTTTCCCAGAAGAACTAAGCTCTATAATTGTTGCCGCACAAAACATATGACCAGGTAGTAAGTTATAAAGTAACGTATTAATTTCAGAGGCGACGTCGTTCACAGCCATACCTTTACTTACCATTCTATAAAAGGCACGCGAGGCAGGTAATGCACCAATAGCAGCAGCTAAACCATGCCCCGTAAAATCGCCAAGCATACAGTAAAGGTTACCAATGGGACTTTGTGCAACTAAAAACATGTCTCCATTAAACATAGATGCAGGTGATAGGTTGAAATCGAGGTGGTCTTTAAATTTATCTTGATTTTCGAGTGAGTTATTAAAAATATGTTCAATAATCTCATGCTCTCTTTCGTTTTGGTTGTGATGATATTGAAGAAGTTCTTTTTGTTGATTGGCTTTTTTACTCAATTGGCGAGTGCGGCTGTGCGCTTTAATTTTTGCATGCAAAATAACTTTTTCAAAAGGCTTTTGAATAAAGTCATCTCCGCCAACTTCTAAACAGCGCTCAAAACTACCTTGATCATCCAAAGAAGTAATAAAAATAATCGGTAAGTAAACTTCATCAAAGCGTTGTTTTATTTTTTGAGCTGCTTCAAAGCCATCCATTACAGGCATTATTACATCAAGTAAAATAATATCTATATCTTGTGTTTCAAGCACTTTTAATGCTTCAAGACCGTTATACGCCATCGATATTTTGTAGCCGTCCTCCTCAAGCATCTTACTTAATAAGATTCGGTTAAGCGCCTGATCATCAACAATAAGCACATGGATCATCAGCAAATATCAAACTTTTTATCAAAACGTGAAATTTGTAATATTTTTCGTAACTGTGGCTGACAATTACTTATCTCAATTGTACCTACTTGGCTTTCTATTGTTTTTTTCATGTTAAGTAACATGCCTAATGCCGAGCTATCCATGTACTCTGTTTCTCTTAAATCAACAATTACTTTTACTATATTTTCATTTATTTGAGCGTAAGCTTGTCGAAAAGATTGCACTAAATTAAAGTCAAACTTACCCTTAATTTGTATTGTTAAGGTCGTTCCATCCGCTGATGTGCTCTTAGTTAAGTTCATATATGGGTTCCAATAATATTTCCTTTAAACTAAATATAACCTGTTAAAACTAATTAGCAAAAAGAAAAACACACTAGCGCAAATTTGTTATCATTTGAGCCATTGTTTAATTCATTTTATCTATGTAGGTTAGGTATGAGTGATAATCACTTAGTATATTCGACGGATTCTGGGCGCATTAGTCAGCCTAAACCAGAAAAAGAAAGTACCGGAAAAATTTTTAAAGATGGTTTTTTGCGTATTGAACGTCAAACAAAAGGACGTAAAGGCAAAGGAGTTATGCTGGTTGTTGGAATAGATGCAAAAGATCATGATTTAAAAAAGCTGGCCAAAACAATTAAAAGCAAAATGGGCCAAGGTGGGGCAGTTAAAGGTGGCACTATTGAAGTTCAAGGTGATGATCGAGACAAGCTAAAAGCGATTCTCGAAGGCTTAAAATTTAAAGTGAAAATTGCGGGTGGCTAAACCCGCATTTTACTACTCACTTTGTAACGCTTCAAAGTCAGGTATATCCTTTAGCCTATCAAACAATTTTGGTAACTCAGCCTCAGTAATTGGTGGGCTAAAATAATACCCTTGTACTATAAAACAATTATTATTTTGCAAAAATTGTATTTGTTCTATCGTCTCGACACCTTCAGCAACCACATTAAGTTTTAACTTTTGCGCCATTGCAATAATTGCAGCCGTGATTTCCATATCATTGCTATCCTCTGGAATGTCTTTTACGAATGAACGATCAATTTTTAATATGTCGACCGGGAATCGTTTTAAATAACTTAAAGACGAGTAACCTGTACCAAAATCATCTATAGAAATCGAAACACCTAATGCCTTAAGCTCATGCAACTGCGTTATTGCTGCTTCGACATTTCCCATTAGCATGCTTTCGGTTAATTCTAAATGCAGATGCTTAGCAGACACCCCTGATTTAATAATCATTTTACTAAGCATTGGTACTAAGCTAGCATCTTTAAATTGACGAGCAGATAAGTTAATCGAAATATTATTACTTCGGCCTTTCTCTTGTAATCTAACTGCAAAATCGCATGCTTCTTGAAGTACCCAAGCACCCAACTCAACAATTAAACCTGTTGCCTCGGCAATTGGTATAAACTTGGTAGGAGGAATAAGCCCCTCTGTTGGGTGAAACCACCTAAGCAAAGCTTCATAGCCAACAACATGCTGACTTCGGCTATCGACTTGTGGTTGATAGTAAACAGCGAATTGTTTTTCTTTCAAGGCTTGTCGTAGTTCGTTTTCTATAAATAATCGCTCATTTGCCGCAGAGTCCAATTCTTGGCTATAAAAGTGAAATGTATTACGCCCTTTTGCTTTGGCTTCATACATGGCCAAGTCGGCATGTTTTAACAACTGATCTTCTTCAAGGCTGTCGTAAGGGGCCATTGTAATACCTATACTGGCACTAATAATGACTTCATTACTGCCAAGTTTTATAGGCACATTTAACGTTTTTTGAATCGTATTAGCAACATCGGTAGCATGCTCTTGATGCTCAATACCACTGAGTAAAACCGCAAACTCATCTCCGCCTAATCGAGCAATGGTATCTTCTGCTCTTAAACGTTTTTTTAGCCTATTTGCCACCTCTATTAACAACTGATCCCCAGCATCGTGCCCTAGTGTGTCGTTAATACGTTTAAACTCATCTAAATCGAAGTAAAATAGTGCAAAGGCATAATGCCCTCTTTCTGCAAGTGCCATCGATTTGCGTAACTGCATTCTAAAAAACGTTCTATTTGCTAAGCCAGTCAATGTGTCAAAATAAGCTAACTGCTCCATTTTACGCTGACTTTCTTTTACAAATGAAATATCTTGCGCAGACGCAACATAACTTGTTATTTTTCCGCCGTCCTCGCGAATTGGAGAAACACTCAGCGAAACCCAAATGGGTTGTTTATCTAAAGCTTGAATAAGTGTATCACCACGCCAATAGTTACGACTTCTCAGATCAATGTCTATGTCTTCAACCAAAATGGCCATTTCGGTGGCAATAATATTTAACAACGGCGCTCTACTAAAGTGGCTTTCTTGATACCCTGTCATCTCAAGCATTTTAGGGTTTACATATTCTATAAAGAAGTTTTCATCGGTGATTACAACACCAGTCCCAGAAAATGCAACCGCTTTGGATAAACGATTAGCTGCTTTTTCTGCTATTTCTTTTTCTGTAATACGCATATTGAGGCCATCAATGAGTTTGCGTATTTCTACTGCCATATCTCTAAATGAGCCGTTCAATGTGCCAATTTCATCTTTATTTTCTTCAGGGAATTCAGTTGTTAACTTCCCTTGGCCAAAGTTTGTCACTGCATAAACTAAAGTATGAAGGCGACGAAGAACAAGCTGATAAAGTGCTTGATGTAACAATAAAGCAACTAAAATCGCATATAGAATGAATAACCCAAAAACTTAAGCTTCAGTTCTTGAAGAGCTGAGAGCGTCGATGAACGTTTTTTATAGACACCAATGTACCAATTTAAACCTTCTACTTTACGGATATTAATAATATACGCTTCACCATTTTGCTTAAATGAATTCGCGTATTCAGGTAACTTCCTTTTAGTAGCATCACTAATAATCGACTGTAGATCTTGGTTAACAAAGTCGTAGGTTTTAAGTACTTTACCTTTACTCCCGTAACTGGCTAATAAGCTCGAACTTACTTCTGGGTGCGCTAACAGCTGCCCTTTGCTATCAAATACTAATAAATGTTTTTCTTTGTCGCCCACAGGCAACTGAAATATAAGCGTATCAAGCGCAATATCATTGCCTGTTACACCTAAAAACTCATTATCGACATAAATCGGAACTAATAAACTAATAACCCATTTATGCCAAACTTTATCGTAGTAAACATTTGACCACGTTGGTTCACGGCTTGGGTTAGTTTTTCCTTGAACATAATTAAATGTAGGCCCTTTAGTGAACTTAAATCCGGCGGGTGCATTTAGTGCCCAATTAGGAGGGGATATCCGTATAAAGTTATCTTTAGTAATTAAATAAAAATTAAAAAAATCATTAATAATTGTTGGAGAGATAATTCGCCATAATGATTCTGAGTCGTTAATTAATTGCTTATAAAAAGGTGAGTAACTCTCTTGCGGTAAATAAGCTGCTGATAAACCATCTGCAGACGCACTTCGGATTGTACCATCACTGTTAAACTGTAACTGAGACCTGTTTTTAAGATCAATTGAAACTTGTGTAGAGAACAGCTGCTCTGCAACAACTTTATTGGCCTGCTCTGCGGTATTAACTTTGCTTTTAATCAATCCATCAAATTGCTTAACAAGTAACTCTGTTGAACCTTTAAGTACTTCGTGCTCTTCAAAAACAAGTTGCTTTTCTTCTGACTTGAGCATTAAGGCAGCCGCACACACGCCCGCAATTAAACAAATTGCAGATATTAGCAATGATAATTTTACACTTAGTGAGTTAACACCAAAACGCGATGGAGGGCGTCGATACACCACAGGTCAACCTTATTAGTAATTGTTATTATTTTTAACCAGTAGCCGAAATATACCAGATCCGCTTCGTAATTATAAATTTTTTATAGTTTATCTCTAAAAAATAGAATGATAAATATTAAATTTATAGTTAAGTCATTATTTCGCATAACTGTCTGTTGACATTAATGGTAACTCTCCATACATTGTAATTATGAATATTATTTGTTCTCACACTACCTTTTCGTTTTTTAGCTTCTTTATATAAAAGAGGCTGACCTGTTTGTGAGATAAAATCAATCGAATAGTAAAGCCTCCCAATCGGGAGGCTTTTTTATTTCTGCTGCATAATAACAGCTTGTTTTTTGGAATGAGGAAACCAAAATGACCAATGATGTATTAAATACATTAAGACACGACATAAATGAAATAGATTCAGATTTACTTGTGTTGCTCGCCAAGCGCCGCCGCATTAGCCATGGTGTGGTTGAATACAAAATTGCTAATAATAAACCAATTCGCGATGAAGCACGTGAACTCGCACTTTTAGAGAAACTGATTGGTTATGGTAAATCACTAGGTTTAGATGCTTATTACGTAAATAATGTTTTTCAAACTATTTTGGAAGATTCTGTTTTACACCAACAAGCTATGCTACAAAAAACCTTAATCCAGACGCCCTTAGTGAAACACATCGTGTAACTTACTTAGGTGGTCAGGGTTCTTATAGCCAGCTAGCATGTCATAAATACTTTAGCCGCCGTCCTGGTAAATTAGTTGAAATTGGTTGTACATCGTTTGACGAAATAACAGGTAAAGTAGAAAACGGCCAAGCTGATTTTGGTTTATTACCTATTGAAAATACCAGTTCGGGTAGTATTAATGAGGTGTTTGATTTACTCCAACACGCACAAGTATCTATTGTTGGTGAAGTAACACACAGCGTTGAACATTGTTTATTAGCGACACCTAATACAGAACTAGGCCAATTAACAAAAATATTCGCCCATCCTCAACCATTTGCGCAGTGCAGTCGTTTTTTACAGGGCTTAGGTGAGTTACAACACGAAACCTGTGACTCAACGTCAAGCGCGCTGCAGTCGGCACTAAATACGCCAATGAGTGCTGCAATTGGTTCAGCGCAAGCAGGGAAAAACGTAGGATTAGAAGTTATTAAAACAAATCTTGCTAATCAAAGTGAAAACCATAGCCGCTTTATTGTTGTTGCTCGCAAACCACTGCAAGTTTCGAATCAAATTCCAACTAAGACCAGTTTGATCATGTCTACAAAACAACAAGCGGGGTCGCTTGCTGACGCGTTAATGATTTTTAAACAGCATAAGATTAATTTAGTTAAACTGGAGTCTCGCCCAATGCCTGGTAACCCATGGGAAGAGGTTTTTTATGTCGATTTAGAAGCAAATTTAGCGGATAGCCAAGTAAAAGAAGCGCTAGAAGAACTTAAAGAGCACACCCAATATGTACGTATTTTAGGATGCTACCAAAGCGAGTCATTGCAGGCAGTAAGCGTGAATACTCAATAAGCAATTTTATAAATCAAAAAGGGCCGATATAGGCCCTTTTAGTTAACCAGTGCTAATTTGTATAATACCAACCCGCAATAATACTTAATCAATTTGAGGGATTCCCCCCATATCTAAGCAAACGGTATAACAAATATTAATCTAGCACTTTTGAATCATTCGCTTTATTTAATAAGCTTCTGCTTTGCGTTAAAAAGTGTTCTGTCGAGTCAGAAAAGTAAACTTTAGCCTGCTCAAAAGAATCAATAAGTCCTGCTTTATCTCCCGCCTTTAATTTTGCTAATGTGTTAGCAAAGGTATCTTGATACTGCGCGAGTAAAGTCTCTACATCATCAAACTGCGCTAACATAATATCAGAGTAAAGCTCAGGTGATTGAGCAAATAAACGCCCTACCATCATTAATTCAAGTTGATAAATAGGTGATGAACAACTACGTAGTTCCTCAAGTGTATGGCTTTGTTTTGCTAAAAACTGTCCGTAGACAAAGGTTGTTAAATGACGCATTACTTGAATAATTTGCATTGCTTCATCGTGTTTTTTTGCGTCAAGCTCAACAAGCTGACAACCCCAAACCTGTAATTGCTCTAATAATCCTTTTGCGGCTTGGTGATCTCGCCCTTCACATACAACGACTGTTTGTTTTACCCAGTGTGATATGTCGGGGCCAAACATAGGATGCAAGCCAACTACAGGGCCACTGTGCGCGGCTTTTAGTGCTTTAATAGGCGATTTCTTTACCGATGTAATATCAACAAGTAAGCAATCATCATCTAGTTTAGGTAACTTAGCTACTACAGCGCCCAATGCGTTAATTGGCACACTGATCATTACTAGCTTGGCACCCTTTAAAATATCTTGCGCTTCGTTTTGCTGATCTTTATCTAAAATTTTAACGTTGTAACCTGAGCGAATAAACTGCTGAGCAAATAACTGACCCATGGCACCTTGGCCGCCCACAATAACAATAGGTGAAAGCTCTGGCGCAGCACATGCAAGTTTTGCTTGTTGGTTTTGATAGGCTTCTCGCATCATGCGTCTTAGTATATCTTCAACAAGATCTGGGCTTACACTTTGATTGATCGCTTCTTGTCGTCTTGCTGCTAATAGCTCTGCTTCACGTTCAGGTGCATGTAAAGGCGCGCCTGTTTGTTGTTTTATCTCACCAATCTTTTGCGTAATACCGTTACGTTTAGCAAGTAAGGCAACAAGTTGTGCGTCGCATTCATCTATACCCTCTCTTAGCTGTGCTAAATCACTTATGTCAGCCACGTTCATCCCACCTTAAAAACAAATAACGTAAATATAAATTTACATAAAAGTAAACTAATCAATACGATAAATACTAACAGGATCAGGTAACTGAGAAAAGGCTAAAGCGGAAATTTTACTAATGAAGAATTGAGAATTGAGAATTGAGAATTGAGAAAATAATATTCTAAAACCAAAACGGGTTGCAACCCGAAGGATGCAACCCGTTTTTTTGCGTTGATAAACAGCGCGTATTAGTTAAGTTTTTCTCTAATACGTGCAGATTTACCAGAACGCTCACGTAGATAGTAAAGCTTAGCACGGCGAACTGCACCGCGACGCTTAACTGTTACGCTATCAATAAGAGGGCTGTGCGTTTGGAATACACGCTCAACGCCTTCACCGTTCGAGATTTTACGAACTGTGAATGCTGAGTGAAGACCACGATTACGCTTAGCGATTACAACACCTTCAAAGGCCTGTAGACGCTCTTTAGCACCTTCTTTTACTTTTACCTGTACAACCACTGTATCACCAGGGCCAAATGCAGGTACGTCTGTTTTAAGCTGCTCATCTTCAAGCGCTTTAATAATATTTTGGTTTACTTTTGCCATTATGTTTCTCACTTTCCTAGGTGTAACTGTCTTCTAGCCACAAGCTTTTTGGTACTCTTGCTGAAATTTCGCGAGTAATACCGCTTGCTCCTCAGTCAGAGCTAGGTTATGCAACAAGTCAGGACGTCGTAACCAAGTTCTGCCTAATGACTGCATAAGCCGCCATTTTGCTATCTCTTGGTGGTTACCACTGAGTAATACAGCAGGAACCTGTTTGTCGTCCAATGTTTCTGGTCGTGTATAGTGTGGACAATCTAACAAGCCATCCGAAAATGAATCTTGTTCCGCTGACTGGTTATGACCTAACACACCCGGCACTAATCGCGCTACTGCGTCAATTAATGTCATGGCAGGTAGTTCACCTCCACTCAAAATAAAATCACCAATCGACCATTCTTCGTCAACATATGATTCTATTATTCTCTCATCTATACCTTCATAGCGACCGGCAATCAAAATCAGTTTTTTAGCGTTAGCGAGTTCGCTAGCGCCTTGCTGATCAAGTTTGCGCCCTTGCGGGGACATATAAATTACTTTAGCACCATCACCAGCAGCTTTTTTAGCTTCGGCAATCGCTTTTTTTAATGGTTCAACCATCATTAACATACCCGGTCCGCCCCCGTAAGGACGGTCATCTACGGTTCTATGCTTATCTAAAGCGTAGTCTCGCGGATTCCAGCAGTTAAAATCAATTAAGCCATTTTTTACTGCGCGACCGGTAACACCTTGGTCTGTAATAGCGTCAAACATGTCTGGAAAAAGGCTTATCACCCCTACCCATAATGAACTAGTTTGCGTCATTAAAACCCAGGATCCCAATCTACGGTAATTTCTCTTGCGTCGTATTTAACTTCTTTAATAACTGAATCAGTTAAAAAAGGAATCAAACGCTCAGCTTGACCAAATGCATCTTTACTATTTGCTTTCACAACTAGTACGTCATTTGATCCTGTCTCCATCAGGTCATCAACAATGCCTAAGCTATAACCTTTATCAGTTACAACCGACATGCCAATGAGATCTCGCCAATAGAACTCACCTTGCGGGAGTTCAGGTAATTGCGCTGAATCCATCGAAATTTCTGCATGGGTATAAGCCATTGCTTCGTCTCGATCGTTTATTTGCGCAAATTTAGCGATAAAGCCTTTGTTGTGGCGACGCCAGTCGACCACTTCTAAGGACTGCCATTTACCTTGCTGCCCTATCAACCACGGGCTGAAATCGAAGATCCCTATGGGATCATCAGTAAATGAATGTACCTTAAGCCAGCCCTTTATACCATATGGGGCACCGAGCTTTCCTACGACAATTATTGATGAGGTGTTCTCTTGACTCATGGTTACACTTACGCCTATTAAGCCGCTTTACGAGCGTCTTTTACTAACTTAGCTACGCGATCTGAAAGAGATGCGCCCTGACCTACCCAGTGTTCAACACGTGGTAAATCTAAACGAATTTTTTCTTCTTGACCTGAAGCAATTGGGTTAAAAAAGCCTACTTTCTCGATGAAGCGACCGTCACGCGAGAAACGGCTATCCGCAACCACAATTTGATAGAAAGGGCGTTTTTTAGCGCCACCACGTTGCAAACGAATAGTTACCATACCGTCCTCTATAAAGATTGACTGTTTTCATTAATAAGATTTACTCCCCAGAATGGGGAGCTGGGGAATTGTACGAGTTTTTGGCAATAACGCAAGTAAGAAGTGCAGCAAAAAGGCAGTTTAGTAGGTTAAACCGTGATCTCAACTGAAAATTAGAGCTTATGAGGTATCACGCGCATAATTTATTCAATAAAAAAGGAGCTATTTGCTCCTTTTTTGTCGTTTATTTATTCTTTCAAAAATAGTTAAAGGCTAATATTTAAAATTTAGGGCCGCCGCCGCCCATCATTCCGGGAGGTAACATGCCTTTCATACCGCGCATCATTTTGGTCATGCCGCCTTTGCCTTTCATTTTTTTCATCATTTTTTGCATTTGCGTAAATTGCTTAAGCAACTTATTAATTTCTTGTACCTGTGTACCTGAGCCAGCTGCAATACGTTTTTTACGCGAACCTTTAATAATTTCTGGGCGTGCACGCTCTTTTTTAGTCATCGAGCTAATAATAGCTTCCATTTGGATAAATGTTTTATCACCCATTTGACCTTTAACTGCATCTGGTAAGTTAGACATACCAGGGAGCTTATCGAGCATCGACATCATGCCCCCCATATTTTTCATTTGCTTTAGTTGATCCGCAAAATCATCAAGGGTAAAGCCTGCGCCTTTAAATACTTTTTCAGCAACTCTGGCAGCTTGCTCTTTATCTACTTTCATCTCGACTTCTTCGATTAATGAAAGTACATCACCCATGCCTAAAATACGTGACGCTATACGGTCAGGATGAAAAGGTTCAAGTGCGTCAGTGCGCTCACCAACACCCATAAACTTAATAGGCTTACCTGTGATATGACGAATAGATAAAGCCGCACCACCACGTGCATCACCATCAGTCTTTGTTAATATAACACCGGTAAGTGGTAATGCCTCGTCAAATGCTTTAGCTGTATTTGCCGCATCTTGACCTGTCATTGCATCAACAACAAATAATGTTTCAATTGGGTTGATTGCTTTATGAAGGTCTTTAATTTCGTCCATCATGTCACTATCGACATGTAAACGCCCTGCGGTATCAACAAGTACTACATCGATGAATTTCTTTTTTGCATGAGAAATAGCTGCTGTTGCAATATCTACAGGTTTTTGCGAGATATCACTTGGGAAAAAATCAACATCAACTTCAGCAGCAAGCGTTTCTAACTGCTTAATTGCCGCAGGACGGTATACGTCGGCACTCACTACTAGTACAGATTTTTTCTTACGCTCTTTTAAAAATTTTGCAAGCTTTGCGACACTGGTTGTTTTACCTGCACCTTGAAGACCAGCCATCATTACAACCGCAGGCGGTTGCGCGTTTAAGCTTAGCTCTTCGTTTGCTTCACCCATCGCTTTTTCAAGCTCTTCGCGTACTATTTTTACAAATACTTGGCCTGGGCTTAAGCTTTTTGTAACTTCAACACCGACTGCACGTTCCTTTACTTGCTTTACAAAGTCACGAACAACTGGCAACGCCACATCGGCTTCTAAAAAAGCCATACGCACTTCACGAAGAGTGTCTTTAATGTTGTCTTCAGTTAGGCGGCCACGACCACTGATATTTTTTAAGGTTTTACCTAATCGTTCTTGGAGGTTCTCAAACATGTATCGGTTCCGATAAGACGTTATATCAATCTAATTACACAGCTTTTTTATTTAGCCATCCAATTAAGGATATTGATATTATTAAATTTGAATTAAAAACAGTATACCGTAAATGGTGCCGGACAATACAGTGTTCAAGTGCCGCTAGTTGAGTTTCTTTTTTAAGGTCTATCCATTTGCTTTGCTATAAAATACAATGCCAATATAACAACAAGGATTTTTTGACTCAAATTAAGTGGCCCAAGCACAATGCTGATTATTAGTTTAACTATTATTGCCAGTTTATTTTATGTGTTAGCAACGTCTCACGTGCTATCACGACTGTTTCATCAACAAGGCCCTAGCCAGAAAGTAACTGTAATATTAAGTACGGTTGCTATATTGGCGCACATGCTGCTGTTAGTGAATTCAGTGTTTCGATCCGATGGTCAAGATTTAAGTATCGTTAATGTCTCTTTACTCACCTGTTGGGTTATCGTTGTATCTGTCACAGCCGTGTCATTAAAGTTTCCGGCGACCCTATTACTTCCGGTTGTTTACGGTTTCGCAGCACTTCTAACTATCGCTAGTTTATTTATACCGCACCATCTTTTGCTACAAAGTATAAATGTTGAAATAGGTTTAGTGACACATATCTCTATTTCTTTACTCGCATACTGTATTTTGATTATTGCTACCCTATATGGCGTACAGTTTTACTTTATCGATAAGCGATTAAAACGAAAAGATTTAGCAATTGTACACAGTCATTTACCCCTCTGATGGTTGTTGAGCGCCAGCTCTACCAACTTTTAAACTTAGGGACAATCCTTCTTACTTTTGCATTGCTGTCAGGGTTTTTATTTCTTGATGGGATGTTTGCTAAAGAGTTTATCCATAAAACGATACTGTCGTTAATCGCGTGGGTAATTTTTGCTGTTGTTGCATTAGGTCATATGAAAAAAGGTTGGCGAGGAAAACCGGTCGTTATTACAATTATGATTGCTGCATTTATCCTCACACTTGCTTATTTTGGCAGCCGTTTCATACAAGAAGTGATACTAAATAAGTTTTAACTTGACTCTGCTTGCTCACTCTAGCTTAATACGCATTGATTTATAAGAAAAGGATCCATCGTTGGACGACATATCGACAAGTACCCTATTTATCATTTTAGGTTTTTTGGTGCTTTTTTCTGCTTACTTTTCCGGCTCAGAAACCGGAATTATGTCAATCAATCGTATACGCTTGCGACACCTCGCTAAAGAGGATCATCGTGCAGCTAAACGAGTCAGTAAATTACTTAGCCGTCCAGATAGGCTCATCGGTTTAATCTTAATCGGTAACAATCTTGTTAATATAGCAGCAGCCCAAGTGGCTACAATTATAGGCATTCGCCTTTACGGTGACCTTGGTATTGCTATAGCAACGGGTGTGTTAACTTTAGTCGTGCTTATATTTGCCGAAGTAACTCCGAAAACCCTTGCTGCCCTCTATCCTGAAAAAGTGGCCTTTCCAAGCTCAATAATACTTAAAGGGTTACTAAAAATTCTATTCCCTTTTGTCGTTGTTATTAACTGGATGACCAACGGAATACTGCGATTATTTGGTATTAGCGCCGCTCAAATAGACGAACACAGTATGAGTAAAGAAGAATTAAAAACCGTACTCAATGAGTCAGGCGCACTTATTCCTGCACGCCACCAAAGCATGCTCACCTCAATTTTAGACTTAGAACAAGTAACCGTTGAAGATATCATGATCCCACGTAACGAAATTGTGGCGATAGATATAAATGATGATTGGAAACTAATTAGCCGTCAGTTAACTCATGCACAACATACCCGTGTGTTGTTATACAGAGATAACATAGATGATGCCGTGGGTTTTATTCATTCACGCGATGCGCTTAGGCTTCTTACAAAAGAGCAGTTTGATAAACCTTCGCTGCTACGTGCTGTACGTGAAATTTACTTTATTCCTGAAGGTACGTCCCTTAATACTCAACTTTTAAAATTCCAATTATCTAAAGAACGTATTGGCCTCGTCGTTGATGAGTACGGTGATATTCAAGGCCTAGTAACCCTTGAAGATATTTTAGAAGAAGTGGTTGGCGATTTTACAACAACACAAACACGCACTCCGAGCGAAGAAGTAACAACCCAAACTGATGGTTCTTGTATTGTGGATGGCGGTGCTAACGTACGCGATTTAAATAAAGAAATGGGTTGGGATTTCCCACTTGACGGTCCTAAAACATTGAGTGGTTTAATTGTTGAATATTTAGAAGATATTCCTGATGCAAATATTAGTTTACGTATTGCGGGATACCCTGTTGAAGTACTTGAAGTAAAAGAGAACATGATTAAACAGGTAAAAATACATCCCAACAAACGAACTCGTTAGAGTAAAAAGGAGCCAAATTGGCTCCTTTTTTAGCAATGAAAATAATTAACCTAAACTCTGGTTAAGGGATTTTCAGTAAATTCAATGAAGTTAACGCTGAAAATAGCTACTCGAGATAGATTTATTATCCAGAATTCAGGTTAATTAGCTAAATAATCGCTCTAACCACCCTTTATCAAGCTCTTCTTCACAACGCTTTAATTGTGCGCCATAGCGACTAGCTCGGTGTTTAACTTTATTTGCGACGCCCATTAGCCATTTTTTCTTTTTATAAGTACCACGCTTATATCCGCCCCAGCCTTCGTGATAATTAAGATATTGCGCATAAGCATCCCATTTAGAAATACCATTCACTTTATGCGTTTTATAAACAAACCATGCCATAAAATCTATTGCATCATCAAAATCATCTCTATCAGCACCATTATTACCTGTTTCGCGAATATAATCTGCCCATGTAGGAGTCTTAGCTTGCGAGTAACCATAAGCGTCACTGGCACGCCCAGTTGGAATTATCCACAAAAAGTATTCCATTGGTGGCGCTGCATCGTGTTTAAATGAGCTTTCTTGATACATCATGCTCATTAATACATGCTTAGGTGAACCCCACTTTTCTTGAGCGTCTCTTGCATCGAAATACCAATCGGATTTTTCCTTAAAAATCTTACAAATATCATTCGGTTGCTTTGGTGGGGCTGTAGCGCACCCCGCAAGAGTAATAGCTAGAGATAACATTAGTGCATTTTTTTTCATGTTTTTAGATCTCACTGAACTTTTATAAAAAGTGTGGGTCTGATTTTATAATGCAGCAGTACAGCATTGTTTCATCCCTGAAAAGTATTTACGCAGCCAACTTGGGCTGCGTTTTTTTTGTTTAAAAATAGTGGGCATTAAACTTACTTACTGGCAAAATATGCATCTAAGAATGCTTTGAACGATTGCGTATCCGCTTGCTCAATTGCCACTTGTGCCTCATTAGACTCTATAACTTGTTGTTCCAGCCAAGGCTTTAAAAACTCACTATAGTCAGTTTCAGCATGACTTTTTTATACTTATTAGCTAATGCTAATGCGAAGTGCCCGTTATCTAAACCAGATTCTTTTAGTTGTGAAACGTAACGCCCCGAGTAAGTCAGTGCGGGGTTATCAATCCACGTTGCCATACGCTTTATAGTATCTGAGTAATAATTAACACCGTAAGCATTATCCATCCATTTAGCAACATCCGTTAGCTGGGTAAATATTTCGCCCCCACGACCGCAGGCTTCGTTCTTCGTTATTAAAGTTAAGCATTAGTCCTTCTTCTCGACCTTGATTTACTACTGTGTCGAGGTTTTCAGTACTACGCGCTTGTTCTTTCCAATCCATTGGAGCTGAATCTTTTAATAAACAATATGTTAAAAATACATCTAAAAAGTGAATTTGCTCTATATCAATACCCACTTCGCTAAAAGGGTTTACGTCTAATGCGCGAATTTCTACATACTCAATGCCAGCTCTAAGCAGCGAGTCTGTCGGCGTTTCACCATTTTTAGCATTTCGTTTAGGGCGAATTGGTGAGTAAAATTCATTTTCTATTTGCAAAATATTTTTATTAAGCTGCTTAGGAGCTTCACTCGTATAATCGTCAATATCGCTATAGATTTCAGATGGGGTATTGATCGCTTTTTTCAAACCCGCTACATATTCATCTAGTGAATTATACATTACGCGCAATGATGACTGTGCGCTATTTGTATACCCCAGATTACCTAAACGAAGTGCAGTACCGACTTCTAAATAAAGTGTACCTTTCCCTAATTTTTTAAATGGCAAGTCGGTTTTGCGACCTTGTAAAAATGAATTACATAGCGCCGGAGATGCACCGAACATATAACTTATTAACCACAGCTCGCGTTTAAAATTACGGATCAGTGCTAAATAACCATCAGAGATAAAATCTTGTAAACTGGCGTTACTTTGTTTTAGTGAATGAATTGATTGCCAAAGTGTGTCAGGAAAAGAAATATTAAAATGTACGCCTGCAATTGCTTGCATCATACTACCGTAACGATTTTTTAACCCTTCACGGTATAATGTTTTCATTTGACCAGTATTTGAGCTGCCAAATTGTGCTAATACAATATCATCTTGATGTTCAATAAAGCACGGCATGCTAATAGGCCACAGCAATTCATCGCCCATTTTTTCTAAAGTGAATTTTTGCAAGTCTTTTAATTGCTTAAGTGTCTGTATAGACGATTCGCTAACAGGGGTAATGAACTCAAGCAAAGACTCAGAAAAATCAGTGGTGATATGCCCATTAGTTAATGCACTTCCAACCCCTTTAGGATGCCCTTGAGCTGATATAACACCATCGTTTTTTATTCTTAACGACTCTCGCTCAATACCACGCTTAATGCCTTTAACTGCGTGTTTATGCTCATTTGCTGATAACGCGTTTAGCGTATTTGTTAAATCATGTGTTGTCAAAAATGCTTCCTCGGGCCACGTGGCTTAATCATAGGGTTATGGGGGCTAATTACCTAGACTCAAGATTAAATTGCTAAGAACAAAACAATTTATCAAAATTAATTATCATTTATCCAATTTGGATATGCGTTTGATATGGCATGCATCATACAGTAAACCCTAATATTGCCACCGCTCTTAGTATTATACAATTTTTTTGCATGGGTATTTAACCTAAAAAACGGAAGACTCACGCGACTCAAAATCTCTCATTGCAGTACTTACGGTGTTGAATCTACTTGCAGTCGATTCATTTTAATCTGCGTTCAGAGTAAAGATTAAATTTCATCAATAAATAGACCGGCACTTACACGACATTGGCTCACCTAACTTTCAATAATCAGCTTAACAATTCAATTACTTGATGTAGATCATAAAAATATGAAATTTAAATTATAAGTACTAAAGAAATACTTTGTTTTTTTGCTTTGTAGTTAACAAGCAATATAATGACGCCAACGATAAAGGATGATAAAAAATACAATGCGCAATAATAAAAGCTTAAAAAATGAAGAAGTCCATTTTGATGAGTCACAAGAACTTGTTTCTACGACTGACCTAAGGGAGTAATAACTTATGCTAATCAAGAATTTTGTATCATCGCTGGATACACCTCAGAAGAACTCATAGGAAAAAATCATAATATAGTACGTCATCCTGATATGCCTAAAGCAGCATTTAAAGAAATGTGGGAGATCTTAAAACAAGGCCATTCTTGGCGAGGTATGGTAAAAAATCGCTGTAAAGATGGCCGCTACTATTGGGTTGATGCATTTGTAACGCCTATTTTTGAACATAGTCAGCTTATTGGCTATCAATCTGTAAGAACAAAACCAAGCCAACAACTAAAACAACAAGCACAAGACTTATATAATAAAATAAATGCGGGTAAGTCACTATTTAGCCTCAAAGAACAAACAACAATAAGACAAAGCATCTGCTTTGTATGCGTATTACTATGGCTAATGTATGTTGCTCTATTTGGTTCGCTAAGCATTGCCTTAATAAACTTATTTATTTGCTGTTTAGTTATTGCTCTTAATTATGAAGAGCTAATTGTGACACCTAAAATATTACGTGATCAAAAAGCTAAGTCTGATTCGGTATCTCGTTATATTTATAGCGGCTATAACCCGCATAGTATAAGTGATTACAGAGAACAAATGATCAGTGCAAAATTACGTACTGTATTTGGTCGTATGAAAGATTCAACATTAAGCTTTAATAACATTGCGACCGACTTAGATAAACAATCCGCGATGACTGAAAAAGGTATTGCGGCACAAGGTGAGCGTTTAGAACAAATAGCATCAGCTATGGCACAAATGAGCTCAACAATTGGTGAAATATCAAATAGCACCACAGAAACAGCAGATAAAGTAAACCTCACTCACCAAAGCTGCTCTGATATTAAAAATCATATTGCCGAAAACAGTATCATGGTGTCTGATTTAGCAACACAGGTGGAACAAGCCGCGACAACCGCAAGCAGCTTAGCTTCTGAGGCTGATAAAATAGGTCAAGTGATGAGTGAAATTGAAGGGATTGCGGATCAAACAAACTTACTGGCATTAAATGCAGCAATAGAAGCAGCAAGAGCAGGCGAACATGGTCGAGGCTTTGCCGTTGTAGCAGATGAAGTAAGAACCCTGTCGTCAAGGACTCAAAATGCAACAACACAAATCCATAGCTCAATTAAAGAAATACAAGATACCTTATTTAGCTGGTCTAAAGTAATGCAGAGCACTAAAACTCAAGCCGATACTTGCGTAGATACAACAGCTAAAACTCAGATCGAACTTGATGGTATTTTTGTTCAAATAAGTGAGATTTCTCAACTAGCAATTCAAATATCGACCGCAGCAGAAGAGCAACAGGTAGTTAGTAATGATATTGGTAATAATGTATCGCAGATTAAGGGGTTTGGTGACGAAAATCTCAATTTAAGTTTTAATGTCGCAAAAGGTGCAGCAGAGTTGGTTGAAGGTTCTCGTAAAGTAAATGACCTTTTACTTACGTTTAAAGTTTAAATTAGCACCTATAAAAAAGCCGCTGATTGAAGTGGCCCACAATAATTGGAATGTCCAACTATTGGGTGTCACTTTAGGTAGCGGCTTTATATATTTAACTTCTATTGATTAGCGATTTGTAAATACTAGACCTTCATCGGTTGCATCAATAATGATAACACTGCCAGGTAGATAATCACCACTGAGTAACTTTTGCGCGAGTGGATTTTCAATGGTTTGTTGAATCGCACGTTTAAGTGGACGCGCGCCATAAACGGGATCAAAACCACTTGCTGCAATGCGTTCAAGCGCAGTGTCCGTTATTTCCAGTAAGTAACCCATTTCAGTTAAACGCTCACGTAATTTCATTAACTGAATATCAGCAATCTCTTTGATATGTTCGTTAGCTAATGGATGAAATACCACCGTCTCGTCTATACGGTTTATAAATTCAGGCCTAAATTCATTTATTAATACATCCATCACTTTAGCTTTAAGTGTTGTGTAATCATTATTTCCAGCCTGCTCTTGAATAATATCTGAGCCTAGGTTTGAAGTCATAATAATAACGGTATTTTTAAAATCAACGGTTCTACCCTGCCCGTCAGTTAATCGGCCATCATCTAATACTTGCAGTAAGATATTAAATACATCAGGGTGTGCTTTTTCGATTTCATCAAGCAGTATTACCGAATAAGGTTTACGACGCACTGCTTCAGTTAAGTACCCCCTTCTTCATAACCCACATAACCAGGAGGTGCTCCAACTAAACGCGCAACTGAATGTTTTTCCATAAACTCAGACATGTCGATACGCACCATGGCATCTTCGGTATCAAACATAAAACCAGCCAGTGCTTTAGTTAGCTCTGTTTTACCAACCCCCGTTGGGCCTAAAAATAAAAATGAGCCAATCGGACGGTTAGGATCAGCAAGTCCGGCACGTGAGCGTCGTATTGCGTTAGAAACAGCAACAACAGCCTCATCTTGCCCAATTACTTTGCCGTGAAGTTTTTCTTCCATTTGCAGTAGCTTTTCACGCTCACCTTGTAGCATTCTCGATACCGGTATACCGGTCCAGCGAGAGAGTATTTCTGCTATTTCATCCTCTCCCACTTGGTTTTTAAGCAGAGTCATTTCTTGCATTTCGGCTTGTGAGGCTAAATCAAGCTTTCGTTCAAGCTCTGGAATTCGCCCGTATTGCAGCTCTGACATACGCTGTAAATCACTCGCTCTTCGCGCTACATCTAAATCTAATCTTGCTTGTTCAAGCTCAGCTTTAATTACTTGCGTGCCTTGAAGTGATGCTTTTTCAGCATTCCATATCTCGTCTAGCTCACGATATTGCCCATCAAGGTCGGTGATCAACTCTTGCATTTCAGCTCGGCGTTTTTGGCTTGCTTCGTCTTTTTCTTTCGCTAGTGCATTATCTTCTAACTTTAGTTGGATAATACGACGTTCGAGTTTATCTAATGACTCTGGTTTTGAATCAATTTGCAAACGAATTGAAGAACCCGCTTCATCTATTAAATCAATCGCTTTATCTGGTAATTGACGATCACTAATATAGCGGTGAGATAACTGCGCTGCTGCAACAATAGCGGGATCTGTAATTTCTACTGAATGATGTAACTCATATCGCTCTTTCAAGCCGCGTAATATAGCAATGGTATCCTCGACTGAAGGCTCTTCAATGAGTACTTTTTGGAAGCGACGTTCAAGCGCTGCGTCTTTCTCTATGTATTTACGGTATTCATCAAGCGTGGTTGCGCCAACACAATGTAATTCACCGCGCGCTAATGCTGGTTTTAGCATATTGCCCGCATCCATGGCGCCGTCACTTTTGCCCGCACCCACAATAGTATGTATTTCATCAATAAATAAAATGACTTGGCCTTCTTCTTTAGCCAATTCATTTAATACTGATTTTAAACGTTCTTCAAATTCGCCACGGTATTTAGCACCCGCAACTAACGCGCCTAAATCAAGTGATAGTACGCGTTTATTTTTTAATCCTTCAGGTACTTCACCATTAATAATACGCTGCGCTAAGCCCTCAGCGATTGCTGTTTTACCAACGCCAGGCTCACCTATTAGTACAGGGTTGTTTTTAGTCCTGCGCTGCAGAACCTGAATCGTACGGCGAATCTCATCATCACGGCCTATAACAGGGTCAAGCTTACCCTGCTCAGCGCGTTCAGTTAAATCAATGGTGAACTTTTCTAATGCTTGGCGTGTTTCTTCTGCATTTGGATCATCAACTTTTTGACCTCCACGAATCGCCTTAATCGCACTCTCAACTTTGCTGGCGGTTATATTTAACGCTTTAAAAATAGTCCCAAGCGGGCCTTTATCATCACATGCAACAAGTACAAATAATTCACTAGAGATGTATTTATCTTTACGCTTTTGCGCATATTTATCGCATAAGTTGATAAGCGACACCATATTATTGGACAGTTGAACATCACCGCCGACCCCTTCTACTTTAAATAGCTTTTCTATTTCTTGGGAGAGCTTGGTATTGAGTTCGTCTGCACTTATACCTATTTGGGCAAATAGCGCTCGAACACTTGATCCGCTTTGCTGAAGCAATGAGTACATTAAGTGTACAGGTTCAATAAATTGATGATCGCGGCCAAGTGCCAGCGATTGCGCATCAGAAAGCGCAGATTGAAATTTACTTGTAAATCGATCTAAACGCATAAGGGTTTACCTATCAAATAATCTAATTGCTTAATTAATGGGTATGTTTAGGCGTTTGTTCAAGGTGTAGCAGAAAATATAATCACAACAATGATAAATTACTTGCGCCAGATCAAACTTGCCATGCGTCCAGTTTGGCCATCACGACGATAAGAAAAAACAGGTCTTTGCGAGAAACAGTGCAGTACTCTCCCCTGTAATTTTTTTATACCTGATTTATTTAGTAATATACGAGCAATATTATAAATATCGGCAAGGTATTTGTGGTTAGTTTGTAGTTTAAACGCTTCAACAAAAAGAGATGATTTTGCTTGAAATAGCTCAAAAACGTCTGAGCCAACTTCGAATTTATTTGGACCAATAGCAGGACCTAACCATGCATTGATATCCTTATGCTTTGCATCAAAACAATCAAGAGTACTTTTAATTATACCATGCTCTAACCCTCGCCACCCTCCGTGAATGGCCGCAACTTCATTGCCATCATTACTACTTAATAATATGGGAAGGCAATCAGCAGTCATAATAGCAAGTGGTTGATCGATTAGTTGTGTATAAAGAGCATCAGCATTATGTAACTCAGTGAAGTCAAAATGCTCATCAACAATAACAACATTGTTACTGTGAACTTGATTTAGCCATACCGCTGGTTTTGGAATATGCGTATTTAACAATGCGCGATTTTTTAATACGTACTCTTTATTATCACCAACATGAAGTCCAAGGTTTAAACTTTTAAATGGGACTTGAGAAACACCACCTTCACATGTAGTACTTAACGTACCTACATTATGAAGGTTTTGCCATGTCGCTGATAATAAATTCACTATCTATCTATATCAGGATTAGCTTTGGTGTCTTCGCGTAGTGCTAGCGTCATAGCAACCATATCATCAGGTATAGGCGCTTGCCATGTCATCATTTCACCCGTAATAGGATGAGCAATGCTTAATTTAACCGCGTGGAGAGCTTGGCGTCTAAAACTACGAAGTAGCTCAAATAACTCAGGAGTTGCACCTTTTGGTGGACGCGGACGGCCGCCATAAGACTGATCACCTATTAATGGGTGATTTAAGTAAGCCATATGAACACGAATTTGGTGTGTACGACCGGTTTCTAAGCGCAAACGTAAGCGAGTATGTGCGCGAAACTTTTCAGCCACACGGTAATGCGTAATAGCAGGTTTGCCCATTTCATGAACAGCCATGTGTGTACGCTGTGTCGCATGGCGACCAATAGGCTTTTCAATCATGCCACCAGCGGTCATCGTTCCATTACAAAGCGCTTCATATTCACGCGTGAAGTTTTCACGTTTTTGCAATGCTGTCACTAAATGCGTTTGTGCAGGGATCGTCTTAGCTACAACCATTAATCCTGTCGTATCCTTATCTAACCTGTGCACAATACCAGCTCGCGGAACATTGATAATTTCCGGGTAGTGATGTAATAGCGCATTTAATACTGTGCCATCTGGATTACCTGCCCCAGGGTGGACCACAAGTCCCATTGGTTTATTGATGACCAAAATATGATCGTCTTCATAAACTATGTTCAAATCGATGTTTTGTGCAAGGTATTCTCGCGGTGCTTCAATAGTTGTTTCAACATTAAGAAGCTCACCACCTAATAACTTAGTACGTGGTGTGTTTAATATTTCGCCATCAACAGTAATTTTATCATCCAAAATCCATGTTTTTATACGTGAACGTGAATAATCAGGGAACAATTGCGCTAATACTTGGTCTAGACGTTTACCACCTAAGTCGGTTGGAACCTCGGCTTGAAGAGAAATTTGCTCTGTCATTAGTAACTTTACCCAATTTACCAGTGCAAGCTTTGCTCGACTGGGTTAGAATCGCTTTTAATAAAAGCATAATATAATACGTATAGTTTACTCGGTTTTACCGACTTGGCCTAGCCGAAGACATCGAAGGTAACAAATAAAATGATAAATAAAATAGGGAAACGTGCATTTGCCATTGTTTTTTCAGTTTCTGTACTTAGTTTAGGCGCTTGTTCGTCTGCGCCTGACCAAGAAGATATTCAACGTGTACCAAACAGATCAGCACAAGCTTTGTATGAAGATGCAAAAGAAACACTAGATTCTGGTTTATATGCACGTGCAATTGAACTTCTAAGTGCAATAGATTCTCGTTATCCATTTGGCCCGTTTTCTAAGCAAGTACAAATGGATTTAGTGTATGCGCATTATCAATCGGGTAATACAGAGCAAGCATTAGCAACAGTCGATCGCTTTATACGCCTCAACCCAAATCATAAAGATTTAGATTACATGTATTACATGCGTGGTTTGGTAAACATCAAAGCAGACAAAAATGCATTTCAAGAATACTTTGGTGTAGATAGAGCTGACCGTGATGCAAACCGAACACGTGTTGCATTTACCGATTTATCAACATTGGTTAAACGTTTTCCAGATAGTGATTATGCACCAGAAGCTAAACGTCGTTTGGTGTGGCTGTTAAACCGCATGGCACGTTACGAATTAAAAGTAGCGACTTACTATTACGAACGTGAAGCTTATTTAGCAGCAGCTAATCGTGGTAAATTTGTTGTTGAGCATTATTCACAAAGCAGCTATTTAGACCCTGCACTTGAAATGATGGAAAAAAGTTACGACAAACTAGGGTTAACTGAACTTAGCAAACATGCAAAGCAAACGCGAAAACTGAATAATAGAACCAAATAGAAAAAGCGCTTGTAAGCTGCCTCTTATACACAAACCCCTGCTAAGTAATTAGCTGGGGTTTTTTATTAGGGGTGTGTGCAGGACACGGGATCTTTGCTCAATTTTGACTTGTTTTCTCACGGATGTAAGCCAATAGCATCAAACAGGGGCAGTTACCAAGCCCACTAAGTTACAAACCTCGCGCCGTGATTACCCCCCTAAATAGAACAAATTTTAAGCCTGAAAGGTAATACCAATCTGCTTATATATGGGGTCTATTTAACGTTAAGAAAATTACGCTAGAACAAGGCAAAAATTTTTGTACCTAGTTGTTCTCGGCAATTGCTCCCTGCATTGCTCTACCTCCTGCATCCATGCAGTCGTAAATAAAAAATTTTTAACGACGTTATAGTGCAATTTAATTCGTTAAATTGATCAAAGATTTATGCAGGTTGGTATAAACAGGCCCTGTATTAATTTAAACGTTAAATCGCGTCTTCATCCTCTTCTGCTGTTCGGATCCGTACGACACGCTCAACATCAGTGACAAATATTTTACCGTCACCTATTTTTCCTGTTTGCGCTGTTTTAACGATAACTTCTATAGCACGTTCAACATCATCATCACCAAGTACGATGTCTAATTTTACTTTTGGCAAAAAATCAACCATATACTCCGCACCACGATACAGCTCAGTGTGCCCTTTTTGACGACCAAAACCTTTAACTTCACTTACGGTCATTCCATTGATACCTACTTCAGACAATGCTTCACGTACATCATCGAGTTTAAAAGGCTTAATAATTGCTTCTATTTTTTTCATGTTAACTACTTTTTTAAAGCTTCAGATGCTTCGATTTTAGACAATCATAGAGTTCATAGCAAACAAAGCAATTGAATGACGGTGATAAAACAATCAACCATGGTATAATTTACCAAATAAAAATAGCTATACTTAAACAACTCGCAGTAATGAGATTAATATGAACAATAAACAAAACGGATTCACCCTTTTAGAATTAATGGTCACTGTTGCTATTGTGGGTATTATTGCCTCTATTGCCTTTTGGAACAGTAGCGACATGCTTGAAGAAAATAGGGCTGAAAATTTTTTGTTAGAGTTGAAAAGAAATATTAGCTATGCACGTTCTCAAGCAGCAAGTACTGATGAAATAATGGTGCTATGCCCTGGACCATTAAATAAGATAAGCGAAAATAAATTCTTTAATTGTCAAAACACATGGCAAGGCGATTCGGTAATAGCATTATTTGTTGATAAAAATAACAATGGTAAATTTAATAGAAAAACAGACACTATTTTTAGAGCAATGGAAAAAATTAGTTCTACAGATAAATTAAAATACACTGGAAATGAAAAAATGCTGCGCTTTAATACCAGCGGTCGTATCACGACTAATCCAGGCGACTTTATCTTTTGCCCCAATAACGGTACTGAAAACAATAAAGCGCTCAGAGTTTCTCAATCAGGAACAGCCTTTTATCTAGGAGATACCACAGAAAAATGTGATTAAAAAACACACTAATTAAATTTGTCATATTCTGATTATTTACTAGACTAAATTAATCATTTAGATTGATTTAAGGCTTCAGGGATGAGGTTTAAAACACGTTCAAACAAAATATTAGGGATAATTCTCATAGAGTTAATGGTGGCTTTATCAATCATTGCTATCATCAGTCAGCTTTCAATATGGTTCTTTTCAGATTTTTTAGCCTTAAATCGTGCCGACAATCAAGTTAACCTATTACATCGTAATATTAACTACGCACGGCTGTATGCAATCGAAAATAGCACCTACGTTACGCTATGTACGTTAAAAGAAAAGGAATGTGTGAAAGATGATTGGGACGGTCGAATCTCCTTATTTATCGATAATGATAAATCCACTACACTAAATAACGATGAACTACTTTTGAGTACATTTGAACATACTCATGATGCAGATAGCTTAAAATACCCTCGTGATGCAATAACTTTTAGGCCTGACGGTTCACTAAATGGCTTTCAAAATGGCACTTTTATCTATTGTCCAAATAGCGACAAGGCAAATCTTGAAGGGCTTGCCTTGTCAGTAAGTCAAACGGGTCGAATACGAATTAAATCAACCGATATATGTCAAAAAAGTAACTAACCTGAACTCTGGTTAAGAGGTTTACTAACGTATTTAATCATAGTGATGTTTAAATTTATTTTCTCTAGCCAGAGATTTTCAGTGAAAACAAGGCTAATTTACTTGCAATAGCTGGCCTATTGCAAGTAAATTCAACGCAGTCAGTACTGAAAATAGCTGCTTGAGATAGATTTATTATCCAAAGTTCAGGTTAACTAGTAATTACCGACCCCAACAATAGTCAACATCACTAGATCCTTTAGTACCTTTTGCACCCTTTAAGCCAATATCAGTAATAGATAGTTCAGTACAATCACCATCACCTTTCACTGCGCCACCTATGGGCTTTGCTTTAATGGTAAACGTATTCGTTTGTTTCACTTCGATACTGAGTTCAAAGTGTTTACTTTCTGTTTTATTATTAATACCAAGGTTATCAAACGATTCTGTGTATTCCCTATTATCAACAAAAAACTGCTCTTCTTTATTTGCCGCATCCAATAATGCCGCAGCGGCTTCAGCACGCGAAGTGCGCTTAACATACTCAGTGTAATTAGGTAATGCTATTGAAGCTAATATACCAACGATAGCAACAGCTATCATTAGCTCAATTAACGTAAATCCACCTTGTTTATTGCTCATCTATTTTTCCTTAATTTTTGATTTCGTCATTTTCTTCACGCTTATAAATATAGGTTTGCTGCGTTTTGAAGCCAAAGCCGATAGGTTGAACATCATTAACTAACTTAATCTTACCATCAACAACATTTAACCCAGGCCCTACAATCTCGACTGGTTTCATTGGATTTTCAGCATTTTCGCCTTTGATGCCAGGGCCAATTAAATAGAACTGACTTTCCATTTTAACATCTATGTCTGTATCAATGATATCTGGTGGTGTGGGGTCATTTTCATCCAGAATAGGCTCTGCATCACATTTACCATTGTTATTTGCATCCACACAAGATTCTCCTTCGCCAAAATAAAGCTGTGCTGTATCGGGTACATCATAACTCGTGGAAAATTTTAATTCGTCATACACTTTCGTCCCGTAGTGTAAATGGAATGCATATAAAGAACCTCCTCCCCCACTAAGCGAGCATTGGTTTTCAGTTGACGTATCTGAAGCTGGCTTAAATGATGAAAAATAAGCAACACCACCTACAACGGCAGCTGCAGCTAACGACTTTTCACCTGTGCCTAATTCATAGTGCCAGCCCTTGAATCCAGCTAAATCTACTTCTAAGTCGACAAATTTATCAACATCATTTAATGCATTACCAAAAGGGTCTAAATTCATCGGCATTAAATCAGCTAGTTTAATCGCATCTGGTGTATTTGTTGTAAACGTTCGTGTTACCGTATTTTCATCTCGAATCATTAACAATTGATCTTTTTCATTGGTATCATTCGGTTTCGAACGATTACCGCTCCCTAATACCACAGCATCAAAGGGTGTATCTAGCCGAGTTATAACTTTTTTACCATTTACAGTCACTTCAGAAACTTTGCTAAACATCGTTCTTACTATTAATGGGTTATAAAAAAAGCGTCTATCTTCTGTTGCTTGACTACTTCCCAA
Source organism: Pseudoalteromonas sp. B62 (assembly GCF_037162565.1). Classification (NCBI taxonomy): domain Bacteria; kingdom Pseudomonadati; phylum Pseudomonadota; class Gammaproteobacteria; order Alteromonadales; family Pseudoalteromonadaceae; genus Pseudoalteromonas; species Pseudoalteromonas sp. B62. The sequence continues at coordinate 2,229,155 of NZ_JARLVB010000002.1, read as the reverse complement.
TTCAGCAAACTTAAAGTGACTAAATTTATTTACATCGTCTCCTGGCATATCAATACGCCATATATCTCCTCCAGTATCAGATGCGTAAATTCTATCAATGTATCCATCGTAATCAGAATCAAGTAAAGAAACATTAGCAGCAATACTGTGTTCGCCCTCAAATCCATTAATATCAGGGGTGAGCGCCCATACTCTTTTTCCTGTTTCAGCTTCAACAATATAAATACCTCTACCTATATTATCTTTACTTCGAATAGCCGCATCCTTATTCGTATCATACCCTGCACCAAACACAAGTAACGGCTTGTCACCAAATGCTTTTATGTAAGCAATCTGTGGCTTTGACCACGTTTGAGCTAATTCTTTAAAATCGCCTTTACCACCTTCGATTGGCTGTGCCCACAACTTTTTTGGCTCACTAGGGTCTGAAATATCAAGTGCATAATAGTTTTTACCACCACGTCGCATACCTGCTACAGCCCAGACTTGATCACCTTGACTTGCATCAATAACACCATCATTTAAGCCATTATCATTTAGGTTTTTATTATTAAAATAAACACTAATCGGCCCATCCATACCATACAGTTTACCGGTTTCATTATTGCGAAGAGGTTTAATAATGTCATATAGATCAGAAGGTATAAATGCCCAACTTTCGCTCACTTCATTATTAACATCATCATCTTTGAACATATGCAGAAATCCAGCATTAGTGCCTATTAGAATACGAATATCATCATTGCCGTAATCTATCGCTATCGGTTTAGAATGCAGGGGGTCACCAAAAATATTACCTCTTTGATCTGTTCTATCGCCATCACCGTTTTCATCATCAACATCAATACCCATAGACCATTTAATATCAGAGCTACTTAAAGTAATCGGATTGTCATCTAATGAATCAAGTATCTCGCTTACAATCGTGGTGTTAAATTCAACAATACTTCCTTGCTTATTTGTATAAAGATTCCGCCTTTTTAAAGCATCACTGCCAGTGAGTGAACTTAAGTGATAATTTACACCACCTTCTGCAACCAAACTTCCATCAGCTGACTGATCACTTGGTAACCAATAGGTTTTTGCATCATCATCAATCAAACCATCCGAATCAAGCGCCGCTTTATTCGTTGAATCAATAATACGGCTACCAGAAACTTTTAATTTTTTTAAGTTTCCTTTCCACCTAGTACCTATTTCAGGATAAAACATAGCGAAATAAATAGCATTTCGACTACGAGTTTGATCGACGTTATTACTCGCTACAGATGGCGATGAAAAGCTATCATTTACTTCTCGAATTTTAGAAATTGCTTTATTTAGTGACTTAGATAATTCATCTGGGGTACTGGCTGGAAAGTTTTCGCCACCACCTAATGACGAAGCTTTAACTAAAAGCTCTTGCCCCTTAGCGCTCATTCCAGAACCAAAACCTATTGTGTATAGACGCCCTGTCTCGTGAATATCAGGAGTCGCTGGATACAAATCTACTTTTACATTACTCGTACCATGAATAACTTTAGCCAACTGATGTAAATAGCTACTGTAATAACTATCAGTACTCCAATTTAGGCCTTGCCCAAAGTACTTCTTATGCTCATCACTAATTACGCTATCACTATCATTATCTCCTGACGGATCACCATCAGTCATATAAATAATATTTACTGAGTTATCACAACGCTTCGCTTCCTCTACGCTGTCATTAAATGGAGAAACATACGTATAAGTAGTTTGTGTATCATAATAGTTATAACAAACCTCTCTGCGATTTTGCCCCCAACCAGTCCAATAGCAATGCTCTTTTTCTATCTGAGTCGTTACAATATCTTCAACACTGGTATCTCTTTCAACTTCGCTTGCTCCCAAGCCATAGCTCACACTTTGCCCTGTAATATATAAATAGGCTTCCCAGAGTGTCTCTGTTAGCGGCGTTCCACCATCCGCTGGTAAATTTGCGATTGACGATTTAACCACAGAGGGGTCTTTCCCCAAGCCATTTATAATATAACCGCCATCAGTCTCTTTAAAACGCATTAAACCAAAGTCAATATTATCGTTATCTTCTATAACTTTATTCATCGCATATTGTGCCGCACCTAGGCGACTATCCGAGCATAATATATAGCGTCTTAGATTATTACTGTACCCACAATCATTACCCGAACTTGATGAAAACGCCATACTTCCCGATGTATCAAATATAAGCAGCACACGTGGTTTTTCATCCACGTTAATATTATGATTCACGTAGAGCTCTATATCCTCAGCGGTAGCCGGTACACTCATTGTTAACCCTAGAGATGCAGCAAATAATTTATTTAATTTAAGTCTCATTTTAAATTCCTTTGCCTGTACTAGCCATTTGTTGAGCAATACCGGTAACAATGGTTAACTGATGTTTGCTTTTAGAGCCATACTCTATTGTTGTTGATACTTGCATCATATTGCAAGCAACCCCTTTTGTGCAGCTATAGCACCTCGGACACTCCAGATTAAGTGCGCCTTTATTTAAGTTAATCATTTTACTTGGCATACCATTATGTTCAGCAATAAGCATTCCGTCGGTGCTTTTGTCAGCTATTTTAGTGACTTCCTCGGGTGACAAGAAGAACTGATTAGCCGCACCTTTATTTGCTTCCTCAGCAATCACGCGAAGTACTTCGCCTATCAATTCATTTTCAGCTACTTCGCGCTCTTGTGCTGCATTCGTAATTTTAATATCAATACTGCTACTGCTCATTAATGTTACCGCAATACCCGTGACAGCAATTACCATTATCAAAGCAGTAATCAGTACAACACCTTGTTGCTTGATTTGTGATTTCATTAAATGCGCCATAAATTTTCCCCAACGTTATTTAATCGAATAGTCGTTGTAAAAACAGTTCGCCTAAAATTATCTGTAAATTGTAATTCTCTATTATCTGCATCTTCGCCTAACGTGTATGTTTGATTTTTAATGCTAAGGTCTGCATCAGGTTGCAGGGCCCGTATCAATAAAAATACTTGCACAGTTAAAATTCCTTTGCGATTTTCCCAATCGGCTGGAGCCATATTATCAATGCTCTTATACATATCTATTCGACTATCATTTGTTGTGTCTAAGCCAAAAACAAAACGCATGTTTTCGACCCCTTCCATTATTGTTTCGGTTTTCATAGCATCGTCAACCAAACGTTTACGCATTAATGCAGGAACCGTTAACTTATTATTATTTACCGTATAGGTTTGATTAGAAATATAATAAACATGGTGACTATACGGCCACACTGTCGCATTAACATTTAGCGTCGCTGGATCAACAATATTTCGCACAAATTGTGCACGCTCTTGCTCTGCTATAAAGTAATTTTCTTTATTTTGTGTTTCATTACTGCCCGCTTTAACTGTAATTGGATCACCCTGTAAAAACTTAAGCTGCAGGATATCCGTTCCACCTATTGGATTAGTTACGCAATTAAGCTCTTTTACGGCTCCCGCTGTTTTGGCATAAATAGTGCGAAAGTTAGTGGTACTGGAAAGATCTGGGAAACTGCCGTTATTTAAGCCTTCAAGGCAATCGTTTGCTGCATTAGGTGTTGCTAATGTCGTCGTGTTCGCTGATGAAAATGAATCATCATAAAATGTTCCCCAAAACCCAATTTGCTCAATATCTCGTTGCATTATATTTATAGCTAAGCGACCTGACTCTTGCAGCTCGCCTATTGTCATAGTATCTCGAGTTGTTACTTTCATACCTATGTAGGTAAACATGACACCACCAAGTACAAGACCACCAATAAAAGAGAGATCATGACTTCTATAAGTGTAAACCCTTTTTGTTTCATGCTTAGCTCCTAAGATAAATATAGCTGGTCAAAACAACTAGACGGCGTCGTTTATCTGCTGTCCCGCATTTAATATCGCCCGTCGCTTTATTAGCGGTAAATTCTTGCCTGCCTTGCCACGAGACAACAACCTCTAAGTTGAATGCTTTACCGCCTGAGCCACCAATAGCTGAAGGGTTTATACATACTGTGGCCCCATCCAGCGTTCCTGTATTTTCGCGAGCGCGTATAGCTCGTTTCCACTGTTCAATATCCAACAGCGCAATTTGTGCTGAACTGCATGAATTACTAAAACAAGTAGTTGTCGATTTCATAGCTGTTTGGCTATTAAACGTTTGTTTATAGAGTGTGCCTAATTGAGACGTATCATTAGCACGAATACGTTGAATAATATCGTTGCCAAGCGCTACAGCCGCAGCGCGCTGCATTGAATCAAAACTTGCTTGCTTTGCTTTAGCTTGTAGTGCGATAGCACCTAACAAACCAAAGCTGAGAATAATAAATGCAATAAGCACTTCTATCAGTGTGAAACCTTTTTGGAAGAAGGAGAGTAAGATTGCATAAAAAAACCAAATGAAAATTATCTAATTATTAGTTTATCTGCTAAATGGTAATGTTCAATCAATACTACGATAGGCGGTTAAATTTGTTGATAAGCGGTTAACAGAATATATTTAAGAGGTATAAAATCAAAGCGCGCTTTTGACAGCCTTGACCTCACGACGACTAACAGGCAGTAACTCGCGACTCCCTTTAAGTTCAATCATGTGATGACTACTCCCTTGCGAATGCAAAGCAATAACCCTTTTTTTATTAACTAATGTATTACGATGAATTCGTAAAACATACGCTGGATAGAGTAATTCTAACTGCTTTAAACTTTGTTCTAGTAAAGCTTCTCCAGTTAAAAATACCATTTTGGTGTATTTTTCTTCTGCACTAAAGTACAAAACATCTTTTATATCAACGCTACGTAGAGTACCAGCTAGCTGATAAGAAATTTTTACATTTTGCTGTTTTTGAATATGCACTTTGTTTAAACGCCCGACTTGCTTAAGCACCTTTTGCAATGATTGCTCTGAAATAGGTTTAACTAAATAACCCGCTGCGCTTAATTGTAAAGCATCGAAGGCATGCTCAGGGTGAGCAGTTATAAAAACAATTGCTGGAGGTAGAATTAAACTATTGAGCTCATTAGCAACTTGTAAACCATTCATTCCAGGCATATCAACATCTAAAAAAATTAAATCTGGCGTTTGCTTTTTAGCAAGTATTAGGGCTTCATTACCATTACTTGCCTCACCTTGTACAACTATACTTTTGTCGTGTGCTAACAAACGAATTAAGCGCGATCTCGCAAGAGGTTCATCATCAACAATGAGTACATTCATACACTGCCCTCAATTAGCTTAGGGATCACGACCTTGACCCTAAACACATCATTTTTACTAGTAATTGTTAGCTGCGCTTTATTTTTATAATAAATATTTAATCGCTGGCGAATATTTTCAAGCGCCATGCCGTTATTAGGCCTAGTTTGAGCATTAGAAATTACTATGGGGTTAGATACAATCATGGTTATATAGCCGGTAGTAATATGCAGCTCTACTTTTATTTCTGCACCATGCTCACTTGTTTCAACGCCGTGGCATACCGCATTTTCAATTAATGGCTGCAGTGTTAAACAAGGAATACTCAATGCAGGTAGTTCATTGGGTATTTGCCAATCAACTCTTAAGCGGTTACCAAAACGCCATGTTTCAAGTGCTATATATTGCTTACTCAGTGTTATTTCATCGTCAAGAGATACATTTTTTCCTGAGTGCATTGCAGCCTGCGATAAGGCGGCTAATGCTAAAATGGCTTGCTCTGCCGCATCGGCATCATGATGGGTAAGCTCTGCAGCAGTGTTTAAACTATTATATAAAAAATGAGGACGTATTCTAGCTTGTAAGGCATCAAGCTCAGCACGAGAGAGCGCCTTAGTTTGTTGCGCTTTTTCAAAATGAATTAATAAAAATTGGACGAATAAAGCCGCCAGCAAAGCCACTATAATGCAATTGCGAAGTGTAAAATAAATTAGGTTCTTTGTATCATCTATATCAAAAGCAAAATGGGAAAATAAAATACTAAAAATGCATGTAGATAATAAAAAAGAGGCAAAAAATAGACTTAACTGAAAAGCTTGAGTACGGTTTTGTAAAAAAAACGACAAAAATATAAAGAAGAAGTGCCGACTAAAACAATTAAATGTAAAAATAAACTAATGATCCCAAGTCGAAGCCAAATATCGCCTTCTACATTGGGTGCAAAGGCTAAAACAATAGCAATAACTTGAGAAACAATAAGCGAAGCTAATACGCCTCGCTCATTAAAAAGAGCCGAAAAAAGCAAACCATCATTTTGAAGTGACTTGCTCATAACGACTCTCCTTTAATCTAAATTTTAAATTAACGTAGCTCTACAGGAACAGCAAATACGATATTCTCTTCTTCGCCTGGGTTTTCAACAACCTGTGTGCCACCTAGCTCTTTTAAACGGCTTATAACTTGTTGTACAAGTACTTCTGGCGCAGAGGCTCCCGCAGTAACACCCACTGATTTAGAGCCTGAAACCCACTGTTCTTGCACATCAGTTGCATCATCAATTAAATAAGCAACCGTGCCCATTTTATCTGCCAGCTCACGCAAGCGATTAGAATTAGAGCTATTTTTAGCGCCAACGACTAATAGCACGTCAACTTTGTCAGCTAAGTCACGCACAGCGTCTTGACGATTTTGCGTTGCATAACAAATGTCATCTTTACGCGGTCCGTCAATTGATGGGAACTTACTGCGTAACGCATCAATAACATCAGCTGTGTCATCAACTGAGAGTGTTGTTTGGCTGCAATAAAAAAGGTTTTCAGCATTTTTTACATCAAGCGCAATTACATCGTCAACAGTTTCAACAAGGTAAATGCCACCGGCTGAGTTATCATATTGCCCCATTGTTCCCTCTACTTCAGGGTGACCATGGTGTCCAATTAAAATACACTCAATACCTTTGCGACTCGCACGTGTAACTTCCATATGTACTTTAGTTACCAGCGGACACGTTGCATCAAATACTTTTAAGTCACGGCGTTTAGCCTCGCTGCGAACAGCTTGCGATACGCCATGTGCGCTAAAAATAACAATGCTGTCGTCAGGTACTTGATCAAGCTCTTCAACAAAAACCGCACCACGGCTTTTTAGTCCATCAACCACATAGCGGTTATGTACTACTTCGTGGCGAACATAAATTGGCTTTTCAAAAATATCCAAAGCGCGCTCAACAATACTAATAGCACGGTCAACACCAGCGCAAAAGCCGCGTGGATTAGCTAATAATATTTCCATTAACCTTCTACCTCTATAATATCAACTTCAAACGTTAAACGCTGACCAGATAAAGGGTGATTAAAATCAATCGTTACCGACTCGCCTTGCACTTCACGTACTAAACCTGGAAGCTCAGTCCCATCAGGTTGAGTAAACGCAATAATTGCACCTACCTTAGCTGGTGTTTCTGGACCAAACTTACTACGGTCAACGTAGTAAATATTATCTGGGTTTGGCTGACCAAATGCATCTTCAGGTTCTAATTCAAACGTTTTACTTTCGCCTGCAGTTAGCCCTAATAAACACTTTTCGAAGTTTGCCGTTAAGCTGCCATCGCCCATTGTTAATTTAGCAGGTTTATTGTGCACCTTGGTAGAATCAGCGGCAGAGCCATCTTCTAATTTAATAGAAAAATGAAAAATAACTTGCGAGTTTTCACCAATTACAGCTTGGCTCATGCTTTATGCTCCTTCGGACTCTCGCCGGTAAAGGCGTCAAATAACAATAATGCTGCGCCAATACAAATAGCGCAATCAGCAATATTGAATACAGGAAAATGTGAGTCTTTATAAAATACGTGAATAAAATCGATTACATAACCATACGCAATACGATCGTATAAATTACCAATAGCGCCTGCAAGTACCAGTGCATAGGCACCGCATAGTACTTTGTTTGTTGCAGGTAAACGTTTTAGCCACCACACAAGCAAAGCACTAATAGCAATGGCAATTGCACTTAAAAACCAACGCTGCCAACCACCCGCTTCACTTAAAAAGCTATAAGCAGCACCATAATTATGCACATAAGTAATACTAAAAACAGGGAGTAAATTTATCGTCTCTTGATAAGCCATTGTCCCTACAACAAGTGTTTTACTGGCAAAGTCTATTACTAAAAGTAATAGACTCAACCAAAGCCACACTAAACCACTTTTTTGGGCTAGTTTGCTCACTAAGAATAACTCCTAAGCGAATTGACGCTTTTCACCTTCGCCATCAACATTACTTACACAGCGACCACAAATTTCAGGATGAGCTGGGTTAACACCTACATCTTCACTGTAATGCCAACAACGCTCACATTTAGCAGCATCTGTTGCAGCAACACTAATGAACAAACCTTCAATTTCGGTAGCTTGTGTATCAGCAGGCTGGCTATCAACTTCAGTAACATTTACCGCTGATGTTAACAATACAAAACGCAGTTCATCACCAAGCGCATTTAACTTAGCGGCAAGCTCTTTACTCGTAAATAAATTAACCGTTGCTTGAAGTGTTGCACCAATGACTTCTTCTTTACGTGCAGCTTCTAATAAGCGGTTTACTTCGTCACGTACTGTTAGAATTTCTAACCAGTCATCGTTACTAAATTGGCTATTTGTTGGTGCTTGTAAGCCATCATACCAAACTGATGTAAATACGTAGTCACTACGCTCACCCGGTAAAGCTTCCCAAATTTCTTGTGCGGTAAAGCTCATAATAGGGGCCATCCAACGCGTCATTGCTTCTGCTATATGATAAAGCGCTGTTTGACAAGAACGACGTGCATGGCTGTCGCTCTTAGCTGTGTATTGACGATCTTTAATAACATCTAAATAGAACGAACCAAGTTCACCCGTACAGAAGTTCATTAGCTTTTGCGTTACTAATAGCATTTGGTAGCTGTCGTACGCGGCTAAAATCTCGTCTTGTAACTGAGCAGCACGGCCAACAATCCACTTATCAAGCTCAACCATATCATCAACAGCTACTTGATCAGTTTTTGGATCAAAACCATTTAGGTTAGCAAGCAAGTAACGGCTGGTGTTACGAATACGACGGTAACGATCGGCTGAGCGTTTAAATATCTCATCCGACACAGTCATTTCTGCCGTGTAATCGGTAGAAGCCACCCATAAACGTAGAATGTCGGCGCCTAGTTTATTCATCACATTTTGTGGAGAAATAACATTGCCTAGTGACTTAGACATCTTGCGGCCGTTTTCATCAACTGTAAAACCATGAGTCAATACTTGGCGGTATGGCGCATGACCATTAATTGCCACTGACGTCATCATTGACGACATAAACCAACCACGATGCTGATCAGAACCTTCAAGGTATAAATCAGCTGGACCAACTAAGTCTTCACGTGCGTCTACAACACATGCATGTGAAACACCTGAGTCAAACCATACATCTAGCGTATCTTGCACTTTCATGTATTGCTTGGCATCTTCTTCACCAAGTAATGTAGCTGGTTCTAAATCGTACCATGCTTGAATACCAGACTTTTCAACAAGCGCTGCTGCTTGAGCAATTAGCTCTTGTGTATTTGGGTGAAGTGCCCCAGTGTCTTTGTCAACGAACAACGCGATTGGCACGCCCCAAGTACGCTGGCGAGAAATACACCAATCTGGGCGGCTTTCAACCATGTTAGAAATACGGCTTTCGCCCCACTCTGGTAACCATTGCGTGTTTTTAATTTCTTTTAAAGAATCTTGACGTAAGTTAGCCTGATCCATGCTTACAAACCATTGTGGTGTAGCACGGAAAATGATTGGTGTTTTATGACGCCAACAGTGTGGGTAACTATGCGTAAGCGCATGATGATGCATAAGCGCACCGTGCTCTTTTAATACTTCAATTACGCTCGCATTCGCCTTAAATACGTGCTGACCTGCAAAAAGTTCGGTATCTGGTAAATAAACACCATTTGCACCAACAGGGTTAGCCACTTCAAGGTTGTAATTTAAACCAGCCACGAAATCTTCTTGACCATGCCCAGGTGCGGTATGTACAACACCAGTACCTGAATCAGTCGTTACGTGTTCAGCAACAATCACTGGTACATTAAAATCATAAAAAGGATGGGCTACTTGTAAGTTTTCAAGCGCAGCACCTTTTACATACCCTAGTACGTGAAAGTGATTAAAACCAAAGCGGTCCATAGCATCTTTAACAAGCTCAGAGCCTAAAATTAGACGTTGTTGTACGCCTTCATCTTCAACCTGTACCAACGCATACTCTAAATCGGCATGCACAGCCACAGCGCGGTTTGCAGGAAGCGTCCACGGTGTTGTTGTCCAAATAACAGTACCAACACTGCCTTCACCTTTATGACCATCAGCCAAATCAAATGCACTCACAACAGCATCTTGATCAACAAATGTAAAACGCACATCAATCGCTGGAGATTGCTTATCTTGGTATTCAACTTCTGCTTCTGCTAATGCAGAACCACAATCTGTACACCAATGCACAGGCTTAGCACCTTTATGCAAATGACCTTTTTCAATAATACGACCAAGTACACGAATTGCATTCGCTTCAAAGTCAAAGTTCATTGTTAAGTAAGGCTTATCCCAATCTGCAAATACGCCTAGACGTTTAAAATCAACTTTTTGACCTTCAACTTGTTTTTTAGCGTATGCACGGCATTTTTCACGAAACTCACTCGCAGTAACTTTTACACCTGGCTTGCCTACTTTTTTCTCAACCATTAACTCGATTGGTAAACCATGACAATCCCAACCTGGAACTAATGGTGAATCAAAGTCAGATAATGTTTTAGACTTAACAATAATATCTTTTAATATTTTATTAACTGAGTGGCCTAAATGGATATCGCCATTTGCATACGGAGGGCCGTCATGCAAAATAAAGGTTTTTTTACCTTTCTTAGCGCTGCGAATTTGACCGTAAAGGTCGTCCTCATACCATGCTTTAAGCATTTTTGGTTCACGTTGTGCCAAATTGCCACGCATTGGAAACGGTGTTTCCGGTAAGTTCAAAGTATGTTTATAGTCGCTCATTTATCCTACATTCCGTCTCTATCGGCTACCTGATTTAAACCAAAACACTGCTTAGCGGCAGCAACATCAGTTGCTATTTGCGCCGTTAATTGTGTTAATGTCTCGAATTTTTTCTCATCGCGAAGTTTTTTTATTAACTCCACATGCATAAATTGTCCGTAAATATCCTGTGCAAAATCAAAAAGGTGAACTTCTAATAATGCACGAGTTCCATTGAATGTCGGCTTATTACCTACATTTGCAACTCCAAAAATCTGTTTTCCTGCAATCGTTGCTTGCACTGCAAACACTCCGTTAACAGGACACACTTGGCGTTTTAGGGCAATATTTGCCGTTCTAAAACCGAGTTCGCGTCCTCTTTTCCAGCCATGTATAACACGCCCAGAAATAGCATAATCGTGACCAAGCATTATTTTAGCACTCGCTAAGTCACCGGATGCTAAAGCATCTCGTATTAAAGTGCTGCTTACTCTAGCATTTAATTGACGAAAGCTCGCGGTGCTTTTTACATCCATGCCCGCTTGCTTACCCATGCTAGCAAGTAAGTGAAAGTTACCTTGGCGTTGCTTTCCAAACTTAAAATCATCACCAACAGTAAGTGCTTTAACACCTAACTTTTTAATCAAAATCTCATTAACGAATTGCTCAGCATGCATGTTTGCAAATTGCTGATTAAAGCTAATGCAAATAACTCGCTCGATACCTAAATCACTTAGCAAACGTAGCTTATCTCGTAAGCGCGTTAGCCGTGCTGGGGCATTATTTTTAGCAAAAAACTCTTGTGGCTGAGGCTCAAACAGCATTACAGTGCTTGGCAAACTATGTGCTTTAGCATCGCTAAGTAAACCTTTTAATACTTCTGCGTGGCCTAAATGAACACCGTCAAAATTACCAATAGTTAACACACAACCAAAATGGTGCGGGCGAATATTGTGTATACCTCTAATTAACTCCATGCCACCTAATGCCTTGTTTAGCGAGTTATTAATTACGACTAAAAATTAATTAAAGTCGCAGAGTTGCCGATTATAATCTTTTTTTAATTTGATTCAGTAATTGCTACACTTTTTATCGTATTTAGTCTAACACCCATCAAAAATAGCATTGCAAAGTAACTAATACCTGCCAAAGCCACTAATGCTATTAATAACATTACCTGATGTGTAAAGCTCCATGCAGCCCAATAATAGTAACTGCTCACAAACCATGTAACAGCTCCCATAACCGCACTTGCAACAACACATTTAAGTGTAAAACGTATACTCATTGATGAGAACTGGTATACATTTTCTTTTTTAAGCTGCCTGTATAATAAAAATGCATTGCAGCTAGCCGATAACGAAGTAGCAAGTGCTAACCCTAAATAACCAATGAAAGGAGCCAGCATAATGTTAAACACCATATTAAGTACTAAGGTGATAATACCAATACGAACCGGCGTTTTAGTGTCCTGGCGAGCGTAAAAGCCAGGAGCGAGTACTTTAATTAGCATAAAACTTACAAGCCCTACTGAATATGCGGCTACGCCTAGGCTTACTGCTTTGACATGATCAATACTGTCTTCTTTAAAAGCACCGTGGTCGAACAATACGGTAATAATAAGTGGACTGATGATCATTAAACCTATCATTGCTGGTAGGCCTAAAAATATAACAAAACGCACTCCCCAATCGAGAGTCTGCTGAAAGTCGCTACTTTTTTTACTGCTATGTAGTTTAGAAAGCGCCGGTAAAATAACTGTCGCAATACCAATACCAAATAAACCCAGCGGAAATTCAATTAAGCGGTCTGAATAATAAAGCCATGCAATTGAGCCCGTCATCAGTAATGACGCAATCATGGTATCTAACAACAGATTAATTTGACTAATAGAGACACCAAACAAAGCCGGTAGCATAAGTTTTCGTACTTTTTTTACGTTTTCGTCTTGCCATGCCCAACGCGGACGCGCCAACATTTTTGCACGGTATAAAAATGGAAGTTGAAACAAAAGCTGTACAACGCCACCAATAAATACGCCAATTGCGAGAGAATAAGCCCCGACGCTAAATTTATCATGTAAAAAAATTGCACATGTAATAATAGAAACATTGAGTAGAACAGGTGTAAATGCAGCAACAGCAAAACGGTTATACACATTCATGACTGCACCACTAAGCGCCACTAAACTTACAAAAAATAAATAGGGGAATGTAAATTTAAGTAATGAACTTGCAAGTTCAAATTTTTCGGCATTAGGCCCGCCCTGCCACCAATCTATAAACCAACCAGTACCAAATAATGCTGCAATAACAGGGGAGGCAACAACACCTATAATGGTGACAATCAATAAAATGGTTCCTAATGTACCCGCCGCTTGTGCAACAAAAAGCCTGACCTTGTCGTCACCTTGTTGCTCTTTAATTTCACTCAACACGGGTACAAATGCTTGTGCAAACGCCCCTTCTGCAAATAAACGACGTAGAAAATTAGGAATACGGTTAGCAAATAAAAAAACATCAGCAGCTGCACTTGCGCCTAACAAGTTAGCAACGACTGCATCTCGAACGAGCCCTAAAATACGCGATATCATAGTCATACAACTAACTATCATACCGGAGCGAAATAAACCTTTTGACACCTTAAACCTACTCAAAAATCCCTAAGAGAGGCAATTATGCCACAGTCTTTTTTATAAATCGCTTTAAAGCACTAGGCTGGGGGTCTGTGCTTTGTTACAATGTCGGTATTAACTGCTAAAGCGGCAAATTGATGCTCGTTATATGGTGCAGTTTTTCTTGGATTGTTAAATTTAAATTGACATTCATGATTGAAACAGGCATATTCCACGGCCTTTAATTTAAGCTTTATTTTAAGATTGTTAGGAGCAAACCTTGGCTAACATCAAGTCTGCAAAAAAACGCGCTATCACAAGCGAAAAAAACCGTCAGCACAACGCAAGCCGTCGTTCAATGATGCGCACTTACTTCAAAAAAGTAATTGTTGCTATTGAAGCGGGCGATAAAGAAGCTGCACAGCAAGCTTTTTCTGTTGCTACACCTATCCTAGACCGTTACGCAACTAAGGGTCTAATTCACAAAAACAAAGCAGCTCGTCATAAGAGCCGTATAGCAGCTAAGATTAAAGCTCTATAATTTGTTTTTGATAAAATATAAAAAACCGGCTTTTGCCGGTTTTTTTTTATTTAAAATTTAATTATATAATTACACGTTTTCTAAATCTGGATAGAACTTCTTAAGCATTGCCGCTATTTTTTTAGGAGTGAATGGCTTAACCACAAAACCTTTAGCGCCTTTATCTATCGCATCTTTTACATTCTCTATACCCGAATGAGCCGATACCATAACAACATTAGTCTCAGGGCTTAATTCATTTATTTGTGCAATTAATTCTTTACCATCACCATCAGGTAATTCAATATCTAAAAAGATGATATTATATTTTGCAGCGCGGCACTCGCTAATACACTGTGAGGCGGTAGATGCTTCCTTTACGTTATCTATCCCTAAATGCATCAGCGTTTGACTTAAAAAGCTGCGTACAGTGCTAACGTCATCTACAATTAAAATTGATAGCTGCGTATTCATCTTCATTCCTCATAGGCTACAAGCCAAATTTACGTTATTATATTGGTATATAAATTTATTCATTTAATTATAGAGACCTACACCAAAAAGGCCAGATCTGCTTTATGTCAAAAACACAAAAAAACAAACACTACTTGGAAAAACGCCTGCCAAAAAAAGCAAGTACAACAACGTAGGCCTCGTACAGCATCGCAAGGCGCAATAAGTGAAACTCAAAGTACGACTATTTCTAGCCAAGGTGGCAAAGAAACTAAGTCAAAAAAAGGTTTAATAATAACTTTAAGCATTGCTCTATTAATAATAATAACGTTTCCAAAGCCGACATTACTCACCTATAAAAAATTAGGGATGGTAAGCGAAAGCATTTATTGGCCTGGTGTATTTGGCTACGGAGCTACCATTATAGATTCAAACTTGCACCCACAATTAGATTCTAGACGAAAATCCCTTTATTTATGTACTAATCCAGAAAGTTTAAATAACTGTCAAAAGTATCAAGTCATAGCAGATCATGGTTTATTTGCAGCGATTGGAAGTTATTTTTAGCATTAAAAAAACTAATCTGAAAATTTAAAATTACTTGGTTGAAAGGTGTGCAAAATATCAACATAATGGCGCTCCTTTTTTCTACAACTGAACTATTGAAACGACCATGCTAAACGAGCTAGATTGGCTTTTAAACACGATACTACTTGCACTAGGTTTAGGTGCATTCTTTATTAACCAGATAACACTGCTACGCGTTGCCGCGATTAGTGCATGTGGTTTGTTATTTTTATCTTTTAGCTTAGATCTTATGTCGTCGAGTGTTATTTCAAATATGAGTTTGGTGCTGATAAATACTTTTTACTTGTTCAAAGTTTATACATTTGGACAATTCAATGTAACTCAAAGTTAACAACTTTCCCTTAGATTATTTTATAGCCCAGCATTGCTGGGCTTTTTTATTGCAAAAATAGAAAGGTTCTCGGAAACATCCTAAATTTAGAAAAATTATTGTCATTAGCAAAATTTTGGGTGAGTAAGACCGTGTTTACTCTTTCAAGGCTGAATTTGTATATTGGATTGCTTGCTCTCCCACATTCAACGCTCGATTCAAAAATTAGACGATAAATTTTTATTCTTATACCTATTAGCTTAATTAAGTGATCTATTTTGAGGTAAGAAAATCGTGCCAATAACAAGGCAATAATTTCGTTATTTAGTTGTTATCACTAATTGCTCCAGCATCCGTGCAGTCGTATATCAGAAATATTTAACGCAGTTAGCGTCAGATTTAATCCCTCAAATTGATTAAGTATTATTGCGGATTGGTACTACCTAGATGTAAGTGGGTAATTCTAAGGAAATAACTTGGCTCTGGATAATAAATCGATCTCAGGCAGCTATTTTCAGCGCTAACTGCGTTGGATTTACTTGCAATAAGCCCGAAGGTTTCAGTCGATTAAGTAATCTCTTAACCAAAGTTTAGGTTAAATAGTATTTATGGAAACGATAAAAAAGCAAAAATTTAGAAATAACCACAGCAAAATTAAATAATTGACTGTGGCATTGTGTAATTACAGAACAGTCGGTTGATTAAACCAAGCAGATACACCCAATACAATAATCGAAATAACAATTAAACTTAACTTCACACCACCTTGATTCGTCTTCATAACACCCTCTTTATTGTTTTTATTAATGAGAATACCTAACAACAATAATAAAAATTACAAGTGTTAACAAGTAGTTTGTTAAATTATTTAACTATCCATTAATAACCTTTCGTTCTATCTATTAGATTATTAAGTTTACTACCTTGCTTTAAACATTCAATATTTTCTGCTATTTGCTCAATAACACTTCTTAAATCAGATAATGCGGCACAGTGAGGCGTCAGTGTTATTTTTGGGTGCTGCCAATATGGGTGGTCGATTGCGAGTGGCTCTTGCTCAAAAACATCTAAAGTAGCTACTCGTAAGCTATCTGTATTTAAAGCATCTAATAAATCTTGCTCAATAACATGCTCCCCACGGGCAACATTAATGAGTCCTGCATGGACTGGAAGCTTTGATAATAATGTGCGATCAATTATACCGGTAGTTTCTTGTGTAAGTGGCAATAAACAAATTAGATAATCTATATTAGGAAGCATTTTATTAAGGCCTTGTTTAGCATAAAACATTTCAACATTAACTGCCTTTTTCTCTCTTTGCGCCCATGCACTTACAAGAAAGCCATTACTAACAAGCTTTTTTGCACACGCCTTGCCCAACTCACCAAACCCTAAAATACCAACATTTTTATAGCTATAAGCACGCTTTGGCTGCCAACTTTGCTGGTTTTGTTTAATAAAATACTCTTTAAAACGTAACTTTTGCGCTAAAACATGAGCAAGTACATATTCAGCCATATCCTCTGCCAACTGAGTATCAACAATGCGCACAACCTCAACGTTCCTAGGTAATAATGCTAAATCGATACTGTCAACTCCAGCACCAAAAGACGAGACAACTTTTAAATTAGGAAGTTGTGACCACATTGTTTGCGGGGCTTTCCAAGCAAGTACAAAGTCGACTTTATCCAAACTCTGGCAATCTGGCCACTCTTCTATGCATACATTAGGTAACCGTATTTTTAATTGCGCCATTAATTTTTTGTTATCTCGCCCTGTGATAGCAACTAATACAGACATCTTTATTTCCAAATAAGTTCGAGTTTAACTAATTATACTAATCAAGATATCTTTGCCTAGGGCCTACTGACCTTTTAGATTGAAATTCGTTCAATCTAGGGGCGATTAAATCGCGGCGCGAGGTTTGTAACCTAGCGGGCTCGGTAACTGCTCCTGCGTTACCCTAGTGGCTTACATCCCTGTCTCTTGATCACAACTTTTCTGTCTGCTGAATTGATATTAACAATTCGGCAGATTCGACCATTTCTGCTAATTTCAACCACCCCTTCCAGAGTGCTTTTACGCCAACTCGACCATTTCTTTTACTGTCATACCACCCTCCCAATTTCGCTAAACTATAGTATAGCCAATGGAGAGACGGTACTTTATCCGGCAACACATCCTTTTCAACCTTTGCCCATAGTAATTTCCACGTCATCTCTTTAACACAAGTTGTACATCTCACTTCTTTGTCTAATTCACTCCTTTGCGCCATATTTTGCAGCTGTAATAACCTGACAGCAATAAACGCTTTAATGATCGCAATTCGTAAAATATTATCACTGTGCTGCAAACGTAAATCTTCTACTTCGGTTCCATCTGTTTTCCATGTTTTATGAAACTCCTCTACACGCCAGCGAAGTTCATAGTATCTTACTAATTTCTGGGCATCTTCTGCTGTATTTACGGGCTCTGTCGTATATAAAATCCAACATAATGGATTTTTTTGCGTACTTTCTTTTTCCTGACAGACAATGACATTGACGCTCAATGTCGGTGATTCTTGCCCTTGTACTCGCTTAGGCTTGGCGAGTGTTATAGGTTGATAGCTCAATGTAATTCGGGCCTGACGCGCTTTTCTTCCCGCACGTTGCGCTATATTAATAGTGTAACAACACTGACCCTGCGCTGTTTCTATTAACTGATTGAGATTGCATTGAGGCTCTATTAATTTTCTATTTTCTTTTGCTCTGACTAAAAATCGATGCCCTTCATCTTTTTGGTAAGTCATGTACTCATAAATGTCAGCTTCTCTGTCGCAGATGTTAAGTATATTTGATAATTCACCTGTACGTTTTTTTATATCCATTAATGTTTGTTGCCAGCGATAGCTTTCTTTCTCTTCGTAAGGGCGTTGCTGTTGTTGATCTTTAGTCCCTTTAACCTTTGATTTCCTAAACCAATAGTACTGGTCGAGTAAACCAATAACGTGCTCCGTATCTGCATCAATTGCTAAAGTTGAATGCGCATATAGCGTTCTTGTTTTTGATGGTTTTCCTAATGTATTTGTACAGTTCACATCGCCTAATTCTTTGCAAACACTGTGTTTAAATGTCAATCCTGTCGTATCTTGGATAGCGAGAACCAAAGGCAACTGCTTTACCGCTTCACTCGTTTGTGAGAATCCTGAATAGGCAATCGCTTGAGGGGATATTTTCTCATTTCTAATGAAACGATAAGCGGCTTCAATTTTTGCGGGTGTATCAGAAGCCTTAACAATTGAGCTGTCTGCATTCTCAGCCATATCGCTTGCTAGTAGAGCTAATCGTCGGGTGCGTCTCGGATCTCCTAAATTAGCGTTACCAAAAATTAATTGAGCCCATTCTTCAGAAGTGTTTGTGTGCATATGATAAATCTATGAGTGATGATGATCGATTAGATCACAGACTTAACGATATTCAAAGACTTGTGTATAAGAGACAGGCTTACATCCATGTAAGAATAAGTAATACCAACCTGCATAAATCTTTGATCAATTTAACGAATTAAATTGCACTATAACGTCGTTAAAATTTTTTATTTAGAACAACTAGATACAAAAATTTTTGCCTAGTCCTAGCGTAATTTTCTTAACGTTAAATAGACCCCATATATAAGCTGATTGGTATAAAAACCGAGCAACAAAGAGTAAATTGCCCCTAGGCAGAGTCCTACGGGCTGCGGATGTTTAACCTCAAAAGATAAACATGCCTTGGCTCAATTCGCACTTTAAAAAGTCACACAACTGCAAAGTAACTGTCACACCCTTTTTTTATTCTAAGTAAATGGTAAACATGCCAATGCGTGAAAGAGGTTTATATGATTAGTATTGATAAAGTGATTGCAGCAAATTTACCACAATTAGAAAAATCACCAAAAGTAAAAGGTCTTGTAAAAAAAGGGCTAGGGTATCTGTTACATGAGCAGGAGTTTGTTGCCTTTGGTGATGCCTACCCTCACTTGCAAGGTTTAGAGTTTGTTGAACAGGTATTAGATGAGCTTGATTTTGATACACGCTACAAACCTAAACAAATTGAACATATCCCCAATGAAGGTAAGCTGGTTATTGTTGCAAACCACCCTATCGGCTCTTTGGACGCACTTGCACTTATTAAAGTACTCTCAACTGTTAGACAAGATTTAAAGGTTGTAGCTAACCGTATGCTGATGTCGGTTACCCCCATGCATGAACTGTTACTACCCGTTGATAACTTATCTGGAACAAGTAAAAAACAAGAACTCAATAATATCCACCAACACTTAAAAAACGAAGGTGCACTGCTTATATTCCCTGCCGGTGAAGTCTCTCGTTTGAGCCCCACAGGCATAAAAGATTGCAAGTGGAATAGCGGTTTTTTACGTATGGCAAAAAAAGCCAACTGCCCCATTTTACCTGTTTTTATAAAAGCTAAAAACAGCCCTTTATTTTATGGCACATCAATGATTTATAAGCCTCTAGCGAGTTTGCTACTGGTCAAAGAAATGTTTAAGCAACGTCAAAAGTCATTGGAGTTTGAAATTGGAGCTTCAATTCCGCCTGAGTCTTATTTGATAGAAAATCTAAAAGATAAAGAAGTTGTAAACCTTATTCGTAAACAGCTTTATAGGCTAACGTCTAAAAAGCCGTTACCACTAAAAACACAAATGCCTCTTGCTATACCTGAATGCAGAAAAGAGCTAAAAAAAGCGATTGATCAATGCCAGTTGCTGGGTAAAACAATCGACGATATGCATATTCACCTTTATCAATATACCGGTAGCTCTGCGGTGTTTAGAGAGCTAGGTCGATTAAGGGAAATTGCATTTAGAGCAGTGGGAGAAGGCAGCGGTAAGCGTCGAGATATAGATAAATATGATATGGATTATCAACATCTTGTATTATGGGATCCTACTCAATTAGAACTCGTTGGTGCATACCGATTAGCTTGTGCGCAAGATATAATAAAAAAACACGGACGAAAAGGGCTCTACACTGATAGCTTATTTTCCTATACAGAGGCCATGACCCCCTACTTACACCAAGGTATTGAGCTTGGTCGCAGCTTTGTACAACCAAAGTATTGGGGACGTAAAAGCTTAGACTATCTTTGGTATGGTATCGGCGCCTTTATTAAAAACTACCCACAATACCGTTACTTATTTGGCGCTGTAACCGTACCTAATACCCTACCAGAGCAGGCAAAAGCCATGCTTGTTTATTATTATCAACATTACTACAAAAACAATGTGCAACTAGCAATGCCTAACAATGAATTTAGACTAAGCGATCAACAACTAACACAATGCCAAACAGTGTTCAGTGGCAACAATGTGAAAGAAGATTTTGTAGAGCTTAAGCACGTACTAGCCAATATGGGAGCGCAAGTCCCCACATTATTTAAGCAATACACTGAGCTCTGTATGCCCGGTGGCGTACAGTTTTTAAGTTTTAGTATTGATCCCGACTTTAACAATTGTACAGACGGCTTGGTTTTAGTCGACCTAGAAAGCGTAAAAGAGAACAAAGCAAAACGTTACTTAAAAAAATAATAACTAGTGCAAAAACTAGAAAAATTTATTACAGCATGTGTTTGGCATTCATGTTATCTCATTGCCTATTTATGCACAGTAACGGCATTGCATAGACGTGACCGATTAAATAACCTGAACTCTGGATAAATCTATCTCAAGTAGAGTTCAGGTTAAACACACTATTACAAATACAACCTCAAAAGGTCAACACGCCCTAGCAATTTAAAAAAACCTGCTCGAGCAAAGAGCTATAAATTGCTTCTATTTTTACTAAATCACTTATAGGTACATGTTCGTTTACTTGATGTATCGTATTATTACGCAAACC
This sequence comes from Pseudoalteromonas sp. B62, assembly GCF_037162565.1. NCBI lineage: Bacteria > Pseudomonadati > Pseudomonadota > Gammaproteobacteria > Alteromonadales > Pseudoalteromonadaceae > Pseudoalteromonas > Pseudoalteromonas sp. B62. Next base: position 2,207,825 of record NZ_JARLVB010000002.1, on the reverse strand, counting down.
GCACTCTATAACTTGAGTGTGGTTATTTGCAAAAAAACGCCCATCGGATGTTCCACCGCTGGTACTGAGCAGTGGATAACAGCCTGTTTGCTTGTAAATAGCCTGCTCAACATGAGAAAGTAAACTCCAGTCATGAGTGTCTGCTGTATAATATGGCTCACACGGACGCTCCCACTCTATTGTAAAGTAATGGGCAAACTCACTAAGCGATTGTGTCAATAACGCTTTAATCGCCTCGCTGCTATATGCATGACTATAACGCACGTTAAAAGTAACCTCACAATAAGCTGGCACAAGATTATCAATAACGTTATCAATATTAATACCCGTTACTTGCAATGTGGTTTTTGAGCTTTGTTCATCACGTTGCCACGTTTGTTCACTCAAGTAATTAACTATTTTAGCAGCTATAAAAGCTGCATTGATCGTATTATCAGGATAAGCCACGTGCCCAGCCTTACCTGTTACCTTAATACGTGCAGAGAGTGCACCTCTTCGCCCATTCTTGATAGTGTCACCTACGCACATATGGCTGGTTGGCTCTCCAACAATACAGCCATCAAGTACAACACCTTGCTCGGCCAGTTTATTAACGATTACTTGAGAGCCAAATTCAGCCTCACCTTCTTCATCAGATGTAATAAGCCAATACAATGTTCCTTGCTTATTCTCGCTATTATTAATCAGATTATTTGTTGCGCTAAGCATTGCAGCCACACCACCTTTCATATCTGCAGCGCCTCGACCATACACTGAATCACATACAATATTCCCTGCAAAAGGTGGGCTTAACCATTGCCCTGTTGCTGCTGGTACTACATCTATATGCCCTGAAAAGGCGACGCATGGTCCGGTTCCAAAACTAATTGAAGCGATTAAATTACTCACGCCGTTTACATTAAAATGCTCACACTGTAATCCCAAGTCACTCAATTCTCTAGTAAGCCAATCAATTGCTCCAGCCTGATTAGGTGTAACAGATTCAAATCGAATAAGCGTTTGTAAATATGCAACAACGTCGCGTTGGAATTCTCTTTCACTGATTGCTTTATCAAAAATAGCGATAGCCATATCAAACGCCCTTTATTACTTAGCCCTAACTTTCGTTAAGAGACTCACGAAAATATTGAGTTATTATTAAAGCCTGAATTTATGTCAGTATTAATACACAGCTGTGACTATTTTTTATATTTTATTATTATAAGGTGTTTAACTTTTGAGGTTAAATTTACAGCAAACTGTGTGGCAATCAGGTAAGGCAGAGCCTAATCATGAAAAAAAGAGACGTTGTTTTCTCGATTCTGGTTAAGGGGGATTTATAACTTTTGCTACCTAAAAAACTGAACTTGCACGCACTAAACAAATTCAGAACAGCGCTTTTAGTTATTTAAGAAATCAAGAGTCAAGTATCTCTGTCGCTAATCAACATCAAAATTAATCTAAATCAATAAAACACTTCACAACGTTCAAACATTTTTGAAACTTTGATCTAGGACAGGTTTTGAACATTTTAAAACTGCAATAATAGCGTCAATCAAAAAGTAGTTCTTGGAGAACAACATGAAAACCACTATTAGTATTGCATTACTGACTTCTTTATTAGCACTTTCTCCTGCTGCACACGCCAATTTTAGCGTAAATGTGGGTGCTATTAACATTAACCCTGATAACAGCAGCTCAAAAATTAACGAAGCACCGACTTTAGGTCTAAAAGGTGATTCTGATACGCAACTAGGTATTACGCTTGACTACGCATTTAACGACCAATGGGTGCTAGAGCTTATTGCAGCAACGCCATTTTCGCATGATGTTAATGGTACTGGTGGGCTAGCGGGTAATAAAATCGCGAATATAAAACAACTCCCCCTTCACTTATTGCTCAGTATCACTTTTTAGATACAAGTTATGCATTAAGACCATTCGTGGGTATTGGAGTTAATTATACAACATTCTTTGATGAGCAACCGTCGCAAGCGCTTAAAACAACGCTTGGTACAAATGATGTAGAAGTAAAGTTAGATGACTCATTTGGATTTGTAGCACAAGTAGGTGCAAATTATAAAATTGATGAAAAATGGGGTTTACATGCAATGGTATCAATTATGGATATTGATACTGATGCAACAGTATATGCTAATGGCGCAAAAGCTCTCACTTCAACCGTTGAACTGGACCCAGTAGTCGCCATGTTTGGGGTTAGGTATAATTTTTAAAAATGCTTTAATGCATGTGTGTGCAAAAGGCCGAAAGGCCTTTTTTATTTTAATTAACTAATCATTTGGGTAAGTTATTTGCTTTTTTCTGTTCAAGCATTTCTTTCCAATGCATAACTTCACTCGGTAGTATCGGTGTTTTACCTTTGAAACTAGCGACTTCAAGCATTTCTTCGATACTTACAATGCCTTTTTTACTTTTAAACACACCGCGTACATAAGCAATAGCATGTAAGCCTCGTGCTGAATGAAATTTTTGTTCTATATAAAAATACTTATGATCCCAACCAACTAGTTTTGTACTAATAGTGTAGCGTTGCATTGGTTTAATATCACGGATATACGTGATGGCGGTAGCATTAACAATAGGAAACCAACGGCGTTTCAAAATTTGCTTAAGCAAACCCACTCGTTCCGTCATCCATGTACGTGACAAATCCATCATGGCTAAATAACGTGAGTTTGTTAAATGCAGATTTATATCGCAATCAGTTGGTAGTGCTTTGTAATCAATATCTACTGTATCAAGTAAGTCTTGATATTGATGATTACGCTTAATTTTAAAAAATAATAAAAGAAGTCGAATATATAAGTTCACAGCAAAGGTCTTACCAGTTCAATTTACCTGAGTGTAACACAGGCACTTGCTAAGACGAATATTCTGCTTTAATCTGAGGTTATAAATACAACTAAAAATTTACTTATGAATTCAAAATTAAACATCCTTATTGCTAGTATATTCTTAACAGTGAGCCACCACGCGTTAGCCGATTTTAATTTCCCCGGTAATGGCTCTATTACTTACTCTACAGGGGTAGAAAAATCGTTTGAATTTGGTTTTGCTTGGCAACAAAAATTTAAAAAATTTACTATTGGCTCAAAGAGTTATGAAATGGATCAAATTCCTAGCTCCTACTCAGTCGCCATCACGCTTGCAAAAGACGGCAGCCAAGTATGGGTTCAAGAATTTAATAATGGATTTATAGAAGCGTTTGATTGGACAATAGGCAAGCACACCATCACTCTAAAAAAACAACAGTTTAGCGATCAAGTGAAAGGGAATTATGTTATTGAGTTAGATGGCCGAAGTTACTTTTTTGCTCGTAATAATGCCAGTATTGTTATGAAATTTGATGAAGATGGTATAAAGACGATTGCCATTGATGGTGTCAAAAAAATATGGGCACTAAAAATTAATTAGCGCCCTATTTTAAATATTGCCGTATTTTAAACTTTAACTGTTTTACGGTTAATACCGTAATCTCGTAGTTTATTTGCAACTGCTGTATGGCTAAGACCTAAACGTTTAGCGAGCTGTCGTGAGCTTGGATAAGCTGGATAAAGTTTGCGTAATAATGTTGCTTCAAAACGTTTTACCGCTTGATCCAGTGAACCTTCAAAATCAGATTCTAAATACCCTAAGTCATGCGTAAACGTAGGTAACTGTAAATGCTCTACTCGTAACTCACTATCATCTAATAAAGATACCGCACGATAAATTGCATTTTCTAATTGGCGTACATTTCCAGGCCAAGGATACTGTTGTAAAAAGCTTAAGCATTCTTGAGATAACAGTGGCACCGCGTGACCATTTTGCTGTGCATATTTTTGAATAAAATGCTCTGCGAGTGGCCCAACATCGGCTTTGCGATCTCTAAGTGGTGCAATATCTAATGTTAATACGTTGATTCGATAGTATAAATCCTCTCTGAACACGCCCTCTTGCACCATAGCAGGTAAGTCTTTTTGAGTAGCTGCGACTATACGAACATTAACTTTAACTTCGTTCTCATCACCCACTTTCCTAAATGTGCCATCTTGTAAGAAGCGCAATAACTTAGTTTGCAGTTGAGTCGACATTTCGCCCACTTCATCTAAAAATACAGTCCCACCATCGGCTTGCTCAAGTACGCCGCGTTTAGGTGCTGCATTTTCTTCATAGCCTGCGTAGCCAAATAACTCAGATTCAGCAACATCGTCTGGTAACGATGCACACGATAAAGCAATAAAAGGCTTCACTGAGCGATTAGATGCGTAATGACACGCCCGTGCTAATAGCTCTTTACCGGTTCCTGTTTCACCCGTAATTAGTATTGGTGCTTCTAACTGAGACATTTTACGCGCTTCGCGAACAACACGACGCATAGCAGTACTAAAGTTATGAATAGTTGCAAAGCTTTCTTGTCCGTAACGTCTAAATGCACTAACTTGTTGACCTAATCGGCTTTGTGATTTTATATTAATAACAGCACCGGCAAGTACATCACCTTCACCACCTTGCGGCACAGCAATAGGTAAAATATCGGCTATAAAGTCTTCACCAGCGACTTCCACTCTGGTGGTTTGCCCTAATACTTCTTTACTTTCTAACCAGCGAGTAAAATTAAAGCCTTTCAACAAATTATTGATATTTGCACCAATAACCTCTTTTTCGCTCAATTGTAAGTCTTTACAAGCCGCATCGTTACATAAGCGTACCCAACCCTTGGCATCAATAGAAATAACACCATCGGGCAATGCTCGAAGCAATGTGTTTAGCTCATTATGCTCACGCTCAGAGGGTAAAAAAGCGGTTGTACGTACATCATGAACACCATCAATTAAACGAATTGATGGCATTATTTTCTGGAACTGTTCAAACTCAATTTCAGGGAAACTTACATACATACGACAATTAACTGAATCAACCTCTATTCCTTTTAGATCAACACTGTAATTAACTAAAATATTGAGAATTTCTTGGGCGATACCGATTCTGTCAGCACAATGAATATCTAAACGCATACATCCTCTAAGGAAGGAAAACTATATTAATTGAATAATACGCTAAGTGGCTATGAGAAGGTAGTTTATTGTAAACATTTTTGGACAATACTAGTGTTTATAATAAATGAGTAGATACATGGATTTATTCACGCAATAACAGCAATAACATATTTACTCCATGAAATATGCCACTACTGCTATTGCAGTTCTTAATAAAAATTAATCACCTTGTGGGTATTCAGACCAATCACCGCCATCTAATTGTATGTATGGTCGTTGATTAACATACATCATTATAGTATCTGCATTTTCAGCAACTTTTGGAGCTTTCGGTAAATTATCTAACAAATTTGCTATACTATTTTTCCCACCAAAAACATTAGTTTTCAATGTTTTACTCACTAATTCTGACAATGAAAAATAACTGATTGAATCATCAATTACAATTTGGGAATAGTTTTGCACATCAGGGCCAATAAATTTAATTGCAACTGGAACTGATACAATAGCTGGGCTTGGTATTTCTCGCAAACCAGCAAATTGTACTTTGTCTCCTTTTAGTGCAGCACCATGCTCAGGTACTACCATCAGCATTACATTTCTACCACGTTTTTCTAGGTTTTTAATAAAGCCATTAATATCAGAAAATAAGTTTGCATGCCTAAGAGGATAACTTTGCTGGCTATTCATGCGGGCTCTATTAGCAAGTTGATTACCATCGTGTAAACTCGTGGTATTGTAGTACATTGCACAAGGCTTACAGACTTTAGCTTGTTGGTCAAGCCAGCCGTTTAGAACCGCACCATCTGAATAAATAGGGCTATTATCAAACCCATACTGAGCAATAGGCATAGAATCAATATTAAATGGCTTGCTGTCTAAGCCACCATATCTATTTATTAGGCCTTTAAATTCATCAAAATGCCCATCGTGATTCATCACTACGTTGTTTTGGTAGCCTAGTTTTTCTAAGTTCTTAAATAAATAACACTGTTCTGGCGCATCCTTGAACAAAGACGCTTGGTTTGTTTGTCCACAGCTTGCTCTTAATAATCGAATGGCTGCTGGACCACTATATGATGTGGCTGAGTTGAAATCAGGAAACACCACATCAAAATCTTTATACATGTCTGTAACGCTAATACCTAAAAAATTTAAGTCAGCAACTGCCATAGAACAAATATTTAAAATAATAACGTCAAACAACTCGCCATTGTATTCCTTTGGAAAGTGACTTGTTAATAAGCTTTGTTGTTGATAAAAATCACTAAGCTTTTGGTCGGGCGATTGGTATTGGGTTGTTACAACAGGCGCCTTACTTTGAGTTGCAATACTACTGTTATTAACCACTGTAGGGCTTTCATTAATATCTAATGAGTTACTTTGACCTTGCCAGCCAATAAACGCCAAGCCAATAATAGTCACTGTAGTAAACCGAATCCATTGAGAGCTGTACCAAAATAAAACAACAATAATGAATAAGCCAAGTAGCATATCGACATTAACTACCCGCCCAACTAGTTCGATAAAATAATCAAAGCTAAAATCTTGAACGTTACCAGCCTGTTTAATTAAACGATTAATGGGAGGTAACCACGAATCTTTATACAGTAAAATCACAGCTATAATCAGTGCGATAATGTGTTTAACCTTCTCAACTCGCGCATTTTTAAATTGTATTACTAACAAAGCGGCCAACGCAGCATTGCTCAAAAAACTAAAATCGATTACACCGTAATAATACAGGGCAAATTTAACTAAAAAATAGAGATTCCAAACCCCTAGACCAGACAATTTCACTTACGTTCCTTATTTTTAGGTGTATAGGGTTCTAGCACTTCGTGCTTAAATGTCATTTTGTAATAATACTTTTTTAATTTAGATACTATGTAAGAGCCAATTAGGCACAATAAAACACCAAATAACCCCGAGATTAATGCTGTAATTAAAAGTTGATTAATACTCATATCACAGCTCTTTAACTTTCATTGTAAAAGCTTTTGCATCAGGGCGTTCCTGAGTGAAAAATTCAGGCGTAGCAATATCAATACTGGGATTTTTTGCTAAAGCAGGATCGAACTTGTAACTGTCATTTTCTTTTAGTTGATTTGTAAAATCACTCACATCTTTATCTCTATAATATCGGCGTAATTGTTTACATTCTTGCTGAATATAGAAGTGGTCCGAAATAATGCTCTGTTGAGCAAAAAAATCACTGGTTTCTAATTTGAATAAATGTTTAATCGCATTCATTACATCATTTTCTCTACAAGCATGTAGATACAAGTAAACTTTGTTTTCAGCAACACTAAATACATCACCTTCACGTTTTATGTGAAATAGATGAAGTGGGTGAATAGGATCTATTCTTGGTAATAACTCAAGTACAACCAGTACCCCACTGACACCTAAATTAACCGCCGAGTCACTGTGCACTTCAACTTGGCGAGTAAAATCAATAAATGGTAAGTAACCTTTTGAAAACGTGTTTTCAGTATATCGTAATACATGCTCAACAGATGGAGGCAATGGTCGAGAAAATTGAAAGCCTTGGATCGACTGAATTTGCGATAACAACCGAGAAGGTTCGGAAAAGCTATACAAAATAAGATTAACACCCAGCGTTAAAAATAAGCACTCGTCTTGGTGCCTGATAATCCCATCTACATTTTGAATCACGAGTTTTAACCAACGACCACAATTTTTTCTCAATTCAAAACATTGTTTACCCAACTCAGATAAGTCGGTATAGCGTGTAACCGAAAATACTAATGTTGCGGCTTCTAGCTGAGGACCTTTTTCAAATAAATCGCTGTTACTTTTTACAACATGATAATTTGCAGGCAGCTTTGTTCCCTCTGGTACTGAGTTTTGTACTAACCACACAACATCTTCATCATTAAAATGTTTATTGCTAAGTGTTTGGGTTTCTATTTTCCCTTCTTCTACAACTAACCGATCATTTTGCAAAATTAACTGATAGTGAGTATTTGATAATACCCCTGTGCTGTGTCTCCAATAGTCGTACTCAAGTACTCGTGCAGCCGAATCATTATCGACAAACACAACGCCGCTAAAGAGTTGATTTAAGCGCCTTACTAAAAATCGATAATTAGCAACTTCAGGACCTGAGATTAAAAATAGAAGACTAGTATTTGTATCAATTAAAAATGATTTATATTGCTCAATAAGCGTTTCAAATTGCTGTTCAGTGGTATCACGTAATTGCTGAGTACTAAAATGAACAACGATTAGAGCATTTTTTATATTTTCATACGCACTTAACTCTTTAATAATCCCTTTATTTATGCGTTTTGCATTCCACTCACTAATTTCTTTTGTAAATGAAAAAGAATGCACTCGGCCTTGCTCACTAGCATCAAGTAGTAAATTCGAACAAGAAGATTCAAAGAATGACTCTATCTGAGAAGAGACTATAAAAATATTTTCTTTCACATCATTGGGGCTTATTGAATGCAATATAAACTCAATAGAAAAATTGTCTAAAGGCGCTAAAACAGCATAAATTGCAGCAGGTTTTATTTCTTCAGCTGCGGGGTCTAATCCCAAAATGTTAAACTTATGCACACAAAACACCTTTCAAAAAAATACTTTTTTACTAGTTTTAGCCGCTATTCTATATATAATAGTCAAATAATGTCCATATATTATAAAATAAAACATACTGATACAGGTAGTAATGCAAAACTTAATTTCAAAAAATCCTCAAACACTCACATCTAACGATATAGCAAACTTAGCTCATCGCTTTGGCGGTAAAAGTGAAGATTACATTGAAATAGTGAATACGCAAAAAAACATGCAAACTATAAATAAATATGCGTTATTAAAAGAAATTGATAACGAACTTGCGTCTATTACTAGCCGTTGAAACTATAGGTAACCCCATCACGTGCAAAGAATTTTTTAAAAGGTATAAAAGGTGGTACAGGTTGTACCGCAATTGTGGCTAATCTTGCCTGCGTGCTGAAAAAATCCGATGTACACGTAATTGCGGTTGATTTAGACCCAAAAAGTGATTTAGGGCTGCATTTTGGTTTGCCTTGGAAAAATACACAAGGCTGGAGCGACGCTGAAAATTTCAACGATATCCTGACATGTTTTTACCAAGATAGTGACGGCATCATTTTTTTACCCCATGGCGAAAAAACACCTTCTAATACCGCATTAAACGAACTGATTGATAATTGCAATAAACTAGATAATATTCAAAACGCTTGGGTACTCTTCGATTGTCCTAGTCATATAGATATCAGTAACTACACCTTACATGAAGACGATATTGTCATTGAGTTAGTCAATTGCGATGCGGTATGCCACAGTCTTATTTATAGACGTTTGCAAAAACTAAAAAAGACAGAAAATTCGTGGCATCACTTTTTTTAGTTAACCGATACAATTCATCCTCTGAATTAGAATTCGATTTATTCTCACTTTGGCAGTCAACACTCCCACTTATGGCACCTTTTTTTATAAATAGTGACGAAGTGATTAAAGAGTCAACGGCTTATCGTAATGTGGCACTAAACTGTGCACCTTATAGCATTGCTAACGACGATTTCGAAACGCTGGCTGGCTGGTTGGTAAGTAAAACAGCATTATGATCTCATTTAAGGCACTTCATAAACACCCTTTTCAAAACACCTTTCGACTGGTGCTGAGTTTATTGTTTAGCGAAAAATTAGTCCGTTTGATTCTGTTTAAGTTTCACGGCTACTTCAATCAACACAGAATGAATGCGATTGAAGCATTGCTGATGCCATTTCTGATTATAGTAAGTTCTCTATTTGTAAAAATTAGCGTTCATAAGCGTAATATTCGTGAATCGATAAGCGTGAATTATCCGCATTTAAGACAACCGTATAGAAACCATCCTTATTCAAATTCAATACGCTTTATTTTACAAAGCGTTTTTTTGACGTTCGTTAAAAAAACGACAAAAAAAGGGCGACGAAAGAAAAAATATCACACCATTTCTATGACTCAGTGAATCGTCTCTTTAGGCAGTTTAGGTGGTTTGATTTAAAATTAGGTAAGTTACTAAGGCGTATACTGTCAAAAAGCAAAAAAAACCTAAACAAAGTGCTTTTTACTCTATTGCCGATGCGCGTGTTTGGCAAAATAAATATGTAAAATACATTGTGATTGCATTCATATTGTTTTTATTAACGATTTTTATCACTATTCCTTTTAGTCTAGAAGCGCAAGCCATTTTTATAAGCTTCATTTTATTAGTCGCCTATTCACTTAAGCGAATAAAAGGCCAGATGGCAACGATTGTAATGATCACTTTATCGGTAACAACGTCCTCACGTTACTTATGGTGGCGTTACACTGAAACGCTAAATTGGGATGATCCTCTTGCTTTAGCCTTAGGAGCTGGACTACTACTTGCTGAAACATATGCTTGGCTTGTTTTAATACTTGGTTTTTTCCAAACTATTAACCCACTCGAACGCAAGCCCATACCATTACCTAGAAACACTGAATTATGGCCTACGGTTGATGTGTATATCCCAACTTACAATGAACCATTGAGTGTTGTAAAACCAACTACATTAGCAGCGCTAAGTATCGATTGGCCTGAGGACAAGTTAAATGTGTATATTCTCGATGATGGTAAACGTCCTGAATTTGCTGATTTTGCAAAAGAAGTTGGCGTAGGGTATTTAACGCGTCCGGATAACAATCATGCCAAAGCTGGCAATATGAACAGCGCTATGCGCTATACCCACGGTGAGTACATTGCTATATTTGACTGTGACCATGTTCCTGCGCGTTCTTTTTTGCAAACAACCATGGGCCAATTTTTAAAAGACAGTAAAGTCTGTTTAGTGCAAACACCACATCATTTTTTCTCTGCTGATCCATTTGAAAGAAACCTTAACAATCACAGCCAAATCCCAAATGAAAACATGTTATTTTACGGGCTTATTCAAGACGGTAACGACATGTGGGATGCGACTTTCTTTTGTGGTTCTTGTGCGGTATTAAAACGAGAAGCGCTGGATAATATTGGTGGTTTTGCATTTGAAACTGTAACCGAAGATGCTCACACAGCACTTCGTATGCAGCGCGCTGGTTATAAAACAGCTTATATCAACATTCCACAAGCCGCAGGACTCGCTACCGATAGTTTATCGGCGCATATTGGGCAACGAATTCGTTGGGCACGCGGTATGGCGCAAATTTTCAGACTTGATAACCCTTTAATGGGCAAAGGGTTAAGTATTCCTCAACGCTTGTGCTATATAAACGCAATGTTACATTTTTTATCGGGAATACCTCGTATTGTATTTTTAACAGCCCCTTTGGCACTGATCTACTTTAATGCCTATATTATTTATGCGCCTTTTTTAGCTATTTTTATTTATGTAGTACCTACGCTTATTCAAATTAAAGCGACTAATTCACGTATTCAAGGTAAATACAGGTACTCATTTTGGGGCGAAGTGTATGAATCGGTGTTGGCTTGGTACATATTGAAACCAACCACTGTTGCCTTATTTAATCCTAATAAAGGTAAGTTTAATGTAACAGAAAAAGGTGGGCTAAATGATGAAGAGCATTACGACTGGGGAATTTCGAAACCCTATCTCATACTGTTAGCAATTAACCTTCTGGGCATCGTGTTTGGGGTACTGCGTTTGATCTTTGGTGACCCTTCTCAAATAGGTGTGTTAGTGATTAGTATGGGCTGGGCGCTCTACAACATGATTATTCTAGGAGCCGCTGTTGCTGTTGCAGCAGAAGCGCGTCAAGTAAGGCACTCACACCGAATAAAAGCCAACTTTCCAGCGGGTATTCGCTTAGCGAATGGGCACACATTAAAAGTTAGAATCACTGATTACTCAGATAATGGTGTCGGTATTGAGACAGAGCATGCCCACCTATGTAGAGTAAACGATAAAATTGAGTTGTTAATGAGTCGAGGAGACAAACAATTTTCGTTTACAACTCATGTGTGTAATACCCGTAATAAACATATAGGCCTGACACTTAAAGATTTGTCGCTCGAAAAACAACGTGCATTTATACAGTGTACTTTTTCTAGAGCAGATGCCTGGCTTGATTGGCAAAATAACTTTAGGCATGATCGCCCGTCATACAGCTTCAAAGAAGTACAAAAGACTAGTTTAAGAGGCTTTAGTAATTTACTATTTCATGCGCCTAGGCCATTACAACCGACTATTAAACTGTTAACTCGTTTAGTTATGTATATAAACTCATTCATTCCAAAAAAACCTATAGTGCAAAATAATTATGATTAATAAGCTACTTAGTACACTCGTTATATTTTTACTCATGAACATTGCTTGGCAAGCTAATGCTATTGAGCCCATGAGTGATAAGACCATATTCAACAATGGCTATCCTGAGAGTGCTCAAGTTACTAGCTTACGTCTTGATTTTGAAGCTCTGGGTTTTAATAATTATAAGCTAGACGGTATAAATAACGATTCAAATGTCGACTTCACTAATCGCATTGATAAGTTGAGTAAAGATTTGATGTTGAATTTCTCATACACAAACTCTCCTTCATTAATTGCCAACGTATCGCATTTAAAAGTGTATTTTAATGAAAATTTAGTGACAGTTTTATCTATAAATGAACCTTCCAATATTATTAAAAATACCGCTGAACATAATATAGCGCTCAACGCAAAATACATTCAAGACTTCAATCAAATTCGCTTTGAGCTTGTTGGTTATTATAGTACGTCATGTCAAGACTATTTTAGCCGTGCTATTTGGGTAGAAATAAACAAATCAAGTAATATAACTCTCGACCAAACTTCACTGGCTATTGATAGTAAAATTGAGTATTTACCTGAACCATTTTTTGATAGCAAAGATTACAGTAAACTAACTCTTCCGTTTATTTTTTCCGGCACACCAAATGAAGAAGCAATAGAAGCCGCTGCAACACTTTCGAGCTGGTTTGGTGCTCAAGCTGATTGGCGTGGTGCTAACTTCCCTGTTGTACTTAATCAATCACCTAATCAACACAGTGTTGTATTTATTACAAACACATCTAAACCTGCTTTTTTAGCCGACTACCCTGATGTAGAAAAACCAACAATAGAGATTATTTCCAATCCAATACACCGTTATAAAAAAATACTCCTTATATTAGGACGTGATGAAAAAGATTTAAAAACCGCAGTAAACGGTTTAGTGTTTGGCCATAAAGTAATGACTGGCCGAAGTGTAAGTATTGAAGGCATGAATAAGATTCCACTTCGCAAAGCTTACGATGCACCTCGATGGCTGAGAAGCGATCGCCCTGTACATTTTGATGAGTTAATTGACTACCCAACTCAGTTACAAACTACAGGGCTCAATAGCGGTCCTGTTAAGTTGAATATTCGCTTTGCACCTGATTTATTTACGTGGCGTGAAAAAGGGATCCCGATAACGCTGCAATATCGTAATACGCCAGAAGATGACACACTAAGTTCTAGGCTGAATATGCTGATAAACCAAGAGTTTATTAGTGGCTTTTTATTAGAAAAAAATGACTCTACTGTAAGTACAACAAAAACACTGTTACCGTTAATTGCTAATACAGATTCAACTCAAAGTACTGAAAACTTTTCGCTTAATGGTATTAACTTGGCTAAACGTAATGAGCTTAATTTTGATTTCCGATTTGACGTACTAAAAAATGCAACATGTACTGGAGCTCCTCTTGGCGGCGAATACGGTGTTATAGACGGTCACTCTCATATTGATGTAAGTAATTTTAATCACTATATCGCACTACCAGATTTAAGTGTATTTGCTAATAGTGGATTCCCGTTTACAAAATACGCCGATTTACAACAAACATTAGTTATTTTGAATGAAAACCCAACACCTAAAGCACTTTCAATGCTCTTTAATTTAACCGGTCATTTTGGCGCTATAACAGGCTACCCTGGTCACCGTTTAACAGTAAAATATTTAAGTGATGATATAAACTACAACGATAAAGACATACTGTTTATAACCAAACCAAGTACGCGCAGTGACAAGCTAAAAGAAGATGAACCAAAAAACATTTTACTTAACAACAATCAACGTGCAATTAAACTCGCTATTTATAACGGTGCTTATGACGATAATAAAGCTGAAAAAATACAAATAAACGTAACGAGTAGCGGCAATATGGCGGTGATTACAGGCTATCAGTCCCCCTTTAGCTCGCAACGTTCTATAGTATCGTTAACGGCAACAACAAATGAAGCGTTTGGCCTGTTAGATAACGCACTGATGAACTCGCAAAGTCGAGAACAAATTAAGGGCAGTGCAACAATAATTACAACACAAGGGATCGAAACAATTAAAACAGATAAACAGTATTTTGTTGGTCAGATCCCTGTTCATACCTTAATTTGGTTTCACTTATCAGATCACCCATTTATATTAGCGTTATTATCTATTTTAACGCTACTGCTGATCTCATTTATTCTATGGCGATTATTACAAGCACTTACATACAAGCGTTTAGCTGAGGGAGATAAATAATGAAGTCACTTATAAAGGTATTCTGCGTTGCTGTGGCATTATTTGCTTTTAATGCGAAAGCACAGATAGAACAGTGTCAACCGTGGCAAGCATGGCAAGTATTTAAAAGCCACTTTATAAGCCCAGATGGTCGTGTTATTGATTTAGGTAGTAAGCAGAGTATTACAACATCTGAAGGTCAGTCTTACGCGTTATTTTTTGCTGTAATAGCAAACGATAAAGCAATGTTTGATTTAGTACTTGATTGGACCGAAAATCATTTATCCGAAGGTGATTTAAGTACGCGTTTACCAGCATGGCAATGGGGTATAAATGAAAAAAATGCAGGATCAATTTTAGATTCAAACCCTGCCGCTGACTCTGATTTATGGATAGCTTATAGCTTATCACAAGCTGCTATTCTCTGGGGTGACCGTCGTTATAGTATATTAGCGGCCGTGCTAGCTCAGCGTATAATACGAGAAGAAACAGCCTATATTTCCGGTCTTGGTTTGTCATTACTACCGGCCCCAGCTGGCTTTGAATTTAAAGATGAACAATATAAATTAAACCCTAGTTACTCACCTTTATTTATATATCAACAATTTAAAAAACTATACCCTCATTCTCCTTGGGAGCAACTGCATGAAAGCTCAGCAAAGTTAATTCTAGATACGGCCAAACAAGGTGTTAGCCCTGACTGGGTAATGTACGACACTAATAATGGTTTTTATTACGATAAAAAAACAAGTGACGTAGGAAGCTACAACGCTATTAGGGTTTATTTATGGGCCAGTATGATGGCAAACGATGCGCCTTATAAAAAAGAATTGTTAGCACAATTTAATCCATTTTTAAAAACAATTAATGACCGTGGTTATGTGCCATTAAATACGTTTTCGAAATCAGGTAAATCAGAAAAAAGAGGCCCATTAGGCTTTAACGCTGCTTTACTACCTTTACTTGCAATACAAGACGATGATTCCTTAGCGATGACAATTCAGCAAAAATTAATGGTTGATAAGTCATTCACTCAAACTCGTTACTACGACAGTGTATTAAATTTATTTGGTACAAGTACTTTAAATAAACGTTTTGCAATTACAGCGGATGGAACATTACAACCTAAATGGAGTACTGAATGCAGCTAAAGGTTGCCCTACTCTGCGTATTAATACTGAGCCCAATGCTAAACGCAAAAACAGTAAATGATATTGATACGCGATCTGTTGAGTGGTTACTAAGCCAAATAAATATTGGTGAAGCACAAAAAAATAAAAGGCTTATTGAAGATAGCTTGAAAAAGCTGGTCGCGATTGCTCCAACCCGCATAGAAACACAGTGTGCTCAAGCGCATTACAACTTTGTTAACGGTGATTTAGATGGAGCAAATCAACTACTAAGCAAGTTAGATAACGGACTTATTAAGCAACCCCTTGCATTGAAAAACTCAAAGTCATGTCTCGAATTGAAGGCAAAGATAAATCGGCTATTCAAGAAGCGAAATTACTAGCTCGCGCAGGTCGGTACGAACCTGCACGTCAAATTTATAATAAAATATTTAATAATGTATACCCAACACTCAATTATGAACTAGAACATTTAAGCTGGTACGCACAAGACAGCTCTCAATGGCAAAGTGTTAAAAATGGTTACGAAACATTATTGCAAAGTTACTCTAATATAGGCCAAGTTGAGATTGCTTACGCGAGGCATTTACTCAGACGTAACCCAAGTGACAAGCACGCTATTCGTATTCTAAGTAAATACGGCTCAACTTCTAGCTTTAGTAATGAAGTAGAAGAGATTTGGCTCGGTTCGCTAGCAAACATGCCAATTAGTGGTGCCACTGATAAAGAGTTTCAAACCTACTTTATGCTTTACCCGTTTAGTACTAAAGGTGAGTTACAGTATCAGGATTTCAAAAAAGATTTAACAGCACGTCAAACCTTAATTGCAGATCCAGCCTATCAGCTCTGGGTTAGAGGCGATAAACTCCTTGAAAAAAACAAATTAAAAGCGGCTGAACCGTTACTGTTAAAAGCGATAAGTGGGCGACCTCAAGACGGTGCAATAATGCGAAGTCTGGGTATTCTTTATTTACGCTTAGGTGACAATCAAAAATCCTATGAGTACTTTACACGAGCGCAACAGCACACCGCCGATTTTGCACAAAGAGAAACCTTAAAAGGATTAGCTAAAACAGCAAAGTTTTGGCTTTATATACGCCAAGCCAAAGATGCAATTAATAAGAATGAATTTAAAATAGCAAAGCTAAAATTAGACTTAGCTGATGCATTGGAGCAAAACCCTAATGCAGTTTTATATAACAGAGGCTTGTTACAATTTGCTCAAGGGCAATACTCTCAAGCAGCACGAACCTATCAAATTGTTTTAAAGAATGCCCCTCTCAATAACAGCGCCTTATTAGGTTTGCTTGAAATAGCTGAACTTGAACAAAGTGAACAAGCTTTAACGTCTTTTTATAGCCGTTTAACATTTGCTCAAAAGGAGCAAATTAAGCAATCCTATTCAATATCGCTTAGTAGCCAATATCGAGCAAAAGCAAATACCCTAGCGCAAGCAGGTGATTTAGAGCAGGCTGAAAAAGTGTTGCGTGAGGCAATAGATATTGCACCAGAGCAATCTTGGCTATATTACGACTTAGCTTTTATATACCAACAAAAAGGGCTTACTGATAAAGCTCGTACGTTGTTTAATAACGTATTGTGGCAGTTCCCTTTAAACCCTCAGCTGCGCTATAGCCACGCGCTTTTTCTACGATCTATTGATGACTACCAAGGCGCTATTGCAACCTTGCAATATATTCCCTTTAGAGCCAGAAATGCAGATATTGTTACGCTAGAACAACAGCTACAACTTAACGAATCTTTAACTCAAAGCGAGCGCCATCTTGATGCTAAAAATAAAGCAACGGCCATCTATCATTTAAGCGCCTTAGAAGCACAAAACTTAACTCCCGTAATGCAAGCCGAATTAGCACGTAATTGGTATCGAATTAATGAAAAGCTATACGCTGTTAAACTTATAAATAAAGCATTAACGGCACAACCTACACTTTCTGCTTATTGGCATATGCTTTATGGCGAATGGCTATTAGAACAAGGAAATGAGCAACAAACTAAACAATGGTTCACCAGTTATGCTCTTTCAGAAAATGCATCTGAAAATGATGTTAATCAATATGTACAGTTACAAAACAACTATATTAACCAGTATTACAGCGGCAGCGATTTAATTGCGAAACTAAATCAACTAGACCAAAAATATAAAAATAACGCAGCAATAACCACAGCATTAATTAACGCAAATTTAGCGCTTGAACAACGCCAAGCAGCGATTATCTTATATCAGCAAAAAGTACAATTATGGCAAATTATTGAGCCACAAGCTTTACTAGCGATTGCTAAAGCGTACAGAGAGCAAGGTGATGATTTTCAAGCCAAAGAAGTAACACAACAAGCTATAACGCAAACTTCATCACAGGAAAGCTATTTACAACGTCAAATTATGGCATCTCTTAATGATTTTAACTACTCAGGTGACGCACTTGGTTTAGCTACAGAACTCATTACTAAATCGCCAAATGATACAGAGTTACGTTATTTGGGCGCCCAAGTGGCCAGCAATTTCAATGAAACAGAACAAGCTCAACTTTGGTACACACAAACACTCTCGCCTAACCGCACATTAACTGAAAAAGAGCTTTATAACTCGCTTTCGCTAATAAATGAAAGCGATGAGTGGTATATAAACGGCGCAAAGCGTGAGCTTATTAATGAACAAAACAAAAACCAAGCTTACATCGCTATTGGTGTTAACTTTAGTGGCCAGACAAGCACTGAAAGTGAAGCAACCCTTGGGGCTGGTTTAGTGCCTATTGAAGCCTATTTCCCACTTTGGCAAGGTCAAGGCTTTGTAAAAATAGACCCGACAACAATTAGTGCGCAAACAACACGTTTTGATGAGCAATTTGCGGGAAGCCGTTATGGCCAAGGTGCTTTATGTATATTTACGTGTTCTCTTGATGAAGTAAGCCCGAAAGAAAGCGGCGTAGATATTGGATTAGGCTGGCAGAATGAAAACTGGCGTTTAGATATAGGTACAACCCCTTTAGGGTTTTTAATTGAGGATATTGTCTGGGGCGTAAATTACGCCGATGATATTGGCGACTTTGGATACAGCCTTGAATTAGAGAAGCGTCCTGTTACCAGCTCAGTACTTTCTTATGCGGGTCTTGAAGATATAAACACCGGTAAAATATGGGGAGGCGTACGTTCTACAGGCCTTACTGCAAATATATCACACGATTTAGGTGGTAATTGGGGATTTTGGTCTAGTGCTGACTTTACCTCATATAAGGGCCAAAATGTAAAAGACAATCAGCGATATCGTATTATGGGTGGCAGTTATTATCGCGTAATTAGCAATCAAGAACGCGAATTCACTGTAGGAGCAAGCTTATTACATTGGGCATACCAATATAATTTAAGTGAAGAAACTTGGGGGCATGGTGGTTACTATAGTCCACAAAATTACGTTGGTTTATCAGTACCGCTTAGTTATGACGCACGTTGGGGCAATGATTTTGTTTATCGTTTGAAAACGGGCGTTTCATATTCACAAACTAAAACCCAAGCAATTGACTTTTTCCCTAACGATCCAGACTTACAAGCAGAAGCGTTTATTCGTCAGCTTGAAACAGGAGCAAATCCAGCGTTTGAGGGCGACACAAGTTCAAGTATCTCTTATAACCTAGAGGGCAGCTTTGAATATAGAATAACGCCACACTGGTTTTTTGGTGGTTACCTGGCAATAGATCGTTCAGACTTTTACGAGCCTAACTTTGGCCAATTGTATATGCGATACTACTTCAACCCTGTATATGGCACTCTTGAATTTCCTGGCACTCCAATTGTACCTTATGCCGAGTTCTAACTCGGCATAAGGTGATACACCGCGCAATACTTCCCCTAGCACTAAGGTATATGTATACTTGTGCCCAATTGTAACTAGGATAAGGGTGTGCCTCTTACCTTGTGGTGTTATTACCCTATAGCAAATCATTATCTTAGCTACAAATACTATACTGATGGTCGAGCATTCTAGTAAATACAAATACTAAAATAGCTAAAGCAAAAAATTATAAGGCCATTACAACAATTCTTAAAGTTAGGAAGTAAATATGAGTTCAGCTCCAGATAGTGGCTGGTTTGGCCACCCTAAAGGACTTTCAACATTGTTCTTCACTGAAATGTGGGAACGAATGAGTTATTACGGTATGCGAGCTATGCTCGTATTGTTTATGACGGCAAGCTTACAACAAGAAGGCCTTGGCTTTACCGTTGCATCAGCTGCTGCAATATATGGTTTATACACAGGCGCAGTATACTTTTTAGGTTTACCTGGCGGTTGGCTAGCCGATAGACTATTCGGTGGTCAAAAAGCGGTTTGGTATGGCGGTATTATTATTATGTGTGGCCATATTATTTTGGCAGTTCCACATGATTATTCATTTTTTATTGGCTTAATATTTGTAGCGACGGGTACTGGTTTATTAAAACCAAATATCAGCGCAATGGTTGGCCAGTTATACAGTGATGCCGACGAACGTCGTGATGGTGGTTACGCTATTTACTACATGGGTATTAACCTAGGTTCTTTGATTGGTTACTACGTTTGTGGTTACTTTATGGAAAACGTAGGCTGGCACTGGGCGTTTGGCGCAGCAGCTGTTGGTATGGCTATTGGTTTAGTGCAATATAAGCGCTCACTTAATAACTTGCCAGAGCATAGCGCTTTACCAGCCAACCCATTAGGCCCTAAAGGTACTTCTCGCGCATGGGGTGGTATTGCTGCGTTTGTAATTATAGCTGCAGCAGTGACTACAGCGGCAATGACCGGCGCAATTGTAATCAATCCAACAGTGGTTGCAGGATACGTAGCTGTTGTATTCACTATTATCTTTTTTGTTTATTTTGGTGTTATTTACTTTACAGGTAAATTAACTGATGCTGAAAAACAAAGAATGTGGGCGCTATTTTTAGTATGTATTGCATCAGCATGTTTTTGGTCTGGTTTTGAACAAGCAGGTTCATCATTAAACTTATTTGCACGCGATTATACTGACCGCCTTATTGGTACTTTTGAAATCCCTACAACGTGGTTTCAATCGTTAAACTCGCTGTTTATTATTGCCCTATCACCATTTTTTGCAGCGCTTTGGATTAATTTATCTAAAAGTCTAGTATCACCTAGCTACAGCGTTAAGTGTGCGCTTGGTTTAATTATCATGGCGTCAGGCTTTTTAGTTATGTTTATGGCGGCTCATTACGCTGCTGAAGGCTTAAAAGTAGCGCCTTACTGGCTTGTTACTACCTATTTTTTACATACAGTAGGTGAGCTTTGTTTAAGCCCTGTAGCATTAAGTGCGGTAAGTAAACTATCGCCTAAACGTTACACAGGTCAAATGATGGGTGTATTTGTATTAACTTACTCAATCGGTAACATCATCGCAGGTTTACTTGCTGGTAATTTCGATCCGAATAATGTTGAAGAAATCCCTAACCTATACCTACAAATTGCATTATTTAGCATTGGTGTTGGTGTTGTTTTAGTACTCATGACATTTAAAGCTAAAGTATGGGAAAAACAAGGGTTAGAAGAAAAAGCTTCTTAATTGTTTTTTAAATAATATAGCTAAAAACCAATCCCTCATAACCGCTATGAGGGATTTTTTTATTCAACTTTGCCGCACCACCGTTAACTGATATTATAGCCTGATTGATTAGAGAATAGACTCAGGGAACAGCTGCATATGCAATCGTTAACGATATTACGTGCCACAATTTTAGCATTTTTAATTATGCTTTTATCAGCTTGTGGCGGCTCCAGTGACGAGGTTACACTCAACCCAAACAACCCAGCTGAACCAGAGCCAAGTACATTAACATTATCAAGCTCGACTGGTTTAGACACGACATTAGATGAAGGTAATTTTATACTAACCGCTCCTGCTGGTGCGACTTCTAGTAATACTGAGCTTACTTACGAGAAAACACTATTAGATGAAGCAAATGAGCAACAAAATATAGTTTCAGATTTACATAGTCTTACACCAAACTCGCTGACTTTAATTACCCCCATCACTATTTCAATAAAAATCCCTGTGGACTATGCATTAGGCGGGCAACTCTTTATAGCAAAACTATCAACCAATACATGGGACATAATCGAAAGCTCAACCGTGTTAGATGGCTTCGTTAACGCGCAAGTGAACACATTAGGCACCTACGCAATACAAATGCAGCGTAATGAAACTTTTGCCAATATAGGCCCAACTTGTGATGCGAGTGCCACTAAACAATCAGTGAGGTTTGTGCATGTTGCCGATTTACATGCTCGCTTTGGCTACCAAGAGCAATATTTCAGCCGTATTAAAGCCTACTACAACCAAGTAGCAAGCCAAACTCCTCATACCTTATTTACAAATGGTGGTGATGACTATGAAAAAGGCACCGTTGCAGAGCAACTATCACAAGGTACTGCAACAGAAGAAGCAATTAAAGCGATGCAATTTGATGTTCGTGTTGTTGGAAACCATGATTACGCATGGGGCCCAGAAAAATTACTAAGTTATTCCCAAGACGAGAATGCAATTGTACTTGCTAGTAATACTCGTTATGAAGCAGAGCAACTACAAGATTTTGCAGGCGTAGGATTTGCAAAAGTTCAAGTAGGATGTATTACACTTGGTGTGTTTGGCATGACCTCAGTGCCATGGAATGAGCTAGATGAACCAATTGAAGATGAACCAATCCCTGATTTCATAAAACAATTTAAAATGAGCTGGCAATGGCAACAAGTGGCGCAAAGCATTGTTAGTCAATATCGTGACGACGTAGATTATATGATCATGCTGAGCCATTTAGGTGTCGCTCTTGATACTGATATGGCAACAAACGTACCCGGTATAGACTTAGTACTTGGCGGCCACACGCATGGTGGTGAAAGTTTCGAGACATTAGACAACGGCGCGATTGTTATTCAGCCAGATTTTTACGCTAAAGGAATTACTGATTTAACGCTTGATTTTGATTTAGCGGATAAATCATCTCCGGTTGTTTATTACAAAACAATTGAAACCGACTCTATTAATGAACGAGATGAAACGACTAAACAAGCTATTGATGAAATTATGGGTCGTTATGCTCCTGATGCTGAAACAGAAATAACTATTTCAGAAAATTATCCAACTACTTTACAATTAGCTGAAATAACCGCCTTAGCTGCAAAGCATTCAAGCTCAATAAGCGCAGCGCTTTTAAATCCTGAGCTAGTACAAAAACGCTGGACACCGGGCGCGCTTACCCAAGAAGATTTTCATAAAGCTTTTTATGTAGAAAGGCAGCCATCAAATACGCCTGGGTTTAACTCTATCTATAAGGTAACAGTATCGGGAAGCGACTTAGCAGCGATGTTTGCCAGTCAACCTGATTGGTTTTTACTTAAACCTGAAGATATACAACCCACAAATAATTACGAAGTTGCGCTATTTAAAGGCGCGGCTTTAAATCCTGATTTATTTTTTAATAGTGTGACATTCTCAAACATAGAGCCAATAGCCGAAGCTTGGTGGCTACTTGATAAATATGCTCGATTTAGAACAAGCCAATGCCTACATTTGGATACCGACACTGAGCTTTACTCGTGCAGTAACGTAGCAAATGTAACTGTATGGAATTTTGAGGATGCTAACAATCCGTTAGCGGCTGATTTTGGGCCTTCAGTACTTAACTACTTTGATCCAGATGAAACAAATTGGGGCACTGATGAAACCCAATATAACACCACCACTCAGTTAAATATTGATGATTTAACTGACGGCCCTTCGGGTGTCATGGCATTTTCGCGCCACTCCCCGACAGAAGGCTTATTAATTGAATTAAACACCCCTGCAAATGGTGATTTTGCAAACGAAGGAATGGTATCTGACTACACACTTGTTATGGATTTATATTGGCCTTCAGAAGGCAAAGATATTTATCGTGCAATAATGCAAGCAGAAACAACCAATTATCTGGATGACGATGCTGACATATTTATAGACCCAAGTGGTGGTTATGGTAAATCAACAAGCGACAGTGGCTACTTTGGTAATACTCAGGCAGAAGCATGGCACCGTGTCGCATTTGTTTTCTACACAGCACCTACAAATGGGGTATTTGAAGTATACATTGATGGTGAATTAGCTGGCGTTAAAGAAGACGGCGAAATTGACCGTCAATGGGCACTCAATAAAACGGTGCTTTTATTTACCGATAATAATTTTGAAACCGTAGCGGGTTACTTGAATGCATTGCTTTATGCTGGCCGTGCTATGACCCGAGATGAAATTAAGCGTATGGGCGCTGCACAACAAAAATTAACATTTGAGCAATCTACACGTACTTTAAACCAAACAATTGAACGTCACTACAAAGCAGCTCCAGCAATAAAAACTAACCCATGGCTAGAGCAGCGAAACAAGTTTTTTGGCAACGCCTCTCAAAGTGTAAACAATTAAGTACGAAAAAGCTTTTACTTATTAATTATAAAAGGAGGTTTAACGCAGGTTAAACCTCCTTTTTAGTATTTAAATACAATAACTTAAAAACAAGCACTCCCACTTGAATTTATACCATATAACTTCATTTTACTTAACTGTATTACAAACACGTAACTTTATAATAACCGTCCTATAAAATTTACACATGCACTAGACACTAAATAGCGCCCTCCTCTTCCCCAAATTAAAAATCTGGTTGATTATCTACTGCAATATGACAACAACACATAATCGCAGTGCTTAATTGCGGGAGTAATAATAATGAGTGAAGTAAATAACTATTTAGGTTTAGTCGGTATTGAATTTACCGAGTACGCAACACCTGATGCTGATTATATGGATAAAGTATTTACTGATTTTGGCTTCTCTAAGCTTAAAAAATTCAAAGGTAAAGACATTGTTTATTACAACCAAAACGATATTCACTTTTTACTGAATAACGAGCGTGAAGGTTTTTCTGCAGAATTTGCTAAAAGCCATGGTCCTGCTATTTGTTCAATGGGTTGGCGTGTTGAGAATGCGCAAAAAGCATTTGAAATAGCAGTAGAGCGTGGTGCAAAACCAGCGACCGACTCAACGCATAAAAATATGCCTTATCCTGCAATCTATGGTATTGGCGACAGCCTAATTTACTTTATTGAACAATTTGGCGACAAAGGCACTATTTACGAAAGTGATTTTGAAGACTTAGAAACGCAAAATGTTGTAGAAGATAAAGGCTTTATCCGAATCGATCATTTAACCAATAACGTTTATAAAGGCACCATGGAAAAATGGGCTAACTTTTATAAAGACGTATTTGGTTTTACTGAAGTACGCTACTTTGACATTAAAGGTCAAAAAACAGCGCTTATTTCGTATGCACTTAAGTCCCCTTGTGGCACCTTCTCTATCCCAATAAACGAAGGTAAAGGTAACGATAACAACCAAATTG
This sequence comes from Pseudoalteromonas sp. B62, assembly GCF_037162565.1. Classification (NCBI taxonomy): domain Bacteria; kingdom Pseudomonadati; phylum Pseudomonadota; class Gammaproteobacteria; order Alteromonadales; family Pseudoalteromonadaceae; genus Pseudoalteromonas; species Pseudoalteromonas sp. B62. The sequence continues at coordinate 2,182,774 of NZ_JARLVB010000002.1, read as the reverse complement.
ACGAATACCTTGGTGAGTACAACGGCCCAGGCGTTCAACATTTAGCGTTTTTAACAGATGACTTAGTAAGCTCTCTTGATAAGCTTGATAAATCAACAATTGCTACTTTAGATATTATCCCAGAGTACTACGATACAATTTTTGACCGTGTACCTTGGGTTGCTGAAGATAAAGAAAAAATTCGTCAGCATCAGATACTCGTAGATAGCCAAAGTGAAAATTGTTATTTATTACAAATTTTCTCTAAAAACTTATTTGGTCCAATCTTTATAGAAATGATCCAACGCGTTGATGATGGTGGCTTTGGTGAAGGTAACTTCCAAGCATTATTTGAATCAATCGAACGTGACCAAGAGCGTCGCGGCGTTTTATAAAATATTTGAGTAAATTAAAAGCAGCGAACTTCGCTGCTTTTTGTCGTTTTAATATTTAAAAAGTATGGCGCCAAGTACAAGTATGATTAAATAAACTATACCTTGTCGCCATACAGTAAAATCCAAAGGAAATGTAATGAGCCTAATTAACGAAACCCACGATATTAGTTTAACCAGCTGGGTAGAATCAGCTAATGTTGATAATTGCGACTTCCCGATTCAAAACTTACCGTTTGCAGAATTTCGTCGTAAAGGGTCTGATGAGGCCTTTCGTGGTGGTGTTGCAATTGGTGACCAAGTAATCGATTTAGCAAAACTAAGTAAATTAAACGTTTTAAAAGGTGACGCTAAAACAGCCGCAGATGCAGCAAGTGAAACAACCTTAAATACATTTATGGGTTTAGGGAAGCAGTATTGGTCAGCCCTTCGTTTGGCCCTTTCAAAAGCACTAAGAGCAGGCTCTGAGCACCAACAAGCGCTTAGCGATACATTGGTTGCACAGTCTGATATAGAGTTTTCTTTGCCTTGTCGCATCGGTGATTACACCGACTTTTACACTTCTATTTATCATGCTACTGCTGTGGGTAGTTTGTTTCGCCCTGACAACCCATTATTACCTAACTATAAATGGGTACCTATTGGTTATCATGGGCGCTCTTCATCTATTGACGTATCGGGTCAAACATTTCATCGCCCTAAAGGTCAAACCAAAGCGCCAGACGCTGAAGTGCCATCATTCGGTCCGTGTAAACGCCTTGATTACGAACTAGAGCTGGGTATTTACTTAGGTAAAGGCAATGCACTGGGCGATGCAATCGCTATCGAAAATGCTGAAAACCACGTATTTGGCTTTTGTGTATTTAACGATTGGTCAGCACGTGACTTGCAAGCGTGGGAATACCAACCGCTTGGTCCATTTTTAGCTAAAAACTTTGCCTCAACTGTATCGCCTTGGATTGTAACAACCGAAGCATTAGCGCCTTACAGAACAAGCTGGACACGTGATGAAAACGATCCACAGCCTATGGACTATTTAGAATCAAAAGCGAATCGCGACCAAGGTGCTTTTGATATTCAAATGGATGTTAAAATTCAAACGCAAAAAATGCGTAGCGAAGGCCATAACCCAACGCGCGTATCAACATCTAGCTTTAAGCACTCTTACTGGAGCGTGGCACAAATGGTTACACACCACACAGTGAATGGCTGTAACTTTATGCCAGGTGACATGCTAGGTTCGGGCACTCAGTCAGGTCCAACGCACGAAGAAGCAGGTTCATTACTTGAGCTTTCTCGTGGTGGCAAAGAAAAAATTACGCTAAGTAATGGCGAACAACGCAGCTTTTTAGAAGATGGCGATAACGTTATTATGCGTGGCTGGTGTGAAAAAGAAGGCTATGCACGTATAGGTTTTGGCTCTGTAGAGAGTACAGTTCTGCCTACAAAATAATACGAGTATTAAATAAAAGGGCTGCTTACTAAAAGCAGCCCTTTTTTATTAATTTTTGAACAGTTACAATTTTTCTCTGGCTTTTTTAACTCAAATTGCTATCTTAATTCGGTTAATAGCCAATGTTTATATGCCATGTCAGTATTTATAAAGTCTTTTTATCAAAAAACATTTCCAGCCCGTCAGTTACTTATTCGCCAAAATGGTGAAGTTAAGCATGTTGTTTTGCCGTCTTGGGTTCAGCTTACTGTTGCAGTACTTGTTTTTGCTACTTTAGCTTGGATCAGTATTTCTACATTACGTGTTTATTCACAAACGAACAAAATTTCCAACATCCAGCAAAACCAATTGAATAAACAACTACTTTGGCAGAAAAAAGTCAGCGAACAAAATGCACTTTATACAAATCAGTTAGAACAGCTGGCTATTCTTGAACAAAAACAGGCTTTATTGCAAAGCATGATAGAGTCATTACCAGCCTCGATTAGCAAAGATTCAATACAGCTTGATAGTAATCTCGAGTCACCAATTAGTGAACGAAAAGAAGAATTTCATGCTCCACTACTTGATGAAGAGCCAAACAATAAGCAAGTGAACTTAGTTACCCCGCTTACTTTTTCAGCAAGATACCAACATTTAGCACAAGCTTATCAAAAAAACTTTGCATTACTTGATAGCCAAATAAATAAACGACACGACGATATTTTAGCAATGCTTAAAGGCGCAGGGCTTGAATCGGCACTTAAACAACATTTGGCACTAAGCGAACAAAAAACAGCACAAGGTGGCCCACTTGATGTTTTTGATGAAACAAAAATTCCGACCCAATTTTTACTTATTGCCGATAAACTACTCTTATTAAATAACCTTGAGAGCTTTTTAACAGAGCTTCCGAATTCTTTACCTTTGCCTGCTGCAAAATATTACATTTCAAGTAGTTTTGGTCTTCGTAAAGATCCTATGAATAATCGTCGAGCCTTTCATAAAGGAGTCGATTTAGCTGGTTGGCATAAAACCGAAATTTTTGCCCCTGCTGACGCTATAGTTCTCAGAGCCGGCCGCAACGGTGGTTACGGTAACTTTATTGAGCTTGAACATAAAAATGGCCTTGTGACTCGTTTTGGCCACTTAAATAAGATTAAAGTAAAGAAAGGTCAACTAATTACTAAAAATGATGTAATAGGTTTAATGGGGAGCACCGGTAGAAGTACCAGTACTCACTTGCATTATGAAGTATTACTTGATGGCAAACATGTTAATCCTCTAAAAATAACAAAGGCGCTTTCTCATGTTCGGTAGAAAGAAACAAAAACCAGGAAGCTCTACTTTAAAAAGAGTAAATAACACTCCCTCTATTATTTCACAAGATGTTCGTCTCACAGGCACCTTAGTTAGCCAAGGTGAAGTACAATTAGATGGTCGTATTGATGGTGATATTAAAGCAAAACATTTAGTTATTGGCTCAACAGGTATTATTGAAGGTATGGTTGAAGCACAAAATGTAGTTGTAAAAGGCAAAGTTATTGGTTCAATAAACGCCAGTGAAGTAAATGTTAAAAGCGGCGCACATGTTCATGGCGATGTGTTCCACGATACCTTAAGCATAGATGCCGGTGCGATTATTGAAGGTAGTTTAAAGCAACGTTTTGAAAAAGATGCAATTGAGCTTATTAGTGAAGAATTAAAAGCAGTCAGTGAAGTTAAAATGTTGTTAGAGGAAGACGACAGCGGCTTGTCGTTTGTAAATAAACAAGCCACAGATAAAAACTAAATCAACTCAGTTGACTGTTCATTATTTCTTCTCTGTAATATACATTGTAATATCAGCAGTGAATACAAGTTCATTACGAGTATTATAAAGCTTTACTGGCACAACTAAGTCCTCTTTATCTATCCATTTATGCGGTAAATCAATCTCTGCAATTGCAGTTACATCAGTGTCTACTTTAGCTAAATACTGCACTGTCATCCCTTTTGGGATCCAACGATGCGTTTTAACTGGCACTGTAGCATCAACCATTACACCCGCACACAATTCAGCTAAGTTACACTGCGCAATAGCATGAATAGTTCCAATATGATTATGAACGCTGCGACGATTTTTAACCACCGCACTACAATGGCCCTCTCTCAAATCGAGTACGTAAGGTTTCATCGAACCAAAATATGGCGCTTTAAAGCAAACAGCTTTAGTAAAAAGCCAATTCCCAAAAGGTAAGCGCTTAAACTTGTGCCATGTTTTTACAAGTGCAGATTTATTACTCATTATTATTTTCCATCAACAGTTACTTTTTTAAAATTAACACATCAGACCAGTTTTAAAAAGTGCATTTATGCTGGCTTTTTAGCTTAATCCAATCAAAAAGTAAGAATGACAGCCTATGCAGGGGTCATAAGCCCTTTCTTTTTTATGAGTGCCCACCTAAAATACTCGGCAAAAGGAGACTCAATGCAAACACAGCCCGCTAAACCTAATATGACTTTGTTACTTATCTTAGCGTTACTCGTTATATTTTGCCCTATGGCAATCGATATTTACCTACCTGCTTTTCCAACTATTGCAGAACAATTTGCAGTTACTGAACAACAAGTACAGCAAACCGTTGCTATTTTTATGCTAACAGTAGGCCTAGGCCAATTAATTGCGGGCCCTTTAGCTGATAGATTTGGCCGAAAACCAGTGGCAGTAGTGGGCATTAGTTTGTATGCAAGCTCTGCATTACTCGCATACTACTCGCCTTCTTTTGAGGTATTGCTGATAGCACGTGCTTTTCAGGGAATTGGAGCCTGTGCCACGTTTGTTGTCGCATTTGCGATAGTGCGTGATAAATATGGTAGTGAACGAAGCGGTCAGATGATCACCTACCTTAACGGGATTGTGTGTTTCATTCCGGCAATGGCACCTATTTTAGGGGCTTGGCTTACCGTACAGTTTGGCTGGCGTATGAACTTTATGTTTTTAACCGCGTTTGCCATTTTGGGCCTTATTGTTACCCTATTCTTTTTAGAGAAACTCGCCCTGCTGATAGTCATTATCAAGGGCATATTTTAGATTTACGTCGCTTTACACCGATTATTAAAACACCGGTATTTTTGTTTAATAGCCTAATTTGTATGGTCTCAATGTCGGCCATATTAGTGTATGTAACGCTCGCTCCAGGCTGGCTTATTACACATTTAGGCGGCACCGTAGCCGACTTTACTTTTTGGTTTACGTTAAATGCCGTAATAAGTATTGTCGCAAGTTTTATTTTACCAACCTACATTAAACGAAATAGCCAACGTGCTTTGCGTGTCGGTGTGAGTGTACTGGTTTTCTCAGGCATTTTAATGTTAGCCCTTAGCGGTATAGAAACAGCATTTGCGCTTATGTTACCTATCTTAATTGCTGCATTAGGGTTTGCTTTAAGTTTAGGCTCTGCAGCAGGAATGTCTCTGTCTAGCTTTCCTAAACAAGCAGGCACAGCCTCTGCATTACTCGGTGCTATGCAAATGAGTGGCGCTAGCATATTGGTAGTATTGACCCAGTATTTAGGGCTAAGCACACCATGGCTAATTGCTTTTCACTTATTATTACTAGTTCCGCTTTGGCTTATTTTAATGAGCAAAAAAGCACATACTTTACACCCAACTAAAAGCGCCCAATGATCAATCCTGATTTTTTAGTCTCGTTTTTATTAGCCAGCTTTTTAATGGCGGTAGCACCTGGGCCATCAAATGCATTTTTGATGGCACAAACATTTGCTAATGGTCGAAGCGCCGGTATGCAAAGTGCTTTTGGTTTTGCATTAGGTGGGGTTATTCATACTCTATTTGCTGTTGTAGGGCTAAGCGCAGTCCTAAAAGCTTCCCCTAGTGCCTATGCCGCAGTGCAATATGCAGGCGCAGCATACTTATGTTATTTGGGGTTTATGATGATTAAAGGCACGCTAAAGCAGCCAGAGCCTATATCTGATGACAAGCAAACCGATAAACCGCATATAAGTACCAGTAAAAAAAGTAATGTCATGTTTCAAGCCATGATGACTGAAGTGCTAAACCCTAAAGTGGCGCTGTTTTTTATTGCATTTATTCCGCAATTTGTAGATCCAACGCTTTCATCTGCTACTTTTCAACTCGCTTTTTTTGGCTTGCTTTACCCTATTTTTGCTTTTCCGATTGACTGCACGTATATTTATTTTGGCGACAAAATTGCACAGTTTTTTAGACGTAACCCAAATAGCCAACTTTGGATTGATAGGATCACCGGCACTGTATTTATAGCCCTTGCTATCAATCTATTATTTTAACTAACCTGCACTTTGGTTAAGAGATTTATTACCCAGAGTTTAAGCTAACTAATAAAAAAGAATCAGCATGGAACAAAAAACACAATCTCTTCCCGCACAAAAAAATATTGCTTTAGTTGCCCACGATGGTAAAAAAGCAGCACTAAAATTATGGTGTGAAAAACACAAAGAAATACTAAGTAAGCACACTTTATATGGCACAGGTACTACGGGGCATTTAATTCAAAAAACGACGGGGCTTGATGTAGTTCAGCTTTTAAGTGGCCCTATGGGCGGCGATCAACAACTTGGCGCTAAAATAGCAGAACATGAGATACATGTATTAATATTTTTTGGGACCCATTAGCATCACAGCCTCATGACCCTGATGTTAAAGCACTACTGCGTTTAGCCGCTGTTTGGAATATTCCGGTGGCGTGTAATGAAGTGAGTGCAGATATGTTATTAAGCTCACCGCTTATGGACGTAGAGCTTGAACGTACATTGCCAGATTACGAAAAATACCTCGCAACCCGACAAATAGATCTTTAAACCTCAATTGTAATCTAGGTTATTTATAAAGCATGCTGGCCCATTTAGTCAGGCCAGCGGTTACACTACCAAAGTGATCCCCGTTAACCATTTTTATATCGCCTAAGTGCTCACTTAAAGCCGCTTTAATCAATGGGGATTGTGCACTACCCCCTGTTAAATAGATAATGTCTGGCGTGGTCGCAGCGTCACTGATTGCTTGTTTTGCTAAAGTAACTATTTGGCTAATACTACTCTCAACGGCAACAGCTAAATCGCTTACCGATACATTTTTATTCAGTCCACTATCTAAAAAGCTTAAATCGCAATCAAACGCACTAGCTGATGAAAGTGCTATTTTAGCCGCTTCACCTTGTTGCACTAATTGATGGCCTTGCTTGTTTTGCTGTAAATGTATTAAACGCTTATAAAGCTCAGGCGCACTAACATCACGTAATTGTGCATTTAGCTCTCGGGTATGGCTTTCACTATAAAATTGGCTTTGTAAGTTTACATCGTTAATTTTACACGCTTGCCAAAACGCTTGATTAGGCAAAGGCAAACCCGATTTAAACGTACTACCTAAACCCAATAACGGCATTAAACCATGAAAGCTCAAAGCAATATCTAAATCATTTCCGCCAACACGTTTACCACTGTGAGATAAAAAATCGCTATCGCGCTGGCTATTTCCTCTAAAGCTTGGGCCCATTTGTACAAATGAGCAGTCACTTGTACCACCACCAATATCAATAACGAGTACTTTTTGATCCTGAGTTAAATCACTCTCGTAATCGATACCCGCAGCAAGTGGCTCATATAAAAACTCTACGTCTTTAAAACCAGCACGTTTAGCAGCACGTTCTAAAATACCGACCGCTTGTTGATTTGATTGATCGCCACCCACAGCTTGGAAGTTTACTGGGCGACCAATCACTGTTTGTGTAAGTGTTTTACCTAAAGAGCGCTCAGCGCGTTGCTTAATTTTTAAGATCATCGCGGTTGCGATATCTTCAAAAAAGTTAATTTGACCTTGCTTTAAACCTGTTGCACCAAAAAATGATTTAGGGGACTTAACAAAATAGCCTTCTTCAGGAAACTGCACGTACTCGCTAATCGCTTCACGACCAATAAATAGGGTTTCATCTGAAGGTTGTAAATCAAGGTCTGACTTAATACGAGGTAAGGTATTTAATAATGCTTGGCGCTGCGTTAAAAAGTCATGCTCATGGGCTGTGCCATGTAAATGCTTAGCAACAAAATCAACAACCAACGCACTGTGATGAGTGTAAAGTGTAGACGGTAAGTAATGTTTTCCTTGCTCTAGCGGTACTAATTGAACATTACCCTCGCTCATTACACCCATAGCACAATTAGAACTACCGTAATCAAAACCTACAAACATACTTCACCACACATTACCAAAAAGGCCGCGCAATTTAGCACACTTTGTAAAATTTATAAATGTTATAAACTATCTCTGACCCGTAAAAAACTAGCAAAACGCGGTAACCCATTTTTTGTTAAGCCATGAAATCGGTACGTTACAGTACTACCAATTTCCGGTGGAATGGAGCGCTGTGCATCATTAAACCCAGTACCAATAGAAAATACCTGCCCCTGCGCTGTTTTTACCCTTAATGCCCCTAACATTCCTTGATATTTACCTTTGCCTGGTAAGTGTGCAATTACAACCGCTTCTGCATCTAAATAAGGTTTTAATTTTAGTAATGCATTACTTCTTCCATTGCTGTGCTTCGCGCTGGCCAAATGAAGCATTACGCCCTCGCCGCCCTGCTTAGTTATGTTCTCAAAATACTCTGTAAGCTGCTCATTATTTGTAAAGCTATATTGACCTACTGCACTAATGTGCGGCAAGTTTAGGCTAGTAATTAGCTCATTATAGTTTTTATAGCGAGTGCTAAAAGGCAGATTTTTATCTGGCATATCAAATACTTTATAAGTAATAGTTTGCCAATCATGATTATTAGGTTTTTTAGTTCTGACTATGCCACTCAGCGCAGAAAAGTGCTCACGTTTAGTCCACAGCTCACCATCAAGCCATACATTTGGCAATGGCGCTGTAAACCAACTTGGCGCATTGATAATATTGCCCTTGCGAGTAACAAACTGCGTGCCGGTCCATATAGCTCTTACGCCATCATATTTTTCACTGACTAAATACTTACTTACATCATAATGCTTAGTTTCGTCATATACTTTAGCCAGTAAAACAGACGGCTGTGCTGCACTTATGCATTGCGTAAAAAGTACAATAACAATTAAAAGCAGGTGTTTAATAGTAAACATTGGCGCATCCAAGCATGTAAAAGTTGGCTTAAACTATAGTTGAGATTGCGCCCATTGCCAAAACTCATCTAAGTTGCTCATTTGATAGGTAGCTTGGCTAAAATCGTGATCTTTAGTATGGCTATTGGCAATGGCTACCACACGTAACAAAGCATTGTTGGCCGCCGTAACGCCGGTAAATGTATCCTCAACAGCAATTGCATTGCCTGCCTGTATATTTATCTGCTCAAGTGCCAGTAAATACGGATCCCCTGCAGGTTTAGGATTCGTTACATCATCTTTTGTAACCACCGTATCAAACAGCTCATAAAACCCTAAACCTTTAAGTATTGGCATAGCTTCACTTTTAGCACTGCCTGTTACTAGCGCCATTTTTAAGCCACTCTCTTTTACAGCTTTCAACGTTTGCTCTGTAAATGGCATCAGTGGCGGTAAATGTGTTACTACATATCCACCAAATAAACGGTATTTTTCATCTGCTAAAAATTGTGCACTTACCGATAAGTTATGCTCTTGCTTAATTTCGATTGCGGCTTCTAAAGTGGGCCGTCCCGAAAAGCGCTGACAAAAATCATTTTCTAAATAACTAACACCGTAAGGCTTAAGTAGTTTACTCCAGCATACAAAGTGCATACTTTCTGAATCAACTAATGTGCCATCCATATCAAATAATATTGCTTGTAAAGTCATCCTCATTCCTTATACCAACCTGCATAAATCTTTGATCAATTTAACGAATTAAATTGCACTATAACTTCGTTAAAAATTTTTTATTTAGAGCAACTAGATACAAAAATTTTTGCCTAGTTCTAGCGTAATTTTCTTAACGTTAAATAAAACCCATATATAAGCAGATTGGTATTATTTAACCTAAGCTAAATTTTGACAATAAAAAAAGGCGCCTTAAGCACCTTTTATATAAATACAGTTATTGCGTTAAGCCTGCTGGCGGCTCACCCATTGCTTCCTCACCCGTATCAACATCAACAAGCTCATAGCCACGCGTTTTGCGCATAACTTTAAGTACAGGTTTTTCAAATGCTGTTTTTAAACGCTCTGAGTCATCTTTTAATTCATCTAATGTTGTACCAAAAGGGGCTGCGCCTGTTTCTGACCAGTTAGTTACTTTGCCGTTCAAGTTATATTCCACTTCGTGTATTTGATATTGCGCTGCTTCGTCTTTCGTTGCTTCACAAAAAATTACACGGTAATTCCAAAATCCAGCCATTATCTTATCTCATTAAAATTAATTTACGCTACTTTACCAGCTTTAAAAAACATAAAAGCCTGCACAGGGCAGGCTTTTAAAAATCAATATAATTTAAAGCTAACTTTAGAAGAAGTTAACTTTAAACTCAGCGCCAACATAGCGTTCTTCATTAACCATTGCTGTGTTGTTATTAAAGTCGATTGCACCAATAGCAACTTGCTCATCAAATAAGTTACGAGCAAAAACAGCTACTTCGTATTCATTATCATCCTGAGCCCAAGTATAACCGGCGCGCACACCTACTTCTGTTAATGGTTTGCCTTCAAACTCAACCGCTTCATATAGGAAGAAGTTAACTTTACTGCGGTACGATACATCGGTGTAAGCGTAAAAGTTACCTTCGGCTAGTTCTTTTGAATAACGAAGTGTTATGTTAGAAATAAACTCAGGTGCATTAGGTAAGCTATTACCATCAATGATTGCTCTGCCATTTACTGTCGTATCAGTAATATGCAATGTGTCACGATCTGGTACAGGAATGGTAATGCTGTTATCTTTTAACTCTGTTTTGTTATAACTAAAGTTAAACGTGGCATTAAGCTCATCAGTTAATACCCACTCGGTATCAAGTTCAAAACCATAACCTGTTGTCTTATCTGCATTGAGCAAACTTGTGGTATTTGCAGTCCCACCTACAGCAGTTAATTGCTGATCATCCATAGTAAAATAATAAATACTCGCATTTACACGCCCGCGACCATCAAGTACGTCTGATTTGAAACCTGTCTCATATGAAGTAACAGTTTCAGAGTCAGCTGTAGTAACCTCGTCAGAGAACGTGATACGACCTTGAATACTAGGAGCGCGGAATGTATTTGCAACTCGTGCATATAAATTAACATCATCATTTAATTTATAAGACGCTGAAATATCCCAACTTACATGATCATCACTTACATCAGTTGTACGGGTGATATCGTTTGTACATTGTATCAAGTTATTTAGGCAGTCATCGCTAACTATTTTACGTACTGCTTCAAAGTCTTTTTCATCGTCTGAGTAACGAAGGCCAGCCGTTAGTTTTAAATCATCAGAAACAGTGTAATCTACAGAACCAAATACAGCCCAAGCTTTAGTATCTTGCTGTTGATTAACGTAACCGTTTAACGCGCCCCCAGCTAGAGTGTTATAGCCGAAGTTTTCAATCGTTACTGATTCATCAAAATAAAATAAACCGGTTTGAAAATTAACATCGCCGTCAAAGTTACTCGCTAAACGTAATTCTTGCGTGTATTGGTCGTGATCTGGTAAACCACTTTCACTTTCTGATGGGAATGGAATTGAACCTGGACCATGAAACTCACCTAAAAAGTCAGCACCATAACCACCATCAATATCGCCACGCGAGTTTACTTCTGCGCTTTCCCAACCTGAAATTGAAGTAATTGTATAATCATTAAAATCATATTCTAGCTTTAAGCTTAAACCTTGTGCATCAACAGTTTGCTTTTCACGTGCTGCTGCATCGTGGTAAACAACTTTATAATCAAAGTCATCAACTAGATCGTTAGTGCCACTTTTAATTGCATTCGCACGAAATGGAATAGGTGTGCCATCCATATTACGTACGTGATAATTAAGTAAGGCTGAAAAATCATCTTTTTCATATAAAAATTGGATACGTGCAGCTCTATCGGTATAACCACCTAGCACATCGTCTTGTTCAAAACCTGGTGCACGGTTATCAATAAAATTATCTTTGTCTTGCCATAAAACAGAAACACGTGCAGAAAGATTATCCGTTAAGCCACCGCCTACAGCACCTCTAAAATCTACAGCACTGTCAGTACCATATGATACTGAACTAAAACCTTCAAATTCTTGGCTTGGCTTAACTGAATCAAATTTTACAAGACCAGCCGGTGTATTACGGCCAAACAATGTACCTTGCGGACCACGTAAAACCTCTACGCGCTCAACATCAAATACAGGGAAACCTTTTAGAATCGCATTTTCTTGAACGATATCGTCAACAACCAGTGACACAGGTTGTGATGCATTTAAATCAAAGTCGGTATTGCCTAAACCACGAACATAAAAACGTGGAAATGTACGGCCATAAGAAGACTCAATCGCTAAACTTGGAATTTTCGCATTCATAAAGCGAATATCCATACCGGCAGAGCTATACACATCAAGGTTATCACCTTGTAATGCAGATACTGCCACGGGTACTTCTTGAGCGTTTTCGACACGTTTACGAGCGGTTACTTGAATAACTTCTAATTGGTTGCTCTTTTTAGCTGTTTCTTGCGCAGCTAAAGAAGAAAATGAAGTACCTGCTACTGCAGAGAACAACGTTGCGTTAATTAGGGTTGCTAACGTAGATCGTTTCATTGCTTTCATGTTGGGTTTAACCTTTTGTGTGCACTCTTATTCAACGGTTTATGTGTTGCGCAATTTATACCATGGAGGTAGATGCGGGTTCGACCAATTTTTCGCGTCTTGCTATAGGCTGCGCGGACCTTATTATCGAGAGTACAAAAACGATGTTATAAGGCTGAACGAACGATCGATATTATACCACCACGTAATAATTTTACTGCAAAAAGATGAGCAAAAAAGTAAACTCTTTTGCAACATTTAACTACACGTTATGCCATTTTTATACATTTAAAGGCATAAAACACAACAAATAAGGACATATGTCCTTATAAAAAAACACCAAACAAAGTAGCCACTTGCACTTTTTAAACAAAAATGAAAAAACACGAACATAGTTTGAAAATAAAAGAGCTGCACACGGCAGCTTTATTTTTTATGGACTCAGATAACTGAATGTTTTTTATTTGATACGCTTAAGTGCAATTTCTCCATCTATATGAATATCACGCTGCGGGAAAGCAATCACTACATCATGCTCTTCAAATACAGCGTAAATACTAAAGCGAATATCACTGCGTACTTTTCTAAGCATAGTCTCCGACTCTGCGCATACCCAAAAAATAGCGTTAAATACAAGTGAGCTATCTGCAAAGTCATCAAATAGTACTGACGACTTTGGATTAGCCAATATAGCTTCATGGTCATCAAGTACTTGCTGAATTAGCTTTTTAACCAGCAGTACGTCCGATCCGTATGCAACACCAACGCTCACCGCTGAACGCGCATTACCATCAATTAGTGTCCAGTTAGTTACTGTATTTTCTAATAGCTGGCTATTGGGTATCAGCATATGCACACCATCGTTTCGGCGTATACGTGTTGAACGTGTATTTATTGTTTCTACCACACCTTTTGCATTACCTACTTCTAAAAAGTCACCAATACGAATTGGTCGCTCCCACATCAATATCCAACCACTTATAAAGTTGTTGATAATATTTTGTGCACCAAAACCAACGCCAATAGCAATAGCGCCCGATACGAATGCAAATGCAGTAACGGGGATACTAAGCACTTCTAAGGACGTAAAAACTAAAATAGCAATGCTTATAATAAAGTAGATACGAGTGAATAAATGCACCGCGTCTTGGCTTAACTTTTTTGCTAGTAAGGTTTTTTTATCAACTTACCAATACGCGTAACAACAAACCAAATAGCGAAAAGTATTAAAGGTACTTTAATGATTTTTGCAACGGTAATATGTACATCGCTGTAACTAAATACAACAAAGGCAAGAATTTGGTTTATGTGTTCTAACGTCATTTATTTTCCAATACAAGCAAGGAGCGCTTTAAAGTTAAATCGCTATAGAGTGAAAGTGATTCAGTGTTGGGTAAGTTTAGCACGTCATAATATAACTTAAACACACTGTTAATAAGTTCAATATGCACTGATTTAACTCCTACTGCAGCAAGTCCCCTCTAGTTATTAAAAAGTGGCGCGAGGTTTGTAACCTAGTGGGCTCAGTAAAAACCGAGCAAAGCTTCCGCATCCTGCTCACGCCCCTTATCTACATCCTGTAAGCAACAAAGAGTTAATCGTCCTTAGAAATAACCCGACGGGCTGACGAATCCCCAAAACGTGACAGGCACAGCAATTTATGATCTTATGTAAATCACCACAACCCACATAAGTCACAACTGCTATGCCTGACACATCAGTTTGCCATAAGTACTTTAAACATGCATTAGCGCCATTCAATAATGCCAGAGTAAAAACATTACTAAGCTGCAGTAATGCATTAATTTCGGGCAATAAACTTACCTTAACTGAAATCGGCAGAAATTTGTCTGGCGCTGTGGATGTAAAACATAAAATAAAACGCGTTGATCGCTTCTTAAAAAATACTCACCTCTACAATGAAAGGGTCGCTATCTATAAAGCATTAGCTCATCCTATTATCGACTCTTTACCAATGCTTGCAATTGCCGTTGACTGGAGCGGTGCCTGTGGTCACGACTATCACTTACTGCGAGCAAGCTTACTTGTGGATGGGCGCTCTATCGTGATTTATAACATGATTGTTGAGCAGAAGAATTTTGATAGCCCAGCAACCAACAGCCTGTTTTTAGATGAACTTTATGAAGTGCTTGGACGACATCCTAGTGTCTATATTGTAACAGACGGCGGCTTTCTTACGCCTTGGTATAGTAAAGTACGCGAACTTGGTTGGCATATGATAGGTCGATTAAGAGGCTCAATGAAGTGTAAACTAGCCATGCAATCACAATGGCATACATTAAAACAACTTAGGGCTGGTGCCAGCGATATACCAAAGGCGTTAGGTCAAGCAAGACTAACTCAGTCCAGCCCGACAGCATGCGATGCATTTTTACACGTATATCATGGAAAAAATAAAGGAAGAAAAGGAAAAAGCAGATTTACGAAAGATACAAAAATGTATCAAAACTTAGCGAAAGAGCCATGGTTACTCGCGACATCAGACAATACAATGACGAGTAAGCGAGTAGTTGGTTTATATAGTAAAAGAATGCAAATAGAGCAAAATTTCCGCGATGACAAAAGTTTGAGATATGGTTTTTCGTGGCGTTTTAGTAAAAGCACCGGCATAAATAGAATAGGAATATTATGCTTGATAGCCACAATAGCGAGCACTGCGTTATGGTTTATAGGGTGTGAAGCAGAAAAAAGAAAGTGGCATATAAAATTTCAAGCAAATAGTGTTAAGAATCGCCGAGTTCTTTCATTTTTAACCTTAGCCAAGCAAGTCATAAAGCTATGTAAGAGACGTATTACACAAAGCTATATAGAAAAAGTTTAAAAAACTTTATTTCTAATTATCAAAAAGAGGCCGCTGGATAAAGTGGGGATCCCTCAGCCCGACGGGCAGCGCATGCTTGGTCTTTGTGCTACGTTATCGCCTATTTATGGGGAATAATCACACTTCATAGGCTCTGCCTTGCCTAAAAACCAAACATACTGATGCAAGTTCAACACGCCCTAACCTACATTTTAGAGCATCGTAATAAAATAGGGTGTCTACTTGCATAGCAAGAGTAAATGTATAAACAGCGCCTCTTTTGATACTCAGCAGTAGTTAAAACGATGTTTTAGAGCTGTATTTACCTACCTAAATGCCTGTTATTAGCTAATTTGCGTTCAAATCCCGCTTAATATCGATAAACTTTATTGTATATAAATCAGAATTTGGTAAGTTAACTGGGTTTTTAAACTCATAAAGCCTATTCCGGCTAATCTTTCTATGGAGTTATTATGCGTAAGACACTGATCGCCACTACTATTGCTAGTGCCCTAATACTATCGGCCTGTTCATCAGATGAAACAACAAAAACGGCAGAAGAAGGCGCAGCACAAGTGCAAGACATGAACGCAAACAATGTTTTATTTAAACCAAGCCCATTGCAATATATGGCGCCAGAATTTGATAAGTTTGGCACAAAAGACTACGAAGCAGCGTTTGATGCTGGTATTGCACAGCACACAGCGCAAATTGAAGCTATTGCTAATAACCCAAAACCTGCAACATTTGAAAATACATTAGTTAAAATGGAGCTATCAGGCGAGTTATTGAACCGCGTATCGGCTGCTTTTTACAACTTATCGGGTTTAATTTCAGATGACGAATACCAGCGCATTGATGAAAAAATGGCGCCGGTATTATCAGCTCACTCAGACGATATTTACTTAAATGGTGCATTATTTAAGCGCGTACAAACAATTTATGACAATCAAGATAAATTAAACGCAGAAGATAAACGCCTAGTTGATTTTTACTACAAGCAGTTTGTAAAAGCAGGTGCTAAATTAAACGACGCTGAAAAAGCTAAAATGCGTGAAATTAACTCAGAGCTAGCTCAGCTATCTACTGCGTTTTCACAAAACATTTTAAAATCATATAAAGAAGACGTCATTGTCGTTACTGATAAAAGTAAATTAGCCGGTCTTTCTGAAGGTGAAATTGCTGGTCTTGCAGCTTCTGCTAAAAAGGCGGGTAAAGACGGCTACATGATCACGTTAGTAAATACAACGCAACAGCCTATTTTAAGCAGCCTTGAAAACCGCGACCTGCGTGAGCAAATTTTTAAAGCTTCTGCAAATCGTGCTGCAAAAACTAACGGCCCTATCATAATTAAAGAAACCAACCTACGCGCTCAAAAAGCAGAGCTTTTAGGTTATAAGGATTGGGCTTCTTATGTAATGACATCGCGTATGGCGCAAACAACTGACAATGTATATGGCATTCTAGACGACCTTGCGCCAAAAGCAGTTGAAAAAGCCAAAATAGAAGCAGCCGCTATTCAAAAAGTGATTAACGATTCAGGCGAAAGCTTTGAGCTTAAACCATGGGATTGGACTTTTTATGCTGAAAAAGTACGTGCAGAAAAATACAACTTAGACCCAGCACTTGTTAAGCCATACTTTGAAATGCAGTCGGTAATTCACGACGGTTTATTCTTCGCGATGAATAAACTATATGGCATTACGTTTAAAGAACGTAAAGATCTTCCTGTTTATCATGAAGATGTAACTGTATACGAAGTATTTAACGCTGATAACAGTGCTATTGGCTTATTTTACTTAGACCCATATGCACGTGAAGGTAAACGTGGCGGTGCATGGATGAGTGCATACGTAAGCGAAAGTGGCTTAAAAGGTACTAAACCAGTTATTTACAATGCGCAGAACATTCCAAAACCTGCTGCAGGCGAACCTACGCTAATGACGTTTGACGAAGTGTCTACTATGTTCCATGAATTTGGTCATGCTGCACACGGTTTATTCTCAGATGTTAAGTACCCAAGCTTAGCGGGTACTGCAACGGCGCGTGACTTTGTTGAATTTCCGTCGCAAGCAAACGAAGATTGGATGATTGAACCAACGGTACTTGCTAACTACGCTAAGCATTACAAAACAGGTGAGCCAATTCCACAAGCCCTACTTGATAAAGTACTTGAATCGCAAAAATTCAACCAAGGCTACGGCACTACCGAGTATTTAGCCGCTGCACTACTTGATATGGAATGGCATTCATTTGGTTCTGATGAAAAAATTACTGATGTTCAAAAGTTTGAACAAGACGCGCTAGAAAAACACGGTATTGCTTACTACCCTGTTCCACCGCGTTACAAATCAAACTTCTTTAGCCACACATTTGCAGGTGGTTATTCAGCAGGTTACTACGCGTACCTATGGACTGAAGTGTTTGCAGCAGATGCCTTTGCACATATGGAAAACAACGGCGGCTTAACACGTAAAAATGGTGACAAGTTCCGTAAAGAAATCCTATCAAAAGGTAACAGCCGCGACTTAATGCAAAGCTACATTGAGTTTAGAGGTCAAAAACCAACTACCGACGCATTACTTAAGCGCCGTGGTTTAGTTGAGTAAATAACTTAATTTATTAAGCTCACTTTTATAAAAGCCCGCTTGCGGGCTTTTATTGTTTATACCCTCACATATAACAGATAAACTTAGCTCAATATTTATTAAAAGATGATGGTTATGCAGTACTTATTTACAGTCACTTTGCTATGGGCGTTTTCGTTTAGTTTAATTGGTGTGTACTTAGCAGGACAAGTTGACGCTTGGTTTAGCGTATTAATACGCATAGCACTGGCAACACTGATTTTTTTACCTTTTTTAAAGCTCAAACAAACGCCTAAACCTTTAGCCTTAAAGCTTATGCTGATTGGCGCTATACAACTTGGTGTTATGTATAGCTTTTACTACCACTCATTTTTATTTTTAACCGTTCCTGAAGTACTGCTATTTACTGTAATGACTCCTTTGTACATTACCTTGCTAAATGATGCATTGAATAGACGCTTTAACCCACGCTTTTTTATAGTCGCGCTTATTGCTGTAATCGGCGCAATTACTATTCGTTACGAAAACCTAAATAACAATTTCATAATCGGTTTACTATTAGTTCAAGGTGCGAATATAAGTTTTGCTGTAGGCCAAGTCACCTATAAACGCTTAATGAATAAAAATCAACTTGATGATAAAACCGTGTTCGGATGGTTTTTTATAGGCGCACTTATTATTGCCATAATTTGTTATGCATTATTTGGCAATTCAAACAAATTACCAACCACTTCTACTCAGTGGGGCATACTGATTTATTTAGGGGTTGTTGCATCAGGCCTTGGTTACTTTATGTGGAATAAAGGCGCAACACTTGTCAACGTTGGAGCTCTAGCAGTCATGAATAACTTACTTATCCCAGCAGGGATTATTGTTAACGTGCTTATTTGGAACAGAGACGCTGACATAGTTAGGTTAAGTATTGGAGCAGCTATAATGTTAGGTGCATTATTGGTCAATCAAATGCTTAATAAAAAGTGAATTAATAAGTTTGTAGCTAAATTGTCATTAATAATCATTAAGGTAGTACAAATTTTACTTTTTAAGGATAAACAATGAAACGTATTACCTTACTTACAAGCTGTATATTGTTAGCCGCACTTGCAGGCTGTGATGACGATGTAGAAATAGTAGAAAAAGAAGTGGTTGTTACCAACACCGAAGTGGAAATTGTTGAAGTACCTACGCCCATTGTTGTAGAGGTTGCTGAAGGCGCAAATATTCAGCTAGGCACTCGCCCCGACTATTTAATTGATGATATGGCGCAAAGCACACTAAAAACAAAATTAGAGTCATGCAGCGAAGGGCCATTTTATCGTACTGATTTTTCCATTGGTCATCGCGGTGCGCCAATGCAATACCCTGAGCATACTAAAGAAGCCTACATTGCTGCAGCCAGAATGGGCGCAGGCATTGTTGAATGCGATGTTACATTTACAAACGACAAAGAGCTTGTTTGTCGCCACTCTCAATGCGATTTGCATACCACGACTAATATTTTAGCCATTCCTGAACTTGCAGCGAAATGCAGTGTGCCATTTACACCAGCCGATCCTGCTAATGGTATTGCTGCATCAGCTAAATGTTGTACCAGCGACATAAGCTTAGCGGAGTTTTTAACCCTTGAAGGTAAAATGGATGGTGCAAACACTAATGCAACTACCGTTGCCGATTACATGGATGGTACACCAAGTTGGCGCACTGATTTATATGCCACCAACGGCACATTGATGACCCATAAACAAAGCATTGCACTGTTTAATGAGCTGGGTGTAAAAATGACCCCAGAACTAAAATCGCCACAAGTAAGTATGCCATTTGATGGAATGACACAAGAGCAATATGCGCAAAAAATGCTAGACGAGTACACACAACTGGATGTGCCAGCCTCAAAAGTTTACCCGCAATCATTTAACCTTGATGACGTAAAATACTGGATTAACAACAACCCTGACTTTGCAGACAAAAGCGTATATCTAGATGGTCGCGACAGTGAAGCCGGTTTTGATCCAAGTAACCCGCAAACATGGCAACCAAGCATGGATGAACTTGTTGCCGATGGCGTTAAAATTTTAGCCCCTCCTATTTGGATGATGCTAACAATAGATAGCGAAAACAATATCGTCCCCTCGCAATATGCAATTGACGCTAAAGCGGCAGGTTTAGCGCTTATTGCATGGAGCCTTGAGCGATCAGGCCCGCTAAATGAAGGCGGCGGCTATTACTATCAATCAATTGCTGATGTTATAGATAACGATGGCGATATGATGACGGTTGTTGATGTACTTGCAAAAGACGTGGGGGTCATGGCTATATTTTCAGATTGGCCTGCTACGGTAAGTTATTACGCCAGTTGTAATAAAATGCCTGCAAGTATTTAATACCAATCTGCTTATATATGGGGTCTATTTAACGTTAAGAAAATTACGCTAGAACTAGGCAAAAATTTTTTTATCTAGTTGTTCTAAATAAAAAATTTTAACGACGTTATAGTGAAATTTAATTCGTTAAATTGATCAAAGATTTATGCAGGTTGGTATAAATACTCAACAACAAGAGTCGTTTATTTTATCGCGCTCAGTTACCATATCATTATATATAATTTTATTTAACTGAGCGCTTTTATGATAATCCAACAACATAATGCTGACTTGCCAACATCTACAGGTTTAATGCGAACAACTGTATATCGCCCTCAAGCGCAAGGACAGTTCCCTGCTATCATTTTTTATTCTGAAATATTTCAGCAAACCGCCCCGATTGCACGCAGCGCAGCTATTTTAGCAAGCCATGGCTTTGTGGTGTTAGTCCCGGAAGTATTTCACGAGTTAAACCCTATAGGCACTGTGCTTGCTTACGACGATGCAGGTAAAGACAAAGGCAATGCCGACAAATGGGCAAAACCACTTGAGCATCATGATAGCGACACGCAAGCCATTATCGACTTTATAAAGCAACAAACTTACTGCACAAGCACCGTAGGCGCAATGGGCGTATGCATTGGCGGACATTTAGCTTACAGAGCAGCACTTAACCCTGAAATTAAAGCGGCTTTTTGTTTATACGCTACTGATATTCACAGCAATACATTACCGGCAAAACTAGGCAACAACTCATTCGAGCGTATGGCTGATATACAAGGTGAAATTCACTTTATATGGGGAAAACAAGACCCGCATGTACCAAAGGAAGGCCGCGCTAAAATATACCAACAATGTGTAAGCACAAACATTAATTACCAGTGGCAAGAAGTTAATGCACAGCATGCCTTTATGCGTGATGAAGGTGAGCGATACGATGCAGCCCTTGCTATTAATATGTATCAACAAGCGGTTGCATTATTTAGCCGTACTTTATAAGTGCTTTATAAATATTTTAAAAGCGAAAATAATTAAACGCCTTTCAGCATACCTAAAGCGGTATGCTGTTTTACAAAGTAGGCTTTTAAGTAATCAATAAATAATCGTAGTTTTTTAGATCCCGCAGCCCCTGGCGGAAATACTCCGTACAGTTCAATATCTTTGCTTTTATAATCATCTAATATTATTTCAAGCAACCCAGCTTGTACTTTTGGCCACGCATCGTAAAGCGGAATACGCCCGATGCCATGCCCCGCTTCTACAAAGGCAGTACGTGCGGCTGCGTTATTAGTACTTAGCCCGCCTTGCATTGTAATATCGTGTTTTTTGCCATCTTTTTGAAGTGTTAATGTTTTACTCCCGAGCTGGTAAACGACCCATTGGTGCTCTGCTAGCTCTAAGGGCGTTTTAGGTTTTCCAAAATGTGCAAAGTATTCCGGCGCGCCACAAATACAGGTGCTCATTGTAGTCAGCTTGGTTGCCTGCAAGTTGGAGTCACTCAGCGCCACACCCCTAATTGCAAAATCAAACCCATTTTTAATAATATCGATAACGTCATCCGTAAGTTGTAAATCAATTTTAATTTTAGGGTATTGCCGTTTAAAGGTATTTATTGCAGGCACAATTAATTGCATTCCTACATTTACGGGGCAACTAATTTTAAGCAAACCTTGTGGCTCACTTTTTATATTTTCTATTTGTTGATTAGCGGCATTGGCTTGTTCGGTAATTATTCTACAACGCTCATAATAAGCAATGCCGGCTTCAGTGAGCGCCATGGTGCGGGTTGAACGATTTAGTAAAGTGATTTCAAGTTGGGTTTCTAATTTTTTTAAATGATAACTTGCCACGGCTCGCGTAAGCCCTAGCTGTTTAGCAGCAGCGGTTAAGCTACCCTGCTCTACAATTTGTGCAAATACCACCATACTTTTTAACTGCTCAAACGACACTTTCATAAACGCTCCACAATGTGTTTCAAATTCAACCCTTCAATTGTATCAATTATTAAATCAATAAAGTTAAATTTATCATCGTTGTTTAAAGGAGTGTTAGTGCATATAGTAATCGGTAAGCAAGATTACTAATTTAAATCATCAGAAGGAATATATTCAATGTCTAAAAAAATACTTATGGTTCTTACATCTCACGCAGAACTTGGTAACACTGGCGAAAAAACAGGTTTTTGGGTAGAAGAATTTGCAGCCCCTTATTACGCCTTTGTTGATGCAGGCGTTGAAGTAACGTTAGCGTCTCCAGCTGGCGGCCAACCACCCATTGATCCGACAAGTACACTTGCTGATTTTCAAACAGATGCAACAAAACGTTATGACGCAGATAGCGCAGCACAAACATTAATGGCAAACACTAAAGTGTTGAGTGAAGTGAATTCAAGCGATTTTGACGCTGTATTTTACCCAGGTGGCCACGGCCCATTATGGGACTTGGTTGACAACACAGATTCAATTTCACTTATCGAAAGCTTTGTAAAAGAGCAAAAACCGGTTGCTGCGGTATGTCATGCAAGCGCGGCATTTTTAAATGTTAAAGATGCTGATGGCAATGCGTTAGTAGCGGGTAAAAAAGTAACTGGTTTTACCAACTCAGAAGAAGCTGCAGTACAACTTACCGATATCGTGCCATTTTTAGTTGAAGACGAGCTAATTAAAAAAGGCGGCGATTATCAAAAAACTGACGACTGGGGCGTATTAGCACTAGTAGATGGTTTAGTAATTACCGGTCAAAATCCAGCAAGCTCTGAACTAGCTGCTAAAAAGCTACTAACTAAGTTAGGTTAATAGCGAGTAATAATTAAAATTAAGCACAGTATTTTATGCTGTGCTTTTTTAATTGCTTTTCATTAGCAAATACAATTCCTATACTGGCAACTCTTAAAGTCAATTAGGGCAATTATATGGCAACCAAGCCAACCACACTGTCATTACTAACCAGTACCCGTTTCGCAATTTTTAGTATTGTTGTTATTTGCTTTGTACTACAAGTAATTAATAGCCTCCCTGGTATAAGCTTAAATGGTTTAGGAATATACCCACGCAGTATCCAAGGCTTAATTGGCATACTATGCGCGCCTTTTTTACATGGTAGCTGGTGGCATTTTGCCAGTAACATGATCCCATTTGTAGTATTAAGTTGGCTAATTTGCCAATACAGCGTTAAGCGTTTTTATAATGTATTCATTTTTACCGCTTTAGTTGGTGGACTGTTAGTTTGGGCATTTGGGCGCAGTAACATACATGTTGGTTTAAGCGGTGTTATATATGGTTTGTGGGGATTTATACTTTGCTATGGCGTGGTCAGGCGTTCGTTAAAATCCATTATCATTGCTATTGCTGTTGCCATACTTTATAGCGGTTTTATATGGGGTGTTTTACCTCAGCGCTACCATGTATCGTTTGAAAGCCATCTATTTGGAGCGCTAAGCGGGTTGTTTTTAGGTTATAGATTAGCAAAAAACGATAAGCTAAAAGGTCGATGAGTTAAATA
This sequence comes from Pseudoalteromonas sp. B62, assembly GCF_037162565.1. Lineage (NCBI taxonomy): Bacteria > Pseudomonadati > Pseudomonadota > Gammaproteobacteria > Alteromonadales > Pseudoalteromonadaceae > Pseudoalteromonas > Pseudoalteromonas sp. B62. The sequence continues at coordinate 2,158,976 of NZ_JARLVB010000002.1, read as the reverse complement.
TTAAACGAAACCTTTAATTAATTTTTTATGTCCCCATTTATGAGTAAGTATTAAACAATTCTATTTAACATTGAGGTTATTTATGAGTGATGAAAACGAGTATACACCACCAAAAGTATGGACGTGGGAAAGTGAAAGTGGCGGTAAGTTTGCTAGTATTAATCGCCCCGTTGCCGGCGCGACTCATGACAAAACTCTACCTATTGGTGAGCACGCATTTCAGCTTTATTCTCTTGCGACACCTAATGGTCAAAAAGCCACTATTATGTTTGAAGAGCTTTTAGAGCTTGGCTTAACTGGTGCAGACTACGACGCATATTTAATAAATATAGGTGATGGTGATCAGTTCGGTTCTGACTTTGTTGATATTAATCCAAATTCGAAAATCCCAGCACTAATGGATCATTCAACCACGCCACCGACTCGTATTTTTGAATCGGGTTCTATTTTACAGTATTTGGCTGAAAAATTTGATGTACTCATCCCTAAAGACTTAAAAGCTAAAACGCAGTGTCGTAACTGGCTGTTTTGGCAAATGGGCTCAGCGCCATACTTAGGTGGCGGATTTGGTCACTTTTATAGCTATGCGCCAAGTAAAATGCAATACCCTATTGACCGTTTTACAATGGAAACTAAACGCCAACTTGATGTGTTAAACCGTCATTTAAGCGAAAACGAATACATGGCGGGTGATGAGTATTCAATTGCCGATATCGCCATTTGGCCGTGGTACGGCTCGCTAGTTCTAGGTGCTTTGTATGATGCTGCTGAGTTTTTAGATGTTGCTTCATACACTCACGTTGTACGCTGGGCTACACAGGTTTCAGAGCGTCCAGCTGTAAAACGCGGTCGTCGTGTTAATCGCACATGGGGCCCTGAAGAAGAGCAAATGGCAGAGCGCCATAAAGGCAGTGATTTTAAATAAAATAGCCACGCATCTTTGTATAAAAGCCAGTAATATTTTCTGGCTTTTATACTTCAAAAAACACGCCATTTATTGCCAATAAATCAATTAAAGCAACAGCTTAATACAAATTAACTATTTAAATAATTTATTATAAAATTATTTTCTTTTAAAATATGAAAACGCTCCAAAATAAGCTAACTTTAATATAAATTATTAAAACTAAGTGTTTTTATGCGTATAACTATTTATCTCATCATCATAAGCCTCTTTTATACGGCCTCTTTTTCCTTTAGTACCTACGCTGAAAATATTAAAACACTGACTATTTATCACGATTCTGACTACTCTAATCATAACGAATCCGCCTATGCAATGAAAATGGGAGCACTTACAGCACTCGCCGAAATTAATAATAATGTACAAGGTTACCAAATAAATTTTATTGAAAAAGATAATAGAGGAAACTCTAATCGCAGCTTGCTGCATATGCAGCAGTTTTTAAAAGATTCAAACGCGTTAGTTTTTTTGGGGGGTCTACACTCTCCTCCCTATATTAAAAATAGAGATTTTATAAATAAAAATAAACTATTACTTTTAGTTCCTTGGGCTGCTGGTGGGCCAATTACCCGCTACCCTGACGAGAAAAACTGGGTATTTAGACTCTCTGTAGACGATACAAAAGCAGGCCATAGAATGGCCCAATTTGCAACGCAGACTCTTGGTTGTCAAAAACCCCAACTGTTATTAGAAAATACCCCTTGGGGTAAGTCTAACAATATTGCGATGAGCAAAGCATTGGGGAATATTAAAACTAAAGTAAATTGGTTTAATTGGAACATAAAAGCGAATAGTGCAAAAATAATTCTACGTGAAATCATAAGCGACCAAGCAGATTGTATTTTGTTTGTGGGTAACGCACTTGAAGGAGCTGAAATAATTAACGCTATGGCAAGCTTTGTAGAGAATAAGCGAGTACCTATAATTAGTCACTGGGGGATCACTGGGGGGATTTTTTCACAAATGTTGAGCACGCAATAAAATCAAACCTCAGCCTGCATTTCATACAAAGCTGTTTTTCTTTTTTAACTAAACCCCAAACAAAGCTTACCAAAAACGTGGTAAATCAAGCGCTATCGCTTTTCCCCCTTCTATAGCACCAGAAAAGCTGGATTCTCCGGCTGGGTTTATCCATGCATATGATCTTACTAAAATCCTATTACAAGCCATTTCGCAAACAACATTAACCGACGATATACAAAAAAACAGGGCGAATATTAGGCTCGCATTAGAGAATTTAAATCAACCAATCGATGGATTAATTAAACAATATAAGCAGCCTTTTACTCAGTGGTCTAATGATGATGCAGATGCACATGAAGCACTTGGGTTAGGTGATTTATGCATGGCAAATTATAAACCTGATGGGAGTATTCATATATTAAATAATTTAGAAGGCAGTCCAGAATAATGCCAAACTCACTGAGTAATAAATTTAAACTGACAACAAACAATGCATTTTATACTTTTTTAGCATTGAGTTTAATACTTTCAGTAACAATAAGCCTTTTACTTGTTGGGAGCAGAGCTAATGATGCTATTTATGATTTACAGAGTAAAAGTATAGAAATTGAATCAGAGTTAACCACTAGTTACTTAATGCTTTTTATAGAAACCCGAGAACAGATCCTCAAAGATATTGCTCGCCAGCCAATTTTGTCAAATGCAATCATGGGCTCAGAAACATCTAAAGCTGCGCTATTAGATTACCTTGATGAATATAAAATTTTAGGAAAAACCGAAAAGCTTGTTATTACAAATATTCTCCAAGAAGTTGTGTATAGCAGTGACTCATCATTAGCTGAGGTAATTGCGACAGAACCTACTTGGCTAAATAGTATAATTAACAATCAAATAGAAAGCGCTGTTATTTTACGGTCATCACAATCGCAATATTTTTTTACCATTGCAGTACCTATAAAATATAACAACCTCAGTGAAGGGGTGCTAACAGTACAATTTAGCACACCGCTTAGGGAGTTATTACCTGCAAAATTTGTATTAAATAATCATAACATCATACTCAGTGGCCCTTGGGTCTCTTTTTCAAATTTAGATGAAACACAGCAGTATATTTCAATCAGTAAAACACCGGTTGGCTCCACAGGCATTGAGTTAAATTATTTAATAAAAAACAGCTTGTTAGCTGAAAAAGTAACCGCCTTTATGCTAGATATAGCAGTAGCTCTTATTTTAAGCCTACTCCTTTCATCTGTTGTGTTATTAATTTTTGGTAGGCATTTACTATTAAACCCATTTAAGCAACTTGAGATTTCAAAAAAAGCAATCAAATTAAGTGAAGCCCGTTATGAGTTAGCAGTTGAAGGCAGCAATGATGGTATTTGGGATTGGGATATCCTCTCTAATACAATCTATTTTTCCCCACGGATTAGAGTATTACTTGGATACAATGAAAACGATATAGAGTTTTTACCTAATACAATTGAAACATTTAATAACCTAATTCATATTGATGATATAGATGAAAACCAAAAACAATTAAAAGCGCATTTAACGCAAAATAAACCATATAATATTGAATACCGCTTAAAGAATAAATCAGGTGTATACCGTCACTTTAGAGCGAAAGGCATGGCATTACGAGATAGCAATAATATTGCCATCAGAATGGCGGGCTCAATTACTGACGTCACTGAACAAAAAAAATCACAAGAGGCATTAAAAAAAGCCAAAGAACAAAATGATTTATTGGCCCATGCTATAGAGTCTTGTAATGTAGGAATATCGATCGCAGACGCTAAGGTCCCTGGTCTACCTTTAGTATTTTTAAATAGCGAGTTTGAAAAAATAACAGGTTACAAAAAAGAAGATATGATCGGTAAAAATTGCCGTATTTTACAAGGCCCCAACACAGATAAAAAATCAATATCGGTCATTAAAAATGCAATAAAAACCTTAAAAACTCAGCGTGTAGAAATAGTAAACTACAAAAAGGATGGCACCGCATTTTGGAATAGTTTACAAATCTCCCCTGTTTTTGACGAACACTCTAAACTCACCGCCTTTGTAGGAATTCAGCAAGATATCACTAAACGGATTGCTGCCAATCATTCATTAATTGAAGCAAAAGCATTAGCAGAACAAGCGAATATAGCAAAAAGTGAGTTTTTAGCCTCAATGAGCCATGAAATACGTACGCCTATGAACGGAGTACTCGGTATGCTTAACTTTATTTTAGATAGCCCTTTAAACGAAAAGCAGCAATATCAAACACGTATTGCACTTAACAGTGCAAATTCTTTACTCAATATAATTAATGATATTTTAGATTTTTCAAAAGTAGATGCAGGTAAGCTTGAGCTAGAAGAGTTAGAGTTTAACTTGCATGCCATGCTAGGAGATTTTTTAGAAACAGTCGCAGCTCAAGCATATAGTAAAGGTATTGAACTTATTTTAGATATTACAGATATCAAATACCCTTTTGTTATTGGAGATCCTGGACGACTCAGACAAATATTAACAAATCTTGTTAATAACGCCCTTAAATTTACCCATGTAGGGGAAGTTCAAATTATTGCTAAATTAATTCCCACTAATGGGAATGAAATACGCTTTAACTGCCAAGTGAAAGATACCGGAATAGGCATTCCAGTAGAGCAACAAGCCAAGCTATTTAAATCATTTTCACAAGTAGATTCTTCAACAACACGGAAATACGGCGGGACAGGATTAGGCTTAGCCATCGTTAAAAAACTCTGCAATTTGATGCAAGGTGAAGTAGAGGTAAAATCGGACGAAAATAAAGGGAGTAACTTTATTTTTGATATCACTTTAAAGAAAGGTAAAAAAACAGAAAAAGTAATGCCTCCTATAGATATTACTGGAATTAACATACAAATAGCGTGCAGTAACAAAAGCCAAACTAACGTACTTCAAAAGCAGCTTACACAATGGGGAGCAATCGTAACAATAAGCTCATCAGCAAAAATTGCGCTAAATACTTACGAGCAATTTTATACCCAACATGCTCATCCTTTCGACATTGTAATTATTGATACAAAACTTAGCGACAGTAGCGGATTAACACTCGGTAAAACGATTAATGATCTAAATCTTCTCAGTACAGCAAACCTTGTATTGATGACCACAATAGATCAGTTTGAAACTAATGAACACTATAAACAAAATGGTTTTACTGCTTACTTTCCAAAACCGATGACAACTAAAGATATTTTTAACCTTCTTACAAAATGCTTACCCGAGAGAAACACTTTACATAGTGAAAATACCCAAACTTGTACCATAACCGAAAAACCACTTGGGCCGAATGATATTGTATGGCGTGAAGATATACGTATTTTATTAGCTGAAGATAATCAAATTAATCAGATTGTCGCCGCAACAACATTGAAAAAAATGGGAATTAGTGTTGTAGATATTGCGACCAATGGTAAAGAGGTACTTGATTACTTAGATCAAAAAAATACTATTGAGCCATACTCTCTTATTTTAATGGATTGCCAGATGCCTGTTATGGACGGATATCAGGCAACAACTTTAATTAGAAATAATGAAGCAAGAGATAAAGCAAACGCCATTACAATCATAGCAATGACAGCGAATGCTATGACGGGTGATAAAACTAAATGTTTAGATTCCGGAATGGATGACTATATATCAAAACCAATTGCCCAAGATATTTTATTTGAAAAGCTTTTAAAGTGGCTTCCTCACTCTGTAAAATAGACATTCAGCCACATTTTCTTACATATATTTAGTTGTTCTAAAATTAGTCGTTGGTACTATAAATTAATCTTGAGCAATACTATATTGCTCGTTAATTTAAAGAATTAACGAATGAATAAAATAATAATAACGCTATGTGCTTTAGCTCCTTGCCTTGTATCAGCACAAAAACTAGCAATACAAACAACACAAGCATTAATTACAACCGACTCCGCAACTGTATTTGCATATAACAAGACCCTAAAGCAGCTTGAGAGCATCAATTTACTAAGCGCAAAAAGCATTCAACTTACCCTACCCAATAATGCGATTGGTTTTGATGTAGCAACACTTGCCAATGCCGATACCAAACAAGCACTAATTTTAGCAAACGACGGGGTTTATAAAACCAATAGCGATAAAACAACATTATTGTTTACTTATGAATCAGTGCTTAATACATTAAAAGTAGATGAGTTTGAGAAAATTGATTTTGTTTTTGATGCCAATAACGATGGCTTAAGTGATATTTTTATCCCTAATTTAACAAGCAGCACCTTATATGTTCAAAACAAAGACGGCAGCTTTAAGCCCAACCAATTTATGCAAACACCTTTGTATGAAGGTCGTTTTTCAAGTAAAGGACTTTCGCTGGAAGTTAATATTAGCAATAAACCCGTCGTTATTGATTTTAACCACGACGGCTTAAACGACCTAGTATTTTCAAACGACTTTGGAGCAGATGTACTCCTTGCTAATTCAGAGGGCTTTGAGCAAAAGCTTACCTCAATTGACTTTGACATCGAGTTAGGCGAACTAAGTAATGGTGAAACTCGAAAAATAAAGCAAATTATTGATATTAATAACGACGGATTTCTTGATTTTACAACCAGGCAGTTTAAGCCTACGCAAGGTATGGATTCGTTAGATATAAAAATAGCACATACTTTATACCTAGGGAGCGCTAAAGGTTTTACTAATACGCCCATTACCTTATTTGAAACACAGGGCCCTAGTGAACTATTGCTCAAAACTGATTTTAATAATGATGGCTTAATTGATTTACAAAAAATGGACTTAGATATTGGCTTAGGTACTATCGCGTCTATGGCATTGGGCGGTGGCAGTACTGATGTAGATGTAGAAATGAATCTTTATAAACAGCAACCCGACGGCTCATTTGCCAATAAATCGAGTATCGAACTTGATTTAGAAATGGAAGTGGGAATGAACGGCAATGATTCCAAACCAGCGCTCTATTTAGGCGATATTAACGGCGACAGCTATATTGATGCGGTATACAAATACAGTAAAAAAACACTGTATATTTATTACGGAGAGCAAGATTCACTGCTAAATAAAAAACGTAAGAAATTAAAATTAACGCTGCCTAAAAATAACAAAGATATTCTGTTAGTTGATATAAACCAAGATGGTAAAAAAGATTTTGTATTTAAATTTACCGAAGAAGATGGCACCAGCAAAATAGAAACACGGTTAAATTAAGCCAATAAAAAAGCCCAACAGAATTAACCGTTGGGCTTTGGACTTAAGACTTTCGAGTAACAGTCAGCTTTACTCTAAGTAATAATACCTAAGCAGTTACATTTAGCAGCGAATCGCCTTCACTTAAACCAAATTTCTCTTGCACTGATGCAAGAATTGATTCTTTATCTTCATCAGACAACTGGTTTGAATACTCAGTTAAGAGCTCATCTAAATAGCTGACTACTTCGTCTGTATCGACTGATTCTAATGAGTTTTGCGGCGGTGGCGGACGCTGGCCTTCTGCCCGTCCTGCATCACCAATACTTTTAGCATCAAATTCAAGTTCGCCCATTAAATCAGCAAGCTCTTTAGTGGGTGCAATACCTTGCTCTTTAAACGCCGCTTGAATACTTTGCGCATCGTCGCTAGTTAAGTTTTCTGCATCAAACTGTGCAAGCGTTTCTTTAATAAAATCGCTTTGCTCTGTTGTTAGCTTTGCTGTTTGGCTGCTTTGTTGCGACATCAAACTGGCAGAACTGCTGTTAATACTATTAATCATTTTAGTACCCTTTCAACGTTCACGACGAGGTGGTTTATGATCGCTAAGCTCTTGTTCACTGATTTCGCCATTACCATCGGCATCTATAGAATCAAAAATTGTTTGTGCATCGCCGTGCGGTGGTTTTTTAGCACTAAACTCTTCAAAGCTAATTACACCATCGCCATCAGTATCAATAGTTGAAAAATCAGGTCTTTCAGGAGGATTGTCACCGCCTCGTGCAGCTACATTAGCTGAAAAAGCAATAGATAATATTGCCACAGTGGCAAGTGTTGAAAAATGCTTCATAGTAATAACCTCGTATTTAAGAATTAAATTAAGATTACGCTTTAAAAACGCAAACAATGTGCAAACAATAGGGAAGTAGTAAATTATTTTGATAAAAAAATTAATTTAAAAAGTTATGGTTGATTGCATTGCAATCAATATATAAGCTAATAAAATAATACGATTAATAACTGACGAGCAGTTGCGTTACTGCCCTTAATTCTCAAAGCTGATATACTGCTTGAGCCAATTAAACAAACAAATACAGAGCACTTTCATAAATAATGATTAATAACCAACCCTACTTAGCAGGCAATCTGTGAAAATACCTAAACGCCTACAACCTCTTGTTGATGATGGCCTTATTGACGAAGTTATAAGCCGACTAATGAGCGGCAAAGAAGCCGATGTATTTATTGTGCGTTGTGGTGAACACATACGCTGTGCAAAAGTGTATAAAGATGCCGTTAAACGTAGCTTTAAAAAAGCGGCACAATACCAAGAAGGCCGAAAAGTACGTGGTGGACGCCAAGCCCGTGCTATGGGCAAACGCTCTAGCTATGGCCGTCAATTAGAAGAAGAGATTTGGCAAAATGCCGAAGTGGATGCGCTATCTCGTTTAGCCGGTGTGGGTGTACGTGTACCTGATACTTACTTTTGTATTGATGGCGTGCTGCTTATGGAGCTCGTGTCGGACGAGGATGGTAACGTAGCTCCTCAACTTGGACATGTCGTTTTTAGTGAAGAGCAAGCGATTGAGCAGCATAAACTCATGATGCATTATATTAAGCTTATGCTTTGCGCAGGTATAATACACGGTGATTTATCTGAATTTAATGTACTTGTAGATAATAACGGCCCTGTAATTATAGATTTACCGCAAGCAGTTAACGCTTCAGCAAATAACAGTGCACAAGCTATGTTTGCACGCGATGTAAATAACATACGCCGCTACTATGGTGAATTTGCGCCAAGCGTACTAAAAACTCAATACGCTAAAGAAATGTGGGCATTATTTGAAGAGGCCAATTTAACGCCTAATTCAACGCTTACAGGTGAATTTGAAGACAGCGACGAACTTGCCGATGTAGATTCTATTCTTGATGAAATCCAAGCGGCAGAATATGAAGAGTTTGACCGTTTAGAGCGAATTAAAAATGCTGACGATGATGAGTAGCTCATCGTCATAGCTCACTAATCCCCCCTTACTGCGGGTGCACAAATCGGTAGCCAACCCCATAAACAGACTGAATAACACTTTCAGTTTGTGTCACTTCATCTAGTTTTTTACGCAACTTTTTAATATGGCTATCAATAGTACGATGGCTCACAATACGCTGATCGGCGTACATAGTGTCCATTAAACTATCGCGCGAATAAATACGATTTGGGTTGTTAAACAAAGGTTTAAATAGCTGAAATTCAAAGTTCGTTAGCTCTATGCTGCTTGATTTGTATTTTACGTTGTAGGTGCTCTCATCAAGTTTCATTGTTGACTCTGTAACATCACTTGCGTTATTTAATCGCCTTAATATAGCTTTTACGCGTGCCACCAGCTCAGCATAACTAAACGGCTTACAGATATAGTCATCAGCACCTAACTCTAGTCCAAGTAATCTATCTATTTCTTCGACTCTTGCCGATACCATAATAATAGGCACGTTTGAAAAGCGCCTGATTGCTTTACACAATTCAATGCCACTTTGGCCAGGTAACATTATGTCGAGTAAGATTACACTCGGGCTGTTAATTTCAAGCCAAGGTAATACTTCATTCCCGTGATGTATTTGATGAGTGATAAAGTGGTGGCTGCTTAAAAAGTCACTCATTAAGTTAGCTAGCTTTACTTCATCTTCCACAATCAGAATTTGTTCACTCATAGGCATCTCTGTAAGTAACCTCAACTTTATTTTTATAAACTAAATCGTCGGCAATCTAATAATAATGGCAAGACCACCTAAACTGGCTTTTTTAGCAGCTATTTCACCATTATGGCCTTTAACTATATGCTGGCAAATAGATAAGCCTAAACCAGAACCCCCTCTTGGCGATTACGCGAACTATCTACTCGATATAAATACTCAAACAAATGCGATAAATGCGACTGCTCTACACCTACGCCATTATCTTCAATTATAAGCTCTAAGTAGGTTTGCCCTTTAATACTTATATTGCTAGCCGTTAATGAAATAGTTGAGCATTGTGCATAGTGTACTGCGTTCATTAAAATATTATCGAGTAGCTGCAAAAGGCGTGTTTTATCTGCTTGTACAGTTATGTGTTTAGCGCTATTTAGTAAATGAATTTTTATATTATGTTGTTCAAGCACAACCTGATATTTTTGCTCAATAGTATTTAATAATAACGCCATATCAGTAGGTTGCATAATGTAGTGCATACCTCCTAACTCTGCGCTATTGAGCATATGCAAGTCGTCTATTAAGCGTTTTAAATGCAAAGCTTCATCGTTAGCCGAACTTATATTTTTTGTGTTCGGTTCTCGTATACCAAGTAGCATAGCTTCAAGTTCACCGAGTAAAATGCTCATTGGCGTCCTAAGCTCATGAGAAATATTAGCAAGCCATCGCTTACGTACTTGCTCATCTTTAGCGAGTGTAAATGCAAGGATATTAAAATCTTCGCTTAATTGGCCTAATTCGTCTTTTCGCTCAAGCGTAAGTTTGGTCTCGTAATTACCTTGCGTTAAGCGATGCATACCGTTAGCAATTTGCTTTACTGGGCTTACTAGGTGACGAGACAATAAAAAGGTAACCAGTAATGTAAGCACTACCGCAGCTAAAGCAATAAACCATAGGTAGTTAGTTTGTTGCTGTAAAAAATCAAGTTCATAACCATCCACCAAGCTATCTCTTTTAGAAACAGCTAAGTAACCCACTACTTTATCGCCCACTGTAATTGGGGTTGTTATATATTTTAAATCACTGAGATACTTACCCACTACTCGCTGTTTATTTTCATCAAGTAAAGCGTAGTGAGCAATATTGTCCGGTGGTGGGCGGCGATCCATCCCTAAACGAACATGATCGGGTGGCGGTCGTCGCATCATACCTCCTCTGGGGCCTGGACCTTTTGGTGGTCTAGGTAAAAACTGGCTATTTTCTAGCTGCGATTCAACAAGCTTTCTAAAATTTTCGCCATCGCCAACAACGCGTTGCCATGAGGGTGTTTGTTCGTACTGTCTTGACAGCTGCGCAACAAGTGGTTCAAGCGCTTTCACCTCTTTTGCATTAACAAAATCAATTACGCCTTGGCCTATACTCCATTGTATAAGTACCACCAGCCCTGCAATAACACTAAAAGTAAAACTAAATAGTATTAAAAAAAGTTTATTATGAATTTTCATTAATGCGTGTTTTCAACCTTGCTAGGAAAGCTTTCAAATCGGTATGTTATAAACTCTTTGCTTTGATCGCTAACATACAACGTAGCAACTATTTTTTTGCCTTGAACGGTCCAATACATATGACCATGATTATTTAAAGTAACCGATACGGTATTTATACCACTTTTAAATAAGTTAGCAGGTAAATGCAACGCTTGTCCGTAAATTCGCTGTATTTTAATCCCATTTATATATAAATGAGCATGACCTTGTAAAAAGCCCGTGTCATCGTTTGTAGTAACGCTCATCATTTGCTGCATGTTCATCGCACCCTCAGGGGGTACAGATAAATCATAGTTCTGTGTATCTAAAATTAAGTTATAACCCGACATACTATCTTTTAATAACTTAAGGCTTAATGCCGGGATTGGCGTATCACTTGGCACTGCTATAGGCATATGACTATGATCCATCATTTCCTGCCGCGCAAAGAGCTTAAAGCTCAATAGCGCAGCAGTAGTTAGGATCAATGCGTATTTAAAATAACGCATAGTTACTCCTTATATTCCCGGTGGTGGACCCATTGTTTCGCCCGTATCACAGCGACCAATTGAATTATCGGCTAATTGACCTTTAAAACGAGGCCCTATTTGATAAGGAAAAGAAGGCTGTAATTTACCATCGCTGTCTAACGTTAGTGTTATATGGTAGTGATAACCCTTGCCATCGTTAGTATCGTGGCCGTTATGCTCATCTAATTGAGCACCGGTTACTGTTTTTTGTGCGTAGTAATAATCTTCAAAATAATAACCATCGTCGGCATTTAATGTATTACCAGAGAGCGTCGTTACTTCTGCGCCAATAGCAGGACCTGCATCACTTGTTTGTGTACCTTGGCTAACATCGTATTGATCAACTAAGGTACAGCTTCGCTCGCCCTCAGTACCACAACCACCCTCACTTTCTGATGCGCCATAATCACGCATTTCCCAGCCGCTTAATGCAAGTTGACCGTTACTTTCATAAGGACCATAAAGCGGATAGCCATCAGCTGCAAACCCATAAATAGGTGAATGCGCATCGCCATCATCTTCAAGTAAATCAGCTAAGCAACTCGTATAAAAGTGATGATGATATTCACCGTTAGCAGCATGTCCGCCACACACATCAACATCATATTGCTCAGCAATGGGCGCTAGTGTATACCAAATATTATTACCGTAGCTCATACCATCGCCCCAGTTAAATATACTGGTGCCATTAACCATTAAGCCAACTGTACCTAAACCTGTTTCACAAGTTTCAGTGCCTGATAAGTCGGTAGGTGTTATCGGAAAATACGCCTCAACTGTTTGTTCTGTCGGGCAACCTGGTCCTGGAGGCCAATAACCTGCACCGCCTGTGTCATCACAGTTTTCAGTGCTGCTGTTATAGCCAATATCTTCACCAAACGAAATGGTTTGCCCTACTGCTGCTGAGGTTACACCGTTATAAAAATCAGTAGCTGCACGCGGGCGATTATTAAGTGCGTCTACTTGGTCTTGTGTAAGCGTTACGTCATATTTAGGAATGTCAGTTGTTTGCACATACATGTATTCAACGTCAGCATCTTCCTCAGTAACAGTAACAACCTCAACTGATTGAACATCTTCAACCACTGCGCCATTGTTTTGTATATAAGTGGAGGTTGTATCGTTGTTAATTAACCAGCTGGTAAGTTTTGCACTATTATCAACTACACCAGTATCTGAGTCTGATGAAGCAATAACATTAACTATAACGGTATCTACAACGACATCGTTTGTGCCGTCATCTGCACTGATTTCAAATACAAGTGCTTCATCGGTTAATACCTCAGGTGCAACAAACTCAGTAGACGTTGCGGTACTTGAAGATAAACTAACGGTAGTGCCTGATGTTTGTGACCAACTAACAGATACTTCGCCGTCATCTTCAACCGTTGAACTTAAATAAACGGTATCACCCGCATTAACAGTTTGGTCAATACCGGCGTCAACCGTTGGAGCACTATTACTGACCGTTTCGCCGTCTGTTGTAGTACTTGTAGAATCGCTGTTACATGCGCTTAAAGCGATACAAAGCGCGCTTAATGCAAATAACTTAGTTACATTAGAGGCTTTTGTTTTAAGAAGTGTTTTCAATGCTTGAACCTTTACTTTAACGTTTAATAAAACAAAGTTAACAAGTAAAAGTGCAAACAATGTGCACAAACAAAGGAAGAATCTACATAAAATTACAACTGTGGTCTTTTAAGCAAAAACTTATCTTTGGTTGTACTAAAGTAATCGCCGCCCATTTTGCCCACTGCATTTAATAATTCAGGATCAATATAGCCATTACTCATCACTTCATAGTCTATAAAAATACCCACTACATCCAACAACATCATTTTTCCGCCGCCAGGCTCATTTGAAATACTAATAACTTCGCGTAACTTACATTCAAACCGTACTTTTGAATCGGCAACGCTTGGCGTATTAACTAACTTACTTGGAGCTTGCGCGATGTTAGCTGCATCAAATTCACTTATATCACTAGGGTAATTTGCACAACTTTGATTCATTTTTTCAACTAGCTCTTGGCTAACTATATTAACCACACATTCTTTAGTTGCCATTAGATTACTGAGCGTATCTTTATTCGTTTTATCACTAGGGTTTACTTGCGTAACACTTAAAACAGGTGGCTTGCAGCTAGCCACAGTAAAAAATGAATAAGGCGCAATATTCGCAATACCTTCACTATTTAATGTACTTATCCATGCGATAGGCCGTGGGCTTATACCGCCGACTAAGTAAGAGTAAACATTTTGGTTGGTATTTTCGGTGAGATCTAAAAACATACTTTTCCTTTATTAAAAGTCACGCGGCAAATCTTAAAATAAGTTTATTACGTACAATACATTAAAGCAGCAGCCATTTTTTAAAATATGCATGAAAAAATAAACATAGTGTGGTTTAAACGTGATTTGCGTCTTAGCGATCACCAACCATTAAAAAGTGCATTTAGTAATGGCTTACCGACACTGTTACTTTATAACTTTGAGCCATTACTGCTCGAAGATGCACACTACAATGAGCGGCACTGGCGCTTTGTATATCAATCAATAGTTGAGTTAAATAATCAGCTAGCGCGTTTTAACGCCTGTGTTCATATCTTTAATTTAAACATGAGCGATTTACTTGAATCGTTAAAGACGCAGTTTGAAATAGTAAATATATTTAGCCATCAAGAAATAGGCTTAAACAATACCTTTGAGCGCGATAAAGCAATAAAAACTTGGTGCCAGCATAACCACATTAATTGGCTAGAGTCGCAAAAAGGCGCGGTTATTCGCGGCAAAAAAAATCGTAATAATTGGAATGAACGCTGGCAGCAAACAATGCAAGCACCTATTGCTGTTCCTAATTGGAAGAGTATAAAAACAATTACCCTCAATAACTACCAAGCACCTGAGCTGCCAAGCGCTTACACGCAAGATCACGACAGCTTTCAACAAGGCGGCCCGTTGCATGCACGCCAAGTAATACAGAGCTTTTTTGCCGAGCGCGGTAAAGGTTATCAAAAAGGAATATCGAGCCCAAGTTTAAGCCAAACCCATTGCTCTCGGCTTTCGCCTTATTTAGCGTGGGGGAACATTAGCCTTAGGCAAGTGTATCAAATGGCAATTGATGAATATCACTCAAAGCACCCCGATAAAAGAGGCTGGAAGCGCCCACTTGCTGCGTTTGTATCGCGCTTGCATTGGCACTGCCACTTTATGCAAAAGTTTGAAAGCGAATCCTCTATGGAATTTTTAGCCCTTAATTCGGGTTATCACGTATTTCCGTATCGCGATGATGAACATGTTAAAAACGATATTGAACGCTGGGCGCAAGGTCAAACAGGTATTCCCATTATTGACGCTTGCATGCGCTGCTTAAAAGCCACCGGTTATATAAACTTTAGAATGCGCGCCATGCTTGTAAGCTTTGTAACCCATCATTTAAATATAAGTTGGCAGCAAGCAAGCTTTCCGCTCGCTAATTACTTTTTAGATTTTGAGCCCGGAATTCACTACCCGCAAATTCAAATGCAAGCCTCGGTAACAGGCATTAACACCATTAGGCACTACAACCCAATTAAGCAGTCAGAAGATCAAGACCCAACAGGCTCGTTTATTAAAAAGTGGTGCCCAGAGCTTGAAAAACTCCCTATTGAATATTTACATCAGCCTTGGGAGCAAACTCCAATGGAAGCACTCTTTAACGACTTTAAATTAGGGGAGGATTACCCTGAACCCATGCTTGATTTAACAGCAGCCTCAAAAGAAGCACGCGAACGCTTATGGCAATATCGTGAGCGAGCCGATGTTAAACGCGCCATAGGGAAAATTCTTAGGAGGCACGTAGCAATTACACCAAAAACAAGCCAAGTAAGAAATAAAAATAACACTGAAAGTAATAGTGAGACTAAGTAAGCATGACGCATAAAAAACTAAACTTACCTCAAAAAATATGCCCTCTTTGTAATAAACCTTTTACGTGGCGTAAAAAATGGCAACGCGACTGGGATAACGTTATTTACTGTTCAGAGCGCTGCAGACGTAATAAATAAGAGTAACAATTAGCTGGCGTCTATTTTGCAACATCATCAGTAATTAGTGCTTTTAAGGCTTTATATAAGTTTATTTTGTAAATAACGCTTAACTAACCTGAAAAGCTTACACCCAAGCAAGGGGAAGATGATGACTATTAAAAAAACGGCAAGTTCTACATGGTCTGGCGACATTAAAACAGGCAAAGGTAGTATATCAACTCAAAGTGGCGCGCTTAACAAACAACCTTACGGTTTTAATACCCGCTTTGAAGATAAGGCAGGCTCAAATCCTGAAGAATTAGTAGGTGCAGCGCACAGTGCATGTTTTAGTATGGCGCTTTCGCTTGCATTAGGTGATGCAGGCTTTACTGCAGACAAAATTGATACTAAAGCCACTGTAAGCCTTGATGAAGTAGATGATGGTTTTTCGGTTACGCATATTGCCCTTGAAGTAAAAGCGCGTATTGATGATATTCAAAATGAGCAGTTCCAAGCCTTATGCGAGCAAACCAAAAAGAACTGTCCTATTTCCAAGCTCTTAAATACTGAAATATCATTAGAT
The DNA here is from genome assembly GCF_037162565.1 of Pseudoalteromonas sp. B62. NCBI lineage: Bacteria > Pseudomonadati > Pseudomonadota > Gammaproteobacteria > Alteromonadales > Pseudoalteromonadaceae > Pseudoalteromonas > Pseudoalteromonas sp. B62. Next base: position 2,142,508 of record NZ_JARLVB010000002.1, on the reverse strand, counting down.
GCGACACTTCAATCAGCATTTTAACTATTTAGACTTAACTATTACAGTCCCTTACTAAACAAGCCAAGTAAATATTTACTTGGCTTTTTTATTATAAAGAAGTATCTCTAGGGCGTGTTGTTCTTTGGTGGTTGAATTTACAGCAATGTGCTTGGTATTTAGGCTAGGCAGAGCCTATGTTGTGTGGTTATTCCCCATTAATAGGTGATAACGCAGCATAGATGCCAAACATGCGCTGCCCTTTGGGTTCTTTCTAGGGACGATTGACTCTTTGTTGCCTACATGGGTGTAGGTAAGGGGCGTGAGCAGGACGCGGAAACTTTGCTCGGTTTTTACTTATTCTTACATGGATGTAAGCCAGTAGAATAAAGCAGGAGCAGTTATCGATCCCACTAGGTTACAAACCTCACGCCGCGATTAAATCGCCCCTAGATTGAATAAATTTCAATCCACAAAAATCAACACGCCCTAGGTTTATTCCTACTCAAAGCACTTACTACTAGCCCAATTCCCATCCCAAGCGCTGGCCATACTACCCAGATATAACTAGGCGAAGTTAGTAAATTTATAACGCTTAGCAAAGTTAAAATAAGTAAATATGCTTTAATTTTTTTGCCTATTGTAATTGTATTGCTCATTTATATTCTCCAAGTAATTTATGTCGCTATTATTGTTTTAATAAGCAACGTACACACCTGCCAAATGTCACTAAGTGATCTGACATTAGTCATTATTTTTCATTTAATTACATAGTTATTTATTACGTATAAAAACATAAAAAACAATACTTTAATCTATTTGTGTTAGAATCTAATCTCAACTAACCTAAACAAATATGCATAAGAGGATGAGCTAAGTGAGCGAAAAATCAAAAGATTGCGAAAAAGTGACGTGTAGTAACTGTGCTGACGCTAACGATCTCGAATTTGATTTTTCTATGGCTTTTCAACCGATTATAAACTGTAAAACTAATCTTATTTATGGCTATGAAGCGCTGGTTAGAGGTTTAAATGGCGAGTCTGCTTATTCTATTATTTCAAAAGTGAATGAAGACAACCGCTATGCATTTGATCAGCTTTGCCGTATTAAAGCCATTCAACTAGCTTCAAAGCTAGGCATAACATCAATGCTAAGTATTAATTTTTTACCTAATGCTATTTATAAACCAGAACGATGTATACGCACCACACTAGAAGCTGCAAAAAAGTATAACTTTCCAATTCAAAATATTATGTTTGAATTTACTGAAGTAGAAAAAATAGAAGACACCGCACACATTAAACGCGTTGTTGATTACTACCAGTCTCTCGGATTTAAAACGGCTACCGATGACTTTGGTGCAGGTTATTCTGGTTTAAATCTACTGGCTGACTTTCAAACAGATATTATCAAGCTTGATATGGCGCTAATACGCGATATAAGCAACGATAAAAAACGCCAATTAATAGTAACTCATTGCTTAAATATGTTTCGCGACTTAAACATTACCGCACTGGCTGAAGGAATTGAAACAGTAGAAGAATATACGTGGCTAAAAAACGCAGGTGTTGAGCTTATGCAAGGGTATTTATTTGCCAAACCAAGCTTCGAAAACTTGCCTGAGGTAACCTACGTTTTTAATTAAGAAAATCTACAATATTCAAACAATTTATTACAATCATTTAATTGCCTTATAAAACTGCATTAATATAATGCCCATTCTAGTAACAAGTTTACTCAATTATAAGAAGGGATACTTATGCGCTTTTTAATGCCACTCACTTTACTCACACTTAGCTGCACAGCGTCTGCAAACGCTGAGCAGTCAGAATCAAAACAATGGTTTAACTCTATAAACTACGCAAAAATTGATTCTGATTATTACAGCGATGATGTGTATGGGCTATCAACTCACTATTACTTTGAGGAACAGCAAAACTCTGGTGTTTGGGATGATTATGGCTACTTGGATACAGATAGTAATATAGGCTTAAATTATTTTAATTCAGATAGTTACAGTGGAAAAGGTATTTTTGGAGAAGGCTTTTACGGCAATGCTTTTGCAACTTTTGAACTACCTAACATTGGTGATGCCGACAACTATTCGCTTGGTTTAGGTTACTTGTTTGCTGATTCACTAAAAGTATCTGTACGTATGTTAGATTATGAATATAGTGATACAGTTTATTTGTTTAAAGCTCAGTATAATCATGAGATTAACGACACCGACTACATTGGTTTTACTGTTGAAACAGATGATGAAACAGAGTCGTGGGATTCTATCATCACGTTACTTTGCCCACCTTTATGATGACAGCTATTTTGCTATAAATGTTGACTATCTAGATGTTGGCGACGACTCAGTTTTTAATGTACTCGCAAACTATTACTTCAATAAACATGTTGCGGTCGGTATTGGCTCAAACGATTCTGATTTAGTGATTGAAGGTAAGTACTTTATTAATGATAGCTACTACTTTACAGCTAATTACACTGATGATGATAACTACGATGTATACAACCTTAGCTTTGTAGCCCAATTTTAATAAGTACAAAAAAGCCGCCTTACTGGGGTCACTTCAGTCAAACAAGGCGGCTTTTACTAAACAACTATAACTTACATATTACCCAGCTCTATCATCATAGCTGTATACATACGCAAATTAAGCTCTAGTTGCTCAAGCGTCATAAATTCATGCTCTGAGTGACCTGTGTAGCGCTTACCTGGCATTGAAGGACCAAACGATACCGCGTTATCAAACAGCTTTGCATTAGTCCCACCACCAATCGATACAAAGTCAGCTTTTTCGTCACCCGTAAAATGCTTGAAAATATCAAGTAGCTTTTGTGCATGCGGCGCACCATCTAGTAGCATTGGAGTGCCAATAATTGTTTCTATGTTAGCAAGCGTTACATTGTTAGCAGCCTGCCAATTCGCGAGTGCATCATCAATTTGCTTTTGCAGTACAGCTTCGTCTTTACCCATAGGGCGACGTGCATTTACAGCAAGTGTTAGCGCATTACCATCGCGCTCAATAACTGTTGGTGCAACCGTCATCGGGCCCATAAAGTCGTGCTTATAGGCTATTTCGCCAAATTGTTTACCGTGAATGTCTAAACCAATTAACTGGTTTACAAAGTCGATTAGCTCGCCGTCGCTATTATTTTCAAGCTCCACGCCTTTAAATAATTCAGCCAAATACGCAATGGCATTTATACCTGACTCTGGCTCTGATGAATGTGCCGACATACCTTTAACGCTTATTGCTAAGCTATTACTTTTTTCACTAAAGTTAAATTCAACTTTATTTAATGTTTTTGCTTTTGCTTTTAATGTATTAATAAGTGCCGCGTCTGCATTGTGAAGTACTAAGCTTGCATCTTCTGGAATTTGACTTCTAAACGCACCGCCAGTTACATCCTTTACATATAAACCCGTCTGTGGTGATGTTGCATTAAAAGTAGGTGCAATTAAGCTCCAGCCTTTCTCGGCAACCACTACAGGGTATGATGCATCAATCGTTACTGCATATTTTGGTTGTTCATACGTTTTCATGAATTTAGTAAGCGGACCCCAATCAGACTCCTCTGCAAGGTAAATCATCAGCTCAATTCGGTTATTAAGGGTTATGCCTTTATCTTTAATTGCTTTCATGGCGTAAAGCGCTGTTGCTATTGCACCTTTATCGTCTTCCGTACCACGACCAACTAATTTACCCGGTTCAGATGTATCAATAATAAAAGGACTTTGTTTCCATTTGCTAGCATTAGCAGGTTGCACATCGCCGTGGGTTACTACCGTTACTTTTTCGCTTTGCTCGCCCATACCAATTAATACGGTGTAGCCTAAATCTTGATAGTCAAAACCAAGCTCTGCGGCTTTCATTTTTAAAAGTGCTTTAAAGCCAATAAAATCGGGATTTTGAGGAGCGCTAATGTCGTTTTTATTAACCGTCGGAAAAGCCACTAAGTTAGTTAGTGTGTGTATTTGAGCATTTTGGTAGGTATTTACTGCGTAATCGGCAACGCTATCAATATTTTTATTTAACTGCGCATGAGCACCAAATGCAAATAAAGCAATACTGGCTAAAGCTAACTTTTTCAAAACAATTCCCATTTAATTAATAACTAAGAGCATTAATTATAACGCTATGGGAGGCTTACATATAGCAATTTGTGGCAGGCACACAGGTAACTTAAGGTAAATATTTATATAGCAGCTTTTATGAGGATGAATGTATAATGCGCGACTTAAAATTAACAGGGTCTTTAATTGTGAACCGTCGTAAAAAAATCGTCACTAAATTTCAAAAGAAAGATAAACGCACTAACGCTAAACTACACAAAAGCAACAAACCGTCTTATGTATCAAAAGCTGAGCGCGAAAAACTAGCTGAACAAGAAAGTAATGAGCCACAGGTAACCCAAGAGTAACTTTACGTTACCCGTTGCTTTGATAATTTAAAGTGGCAAAAGTAGCGACCACTTACATAACATATCACTCCCGTGGCAACTATAAGCTCAAACGTAGCTAAGTAATTAACTGTATCTACATATGGTATTGCGAGGTTTATACTTTGCATCCAGTCTTTCATTTTAAATAATGCAGTTGCCCCAATAACCATTGGAAATGTAAAAGCAGCGTAGCTCGGCGTAAAAGGTCTGCGTAATAACTTTATAAATAACACATAAACAATCAGTGTTTTTATTATCGCTAATATAAATAATGCCCCCACTATAACAAGTGATGGATTAGCTACAATATGAAAATACCCCGCTAATGTTAAACTGGCAGGCGCAGCTAAAATGGCAAGTGTTGGCTGTATTTCGTAGTCACTTTTTAATGCTAATAAAAAACGATAAAACATAATTGGCAGCATTATCGCGTACGTTGATATACCAATAACCAGCGCGCTATAAGCTAACCACGCTAATGTCGGATTTCCCGAAAAAGTAATATCTGCAATAATTATCCCTACTGGTGGCACAAACCAGCTGGGCGCCATATCCTCAAAGTTAAACTTTTTTGCTCGCTGGTATAAAAAACTCACCAAAAATGTGAGATGCAGCACAAAAGCTAAAACCCACATAATATCACCAGCCAATGGGTTAAATTGCCCAATTGAGTTTGAAATAACAAGATTAGCCATTGCAAATGTAGGGATCACACTTCCTGCAACTGGGTGTGCTAAATCGGCTTTTAATAAATGAGGGTGTAGTAAAAACTTAGCAGCCAAAAGTAAAACTAATACGCCAGCTAATACCGCTCCCAAAAATTGCCCTTGAGAGTTTAAATTAAAAACGTTTTCCCATGTCCATCCCATACTAGCAATACCCAAAGCTAAACCGGCCATAGCTGTTGGCGCACCCATCACTTTATTTTTAAATTGCTTAAACACTGTACTTCCTAATCATTGGGTGATGAACAAGTTACTGCTTTTTACTGCATTACCTTAAAATAACGCTGTAAAATTAATCCAAGCGTGCTTAATAGAACCCTTTTTGCATACAAATATTTCATAAAAACAAAAAACCATAACACAGCTACGGCTTTTGCTTTATTTTAAATTTGAATATGAGGTTAATTAAAACGCGTAACTAACGCTTACATTAAATGAACGACCTTGCCCTGCTAATTGCTCAAACCCGTTGCCGCTATCTTGTTTAAGCGCTGCAATACTTACACCGCCAAGGGGGAGCTGGTAATATTCATCAAACACGTTACTCACTTCTGCGCTTAGCGTTAATGAATCCCATGTGGCTTTAGAGCTTAAATTAATCAGGCTGTAGCTGTCTGTTTGGTTTTCAAAACGATTATTATCTACACGGCTTTTTGCATCTACCCACTGCCAAGATAACGCATTTTCAAATCGATTAATTTGCTGGCTAATACCTAGCTGGGTTTGCAGTGGTTTAATTTGATAAAGCGGCTGGTTGGTATCGTCGCGCTTACCTCTCGTATTAGTAACATTAGCGTGCAACTGCCAGTTACCTAAATCCTTAGATTCATAAATGTTGGCTGTTAAATCTATTTTTGCACCATATAAAATGGCATCTACATTAGTAAACTGCAAAATGTTACGCGCTGTATTATCTAAATCATAACTATTGAAGCTTCTTACAATATCAGCATCAATATAATCATTCACATCTGTATACCAAACATTGGTGCTTAAACGCCAACCATCATCTTTAGCCTGCTTAATATAAGTAGCACTTATTGTATGCGCTGTTTCAACGTCTAAATCAGGGTTACCAATATAGCCATTACCATCGCCATACCAACCAATCATGGTGGTTGCCATATTGCTTACGCCCCAGCTGTATCGCTCGTATAAATTAGGCGCTCGGTTTTTACGGGCAAGGCCAAATTGCAGCTCATCATAATTTGTTATTTGGTAGTTAATTAATAAATTAGCATCAACTATGGTGTCAGTTTTATCTCTGTTGGCAGCATTAAAGTTCTGTGCAGCAATGCTATTATCTGTAGACGTATCGCTCATGGTCATAGTTTCCATACTGCCTATACCCATCATGCTCATACCATCGTTGTAAGATTGAACCTCCCCAACGTGGGTATTAATACTTTCAATACGCACGCCTACGTTTAACCATAACTTTGTATTTATTTGACTCTCAAATTCAGCAAATGCCGCTATGCGCTCTCGTTTACCGTTATTTATATTTACGTAATCGTCTGGTCCCATCATGGTTGAGCCTTCAATACCTGGCCACCAATCATCAATGCTGTAATTGTAATATTCTTGAGCGAGTAAAATACTGCTGTTTTTATTAAGCGCGATACGCCATTTAAGCTGCGTACTTATATCTTGTGCATCGGTTTTCATTGGCATCATGCCTCTTTTTTCTTCACTGAAAAAACCCATTTCGTGCTTTACGCTATGCCAGTTAACTTGCCCTTCAAGCTCGCTGTTATCAAAAGAGCGTTTGTATTGAGCTATTGCGCCGTAACTGGTGTTATCGGTCATATCCATGTACTGATTTGCAAATCCCTGATACGGGATTTTTTGATGCGTTAGCTTTATCACTAATTGCTGTTTATCATCGCGCATAGCTGCGGTTAAACTATGATTTTGTGCTCGGTACAATGTATCTAACACTACATCGCCGTTACCGTCTTCATAACTATCTGCATCACTAAACGAGCCCTGGTAATTAAGGCTAAACGTGTCACTTGCTAAACGTGCACCTACGCCAAGTTTACGTCCGTTATCAACACTACTATACTTTGCTGACACATAACCTGAGTGCCAACCTAATTCATTGCTATCGCTATACTGTGGTGAAATAGAATTAACGCTTATTACGCCAGCAATATTATCGCCGCCCGCGCTCACTGGCGACACGCCTGCAGCCACATTGTAAGACGAAATTTGATTAGCCGAGATATACGACAGTGGCGGGTTCATGTGATTAGCGCATGCAGCGGTTACATCTGCACCATCAATTAACACTTTAACTCTGTCGCCCATTAAACCATTTAAAATAGGGAGGTTAGATACGCCGCCCGCATCTGAAAAGTCGACACCTAAATCACTTAATAACGATTCTGACGAACCAAGTGCTAAATGCTTATTTTGAGCATGTCCGTGTACTTCAATTACTTCTAAAGACATATCGTCGGCAAATGCAAAAGGAGATAGCACACCGCTAATAAAAAGTGCGACAGGGGAAAGTAAGTAAGTTTTTTGAGTTTTGCTTTTATAAACCATTGTTAATTTATGCCACTGTAATAATTGGCGTAATTATAGTGTGAACTACAAAAGCAAAAGCGCGACATATTGTCGCACTTTATCAATTAAGAATGTTGTTAAATTGCCCCTAGACAGAACCCTTCGTGCAGCGCGTGTTTGGCATTTATTCTACGTTATCGCCTATTTATGAGGAATAAACACTACATAGGCTCTGCCTTACTTAAATACCAAACATACTGCTGAAAATTCAACCTCAAAAGATAAGTAGGCCATAAATAAAGGATGGTTTTAATTACAAAAAAGAGCCAACAGTAAAACTGTGACCCTTATATAAAAATGTATTCTTTAAATTTATACATTTAGCTGCGACACAATCTCCGAAACTTTCTCCGCCCCAGCTTCAATGTCTTTTATAACGTCAGATACTTCTGAAATTAACTCTCGCCCTTTAACCGAGGAATCAGAAACAGATGTTATTTGCTTTGAAATATCATTGGTCAGCTCTTGATTGTTTTTTACAACCGTTGCAATTTCATTTGTAGAACTACTCGTTCTTGCTGCCAATTGTCTAACTTCATCAGCTACTACTGCAAAACCTCGGCCATATTCACCTGCTCTAGCGGCTTCAATAGCTGCATTTAAAGCTAGTAAATTAGTTTGATCGGCAATACTACTTATAGTAGAAACAATTGATCCTATGACCGCAGATTGTTCATTTAGATTTTTAATTAACTCAACTGATTTAAGGACCTGATTTACGATGGCATCGGAATTTGCGATCGAATCGCTTAAAATACCAGAGCCTAGTACGGCGGTTTTAACCGTAGAAACGGCTGATTCGTGTGCAATCGCTGTGGCTTCTGTAACGGCTCTATTACGCGACATGCGCTCAGTTATATCCGAAGCAAATTTAATAACCTTTATCACGTTTCCCTTGTTATCTAAAATAGGGTTATATGTTGCCTCAAGCCAAATTATGTCTCCATTTGCTTTTACTCGTTTAAACTGTCCTGATTTGAATTGCCCTTTCCCTAACTCATCCCAAAAATGCGGGTTTTTATCGTAAAACTCGTCGGTGCAAAACATCCTATGATGCTCACCTGTTATTTCATTTAGCTTATAACCGGTAGCAGACAAAAAGTTGTTATTAGCTGTTAATATTTCACCTTGAGGGGTAAATTCAATCGTTGCCAACGCTTTGCTTAATGCTTCTGCAACTGCTTCTTGTGCTTTTCTTTGCGTGTAATTAGCCGTAATATCAGAGGCTATTTTAATTACCTTAACGACAACCCCATCTATTTCAACTGGAAAGTATGTTGCTTCTAACCATATTTTTTCGCCTTGGGAGTTATATCTTAAAAAAGACCCACTTACTGACTTACCGTCTCTGAGATTTTTCCAAAATTGAGTATACTCTTTCGATTCCGCATATGATTTTTCACAAAACATGCGGTGATGATGACCAACAACATCATCCTTGGTATAATCTACTGTGTTCAAAAATAATAAATTAGCGTCTAAAATAATCCCTTCAGCCGTAAACTCAATATAAGCAACATGCTTCGTTATTGCATTTAATACTGATTCTTTTTGAGCGACTTGTAACTCAAGTGCTTCTATTTTCGAGTTACTTTTATTTATACCAAACATATAAGCTGCCTTAGGGTAAATGTTTAATCTGAATGAGCTGTTTCTTTAAGCTCTATACTACAACTATAAAATTTAAATATAGGCAAAAATACAAATTTAATCTAATAAATTAGACTTTATGCGCCGCATCACACTAATTGACCGAAACTCTGGATAATCAATCTATCTCAAGTGGTTACTTTCAGCGCTAACTGCGTTTAATTTACTTGCAATAGGCCAGCTATTAACGCGTAAACTCGCCTTTTTTCACAGAAAATCTCTGGCTAGAGAAAAACCTCAATCTGAGTTTAGGTTAATTATCTAGAGCCTGTTGATCTTCAAAAATTAAAATTTATTCTATCTTGGCCGATTAAATCGCGGCGTAGGCTAGGTAACTGATCCTGCTTACTCTACTGATTTACATTGACATAAGAGTGAGTAAAGACAGCGCATGCTTGGCATTTACGCTACGTTATCAAACACTTATGGTAGTTAACCAGGGTACGTAAGGCCACTGTGCTTAAAAGTAAACAAGCTCCTGTAAATTCAATCTCGAAAGATAAACGGGCTCAAGAATAATCTATTTTATATATAAAAATATCACTACGCGGATTCAAATCTGAAGTGCATAACGTTTAGGCGGCTTTAGGCGCCAAGTGATCCTGCATCAATTTTGCAGGCGTTTCAAATCCAAGTGTCTTTCTCGGACGATTATTAAGTTGCTCAAGTACTGGTATAACTTGCGCTGGTGTTACCGCCTTAAAATCTGTGCTCTTCGGCCAATACTGGCGTAGTAATCCATTCGTGTTTTCATTCAATCCGCGCTCCCATGAGTGATAAGGGTGAGCAAAATAAACAGGAACACTTAATGCCTTTGTGATTTGCTCATGATAAGCGAACTCTTTTCCATTGTCAGCCGTTATGGTATGAAGCGCTGACCTATATGGCCTTAATAGTTCTATCGTCGCCGCAGTGACGGCTTGTGCTGTTTTTCCTGCCACCTGAGTTGATACAGTGAATTGGGTGACCCGCTCTACAATGGTAACAAGGGCGCCTCGATGGCCTTTACCTATGACGGTATCTATTTCCCAATCTCCGATACGGCCTTTCTCATCAACTATTTGTGGACGTTCTTCAATGCTAACGCGATTTTTTATTTGTCCTCGGTTTGTCTTACCATGACTGCGCTTGTGATATTTCTTACCGTGTCGGCGTAGATGTAGGTATAACTCACCACCTGCTTTTTTATTTTCCCAGATATATAGATAAATGCATTCATGACTGACAGATTGTTTATTTTCCTTGCGCAACCATCCCGTTATTTGTTCAGGACTCCACTTCTCATTAAGCTTCTGGGTAATTAAAGCCATCATTTCAAGTGTCATCTTAAGTGGTTTTCTTGCACTTCTTCGGCGAGACAAAGCCCGCTCATGAGCTTGTTTGTATCTGTAACCTCGCTTGCCTGTATTTCTAGAAAGCTCTCTTGAAATCGTAGATTGCGATAAATTAGTTAGCTCAGCAATACTTTGTTGCGTAAAACCGCTTTTCTTTAGAATAGCGATCTGGCATCTTTGCTCATAGGTCAGTTGTTTGTAATGTCTCATTGTAAAATCTCTTGCCGGAGAAAAAGCAGTTAGCTTATGAGCAACTGACCACTTAATCTAGCCAAAACAAGTTATGCACTTACAATTTGAATCTAGGACTGCCAGTTTTGATGCACACGCACGTAAAAAATTTGGCAGCAGTAAACGCGGAAAAACGCCTGCAACACAACAAACAGCGCAAAAACAAAAAGCTGATACAACAACCCCAACGACTGCCCCAAAAGCTAAATCAAATAAAAAAGGCATTATGGCAGGCGTTTTAGGTGGCCTTTTAGCGGGTGGCTTAATTGCAGCAATGCTAGGCGACAATTTTGAAGGTTTTCAGCTATTAGAAATGATTTTATTAGCTGGCGGACTCTTTATTTTATTTAAGCTAGTAACGGGCTTTTTACGTGCTAATCGTGCCCCACAACTTGCCAGTGCAAGTACAAGTGCTCAGCAAAATGCTTTTAAACAAGCACCTATTGAGCAACCAACAAGTACCGGCTTTGCAAGCAGCGCCCCACAAGGTGAAAGTGTGCCTTTTAATTTACCACCTAACTTTGACGTTAATGGCTTTTTGCAAGGTGCCCGTAGTCATTACCATACGCTACAAACTGCATGGAATAATGCCGATTACACCACAATGGCTGAATACTTAAGCCCTGCACTTGTTGCCGAATTTAAAACTGAGCGTGAAGCTATACAAAGCGTAGAAACAGAAGTGATGTTTATTGATGCCGAACTTGTGCGCGCAGATACAAACGCGCAATCGTGGCAGGTTAGTGTTCGCTTTAAAGGTAAGTACCGTGATTTAGGCGATAAAAAGGAAGAGTCTATTTTAGAAATTTGGCACTTAGAGCGTCTAATTTCAGACGACACTCCATGGCTAATAGTGGGTGTTGAAGATTTAATTGATACTCAGTAATTTTATATTGTGTAAAACACCGCGCTTTTAGCACGGTGTTTTTTTATTTAAAAAACAATTGACTTACCACGTCCTGATGCTTCAGAAGCGGCATCTAATTGGCCCTCTTTATTAATAATAACGTGTAAGTCACCAAAGTGATTCTCATCTATGGTGTAACCCATTTTTGTAAGCTCTGCTTTTACGCTATCGGTTAAACCTATGTGTGTTCTAATTATATTTTTAGGCCACAGTTGATGATGAAAACGAGGGCTATTTACAACCTGCTCTGCAGTCATATCAAACTCTACCGCATTTAAGATAGATTCGTACACAGAGCTAATAATTGTTGTGCCACCAGGCGAGCCTGTCACCATTTTAACGGTGTTGTCTTTAAGGAGTATTGTAGGCGTCATAGAGCTAAGCATACGCTTGTGCGGCTGTATTTCGTTAGCTTTACCGCCTATTGCACCAAACACATTCATAACGCCTGGTTTGGCACTAAAGTCGTCCATTTCATCATTTAAAATAAACCCTGCACCTTCAACAACCACACCGCTACCAAACCCTAAGTTTATTGTGGTGGTATTTGCGACAGCGTTACCCATTTTATCAACGATTGAAAAGTGCGTAGTTTGCTCACTTTCTTTAAGGCCCGGTTTAATATTTTCAGTAGTCGAGATCGCGGTTAACGAAATGCCATCACTGCGCTCTTTGAGGTAGTTAATATTAGTTAATGCGCTGACTGGTATATCAAAAAAATCAGGATCGCCTAAATACTCCGCCCTATCTGCAAATACACGTTTACCTATTTCAGAAAGTAAGTGTACATACTGAGTAGAGTTATGCGCTAAGCCCGCATCTGGTTTTTGCAACTCATACATTTTAAGCCACTGTAAAATAGCAATACCACCTGAACTCGGCGGTGGCGAAGTAAGTACTTCATAACCATTCCAACTCGCTTTAATAGGTGTACGTGATTTAGCGGTATAATTTTTTAAATCATCTTGATTAATAATACCACCATGCTGGTGCATAAATTTAGCAATAATATTTGCAGTTTCGCCTTTATAAAACCCATCTTGGCCATTATCACGAATACGCTTTAACGTTGCCGCTAACTCGGGTTGCTTAAATACTTTATTAGCTTTTACATCAGCAAAATATTTTTCGAAGTTTACATTTATTTTTTGCTCTTTTAGATAGGCTATATAATGGCTAACACCTTTTGCTAATTTAGGCGGAACTACAAACCCTTGCTCAGCCAACGTTACAGCAGGCTGTACTAGTGCTTCCCACTTTAAAGTGCCATGCTTTTGATGGGCAAGCCACATACCCGCTACACTGCCAGGTACACCGCTTGCGTGAATGCCATATATTGATTTGTTTGCAATAACATTCCCTTGATCATCTAAATACATATCACGATGAGCCGCTGTTGGCGCTGTTTCGCGATAATCTATAAAATCACCTTTGCCATCTTTTTGAATAAGCATAAATCCCCCACCGCCAATATTGCCAGCTTCAGGAAGCGTCACTGCAAGTACAAATTGTGCCGTAATAGCCGCATCAACAGCATTACCGCCTTGCTCTAATATACTTTTAGCAGCATCGGCACTGAACGAGTCAGGCATTGCGACTGCGCTTTGCGCTAAAGGCTGCGCCAAAACACTAAAAGCAGTGAACTGTAAAACCAGTACACTTTTGACGATTAATTTACGTGGTGAAAAAACAATTCCATACAACATCCTTAATTTATTATTTTTGTTGCCTATATTAATGCACGTCATTTAAGGACAGGTCAATCTTTATGCTATTGATATTTAATCATCTTCAAACTTTTTTTGAATAAAGCACCGCTGGTAAATCGCCTTGCTCATCTGTATGTGTGTAATTTTTTATAAATTGCAGACCTAACTTTTTCATTATTTTTATAGAGGCTGTATTATCTTTGAGTGCCGTTGCACTTATCGCCTTAACGTCATCTTGTTTTATAAGTTCATCACATAATGCTAAAGCCGCCTCGGTTGCATAACCATGCCCCCAACTTGATTGCTTAAAACGCCAGCCTATTTCAATATCACCGTAATTTGGTGCATCACTAAAAAATCCATAGGCCTTATTAATACCCAGCCTATAAATGTATTGGTTTGCTTTATCGTGATACTCCACAGCCCCCAGCCTTTTAGCTCATTTCGATATGCGAGCATACGAGGTACTCCCTCATTTTTTATTTGCTCTAAAGAGGTAGGCACACCTCGCGTTAAATACTGCATTACAGCTGGGTCTTGGTCGAGCTCAAATAATTGAGGCCAATCATGCTCATTCATTAATTTGAAATTTAATCGTTTTGTTACGGGGGCGTTCATTTTCATTGTTGTATAGTCTACCTTGAATTAATTATCAGTCTCTAAAGGAGATAGCACATGAATAAATTAGCAGGTTTAGCTTTATTAGGCACTTTAATTACATTAACTGGTTGTGAAGATGCCAACGAAGTAAAAGAAGATGCAAAAGATAAAAGCGCACAAATGCAAGAAAAGCTTGGTGATGCATGGAACGACGTTAAAGAGACAACTAACGATCTTAAAAATGACGAGTCTTTAAACGAGCTATTAGAGCAAAGTAAAACAATGGGCTTAGACATGTACGACGACGGCAAAGAGATTGCGGTTGACGCATGGGTTAAAAGCAAAGAAGCTGCTGGCGAATTAACTGAAAAAACCAAGCAAAAAGCGCAAGAAATTGCTGACGAAATTGAACAAGCGCGTAAAGAACATAACGAAGGTTAATTTTACCTTCAATAATAAAAAAGGAAAGCCTCGGCTTTCCTTTTTTGTTTTCAATATTTGTTAATACTGACTAATTATAGCTCAAAATCTTTTTTGAATTTCAAACCAAACTCGCTGCGGTCATTACTGCGCATTACACCAACAAAACCTGATTGTTGTAAGCGACCTACATCATAAACTTCATTTAGAACATTCTCGCCGTATAACGTTACTTCCATATCGCCATATGGATTCGTGTACGAAATATTAAAGCCAACCAATTCTCGAGAATCAATCGTTTCACTTTTGTTAAAAACAGATTGACCTTGCATATCACTTCTAAATGAATAATTAGCATTAAGTGCTAACGTTCCGCCATTACTTAAATCCATAAAGTAAGATGGTGCAATCATTACAGTCCAGCGAGGTGTCAGTGCTGGTGAATCACCTTTACCAATACCTTGAACCCCTTCTGATACTTCGGTAATTTCAGAGTCTAAGTAGCCTACCGCACTTCTAATTGTAAAATCATCAGTAATAGCCACTGTTGTTTCAAGCTCAATACCTTGCGCTTTAGATTGACCAGCATTTTCGACAATAGTCACAAACCCACCACCTGAAGTAGGGTCAGAGAACGGTAATGCTAAATCGGTGTAATCAGTCACAAATACCGCAAGCATCATAGACACATTTTCGTGTACTTGACCCTTTAAGCCTATTTCGTAGTTAATCGCTTTTGTTTCATCAAACGATACAAACTGGTCTGGCCCGCCAAATGGGCGCGGTGGGAAACCACCTGTTTGATAGCCTTTTTGAACTTGCCCATAGACATTCATATTATTGCTAAGCTGATAAGAAGCATTTATATCCCACGTAACTGCATCAAAATCTGCACTGACATATTTACGAGTTGGGAATGATGGGAATATAGCATTTGCATCTTTTTCATCTTGTGAATAGCGAAGACCACCACCAAGCGTTAAATCGTCAGTTAAATCGTAGCTGGCATTGATGTACGCGGCATATGAGTTAGTTTCTTGGTTAATTTCAAAGTCGCCGTAACCACCAAACGATTCCGTTACACCATCATTTAATAAACCATTAGGTGTATTAAATGGGCTAAAAACAAACGGACCTGAACGTGTAAAGCCATCTTCATTAAAAAAGTAAAGACCCGATACAAAGTCCATATTATCGAATGTGGCGTTTAGCTGAACTTCAAAAGAGTACTGATCTGCACCGCCCTCTTCAGGGAATTCAGATAAGTTTAAAGGTGATGCATCATCATCTAGGCCACCTTCATACTCAGATGTACGGTAGCTTGAAATGAATTTAGCAGTATAAGTATCGTTAATTGCCCAATCAGCGGTAAACGATGTACCCCAACCTGAGTAAGACGTAGATTCAATACCAGCAACCGTTGTGCCTAGATCATCAGGGTCTGATGGAATTAAATCTTGAGTTAATAATGGGAAATCACCATTAAAAACATCATTTGGATCGAGGGGTTCTGTCAACTCAATTGTATAAGGCGACTGGCCAGATTCATTATCAACACCATCTAAAGAAAAAGTAAATGCTAAATCTGAATTAGCTTGCCACTTAAGTGCAATACGACCGCTAAACTCTTCTTCTTCGCCTATTTCTTTTTCTGGATTCGTTAAGTTAACAGCTTCGCCCACACCATCACGTATTTTGTACGATGCACTGGCAGACATACTCACATCATCAGAAAGCGCGTTATTAAAATACACATCACCAGCAATTCGCCCACGGCTACCAACTTTTGCTGTCGTTGTAATAATACCTTCATCACCGGGTTGTTTTGTAATTACATTTACTGCACCACCTAATGTATTACGGCCATATAAAGTACCTTGTGGACCACGAAGTACCTCAACACGCTCAACATTAGGTAATGATAAATTAGAACCCATTTGACGGCCTAAATAAACGCCATCTAAGTATACGCCTACACCTGGATCAGTAGTTATTATGTGATCTTGCAGACCAATACCACGAATAAATACAGAGGCATGTGCTGCATTACCAACACCGTAACGGGTGATGTTTAAGTTTGGAACATATTTACCAATATCTTCAAGGTTACTCATATTGGCTTTATCAATTAAGTTGGCACCAATTGATGTGATAGCGGTTGGAGATTCGAACAGACTCTCTGTACGTTTACGCGCTGTTACTTCGATTTTTTCAAATGCATCTTGTTTTGCTGTTGTTTTAGCTTCTTCAGCATGTATTGAGGTCGTCAGTGCAGCAAGAATTGCTATGCTTAGCTGTGAGAGGTTGCGTAGTTTCAAAATATTCTCCAAAGGATACCGTATGATTAGTTATGCGTTTATATTTTGATAATATAAATTTCAGGCATAAAAAAAGACGCTAAATAGCATCTTTCCTCTGGAGGGGTATTATATGGCAGAATTGTAAAGAAATGTATAAATTTTTCATAAAACATCTATAAAAGCGACTTATGTTGTTACTTAACCTGAACTCTGGTTAAGAGATTTACTAATATAGTGAATCATGGTGATATTTAAATTTATTTTGTTTAGCCCGATATTCTCAATAAAAACAAGGCGAATTTACGCGTCAATAGCTTGCCTACTGCAAGTAAATTCAACGTAGTTAGCGCTGAAAATAACTATTCGGGATAGATTTATTATCCAGTTCTCAAATTAATTAACGCAACCACAGCTCGGGTTTATCTACATAAAACTTATCAAAGAATTTCATCATACATTTATAGCCTTCTGACTTAATCTCGTAAAATGATAAAGTTAAACAACAAAATCATTCTGTTAATTAGATAAATTGTTTTTATGCTACTACAATTAAAGTGAATTAACATTTAAACAACAAGTAGGAAACATACATGAATAAGCTATCAGTAGCAGTAGCGGTTTGTTGCGCGATTGCAACAAACTATGTAAATGCCGAAGTAAGAATTAATGGCTTTGCATCAATTATAGGCGGAAAAAGTCTAGATAGTGAGCAAACTATTTATGGTTATGACGACGACATATCATTTAAAAATGAAAGTGTTTTTGCATTACAATTATCAGCGGATTTACAAGAGAAATTAACAGCCACTGCACAGATTGTTGCTCGTGGTGACAATGATTTTGATGCCGATTTTGAATGGGCTTATTTAACATATCAATTAAACGATGAAATACAAATAAGCGCAGGTAAAATGCGAGCTCCATTTTATAAGTACTCTGATTTTTTAGATGTAGGCTATGCATATAGATGGGTACGTCCCCCACAATCAGTATATAGCATTGCTTTTTCAACATATGAAGGATTAAGCTTGCTATATGATACTCAAATGGGTGATTGGGACTCTTCATTACAACTTATTTATGGATCGTATGATGGAAACCTCAACGGCTCTGCTTCTAAAACTATATTAAATGATTTTACTGGTATTAACTGGTCTGTAACACGAGACTGGTTTAGTGCGCGAGTAGCATATTTACAGGCAGAGTCATCTACAGAGCTATCAACCGATAGCTCACTATATGGCTTATTAGCGACATTGAACGAAAATGGTCTTGTCGAGCAAGCAAAAAGTTTAGATATAGATGAAGAAGATGCACGGTTTTACGCTTTAGGCTTTTCTATAGATTATAATGATGTGCTTTTTGATGCTGAATACACTAAGTTAAACCCAGGTGACAGCCTACTACCAGAAGAAACACAATACTATGCATCTATCGGTTATCGAATGGATGAAATAATTGTTCATTTTACTTATGAAGATAATGATGATGCTAATGACTCATCAAGCTATGATCAAATACCAGAGATCCCTGCACTAAACGCTGCAATTAATGGCTCTTTTGATGCATTCAATGCCCAAGATAATGTCTATACAATAGGTGTTCGTTATGATTTTCATCCTTCAGCAGCCTTTAAAATTGACTTCAGCCGATATGAAAATAACATAACAGACACTGAAACTGATGTTGTTGCTGTCGGCGTTGATTTAGTATTTTAATTGGAGCAAATGATGAAAAAAATTATTTTAGCTGGCGTATTTTCATTGTGCTCAATCAGCACATTTGCAGAAGTAGCCGTTATTATTAATCCGAGCAACGCAAGTAATATTGATGCGGACACAATCAAAAAGATCTACTTAGGAAAAAGTAAGTCATTTGACAATGGAACAAAGGTCAATCCGGTAAATCAAAATGACAATGCAATAGCCGACGAATTTAATGATAAAGTTGTTGGAAAATCGAGTAACCAACTTAATGCATACTGGTCGAAACTTATATTTACAGGCAAAGGGACTCCCCTGTAAAATTAGATAACGACCAAGCAGTGCTAGATTTTGTCGCAGCAAATGGTGATGCTATAGGTTATGTCGAAAGTGGGAAAGTAAATGATAAAGTCAAGGTCGTTGGAAAGTTTTGAGACTAACTTTATTGTTAAGTGCTTATCCGATATAAAACAGCGTTAGCAATACACATATTTAAAATATGAACTAACAAAAAATACAAAAATTGTAACTTAGCCTGCTAAGTTACAATTTTTTTGTCATTGAATAACCTTCCATTTTCAACTAATTAAAATCTCAATAATCCCAACAATATTAATCGTCAATACTCATCCTGTGTCGGGAGTCACATTATCAATATAACAAATAATAACAATTCGTATAATTATTATTATCACCTTTAAAAAGAAGCGCTTATATTTTATATAATAATATAAACGTCTCTATTTATTAGATATATTTTAGATAAGTACCTATAATGAAAATGAAATCAACATTTAAATTAAACAGGAAATACATATGAAAAAGCTATCTGTAGCAGTAGCGGTATGTGCAGCTTTAGTATCAAGTTATACAAGTGCTGAAGTACGAATAAATGGATTTGCATCAATTGTTGGCGGAAAAAGCCTAGATAGCGATAGCACATTATATGGGTATGACGACAACATTTCGTTTAAAAACGAAAGTGTATTTGCGCTACAGTTATCTGCGGATTTGCAAGATAAGTTAAGCGCAACAGCTCAAATTGTAGCCCGTGGTGATAATGATTTCGACGCGGAGTTTGAGTGGGCATATGTTACTTATGAGTTTTCAGATGAGTTGCAGTTAAGCGCAGGTAAAATGCGAGTTCCTTTTTACCGTTATTCTGACTTTATTGATGTAGGCTATGCCTATAGATGGGTTAGGCCTCCACAATCTGTTTACAACATTCCATTTTCAACTTATGAAGGCTTAAGTCTACTACACAACACTCAATTAGGTGATTGGGATTCAACCCTACAGGTTATTTACGGTGGTTTTGATGGTGAAATTGATGCTGTAAGTGCTAACGATAAAGCCGAGTTAAACAATTTTGCAGGTATAAACTGGACAATGTCTCGCGATTGGTTAAGCCTTCGTGCAGCTTACTTAGTTGCTGAAACCTCTTTTGAGCTTGATTCAAATGACTCAACAGGCGCAGCATTGAACGGCCTGGAAGATATACTTAGAGCAAGTAATTTGAATAGCCTAGCGGATGATATAGCTATTGATGAAGATAATAGCACATTCATTGGTTTAGGTTTTTCAATTGACTACAACGACATTTTGTTTGATGCAGAATACACACAGCTTGAAGTTGAGAACAGTATTTTAGCTGAGCAATCTCAATATTATGCATCAGTAGGTTACAGATTAGATGACGTCATCATTCATTTCACCTATGAAGACAATGACGATAAACATGATTCTTCTCGTTTTGATAAAATTCAAGCGATTCCAAGTCTTAATGCCGCAGTGAATGGCGCTTTAGAAGGTGTTCGTGCACAAAGTAATGTTTACACTATTGGTGCTCGATACGACTTCCACCCTTCTGCTGCATTTAAAATAGATTTTAGTCGATTTGAAGATGACATAACAGATACAGAAACTGATGTTATTGCTGTAGGCATAGACCTAGTATTTTAATTGGAGCAAACCATGAAGAAGTTAATTTTAGCCAGTGCACTAACATTATGCTCAATCAGCGCCTCTGCTGAGGTAGCTGTTATCGTAAATGCGAGTAATACAAGTAACCTTGATGCAGATACAATCAAAAAGATTTATTTAGGTAAAAGTAAATCATTTGATAATGGTGCGAAAGTAAATCCAGTAAACCAAAATGGCAATAGTGTTGCCGATGAGTTTAATGATAAGGTTGTTGGTAAATCGAGTAGTCAGCTCAATGCCTATTGGTCAAAGCTGGTATTTACAGGTAAAGGAACCCCTCCTGAAAAGCTAGATAATGATCAAGCAGTACTCGACTTTGTTGCAGCAAACAACGACGCAATAGGTTATGTTGATAGTGCAAAGGTCAATGGTAGCGTAAAGGTAGTTGGTAAATTTTAATTTACTGATGAATAAAAAAAACCACAATTATTTTTAATTGTGGTTTTTTAGTTTTAATAAATATAGTTACTTAAAAGTATTACTACTCTATTCTAAATTTAGCTGTTGCATCTAATAAGTTATCTGATAGGTAATGAAGGTTTTTAGCAACATCACGTGCTGCCAATAATGAGTCCATGGTATCCTCAAACGATACGTGCATATTCGATACGTTTTCTACTACCATTGCAGCTACAGAGGTTTGTTCTTCCGTAGCAGCAGCTATTTGAGAGTTCATTCCATTTATTTCGAGCATTTGCTCTGCAATTTTTTCAATAGAAATCCCTGTTTTTTCTGCTGCGGTCGCATTATCAGTAGCCATGTCCCTTGCCGAAGTCATCGCTGTCACAGATTCATTAGCAGCTGTTGTTAATGCACCTAATAACTCGCGTATTTCATTGGTCGAATGTGCTGTACGAGATGCTAATTCACGAACTTCATCAGCTACAACAGCAAAACCACGGCCATGCTCACCAGCACGAGCTGCCTCAATGGCGGCGTTAAGTGCAAGTAAATTAGTTTGATCTGCAATAGAAGTAATTACATTCAATATTTGTGATACATTTTTTGTATCATCCGCCAGTTTATTTATTGTAGTAGCAGCTTGGTTTATTTCATTACTAAGCGTGCGAGATGCAGTTACTGACATCTGTACTTGAGTTCTGCTTTGTTCAACCTCTTTTTCTGCTGTTTCAGCTGCATGGGAAGCACTAGCGGCTGATTGAGAGATATCACCAACGCTTTGCTTCATTTCTTCCATTGATTGCTTAACAATTTCAGCATCGGTAGTTTGTTTCGTTGTGGCACGCTCAGCTTGCTCCATCCCCTGAACAAGTCGCGTAGAATTTTCCATCAAAGGTTCGCACACGGCAATAACCTCAAGTACAGTTTCTCTAAGCAGAGTAATAAACGCATTAAAGTTAATTGATACTTGCCCTATTTCATCTTCAGAGCTTACTTTTAATTGTGTGCTAAGAGAGCCTTTACCGCTTGCTAATAAGCTTAAGTTATTTGCAGCATCACTAGCTGACGAGCCAATCCCTCTGGCAATCCAAACGGCCATAAATAATAGTAATATTAACGATACGACGGATACGACTAGCATTAAAGTTAATGCATAGTCAGAACGATCTTTGGTACTAGTAACAAGTTCAAAAAAACGATTGTCTGCTTTTTGTTGCGCACTTTTAAAATTACTTAAGACCTCGTTATAAAGAGATGTTTTTAACTGAGCTTGCTGTTGAATTTTACTAAAATCAGCAGTGCCACTAACCATCCCATTGGCAATAATCGAAGATATCTCTTCATAATTAGCTAACTGCTTTTTTGTCTCACTGTTTATATAGGATTCATTTATCTGTTCAATTAAATTAATATTCGTTTCTAACAATTTATAAGTGTCACTTGCTTTAACAACAAGGTCTTGCTCACCGAATGTGACAGCTTGAGTATAAAGCTCGTCTAACTTTTCTAAAGTACTAACATTTTCTGAAGTAAGCTTAACAACCTTGTATGTAGAGCTCTCCATTTCATTAAGTGATATCCTATTATCATTCATTGCAAAATAATTGATCAGAACGATCGCTAAAAAAGCCAAAACTGCAATACATGTTATTGCATGTATTTTTTTAGTTATGCTTAGGTTTTGAAAAGAGAAGCCTGCGGCCATATTGATTACCTTATTTTATTGTCTATAACTATTATCGGCTTAATAACCATAAGTGTTAACTATATTTGTAATATTTCTAGTTTTTTTGTGATTTTTCGCGAATTTATATGAAATAATTTAAAAACAGGCTGAGTAGTTCGAAAAACAATCAAAATTATTTTTATTAAAAAAAACCAGTAACATTTCTGTTACTGGTTTATTAAATTTGGTGCGGATGGGGGGACTTGAACCCCCACGCCCTAAAGCACCACCCCTCAAGGTGGCGTGTCTACCAATTCCACCACATCCGCATTTCAAGCTTTCGCTTAAGTGTTAAACTTAATGATTTAAATGAGGAATATAAATCGTCTAACATTTATTTAAGTTAAATCAATTTGGTACGTCAGAGCTTTTCTCTTTCGTAGATGTTACAGGAACATCCTCTTCTACAGGAGACACTGTTTCAACTGCAGGCGCTGCTTCTAGATTTTCCCATTCGTCAGTCTTTTTAATTTGACCCGCAGTAAGGTTACCTAAAACAATGCTTAAAACAAAAAATACAGTTGCCAAACTTGTCGTTGTTTTCGTCATGAAATTACCAGCACCTGACGATCCAAAAACAGTAGCAGACGCACCGGCACCAAATGAAGAGCCCATATCTGCGCCTTTACCTTGTTGGATTAAAACCATACCAACTAATGCCAAGGCAACAACTAAATAAACTACTAATAAAATTTCGTACATCTTATACGGTTCCTTCTGCACTTTTACAAATTGCAATAAATGAATCTGCTTTTAGACTAGCACCACCAATTAGGCCACCGTCTATATCTGTTTGTGCAAATAATAATTCGCTATTTTTTTCATTAACGCTACCACCATATAAGATGGTAAGCCCTTGTGCTAAATTGCCATCTAATGAAGCAATTTTATCACGGATAAATTTGTGAACGTTTTGTGCCTGTTCTGGCGATGCAGTTTTACCTGTGCCGATGGCCCAAACGGGTTCGTATGCTATCACAGAATCTTTTAGTGCCGCTACACCTAATTTATTAATTATTGCATCAATTTGTGTAGAAACGACAAGCTCAGTTTTACCATTTTCTTGCTCTGTTTCACTTTCACCCACACATAAGATTGGAATGAGACCAACATTTTGAGCTCGAGCAAATTTTTCAGCGACCGTAGTATTACTTTCATTATAAATACTGCGTCGTTCTGAATGACCTACTAGCACGTACTTCGCGCCTAAATCTTTAATAAGTTTCGCATCAACTTCACCGGTAAAGGCGCCTGGTTCGTTTTCAGAAACAGTTTGCGCTCCTGTACAGACTCCGGTTAAAACCATTGATGATACTAATGGGAACGGGGGAAATAAGACAATGTCTATCTCTTTTGATTTAACATTGTTGATGGCACCAGACATTTGTTTAATTAGCTCTAACGAACCGTTCATTTTCCAGTTGCCTGCGACCATTGGCTTGCGTATTGCCATTTTTCCACTCCACATTAGAAAGCGGGCGAGATATTAACTTTTCTCGCCCAAAGTTACAAGAGGTTATTGTTATCAATCAGTTTATTTGCTCATAGATTCGACAACTGTCGCAATTTTTTGCGCACTATCAAGCACTATTTTTTCTTGTTCTGCTTCAACCATAACACGCACAACAGGCTCAGTACCTGATTTACGAAGTAAAACGCGCCCTTTATCACCTAAGCTTTTCTCTACTTCGGCAACAGCTGCAAGGACCTCTGTTGTACTCGTTGGATCAGTTCCCGGTGTATAACGTACGTTAATCATTTTCATTGGGTATTTAGTAAAGCCTGCACCTAAGTCTTGTAGAGTGCGGTTTTGTGCAACCATTGCAGCCAATACTTGTAGGCTTGAAATAATACCATCCCCGGTACTGATCAAATCTAGATTTAGAACATGGCCCGAGCTTTCCCCACCAATTTTCCAACCCTTCTGCTGCAGTAATTCCATAACGTAGCGATCGCCTACTTTACTACGTGCGAACTCAATTCCTTTGGCTTTTAAAGCATTTTCAAGACCCATGTTAGACATAACAGTCCCAACTACGCCACCACCTAAGTTATCTTCTTGGGCTGCTTGACACGCAATTATATAAACTAGATCATCACCATCAAATACACGGCCATTATGATCAACCATCATAACGCGATCACCATCACCATCATAAGCAATACCTACGTCTGCTTTAAATTCAAGTACTTTACGTTTAAGTGTATCTACGTGTGTAGCACCACATTCATGATTTATGTTTACGCCATTTGGCTCACACGCATGGGTAATTACTTCAGCACCAAGTTCGCGCATAACAGAAGGAGCAATATGATATGTAGCACCATTAGCACAGTCAACGACGACTTTGAGACCCTCTAATGACAAACCTTGTGGAAACTGACTTTTACAAAATTCTATGTAACGGCCATCTGCACTGACTAAACGAGATGCTTTACCTAATTTATCAGATGCAACGCAAGTCATTGGCTCATCAAG
The DNA here is from genome assembly GCF_037162565.1 of Pseudoalteromonas sp. B62. Taxonomy (NCBI): domain Bacteria; kingdom Pseudomonadati; phylum Pseudomonadota; class Gammaproteobacteria; order Alteromonadales; family Pseudoalteromonadaceae; genus Pseudoalteromonas; species Pseudoalteromonas sp. B62. The sequence goes on along the minus strand of NZ_JARLVB010000002.1, from coordinate 2,117,331 downwards.
CATCGCTTCTATTTGAAGCTCTACGGAATCAGCTAGCTTTAGGCCTTGTCCGTTAAAAAACTTAATACCATTATCGTAATAAGGGTTGTGTGATGCACTAATTACAATTCCCGCTTCCGCACGAAACGTTTGCGCTAAATAGGCAACAGCAGGCGTTGGCATAGGGCCAAGTAACACGACGTCAATACCTGCGGCAATTAACCCAGCTTCAAGTGCTGTTTCAAGCATATAACCTGAGATACGTGTATCTTTACCAATAATTACTTTTTTAGTGCCACCCAGAGATAAAACACGCCCTGCTGCCCAACCTAATTTCATAGCAAACTCTGGGTTAATAGGTGCTGTACCAACTAATCCACGCACTCCATCAGTGCCAAAATATTTTCTTTCTTTCATTATTGTATTCCTTGTTCGCAGGCTCGTAATACACTAAGCACGTCTGCGGTTTCTTTTACGTCATGTACGCGAATAATTTTTGCGCCATTTTGCGCCGCGATTAGCGCACCTGCTAAGCTACCTGCCAATCGCTCACTTGTTTCTCTATTTAATAAATTACCTATCATCGATTTACGAGATAAACCAGCCAATAATGGCAAACCCAATTTATTAAAATCATTAAACTTAGCCAATATTTGATAGTTATGGTTAAGCGTTTTTCCAAATCCAAAACCAGGATCTAGGATAAGTCGTTCAAACTTAATCCCGGCTGTTTCACAGGCTTTAATACGTTGACTAAAAAACATATTTATATCTGCAAACAAATCATCATAATGAGGTGCACATTGCATACTGCGAGGTTGCCCTTGCATATGCATTAAACAAATTGCTACATCTTCATAGTGCGCAACCGTTTCTAACGCATCTAATTCTTGCAAAGCTCTTACATCGTTGACTATATCAGCCCCTGCGAGTATTGCTTGTTCCATTACTTGCGCTTTACTGGTATCAATTGAAATAACGCAATCACTGTGCTCACGTATTGCTTTAATAGCGGGAATTACGCGGGCAAGTTCATCTTTCAAACTCACATTTGGTGCGCCGGGGCGGGTAGATTCTCCGCCTATGTCTACAATTTTCGCACCATCATCCAATAACTGCATTGCACGTTTCAGTGCTATTGTTGGGTCTAAAAACTGCCCACCATCAGAAAATGAATCCGGCGTTACATTTAATATTCCCATAATAACGGGCTTTTCAATATTAAGCGTACGTCCTCTGGGAAGCTTTAATATGTTAGTCATTGCCAACCTTTATTCTTTTTCCAATAAAATTAAATTAATGATCTATTATAGCGATAAGTAAATAGCTTAGTAACAAGGCGAAATGATGACATATAGTTATTCTATATAAATAATTTCTCAGCGAAGTTAGTGAGTTATTTAATTCGCTAGAATGAACATCTATCAATAAAATTGGTATAAATAACTGATACAAAAAAGCCCCGAAGTACGGGGCTTTCATTCGCTATTTTAACGATTATTCAGCTTTATCATCAAGGTTTGTTTCATCTTTTTTCGATGAATCATCCGATTTTTGACTTCCATCGCTAACTGGCTCTTGAGAGCCTTCAGCTTTTACCGGTTTTGCTTCATGGCGGTCATGTGCATCACGCGGTTCACGCACTGGTTGGCGCGCCATTAAATCATCAATTTGCTTAGCATCAATAGTTTCATACTTCATCAGGGCATCTTTCATTGAGTGAAGAATATCAATGTTTTCTTTTAATATTTCTTCTGCTCGTTGATAGTTACGATCTGAAAGTAATCGAACCTCTGCATCAATTATCTTTGCTGTGTCGTCTGACATGCTAGATGCACGACTGCCGCCGCCACCCATATACATTTCATTTTGATCTTCAGCGTAAAGTAACGGACCTAGCTTTTCACTTAAACCCCAGTGTGTAACCATTTTACGAGCAATATCTGTAGCTCGTTCAATATCATTACTCGCACCTGTTGTTACTTTATCAGCACCATAAATAAGCGCTTCAGCAATTCGACCACCGTAAAGGCTAGAAATCATTGATTCTAAAAGCTCTTTTGAATGGCTAACACGGTCTTGTTCAGGCAAGTACATTGTTACACCTAGCGCACGGCCACGTGGAATAATAGATACTTTGTAAACTGGATCATGTTCTGGCACCATACGGCCCACAATTGCGTGACCTGCTTCATGATACGCAGTCATTGCTTTTTCTTGCTCGCTCATCACCATGGTTTTGCGTTCTGCACCCATCATGATTTTATCTTTAGCAGCGTCAAATTCAGCCATACTTACAACACGCTTATTGCCACGTGCGGCATAAAGTGCAGCTTCATTTACTAAGTTTGCTAAATCAGCACCGGAGAAACCTGGGGTACCTCTTGCAATAAGTGCCGCTTCAACGTTATCGCCTAATGGCACCTTACGCATGTGTACTTTAAGTATTTGCTCACGGCCACGAATATCAGGTAAACCTACTTCTACTTGACGGTCAAAACGACCTGGACGAAGTAATGCTGGGTCTAATACATCTGGTCGGTTAGTTGCTGCAATAACGATAATACCTTCGTTACCACCAAAGCCATCCATTTCTACTAGCATTTGGTTAAGTGTTTGCTCACGTTCGTCGTTACCGCCGCCCATACCAGCACCACGTTTACGACCAACAGCATCAATCTCATCTATAAAGATAATACAAGGCGCTGCTTTTTTAGCTTGCTCAAACATGTCACGTACACGTGATGCACCAACACCTACAAACATTTCAACAAAATCTGAACCAGAAATTGTAAAAAACGGTACTTTCGCTTCACCCGCAACAGCCTTTGCAAGTAACGTTTTACCAGTACCAGGAGGACCAACCATTAGTACGCCTTTAGGAATACTACCGCCAAGTTTTTGAAACTTAGAAGGGTCACGTAAAAAGTCTACCAATTCGGTAACATCTTCTTTCGCTTCATCACAACCAGCAACATCTGCAAACGTTGTTTTAATTTGATCTTCGCTCATTAAACGCGCTTTACTCTTACCAAATGACATAGCGCCTTTACCGCCGCCGCCTTGCATCTGACGCATGAAGAATATCCATACACCAATAAGCAGTATCATTGGGAACCAAGAAATAAATATACTTGCTAAAAATGACTGTTCTTCAGGTTTTACACCTTTCACATTCACATTACTTTTTAATAAGTCATTTAAAATATCTTTGTCATAAATAGGCATAATCGTTTGAAAACGTTCGCCACTGGTTTTAGTACCTGTAATTGTCCCACTGGTACTTTCAATTGCCACTTCTTGTATAGAGCCATTTCGGGCGTCTTTAACAAATTGACTATAGCTTGTCTGACGATCAACTTGATCGCCACCATTAAAGCTCTGAAAGACTGACATCAGCACAACTGCAATGACCAGCCATAGTATTAAATTTTTCGCCATATCGCTCAAGGGGTTAACCTCTTGTATCCAATTAATTTAAATTCAACTAAACGCCAAGCAACTGTACTACAGTTTGTATCCAGTCGCTACTATATATACTTCCCGAGAACGGGCACGCGAGGCATCAGGTTTACGTATCTTCACTACTTTAAAACTATTACGTACGTCTTGTAAGTATTGATCAAAGCCTTCACCTTGAAACACTTTAACAATAAATGCACCATTTTTCTTTAGCACTTGGCTACACATATCTAATGCAAGCTCTACCAAATACATACTACCAGCTTGATCAACTGAATTATTACCACTCATATTTGGTGCCATGTCAGAGAATACCACATCAACATTTTTCCCATCAATGCGTTTTAATAATGCATTTAATACAGCCTCCTCACGAAAGTCACCTTGTAAGAAGTCTACACCTGCAAGGGAATCCATCGGTAAAATATCACATGCTATTACTTGACCTTTATCACCCACTTTTTCGGCTAAATACTGTGACCAACTACCCGGCGCTGCCCCTAAATCTACCACTGTCATACCCGGACGCAGTATTTTATCTCTGTTCTGAACTTCATCTAATTTAAAAACCGCTCTAGAACGCCAGCCTTTTTTTGCGCTTCTTGAACATATTTATCATCAAAATGTTCTTTCAGCCATCGCTGTGAACTGGCTGACTGTTTTTTATTTGTCATAAATTAACACGCAACTAATTAGTAATATTCTTTAGATGGCGGTAGAATACCCTTAATTCAAGCCATATTCAGCAAAATTTGTATAAACATGACATTATCAAATAAACAAAAGCAGTTTTTAAAAGGTCAGGCACATAGCCTCAAGCCAGTAGTTTTACTAGGTTCTAACGGTTTAACCGAAGGCGTAGTAATGGAAATTAAAAGTGCGTTAGAAATTCACGAATTGATTAAAGTGAAAGCGCCGACTGACGATCGTGAAACTAAAGCTCTTATTTTTGAAGCTATCGTACGTGAAACTGGTGCGACTAAGTTACAAACAATTGGTCACACTATTGTACTTTATCTTCAAAGTGCTGAGAGAAAAATACATTTACCACGTAACTAAATTACTATTTTAAGTAACCTAGTGTGTTTAATGAAAAAACCAGCTTAATGCTGGTTTTTTGTTATTTTACGTTTTAAATTAAAAACTCATTTTATGATGGGTTACATCATATTCACTGCCAGTACTACTGGGCTTCTTATTTAATATAAAGTACTGAGTAAATTGTGTTTCACTCATTGCTAGCACTTTTTCATTCGAAAGTAGCTCGGCTAGTTGCGGTGTTGTATTACTGTGCCCAATAACAACAGCTACACCTTTTAGTTTTAGTAACTCATTTTTTAAATCACTTAGCTCACCTGCGTTATACACATTTACGTCGATATTAAAATATGCCTGCAAAGGAGCTGCTGTTTGTAACGTACGTTTATAGTTGCTGCTGAAAATATGTATCTTTTGATATTCTTTAAAAAAAGTAACTAAATTATTTGCACGTGCCTTTCCCGCCTCTGAGAGCGCTGGATTTTTACCCGCTAATTTTTCGCTATGACGAAACAAATATATTTCATCCGGTGTTGCAAATGCCAAACTACAATTAAATAACATAACTAAAAAAATGATTGCTAATATTATTTTATTATTCATATTTTTTTACCTCGTTTGTATTCTAATAGTCTGTCGATGAATTCAGTCGTTAGTTCATTGATTACGCCAGTTTCAGCATTAACTATTAAGCTAAAACCAATATTTAAGTGAGGAAATACAACCACATCACTTCTATAGCCTTGCACCCACCCGCTATGATAATAAAGCGTTTCTTCCGCGTAGTTATAAACACGCCAGCCTAAGCCGTAATATGCTTCATTAAGATGCTTTTTCCACACCCTGCGATACAGTTCTTTTTTGTATGTGTATAAGGACGTGTTTGTTTTGCTAACGCATCTAGCGATAGAACATCAGGGTATTGTCCTAGTTGCGCTTTTAACCAAATAGCCATGTCACTAGCACTGGCATTAACACCTGCTGCGGGCCCTACTTTATAGTAATTTTTTTTAAGTTTAGCAGTATACCAACGCTTTTTACCACGCACGTGAGGGAGTGCAAAATTTTTATCTTTTACCATACCGTCATAACCTAAACTGGCATCTGCCATTTTCAGAGGTAAAAAAACAGCTTTACTTAACCATTGGGAATAACTTTTATTTGTAGCGTGAAAAATCACATCGTCAATTAAGCTAAACATTACATTTTGATAACCGTAGCATTGTCCGGGTTCACAAATTGGCTTAACGCTAAGTAGCTTTTCAACAATATCGGGGTAGCGCATACGCGACTCAATTAAGTTATCGTATGCATTTGGTACTAAACCACTTGAGTGACTTAAAAGGTGAAATACTTTTAAATCATCTTCATACACTGTGTTTTTGAACTCTGGAATATAATTACTTATTGGTTCATCTAACCTTAATATCCCGTCAGAGGCTAGCTTTGCAGCTAACGAACCTGCAAAGGTTTTAGACACAGATGCCAATCTAAAACGAGTATGAGCATCAACACTTTGCCCATTACGTGCTTTGGTAGCTCCTATCGGATGAATGTAGTCACTATTTTGAATATTAACTATCGATAATGCCGCACCGGGAATACCTTTACTCTTTAGTTTCTTTTCGGCATAGCGACCGTACTTTTTTACAAATGAATCCCAACCGGGATCCGCTTTTGCTACGACATCTATTGAGCTAAGCAATAAACACAGCGCTAGAAGGCCATACAATACAGGGGGAGGTACTTCATTTTTTATAATTTTTATCTTTTTAAACTACATCTAGGTACATAATATCATGAAGTTTTGTTTGGACTAACGTACAATACGACGATTATTGTATTTTTAGTGGGTGTGAAGTACTTATGCGTTTTTTAGTTGTGTCACTTTTTATTTTATTTTTAAGCGGGTGTGTTATCACAAAACAACCAGCGGAGCCTTTAGCTATGCCGTTGAAGCCTAACTTAAAAAGCCAAACATACCAGCTTGAATATGAAACGACTCATTCGTCACCAAAAGTTAAATCTGTTCAATTACCTGCACATAAAGTTATAAAAAATCAAACTGTTAAGATAATTTCAGACAAAGCAAGCCTAACAGACACACTATTATCGCAAATAAGCCAAGCATTAAACGACAAAGCATTAAAAGTAACGACAAAAAATAATAGTGACTATGTTCTTACTATACAGCAGCTTGATTTGTCATTTACAGACGATACAAAATATTTAATTAAACAGCCAAAAAAGCCCTTTTCGTTTTATACAGAGGTTGCCCAACAGTACCCAATTCAACAATGTGCCACTATTTTTGCTCAAGTCAGCATGCGTCTAACTCATAAAAAGTCTGGCGACATTGTCTGGTTTGCTAAGTCTTCAATCGACAGCGCAAGCTTTCATCGTGAGCCGCTAGTGTATAGTTTTAATGAAGAACAAAAAATTACGAATGAATTAGAAGTTGTTGCCTTTATCCACCAGCAAAATACAGAAGAGGCACGTTTAGCAAGGTTAGGTAAAGAAATACAAATTCCTAGCTACAAAACACTATCTAAGTTATCAAGCTTAACAAAGCTTAGCGGTCCATGTAATCGTACAGAAATAAGTGCATTAACCCCAATGATGCAATTTTATTTAAGCAGTATATTAATCGATAAAATTAAAGTTCAGTAATTTCTAATGTTTGCTACATTTTTTTACAGATTTAAGGAACGTATTAACAATATACTACGCTTTATAACATATAATAATTAGGCTCTTTTGAGATGAAAAACGCTTTACTTAATTATACTTTTTTATCATTACACTCTTATGTATGAGTATTTTTAGTACTTCAAGTATGGCAAGTAATCGTTATTATGCTGATAACACCTTAGAGCCAACTCAAGGTTTTGCATGGGATTGGAGCGCTGGTGTTGGTTATCATATCGGTGACTCTTACCTAATAGGTGTCGACTCTTATGACCATGGAATGCTGGTTGACTTAACACTTGCCCTATCTTATGAAAATTTTTATCTCGACTTTGATCATAATCAACTAAGTGGCGGCCTTGTTGTAGGTTACAGCCTGATAGACAAGTTTGATTGGGGTCTCGATATTTTAGGTACAAATGTTCAAAGTGGCTTTAACGATAAAGGACTTGGTCTATACAATGATGGCATTATCGATGAGTTAAGGGGTATAAAAACACGTAACTACGATTTTGATACCGGACTCAGATTAACTCGTCGATTTGAAAACTCACAAATTTCTTTTGAATACCTTCATGACATTTCTGGCACACATAATGGCTGGATCGTAAATACCTTTTTTAGCCATATTTTACCCTGGCGTAACTGGGAGTTTAGAACTGGAGTTGGGTTGAGTGCTTACTCTAGTGACTTCACCAATTATTATTTTGGTATAGACAGTAGTGAAGCGACGAGTGATCGTCCAATTTATAGAACAAATGCAAGTAGCAGTATGATGTTTGAATTCCATGCTGAGTACCCAATTAACCAAGATTGGGTCTTTTTAGCAGGATGGCTGACGACTTGGTTTTCAAATGAGATTGATGAAAGCCCTATTATTACTCGAAGATATCAACACCAAGCCAAGGTAGGCCTTCGTTATGTATTTTAGATGGGTCTGTGCTTTTCTGCTTTTCCCTACGGCATTTTTATCAAAAGCAGATGAAATGCCCAATGCTCTTATTGCGCTTCCAGATACTTGTGTCGCACTTAGAGAAGGAAGAAACTGTTATGCTGATATCACTCTAACATGGCATCAGCCAACGTTTGGCAATTACTGCTTACGCGATGCGACCTCAAAGTACATTATGCAATGCTGGCTTAAACAAAAGGAAGGAACTTTTAATTATGCTTTTGATTCACAGCAGAGTATCTCATTTGAGCTCTTTGATAGTAATACATCTAAAGTTATTAGCCTTACAGAAGTAAAACTACAGTGGGTATATCAAAACAGACAAAAGAAACGCCGTTGGCGATTATTTTAATAAACACATTAAGGATAATTTATGAATAACTACGGCACTATTTTACTCATTGAAGATGATGTATCGCTCGCTCAGTGGGTTGCAGAATACTTAACGGAGCAAGGTTATACGACCCATGTATGCCATCGAGGCGACGAGGTTATTGGCCAAGTAAAAACCTTAAATCCTAGCATTGTCCTACTTGATATTATGCTTCCTGGACAAGACGGAATTAGCGTATGCAGAGAACTGCGTAGCTTTTATAACTCCTATTATAATGCTCACCGCACGCGATGAAGAAATGGATGAAGTAATAGGGTTAGAAGTTGGTGCAAGTGACTATGTCATGAAACCAGTTCGCCCTCGTGCACTTTTAGCTAGAATTAAAGCTGCACTTCGCCAAAATAATGAACCAAACAAATCACTGGCAAACGAAAAATTAATAACGGTTGGCGCGCTGAGTATTAACACAGAATCTAGAAGCGTAAAATTAAACGATCTTGATATAAATATATCCAGCGCAGAGTATTTACTTCTTCACTATTTAACGAGTAATGCGGGTCAAGTCGTATCACGTGATGCTGTTTTTAAAGCAACAAAAGGCCGTGAGTATGACGGCTTGGATAGAAGTGTTGACGTACTTATTTCAGCACTGCGCAAAAAATTTAATGATGATCCACAAAATCCGACTAAAATTAAAACTATATGGGGACGAGGTTACTTACTCGTATCTACCGCATGGTAAAAAGTGATACATAAGTGAAGACGTTTTATATTTCACTACTTAGCAGTGCGCTTTTATCTATCGTTGTACTTGGCTGGTTAATTGATGCATTTAGCCAACAAACACAAACCTCAGAAGATGAATTTAGTGTACAAGGTAAGATGATAATGGGCTTTAGCAAACAATTAGCTAATATCCCAACTTCTGAACGTGGTCGTTATGTAAAGCAACTAGCGAATGAGTTTAATTTATTAATTGATTACAAGCACAATGAATCTCTCGCACTACCTCCTTCATTATTATTACAGATGCACACTGCCGGTGGGTTGATTTTAGAAGATCAACAAGGCTTCTATATGCTTTATAGTAGTCAAATATTAAGCCCCTTTCATATATCAATGCGGTTAGACAAACGCGTAGATACTGAGCAGCGCAATGATATATTTTTAACACTACTATTTTATGCTGGTTTGTGCGTATTTATGGGGTTTATTATTACCCCTCTTGCAAAGCGCTTAACAGTCTTAAATGAAGCAGCTAAAAAGTTTGCCTCAGGTAATGTACAAGCAAGAATTAAAGTGTCGCACTTCACCTACATAAAAGATGTAGAGCTCACATTTAACAGAATGGCCAGTCAGATAGAAAAACTAGTCGCCGAAAATAAACTAATGGCGTCAAGCTTATCTCACGATATTCGTACACCCATTGCGTGCCTGCGCTTTGGATTAGATGCGGCTATTGATAGCTATGATGAGCAACAAATAAAAAAATATTTATCCCGTATGGAAAGCGATTTAGACCATATGGAGTCTATGTTAAAAAGCTATTTAGCCTTTGCAACGCTTGAGCAAAATGCCAACAAATTGACCTACTCTTCAACTAATATTAAGCACTATCTCAGTGATATATTAATACAACTTGCACCTAAATTTGAATCGCAAATGCTCAACGTACAACTTAATAGCTCAAGTGACATTATCAATGCCGACTTACATTGGCTTGCTCGTGCAATAACTAACTTATTAAATAATGCTTGTGACTTCGCAGAGCTACATATTTATCTAAGTGCTAAAGTGTACGAACACCAGCTTGTAATCACTGTTGAAGACGATGGCCCTGGTATAGCAAAAGAAAATTTTAACAACGTATTTAGCCCATTTTTCAAAAGAAGAAGAACATCGTAACCGCGCAGATAAAAGCTATGGGCTTGGCCTTGCGATTGTTGAAAAAGTAGCTGATTGGCATCATGGCAGCGTAAAAGTAAGTAAAAGTAACCAATTAGGTGGAGCCTGTTTTACACTTATTATCGTTCAACATCACAAAGCGTAAAGCATTAATTACACCCTGTAATTAACATTTTAAAAACAAAAACAACCTGTTAACTTTAACTATACAGTAACATTTATTAAAAACATCGCGTATACCATACTACTGGCATACTAAATTGTGTGAGATCAGCAAATAAGCACTTTTTATTTTTTTACATTTCCAGTAGATTGTCTGCGCCGTCAAAAAATAGAGAAGTACAATAATATGAGCGCAGTTAGAGGCGAGTTTAGTTCTCGTTTTGGTTTTATTATGGCCGCCGCAGGTTCTGCTGTTGGCTTGGGTAATATTTGGGGATTCCCTACACAAACAGCCAGCAATGGTGGTGCTGCTTTTTTAGTTGCATATTTAGTACTCGCGTTCTTTTTGGCTTACCCAGCTTTAATGGCCGAACTTATGATTGGTCGCCATGGTCAAGCAAATGCAGTTTCATCGCTTCAAAAAATATCTAATAGACCTTGGCAAAAACACTTCGCGTTTATTGTTGGTTTTGGCGGTATTTTATGTGCTGGATTTATATTAAGTTTTTACGCGATTGTTGCCGGTTGGATGCTCAGCGCAACAGCAGAGCCAATAGCGACGCTTGTTGGTGCAAACTCTACATCCACATGGCTAAGCGAGCAATCACTTACGCGAAATATTATATTTACTATGATCTTTATCTTATTAACCGTCGCTATTATTAGTCGAGGTGTTGAAAATGGTATAGAAAAATGGTCAAAGCGTTTAATGCCTGCATTACTGGGAATTTTATTTTCATTAATTGCTTATGTAATGACGCAAAATGGCGCAATGGAAGGCTTAAAGGCGTACTTAGTTCCTGATTTTTCTTCTATTTTTGATCCTCAGTTATTAGTCAGTGCGTTAGGCCAAGCTTTTTTCTCATTATCATTGGGTACCAGTGTAATGATTATTTATGGCTCATACATTAGTAAAAAAGAGAACCTCGTTTCATTAGGTGCTTATGTAACCCTTATTGACGTCTTCATTGCCTTTGTAGCAGGTTTACTTATTATTCCTGCAATGTATGTCGCTCAAGCACAAGGCGTAGAAATATTTTCACCGGTAACAGGGAAGCTGTTATCAGAAGATACATTAGTATTCCAAGTACTACCTGCATTATTTGATGGTATGGGTAGCGTAGGCTTATTTGTTGGCTTTGCATTTTTTGCGTTGATGAGCATAGCAGCGCTAACATCATCAATCTCAATGCTTGAAGCACCGGTATCATACACAGTAGAACGCTTTGCAATGAAACGTGTGCAAGCTACTTGGTTCATTGGCGCTTTAATTACTGTCGTTAGTATTACAATTGTATGCAATCTCAGCTCTTTATTTGGTCTGGTTATAACACTTACAACGAAAGTTGCCCAACCACTATTAGGGTTAATGTGTTGTATATTTGTTGGTTGGATTTGGTACAGGGGTTCACTACTCAAAGCTATTCAGCAGGGAAACCCTGAAGTCCATAATACATTTTTTGGAAAATATGGCCTTGGTATACTAAGTTTGTATGCCCACTAGCAATAGGTACAGTTTTTTTACATTCGTTATTAGGTTAAGCACTATAAAAATAGCCCACATTTGTGGGCTATTTTGTTAGCTATTAAATTAAGTCACTTAGCGTAACTAAAATCACTAAACCACTTTTAAAATCATGTCTTGATGAGGAATACCATCTTCAAGGTACTCTTCCCCCACACTTTCGAAACCAAATGAGCGATAAAAGTCGAGTAAATATGTTTGCGCGCCAATGTAAATATCACGCTCAGGCCACTGGTCTTTACAACAATTTATAGCTGTAGCTACAAGCTCACTTGCATAACCTTTGCCTCGTACCTTTTCATTCACTAAAACACGCCCTATTGAGCTGTACTGCGCGTTTCTATCATAACAACGAGCGTAGCTAAGCAACTTATTATTATCAATGCTATATATGTGCCGAGTAGTCACAGCAACATCATTATCATCAAACTCTGGGTAAGGACAAGCCTGCTCAACTACAAACACATCCACCCGACCGCGTACAATAGTAAAAAGTGTATGTGTATCAAAAGCCTCAAATGACTCACATTTAAACTGCATATTAAATCCTATAGACAAAAACCCAGCCTAAGCTGGGTTTGTTTAAATCACTGGCGAGTATTAAGCAAATAAACGCTCTAACTGATCACAAAGCTGTGAAAGATTAACATGATCATGCTCTATTGTTACGTCAATATAACCATCACCTTTAAAAGCACGATCGAGCTCAATTAAAACATGTGTTTTATGCGCTTCCGGCACAAACGACAATTCAATTTCCTGAATGCCAAATAAGCTTCTGCTATTAGGTTTATATTCAAGCTCTTGATAACAGCCAGATACAGACTGAAATGTAGATGCGCGTAAATGCCCCTTCTCCACATCAGCTTTAGCTAAGCTAAAACCTAATTTTTCCATTGCCTGCATACAGGTTTTAACTGCTTCATTAGGGTAAATATGCAAATGGTCTTTATCAGTAGGGTCAAGTGCTAAATCAATATCCAAACCAGTTTCTAGCCAAACGTGAGATTGATTGTAACCTGCATTAATTTCTGTAATTGGTGTTTCAGAGTGAAGACGCGCCTCAAAAGGAATACTTTTAACTTCGCCAGGCTCAATTGTACCAATTTCAGTGATGCGCCACTGATCAATTACATGATTAGTAAAATAATCCCCATCATCTCCTGCTACTTTAACACGAGTCATTAGTAGCAAATCTAAGCCTGATATTTCTTGGCTTATATCACCTGCAGTAATTACAATTTGTGCATTGAAAAGCTGACCTGGTTGCAAGTGCTCTGTCTCTAAAATAGTGTCTACTTTAGCGGCACCAATACCTACCGATGCTAAAATCTTTTTAAACATATATTTCTCCTTAAGCTGAGCGGCTCTGTTATATGCTCTAACTTAAACCTCTTCGTTATCGCATCTTAACCATATTTAAAAGCGGTTGTCAGTGAAAAAGTGTTATTTACATGCTATTTACGATTAAATACGTGTTATATGAGCATTTTTCATACGCAGTAAAGTATCAACTTCATTAAATGAGCATGTCTTTACACTATATTTATTTTCATTGATATGAGTTTTTCGCTACACTGCAATACCAAATGAAGTGATATTAAGAATTATGGAACTAATCTATTTTGCTACCGCGTTTGTTTGTGGTTTTGCTGTTTACCAATTAAAACTACCTCCTCTTATTGGCTTTTTATTAGCAGGCTTTGCTTTAAATTTATCGGGTTATAAAAGTACAGAACTGCTTGATACAATTGCAGCCCTTGGTGTTACCCTTTTATTATTCAGCATTGGCTTAAAACTCAAAGTTAATAGCTTAATGAAACCGCAAGTCTGGGCACCAGCCACGCTTCACATTATTTTTAGTAGTGCTTTATTCAGTGGCTTTATGTTATTGCTTGGGGTCTTCGCCCTCCCTCTTTTTGTCGACTTGAGTTGGCAAAGCGCCTTATTAGTTGGATTTGCCCTAAGTTTTTCTAGTACTGTATTTGCGGTGAAAGTACTCGAAGAACGCGGAGAAATGGCAAGCTTACACGGCAAAATTGCCATTGGTATATTGGTAATGCAAGATATATTCGCCGTAATATTTTTAGCAATTAGTACAGGCAAAGTCCCTAATGTTTGGGCGTTAGCGCTTATTGTTGCTCTACCTTTATTGCGCCCTCTTATGTACTGGGTGCTTAATCGCTCTAAACATGGTGAGCTACTCCCATTATTTGGCTTTTTCTTTGCGCTTATTGCAGGTTATAACGCATTTGAATATGCAGGCCTTAAAGGTGATTTAGGAGCACTTATAATAGGAATGATGTTTGCACCGCATAAAAAAGCTGGCGAATTATCAAAATCGTTACTTAATTTAAAAGATATATTACTGGTTGGTTTTTTCTTAAGCATTGGCTTAAATGCCGAGCTAACGATTAATTCTTTAATTATTGCCATCATACTTATTTTTGTATTACCGATTAAAATAGCCCTTTATTATTTATTTACAAATGCATTTAAACTACGTGCTCGTACGTCGCTACTTACAGCCTTTAGTTTATCCAATTACAGTGAGTTTGGCCTTATTGTATGTGCGGTAGCGGCTACAACGGGGATGATTACCTCTGAATGGTTAGCGGTAATGGCTATCGCTGTCTCTATCACCTTTGTGATTGCATCTCCTCTAAACAAGCGTTCCAACGAGTTATATGTAAAAGTAGAACATTGGCTATTAAAGTTCGAAAGTAAAACACGCTTAGCAGAAGAACTACCTGTAAATCTGAACGATACTAAAATAGTTATTTTTGGAATGGGTCGAATTGGTACTGGTGCATACGAAACAATTAACGCTACGCACCCAAATTTAGTTGCTGGTATTGACATAAAACCTGAGGTGGTTGATAAACATATTAATAGAGGCAGAAAAGTGCTGATTGCAGATGCAACCGATCCCGACTTTTGGCAACGCGTAAACCACTCTCATGTAGAAATGGTTATGCTTACTATGCCAAAGCATATGCAGAATATTTTTGCCTTAGAGCAGCTCCAAGCCTCAGGTTATAAAGGTCAGGTAACTGCCATTGCAAACTACCCAGATCAACAAAAAGAGCTTGAAGATATGGGCGTACACTCGACCTATAACTTTTACCTAGAGGCTGGTAGTGGTTTTGCTGAACATGTAAAACAAAAATTGTTTACGTAAAGTGAGATATAGTCCTTAATAATTACTAAAGATAATTTGGCCTTTTTTCCTACACGGATGTAGGTAATGGGCGTTATCAGAACGTAGAAGCGTGTTAATAATTTTTATTTAGAACAACTAGGTAAAAAAATTTGCCTAGTTCAGCGCAATTTTCTTACCGTTAAATAGACTCCATATAGAAGCAGATTGGTATAAATCCCCCAAGTTAGAACAAATTTTAATCCGGAAAGATCAACAAGCACTAGCTAAAAAATAATGAACTATACATTTATTTTAATACTTTTTGATGACTGAAAATCAATTCTATTTACATTCCTTTACAAGCGGGCCAACTAACATGTAAAAAAACAGGTAAACTGTTCGTGTTGGTTAAATAAGCTTCATGTTCTAAGACTTAATTAATTAGACTCCAGCTAATTAAAGTTCAACTAAGTTTAATTTTCTAACATAAATTCTTAATTAAGAGGGCCTACTCCCTCACTCAATAGGCTGTTTCTTGCCCGTCACAGCCTATTTTATTTCCTTAAAACACCTTACACTTAACTATGTCTTATACATTGAAGTAAGTGAATGGATCCAGAACAATTAAAACTTGCCATTAATACCAAGATGCCGTTTGGAAAATATGCAGGACGCCCATTATTAATGCTGCCAGAGCCTTATCTTGTGTGGTTTAAGCAACAAGGCTTTCCTGATTCAAAACTAGGTAGTCAATTAGCAATGATGTACGAAGTAAAGTTGAATGGGCTTGAGCAAATGTTGATGCCGTTATTAGAAAAAAATAAAATAATTGGAAACTATTTTTAAAATACACGGTCTACTACTTTGCTACTTGTTGATTTTGGTTTTAACCACAAAAAAAGCGCCTTAAGGCGCTTTTTTTATATCCTCCGTGAAACTACTTTTTAGCGGCAAGCTAATGACAAATTTAGCCCCACCAAGGACTGATTTTTCAACCCAGTAATCACCTTGATGCCAAGATACAATTTTACTCACAATAGCGAGTCCTAAACCAAACCCACCTGTTTTTTTGTCTCTACTCTTATCGAGGCGCGTAAAAGGTTTAAACACATTTTCTCGCTCCATTTCAGCGATACCTATTCCATCGTCTTCAACAATAAATAGTATTCTGCGAGGTTCTGTAAGCAGTGTTACTTTTACTTGGCTTGTTGCGTATTTAATAGCATTACCAACCAAGTTCTGAAATACGCGAGCAATGAAATGACTATCGCATTTATAGCTTAACTTATCAGGCAAGTTATTTATAAGTCTAGTTCGCGTATCAAAATTTAGCTTTTCAATACTTGTTTTAACCAATCCGACTAGATCACAACTTACAGACTGTAAACTTGGTTGCTGAGAGTCTAACCTTGCGTATTCAAGCATTTCTGAAACAAGTGATTCAAGTTCATTTATATCAGCGCTCATATTAGCTAAATATTTTTCGCTTTTATCATCTAAAAGTTGATCTTGGAGCATAGCAATTGCAAATTTAAGACGTGCCAACGGCGTTCGAAATTCATGAGAAACAGACGATGTAAGCTCCTGCTGAGCTGTTAATAAAAAAGTTATACGTTGTTGCATTACTTTTAGTGTATCGGTAACGGGTAAAAAAACGATTTAGAGGTATTTGTTAATTGAAAATCTTGCAAGCCTTCGACGGCCTCACATGCGTGTCGCAATTTAGAAAAATCACGCCAAAGTAAAAAGCTCCAAAGACCTACAGGCACACCAACAATAATAAGTAATAATAAATATGGCCAAACAGAAGTGGGGGTAGACGTTGATACTCCTACAGGACCAACCTGTAGCAGTTCATTTTCGCTAAGCTCTACATACCATACAATACGTTGTTGTTTATCGTATAAATAGAGGTAGTGATTGTCTGTTAATTTCGCTTGTTGTGCTAAAGGTAATATTAAATCACGTCGAGCAATTATGTGGCTTTCAAAATTATGTTCTAGCTTTTTTAGACCGTTAGGAGTTTGTGAGAGCAACCAAAGCGATTGCCCAAACTCATCGTCTAATAATACTTGCTGCTGTGAGTCTTCATAAGGCCATAACTGTTCAACTACACCGCTTACTACGAATAAAGAAACCACGATGTAAATATATAAACTCGTAAACAGTTTTCCCATTAAAGCCGACTAACCCATAACATTAATTATAATTCCCATGCATCAGAAACAAATAAATAACCTTGTCCCCACACTGTTTTGATACGATAAGGCTTATCGCTATTGTCACCTAGTTTTTTACGAATGCGTGATACCCTAACGTCAACAGTTCGATCAAGGCCGTCGTACTGACGTCCTATCATATGTTGATGGACATGTTCACGACTAAGCACTTCACCCGCATTAGAGGCCAGTAACCAAAGTAGTTCAAATTCATGAGAAGTAAGCGTTATTTCATTATTATTTAATTTTACGATACGGCTTGTTTTATCTATGCTTAGATCACCAAACTGTAACTCTTCACTTGCTTTCACGATAGGTTGACCACGGCGTAACAGCGCATTTATTCTAGCGAGTAATACACGCGGTTCGGCAGGCTTTATAACGTAGTCATCAGCACCAAGCTCTAAACCAAGTACCTGATCAAAATCTTCACCTTTGGCTGTTAGCATAAGAATAGGCAGAGTATATTTATCGCGAACTTGACGGCAAACGCTAAAACCATCTTTTCCTGGTAGCATTACATCTAAAATAATTAGATCGACTGGATTAGCTTCTAAGTAGTCAAAGACTGCATCGCCACGATCTAACACTGCGACTTCTAAGCCGTTATGTTCAAGATAATCTTTTGTTAATTGCTGTAAGCCGAGATCATCTTCAACAAGTAAAATTTTTGGCATTAGTTGCTCCTAATTTAAAAAAGCTCCACGGAGAGCGAAGTCTGCGCCTATTTTTCTTTGCGTGCGCGCTCTGTACTTCAACCTGTATTTTTGCTAATAGTACACCCGTGTGAGGATTGATTAGGGAGTATATGGTCTCTACCTGAACCCGCGCTTTATAATTGAATTGCCCTGAACGTTGCTGTTTCCAACAATAAATTTTTTCATATTGTTGATATAAACAAACATCACTCAATGCTTCTTGCTGCCAATTAAATTGTAAATCAAGATCACAAAATGCTTGTTGCTCAGAAATCACACAGACTTTGGGAGAGACGCTAAAATTAGCGGTTTGTGCTCTGCAAGAACCACTAAATAGCGATGCTATAAGCACAATAAACATTAAATACTTCATATTAAAAAGTATGATCTAATCCTATAAAGGCAGTCATTGAATAAGCATGTTCAAAGAGCGGACTACCATCCATAGCCGAATAATTGTAATATGCTAAATGAAAACGAAGTGAGTTAACCTTACTCAGCGGCCAACGGGCGTCGATTTTAGCATAAGGCTGCCAACTACTGCCAACATCAATTTTACCTAATTGAGTTTCGTCGGCTTTTAGTCCATAGAAATAGTCATTTAGTTCAGCCGATTTATAATTTATTCCCAGCGTCGGTTTTATTTTTAACTTTCCAACTTCAGCATGATATTGCCACTGCAATGCACCACGCAATCCGTTATAAACACTGGTAACATCATGAAGTGCTTGAATAGAAAATACGTTAGCATCATCTACATAGTGATATGCAATGCCCGCATCGAGGGCAATATGGCGTTTTTCTATGTCATTTATATTGATATTTTTGGGAGATGAAGTACTTTGTTGCTGCACTAACTGACTGTTTAACGCACTCGTTTGCAGAGTAAAAATATTAGTAGGATGCCAATCAATAAAAAAACGAGACTCTGCATTTAATTCACTAACAAGGTTTAAATTATGTTTTTGACTTTGTATAAAAGAATAACCAAGCCTTCCATTATCGAAAAACCAGTGCTGGCCATAAAAAGCCACCTGCGGAATCAACACAAGGGGAATGTTGTCCCCACCTCGTAATGGGTTTGTAACAACTCCAGCACCAGCGCTTAGACTAAAATGCCACTGCTCTATAGCTATATGTTGCTCTTCAAACTCTTGTGTTACATTTTTAGCTTGCTGTCCATTGGCAGCAAAGCATGCAACTAAAGTGATCAGCAAAAAAGCTGTTAATATTGAAAAGTTAAACCGCATCAGTATAAGTCAAAGTGTGTGAAAATTATTAAGTGCCCCATAGTAGCAAGGTCGTTTTAAACTAGCTCTAGCTAGTTACAATCATTCACAATTTTTATACATATTAATTAACTTATGTTCATTATTTGAACAGCTAAACATCTGGCGCTATCTCTATTCGATTACGACCATGAGTTTTTGCTATGTAAAGCGCTCTATTAGCGCGTTCAACTAACACAGTGCCATTAGTAAATGGTCGTAGAATAGCCAAACCAAAACTCGCAGAAATAGCACGTTTAGTATTAGTATCACCTTTTTTACGAACAGCCAATTTTGCAATATCCAAACGAATACAATCTGCAAATGCCATCATATCGTTGATAGTGTCAAAATAAGCTGTAATACAAAATTCTTCACCGCCATAACGATAAACTTTTGCAGTCTCTTTAATTTTTTCTTTCACTTTTTTTGCTACTAACTTTAATACTTCGTCACCTTTTTGATGGCCAAAGTCATCATTAAAACGCTTAAAATGATCAATATCAAACATAATGAGAACCGCAAGTGATGTGTGTTGATTTTGCTCAGAATACTTTTTACAAAAATCCGTAATATCTAAATCAAACTTACCTCGGTTATAAAAACCAGTAAGAGGGTCTGTATCAGCAACTTTTTTGAAACATTGAGTGCTTCTTTTAAGTCTTTTATTTCATTATAAGCAAATGCAAGTTTAGTTTGAAACTCACGTGCATGATTTTGCATTGCAATCGATTCATCGGTTAAACGTTCAACGCACCCAAGCACTTGATTATACGAGCTAATATCTGTAATCAAATTTAACTCATTCTGGGAGTCAACCAAGGTTGTAGTAAAACTTTTTGAATGCTCAAGCGCAATGCCTAAATCTTGTTGCACTTGATCGATTGTGCTATAAAATTTTTCGGATACGTCTTGAAATAACGCTAAATCGTCTTTATTTAAATGCTTATCAAATATTGCCTTCGCTCTATCTTGAGTGCATGTTTGTTGCTGAGCAATGACATGATCAAGCTCTGCATTTAAAGAGGGTTTATTACCTTGTATATAACAATACCAAATAGCGTAATTGATTGGCGTAACCGGCATGCGGTACTTTACCATCATAGGAATCGCCTTTTTTAGGCATTGAGCAGAATGAGCAAGTGATACGGCACGATCCATAGTAAAATAAACTCTCAAGCGTCATTATTTTTATTGTTAGGTTTTTGATGTTAATTAATAGTAAACCTATAAGCAACTAATATTCATACTATTTTATGAACTAAATGAATATTTGCTCCTTTAAATAGCACTTGCGTCTAAAGTTTGTGCAATACTCCATAAAGCGCTAATAGCAGGATCATTTAACTCTTTACGAAGGACAGCTAGACCAATCTCAAAACCTTCTGGAGTAGCCCTCTTTGTATCCAATACTTGTACCTTATCCTGCAGTGGACTGTTATCTAGCACTATTTTAGGGACCATTGCGACACCTAAACCCAGACTCACCATTGACACCATAGCTTCATGTCCAGCGACTTGCGCATAAATCTTTCCATGAACATTATTTTTACGCCACCACTGCTCAAGTCGTTGCCTTGAAAAACCTTGCTCCGGAACAATAAATTCAAGTTCAGACCAATCAATATTATCACCGCTCTTTATTAACTTTTCAGTGATCTGACAATGAATTCTAGGTGCAATTAAAACAAGTGGTGAATAGCCTATTTTTACAAATGCTATTTGTGTAGGAAGCTTATTTGGCTTGGCTGCAATTGCCATCGACTCGTGACCATCGAGTACCCTATTAATAGCTAAAGCTGGATCACCGGTATTTAAAGTTATTTCGATATGCTGATGCTGTGCACGTAATTGCTCTAATATTTGATGTAAAAAACTATAAGAAGCTGTCACTGAGCAATAAATACTAACATTGCCATAAATATGCTGTTGTGGATCTTTCACATTCGCTTTAAAACGTTGCCAACTGGCTAACGTTGCCGTAGCGTAATCAATAAACGACTCTCCTTCACGTGTTAATTTAACACTGCGGTTATCGCGTATAAATAATGCAACACCAACCTCTTCTTCCAAGTGTTTTATATTGCGGCTCAAAGTAGGCGCACTTATATGGCAAAGTTCGCTTGCGCGGCCAAAATGAAGTGTTTTAGCCAGTGCTAAAAAGTAGTTTAAATGTTTATGATCCATGCCAAACTCAGTATTTCATATTATGAAACACTTTAATTCAAATATATCATTTTACGCAAGTAACTATTTTACATATGGTGTTTGTAAGCGCAGTAAACATTGCGCATCTAACAAATATTACTTTATAGGACACTAACAATGGCGAATTATTTCAATACCTTACCTTTACGCGAGCAATTAGCGCAATTAGCGCAATGTGAATTTATGGACGCAGCCGAATTTGCCGATGGCGTTGATGCACTTAAAGGTAAAAAACTCGTTATTGTAGGCTGTGGCGCACAAGGTTTAAACCAAGGCTTAAACTTACGTGACTCTGGTTTAGATGTTTCATACACATTACGTGCATCAGCCATTTCTGAGCGCCGTCAATCTTTCCTTAATGCATCTGAAAATGGCTTTGCGGTAGGCACTTACGAAGAATTAATTCCTACAGCCGATGTAGTACTTAACTTAACGCCAGATAAACAACATACCGCTGTAGTAAGTGCGATTATGCCGCTTATGAAAAAAGACTCTACACTTGCTTACTCTCATGGCTTTAATATTGTTGAAGAAGGCATGCAAGTGCGTGAAGACATTACCGTAATCATGGTTGCGCCTAAGTGTCCTGGTTCTGAAGTTCGTGAAGAATACAAACGTGGTTTTGGTGTGCCAACTCTAATTGCTGTTCACCCAGAAAATGACCCTCAAGGTCATGGTTTAGCACAAGCTAAAGCGTATGCAGCAGGGACTGGCGGACACCGTGCTGGTGTACTTAAATCATCATTTATTGCTGAAGTTAAGTCAGACCTAATGGGCGAGCAAACCATTTTATGTGGCATGCTACAAACTGGCTCTATTTTATGTTTTGATAAAATGGTAGAAAAAGGCGTTGATGCGGGTTATGCATCAAAGCTAATTCAATACGGCTGGGAAGTAATTACCGAAGCACTTAAGTACGGCGGCGTTACAAACATGCTTGACCGCCTTTCAAATCCTGCAAAAGTAAAAGCGTTTGAACTAAGCGAAGAGCTAAAACTAATTATGCGCCCGCTTTATAATAAGCATCAAGATGACATCATCGACGGCACTTTTTCACGCACCATGATGGAAGACTGGAATAACGATGACGTAAACTTACTTAAATGGCGCGCAGAAACAGCTGAAACTAACTTTGAAAAAACTCCAGCTGGCGACGTAGAGATTTCTGAACAAGAATTTTTTGATAACGGTATTTTAATGGTAGCAATGGTTAAAGCAGGTGTTGAACTTGCATTTGAAACCATGACTGCCGCCGGTATTATTGAAGAGTCGGCTTACTACGAGTCATTACACGAAACGCCATTAATCGCCAATACTATTGCGCGTAAAAAGCTTTTGAAATGAACCGTACTATCTCTGATACTGCAGAATACGGCTGTTATTTATATAACCATGCATGTTTACCATTACTTGCTGATTTTATGAAAAACGTTGATACAGACATTATTGGTAAAGGCCTTGGCGAGCACAGTAACCAAGTTGATAACCAAACATTAATTCAAATCAATGCTGCATTGCGTGAACACCCTGTTGAAAAAGTAGGTGCTAAACTACGTGGCTACATGTCTGCAATGAAGAAAATTGTTTAATTCTAGACAATAAAAGTTTCGCTTGTTAGAAACCAAGCCCATATGCTTTTCGCACGTGGGCTTTTTTATGCATATTCACAACACTGCTTACTTTCATTTGTTCAGCTTGAGCTAATAATTAGCCCATAATAAATAATGTGCTAACATGGCTTTCTAATTAAGTTGTAAAATAAATTATTATGATGTTACAAAACCTTTCTATTACTCAAAAAATAACAGCCCTTGGCAGTAGTATTGCTATCTTTGTTGCCGCACTAATAGGCCTAACCTCGTTATACAGTTCAGAAGATATTATTGAACAACGTATGATTGAGTCTGAACTTCCAAGTAAGCTGCAAACTATCAGTAACCATATTGGTGGTGAAATAAACGCACTCATTGGTGCTGCTGAACAATTATCGTCAAATGAATTCATTTTACAATGGTCGCAAACTAATACTAAAAATGATGCTGTCTTACTTAAAGAATTAAACCGTTTAGTCACGCAGTACAATTTAGCAACCGCGTCTTGGGCAAATAGAGACACAGCTCAATATTGGAACCAAAATGGCTTTTTGCGCGTATTAAAAAATGATACTGCTGATGGCTGGTTTTTTGCATTTAAACAATCGAAAAAACCATACTCAATAAGTATTTACCAAGAGTCTGCAAATGATGTAAAAATGTTTATAAATCATCAACAGCCTAATGGAACAGGCTTAGCTGGCCTTGCTAAAAGTATTACTGAGATGCAAAAGCTATTGCAGCAATTTAAAATTGAACAAACTGGTTTTGTATTTATTGCAGATAAAAGTGGTTTAATTCAGCTGCATAAAGATTCAAGTAAAGTAGCAAAAGTTAATATTGATGAATTATTTACAGCTGACATACATAACCAGCTATTAAGCAGTTATGGCTTTGTATTAAAAGAAATAAACTTAAATGGTGAGCCAACCCTCGTGGCGGCAACACCAATCAAAAACACCGATTTATATGTTGTAGCCCAAGTGCCAAAAAGTGAAGTATTCGCAAGCGTAAATACCCTGCAATGGCAAATTTTTACTTTTACATTAATCATTGCATTAGTTGCTAGCCTAATTAGTTACTTACTTGCTCGATCGCTCTCATCACCTTTATCTAAAATGGCAGAACTATTTTCACGCTTGGGTTCTGGTGATGCTAATCTTGCTTATAGATTACCTGAATCAAGCCAACCAGAGCTTAATAACTTAAGTGCTGGTTTTAATCAGTTTATCGAAAAAATAGAAATTGCTATTCAGCAAGTCGCGAATGAAAGCCATGACATAAGAAAAAGTTCAGATCATGTTTTTGAACAAGCTAAACGCAATTCACTCGCAATCGATAGTCAAAAAGAACAAACGATCTCGGTTGCTGCTGCAATAAACCAAATGGGTGCAACGGTACAGGAAATAGCACAAAGTGCGGCAAACACAGCAAAACTCACTGATAGCAGCCGTGAAAAAACTATACAAAGCCATCAGCAAGTTGTTCAAAGTCAGACAACTATTTCTGCTCTTGCGAGTGATATAGATGGCATTACAGAGCAAGTTACCCTGTTGTCTAAAAAAACAATTGATATTGCTAACATTATTGATGCAATCAGAAGCATTTCTGAACAAACTAATTTATTAGCATTGAACGCAGCTATTGAATCGGCTCGTGCTGGAGAGCATGGTCGCGGGTTTGCTGTTGTTGCCGACGAAGTGCGCGCACTAGCAAACCGTACTTCTCAGTCAACAAATGAAATTCAGTCAATGATAGAAGAGCTAACACAGATTTCTGATGATGTAGTTAACGATATTAGCCAATCAAAAGATAAAGCGCAGCAAAGCGTAGGGGCAATGCAAAACTCAGTAGAGTTACTCAATACGATAACCGAAACTGCAAACCAAATAAACGATATGGCCACACTTATAGCCACAGCAACAGAGCAGCAAAGCAATGTAGTTGCCGATGTAGGACGTAATATTGAGCAAATAAGTGAAATTAGTGATAAAGCAATGAGCGAGCAAATTAATACAGAGCAAGCCATTCGTGATTTAGCAAATAGCGCTCAAACTCTTGATGAGCTTGTCGATACATTTGAAAAGCATCGTTAAGTGGTTTGGCACTGCTATTACGAACAAGCTAGCATTAACTGCAGTTAATGCTAGCTTGTTCGTAGAGGTGAAGTTTTAATTACGATGAATAAAATTAATTAAAGTTTATATTTACAGCGATTTAGTCTTGTTAATATCCACTTTTTTAAAATTGAGAACATATGCCTCTTTTCTAACTTTTGTCAGTTTTTTAATCTGATGCTCCAACTTACTCGCATCACTTTTACTGCCCACTTTTTGTTGGTGGATAAGCAGTAAAGGGCCTTTCCCTCTGAGGTTTTTGGCCCCTTTACCCACTTGATGTGTAGCAAAGCGTTTTTCTACATTTGTTGTAATACCCGTGTACCAATGCCCAAAGCGAGTCTGCACGATGTACAAATACCAAATAGAATCCCTTTTTACATTACAAGATTCAATATGATGTAAACTTTTTTCATTATTAATGGTCAAAATATTACCTTAACGCCCTTAACAAAAAACAATTGCTAAAAGGGTTTTACCTTCAGTGACTAATCGGTATCATGCAGATTATAAAAAATAAGGATCACAACTAACAATGCAGTCGTTAAAAACTTTTTCCCTTTGGCTTATCGTTGCACTAACACTCAGTACAACAGCGGGTTGTTCTAGCTGGGTATACAGAATCAACATCCCTCAAGGTAATTTTTTAGAGCAATCTGATGTTGAAAAGCTTCGTGTTAGTATGACTCGAGAGCAAGTTATTTACGTTTTAGGCCGTCCAATTGCCGAGGATGCTTTTGATAACAATACATGGCGTTACGTTTATAGCTTCAATAAAGGCCGTAAAAACGAGCAACACAAATCTTTAGTTATTAAATTTGAAAACGAAAAACTAGTATCTATTTCGGGCGATTATGATCAGCCAGAAAATTTCAACACACCGCTAGAGCAATAAAAAAGCGAGTTGTGCGTTAATAAAAAAGGTGAGCCGTGCTCACCTTTTTTATTTCTACGTTAACGTTCTAATGGACGCCCACCTGTTACTTTGTTTGCTCGCCCTTCTTCCTTTGCTTTTTCAGCGCGTTTTCTACGGGCATCTTTAGGATCTGCAATTAATGGGCGATAAATTTCAACTCTATCACCATTTTTAAGTTCTTGATTTAATTTTACCGTTCGATTCCAAACGCCTAGAGTTAATGAAGTAGCCTCTATTTCTGGACATTTTTCTATAATGCCAGATTGGATAACAGCTTGCTCTGCTGTCGTCCCCTCTGGTACTTCAAGTGATAAACACGTCGCCATGGTTGGTAATGCAAATACCACCTCAACATTAATCATACTCGCGCTCCATAAACCTGCTTGGCACGTTGAGTAAATGCACTCACCATGTTTTTGGCAACATCGTTAAATATTTTACCAAAAGCAAGTTCGATTAATTTGCTTGAAAATTCAAACTCTAGCTCTAAATAAACTTTACATGCTTTAGCATCAAGTGCTTGAAAGTGCCAACGACCCTGCAGCATTTTAAATGGCCCATCCACTAGGCGCAGTAACACGGTTTGTTCATCAACAAAGGTGTTTTCGGTGGTAAACCACTTTTTTATACCCGCCTTAGATATTTCTAAACTCGCGGTCATGTTATTATCATGCTGTGAAACAATTTTTGAGTCTGAGCAATTTGGTAAAAACTGTGAATAAGCTTCTACATCATTAACTAGATCAAACATCTCTTTAGTGCTGTACATAACCAGCGCACTTTTTTCTATTTGTGGCATACTCACTCCCAACTGTGTGGGCGAATTTTAGCAAGCTTTGTGCGTTTCCCCAAATTTTCATACAGCTTAAATAAAAGCTTAATTTTTAAAAGCATTATTAAAAAATCGATGTAAAACATCTCACATTACGTATATTATAGGGCACTATGGCTAAGAAAAATTCATCAAAATCGACAAGTAATACCATCGCGCTAAACAAAAAAGCGCGACATGAGTATTTTTTACACGATAAGTTTGAAGCGGGTGTCGAACTCCAAGGCTGGGAAGTTAAAAGTATCCGAGCTGGAAAAGTAAACATCACCGAAACTTATATTCACCTTAAAAATGGCGAAGCATTTTTACTTGGCGCGCAAATCCAGCCACTTAATAGTGCATCAACCCACGTAATTTGCGATCCGTTACGTTATCGTAAATTACTATTAAGCAGACGCGAACTTGACCGTCTACTCGGAGCAACAGAGAGAGATGGTTATTCATTAATTGCTACTGCTATGTACTGGAAGAAATGTTGGGTAAAACTTGAATTTCATCTAGCAAAAGGTAAAAAGCTACATGACAAACGAGACGACGGGAAAAACAAAGATTGGTCTCGCGAAAAAGAACGCTTAATGAAGCACAAAGTATAATAAAAATGCCTAACCTTGTTAGGCATTTTATTTGATATGGATAACCTCCCCGTAGTAAACAGATCTCAAGCAGCTATTTAAAATGTTAACTCTGTTGAGCTTAATAGCAATAAAGTTGCGAGCGTCACGTAAATTCGCTTTGATAAATCTAGGCAAGAATTTTTATATTTAGTTGTTCTAAATAAAAAATTTTAACAACGCCATAGAGTTATTTAATTCGTTAAATTGTTCAAATATTTATGCCGGTTAGTATTGTCACGGCGCAAAGTTTATAACCTCGTAGACTCAAAAAGCCGAGCAGCATAAGCTCTACCTTAGCTAAAAACCAAACCTTTGATGAAAATTCAACCTAAAAAGATAAGCAAGCCCTAATTTCCCAAGAAATAAATTATTACAAATTAGTTTTATCTTCATTACTTACTTTTTCAGCCTAATTTAACAAGACAAGAAATATCAAATACAGCTCCTATTTACGCCCAGTTTGGCCTCAAGCAAAAATATATAAAAATTAATATACAAAAACTCTTTAAAATTCATAATCAAAAGCTAAAAAAGTAGAGCGAATTCAAGTTACTGGTTCTCGTATTAAGCGAACTGATATTGAAGGGCCTTCTCCTGTGCAATCAATCGGTAGAGCTGAAATCGAAAACATGGGTTACGATAACTTACAACAGCTTCTAGAAAGAATGCCTGTGGCAGGTAGCGGTACTTTTTCAACCCGCGGAAATAATCAAGATTCAACCGCTAACGGCTCAGCTGCAGTAAGCTTACGAGGCTTAGGTGCTGATGCAACACTGGTACTAATCAATGGTCGTCGTGTATCAATTAGTGCTTTTGCTGAAGGTATCACCAACTCATTTGTAGATATTAACAGTATTCCCGTTTCTGCTATTGAGCGCATCGATATACTAAAAGATGGCGCTTCAGCTATTTATGGCTCAGATGCAGTAGCCGGTGTAGTTAACGTTATTTTAAAGAAAGATATTGACGGCGTTGAGATTAATTTAGGCTATGGCGGTACAGATGGTCCAAATTATGAAGAGACAACAGCCAGCCTTGTTTGGGGTACTACGAGCGAAAAAAGTAGTGCATCCGTTATTATCGATTACTTTAAAAATACATCCCTTTCTTCTGATGAAATGGGCCGCCTAGGCACTGCAAACCAATCGCCTTATGGTGGTGAGGATTTCCGTTCATCTCGTGGTTTTCCTGGCTACTTTTATGTAGATGGTGTTAAAACTATCGATCCTGATTGTCCTGCTGAAAATGCAACTTCAAGTGGTAGCTGTTTATTTGATTACGGCCCATATGGCTATATTTCTCCAGCCTCTGAACGTATAGGCGCTATTTCACAATTTGAATACCGCTTTGATAACGGTATTACAGGCTTTTTAGAAATGGCTGTTCAGCATAATAGTTCTGTCGCTGCAGGAGCACCACTTGATGAAGATGCTGGCCTGACAGTGCCTGCTAGTCACCCTAACAATCCATTTGGTGAAGACATTCAAATTGGTCGTTACCGTACAGTTGATGCTGGTGCTCGCCAATGGGATATTGAGTCAGATACCTTATGCTTTGTTGCTGGGTTAAAAGGCGAAATAAACGATTGGAGCTGGGAAACAGCAGTACAAAAAGGTCGCAGTAAATCACTGCAAACTGGCGATCGCACACAAGGCTGGGTACGCACCGATTTTTTACAGCAAGAAATTGATGCCGGTAACTATAATCCATTTGGTGGCACATATAACGATCCTGCGGTAGTTGACACAATAACAACCAGCTTAGTACGTCGCGGTGAATCTCATATGACGTCTTTTGATGCCAATATAACTGGTGAAGCATTTAGTTTTGGTGGCGAAGCAGTAATGATGGCCGCGGGTATTGAATACCGTGAAGAAGATGTAAATGATATTCCTGATGATCAATTTCAACGCGGTTTGATATTTGGTACTGAATCAGTATCCGCTTCAGCAGATCGTGTTCAATACGCTGCATACGTTGAATTCTCAATCCCGCTTGCTGAAAACCTTGAATTGCAATTAGCTGGTCGTTACGCTGATTACAGCGACTTTGGTACTACAACGAATCCAAAAGTAGCTCTGCGCTGGGCACCGACTGATGAAGTAACCGTTCGAGGTTCATGGGCGCAAGGCTTTAGAGCGCCTTCATTAGCGCAAATAGGCTTAGGTCCGTCACAAAAGAGTCAATTTTTTGTTGATACGCAGCGCTGTGAACAAACTGGGTTAGATTGCCAAGCGCTGGATTACAATATTGAGTTCTCTGGTAACCCTGATTTACAAGCAGAAGAGTCAGAATCATGGAACGTGGGCGTTATATGGGCACCAACAGCCGAGTTTGGCTTAAGTGTTGATGTATGGAGTATTACCCAAGATAACAAAATAGATGAAGAAGAGTTTGGCCCTATTTACGCTGCAGAATGTGGCAGTCAAAGTAGTACCGTGTGTGTTCGTTTGGCCCCAACGGGCTGACGAATCCCCAAAACGTGACAGGCACAGCAATTTATGATCTTATGTAAATCACCACAACCCACATAAGTCACAACTGCTATGCCTGACACATCAGTTTGCCATAAGTACTTTAAACATGCATTAGCGCCATTCAATAATGCCAGAGTAAAAACATTACTAAGCTGCAGTAATACATTAATTTCGGGCAATAAACTTACCTTAACTGAAATCGGCAGAAATTTGTCTGGCGCTGTGGATGTAAAACATAAAATAAAACGCGTTGATCGCTTCTTAAAAAATACTCACCTCTACAATGAAAGGGTCGCTATCTATAAAGCATTAGCTCATCCTATTATCGACTCTTTACCAATGCTTGCAATTGCCGTTGACTGGAGCGGTGCCTGTGGTCACGACTATCACTTACTGCGAGCAAGCTTACTTGTGGATGGGCGCTCTATCGTGATTTATAACATGATTGTTGAGCAGAAGAATTTTGATAGCCCAGCAACCAACAGCCTGTTTTTAGATGAACTTTATGAAGTGCTTGGACGACATCCTAGTGTCTATATTGTAACAGACGGCGGCTTTCTTACGCCTTGGTATAGTAAAGTACGCGAACTTGGTTGGCATATGATAGGTCGATTAAGAGGCTCAATGAAGTGTAAACTAGCCATGCAATCACAATGGCATACATTAAAACAACTTAGGGCTGGTGCCAGCGATATACCAAAGGCGTTAGGTCAAGCAAGACTAACTCAGTCCAGCCCGACAGCATGCGATGCATTTTTACACGTATATCATGGAAAAAATAAAGGAAGAAAAGGAAAAAGCAGATTTACGAAAGATACAAAAATGTATCAAAACTTAGCGAAAGAGCCATGGTTACTCGCGACATCAGACAATACAATGACGAGTAAGCGAGTAGTTGGTTTATATAGTAAAAGAATGCAAATAGAGCAAAATTTCCGCGATGACAAAAGTTTGAGATATGGTTTTTCGTGGCGTTTTAGTAAAAGCACCGGCATAAATAGAATAGGAATATTATGCTTGATAGCCACAATAGCGAGCACTGCGTTATGGTTTATAGGGTGTGAAGCAGAAAAAAGAAAGTGGCATATAAAATTTCAAGCAAATAGTGTTAAGAATCGCCGAGTTCTTTCATTTTTAACCTTAGCCAAGCAAGTCATAAAGCTATGTAAGAGACGTATTACACAAAGCTATATAGAAAAAAGTTTAAAAAACTTTATTTCTAATTATCAAAAAGAGGCCGCTGGATAAAGTGGGGATCCCTCAGCCCAACGGGCTGACGAATCCCCAAAACGTGACAGGCACAGCAATTTATGATCTTATGTAAATCACCACAACCCACATAAGTCACAACTGCTATGCCTGACACATCAGTTTGCCATAAGTACTTTAAACATGCATTAGCGCCATTCAATAATGCCAGAGTAAAAACATTACTAAGCTGCAGTAATGCATTAATTTCGGGCAATAAACTTACCTTAACTGAAATCGGCAGAAATTTGTCTGGCGCTGTGGATGTAAAACATAAAATAAAACGCGTTGATCGCTTCTTAAAAAATACTCACCTCTACAATGAAAGGGTCGCTATCTATAAAGCATTAGCTCATCCTATTATCGACTCTTTACCAATGCTTGCAATTGCCGTTGACTGGAGCGGTGCCTGTGGTCACGACTATCACTTACTGCGAGCAAGCTTACTTGTGGATGGGCGCTCTATCGTGATTTATAACATGATTGTTGAGCAGAAGAATTTTGATAGCCCAGCAACCAACAGCCTGTTTTTAGATGAACTTTATGAAGTGCTTGGACGACATCCTAGTGTCTATATTGTAACAGACGGCGGCTTTCTTACGCCTTGGTATAGTAAAGTACGCGAACTTGGTTGGCATATGATAGGTCGATTAAGAGGCTCAATGAAGTGTAAACTAGCCATGCAATCACAATGGCATACATTAAAACAACTTAGGGCTGGTGCCAGCGATATACCAAAGGCGTTAGGTCAAGCAAGACTAACTCAGTCCAGCCCGACAGCATGCGATGCATTTTTACACGTATATCATGGAAAAAATAAAGGAAGAAAAGGAAAAAGCAGATTTACGAAAGATACAAAAATGTATCAAAACTTAGCGAAAGAGCCATGGTTACTCGCGACATCAGACAATACAATGACGAGTAAGCGAGTAGTTGGTTTATATAGTAAAAGAATGCAAATAGAGCAAAATTTCCGCGATGACAAAAGTTTGAGATATGGTTTTTCGTGGCGTTTTAGTAAAAGCACCGGCATAAATAGAATAGGAATATTATGCTTGATAGCCACAATAGCGAGCACTGCGTTATGGTTTATAGGGTGTGAAGCAGAAAAAAGAAAGTGGCATATAAAATTTCAAGCAAATAGTGTTAAGAATCGCCGAGTTCTTTCATTTTTAACCTTAGCCAAGCAAGTCATAAAGCTATGTAAGAGACGTATTACACAAAGCTATATAGAAAAAAGTTTAAAAAACTTTATTTCTAATTATCAAAAAGAGGCCGCTGGATAAAGTGGGGATCCCTCAGCCCAACGGGTGGTGCAAGCTTGGGCACAATACAAAAAATACACAGCACCTTCAAAAACTTATCATCGCAGGAAGTGTCTGGTGTTGATGTTTCAGCAAACTATAATCACTCTCTTGATGACTTAGGTTTACTTAAATTTAATCTAGAGTGGGCATATCAAGATAAATTTGAAAAAGATGGCCGTGATTACACGGGTGAATATGGTTACCCAGAGCACCGCTTTATTTTCTCAACTAACTGGGAAATTGGCGACTTTAACACTAACGTAAATATCAGTTATGTGGGTGAATTTGAAGATACACCTGATATCGACTTTGATGGTAATTTAGATTTTGATAGTAATACATCGCGTATGATAGATTCACAAACGCTTGTGGATTTACAAACATCGTACCGTATTACTGAATCAGCTAAAATATCTTTAGGTGTTAATAACTTATTTGATGAAGAGCCACCATTTGCTATTGGTGATGGCGATTTATATGGTTATGCGTCAGGTGTGCACAACCCTCGTGGCCGTTACCTGTATACTAAAGTAAGCTTCTCCTTCTAAGTAAAGACACAAAAAAAACCGCCAATTGGCGGTTTTTTATTTAAAACTAAGGGCTAAATTATAGCTCGCCTTCGTTTTCAGATAAGAACTTTGCAACGCCTTCAGGGCTTGCGTCCATACCTTTTTTACCTTCAGTCCAACCAGCAGGACATACTTCACCGTGTTCAGTATGGAACGCTAGTGCGTCAACCATACGAAGCATTTCATCGATGTTGCGACCTAGTGGTAAATCGTTCACTACTTGGTGACGTACATTGCCTTCTTCGTCGATTAAGAATGACCCACGAAACGCAACACCCGCTTCAGGATGCTCAACGTCATATGCTTTACAAATTTCGTGTTTAACATCTGCAACTAGTGCGTATTGAACTTTACCAATACCGCCATCTGCTACAGCAGTGTTACGCCATGCGTTATGTGAGAATTGTGAATCGATAGAAACACCAATAACTTCTACGCCACGCTTTTGGAACTCTTCAAAACGCTTATCAAATGCAATAAGTTCTGAAGGACACACAAACGTGAAATCTAGTGGGTAAAAGAAGATAACTGCTTTTTTACCTTTGATTGTTTCATGAAGGTTATAGCTATCTACAATTTCACCGTTACCAAGAACAGCTGCAGCGGTAAAGTCTGGTGCCTGGCGGCCTACTAATACACCCATTTTATTCTCCAAATATTTTGAGTTTGTTTTCAATTGCTTTCGCAATGCTGGTACTTATATGGGCGCTAAAAATTAAAAACCAATAGCGCATACATATAATTAATTGGCATTCTAAATTTTTTAGTTTAAAAAGAACAATCGTATTTAGCGATGTGAGCAATCGAAAATAACGAACACTTACAACTTGCACTAATCTGCTTGAATAATAGATCTCATTTTGAGGTGTAAATTGCGTTGTAATTAGATAGTATTTTTAGCGTTACTGAAGAAGGGTTAATACATTAAATTGTTTAAAAAAAACATATAATGTGGTATGAATTTTTACAGATAAAAAAACCTGCAAATGCAGGTTTTTCGTTTAGATTTAATCCATTATATCCGAAGGCATATCACCTCGAATATTCTGCCAAATTTCACCCGTTTGATGACCATACTTACGCATCATAGAAATAGCGCCATCATGCTCTTTATTTTCAGCCAGTATAGTTAAATCTTTATAAAACTGACGGGCAAGCTCTCGTGTTCCTGCATCTGAAAAGTAATGACAACCAATCTTTGAATAAAACCCTCTAAAACCGTTAAGAATTAATACATAAATACGGTTATTACCAGCAACTGCTAATTCGTGATGAACTTTATAATCGTAATCAGCAAATGCCTGTGCAGTATCTTCTAATTCATGGCTTTGTGATAAAATTTCAATAACGCGCTCTGGATTCAACTTAATAGCGGCACGCGTATAAATAGCACTAATATTCGTTCTTGCCGATAAAAGCTGATCTGTCAGCTCAGGCATTTTATCTTCATCAAGGCGTGCTAACGTTTCAAGAATATTTAAACCAGACGTTTCCCAAAAATTATTAACTCGTGTCGGTTTACCGTGCTGGATAGTCAACCAACCATCGCGAGCTAAACGCTGTAGTACTTCTCGTAAAGTTGTTCTTGTGACACCAATTAACTCTGAGAGC
The DNA here is from genome assembly GCF_037162565.1 of Pseudoalteromonas sp. B62. NCBI lineage: Bacteria > Pseudomonadati > Pseudomonadota > Gammaproteobacteria > Alteromonadales > Pseudoalteromonadaceae > Pseudoalteromonas > Pseudoalteromonas sp. B62. Next base: position 2,082,468 of record NZ_JARLVB010000002.1, on the reverse strand, counting down.
TCTCGCTCGGCAGGTAGAATTGAACCTGGAGGGAAATCGCCATTCCAAATAGACTCAACTATATATTCTTCAGCAAATCCTGCTGGGCTTTTCGCTTTAAAAATTCTCATTCAATTCCCACTCGAAGTAATCTACAACTTATCGTCTTACACGAATAACTGACTGATTGTACCAGAGGAAGCACAACTAACAAGTAAAGTAAGGCATATTAGTTCAACCAAATGAGTAGAAATTTAATATTTATAAATAATTAAATTTTGATTTTTCTATTTTAGCTACAGTGTATATAAATATAGGCCACATTCACATTAGGTACATTGTTATCACTCGCATATTTTTGTTTACACAAAGCTTTAGCTGAATTAACTTAACGGGCACTAGCTATACATATAAGTACAATAAAAAGGAACACCTATGCAGCAGAGTGTTTTAACTGCAACATTTAAGAATTTTTTAGGTAATGCGCCACAATGGTATAAATATACGATCATTACGTTTCTAATTATTAACCCTATCCTTTTTCAACTAAATCAATACGTGGCAGGCTGGGCGTTAGTATTAGAATTTATATTCACCTTGGCAATGGCACTTAAATGCTATCCACTGCAGCCTGGTGGCTTACTTGTCATTGAAGCCTTATTTATAGGAATGACGACTGCAGGACAAGTTGAACATGAAATAGCACAAAACTTAGATGTAATTTTGCTGTTGATTTTTATGGTCGCCGGCATTTACTTCATGAAAGATTTATTACTCTACATTTTTACGAAACTAGTCGTGTCAGTCAGAAGTAAATCTATTTTATCTTTAGCGTTTACTCTTGCAGCTGCTTTTTTATCTGCATTTTTAGATGCATTAACAGTTATGGCAGTAGTCATTGCCGTTGCAATGGGATTTTACAGTATTTATCACAAAGTCGCGTCAGGAAAAGACTCCAACAGCGAACATGATATAAATGATGATAATCAAGTAAAAGAAGTTAATCGCCAAGAACTCGAAGAGTTTCGTGCTTTTTTACGTAACCTATTAATGCATGCATCTATTGGCACTGCACTCGGTGGTGTTTGTACTATGGTTGGTGAGCCTCAAAATTTAATTATTGCTGAGCGAGCGAGTTGGCAGTTTGGTGAGTTTTTCTTAAGAATGCTGCCTATCACCTTGCCTGTATTTTTTGCTGGTTTATTAACTACTTTTGTTCTGGAAAAAACAAAAGCCTTTGGGTATGGCGCTAAATTACCTAAAAAAATTCACACTATCTTAAAAAATCACGCTGAAGGGCTTGATAGTAAACGAACTAAACGCGATAAAGTTAACTTAACTATCCAAGCGTTCATTGCGGTATGGCTTATTGTCGGTTTAGCAATGCATTTAGCCGCTGTTGGGTTAATAGGTTTATCAGTGATTATATTGGCAACTGCCTCTGCCGGTATTATTGAAGAACATCAACTAGGAAAAGCATTTGAGGAAGCTCTGCCATTTACAGCGCTTTTATGTGTGTTTTTTGCCGTTGTTGCCGTTATTATAGACCAACACCTATTCACACCTGTTATTGCTTGGGTACTTACATTTGAAGGGCAATTACAATTAGTCATGTTCTTTATCGCCAATGGGTTACTCTCCATGGTAAGCGATAATGTATTTGTTGGTACTGTGTATATAAACGAAGTTGCAGCGGCACTGAAATCTGGGGAAATTACCCGTGATCAATTCGACCTTTTAGCTGTTGCTATTAATACAGGTACCAATTTACCAAGTGTTGCGACTCCAAACGGTCAAGCTGCATTTTTATTTTTGCTTACATCAACACTTGCCCCAGTACTGCGTTTGTCCTATGGGAGAATGGTTTACATGGCATTACCATATACAATCGTGTTAACTACTATAGGGCTTACCTTTACTTACATAAGTTTAAGCGATATGACCGAACTAATGTATCAATGGGGCTGGATAGATCATCATGTAGCGACCATAGGGGCTGCATCAAGTAGTCACTAATCTCATCTTAAAAAAGCTACTTCGGTAGCTTTTCTTTCCTTTTTGTTGCTGCGTACTTTATCCTACGCCATAATATATCGTCTTATTTAAGCGTGGAATTTTTATGAACTGGCTTGCACAATTACCGACTCAACGTACCCCGTGGATTTTATTCACCGTTATTGTTTTTTTACTTGAAGTAACCGCCCTTTTCTTTCAATACAAAATGGGGTTAGCACCTTGCATAATGTGTATTTATCAACGTACCGCAGTACTAGGGTTACTTAGCGCTGGTATTATTGGCTCAATTAAACCGCAAAACAAAGTAGTCAGAATAGCGGCTTACTTAACTTGGGGCGTATCAAGTGTTTGGGGATACCTGATTGCTCAAGAACATATAGATATGCAAACCACCACAGACCCTTTTGCTTTTAGCTGTGAATTTGAACCTAATTTCCCATCATTTTTGCCATTGCATGAGTGGATCCCTAGCTTTTTTCAGGCAACTGGTGATTGTGGAAATATAGACTGGCAATTTTTGGGTTTGAGTATGCCCGCTTGGATGGAAATCATATTTGGACTATTTGCTAGTGTATTTTTTATAGTGATTAGTAGTCGTTTACTTTTTAAAAGATCGGTTTAATTAGTATGTTTACTTTTTTTCGAGTCAAATTATAGAATTAAAACATTTAAAAGTACGCGAAAGGCAAGCCGTTATAGCCCTATCGCTAGGTCTGATTTCACCTACTGAACGCGTGTTATTACGTATAATAAAGCTTATATTGTTAAGCCCACTGTTTTTAATATTTACCCTATTTGAAGGCTGGGTAGTTATACCATTTTTAATGCTTGGTGTACTTTGTTATCCATTATTAACTACGCCTATCGAAATTAATTTTGCCAAAAAAATCTTAATAAAGCATTAAAAGAATATGATCAGGGCGCTTAGAAGCGCCCTAACCCACTTATAATGTTATTTTATCTTTTAGCTTAGTTATTAACTTTTTTCCTACACCTTTCACTTTCGCTAAATCGTTTACTTCAGTGAACTCTCCATTTGCTTCCCTATAATCAACTATTGCTTGTGCTTTTTTCTTCCCTATTCCTGGTAGCTTAGCGAGCATACTCGCATCAGCATCATTAATACTTACAACATCATATTTAGGCATTTCTTTGACCACATCAACTACCTGTGAAAACGCTGCAGTAGTCGGGAGCAAACATAATATACTTATGAATAAGAGTTTTTGTAAAAGACGCATTTATTTTCCTTATTGTACTTTCGAATTATTAAATTTTGCTCAGGAAATAGTAAAATAAAAATAGCTCATTATATAAAATCACCTAAACACATGATCACTATTATCCGAAATCCTAAAATGCAGCTGGTACAACAAGTGATTTATTAAATAAAGTAAAGTTACAGTTTTTTGTCAAATCTTAAATAAACTAAAAATTAATATCAGATACTTGCAAATTACACCACAAACCATTACTGTACATAAAAACAGTAATCTAATGGTTTTCATAAACCACATTGCCACGCAAGCTTGCAGGAGAAATCATGGCTGTTGTTGTTAAATATGTTGTAGAACGAAACGGAGTCGAGCGCATGACGTTTACTACTAAAAAAGAAGCTGATGCTTATGACAAAATGCTCGATATTGCTGAGTCGCTTGAGCTAATGTTAGAAAAGGTAGATGTGCCATTGAGCGAGCAACAAATAGAGTCGCTTGCTTTAGAAATAGCCAAGAGTAAAGAAGACTTTATGACTATATTAAAAGGTGGCAAAGACCCAGTTGTCACCAAAGTCCCAACAAAAACTAAAAAGTCAGATAACGTTGCATCAACTGAAGACAACAACGATAAAAAAGCAAGTTAACTAGCCGTTTGCTCCCTATTGGACAGGGCAAGATCATACTTAACTTGATTATTACTTCGAATCTGTGATCAAATCGCCTTTTTCTCAAAGGCGATTAACATGTCATTCATCAACCATTTCAACGACATTCAAGATACTCGTTCACACATCAACAAAAAACATGAATTGCTGGATGTTATATTCCTTACAGTCACTGCGATTATTTCAGGTGCTGAAGGGTGGAAGGATATTAAGCAATTCGGTGACAGTAAACTGACTTGGTTACGTAAGTTTCGTTCATTTGAAAATGGTATTCCTGTCGATGATACGATTGCTCGTATCATTAGCTCACTGGCCCCTGAAGCTTTATTAGCTTGTTTTGTTTCTTGGGTTAATGAGCTTAGAGATGCGAATAATCAAAGCGTCATTACCTTTGACGGTAAAACACTTCGCCATTCTTATGATGGTGATAAAAAAACAGCTATTCACAGTGTTTCAGCTTATGCAGTTGAACAGGGCCTAGTACTAGCACAATGCAAATCAAAAAGTAAGAAGAATGAAGTATCAACAGTGATGGCACTTATTGAATTACTTGAGCTTAAAGGCAATATCATCACAGCAGACGCGATGCATTGTTTAAAGAAAGTGACGAAAGCCGTCAGCAAGAAAGACGGAGACTATTTGCTGCAAGTGAAGAATAACCAAGGAAAATTGAACAAAGAAATTCAAGCCTACTATCACAAAGTCAGACGAGAGCAGCCATCACTCATCCAGCAAAATAGCCATGAAACAGTAAATGATGGGCATGGTCGAATAGAGCAGCGCACTTACACTCAACTGTTGGTGACAGATTGGCTTGAGCAGCGCCACGGTTGGGTCAATTTCAACTCCATAGTCGAGGTAGTACGACAGCGTTATGTTGGTGATAGTCATACAATGGAAACGAGTTATTACATCAGCTCGCTAGGGATAAACCCAGAGCAAGTAGCCAAGTCTATTCGCCAGCATTGGGGAATAGAAAACTCAGCACACTGGGTATTAGATATGACATTTAAAGAAGACGATTCACGTATTCGTCGAGGTGATGCCCCCGAGAATATGGCGACCTTTAGACGATTTGCGATGAACTTAGCGAAATTAAGCGCGATAAAAGACAGTATGAAAGGTAAGTTGAAACAGGCTGCTTGGTCAGATGAGGTAAGAGAGCAGCTTATTTTAGGATAAATAACGCTCAAGTATGATTTTGCCCTGCCCTATTGGATGAGTTAAGCTAAATAAAAAAGGGAGCAACTAAGTTGCTCCCTTTTTTATTGCTTACCACTTATTTTAAAATAGGTGGTAATTGCTATTTAAAGCTCTTTCTCTACTTCATCAAATAAAGCAGTGATGTTTTGCTCTGGCTCTTTTGTTACTAAGCTAATAACAACAATTGCGATACAAGATAAAATAAAACCAGGTACAATTTCATACATAAAGCTACTTAAGCTTTCGCCATTAATAGTAAATGGGCCATAAATCCAAATTAGCACAGTAAATGCACCCACTAACATACCCGATAATGCACCGGCAAAGTTCATGCGTTTCCAATAAAGGCTAAATAAAACCAATGGTCCAAACGCGGCGCCAAAGCCTGCCCAAGCATTACTTACTAAATCTAAAATAGAGCTATCTCTGTCGTAAGCTAAGTAAATGGCAAACATAGCAACTATAGCAACACTGATACGGCCAACAGCCACTAGCTCTTTATCGCTCGCCTCTTTACGCAAAAATGTTTTGTGAAAATCTTCTGTTAGTGAACTTGAACTCACTAGTAACTGAGATGAGATTGTGCTCATAATTGCAGCTAATATAGCGGCAAGTAAAAAGCCTGCTATTAGTGGATGAAATAAAAGCTCTGAAAGCACTAAGAAAATAGTCTCTGGGTCTTTGACCGTAATATTATTTTCGTATGTGTAAGCGGCGCCAAAAATACCAGTAGCAACTGCACCAACAGCAGCAACAATCATCCAAGTCATACCTATACGACGCGCTGTGGGCATCTCCTTCACACTACGAACAGACATAAAGCGCACAATAATATGAGGCTGTCCAAAGTATCCCAACCCCCAAGCCATTGCTGAAATAATCCCTAAAGTAGACCCTGCACCTATCCAATTAAGCATTTCGGGGTTTACACTATGTAAAGTGGACTCTAAAGGCTGTTCTAAAAGTGAGTAGGTTACACAAGGCACTAAAATTAGTGCGATGAACATAATACAACCTTGAACAAAGTCAGTTAAGCTGACGGCTAAAAAACCACCAAACAAAGTATATAAAACAACAACACCTGTAGTGATATACAAACCCATCTCATAACTTAGCCCAAATGAGCTTTCAAATAATTTACCGCCGGCAACAACACCAGAAGAGGTATAAAGCGTAAAGAAAACAATAATAACTACTGCAGATACAACGCGTAGTAAGTTAGATTTGTCGTTAAAACGATTTGAAAAATAATCTGGAATAGTAATCGAGTCATTTGCTTTTTCTGTATAAACTCTGAGTCTTGGAGCTACTAAAAAATAGTTTAACCAAGCACCTGCGATCAAACCAATCGCTATCCATGTACTGCTAAATCCACTTACAAACATTGCACCGGGCAAGCCCATTAAAATCCAACCACTCATGTCAGATGCGCCAGCAGATAATGCAGCGACACTGGGGGAAAGGTTTCGCCCACCTAACATGTAACCAGAGACATCGCTTGTAGATTGTTTATATGCATATAGTCCGATACCTAGCATTACAACAAAATATAACGCCAGTGAAATAATCATTCCTGTTTCCAAATTAGCCTCCGCACATTTAATAATACCAAGCTTTTAATCCGAATATTGACTCTTAAAATTTTATAATAAAGACAGCATTGAGGTAAAAGCATTCCAGCCGACTATATCATGCCTAATATGGAAATCTCCAACTTGTTACCTTTTCCTAGTTTAAAAATATTCATGCTGCACACTTTTAGAACAACACTATGTAAACTCACAAAATAAAACAGATAAACCCTCTTATTTTTAATGATAATTTATTAATCATGCAAATATACGTAATGCTATTTTGAATGTTTTCCAATATATTATTACAATACCTGCTGACTTTACTCATACGGAATTGTTTATGTACTTTTATGCCGCACGCCAACCGATTTTAAATCGTGAAAAAGAACTCATTGGTTATGAGCTTTTATTTCGCGATGGCGTCGATAATGTGTTTCCCGATATAGATGGTGACGAAGCGACAACACGTTTAATAGAAGGCAGTCAATTCAACTTTGGTTTAGAAGATTTAACTGATAATAAGCCCGCTTATATAAACTTTACGTTGGATACGTTATCAAAAGGTTATCCAACACTACTGGGTAAAGATACAATTGTGGTTGAAATACTTGAAACAGTTCAACCCGGGAAGCGCTTATTAGCAATTGTTAAAGACCTAAAAGATAAAGGGTATACTATTGCACTTGACGATTACATTCATCAGCCTGTGTGGCGTCACTTTTATCCATTTATAGACATCATTAAAATTGATTTCTTAACATGTGATACAACTACAATAAAAAACGTTATTGACGATATAAAACAACATTCTCATATTAAATTACTTGCCGAAAAAGTTGAAACGTATGAAATGTATAGCTTGGCATTAGAACTCGGTTTTGATTATTTTCAGGGATTCTTCTTTTCAAAACCCGAGATGGTGCAAAGTAAAGCATTGCCACCATCAGAGATGGCATTAGCTGAATTACTGTATGAAACCTCAAGTATTGAAATAGATCTTAAAAAAATCACTAATGTATTTGAGCGTGATGTAAATCTATCTTATAAGCTTCTTAGGTATTCAAACTCTGCTGCCTTTGCAAGGCGTGCTGAAATCAGTACAATTAAGCAGGCACTTATTGTGCTTGGCGCTAGCGAAATTAAAAAGCTCTTATCATTACTTTTTGCTGCGCAAGTATCTGCAGATAAGCCCGTTGAATTAATCAAATTATCCTTAACCCGAGCACGTTTTGGTGAATTACTCGCTATTTCTCATGGCCAATTTAAAGATACTGGCATGGCTTTTTTAACCGGTATGATGTCTCTAATGGATGCTATTTTAGATGAGAGTATGGAAAGCGTAATGCAGAAATTACCTTTATCTAACGAAATAAAAGCAGCATTACTCGATAACGAAGGTTTATTGGCACAATACCTAAACCTAGTTAAGTATTATGAGCAAGCAAACTGGTCAGCTGCCAACGACATAACTACAGAACTAAACCTTGGTGAAAAAGTACCTGATGCCTACCATGAAGCGCTAGCTTGGGTCGATGAGCAAATGCATTTAATGATTCACGAATAATAACAACGCCAGCATTTAGCTGGCGTTTTTGTTTGCTGGTGTTGGGTTATAAGCTTTCTAAAAAGTCTTCATCAAAATCAGCGGGCTCTTCTTTGATTGGCGGGTTACCATCGTATAGTTCATAAATTTGACGCTGGAAATAAATATCTTTCACAAACAAGTATGGATCAAGTGAATCATTTAATAGCCCCTCTTGAGGGATTAATGAGGCGCGCGCTTCCACTGCCTTTAAAACAAACACTAGAATAGTTTGTGGAGTCGTTAATGCTACCTCAGGTAGTACAAAGTTATCGACGACATCACCCGTTAAGTTACGCACTGTTTTTGGCCCCATAGCAGGCAGCATTAAATAAGCGCCATCGCCCACCCCCACACACCCAAGGTCTGTCCAAAGTCTTCATCTACAACTTCAAGGCCTAATGAGCTGGCAACATCAAACAAACCAAATATGCCAACAGTAGAATTAACTAAAAAACGCGCAAGGCTAACACTTGCATTACCCGGCTTACCTTGCAGGCCGGCATTTATCATATCTACAGGAGCCGTTATATTGTCGGTAAAATGGACAACGCTCTGGCGTACAAGTACAGGTGTAACTGTCATGTAACCAACTGCTGCGGGGCGCAACAAGTATGCATCTAGTACATCCATATTAAAGTCATATAATGGACGATTAATACTTTGCAGAGGATCTCTCTCATCTACTTTACTTTGTGGTACTTGAGCACAACCGGCCAGTACCAATAAACATAAAAAAGTAAAACTATGCTTTAACATCTAACGTCCTTAAGGTATTAATGTATCAATTTGAAGTTGGTAGTCACTTACACTTTCACGCTTTAACGACTGTGAATGACCTTCTAGCTCACCAGAACTTGGCATAACCGAGTCATCTATAGAAATACGCGCCGAAATAATAATATTTTCGGCACTCGATAAGTTAAGCCCTGCAACCATTGCACTACTATCACTCAACTCGACTGTAATTGGAAATGAATATTTAGCGAGTTTAACAGCAGCTAATGGCATAGGTGAGCCAGTTGCAGCTTTTGCAAATATAAATAAAATACCGTTTTTTGGTTGTTTATCAATAAGCTCTTTTGCAATGTCGACAGTAACTGCAATAGCACCCGTTGTAGTAGTAACTGGCATAACTGAGCCTTCCGTTTGCATTTGCTGCTCTATATCAGCAATACGCTCAGAGATCATGCTATAACGAGAATCATTTTTTCCCATACTTGCCAATAAAACTTCAAATGCAGTTTTAGCTTGCGGCCAATCTTTACGCTCATACGCTATAAGCGCGAGTAACGAAATAGCATCTAAATTGGTAGGCTCAACTTTTAGTACTTTTGAGAGCATACCTGCCGCACGGGTCATATTAGCTTCGCTGCCTTCTAGTAATAAAACTTGGCTGTAACTAATAAGTACCTGCATATTATCAGGATTCATACGTAGTGCTTTATCAAATGACTGCTGCGCCATGTCAAATTCATTAAGCGACATAGCAACTCGTCCAAGTAGCATCCAAGCGACTTCATCATCACCCGAACGGCTAAGCTTAGTACGAAGCGCCAATGCAAAAGCCTGCAGCTCATTTTGACTAAGCGGCTCACCTTTTTGCATTACAGCACGCTCACCGTAATCCGCTAAATTATCCATTGCATCATGCCAAGCCGAAATTTGCTGCTGACTACCTGTAAAGCTATAAAAAATCCCCGTTAGTGCAAGAACAAATGCACCGCCTGTTAAAGCAAAAATACGATTATTACCTTTGCTATTAAGTGACTTTTCTGGCGATAATTCGTTCAATAAACGACGTTTTAATTCAACAATTGATTCTGTGTGATTGACGCTATCAATGCGTTGATTATCTAAATCGGTTTGTAAATCAACTAAACGCTGCTCATAAATACTAATTAGCTCCGCATTGGCATTATGAGTAATTGTTTTAACGTGCTCTTTTTTTAAAAAAGGCAACATCACAAACGCAAGAGCAACCAGTGTGAGTAAAGCAAAACACGCCCACATTAAAATCATTTAACTTTGCTCCTGACGTTTATTTTGTTCAATTAGCTTAGCTAGCAGCATTTCGTCGTCACTGCTCCAGGTTTGTTTTACTGATGCTTTTCGCTGGCGAATAACAATAAAACCAAAGCCGACTATGACAATTAATACAGGTAATACCCAAAGTACTAAAGTCGCGGGTGTAACTGGTGGGTCGTAATGAACAAAATAGCCAAAGCGGTCAATCATGTAATCAATCACTTCGTCTTTGCTCTTACCTTCTTTAACCAATACGAGTACTTTATCGCGTAAGTCTTTAGCAACAACAGCGTCGGAGTCCGCAATATTTTGATTTTGACACTTAGGACAACGCAGCTCTTTAGTTAGCTCTTCAAACAATATTGCTTGTTTGTTGTTATCAAATTGATAGCGGTCTTGCTCTGCAAACGCACTGATGCTTACAAAAATGCTAAGCGTAAGTAGTAACCATTTCATTATTTAAGCTCCTGCATAATTGGCGCAAATTTAGCTCGCCATACTCGCGGGTTTATATCGCCCGTGTGATGCAACAAAATAGTGCCGTTTTTATCGACTAAAAATGTTTCAGGCGCACCCGACACGCCTAAATCCAACGACAAAGTACGATGTAAATCCAAGATATTAAATTGATATGGGTCACCCGCACGTTGCAGCATATCGCTCACTTCTGTGCGAAGTGATTGCATATCAAAAGGGCCATCAAAATCAGCATCGTAACCTTGTACGTAATAAAGCCCAATAATTTTAACACCTTGCTCACGTAACTTAGTTAAATAGCCAAGCTCAACTAAACATGTAGGACACCAAGTGCCCCATACATTTAGTAAGTAAACCTCGCCTTTTAAAGACTCGTTAGTCCATGGCTTATTGTCTTGCATTAAATCAGGTAGATTAAATGCTGGCATTTCTTGGCCTAATCGCCCCGTTTGAATTTCACGAGGGTTAGCAAAAAGACCTTGGTATAAAAATACACACACAAAAACAAACACTAAAAGCGGCGCAATAGCTAAAATTTTACGGTTCATAAAACACTCTCCGATGCAGCCCTACGCGCTGTTTTAGCTGATGTGCGGTAGCGTTTATCAAATAAAATCATAAATCCAGCGAGGGAAATAAGCACACCACCAATCCACATCCAACGAACAAACGGTTTGTGATAAATGCGAAGTGACCATGCGCCTTGGCTTAACTGCTCACCTAACGCTAAATATAAATCACGTGTAAAGCCTGCATCTATTGCCGCCTCGGTCATAAACTGCATACCAATATCATACTTACGTTTTTCGGCGTGTAAGCGTGTTACTAGTTCATTATTTTTAAGCACAGATACAACACCAGCATGACCGCTATAGTTTGGTCCGCGAATAGTTTTAACACCATCAAAGCGGTATTCATATTGATTAAGCTGGACTGTATCGCCTTGTTTCATAGATACATCACGCTCAACTGAATACGCCGATGTAAGCGTTACACCCGCAATAACAAATGCAATACCAATATGCCCAAGCACCATAGCCCAGTAACTTACACCTAAGCGTTTTAAACCTTCTTTTAAGGTGCTATGCACTGCGGCTTTAGTGTAAATATCGATCCCGGTTGATATTGCAATCCAAACCGCAAGCGTAGTAGCTAATAGCGTAAGTGGTTTTACTAAGTCGTAACTTGAAAACAACCAAGCGCAGGTAATAACAACACTTGCTAATACGCCCATTAATATTTTGTTTTGTAAGAAAGCCCATTTATTTTGCTTCCAGCGTAAAAATGGTCCTATTCCCATCAAAATAGCAAACGGCACTAAAATTATTGCAAACATTTTATTAAAAAACGGTTCGCCAATAGAAATACTGCCTAGGCCCATCTCTTTATGCACCATAGGTAATAGCGTACCCAGCAATACGATTAATGTAGCAACCACTAAAAATATATTATTGAGCCATAACGCCACTTCGCGAGATACAAGCTTGTATCGTCCTTCACTGTGAACTTGTGACACACGCAGTGCATATAACGCCAAGCCACCGCCTACAACAATGCCTAAGAAGGCAAGTATAAATAAGCCACGATCAGGGTCTGTTGCAAAAGCGTGTACCGATACAATAATACCCGAGCGTACAATAAAGGTTCCCAAAAGGCTTAATGAAAACGCTGCGATAGCTAGTAACACAGTCCACGATTTAAACACACCGCGTTTTTCAGTCACGCTTAAAGAGTGTAATAATGCAGTTGCAACAAGCCATGGCATAAGCGAGGCGTTTTCAACCGGATCCCAAAACCACCAGCCGCCCCAGCCAAGCTCTGAATATGCCCACCAGCTACCAATTGTGATTCCTAGAGTTAAAAAGCCCCATGCAGTCATTGTCCATGGACGTGACCACTTAGCCCATGTGTTATCAAGCTTACCGGTTAATAACGCAGCAATAGCAAAAGAAAAAGCAACCGATAGCCCTACATAACCCATGTACAGTAATGGCGGGTGAATAATCATACCCGGATCTTGAAGTAACGGATTTAAATCACGCCCCTCTACCGGAAAATAAGGAAGTAGGCGCTCAAACGGGCTTGAAAGTAGCAAGGTGTACATCATAAAACCGACACCTAAAAAGCCAAGCACACCCAATACGCGAGCACGTAACACCCAAGGGAGTGATTTAGAGCGTGCAGCAACTACTGCAGTCCAACCCGCTTGCATTACAAGCCACAGTAAAATAGCGCCTTCATGGCCGCCCCATGTAGAGGTGATTTTGTAATACCAAGGCAGCGTGCTACTTGAATGATATGCTACGTACGATACGGTAAAATCATCCGTTACACTGGCGTAAATAAGTGCTGCAAAAGAGATTAAAACAAAAGCGAATTGCCCAATTGCTAAAGAGGGAGCTGCACGCATTAATCGAAGATTACCGGTATGCGCGCCCCAAAGAGGAAAAATACACAGTAAAACGCTTAATACCATAGCAAGCGTTAAAGAAAAATAACCAATTTCTGGGATCATAGCTAATTACCACTATCTAAGTTGTATTTTGGTTTTTCGTGCTTAATACCTTTAACTGCCTCTGCAACTTCTGCTGGCATATATTCTTCGTCATGCTTTGCTAGCACTTCAAATGCTTCAATAACGTTAGGTTCGATTAATACGCCCTGCGCTACAATGCCTTGCCCTTCACGAAACAAGTCTGGCAATATACCTTGATAACGCACGGTCACTAATGGACCTGTATCTATTAGCTTAAAGCTTACTTGTAAGCTCTGTTCATTACGCTCAACGGTGCCTGGTACAACCATGCCGCCAATACGTAACTTTTGGCCAATAAAAGGCTTTTCTTTATTAGGCCCTTTGCCATCAATAAGTTCGCTTGGCGTATAAAAAAGATTAATGTTTTCTTGAAGTGCATAAAGCACTAAACCAATTGATCCACCAATACCAAACAGCACGGCAATAATTACCAATAGGCGCTTTTTACGTCTTGGATTCATGAGACTTGTTCCTGTTTAGCTTTTTTAATTCGCGCTTCGCGTATTATTTGCTGTTCTACTGAAGCCATAATACGTTTGGTATCTCTTAAAGAGCTCACTAAAATACCGAGTAAAATAAGTGCGCATGTACCAAAAGAAAGCCATATATAAAACCCATAGCCCCCCATTGAAATAAAATCAGAAAAAGAGTCAAACTGCATAATTACCCCTTATTTAACAACGAGCGTACCCACGGTCGGTGCTTTTCGCGTTGTAAAATTTCATTTTTAAGACGAATTAAAGTCACTGTTCCTACAAAAGCAGCAAAGGCTAAAATATTAACCATAAGTGGCCAAAACATACTTGGGTCTATTGCTTTTGTGTCTAATTTTGTAATGCTTGCGCCTTGGTGTAGCGTATTCCACCACTCAACTGAGTAATGAATAATAGGTAAGTTGATTACGCCCACAATCGCTAAAATAGAAGCCGCACGCCCTGCTGACTTCTTATCTTCAAATGCATGGTAAAGCGAAAGCACGCCAAGATATAAAAATAATAAAATAAGTTCAGACGTTAAACGCGCATCCCATACCCACCAAGCACCCCACATAGGCTTACCCCATGCAGCGCCAGTAATAAGCGCTATAGCTGTAATACAAGCACCAACAGGCGCTATAGCAATAACGGCAAGTTCGGCATTTCGTAGTTGCCATACAAGTGCAACAACAGCTGCAATAGCCATTGATGAGTAAGCGCCCATAGATAAAATGGCGGAAGGAACATGAATAAAAATGATACGGTAGCTGTCTTTTTGCTGGTAATCGGCAGGTGCAAAACCAAGCCCCCATACCCAACCAACAATCATACTAACTACAGTAACTACGGCAAAATAAGGCAGTAACGTATTGCATAATTGATATGCACGCTCCGCTTTAGCATAGGGATGTAACCACTTCCACATTAACTTACACTCACTTTTAAAGCTGACGATATGGCAATTGGTGCGCTAATAATAGCAATAAGTAACATTGCACCAAGGATAGCAAGCTGTCCACTATAATCCAGTGACATGGTACTGGTATCGATAGCCGACGTTGCAAAAATTAAAACTGGAATATACAAAGGCAGTACGAGTAAACTCATCAAAATTCCCCCTTTTTGTAATCCTACAGTAAGCCCAGCGCCAATTGCGCCGATAAAGCTCAATAGCGGTGTGCCTAATAATAATGTTAAAACGGTCGCTTTTAGCGCCGAACTTTCTAGATTCAATAACAATGCAAACAACGGTGTCATTAATACAAGCGGTAAACCTGTTACCACCCAGTGAGCAGCCACTTTAGCAAGCACCGTTAGCGATAACGGATAAGATGATGCAATTAATTGCTCCAATGAGCCATCGTTAAAATCATCTCTAAACAACTTATCCAAGCCCAACATAGTAGAAAGTAACGCGGCGACCCAAATAATTCCCGGTGCCATTCTCGCCAGTAGACCGGGCTCAGGCCCTATTGCTAACGGAAACAATGAGATTACAATTAAGAAAAATAAAATAGGGTTTACAATTTCTGCACGCTGACGAAACGCAAGCTTTATATCTTTGGTAAATACCGCACTAAATAGTAACCAATATGAGTGTTGACGAGTCATTAGTGACGATACTCCAATGTAACCGTTTGTAAGTTACTAAAGTGGGTCGTTAAATCTTGGTGGGTCGTTAATAAGATAGCACCACCGCTTTGTAAGTGCTCAGTAAATCGTTGTTGTAAAAAGGCGACACCACTTTTATCAAGCGCAGTAAATGGCTCATCAAGCACCCATAGTTTAGCATCACTTAACCATAGTCTTACTAAAGCAACACGTCGCTGTTGCCCAGCAGATAACATCCTAACAGGCACATCTTCAAGTCCAACAAGGCCTAGTTTCGCTAAAATAGGGTATAAATCAGGCTCGCTATAGCCATTAATTTGCAACCAATGGCTAACATTTTCCACTGCACTAAGCTGAGTGTTTACACCCGTTTTATGACCTATAAACAATAGCTCTCTGGCATACTCTTCATAGTACTTAGATATCGGCAATTCTTGGTATAATATAGCCCCTTCATCAGGCGCAGAAAAGCCTGCGATAATACGCAATAACGATGTTTTTCCAGCCCCGTTAGGGCCTGCTAATTGCATGATTTGACCGTTATTAAGGCTAAAATTAAGATCCGCAAACAAACAACGATCTTGCTTGATGCAGGTGACGGACTTAATGTGTAACAAGATGACGATTCTCTCTGCCAAAAATTAGGCGTTAGTCTACCATAATGATAGGGTAATACGAATATTGCTTTAAAATCGATTCACTTAAAATAGAGAAAACTTGATTTAAAATAATGAATACGCCAACGCAAATCACATTATCTAATTCATTGGTTATCAATCAATCGAGCAATGCTCAAACGAATGAATTATCGCAATTACCTGATGAGGTGCTTGCCGCTAAAAATATACAATTTTCGAAAGATTCGATTACGCTTGATGTATTTATTGATAAGCATTGGCAAACATTAAGGCTTGGCACGACTAACACACCTCAAAACTTACAAAAAATAGCCAGTGCTAACATACAGCTCAGCCCTGATGGCAAAAAGCTCAACATTATACCAAACAGTACAACCCTCACCTTAAGTCAACCAACTCAGTTACAGCGTTTATTAAATTATGTAAGCACAGGCACTGAGGTAGAAAGTAAGCCAATGGATGTCCAGGTTGTTTTATCGCCTACTCCCAAATTAGTCATTGATAAACTCAACGCCAGTATTGCAATAAATAAAGACGTAGCGCAGCTACTTATAACCGAGCAATCTTTAAAAGTAATTGTAAGCACTAACAATAAAGGCGCACAGCTAAATATTATTAACAGCTTTGCTGATACAGTTCATTCGCAACCACTGAGTCAAACAAGACTGACTAAATTACTCGCAGCGCTGCTACCTAATGCACAACTGCAAGCAACACCAAAACTGGCCATTTTAACTCATCCACAAAAGTCGGGGTCGTTTACAACGCCTATAAATAATAAACAAGTTAGTGAACTACCCAGCACGACAATTAAGGTAAACTTAGTAAACCAGGCTGATAAATTGTTTATTAAAACCGATACTAGCAACATAAAAGTGATGCTTAATAACTCCTTCTCGAAACCATTTAACGAGTTGCTTTTAGCTCAAAAAAATAATGCACCTGAAGTAGCCGTTTCTGCGAGTAATATTAAAGTAAATCCATTACTTACTACTGATAGCCCAATAAAATCGTGGCTACAAAATAGCTTGAGTGACTTAAGAACACGAATTAATGATGCGGTAAAATATTTTGAAAGTAAGCCTTTTACGACACAAAATAAGTCAGAGTTTACAGCTGCCAATTCATCCGCCGCCTTACAAAAAAACACCAAAGTTGTACCACTAGACAGAGTTAACATTACCCAAAGTTCAAGTGTTCAGATATCAAAAAATACAAGTAATATTTTGACCGAGCACTTTTCTAGACTCCCGCCGCTTGTGCAACTAACTCAGCTTATGAAAGGAAGTGTTAGTGTTTGGCAATCATCTTCAAACATAACAACCAACACGCCAACAACAAATAACATTACTCAAAATACAGTAGCTAGCTCTACACCAAGTGATTTAAAAGTAAACCAATTAAACATCCTAAATGCGAGTACTAACAGTAAAACTGACACGTTAATTAAGACTACAAATGAAACAGTTACTAAAAATATTATCTCATTAGCAGAGCCGTTATCTAATACAGGCTCTCGTAGTCAAATGCTTCAACCAATAGAAGCAAAGCTATTAACTATATTATTAAAGCTTCCTGACACCACCGCCCCTACAGATAAAATGGCTAGCAATAAACAACTTTTAAGTAATCAGATCACTGATATTACAAATAAAGTAACAAAAGAAACACCCGATTTAACTCGGTTAATCAACCAAGCATTTAATCGTATGGTCTCAAGTAATAACACACACCCTGCGACCATACAGCGTGAAATACTTGCTACTTTACAACCGTCTCATCTAACGGGGGACATTCTGCAAAGTAGTTTCACTAAAGGGCTTGAACAAGTAGCTGTGAGTATTTTAGCCGCCCCTATAATTAGCCAGTCAGTAACACCTATCAGTTTTAATAATCAAACTGGCTTAGATGCACTTTTGCAAGTACTTATACCTACTTTTAAAACGGGTAACACTGGAGCAAAAATGCTTGAGCAACTCCAACAGGCTCAAGTTCAAGCTTTGGCTAGCGAAATTGTACAAGTTAAAAATACACTTACCCAAGTGAATATTTCAACACCAAATCAACAACCAGAGACAAACCCGCTTGCACAATTTTTATTACCCATGAGATTGCCACCTGAAGCAGCACAAACAGAAATAACACTGGGGCAATATAAAAAGCCAAACGCAGATAAATTAGGAGATAAAAATGTATGGTTTGTAAGGCTAAACTTTGATTATGCCCAACTTGGGCAGCTACAAATTACTGCTGAATTAATGGATAAAGCACTTGATTGCCAGCTATTAGCCTCAAGCCAAGAAGTAAGCGCTATTGCTCATCCTCACCTAGATAATTTAAGATCAAAACTAGCCAAACATGGTTTGCAAGTTGGTGAACTTAATTTAAAACGAGGAGATGCTAACAATCAGGCATTTTATAAATCTCATGCAATTATTAATATTAAGGTTTAGCTATGAGTGATACACCTATTAATAAATCAGCCATTGGACTTTTATACGAAGCTGGCAACACCCCCACTGTAAGTGTGAAGGGGTTTGGTGAGTTAGCTGATGAAATAATAGCAGCGGCTAAACTAAAAGGAATTATGATCCACGAAGATGCTGCACTTGCTAAAACGTTGTCGCATTTAGAGTTAGGAGAAGAGATCCCAAAAGAACTTTATTATGTAATTGCAGAACTCATTGCATTTTCGTATGTATTAAGGGGTCAATTCCCGCCAGGTTGGCAAGACTTTCAAGGTAAGTTGAATATTAAAGCATGAGATTATTTATACGCTGATAACTAAAAAGGCGCTAAGCGCCTTTTTGTTTATGCAATGAAAAGAGTAATTCAGCCTCAGCGCGAGGTAATTCACACTCGCGTATTACCTCCTCTAAATCAGCCCCTAACTCAACCATTTTAACAGCACGCGAATAAATTTTGGCATCTGGATCATCATACTTTTGAGCCGCTTGTTGTTGAACTAATTCTTGATGCTGCTGTTCAACATCAAGTACACGCTTACCTATACTCAACAAGCCTGTTCGTAATTCAGAAACCTCACTTCGCAAAATATGAGTTTGTTCGGAGGTATCTTTAAGCTGCTGCATGACAAAATTCAGCTCACTCGTTTGTTTATTTTTCAATGCAAAAACTAACGCTAACGATATTAGACCTATCGCCAGCGCAGCTATTGAAATACTAAGTAACAGCATATTTTTATTGGTAAAGCTTATAAATCGCTTAACTCATCCCATTCATCATCACTGAGTAACTTGTTTAAATCGACTAAAATAAGTAACTCATTATCACGATTACAAACACCTTGGATAAATTTAGCACTCTCTTCAGTACCGACATTAGGTGCACTGTCAATTTCTGAACTGCGTAAATATACAACTTCAGAAACACTATCGGCTAAAATACCAATAACTTGCTCTTCAGCTTCTATTATTAAAATACGAGAGTTATCGGTTGCATCAGCGGCGTCTAAACCAAAACGAGCACGCGTATCAATAACTGTTACTACGTTACCCCGTAAATTAATAATACCAATTACATAAGAAGGAGCACCTGGTACTGGAGCTATTTCAGTGTAACGTAATATCTCTTGGACTTGCATTACGTTTACGCCATAAGTTTCTTCTTCTAACTTAAAGGTAACCCACTGTAATATTTCGTCATTGTCTGCATTTTTATTTGCTGACAGTAATTTATCTTGATTCATGCTGTTACTCCGTAATGGTCATTATTACTGACGACTATCTAAGCCTTTCTCTAATAGCGCATTTAAATTATCTACATCAATTAAAGCACACATTTTCTTTTTAATAACTCCAGCAAGCCATGGGCGCTTACTTTGATCTGTACGCCATTTTACATCTTCTTTACTCAATGTAATGTTATTTATTAACTTTTCAGCTAATAACCCCCATTGGCTGTCACCTAACGTTATTAAATATTGATAGTTAAGTGACGCTTCTAGTTTTTCGTCATACTTCTCAGGCATCACCCAATGCGCTGTATCAACAACATTAAGTTTTTCATCTCTATTAAGCATAACGCCTTTGAACCATTTTGGCTTACCAAATAAGTGATTTACTTCACCTAACTGATGAATCCCACCTAACGCTTTTAATGGTACAGCCAAAGTCAAACCCGCAACTTCAAAAAATAATGCTTGAAACTCACCGTCAAAATAATCTTCTTGGCTTTTTGTTACTGCTCTTTGTTCCGGCTCTACTGATAAATGTGAGCTTGTCTCTACAACTAAATCAGCTTTAACTGGCTCTGGCTCATTAGTAATATCTAATGGTTTTAGCTCTTCTGTTTGCAGATCTTGAGCAAATATTTTTTCCGCTGCTTTTAATTGTTCATTAGGCTTTAAATGTACTTGCCCTTTTTGCTGTTCACTCGGTATTTGTTCAAGCAGTTTTGCCACAGGTTCAAGGTTATCTGTAGGCTCGTCATCACGTAATAACGCACCTAAATATTGAGTCATTACTTTTTCATTAGCAAATAATTGCTTACTCATTCATTAACCTTGCTCTATTAAATAGTCTAATAATGCTTTATATGCAAAAACACCACGGGAACGAGGACAAAACTCTATTGGCACTTTTTGTGCCAAACTCGCATCTCTAAATTTTGTATCAACAGGAATAACACCTGGCCACACTTTATCTTTATAGGTTTCTTGTAAAGTTTTATATGCTTCCAACGATGCTTTAGTGCGTTTATCATACATAGTAGGAATTATAGTATATTGATAACTTTTCGCTTGAGAGCTTTGCATTAATTCCATAGTCCGCATCATCCTATCAAGCCCTTTCAGGGCCAAAAATTCGGTTTGTACGGGAACTAAAATACGCTCACTCGCAGCTAATGCATTAACCATTAAAACCCCCAAAACCGGCGGGCAATCAAGTATTGCATAGTCATAATATTCACTAATTTTAGCAAGCGTTTTCTTTAGTATTAAACCCATGCCTGTTTTATTACCCATACTTCTATCAAGTGTAGCTATTGCCATAGTAGCGGGTAAAATATCAAGATTCTCAAGAGTTGACGGGCAAAGTGCTTGCAATATTTCTTCACTTTGCATACTTGTTCCGCGAGCAAAAATATCGTACACGCTGACTTCTAAATCTTCAGAGTCGATACCAAAATAATAAGTTAGTGATGCATGGGGATCTGTATCAATAAGCAATACACGTTTGCCCTGTAACGCTAAAATACCGGCTAGGCTAACTGCCGTTGTTGTTTTACCGACCCCGCCTTTTTGATTCGCAACAGTCCAAATCTTCACATTACATCCTAATTGCTATTAATTTCGCGTCGTTATTCGGATCCCACCATGAGGTAAACGAATTATTTTTATTGTATTATCGTCTGATGGTAGTTCCACTTCAGGCTCTGTCTGTACTGCTATATTTTTTTGCTCTAACGATGGACTATCTTTAGGTGGTAAACCATACTTAGAAAGAGCGATTACAACCTTACGGTTTTCAGCTCGACCTTTCTCTGTGTTATTATCAGCAAAAGGAGAATACTGGCCATAACCTTCTATTGCCATTCGTGCAGAATTAATACCCAACGCTTCAAGCTCGACTAAAATTGAGGTGGATCTTGCAACTGAAAGCTCCCAGTTTGAACGAAATATTTCGTTACTAATAACCTCATTATCTGTATAACCGCGCACTCTAATGTAGTTATCGACTGGATCAATAATATCTTTGACAATTTTTACGACTTGCTTAGCACGCGAATGAGCAACTGAACTACCACTAGAAAATAACATTCCTGAACTCAACTCTATAATGAGCCAATCTTGATTCAATTCAAGACTCGCTTCTCCATCACGAATTTCATCAATGAGTGCTGATTGAAGTTTAGTTAACAAGCTATCTAATGGTTTTCCTAAATATTTTTGTTTAATGTTACTTGTGTCACTTTGACCATCTAATAACTCAGGGCCTTGTTCCTTTTTTTGAATACTTTCGCCATACAACACCTCTTGTTCCGGCGTTACTCTGTCGGTTAAGACCCCACTCCCATTAACACCATCACCAACTTGTGAATGTTGGCGTGCAGATTTATCAAAAACATGCTCGAGCGAATCCGATAATATTTGAAATTTTTCTTCCTTATCTATAGCAATAGCGTACATAACCACAAAAAAGGCAAACATTATCGTCATATAATCTGCATAAGACACAAGCCAACGCTCAGTATGCTGACTTTTAGAGGAAGTGTGACGTAAACGTCGACGTAGCATAATCGTTATTTATCCACTAAATTAGGGCGTTCTACACGATAAGCTTCTAACTTTAATTCAATATTAACAGGGCTTTCGCCTAAACTGATTGCAATAACACCTTCAGCTAACAGTTCGTGATACAACATTTTTTGTTCAACACGTTGTTTTAGTTTATTTGCCATCGGTAAAAATAGTAAATTAGCTAAACCGACACCATAAATAGTGGCTATAAATGCTGTCGCGACACCAGCACCCAGCTTTTGCGGATCGGTAATAAATGACATAGCCTGAATAAGACCAAGCACTGCGCCCAAAATCCCTATTGTTGGGCTATACCCGCCCATAGCTTCATAAACGCGTCCTGCCTCTAATAAACGGTCGCGTTCTAATAATAAATCAATTTCAAGTGTATCGCGCAGCTTTTGCTCAGAGCAACCATCAACAAGTAAGCTAAGACCTTTAGCTGCATATTGATCGGGATGAGTTAAGGCCTCATTTTCAAGTGCTAAGTAGCCTTCTTGTCGTGCTTTGTGAGACCATTGTTTAACTTGTTCGATCGCTTCGTCTACATCATGCTTTGGCGAAATAAAAACCCAGTGGCTTATTTTTAGCATTTTTTAAAAGTACTAGATGATGTTTGCAACATCACAGCGCCAAGCGTACCACCAACTACGATTATAAGTGCTGGTCCATTGAATAACGCAGAGACAACACCGCCTTCTAAAGAATAACCTATCGCTATAGCGCCTAACGCAATAAATAAACCTAATATAGAAAGCTTATCCACAACCAATCTCTTTTTTAATCCTTAGAGCTATATCATCTAGAGCAAGACTTTCACTTGCTAAGCCAGCACTTGCAACCGCCTGTGGCATACCGTAAACAACACAACTTTTTTCGTCTTGTGCCCAAATAGTGGCGCCAGTCTGCTTCAACATTCGAGCACCATCACGCCCATCAGCCCCCATACCAGTAAGAACAATAGCCAGTACGTCACCTTGACAAGCTTTTGCAACGCTTGCAAAAGTCACATCAACACTTGGTTTATATGTTATTCGCTCACTGTTATCTTCAAATACGCGCAATGTTTTTGAAGACCCACGCCCCTCAACCATCATTTGTTGGCCACCTGGAGCCAAGTATGCAGTCCCTGGTTGTAATCGATCCCCTTGTTGAGCTTCCTTTACTTTTATCTGGCATAAACCATTTAAACGCGAAGCAAATGCAGGTGTGAATGCGGCAGGCATATGCTGAATTAATAATATAGGATGCGGGAAATTTGCTGGTAATTGAGTTAATATTGTTTGTAATGCAACGGGTCCGCCAGTCGATGTACCAATAGCAACAAGTTGATATTTTTTACCACTAGCATGAACGGAGGCATTAGAATTCGTACGTTGAAAGCTTCTATCTGGCTGCTTTAACGTTGCCGTGTTCGTTAATGAACTTGGAGTCGCTAATGGCATACTTTGCGGTTTAGCTGGTGTTATGGGCTTGAATGTACGGGGAACCCTTCTTCGACCAATTTCTTTCACTTTAGCTTGTAAAAGCTTTATTGCATCTTCATTGTTACGTGCAATATCTTCGAATTTTTTCGGTAAAAAATCCATTGCTCCGGCATCTAATGCATCAAGCGTTGCCGTTGCACCATCTCGAGTTAGTGAAGAAAACATTAAAATTGGTGTCGGATTACTCGACATTATTTCTTTAACTGCGCTAATACCGTCAAGCACAGGCATTTCTACATCCATTGTAATCATGTCAGGGCGTAGTTCAGCTGTTTTTTCAACAGCTTCTCTGCCATTCACAGCAAAACCTATTACTTTTATATCGCTGTCTTGCTCAAGTATTTCGCTCACTCTGCGGCGAAAAAAGCTAGAATCATCAACAACTAAAACTTTAACGGCCATTTAGCTCTCTTATTAAATTGAAGTGTAGGGCACTTTTACAGTGCACCTACTTTATTTATTATCAGCCCGCGTAATGTTTTAACATATTTGGTACATCTAAAATCAGTGCAATACCACCATCGGAAGTAATTGTAGCACCAGCCATACCGGGTGTTCCTTGTAATAAAGCATCAAGAGGTTTTATTACAACTTCCTCTTGCCCTATTAACGAATCTACGACAAAGCCTACTTGTTGTGTACCAATTTGGACAATAACTACATGACCATGTGCTTTACGCTGAGAGCGGTCAGCGCCTTTAACTAGCCAATGCTCAAGATAAAACAATGGAATTGCTTTTTTGCGCACAATAATTGTCAATTGACTATCAACAACATTCGTTTTAGTTAAATCGAGGTGGAATATTTCGCTAACACCCGCAAGTGGTAATGCAAATGTTTGCTCTCCAACAACAACCATTAAGGTCGGCAAGATAGCGAGAGTTAATGGTACTTTTATCTCTAAAGTAGTCCCAACACCTAACTCTGACTGAATACTTACTGAGCCATTAAGTTGGGTAATTTTGGTTTTAACTACATCCATACCAACGCCACGACCTGAAATATCCGAAATCTCTTCTTTTGTTGAAAAACCAGGTGCAAAAATTAAATTATATGCTTCAGTATCAGAAAGCCGGCTTGCTTGGTCGTGATCAAGAACACCTTTACTAATCGCTATTTTTTTCAGCTTCTCAGCATCCATACCAGCACCATCATCTTTAATGGTAAGTAAAATATGATCGCCTTGCTGAGATGCTGATAACGTAACAGTACCTGTTCTTGGTTTTCCAGCAGCCTCACGAAAATCTGGCATTTCAATACCGTGATCAACAGAGTTACGCACTAAATGCACTAAAGGGTCGGCTAATGCCTCAACCAAATTTTTATCTAAATCAGTCTCTTCACCAACTAATAATAGATTAATGTCTTTATTTAAGCTGCGTGCTAAATCACGAACAACTCGAGGAAATCGGCCAAACACTTTTTTAATTGGTTGCATGCGGGTTTGCATAACCGCACCTTGAATATCAGCAGTAACAACATCTAAGTTAGATATAGCTTTACCCATTGCTTCGCTTTCAGAATTCGTAGCCAAGCTAACTAAGCGGTTACGAACAAGTACCAATTCACCGACCATATTCATAATTTGATCTAAGCGTTTAGTGTCAACACGCACTGTCGTTTCAGCAGTTGGTGCAGTAGCCTTTTTTGGAGCTGCAGCAACTGTTTTTTCAGCAGGTTTTGCAGGTACTGGTTTTGATGCTTCAACTTTTGGTACTGGGGCTGCTTTGGGCTTAGGAACAGCTTGTTTTGCGGCTGGTTTTTCAGCAATCGCAGGAGTGCTTTCTAAAGATTTAGGTGCAGTTCCCTTACCATGAAGTTCATCTAACAGTGATTCAAATTCATCATCACTGATATCATCGTTCGATGAATCTGTATTGTTAGTCGAAGGCGATGGCTTTTGTACATCAGGTGTAACATTACTTTCTTGCGCTGCAACAGAGCCGAAACTGCCAACACCATGAAGCTCGTCTAGTAAATTATCAAACTCATCGTCTGTAATATCACCATTCAAATCATGACTATTTGTGGGGGCTTTTACTGCCGATTCTTGGCTTGTACCATGTAATTCATCAAGTAGGTTTTCAAACTCATCCTCTGTAATTTCATCAATTTGAGAGTCAGTTTCAGATGAAGTTGGGCCACTAAACAGCTCATCAAAAGCAAAAGGGTCCGCACCATCAGTACTGGGAGTTTGTGCTTCAGCGGCTTCTTGAGGCTGTTCTACAACAACTTCAGGAGAAGTACCTGATAACTCGTCTTCTGTGGGGAGACCTAACTTATGTAAAACTTCAAGTAGTTGAGGATCCGCAGGTTCTGGTTTATCACGATTTTGAATCGTCGCAAACATTTCATTGATAGTATCAAGTGCTTGTAAGATAACATCCATTAGCTCAGAATTAACAGAACGAACGCCCTGCCTTAACAAGTCGAATACATTTTCTGCGCCGTGACATGCGTCAACAAGCTCAGTCATAGCTAAGAATCCAGCACCGCCTTTTACGGTATGAAAGCCTCTAAATATAGCATTTAGCAACTCGGTATCTTCTGGATTGTTTTCCAGTTCAACTAACTGTTCAGATAAAAGCTCAAGGATTTCTCCTGCTTCTACAAGAAAGTCTTGTAAAATATCTTCATCGACTTCAAACATGCAGTTACTCTCCTCTTAGAAGCCCAAACTTGATAAAAGATCATCGACTTCATCTTGATCAGACACAACATCATTACGTGATTCTTTATCAATAATAGGCCCTTCAGGACCTGCTAATGTTTCTGGGTCAACTGGGTCATCTATTTTTTGTGGTTTTTGGGTGACTGCTTTACTGATATCTTGTTCAGAAAAAGCAGTTAAAAGATGAAGTAAGCTTTCTTCAACTTCCCTAACAAGTTCTATAATTCGGCGAATTACTTGACCTGTCAAATCTTGATAATCTTGGGCCATTAATATGTTAGTCATGAAGCTTTGTAACTCATCAGTTTTATGATGAGAACTGCTCATGAATTTATCAATGCTGTGGCACAGTACTTTAAATTCACCGAGTTCAATTTCACGACTCATTAGACGGTCCCATGTCGGTTTGATATGGGATATTTCATCCGCTAACTGTTGTGCTATCGGTAAACTCGCCTCAACCGCATCCATGGTTTTATTTGCAGCATTTTCTGTCATCTCAATGACATAATTAAGCCGTTTTTTAGCATCAGGTATAGCGTCTTTAGTGAGATCTGTTAGGCGCGTGTCTAGCTCAAAGCCTTTTAAAGCTTCATGTAGTTGACGCGTCAACTTTCCCACTTCGTCAAATATTTCTGACTGCTCTTTAGATGCAGTATCTAAAATTAGTTGATCAGCTTTATCATGTTCGCCATTTTCTAAAAAAGTGACGAGCTGACGAGCTTGTTCTAACGTTATCCGAGGCGCAGCAGGTGCTGGCATAAGCCTTTCCCCTATTATTAACCTAAGCGTTCGAACACTTTTTCTAATTTAGTTTTTAATGTGCCAGCTGTAAATGGTTTTACAATATAGCCATTAACACCAGCTTGAGCCGCTGCTATTATTTGTTCTTTTTTAGCTTCAGCTGTCACCATTAAAACAGGAAGGTGTTTTAATTTATCGTCAGCCCTTATCGCTCTCAAAAGATCAATACCTTGCATTCCTGGCATGTTCCAATCTGTTACCACAAAATCAAAAACTTGATTTTGTAACATGGGTAAGGCTGTAGAGCCGTCATCCGCTTCTTGGACGTTGGTAAAGCCTAAGTCGCGCAATAGATTTTTAATAATACGTCTCATTGTCGAAAAATCATCAACAACAAGAATTTTCATGTTTTTATCCAAAACATCCTCCAGTGAGGTCTTAACCTGTATTTACTTACTACTAGTTTATCCAGTCATTGATTTTTGCTTTTAGCTTAATCATCGCCTGACCATGTATCTGACTTACACGCGATTCACTTACATCGAGTATATGT
The DNA here is from genome assembly GCF_037162565.1 of Pseudoalteromonas sp. B62. Classification (NCBI taxonomy): domain Bacteria; kingdom Pseudomonadati; phylum Pseudomonadota; class Gammaproteobacteria; order Alteromonadales; family Pseudoalteromonadaceae; genus Pseudoalteromonas; species Pseudoalteromonas sp. B62. Next base: position 2,054,749 of record NZ_JARLVB010000002.1, on the reverse strand, counting down.
CCAATTTCTTTTAAATTCATTTCATCGTTATAGTACAAAGAAAGTACCATTGCGTCTCGCTCTGGTAATGACTTGATAGCATTTAATAATGATTCATTAAATCGTTCATTTTTAACGTTATTAAACGGTTTGTCTAGCGTTAAATCTTGGCCCGCCGTGGTAATAACATCTTCATCGACCCCGAGGTCTTCGATGCCTAACACTTTACTTGTGTTTACATCGTTTAAAATATGATGGTACTCATTTAACGAAATTTCAAGTTTTTCAGCAACTTCTATATCGGTTGGTTCACGATTTAAGCTACTTTCTAATCCAGCAATCGTCTCGGCTACAAGACGGCTTTTTCTATGAACCGACCGAGGAGCCCAGTCACCACGGCGCATTTCATCAAGCATGGCACCGCGAATTCGTATTCCCGCGAACGTTTCAAAACTTGCGCCTTTGGTTGCATCAAAGTTTTTTGATGCTTCAATTAGGCCTATCATACCCGACTGAATTAGGTCATCGAGTTGGACACTTGGAGGCAAACGAGCAATTAAATGGCATGCCACTTTTTTGACTAGCGATGCATGTTTTTCAACAATCACATTTAAATTTTGTGTTGATTGATATCCCATAGCTCTATTTACCAATGTTGTCATAATTAGCCGTTAACTAGCTTCTCAATAAAAAATTCTAAATGTCCTGAAGGTTGGTTAGGTATAGGCCATTTCACTGCTCTTGTCGCCAGTGCTTTAAAGGCAACTGAAGCAGGAGAACTAGGAAAAAGTTCTACAATCACTTTTTGACGGCGAGTTGCCTTACGCATATTTTCGTCATAAGGGATTGTTGCAACCAACTCCATTGACACATCTAAAAATCGGTCCGTTACTTTTGAAAGTTTTGCAAATAACTCATGACCTTCACGCATACTACGAACCATATTAGCTACAATTTTGAATTTATACACCCCATGCTCACGACTTAACACTTTAATAAGTGCATAAGCATCTGTGATTGAAGTCGGTTCGTCGCACACTACAACCATTACATCTTGAGCAGCACGAGAAAAACTCAGTACCATATCTGAAATACCCGCAGCGGTATCTACAATTAAGATATCAAATTCGGTATTTAATTCGCTAAAAGCGCGTATAAGGCCTGCATGTTCAGACGGTGATAATTCCACCATACTCTGAGAACCAGAGGTCGCTGGTACAATTTTAATTCCTGCAGGACCTTCAACTAAAATCTCATCGAGTTCACACTCACCAGAAAGTACATGTGATAAATTACGTTCAACCCGTAATCCGAGCATCACATCACAGTTCGCTAGACCTAAGTCGGCATCAAGTACTAAAACTCGATTACCTTGCTGGCCTAATGCTATTGCCGTGTTAAGTGAAACATTTGTTTTACCTACACCACCCTTGCCACCAGTAACAGCGATAACTTTTACGCCGTTGTTATTGTTTTGACTCATTTTGCGCAGGCCGCTTGCTTGATCTAATACTGTGTTAATCATACATCCCTACTGTGCTCGACGCCACTGCTTGGTGTCGTGAATGTTGTGCTTTTATTCTTTTCAAATACAATTGCTCAGCTTTTTTTACTAGTTTTTCTGCATTTGCAACACGAATGTCTTCTGGAACTCGTTGACCATTAGTAAGATACCCTATTGGAAGGCGATTTTGAATCGCAATACTAATAATCTCACCTAAACTTAAAGATTCATCCAACTTGGTGAAAATACAACCACTTAACTGCACTTTTTTGAAGTGTCGTACTGTTTCTTGCAAGACATTTATTTGCGCTGTTGCACTTAATACTAAATAACTACGAATATCAACACGTTGATTGCGCATAAGCGTATTCAATTGCTCTGTTAAACGTAAGTCTCGTTGACTCATACCTGCTGTATCAATTAATACTAGACGTTTATTTCGTAAATGGTATAAAACTTCAGCTAATTCATTAGCATCTTTAACCTGCTTTACTCCACAACCGATAATTCGACCGTATGTTGCAAGTTGCTCATAAGCACCAATTCTGTATGTATCGGTGGTTATTAGCGCCACTTTATCTGCACCGTATTTCTGTGCGCCTAAAGCAGCTAACTTTGCAACTGTTGTCGTTTTCCCCACACCAGTTGGGCCTACCAATGCGTAAACACCACCTTGACGTAGTATTTCATTATTCGTAGTTTGCATCTGGTCTTCGACCATTGTTAACAAAGCCTTCCAACCTTGTTGGCGAGATACGTCATCAGGTACAAAACACGCCATTTGTTCTGCAACTTCTTTATCGATTCCCATACCAACTAAACGGTCAATCATACAAGCACGTGTGGGGTCACGGCGTGCCATATCTTGTTGCATTAAACCTGACACTTGGTGCTCTAGCAATTGACGAATAGCGTTCATTTCTTCACGCATTGACGTCATTTCTTCACTTTCATTATTTTTAACGTGCGCTTGAGGTGTTACAGGGCTATCTAGATCATCAAAATCACGATCTAGGTCATCAAAACCTAAACTATCGGCTTGGGTCTGTGGACGTGTTGGTGCAATATCTTCGCGAGCAAACATATTCGCTGAGCGAGGTTTGACAACGGGCTCTTGATAATTATCGGTCGTTTCAATACCCGATTGAGAAAACATTGATGCTAATTCAGGTGAACGTGGGCGAGGAGATTGACGCTCTAGTAAAGCTTCTAAACTATCTGCAACCCTAGCTTGGGGAGCCGCTTTAGGGCGTTGTGGCTCTGGCTTTACAAAATTATGTATACTGTGTGATTGTGCTGAGTCATCCGCACGCGCTAAAGTATTTTGCGGCTGTGCAGCTGATTTAGGGGCCGCTTTTTCATAATCAACTGCGGCTACAATCTCAACGCCATTAGCCAGCTTTTTGTTAGACATAATAACCGCATCAACACCAAGTTCATCTTTCACTTCTTTAAGTGCTGTACGCATATCTTTAGCAAAAAAACGTTTAATTTTCATTATTCAACCCCTTTAAAATCTTATTGTTGGCCTACAGAGCTGACAATTTTTATCTGTCTTTCGTCTGGCACCTCTTGATAAGACATCACCCTTAATCCTGGTATGGTGTACTTAACAAAACGAGATAACACAGTACGTAACATTCCTGACGTTAACAGTATTGAAGGTTCACCGGCCATTTCTTGATTTTGATGCGCTTCATTCAATGACACTTGAAGTCGCTCTGCAAGTCCTGGCTCTATACCGGCACCTTCATCGCCTGCATTTTGCAATGACTGATGCAACATCTGTTCCAACTCAGGCGCCAAGGTTATGACAGGTATTTCAGATGACATTCCAACCGCATCTTGAACAATTAATCTACGCAGAGAAATACGCACTGCAGCCGTTAATACATCAGGGTCTTGGCTACGAGGACCATACTCAACAAGGGTTTGTACAATTGATCGCATATCGCGAATAGCCACCCCTTCGTTCAATAAGTTCTGTAGTACTTTTACAATAGCGGTTAACGGCAATACATCAGGGACAAGTCCTTCAACCAAACGAGGATGACTCTTTCCAAGCATATCAAGTAAGTTTTGAACTTCTTCATGCCCTAGTAACAACGCTGCGCTGTTAGTTAACAACTGACTAATATGAGTTGCAACCACTGTGGCAGAATCAACAACGGTATAGCCTAAAGATTGAGCTTCGTCTTTTTGATCAGGTTTAATCCAAACCGCGTCTAATCCAAATGCAGGATCTTTAGTTTCAATTCCTTTTATTGGACCAAATACTTGCCCTGGGTTAATAGCCAGCTCATCACCATGCTTAAGCTCCCCCTCACCAGTAGATACTCCCATTAGCGTTATTCTGTAAGCATTAGGGTCTAGTTCTAAATTATCGCGAATATGAACAGGAGGAACTAAAAATCCAAGCTCTTGAGAAAGCTTTTACGCACTCCTTTAATCCGGTTGAGTAGTTCACCACCTTGTGATTGATCAACCAGCGGAATTAATCTATACCCTACTTCTAATCCTATTACATCAACTTGCTGAACATCATCCCAACCAAGCTCTTTTTGCTCTTGTTTATTCGCAACACCTGTCGCGGTGCTTCCGCCATTTGCAGCCTCTTCAGCTTCGGCTGCAGCAGCTTTGATTTTACTTTGCTGCGTGTAATAGGCTAAGTAACCAAGTAGTGCGCCTAAACTCAAAAAAGCAAAATGCGGCATACCAGGGACTAACCCCATGATGATCAAAATACCTGAAGCAATAAAGAGTGACTTTTCGTTACCAAGTTGTTTCTTGAATTGGTCACCCATATTAAGCGACTCATTTTGACGTGTTACTACAATTGCCGTGCCAATTGAGAGCAATAATGATGGAAGCTGAGCAACCAAACCGTCACCAATGGTTAGAAGTGTATATACTTCCATTGCATGGCTAAAACTTAAGTTATGCTGGATCATCCCAACAAATAAGCCACCTACAATATTAATAATTAAAATAACGATACCGGCTATTGCATCGCCTTTTACAAACTTACTCGCACCATCCATTGAACCGTAAAAATCGGCTTCGCGAGTTACTTCCTCGCGACGGTCACGCGCTTGCTCAGCACTAATAAAGCCGGCATTTAAATCGGCATCTATTGCCATTTGTTTACCTGGCATTGCATCAAGGGTGAAACGTGCAGATACCTCAGAAATACGTCCAGCACCCTTTGTTATTACTACAAAGTTGATAATGATAAGAATTAAAAATACAACTAAACCAACTGCATAGTTACCACCAATTACAACTGAGCCAAATGCTTCAATGACCTTACCTGCAGCATCACCACCGTTGTGACCCTCAAGTAACACAACTCGAGTACTAGCAACGTTGAGCGCTAAGCGCATAATCGTAGCGATAAGTAATACAGCGGGGAACATACCAAATTCAACTGGTTTCATCGTGTAAACAGTCACGAGTAATACAACTAATGCGAGCGCAATATTAAACGAAAAAAGGATGTCGAGTAAAAATGGCGGTAATGGTAAAATCACCATTCCCAGTGCAGCAAGCACAAGCAAAGGAGTCCCTACTCCTTTGGCATATTCTTTTTTGTCTCTATTAAGTTGTTGTAATACCGCTTTAAAACTCATAATTCTACAATTTCAAAAAATTGACACTATATAGAATTAGCAATAACTATTCCAAGTTAGTAAATTTGCGATATTAATACTTGTAGGCGTCGGGGATGGGGAGTTTATTACTAAGCTTTGTAGGGCGTTTTCCTCGTCCCTTGTTAAAACGTTTTAGCTGAAATACATACGCTAGCACTTGTGCAACAGCCGTAAATAGCTGATCAGGTATTTGATCGCCAACTTCAGCCGTATGATAAAGTGCTCTAGTTAGCATGGGGGACTCTACAATGGGGACTTCATTACCAATTGCTACTTTACGAATTTGCATTGCCATCTCGTCAATACCTTTGGCTAGTACAATAGGCGCTCCTGCACGCTCCGTATCGTACTTTAAAGCGACTGAGTAATGAGTTGGGTTAGTAACAATAACATCTGCATCAGGCACATCTTGCATCATGCGTTTTTGCGACATTTGCCTTTGTGTTTGCCTAATACGTGCTTTTATTTGTGGGTCACCTTCCGAGTTTTTATACTCATCTTTAACCTCTTGCATTGTCATTTTAAGTTGCTTGTTATGGTTATAACTTTGAAATGGCGCATCAATTGCTGCAATAATAATTAAAGTGCATGAAAGCCCTAAAAACATCCACGCTAAAATCTCTAAGGCATGAATAATATTACCCGGTGCACTTTCTAAGCTTAAGTGCAGTATTTCATCAAAAAAAGTATCAATTAAAAACACTGCAAAACTTGCAACTAAACCAAATTTTAAAAGTGACTTTATAAGCTCAACAGCCGCTTGCGGGCCAAACATTCGCTTAAAGCCCTTCATTGGTGACATTTTGCTTGCTTTAGGCGCGGCAGCTTCCAGCTAAAATTAAAACCACCTAACAATGTATTACCAATAAATGCAGCTAAAACAATAATTAATACAAACATGGCCATCGGGAACATTAAAGCGTCAGCAACTTCTCCCCAAACGGCAAACATTTTAGTTGTATCAAATGCTTCGTTACGGTTTAAGCTAAGTGTACGGCCCATCACATTATATAAACCTTTGCCAATTTCTGGTCCATACATCAAAAGAGATATAGCCGAAAAAATAAGCACAAACATGGTACCTAACTCTTTTGAGCGCGCTATTTGACCTTTCTTTTTAGATTCGTCAAGTTTTTTGGATGTGGGTTCTTCTGTTTTTTCCTGCCCTGAGTCTTCAGACATGACTTTCTCCTAAGGTGAACAACCAACTAAAGTACACATTAGCTCAATCATTTTTAACCATTGAAACTCAAACTGAGTAACAAAGTTGCCTAGTGTCGCCCAAATAATAATAAGTCCCGCTACCAAGGTAAACGGAAAACCAATAGAGAAAATATTTAATTGCGGCGCTGCACGCGTCATAATACCAAACGACATATTAATAACGAGCATAGCTGTGAGCGGTGCAAGTGAGAGTACAAGTGCTGTAGTAAACATCCAGCCGCCCCAGGTCACTATGTCCCAGTAATGATCTACAGACCACCACGTGCCATCAATCGGTAACACTTGAAAACTATGGACCACCATCTGAATCATCATTAAGTGGCCATTAAAAACAAAAAATAGAAGTGTCGCTAAAATCAGAAAAAACTGTCCAACAGCAGGTACACTTGCACCATTAGAGGGATCAATAACTGAAGCAAAACCTAAACCTGTTTGCATTGCTAATATTTGCCCAGCTAACACAAAGGTGTTTAATAAGAGTATAGATGCAAAACCAATCGCAATACCAATCAACATTTGCTGGATAACAACTAAAATCATTTCAAACGAAAACAAATTAGTGAAGGTGGCCGGAGGTAATACAGGTATAACAACGAGAGTTACTACAACCGATAACCCCATCTTTATCCGAGTAGGGACGTTTTTAGCACCCAAACCAGCCATAATCATTATCATTGAGCTGATGCGAACTAAGGGCAGCAAAAAATCACTCAACCATTGAATTACGACTGAAAACGGATACTCCACTTTTAACCTGCTATTTCAGGAATGAGCAATACTAAACGAGTGAAAAAATCCATTAACTCTTGAGTAAGCCAATGGCCACCCACAATTAGCGCACTTATAGTGATTAATAAACGAGGTAAAAAACTGAGTGTTTGTTCATTGATTGATGTTGCAGCCTGAAATACAGCAACAATTAAACCAATAATTAGGCCAGGTACTACAATTGCAGACACCAACTTAATAACCAAAAACAAGGCATCACTTAGAATATCAACAAAAATTTCCGGTTCCATGTTGTACTCCTATTGTTGAATTACATTAATACTTTGCATACTAAGTCCCTAAGCCAAAGCTTTTGGCTAAGGTACCCATCACTAAGCTCCAACCGTCAACAAGTACAAATAACATAATTTTAAACGGCAAAGACACTATCATAGGAGAGAGCATCATCATACCCATCGCCATTAATACCGAGGCAACGACTAAATCAACAATTAAAAATGGAATAAAAAACATAAACCCGATTATAAATGCGGTTTGCAGTTCACTGGTAACAAATGCAGGGATCAATACAATTAATGGTGTATCTTTTGGCGAGTTAAGCTGGTCGTACCCGGCAATTTTAGCAAACGTTTCTAGATCTTTAAGACGAACTTGAGATAGCATAAAGGCTTTCATAGGCTCTTTTGCAAGCTCTAAAGCTTGCACTGAAGTAACCTGCTCATTTAAATAAGGTTCTATGGCCTGCTCGTTCACCTGCTGGTAAATAGGAGACATTATAAAAATACTTAAAAAAAGCGACATGCCTAGTAACACTTGATTCGACGGTGTTTGCTGCAAACCTATTGCTTGGCGTAAAATAGCAAGCACAACAATAATACGTGTAAATGAGGTCATCATGATTATAGCGGCTGGTATAAAACTCAGCGCCGTCATAATCGCTAAAACTTGTAACGTTACTGAGTAATCTTGTGTGCCATCGGCGTTTGTTGTAATGGTTAGCGCATCAATACCCTCAGCACTGACACTTGGTACAAATACCATGGCGAAAATAATAAGCAGCCACTTTGTCATAGGTCTAATTCTTTTTATTTTGGTTTGATTGCGGGTTTAAAAGTTTACCAAATCGTTTAGCTAATTCAGGAAGTTCTTTTTCGCTTAATGGGGTTTCTAACTTGTGTAAGTAATTAATACTGTGAGGCGTTACACCAAGCAAATGCTGCGCATTGTCTATTTCAACAACCATTAAACGCTCACGAGAACCCAAAGGTAGGCTTCTAACTACTTTAAACTCATCGCTGTTTGCTAGATTTGGATTAAGCTTCTTTACAAAAAATGCCAGCACGATGATAAGTACTAGCACCATTACGAGTGACAGCACCATAGAGAGTATATCTCCAGTTGGTGTTGCCACATCTGCTTTTGAAAAAACGGAACTCGTTAAAGCAACTAATAAGCTCATCGTAATTTTTTGATCCGCTCTATTTGGCTTATTACATCAGTTAAGCGAATACCAAACTTGTCATTTACTACAACAACCTCTCCATGAGCAATCAAAGTGCCATTAACCAAAACATCCAATGGCTCACCCGCAACACGATCGAGCTCAACAACTGATCCTTGGTTAAGCTGTAGTAAATTACGAATATTTATTTTAGAACGGCCAACTTCCATAGAAATGGTAACGGGGATATCTAAAATCGTATCGAGTTTACGTTTTTCATCGCCGCTGATTTCGTGCTTTGAATCACTTAACTCGTCTAATTCTGCAACATGCGCCTCAGCACCTTCATCTGGGGTATCGGCTTCTGCAAGCGCAGCAGCCCACTCGTCCATAGTATCTTGATCATCACTCATACTTTTAACCTTTTAATCAATTACCAGTCTAAATCTACACCATCAGAAAGGTGTAAATCATCCTCTAATTCTGCTAATTCTGCATCTGAGTCAATTTTCTTGCCGCCTTTGGTAAATACATGCAGCTCAGATTTAACTGAATCAGGTCGTTTAATTTTTTCGCTAATCTGTAGGGCAACACTATCACGAGAGCGGCCCATTTTGGCTCTGAATGTAGGTAACTCTTCGACAAATACTGTAATGTGCTCAGGCATTTCAACAGGGATTATATCGCCTGCTTTGAGTTCCATTATTTGCTTTAAAGACAAATCAACTTCAAGTAATTGAGTTGATAATCCAACTTCTACATCCATAATCTCATCGCGAAGCGCTTTACTCCATCGTAAATCGGTATCTTCAGTATCCGACTGCACACCAGCATCTAACAGCTCTCTGATTGGCTCAAGCATGGAGTAAGGTAATGCTATGTGAAAATCACCACCACCACCATCAAGCTCAATATGAAAAGAGCTAATAACTACAACCTCTGTGGGGCTCACAATATTAGCCATGGCAGGGTTGACCTCTGAGTCGAGGTATTCAAAAGATACATCCATGACAGGCGCCCATGCTTCTTTATAATCTTCAAAGATTATTTTAAGTAGCATTTGTACAATACGACGTTCTGTTGGTGTGAACTCGCGGCCTTCTATTTTTGCATGATAACGTCCATCGCCACCAAAAAAGTTATCAACCAAAATAAACACAAGTCGTGCTTCCATGGTGATTAGTCCGGTGCCTTTTAGTGGTCGAAAGCGGACCATATTTAAGCTGGTAGGTACAAAAAGGGTGTGAATATATTCACCAAATTTAATCATTTGCACACCATTTATCGATACTTCAGCAGTACGGCGCATCATGTTAAATAGGCTAATTCGCATATGCCTAGCAAAACGTTCGTTAACAATTTCAAGTGTCGGCATGCGACCACGTACGATTCGATCCTGCGAAGAAAAGTCGTACTGAAGTGTACTACCTCCGCCGTCTTCACTATCGTGCTCTTCCTCTTCGACATCATCAACACCGTGTAATAACGCATCAATTTCGTCTTGGGATAATAAATCGCTCACGCTAACCCCTTATTGCATCACAAAGCCGGTAAACAGAACCCGCTCAATTACTTTACTACCTTCAACGCCAGCTAAAGCTGTTTGTACTTTTTCAAGCGCAGAAAAACGCAATGTTTCTTTGCCTGCACTCGTACTTAATTCATCAGCTGTAGTTGTAGAAAATACACTTAATAACGTGCCTTCTATAAGTGGGATATGTTTTTTTGCAGTTTCTTCATTGACTTCACCACGTACCAATAACTGCACTTTAATTTGTACAATCCTATCACGACTTGAACCTGGTACATTAAATACAAAAGGTCTGGGCATAGCAACATACAGTGCACTGCCAATCGAAGCAGATGAGCCAGAAGCAACAGGAGCCTCAGCCACTATGGCCGTTTCTTCATCTAACGTTTCTGCTGGGACATCATCAGAACCTGACATTAAAAAATAACCTGCGGCGGCACCAACAACAAGTACAACGGCAGCAATAATAATTATCAGCTTCTTTTTACTTTTACCTGTTTCTTCAATTTCTAAATTAGTGTCTTCAGCCATTGTATTTCCTTTATTTGCAAAGGTACTTACTTGTTTTAGTTATTATAATAGCAGTACTTAGGCATAGTAATCTATTGCTGATGAAGTTTGTTGTCGAGAACTTTGTAGTTGAGCATCTACTGAATCGGCATTTTCTTCGTTAATGGTATTTTTATTAACCAAACCCTTTTTTGAATCATCGTCATTTTGTTCTGTGGTTTCGTTTTTAGAATCGCCATATGAAATACTGCTATCGCCTAATTCAATACCTTGTTGTGCGAGCATTTCACGCAAACGAGGCAATGATTGTTCTAGCGCCTCTTTTGCTTGCTGATTTTGTACTACAAAATTAATTTGGGCTTGCTCAGCATCACTTCTAATACGTATTTGCATACTGCCCATTTCAGGTGGATCTAAGCGTATTTCAGCTTCTTTATTGTTAATACTTAGCATTGAACTGACGCGCTCTTGCAAGAGCTTAGCGGCATCACTTTTAATAATATTAACCGCCTGCATAACACCCGGATCAATACTCATTTGCTTACCTTGCGCAGTGCTTTGTAATTGTTGAGATTGCAACACTTGCGTATCTAGTATTGCTTGTTCATAGCCTAAAGTATCGTAATTACTTAATCCGCCCCTTTGCAAGGTATCAAGTGCGCCTGTGATTTGTGTAAATAGCTGCATAGAACGCGGGGTTAGCTGTTCTGCATTATTGATTTTAGAACCATCTTTTTGAATCATGTCTAGCTGTTTTATCAAATCATCGTCCGCCTCAGCTAATTGGTCTGGCGGAATACTATTTTCATTTATTGTCGATTTCACACTCTGCTTCTGCGGATTGTAAACAGTATTTGGAGTTTCACCTGCAACAAAAGTAGTTATTTTATTCTTTGGTTGTTCTAAATTGATTGATGTTTCAAGCACACTTACCGCTTCTTTGAGATAAGTTAACTGAGCACCTTGTGGCTGTTCGGTTTTAATATAAGTTGTTAACTGAGACAATAACGCTTGTTTTTCAGTCGTCGTTAACGCGCTAATTTCTGCATTAAAAGATTGTTTAGGTACTAAAGCTTGTGGTTTATTATTTTCAGTCACAAACGCATTAAGCATTTGTTTTAAAGCCGCAATATTATCATTGTTAATTGATTTATTTACGGTTTGAGATTGAGTAATTAATTGTTCACGCTGCTCAGGAGTCAAACTTGACAATATTTTATCTAACTTTATTGCACTATCATCTTTACTTAACAACGTTTCAACTGCAGCACTGTTACTGCTTTGAGAATCCACATTACTTACACGTTGAGTATTCGTGATCTCACCTTTTAGCGTTTGCTTGTTGTCTACCAAGGCAGGTTTAATTTGTGATTCATCAGCAGCAACACGTTTGGCGATGCCTGGTTTATCTATAATAGGCCCCTCTTTATCGTGTTCATTTTTATCAACGACTGGATTTAATTGCTCATCAAGCTTCTCTGCGGCAAAACCTTTATTTATATTACTTTTATTTAATGCTGCAGCATCGCTAGTATCTTTGTCAGTAGCTTGCGATTCAGTACTTTTTTGTTCAGCGGCCTTTTGCCCGATGTTTTGTGATGCACTTGAAATTATATTATCAGCGGATTTACTTTTAGTTTTATCTAAACCAGTATCAACAGTATCAATAGTATCAATAGTATCAATAGTATCAATAGTATCAATAGTATCAATAGTATCAGAACTCTGTTCAGAGTGTTTTTTAACTGATATATCAATAGCTTGTGCAGAGTTAATTTGAGCCAGCATACTATCTCCAGATAAATTAGTATTATCTTGGTTTTCTTGCTCATTTTCTACAATATCGGTTTTGGCCTGTTTAGGCTCAGCGGCACGAATCGAATCTTTCGCATCACCTGAAGAGCTACGTTTACTTGCCGCTTCAATTGAATTATGCGCACTGTGTAACTGATTTAGAAACTCGGTGTCATTGCTTTCTTTATCTTTAGCTAAACGATTGTCTTTAGAGGCTAAATAAGAATCTTGCTCAGACGCAACCAAACTAGAAATATCATTCATCACCATAAACCACCTAACATTATTGCGGCAACACGCCACCGCATATTGCCAAAAATTAAAGACTGCCTAAATAAAGCAATTTACGTGCCTAATTTATAAAACTTTACGACGCTGAAAAAATTGGTTGGATGAAAACTCATCTAACATTTTTTGCTCACTTTTCGCAATAAGCACATCAGCTTTTAATTTTTGGTTTTCAATTAACTTAGCAACAGCTTTAGCTTTAATTTGTTGCTTTAACCAAATTGCTTTTCGTTGACTGACTACTTGCTTAGCCGTATTAACTGTACTTGCCTGTTGGCGAATTGCTTCTTCTATTTTTGCTATAAAAGCATGATATTGACTAAATCCCGCACTTGATAAACCTGACTGGCCTTTTACATGTAACTGTTGCATGTATTCCATTCGAAAATCATTCAGACCTTGTAATTTTTGTTGATTGGCCTGCAAATTCTGATTTGCTTGTAGGTAACTCATGCGCAAGTTTTCTTCTTTGTCATTTTCAAGTTTGAGCAACAAATGCAGCTTATTCTTAGCCATTATGCTTGTCCTAATAGTTGTGCTAAGCCTTGTAAGCCATCATCGTAACTAATCACATCACGCATACCTTGCTGTAAAAAAGTATTAACTCTGGGCATCATATTAATAGCTTGATCAAGCATTTGGTCAGTGCCTTTTTGATAAGCGCCTAAAGTGATCATATCTTTATTTTGCTGATACATAGAATATACCTGCTTAAGCACACGAGCTTGTTGCATATGCTTTTGTGAGACAACTTGAGGCATCACTCGTGAAATCGACTTTTCAATATCAATTGCCGGATAATGACCACTGTCAGCTAAATCACGGGAAAGTACAATATGGCCATCTAAAATAGCCCGTGCAGCATCAGCAATGGGATCCTGCATATCATCACCTTCGCTTAATACTGTGAAAAAAGCAGTAATTGATCCCTGCCCTTCCCCGCCGTTACCGGCGCGTTCCACCAGCGCCGGTAATTTAGCAAACACTGATGGCGGATAACCTTTTGTAGCTGGAGGCTCGCCAACAGCAAGTGCAATTTCACGTTGTGCCATTGCATATCGAGTAACTGAATCTAGTAGCAACAATACATTTAAACCTTGATCACGAAAATACTCAGCAATTGTTACAGCACTTTCACAGCCTTTTAAACGCATAAGAGGAGATGAATCAGCCGGTGCAGCAACAACAACTGAACGTTTTCTCCCTTCTACACCAAGAATCTCTTCAATAAATTCTTTTACTTCTCGGCCACGTTCACCTACTAGTCCAACAACAATAACATCGGCCTCACTGCCGCGTGTCATCATACCTAAAAGCACCGACTTACCGACACCAGAACCTGCAAACAAGCCCATGCGCTGGCCTTGACCTACAGTAATGACCGAATTTATAGCACGCACTCCCACATCCATAGGCTGGCTTATCGGACGTCGAGAAAGTGGGTTTATAGTATTTTGTGCAAATTTTAAATAATGTTCCGCATTTATTTTACCAAGACCATCAAGTGGGCGACCTAATCCATCAACAACGCGGCCTAACAAACTCATTCCAACGGGTAAACCTAAGTTATTGACCTGAGGGATCACTCGAGCACCAGGTAATACTCCTGAAATATGATCATTAGGCATTAGGTAAAGAGTTTGCTCATTAAAACCTACTATTTCAGCATCAACAAAACCATTCATAGTTTCTATTTTGCATTGGCTTCCAACAGGCGCACGTAAACCTTTTGCTTCAAGTGTGAGGCCTACGACACGTGTTAAAATACCCGCTACCGCGAGGGCTGGTGTATTAATATGCTGTTTATATTGAGATAAGCGTTCGCTTAAAGATGCACATTGTTCAGACATGACATGCCAATAAAGTAGTTAGATACCACTATTATGCAAAAAACTATCCAATGTTTCTTTGACGCGAGTTTTCAAGGTCATATCGAGTGAGGATTGGGCTGTTTTAACCTCGCAACCGCCACGTTCAAGTGTAGGTTCAGCGATTAGTTGCCAATTATTATCTGCGATGGTTTGTTCTCCATAGCTGTTTTTTATGAGTTCTAAATCTTCTGGGTGTAAATGTATACGTACCTTTTCTTGCTCAGCATTAAGCGAATCGATACTTAGTTTAAGTGTATGTAAAATAACATCAGGAGAGGTTTTTACTTCTTGATAAATTATTGCTTCAGCAAGCATTACTGTCAATTGGACTAATTGTTTTTCAACTTGTTCATCCACTTTATTCAAAGGAGTAGTTAAATTATCTAATATGCTACGCAAACCCGTGAGTTGTTCTTCAATTAATGGTTTTACGTCCTCATGACCTTGAGTTTTACCTAGTTCAAGCCCCTCTTTATAACCGGCCTCTTTTCCCTCTGTAACGCCTTTATCAAAACCATCAATATAACCTTGCTCATGCCCTTGTTTAAGACCTTCTTCATAAGCATCTTGTCGAATTCGCTCAAGTTCAGCCATAGTAATAGAAGGTAATTCAGGTTCCTGAGGTTCCTCTACAGGTACCTCTTCGGCCATTTCTTTTTTGTATAAATCCGAAAGTGGTGTGCCAAAAGCAGTTGAACGATCTCCAAAACTTCTTTCGTCCGGAGCCATATTGGGCACTGACCAGTTTCTTAATAATTCATCTGCTTCTTCTGCATTGAGTGGACGACCTTTTAACTTACTCATGCTTTACAGGAACTCCTCACCACCACCGCCACCTAGCTGAATCTCGCCAGAATCAGATAAACGACGTGCAGTTGATAAAATTTCTTTTTGCGCAGCTTCAACTTCACTAATTCTTACAGGTGCCATTGCTTCTAAATCATCAGCAAGCATTTCTGCGGCACGTTTAGACATGTTACCTAATATTTTCTCTTTAAGAGCATCGTCTGTGCCTTTAATCGCTTTCATAAGTACATCTTGTTGTACTTCACGCAAAATTGCTTGAATGCCACGGTCTTCAACATCCATTAAGTTTTCAAATACGAACATTAAGTCTTGAATTTGCTGTGACATCTCTTCATCGTGCTCACGAATAGAGTCCATTAACTGCCCTTCTACATTTGTATCAAGGTAGTTCATAATATCAGCTGCAGCTTTTAAACCGCCCATTTTAGCTGCTTGCGCACCCGCTTGACCTGCAAATTGTTTTTCCATAATCTCATTGAGTTCTTGCAATGCCGCTGGTTGCACTTCTTCAAGATTAGCAATACGCATAGTTAAATCTAAACGTACTTTTTCAGGAAACTGTGCCAATATTTCAGCAGACTGCTCTGGCTCTAAATAAGATAAAACAATAGTTTGAATTTGCGGATGCTCATTACGAATAATATTCGCTACCTGCTTAGAGTCCATCCACTTAAGAGAATCAAGTCCCTTAGCGCCTGATCCCATAACAATTTGGTCAATAAGGCTGGCTGCTTTATCTTCACCCAATGCAGCTGTAAGTGCTTTTTTGATAAAATCTTCAGATTGGAAGCCTATCGTACTAAAACTCTGAATTTGTTCAATAAACAAATTATGCACGGCACTTATTTTAGCTTGAGATAAGTCATCTAAGCCCGCCATTGCCATACCCACTTTTTGTACCTGTTTAGGTTCTAAATGCTTGAGTATTTGCGCCGCATCTTCTTCTGATAAACTCAAAAGTAATATAGCCGCTTTATCTACACCATCGAGCTTATCAACATCAAATGCTGTTGGCAGTTGTTTTTGTTCTTGATCAGTCATCTTCTGTTAACCACGCTTTCACTACTTGTGATGATAGTTCTGGTTCGTTAGCTACAAGGGCACGAATTGCTTTTAATAAGTCCTCGTCACCATGTAGGTCTGGTAACTGTAGTGTACCATCGCTAGAGAAGCCAATTGAAGCAGAATCAAAGTCTTTATTTAGCATATCAAGTGTACTGTCACCAATATCAACCCCTGAACTCAATGCATCTTCATCATACTCTTCCAAGGTATTATCAGGGTAAATTAGACGTTTTAGCATTGGCTTAACTACGGCCATAATAAGAACAATAATTACTAAGGCACCTAGACCCAGACGCACATACTTCACAAACCAATCTTGCTCCCACATTGGGACTTCAAGGTCTAAACCTGTCGTTTCACGCACAAATGGCACTGTTACCACTTCAAGTGCATCGCCACGCTGCATATCAAACCCTACACCGCCTTGTAATAAACGACGAATATTTGACAATGCCTCCACTGATCGTGGTGTCATGGTCGTTTCGCCGTTTTCACCCACTTTTGGAATATAATCAACAGCAACCGATACACTTATTCTGCGTATTACCCCCGTTTGCTGGCGTTTATGCGAAATAGTAGTATCAAGCTCATAGTTTCGCGTAGATTCTTTGTGATTACGAGTTGGCGAAGTACCTGTTCCTGCACCACCTTGTCCTGCTACTTCTGGAATATTCGAGTTTAGTGGAGGCTGATTCGTAAGCGCACCGGGAATACCAACGGCTAAACCGCCTATGTTATTTTCTTCAAATGTGGTTTCACTTCTCACTGCAGGTAAATCTGGATTGTAGCGTTTTTGTGTTTCTTCTATCGCACTAAAGTCCATACTTAAATCAACTTGGGCTGTGTAATTTGCAAGCCCTACGACAGGTATTAAAATGCTGTCTATTTTTTCTAAATATTCTTGTTCTCGTTTGCGTTCTAAGTCGTATTCTTTACGAGAACGTGCTGCTAATGAGCTTTGCGAACCTGAATTTAATAAGCGACCATTTTGATCTGTAACAGTAACCCTAGCTGGCTCTAAGCCTTGTACTGCTGAAGCAATCATATCAACAACAGAGTCTATCTCTTCACCATTAAGAGAGCGTCCACGTTTAAGTGTTAACACAACGGTGGCAGATGGCTTTTTCTCTCTGCGCGCAAATACGTTCTCTTTTGGTATCGCAAGCAATACTTTCGCACGAGTAATATTATTAAGCTCTTCTATAGTACGTGCTAATTGCTGCTCTCTACCATGTTTAAGGCGCTCACGTTCAAGACGCTGACTAACCCCAAACCCCATATCTTGCATGATAATATCTGATCCCGAAGTAGGTCCTTGGTCTAACCCTTCGCGAGTCATTAATAATTTTATATTTTGATATTCACTTTCATCAACCGATACGACATTACCATCAAGTTGATATTCTATCTTTTGTGCATCTAAAAAATCGAGGGTTTGAATTAACTCTTCTGTTTGCATTTTACCCAATGGGCGCATATCTGGCTGACGTGCCCAAATAATGATAAAAATGGCTATAGCCAAACAAATAGCCAGAGCTATAACCAGTGTCACTTGGCGTAATACATCTGTACCATTTAAAGCACTTAAATAGCCTGATTTCTGTTCTTGTTGATCATCACTATCACTTTGGTCGATATCACCACTAGCAAGTGCAAGGTCTGTAGATTGGTTAGATTGCGCCACGATAATTCTCCACTACCTAGTTAAACAGGCATGTTCATGATTTCTTTGTAAGCTTCTACAAGTTTATTACGAACCTGTACTGTAGCTTCAAATGCAACCGAAGATTTCTGAGAAGCAATCATCGCCTCAGCAAGCGATACACTTCGGTCACCCATTTCAACTGCTTTTACTTTTTGGCCTGTATCTTGTTGTAACTCATGCACTGTATTTAGCGCATTACTTAGCATATCGCCAAATTGTGCAGTAGAAGTAGACTGCACTTGAGTTGGCAATTTATTAATTTGATTATTACGACCAGCTTCAAGGGCCATTGATTGCATTTCTTGAAAGACAGCGCTATTTTGAATTTTCATAATTTTTCTCTGACAATGCAGTTAAGCTTATAAATAGAATAAAGCACAAACCATGCCAACTAAAAACATAGTTAAAACAGTTGGTTACAGTTAGGTTGTAAGTCAGAGTTTTGACAACCCCGAATTAAATTAATTAAATTTGGGGCTTAGAGGGATTATGCAGGAAGTGAAATACCTAAATCGCGCATTTGCGCTAACTTATAACGTAATGTTCGAGGGCTAATACCTAATGTTTCTGCTACATCTTTGCGCTTACCTTGACAGCGGGCTAATGTTTCTAAAATAATACTATGCTCTTTGTCTTTAAGTTCATCTTTATAGCTCCCCGTGTCAACCGCAAGTAAATCTTGCTTTGGCTCACCAACCATAGGTATTTTTTCATCGTAATATGCAGTGCTTAAGCTATTTATAGCTTCGTTTGACGTTGCTGTTTCCAATACTTCTGTTGATGTAATCGCAAAATCGCTTGCTACTAAGTTTTCGATAAAAATAGCATGTTCATTTATTGTATTACCACTTCGTAGTATCAGTGCTCGCTGAATTACGTTATCTAGTTCACGAACATTACCAGGCCATGCATGAGCAAGTAGTTTTTGCTCTGCTGCTTTATCTAAGTAGGCCATAGGCTCTTTACTTTTATTTATATGGCGTTCTATTAAATGCTTTGCGAGTATAATTATATCGCCAGGGCGCTGGCAAAGAGGTCGCCACATTAATGGAAAAACATTAAGTCGGTAATATAAGTCCTCTCTAAATTGGTTCTTAGCGACCGCTTCTTTTAAGTCACGATTACTCGTTGCTAACACACGAACATCTAATTGGATTGTCTTACGAGCACCTAAACGCTCTACTTCCCGCTCTTGTAGCACTCGTAGTAGCTTTGCCTGTAATCCTAAATCCATTTCAGTGATTTCATCTAGTAAAATTGTTCCGCCTTGCGCCTGTTCAAATTTACCAGGGCATGCTTGAATAGCACCTGTAAACGCCCCCTTTTCGTAACCAAATAAAGTGGCCTCAAGCATATTTTCAGGGATCGCAGCACAATTTATAGCAACAAAGGGTTCATTGCATCGACTCGATTTATCGTGAATATAACGCGCGAGCACTTCTTTACCTGAACCACTAGGCCCGAGCACCATTACACTCGCATCAGAGCGTGCAACTTTACTTGCAAGTTCGAGTAATTGAATGCTACTAGGGTCGGCAACAATAGGGCCATCTGTCTCTTTCGCTTTTTCAGGCAAATAGCGACTCACCATATTTAGCAGCACTTCAGGTGCAAATGGTTTAGCCATATAATCAATAGCACCTAAACGCATAGCTTCAACAGCATCATCAATCGTGGCATAGGCCGTCATCATCAATACAGGTAAGTCGGGATAATTTAATTTAATACTTCGCAGTAAGTCCAAACCGCTCATGGTTCCCATTTGCACATCACTTACGACTAATGAAAATTGCTCTTTTTTAAGCAATAACATCGCTTGCTCTGCGCTATTAGCTGAAACGCATTCAATACCTGACATCTCCAGCGTATCAATTAAAGCTTCACGGAGCCCCGCATCATCTTCTACGACTAAAATAATATTACTCATAATGATTCCTCTAATTTAGATGTCGCGCGTATTGGCAGAAGTAAACTAAAACAAGCTCCACCATGAGCATTGTTACTAACGTCAACACGTCCTTGGTGCGCATTAACCACCGAACTTACAACAGCAAGCCCTAGACCAGTGCCTTGGCTTTTTGTAGTAAAAAGGGTTCAAACATTTTATCAGCCTGACTTAAATCAATACCGGGACCATTATCGCTTACACTAATACGCACAAAGTCGTGATCTTGTAAATCAGTCGCGGCACTCAAATGCACTTTAGCCCCAGAACCAATCACTTGAATGCTATTGTGAATAAGGTTTTGAACAGCACTGGCTAGCGCTGTCTTATTCCCCACTATTACAATATCTGGTTCAGGAAGACTTACGTCCAGCTCGCTTTCATTAAGTGCGACCATGGCATCAGCACCGGTTTTCACTTCTGTTAATAATTGCTGCATAGAGACTTGTTCAACGACTTGCTGCTCACCGCTTTTAGCAAATAACAGCATGTCATTAACCTGCGTTTCTAAATCTTTTAATCGTGACACCAATTTAGTTTGGAAATTATCGCGAGATGCTTCTGGCAAGCGCTTTGAGCCTAAGTTAGCAGCATAAAGCATTGCTGCAGATAGAGGCGTGCGTACTTGATGCGCAAGAGACGCCACCATTTTACCCAGCGCACTTAATCGCTGCATATGTGCAACACGTTTTTGTAAACGTCGCGTCTCAGTTAAGTCCGCCATTAAAATAAGTTGTCCCGGCTCTGGAGCCAAAGCGGTAATGTCGAGCTTAATTAAACGCCCGTCTTTTAATGATACTTCGTGTCCATCATCTTGATGTGGTTTGAAAGACCGCTGAATAACATAAAACCACTTTTCACCTTCAAGTGGTTCACCAAGCATATCAATCGCAATTTGGTTCGCTTTAGCAACCATGCCTTTACCATCAAGTACAACAACACCAGTGGGCATTGTATCAACCAAGTGCGAAAGCCAACTTGCCTGCTTACGAAGATCACTTAGCTCACCAATGTACTCCTCTTGAAGTAAACATGGGTTATACTTATTTGCAGAAATAAACTGTGGTTTTAGCACGCTTGCAAGGGCCATAATCAAATCTCAAACTAATGTAGATACAGAGTTAAATGCACAATTTGTACCAAAGTTTATTTATATATTTATCATTAAGTTACACAAGAAAAACAAGCGACATAAAAATGACGCACGCTAAGGAATAATAATGAGTGAGCAAATAGAATGCCGTTGTCCATGGCTAGACACGACTAAACCTGACTACGTTACTTACCATGATGAAGAATGGGGGTGCCACTTTATGATGACCAAAAACTATTCGAATTTATAACTCTTGAATCAGCACAGGCGGGGTTGAGTTGGTACACCATATTAAAAAAACGCCAAGGTTATAAAAAGGCATTTGCTAATTTTGATGTAAAAAAAGTAGCTGAATTTACATCAGATGACATTGAGCGTCTAATGTTAAATAAAGAGATTGTTCGTAACCGTTTAAAAATTGCAGCAACTGTTAATAACGCAAAATGTTTTATCGGTATTCAAAAAGAGTTTGGTAGCTTTAGCAATTATCAATGGCAATTTGTGAGTAATAGGCCGCTTGTTAGTCACTTGAATAATATTGAGGACTACCCTGCTATAACTGAACAATCAACTGCATTCGCTAAAGACTTAAAAAAGCGAGGATTTAAGTTTTTAGGCCCAACAACAGTCTATGCACACATGCAAGCCTGCGGTATGGTTAACGATCACAGTAATGACTGTTTTAGAAAAGAAGAAATTATTAAGGCTTTTAGTGGTGAGTAAGCAGGTAAATAGGTAGGTAATTAAAAGCTTCGCTTTTCACGCGAGCAAGCTCAGCGTCTACGCCAAAGTTTTGATTTGAGGTTGCTTTGTAGACGCGCTGCTTACAGGCGTTCAAAAACGTAGTTTTTTGGATGGGTGTTTAAATAACTAAAAGCTTCGCTTTTCACGTGAGCAAGCTCGGCGTCTACCGCCAAAGTTTTGATTTGAGGTTGTTTTGTAGACGCGCTGCTTGCAGGCGTTCAAAAACGTAGTTTTTTGGATGGGTGTTTAAATAATTAAAAGCTTCGCTTTTCACGTGAGCAAGCTCGGCGTCTACGCCAAGGTTCTGATTTGAGGTTGTTTTGTAGACGCGCTGCTTGCTGGCGTTCAAAAACGTAGTTTTTTGGATGGGTGTTTAAATAATTAAAAGCTTCGCTTTTCACGTGAGCAAGCTCGACGTCTAACGCCAAGGTTTTGATTTGACGTTGTTTTATAGACGCGCTGCTTGCAGGCGTTCAAAAACAAGTTTTTGGGATGGGTGTTTAAATAATTAAAAGCTTCGCTTTTCACACGAGCAAGCTCGGCGTCTACGTCAAGGTTTTGATTTGAGGTTGTTTTGTAGACGCGCTGCTTGCAGGCGTTCAAAAACTAATCTCTTGAAAGATTATACTTTTTCATTTTTTCAACTAGCGTGGTTCTGCGTACACCTAATATTTCTGCCGCGCGAGCCACAACGTAATCAAAGCGCTCTAACGCTTGCGTTATTAAGCTAATTTCAAGCTCGGCTAAGTAATCTTTAAGTTCAATACCGTCATCGGGCAACAACCCACTTCCAACTTGGTTAAACTCTGCTTCAGGTTCGTTTTCGTAATCACTGAATCCTGTGCTAAATATATCGTTAAACGCGTCTTTTTCCATTAACTCTTCTGGGTACTCAGGCTCATATGCTTCTACCTCAATATAGCGGTATTTATTAGGTAAATCGGGAATATCGACTACCTTTTCAGGAAACATAATAACCATTCGTTCCACTAAATTAGCTAGCTCACGAATGTTACCAGGCCAAGCATGCTCTTTTAAGCTCTCCACTGCGCGCTCAGTAAACTTAGCGGTAGAACCTGTTTGATCGTTAACACGGCGCATCAGTTCTTTTAAAAGCAGCGGAATATCATCTGCGCGCTCACTCAATGACGGGTTTTCAATAGGAAATACATTTAATCGATAGTACAAATCTTCACGAAAACTACCTTCTTCAATCATATTTTCTAAATTTCGGTGCGTTGCAGCAATAACACGTACATCAGCTTGAATCGCCTTTGTACCGCCAACTCGCTCGTAACTACGTTCTTGTAATACGCGCAGCAACTTAACCTGCATTTGCAACGGCATATCACCTATTTCATCTAAAAACAGCGTACCACCTTGTGCAAGTTCAAAGCGTCCTTTACGAGCGGATATTGCTCCTGTAAATGCCCCTTTTTCATGGCCAAATAACTCACTTTCTAATAACTCCGCCGGAATAGCACCACAGTTAACAGGCACAAATGGCCCATTGTTACGCTTAGAAAGCAGGTGTACATTACGAGCAACAACTTCTTTACCGGTTCCTGACTCACCTAAAATTAAAACATTAGCGTCCGTTTTTGCCACTTGCTCAATTAAAAAGCGTACATCTTTTACTGCATCTGTTTCACCCACTAGCCCGTCAAAGGTTTTAAGGGGTTTGGTATGTTTATGTCCATTTGGTAACATTCGCTGATATTGCTGACAATCGTGAAGCAACTGTGTTGTTACTTCATGACTAAACGGTTCGCAAATAAGGCCAACCACATTAGCAATGCTTAGTAATGGTTTAAGGGTTTCGCCTATTAATAAAAAAGGTAAGGTTGGGTAGCGCTTAATTAAACCTTCGTGGTCAAGAGACTGCAATGCACCTAAAATGATCATGCATTCTTTTTGTTGGTACTTTTCACACTCTTGTTCAAAATTTGTTTCATTTAACAATTGTACTGCTTCACCAATAAAAGTAAGCGATGCATTTAAACCTATTGCGCGATTGTTATTATTATCTAAAATCAAGATCATATTTAGCGAGCCGTACTTTCACTCATTTATTTAATTACCTAAATTGTAAGCCAGTTCGCCATGGATGCAAGCGATAGCGGCATTTTTTTGACATAAACGCCAAAAAACAGACAGCTAGTTAAAATAACAATACTTAAGAATTAATCATTAAGTACCAATTATTAAAGTTGTGTCAAAATCATTTTTTTAATTATTTAATTCCTTAGCAAAGCTGACTTTCTTAGTAAATATAATCTAATATTAGCTTAAGTTGAAAGCGAACATGCCGATAAATAGATAAGTAAAAAATGCTTGGCATTATTATTGCTTTTATTTTTACATAATTTTTATCGTTTAAATCTAGGATTTCCCCATGGCTCATGTTTCAGTAAAAAAATACAGTCAAGTTCGAGTAAGTAATATTGCCGAAATGACCCCGTACGAACAAATAAATCTTATTTTCAGTAATATTATTGGTCGCTTAGCAGCTACAAAAGGATTTATTGAGCGAAAAGAGATTGAAAAAAAGGGCGAGAATATATCAGCCTGCGTTTTGTTATTCGGCGCGCTGCAAGATGCACTTAATTTAGAAGTAGAACAAGACCCTAGTATTTCTAACAACTTATTGGCACTTTACGATTATTGCCAACGCACATTAACCAAAGCCAATTTAAATAATGATGTTGACGCGGTATTAGAGGTGTCTAACATTGTAAAAGAAATAAAAGAAGGCTGGGATAATATTCCTGTTGATCAACGTGTTTCTGCGGTTTAGCTTATATTATGAATGCGAGTAATGCTTCAGAGCAGCTAACAACAAATCAAGCAGAACATATAAAAATACTGCTTAAGGAAATTGAATCGTTAGTAAACGATAATAATGCCGATGAAGCTCAACCCATTTTAAAAACCTTAAATACAGATTTAAAAAAATGGTGTGAAAGTAATAACAGCCCTAATGCAGAGCAATTACAGTCAATTCAAATTACAATTAATTCCATTTTAGCTAAAGCTAACATAGCTAAAAATGAATCATCTAAAGCAATTATTAAGTATAAAAAGTCAGGAAGGGCTATTAAGGCTTATAAAGCGACTTAGTAAGTAAATTGAATAACTTTATTCAATACTCTATATATTACACGTAATTTATACCAATCAGCTTAATTAAGTGAGCTATTTTGAGGAAAGAAAACCTTGTCGATAACTGGGCAAAAATTTCGTTATTTAGTTGTTCTATATCAGAAATTTTTAACACAGTTAGCGCCAAGTTTAAGCCCTCAAATTTATCGAGTTTTATTGCAGATTGGTATTAGCGCTGAAAATAGCTGCCCGAGATAGATTTATTGTCCAGAGTTTAGGTTAAATAGACCCCATATAAGCAGATTAGTATAAGTATTATCTCAGATAAATATTACACAATAAAAAACCGCTAAGTTTAAACTTAGCGGTTTTTTATTGATCACGTTTAGCAAAGCTTTTACTAAAGGATTAATTTGATTGTCTAACTACACCTGGCATATTTTCTAATTGAGCTTGAACATAACTACTGGTGTTATTAAGGCTTGCAACTAATAAATCCATTGCGTTATATTGAGCATATAGTCGAGACGATAACGATTCCATTTTACTTGTTAAACTCTCTCGCTGATCATCTAAATCATCTAGTTGATTTGTTTTACTATCGATTCTGTTTTGAATAATTCCGTCAGAATCTGTATAGAAACTCATTAACTCATCAAACGACTGTGCAAAACCACCATCATCATCGTTACTGCCAACAAAAAACTGCTGCACAGAACCTACATCTGCATTAATTTGGTCACTTAAGGTATCACTATCTAAACTAAGCACACCATATCGGTCTGTTGTTACACCTAGTTGTGAAAGTGACAGCGAATTACCTTCTACATTAACTGAATTTGTTATTGTATCTCTTAGTTTAGACATGACTCCACGTAATAAGGAATCTCCCGCCATTACACCTACGCCATCTTCGCCAGATGCACCTAAAGTGTTACTAAGTTCTAGCAACTCATTGTAGCTTGCAATAAAACCGCTTAAACCACTTTTAATATTATTATTATTTTCAGTGACCGATATGTCACTTATGTCACCACTATCCGCGGCATCATGTAGTTTTTTAGCGGTAATATCGACACCATCAATCACATTACTAAACTCGTTAGTACTGCTAGATACAACCAACGTGCCATCAATGGTGATTTGTGCATTCTGCGCAGCGTTTACTTCAGTTAAGTTAGTTGTATGATTTAGGGGGTCTGCATCTGTTACATCATAGGCTAATCGAGATAATCCACCTGTATCTGTATTATTACCATCACTGTCTTGTACAGTGATTTTAATCGCGTTTTCTTCACCGGTCTCTTTACTTGTGAGCACTAGGTGCTGACCTAAATCACTTGTTACTATCGTTGCAACAACTGAGTCATTACTATCATTGCCAGTAAAAGGCCCGTTATTAATTTGGTCTCGTAAGTCTTCTAAAGTATTGGTAGCCGATAAAACAGTGGAGAAACTATTATCACCAGAGCCTATCGTAATTACACCTGCCCCTATTGCCTCATCTGAAGTAAATGCGCTTGATGATAACTTATGAGCCTGCGCTAATGCATCCACTTTTACGTTATAACTGCCTGGTTGTGCGTCTTCATCTGCACTTATTGATATAAAATCATCAGTGCCTGATGTACTACGTTGCTGATATTTGTCACTATCACCAAGGGCTTCCATTGAGGTTTGCACTTTTTCAAGCGCTGACTTTAACGCCCCAACGGCTGAAATATCAGTTGTTAAACTAGCTTCTTTAGTATTTAAACGGGCTTCAGCTGGTGCTTGTTCTGAATTTACTAATGCATCAACAATATCTGATACAGCTAAACCAGAGCCTAAGCCATTAAACGAAATAGACATACTTCACCTCTTTAAATACTTAAAAAACAAGCTAATTTAATATTGATACTAAACCGTTTGATCAATCAAAATACCTGCCGATTCAGACAGCTTAGACACTAAGCTTAATACTTCCTCCGAAGGATATTGCTTAATTACTTCTCCACTGTTTTTGTCGAGCACTTTAATTACATCACGTCCTGAATCTTCATCTACTTTAAATTGCAGACTGCGATTCATTTCTCCCATAAAGTCCTGCAATTGTTGCGCCATTTCTTCTAGTTGCTCACGTTCTAAAGGCTGTTGTTTATCTTCAGCCTCTTTTTCATACATTTTCTGCTGCAATTGCTGCTGGGTCTGTGTATCTACTTGCTTTACATCATCAATAGCACGTTCAGTTAAATTACTAGCAGTGTTACCTGCTTGCTTAACATCACTCGCTGTAGTTGAAACTGGCAACATCGTTTCCGAGCTTGAAGTTATGGTGTTCATATCACCTCCTGCATTACGCATATGATTGGTACTAATTGTAGCTTTAAACTACAAAAGGAGATAGCTAAAGCCATCTCCTTTTTAATTACTAATACTGACTTTTTGTATTAGTTAGCCAACAACCTAGCCGCTACTATTAGCTTATTAACCTAGTAGGCTAAGCGCTGTTTGCGGTAACTGATTCGCTTGCGACAAGATTGATGTACCTGCTTGTTGCAATATTTGGTTTTTCGTCAT
Source organism: Pseudoalteromonas sp. B62 (assembly GCF_037162565.1). NCBI lineage: Bacteria > Pseudomonadati > Pseudomonadota > Gammaproteobacteria > Alteromonadales > Pseudoalteromonadaceae > Pseudoalteromonas > Pseudoalteromonas sp. B62. The sequence goes on along the minus strand of NZ_JARLVB010000002.1, from coordinate 2,027,208 downwards.
CTCTGCTGTTTCTGTTGCGAAGTCAGTATCTTGAATTCGGCTACGTGATGCAGACACGTTCTCTGATATATTTGCTAAGTTACTTATTGTGTGGTCAAAACGATTTTGCACCGCACCTAAGCTCGCTCGTTGTGAGTCGATGTTTGCAATCGCGTTATCAATAATTGCTAACGCATCTTGCGAGCCTTTCTGGCTTGTAATATCAACATCAGCAACATCATTTAGCTTACTTGTTACATCAGTTGTACCGGCGGCTAAAGACGCATCACTTGCTTGAGCACTAAATGTCTCTGAAGAATTCAACTGAACAGCACCTGATACTCTCGTTGCACCAGCGGCTGTATTTAATGTTACCGCTGTACCAGCAGCCCCATCATAACCTTCTGGAGTAACATCAAGTTCAACTGTAGGTGTACCGGCACTGTCTGTTAAATCTGCAAATGTAATATCTGCACCATTATTGTTCGATACAGAAAGAGCACCATTTTCGATCGTTGCAGTTACACCATGCTCGTCTGTTGCACTGTTGATAGCTTCTGCTAATGCTTGCTCATCACCTGATTTAGAACCTGTAGCAACAAATGATAACTTCTCACCATTAAGTTCAAAACTTACAGATTCATCTGCAGCAGCTAGCGCAGAAAGAGATAAGCCAGCTTCAGTTCTTGCTTGAGCTGTAACACCTGTAGAGCTCGTTACACTGTTAATTGCAGCAGCTGCATCTTCTGCGCTAGCGCCTGCAGCAATAGTAACTTGAGCGTCATTACGTCCAGAGATATCATATGTACCGCCTGCAACAGCACTTGTTGCTAGTGTTGCTGTAGCAGCTGCAGCTTGACCAAAACCATCTGCTGCTGCTGATTGTAGATTAACTTGGTTAGAACCAATTTTTTCTGCCGCTACACTAGACAGTGATACGTTAATTGTTTCGTTTGCATTTGAACCAATTTGGAATGATTTCGAACCGAAGCTGCCGTTCAATAATTGCTGACCACCAAACGAAGTCGTATCTGAAATACGTGTTAGCTCTGTTGATAAAGCTGATACTTCTTTTTGTAGCGCTTCACGGTCTTCTGATGAATTTGAACCATTCGCTGATTGTAGTGCTAATTCACGCATACGTTGTAAAATACTTGTAGACTCACTCATCGCGCCTTCAGCTGTTTGCGCCATTGAAATACCGTCGTTTGCATTTCTTTGCGCTACGCCTAAACCATTTACTTGTGATGTTAAACGATTTGAAATTTGTAGGCCTGCCGCATCATCTTTCGCGCTGTTAATACGCATACCCGATGATAAACGCTCCATTGATGTCGCTAAGTCAGAACCTGATTGAGATAGGTTACGTTGTGCGTTTAATGAAGATACATTTGTGTTTACTGAAATCATAATAAAACTCCTGATTACTTTCGTAAAAGTACTGTTTTGATTTAACCAAGAGCCGTAACAAATTTATGTACAAGCCCCTTACTGATTAAGTTAACGGCAGGAAACAAAATACCTTTAGCTTTTATTTAAAAAAATTACAAATTCATGTTAACAAATTTGTAATTTGTTGATTAGTCTATTTTATTACGATGACATCGTTAACACCTTAAGATTAAAATTTATTTAATCTTAAGGTGTTAACGATGGCGCGATATTTATAACCTAGTGGGTTAAGTAAATCGAGTAACAAGGAGTTAGTCGCCCTTAAAAAGAACCTGTGAGCAGCGTATATTACACTTATTTGCCTATTTATGGGGAATAACCACACACCATAGACCTTCTTCACGTAAACAAACCAAACTATTGTAGTACCAGTCCGTAATAATATTTAATTAATTTTGGGGGGCTAAATTTGATACAAACTGTATTATTATTTTTGATTACGACTGCATGGATGTACAAAGAAGAGGGAACAATATAAAAGTAATTATCGAGAACAACCAAATTACACAATTATCTTGTCGTTAAATAAAGCCCATATATAAGCCGATTGGTACAATATTAAAAGCTAAATAAAAAGGAGATGACCAAAGTCATCTCCTTTTTAAATTATTATTGGTATTCGCTAAATTAAAGAGGTAGCTAATCTAATACCTTATTTCAATTAACCTAATAGGCTAAGCGCTGTTTGCGGTAACTGATTCGCTTGCGACAAGATTGATGTACCTGCTTGTTGCAATATTTGGTTTTTCGTCATTTCTGCTGTTTCTGTTGCAAAGTCAGTATCTTGAATTCGGCTACGTGATGCAGATACGTTCTCTGATATATTCGCTAAGTTACTTATTGTGTGGTTAAAACGATTTTGAACCGCACCTAAGCTCGCTCGTTGTGAGTCGATGTTTGCAATCGCGTTATCAATAATTGCTAGCGCATCTTGCGAGCCTTTTTGGCTTGTAATATCAACATCAGCAACATCATTTAGCTTACTTGTTGTTTCTGTGATTACACCAGCTAGTGAATCATCAGACGCTTCTACACTAAATGTTTCTGAAGAGTTTAATTGAATACCACCTGAAATTCGTGTTGAGTCAGTCGCAGTACCAGCTACACCACTTGTTAGTACAACAGGGACAGCCGTACCCGTTCCGCCATCATCTTCAACACCGGCATAAGACAGAGCTGTCACTGATAATGTACTCGCTACAGGAGCACCAGCAGCATCTGCTGTTGCATAACCTTCTAACGTTATATCTGCACCCGTATTATTAGATACTGATAATACACCGTTTTCAATACTCGCTGTTACGCCATGTTCATCAGTTGCACCATTAATAGCTTCAGCCATTGCTTGCTGGTCGCCATCTGCATTACCTGTAGCTACGTATGAAACCTTCTCGTCGTTAAGCTCAAAACTAACCGTCTCGCCAGAAACTGTTGCAGCACCACCAACAACTACCGTGGCCTCTGTTCTAGCTTGCGCACTAACACCTGTAGAGCTCGTTACACTGTTAATTGCAGCAGCTGTATCTTCTGCGCTAGCGCCTGCAGCAATAGTAACTTGAGCGTCATTACGTCCAGAGATATCATATGTACCACCTGCATTTGTACTTGCCGCAGCGGTAGAAGCAGCTGCAGCTGTAGCAGTACCAAAACCTTCGTTAGCAGTACCACCTTGTAAATCTACTTGGTTAGAACCAATTTTTTCTGCCGCTACACTAGACAGTGATACGTTAATTGTTTCGTTTGCATTTGCACCAATTTGGAATGATTTCGAACCGAAGCTGCCGTTCAATAATTGTTGCCCACCAAACGAAGTCGTATCTGAAATACGTGTTAGCTCTGTTGATAAAGCTGATACTTCTTTTTGTAGCGCTTCACGGTCTTCTGATGAATTTGAACCATTCGCTGATTGTAGTGCTAATTCACGCATACGTTGTAAAATACTTGTAGACTCACTCATCGCGCCTTCAGCTGTTTGCGCCATTGAAATACCGTCGTTTGCATTTCTTTGCGCTACGCCTAAACCATTTACTTGTGATGTTAAACGATTTGAAATTTGTAGGCCTGCCGCATCATCTTTCGCGCTGTTAATACGCATACCCGATGATAAACGCTCCATTGATGTCGCTAAGTCAGAACCTGATTGAGATAGGTTACGTTGTGCGTTTAATGAAGATACATTTGTGTTTACTGAAATCATAATAAAACTCCTGATTACTTTCGTAAAAGTACTGTTTTGATTTAACCAAGAGCCGTAACAAATTTATGTACAAGCCCCTTACTGATTAAGTTAACGGCAGGAAACAAAATACCTTTAGCTTTTATTTAAAAAACGACCAAAAAAAGGCTAACCACCTGATTTAAATATCAATTAATATGAAACCCAAATACTATAAAGCATAAAAGCGCAATAAATGCGCTTTTAATATAACAAAAACTATTGTTAGTTTAATTAACCACCTAATAAACTAATTGCGGCTTGAGGCACTTGGTTAGCTTGCGACAAGATTGATGTACCCGCCTGTTGTAATATCTGATTTTTTAGTCATTTGCGCTGTTTCTGTTGCAAAGTCAGTATCTTGAATTCGACTACGTGATGCAGATACATTCTCAGAAATATTTGCCAAGTTACTAATTGTATGGCTAAAGCGGTTTTGTACTGCACCCAAGCTGGCACGTTGTGAGTCAATATTGGCAATCGCGTTATCAATTACCGATAAAGCATCTTGTGAACCTTTTTGACTTGTAATATCAATATCAGCTGCATTTTCTAAAGAACTAGTCACTTTAGTCGCAACCTCATCCACAGAAGTACTACCTGTTGTAGTAAATATATCTGATGAATTTAATTGGATAGCACCGGCTATTCTGGCAGAGTCTGTCGCACCAGTAGTCAGTACCACAACATCACCGGCAGAACCTTCGTTATAGCCTTGAGGAGTTATATCTAAGGTTGAGCCTGCGTCTCCGGCAAATCCAACGATTTCAATATCTGCGCCATTATTATTTGAAACAGATAAAACACCATTATCAATGGTTGCTGTAACACCATGCTCATCAGTTCTGCTATTAATAGCTTCTGCCATTGCCTGCTCATCACCGGTTGCAGTACCTGTTGCAACAAACGAGACTTTTTCGCCATTTAGCTCAAAGCTTACAGGTTCGCCTGCTGCTGTTTGCGTGCCGGTAATATCAAGCTGAGCTTCAGATCTTGCTTGTGCCGAAACACCTGTAGCACCCGTTACTTGATTTATTAAATCAGCAGCTTCTTCTGCACTGGCACCATTTGGAATAGTGACCGTAGAATCTTCTCGACCAGAAATTGCCAAGTTACCATATGCAATTACACTAGCGGCAAGCGTACCGGTACCCGTTTCATTTACTTGACCAAAACCATCCACAGTAGTCGCTGATTGCAAATTCGTTTGATTTGCGCCAATTTTCTCAGCTGCAACACTTGAAAGCGATACATTAATCGTTTCATTAGCGTTAGCACCTACTTGGAAGGTTTTACTACCGTAAGAACCATCTAGTAATTGTTGACCACCAAACGAGGTTGTATCTGCAATACGTGTCAATTCAACTTGAAGCGCTGATACTTCCTTTTGCAGTGCCTCACGATCTTCTGGCGAGTTTGAACCATTAGCTGATTGCAATGCTAGTTCACGCATACGCTGTAAAATACTTGTTGACTCACTCATTGCACCTTCAGCGGTTTGTGCCATTGAAATACCATCGTTGGCATTTCGCTGGGCTACTGACAAACCATTTATTTGCGACGTAAGTCGGTTTGAAATTTGCAGACCGGCAGCATCATCTTTTGCGCTATTAATACGCATACCTGATGATAAACGTTGCATTGAAGTTGCTAAGCCTTCGCCTGATTTATTTAAGTTACGTTGTGCGTTTAATGACGACACATTAGTATTTACTGTTAATGCCATTTTACCATCTCCTAGGTTTAAGCAGAGTGTGGTTCAACACGTTTTAACAGGAACCACTATTCGATAATTTCTTATTATTTTAAAAGCATTTACTGTGCCAACTTTAAAAAAAGTTTAAGTCGCTGTTTTTACTGGTTTATAATTGAAATTTAAAGCTGAATTTAAAAAGTAACTTGAAGCGACAATTTTTTGCCGCTTTAAAATAAGTAAAGCGGCAAAATATTTCTGGTTAAAGGTAGTCGAACAATGAAAGGTTAGATAAACGCCCAAAGGTTGCTTGAGATACTTGCAGTGCGGTTTCTTGCTTAGTGAGCTCGCTAATAGCAGCAGCCTGATCCACCTCAATTAAACTAGATCTATTACTTTTATTTTGAATATCAAGCGCTAAGTTAGTGTCGGTTACGAGTTCAAGCGCAACCATTCTTCCGCCTAAACTTGCCTGCGTGAAAACCACTTGTTCACTGGCATTTTGTAGCTGAACAACACCATCGGCTAATACTTGTTGAAAGTCGTCTCCTTCAAGTGTGCCATCATTCAAACCTGTAATAAGTGCTTGCAACGTATTAAGTACGTTTTCTTTCTCTGGTTTTTCAAGGCTAAAGTCAAGCTGACCAGGTGCTGTACCTTCAAATTCAATTTTCATTCCTGCAAAATCTATTGGTTCATCGGTAATATCACCTATCACTTGAGGAGAAAGAGACACGCCATCACGTTGAATTTCGTATTGATCAGGATCAGTTGGCGTTGCCCCAGCTGTAATCACAACATTATAAGTATTTGCTGTTGCTGGCGCTGCTGGATCTGCATTGTAATTAGATTGATGAAATCGATCAAATTCAGTTTGACCATCAACATATACTGTACCTGCGGTGATGTTATTAGCAGGGACTGTAGTAGGAATTGAAGCCATGTTTGAGTCTACATCTAAGCGTGCTGCTGTTTTTTCAAATGTATCAAAACCGTTATCACTCGATTTAATTGATACACCTTCAGCTATCGTTATTTGATGGACACCTTGATCGCCATTATAAGTGTATTCACCTAGCGTTGAGTCAAACTGATAAGGTTGGGTGCTATCTTGATAACCTGAAAATATAAATTTCCCATCTTCGGAGCGGGTATTCATTAAATTAGCAAGCGTTTGCTGAATACCACTTAGCTCGGATGCAATCGACTTCAAATCGTCTTTAGTATAAGCGCCATTACCCGCTTGTAATGCTAGAGATTGCGCTTCTTGAATACTGGTATTAATACTTTTTAAAACGCTTTCTTCTGTTTCGAGACGACCACTAAGCTGATTAATATTTTTTGTATATTGCTCATTGGTTTGTATTTTATTTGAATATAACATTGCCTGTGAAATATCTGCAGGCGCTTCAGACGTTGTTAAATATTTTTGCCCTGTATTAACTCGTTCTTGCGCATTTGCGACACCTTGTTGCCCATCCAGTATTTTATTAATACTGCTTTGATACATTAAATTATTTGATAAACGCATGATTACCTCGCAGCACTAAGTAAAGTGTCGAAAATTGAACGCGCAGCAGCTAAAACCTGTGCTGAAGCGGCATAAGACTGTTGAAAACGCAATAAATTTGCGGCTTCTTCATCGAGATTTACTCCCGATAATGATTCATACCAAGCTTCAGACTGCTGTGCGAGAGCATCGAATGCAGCTCCACTCGTAATAGCTTGTCCAGTTACCACACCAATATCGCTAACCATACCAGCATAGGCTTGATTAAATGTTTTATGGTTATCTGCCGTCGTTGTTGTGACAACATTTTGACGTACCAACTCACCATTTTGCAAATCAGCCAACTTTAAACCATTACGGTTATCGTCAAATCCACCTTCGTTAAACTCCAGCGTAAATGTATCGCCTGTTGCCGGTGTCCCCTCTATATCAAAGTCAAAACCGTATGAGTCGTAAGGAGCACCAAGGCCAGCTAAAACATTTTCACCCGGCGGCGCTATCGTCACAGCTACATTAGCGCCATTACCATCACTAATAAGGTAATCATTAGTACCCGCTGCTTTAACAATTGTGATATCGCCATTCGCTAAGGCAGGTGGTGTAGTTGATGTAAAACCACCTGAGGTAACACTACTAACTGTACCTGCTGATATCGTGCCTGTGCCTATATTATTTATCTCGTTCGCAGTTCTAATTGGCGACGCTAACGCAAGGTCATCACCACGTCCGGTTGCAAGCGATATGCTAGAAGCGGCTTGAGAATTTAGCTTAACTTGAAATTGATCACCAGGAGCACCTGTACCAGCAACTGTTATTTGCAGTCCAAAGGACTCGCCACTGGTAATTGATGATGAATCAATCACTCCACTGGTTGTATCTGCAAGTGATGGGTTGCCAATAGGCTCCCCTTTATTATCAATTGCCTGAATACTTACTTCGTTCGGATTAGCGGTATAGGTAATAATGAAGTTACTGGCAGGTAATTCACTACCTTTGCCTGGCTCAACCGTTGCGGTCATGTTTGTAACACCACCAGTATTATCTTGATAAGCAAATGCATTTTCTGTTGGTATGGTAAAAATATCCCCCCAACTCACCATTTGCATTCATGCCTAATTTATTTTGTTCGTTAAATGCATCTGCAATAGCCAGTCCCATTTGACCGATTTGATTTTGCGCCGGCACTAAAATATCGTCTCTAAAAGCAAGTAAACCGCCAATTTTACCTTTTAATTTGCTCGTATCAATTTCAAGTGGCACAGCTTTGCCACCGTTAACATCTAACGTTAGCTCTTTAAAACTAGGATCGGGGTCGCCTCTCATAGAAAACAAATTAAACGAACCATTTTGCATAACAACGGCTTCTCCTGTACCCATAAACACAAGCTTTTCACCATTTGGTCCATCAAGTGTTTCTATATCTATAAGTTCGGATAAATCACGTATTGCTTTGTCACGTTCGTTAAAAGTTGAACTTGCATCAGCAGCATTATTCGTTCCATTTACAGCAGCTATATCTTTATTTAAAGCGCTAATACTTTGGATTAGCGTATTGGCTTCCTCTGAAAATATTTCTAATTGTTCATTCACTATACTTTGCTGATCAAAGACAATACCTGAGAGTCTATCCATTTGATCAATTAAGCTTTGTGCATCAGTAATAACTAAAGAACGAGCTACCGTTGATGATGGTTGATTGAGTGCCTCTTGCACGTTATTAAATAACGAATTTATGCCTGTAGATAAGCTATTTGCTTCCTCTGAAAATAAGGTATCAACCCTATTTGCCTCTGTTACAAACTGATCAAAAAATGATTTATTAGATGTATCTCTGTTTAGCTGTTCTTGAGCAAATTGGTTTAGTAAACGGTAGGTTTCACCCCTACCTACCTGATTATCTACCATGGTAGTAAATTCTGTGCGCTCGCGTACATAGCCTTCTGTATTTACATTGGCAATGTTTTTACTTGTCGTTTGCAGTAACTCAGAACTAGCTCTGACTCCTGAACTGGCAATACTCAATAAATCATACGACATGTTACTTTACTCCTTGGCGAATCGCGTTTGCTGCAATATCTTTTAATTCTGCACTATTGAGTACTTGTTTTATTTTGCTAGCGTAATTTGGATCGGTTGCATAACCCGCTTTTTGTAACGAATCTAAAAAGTCGCTTGGCTTTGCTGTATTTTGTAATGCTTCTTGGTAGCGTGGGTTTTGTGTCAAAAAATCAACAAAGTCATTTACACTTTCTTTTATTGAGTCGTACGCCCTAAAGTTTGCTTTCTTTTTGACCGCTGTACCTTGCTCAAATTCGAGTGTGACTTTACTGGCTTTTTCACCTTCCCAGCTTTTATCTGATTTAATATTAAATAAGTTATTTGAACTGTTACCATCACTTTTATTAATGATATGTTTACCCCAACCAGTCTCAAGCGCTGCTTGCGCAACCATTACAGCCGGGTTTAAACCAATTTTCTTTGCTGCCGTTTTAGCGTGTTCCCACACAGAGCTAACAAACTCTTCAGCCGATTCAAATACCGGAGTCTCTATTTTTGATTCTGTAATATCCATGTTCATGTTCGTACTTACAGGCTCTACTGATTTATTATTATTTTCATGAGGAAGCTCTGAGCCCACTCGCTTATCACTTAAAAAGTCCGCTGTTGTTCTCAAAACAGATCCGGGCATAAAATTTTTACCATCAGGGGATAACTGTTGAACGATTAAGTCTGCAAGGCCTAAAGAACCATTTGATGATAGTTCTGTCGATAATTGTTGATCGTGCATTTCTTCAAAGAACTTAACCCCACTGGAATTAAATGGGCTTTCTTTGTCCTCAAATGCTTCGTTTGCCTTGCGCATACTTTTAAGTAACATTTGAGTGAAAATTGCTTCAAATTGTGCAGCGGCTTTTTTTAGCGCAGCCTTTGATGCATCAGTCGATGAATCACCACTGGTTAAGGCTTCTTTACGAAGTGAATCTAAGTTGCCTAAATCAAAAAAGTTTTGCTTATCGAGATGATTTGTTTCCATCAGCTTTTTGACACAATAATGAGTAATGCAATTAAAATGCAAAAATTGAGCCAGTTGACTAACTTTAAATTAGATATATTGCGAGGGAATGATTTTGCCCTAGTAAAAATGTTACTAGGGCGTGTTTAAATACTAAATAACAACTAGTTGACCGTTTATTGCACCAGCCTCTTTAAGCGCTTCAAGAATAGCCATCAAATCACCTGGTGCAGCACCAACTTCATTGATTGCTCTGACTAAATCGTCCAAGCTAACACCTGGATTAAATACAAATGCACGAGAATCATCCTGATTCACATCAATGATACTTTGATTCGTAACGGCGGTTTCACCTTCACTTAATGCATTAGGCTGAGATACATTTTGTTGCTCGGTAATCGTCACAGTTAAACCACCATGAGTAATCGCGGCTGGCTGTAGTTTTACATTTTTCCCAATTACAATCGTCCCCGTACGAGAGTTAACAATAATTTTTGCTGCGTTATCCGCAGGGGTAAACTCTAAGTTTTCAAGTGTTGATAAATACGATACACGTTGTGATGCATCTCTTGGGGCAATAACACGAATAGATGCAGCATCAATAGCTTGTGCGCTATTGGGACCAACTAAGTCGTTTATCGTACTTTCTAAACGTTTCGCTGTTGTAAAATCTGGGCGATTTAAATTAAAAGTAATATAGTCGCTTTGCATAAATGGACTTTTAACGGCACGTTCAACAGTAGCACCATTGGGAATTCGACCGACAGTGGGTGTATTTATAACAACCTTGCTGCCATCCAACCCCTCAGCACCTAAGCCGCCAACAATAAGGCTACCTTGTGCTATAGCGTATACATTCCCATCAACACCTTTTAAAAATGTTTGAATTAAAGTACCACCGCGCAAACTACCGGCGCTGCCAATAGACGACACGGTAATATCAATTGTTTGTCCTGGTTTTCTGAACGCAGGTAACTCTGCATGCACAGCAACAGCAGCCACATTTTTAATTTTAGGGCTTAAATTAGCCGGCAGTGTAATACCAAAATTACTTAACATGCCCTTGAAACTCTGTTGGGTAAACTTACTTTGCTCGCCAGTCCCAGGTAAGCCAACAACTAACCCGTAACCCACTAATTGGTTAGAACGCACACCTTCAACCATAGAGATATCTTTAATACGCTCTGCATGTGCCGAAAATTGACATCCCAGCAAAACAATTAAACAAAAAAACTTAAATACATTCATATTGAATGTCCTCTAAAAAGGAAAGAGCGAGCTACTAAAAAAGCGCGTTAACCAACCAGCACTTTGTGCTTCTTGGGTTTGCCCTTTACCTGAATATTGAATCCGTGCATTAGCTATTCGGTTTGATTCAACCGTATTATCTGAGCCAACATCTTGCGGGCGCACCAACCCTTCTAAGCGAATAAACTCTTCGCCTGTATTAAGAGTTAACCATTTTTCACCTCGAATAACTAAGTTACCGTTTGGTAAAACACGCATCACATTAACCGATATATTGCCAAATAAACTATTTGATTGATTTGATTTAGAGTCACCAGAAAACGATGAATCACTGCCAATTCCAAATTGAATACTGTCGCCACCGATATTAACAGGAAGTCCCCCCAAACCAATTACAGGGTCAAGGCTCGTGTCAGATTGCTTATCTGTTTCTGTTTTTGCCGCTTTTGTAGCTTGGGTAGATTCTTGCAATTTAACCGTAATGATATCGCCGGTACGCAGAGCTTTTCTGTCCGCGTATAAATCGTTCGACACATTCGTGTTAAATAAGGAGCCAGTAGCTACAACAGGTTCTATATTCGGTTCTGGGTACATTGGCGCATAGTAAGGATCGTCTTGCACTATTTCACTATTTTGTGTTGATACACACCCACTTAAAAATAGAGTGCCTGCCGCAAATAACATAATATTACGCATATTCTGCCCCTAAACCTTATAGTTGCTGATTGATATAACTCATCATTTCGTCGACGGCTGAAATTACTTTTGAATTCATTTCATAAATACGTTGAGTTTCGATAAGATTTACCAGCTCTTCTGTGACATTTACGTTTGATGTTTCAAGTGAGCCTTGAATAATACTACCAAGCCCCTCAACACCAGGGTTACCCTGCACCGGAGCACCACTTACAGCAGTTTCGGTATAAAGATTTTGACCAATCGGCTCAAGACCCGATGGATTAATGAAGTCACTAATGGTGATCTGACCAATAACTACGTTATCGGCTTGACCTGCAACACGAACAGATACTTCTCCGTCTTGCGAAACAGTAATCGATTGAGCATCTTCGGGGACATTCATTTCTGGCTGAATAACATAACCAGCACCCGATGTAACAATTCGTCCATCACCATCGGTGGTAAACTGGCCATTGCGCGAATAGGCAATATTGCCATCTGGCTGCAGCACTTCAAAAAAACCTTCGCCGGAAATCATCCAATCTAGTGAGTTTTCGGTGGTTAACATGTTACCTTGCGTAAACTCTTTTTGGTTGGCTACAACTTTTGCACCCGCACCTAACATTAGGCCTGATGGCATTTCGGTGTCTTGCGATGAACGACCACCTGGCTGATTAATATTTTGATAAAGTAAATCTTCAAATATAGCGCGGCTTTTTTTGTAACCAACCGTACTGGCATTCGCTAAATTATTTGAAATAACCGAAATATCGGTTTGTTGAGCATCAAGCCCTGTTTTACTGATCCACAATGCAGGATTCATATTAGTGTCCTCATTTTTAAAGTTAAACTATGCGCAACAGCTGATCTTGACGTTCGTCAATTTCTTCAGCTGTTTTCATCAGTTTGACTTGTAATTCAAATTGGCGTTGATGACTTATCATATCGACCATTTCATGAACGGGGTTTACATTCGACATTTCTAAGGTTCCACTCAATACTTTTACATTAGCGGAAGTATCAACAACTTGATTTGGTTTTGGTCTAAATAAGCCATCATTACCTTTTTCAAGTTGTGAATTATCAGCCTCAACGACTCTTAAGCGATCAACTTCTTCTAAAAAATTTGCTGGGGCGCCTTGCGGACGAACCTGAATAGCACCATCTTGACTAAATTCAACCTTTTCAATTGGTACAGGCAGTATAATTGGACCACCTTCGCCAATAACTTGACGTCCATGACTTGTTACCAGCATGCCTTCTGCTGTGATATTGAGCGTGCCTACTTTAGTGTAAGCTTCATTACCCGACGCATCTTGCACACTCAGCCATGCGTTATCGCTCATTGCGATATCTAAATCTCTGCCTGTTTCAACTATGCCACCCGATGTCATGTTTGAACCCGGACGTTCTTGCATCGAAAATACACGTGTTGGCAGCCCTTCACCAAACGCTTGCATAGAACGTGCTTGAGCAAAGTCTGATTTAAAGCCTGTCGTATTGGCATTCGCCAAATTATTGGCTTTAAGGGCAAGGCCCTGCAGGCTCTGTTTAGCACCTGAGGCCGCAATGTAGACCATTTTGTCCATAACATCGACTCACATTAAAAATCTCTAACTTAACAAATGCAAAATAGATGCCAGATTAGAGTTTACGTAACATTAGAGTGATGAAACAAACAATAGAAATGATAGCCACTTACTGTAACCATTGGTTTTGGTTTAGAGGCTAAAATAAAAAAGGCTGCAAAATGCAGCCTAAAATATTTAATTAAATTTAAATTATCGAATCTGCAAAATACTTTGCTGGATTGTTGAGTTAACTTCAAGCGCTCGCGAGTTAGCTTGGTAATTACGTTGAGCTGTGATTAAATCGACAAGCTCATTAGTTAAATTAGTATTTGATTGCTCAAGTGCTGATGAGTTAATACTACCAAATGTACCTGACCCTGCCTCACCTGCAACAGGCTCACCTGAGTCAATACTTTGCTTCCAACTTGTGTCGCCTATTTGTGATAAACCTTGCGAATTAGGAAAGCGAACCATAGCTATCTGGCCAAGGTATGTTGAATCACCGTTACTGTATGAAGCAACTAGTTTACCGTCGGTGCCAATATCAATTCCAGCTAAACGACCAACAGTCGAACCATCTTGATCAAGTGCTTTAACTTCAAAACCACTTGAATACTGTGTTGGTATACGTCCTGCCGTATTGTTTTCATCACGCCAATTAAGCTCAATACCTGTGCCTGGGAATGTAGCACCATTATCAAGCATTGTAGATAAACCAGTACCAGCACCAGCAGGTAGGTTTATCTCATCAAAAGTGGTTAGGTTTGTATTTGCTACTCCGCCTGTCGTTGCAGGTAAACCACTTGAATCAAAACCAAGAGTTGTGATCGGTGCATAAGGGGTCGTGGTTTGTTCTGCGCCCGAAGTTCCATCAACTACCTTTCCATCAAGTGTCGCATACACATTCCAGCTATTATCTGTACCACCTGAAGCTGCGTCAGGTTCTTTTACAAAAAAGTATTGCAATATATGCGGCTCACCTAACGAGTCATAAACTGTCGTTGATGTAGATGAGTTATAAGTACCATTGGATGTAGGATCAAAATCTATACCCGGTGCATCAGCTGTAGCATCTAAATTGAACGATAAGAATACATTTTCTGTAGCACGAGGCGAACCTGATGAATCTGGTATTTGAACTGGGTTTGTCGTACTCAAACTCACTGATGTTGTATCACCGGTTGATGAATCTACAGGGAATGCTTGTAAGAAATTACCCTTAGCGTCAACCATAAAATTATCTTGGTTTAATTTAAATGCACCGGCACGAGTATAGGTTAAATCTTGCGATGAAATATCATCGGTCATCGCAAAATAACCTTCACCTGTAATAGCTAAATCTAAAGAGTTATTAGTAAACTGCAGTGATCCTTGGTGAAACTGCTGTGCAACCATCGTCGTTTGCACACCATCACCATTTTTAGTCCTACCTGCGCTAAATACTGACGATGCATAAACATCGGCAAACTCTGCGCGTGACTCTTTAAAACCGGTAGTATTGACGTTCGCAATATTATTTGCTGTTACATCTAAATCTTTTTGCGCGGCAGCAAGGCCTGTTAATGCAATATTGAAGCTCATAATTCACCTCTAACCTATCAATCTGAAGCCTGCTGGCAGGCAAAAAATACTAAAATTAATTATGCGATTTCTGCGACATCCGTCAGCCTAACCGCACCTTCTTTAGTGTTAATAATAATGCCACTTGAGCCGTTAATATTTACACTTTCAATGTTCTTAAAAGTAGCAACGGGTAAACTTGAAAATTCACCGTTAGTACTTCCTTCAGCTGTTATTGTGTATTCACCTTCAGGTAAACGTTCGCCGGCTTCGTTGTTACCATCCCAAGCAAAGCGAATTGCTCCAGCTGCCTGAGAACCCATATCAATCGTTCTTACTAATTGACCTGATTCGTCAGTTACTTTGATTTTAAGGTTATCCATAGCTTCTTCTGCTACTGCTGAGCCTCTAGCATCACCCGTTTCATTTAAATCAAGGGTATTTGACTCTAGTAAAGCCTGCTTACCAACAAGCGTTGAGGCTTGTAATGCAGAATTAGACGTCATCGAAGAGGCTAAAGATTCAAAGTTAGTATTTAAATCTGTAATGCCTTGCGCCATAGTAAAACTAGTCATTTGCGCAATCATTTGATCATTGTCCGCAGGGTTACTGGGATCTTGATACGATAATTGCTGCGTCAACAACGAGAAAAAATCTTCTTGTGTTAACGCGTCACTCTCATCTTCGCTGCTAGCTACTTGCTGCTCTTGCCAACGGATTGAGTCTAAATAGGATGAAGATGTACTTATATCGTTATTCATAACCTACCCTCGGTTACCGCTGACCTAGCAGCAGTGTTTTACTTAACATTTGCTTAGCTGCATCTGCAACTTGCACGTTTGTTTCATAAGAGCGAGAGGCAGAAATCATATTAGCCATCTCCTCAACAACATTAACGTTGGGTTTATAAATATAGCCATTTTCATCCGCACTCGGGTGATTTGGATTATACTCAATCTGTAATGGAGCACTGCTTTCAACAATGCCTAAAACTTTAACGCCAACGGCGGAGCCCTGTTGATTACTTGCCGATGCTGAAGCTTTGGTAAGTTCAGCAGCAAATACAGGTTGTCGCGCTCGGTATGTTTTGTCTTGAGAAGAACTAATCGTATTCGCATTAGAAATATTACTTGCGGTGGTATTTAAGCGTACATTTTGTGCGCTCATACCTGAACCTGCAATATCAAATACATTATATAAACTCATAATTTTTATCCTTGACTACCGAGTGCTTTATTCAGACCTTTAAATCTGCTGCTTAAAAATTGCAAGCTGGCCTGATACTCCATAGCATTCTGTGTATACAAGTTTCGTTCCACTTGTATATCAACCGAGTTACCATCGCCCGTATCTGCTTGATTTGGTAAGCGAAATAATTCTGAATCATCCATACTACGAGTACCACCACCGATGTGTTTATCGTTAGTTCGTACCATTGTATTGCCGCTTTGCTGGTTTGATCTTGCCGCTTTTAATGCAGAGGCAAAATCAATATCTTTTGCTTTGTAGCCCGGCGTATCAGCATTCGCAATATTAGTTGCAATTACTTCTGCTCGTTGTGAACGGATCAACATAGCCTGCGGATGCACACCTAATGCCTTATCAAAACTGATAGCCATAACCATCTCCAAAAAATTGACTTACCTTGAATAAAGCAAAAAATACGCCATTAATACTAGAGTGGTGATTATTTATATAAGGGTATGTATTAAAAAGAAAAATGACGCTAGGCGCGTCATTTATATAGGGAAGGAGTTACTATTACAGCTTTTTTTGATAAATAATGCCAGGGTTGCATCGTACCATGTCAAATTCACTGCTTAAGCCTGTCATTGACTCTGATGCACCCAAAAATAAGTAACCTTTAGGATTCAGCGCTTGAGCAAATTGACTAATAATTTTAGCTTTTACTTCTGGGGCAAAATATATAAGTACATTTCGACAAAATATAATATCGAATTTACCCATAAGTGCGTAAGAATCAAGTAGATTTAAATGCCTAAAGCTAACTTGCTTTTTTATCGAATCATTTACTTGAGCCATACCATTGCCGCTATCTTTAAAAAACTTTTTACGGCGCTCAGCAGAAAGACCTCTTGCTAAAGCCAATGCATCGTATTCACCATTTTTACACATATCAAGCATCGTATTAGAGATATCAGTGCCAATAATTTGCGCCCCCATCCGTAACACATTAGGTTGCTTTGCTTGAAACTCAGCAACAGACATTGAAATAGAGTATGGTTCTTGACCAGAAGAACTCGCTGCCGACCAAATTTTTAGTGGTCTTCTTAGCTCCTTAAATTCCGGGAAAAGCTTATTTTGAAGCAATTCAAACGGGTATTGATCTCTAAACCACAACGTTTCATTCGTAGTCATTGCGTCTACAACCGCAGCTCGAAGCTGTCGCTCATGAGGACCCAGCGTTTTGCTAACCAGCTCTGATAAAGATTCTACATTAAATCGAGTCATTAACGGCGCAAGTCGGCTTTTCACCAAATATTGTTTATTTTCACCTAAAACGATCCCGCATTGCTGCTCCAAAAACGAACGAAACTGATCGTATTCACTTTGCTGCAAATCTTTATTATTCAAATTAGTAACACCTATTTTTATTAATCACAATGAACCCATTTTTTCACAGCAGTTGCTAGTTCATCTGGGTTAAATTTTGCAATAAAGTCATCAGCCCCTACTTTTTCAATCATCGCCTGATTAAAAACACCACTCAATGAAGTATGTAAAATAACATGTAAAGGGGCGAGTTTAGGATCTGCTTTAATTTCTGCCGTTAACGTATAGCCATCCATTTCAGGCATTTCAACATCAGATATAAGTAAAGCGACACGTTCGGTAATATTGTCTTTACAATCTAATTCAGCTATTTCTTTTAACCTTATTAAGGCTTCTTTACCATTTTTAGCTAACTCAGTTTGAACACCAAGTGGCTCTAGCGCACGTTTAACTTGGTTACGCGCAACAGCTGAATCATCAGCAATAAACACAATTCGCTCACCCAAGTCTTTTTGAATATCGCCGCTAGCTGCTACATCAGCACTTACTTCTGTGTTTACAGGGCAAATTTCGTTAAGAATCTTTTCTACGTCTAATATTTCGACCAGTTCATTTTCGATTTCGGTTACAGCGGTTAAATATGAATATCGGCCAGCACCTGATGGAGGCGGCATTATTTTTTCCCAATTCATATTAACAATACGCTCTACCCCACCCACTAAAAAACCTTGCACTGAGCGGTTATATTCAGCAATGATAATAAAACTGTCTGTTATGTTTTCTATTGGTCGCCCACCCACGGCCATAGAAAGATCTATCACCGAAATAGTCTGGCCGCGAATATGTGCAACACCACGAATATAGGCGTTTGACTTTGGCATACTTGTTAGTGGAGGGCATTGTAATACTTCCCTCACCTTAAATACGTTTATACCAAAACGCTGCCGACCCCTGAGCTTAAATAATAGTAATTCTAGGCGGTTCTGCCCAACCAACTGGGTGCGCTGGTTTACTGAGTCTAAAATGCCTGCCATTCAAATCTCCTAAAGAAAACAAATAATACGGAATGATAATTGCTTTCTATTTATAAAGCTTACATAACATCACGGGAGCGTCTTCTTTTTGACGCAAAATATTTATACCCTGTTTGAAACCATAAGCATAGTCGAAACATTATGAGTTTGTTAAAAAAAGTCAGAAGATACAGTGTTTTTTATTTTGTTGCTAGCCTCAGCTTCGCTTTACCCCTGCACGCAAAAGTCTTTAATAAAGATTTATTACAAGAGATCGCAATAAGTTATGTCGCCGATCAGATTGGTTCTACAGAAAATACTAAAATACAATTAAGTGCTTTACCACTTGATAGTCGTATTCCTGATCGAACCTGTCAAAATGCGCTCGAGTTACTAATCCCAAGTGAGCCGCCATTTAATCGACAAGTTACATTACAAATAAAATGTAACGATACTCAAAATTGGTCTCAGTACGTGCATGTAAGAATAGTTGAAATGGCACCTGTTGTGATCGCTAACGCAAATTTAGTGCGAGGTGAAGTAATAACAAGTTCTCACTTAAGTATTGAAATGAAACCAACACATTTTGTTAGAATGCAGTATTTAGATAACCCAGAAATACTTATTGGAAGTAGGAGTAAACGCAACATAAGAAGCGGGATGCCTATATTACTTAACCAAATATGTATGGTGTGCAAAGGTGATTCTGTAAACATTTTAGCTAACCTTAGAGGGTTGAAAATAAAGACAACGGGAGTTGCTTTAGAGGACGGAACAATTGGAGAACAAATACGTGTTAAAAACAAAAAAACGGGTAAAGTTTTAAATGCACGAGTGGATGGTGTAGAGTCGGTGCAGGTAAACATTTAATTCAAAATTATGCTAAAGTATTCTTCGTAGGTGCCGATATGTTGGCATAAGTTGGGTAATATACAGGTTTATTATTATGGTCAGTCAAGTTAATTCAGGTAATCAACAAACTGCTGCTTTAGCTAATACTAAGCAACAAAAAGTTGATTTACAAAGAGATAATGTAAATACGCAAGCAACTCAGTCGGCTTCACCTAAGGCGGCCAGTGACTCAGTAAGTCTAACGCCGCAAGCGAAAGAATTAAAAACGTTGCAAGAAAAAGCGCAGCAATCATCTGGTTTCGACAGTGATAAAGTTTCAGAACTAAAAAAAGCAATTACTGAAGGTAAGTACCAAATTGACAATGAAAAGTTAGCTAAAAACTTAGCTAGTTTCGAGTTTGAC
The DNA here is from genome assembly GCF_037162565.1 of Pseudoalteromonas sp. B62. Classification (NCBI taxonomy): domain Bacteria; kingdom Pseudomonadati; phylum Pseudomonadota; class Gammaproteobacteria; order Alteromonadales; family Pseudoalteromonadaceae; genus Pseudoalteromonas; species Pseudoalteromonas sp. B62. The sequence goes on along the minus strand of NZ_JARLVB010000002.1, from coordinate 2,007,507 downwards.
GTATATGGCTGATCATAACAGTTTAATTATCGTCAAGCTGAACGAGCAAGGAAAATGCTTAGATTCATTAGCCACCTTATTAAATGATGAGCTGACCGCGATTGCGTCTCGACGTGGCGAAGGTTTGAAAGAAATTGCTCAACAAAAAATGCCTTTTTTAACTAAGTTAAATTCTCTTGATAAAGAATTAAACAAACTCATTGCTAATAACGACGAACTGTCAGATGAAGTTCCTGATTTAATTTCCATTGTGCGTAGTAAACTTGAAAAATGTAAAAAACAAAATGATGTAAATGCACATGCGGCGCATCAAGCTCAATTGAGCGTTAAACAATTGAAAGAGATTTTAATTGGTGCTCCTTCCTCAACTACATACGATCAAGCCGGTGGCGAAGTAAACACCAACAGCCAACTTGTACGTAACCTAAAAGCCTAGATTGATTGGGTATAATAAAAAGTCATCATCCCTAATTAAATAAATTTAGTAATACGTTACTTTCTTTACTTCTCGAGGCTTAACTTCACCTATATATAAATCGTGAACACGTTTCATATTTAATTCAAGCTCAGTTACATAAGTATCATCTACAGCATACGTTTTAATTACTTGCGCCCCTTTTATAATCCCCTGCACTTTACTTTGTAAATAGTCATCTTGCGCTATTGAGCCTGCAACAGTAGTTCCGGCGGTAATTTTTTGCCCGTAAACTTGTTCTGTTAATTCTCGATAAGCCTCCAGCTTTGACGCTTTAATAGCCATTAGTTGCTTTTGCGAACGGTTAGCGCCCTTTTGCAAGCTGATAGGCGCATAGCCAATCGCTTTTATAATAGGGTAATTATTTGGCGCTACATATTTATATTCAACATGTTTATCAAACACGCTACTGCAACCACTTAGTGCTAAGCACCCCAGTGTGATAGATAATGATATTGCTCGCATTGTACATCGTCCTAATAAACTAATTAAGCAACTATATGCACGTTTAATGCCATTTATAGTATTCAAAACAACGTTGGTATAGTCCTTGCTCTAAACACACTACTAGCTAAAGTTTAATTGGAGTAAGTGTATGAAATCGTTTTTATCATCAGTATTTGTAGGATTAAGCGCAACTGCTTTATTAACGTTTTCACCTTTCACAAAAGCGCAGTGGTATGAATCGACTGGGCACGCACTTGTTCAAAATGGGGATATGAGCGCAGCCAAATCTGCCGCTATAAAAGACGCAATAACCCAAGCTTTAGTATTTTCAGGCGCAAGAGTAAGCTCAGTGCAAACCTTGGTAGATGGCGTGTTAATGCAAGATCAACTTAAAATTAGCAGTCACGGTGAAATTCAAAAAATTGAGCTTATAAGCGAAAATAAATACGACGATAAATTTGCAATCACACTGCGCTTAGACATTTTCGCTCAAACAGAACAATGCCCGCAAAACAGCTTTAATAAATTTTTAGCTGTAACCCAAAGCCAGCTTAATCATCGCGAGCAAGCAAAAATGGGTCAAATTTTTGACATAGATAAAGCGGTTAGCAAAAATATTTTTTCGGCGCTGCAAAAATCAAAAATGAGTGCAATACCTGTTGCCTATTACAAAAACGCTATCAAAGTTGATAAATATTTTACTCAACAACATGATTACTCCACTGCCCAGTTAGAAGAAATTGCAACTCGCAGCAACGCTCAATATGTTTTATTAAGCCAAATAACAAACCTATCGACCAGTAATAAACTCAATAGTGAATATGCGTTTTGGCAAGATGAAAGCTACCAGCGTAGCTACCAAATAGAATTAACATTGTTTGATGGCACAACGTACGAGCAACTTTGGCAAAATAGCTATCAAAGCCAAGCAATTTGGCCATTCGAAAAAACAGCCATAATTGATGTAAACAGTGATAGATTTTGGCAATCACCTTTTGGGCAAAGTATAAGTGAAATAAATCACTCTTTAAGTTACGACATACAAGCTGCAATGGCGTGTTTACCAACGCAAGGTAAAATAATGCACATTGAAAACAGCAAAATAGTCTTAAATTTAGGTAAAGCACACGGTTTACAAAAAGGCCAACTGCTCAGCATTGCACATCATAATTACTTAACGGATGCAGCGGGTAATATCATGCCGCATAAAGTAACCACACTTAACACCATTCGCGTTGAACAGCTTTATCAACAAAGTGCCATTGCGGTAAGTATTGACGACAAACCGCTACCAGGCGTGCAAATAAACGATGTAGTAGAAATAATCAGCCAAGATTTTTAATTAACCTTTTTAGTTAATTTAGCTTTTAAATTAGGGTGAGCAGACAACCACTCGCCCAATTGTTCTACACCAGATAAATGCGGATAATGCTTTCGACATGCAAATACCACATTACGCTGCTGATTAGGAAATATAGGCATGTAGTCAATACCCGCCCGCTCTGAGCAAGCAAGCTTTGGTACAAAGGTAACACCATCATTGATAGCCACCAGCGCTAATAATGTTTCTAAACTATTCCCCTGATACTGGCTAGAAACATCAACACCGGCAGAAAAACAAAACTGTTGGGCTTGATCTTTAAAGCAATGGCCATCACTTAACATTAAGAGGCTACATCCTTGAAGGTCGCTTAACGCCACTTTTTTGTGCTTAGATAATGTGTTGTTTTGAGAAACGGCCACTAAAAAGTCTTCTTTATATAAATTAACAGCATGAAAGTTTTTAAGTTCTGGTACATCAGCCAAAATAGCAAAATCGAGTTCACCGCTATTTAGCGCCTCTAAAATGGTCGCTGTTTGCATTTCGATAAATGAAAAATGGCTATTTACAAAAGCCTCTTTCATTGATGTAAGTAATGTTGGCAGCAAATAAGGCGCAATGGTAGGAATTATACCAATGGTTAATTTACCTTGCAGGGGTTCATTTGATGTCGCGGCTAATTCTTTCAGTATTTGTGTTTGCTCTAAAATCAGCTCTATTTGCGTCAATAAACGAGCGCCTTTACTCGTAAGAGTAACTTGCTTGGTGGAACGATCAAATAAAACAACGCCCAGCTCTTGTTCAAGTTTTTTTACTTGCCCACTTAATGTAGGCTGGCTAACAAAACAGGCATCGGCAGCTTTACGAAAATGTTTATAGTGCGCGATTGCTTTTACATATTCGAAATCTTTTAAGTTCATATTCAGCTCCACCTGATAGTTTATAGCTATCAGTTTAATACAAACAAACGATTGGAACTATATTTAATTATTCACCATAATGGCTATCAACAAATCAAGAGGAACAAAAACTATGTTAAACAATATCGAAGGTCAAACAATCCCAAGTGTTACATTTGCAACTCGTGAAAGTAACGAATGGAAATCAGTAACAACAGATGACATTTTTAAAGGTAAAACGGTTGTAGTGTTTTCACTACCAGGTGCATTTACACCAACATGTTCATCAACTCACTTACCGCGTTACAACGAATTAGCGGGCGTACTTAAGCAAAACGGCGTTGACGAAATTGTATGTTTATCAGTAAACGACACCTTTGTAATGAACGCATGGGCTGAACATCAAGAAGCGCAAAACATTACTTTATTACCAGATGGCAACGGCGAATTTACTGACGGCATGGGCATGTTAGTAGACAAAAATGACCTAGGCTTTGGTAAGCGCAGCTGGAGATACTCTATGCTGGTTAAAGATGGTGTAATTGACAAAATGTTCATCGAACCAGATTTACCAGGCGACCCGTTTGAAGTATCTGACGCAGACACAATGCTTGACTACATCAACCCTAAGCAAGCTAAACCAGAACCAGTAAGTATCTTTACTAAACCTGGCTGCCCTTTCTGTAAAAAAGCGAAAGAGCTACTTGCAGAAAAAGGTTTCGCCTATGAAGAGATTGTTATGGGTGCAGGCGCATCACTAACAAGCCTTAAAGCTGTATCTGGTCGTGATACTGTTCCACAAATATTTATTGGTGGTAAACACATTGGCGGCTCAGACGATTTAGAAAAATACTTTGCTTAATTAAGTAAAAATTAACAGGGGCCTATTGCCCCTGTTTAATAAAGGATACCTACTATGAAAGAATTGCAAACCGATGTTGTTGTTATAGGCGCAGGTACAGCTGGTTTAAGTGCTTATCGTAATGCTAAACAGTTCACACAAAATGTATTAATGATTGAATCAGGCCCATATGGCACAACATGCGCACGTGTTGGTTGTATGCCTAGTAAATTATTGATTGCAGCCGCCGAAGCCGCACACGCAATTGAAATGGCACCTGCATTTGGTGTGCATAGCTCAAAGCCAGTCATTGACGGCAAAGCAGTTATGGCACGCGTAAAAAGTGAACGAGATCGTTTTGCAGGATTCGTAGTAGAAGCCGTAGATGAATTACCAGATGGTGATAAAATTCGTGGTTACGCTAAATTTTTAGACACAAACCGCGTACAAATAGACGACCATACAATTATTACAGCAAAACGCTTTGTAATTGCCACCGGTTCACGCCCTTCATACCCTGGCGTATTTAATAACTTTGGCGACAAACTTATTATAAACGACGACGTATTTGATTGGGATGACCTACCAGAATCAGTCGCTGTATTTGGCCCTGGTGTCTTGAAATTGGTCAAGCACTTAGCCGACTAGGCGTAAATGTAAAACTATTTGGTGTAGGCGGCGCAATTGGCCCACTTACAGATCCAGTAGTAAAAGACTATGCAAACACTGTGTTCGCTCAAGAATTTTTTGTAGATACCGACTCAAACGTATCTGACATGATGCAAGTTGGCAACAAAGCACAGCTAACTTACACCGACAAACAAGGTGAAAAACATACCGAACAGTTTGACTACGTACTTGCAGCCACAGGCCGAGTACCTAACGTAGATAAACTAGGCCTTGAAAACACCGGTATTGAACTTGATGAACGCGGCGTACCGCACGCAGACACACACACAATGCAATGTGGTGAGTCGAACATATTTATAGCAGGCGATGCCAGCAACATGCTACCACTGCTACACGAAGCATCTGACCAAGGTGCTATTGCGGGTCAAAATGCAGGGCGCTTTCCAGATGTGCGTATAGGTCTGCGCAGAGCTAAAATTGCAGCTGTATTTAGCGACCCACAAATAGCAATGGTAGGCGAAAGCTACAAGCAAATTACTGACCGATTAGGCCCATGCGGTTGTTTTGAAGTAGGCGAAGTCAGCTTTGAAAACCAAGGCCGTAGCCGAGTAATGCTTAAAAACAAAGGTCATATGCGTGTATATGCAGAGCAAGGTACAGGCTTATTTTTAGGTGCAGAATTTATTGGCCCACAAGCCGAACACATCGCTCACTTATTAGCTTGGGCTGTACAAAACAAAATGACCGTACCACAAATGCTTGATATGCCATTTTACCACCCAGTAATTGAAGAAGGCTTACGTACCGCCCTTCGCGACTTAAACGCCAAACTTAAATTTGGCCCAGACATTGTAAACTCATGTATGGAATGTGGCCCAGGCGCATAAACTGCTCATTGCACATACACTTGCTAACAAAGGCCAAAGTATTTACTTTGGCCTTTTTATTTTTATAAATTTTTTAAAGCAGACCTCTCAAATAATATATTTACTGTTACACTCAATTGATAACTCAATTAAAATGATGGAATAGCTATGTCCAATAATAAATTTAGACTTGTTACACGCAGTGATTTTGATGGCCTAGTATGCGCCGTCCTTTTAAAAGACTTAGACCTAATTGACGACATTTTGTTTGTTCATCCAAAAGACATGCAAGATGGTAAAATAGACATTACCGAAAACGACATTACCACCAACCTTCCCTACGTTGCAGGTTGTCATATAGCGTTTGATCATCACCTTAGCGAAACCGTACGTAACTCAAACGACATTAAAAACCATATTATTGATCCGCAAGCGCCTTCGGCTGCACGTGTAGTTTATGACTATTATGGTGGCGCTGAAAAATTTCCGAACATCTCAGTTGAAATGATGGACGCCGTAGACAAAGGTGATGCCGCTCAGTTTTCAAAAGACGAAATATTAAACCCAACAGATTGGGTATTAATGAACTTCATTATGGATGCACGCACAGGGTTAGGCCGTTTCCGTGAGTTTAAAATTTCAAACTACCAATTAATGATGAAACTCATTGACGCCTGTAAAAACCAAAGCATTGAACAAATACTGCAAATAGAAGATGTAGCCGAACGTGTTGCTTTATATAACGAGCATAACGAAAAAGCAAAAGAGCAAATTACTCAATGCGCCACTGTCCATAAAAATTTAGTGGTACTTGATTTAACCCAAGAAGAAACTATTTACGCTACCAACCGCTTTGTTATTTACGCCATGTACCCCAACTGCAACATCTCAATTCATAAACTGTGGGGCCTTAAAAAGCAAAACGTAGTGTACGCAATTGGTAAATCAATCACCAACCGTACCTCAAACACCAATGTTGGCGAGCTATGCTTAAAATATAATGGTGGCGGGCACTTAAATGCAGGTACTTGCCAAGTAGAAACAAGCCAAGCAGAAGCCGTACTTAGTGAGTTAATCGATACAATTACAAGTGATGGTTAGGCATTAAAATTTAGCATTTTTTAAACTATTAATAGAGCGAGTAAATTGACGTTTACTCGCTTTTTTTGTGTATAAAAATAATAAAGCATACTTACAAAGCTATTACGATGGAGAACTCATACTCGAAGTAAAAGGCTGATTAAACTGATTAAACAGGACAGCCACTCTATCTAATTGTACAAATAATATTGTGTCATTAAATTTACTTTTTTGACCAAGAATTCATTTCTTTTTATATTATTATTTTTCGGGGGATTACCAAATAAGCCATTATCACTGTTAAACTTAAATTACGCGCATGAAAATAGCTGCATCATTGCAGTTTTAATTTTTATTGAGTTGTTTAAACGTTATGCGAGTAGCTTTTCGCAGTTACTTATATTCGCTCGCCGTTTTCGGTTTAAGTTTTCACAGTAACTCACTTGTGAAGTGGGCCTCCCTACTGCACCGTGAAATACGCGTGTAAATTGTGTGGTGAGTTTTAACCAGTTTTCGGGGGAGATATTTACTCTTTCGAGTAAGGGTAAGCGTGTACTTTCAATATACCCGCGTTTATCTTCTCGCATACAACGCCCTGTTAACTCAACAAGTTCAAGATACGATTTAAGCTCAAACGGGAGTCCTTTTGGCATTATTTGACGTGGCATGCCTGCAAAGCGGAGCAGTTGTTTTGGTTGCTTGCCTTCGTTTGCCCGTGTTAAGCGTTGTTTGATGCTGGTATGGTCTGATTCCTCTGGTGTATTTGCCATTTTGGCTCTGATGGGATTTAAATCGACATACGCCATACAGGCGGCAAGTGCTGCTTCATCTAATAATGCTTGGGATCTAAATCGTCCCTCCCAAAAACGGCCAGTACAGTTATCTTCTTTATTTGCTCTGCGCGCAATGTCTTCATTTAATAACCTCATAAACCAGCTAATACTTGATAAGCGCTCTCGGTATTCCTTTACTGTTTGATTAAAAAAGATAAGTTCAGCTTTACTTAGCTTTTCACCTTGTACATATTTCTGCGTTAACAATGTGCCTTTACAGAGTTTATGCCAGCGAATAACAATCGCTTTATCATTCAGCCTGTTTGCTTTTTTATCATCAACATACAGTACTAAGTGAGTGTGATTACTCATCACTGCATAAGCGCATACATCAATACAAAATACCTTAGCTAATTCAAGCAGCTTATCTTCAACCCAACCTCTACGATGCTCATAAGATTGACCGGTGAAATGGTCTTCGCCACATAAAAAAGCACGGCGAACACAACGTGAAATACAGTGATAATATTTTGTATCGACCAAACTTACTTGGCGCTTTCTTGCGATTGCCATGTAACACCCTGCTTGTTTTTTGCACTAAATAAAGCCTAGTACTTCGTTTCATAAAGTGCAAAATTAGAATGGGTGTCTTTGTTTGTTATTGCCATGTAACACCCTGCTTGTTTTTTGCACTAAATAAAGACTAGTACTTCGTTTTACAAAGTGCAAAAATTAGAATGGGTGTCTGTGTTGTTTCTGGCCATGTAACATCCTGCTTGTTTTTTGCACTAAATAAAGACTAGCACTTCGTTTTACAAAGTGCAAAAATTAGAATGGGTGTCTTTGTTGTTTCTTTGTAAACCACCAATGGCAAAAAGCCCGCGCAGAGTTTAAACGTCAAAATATTGCGCCTTATGGTTTTCGTGTAGCAGAGCCACAACATGATGGTACACCGCATTGGCATATGCTGTTTTTTATTGAGAGCGAAAAACTAGACGCATTAAAAGCAATTATTCGCCATTACGCGTTAGAAGTTGATGGTGACGAAAAAGGCGCAGCGGAAAACCGCTGTGACTTTAAACAAATAGACCCAAATAAAGGCTCTGCAACTGGCTATATTTTAAAATACATAGCGAAAAATATAGATGGTGAAGGTGTAGGTGAAGATAGGTTCGGTAACGATTCGCTGCTTGTAGCGCAACGTATTGACGCGTGGGCATCGTGTTGGTGCATTCGCCAGTTTCAACAAATTGGCGGTGCTAGCGTTTCCGTATGGCGCGAATTAAGACGTTTGCGCTCTATGTTTAAGGATAAAAAAGACAGCCTATTAGAACAAGCTCGCTTTGCTGCTGATAACAGCGATTGGAAAGGCTACATACTTGCTATGGGCGGTTTAAACACAAAGCTAAAAGATCGACCTATCAAATTACACACCAATTTAAACATCGTAGAGGAAACTGGCGAGTGCTTACAAAGCTATTACGATGGTGAACTGATACTCAAAGTAAAAGGCTTGTGGTTCGCTGGTAAAGCCATCATCACAAGGCACTATTCATGGAAGGTAGAAAAGGCATAACCTAAAGCTAAAACGTAATAGCTAAAGCTATCACATTTAGATAAAATTACAGTTAAATACAACATTTCAAATAGCTAAAGCTACCTATTGAGCTTTAGCTCACATCAAATACTATCTCAAAGTCCAAAATAACCTTTAGTTCACTATTTGCCAGAATGGCAAAAAGATCTTACTTGGAGTTCTGTAAATAACTGTACTTTAGTTTGAGCCTGTATTAAGTGTGGTATCTTGTTAAGGTTCTATTATTATAAAATTTGTATAGAATATAAAAAATGACTTAAGTAATAGGGATTTCTCTTGGAAAATATAAATATTGATGCTCCTCGACTAACAGATGATGATTTTGAAGAGGAGTTTGAAGAAGAAATACTTGAGCCCTTTGATCCAGAAAAAATATCTATCGAACAGAAAGTTGTATCTATGGATGCAATTAAGAGAAGGTTGAAACAAGGCTCTATTCGCTTATCGCCCGACTTTCAGAGAAACGAAGTTTGGGATGAAACTCGTAAAAGTCAGCTGATAGAATCTATTATGCTTAAAATCCCTTTGCCAATGTTTTATGTATCTGCAAATGAGCAAGGCGAATGGGAGGTAGTCGATGGCCTACAAAGATTATCTACAATTAGAGATTTCTTACTGTTAAGTCCACTGACTGGTTTGCCATTAAAGTTACAAAAGCTAGAGTTTCTACAAAAGAAATTTGGTGCAATGACATTTGCGCAAATGGAAGAAGATCCAAAGTGTCAAAGAGTACTAAATACTATAATGGAAACGGAGTTAAGGTTTACTGTTATTAACCCCGGAACACCTGAAGATGTAAAACGCAATATTTTCAAAAGAATCAACACTGGTGGACTACCATTAACAAGCCAAGAAATAAGGCATGCGTTATATCAAGGAACTTCAACTGAGTTGCTAAAACAATTAATGGGGAGTCAATATTTTATCGACGCCATTAACTCAAAAATAAACGATAAAAGGATGGCAACAAGAGAGCTAATCCTTCGCTTTGTCGCATTTTATATATTTGATAAGGTTGATTATAAAGCTAGCCTAGATAAATGGCTTAGTGATGCAATGAGAGTAATTAATTTATTTCCAGAGCTTGAAGAACGTAAACTCATAAAATTATTTCCTGAAAGCCAGATCCCAGTAATAAAAACAAATTCCATTGATGAAATTAGGTATAACTTTGAATTAGCAATGTATAGAGCTAAAAGGTTATTTGGTGAGCATGCTTTTAGAAAGTCTACAATTCATGATGATAAAAAGACTCCTGTGAATAAAGCTCTCTTCGAATGTTGGTCAAACATTTTATGTAAACTTTCTGAAGAGGACTTTAATAAGCTACTAAAAAATAAAATTGAATTCAACAGGGACTATAAGCAACAACTATTGAATGACGATTTAATTAACTCTATTAGTAGACATGCTTCACAAGCAGTTAGAGGTGTTAACTTTCGGTATAACACTTTCAATAGCTTAGTTAACAAATATTTGGAAGTGTTATGATTGAAACATTAAACCTAGTAAATTTTAAATCTTTTGTTGATTTAAAATTACCACTTAAACCGTTGACAATTCTTTCTGGTTTAAACAATTGTGGGAAAAGTTCAATTATACAATCACTAAGAATGTATGAAAGAGCATGCAATAATAGATCACCTTTACTAGAAGGTTATGGTTCTTTAAAGGAACTAAGATCAAAGTTCGCAAACCCAAACGAACCAATAGAGATAAAGCTATGCTTTGTTGATAAATCAGATGATAAACTCATACTTCATGAAGATGAATCAAAGCAAGAAGCTCCTAGGAAAAAACCTATATTATCTTTTATATCAGCTGATAGACTTGGCCCTCAGACTTATTTGCCTCTAAGTAATAGTTTAAGCTTTCCTACCATAGGCGATAGAGGTGAATATGTATATGAGTTTATTGACAAGCTATCACTTTCTATAGTTCCAGAATCGATTCAGCATGAAAATGGTGAAGGAGATACACTTCCTTTAGCTATAAAAGGATGGTTATCTGAAATATCTCCTAATGTAGAATTTCAATATAAACTAAATCCCAAGGTTGATATATCACAAGCTACATTCGATGAGTTCCGACCTAAAAATGTTGGCTTTGGAATAAGTAATGCTCTTCCTATAATTACTACAATTTTAGGACATATAGCTGAAAAACCACTGCAGGGATGGGATGATGACTGGGGTGATAAGTGGGATAAATTAAGAAAAAATAATACTATCATTATAATTGAAAATCCTGAAACCCACCTTCACCCCAAAGGTCAAACTGCTATGGGGGTTTTACTAGGTATTGCCGCTTCTCACGGCATACAGATGATAATTGAAACTCATAGCGACCATTTGATGGATGGCATTAGACTTGCCTGCAAAGAGAAACATGTTTCGCACTCTGATGTAGTTTTTCATTACCTATCTAAAGAAAATACAAAATCTGAAACAACGATTCAAACTCCCAAGATGGACGAAAACGGGAAGCTAAACTTTTGGCCTAATGGTTTTTTTGATCAATCAATGAAAGTAAGAGCTAAATTAGCAAGGAAGTAATATGGATCATTTGCTTTGTATTAATACAAATAGCTTTCCAGCAGATTCTGAACAGTTAGCAGTTGAGCTGTTTGGTGACGCTCTTCAGGGCGTATTGGAATTATTTATAGAAGATAACGATAGAGTCATTTTTTATTTAGATGCTTTAAAAGATTTATGTTTGCATGAATTAGAGCTTTGTGAGGGGTTTACATATAATGACTTCTTAACTTACCTTGAGGCTCAAAGCGAATTTGACCTCCTATCAGTTTTATTAGAAATAGAAGATAAATCTCCCGCCTTAGATTTTTTTAATGATAATGAATTGGATGAAATTGGCAACTTCACATATTTTCTTCCCAACCAAGGTATATATCAATTTTCTGATGTTTTTAGTATATCTGATCATCTAAGTGCAAAACTCTTAAGCTTGAACACTTCTCCAGAGTGGAATAATCATCAATTAGAGTTTAATAAAACACAGAACGGTGAATACAATCATAATACTTGTATCATTGATAATATCTCTACAAAAGCGCATGGTAGCCTTTTGTATGAGATATATAACTCACTACAATTAAATACGGCTTGTTCTACAGCATTAATATCTAATGAAGTCTTAAAATGGTTTTCTGAATTAAATATCGAAAACAAAAATATTGTCTACAAGAAGCTAAGCTACTGCAATGAAAGAAACTTCAGAGGCAATGAGCCGCTGTTTAAATCAATTGTTGGAACACCAGGCCTATGGGAAGTCAGGTTCAGTGCCTTTTCAGGAGGAGCGATTAGGATGCTTTATAGAACTTACAATAATAAGAATATCCTCTTAGTAGGTTTCATTAAAAAATCTGACAATGAAGGATACAAACAAAATATACAACAAGCCGAAGATATATTTATCAAAACATACGCAGCTTGAGCTACATATGTGCTACACAGAAAGGTGGGAAGCAAGGGCTAAAACCGTAACTCATTGATTTAATTGGTAGCCCCTGCAGGAATCGAACCTGCAACTGCCCCTTAGGAGGGGGCCGTTATATCCATTTAACTAAGAGGCCACAAATAAGCTGTGTGCTTAGAGATGTGAATTATAACGGTATCTGGTTTTTTATATCAAGCGACAACTGAACTTAATTGCTTGATAAGTATATATCTTCTTTATTTAGTACGTATAACGGTATTAATTTTCGGCTAGTGGCAACAACTTGCTTGGTGTCTATGTTAATAACACGCGCATTGACCGCAACGCCATTACGTCGATAAATTAAAGTACCTGCAAGTACGTGGCTGGCCATTTGGTCTTCATTAAGTTTTGCTATATCACGCGATAAAACAAAGTCGCCACGGCTATTTACGTCTATGGTTTCTGTGGTTTTAAAATCAACAACACCATAACCAAATTTTTGTAATTGATGGATTAAGGTTTCAGATATTTGATTTCCAAGCTGATTTGTGTTGTTCAGTGTGGCATCTAAATTAACTAAGGTTGTAACCGCAATATTTAAATGCGCATTAGTATCATTACCTGATTCGAGGGTGTCGACTGAGATCGAGGGCCATTTGCTCTACGTAATTAACCAATGTTTGATGGTGGTTAAGGGGCATAAATTGTTGTGATGAATCGTATTCGTCATGTACATCTACTTTAGCCGACGACAGCATTTCCGGTGTTTGCTCATGCTGTGTGCTTACATCTACGCGGGTATTTGTGTTTTGTTGCTGTTGAGTAATGTGTGTCATAGAACACCCTGCCAATGCTAGCATGCTAAAAGCGCTAAGCACGCTGTTTAATGTATAACGCATAATCACCTCACTCATCCGCTTGCTTAAGCATTATGCCATCAGTTCGGTAGCTGCTGTTAAGCGCATCAACAACTGACTGAGGAATAAAGCCTTGTGCACTGCCTACAACCGCTTTACTTTTTAAACCAACAATACGAGCATTTACTAATACCCCCTTGGTGGCTCACTAAGGTACCGGCTAGGACGTAGTTAAAGTTTTGATCTTGATTTAACTCTAAATAGTCGCGACTAAATACAAAGTCACCCGCCGGTGTTACTCGCATAAAGTCGGTTGTTTTAAAATCAATGACCGGTATACCAAAACTATGCAGTTCGTGCATAAAGCTTTCTGATATCTGATTTCCTAATAAACTGCCATCGTTGTAGTTATCATCTAAAAATACAAAGCTTGAAACAGCAAGTGGTGTTTTATCATTTACGTACTGTAAGTTTTCGACCATGTCTTGCATTATGCCACGCACGTAATGGTTAATATTTTTACGCTTGGCGGGCATTGATTTAGTGTAGTTATTTTGCTCAACCAACCCAGACTGAAAAAGTTGATTATTTACAACAGGCGACGCAACTTCGCGTTGCTCACTTACAAGCATTACAGGGCTATTGCTTTGCGGTTCTTCTACTTGTTCTGACTCCATGCCATTAAACATTTGCGAACAGCCAAATCCCAATGGCAAACATAATGTAATTAGTAGGTTTCTCATTTTGTGCTCCAAATTAGTATTCGCTGCGGTATAAAAGGCCGTCGCGCTGCTGAATTTTTTCATTTCCCCACATTACATTAATAGGGATCTCGGTACTGCCTGCTGATAAAACTTGTTTGCTGTTTATATTAACTAGTCGCGCATTTACTATATATGCATGCTGCTGACGAGTCACAGTACCGGTAACTATTAAGTCAATTTTTTGACGTTCACGTAATTTATTTAAATCGCGACTTAGTACATTATCGGCATTACTCGATAATGTTATATTATTGTCTAATCTATACTCTACCGTATGGTAACCAAGCTGGGTCATTTGGGTTAATAGACTTTCTTGGATTTGTTGGCTAAGCCCTGAAGCTTGCTCTGTCATTAACTTGGTGTCGAGCCCATCAGCAAAATAAAAGCTACTTACACCAATGCGGGAATTACGACTTAACGGCTCTTTTAAATGACTAAGCTGCACTGTTAGCGTATTTACATAATCATTAACTGTGTAAGGTGCCATAGCCGCTTTAGGAGCGTGTGTGCTTATACTTGGCGCTGGTTGCGGTATCAAACTGCAAGCGGCTAAGTTAACTAATAATAGGGGTAATAAAAGGCGCATAATTGCCATTCTCTTTCAAATATACAAAAGATGAAGCAATTATTATGCCTAAAAGGTTTTTGAATGATTTTGCTAGTTGACCTACACCAATGCTTAACCTAAACCCGATTAACATGCCTACCTCAACTATTTGTTTAAACTATAGTTTAATGGGTTTATCTGTGTAACTACTTACTATGCAATCGAGTTTATAAAGTTTAAATACTTCGCAATCTGCTTTGGCGTTATTTAACTTTTGATATGAACCCAGTTTTAAGCGGTAAAATGTTTTATCGTTAATACGGATTTGCTCTACGTTAGTCTCTATTTTTTTCTAAACAATGGAGCTGCCTGTATGTTCAGGTTTTGCCATACTTTTTTTAAGCTTTGCTCAGAGCTAACTGATGCCACTTGTAATGAAAATGAATGCTTAAGCGTATTTAATTTTACAGCCCGTTTTTTACTGTAGCTATGTTTAGGTGCTTTCGAAAGCGCTTTTATAGTATGAGCAGCTGTAGGATTGCGTGTATCAGCACGAGTATAACGTTGGTTGGATTGCGTTATCGCTTTAGTGTTAATAATGTCGATATGGTCAACTAAATAAGTGATCTCTTTTTCGAGCCTTAAAATACGCTCAAGGCCCGCTCTAGCTTGTTGCCATTGCATTGCTGCATCTTTTAACTGAGCAAGCTCTAAGGCTGTGATTGACACATATTCTGGTAAATTACTTGGTTTTTCTAACTGGTTTACTTCTAACGTAGAAGCACAGGCAGTACAAAATACAAACGTTAAAAGACTTAGAATTATATTTTTATTATTATTTTTATGTTTAAACATGTATTCGTTATCCTGAAAGCAGTGTAATTACACTTACATTTCAGCTAAACATTCTTATAAATTATACCAATTCGCTTGATTAAACATTATTGCAAGTTGGTACTAAGCGTTTAACTTTAAATAGGCCATGGGAACAACTCATTTCAGCTTTAATTGTGTTCTAAAAAACAATTAATGCGGGTCCCTTTATCCTTAAGAAAACATTTAATACAAATTTAGTGCCAATTAACACAAAAACAACAATATAACTTAAAAACCGCGCATTTAAATATATTCAATCCTTAAAATAACAACAGTTTTTGAGTTGCTGTATTTTTAGATACTACGTTTGCAACAGTGTATTTAACCCAAAATTTCGATAATAACTTCATCCCCAAAAGCTATTGACGCGTAAATTCGCCTTGTTTTCACTGAAAACCTCTGGCTAGAGAAAATAAATTTAAATATCACCATAATTCAATATGTTAGTATATCTCTTAACCAGAGCTCTGGTTAAACATTAAAAAAGGCGCCATTTTGGCGCCTTTTTATTATTAACGTTATCTTTTAAATTAAATCAACGCTTTAATAAATGCTTTTAGTTCATCTGCAAATTCATCACGGCGTAGGGCAAATTCAATAGTCGCTTTTAAATAACCAACTTTACTTCCACAGTCGTGGCTACGGCCTTTTATAGCGTATGCATCTACTTTTTCGTGCTCCATAAGCATCGCAATTGCATCTGTTAACTGAATTTCATCGCCTGCTCCTTGCGGAGTTTTTGCAAGTAAAGGCCAGATATTTTCACTTAACACATAACGACCCACTACCGCTAAGTTTGATGGTGCTTCGTCTACAGGTGGTTTTTCTACCATATTCATAATTGGCGAGCTTTCGCCCTGCTTTAACTCAACGTCACCTAAATCAACTACACCAAATTGGTTTACTTGTGCCATTGGTACTGGCTCTACCATAATTTGGCTGTGCTTGGTTTCGTTAAAGTGTGCGATCATTTCTGCTAAGTTATCTTTTTTAAGATCGCTCTCGACATCATCAATAATTACGTCTGGTAAAATAACTACGAATGGTTCGTTACCAATAATCGGTGCCGCGCAGCTAATAGCATGCCCTAGGCCTTTGGCTTCACCTTGGCGTACGTGAATAATGGTTACGTCTTTAGGGCAAATAGCTTGCACTTCGGCAAGTAATTGCCGCTTAACACGCTTCTCTAAAGTTGCTTCTAGTTCAAAACTGGTGTCGAAGTGATTTTCGATTGAGTTTTTACTTGAATGCGTTACTAGCACTATCTCTTTAATACCGGCAGCAACTGCTTCATTAACTACGTATTGAATTAAAGGACGGTCTACCACTGGCAGCATTTCTTTAGGAATTGCTTTTGTTGCTGGTAACATGCGAGTACCAAGGCCCGCTACGGGGATCACTGCTTTCATTATGTTTTCCTTAATCTTTTATTATACTGAAAATGGATATTGAATCGCTTCGTGGCATTGATAGCCTGTTACTTCGAAATCGTCTCGTGTTACCCACGTTTCTATATCTTCTAACGATTTAATTTTTGGATTAATTTTTAGTTGAGGCGATGCAAATGGCTGACGTGTTAACTGCACATCTCGCATCAACTCAAGTTGGTTTTCATAAATATGTGCATTGGCAATTTTATGGTATGCCTTACCCGCTTTATGACCAGTAATTTGAGCTACTAGCGCCAATAATACAAAGCATTGTATTTGATTAAAGTTCAAGCCAAGCGGCACATCACAACTGCGCTGATAAGACGTTAAATATAAGGTATCGCCAAGCAACGAAAAGGTGTGCGTATGCATACACGGGCGCAAACAACCAAGCTCAAATTCGCCTGGGTTATAAAACGTGATTATCTCACCACGGTCATCAATGCCATTTTTTAAGTTATTAATAACTTTAGCGAGCTGATCAAGCGTTGAACCATCTGGGCGTTGCCAACCACGCCCTTGCACGCCATAAACGCGTCCCATGTCGTCCTCACCTTTACGGTTAGGATTATTAAGCCATGCGTTATTATCGTTCGCATTGGCATCCCATGTTTTACAACCAATATCACGAAACTGCTCAGCACTGTCGTAACCACGTAAGTAACCTAGTAATTCAGCAATCGCTGCTTTGTAGTAACTTTTTCGTGTGGTGATCATCGGAAACTGATTATTAGCTACATCGTATTCTAAATCAGCATTAATTACAGTTAAACAACGCGTGCCTGTACGTTTGTTTTCTACCCACTGCCCTTCGTCAACAATACGCTGACATAACTTTAAATATTGTTTCATGTTTTTTGTATTATGCCTTAGCTGTTGTAACGTGTTGTGGTTGCTTATATGCCCAAATTAATAACCCAAATCCGCCTACTATCATAGGAAGCGAAAGTATTTGCCCCATTGAAATAAAGTCGGCAAATAAACCGAGTTGTGCATCTGGTTGGCGGAAGTATTCGATACAGAACCTAAACACGCCGTAACCTAATAAAAACACACCGGCTACGCTGCCTGCCGGACGAGGCTTTTTAATAAACCATTGCAAGATTAAAAAGAGCACTAAGCCTTCAAAAAATGCTTCGTATAATTGCGATGGGTGACGCGCAAGCGGACCGCCCGTTGGAAATACCATTGCCCATGGCACGTCGGTAACTCGGCCCCATAACTCACCGTTTATAAAGTTACCAATACGTCCGGCTAAAAGCCCTACAGGAACCAATGGTGCAACAAAGTCGCCTACTTGAAGAAGCGATTTTTTGCGCGTCCACGAAAAATTGCGACGGCGGTTATAACGCCAAGTGTTCCACCATGAAACGACATGCCGCCCTGATTCTATTCTAAATAAATACAGTGGGTTTTCTATAAAATAACTAAACTGGTAAAACAATACGTAGCCAATACGCCCACCTAGTATTACCCCTAACATGCCGTAAAACAGTAAATCGCTTACTTGGTCTTTAGTCCAACCAGAGTTTGGTTTTGACGCTTGACGATTTGCAAACCACATCGCAAATGCAAAACCTATTAAATACATTAAGCCGTACCAACGTACGCTAAGTGGCCCAACTGAAAAAATTATTGGATCGATTTGAGGAAACTCAAGTGCCATAAAAATAAACCTTTAGCTAAAAACCATTTTAATTGCGATAACTACAAGCAGCACCGCGAAAACTTTCTTTATTGTACTAACGGGTGAATAATGAATTGCTTTAGCACCAATAGGTGCAACAAACCACGACGTTAATACAATACCAAATAACGCAGGAAGATACACAAATCCTGCAAAACCATGTTCTAAATCAGTCACGTGCCAGCCGGCACTGACATAACCAATAGAGCCAAATAATGCTATAACAATTCCGCAGGCTGCGGCACAACCAATTGCTTTTTTTATATCAACCGAAAAATAATTAAGCATAGGGACTATTAATGCGCCGCCACCAATACCTATCAAACCTGATAACCCGCCCATTATTGCCGAAATCCCGCCTAAAATAGGACCTGCTGGTAACGGTTTTTCTGACATTGGTTTATTACGAGTTGAAAGCACCATTCTCCCTGCTATAAATACAACACTTACAGCAAACACAGTGCGCAATATTTGCTCAGGAATAAGGCTAGCTGCAAAGCCGCTAATAAGCGCGCCTAAAGCCACACCCGACATAACCCAAGGCGCAATTGCCCAAGGCACATTATCATTTTTATGATGAGCCAACGCTGAAGAGGTGGAGGTAAATAAAATAGAAGCAAGTGACGTTGCAATAGCAATCACTAATACATGATCTGCTGAGGTTACATTAAATGATAGCAGTAACGCACTGAGTACAGGGACAATAATTAAACCGCCGCCAATGCCTAGTAAACCCGCTAAAAACCCGACAATACAGCCTAGTAGTGCGCAGCTTGCGACTAACAAACCTAAGTCATACATAGTAATCTCAAATACCCTTTGGAGACTTATATATTAAAGGATTATAAAACTAATAGCATCTTCGTATTTAAATTAATTCGGCGAACTTAGTTATTTTGGCGTGTAAAACAAGTCACCTAAGTGATGTTCTAACATAAAATTACGTGTTAAACGCAGTACTTGCTTTGCAGTCGACTGCGCCAAACATGCAGTGAGTAATTGTTCCATATCACTTACACTTAAACGTCTAAGTACCCACTTAACTTTATTAAGTGATGATAGATTCATGCTTAAGCGCCTGTATCCCATAGCAATAAGGAGTATTGCACCTTCAGGATCGCCGCCTAACTCTCCACATAAACTAAAAGGTAACTCATACTGTTCGCACTCGCAGGCTATTTTATTAAGCACTCTAAGTACGCCAGGGTGATAGGGATTAAACAACTCAGCAACTCGGGCATTTGCTCTATCTACCGCTAATAAATACTGCGTTAAATCGTTACTGCCTACGGAGCAAAAATCAATTTTTTTAGACCACTCTGGCAGCATAAATACGCTTGATGGCACTTCAAGCATAATACCTATATCGGGTCTTTCTATTTGTTGTTCTGGGTATTTTTCACTTAGCTCAAAATAAGCCTGCTCAAACAATGCGAGTGACTCGTCTACTTCTTCAGTGCCGCTGATCATTGGCAGCATTATTTTTAAATTACCTAAACCTATATTGGCTTTAAGCATGGCTTTGAGTTGATCTAAAAACAATTCAGGGTGATCAAGGCTGATACGAATACCACGCCAACCTAAAAATGGGTTTTCTTCGGTTATGTTAAAGTAATCAAGAACCTTATCGCCACCTATGTCTAATGTTCGCATAACCACAGGATTGGGATGATAGCTAGTTAGTACTTCTCGATACCAATTTTCTTGCTCTGATTGCGAAGGAAACTGACCTTTTTGCATAAACCACGCTTCGGTTCGATAAAGCCCTACACCGTCACAAATATGTGAACTACTTTGCTCGGTATTAAGCTCAAGGCCTGCGTTCAATAATAAGCTAACATGCTCACCGTCAAGCGTAATTGATTCTGAGTCTTGCTCTGCTAAAAAGCGATTATTAAGTAGATTATCTTGATGCTGTAATTCGGTGTATTCATCCATTAACATTTGCGATGGCGATATGTATAAACGCCCTGCAAATGCATCTAAAATCATTGATTTACCGTCAAACTGCAATAAAGGTAAATCCTCTATACCCCAAATAGCAGGAATACCCATTGCACGCGTTAATATAGACGCGTGACTATTTGCTGAGCCATTTACACTAACGACACCGGTTAAATGCCCTTTTGGTACTTCTGCAAGCATTGCTGGTGTTAACGTATTGGCAATCAAAATTGTATTGGGAGGGTAATTTTTAACAGCATGTTCGGTATTTACAAGATGATGCAGTACCCGCAAGCCAATGTCTTTAACATCAACGGCGCGCTCTTTTATGTAAGGGTCTTGCATGGCATTAAATTGAGATATTAAACGCTCTATTACAATTTTTAATGCACTTTTAGCACACCAGCCTTCTTGTAATTGCATTTCTACATTGTGGCCTAAACTTTTTGCATCAAGTAGCTGTTGGTAAACATCAAATACAGCAAGAGCTTCGTGCGGAATAGAATCACTTAGCGTCATCGAAAGGGTACTAAATTCTTTACGCGTTGCAGCTACGGCTTGTGTAAACAAACGGCGTTGCTCTGTTGTATCATGATCTTTTTTGAGTTCAATCGATTTAAAATCAAGTTTAGGCAAAAGTACAAATGCCTGTCCAATACCGATACCCGGCGCACTCGATACGCCTTTTAATACCGATGTTTGATGAGATGATTCATCTTGGCGCAAAACTTCTTTAATTTCGGCATGTGCTAACTGTGAAGCCAGTTGAGCAGAAAGCGTAATTAAAAATGACTCTTCATCTTGGCTAAATACACGCGCCATTTTTTGTTGAACGACAATAACACCCAATACTTTTTTTGATGAACAACGGGTACAGATAAAAAAGCGTTGTAGCCTTCTTCATTTACTTCAGGGGAGAGCTTAAAACGCGGATGCGATTTAGCAAATGCAATATTAATAGGTTCTTCGCGTTGCGCTACTAGGCCAACTAAACCTTCGGTAAAACCAATTCTAAACTTACCTACCGCATCGGGGTTTAGTCCTTCGGTTGCCATAAGTACAAAATTGTCTTGGCTGTAATCTGCAAAATAAATGGAGCAGCACTGGGTTTTCATGGCATCTTTCACCATTTGCACAAAGCACACTAATGCGCTGTCTAAATTCGCTTGCCGCGATACAGACTCCGCAATAGATCTCAGTGTAGCCAGCATACCCTGCTCCTTTATTGTATCGAGAAATTACTACCTTTTACTTCGCCAATGATCTTTATGTTGTTCTCTCTTATTAAAAGGCATGGCGAAAGGAGCAAACTCTTTCATTACTCGTCGATAAACATCCCGTTTAAACGATACAACCTGTCTTACAGGATACCAATAACTTACCCAGCGCCAATCATCAAATTCAGGATGATGGGTTTTAAGTAAATTTACATCTTCGTCTTTACAGCGTAATTTTAGTAAAAACCATTTTTGTTTTTGCTCAATACACACCGGACTAGAGTCTCGGCGGATTAATCGTTTGGGTAATTTATAGCGTAACCAATGTTTTGAGCTTGCGACTATTTCTACATCTTCTGGTCGCAGCCCTACTTCTTCGTGTAACTCGCGGTACATGGTTTGTTCTGCTGTCTCACCATCATCAACACCACCTTGGGGAAATTGCCAAGAATGTTGACCATAGCGTCTGGCCCAAAACACCTGTCCCTGATTATTGCAAATTACAATTCCGACATTGGCACGAAAACCTTCGGCATCAATCACCTTAGTGCCTCATTTGTAAGTCGATTTTTTATGATTGTTCCACATAACCCGCAATACGGCAAATACTATTACGAGTTTTACTCTGCTTACCCACAGCTTGTGCATAACTTTTGTAAAACACGCTCATTTTGCAAACAAATCCACAATATGAGATCTAAAAACTGACTTTCTCCACAGAATCTGTGGATAAACTTGTTCATACATCTGTATTTATCCCTGCAACTCTAATCTCACTTAATTAAAGCTGAACTATAAAACACAAAATTACAAAGCAGTTCAGTTACTTAAGTTAATTCGCTCACTTTTTAGCGTGTGTAAAATTACAGCAAACACCTCATGTACAAAAAACACACAAACGCAAAGATATCCACGGCTTAGCTGATTTGCTATCATGACAAGGTGATTTATTCAACTCAAATTAGTGATATGCGACCAACAAAACCACATTCAATTAATGACCTAATAAAGCGGGTTGATAATATTGCAGGCCTGACACTTGGCCAATTAGCCAATGAGTATAACTTTAAAACGCCTGACGATTTACTGCGAGAAAAAGGCTGGACGGGACAATTAATAGAATACGTTTTAGGTGCAACTGCAGGCTCTAAACCACTACCCGATTTTGAAGATTTAGGCATAGAGCTAAAAACACTCCCTATTTCTTATAAAGGGAAACCACTGGAAACAACATTTGTATCTGTAACGCCACTAATGAACGTGACGGGGATGGCGTGGCATACCAGCAGCGTTCGCAAAAAGCTTAATCACGTTTTATGGCTACCTATTTTAAGCGAGCGTGATATTGCTCCATTTGATAGAACAATCGGCAGTGGCTTTTTATGGCAACCCACACCTGAGCAGGACGCTTTATTACAGCGCGACTGGGAAGAGCAAATGGAGTTAATTGCACTTGGCCGAATTGACGAAATATCGGGCCATTTAGGCGATGCAATGCAAATACGCCCAAAAGCGGCCCATAGCAAAATAGTCACTGATGCCATTGGCCCTAATGGGCAAATAATAAAAACCCTGCCCCGTGGCTTTTATCTAAAAACCAGCTTTACTGGCGAGATTTTAAAACAGCAATTTCAGCTTTGAGTGCTCTGTAAAGTAGTAAGACTTAAACAAAGAGTTATTATTTGTGAATCTTCCTTTTCGCACTGCGTGCGCGTCAGCAAGCTTAACACCTACAACTTATTTTCATCTCTTTGAATAAAAGTATCAGGCATAAAAAATCCCCGCTTGTGCGAGGATTTTATCATCTAAAATTAAAAATTAGATTCTATATAAAATAGAATTACTGACCTTTAACTTCTTTAAGACCGTTGTACGGTGCTTTATCGCCTAATTGCTCTTCAATACGTAGCAATTGGTTGTACTTTGCAACACGGTCAGAACGGCTCAATGAACCTGTTTTAATTTGACCTGCAGCAGTACCCACTGCTAAATCAGCAATTGTTGAATCTTCAGTTTCACCAGAACGGTGAGAAATAACAACAGTGAAACCAGCGTCTTTAGCCATTTTAATTGCTGCTAACGTTTCAGTTAAAGAACCGATTTGGTTAAACTTAATTAAGATTGAGTTAGCAATACCGTTGTCGATACCACGTTTTAAAATCTTAGTATTTGTTACGAATAAATCATCACCTACTAATTGGATTTTATCACCCATTAGCTTAGTTTGATGTGCAAAGCCATCCCAATCAGACTCATCAAGACCATCTTCGATAGAAACGATTGGGTACTGTTCAGTAAGATCTTGTAAGAAGAAGTTAAATTCTTCAGAAGTGAATTTTTTACCTTCACCCTTAAGGTCGTAGATGTTTGCTTCTTTGTCGTAAAACTCAGATGCTGCACAATCCATCGCTAAAGTAATATCTTTACCTAGCTCGTAACCTGCGTTTGCGACAGCTACTTTGATTGCAGCAAGAGCCGCTTCGTTAGATGCAAGGTTAGGCGCAAAACCACCTTCATCGCCAACTGCTGTTGAATGGCCATCAGCTTTAAGTACTTTAGCAAGGCTATGAAATACTTCAGCGCCCATACGTAGACCTTCGCGGAAGTTAGTAGCGCCAACAGGTTGGATCATAAACTCTTGGATGTCTACAGAGTTATCTGCATGCTCGCCACCATTGATGATGTTCATCATTGGAAGTGGCATTGAATAAACACCCGGCGTGCCGTTTAAGTCAGCAATATGTTCATAAAGCTCAACCTTTTTAGATTGTGCAGCTGCTTTTGCTGTTGCTAGTGATACAGCTAAGATTGCATTGGCACCTAATTTTTCTTTATTTTCGGTACCATCTAAATCTAGCATTACTTTATCAACAGTACTTTGCTCTAATGCATTTTGACCAGCTAAAGCGTCAGCAATTTCTTTGTTGATATAACCAACTGCTTTTAATACGCCTTTACCTAAATAACGCGTTTTGTCACCATCACGTAACTCTAATGCTTCGCGAGTACCTGTAGATGCACCAGAAGGTGCTGCAGCACGGCCCCATGAACCATCAGCTAAATGTACATCAGCTTCAACAGTTGGGTTACCACGCGAGTCCATAATTTCGCGACCTATTACTTTTACGATTTTTGACATCTTGATTCCTCTATATTCCCAAAATGGTGAGTTCGACTAACTTTACTACGTTTTATATAGTTTATACCAATTGCATTAAATTAGTGAGCTATTATAGCGCTAAGAAAATAGCTCAATAACAAGGCAGAAATTATGACATATAGTTGTTCTATATGAGTAATTTTTAACGCAGTGAGTGAGTTATTTAATGCGATACAATGCTCATGTTTTTAATAAAATTGGTATTAGTCAGCCCTTAAAACAAAAAAGCCGTGCAATATGCACGGCCTTTTTAAATTACGATGACGCTTTTTGGTGGATATGAGCGGCTGCTACAAACCCTTCAAATAGCGGGTGACCATCACGTGGGGTTGACGTGAATTCCGGATGGAACTGCGCGGCAATAAACCAAGGGTGATCTTTATTTTCGATAATTTCTACCAGTTTTTTATCTTCTGATAAACCGGTAAAGCTTAAACCTGCTTTTTCTAATTGCTCTACAAAGTTGTTGTTAACTTCGTAGCGATGGCGATGACGCTCAACAATTTCATCACTACCGTATACTTCATGTACTTTAGAGCCCGGTGTTAAATGACATTTTTGAGCGCCTAAACGCATTGTGCCACCTAAATCAGATTCAGCATCACGCGTTTCAACATTGCCTTCTGCATCTAGCCATTCAGTAATTAAACCAACAACAGGTGCTGCAGATTTTGCATTAAACTCGGTTGAGTTTGCATCACTAAGGCCTGCAACATTTCGTGCATATTCAATAAGAGCTACTTGCATACCTAAACAAATACCTAAGTAAGGCACTTTATTTTCACGCGCATATTTAGCCGCTAATATTTTACCTTCAACACCACGACCGCCAAAGCCGCCTGGCACTAAAATAGCATCTAAATGCGAGAGTAACTCAACACCTTTACTTTCAAGATCTTGTGAATCTACGTATTCGATATTAATTGTTAAACGGTTTTTAAGGCCCGCATGCTTTAATGCTTCGTTAACCGATTTGTACGCATCTGGTAATTCAATGTATTTACCAACCATACCAATTGTCACTTCACCTGTTGGGTTAGACTCTTGATAAAGTACTTGTTCCCACTCAGCTAAATCAGCTTCTGGTGGATCTAAGTGAAAACGACGACATACAAAATTATCTAATTCTTGCGACTTTAATAATGCTGGAATTTTATAGATGCTGTCTACATCTGGTAGTGAAATAACCGCTTTTTCTTCTACGTTTGTAAATAATGAGATTTTTGCACGCTCATTATTTGGTAGTTTACGGTCAGAACGACAAATAAGAATATCTGGTTGAATACCGACTGAGCGTAACTCTTTAACAGAGTGCTGAGTTGGTTTAGTTTTCACTTCACCGGCAGGGCCTAAGAATGGCACTAACGTTAAGTGAATAAATAGCGCGCGTTCGCGACCAATTTCAGTTCCCATCTGACGAATTGCTTCAATAAACGGTTGTGATTCTATATCACCTACTGTGCCGCCAATTTCTACAATAGCAATATCATAACCTTCAGCACCGTCGTATACACGTTGCTTAATATCGTTAGTGATATGTGGAATAACCTGAATAGTTGCACCTAGGTATTCACCACGGCGCTCACGACGTAATACGTCTTCGTATACACGGCCTTGTGTGAAGTTATTACGACTAGTCATTTTGGTACGAATAAAACGCTCATAGTGACCTAAATCAAGGTCAGTTTCTGCGCCGTCTTCTGTAACGTATACTTCACCGTGTTGAATTGGGCTCATTGTGCCTGGGTCAACGTTGATGTAAGGATCCAGCTTTAAAATGGTAACATTTAAACCACGGGCTTCTAAAATAGCTGCCAACGATGCTGCTGCAATACCTTTACCCAACGAAGAAACAACTCCGCCAGTAACGAAGATAAATTTTGTACTCATGCGAACCCTAGAATATCAGGAATTAAAAGGAATATAACACCCAAAGAAGAGCCTAAGGGTATATCATCAAGACGGGGCGAAATTGTACCAAAACACGGCTTATCAATCCAGCTAAAAATAGCAAATGTGCGCACAAAAAATGTGCATAATTTAATTACAATTTTTTAATCGCATCCCATGCGCGATCCATTTCTTCAAAGGTGGCAGTATCTAAACTTTTGCCTTGTGCGTTTAAATACTCTTGGACTTTTTCAAAGCGCGTTGAAAACTTATCATTGGCACTGCGAAGAAGTTGCTCAGGGTCGCGTTTTACATGGCGTACTACATTCACGGTTGCAAAAAGTAAGTCGCCAAGTTCTTCTGCGGTATGATCCGACAAAGGGTCCTGTTCAATCGCTTCTTTTACTTCAAGCACCTCTTCGCTCACTTTATCAAGAGCACCATGATACGTTGGCCAATCAAAACCAAGAGAAGCCACGCGTTGTTGGATTTTTTTAGCTTTGCTTAAACTTGGCATATTTGCAGGAATATCTTGCCAAAAGGAAGGTGATTCGCTTTTTGCTCTGGTACTGCGTTCTTGCGCTTTTATTGCTTGCCACTGCTGCGATAATTGCTCAGCAGTGAGTACTTTTTTATCGGCAAATACATGTGGATGACGACGGATCAATTTGCTGTTTAATTGCTCAACTACATCATTAAAATCAAATAGGTTTTGCTCTTGAGCTAGTTGGGCATAAAACACGATTTGAAATAACAAATCACCGAGCTCACCTTTAAGCTCACCTAAGTTGCCTGACTCAATACAGTCAGCAACTTCGTATGCTTCTTCTAATGTATGCGGCACAATAGATTTAAAATCTTGCTCGAGATCCCACGGACAACCGCCCTTGGGATCTCGCAGTGTCTTCATTATGCTAAGAAGTTGTGTAAGCGCTGCATTATCATTCATGGTTAATGACCACGCTTGGCATCGTGTACACCTTCAATTTGGTGTAACTTAGAAAGAACACGGTTAGTACCCGATAAGTCATGTACTTCTATTTGCATTGTGAACACTGCTAACTGATTATCTTCAACCGTATTTACATTCATATTAAGTACGTTGACTTTTTCGTTAGCAAGTACTGAGCTTATATCGCGTATTAGCCCTGAACGATCGGTTGCTTCTATTTTAATACTTAGTGCATATGAACCACTAATATCGTCTGACCAACTCACTGCAATAACACGCTCTGGGTGTTGTGCCTTAAGGTGGTTAAATGAGTCACAATCTTCACGATGCACCGCAATACCACGCCCTTGCGTAATATAGCCGATAATTTCATCGCCAGGTACAGGGCGGCAACATTTTGCAACATGGCTCATTAAACTACCAACGCCATCAACTACAATGCCGTTTTTATCACCCGTTACTTTACTGGGTGCTTTAATACGAATTACCGGTTCGTCTTCTGTGCGGTCGGTAACAAAATTTAGCATTTGATTGAGGCGTACATCACCCGCACCAATAGCAACCATTAAATCGTCAAGCTCTTTAAAGTTAAACCGCTTTATTGCTGGCTCTAGAGCTTTATAGCTTAAACCTAATTTTTGCAGTTCATTATCAAGTATTTCTTTACCAGCACTTAAGTTTTTGTCGCGATCAAGTTGCTTAAACCAATGATGTATTTTAGCTCTTGCACGCGATGACTTAATGTAACCTAGTGACGGGTTTAACCAATCTCGACTCGGATTAGGTTGCTTTTGTGTCAGTATTTCTACTTGATCCCCAGTTGTAAGTTGATGCGTAAACGGCACTATTTTGCCAAATACTTTTGCACCAATACAGCGGTGGCCAACGTTCGAATGAATATAATAAGCAAAATCAAGCGGTGTAGCGCCAAGTGGCAAATCAATAATATCACCACTGGGTGTAAATATGTATACGCGGTCTTCAACCACCTGATTTTTAAGCTCTTCAGCTAAATCGCCGCCATCAACTACTTCTTCTTGCCATTGCAGTAATTTACGTAGCCAGCTAATTTTTTGCTCATAACCCGAGCCGCGCCCTGGTAATGCGCCTTCTTTATATATCCAATGCGCTGCCACACCCAGCTCTGCATCTTGGTGCATATCTTGGGTACGTATTTGAATTTCTACAGTTTTACCTTCAGGGCCAAATACCACGGTATGAATAGACTGATAGCCGTTTTGTTTCGGCGTCGCGACGTAATCGTCAAACTCTTTATTAAGATGACGCCAATTGGTATGCACAATACCCAACGCACCGTAGCAGTCTTGCAAGCGCTCAACCACAATACGCATAGCACGAATATCAAACAGTTGATCAAATTCGTAGTTTTTTTGCGCCATTTTTTTATAAATACTGTAAATGTGTTTAGGTCGACCGTAAACTTCAGCCTCTATGCCTGCTTCACTCAAACGGCTTTTGACTTGCTCCACCATATCTTCCATATAAGCTTCGCGTGCTAAACGTTTATCATCGAGTTGCTTAGCAATATTTTTGTAAATATCAGGACGAAGATACCTAAACGATAAATCTTCAAGCTCCCACTTTAATTGCCCAATACCGAGTCGATTAGCTAGTGGGGCAAAAATATCGGCAGTTTCTTTTGCAGCAATAACGCGATCTTCTTCGCCAGCATCTTTTACGTTACGTAAATGGCAAACCTGCTCAGCTAACTTGATAACCACTGCACGGACATCTTCAACCATGGTTAACAGCATTTTTCGAATGTTATCGACTTGCACCGTGCCTTTGCCTTGATGCGATAAAGTGCTAATAGTCGCCATTTGCGCAACGCCTGTTAGCAGTATGGCCACATTACTACCTAGCTGCTCTTCGATCACTTCTAAAGGCACTAAGCCATCTAAAAAATATGGGGTTAAATACGCCGTCGCTAACGATTCAGCATCAAGATTTAACTCAACTAAAATCTCAACCATTTCAATGGCTGTGTTTTGTCGACTCTGACTATTACTGTTAACACACAGTGCTTGCGCTTGATTAAGCATCTCCGCCTTTTCAGCACAAAGTTTGAGTACTTTAAGACGAGTCGCAAAATCACCTGTTTCAACTTGCTGATGTGATTGACGTGTAGCTACCATAATGCGCTTTACCTCCGTTGAAATAACGCCATAGTTTCGATATGTCCTGTATGAGGAAACATATTCATTAGCCCTATTTTATTAAGCTCAAAGCCTGCTTGCGAAATAATAGCGCTGTCACGGGCTAAAGTAACAGGGTCGCAAGAGACATATAAAATTGTTTTAAACTGCTTTAAAGGTAGTTGCTCTAAAACAGCCATTGCACCAGTACGAGATGGGTCTAACACTAATACATCTAAATCTTTACTAAACCACGGCGCATTTTGTATTTTTTGCGTTAAATCAAAGCAATAAAACTCGGCGTTGGTAATAGAGTTAGTTTGCGCATTTTGAGCCGCCATTGCAACCGCTGAAGTAACACCTTCTACGCCAATAACTGTTTTTGCTTGTTTTGCCAACACGAGTGAAAAGTTACCAATGCCGCAAAATAAATCTAATACGCTTTCATCGCCATTTAAATTAAGCCAGTCTGCGGATTGCTTTAGCATAGCTTGATTAACTTGCGCGTTTACTTGGATAAAATTACCTAAACCAAATTCAAACTTAAGATCAAATTCTTTTAAATAATAATACGGCATCGCAAAGTGTGAATGTTCAATCACGTCACTTTCACTTTGCCATGCAATCTCATATTTATGACTTGCAGTAACCTGCTCGACTAATATTTTAAACTCGTCGGGGATTGTTTTTGTATGACGAATAATAACAAAGCTGTGCTCGTCGCTTTCACACAATTGCAGATGACTTATACTGTGCAGCGATTTATGTTGATTAATTAAACTATCAAAAAGTGTAAATACATCTGCGAATGCTTCACTCAATACTGCACACTGGTTAATACTAACAATATTTTTAGAACCACTCGCCCTATAACCCACGCGTATTTTTTTAGCCGCTTTATCAAACATAACAGCAATACGGGCGCTGCGCCTGTAATGCGTTGACTTGCTTAATAATGGCGCCTCCCAATTTAAGTTTTTTTGTTTGGCGAACTTTTCAAATAACTGGTTAACCGCCGTTTGTTTTTCAATGACTTGTTGGCTTGTCTCTAAATGCTGTAATTGACAGCCACCGCAGTGATTATAATGTTCACAAAAAGGGGTTACGCGTGCATCACTTGCTTTAATAATCTTTTGCGTTGCCGCGCTACTGTAGCGGGCTTTATCATCGATTATTGTTGCTTTAACTTGTTCGTTAGGTAAAGCACCACTAACAAAACACACTTTATTATTATGCTTAGCTATACCACGCCCTTGATGATCCATTGCTGTTATATCAAGTACCACTGACTTTTTTTGTAGCGGCTGTTTTTTAGCTTTAAAAATTTGTGCCATTTAGCATTACCTTAAATAATTATTGGTTAAAACAATTGATCTTCAACGATGGTAGATGCTTTGAGAATAGGTGTTGATCCGTATATACTCAAAGGATACTAATAATGATAAAAATGCTTCCATTATGACCAAATTAGGCTTACGCGATTCTGTTTTAACACTGACCCTGATCCCGACGGTGATCATTGGATTGTTACTTGGTGGGTATTTTACAATAAATCGTTACATTGAGCTTGATGAAATTTTATATCAACAAGGGACTACTATTTCAGAGCCTTTAGCAATTGCGCTTGAACAACCACTACAAGAAAAAAACAAACAACTACTAAATCGACTAATTAGCTATACCCATAATAAGCACTCACCCACAGTAAAATCGATTGCCATTTTTGATGATAATAATCAGCTCATCATGACCAGTAATTATCATCGCTCTTTTGATAAGTTAATTAATCAAAAAGCAATGCAAAACTTAAATACTACTCAAGTGCAAAAGTCAGATGAACTCGTCACGTTTTTTACCCCCATTTTCAATCACACTAGCCAAGATTTGAAATGGGAACCGAGTCAATTACAATCACCTTTAGGCACGGTTATTTTACAGCTAAATAAAGATCAAGCTGTAATAGGCCAACAACGTGCGCTATTAATAAGCGGTATTGTTATTATTCTATCTTTGGTGTTTGCCGCTATTTTAGCATTAAGACTTAGTCGTATGTTTATGACGCCGCTTAATAAACTCGTACTTGCCACCGACAAGTTGGTTGAAGGAAAAAGAAATACGGGACTAACTGATACCATGATCGGTGAGTTTGAACTATTGCGGGAAGGTTTAAATACGATAGCCCATACAATGGTAATGCAAAAAGATGAAATGCAAAAAAACATCGATCAAGCAACCAGTGATTATCGTGAAACATTAGAGCAGTACGAAACTCAAAATATCCAGCTCACGATGGCAAAAAAGAAGCGCAAGATGCCAACAGAGTTAAGTCTGATTTTTTAGCTAAAATGAGTCACGAACTACGTACCCCTTTAAATGGGGTGATTGGTTTTACACGACAACTTTATAAAACACCGCTAAATAAACACCAAAAAGACTATTTAGACACAATTGAACTTTCTGCAAATAGCCTGATGACGATTATTAGTGATATTTTAGATTTTTCTAAATTAGAAGCCGGTGCAATGGAACTTGAATCAATTCAGTTTCAACTTAGGGATGCCATAAACGAAGTAATGACATTGCTCGCTCCGAGTGCTCATGATAAGCAACTTGAATTATCTATTTATATTAATCAACAAGTCCCTGATGACTTAACTGGCGATCCAACTCGTTTTAAACAAATACTTATAAACTTATTAAGTAACGCTATAAAATTTACTGAAAAAGGCTCTATAAAAGTAGATGTAAGTTACCGATTACTTGATGAAGAGCGTGCTTCTCTATTAGTCTCAGTAACTGATACGGGTGTTGGTATTCCTATGAATAAACAAGACTCACTGTTTACCCCATTTGGCCAAGCTGATTCGAGTATTACTCGAAAATTCGGTGGCACGGGCTTGGGGCTTATCATTACCAAACATATTGTTGAAGCAATGAATGGCCGAATAACACTCAACTCAGCACCTGGTAACGGCACGTGTTTCACATTCAACAGTATATTTAGATTACCGAATCACGTATTTACCAACGATTTACCGAGTAAATCTCTCATTGGTAAACGTATTTTATATTTAGAACCGCATGAGCATACTCATCACGCTGTTCTATCGTTATTAACACAGTGGCAAACATCAGTTACAGCCTGCTTTAACGAAACCAGTTTTTAGACGCTATAACAAATAAAGAGCATAAATACGATATTTGCTTAATAGGTCACATGGCTTCTGTTGATGATATGCAGCAATTAAAAAGCTATGTAAAATCAGTTCGCGAATCGACTGACTACTTATATTTAATGTTAAATACAGTTTCGCACAATATGCGAGAAGCGTTTATAGGCAGTGGTGCTGATGCGTGTTTAAGTAAACCACTTAACCACCGAAAACTGTGTGAAGTACTTGCAGCACCATACAGACTAGACCACCCTGTTCATAATATTGAGCAGAATGAACACCAGTTACTTCCACTTAAAGTACTTGTCGTTGATGATAACGATGCTAATTTAAAGCTTCTCCATACTTTATTAAGTGAACAGATTGAAGTAATAGAAACCGCTCATAATGGCTCACAGGCTTATAGTTTAAGTAAAAGCCATAAATATGATGTCATCTTTATGGATATACAAATGCCAATTATGGACGGTATTACTGCATGTAAACTTATTCAAGAGTCATCTCTAAACGAAGATACACCAATCATTGCAGTGACTGCTCATGCACTGAATAGCGAAAAAGAGCAGCTACTTAAAGATGGCTTTAAAGGTTACCTAACCAAGCCTATTGATGAAGACATGTTGAAACAGATAATCAGCGAACATAGCCCGCAGACACCTGTTAATCGTGATAAAACAAAAAATGAAGTACCACAAAGCCCTGCTCCTTTCGAAAGTAATCGTATAGATTGGGCATTAGCACTGCAACGTGCTGGTGGTAAAAATGAGCTTGCTCTTGAAATGCTCAACATGCTGTTATCAAGCATACCTGAAACACTTAGCTTACTTGCAAAAGCAATTGATGATACCAGTTGTAAACAAGTGCTAAGCATTGTCCACAAGTTCCATGGAGCGTGTTGTTACACAGGTGTACCAAGACTTAAGTCATTGGCAGAGACCATCGAAACATCACTTAAGAGCGAATGTATACTTGAGAGTATAGAACCAGAGCTTTTTGAGCTACAAGATGAACTTGAAAGCTTACTTCTCGATTCAAAATCAGCTGAAAAATCTAAAGAAGACACGCTATAATAAGCGTGTCTTTTTAACTAAAATAACTTAAGTTCGTGCTTCAAGCATTAGGCGTTTCATATCGCGGACTGCTTTTTCCAATCCATCAATCGCGGCGCGAGCAATGATAGCATGACCTATATTAAGCTCGTAAATTTCTGGCATTGCTGCAATCGGTTTTACATTATGATAATGAAGTCCATGTCCCGCGTTAACAATCAGCCCCAAACTCGCTGCGTATTTAACACCTTCACGAATGTGCTCTAACTCTTTGTGTAAATCGGTATCATTTGTTGCATCAGCATACGCGCCAGTGTGTATCTCTACATAAGGAGCACCACATTCTTTGGCTGCATCTAATTGCACTTTATCTGCATCAATAAATAACGATACTTTAATGCCTGCGTCAGTAAGCATTTTTGTTGCGGCTTTAATTTTATCTATATTACCCGCTACATCTAAGCCACCTTCGGTTGTTAATTCTTCGCGCTTTTCAGGTACTAAACACACGTACTCAGGTTTTACTTCAAGCGCTATTTTTATCATTTCATCGGTAACAGCTGTTTCAAGATTCATGCGTGTTTGAATCGTTTTAGCCATCACGTAAACGTCGCGGTCTTGAATATGGCGACGATCTTCACGTAAGTGAATTGTAATGCCGTCGGCGCCTGCGTGCTCAGCAACACTGGCTGCATGAGCAGGGTCTGGATATGTAGTTCCACGCGCTTGGCGAAGCGTTGCAATATGATCAACGTTTACACCCAAAAGAATATCTTTCATTATTTTACCTGTAAAATTACGATTATTGAGAAGCACTAAAAAGCTCACGGCTCTTTAATGGCTTATTACCTAACAAAGGCTTTAATAAATATCGACTTAATTGTTTTGCCATATATAACACAT
Source organism: Pseudoalteromonas sp. B62 (assembly GCF_037162565.1). Classification (NCBI taxonomy): domain Bacteria; kingdom Pseudomonadati; phylum Pseudomonadota; class Gammaproteobacteria; order Alteromonadales; family Pseudoalteromonadaceae; genus Pseudoalteromonas; species Pseudoalteromonas sp. B62. The sequence continues at coordinate 1,972,535 of NZ_JARLVB010000002.1, read as the reverse complement.
CAGTTTGGCTAAAGTCATGATTTGCTATCGCATTTAGTTGTAAACCGCTAAAGCCAGAACGCGTATCTTCTTGCACTAAAAAACCAAACTCAGGAAAGTAACTATACGTTTGCGTCTCGTCTATTGGTTCACCACTGGCATCAAAACTAAAATCGACGCCATAGCCAAGTAGCTCTAATAATTGAAACTCGTATGAGCGAAGCACAGCTTGTAAATTAGCCCCACTGTTTAGGTTTTCTAAATGCGTTTTATAAAGATGAAAAACCTGTTCTATAGGTTCATTAATAGGCACTATTCGGTTAGTTAATTCATTTAAATAAAAGCCACAATAAAGCTCATCACCTTTTAAAAAAAGTGGTGTGCCATGTAGCTCAAACTTATTGATGTATTTTAGATCGTATTTACCACTGTAATGGACAAGTAGTGGTTGAAAAGGTTGTAACTGAGCTTTATGTTTAGTGGCCTGGCGGCCACTAATGCGTGCAATCATTCTAAGTTGCCCAACGCCTTCTACAAGCATATCAAGCATTACTTGCGAGTCACTGTAAGGACGTCGATGCAATAAATAAGCAGTGTAGAAGTCGCTATCCATAGATAATACTAATTATTGGTTTAGTCTTCACCATAACCTAAGCTTCGTAGTGCTCGTTCATCATCAGCCCAACCAGATTTAACTTTCACCCAAAGCTCTAAAAATACTTTGTTATCAAGCATTTCCTCTATGTCTTTACGGGCTTCACGGCCAATGGTTTTTAGCTTTTCGCCTTTATTACCAATAACCATGCGTTTTTGTGTTTCGCGCTCAACAAGAATTAATCCGTTGATATGCCAAATACCGTTGTCTTGCCATTTAAACTGTTCAATTTCAACAGTAACAGAATACGGTAATTCTTCACCCATGAAGCGCATTAATTTTTCACGGATAACTTCAGCTGCCATAAAGCGCATTGAGCGGTCAGTGACGTAATCATCCGGAAAATAAAACTCACACGGTTGTAAGCGCTTAGTTACTTCAGCTTTGATTAAGTCTATATTTTTTCCCTGTTTTGCAGACACAGGCATAATACCAACAAAATCAAACTTATCGCCTAACCACTTCATATGAGGCAATACAAGATCGCGGTCTTTAACTTGGTCTATTTTATTAATAACCAATAATACCGGCTTACCACTTTGCGATACTTTGTTCAGTACCATGTCGTCATCAGCATTCCAGTGAGTGCCTTCAACTACAAATATAATAAGCTCTACATCACCGATTGAGCTAGACGCTGCACGGTTCATTAAGCGGTTAATAGCACGCTTTTCTTCAACGTGTAGCCCTGGCGTATCGATGTAAACAGCTTGATGTTTACCTTCGGTATGAATACCCATAATACGATGGCGCGTTGTTTGTGGTTTACGTGAGGTAATACTTACTTTTTGCTCAATGATCTCATTGAGTAAAGTCGATTTACCAACATTTGGACGTCCTACAATTGCGACCATGCCACAAAACGTATCTACATCACCTTCACGAGGCTGTATTAGGGTATCAAGATTCATTTTTAATTATCTTCAATGCTTTTTCGGCAGCTTTTTGTTCAGCCTTGCGGCGTGAGCTACCAACAGAAATTATGCTATCCATTCCATCAACAATACATTCAACCGTGAATGTTTGATTATGTGCCTGGCCTTTAGTATCAACCACAGTGTAACCTGGAAGAGGCAACTTACGGCCTTGTAGATGCTCTTGCAGCAGGGTCTTCGGATCTTTTTGATTAAGCCCTGGTGAAATAGCATCCAAGCGAGATTCATACCACGCTAATATAAGCTCGCCACAGCGGTCGATACCTGAATCTAAAAATGCAGCACCAATAATTGCTTCTACTGCATCGGCAAGCGTTGACTCACGACGGAATCCGCCACTTTTAAGCTCACCCGGACCTAAGCGTAAATAATCGCCCAAGCCAAATTCAAGACCAAACTCGGCAAGAGTTTGACCTCGTACAAGTGTTGAGCGCATACGGCTTAAATCACCTTCACGCGCTTTAGGGAATTTGGCATAAAGTGCATTAGCAATCACAAAGCTCAAAATAGAGTCACCTAAAAATTCTAGTCGCTCATTATGTTGACCTTTGTGGCTGCGGTGCGTCATTGCCTGCTCAAGTAAACCTTGATCAGTAAATACATAGCCAATTTTGTCATATAATTCTGTTACATTTTTTTTCATTGTTACTGAATATTACCTAGGCGCTCAAAGCGAACACCAGTTGGAACCCATCCTGGTAAAATATCATCAGGGCCATTCTCAAATTCAAAACTCATCCATATAAAGACAGCTTTACCCACCAAGTTTTCTTTTGGTACAAAGCCCCAAAAGCGACCATCTTGGCTGTTGTCGCGGTTATCACCCATCATAAAATAATGATCAGCAGGAACAGTCCATTCATCAGAAGGCGTGCCCGGTTGCTGGTAATAACGCCCTTTTCTTTCAGGCGCTTGTGGGTTGATTAAAATATCATGCGTAACTGTTGTTAAATTTTCATTTACGCGAGCTAGAGGCATTGGGCCTTGTTTAAATTCGTTATCATTAATTAATTTAAAATCAATTTTATTGAATTCATTACATAAAAGCTCACCCTGCTGGGTTTCGCCTTCTTTACAATTTGGCTGAATATATAAACGTTTATCACGATAAACAACTTTATCGCCAGGTAAACCTATTGTACGTTTAATATAGTCAACTTTTTCATCTAACGGGTATTTAAAAACAACAATATCACCACGTTCAGGTTCACCCATATCAACTAATTGGGTACGCCAAACAGGGTCTTTTATTCCATATGAGTACTTTTGCACTAAAATAAAATCACCAACTAGCAGCGTAGGCATCATTGAACCCGATGGAATTTGAAACGGTTCAAAAATAAATGATCTAAAAATAGTAATTGCAGCAATCATCGGAAAAATCGACTTTGCCGTTTCTGTTATTACTGGTTCTGGTGCTATTAATGCTGCTGTTTCATCATCTAACGGCGCACCTGCAGACTTTTGCGCTATCGCTAAGCGCGCCTGTCTTTTAGGTGCATACAGTAAGTGATCTATTAACCATATTAAGCCTGAGCCTAAAGTTAATAGCACCAATAAAACTGAAAAATAACCAGCCATTTATAATCCTTTGTTTTTATTTACCAACTTTTAAAATAGCTAAAAACGCTTCTTGAGGCACTTCAACATTACCTACTTGCTTCATTCGTTTTTTACCATCTTTTTGCTTTTTAAGTAATTTTTTCTTACGACTCACATCACCGCCATAACACTTAGCGATTACGTTTTTACGTAATTGCTTGACTGTGGTACGTGCAATAACATGCTGTCCAATCGCTGCTTGAATCGCAATATCAAACATTTGACGAGGAATAAGTTCTTTCAATGCATCAGCTAACTGACGACCACGAGATTGTGCACCATCTCTGTGAACAATAATCGCAAGCGCATCAACACGTTCACTGTTGATCAAAATATCAACACGCACCATGTCTGATGTTTGGAAGTGTTTAAAATTATAATCCAGTGATGCAAAACCACGACTTGTAGATTTTAATTTATCAAAAAAGTCCATTACCACTTCAGCCATAGGCAGCTCGTATGTAACAGCTACTTGCTTTCCGTGATAAGTCATTTTTGTTTGGCTACCACGTTTTTCAATACACAAAGTAATAACATTACCTAAGTATTCTTGTGGTACCAAAATATTTGCTTCAACAATCGGCTCACGAATCTCTACAATATCGTTTACCGCAGGTAAATCAGATGGGTTATCAATCTGGAATGTACCTTCTTTGGTAACTATCTCGTAGATTACCGTAGGTGCCGTAGTAATTAAATCAATATCGTATTCACGCTCTAAACGCTCTTGAATGATTTCCATGTGTAGCATGCCTAAAAAGCCACAGCGGAAACCAAAGCCTAGTGCAGTTGAATTCTCTGGTTCAAAGAATAACGACGCATCGTTTAAGCTTAATTTATTAAGTGCATCACGGAATGATTCATACTCATCTGATGCAATTGGGAACATACCTGCATAAACCTGAGGCTTAATTTTTGAAAACCAGGTAAGCGAAGTGGAGCTGCATTTTTTTGATGAGTAATAGTGTCACCTACTGGCGCACCATGTATCTCTTTAATGCCAGCAATAACAAACCCTACTTCACCTGTTCTTAAAATACCGGTGTTGGTTTGCTTAGGTGTAAACACACCCACTTGGTCGGCAGTATGTATATGCTCGTTCGACATTATTTTTATTTTGTCGCCAGTGCGTAATTCACCGTGCTTAATACGCACTAGTGATACAACGCCTTGGTATGGGTCAAACCAAGAATCGATAATAAGTGCTTGTAAAGGTGCATCTTTGTCGCCTACTGGTGGCGGAACATCTTTAACAATCATTTCAAGTACTTCAGCAATACCTACGCCTGTTTTAGCACTACACTGCACAGCATCTAGGGCATCAATACCAATAATCTCTTCAATTTCTTCTGCAACACGTAAAGGGTCTGCTTGCGGTAAATCGATTTTATTAAGTACTGGAATTACTTCTAATTCCATTTCAATAGCGGTGTAACAGTTAGCTAGTGTTTGTGCTTCAACGCCTTGGCCTGCATCAACAACGAGTAGTGCACCTTCACATGCAGCTAAAGAACGCGACACTTCATACGTAAAATCAACGTGTCCTGGAGTATCAATGAAATTAAGTTGGTAGGTTTCGCCGTCGTTCGCTTTGTAATTCAACGTTACACTTTGCGCTTTAATGGTAATACCACGTTCGCGCTCAATATCCATTGAATCCAAAACTTGTTTTTGCATTTCACGGTCGGTTAAACCGCCACAAACTTGGATCAAACGATCTGAAAGGGTCGATTTACCATGGTCAATATGGGCGATGATCGAAAAATTACGGATATGCTTCATAAACTGGATTCTATACTTCTATTTTAATGGACTAAATATGAATACCTAAGTGACTTGAAAATACTTGCTTTAGGATGCCATAAGCTCAGTTTGTAAATTACAGACTTAGCTCACGCTTTTTAAGATGGGTTATAATCATTTTATTTAATGAATAACAATAAGTTATGCTTAATAAACTTAAATAAGTCAGTCAGATAAAATAATTTTAAAAACCACAATTCCCTGTATTTCCAAGTTACTTTGGTATAAAACGGCAATTTTACATTTAATTGGCGTCAATCACCATCTATTTGAGTTAAAGGGATACTAATTGGATGAATTTTTATTACTTTTATATCGTGCTTAAGTGATTTAACACGAGTTTTAGCAATAAAAAATCCAGTAATGCCACCTAAAGCCGCCGCTAAGATTTGCCAACCTTCGGCCATTAAAAGTAACTCAGAAGCAATAAATGCAAACGTTAGACTTAAAAATAAAGGTAACATATATACAGCAAAAGCATGTTTAACAACGAGGCTATCATCAAGTGACAAAGTAACTTTTTGACCGACCTCGACTGGTAAATCGAATCTATATGGAAAGGTTTTTTTGCGGTGCCGAATAACTTGCCAAACACTTGTGATCCACAACGACCATTACAGCCTTCGCAAGCTTGCTTTTGTTGCGCTTCTAAATAAGCAATGTGGCCATCAAGGGCCACAACTGTGAGGGTTTGTTCAATCATAACAATCCTTACGGAATCGTCTATAGTGCGCGGGTAACTGACTCTGCAATTGCTTTTGCGGTCATACTCGGTACATTACCAACAACCGATACATCAAAATTACCGCCATTATGCACATATACCGTCGTTGCACCAGATGTTAATGCACCGCTTAAACGCTTACCAGGTAAAGGTCGCTGTATAAATATAGAGATCTCAACAAAACCATCAGAAAATAAATAATAGTCTGTTAACTCATTATTTAAATCGAGTTTATGCCTGTCAGATTTTAATAATTCAAAGCCATTAGGTAACCAGTTTATATTCCAATTCTTTGCTGTATTCTCTGCACCACCTAAATCACTTTCTGGTAGAGGCGTTGGAAAGTTACGATTGAGTACTTCCAACAGCATACTAGCAGGCTGTTCAGTAACACTAACATGAGTTAGCTGTAGCTGTTCAAGCGCCTCACCTTCGTGGTTCACGTACGCTGCTTTTAAAAGTAAAGACGACTCCATATCAAGCCAAATCCAGTAGTTATATTTGAATTCATCTTTGGATTCAATTCGAACTAATTGAGCCGCACGCCCTGCAATGCGCCCTTTACCACCCATTACAAAATCATAATGTGCGCTCAAACGCTCAATGTCTTTAAATAACACTTCAGGAATGGGGCCAGCAATCGAATCAGTTTTAAGAGAGTATGGCTCTGACTGCGGTTCAAAATAAGTGACTTGATTATTAACACGAACCATTTCAAGGCCTGCGCCATTGAGTAAACTTAAATGCTCAAGCTCTGTGTCGCCTTGTTTGGCATGGACCCAACGATATGGTTCCATTGTTTTACCCTTAACAACCACAAATGAAGCATCAAAATTACGGTTATGTACGGCATTAGCCATTTTAAGTAATAAATCTTTGGCAGGATTTATATCGTTGGCAAATGCAGTAAAGCTAACTACCAACGACAGAATAAAAGTGATTACTTTCATTTAATTAGTTTTTTCCTCTTGCGCTTTTATACTATTTTGCGCTGTTTGAAGCGAGTTAGCAACACGTGCTTGTCGTTGATGCTCTAAAACTAATGCGCCAATACGTTGTTGCTGCAATTCACGTAAGCCTTGTTCAGCATTTTCAAGCGCTGGCTCAGATGAGTAACTTACTGGCGAAGCCATACCTGTTAAAGGGGTAGTTTGCAGTAAAGGGATTTCGCTTTGCTGCTGATTGTTACTTTGCGGAAGTGTATTAACGCCCACAATAGCAAACATTGCCACACTTGCTGCAATCGCTAGTTGGGCAACAGGTTTGCGCCAATTAAAAGCAACTACATTATTTTTTACAGTTTCAGTGACTGCTTGAGGCTCTGTGTTTGGCTGGTTGAAGTCAGCATAAACAGGCTCGCTTTCTAATGCTAATGCAACGCGATCGCTAATATCAATATGTATGTCATTATTATTTTTTTGAGCACGCATTGCATCACCAATTAACGCATAACGGCCAAACGTGGTTACATCTTGCTCTGCAATTTTTGCATCAGTTAGATGTTGTTCGCCATCAAGTAATGCCGATAACACTTCGTTATCTAACTTGTTAAGGTGTGCTTTCGTCATACTAAGACTCGCCTATTAATGGGTTTAATTTGTTATCAATTGCTTCTCGGGCACGAAAGATACGCGAACGCACCGTCCCGACAGGGCAATCCATGACCACTGCTATTTCTTCATAGCTCATCCCTTCGATTTCTCTTAGGGTTATCGCAGTTTTAAGATCTTCAGGCAAACTATCAATCGTATTAAAAATAACAGCGCGTACTTCTTCGCTTAAAAGTAGATTTTCAGGGGATGCATTTGAACGCATCGAATCCGCACAGTCATAAAATTCAGCTTCTTCAGCGTCGATATCATTTGCTGGCGGTTTACGGCCCTGTGCTACTAAGTAATTTTTAGCACAATTAACGGCAATACGGTATAACCAAGTATAAAAGGCACTATCACCTCTAAAGTTTGGAAGTGCACGATAAGCTTTTATAAATGCTTCTTGTGCTACATCTGCAATATCACCTTGGTTTGATACATAACGTGATATCAAACCTGCAATTTTATTTTGATACTTCTTTACTAATAGATTGAAGGCGTTTTTATCACCCTGCTGAACCCTTTTTACTAGCGCTAAATCTAATTCCTGCTCGCTCATTCGAGCCGGTACTCCTATGTCTGATTTTTGCTTGTTATTCATAGTGTCGCTATTGTTCACAAATACTCTGACCTCTACATGAATAAAAAGTTCTGTTTAATATTATTTTTTTATAAAATAGTTCATAAATAACAGCGTTAGGCTATTAAAATCACTACGTAGTAATATGACAAATATGATACAACTACAGATATTGAAAACAAATATTGCTCTATACGAGCATTGTAACCGCAAAGTACCTCTGACATGAACCAAAATAAACACCACATTGCTGATGTCGCTATTATCGGTAGCGGCGCAGCAGGCTTATCACTAGCTTTATCTTTAGCTAATTTTTGTAACGTTACCGTAATTAGTAAAGGGGCTCTGACAGAAGGCTCTACATTATATGCTCAAGGCGGTATAGCTGCTGTATTTGATAAACAAAATGACAGCATAGAATCCCATGTAGAGGATACACTCGATGCTGGCGGCGGCTTGTGCAACAGAGAAGCCGTCCACTACACTGCAAGCAACGCCCATGATTGCCTGCAATGGTTAATTGATCAAGGCGTGCCTTTTGATATGGAATTTGATAGTAAAGGCAAAGAGCGCTTTCATTTAACGCGCGAAGGCGGTCATAGCCATCGTCGTATTTTGCATGCAGCTGATGCGACTGGCAAAGCAGTACAAACTACATTAATAAGCCAAGTAAAAGCGCATAAAAATATTACACTTTTAGAGCAATACAACGCAATTGATTTAATTACTGATAAAAACACCGAAAAAACAGCTTCGCATATTCACGGTATGTATGTGTGGAACAAAAAAGCTAAAAAGGTAGAAACCATTTCGGCAAAATTTGTTGCTCTGGCGACCGGCGGGGCAAGTAAAGTGTATTTGTACACCTCAAATCCTGACGTATCAAGTGGCGATGGTATTGCAATGGCGTGGCGGGCGGGCTGTAAAGTGGCCAATATGGAATTTAATCAGTTCCATCCAACAAGTTTATATCACCCTGAATTACAAAACTTCTTAATTACTGAAGCTATGCGTGGTGAAGGCGCTTATTTAAAACGCCCTGACGGCACTCGCTTTATGAAAGACTTTGATGAGCGTGAAGAACTTGCTCCACGCGACATTGTTGCACGCGCAATCGATTTTGAAATGAAACGCCTCGGCGCAAACTGTGTTTACCTAGATATTAGCCACAAAGATAAAGATTTTATTATTGAGCACTTTCCTACTATTTATGCGAAATGCTTAAGTGTAGGGCTTGATATAACCAAAGAAGCAATCCCAGTTGTCCCCGCTGCCCACTATACTTGCGGCGGTGTAATGACCGATTTTAACGGAAAAACCGATTTAGATAATTTATACGCTGTGGGTGAAGTAGCTTATACAGGCCTTCACGGTGCAAATCGCATGGCAAGTAACTCATTACTTGAATGTATTGTGTTTGCCCATGCTGCTGCAAAAGATATTTTAAGTAAAATAGAGCATGCGCCAGAGCCTATAGCACTTCCATATTGGGATGAAAGCCGAGTTAGTAACTCCGATGAAGAAATTGTAATTACCCATAACTGGCATGAACTACGATTATTCATGTGGGATTACGTTGGTATTGTTCGATCAACTAAGCGTTTAGAGCGTGCACTGCACCGAGTTGAACTATTACAGCAAGAAATACATGACTACTATGCTAATTTTAGAGTCAGTAATAATTTGTTGGAGCTACGTAATTTAGTGCAAGTAGCTGAATTAATCATTAGAAGTGCAATGGAACGCAAAGAAAGCCGTGGCCTTCATTACACTATTGATTACCCTGAGCAAAACGAAAATCCAACACCAACTATTTTGACCCCGCAGCGCCACTAATAGCGCTAAGTGTTGCACGTTTTAATCGAGCATAGCTTTGTTCGTTAACTCCATTGGCTGAAATAATTAGCCAATGGTTTTTACTAAAGCCTTTAATATAAAGCCATACACTGCTACCAAGTATGCGACTTTGAGTACTTATTTCACCTTGAATTTTTAGCGACTGACTTTCAAATCTAAATAGGTTTGGCTCTAAAATAACAACTCCCCGTATCGGGTGAGCAGCTAAAACTTTTCGCCAAACAAATAATCCAGCCACTGTATTTACTACAACACAAAAAAGCATTGCCAGTACAGAACTTAAAAATAAGCATAATATCAAAGCCAGCATACAAAAAAAGACCACAACTGGTTTATGGTCTGCTTTATTATCTGTAACTGTAAATCTATACACGAACTCTATCTAAAATAAGTGAAACCATTGTATTTAACTGCTCATCTTTACACTCTTGATGCCCCATAAACCATGCAAATAAATCAGGGTCTTCTTCTGTTAGCAAACGCTGAAAGATAGCTTGCTGCTCTGTGCTCAAAGAGTCGTATGCTTCTTCTACAAACGGCATAAACAAAACATCTAGCTCTAACATGCCACGACGGCAAGCCCAACGAATACGTGCTTTACTATGAATTTCAACCATTTTAAACCTCATACTTAATTGACTCGAGTTTAACAAATGCGTGTCAACTTATCAGCTATTAATCGCCGATTAAAATAATAATCCACGCCAATTAGCGCTTGTCTGTACCATACGTAACAACTGCGTTATTATGTCACTTCATTTATATTGCAAAGAAGGTTTTTATGTCGAGCGTTTATGCATGTCCGTTATCTCATCAACTTATTAGCCTTAGCGGTGCTGATAAATTATCTTATTTGCACGGGCAAATTACTCAAGATCTCAATAAATTAACCAGCAGTAACTATTTATGGACTGGCCATTGCAGTGCCAAAGGAAAGCTTTGGGGTGTATTTAAATTATTTTCTCATCAAGATAACTATTACCTTACAGGCAGCGCAGCCGAAGTAGAAAAGTCGTTAGTTGAACTTAAAAAATACGCTGTATTTGCAAAGGTCGATATAAATGTCTCCTCTGAGCGTTTAATTGGCTTAATCGGCGATGACTTAACAGACGTACTTGCTCAGCTTAGTATAACATTTGAAGACGATGCTACTGCGTGCGACTTGAGTTATGGTAAAGCATTAAAGTTAGCAGATAATCGCGTGTTATTGATGGTTGATAGCCAATTTAGTATTCCTGATAATATATCGACTCTTGATAACGATGCGCCCTGGAAACAAGCAGCAATTTTAGCCGGCGAACCACAATTAAGTAGTGAAGCTATTGGGGAATATGTTCCGCAGATGGTTAACCTACAAGCTATTGGTGGCATTAGCTTTAAAAAAGGATGTTATACAGGTCAAGAAACTGTGGCCCGTATGAAATACCTTGGTAAGAATAAACGCGCAATGTATATCGTTTCAGGACAAAGCGAAGGGCTACTTTCAGAGCTTGATCTGGAAACCCAGTTAGGCGAAAACTGGCGCCGTGCGGGTAAACTTATAACGCAAAGTTTTGATGAGCAAACAAGTAAACTAACAGGCCTCGTTGTGTTGCCAAACGATACTGATGTAACTCAGGTACTTCGTGCAAAACACACACCTCAGGTGGAGCTAAGCATTCTGCCTCTACCCTACTCTCTTGAAGATGAATAAATAGGAATGACTATGATCGTTGCGGCAAACAAAGTGGTAAAAATGCATTATTCGGTAATGGATAATGATGGCAATAGCATTGATAACTCGTTCGGTGGTGAGCCACTACACTTTATCATTGGCACAGGCTATTTAATTTCAGGCCTAGAAAATGCTTTGCTGGGCAAGCAACCAGGCGACACGCTTAGCGTAAAGGTTGAACCTGAAGAAGGTTACGGCGAGCGCCACGACAACCTAATGCAAGCGGTACCTAAATCAATGTTTGAAGGTATGGAAATTGAAGTTGGCATGCAATTTCGTGCATCAACAGATGATGGCGACCAATCAGTAATGATCATCGATATTCAAGATGAAGAAGTGATTGTAGATGGTAATAACCCGCTTTCAGGTATAACACTTAACTTTGATGTAGAAATTCTAGAAGTGCGTGATGCAACACAAGACGAATTAACTCACGGCCACGTACATGGCGAAGGTGGGTGTGGCCACGACCACTAATATTGTATACAGCAGATAAAAAAGCGCCTAAGGCGCTTTTTTTATATCATATTGTTGCGCTTAACCACTTCAGTTTCGCTTTTTGTCTTACTAGGAAGTGCTATTGATACTTTCTTTTCTTTCAATGCGGCTAGTAAACCTTTTTGATCGTTTGTACCTACACGATACATAGTGCCATCCTTAAGCGTTAGCTGTATTGCACTAAAACCAGATACTGTATACACCCAACCATCGTGAGTAATACGGATACCTATACCATGGCGATATGAATTTTGTACTGCTTTTACTTCAGTAATCTCGCTAAGCAAAATACTTTGCCCAGCAACACCAGGCCCAAACGCCCAACTTATTTTATTATCATCAACTTTTACTGTTAAGCCATGAAACAAAAAGCCCACCAGCACTAAAATACCAGTAAATATCATTAAGGGTCCATCTGCACCTAATAAGTTCCACGCTAGTGCAACAAATCCGCCTATCCATGCTAATACAAAAAAATGAACACCGCATACTGCTTATGCTGATACATAACACTCTCTAAAATTAAATAAATACTTAAAAGTTATAAACCAAGGTTGCACTAAGCTCTGAATCAAACTTAAGTTTATCATCCTCGGGTTTTGAATTATAACGGTACATATACGCAAACTTAAGTGATACAGCACCAACGACTTGGCTTATTAATGCTGTTTCTGATTTAAAGCGAGAATTAAGACCCGAAAGCGATTGCTCTACACTGACATCTTGATTAAAACGAGTTCGCTTAGAAACCAAACGCTCCCATTGCATTGCAACTCTGACTAAATAACCCGTTTTATTTATATCATCCTCACTTACATCTGACTCTTCATCAGCAACGGAGCGATATAAACCGGGTCCTACATCAATATCAACTTTGTTTTTAACACCTTGATATACACGAGTACCGTAACCGGTTGCGATTGTGCTTTTAAAATCTAAGCCGCTAAATTCATCTTCTTCGTAATCGCCGTAAATAAAAAAGGATGAGTTTTTCACACCCACTTTATAATTACCCTGTGCAGAGACAAACACACGATTAGCTGTTACATCGCTGTCGCCTGTTTCATCGTTTTCATCGCGCTTATAAAGGGAGTCTATTTTGAATTGATTACGCCACTTCTCAAAGTCTTGATATAAATTACCTTTGAGCTTAAAACTGGTCGAATTAGCGTTGCCTTTGCTAAGAATAAAGCCAAACTCAGTATCCCCATAAAGCATTTCACCTTTGTGTAACTCATGGATCTCTTCATCCGAAAGCTGTCCATATTCATGAAAATCTTCAAAAGGATCAACAGCCCAGCTTGGGCTACTAATCAATAAGAGAATTAAAAATAAATACTTACGCACAAATACGCTCTCTTGCACACAATTATAAACAAACAAGCAATATGGGCTTATTCACTTTCTTTCCATAAAATATGACAAAACGGCGCGTCTTTATCACGACTAATTAAAATTTTTGCAAATAAGGCATCTTCATTTTCAAATTCTAAACCGACTAACACTTGAATAAAGTGCTCTGGCTCAATTTCAAGTGCCACAAAATCTTGCCATTGGTCATCTGGCTCATCTTCTTCAATAAAGCCAAGATCTTCTCGGTATTGATTAAAGTCTTCAACATCTTTATCGCTCAAGTTATTTGGCGCTAGCTCTAAAAAAATATCATAGGCTTGATGAGTTGCTTCTTCTATCGTGTGTAAACGTGGGCCAGACATGAGTGATTAACCTCTAAGCTTTTAAGTGACATCATAATAACAAAACTAGCATCTATATAGATAAAAAAACGCTTAAATACCTTACTTTTTTATCATCGCTGCACTCATTTCGAAATATTTATATTGTTATTAGCAAGATCAACAATATAAGACTTTGAATTACTCAATTAATTCATTTTTTGTGTAAAAACTTTCTCTCTTTACTTAGTTAACTTAACAACATAAGCTCAAGTAACAGGTCAGAGGAGTGTGTAATGATAAAACTAGAAAAACAACATGGCATTGCTACCGTCACGCTTAGTAGAGCAAAAAAGCAAAACGCATTAAGCTTTCAAATGTTTGTAGATCTAAACAAAGCCATTAAAAACATAAAAAGAGATCGCAGTATTCGTGCTGTAGTAATAAAAGGCGATGGCGAGCATTTTTGTGCAGGCCTTGATATATCAGCTGTCATGGCGGCATCATTGAATATTATAAAATTATTGCTCAAATGGTTACCTGGCAATCAAAACTTAGCGCAAAAAGTAGTATTAGGCTGGCAGTCACTAAGCGTTCCTGTTATTGCACAAATTGATGGCAACTGTTTAGGAGGGGGCTTACAAATAGCACTAGGTGCCGATTACAGGATTGTTCATGTTGATGCCAAGCTTGCCATTATGGAAGCACGCTGGGGGTTGTGCCCCGATATGGGCGCAAATGTAATGATGAGCGGTTTAGTTAAGCGTGACCAAGCACTTTGGCTTGCAAGCCACGCAAACCCAATCACAGCACACCAAGCAAATGAGCTAGGTTTGGTTACTCAGCTTACCGATGATACTCAACAAGCCACGCAAAACATGCTCAATACATTACTCGAGCGCTCACCCGATACGCTTGCTGCTATTAAACGTGTTACACAACTTAGCTATAAACCAAACCAACGAAAAATACTCGCTAAAGAAACCTTCAGCCAAATTCGCTTATTGCTAAACCCAAACACTAAAAAAGCAATTGCTAAAGCAAAAGGAAAAGCGGACATAACCTACGCAAATACAAAGCGCTGGTAGACAATGCATAAAAGAGTTTGATTTGTTAAAGTTAAGCTCTTATCTTTTCTGTGAGCCACTTTGATGAAATATCTGCTCAGTAGCGCTATTATTTTACTATGTTTAGCCTGCGCTAAACTCATTATGCACTTTATTGGTGGAAGCTTTCCTGCACCGTTACTCGCTATGGTTATTTTATTAGTTTTACTCTTATCGGGTATTGTAAAAGAGCAACATGTAAAACCATGCGCCTCCCCTATTTTAAATATTATGCCTATATTTTTCATTCCTGCGGGTGTGGGATTTATTGAACATCTCGGCCTTATAAAATCGCACTGGGCATTTTTAGCATCAGTTGTGTTGCTAGTTCCTATAACTACCTTATTGCTTGTTAGCAGTGTAATTGCGTACTTTAAGGGAAGAGAAAATAATGACTGATTTTACTTTTTCCGCTATTTCAGAGCTACAGCCTACTTTATGGTGGCTAAGTATTCCTTTTATAATTGCATTGTTTTTAGCACTAAGGGCCGTAAACCAAAGTATAAAAAACAGCGTATTAAAATCGCTCACCAACCCCGTATTTTTAAGTATTAGTGTTATCGCTTTATTCCTCGTTAATCTAAATTTGCCTTATACGCAATTTGCCACGCACAGCAAATTGCTAAGCTGGTTATTAGAGCCCGCAATTGTCGCTTTAGCGCTTCCTTTATATCAGCAGTTTACACACGTACGAAAAAATCTATTACTTATAGTCGCAACATGTAGCTTAGGTATTGTTAACGCAACCGTTGTGGCATTTTTGCTAAGCATATTATTTAATGCGCCAGCGCAGCTAAGTGCATCTGTTGCCGCACTCAGTGTCACTACACCTATATCTTTAATCGTCACTGATTCATTGGGTGGAATCAGTTCACTTGCTGCAGCTTTAGTTATTTTTATTGGTTTACTAGGGGCTTTATTTGGTTTTATGCTTTTTAAACTCGTTAATATTTTTAATCACGAATCTCAAGGCGTTGCCATGGGCACAGCTTGTCATGCAATTGGGACTGCCGCTGCTATTGCCGAGCATCCAAAAGTTGGCGCTTACTCATCGGTTGCAATGGCGCTAAGCGCTTTACTAACAGCGATTATAGTACCGCTGTTATATCCATTTTTAGTCAACATTTTGCTATAGTTGGAAAAATACAACATAGCCCTAACATAGAGCGCTTTATGATCAGTTCTGAAATCGAACAGTTTGAAAAATATTACACCATGCTTACTGAGTATATGGTTACCTACAGTATGCAAATTGTCGGTGCTATTTTTATCGTCCTCATTGGTTTGTGGATAGCGCAAAAGCTTGCCAAATTTGTAGCTGCGTTAATGACCCGCCATAATGTTGACATTACGCTCACTAACTTTGTCAGTAGCGTGGTAAAAGTACTGCTAATTGTAATGGTTATAATTATTGCACTTGGCAAAATAGGTATAAGTGTTACTCCCTTTGTAGCAGCTATTGGTGCTGCATCTTTAGGGGCTGGTTTGGCGCTGCAAGGGATGTTATCTAACTATGGTGCTGGGCTTGCAATTATTGCCACACGCCCCTTTGTAGTAGGCGACACAATTGAAGTTAAAAATGTAAGTGGCCAAGTTAAAACCATTGAACTGGGTTACACCATTTTAATCAATGAAGAAAAAGTAGAAATTACTATTCCAAATAAACATATTGTGGGCGAAATACTTCACAACTCGTTTAGTTACTCATTGGTCAAAGGTGAGATAGACATAGCTTATAGTGCATGTTCTGATAGCGCCATTAGTCTAATTGAAGAGGTACTTAAAGCGCACAAACTGGTCGCACAAAACCCATTATCGCAGGTCGGTATTGAACGTTTTGCCGATAGCGGTGTTACAATCAGCTACAGATATTGGGTGCCTACTACTAAAATTATCGAAACCAAACTGGCTATTAACGGCGGTGTTTATAAAGCAATTAACAACGCTAAGATTGAAATTCCATTTCCTCAACGCGTTATTACAATTAATAAAAACGGTTTAGAGAGTTAATTTAGTTTTAAGTGTGAGCCTGCTTAGCCGCAAGCTCACACATTTTAGAACAAACTAAATATCAATTAGTAAACCATCGTCTTGTTTAATTTTTTCAATCACCATATAAGTGTGGTGCGTACCGACTCCCGGTATATCAACTAAATCCCCCAATACTTGTCTATACTCTTCCATGTTAGACACGCGTATTTTTAATAAATAATCATAGCCACCAGCAACCATGTCGCATTCAACCACTTGTTTAATTTTTAAAATATGCTCTCTAAACACTTTAAATACGGCTGTATTTGAGGTAACAAGCGAAACTTGCACATGAGCAACTAAGCTTTGATTTAGCTTAGCTTCACTAAGTTTTGCATAATAGCCTTCTATGTAGCCCTCTTGCTCTAAACGTTTAACACGATCAAGGCATGGGCTAGGGCTCAAGTTAACCTGTTTTGCCAGGTTAACATTAGAAATTCTGCCGTTCTTTTGTAGAACGTCTAGTATGGCTAAATCGATACGATCTAGCATGCGTAATCTATTTGGAATTGTCATAACAGAATTTTATGCGGATAAGTTAAATTTATGCCCTGTAAATTATCGTAAATCGCGAAATTTAACCAGCATATTCTGCGGAATTTTAATTAGAATGCACTCACAATATCACTGATAATTTATTGGTAATTAATTTTACTTTAAATCCTAAACACTCCTGAGGGTTGCTTATGTTATTCAACGGCGATTTAACTACTAACTGTCCTATTAGACAGAAAATTCGTGACTTTTACCGCATAGACGAAAATGCGGTTATCGATCATATTTTACCGCTTGCAGAAGTGGGTGTAAAAGCACGAAGCCGTGCATGGGAAAGAGCCCGCCAGATTGTTTTAAACATTCGTAAAGAGCAAGATGGACAAGGCGGTGTTGACGCACTTTTAAATGAATTCTCACTCTCTAGTGAAGAAGGTGTTGTATTAATGTGTTTGGCCGAAGCGCTGCTTCGCGTACCAGACAAAGCAACTCAAGATGTACTTATTCGCGACAAATTGGCCAAAGGTGATTGGAGCTCTCATTTAGGAAGCAGCGATTCTTTATTTGTAAACGCGTCCTCTTGGGGATTGTTAGTTACCGGTAAAATGGTTAACTACACAGACAAAACGAAAGAACAGCAGTTTGGTATGCTTAAAAAGACCATTGGTCGTTTAGGTGAGCCAGTTATTCGTAAATCTGTAAACTTTGCTATGAAAATTATGGGCAAGCAATTCGTTATGGGCCGTACCATTGACGAGGCAATTGAACGTGCTGCCGATACAGAGCAAAAAGGTTATGTGTATTCTTACGATATGCTAGGCGAAGGCGCGCGCACAATGAAAGATGCGAAGCGTTACTTTGACAGCTACATGAATGCTATACACTCAATTGGTAAAGCGGCTAATGGTCGTGGTCCAATTAAGAGCCCTGGCATTTCAGTTAAGCTTTCTGCTATTCATCCACGCTATGAGTTCACTCATAAAGACCGTGTGATGGAAGAAATAGTCCCTAAGTTAAAAGAACTTGCTCTTGCCGCTAAAAAATACGATATCGGCTTTACCGTTGATGCCGAAGAAGCTGACCGTTTAGATATTTCATTAGATGTAATTGAAGCGGTATTTAGCGATGAAGATCTTGGTGATTGGCAAGGGTTTGGTTTAGCGGTTCAAGCGTACCAGAAACGTGCTATTTTTGTAATTGAATGGCTAACCGAGCTTGCGACCCGCGTTGGTCGTAAAATGATGGTCCGTTTAGTTAAGGGTGCTTATTGGGATACAGAGATTAAAACCACACAACAAGATGGTTTGGATCACTACCCCGTATTTACACGTAAAGCCACAACCGATGTTTCTTACAAAGCATGTGCAATTAAAATGCTTGAAGCGCGCGATGTGCTTTATCCGCAATTTGCTACACATAACGCTTACACTGCCGCGACTATTTTAGAAGTAGCCAAAGGCGACAATACAGGTTTTGAATTTCAACGTTTGCACGGTATGGGTGAGTCACTATTCGACCAAATCGTTAACGAAGAAAAAATTCAGTGCCGCGTATATGCCCCTGTTGGTCAACACGAAGATTTACTTGCTTACCTTGTTCGTCGTTTATTAGAAAATGGCGCTAACTCATCATTTGTAAATGCCATTGTAGATACATCTAAACCTGTTGAATCGCTATTACCAGATCCTGTAGAAACACTACAAGGCTTACGTAACAAGTACAATACGCAAATTAAAATGCCAATTAATTTATACGGTGAAGAACGTGCTAACTCTAAAGGCATGGATTTAACCGACATTAACGTTATTACCCCTTTCAAAGAGAATCTTGAAAGCTGGTTTAATGAGCATTTAATTGAGCAAAGCCAAGTACCTGAAGGCTCATTGGCCGTTAAAAACCCAGCGAATCATAAAGAAATCATCGGCCACGTTAAATTACAAACTGGCGAAGAGATGAAAGTATTACTGGCTAACGCTGAAGCAGCTTTTGAATCATGGTCGCAAACACCAGTAAAAGAACGTGCAAATTTACTGCGTCGCGTTGCTGATATTTTAGAGCGTCATCACGACGAACTTGTTGCTATCTGTATTAAAGAAGCGGGTAAAGTAGCACAAGACGGTATTGATGAAGTGCGTGAAGCGGTTGATTTTTGCCGTTACTACGCGGCGCGCGCTGAGGAGCTATCGCAAGATGAACGCTTTGAAGCCCGTGGCGTTATTTTATGTATCAGCCCGTGGAACTTCCCGCTTGCAATATTCTTAGGCCAAGTTGCTGCTGCCATTGTTACAGGTAACACAGTAATAGCAAAACCTGCTGAGCAAACAAGCTTAATTGCCCTTCGTGCAATTGAACTAATGCTGTCTGTTGGCTTACCTGAACATGTTGTTCAACCGGTTATTGCTCGTGGTTCTGAAGTAGGCAAAACAATTGTTCCTGATGAACGCATTCAAGCAATTATGTTTACCGGCTCTACAGAAACAGGCACATTAATTTCTCAAACACTTGCAGCACGTAACGATATTCAAGTACCGTTAATTGCAGAAACTGGCGGCCAAAACTGTATGATTGTTGACTCAACGGCGCTTCCTGAGCAAGTAGTTGACGATGTGATCAGTTCTGGTTTTCAAAGTGCTGGGCAACGTTGTTCGGCTCTTCGTGTTCTATTTATTCAAGAAGACGTAGCTGATGGCATCATCGATATGCTTAAAGGGGCTCTAGCTGAGTTACACATTGGCGACCCATCGTTACTATCAACTGATGTAGGCCCTGTAATTGATGAAAAAGCACTTAAAAACTTAAACGACCATGTTGAGTACTTAAAAGGTAATGCAACACTGCATTACGAGTGCAAAATTCCTGATAATACATTAAATGGTGCATTCTTTTTTGCGCCTCGTTTATATGAAATTAAGGACTTATCAGTACTTAAACGTGAAGTATTTGGCCCATGTGTTCATATTGTGCGTTTTAAATCGAGCGAACTTGATGATGTGATGGATCAAATTAACAACACAGGTTATGGCTTAACAATGGGTGTACATTCACGTATTGAAGAGCGCTGTGAATACCTTGCTAAAATGTCACGTGCGGGTAATGTTTACATTAACCGCAACATGATTGGTGCTATTGTTGGTGTGCAACCATTTGGTGGCCGTGGTTTATCAGGTACTGGCCCTAAAGCCGGTGGCCCTAACTACCTACAACGTTTAGTAAAAGAAAAGGCATCACCAGATAACGTGCAAATGACAAACCTGACGCCAGATGAGCTTGATTTACACCACTACAGTGGTGCAAATGAACAAGTTAAAAAGCTAATGGCTAACTCAATGCGCGATGAAAAGATTTGGCGTGCAACACCGCTAAATGACCGTGTTTCGGCTGTACGTCAGTTGCTTGCTAAAATCGCGACGGTAGAAATTATCGACGATTTAGCAGACGATTTGGCATTAACACTATCAGAAGCTCGTGCACAGCTTAACCGCCTAGAAAAGCACATGCGTAAATTTACTACCCTGCCTGGGCCAACGGGTGAGTCTAATACACTTCATCTAGAAGCGCGTGGTTGTGTCGTGTGTTATGCAGATAAGAGCACATCATTTAACTTCTGGGCATTGTCTATCATTACCGCTATTGCCGCAGGTAATACGGTAATTACTGTAGCGTCTGAGCTGTTTTATGATGAAGCTGTTGCCTTTAAAGATAAATTTATCTCTACAGGTGTTGCTGAAGGTGTTTTCCAAGTTGCTAAACCTAATCAGTTACAAGCTATCTTGGCTCACCCTCATTTAGCAGGTGCAGTAGTTGCTGCTCGCTCGTCTCGCTTAGGCTACTTTAGCCAGCAGCTAGCACAGCGTAAAGGTGCTATTTTACCAGTAATTAGCTCTGAGTATTACGATACGTTAATCAAACGTCTTATTACTGAAAAAACAATCAGTATTGATACAACAGCATCAGGTGGTAACACATCACTAATGACGCTTGTTGAAGATGATGAGTAATTAGAAAACTAATTTCTTAATAGACACGAGAGGCACCTAATGGTGCCTTTTTACTATGTAAATAGCGTAAAGTTTGTTACTTTATAGTTAATCAAACTATATAAGTTAATAAATTGAAAACCATTCTTATTTCACAATTACTTCCAGGTATGTTTGTACAACATGTTACTAAGCAAACAGGTCGCATTAAAGTTAAAAGCCAAGGCTGGGTTAAAACTCAAGCGGATATTGATAAGCTAAAAAAAGCAGGGATCTTAGAAGTAGAAATAGATCCTGATAAAACCCTTGTCAATACAGTTCCTGAAAAAGAGCTAGAAAGCACTTCTGCAGTAAAAATCAAACGAGACCCTTGGCAAAAAGCACACAGTGCAGAACAAGAAATGGGCAAAGCTAAAAAGCTTTATGACGAAGCTAAAACACTTCAACTCAAAGCATTTAAAGAAATAAAAGCTGGCCGAAAAATAGATATAGCCCCTTTTAGAGAGCTTGCAAGTGGCTTTATGGATTCAGTGTTTAGAAATCAAGATGCGTTAGCGTGCCTTACACAAATGCGTCAAAAAGATGCTTATTTACTTGAGCACTCTATTAATGTTTCTATTTTAATGAGTATTTTTGCTAAGCACTTAGAAATAGATAAAGAGATTATCGAACAATTAACAACAGGTGCTTTGTTACATGATATTGGTAAAATAAAAATACCTGACGAAATTCTCAATAAACCGGGTCGTTTTAGCGACGCTGAATTCGAAATAATGAAAAAACACTCCCTTTTTAGTAAAGAAATTTTAGAAGGGTCTGGCTTAAAAGGAATCGCTGTTGATATTGCTGGTATGCATCATGAGCGTTTGGATGGCAAAGGTTATCCGTTTGGTAAAAAAGGCAATGAAATAAGCCAATATGTGCGCATGGCGTCAATTGTTGATGTTTATGATGCATTAACCGCTGAACGCGTTTATAAAGCTGGCATGGAACCTATTAAAGCATTTAAAATATTAAAAGAAGGCTGCCCCGATAGTTTTGACCCTGTGCTGCTTACTAAATTCATTCAATGCATTGGTATTCACCCGGTTGGGACTTTAGTAAAGTTATCAAGCCAAAAGTCGGACTAGTGACTGAAAGCAACCCTGCATCGCCACTAAAACCGATAGTAAAAACATTTTACAGCGCTAAACACAGCCGTTATACGGAAGTACAAGATATCGATTTAGCCAATAAAAAGACTTTAGATACCCTTGAATCAACTGTTAAACCAAAAGAATATAATATTGATTTAGAACGTTTTTATAAAAATTCAATACTGCCATAGAGTGGTCGCTTATTGCGGCCAATCTTGCAATGCTTTTAAACTAAACTCGTAACCATCAAAATCAAGGACGCTCTGCTCTGGTGTTATTTCTCTAACCGTTAGCGCACCAATACTCTCTCCTTCATGTAGCTCTCGTCCATTTAACTTTATCCAACGTTTATCAGCACTGGATGAATAAATATGCGCTTGGTATTTAATACTAGGCAACATTGATTGCAAACCATCAGGCAGTAGCTCCACAGGCTCAACACGTGATGACGTTTTTGATGCTTGAGTAACTTCATAATCTTGGTTTTTTTCGACATCTTGTATCGCTTGCGCAAATGCATTTTTAAGCGTTGTTGGCACGGCATCAAGTTCAGGATCACTCACTTGTTGAGATTGGTTGCTACCATTAATTGGCTTACCCAGTACTTTATATTTACTCATATCTAGTTGAGCCGATGCGGTATCTTGATTTTGCCCGAATACCGAAGTGTTTTGTGCATTATTTGGATTGTAATTACTTTGTGGGTTAAACGCTGGCTGATTATAATTTTGAACCGGCATTACTTGTTGCATATTTTGCTGATTATAACCTGCTGCGCTCGTGACCTGACTCGATGGCATAGGGATATATTGCCCACTAGGGGTTAATAACATTTGCTGTACACCATTAGGTGTTTGCACATGCACAAGTTGCCCTTCAATCGTTGCAGTATTTGTTGAAGCTACTTTTACAGGATCTACTTTAGCTATTTGCTGCTTTTCAACTTCAGTATCTTCCTCTTTAACGTCTTTGTTAGGCGATGATTTTTTGCTTTCCACCACCTTAATTACAGCGGGTCCCGCTGCGTTTAATAAGGTAGAACTTTGAAACCACTTTCCGGCGGTAAAGCCACCAGCGACAGCAATAAAAGCACCTAAGCTTGTACCAAAAACTAATGCTAATCGTCTATAACGCTTGAGTGCTTGTTGTTGTTTTAACTGCTCTGATTGCAAGTCGTACTGCTCAGCACTCATATCTGATTGCTGCGACTGCTTTAGCGCATCTAATAAATAAGACATAACTTACCTAACTATAAAATAAATGAAAGCCCAATACCTACGGCAAATAAAGTAGCGAAAGCAAAGCTGTATGATACAAATGATGTTCCCTTGTTCGCTTCATTAACTGGCGCTACAAAATCCATTGGTAATGATTCATGTGCTGATTTTTTTATTATATCGCCATCAACTATCAACTGCTGCTTTGCAAATGTGCCCACTAAAGCACGTTCACACACCAAGTTCATTAGGCGCGGCACACCACCCGTTAATTGATGAACTGCTTGCATAGCATCCATCGAAAAAATCCCTTTATCGCACCCTGCAACGTGCAAACGATGCTTTATATAAGCCACGGTTTGGCCTTGCGTAAGCGGCAACAAATGGTAACGAGCTGTTATTCGCTGAGCAAGTTGTCTTAATTCATTGCGCTTTAAAAGCTCTTGGAGTTCAGGTTGGCCCACAAGTACTATTTGTAATAGCTTTTTATGATCGGTTTCTATATTTGTCAGCAAGCGCAATTGCTCAAGCACATTAGGAGCAAGTAACTGTGCCTCATCAATGATAAGTATGGTGTGACCACCCGATTTATTATTAGTCTCTAAATGCTTTTTTATAATATCGGTAAGGCTTTTAAGCGTCGAATTATTAGTATCGTAACTAATATTAAGCTCATCACAAATACTGGCTAATAACTCTAGCTCCGAAAGTGCTGGATTATGGATCATTGCGACTTGGGTATTTTCAGGCAATTGCTCAAGCATACTGCGAGTGATCGTGGTTTTTCCGGTGCCCACTTCGCCCGTTAATAATACAAAGCCGCCATCTTCACCCAATCCATAGGTAAGGTGCGCTAAGGCTTCTTTGTGCCGTTCACTTAAAAACAAGTAATGGGGGTTAGGCGAGATAGAAAAAGGTTTTTCGTTCAGGCCAAAATAGCTTAAATACACCGTGATGTTCCTTCATAATTAAATCACGGCCTATAATGGCAAAAAAAGCCCCTAAGTGACAACACTGTGAGTGCTTTATTATTGAAATAACGTAAATTTATGAAAAACAAAAAAGCGCAGCTGTTTTAAAGTTGCGCTTCATACCTTTAAATTTACACTTTTTTATTTTTCATAGCGCACTAATCGTAAATACACATTACTTGTTTTAGCATGCAAACTATTTAGGCCACTATCAAACTGATAGACCCATGCAGAGCTCATTGTGCTCACACCCGATGTATTTGACCAATAATTTTGAAGCTTAGTGCCAAAAAATACAGTTTCATTAATACTCGGCTCTGTGCAACTGTGCTCTAAAATACTCGCCAATTCTTTAATGTTAGGCATTTGCCAATCATCGTAATCTGCGGTTGTATCATTTTTAGCTCCGCGTAGTGCCTCTTGCCAAGTGAGAGAAGGTGTTGAGCCTTCACAAAGTTGTGTCTCTGTATTGTAAGTCTGCCCATAACTACAGCGTTGCCACATAAGGCCAGTTTCGCTATCAGACACTGTGCCATCTGCATTTATAGTAAATCTATCTGTCGGTGTTGTGGTATCTGCACCGTCGTAGCACGTTTGCGCCGCTGCAATATTAAAGCTCAAACTTATAGTTGTTATTGCATAGAGTAATTTTAATTTCATTATTTTCTCCTAACGACTTCTAACTAAACGTACATAAGCAGTATTTTCTTTTGGATAAGCAAGATCGTTACCATCACTCATATCAATAATATACGCTTGCGATAAACTTGTACCATCAGCTGCTGTTTGTGAGGTCCAGTAACGTAAATGGCTTAATGCACTTTCACTTGGCATATTAGGGAAAAATGCCTCGTCAATTAATACACTTTGACCTTGTTTTCCGTAATCAATTAAGCCTAAAAGCTCTGTGTAACTAGGTAATCGCCAGTTCGTACCGCCACAAAAATCTAAGTCATTTACTTCGTTTATATAGCTTTGTACACCACAACTTGTATTATCAGGGCACGTACTATTAGCTGAACTTGTATCTGTAAAGGTCGTGTTGCCTACATCCCAAAAATAATGATTTTGACCATCACGTAACGAAGTATTTGGTACCGTGCCAGATGCCACACTTTTCACCTCCCAAACCAACCCTGTTACGTTATCGCGAATACAACTAAAACTATTGCTGGTGTCAGACACTTCATCGGCAAATTCATTTAACTTCGTATAATCAAACGCTAAATTACCTTTACCTACTTTATCCAAACGATTTGCAAAGCTGTCGCGGCCAAGTTCTGCATCTTGCGCGGGAAAGTCATCGCTTTCACAATTAATACGCTGGGTATTGTTATAACACTCACCCACACCACTATCATTTATAAGCCCGAGAGCTTTTGGCGATACATCTACAAATAAAGAATCTGTGTCTGTACGTCCTTTTGAGTCAGTTACCGTTACTTCAAAGCTCAATGTGGTCTCGGTGTCTACATCTGAGGCAAAAAATGTCGTTGTACACTGATTACTATTACTTAATGTTTCGGTATTACCGGTAAGTTGTTGCCATATACATTGGTATGTATCTGTTACGGTTTCACTGCTAGTTGCATCAAGTGTTACCTGCTCAAACTCTTCAATATTTTGATCAGCACCCGCATTTGCATCCACTAATTCATTTGTTTTGTTGAGGGTCATTGAATATTGAGTGCTTGCCTCACCGCCTTCATCATCTATAACAGTTAACTGCCAAGATAAATTTACGTTACTTTCAAGCAATGGATGAGAAAAGCTGAGTGTTGACTCATTAAAGCTCGCAATATTTAACTCAGGCCCCGATAGCAATTGCCAAAAATAGCTATCAATTTGGCCATTTTCATCCGGATCGCTTGACTCAAGACCGCTTAAAGTGACCGTGTCTTTGTATACAGAAGGAAGTGTTTCAGGCGATGTTTGTGTAACAGTAACAAGGGGAAGCTGGTTATTAGAACTAACTGAGATGGAAATGTCGTCACTAACGGCGCTAGTGCCGGAGCTTTGATAGCTCACTCTTAAAACTATTTCACTGTCAGTTTTTACATCTGGTGCGGTGAGCGTTTGTTCTGCTCCCTCTAACGGAAAGCCTTCTAAGCTTGGACCGCTTACTTGTTGCCAAGTAAAAGTTCCATCAGCAGGAGAACCCTGTGCTGTAATGGAAAAATCGGTTTTTTCAATAATTTGTAAGTCGTTTCCAGCATTAACAGATGATTCTACATCGGCATCATCGCTGCCACCACCGCCTCCACATGCGCAAAGCAAAGCAATAAGAGGAATTAAAGCAAACGCTTTCATACAAAGCACCTTTTATGTCAAATAGTTACTATAGTGTAATCATAAGCAATAAAGATGCCATTAAAGTGCTACATATAAGTATCTTGATGAATACGTACAAACAACTTAGTACCGATTTTACTGTAATCTACTTTGTATTCACGCCCATCTAAGGCTTGAATGAACAATAGCTGTTTTTCTTCACCAAACACGTCTGGGCTTCCAACATACACTATTTCTAAATAACGATCTTTTGCATCACGTCGATTTTTTGGCAACTCTTCTTTAAAAGGCTCTAGGCCATTTTGTGTTACTTTAATTCGCGGATGAATTTCAGAGTTAACAATCACTAAATCGTGTTTTTTATCTTTATGTATTATGGTATTTCGCCCACTTTTTAAAAAGGATCTGTCTTGACTCATTACTATTCCTACTACCGCACTTGAGTATTTACGTTATTTACTCTGCGTCGCTATAAACTGACTGGGGTTTTGCTTCCACTTATTTAAGTTAGCACTAAACGCCCAAATATCTCTATCTAATACACTGGCAGGTAACAATAAATCATAACCTGTTAACAGCTGAAGGTGCTTTGTTCTATTTGCAAACATAGCTATAAGCCCATTATAGCTTATTCCCCTTTGAGAGATATACTGTGTATCTTCTATTAACCATTCTGATGGGCAATGACCATTTTTGCAATGTTTTTGAACAGCTTGCATAAATAAATGTCGTTGTTCTATTAGCAGTTTCCCTGCAATTCTAGGTGATAAACTTGCTAAAAATTCATCAATATCATTTACTTTGATACCCACAGTATTTAACTCAATGTATTCAACCCCGTCCTCAACCTTAGGTATACCGCTATACCTAAAATTACTTTGAAAAAGGTGCCATGCTCCATACTTATGCTGATATATAAGTTTAGATTCACTTAATATTAAACTATAGAAGGGTTCTTGAGTTTTTAAAAACCCAATAAAAATAGCACCGATACAAGCACTCACTAAAAAAACTTCAACAATACTTATTTTATCTGGACGTAATAAATTAAAACCCATAATAAGCACCAACCCAATGGCACCCACTATTAATATTTCGATGCCATTACGTGCGCCTTGTGCCCTGTATTTTACATGGTTTCTATCGTTTTTATCCATGCTGATAGAACACCATATAAAATATCAACATAATAATAGCCCATAAAATAACTTTGCGGGCAGTTATACAAGCCTTACAGGATGTTTTAAAATTCATATATTTACCACTTTATATGTAACAAAAGGGGGACACTGCATCAGGATCATTAACTTTTACGCTTAACGCACAAATTTATGAGACACATAACCGCCTTTCTCCGGTCTTATTTCGTACAATACTTACAATTAATTTTCAGGTATGAAAACGATGTACTCAAGACAATCAGGCAAAGCTCTTTTTCCATTTATTATTACGCTACTTTTGATATTTAGCGTTTACTTATATTTACCGTCAAGCCATGGTGAACAAGCCGACTTATCTAAAATGTCTACTCAGGTATCTGCGCATACTGTGACATCACAAGAAAACGCGGTAATGATAGAAGCTATTGGTAGTGCACGTGCTAACCAAGCTGTTTATATTAAAAGTGCCCAAAACGATTATGTCACAGATATTTACTTTAAAGACGGTGACTTAGTTAGTAAAGGCCAAAAATTAGTGCAACTACAAAGTAAGCAAGAACAACTTGCAGTTAAAGAGCTTGGCATTAACTTACAAGAAGAGAAACGTCAACTCAACCGCTTAACCGAACTTTCACGATCTCAATCAACTGCAAAGTCATTATTAGAAGAGCAGCTATCTCGCGTTGATGCAACAGAGGCGCAACTAGAAAGCGCTAAAACAAAGTTAAATGAAATGACTATTACCGCGCCATTTTCAGGCCTGTTAGGTAAACGTGAAATATCAGTTGGCGCCTACGTAAACAACGCTACAATAATCACCACACTTGATGATATTAGTATTATTAAAGTTGATTTTAAAGTGCCTGAAAAATATTTAGCACAATTAAATATGGGCATGAAAGTATTAACTCAAAACGACGCGTACCCAGGGCAGACATTTAATGGCAAGGTAACGCATATTAGCTCGCGTATTGATTCGGTGACACGCAGTGTTGAAGTAACAGCAAGCTTTGCGAATAAATCAGGGTTACTTCGCCCTGGCATGTTATTAAATACAGCACTTGAGCTAAGCAGCAACCAAGCTTTAATGGTGCCAGAAAAAGCGGTTATCCCTTTACAAGACAAACACTTTGTTTTTCAAATTCAAGACGGAGTAGCCAATAAAGTTGAAGTACATGTTGCAAGCAGAAATAATGGCTGGGTTGCTATCGACGAAGGTTTAAATGATGGCGAGCAAATTGTTACTGAAGGGCTAATAAAAATTCGCTCTGGAAGTAAAGTAAGCGTAAAGGGGTAATACGTGAAAATTACTGATACTAGCGTTAAACGCCCCGTTTTTGCCATAGTAATTAATTTACTGCTTCTTACTTTTGGGATAGTTGCGTTTACGATGTTACCGCTTCGTGAGTACCCTGATATTGAAACGCCAATAGTAAATATCAGCACTGAATACACAGGTGCTTCTGCCGAAATTATAGAAACCAAAATAACGCAAATAATAGAAAACCGTATTTCGGGTATTGAAGGTATTAAAAGTATTAACTCATCAAGTCGTAATGGGCGTTCAAACATTACCATTGAGTTTGATATTAACCGCGATATAGATGCTGCATCTAACGATGTACGTGAACGTGTAGCACGTGCACTTGATAGCTTGCCCGATCAGGTACGCCCACCAGAAGTGTCTAAATCAAATAGTGATGAAAGCCCAATCGCCTGGTTTGTATTAAACAGCGAAACAATGGACTCGTTACAGCTCTCTGATTACGCGCAGCGTTTCATTGTTGACCGTTTAGCCGTTGTAGATGGTGTATCTAACGTGCGTATTGGTGGTGAGCGCCAATACGCCATGAAAATTTGGTTAAACCGCCAAGCAATGGCTGCACGCGGTATTACCTCAAGCGATATTGAAAATACACTGCGTACAGAAAACGTTGAATTACCCGCCGGCGAAATAGAATCAATAGATCGCGACTTTACCGTGCGTACCGCACGTAGTTATAAAGATCAGCGCGATTTTAAAAACCTTGTTATTAAACGAGGTGAAGAAGGTTATTTAGTGCGTTTAGGTGAAGTTGCCGACGTACAATTAGAAGCTGCCGATGACGAAAGCTTATTTCGTGGTAACGGGCGCAACATGATTGGCCTAGGTATTGTAAAACAAGCTAAAGCAAACACACTTACCGTAGTCGATAACGCGCGCAGTGAGCTTGAAAAAATCAAACGTAACCTACCTGAAGGCACCACAATTCAAGACAGCTACGATTCGTCTGTATTTATTAAAGAATCAATTAGTGAAGTTTACAGCACACTTGCCATCTCTATGGGTTTAGTCGTACTCGTTATATTTTTGTTTTTAGGCAATATACGAGCAACGCTTATCCCTGCGGTCACCGTACCGGTCGCACTTGTTGGTAGCTTTATGTTTTTGTTGGCAATGGGCTACTCAATTAACTTACTCACTTTACTTGCCTTAGTACTGGCCATTGGTTTAGTAGTAGATGATGCCATTGTAATGCTTGAAAACATTCACCGTCGTATTGAACTGGGTGAGCCGCCATTACTAGCTGCATATAGAGGTGCGCGTGAAGTTGGTTTTGCCATTGTCGCAACCACGCTTGTACTAATATCGGTGTTTGTGCCATTGGTGTTTATGGATGGCCGTATAGGGGCATTATTTACTGAGTTTGCAATGGCGGTAAGTGCTGCCGTATTTTTCTCAAGTGTTACAGCGCTGACTCTCGCTCCAGCCTTGTGTTCTAAAGTACTTAAAGTATCAGACAAACCAAATAAATTTAGTCAATGGATGGACCGCCAGTTTACTAAAATTGAAGTAAGTTACCGTAATTCACTCTCCACCAACATAACCCGTAAATGGGGTTTAATGGTGAGCCTATTATTAGCTGGCTTTGTTAGTTACTCGTTGTTTTTACAAGTTCCTTCTGAGCTAACGCCAAAAGAAGATCGTGGCACATTCTTTATCATGATGAGCGGCCCAGAAGGCGCAAGTTACGAAAATAACGCCGCTAATATGGCTAAAATTGAAGAGCGTTTAATGCCTTACTCGCAAGCGGGTGAGCTAAGTCGCGTACTTGTTCGAGTGCCTGGCTGGGGTGGCAGCGGCGGTGTTGCGATTGTTGGTATGGCCGATTGGGATAAGCGCAAACGCTCAACGTGGGAAGTAATGGATGAAATAAGCGGTAAAATGCAAGAAGTTACCGATGTTCGTGCATTTGCCATTATGCGCCGTGGTATTGGTGGTGGTGGTTCATCTCGCCCAATTGAGTTTGTACTGCAAGGTAATGATTACGCTCAGCTTGCCGATTGGCGTGACCGTATAATTAAGCGTGCTGAACAAAACCCAGGTTTAGTAAGAATCGATCATGATTATAAAGAAACCTTCCCGCAGTTTTTAGTCAGCATAGATAAAAACAAGGCCGCTGATTTAGGCGTTTCTGTATCTGATGTAGGCCGTACACTTGAAACAATGCTTGGCCAGCGCCGTGTTACAACCTTTATTGACCGCGGTGAAGAATACGATGTAATTTTAAAAGGGACTAAAGAAGACTTTACTAACCCTACTGACATTTCAAATATATACCTTAAATCACGAAGCGGTGAACTAGTCCCACTTGATAGCCTTATCAGCTTAAAAGAAGAAGCAACCGCATCGCGCTTAAACCGATATAACCGTATGCGCGCAATTACATTAAGTGCCAACTTAGCCGACGGTTATACGCTTGAGCAAGCGCTTAACTTTTTAAACGAAGTAGCCGCGCAAGAAAACGATATAGATGGCGCCGTAGATTACAAAGGCGAGTCGCAGCTTTATTACGAAGGCGCATCAGCGATGACCTACGTATTTATACTTGCACTCACCGTTACCTTTTTAGTACTGGCAGCGCAGTTTGAAAGCTTTATGCATCCGTTCGTCATTATGCTTACCGTACCACTTGGTTTAATGGGCGCTATGTTCGGACTTTGGGCTACAGGACTTACTTTAAATATTTACAGTCAAATAGGTATTGTCATGCTCATAGGGCTAAGTGCTAAAAACGGTATTTTGATTGTAGAATTTACTAACCAACTGCGCGATAAAGGCGTTGAATTTAGTGAAGCTATTTTGCAAGCAGCAACTCAGCGTTTGCGCCCTATTATTATGACCTCGCTGACTACGGTTATGAGTTCGGTACCTTTAGTACTTGCTTCAGGTCCGGGCGCTGAAAGCCGTATGGTGATAGGTGTAGTCGTGTTTACTGGGGTTATTGTATCGACCCTACTAACTCTTTTTGTTGTACCTGCTGCATATTATGCACTTGCACGTAACACTCAATCACCTGAGTTTTTACAGCAAAAATTAGACAAACAAGCTGCTGAAAAACCTTTCGAAGAGATCTAGCCTCTTAATTGCGCCGTAACCTTGTTGTTGCGGCGCATACAATTTATGCTCGCTTTTAAAACCCCATATACATTTTAGGAATACTTATGAGCTCAACAAAGCAAGTAGCAACATTTGGTGGCGGCTGTTTTTGGTGTATAGATGCTGCATTTAGACGTGTAAATGGCGTACTAACCGTAAGCTCTGGCTACACCGGCGGTGAAACAAATAACCCAACATATGATTCTGTATGCTCAGGCACAACCGGTCACGCTGAGGTTGTTAAAATTGAATTTGACGCGACTGTAGTTAGCTTTGAAACACTCTTAGCAATGTTTTTCATACTGCATGATGCAACACAATTGAATCGCCAAGGTAACGATATAGGCACACAATATAGAAGTGTGGTTTACTATCACGATGAAGCTCAACTTAAGCAAACCAACGAAATGATAGCTCAACTGCAAAGCCATGTTGCTGAGCCAATTGTGACAGAAGTCAGCCCTGCCACTACGTATTACCCAGCAGAGCATTATCACCAAGATTACTATAACGAAAATCCACAGCAGGGTTACTGTAGTATTTTAATAGCACCTAAGTTACACAAGTTTGAAACCGTATTTGAAGAGTTCTTAGCTGACTAGCTAATTTTAGTAGTTAAACTTAGCTAAACATTAAAAAGCCCGACATATGTAGGGCTTTTTAATATTAATAAATACCGTTAAAACTGGTAGCTTGCGCCTGCAAAAAAGCGACGCTCTGGCGTGTTGTAGTAATACACTTCACCCGTTGTAAAATCAGCGTTTGAATCAACAGCGTTATACTCTTTATCAAATAAGTTTTCTACACGAAGCGAAACTTCAATATGTTCATTTACTTGATAATTACCCGCCAAGTTCCAAAGTGTATAAGAGCCTAAGCGAGTCACAGCACCTTGTCGGTCGCTACGGTATTGCATGTCTAAGCTTGCATCAAAAGCACCAAACTGTTTTGCAAGTTCCCAGTTAAAAGTACGTTTAGCAACATTACGCAACTCTGCGCCCGTTTCTTCGTCTTCAGCGCTTAAGTAAGCAAAGTTAAGGTTGCTATCAAAACCAAAAAACTGCTGAGATAAGCTAAATTCAACCCCTTCGTAGCGTGCTTCATTTAAGTTGATAGGAAAAAGTTAGAATCTAAAGATATCTTATCTTCAATATCATTTCTAAAAATAGCAACGTCAATACTTGCTATATCAAAATCTACATTTAACCCAATCTCTTGATTTAATGATTTCTCAGGCTCTAAATCAGGATTAGATGAAGGTGGAAAACCAGGGAAAGCCGGAAAGTATAAATCGTTAAATGTAGGTGCTTTAAAACCAGTGCTTTGGCTTATGCGGAACGTGGCGTCTTCAGATAAATGATAACCCGCAGCAGCTGTATATGTTGTTTCGTCGCCAAATTGTTCATCATCGTCTTGGCGAATTGTTAAATTAGCTAACACTTTTTCAGCATTGTAATAAGCCCCAACAAATACTGCTAATACATCACGCTCTTGCATATCATACTGCGTTGAACTGTGCGATACATCATCGTTGTACCAGTTAACACCACCGCTAATATTAAGCTTTTCAGATAATATATATAGACCGTTATAATCAAATTGCACACGTTTCGTTATAAAATCATTTACACCAAATGCTGAGGTATCGTGAGAATCATCTGTTGAAAGCGCTAAATCAATACTATGCGTTTGGTTAGTGTAGTTTTTACTCCAACCTGCAGAAAGCTGATAGTTTTTAAAATCACCTGTTTCTATAGTACTTGTGGCTGGACTAAAGCGACTGTCGTAATCTGCATAGCCTTCACTGTATTGGCCTAATAACTTAAAGTCGCCGTAATGTGCATCGGTGTAGTTTACTTTAAAACCAAGGTTTTTATTTTCATAACCATCTTCATCTGGTGCTACGCCTTGCAGTACATCAAAGTTATCTGTTTTTTCAAAGCCTGCGTTAAATGCTGTTGTTATATCATCTGATTTTACAGAGCCCGCAACTTGATAATTTTGATAAGAGTCAGAACCAAATGTAGCGCTTAGGGATAAGTTATCTGACTCACGCGTAATAATATTAATAACACCAGCGAGTGCATCAGAGCCATAAACAGCCGCGCGAGAGCCTTTAATAATTTCTATGCGTTCAATACTATTTAGAGGGACATTATTTAGTGCTTTTTGACCTAGTGTTGCTGAGCCTGTACGTACACCGTCAATTAAAATCAACGTATCGCCAGAGCCCGTACCACGAAGTGACACACCTGTATTTTGACCAAAACCACCGTTTGGATTAACCTGAAAACCCACTCGCGTGCTTAAAAGTGTAGGTAAATCGCGTACGTTACTTGCTTCTATTTCAGCACGTTCAATAACATTTACACTCGCTAAAACGTCGTTAATTGATTGCTCAAACTTATTAGCTGTAACAGTTATTTTTTCAATTGATTGCTCTGCGCCAGACACAGAAAATGAAAGCGCAGCAGAAATTGCAACGCCTAGAGTTGTTTTGTTTAACATGATGTCCCCTACCTTTGCCCACCGCAAAGATTTAAGTAAGTAAGATTGCATCAAGGCCGGTCTCCGGACTCAGTAAGCATATAAAACATGCAATACTTTACCGTTGCGGGGGCAGTGTTGGGCTTGTAGTCATCATGAAAACGCACCAACTTCCCGATTATCCTGCTAAAAAAATCATTACATGAAGTGGCTAGCAAGCACCTTGAAAATATGCCGCTATTGTGGGTATTTTGTTTATAAATGTCAATGGACGTCTATACAGCTAAAGATATGTTCATCTATGATAAATACGAAAAATAACCTCACAAAAAAAGCCAAACATTGCTGCTTAGCTTTTATTAATACATTTTACACGCTCGTTAGCTAGGTTCTAGCTGGTGTAATTTAGTCGCGAAAGTTTTTAAACTGAAAAGGCTGACCTAGCTCAGCGCTACGCACTACTTGCATAGCCTCTTGAAGATCGTCACGCTTTTTACCAGTAACGCGTACTTCTTCGCCTTGAATAGCGGCTTGAACTTTAACTTTAGAGTCTTTAATGGCCTTAACTACTTTTTTAGCCATGTCTTTTTCGATACCTTGCTTTAAGCCAACGTTACGAAATACATTTTTACCTGCACGAGTAATATCTTGAAGCTCTAAGCTTGATACATCCATACCACGCTTAGAGATTTTGTTTGCCAAAATATCAAACAATTGCATAACTTGAGAATCAGCTTCAGCTTTTAATTTAATTGTTTTGTCATTTAATTCAATAGATGCATCAACACCTCTAAAATCAAAACGGGTCTCTAGCTCACGGTTGGCGTTATCAACCGCATTTTTAGCTTCGTTCATTTCTACTTCAGATACAATATCAAATGAAGGCATTGGTTTCTCCTAACTATTTAATCTTAATTTTATGTGGCAATTATAACGCTAAAATTATAATTCTTTACATTTTTCTGCATCTTGTTCAGGTGCGATACTAAATTAGTTTGATATACTGCGGTCTCTTTTTTAAGCGATTTTAGGATTTGTCGTGACAAGGCGTGTTTACCAAGCAATTTTTTTAATTAGCATTGTGGCTTTTACCCTTTTATTTGCTAAAGAAATAAAAGGTGGCGTTGTAAATTTATTCCCTCATGTTGATAAAGTCGCCCATTTTGGGATTTTTTTTATACTAGCTATAATAATGGATAAAGCGTTTAAACTTCCTTTATATACGCAAATACTTTTATTGGCAGGCTATGGCGCATCTATAGAAATAATGCAAGACGCACTCCCGTATAGGCAGGCATCACTCGGTGATTTTTTTGCTGATTTTGCAGGTGCTGCAAGCTACTTTTTACTTAGAGTAATTTTTACATCTCGAAAAAAGAACCCATATGGCTAATATTTTAATCGTTGGCGATGGTGCTATTGGCTTATTACTTAGCCACTTTTTAAGCGCATCGCATAATGTCAGTGTTTTAACTCGTAAAAGCTCAACAAATACCCGCTTTTATAGTCGAGGTAAGGGTGCATCTAAAAAAATTGACGCTCAATTTATTTCATTAAATCAGCTAAATAAAGCTACTGAATTTGATGTTGTTTTATTTACTGTTAAAGCTTTTCAAGTACTTGATGCGTTTTCACAAATAAAGCCATTTTTACCAATTCATTGCTCTGTTATACTTTCGCATAACGGAATGGGTAATGTTGATGAGGTAAATAGCCAACTAAACACCCATCAAGCACTCTACTTTTTAACGACAAGCATAGCGGGCTTTAAATCAAACCAATATATTGTGCAACACACTGGTGAAGGACAAAGCGTTATTGGTGGCTGTAATGAGCTAGCACTTCAAAATAGTGCGCCAATAACTGATATTTTTAAAGTAATACCCAACCTAACATTTACTAATAACATTCAGCAGCTTCGTTTTGAAAAACTACTCGTAAATATTGCCATTAACCCATTAAGCGCTTTAAGTAATGTAAGAAATGGCGAATTACGTGCACCTATGTACAACACAATAATTTTTAATGCACTCACTGAAGCATGTAATATTGCAAAGGCTCAAGGGCTTAATATTCCATTAATTAAAGCACTCAATACCGCTTATAAAATAATGGAGTTAACCGCAAATAATTACTCCTCAATGCAGCAAGATCTAGCGTATAACAGAGAAACTGAAATCTCAGCTATATGCGGCTATATTAGCCAGCAAGGTAAACTCCACAACATTAAAACACCTTACAACGATGAGTTGTTTGTCAAAATTCAGGCAAAAAAAGCGTGGTATAAACCACGCTTACATAAACTTTTAACTTTACGGGCGATAAACTTTTACAGTTTCGAAGCCCTGTTCGTGCAGCATAAGTGCCTGTAGTTGGCTCATTACGCCTCTGTCACAATATAAATAGTAGTCGGTGTCTTTTGGTAAATCACCAAACTTAGTCGCCAGACGAAAGAACGGTAAATGCACCACTTCAACACCGTCGATTTCTAGCGGTGCAGCTTCTTCTTCTTCTGGTGAGCGAATATCAACTACCACAGAGCCTACAGGTAAATCAGCAACCGATTCCGCTTCTTTAAGTTCTTGTTTGGCTTCAACGTCAATATCACGCACATCCATTATACGTGCGTTGTTTACAACGGTATCAAGTACATCAAAGTCGAACTTTTCTTCTTCACCAAGAATAACGTCTATTTTGGCTTTAACCGTTGGCTTTTTAGAAATAACACCACAGTATTCAGGCATTGTTTCTGCCATTTCAGCCGTACCAATTTGGCGAGCAATATTAATAATTTCTTGCTTATCGTGTTGAATGAGCGGACGTAAAATAAGCGTTTCAGTAACACGGTCAATCACGCTTAAATTCGCTAATGTTTGACTAGATACTTGGCCAATACTTTCACCAGTGACAAGTGCCTGAATGTTTAACTTGTCGGCAACTACACTCCCTGCGCGCATCATCATACGTTTAAGTACAACACCCATTTGGCTGTTTTCAACGTTTTCTAAAATTTCAGCAACAACAGGTTCAAAATCAACCGTTACAAATTTAACTTTATGTGTAGAGCTGTATTTTTTCCATAAGTAGTAACTTGCTTGCTTAACACCAATTTCGTGCGCTGCGCCACCTAGATTAAAGAATAAAAAGTGTGTACGTGCACCTTTACGAATCATTTGATAACTTGCTACGCCAGAGTCAAAACCACCTGACATAAGCGACAACACATCTTCTTGAGTTGGCAGCGGAAAACCAGCCATACCAAAATGCGTTTGCGAAACAATGTAAGCTTTGTCGTCTTTTACTTCTAAACGTATTGTTACTTCTGGACGGCTAAGTTTAACGCTTGCGCCTTCAATATGTTGATTCAATCCACCACCAACATAACGCTCTAAATCAGTTGAGGTAAAGTCATGTTGACCTATACGCTTAGCACGAACACAAAAGGTTTTACCTATAATTGTATGCCCAACTAACGCTATTGTTTTTTGGTAAATATCATCAAGAGTTTCGAATTGAGTTTCGGTTACTTCAATAAATTGAACGATGCCAGGTATGCGTTTAAGGCTTTCGATAAAATCTAAACGAACTTGCGCATCTTCAAGCTTTGTAACAACTGAAATATTATCCCAGTTATTTCTAACTTGTACTTTTTCGTCAACACGGCGCAATACAATTTTAATGTTATTTTCTAACACTTTAGTAAAGCGTTTACGGACTGAACGGCTTTTAATGGCTATTTCAGGATGTAGTTTGACGATAAATTTAAGCATAGTTCACTCTTAGACTGCGGGAATTCGCGCTCCCAGGCATTTGGCGCGCGATTATAGCAAAAAATTCAGCGTCTAGGAAACAGCCAATGATTAGCAATTAGGCAACAGTTTGCGCGTGTTGTGCTAATTCGGTGTATTTTTCGCGTAGCAAGTTCATTTTATCGATACTTTTATCAGTACTATACGCTCTAAACAATGTGAGTACTTTTAAAATACCGTGATATATATCTTGCTCAGCAAGGGTACCGCTTGGCCTACGGGCTTTTATATAAGGCGTCCAAAAGCTAACCGTTAACTTAAGCGTATGGGCTAAATCAATGACATCTTGCTCATCAATTGCAATCATTTCACTGTCGCGAAGCCCCAGTATAATTTTTCGCACTTGTTCTAATAATTCGAGTTGGAAATCAATGTAAGCTTGCTTCAAATCAGCGTCTCTGGCGAGTATATCGCCGAGGTTGTCGTAAAAAATGATAGCGCCACATCAATTCAAACAACGAATCTAAATAAGCTGTTAAGTGGTTAAATGCATCGTCATTTTTGTTGATAGGTTTAAATTGCGTACTTAAATGATCGCGATATAACGCAAAAATATGACGAATAATGTCTTCTTTATTTTTAAAATGGTAGTAAAGATTACCGGGGCTCATTCCTAAATGCGACGCTATATGATTGGTTGATATTGCACGCTCACCTTGCTCGTTAAATAACGAAATACTGGTGTGTATTATTTTATCCTTGGTATTCATACGCTAATACTCTAATTATCTTATGCACTACATTACACTAAAAATAGGCCACGCAGTATAAACAAATATTATCGATTAAAACACACTTACTCCTTAACCATCATTAGGAACTGAGTAAATAATCTATTTGGGCAAAGCTGATTTGTGCCCTAAACACTGTTAAACTAACGCTAAAATAATAAATAGTGAATATTATGAACGTTACTGCAATTTACCCAGGCACTTTTGATCCGCTTACCAATGGGCACACAGACTTGATTCACCGTGCTGCAAAAATGTTTGATACCGTATTAGTTGCTGTTGCCCACAACCCAAGTAAAAAACCCTGCTTTACCCTAGAAGAACGTGTTGAACTTGCTAATACCATTTTGAGTCATTTGGGTAATGTTAAAGTTATCGGATTTTCAGGCTTGCTGGCTGACCTTGCGCGCGATCATAATGCTAATGTGCTTATTCGTGGTATTAGGGCTGTATCTGATTTCGATTATGAATTTCAGCTCGCAAATATGAACCGTCGCCTAAACCCCGATTTAGAAAGTGTATTTTTAACACCCGCAGAGCGAAATTCATTTATTTCATCAACACTCGTTAAAGAAGTAGCACGTCACAATGGTGATGTAAGCGAGTTTGTGGACCCTGTAATTGTCAAAGCGCTAAAAACTAAATTGGGCTGTGGTGCCCAGTAGTAATTTACTGCGTTAGCGCATAACTTGTATGCGCTAATTTAGCTTTGATACATAGGTTGGATCTTAAGAAAACTTGAAGTTGAACTCTGTTAATGATCAAATAGTTACGCCAATAAAAACATGACTAAAAACAGAGTTCACATGCAGATTAACCAAGTTTCAAACCAATTAAAAGCCCTTATCTCAGAAAAACACCTCATTGAGCTTGCAAAAACCTCTGGATTTCAAGTTCGACACCGTTGCCTGTCGATCGTTTCTCTGCTCAAAGCCGTATTTAAAAGCTTATCTTGCCTGCAAGACGCTAACTTGTCAGATATCCATCAAAACTTGCGAACGCAGGCTGATTGCACGATAAGTT
This sequence comes from Pseudoalteromonas sp. B62, assembly GCF_037162565.1. Lineage (NCBI taxonomy): Bacteria > Pseudomonadati > Pseudomonadota > Gammaproteobacteria > Alteromonadales > Pseudoalteromonadaceae > Pseudoalteromonas > Pseudoalteromonas sp. B62. The sequence goes on along the minus strand of NZ_JARLVB010000002.1, from coordinate 1,932,071 downwards.
ATAAACCCTTTCATAATCAAATTCGAAAACCAGCCTTGACTGAGCTTGTCCGTGAGCTCGTTATTCAAGCGATGTCTAAATTGACTGTAAACACGCTGGATAAAACCTTTTTACCCAGCGAGGAATACAGCGAGTGTTATTGCAAGATGGTTCTTCATTTGCTCTACATGATGAATTAGCGCAGGTTTTTGCTGGTCGTTTTACTGCTGTAAGTCCTGCCGCAATTGAGTTGCACGTTACCTATGACCTATTTAATGAACAACCCTGCGAAATAGATATTCGTCCTGATGTTGAAACTGAGCGCGCCTTTTTACCAGGTAGCCACACACTTGAAGATACGTTATTACTTGCTGATGCTGGGTATTTTGACTTAGATTACTTTGAGCAAGTAGCTCAAGATGGCGGATATTTTTTGATCAGAGCAAATAAAAACATTAACCCAATCGTTACATCAGCTTATTGCGCGGGTATAGAACTTAAAGAAAAGAACATTAAAATCAAAACGTTACTCGATAAATTCGCAAGCCAACCACTTGAATTAACAGTACGTTGGAAGAAAAATGGGCCCGAGTACAGGCTTATCTATTTACCGAATGAAAAGCGCCCCGTTTTCCTTGTTACTAATTTAAAAGAGGCACAGTTTAGCTTTGACGAACTACTCGATATATATGCAACTCGTTGGCAAATTGAGTTGTTTTTCAAAGAACTAAAGTCATGGAATAACCTTAAAGGGTTCATCACACGAGATCCTCATATTGCCGAATCATTGGTTTGGCTGAGCATACTGCAAACACTTATCAAGCGTTTTATCTGCCATAGTGCAGCGGGTATGTTTAAGTGTGCGATCTCGACATTTAGAGCGAGTAAGTGCAGTTATCTTTGGTTGGATGATATTCTGGATTGCATAGAACAAACACGGTGCAGCCATAAGATACATCGTGTATTTGAGCTACTAGCGGTAAATTGTAAGCGGCAAAGCATTGAGAAAAACAATGATATTTGCCGTTTTAAGATAGGAAGTCACACGGTCTGTGTTCCTTAAGAACTAAGCTATGAGCTTTGATATAGATGATGTCTTTAATTTTTTAATTAACCAAACCAGCTTCAGTAAGTCTTTATTGATAATTAATATTAGTGCCATCGTAATATCAATAATAGGCATAAGGAAACCATACAGCATCCACAGCCACCAAAAGTCCCAATTGCCATAAAGAGTATTATCAATATACATACCCATAAACAGTGAGGCATTGATACAAAGCCCTACAATAAGATAATAAAATCCGTACGGTATTTTACGTCCTAAAAAAATACGCCACATAAGAATAGCGGCAATTGTTAGTGCATCAAATATAAACAACTTTAAATGTGGAGCTGCAGTAGTTATGTCCATAAATAAACTAGATGTGTACGAAGCCATCATAATAAAGCAAAGGTGAACTCGGCTTTTATCTTGCTTATTAATAGCAATTGATAGAGTGAACAAAAAAGCAAAAACAAAAAGCCATGTAATAAGTATTCCAAAATATTCATTAATTGAATTTAATTGCCAAAATAGACCCTCCATTCTATTCAACCTTTTTATGAATGCTTTTTGTACTGCCAAATAAATAACGTTTTAATGCAACCAAACCTAAAAAGTCTTTATTAATTAGGAGAGCTAAAAGCATTGTTAAATCAGAAATTATTTGCCCGATTACATACAAGGCCCAAAACCACCAGTAGTCTAAATTTCCTAAAACAATACTGTCGTAGTGCATTCCAAAAAAACAAATGCGTTAAAGCTAAGTCCAACTAAAAGATAATAAAAGGCTATAGGGAGGCTTTTACTAAAATAGCTCCGCCATATAATCAGAAAAAATATAGTTACGATATCAAATATGAAAAGGGTCAAATGAGGTGTGTTGCTAAAGGGATCCATAAAAATACTTGAGGTGTAAGATACCACCATAATGAATGCAAGCTGTGTGCAGCTTTTGTCATACTTGTTAATGCTAATAGACAAATTATATAAAAAAGCAATAACAAAAGACCATGTAATAAAAATAATTATATAGTCGTATAAACCAGCCAGCCTCCATAGAAAGTCAGGCATGGCGTGACCTGTTAAATTTTTCAGTTAAAAATTTAGTAAACTTAACTAAACCTAAAAAATCTTTGTTAAAAAAGAGAATAGTTACCATTGTGAGATCGACTAAATTGATAACTATTAAATAGAAATTCCAAAGCCACCAATAATCAACATTATCTAGTACATAAATATCATAGTGCATAAAAAGGTGCAGGATTGAATTTATAGTCAAACCAGTTAGAAGATATATATAGGCAACATCCTTTTTTAGAAATCGCCTTAGAAGTGTAAGAGCTATAATAGTTAAAATATCAAAACATAAAAAATCAAGATGAGTTACCGTACTCATATTTGTAAATATACTAAATGAATATGAAACACTCATAATCAAAGACAAATACACTTTTTCTTTATTAGGCTTATTAATCGAATGAGCAAGGGAGTACAAAAAGGCCATAAGGAATCCCCATTGTACAAATGCACCTATGTAAAAAGAAACTGTTGGGCTAATTAAAAGTTCATTCAATATTTTTCAACTTTTTAAAGTTCAATGCAGCCTCTCTTTTAAAAATGGTATTTTTATTGAATACTAGTGAAAGAATCATTAAAACATCGAACATATTTCCGCCAATAGAATAAACACTCCAATACCACCAAGGCTCATAGTTATATAAAACGTATAGGTCATAATATATTACGAGGGTGAGTACAGCATTTATTGTTAACGAAATTATGATGAAGTGAAAAGCTACAGAACGTTGGAGTACTTTGAAGCACTGTAAAGTTAACAGAGCTAAAATTGTAATGAAATCGTAGAGTGCCCAGCTTAAATATAAATTTTCTAATAAATCTATGTAGCCACTAAAAATATATGAGCAGAGCATAAGCGTAGATAAATAAACGGGAGACTTACTTTCCTTATTTATATTAGTAGCTAAACAGCATAAGAAAGCCATTAAAAAACCCCATTGGGAGAAAGCTCCTACATAACCCATTAAGGCTTCAGTAACGTACATTTTAAACTAGATTAATTTATGGGTATCGTGTGATTTGAAGTAGCTGAGGGTTTTGTTCTTTAACTTATGAAGACCTAGAAAATCTCGATCTACTATTAATGCAACAATCATAATAAAATCAACGATATTAACTGTGAATGTATAAACATCCCAGAAAAACCAGGGTTCATTAGTTTCATTTATAAATATATCACCGTACATCAGCAAACTAAAAATTGAATTTATTATTAGTCCTGAAGTTATATACATCATAGACGGTGACGTTCTCTTTAATAGTTTGTATGCTAAAAACAAAGCAGTAACAGTGGCATAATCATAAAGAGCCCAGTCAAGATAAACGGTGCTTTTAAGTGACAACCAATTAAAAAAATAGTCTGATACAGTATAAGAAACCATCATAATAAAAGAACTGAGTAATAATGTTGTTTCTCTTTTTAGGCCTATCGAGTAAATAAATACGTTAAAAAAGAAGGCCATCAAAAACCCCCACATAGTAAAGGCCGATAGAGAGAAAAAGCCAAAGAACTCAGTTAAAAACATTCATAACCTTTTATTATTTAGGTCTTATAGGAACTATAATTCCACCACGCTGTAAATCAGTACTCGCAGCAGTCATCGCCTCTTGAGAGAAGCTTACTGTATCAGATTGAAGGGTTTTAGGGCTAGCAGTTTGTTCCATTGCAGGCTTTAATTGTTGTGTTTTATTATATGCTTGCATTTGTACTTGGTTATTCGCTGAAATTTGCATGTTATTAATCCTTATAAAATTATAGTTTGCGCAACTTTTATCACGCTATTATATAGGTAAACATGTTACCTGTTTTAATCTAGGTAGCCATTTTTGCCACCCACCTATAATAAAGCAACCTGTATGCCAACTTTATTTGACACTTTAAAAATGCAACAGATCAAACCAGTTTGTTTTAGATATAAAAAAACGCACAGGGATAACCGTACGTTTTTTGTATCCAGGGAGTTTAAGCCACGTATTTACACGGGATCTCCACACTTTTACTTGGCTTTAAAATAAATTCCATAGCAACTTCATCGCAATTTTCTTTACGAAGACAAAGCTCACAATCTTTCATTACTTTTTCTGGCAAACTGTCTTTAGTGCAAAAGGTAAAGCGCTGCTTTTCGAAAAAGTCAGGCACACGCGTTAGTACAATAACTCTATTCAACGCCAGTTTTTTAGCTTTAATTAACAAATGCTCAACGAGTTGCCGCCCCTGCCCAGTAACAACGCTTTGAGGATCAATACCTAAAGAGCGAATTTCAGCAAGACCTGTATCATATATATACAGCGAGGCACAGCCCGATACCTTACCGTTAATTTCAGTGACCGCAAATTCATTTATAGAATGCACCATGTCACTTTTAGCTCTAGGTAGATTTTCGCCAACTGTAGCCCAATGCTGAATGAGCTTAGCTATAGATTCAACGTCATCTAGATTTGCATCACGAACCGTTATTTGCTGTTTTTTTGGCTTCTTTAATTGCACCAGTTACTTGCTCAATCGATGTGCCGCCAAGAGCTTGGCGCGCTTTTATACACGCATCAATTTCTAATACCGGGTATACATCGTCTTCAAAAACATCATTAACTGATTTGTATTGCTCAAGCGAAAGCTCTTCTAGCGTTTTATTTTCGCTAATAGCAAGCTGAACAAGGACGCCTACAATGTGGTGCCCCTCTCTAAAAGGTACGCCTCTTGCGACGAGATAATCAGCAAGCTCTGTTGCATTAGCATGACCGCCTTTAGCAGCAGCAAGTGTACGATCTCCTCTTACCTTAACGCCCTTAATACAAGCTTGTGCCATATGAATACACGCAAGCCATGTTGGCATAGCGTCAAATATACCTTCTTTATCTTCTTGCATGTCTTTGTTGTAAGCAAGAGGGAGTGCTTTTAAGGTCATCATCATCGCACTAAACGCGCCAAATACACGACCCGTTTTACCACGGATAAGTTCTAATGCATCAGGGTTCTTTTTCTGTGGCATAAGCGATGAGCCCGATGTCACGTTATCTGCAAGCTCTATAAAACCAGCTTCACCCGAGTTATAAAATATTAAATCTTCTGACATACGCGATAAATGAATCATCGAAATCGATGCACAGCTTAATAACTCTACAACAAAATCGCGATCAGAGACGCCATCAAGACTATTTTTAGTCGCACCAGTAAAACCCAAACCTTGCGCAAGTGCTTGACGATCAATTGGGTAAGCAGTACCGGCTAATGCACCACTTCCTAGTGGGCAAAAATTCATGCGCGCTTTCGCGTCTTGCAAGCGACTTTCATCACGCTCTAGCATTTCTACGTAAGCCATACACCAGTGGCTAAATAATACTGGCTGTGCTCGCTGTAAATGAGTATAACCGGGCAATATAGTACCAAGTTCACGCTCAGCTAAAGATACAAACTCGCCTTTAAGTTGCTCAATTGCTTTTAAAATATGCTCAGCGGTATCACGGCACCATAATCTAAAGTCTGTTGCGACTTGATCATTACGGCTTCGGCCTGTATGTAATTTTTTAGCTAAATCACCTACTTTTTCGATTAATGCAGCTTCAACATGCGAGTGAATATCCTCTGCGCCCGATGTAGCTACAGCGAGTGGATCAGCTTTTACTTCTTCAAGTAACTCATACAATGCTGCAACGAGTTCTTTGTGCTCATCACTCGATAACACATTAACTTGCTCAAGTGCGCCAGCCCATGCCACAGAGCCGATAATATCTTGCTCTGCTAACTGATAATCGAAGGGAAGAGAGTCGTTAAATTGCTTAAACGCCTCATCTGGACCCGTAGAAAAACGTCCGCCCCATAATGCCATGAAATATCTCCAAACCCTGTATTGCCCCTTTTACAGGGGCGTAATAATTTACTTTTTAGCGAGTGCTGAAATTCTGCTTGAAAGCGAGAATAAACGAATAAAGCCTTCAGCGTGTGATTGGTCATACACATCATCTTCACCAAATGTGGCAAATGCTTCGCTATATAAACTATTTGGCGACTGCTTTTGAACCGCAGTTACTTGACCTTTATATAATTTAAGTACGACTTCACCTGTTGCCACTTTAGAAAGCGCTTCTGCACCGGCTAAAATAGAATCTTTAAGTGGTGTAAACCAGCGGCCGTCATATACTAAATGCGAAAATTCACCACCCAGCACTTCTTTCCATTTACGGCTTGCTTTATCAAGCACTAGCTCGTCAATTGCTTGAAGTGCTGCCATGATAACTGTACCGCCGGGCGTTTCGTAGCAACCGCGTGACTTCATGCCTACCAAACGGTTTTCTACAATATCAACACGACCAACACCATGAGGTGATGCAATATCGTTTAATTTAACTAAACAGTCATATGGTTTAAGTTCTTCGCCATTTACAGCAACCACTTCGCCTTCAACAACTTTTAAAGTTACGAGTTCTGATTTATCTGGTGCTTGCTCTGGAGAATTAGTCCATGTCCATACTTGCTCAGTTGGTTGACACCATGGGTCTTCAAGCTCGCCACCTTCGTGTGAAATATGCCATGCGTTAGCATCACGGCTGTAAATTTTTGTCGCTGATGCTGAGCACGGAATGTCACGCTCCGCCAAGTAATCAAGTAATGACTCACGGCTCGATAAGTCCCACTCACGCCATGGCGCAATTACTTTTAAATCAGGTGCGAGTGCTGCAAAGCATGATTCAAAACGAACTTGGTCATTACCTTTACCAGTACAACCATGAGAAAGTGCATCGGCACCTACTTTACGCGCTATTTCAACTTGCGCTTTAGCTATAATTGGGCGCGCCATAGAGGTACCTAATAAATAAGTGCCTTCATAAATTGAGCCCGTTTTAAGTGTTGGGTAAATGTAATCACTTACCATTTCATCTTTTAAGTCAACTACATAACATTCAGATGCACCAGAGGCAATTGCTTTAGCTTCTACGCCTTCAAGTTCTTCTGCGCCTTGACCTACATCTGCAACAAACGCGATTACTTCACAGCCGTAGTTTTCTTTTAACCATGGCACGATAGCCGACGTATCAAGACCACCTGAATAGGCTAAAACGACTTTTTTAATTGAACTCATAGGTGTTCCTTAACAAAATTTGGATTTAATAATGTAACTAGCAGAGCATTTTGCGCGTGCATACGATTCTCTGCTTGTTGAATAATTTTAGATGCTGGACCATCCATTACCTCTGAGGTAATTTCAAATTCACGGTGCGCCGGTTGGCAGTGTAATACCGTCGTAGCACCGGTTTGATCTAGCAATGCCTGATTTAGCTGATATGGCATATACTTGGCTTTAACTTGCTCAATTGGTGTTGTATTACCCATTGATACCCAAGTATCTGCGTAAACAACATTTGCGCCAACAGCAGCTTCAACGCGATCACTCACCATAACTGATGCACCGTTCATTGCTGCAATCTGCTCTGCTTTTTTAAGTATTTGTGAATCTGGTGAGCACCCTTTTGGTGTTACAGCTACAAAATCTGTACCTAGTGTAGCTGCTAACAACATCAATGAATGAGTTACGTTATTACCTTCACCTAAGTAAGCAACTTTAAGCTCACTTACATCGCCATGTACTTCTTGAAGCGTTAAAAAATCAGCGAGTGCTTGGCACGGGTGGTACAAATCACACAAACTATTAACCACCGGTACCGATGAATATTCACCTAATGTAGTTAACGTACTGTGTTGATTAACACGCGCTACAATCCCGTCAGCCCATGTTGAAATATTAAGAGCGAAATCTTTAATTGATTCGCGTGCACCCATAGCGCCATTTTGCTGATCTAAATAAACCGCGTGACCGCCCAGGCGATTAATACCTATATCAAATGATAAACGCGTACGTAAACTTTGTTTTTCAAATAACGTTACAACCGATTTACCAGCTAATACTTGGCTGTATTTCTCTGGTTTTACTTTAATGTCTTGCGCTAACTTTAATAAATTAAGTGCGCCTTCTTGGTCTAATTCTAAACCGGTTAAAAAATTCTTAAACATAATAAACCTATGGTGTAATTTTAGTTCCGACATGCTTGCCTTCAAGCAAGTCAGTTAAATTTTCTGGCTTTTGCCAGCTGGAAATATACACACCGCGTCGTAAATGTTGGGCAGCGTGAAGGCTGGTCTTAACTTTGACCTCCATCCCGCCCACAATTACTCCTTCATCTATTAAAGTATCAATGTGTTTTGTGTCAAGTTGATGTAAGGGCTGCTTATTTACGTCAAGCACCGCTTCTACATCAGTCATAAAAATAAGTTCTGCGTTTAAATTACTAGCAATAGCCGCTGCAGCTTCATCAGCATTTACGTTATACCAAAGGCCTTGCTCATCAAAACCGATAGAGCTAACGATCGGTAGCCTGCCAATTTTAAGTAAATCGTTAATAATAGAATCATCGTTGCTTGTGCATTTACCTACTAAACAAAGTGCTTTTAACTTTTGAGTAGCAGTAACACCCGCTTCATACAAACTTAACCCAATCGGTTTATGCCCTGCACTAATAGCCTGAGTCATTAATTGTTTATTGGCACAACCTGCTAGTGCACCTACGATGTAAGGCATTTGCTCTGCAGGGCTGATACGCAAACCTTGGTGCTTAGCACTGGCAAAACCAGCTTCTTTTAGCCAAGTATCAACAAGTGCACCGCCACCGTGTACAATTACAAACTGAGCATTTTGTTGCTCATTAAGTACATCAAACAATGCTTTAGCCGCGTTTTCTGTATTAAGTACAGCACCACCTAGTTTAATAACCCACGTTTTTTTACTCATTTAAAACGCTCCTTTTAAGCCCGTGGTATGCTCTAAATTCATTGATAGATTAATACACTGTAAAGCTTGCCCTGCAGCGCCTTTTAATAAATTATCTATTGCTGCAATAACAATTAATTGCGATCCTTGTTGCTGCCAACCAATATCAACATAAGGTTGCTTAGCTACACCTTTTATTGATGGGATTTTATCGCCTAATAAACGAATAAGTGGCTCATCGGCAAGTACCTGATACGCTTGTGTTACTTGCTCACTTGTTACCTCAGGCTTTAACTGCACATAAATAGTTTCTAAAATACCACGAGGAAAATTGCCTAAGTGCGGCGTAAATAAGACTTGGTGACCAAGATGTTGCTCAATTTCAGGACCGTGACGATGATTAAATAAACCATAGGGAGTAAGCGAAACCTCGCAAAAATGCGTGCCAACACTTGCTTTACGTCCAGCACCGGTAACTCCCGATACCGCATTAATAATAATACTCTGTTCGCTTAATAAACCGGCTTGTTGCAAAGGCTTTAATGCATTTAGTGCAGCCGTTGGGTAGCATCCAGCAACAGCGACTAACTGTGCATTGGCAATAGCTTCACCATTCCACTCAGCTAAACCATAAGCAGCTTTATTTAATAGCTCAGGATGTTGGTGCTCAAAACCATAATATGTAACGTAATCATCATTGCTTGCAAGGCGATAGCCACCAGATAAATCAAATACCTTTTTACCCATTGCTAAAAAACGCGGTGCTAAATCAACACTCACTTTATGGTCTGTACATAAGCACACATAGTCAGCACTAGTTTGAATGTCATCAAAAGCTGATTCACCAAGAGGGAGTAATGGTAAGTCGAGCAAGCCTAGATGTTCAGGATATAAATCACTTAGCAATTTATTTTTATCTAAGCTACCTTCTGATACATAACAACCCGCTAAAGTTAAGTTTGGGTGTTTAGCAACTAAACTTGCTAACTCTGCGCCGCTGTAACCGCTTGCGCCAATAATCACTACATTCATTTGTTACTCGTTATCTTAAAATTAGTTGTTACTTGTCTATCTTGTTCGCTTAAACTAGCCTTGGCGCTAATTTAGCCTTTTATTAATGAATTTTGATTATCGTCGCATTGTTTTCATAACGTTACTTTAATATATTTATGCTTAAAAAGTGAATTGATATTCATCATAAATACTTTTATATTGTTATGCAATTAAATTGAATACTTATTTTGGATTTTTTTATGCCTTTGCCATCGTTTATTTCTATGTATCAACAATTGATTGCAGCTCCGTCTATCAGTGCAATTGAAGATAGTCAGTGTATGAGTAATAAAAGCGTAATTGAACTACTTGCGAGGTGGTGCGAAACACTTGGCTTTACATGTGAAATCATTGAATTAGAAGGAGGTAAAGGTCGCTATAATTTATTAGCTAAACGTGGCAAAGGAGATGGTGGATTAATGCTCGCGGGCCACACCGATACTGTCCCGTTTGATGATAGTCGCTGGAATCATAATCCGTTTAAGCTTACCGAACTCGACAATAAATTATATGGGCTCGGTAGCATTGATATGAAAGGTTTTTTTGCGTTTGTATTACAAGCAATTAGTGAACTTGATGAAAAGCAGCAAACCCAGCCTATCTTAATACTCGCCACTGCCGACGAAGAAACCACAATGGCAGGTGCACAGCAAATATGTAAGCACCCAAATTTAAAACCTGCGCGATGTATAATTGGTGAACCTACTGATATGACACCGGTATTTACACATAAAGGACATATGAGTACAGCGATTAGAGTAATTGGACGCTCAGGTCATAGCTCTGATCCCGAACGTGGTCTCAACGCCATAGAAATCATGCATAAAGTGACTTCAAAATTATTGATCTTAAAAGAGCAGTTAAAGCATAAATATTCATTAAGCCACTTTGAAATACCTTACCCAACATTAAATTTTGGTAATATTCATGGCGGCGACAACGCTAACCGAATTTGTGCTTGCTGCAGAAATGCATATAGATATGCGCCCATTACCAGGTTTGAGTGTAAAAGAGTTACAAGCATTAGTACTTGATGCAACGAAAGAGATAAATCAACAATACCCTAATGCGGTCAGCGTAATTGATTTACACGAGCCAATACCGGCCTTTACTGGCAACACCAACAGTGCTTTAGTGATATTAGCTGAAAAAATAGCAGGGCAAAAAGCAATAGCTGTTAATTACTGTACTGAAGCACCTTTTATTCAGCAATTAGGGTGTGAAACAATCGTTATGGGGCCGGGCTCAATAAATCAAGCCCATCAGCCTGATGAGTTTTTAGCAATGGAAAAAATAAAACCGTCACAAAAAATTATCAGTAACATTATTAAAGCCAGCTGTTTTAATATCAATTAACTTAATTAAGTGCCCTATTTTGAGATAAAAAAATCTTATCGATTACAACAGAAAATAATTATTTAGAGCAACTAGATACAAAATTTTTTGCCTAGTTCTAGCGTAATTTCCTTAACGTTAAATAGACCCTATATTTAAGCAGATTGGTATTACTCCTGTGTTCATACAGTTGTAAATAAGAAATTAGCGTTAGGTTTAATCCCTCAAGTTTATTAAGTAACCAAGTAAAAAAAGACGCAATTAAGCGTCTTCTTGTTTTAAATTACACCCTATTAGCTACATATACTTACTGAGGTACTTTTTAAATACAGGATCTGTTTTAGCTAGTTCTTTTTGCTCGGCTAAAATATCTTTTAAAATAGCGCCTGATGTAAGTGGGTTTGCAAGGACCACTCTAAATACAACAGTAGGTTGATTATCGTATTTAGATGGCGTTAGGCGTGTACGTGATACAAACGAGCGACCAGACTCCCGCTGACGCTTTTGCATACTCGCAGTAAAACGATTAAGTGATGCAAAAATGTCTAAACGTGTTGTTACATCAGCATCTTTTATTGCCTGCTTAATCTGTTTAGGTACATAACGATACGTTAGTAAACACAGCTCAGGCTCTGAAATAAGTTCGAAATCTTCATCTGCTTTAATTAAACCAGCAAAATAATGTGCTTTTTTTATACTACGATCGATTAACATCTCGTAGCCTTTGCGACCAATAACACGTAAGCAAGCATGTACTAACATCGCCATACCTGGGCGACTACCTTCAAGCGTGTGGCTACCTAAGTCTTTTGAACCTTTACGTAATATATACTCAGCATGGTGCTCTATTGCATCAGTTGCAGCAGGATCTTTAAATAAAACTAAACCAGCGCCCATGGGTACATACATTTGTTTGTGTGCATCAATGGTAATTGAATCTGCTCGCTCAATTCCTTTTAATAAAGGACGATGCGTGTTTGATAAAAGCGTCGCTCCTCCCCATGCAGCATCTACATGAAAATGGCAGTTAATATCTTGTGCCAAATCGGCCATTTCGTCCAGTGGGTCAATATTACCGGTCTCGGTTGTCCCCGCGACCCCAATAATGGCCATTACTTTAATGCCTTGCGCTTCAAGCTCACGTGCTTTTTCGCGCATCGCTATTACATCGACTTTATTATTTTCGCAGGTTTTAATACCAATTAAGTTATCGCGACCAATGCCGAGTAAATCAACCGATTTACCTAATGAATAATGTCCACGTTCTGATATTAATACCGCTAAACCTTTATAGCCATAATGCAGCATACCGGCAATTAAGCCTTGTGCGCCTATACCTCTAAAATCGCCATCCGGTTTTAATAAACGGTTTCGCGCAATCCAAAGCGCAGTAATATTAGCAACCGTACCACCAGAGCAAAATGCACCTAATGAGGTTTTAGCACTGTGCATCCATTTAGAATAAAATGAGTCTTCTTGCCCATAAGCTAGATGATGCATCATCCCAAGTACTTGACGTTCAAGAGGCGTAAACGCTTTAGATGTTTCTATTTTTACTAGATTTTGATTTAGCCCTACCATCAGTTTTGACAGTGGTAATAAAAAATGCGGCAAAGCAGAGGTCATGTGACCAATAAAGCTAGGCGCAGCTGTATGCACAGAATGCGCAACAAGTTGCTCCATAATGTCTTGGGCATAAGCAGATACAAACGTTGGATCTTCTGGGATCACTGCCGATTGAAAGTCTTTTTCTATTTCATGTAATGGTTTTTCAATTGCCGCAATATTTTCGTTTAAGAAACCTGCTAAATTACTCGAAATTTCAAGCTCGATTTTGCTTAAAGTTGAGTCTGGCGCTTCAGGTACAGTAAATATACGCTTAAGGCTTTCTTTAGAGGCGACGGCACAACGCTTTTGATCCATCTCAATACCTAGTGTGTGTGTAGCTAAAACACGTGTTTGTCTATGAAACACGCCAAACTAAGACGTTATTTTAAGTAACAGTGTTTTTAATTAATTGCGCTAACTTTACTGCAATATAACTAAAATGTCTCGCTTAAAGCCATAAAAGCAGACAAAGACATGACAAAAAAGTGATAATTTAATTAATATTTAAGCCTTGCCAATAAATAAGAATTAATTATTGGGCATTTATATATTTTGCGTATAATAAAAAAATAACAAAAAAGGGACGCACATGCTAAAAGGAAGAGTAAGGGTAAGTTGGTTAATGGCGGGTTTTAGCCTATTTTTAATCAGTTTACTTACCTACGTTTATTATACTTACCAAACAACACGCGCAGATATAATGCACTCTGTTGATACGCGCTTACTTAACGCAGCCACCAGTGTTAAGCATATACTCGGCGATACATACCTAAATAAAGTTAATCAGGGAAAAACGATTAGTTTTTCTGATTATCAAAAAAGAGTAAGCAACTTTCTGACTTTGCCCAAGCACTCAACATTGCTTATGTATACGCGATGGTACTTCAAGATAACAAAGTCTACTTTAGTGCATCGAGTTATACAAAAGAAGACCAAAGCAATGGCAAAGTAACCCAGTTTTTAGATCTTTACCCTGAAGCCACTAAGGCGAACATTAGTACTTTTTATTCGACAGAGCCTGTATTTGAAATATCAGCAGATCAATGGGGACATTTTAAAACTATTTTTATCCCTTATGTTGATAACACTAATGGTAAAACCTACATAACAGGTGCTGATATCACCATTTATGATTTAAACCAAAAACTTAAAGAAAGTGTATCAAAGGCGGCCGCTATGGCGAGCTTCTTTTTTCATCGCTATACTTGTTGCAACTATTTATATTTACTTACTCAAACGATCTTTAGCAACAGACTCCAGTACGGGCTTTGCAAATCATATAGCGCTTGAATACTTCCTAAAGCAAAGTAATGCGCACCATATGCAATTAGCTGTTATTTGGATTAACGAAATTGAAGACATAAATAGCTTTTATGGCACTGAAGTGGGCGATAAAGTAATGAAGAACTTGCTCATGCATTTTAAAAGTCGCTGCTCTGCTCGTTGTCATATTTATCGCTTAGCGACCAATAAACTGGTATTACTTGCACCAAAAGAAATTCCGTACGATGAGTTTAACGACTTAATCGAAACCTACAACTTTAATACCCCACTATTAACCGACCCGTTTATTTATATTACGTTGTGTGCCGGTATAGCCAGCGGTAACAAATCTTTGTTATTAGAAAATGCCCATATTGCGGCACTGCAAGCCAAACAAGGTCGCCATACCGTTGTTAATTACTCAAAAGCACTTCACGATGTAAAAGTGCAATATCAATACAATGTAGAAATGGCTAAAGAGGTTCGTGAAGCATTTGATAACAACCGTATTGTCCCTTACTTTCAACCTATTATTGATATAAACACTAAACGCGTAGTGCAGTATGAATGTTTAGCGCGCATGGTTACAGCAAGTGGTGAAATACTCAAGCCAGAGGCTTTTTTAAATGTAGTTACCCGTTCAAGAATGGATGGCTTGTTAACTCGTACTATATTCTCACAATGTATTAGCCGCTTTAGAAAAACAGATATTTGCTGGAGCTTAAATATAACCGCGCAAGATATGCTTGATCCTAGTTTGAGCGAATTTATAGCCGACGAATTAAAACGTTATCCACACCCGAGTAACATCACCTTAGAATTATTAGAAACACAAGCTATAGCTAATTTTTCAGAGGTAAAAGCATTCATAGGAATGGTTAAAACAAAGGGTGTAAAAGTAATCATTGATGATTTTGGCAGTGGTTATTCAAATATTTCTAACGTACTAAAACTTGAAGTCGATGGTATTAAGCTAGATGGGGCCTTAATAAAACAAATTGTTAACGATAAAGATATCTATTTGTTTATTGAACACATAGCAAGCTTTGCAAACCAACTTGGCTTACAACTCACAGCCGGTTCAGTAGAAAATGCAACCATAGTGACCGCACTGAAAAAAGCGAATGTGACGCTGATGCAAGGTATTTATTTTGCTCCCCCAGCGCCACATGTTAATTCTCAAAGTGATGAAGAACTAATGAGTTAAATTGGTCATTAAATTAATAATGAGTCGGTGGCTTTGCTGGCCACTGGCCCAGTATTTACGCTCAAAAGGCGTAATTGCATCGTCTGACTCATAAAGCGTTACATCGCAAGGGTTGCCTGTTAATTCAAGTGCCCTAGCAAACTCCTTAACGTAAATATCCCAATTGCTGCGCACTTCTAATTGGCCACCTAACTTAACAATAAATGGAAAAATAGCCGCGCCATGCCAGCGTCTACGAATATGCTTAGACTTAGGCCATGGATTTGGATACAACAAGTAATGGTGCGTAGGTTGCCAATTAGCAGCAACCGCTAAACGCCAAAAATCATTTAAATCAGCTTGAACTAAAATATATTGCCCGCTGTCTGTTTGCTTGTACTCAACATCGTGCTTATCTAATCTGTGTGATGACTTATCAATACCAATGACAAGTGCATCAGGATGGCGCTTAGCTAAGTTAGCTGAGCTTTCACCCACGCCACAGCACGAGTCTAAAATAAGCGGGCCATTAAAGGCCTGTACTTTAGCGTTTACTTCATCAAATGCGGCCTGAGTATGCGCTGCAATCGGTTTTTTAAACTCTGCCTCTAAGTGCTTATTTACTATTTCATCAAGCTTTTCGTGAATACCCGCTTGATTAGATACAATACTACGTGAATTTGCATCACTCATTAGTGTCTTAGCCCCACACCTTTTTTAATTAATGTAAGCGCTAATGTAAATAACGCTGTTATAAATACTAAAATAACCCCAAGCGCCACGCTTAAATCGACATCCGACACGCCTAAAAAGCCATAACGAAATGCGTTAACCATGTAAATTATAGGATTGATTTGTGATACATTTTGCCAAAATTCAGGCAATAACGATATAGAATAAAACACCCCTCCTAAGTAGGTTAATGGCGTTAGTATGAAGGTGGGGATAATGCTTATATCGTCAAAGCTATTTGCATAAATTGCATTAATTAAACCACCTAAAGCAAATACAGCCGAGGTTAAAATAACGGTCGCCATAATTACAAAAATATTATGAATTTGAATATCAACAAATAACAACGACACACAGGTAACTATAAAGCCCACCATAATACCGCGCGTCATACCACCGCCCATATAACCAAGCACGATAATGTAGTTAGGCACAGGTGCAACTAAAAGCTCTTCAATGCTTTTTTGAAACTTTGTTGAATAAAAACTAGAGGCTACATTGGAATAGGAATTAGTAATAACCGACATCATTATAAGACCAGGTACAATAAACTCCATATAACTAAAGCCGCCCATATCACCAATACGTGAACCAATTAAGTTACCAAAAATAACAAAATATAAGCTCATCGTAATTGCTGGCGGCACTAAGGTTTGTACCCAGATACGTAAAAAACGAATACACTCTTTAATCCATAAACTCTTTAAGGCTACGCCATATTTAAACATTTATTCGCCCCGCCCTTGCTCTAGTAATCCTACAAATAACTCTTCTAGTCTGTTTGCTTTATTTCGCATACTCAATACTGTATTTCCTTGGGTTGTTAATGCGCTAAATACCGCATTTAAGCCCTGTGATTTAGCGACTTCTACTTCAACAGTATGATCGTCCGTCATCGTAAACTTATAACCTTCAAGCGTGACAGGGTTTGCTGGCATTTTTAAATCTAAAATAAAGGTTTCTTTATCAAGCTTTGCAAGCAGTGCTTTAATGGTGGTGTTTTCAACAATTCGACCAGAATCAATAATCGCTATGTTTTTACACAGTAACTCAGCTTCTTCAAGGTAGTGTGTGGTTAAAATAATAGTAACGCCTTGCTCATTTATTTGGCGTAAAAAATCCCACATTGAACGACGAAGTTCTATGTCTACACCCGCTGTTGGCTCATCAAGTATAAGTAATTTTGGCTCGTGCATAAGGGCGCGTGCAATCATTAATCGACGTTTCATTCCGCCTGAAAGCGTACGAGCTTGCTTGTCTTTTTCTCTAACAACCCCAGCTGCGCTAGGTATTTATCAGCACGTTTATGGGCTTCGCCACGTGGCACACCATAATAACCGGCTTGGTTAACCAGTATTTGGCTAAGCGTTTCAAACTGGCTAAAGTTAAACTCTTGCGGCACTAAGCCTAAATGCGCTTTTGCAGCTTCTAAATCAGTATCAATATCACAGCCAAATACTTCTACTTTGCCTTTTGTTTTATTAACAAGTGACGAAATAACACCAATAGTAGTTGATTTACCAGCTCCATTTGGACCAAGCAAAGCGAAAAAATCGCCCTCTTCAACTTGTAAATCAACGCCTTTAATAGCCTCAACACCATTTTTATAAACCTTGGTAAGGCCTTCTATATTTAAAGCAATATTTTGCTTATTCATTACTTACCCTCACCATAACCCCAACGTTTTGTTAGGTTATGCTCAATATTTAAATGATCTAAAATTCTCGCCACCATAAAATCAACTAAGTCTTCAATACTTTGTGGCTTATGATAAAAACCAGGTGCGGCTGGCATAATTGTTACCCCTAAACGAGATAACTTAAGCATGTTTTCTAAATGAATTTCGTTAAATGGTGTTTCGCGAGGCACTAAAATGAGCTGTCCGCGTTCTTTAATTACCACATCAGCGGCGCGCTCTAATAAATTATCAGACGCCCCCACTGCAATTGCAGAAACCGACCCGGCACTACATGGGCATACTACCATTTTTTTAGGAGCAGCAGAGCCCGAAGCCACAGGGCTAAACCAGTTATCTTTACCGTATACTTTTAGCTGTTCAGGTTTGGCATTAAACAGCGTACTTAACTGCTCAGTGGCTTTATCTTCATTACCAGAGAGCTTGATGTTTGATTCTGTATCAAGCACCACTCGCGCAGCACTTGAGATAAGTACGTAAACTTGAAATTGCTGCTCAAGCAATACTTCAAGTAACCTAAGCCCATAAGGCGCACCTGATGCACCACTAAAAGCGAGCGTAATTTTATCTTTAAATTGCACGTTATTCTCCGCTGTATTTAGCAGCTAAACCATTAACAAGGTGTTGATGAAGGCCATTAAAACCGCCATTGCTCATAATTAAAATGTGTTGATTAGGCTCAATATTTTCAAGCACTGTATCAATAATTGTTTGTGTACTGTTAAAGCACTGCATACCCGCTTTATCTGCTTGTTCTTTTAGCGACCAATTTAGATTCTCTGGTTCAAAAAGTAGTACCTCGTCAGCATCACGCAGTGAATCTAATAATGTATGTTGGTGTACGCCCATTTTCATGGTGTTTGAGCGCGGCTCTAAAATAGCGATAATTTTTTCATAGCCTACTTTTGCGCGCAAGCCCGCAAGCGTTGTTTTAATTGCCGTTGGGTGATGCGCAAAGTCGTCATACACTTTAATATTATTTATATCAGCCTTAAGCTCCATACGCCTTTTAGGGCTAATAAATTCTCCTAACGCATCAATACTATGATCAATGGCTATACCCACATGGCGCGCAGCAGCTATAGCCATTATCGCATTTTTAACATTATGCTCGCCTATTGCTTGCCAGCGAACAACTCCCTGCTTTTCGCCATTAAGTAATACATTAAACTCACTACCATCGGCTTTTATTAGCTCATAATTCCAATCAACACCGAGCGTTTCGCTTTCGCTCCAAAGCCCTTGTGCTATTACGTCATTAAGCGCTACGTCTTGCTTTGGCCAAATTACCTTGCCGCTTTGGGGTAATGTACGCATTAAGTGATGAAATTGTTTTTTTATTGCGTTTAAATCTTCAAAAATATCAGCATGATCAAATTCAAGGTTATTTAAAATAAGCGTACGCGGGAGGTAATGCACAAACTTACTGCGCTTATCAAAAAAAGCTGTGTCGTATTCATCGGCTTCAATAACAAAAAATGGCGTTTCGCCCACTTTCGCTGATATACCAAAGTTTTGTACTATGCCGCCAATTAAAAACCCAGGCTTTAAGCCAGCGTATTCTAATACCCATGCCAACATACTCGCTGTGGTTGTTTTTCCATGGGTCCCTGCTACAGCAAGCACCCATGAGTTTTGCAATAAATTATGTTTAAGCCATTCAGGACCTGAAGTATAAGGCAGACCTTTATCAAGGACATATTCAACACACGGGTTACCACGGCTCATTGCATTACCAATAACCACCATATCAGGCTTTGGATCTAATTGAGATACGTCATAGCCTTGGGTTAATTCAATACCAAGATCTTCAAGTTGCGTACTCATTGGCGGGTAAACGTTTTGATCAGAGCCGGTTACTTTATGACCCAACGATTTAGCTATGGCTGCAATACCACCCATAAACGTGCCACAAATGCCCAAAATATGTATATGCATATACTTTCCTTAAATCGCGTGACCACTTTACAGTAATGTAAAGTTTAATGGCGCTATAATGCCAAAATTAGTGCTGAGTTACCATTGCGAGTAAGCATTTCACTCATGCCAAAAAACAACACTTTAATAACAAAAAAGCCTTCTTAAGTTAGAAGGCTTTTTTGTTCGTCAGTGGTTAACTACATTGTCAAAAATACAATCAAGCCAACACCTAGTAATAAGCGGTATATTACAAACGGCAGCATACCCATTCGCTCTATCACTTTCAAAAACATAAATATACATGCATAAGCTGATAGGAACGATAACCCCACACCTAGTAATAACGTGTTCCAATCTACAACATGATCGCCTAGCGCAAGCTCTACTGTGTAATATAGCCCCATCATAGAAATAATAGGAATTGCCAGTAAAAACGAAAAACGCGCTGCGCTTTGCTTATTCATTCCAAGCATTAAACCAGCAGTCATGGTAATACCTGAGCGAGAAGTTCCCGGGATCATTGCAACAGCTTGTGCAAAACCGATGAGAAGCGCTGTTTTCCAATTAAGTTGGTAAATAGTTTTAATTTGCTTACCTTTTGCATCGGCGTACCAAAGGAGTAAACCAAATACAATGGTCGTTGTGGCAATAACCCATGCACTGCGTAAATACAATTCAACTAAGTCTTTTAGCAGTAAGCCTAAAATAGCCGCTGGAACAGTGCCTAAAATAATCCACCAGCCTAACTTACTATCATCTGTAGTACCTTGTGCGCCAAATGATTTAAACCACCCAGTAAGTATATCGGCCACCTCTTTACGAAAATAAATAACGACCGCAATTAAAGTCCCAACGTGAACAGCGACATCAAATGCAAGTCCCTGATCTTCCCAGCCTAAAACTTGCGATGGTAAAATTAAATGCGCTGAACTCGATATAGGTAGAAACTCAGTAAACCCCTGAATGAGGGCTAAAATAATTATTTCAATAATACTCATGGGTTAGAAAACTCCACCTTCCATAATTTTTGTTGAGGGTTATTATACGCACTCCATAACTGAGCAATTGTTTGTTTAGCTACAGGGTGATAAAAATCAGGAGCAACCTCGCTCAGAGGCTGTAATACAAATGCATTTTTAGTTATTTCGTCACGAGGCAGTTGTGCAGGGCTTTGGCAAATTACATCGTCGTAAAACAGTAAATCTAAATCCAGTGTCCGAGGGCTAAATTTTTTGTCACTGGCAGTACGGCCATTATCACGTTCTATTTGCTTAAGTAGAGCGCATACATCAGCCAATGCCATGCTTGTTGTCGCTGCAACCACTGAGTTATAAAAATTATTACCAGCAAACCCCACCGCTTCACTCTCAAAAACAGACGAGTGAATAATTTTTTTAAAGTGGCTCTCAAGTGCGATTAATGCAGACTGCATGTGATGTACTTTATTTATATTTGACCCAAGGCTGATATAAATCTGCGCCATTTAGTTACTTACCTTAGCGCGTGTAATTTCAACACCTACAGTTTGCGCTTGCGCCACTGCTGCGGGTTTACTTACTTTAATTGTTACTTGTGGAGTATTAAATTCAGTCAAAATAATTTGCGCTAATTGTTCTACTAATGTTTCGAGTAATTCAACTGGTTTTGCAGTGCAGTGCTCAATAACTCGCTCACTTACTTTTGAGTAATCAAGTGCTAAATTAATATCGTCATTCGCAGCTGCGGGTTTAATATCACTCAGCATTTCAATATCAAAATAAAGGCTCTGTTTACTTTCTTTTTCAAAGTCGTACACTCCAATAATAGTGTCGACGTGCAATTGAGATATAAATACCTTGTCCATTGATACTCCAAATAACCAAAACGACTGAACTTGTTATATAAAGCATCAAAAAAATTAATGCTGTATATGCTTTAATCAGTGTTTAAATATGTAAAAAATCCTTCTACAATAACAAAATAGCTAGGTTAGCTAGTAATGAAAGAAGCATAATAATTTTTACGATAAATTTTGCCGCCAATAATAGCCCAAAAGCAATACCAATTGCATTAAATGTGGTTGGTATAACAATAAAAAAGTAAGGAAGCGTGTGTTAGCCATTTTGATATTTGTTTTAGCTTATTTACTCGGGTCAATTTCATCGGCCATATTGGTGTCACGACTATTCACCCTTCCAGATCCTCGAAGCCATGGTTCTAACAACCCAGGCGCAACTAATGTTTATAGATTGGGAGGTGCATTACCTGCTTGCTTAGTGTTAATTTTTGATATTTTAAAAGGGACGATTCCGGTCTGGGGCGCTTATTTTTTAAAGTTTGAGCCATTTGAGTTAGGTTTGATTGCAGTTGCTGCGTGTTTAGGGCATATGTATCCACTGTTTTTTAGTTTCAGAGGCGGTAAAGCAGTCGCTACAGCATTTGGGTCATTATTACCTATTGGTTTATCGCTGGCAGGTTTACTTATTTTTACGTGGTTAGTTATTATTGCAGTTACACGTTATTCATCACTTGCAGCATTAGTTACTGTCTCTTTAGCACCTTTGTATACTTGGCTAATAAAACCACTTTATACATTACCAGTCGCTTTTATTACGATCTTAATTATTTTTCGTCATCGCACTAATATTATTAGATTATTTAGTGGCGATGAACCAAAAGTGGGCACTAAAAAAACACCCACAGATGAAAATTAAAACATTTAATATATCGAGTATCAAATAGCTTCCAAGCTATCTATTGGCCAACGCGGTTTTGTTTTCATATCAAGCGTGGCAAATTGCCCTGCTTTTAAACGCTGCATACCCGCATAAGCAATCATTGCTCCATTGTCGGTACAAAACTCAGTACGAGGATAAAAAACCTCGCCTTTCATGCCCTTCATAACGCGCTCAAGCTGTAAACGAAGCTGTGTATTTGCACTTACTCCGCCTGCAATGACTAAACGTTTAATACCGGTTTGTTTAAGTGCTCGCTTACATTTAATAACAAGCGTATCAATAACTGCAGTTTGAAATGCATGCGCTATATCGGCTTTAGTTTGTTCGTCATCATCATTTTCACGAATAGTGATTGATGCAGCTGTTTTTAAACCACTAAAACTAAAATCAAGGCCTGGCTTATCAGTCATCGGACGAGGAAATACAAAGCGTTTAGCAACACCTTGTTCAGCCATTTTAGCTAAGCGCGGACCACCGGGGTAATCAAGACCAAGCAACTTAGCCGTTTTATCAAAAGCCTCACCTGCAGCATCATCAACCGACTCACCTAGTACTTCGTATTGTCCAATACCTGCTACTTTAACCATCATGGTATGACCGCCAGATACTAATAAAGCAATAAACGGAAACTCAGGGATATTTTCCTCAAGCATAGGGGCAAGTAAATGCCCTTCCATGTGATGAACCGCTACCGCAGGAATATCCCACCCGTATGCTAGAGAGCGGCCAATGGAGGTACCTACAAGTAGTGCGCCAACCAAGCCAGGTCCTGCAGTATAAGCAATACCATCTAAATCTTCGGGGCCACAACCAGCTTGCGCAAAAGCAGCATCTATAAGCGGTAGCGTTTTACGAACATGATCGCGTGATGCAAGCTCCGGCACTACACCGCCATAATCAGCGTGTACTTTTACTTGGCTATATAATTGATGAGCTAACAAGCCTTTTTTATCATCGTATATTGCTATACCCGTTTCATCACACGACGATTCAATGCCTAAAATTCGCACAGTATTTCTCCAGCCTTTTTAAATTATTACTAAACTATTTTTATAACGAAAGACCAATATTTGTTTGGCCATCTTCAAGGGCAAACTTTTTAAGTGCCTTTACGCTATCGGAGGTAATACGCCCCATATTCTCTACAAAATCAATTAGCTCACCCAATACTTCAATCTCGTATTGCATTAATGGATGCTCTCTAACGGCGGTATTATCTGCGATTTCACCTTCAACTGTCATTTGGTATTCAATAAAACGCGCAACGGTCGCTTGCGATATTTTGCTTACACTAATGAACTCTTGCTCGTCTTGCGCCATTAAACCGTGCATTAAGCTAAGTAACGACGTTGCTGCATCAATAGCTGGATACGTACCAAACATATCAAAATCAGCAAGTTCAGGAACATTTGGCTCTATTTTTTCAACTTGTTTCTCGAGATCTATTTTACTTTTAGGTAGTAATATTTTTTCCCAACAAACATTAAGCGAATTTCGTAATAAGGTTTCGTCACCAAACCCTGTTGCTTCGCTAAATAAACCGTAATTTGGCAGCATTCGCTCAATTAAAGCACTCGCTAAAACGGCTTTTTGTAAATAGTTTAGCTCTCTAATACGCTGAAAATTATTTGCTTTAGTCATTCTTTAATGTCTCACATGACCAACAAAAATCAAATGTTGATCCATTATGCTCATTACAGTTAGGGCATACCCAATCTGGAGCGGATTGTTTTACTTGTTGATAGTTTACCAATATTTGTCGCGCATGGCGCTCTTTTATCGCATAAACCTGCACGCTAGCTTGGGTTTGATCAAATGGGATTTCTCCCATTGCGCCTTGCAACATCTCTCCTTTAATTTGGCATTCAATACCACTTGTTTGTATTAAACCTTTAAGAATATTAGCTTCAAGGGTATTTTCGGCATTATAAATTGTTACCCATTGAAAAGAGCCTACTGTTTCGTTTGTATTATTAGTATTTTGCAATTTCCACCTCGTTTATTTTATGTATACAATATCTTGCGTTACGCTGTACAAATTAAAGCTAGTAATACCACTTAAGGATACATTATGACACTCACCACTCCAGGTTTACTTTTTCCTGCAATATCATTGTTATTACTTGCCTACACAAACCGATTTTTAGTATTAGCACAATTAATTCGGGAACTAAATGCACGAGAAGGAGAGTCAATTCGTCCCGTTGTCGTCGCGCAAATAACAAACTTGAGAAAGCGTATTAAGCTAATTAGAACTATGCAAGTATATGGTGTGGCATCATTTTTATTATGCACTTTATCCATGTTTGCACTATTTATTGAATTTAATACAGCGGGCATTATTTTATTTGGTGTTAGCTTAACTTGCTTAAGTTTATCGTTATTAACCTCTTTATTTGAAATCCACATATCATGTGATGCTATTGAAATAGAACTCCAAAGCATAGAAAACAAACCATTAAGCAACCGTGTTAATCGTAACTTTGTTAAATAAAAAGCTGATATGTGTCAATGTTCATTCAACTATTCGTAAATTGTGCTTAATCAATACCCTATTATGTGGCATACTTTTTTCTTAATTTAGAATGTTCGTCTTTACTAGAATATATAAAAAATTGATTACAAAGTCTTTTTTATGATTTACTTATCCCTAAAAAGGATACTAGGTAAGTAATAAATCATGAGTTTTAAGGCTAAAGGATAATACTTTTTAACAATTTACCTCTTTGATAAATATTAAAAGGGGGATATCCTGACCAAAATTTGTCATAAATTTGCAAACGCATTTAGATATTAAATTTTACTATTTTGTTTAGCTAAAAATTAATATAATTGATGTTCGCGGCATCCGCGACTTACTTATAAAAAGGGACTATAAAGTGAGATTTGAACAATTAGAACAATTTGTAGCACTCGGCATACTACGCCATTTCAGACAAGCAGCAGAACAAACCCAAATCAGCACCTCCGCACTTACGCGAAGTATTCAAACACTTGAGGATGAAATGGGATACGAACTAGTTAAACGTTCAACTCGTTCTGTAAAGCTAACTCAGCAAGGTGAGCTATTCCTTGATTACGCAAAAAACACTTTATCTGAGCTAGAGCTTACTAAAAAGCTTATTTTTCAATCCGTAAGTGGAAAAACAGGTGAGAGATTAATTATTGGTTACACCAATAAAGCAAGTAATGTTGTACCTATTTCTTGCGGGCAATTTTTAGCACAGTACCCACATGTAAAAATAGAAATGCAACTGCAAGAAGAACACGAACTGAGCCGAAAGCTTCAACTAGGTGAAATTGATATTAGCGTATATTCACAAGCGATTAATAGTATTGGCAGTGATATACATTTACCAGATCAACTCATTTTATTCGTATCTAAAAATCACCCATTAGCTCAAAAAAATGACATTAGTAAGCACGACCTTGATAGCTACCCGATGTATGGTTGCTTTTCGCAATCAAAACAAGTTCAAACAATGCTAAATGAAGCAATTGACTCTTTAAATAAGTCATCAAGCATTAAAGTGGGTAGTATTGAACAGGTCATAGCTGGTTTAGAAAAGTCAGACCACTTTGCTATTGCTAGCATAGAGCATACGAATGCTGTAGCTGAGCACTCTGAGTTAATTCAGCTAAAAACAAATAAGAGTTTAAGCCACGAACAGTTAGTCGTACAAACAAACAAACAGACAGCTGTTAATGAACATATAGATCAACTGTTATCTCTCATTAAAAAAGCCGCAACGACAATCAACTAACCTCGTTTTGTCTTGAGATAAGTGCGACACAAAGTGATAGCTTTTAACTTCTTTTGAGCTACACTGTCGCACCTTCAAAAAATGACCCACTTGAATGATTAACTTTTCAGCCGACGATACTTATTTAAATGATATCGAAGAGCTTGGCTACACTGTTATACCTAATGCTATAAATGAAGAGCTTATTATTGATTTAATGGCTGACTGTTATCGTATAAATCCTCAATTTAGCCTCGCTGGTATTGGCCGTTTAAATAATTTGCAAATTGACGATACTATCCGCAAAGATAAGACCTTTTGGTTTGATGGTACCTCACAAGCGCAATTAACTTATCAAGCGACTATGGAAAGTATTCGTACAACGCTTAACCGTACTTTTTTCATGGGCTTATTTGACTATGAATGTCACTATGCAAAATATACTGAAGGTGATTTTTATAAAAAACACGTTGATGCTTTTAAAGGCCGCTCAAACAGAGTTTTTACCAGTGTGCTTTACCTAAATACTCCTGCACAAGGTGGTGAACTCGTTGTCTACAAAACCAAAAGCAAAGAAATTGAAATAATAATAAAACCTCAAGCCGGTACATTGGTTTTATTTGAAAGTGAGCGTTTTGTACATGAGGTATTGCCAGCCATAGATAATCGTTATTCAATTGCTGGGTGGTTTAGAAAAAACGCATCTATCAGCGGCATTATTGATCCGCCTCGCTAAAGATGACTCAAACTAAATAGCCATTGGATACGAAAACAATAAACCTATAAAAATAGCTAATCCAACATAGTGATTATTTAAAAATGCTTTAAAACATGCCCCGCGCTCACGTTTGTGGATAAGTGTTTGCTGATAAAACAACAAACCAGCAGCGACACTTAATCCAACTCCAAATGCAGTTGATAGTTCATTAATAAAACCTATAAAAGCTACTATAACTACAAAGGTCATATTAAGGAAAAAAATGATGTGACGATCGTATTCACCAAACAAAATAGCCGTCGATTTAACGCCTATTTTTAAATCATCATCTCTGTCTACCATTGCATACATTGTGTCGTAGGCTACCGTCCAGCAAATATTAGCAATAAATAATAACCAAGCCTGTAAAGGAAGTGCATTTATCGAAGCCATATAAGCCATCGGTATTGCCCAGCCAAATGCTGCCCCGAGTACAACTTGAGGTAACTGTGTGTAGCGCTTCATAAACGGATAACAAAAGGCTAATGCCAACGCACCAAAAGAAAGTAAAATAGTATTAAAACTGAGTATCAACACTAAAATAAATGCTATGACTATTAATAGTAAAAACAAACTAAGTGCTTCACCACTGCTAACCAGCCCCGAAGCCAATGGACGCTGGGCGGTCCGCTTTACTGAGCCATCTATCTCTCTATCAGCAAAATCATTTATTACGCAACCTGCACTTCGCATAACGATAACGCCAAGCGTAAATACAACAAAGTTGACTAAGCTAGGCATTCCATCATTAGCAAGCCATAAAGCCCAATAGGTTGGCCAAAGTAACAATAGTGTTCCAATTGGTTTATCTACACGCATAAGTTGTATGTAATAAGGGAGATGCTGTGACTTTAAGGTTGCTAGCTTCATGAGTAAAGGTACGCTCCAGGTAAAAACACTTCACAGACCAAAAAATTGTAATCTTTAAGCGAAAATACGCTACGTCGGCCTAACAACTTTTGTATTGGTAAGTTTAGTTGTAATGCTAATTGCTGTATCGGGTGCTCTGTATCAAAACGAGCGACTTCTATCTCTTTGCGCACGAGCTCTGGATTTTGAAAAATAACATCGCCTAATGGGCGATCCCCCATATTATGCAGAGGGTTTTTTGGTTGATTTGATAATTGATTATCTGGCAGCCAGCTTTGTGCATATACCATGGGAATATTATCGCACAATAAAAGTACTTCTCGGTTTAATGCCGTTGAGGCTTCGCAGCCAAGCAATGCTTTTTGCTCAAGTGTTAAATCAAAAATTTTTTCACTGAGCACTTTTACGCTAAATACTTGCGCCCTGCTTTTTAATTTAACTGTTAAGGAATGTGGCTCAAAAAGCCACTCACGTTCAGAGGATGATAAATCACTTACTTGTGATGTGCATTGCCAATTGACTAATAACGAAATAGGGAAAGTAATCACGATAACTCTATTAAATAAAATCCAACGCGATAATAACATTGCCAAAGCATTTGAAAAAGTGATCATTCATTATCGTAAATAACGAGGGCGTGTTGACCTTGCAAGATGGAAAATGGTTCGACTTAGGGAGGATTTAATCGCAGCGCGAGATAATAAGCGAAACAATTCGTTCAAAATATCTTTTTTAGTCCATAAGTTAAACCGCCTCCATATGGCACTCCATGCACCAAAGTAAGAAGTCAGATCTCGCCATGGAATATCTGTGCACAGATTATAATGCTTTCAAGCGTTTTTCTATGATCAAACTGATTATAAATTAGACCACTTAAGCACATTACTTTTGATAAGATATCCATGACGCCTGTGAACATTAATCTTGGTATTAAGATTAGGTGTATCGTTTTCTAGCGAGTTCAATTATGCCTTTCTTTCATGCTATTTATTTTCATACCTCAAAGTTCAGCGCGCTCTAGTATAAATAGCTCGACTCAATAGGGTGTATTAACCGAATTTACTGCCAACTCACACGTAAATCTAGTGCTTCCCCTATACTCGAAGAACAAGGACCAAAAACGGCATAGTCGCCAATAATTCTCATAAATTTAGCCTGACGGCTCCTTGGCAGCGTTGATAAATCGAGTATAGTATTAAGGCCATAAGGTTGCCCCTCTTCGACAAATTCATCTACGACAAGCTCATTAACCTCATCGCCATAAATTCCATTATCGTTGAGGTCAATCCAGACTTTCCATGAGGTAGATCGCTCTGTTACTTCAGTATCTCCTTGAATATTAATGATA
Source organism: Pseudoalteromonas sp. B62 (assembly GCF_037162565.1). Lineage (NCBI taxonomy): Bacteria > Pseudomonadati > Pseudomonadota > Gammaproteobacteria > Alteromonadales > Pseudoalteromonadaceae > Pseudoalteromonas > Pseudoalteromonas sp. B62. Next base: position 1,902,981 of record NZ_JARLVB010000002.1, on the reverse strand, counting down.
GTATTGCTGGGATCTATTAGCTCTATAGGCATTTGGGTATAGTCCCATGCTGTTGAACTATAATTAATGTTGTTACCACCAATTAAAACATGAGTGATGTGCTTATCGACGCTAGCTGAGTTTATTGAACAATACTCATCTGTTACCTGAATAAGCCGCTCAAAGGTATCCTGATCATCGGATTGATCAGTTACTGTCAACTTAACTGGGTAGCTTCCAGATTCTGCGAAGATATGCTCGGGGCTTGCTTCTGTTGAAGTTTGGCCGTCTCCAAAATCCCATAACCATTGAACTACTTGACTCGTTGAGCGGCTATCATCGGTAAACTGAGTGCGTAATTTAATTTTCTCTGCATTAAAATAGCTAAGCACGCCTTGGTCAAAAAGTTTTATTTTTACCACCTTAAAAGCTTCAACAACATCTTCTTCAGATAAGCCAGCTATACCTGCTTGCTGTTTAATACATTCAGCAGCTTCAGTTAGTGTGGTCAACGCACTCCAACAGACCTTCGCTGAATTTAAATACACTTTATAGGTAGGCTCTATTCCCCATTGATTTGATAGTAAATAAAATGGGTAGGTGATCATACCAATGCGTAAATAGAAATTATCACCAGCCTCTTCATAATCAAGAAAGCTATCAATTGCACCATTTTCAGTTTTTATCTGATCGAGATGACGAATAAAGCCGCCATTCTCTTGGCCGTGAATCCAATTATCTGAATGTCCCGTAAACTCGTATTTTGCCATTACACCTGAGATATCGCCAAAGGCTTCATGCAAGGTACGAGCATCAGTACTAATTTCATGATCGAATCGATTTAAATCAGATATTCTATTTAAAACTCCATGGCCTACTTCGTGCGCAATGATGTCAAGTGAAGCCATTGAGTAAAATAATGGATACGCATCACCAAAGTTGGCATATGCGCCATCCCAAAAGGCGCTTTGTTCATATTGTTGACCATAGTGGACACGGATTCTAATTTTGTCCTCCAGTGGCGGCTCCCCTAGGTATTTAACAAAGCTATTGTAAACTAGTGTGCCGTAAAACATGGCGTCATTTAGCGTTGAATACGTCCAAACCCCAGTCTCATCAGAAATCATATCTTCGGAATGTGTTGGCTGCGTACCACATAAAAAGGAATAAGGAGGGAAGGCATTCTCATTAATATCGTTAGGGAGTTCGTTACGATTATAACTCTCCCCAACTTCATCCTTAGTATTATTCATATGCGTAATACTAACTAAACCATTATCAAAAATACATAATCCACCTTGATCTTCTGTGCGTTGAATTGAAATTTTCTTGCGACCAACGCCATAATCCCAAGTGTGAACTTTATTTCCACCAGGCCCCGATAATTCAGCATTACCGATGAAATCATGAAAGGGAATAAGGGTACCTTTCGTGGCCTGTCCAATGGTGTTTACCGGCAAAAGAAGTAACGCATTGGTATTTTCAGGTATACTTGTATCCTCTGGAATATTAAGATCGTAAACCGATTTTTTCATAGTTTTTAACCAAGCATCACCCTGTTTATTTCCTTGCTCATCTACCCAATAAGCCCATACAGACTCAACTCTAGCGGGGTCACTATCAATAACTTCAGGCGCGACAATAGTTACGCTGCCAGATAGTTTGCCAATAGAACTATCTTGATCACGAAAAAACGCATGTAATATTTGATTTGTTGGTACTTCAGTAACAGAGTTTAGCGGTTCTTCAATTGGCGGTAGTTTTATCTCAGGAGAGCCAGAGCTGCCGCCCCCACACGAAACGAGGAATAAAGTAATAAATATAGAGGTGAATTGTTTAAATCGAATAAGATTTAATTGGATGAGATTTGTCGGCAATAAAAGTGATTTAAAAAAAGTCATTGGCTATCCTTAGTCGATGGGCATATAAAAAGACATTATAAATCAATGAAATATGAGTTAACTTTAGCTTTTTATCATTAAGTTTACACTCTAGAACAAATACGCTATTTTTTCAATTTATTAGGCTAAATTATAGACTGTAGTGTGTAAGTAACTTGAGGTTTCAATTAGCCTGTTTTTCATCCAAAGTTCAGGTTAAATAACCCCATTAGTTAAAGAGCAATCTAACTAATGTGGCTAGACAACGGGTTAAGACCGTGCAGTATCGCAGATATTCTTCCAAATATTTGTTCAACTAGTCAACGTTCGCTATCGCAGACTCAATACGGCTTTCGCAAAGAGTTGTTCCGGGCAAAATTGCACAATACTCGCCAGCTTGCTCAAGTCCGATACGTTGAGTATTACGTGCAGTAATACGCGCTGCTAGTTGCTCGATTTCAAGCGGCTCTTCAGATACCGCTTTAAACGCACTCAACCTCTCTATCTCGTCATAAACTAAATCTTGATAGCTTCTGAGCCTTGCGGACAGCGCAATATAGCGCTCAGATATTGCAGCTTGACCAGCATAGGCTAAGTCATAATGGCCAGAATCCTCGTAACTTTCGACTTCATACTTTAAAATATTTAAATGTTCGTCTTTAAGATCATCAACATAGTCACCACCATCAAATAAATAGCTAAACAAATTATCGGCATACGTTATACAAGGAGTTAGATTATCGGTTTTACAATGCATAGTGCCATTTTTACTTAGCCCTGCTAGTTCTGGCGTCATACCACCATCGGTGTTCACCTGAATAGTATATACAGCATCTTTGGTAGCTTCTTGAAATACTTTAGTTTTAGTAAAAGTCTTACTAAAAAAAGAAACTTCACTTTGATTTTAGTCTGAAACCATTCGTATTTAGCGCGATCTTTAAAATGGAGTTTGGCTGTTACATAGATACGCGAGCCGAGTTTGATATTGTGGATAAAGCTGTCACCACAGCGGCTTCTTACTTGATTTGGATCTGTATTTAGTAGCCCTTGAATAGCCATTTTAGTCGTTCTATTTTCAAAGTTATAACTTCCTTTTTCATAGGTTAATTCTACTGCCGAGGCGGCAGAATTTCTATTTTTTGTTACTTTCCTGCGCATGGAAAATTTGGCTGAACCTCCAAAAATAACCAAGTTGATACCAGCCTTTACGCTGCCTGTGATGGTATTGATCATGGTATCTGAGTCAAAGTCGCCACGATAAGCCAAATCGCCCATACTACCGCCTTGAAATTGCCACTGACCATCGAGGCATGGTTCAAGCGGTATGCCTAATTTCTGCTCAAACCCGTGTCCAAGCTGTTCTTGTTCGGTATTTAAAGAGTAATAGGTATGTCCATTTGCGTAAAAGCTTAACAGGCCACAGAGCACTATTAATATGGTTATTAAGTGCATACATAAATTCCTGTAAATGGTTTGCAGAGGCAAAGGGCGAGGAAGCAATAACTCAATATTCGATTGTTTATTACTTACCACGTCCCAATTTTACTAATTGAATCTTAGCATTTTTTATTACTCGCTAATTTTCAAAAGCAGCTCCATAGGTTGGAAGGGCTGATTTACATGGTAGCCATGCCATCACACCCGCAGCGGGGTCATTAGCATCAACAAATGATGGTGCCCAACCTAATTGTCTAAACCCAAGCGATACATGGTTTTCTTCAATACCAAAGTTCGCGGTTGCCTCTCGAGCATTTTCGCATTTGAAATATTGGCTCATGTTATCCGCTGGTATATTCAGATCAGCAAGCGTGTAGCTTTGTATGCAGCCGACACCGCTACCACCACAGGTGTTGAGGTAATCATTCCATGCATCTGAACATGCTGCCCCATAAGGGTTATCGCGACAAACCCGGGCATATTGCTCATAAATCCAAGCGTTATTGTAAGCGGCTTCCTGCACGCTTTCTGCTTTTTGACGTTGTACATCAGTCATCCAGCTAGCGTATTGTGCAAGCACACCACGAGCACGGTGCTCATGATTAACCGACTTTTTGAATTGATCTTCAAGCCATAAAGTACGGTAGGTAGTTTCAAAGCGAATATCTTTATTACCGGAGTCTAAGCGACGTAAATCCTGTGAACTGATCTCGTAAGGAGTCGCTTTGTAACGCACAACATTATAATCAGAGAGTGCATTAAACTGATTGCCAAAGTCGTTCTTCGCATAGTTCACCGCTTGCTCAAATAAGGTAAAGCAAGGCTCATAGTTATCAAGTGAACAAGTGATAATATTGTTAGGAATTATACTTAGCAGCTGCTTAGGATCCCCCCTTTTTGCAATGCTCTGACGGTGATACGCACACTTTTCTTAAGATCTTCGTCAATATAATTAAGCTTACCATCGACGCTAATACCAATATTTCCTGCGCCATAGCTAACGCCTAAATAACCGCCAATTTCACTTTTGTGCTGCTCACTTAAGTACTCAATTTTCATGTTAATAAGTAACTGAGCACCGTATTCAATCTCACTAATAAAGGCATCACCAGCCATGCTCATTAGTTTACTTTGATACTCATTTGCTAGCGTATTACCTGAAGGTGTCAATGTATAACCAATATTGGCATCTGTTGGCATAAGAACACGTTTTTTGGGTGTCAACGATGCTTGGAAGGTATAAGTATTCGAAAACTCAGTAGAGGACATTTCCTTGGCTAAATGACCACCCGCTTTAATACGAATAACAGGAAAGCCAACATCTACATCAACATTACCATTTAGCTGACGAAGAACTGCGTCGTAGCTGCCATTATTTATTAATTCAAATTGCACACGAGTATTACCAAGGGTTTCAATGGTTTCACCTGCGACAGTTTGAACATTCAAAAAGCGTTTTTGATCGCTGTTATAGGCTGTACCCAACACAATGTGATCGTTCACCAATCCAGGTATTTCACTTTGGAAGGTATTCACATTGAGTGCTTTTTGCATTAGCTGTGCTTCATTCACAAAATTTGAATCTGCGAATGCGAAAGGTGTAGTGCAGGCAATAAGTGCCGCGATAGTCTGTTTGTATAAGTTCATGTTGCCACCTATTACTTCACGTAAAGGAGGTAATCTTCTACCTCTCCGGAGTCTACTTCTTTACATGCATCATTGCTGCCACCCAAGTAATCCATGGTAACGCGCATTTTCGTCATGCCCTTTTTTGCACCTGTTGGTGGGGTAATTTCGACCTGAGTTGCTTGCTCAGAAACACCAGCAAACAAGGTTTCTTTTGTATCATTGAAATCACCGTCTTGGTTCCAATCAATAAACACATGCCAAGTTTCAGGGTATGCTTCTGCACTACTAAATCCCGGGGTTAATGTTAACTGGTAGCTTTTATCTGCATATATTTTCGCGGTATCGCCAACATAGTTACTGTAAAAGGTGTTGCTGCTGGTGTTATCAATATTGGAAAATTTCACCGATTGGATGAATTCGTAGGTTCGCTCACGAGACTTTGTCGTACAGTAGTTTGGCATTGTAGGGGTGACCATAACAGCACTGATCCGATAGTCAGACGGGATCTGAAAACAAGAGGTAGTTGGTAATTTACCCGCAAACCAGTTCTTAGGATTCGCATTATCTTCGTCACCAAAGGTGAGGTATTTAGCATCTCCCCTAAGGGTATTATTTTCGTATAGCATCACTTTTTTAAGATCCGCTATTTTCTCATCGTTTGGAATGGGGGTTGTGGGGTCGAAAATATTATCAGAGACCTCAACCAATAATCCTGAATAGCACTTTTCCAACCATTGAAAGCGACCTAACGCTTGCTGTGGTGTGAGTACATCTCGAGATTCAAATAAAGTCGTATTCGCTTGTACTGATGGCACTATTATGGCAGCAAACGAGGTAATTAATGTGCTGGTTAGCATGACTTTTAACATAGTCTTATTCCTTATAATTCTAGCCATTTACGGTCATATTGATGAACGCGGCCACGAGTCTGTAGCTCTCTATCACGGCAATAATTGCCTATTGGATTACGCTTACAAAAATCAACGGCGTCCGCCAAAATAAAAGAGTTAAAGAGTGAATTATCGCGAATGGTTTCTAATGCAGTTCGATGTGAGTTATTCAACTCACTGGCGTAGTAATTGAGTACGTTATCCGCACGACGATTATCGAGAATTGCCTGCACCCAATCATCACTCATGTTTTTGAGCGCCAATTTAGTCAAGATGCTTTTAGCTGGGTACACATCATCAGGTACTAATGGAGATAGACTTGGCCCTGAATCGGTGTAACTTTGTGTCAATACTCTACCGACGTTATATTTATCCAAGGTATCAAACTGAGCAACGTAGTTGGTTTTGATGTAATCGATGCTGTTTTTAAAAACATCAAAGCATGGTGTCGGGTTTTCCATCGTACAGTTGACGAGTTGATTTGGGATCACCTTCAAAAGCTCTATCGGGTCGCCACCAAACTGTAATGCTGAAACCGTAATTTTGATATTACGTTTCACGTCTTCGTCTACTTTTTGCAATTTACCACTGACATTGACTTTACCAGCCCAATCTACACCAAGCTGTCCCCCCATTTTACTTTGTCTTCGTCATTTTTATATTGGAACTTGAGGTTGATCATCACTTGAGATCCATATTCAATCGCTGACACGAACTCATTACCAATATTATTGAATTTGTCTCCTGGATTAGCATTGGCCAAATCAAGCGCGGCTTGTGTAGGTTTAAACCCTGTTTGAGGATCTGCAACTAACAGCCGTTTTTTTGGCTTTAAGGAGAGAAATAGTGTGTAAGTACCGGTGTAGTTATCTGCAGTATTTTGTTTTGCGTAGCTTGCGCCAACCCCCACTTTTATTACGGGGACATCAAGGGCCGCTCCTAAGTTACCATCAAGCATACTCGATAGTTGGCTATAACTCATGTCAACACCGACAACAAAATCCATTTCAGTATTACCATAGGTTTCATCTACTTGACCAAGTACACTTTGCAGTGCATAAAAACCTTCTTTTTCACTGTGGTAAGCGGTACCTAGCGTGACTGAATCTAAGTCAGAGTTACTTGCTTGAGTAGCAAAGTTAAAATTGCCTATTTGCTCAGCTGCGGTTGAAAAACTACAGGCAAAAAAACCGCTACCCCCATGGCACGTGCCAATGGAGAATATGTAAATTTCATATTTAATTCCTTACAGAGAAGTATGGCCTTTCGAATAGAAAGGCCTAGTGGCCTGATTAATCCAAACTATTGATATAGTCAGTTTTCCACTTTTCAGGAAGGCGTTGAAGAATCTCTTCTTCTGACATGCGAATATTCTGATCTTTGTAGTTCAATTCGTCTTGAGTAGCCAAATCCCCTACCGCCATGCCGTTTGCAAACATTGCAAAATTACGAGACTCAGCGAATTTCGAATTTTCTGTAGGCGCCAGTTTCAAATTGTAGATTTTGTCTTTGTACTTCTCTTTTGTTACATTAGTAACAAGCACAGAACCTGTTTCCGTAAGAATACGATCACCTATTTGCAGTTCTTTCGCCCAAATAAGACCTTTATTAGAGGTAGAAATTGGGTGGGTTTCAGTTGTTAAGATATCAGAGCCATCAGCGCCTTTTATGCGATACATCTTAATCGCTTCAATTCCTACTGACACATCAATAACTTGCATAGGTTCTTTAACTTGAGTATTCGAAGCTAGTGCACCTAACACCAAATCGCCTTTCGCAATATCTTCAATAGCGCGTTGCTTGCCATCGGCCATAGTGATCATTGTGCCGGTTGCTAAACAACTGTAACCAAGCTTCATCATAGGCAACACTTCACTATAAAAGTTACCAAAACGCGCTGATGTCTCTGACGTTAACGATACTTGGAATGCATTCGCGCCACCACGTCCCTTTTTAAAGTACGGATAACCTTTAACAGCAAATGTCATATACCAGTTTGCTTGGGCGATATTCGAGAAAAGTTTGGCATTGCCAAAACGACCTTCTGAACGCGGGATGTTCCAGCGGATGATCGACTCTTGGTTTGCACTATCAACTTCAAATTCTAAATAGTCAGAAAATTGTTTAACTGCATTTTCGAGTCCTTTGTAGCTTTGCTTTGTCGCGCCACCATAGATACCTTCTTGTAAATAGATATTTGTTGGCTCATCTATACCGTTTGGTAAATCACCTATAGTTGGATAAATATCAGTGATCTCGTGAGGAATGCGTAATTCACCGTTGAATGGGATGTTTACATCCGTAATTTCGTTAGGATCTCCAATTTGATCTGCTGCGTAGTCACAGTCTGCATGACTACGGTTTAGACAGATTTTAATAACAGCATCATTGTTTTTATCGATAGGTGCAGTTGCATTATATTTTGGACGTGTGTCCAATGATGAACTGATCCCAACGTTAAGTGCAGATACTGGAGCGTCGCCCTTTGCAGCTGGTGAAGCTGAGCCATAAAGTGCTTCAAAATGCTCCCATGAGAAGGGGTATTCAGTATACTTCATCGTTGTACTGATGGTGCCATCTTCTTGCTCAAGTTCCACATATGAACTGGCATAAATGGTATCTAAATTTGGGAAGTTTGCCTTCAATGATTTCAGTGAAATAGTCGAAGTTGCAAGCGTGTCTTTGCCATACAACACATTAAATGTAGAGCCCAAAGGAGCAAGCTGATTGCCGTTTGCATCTTCTAATAATAAGTCGATGTAAGTCGCTTTTGTACCGCCAAAACGTGAGCTTTTTGCACGTACAATAATATATGGCTCGTTTGTATCTGATGAAATGGCTAAGTTCATATCCAAGAAGAAATGCGCTTCTTTGATGATATCGACTTCAGCTTCACTAACCGGTGGCACTTCAGACGTTGTCATGTTCATTTTTGCTGATAAATGCTGTCCTTTAGCTACATCTAGCGTTTTATGTAGTTGCGGATAATCACTCTCAATACGATTTGCTTTTATCAATCGTGACTTTGCCAATTGATAGTGCTGTGGATTTGACATATCTAGCTTGCGGATCCCAAATTGATCCGGCTGTGTTACCGCTGTGCCCTTCGTTGCTGCAGGCCCAGACTTCTGTTTTGACGCGGTGGTAACTTGTTGTTCATTAATATAGTTGCTAGCAGCTACCGCGTTACTGATTGCTAAAGCGATTGCAAGCGGCATGAGCACCTTTTTATTTAGTTTTTTCATGTTATTTTCCTTAATTTTTATAGATTTCGACAAGGTAGTCTTCAATTTCTCCGCTCCCCGAGGTTGCGGCACTGCTATAGTCAGAGCAAGGATTAATACTATTTACTCTGCTAAATCCGTAATACTGCAAAATTCTCATACGAGTCGTCGTGATAGGCTGTGACAACTTATTGCTTAAAATGCTAAATTCCCCTTCAACATAACCTTTACCGTAGTCTTGGTTAGTCTGGTCGAAGTCCATTATTAAAAGCTCTGATTTGTCGTTTCTCCAGTCACCATTACCAAATTGGCCATCACTATTTAAATCAATCCAGACATGGTAATTCTCAGCGAATGTTTCACTGCCTGCATAACCGGCTTCAATACGATAGGTATTACTCTGTGTGGCATATAGTTTGATTGGATTATTCGGGTTAACGACGCCAGATTGCTGCGCATTGCTAAACGGACCATCTTGATTGAAAGTCACTTTACTAATGTGTTCATAGTCTGTGAGATCCACCGCCGTGCAATATTCAACAGATTGTGCTGATTTAAGCTCTAGCAGCATATTTTTGGTGCCAGTAGCTCGGCTTCCCCAATCATCCCACAAAGGTTTGTCGTAACTAATAGTTAAGCTAGCGGTATAGGTTCCAGCGACTTGATATGTATGCTCTGTGTCTTGGCCAAAATTACTGTTTTGTGTAAGTGTTGTGCCGTCTCCAAAATCCCAAACTAGAGTAACATCGGGATCCCAAGCTGCATTTTCAGGTTTTTTGGTAGTGTTATTAAAGCTTACCTTAAACGTACCATCTGCTTGTTCGTTTACCGTATAGCTCACTTCAGGAGTAAAATTGCTCTCGCCAATTTTTACCGTTTCACTGGCCGATTGCGTACCATCGACATGTTCAATTGTGAGTGTAATAGTGTACTCACCATCGGCTTGGTAGGTGTGCTGAGTATCTCTAACCGAAGAGTTATCGCCATCACCAAATTGCCACTGTATCGTACTGTTTTGGGGCATAATACTTTGATCTGTATTTACAGAAATAGTGTTACCAGATCTTTGTGGTGTAAATTTTGCTGTGATTGTCGTATCAAACTGAACTTGTTTGTTCCAACTTCCTATCTCTTTGCTGAATCTATCATACGCTTTTAGTTCTACCTCATAGTTTCCAGACTGCGCATATCTATAAACAGGAGATTTTTCGCTACTAGTGGTGCCGTCGCCAAATTTCCACTGCCAACGCTTAACACGCGCATCTACCGTGCTGTTATCAAAACTCATTTGATTAACGCCTTGATTAGCGGTAACTCTCAAATCAGCAGGGTCATTGTTTTCGATTAGTTTAACGGTGTAATCTTCAACTTCACCCCAAGACATATCCCCACACGCTGATTTTACTAAACCAAATGACACCATAGTACGAATGCGGTAAGTTTGGTTTAACTCGCCACTCAATGATATCTCGCCAGTAAATTGCGTCTTAGTGCTTCCATAGAGCACGAGCTCTTCAGTCTTGTGGAATAAACCATCATTGTCTTTGTCTAACCAGACATAAAAGTTCTTTGTTTTGTCTTGAGTATCTGGATGTGGTGCTGCGGTTAGCGTTACATTGAGTGCTTTACCGTCCTCCACGTCGACGATATTATATGAGTAGTCACTGTAATTGCTTGAAGTAGAGTCATTTTTGTAGTTATTTAACGAAACTGACGATAAGTAATACTTACTATGATTAATGCCTTGCGCTAGACAATAGTCGTCAAAAACGTCAATAGGCAACATGAAAGTATCTGATTGACCAGAAGGGTCGATAGCCGTAAGTTCAATGTTGTATTCGCCTGCAATAGCAAAGTTATGTTTAGGCTCAAAGACGCTACTTTGCAAACTGCCATCACCAAAATTCCACTGCCATTGCCAGCCCTCGCTGTTGGCAGCCGTAACTTGCTGACCATCTTTACGGGTCAAATTTTTAAAATCAAAGGCCAAAAATTGGCGGTCATAACCAAGTTCGCTTTCGAGCCCATGGTCAACTTTCAGGCCAATACCTACTTGCGCAAACGCCTTACGTACATGGTTTTGTAATTCAATGATTAGCCATTGGCTACCATCTTGCTTTTTAATCCCATCTTGAGTCAACTGATCACGTACCGTGTGGGTTTGTCGCATTACACAATCTGCGCCAGTAAGATAATTACTATTGCTGGTCCAGCAGTTTTTATTTGCGTTAGCAAACAGGATAAAGGAATATTTTGTATTCCAAGGTGAGGATTCATTATCTAAATCAGTTGTAGTGAGGTAGTAAAAAGCTTTGTTAAATACCCCTGCGCCATGATGAGAAGTTACTGAGTCATCATAGTCATCAACATGATCAATTGAATTTCCATCGAGTGTAGGTGTTTTGAAATAACGCAGTGCATCATCGAGGCGAAATGTTTCGTGATTGCTTTTCCAATCATTGGTTCCCAAGTAAAAGTATTTAGCTGCTTCACCCGCCATATCAGAAAAAGCTTCATTAATAGCACGAGCCTGTCCTGTCAGCATTGACTTTGGCGTATTTGAGCCAAATTCCTCAGTAAAACCATGAGCGATTTCATGCGCAACTACATCTAAGGAAACCATAGGATAGAAGAGGTAGTCACCATCACCAAAATATACCTCGCCGTTTTCGTAAAATGCCTGATCCATGTTAAGACCATAATGGACATTTTGAGTTATCTTTTCATTAAAGTAAGGCTTATGCCCAAGGTAAGCTTCAAACATTAAATTCGCTGTTTGTCCATGATGATGGGCATCATTCAAGGCAGAGCGAGCACCGTGATATTCTTTATAATTGTTACGAGTTGAATCTGAGCAGTTGTAGCTATAAGGATTATTAACTTGCGCTGTGCCGTGATTATAGTTTCTAGTCTCAACGTTTTTTGCATCGAATAAACAGGTGGTTTGCTGATTGTCAGTTTCCATTGCAACAACAAAAGTCTTTGGTGGATAAGAAACATAATCTACTTGCTTATAATCTGGACGTGAAACCTTGTCATTGCCTGATGGGCCGCTTCCTCCCTCATAAACGATCCGCTGTAATACATCGGATTGGCTGATGAGTTCGTTTGTCGTTAAGTCTATAAAAGAGATAATTCTCTGTGGTTTAAAGGGCCCTGACTCGAAATCGGTGAAAAAGGCAATTTTAGCAGCGTGCCGTGCTTTTCCTTGAGTATCTATATAAATGACTTCCTCTGCTGATTTACGTCTATACACTCTGGGGCGTTCATTATTAAACTGAGAAATTATTGAATCTAGAGCTACGCTTAGCTGTTCTTCTGACGCGGGAGTTAGAGTTGATATATCTTTAGCAACATTAACAATGAGATCGCCATAAACTTGTTCAACTACACCACTCTCGTCAGTCAGTACAACAAGGTCTTGATTCCAAATAGGAATATTTTGGTACTTTTGGGTAATTGTATGGCTTTGCTTGGTTTGACTAATTTGGCTTTGGTGAAATGTAAGCGTGTGACCTGAGTATTGCGCTGCAAATACTTTTAGCGCGAGTAGATAGTTTTGATCTGAAGCATTACTAAATATGGATTGTTTTTTTGTAAAGAAGGCGCAATTTTTTGCGTGTCGTTGAATAAAGATACACGTTCTGTTGCATGGCAATGCGTACTTATCGCTAATGCTAAAACGCAAAGAGACTTTAATCCTTTCATATTAACTCCATAAGTATTTGAAGATACCTTTCCACTTAAACGCAATGACTCAATAATTAAAACAGTTGAGCGAATAAGTGCTGTTAAGAGTAAAACCCTAGCCCAGTAACTAATTTAAAACAAGTAAATAACATAAAATAAATAAAAACTTAACATTAAGTTCACAAATAAAATTAGAGATTAATTTCACTTTTTTTGTTCTGTTTATTTAACCTGTTATTATTGTTGAATAAATCTAAATTTTTTTGAGAACTAATAAAGATGTGAAAAGGTCTGTACGATGCGAAGCACAGTCATCATTTTGTAATTTACAGTGAATTTGAAAACGGAAGCGTTAGCTAGCCATTTTTGTATTGGGATCATTGACGCAATATTGAGGAAGTAAAATGAGTAATAAACGTCGTTCTAGATTGGATGATTGTAAAATAATTACTCTGGTAAAAAGACTAGAGCCATTTAATCTTTCAGGATTAAGGTTTACTTAACCCAGACGAAACCCTTCAGGCGGCATATATTTGGCATTTATACTATTTTATCGCCTATTTATGGGGAATAACCACATGCAGCTTTACCTAAAAACCAACATACGGGTTATCTTTGTAATACATAACAACCCATATAAGTAAGCACAGCAAAGGCATACCTTCGTAGCTATTTCTCTATATTGCTTAATTCGATCAAATGCATTGCCAACCAAGTGCCTATATTTTTACGTACACCAGTCAATCTTTTCATTACCGACCAAGCTGTTACACTTACGTGGAATAAAAGGTGTAGCGCTGTTATTACAAACGAACGCTCTCAGTTTTTCACTATCGTAGCCTTTATACCAACCTGCATAAATCTTTGATCAATTTAACGAATTAAATTGCACTATAACGTCGTTAAAAATTTTTTATTTAGAACAACTAGATACAAAAATTTTTGCCTAGTTCTAGCGTAATTTTCTTAACGTTAAATAGACCCCATATATAAGCAGATTGGTATTGCACTGTTTACTGGGAAGTTAGCTTCGAGTGACTCTGCATGGAAGGTATCTGCATATTTACACAGGATAATTCATAGTAAACAGGTAACTCTCTGCTATCTACTGCAAGGTGAATTTTTTGTAGACCCACCTCGACTTTTCCGATTGATTCATTCTCTGCGATTCTTACACCGCAATTATACTGCTGAGCCATAACAATACTGCCATAAATAAAGACCTGATCCATACAAGTATCGCGAAATAATATGCGAAACAATTCGTTCAAAATATCTTTTTTAGACCATAAGCTAAACCGACTCCATATGGCACTCCATGCACTAAAATAAGAAGTCAGATCTCGCCATAGAATACCTGTGCACATATTATATAATTTGCTTTCAAGCGTTTTTCTATGATCAAGCTGATTATAAATTCGACCGCTTAAGCACATTACTTTTGATAAGATATTCCATGACGCCTATAAACATTAATCTTGGTATGAGGATTCGGTGTATCGTTTTTTAGCGAGTTCAATTATGCCTTTCCTTCATGCTATTTATTTTTCATACCGCAAAAATCAACATACCCTAATATAAATAATTGTTTGGCGCTGTTTATTACCTATTATTAAGTATAAACTATTTACAACAGGTTTTAGGAAACGCTTAAAATATGAAAAAAATAGTATACGCAGGTCTTTTTACATTCTTGGTAAGCGTAATAAGCTTTACGGCACGTGCGGAATCAACCGTCGGTTATTTTGGCTTTGAGCCAGATATAATCACTAATTATATAGGTGCATCAAGTAAAAAAATGGGCTATGTGCGTGTCACTGTCGATTTAATGCTTAATGATACTTCAGATATTGCCGTAGTCGAACACCACACACCATTACTGCGTGACGCTTTAGTAGAGATTTTATCTAAAGAGCCAGAAGAAAAAGTAAAATCCCTCACTGGTCGTGAAGAAATACGCGCAAAGTGTGTAGAAAAACTTAAGAGCCTGTTAAAAGAAGAAACAGGACAAGAGATCATCCGTGAAGTCTTGTTCACTAAATATTTATATCATTAGTGTTTAACGTTTTGCGTTAAATATTTTGGCGGTGTAGGCAAAAGCCATACCGCTAACTAACCCACCTAAATGCGCCCAATTAGCCATACCTACAAACAAAACATCTGCAAAGCCAAGTACTAACCAAATCAACATAAAACCAACAATTGCCGTACTGACTAGCGCTGGCTTGTTAGGGTTTAAAAAGCTGTGTATCCAACAAAAACCGAGCAATCCATACACCACGCCGCTTAGCCCACCAAAATTAGGACCAACCATTAAATATTGTGCCCAATTACTAATCAGTGCAGTCACTAAAAACAAACCTATTAAGCTTAGTTTTCCGCATTGCTTTTCGATATTATCACCAAGCGACATCCACCAAATTAAGTTAAACACTATATGCATCGCACTAAAGTGAACAAGTGCGGGAGTTAACCAACTTAAAGGCTGCGTAGGTTTAAACTGCATCATGGTGTAAATGGTCTCAAAACCACCTAGTAAAAAAGCAAAATAAATTATAACGCTTACAATACTTACGGTTTGATTTAACCAGCTGAGCGCTTTAAAACGGGCTATTAGATTAAGTGATTGCCCTTGATATTTAAGCGGCGATTGTGTGCTACCTACATCCCATGAAGCTTGTTGATAGCGTTCATGATTAGGGTTTTGCGTAAATTCAGCCCATAAAGGTTGTATTTGATGAAAATGCTCAGGCGCAACACTAATAATGACATTGCTACCATCTGAGGAGCTTAATTGTCCTTGTAAACCTTGGCTTTTTAAATAATCTATAAAGCCCTGTGCGGCGCGCGGGTTATTTAAACTGCCAAGCTCTATCATCGCTCTACTTTCTCGCTGTAAGCAGCTTCCCAAGCTGTAAAGCCGCCATCCATACTGTAAACGTCCTCAAAACCTTGCTCAACTAAGTAACTCGCAGCGCCTTGTGAGCTCATACCGTGGTAGCAGACAATAATAATTGGCTGATCGAATTCTTTTTCCATCATAAATTGTGCGATATTACCGTTAGAAAGTGCTTCTGAGCCTGGAATGCGACCGGCTTGATACGAATTAGGATCGCGAATATCTGCAATTACTACTTCTTCTTTATCTAAAAGCTCTAACGTTTGCGCTATAGAAATATGTTTAAATGCCATTGAAGTCTCTTTAATTAATAGTATAAAAAAGGCGGCTAGGGCCTGTTTATCTTTCGAGGTTGAATTTGCAGCAGTATGTTTGGTATTTAGGCAAGACAGAGCCTATGTAGTGTGGTTATTCCCCATAAATAGGCGATAACGTAGCACAAATGCCAAACATACGCTGCCCGAAGGGTTCTGCCTAGGGGCAATTTACTCTTTGTTGCTCGGTTTTTACTTAGCCCACTAGGTCACAAACCTCGCGCTGCGATTAAATAGCCCCTAGATTGAACAAATTTTAATCCTGAAAGGTCAACAGGCCCTAGAGCCGCCCTTCTCGTAAAATAAGTTTAAACTAGTCCCAGTTTAAAATCACTTTACCTGACTGACCTGAAATCATCATATCAAAGCCAGCTTGGAAGTCATCCACAGAATATTGATGTGTAATGATTGGGTTTAAATCAAGACCAGATTGAATCAAACTTGCCATTTTATACCACGTTTCGAACATTTCGCGACCGTAAATACCTTTAATCACTAAACCTTTAAAAATAACTTGGTTCCAGTCAACAGCCATATCAGATGCTGGAATACCTAGCATGGCAATTTTACCGCCGTGGTTCATATTATTAAGCATTGAATTAAACGCGCTTGGCACACCTGACATTTCAAGGCCAATATCAAAACCCTCTGTCATACCTAGCTCTTTCATTACATCTTCAAGCTTTTCATTGGCAACGTTTACAGCCCGTGAAGCCCCCATTTTACGAGCTAAATCTAGGCGATATTCGTTTACGTCGGTAATTACAACGTGGCGAGCTCCAACATGTTTTGCAACAGCTGCTGCCATAATACCAATTGGGCCTGCACCAGTGATAAGTACATCTTCGCCAACTAAGTCAAACGATAGTGCGGTATGAACTGCGTTACCAAATGGGTCGAAAATAGAAGCGAGTTCGTCAGAAATATTATCTGGAATTTTAAATGCGTTAAATGCAGGAATAACTAAATATTCGGCAAACGCACCTTCACGGTTTACACCTACACCCGTTGTATTACGGCATAAATGTACACGCCCTGCACGACAATTTCGACAGTGACCACACGTAATATGCCCTTCGCCAGATACGCGGTCGCCAACCTGAAAGCCACGAACTTCTTGACCCATATCAACAACTTCACCAACATATTCATGGCCAACAACCATAGGCGTTGGAATGGTTTTACTTGCCCATTCGTCCCACTTGTAAATATGTACGTCGGTACCACAAATAGCTGTTTTGCGAATTTTAATCAGTAAGTCGTTATGACCTACTTCTGGCTTTGGTGCATCTGTCATCCAAATGCCCGGTTCTGCTTTTAATTTAGATAATGCTTTCATAATCCACACTCAACTATAAAACCGAAGCGAGGCTTCGGTTTAAAATAAAATTAAATAACGCCCATTTCTTTACCAATACGGGTAAATGCATCGATAGCTGTATCGAGTTGCTCAATACTATGTGCCGCTGAAATTTGTGTACGAATACGCGCTTGCCCTTTTGGTACTACAGGGAATGAAAAACCGGTTACGTAAATGCCTTCAGCAAGTAATTTATCAGCCATTAACGAGGCTACTTTGGCATCTCCTAGCATTACAGGGATAATTGCATGATCTTTACCTGCACACGTAAAACCAGCAGCTTCCATTTGCTCACGGAAATATTTAGCATTTGACCAAAGTTTAGCGCGAAGCTCGCCGCCATTTTCAAGCATTTCAAGTACTTTAATTGATGCAGTAACAATTGAAGGCGCTAATGAGTTTGAGAACAAGTATGGGCGTGAACGCTGACGTAACCATTCAACAATTTCTTTTTTACCTGATGTATAACCACCTGATGCACCGCCCAGCGCTTTACCTAATGTACCGGTGATAATATCTACACGGTCTAATACATTACAGTACTCAGGTGTACCCTTACCGTTTTCGCCAACAAAGCCAACTGCGTGAGAGTCATCAACCATCACAAGCGCATCATATTTATCAGCTAAGTCGCACACAGCTTCTAAATTACAAATAACGCCGTCCATAGAAAACACGCCATCGGTAGCAATTAGTTTAGTTTTAGCGCCTGCTTCATCTGCTGCAATAAGTTGTTTCTCAAGATCAGCCATGTCGTTATTTGCATAACGAAAACGCTTAGCTTTACATAAACGTACACCGTCGATAATTGATGCATGATTTAATGAATCAGAAATAATAGCGTCTTCTGCGCCTAAAATAGTTTCAAACAAACCTGTATTTGCGTCAAAACATGAAGAATATAAAATAGTATCCTCTGTTTCTAAAAACGCACTGATTTTTTGCTCTAGTGTTTTATGGATATCTTGAGTGCCACAAATAAAACGTACTGAAGCCACACCAAAACCATGATTATTTAAACCATTTTGCGCCGCTTCAATTAACTCTGGGCTATTAGCTAAACCTAAGTAGTTATTAGCACAAAAGTTGATTACTTTACCTGATGCAACTTCAATTTGAGCTTGCTGCTGGGACTTAATAATACGTTCGCTTTTATACAAACCTTCGGTTTTTACGTCTTCAATTTGCTGTTGTAACTGGCTAAAAAAAGCAGATGCTCTCATCTAGGTTCTCCATCTATTTGAACGGGTAAACAACCGCACTTTCGCGGCTGTTTATTATGCGGGGTATTGTAAAAGTTTAATGGGTAAAATGCACGGTTTGCAGTTCGTCGCAAACGCCCTAAACTGGAAGGAATTCCTGCCAGTTTACAGCTAAGTCTATTTAGTTTATTTATGTGTTTAAAAGTGCAGGTAAACTGCTTATAGAATCGATAATTAAATCAGCTTCTTGCTTAGCGCTTTCGTCAAAGCTTTGCCCTGAACGCACTAAAACGCGTTTAGTGATGCCCGCTTTTTTCGCAGCCTGCATATCACTGAGTTTATCGCCCACCATAATACTGCAAGCAGGGTCGATGTTATGCTCTTGTATGCCTTGTAATAACATACCTGGCGCAGGCTTTCTGCAACTGCACTCTTTCAAATATTCAGAGTGCGCTTTTTTAGGGTGATGCGGGCAAAAATACACATCGGTAACTGCAATGCTGTGGGCACTAAATTGGTCTTTCATCCACTCGGTCAGTGCTAAAAAATCAGCTTCGCTGTAATAACCTCGACCAATTCCAGATTGATTAGTGACGATTATGATTTTATAGCCTGCATCGTAAAATGTTTTACAGGTGCTAAAAACACCGTCAATAAATTCAAATTTATCGCTTTGATACACATAACCATGATCAACATTTACCACGCCATCTCGGTCTAAAAAAAGCGCTTTATTTTTTTGTTGTGCATTCATTACAAAGACTCTTTTTGTACAACATGGTCAAACATCGCTTTTACATCATCAACTGTAATTTGGCTCATTAAATCATCGCCTTTTACGCGTGTACCCCACGGTACTTGCTCAGCCGTTTTACCTGTTTGCTTAAACAAGTTCTGATGATAAACCTCTACCACGTAGTCTTGATATAAATAAGGACCTGTGCGTGCTGGATTTGAATGTGCATATAAACCAATAACCGGCGTACCAACAGTTACTGCCATATGCGCAGGACCCGTATCGGGCGCGAGCACTAAGCTGCCACGCTTTAACACGCACAACAACTCTTTGAGTTTTGTTTTACCGACTAAATTTAAAATAGGCGTGTTACTGTGCTCAATAATGCTATTTGCTAGGTTAATTTCAAGCTCTGTTGGGCCACCCGTCAATACCACCTTAAAGCCTTGCTCGCTTGCATAATCAGCCAATGTGGCATAACGATCAGCGAGCCAATTACGCTGCGCTTTACTAGCTGCAGGCGATATTACTAATAGTTTATTAGTTAGGTATTCTGATGTTAATAACTCATCTGCAACCGCTTGGTCTTGCTCGGTATATGGCATGTCCCAACTCGGTTTATAATCAGCTACACCAATGGCTTTTGCAAAACCTTTAAAGCCTTCAAGCACATGCGCCTGGGCTTGTGGGTCTATTCGTTTATTAATAAATAAGCTGTGCAATTCTTTTGAACGTGCCCAATCGAACCCTATTTTTACTTTTGCAGGAATACAGCGCGCTACAAACCCAGCCCTTAATGCAACTTGCATGTTAAGTAACACATCAAATTTTTGGTTTTTGAAGCGTTGCTTTAAGCTTTTCAGCGCTGCTTTGCCTTGCTTTTTATCAAATACCACCAGCTCAACACCCGGTAAGTCGGCAAGTAGCATGGCTTCTACTTTGCCAATAACCCACGTAATTTTTGCATTAGGGTGTGCTTTTTGAATAGCTTGTACAGCACTCACACCATGACATACGTCACCAATGGCTGAGAGTCTTAATATACAAATAGATGAATAATTAGGAGCTTGAGTCACACATTCCCTTAGGTATTAAATACAAAAGCCGATCTTAAATTATAATCACGCTATTGCAAGCACTTATCCTGCGCTTTAAAACGCGCTAATATAGGCCCATTATTTAGCAATTACACAGAGCTATGTTTAAACAACACGTGCAAGGCAACCACACTGTATTAAGCCACCCTAAATACACAAGCCAAATTACCCTCGATTGGTTTGATGCAAATTATTGGCAACAACAAAATAAAATTGTGGGCGCTAAAAAAGGCAGAGCAACAGCATGGTTTTTTAAACAAGACGAATTAACAGCCGTACTTAGGCATTATTGGCGCGGTGGTTTAGTGGGTAAATTGCTAAGCGATCAATATTTATACCCAGGGCTTGAACAAACCCGTGTGTATAAAGAGTTTAGTTTAATGAGTAAACTTATAGAGCTTGGTTTAAACGTACCCACCCCTGTTGCAGCTAAAGTAACCCACAGCGGATTAATTTACCGTGGTGATATTATTACCGAGGCTGTTAAAGGCGCTAAAAGTGTACTCGATATATTAATTGAACGCCCATTGACCGAAGATGAGTTGGAGCGCATTGCTAAAACAATCGCGCTATTTCATTCAAAAGGCGTTTATCACGCCGATTTAAACATTAATAACATTTTATTTAATGATACTGGTGATGTGTATATTATCGACTTTGATAGAGGTGAAATAAGAGCGCCTAACCCACAGTGGCAACAAAGTAATATGGCACGCCTTGAGCGCTCATTTTTAAAGGAACAAGGTCGAAACAAGCCATTCAATTGGCAAGCGAGTGACTGGCAAACTCTGCACAGCAACTACCTCAAAGCGCTCGCCAATATCAGTTAACCTAATATAAGTTAATTAGCCAATGCTAAATACTGCAGAGCAACCTGCTCTGCCTGTACTTGTTTTAGAATATCTGCGTTTTCTACATTTGGCTTATCTGCTAGCACCTGCTTAACGGCATTGGCTAATGCCTCACTTTGTTGAACGGGTACTAAATATTTACTCAGCTCGCCTGTTAATATCTCGCTTGGTCCAAATGTACAATTAGTGCTAACTACCGGAGTACCCACCGCTAAAGCCTCAATTAATACCGTTGGCAGCCCTTCAAAATCAGAGCTCAAAACCAAAGCTTTGGCATGCTGAATCCAGTTGTACGGGTTTTGTTGAAATCCAGGCACTACTAACTGTTTATCTATGCCATATTCCTGTGCAAGCTTTAACGCTTTTGTAGGTTTATTACTTAAAAGAACTAACTTGTATTTTTTATCAAGCTTTGCAAATGCTGCAAACAATATATCGTGGCGTTTTTGTTTGGCGAGCCTTCCTACATGAATTAAGTAAGGCTCATTTGGGATATTGTTATTTTGCTCATTTGCTTGCTGCCTTATTTTTTCAAAATCGAACGGGTTATAAATAGTCGCGATTGCACTTGGATTAATTAAATCCCCTTGTGTTATTTCTTTTTCAACACCCTTTGATACGCAAATAAGTGATTTACCATTTAAATTTTGTTTACTTTTTTTAAGGTATAAATATGAAAATGGACCTAACTTTTTTTGACGAGCAAGTTCTGCATTAACTGAGTTATGAATAACAAAATGAACATTTTTGATATTACTACGTGCAAGTAAATTATTGCTTCTATCAAGGTTAGAAAGCACTAGATCAATATTGCCAATCTCGCTTTGTTTTTTTCAAACCACGCTTCTAATTGCAAAATACTATTTTTTCGCTGCCAGAATCTATCTACTTTAGATGCTCTATCAGGAAAAAGGCTATCAACTTTAACTATATCAGGAATGTCATACTCAGCGTTGCTCGCAAGAGATAATATAGTGACGTTGTGCTGTAGTTTCGCCATTTTTTCAGCCAAAGTAAGCATTACTTTTTCAGCACCACCACCTACTAGTGAATCAATTACAATAATGATATTCATAAAGAGGATCCATCAAGCATATTTTTCACACCATTAGTAATAACATCATAACTGTGTATATTTTCAAGCTGAGCATATTTACTAGTTGTCTCATTATAAAAAGCCACCCCTATAACTTTCTCTACTTTGGTCACTATTTCATCAATATTAAGATTTGCTTTTAATACAACCCCCGTATTAATGCAGTGGTCTAAACGTGCATTTTGATCCTTAGATATTGCACATGCAACAGCAGGTGTGTGCACGGCAATTGCTTGTAATAAGGTGTCACCACCACTTAGCAATGCAACTTTGGCTTGGCTCATTAATGCTAAAAACTCAGTATTTTGCAAACTTTTGATACAAAGAATGCTATCAGAACTTGGGATCGTTTTACTATAATTTTGGCCAAATACAACAACGCCCCTCAAACCCGTTTGTTTAGCAATTTTAAGCGCAGCTTCAAAGTAAATATCGGCGCAATTTTGACCATTTAGTGTGTGACCGCCAGATCCTGCATTAACTATAAAATAATTTTTTAGTTCTAAACTGTATCGGCTCAACATCTGTTGCTTTTGCTCATTGGATGCAAAAGCAACAAATGGGCCCACATTACGTGGACGCACTAAAGGAAATATATCTAACTTAGCATTTTCAGCCCAAGTTAATGGCTCTATACAATAGTCTGGCTGGACAACCCAATGTACATCAATCAAATTGATTCTATTAAGCTTTAAGCCTTTTGCTCGTTTTTTAGTATGTTGAGAAATAAAGACTACTTTTGCGCCTACCTTTTTAGCCGCTTTCATATGCCCTGCTCGTCCGGCACAATCAAAAATAACAACGTTAGGCTTAAATTTTTCAATGACATCGCACACATAATCCAGCTCTTTGGTCGCTGAATGATCAAGTAGTGTCGTTTCGAATGGGCAGCTTTTTGCATAAGCAGCATGCTTATTTAATATAAAATGAATATCGATAGAAGCGTGAAGTTCATCCTGTAAACTTTGAGCTAACAGCAACGAGCGCATATACTCACCAATGCCTTCTGGTGATGATACTGGAATAAATAAAAGTCGTTTGTTGCTCATTGCATTCTCAATTTCCTATTTAACCCGCAGTATATCAACCACATCGTTATTACGATAGACAGGTTACATTTTTATACATTAAATACCCCCTATTTTGTCTATTATTTGCTGCAATAGACGCCTGAGGTTGATAAACTTAGCCGCAATCTAAATCACAAGGATCTGAACTTTGCGAAACAGAATTTTTCTTCTTTCTTCTCTTTTTTGCGCAATGAGCGTATCGATTAACGCTGAACCATGGGTAAAACCAGATGACTACGGATTAAGAGCTGACATTCAACAATTAGCCGATGCCGGCGTTATTTTAGCTCCTGTAACCACTTACCCACTTATGTGGAAAAGTTTTATAAGCGATGTTGATAGTATGCCGCTTGAGCAATTAACACCAAGCCTACAAGATGCATTGTTACGTGTTAAACATCGATATAAATCCGAAAATAGTAGCTCGCATAGTCTTCAATTATCAGCTTTTGCAGCTACAGATCCAATTGTAGCAACAAGCTTTGGTGCAACAAATACACAAGAAACAGAGCTTTCAGCAGCTTACGCTTATTTAGGCGATAACTTTGCTGCTAAAGTCGCTGTAAATTATAGAAAAGACGGTAAAAAATGTTTAGCCGATGGAAAAACGGCTGACGATATAGTTACTGATCAGCAAGCTTTAACAGATTGTAACGACACTTCACTTGACGATAGTTACTTAGCTTATCGTTTAGGCAATTGGATTTTTAGAGCCGGTGCTGTTGAACAATTTTGGGGACCTGGTGTTGATAACAGCTTAATTATGTCTGGTAATGCGAAACCTTTACCTGCACTAAGTGTAACCAGAGAAAAAAGTACTGCTTTTGAAACACCGTGGCTAAGCTGGATTGGCCAATGGGGCTTTACCGCACAAATGGCTAAACTTGAGTCTACACGTGTAATTCCTGATGCTTTACTTTGGAGCAGTAGATTAAATATACGCCCAATACAACAATTAGAAATTGCCGTTAGCTGGTCTGCGCAATGGGCAGGAGACGGACAACCAGGATCTGCTGGTGACTTTATTGATGTAGTTACAGGACAAACAAGCTGTATTGATGGAAGCGATAGCTGTGATAGTCAGTTAGAATCAAAAATAGGTAATCAATTAGCAGGCATAGATATTCGCTGGTCAGATACACTTTTCAACCAACCTTATGCTGTATATGCCAGTACGATTGGAGAAGATGCCAGTTCACAGTTTAAGCCAGCCGATAGAGCCTACTTATTTGGTGTACAAACAACACAACGAATATACGATCAAAACTTATTAATAAATGTAGAGTACGTAGATACAGGTGTTTCATGTTCAGCTGAATCAATAGTTGAAAATTGCTACTATGAGCATTCAGATTATAAATCGGGTTACCGTTACCACGGTCGCACTATTGGCTCTACTTATGATAACGATGCACAGTCAGTTGTTTTAACCCTATTAGGTCAGTTATCTAATGGAGACGATTGGCAGGTAAAATTGCGCAGTGTTGATTACAATAGCGATAACCGAGATAGTTACCCAAATAATCCTGACTTAGGTAACACCATTACTAAAATAGGGTTTAACTCTAAGCAGCTAGAAATGCGTTACAGAATGCTTTCTATGGGCGGCCGCGTCACTTTAGGTGCTTTTGCATCTAACAACGACGGTGCTGAAAACGATACTTCTGCATTTGCCAAGTACGAATATAACTTTTAATACGTTACTATTAATAAAGTAACGTATTAAATGTAAAAAAGGGATGAAAACAGTGTTTTCATCCCTTTTTTGTATTTGTTAATTAAACTTAAATCAGTAATTATACCAATTGCATTAAATTATTGTTCTATTATAGCGATAAGAAAATAGCTCAATAACAAGGCTAAAATTATGATACATAGTTGTTCTATATAAATAATTTTTAACGTAGTTAGTGAGTTATTTAATACGCTAGAATGCTCATGTTTTTAATAAAATTGGTATTACTGTTTAATTTTACTAATTACTTTTGATGTTGAGCACCCATCTAAAAATTCAAGCACTTCAACTTTTCCGCCATGGCGAAGTACATGTTCAGCACCTGCTATTTGCTCTACGGTGTAGTCGCCACCCTTAACTAAAATATCAGGGCTTATTTGCTCAATTAAGTTAGCGGGAGTGTCGTTTTCATCTAAGCTACCAAACGGAATAACCCAATCAACTGATGAAAGTGCGCTAAGTACCATCGCACGCTCATCTAGTGGGTTAATAGGACGTTCTGCCCCTTTTAAACGCGTAATTGATTCATCATTATTTAATCCAACAACGAGTCTATCGCCTCGTGCTTTAGCTTGCGCTAAATAACGTACATGCCCCGCATGTAAAATATCAAAACAGCCATTAGTGAATACAATGGTTTCGCCGTTTTGTTTTGCAAATTCAATATGCTGAAGTACATCATCAAATGGTGTTTGGTAATGCTCACCCGTAGTATGTAAATACTGACCAAGCTTGCGGCTTAGCTCTTCTGGCGAGACAGTTGCAGCCCCAAACTTACTCACAACGATACCTGCGGCTAAATTAGCAATTTCGACAGCATCTTTAGGTTCCATGCCTGCGCCAAGCATAACCGCGAGTGTAGCTATAACCGTATCACCAGCCCCGGTTACATCGCTTACTTCAAGCTCTTGCGCTGCAAAATCAAACTTTTCATCTGCACTAATAAGCGACATACCTTGCTCAGAACGCGTAAGTAACATAGCTTTAATGCCATTTTTGCTTATTAAATCACGCGCACTTGCTGCTAAAGCCTCTTCTGAATCGGTTTGACCACCCGCTAACTTAAACTCATGTAAGTTAGGTGTAATGTAATCAGCACCTTCATATAAATGTAAATCTGGCGATTTAGGGTCAATTAAAACGGTTTTTCCGGCGCCCTTAGCAAGGCTTACCATCTCTTTAATTAAGCTTAAAGATCCTTTGCTGTAATCAGAGAACACAATAAAGTCGTATTCATCAAGTACAAGCTCTAAGCGATTTAATAAAAGCTGGCTATGCTGCTCGGTAAACGTTTCTTCTAAATCAAGTCGGACTAGTTGTTGATGGCGGCTAATAACACGCATTTTTGAAATAGTTGGTAAATCACATACACTGACTAATTGTGAGCTTATTTTTTCACCTTTTAGGATGGTCTCTAAAATTTGCCCGCTTTCGTCCTCACCAATTAAACCCAATAAACCAACTTTTGCATCTAACCGCGCTATATTTTTTGCAACGTTAGCTGCGCCGCCCGCTTTGTCTTCAAATTTACTTACTTTAACAACCGGTACTGGCGCTTCTGGCGAAATGCGACCAGTATCGCCATACCAATAACGGTCTAGCATTACATCGCCAACAACTAATATTCGTGCCGCTGATAAGTTTTTTAATAACGATAAATCCATTACTGCTGCTCCGCAACAACCATATCCATGGCTTCACATAACCAGTGACCTATAAACATGTGAGCTTCTTGGATACGTGCTGTTTCGTCATTTTTTATAATAATAGGTAACTTAGCAATATCTTTTACTTTACCGCCATCACGCCCAGTTAATGCCACTGTAAAAGCGCCTAGTTTATTTGCAGCTTCTAATGCTAAATTAATATTATTACTAGTACCTGATGTGGTTAAACCAATAACTAAATCTTCTGGCTTACATAGCGCTTGAACTTGGCGCTCAAACACCGTATCAAAGTGATAATCGTTGCTGTGCGCTGTTAAAATAGAGGTGTCAGTCGTCAATGCCATAGAGGCAAGCGGACCACGTTCCAATTTATAACGCACTACAAATTCTGCTGCTAAATGCTGCGCATCGGCTGCACTACCACCGTTACCAAACCAAACAATCTTGCCACCAGCTTGTAATGCACTATGGCATGCCTCTAACAATTGCATAGATTCTTGATGATAAGCTTCCATCGTTTCAAATAATGCCTGATGACGGTTTAATGTTTCAACGTAGCTAGTTGCCACTGAATCGATAATTGACATGAAAAAATTCCTCTTGGAACTGAAATGGCAGGAAAAATTAAATTCATTATTCCATAATTTTATTTAATTGTGTGTATTTTATCGGGTTATAACTGAACCCAGACCATATTTTATAACGAGTATGTTTAGAAAACGGCTATTTCACGGTAAACTAACGCCACTTCCCTTTAAGAAAGATCAGTATGGCACGCATTTTTTACTCATTCGCATTAATTATTATTAGCCCACTGATTGTATTTTATCTCTATATTTTACGAGGTAAAAAAACCAAGGCTATCGTACACACTTTAAAGAGCGCTTTGGGTTTGTCAGTAAGTCTTTATTTACGGTTAAAACTAAACCTTTAGTTTTTCATTGTGCTTCTGTTGGTGAGGTACTTGCCGCAACGCCACTTATTAAAGCTTTGCAAAAAGCGCATCCAAACTTAAATATACTTATAACCTGTAATACTCCAACAGGCAGAGAGCAAATACTTAGCCAGTTTAAAAATACTGTAGCGTGTAGCTATTTACCAATCGATTTTCCGTTTGCGACGGCTCGATTTTTGAAGCGTATAAAGCCACAAGCATTATGTATCTTAGAAACCGAGCTATGGCCAAATTTAATGGCGATAAGCCACAAAAAAACATACCAGTACTTGTCATCAATGCAAGACTCTCTGAAAAGTCGCAGCAGGGCTATCAAAAGGTCGCTAAATTAACGCATATTATTATGCGCTCAATTACGGTACTTGCGAGTCACAATAAAACAGATGCTAAACGCTTTATTGAACTTGGTCTTGAAGCTTCAAAAAGCCATGTAACAGGCTCAATAAAATTTGATATAACACCAAGTGAAGAGCAACTAGCTAAAGTACTCAACCTTAAACAGCTTTATAGTAGTAATGAACGCTTTGTGTGGGTGGCAGGCTCAACACATCCTGTTGAGCATGAGCTGGTACTTTCAGCCCATCAAGAGTTACTAAAAAAACAACCGAACGCATTACTTATAATTGCCCCGCGCCATCCAGAGCAATTTGACAAAGTGGCAGAGCTTTTAACGCAAAGCCCACTTAGCTTTAGCCGTCGTAGCCAAAATAACTATAATAATGAGCAAGTACTTCTTGCTGATACGCTTGGTGAATTACAGTGTTTATATGGCGCTGCAAATGTTAGCTTTATTGGTGGCAGCTTAATTCGCAGAGGTGGGCATAACCCACTGGAATCAGCAGCGTTTTCGGTAGGTGTAATAACAGGTCCACACACATACAATTTTGACCATGTTTATCCCGAGCTAACAAAGCTCAAAGGTGCTGTAGTGGTTGATAGTAACGACAAACTCGCAAAGCAGCTTATAACGTTTAGCCAAAACACAAAAGCGTGCCAAACCTTAGGTATTAAAGCTGCGCAATGCGTAACTAAAAACCAAGGTGCTATACAAAAAACACTTACCATTATTAATCAATATTTAGAGCCAAAACCGTGACCAACATAGCTATAAGCCAAACCCGCGAATGGGTATCATCTGTTATTGTTAAATATAACTTTTGCCCGTTTGCTCGAAAAGAAGTAGAAAATAACTGTATTCATTACATCGTAAGTCCAGCAACGAGTATGGATGATGCTGTAATGGATATGCTTGAGCAATGTGTTGAGCTTGACCGTGAACCAGAGCGCGAAACAACCCTTATCATGTTTGACAACGGCTTTAGTGACTTTGAAGACTTTTTAGACTTGGTCGATTTAGCTAATGCACTTTTAGTCGCGCAAGGCTTTGAAGGTAAGTATCAAATCGCTAGTTTTCATCCTGATTACGTATTTGCTGACAGTGATGAAACCGATGCCGCAAACTACACAAATAGAGCGCCCTTTCCTACATTGCATTTAATCCGCGAAGCAAGTATGAGCGAAGCACTTGATAGTTATAACGAGCCTGAATCTATTCCTGAGCATAATATAAATCTAGCAAGGCGTAAGGGGATTGATTTTTGGCAGCAGTTACTTGAAGGCTGTAAAAAACCGAGCGCTTAAATGCTCGGTTTTATTTTGGTTTGTACAAAACTTTGTGCAAAATAAAGCAATAACAAACGCTTATTTTTTAACCCAGTTACCATTTACTTCAACGTAATGACCACTTTGGGTTTTTTCAATTGTTTTAGCGGCAGCAAGCGCTTCTACTTGTGAAAGTGACAAGTTATTCTTTTTAGCCAACTTTAAGTACTGCGCTTTACGCTTTGCATTTATATCATCAACAACGGCTTTTGCTTCTGCGTTTTGTACAACAAGCCCTAAATAACCAGAGCTATCTTCACCTACTAAACCTTGGTTTTTAGCGTCATCAAGGCTAATAGCCCACGCAGAGAACGACATACATACTGCACTAACTAACGTAATAATGTTTAATTTTTCTTCGTATTCATGTTCTAGCTCCTTAAAATAACTCACTGTCGTCACTAAATAAATTGTCGAGTTCTTTATCTACTTTTACGCGAATTTCGTGATCGACCTTCACATTTAAATTAATAGTAATGGGCTCTTTAGCAGACACCTCAACACGATGCGTGCAGGCACTGAGTGCACTAATAGCACTCAGCGCGAGTAGTACTTTTGT
This sequence comes from Pseudoalteromonas sp. B62, assembly GCF_037162565.1. Lineage (NCBI taxonomy): Bacteria > Pseudomonadati > Pseudomonadota > Gammaproteobacteria > Alteromonadales > Pseudoalteromonadaceae > Pseudoalteromonas > Pseudoalteromonas sp. B62. Next base: position 1,873,049 of record NZ_JARLVB010000002.1, on the reverse strand, counting down.
CAATAACGACTGTCTCATTATTAGTTTCCTTTTTGTGAGTATTGTTGCTCAACTTTTTGTGTAATTTCGTCACTTAAACGCAGTGCGCGTAAAAGTGTAAACACGTTTTCTTCGTGGTTATAGTTAAAGTTAACTTGCTGCTGCTCTGCTTTATTATAGCCTTGTAAATTAACCCCTAGTTTTAACCAGCCATCGTTTTTTAGTTCAACACTACTATTTAGCTTTTGAATATCTAGATTTGTTAATAACCCTAACACAGGTTGCAACTCTTGCTGTTGCTGCATCACCGAATCAAACGCGGCATTATTAGTAATTTTTAAATTACCGGTGCCTTGGCTAAATAAGCTACCGTCAATTATTTCAATTTTTCCACTATCAAAATGGACAGGTAAAGACCCCGCCAAGCGCCCCGTTAATACAATGCCCGACTTATCGTCGAGTGTAACGAGTTTACTGGCATCAATGTTTTCAAACTTAACATTAGCAACTTGATTTGGCTTCCCTACTGTGTAGGTATCTAATGAAAACTCGCCACCAAACACACTTCCTTTTACATCATTTATAAGCGCGGTATTGCCACTCACTTGCCATAGCCCTTTAATCTTTTTAACTACGGCACCGGCTCTAAACTCATTTAAATTAAAGGTAGTTGGTTTTACATTAAGCTTGCCTGAATTATATTCCCCACTAAATACACTATTTAAATCATTTGCAAGGTAGTCGTTATACAGTGCACTTGCGTGACTTACATCCATATTGAACGATGCATTTTGCAAGTGTACATCGCCACTAATATAGCCATTAAATTCACCCTCAGTTAGCTGTGCAAGTGGCTCAAATTGATTAATAACAGTATTTAATGGCAGTACATTTTGCTCAGGAATAATCACTTCAAACGGATGAGCTTGCGACGATACATGATGATTTACCACTAACTCAACATCGTTTATAAATGCGTGATGCGTGGCTTTTAGTGCACGGCTTTGCAAGCCCGTAGACTCTACTTTTATATTATTAAGTTTTATGTCGGGGCTATTAACAGCCTTTATATTCGTTTTTGCTGTTAGATCAGCAAATAACTCACCTACGCCTAAATTAGCATTTGCTGTTAATGTGTTACTTATATCTGTGACTTTAAATTCTTTATATTCTGCGCTTTTTAATTGCTGAGTTAACGCTACCTCTGCGTTTAACTGTTTATCCATTTTTGCTATTAAATCACCTTGGTATTGCACTGCACTTATATTAAACGCATCTACACTATTAAGCGTTAATTTAGCATTTATAAGCCCAATTGGTTTTGAGTCTATAAACTCACTTATATTAAAGTGACCACTAAGGCTAAGCCCATCCGCTGTTGCGGGTACAAACTCAGGTAAATTTTCAAGCATAACGGCGTAATCGCCTTTAATCGCAGCGCCAGATAACTGAGCATTAACGTTAATATTATTTATATTTGGTGTATTTATTTGAGCTGATAAAGTTGACTGTAAGTCTTTAAATGGAGATGTAATATTTAGTGTTGTATCTGTTATTAAAATATCAAATTGCTTATCGCCCACGCTTACCAAATTAATTGCAGGTACCCTCAACTCACTAGCCTCTAAGCGAATTGATTGAGGGAGTTTAAGTTGCCAATTTAAAGGAACTTGTTTGCTAATAAAGCCTGCATATTCACTTGGTGGAATTAACTCAGTACAGCTTGGTGTTAAATTAATTTTGTTATTAAGCAAATCGGTATTAAACATTAACGCTTGGCTATTTAAATTAAAACGCGTCGCCAATTTACCAGTGGTTAATACGTTAACTTTGCACTGCTCATACGTGTGAGCAAACTGGGAGCTAATATCGCCATTTAACTCAAGTTCTATACCATCAAAGCTAAATGCTTGCTGAGTATTAAAGTTAAAATCTGCTATTAATGTATTTTTAGTGTTTATAACGTGCTTTAAAAAAGTGTCATTAATTTCAAACTGACCCCTTACTTTATTAGCAGTCAAAATTGCACTTGCGTTTATATCACCTGAGACATTAAATTTATTTAGGTCAGGCTCTAATATGCTTATTTTAAGTGGCTTATTGAGCTCATCACTTTTTACTACAAGCTGTTTAATATTGATTAATGGGCGATTTAAGGGAAGTGCTAAATCGAGATTTTTAGCAAGCTGATTAGCATTATCACTTTTAGGGAGTGGATTAACTGTTAGCACTGCATTTTCAATATCTACACGCTTTGTATTTGCAGTAATACCAGTAAGTTGTAATTGTTGATTTTGATAATTTACACACACTTTATCAGCATGAATATTTAGTTCAGACGTGATTGAAAAATCAAGGCAGTTTAATGTGACACCCGCTTTTTCGAGCTCAGGCGCTATAGCCCACTGTAATAACGGCAAGCGAAATACATAACTAAGCAGCAAGGTACTTAGCAATAAAACGCCAACAATTAAACCAATTCGCTTAAACATACTATCCTTAAATGCTTTGTGCTTTTAGTTATACTAATACTAACCTGCATAAATCTTTGATCAATTTAACGAATTAAATTGCACTATAACGTCGTTAAAAGTTTTTTATTTAGAACAACTAGATATAAAAACTTTTGCCTAGTTCTAGCGTAATTTTCTTAACGTTAAATAGACCCCATATATAAGCAGATTGGTATAATCAAAAAAGGCTGCACAATGCAGCCTTTTTAATTTTACAGTAAGATTATGAATCTAACTTGTATAAACGTAAATATAATTAACCTACGTTTTTACGTGCGTTACGGAACATACGCATCCACGGGCTATCCTCGAGCCACTCATCTGGGTGCCAAGAGTTGGCAACGCTTCTGAATACACGTTCTGGATGCGGCATCATTACAGTGGCGCGACCATCTGTTGACGTAATACCGGTAATACCTTCTGGAGAACCATTAGGGTTAGCTGGGTACTGCGTTGTAGGGTTACCGTAGTTATCTACAAACTTAACCGCTACAGTGCCGCTATCAAGCGCCGCTTTGGTGGCTGCATCGTTTGCAAACTCAGCATGACCTTCACCATGAGAAACCGCTATAGGCATACGCGAGCCAGCCATTCCGTTAAAGAACACAGACGGATTCTCTTGTATTTCTACTAAACTAAAGCGTGCTTCAAAACGCTCTGATTTATTAGTTACAAAGCGCGGCCAATGTTCAGTACCAGGGATCAACTCTTTTAACGTTGATAACATTTGGCAACCGTTACATACACCTAAGCTGAAAGTATCTTCACGGTAGAAAAAGTTTTGGAACTGATCGCGTGCCATGTCGTTAAACAAAATAGACTTAGCCCAACCTTCACCCGCACCAAGTACGTCACCGTATGAGAAACCACCACAGGCCACTAAACCTTTAAATTGCTCTAGTGTTAAACGACCTTCTAAAATGTCGCTCATGTGTACATCAACGGCTGCAAAACCTGCGCGATTAAACGCTGCCGCCATTTCTAAATGAGAGTTAACACCCTGCTCACGTAAAATAGCCATTTGCGGTTTAGCACCGGTTGCAATGTATGGTGCAGCTATATCTTCGTTTAAATCAAAGTTAAGTTTTACGTTTAAGCCTGGATCTTTTGCATCAAACTTAGCATCAAACTCCTGCTTAGCACACTCAGGGTTGTCACGGCGTGCTTGCATTTGATACGTTGTTTCAGCCCAAATAGTACGAAGCTCAGTACGCGTATGATTAAGTACCGTATTTTCGCCACGGTTAAATATAATCGCATCATCACTGTTAAGCGTGCCAATATTGTGACTAATGGCTGCAATACCATGTTGTTCAAACACCGCATTTACTGTATCTAAATCAGCATTCGCAACTTGAATTACGGCACCTAGCTCTTCGTTATAAAGCGCTTCAATGTCAGAACCTGTTAAAGCTGCTAAATCAACCGTTACACCGGTATGACCCGTAAACGCCATTTCAGCTACTGTGGTAAATAAACCACCATCTGAGCGGTCATGATAAGCAAGTAACTTACTATCAGCCACAAGTGCTTGCATTGCGTTATAAAAGCCTTTTAATAACTCAGGGCTATCAACATCAGGGGTTACGTCACCTAATTGCTTATAAACTTGTGCAAGGCTTGATGCGCCCATGCGGTTTTTACCCGCACCTAAATCAACTAATATAAGCGATGTATCGCCTTTATCTGTGCGCAGTTGTGGAGTTACTGTTTTACGTACGTCGTCAACACGACCAAATGCAGTTATAACCAATGAAAGCGGCGACGTTACTGATTTCTCTTGTGAGTCACCTTCATCTTTCCATGTCGTTTTCATCGACATAGAATCTTTACCTACAGGAATAGTTAAACCAAGCGCAGGACAAAGCTCTTCGCCTACGGCTTTAACAGCTTCATATAAACCAGCATCTTCACCTGGGTGACCCGCTGCTGCCATCCAGTTTGCCGATAACTTAATGTTTTCAAGGCTACCAATATTTGCACAAGCAATATTAGTTAACGACTCTGCCACAGCTAAACGAGCAGATGCACCGTAATTAAGTAATGCAGCCGGAGTACGCTCACCGAGTGACATAGCTTCACCGTGGTAAGTATCATACGTTGCCGCAGTTACAGCACAGTTAGCAACAGGTACTTGCCAAGGACCAACCATTTGGTCGCGCGCTACTAAACCCGTAACTGAGCGATCGCCGATTGTTATTAAGAATGTTTTTTCTGCAATGGTTGGTAAACGCATTAAGCGCTGCGCTGCATCTGCTGCATTTATTGATGTGATATCAAGCGCTTTGCCAACAACTTGCTTTGACGTTACATCGCGGTGCATTTTAGGTGCTTTACCTAATAATACGTCCAGCGGCAAATCAACAGGGTTATTTTCAAAGTGGCTGTCTGACACAGTTAAGTGAGGTTCAGCTGTTGCTTCACCAATAACAGCGTACTGGGCACGTTCGCGCTTACAAATTGCTTCAAAGCGGTCAAAGTCCTCTACGCCAACAGCGAGTACATAACGCTCTTGTGATTCATTACACCAAATTTCGTGTGGTGCCATGCCTGGCTCATCGTTAGGGATGCTACGTAATTGGAATTTACCACCACGTCCGCCATCATTAACAAGCTCAGGAAACGCATTAGATAAACCACCGGCACCTACATCATGGATGAATGCAATTGGGTTTTCATCGCCTAGTTGCCAACATTTATCGATAACTTCTTGGCAACGACGTTCCATTTCTGGGTTTTCGCGCTGTACTGAAGCAAAGTCTAAATCTTCGTTTGACTGGCCTGAGGCCATACTTGATGCAGCACCACCGCCTAAACCAATGTTCATTGCAGGCCCGCCTAGCGCAATTAATTTAGCGCCTACAGGAATATCACCTTTTTGAACATGATCAGAGCGAATATTACCTAAACCACCGGCAAGCATAATTGGTTTATGGTAACCACGTACTTCTTCACCGTTATGGCTTGTTACTTTTTCTTCGTAAGTACGGAAGTAGCCTAATAAGTTAGGACGACCAAACTCATTATTAAATGCAGCGCCACCTAGTGGACCTTCTGTCATTATATCAAGTGCGTTTACAATACGACCCGGCTTACCAAAATCGCTTTCCCACGGTTGCTCGTAACCTGGAATACGTAAATTTGATACAGTAAAGCCAACTAACCCTGCTTTTGGCTTAGAGCCACGGCCTGTTGCGCCTTCATCGCGAATCTCACCACCAGAACCTGTAGCAGCACCTGAGAATGGCGCAATAGCTGTTGGGTGGTTATGAGTTTCAACTTTCATTAGTATTTCAATGTCTTCTTGATGATACGCATATTCACCTTGCGCATTTGGGAAGAAGCGACCCGCTTTTGAGCCTTTCATTACTGCCGCGTTATCTTTATACGCCGACAATACATTTTCAGGATTTAGCTCAAACGTATTTTTAATCATTTTAAACAGCGATTTTGGCTGCTCTTTACCATCGATTGTCCAGTCAGCATTAAATATTTTATGGCGACAATGCTCTGAGTTCGCTTGTGCAAACATAAACAATTCGATGTCATTAGGGTTACGGCCTAACTTTGTAAAATTTTCTACTAAGTAGTCTATTTCATCATCAGCAAGCGCAAAGCCTTGCTCAACATTGGCTGTTGCTAGTGCTTCACGTCCACCACCTAAAATATCGACAGACGACATTTGGCGTGGGGCATCACTGCGAAACAGCTGAGCCGCATCTTCAAGTTCATTGTGTGTGGCTTCAGTCATGCGGTCGTGCAATAACGCAGTTACTTGTGCAAGTTGTTCTGCGTTTAAATCACCTTCAACATAATAAGCAATACCGCGTTCAACACGGTGAACCTGCTTTAAACCACAGTTGTGGGCGATGTCGGTAGCTTTAGATGCCCAAGGTGAAATGGTACCTGGGCGAGGTGTAACAAGTACAAGTTTGCCAGCTGGGGTATGCTCCGCAATAGTTGGACCGTAAGTTAATAGTTTTTCAAGCTTGGTTTGCTCAGAGCTACTCAACGGCGATGTTAAATCGGCAAAGTGAGCATACTCGGCGTATACGTTAGTGACTGGAAGTTGCGATTGTTGGCAACGCGCTAAAATTTTATTAACTCTGAACTCTGAAAGTGCTGGTGCACCACGAAGGATCAACATAGGTAATTTCATCCGGGGTTAGGGATTGAACGATATTTTAGGCACGCATTATAGTCCAATTAGCATTCAGATTTAACTCAAAATTACGCTTTTCATAAAATTAACTTTTTAGCTTTATTTATAGCCTCTTTTGGTTAATAAAATAAAAGGTAAAGTGACGTGATGGCTTAGTTTTGCTATAACGGTGGCTGGCGAGTTTAAGGGGCACTCAATGTTCAAAGAAAAACTAATAATAATCATTACTTTAGTTATGCTGTTATGCGCATGTGATATGCAAGAACAGCCAACTCAACTCGCCCAAATAAAAGAGCAAAACAAAATACGTGTGGGTACGCTTGCGAGTGCCAGTAATTATTATCAAGCAGTACAAGGAGAGCAAGGTTTTGAATATGAGTTATCTCAAGCCTTTGCTGATTATTTAGGTGTAGAGCTTGAAATAGTCCCTTTCTTTAACTTATCTGACATGTTTGAACGCCTTGAAAAGGGGATTTAGACTTAATTGCCTCAGGACTTACCTACAATAAAACCCGTGCAGAGCAATATCGCTATGGCCCAACTTATCGCACAATTAGCCAAAAGCTAGTTTATAAACAAGGGCGCGTTCGCCCACGTGATTTTGATGATTTAGATGGTAACTTTACCGTTATAGCTAAAAGTAGCCATTCGCTTACTTTACAAAAAATGAAAAAAAACAATCCTGAACTCACTTGGACCGAAAGCGAAGAGTTTGACGAAGAAGAGTTACTTCAAGCAGTTATTGACGGTGAGATAGATTACACCCTTGCCGATACACATACCTTGTCGCTGTTTCGTCGGTATCACCCTAATTTAAGTATTGGCTTTTCAGTTACCCATAACGACCCAATCGCATGGATACTCAACAAATCTAAAGACGACTCTTTATATGCTCTACTTGTACCTTTTTTTGGTGATATAAAACAAAGTAATCAACTTTACGTACTTGAAGAAAAATACTTTGGGCATGTACGCCAATTTAACTATGTAAATACCCTAGCTTATATAGAAGCGATAAAAGAAACTCTACCAACATACCAACCGTGGTTTGAACAATATGCAGGTAGTCTTGATTGGCGTTTACTAGCAGCGCTTAGTTATCAAGAATCTATGTGGAATCCTCGCGCTAAATCGCCAACAGGCGTTCGCGGTATTATGATGTTAACCCGCAGTACAGCAAAACAAGTGGGTGTTACTAACCGATTAGAGCCAGAGCAAAACATTCGCGGTGGCGGTAAGTATCTAAGTAAGCTTATTAAGCGTATTCCCGACAGAATCCCGCAACCCGATAGAACATGGCTTGCATTAGCGGCCTACAATGTAGGTTGGGGACACGTTAATGACGCACGTATAATTACCGAACAGCAAGGCGCAAGCCCTGATAAATGGGCTGATGTAAAAAAACGCTTACCACTGTTAATTAAAAAGCGCTATTACCGTAAAACCCGCTATGGTTATGCGCGTGGCGATGTAGCGGTTAAATATGTTGATAATATTCGTCGCTATTACGATGCACTTGTTTGGCTAGATGAAAATAATGCTATTACAGAAAAACCTGAATCAATCGTAGAGCTAAGCACTGTAATCGAGCCAAAGCTAAACGTAACAAGTGAGATAAAAATTGAGGCAAGTGAAGCTCAAATACAAAAGCAACTACCTATAATTGAGCCCGAGCTGTCAAGTAAAAAAATAACTAAGATTAATTTAGGTGTTTATTTTTGACCATATCTATAAGCGAAATTTAAGTAAATTAAATATCTGTTTACTTGTCATCAAATGATCACTAATGTGTGTTAATTGTATATCATTAATTTATAAGATATACCTCGTGCCTTTCTCACTCTTGCATTAGGAGAAAACATGCTAAAACGTAGACGCACACAAAGATTAAAACGTAATGTAATTTATTCAACGGCCACACGTCGTCGTGTTATGTTGCGCAAACTGCACAAAAAGATTATCTGGCGTCGCCGAATGTTTGCTATGCAGCAAATGGTAGAGTCAGAAATATCCCCTGCGACTAATTAAAGATTAGTCGCATCACGAGCAGCTTTTTTAGCTGCTTTAATTTGTGCTCTTCTACGTTTAAAAAAATCTGAAATAGTATTGCCACACTGCTGTGCTAAAACACCACCACACACTTCAACTTGATGGTTTAACCTCGGTTCTTGTAATAAGTTCATAATTGAACCAGCAGACCCTGTTTTTTCGTCGGCTGCACCAAATACTAAACGCTTTATTCTGCTATGCACCAACATTCCTGCACACATAGAACAAGGCTCTAATGTTACGTACAGTGTACAATCTATTAAACGATAGTTGTTAAGCACTTTTCCTGCTTCTCGTACTGCGATCATTTCGGCATGGGCAGATGGGTCGTTATCGGTTATTGAACGGTTGTACCCTACTGAAATTAGCTGGTTATCTTTTACTACAATCGCTCCTACAGGGATTTCATCAAGCAACTCTGCCTGCTTTGCATACAAAAGCGCTTGCTCCATCCAGTAGGAATCATCAAATGGCTCGTTCATTCTTTCTACTTAAATAACTTTTTATGCTGTGATTATACCTAGTTAGCACTCTAAAGTGCGTCATTCATTACTTTATTGTAAAAATAAAACAATATTTACCCGTTTGTAATGGCTCACTCGTGCTGATTTACGCTATAATCTCACGCTTTTTTTATTTAGCTCACAACACGGGTAGCAAATGAAATTTCCTGGACGCCGCAGGCATAAACATTATTTTCCAGTGGAAGCCAAAGATCCACTTACCAATCAACTTAACGCAACAGAGCGATTACAACGTAGTTATATTACGGGTATCGATCAGATCGTTGTTGATATAGAGGCAAAAGTTGATCAAGCTTTCCTTGACGAATTTCAACTACGTAGAGGTATGTCGCAAGTTATTGATAGCGACATAACAAACGCCTTATACGATCGTTTAAAATTAAACGATATGGTTGATTTTGAGTTTGCCGGTGGGACCATTGGTAACACTATGCACAACTACTCTGTACTTGCAGATGATCGCTCAGTTTTATTAGGCGTAATGAGCGAAAATATAAAAATAGGTAGCTATGCTTACCGCTTTTTATGTAATACCTCAAGCCGTGTAGATTTAAACTATCTTCAACCAGTAGATGGGCCTATAGGTCGTTGTTTTACATTAATTGATGAAACCGGTGAGCGTACTTTTGCAATAAGTGCGGGCCTAATGAATCACTTACGTCCTGAATCTATCGATAAAAACCTTATTGAAAATTCATCAGCATTAGTGATCAGTGCCTACCTCATGCGTACGCAAGGTAGTGAAACAATGACTGAAGCGACTATGCAAGCGGTAAAATACGCTAATGATGCAGGTGTGCCAGTTGTTCTTACACTCGGAACTAAATTCTTAATTGAACAAGACCCGACCTGGTGGGCAAACTTTGTTGAAAAGCATGTTGATATTCTTGCCATGAACGAAGAAGAAGGGTTAGCTATTACGGGCTTTGAAGACCCACTACTAGCTGCTGATAAAGCACTTGATTGGGTTGACTTAGTCATTTGTACTGCTGGCGAAAAAGGCTTATTTATGGCCGGCTACGTTGACGAAAATTTAAAGCGCGAAACCGAATACCCGTTATTACCAGGTGCAATACCTGATTTTAACCGATATGAATTTTCACGTGCTATGCGCAAAACAGAATGCGATGAGCCTATCAGAGCATATAGCCATACAGCCCCATTTATGGGTGGACCTGACTCAATCAAAAACACCAATGGTGCAGGCGATTGTGCGTTAGCCGCTGTGCTACATGATTTATCAGCGAATGTTTACCATAAACTTAACGTGGCAAACTCTGCTAAGCATCAGCAACAAGCGATTACTTACTCATCATTATCGCAAATTAGTAAATATGCTAACCGAGCTAGCTATGAAGTATTAGTTCAGCACTCTCCACGTTTATCTCGTGGTTTACCAGAACGCGAAGACTGCTTAGAACAAGTTTATTGGGAACAATAGATAACGGTGGGAGCAATTATTGCTCCCTTTCGTTTAGCTAAAAAATAGAAATATCGAGCTTTTTAGATAGTAGTTCCAGCGCCGCAACTCCTGCAACCGAATTACCAAACGAATTAAGCCCCGGAGAATAAACAGCCACAGTAAACTTATTTGGTAACACGGCTAAAATAGTTCCCGATACCCCTGACTTACCAGGCATACCAACTCTGTAACCAAAATCCCCCGCAGCATCATATAAACCACTCGTAAATAAAAGCGAATTTAGCTGCTTGTTTTGACGGCTACTTAAAACACGATGACCTGAACTATTATCAACACCTTTATTTGCTAAAAAATTATAAGCTTTAGCCAATTCAATACAGTTAAGCTCAATAGAACAAAAATTAAAGTAAGCCCACAAAACATCATCAACTTCATTTTCAAAATTACCAAACGACTTCATTAAATGTGCCATAGCAGCATTACGATGCCTAAATTCATACTCAGAATTAGCAACTTTTTTATCAATCACTATCCCTCTATTACCAGCTAACAACCTAAAGGTCTCGAGCATAGAGTGCATTGGTGCAGATAAGCGGCTGTACAACGCATCACACGTTACAATTGCGCCTGCATTTATGAAAGGGTTACGAGGAATCCCTTTTTCAAACTCAAGCTGTGTAAGCGAGTTAAAGGCAGTCCCTGAAGGTTCCTTTCCAACTCGATGCCAAAGCTCATCACCATAACGTTGCAGTGCCATAGTAAGTGTCATAACTTTAGAAACTGATTGAATAGTAAAACGTTGGGAGCAATCCCCCGCACACACAGTCTCACCATCAGCTGTATAAATAGCAATAGAAAATTGCTCAGGATCGACCTCTGCTAGGGCCGGTATATAATCAGCTACTTTTCCTTGTGATAATAAAGGGCGTACTTCATGTGCTATTTCATCAAGCACCTTTTGATAATCAGCTGTAGGCAAACTAGACCTCTATATCATCATTCATAAAAATTGGATTTTAGCACGCGCGAATAGACGCAACTAGTTTTGTTGTTGAATTTAAAGGGGATGTTTTTCTTAATTTTAAAAAGCAAAAAACCCGTCACATTGCTGTAACGGGTTTCTCTTAATTAAATCCTGGTAATGTCCTACTTTCACATAGCAAATGCTACACTATCATCGGCGCTGTTTCGTTTCACTACTGAGTTCGGCATGGAATCAGGTGGGTCCAAAACGCTATTGTCACCAAGAAAATTCTTTTCAATTTTCTTATTTTAATTATTAAGGTTAAAGTCCTTCGACTGAATTTGAAGCCTGGTAATGTCCTACTTTCACATAGCAAATGCTACACTATCATCGGCGCTGTTTCGTTTCACTACTGAGTTCGGCATGGAGTCAGGTGGGTCCAAAACGCTATTGTCACCAAGCAAATTTGGGCGTTAATACGTATTTCTGCGCACTAACTGAATTTGGAAAATATCTGATAATATTTTTTAAGTCTTTCTAAGTAATGTCTACTTTAGCCATATTAACTTCTTCGCTTGCTTCACTATCACATAAAACGCGTTTGGCGTTGTATGGTTAAGCCTCACGGGTAATTAGTACAAGTTAGCTTAATGGCTCACACCACTTCCACATCTTGCCTATCAACGTTGTAGTCTTCAACGGCCCTTCAGAGACTTTAAAAGTCTAGTGAGAACTCATCTCGAGGCCTGCTTCGCGCTTAGATGCTTTCAGCGCTTATCAGTTCCGAACGTAGCTACCGGGCAATGCCATTGGCATGACAACCCGAACACCAGCGGTTCGTTCACTCCGGTCCTCTCGTACTAGGAGCAACCCCTCTCAATTCTCAAACGCCCACGGCAGATAGGGACCGAACTGTCTCACGACGTTCTAAACCCAGCTCGCGTACCACTTTAAATGGCGAACAGCCATACCCTTGGGACCGACTTCAGCCCCAGGATGTGATGAGCCGACATCGAGGTGCCAAACACCGCCGTCGATATGAACTCTTGGGCGGTATCAGCCTGTTATCCCCGGAGTACCTTTTATCCGTTGAGCGATGGCCCTTCCATTCAGAACCACCGGATCACTATGACCTACTTTCGTACCTGCTCGACGTGTCTGTCTCGCAGTTAAGCTGGCTTCTACCATTACACTAACCGTACGATGTCCGACCGTACTTAGCCAACCTTCGTGCTCCTCCGTTACTCTTTAGGAGGAGACCGCCCCAGTCAAACTACCCACCAGGCACTGTCCGTAACCCCGATTCAGGGGCCAACGTTAGAACATCAAAACTACAAGGGTGGTATTTCAAGGTTGACTCCAACAAAACTAGCGTCTCATCTTCAAAGTCTCCCACCTATCCTACACATGTAGGTTCAATGTTCAGTGCCAAGCTGTAGTAAAGGTTCACGGGGTCTTTCCGTCTAGCCGCGGGTACACAGCATCTTCACTGCGATTTCAATTTCACTGAGTCTCGGGTGGAGACAGCGTGGCCATGGTTACACCATTCGTGCAGGTCGGAACTTACCCGACAAGGAATTTCGCTACCTTAGGACCGTTATAGTTACGGCCGCCGTTTACCGGGGCTTCGATCAAGAGCTTCTCCCTAAGGATAACCCCATCAATTAACCTTCCGGCACCGGGCAGGTGTCACACCGTATACGTCATCTTGCGATTTTGCACAGTGCTGTGTTTTTAATAAACAGTCCCAGCCACCTGGTCACTGCGGCTCCCGTCCGCTTAGAGAGCAAGTCTCATCACAGATAGGAGCGTACCTTCTCCCGAAGTTACGGTACGATTTTGCCTAGTTCCTTCACCCGAGTTCTCTCAAGCGCCTTAGTATTCTCTACCTGACCACCTGTGTCGGTTTGGGGTACGATTCCATATAATCTGAAGCTTAGAGGCTTTTCCTGGAAGTATGGCATCAGCAACTTCATCACCGTAGTGACTCGTCTCGTGTCTCAGGTTTAATGTTCGTCCGGATTTACCTAAACAAACGCCCTACTCACTTTCACATAGACTACCAACGCTATGCTTGCTTAGCCTGCTCCGTCCCCCCATCGCAATTATATCGAGTACAGAAATATTAATCTGTTTCCCATCGACTACGCCTTTCGGCCTCGCCTTAGGGGTCGACTTACCCTACCCTGATTAACATGGGATAGGAACCCTTGGTCTTCCGGCGTGGGAGTTTTTCACTCCCATTATCGTTACTCATGTCAGCATTCGCACTTCTGATACGTCCAGCATACCTCCCGGTACACCTTCAACCGCTTACAGAACGCTCCCCTACCACTCAGAATAAATTCTGAATCCGCAGCTTCGGTGCATAGTTTAGCCCCGTTACATCTTCCGCGCAGACCGACTCGACCAGTGAGCTATTACGCTTTCTTTAAAGGATGGCTGCTTCTAAGCCAACCTCCTGGCTGTCTGGGCCTTTCCACATCGTTTCCCACTTAACTATGACTTTGGGACCTTAGCTGGCGGTCTGGGTTGTTTCCCTCTTCACGACGGACGTTAGCACCCGCCGTGTGTCTCCCGGATATTACTTTACGGTATTCGGAGTTTGCAAAGGGTTGGTAAGTCGGGATGACCCCCTAGCCTTAACAGTGCTCTACCCCCGTAAGTATTCGTCCGAGGCTCTACCTAAATAGATTTCGGGGAGAACCAGCTATCTCCCGGTTTGATTAGCCTTTCACTCCTAGCCACAGGTCATCCCCTAACTTTTCAACGTTAGTGGGTTCGGTCCTCCAGTTGATGTTACTCAACCTTCAACCTGCCCATGGCTAGATCACCGGGTTTCGGGTCTATACCTTGCAACTATTCGCCCAGTTAAGACTCGGTTTCCCTACGGCTACCCTATTCGGTTAACCTCGCTACAAAATATAAGTCGCTGACCCATTATACAAAAGGTACGCAGTCACCCAACAAGTGGGCTCCTACTGCTTGTACGTACACGGTTTCAGGTTCTATTTCACTCCCCTCACAGGGGTTCTTTTCGCCTTTCCCTCACGGTACTGGTTCACTATCGGTCAGTTGGGAGTATTTAGCCTTAGATGATGGTCCACCTATATTCAGTCAAAGTTTCACGTGCTCCGACCTACTCGATTTCACTTAAAATGTCTTTTCATGTACGGGACTATCACCCTGTATCGTGGCACTTTCCAGCAGCCTTCCATTAACACATAATAAGCTTAAGGGCTGTTCCGATTTCGCTCGCCGCTACTTTCGGAATCTCGGTTGATTTCTTTTCCTACGGGTACTTAGATGTTTCAGTTCTCCGCGTTCGCCTCGTTAACCTATGTATTCAGTTAACGATACCTGCAAGCAGGTGGGTTTCCCCATTCGGAAATCCTAGTCTCAAGCGCTTTTTACTAGCTTGACTAGGCTTATCGCAAGTTAATACGTCCTTCATCGCCTCCAACTGCCAAGGCATCCACCGTGTACGCTTAGTCACTTAACCATACAACCCAAACGGGTCTTTGTTTTGTGACAGTTTAACTTCGCCAGAAGTCAATATTGAATACTAAAGTAGATACCAATCAATCAACTCATAAGAGTTAACTAAATGGCACTCAATGGTACTGCTACCATTGTTTTTTTACTTTTGAAAACTCTTGATAAATACAATGTATTCATCAGAATTTTATTATCAGCTTTTCCAAATTTTTAAAGAGCATATTAATTAGTTATCCCGAAGGACAAGCACTAATTAACAATCATCTGTGTGGACACTACGAACAAATAAGTTCTAAATCGTATAAGGAGGTGATCCAGCCCCAGGTTCCCCTAGGGCTACCTTGTTACGACTTCACCCCAGTCATGAATCACTCCGTGGTAAACGTCCTCCCGAGGGTTAGACTATCTACTTCTGGAGCAACCCACTCCCATGGTGTGACGGGCGGTGTGTACAAGGCCCGGGAACGTATTCACCGCGTCATTCTGATACGCGATTACTAGCGATTCCGACTTCATGGAGTCGAGTTGCAGACTCCAATCCGGACTACGACGCACTTTAAGTGATTCGCTTACCTTCGCAGGTTCGCAGCACTCTGTATGCGCCATTGTAGCACGTGTGTAGCCCTACACGTAAGGGCCATGATGACTTGACGTCGTCCCCACCTTCCTCCGGTTTATCACCGGCAGTCTCCTTAGAGTTCTCAGCATTACCTGCTAGCAACTAAGGATAGGGGTTGCGCTCGTTGCGGGACTTAACCCAACATCTCACAACACGAGCTGACGACAGCCATGCAGCACCTGTATCAGAGTTCCCGAAGGCACCAAACTATCTCTAGTAAGTTCTCTGTATGTCAAGTGTAGGTAAGGTTCTTCGCGTTGCATCGAATTAAACCACATGCTCCACCGCTTGTGCGGGCCCCCGTCAATTCATTTGAGTTTTAACCTTGCGGCCGTACTCCCCAGGCGGTCTACTTAATGCGTTAGCTTTGAAAAACAGAACCGAGGCTCCGAGCTTCTAGTAGACATCGTTTACGGCGTGGACTACCGGGGTATCTAATCCCGTTTGCTCCCCACGCTTTCGTACATGAGCGTCAGTGTTGACCCAGGTGGCTGCCTTCGCCATCGGTATTCCTTCAGATCTCTACGCATTTCACCGCTACACCTGAAATTCTACCACCCTCTATCACACTCTAGTTTGCCAGTTCGAAATGCAGTTCCCAGGTTGAGCCCGGGGCTTTCACATCTCGCTTAACAAACCGCCTGCGTACGCTTTACGCCCAGTAATTCCGATTAACGCTCGCACCCTCCGTATTACCGCGGCTGCTGGCACGGAGTTAGCCGGTGCTTCTTCTGTCAGTAACGTCACAGCTAGCAGGTATTAACTACTAACCTTTCCTCCTGACTGAAAGTGCTTTACAACCCGAAGGCCTTCTTCACACACGCGGCATGGCTGCATCAGGCTTGCGCCCATTGTGCAATATTCCCCACTGCTGCCTCCCGTAGGAGTCTGGGCCGTGTCTCAGTCCCAGTGTGGCTGATCATCCTCTCAAACCAGCTAGGGATCGTCGCCTTGGTGAGCCATTACCTCACCAACTAGCTAATCCCACTTGGGCCAATCTAAAGGCGAGAGCCGAAGCCCCCTTTGGTCCGTAGACATTATGCGGTATTAGCAGTCGTTTCCAACTGTTGTCCCCCACCTCAAGGCATGTTCCCAAGCATTACTCACCCGTCCGCCGCTCGTCAGCAAAGTAGCAAGCTACTCTCTGTTACCGCTCGACTTGCATGTGTTAGGCCTGCCGCCAGCGTTCAATCTGAGCCATGATCAAACTCTTCAATTAAAAAGTTTTATGTCTTTCGACAGCTCAATGAATTCTGAATTTTTGTTTTTGTTGCCAAAAACGAATTGACTGTGCGTTATTATTTTCACTTTTAAAAAAGTGAAATCAAAACAGCTCAAGGCTGAATCTTTTAATAACATATGGTCACTCAGTTTTCAATTGAGACTCTAATTTGTTTGCCTCGCTAATTACCCATAAAGAATAAGTAGTTTGGCTGTTAGAACTCAATCTGTACGAGTGCCCACACAGATGATTGCTTTATATTGTTAAAGAACGTTTTGAGTCGCTTTAGCGTCTCAAGGGATGCGAATAATACACCCTTTATTTTTCGAGTCAATACTTTGTTTTAAACTTTCTTTTTAGAAGATTTAAAACCGAAGTTTTATTTAACTCTCTAAGTAGTTCCTGCCTCGCTATGCGTTGGCCTTTCCCGTCTCAATGGGGTCGCATTATAGGGAGCGGCGGATTTTACGCAAGCGTTATTTGCATAAAATAGTAATTAAAATTAAGCCCCAAGCAAGCGCACACGATAAACACAAGTTACCCACAAAACCCTGTTGATAACTCTTGTTTTTACATAGCTAAACCATACTAAAGCTATTAATTAAAACCTTAAAAATGCAAAAAGCACCTTATGTAGGTGCTTCTTAAAAGTAATAGTTATTAGAATCTAGTATAAAATACTATATAACTTGCGGCGATACTTAGCTGCGAGTGCGTCGCCATCAGGTAAAGAGGCAATAATGGCTAAAAAGCTTGGTTTTGCTTCGTTGAAGTTCAGATCTTTTTGTAGAACTGTAAACAGTACATCCAATGCTTCTTCTTTTCTGCCTGCTTCATTAAGTAAAATACTGAGCTCTTCTTTTAATTCTAAGTCATTTGGATACTTTTCTACTTGTTGTTGCTTTTCTTTAATCTCTGGTGAATCTTTTGCTTCAAGCGCGGCTTCGCATTTTGCTTTTATATTATTAAAGTAAGCATCTTGCTCTTGTGCATCTATTGTATTTATAAGCGCTTGCGCTTCATCTACCTTGTGAATTTGAATACATATGTCTGCTAGCACTAACTTGATACGTGCATTACCGCTGTCTATTTCATAAGCTTGCTTTGCATAATTAAATGCAGCATTTAAATCTGACTTTAATAACGCTTGCTTTGCTTGTTCTAACAGTAAGTCTTGTTGCGCAGGTAAATGCTTTGCTAGGGCTTCGCGTATTTGTACTTCGCTTTGAACACCTGCAAGTAAATCTACTGGTGCAGAGTCTTTTAATAATACAAGCGTAGGCAGTGTTTGAAGACCAACTTGTTGCGCAAGTTGAGAAGCGAGTGCTTGCTCTGCATCGCAATCTAGGTTTGCTACTACTATATGGCTTGCATATTCAGCCGCTACTTTATCTAAAATCGCAGCTTGTCCAATGCAGTCAGGACTTTGAGGAGAGAAAAAGTTAAGCAACACTAATTTTTGCTGTGATGTTTCACCGAGTACTTGTTGAAGGTTTTGCGCATTAATACTAACTATGTTGCTCATTGAATTGATTGCCATATTCATCTATTTAGGTTTTTATATGGTGGTGAACATAATAATTACAAGTCTTATACCTAAATCACTCGGTATACATATTCAACAATGAGGGAAAACATGAAATTAACTTACCTAAGTGCAGCACTTTTATTAGCAAGTCCATTTGTACAGGCAAATGGACTCGATTTGAATTTAAGCAAAGCCATGCCAGCTATAGAAAAGTTTTACCTCGATTTACACCAATCGCCAGAGCTTTCTTATCACGAACAAAAAACGGGTAATAAAATAGCGGATAAATTAACTCAGCTGGGTTTTAAAGTAACAAGTAATGTAGGTGGCTTTGGTGTTGTCGGCATTTACAAAAACGGAAACGGTCCAACCGTGATGATCCGCACTGACACCGATGGCTTACCTATTATAGAGCAGACAGGAAAGTCCTATGCCTCAAAAGTTAAAGTAATAGACGAGCATGGTGCGAAAGTAGGTGTAATGCACGGTTGTGGCCACGATATTCACATGAGCTCTTTTATTGGTACTGCTGAGCAATTAATAGTACACAAAGATCAATGGAAAGGCACTTTGATGATGGTTGCACAGCCTGCCGAAGAAGTTGGTGGGGGTGCTAAAGCCATGTTAAGCGAAGGACTATTTAGTAAATATGCAAAACCTGATCATATAATTGCTTTACATGTAAGCGCTAGCGTCCCCGCTGGTAAGGTATCAATGAAAAATGAATACACTATGGCAAGTGTAGATTCTGTCGATATTACAATAAAAGGTAAAGGTGGTCATGGTGCTTATCCGCATACAACTATTGACCCAGTGGTTATAGCTGCACGCACTGTACTTGCTCTACAAACAATCACAAGCCGAGAGCTTTCACCGCTTGAGCCTTCTGTTATTACAGTGGGGTCTATTCATGGCGGTTCAAAACATAATGTGATTTCGGATGAAGTAAAACTACAACTCACCCTCAGAAGCTATAACCCAAATGTAAGAAGCGCTCAAATAGCTGCTATCAAACGTATTACAGCTGGGATAGCACAAAGTGCTGGATTGGATGAATCAAACTACCCTGTAGTATATGTACATGAAGATGAATCTATTCCATCTACTTATAATAACCCTGCACAAACAGATATTGTTAGAAACTCTATTGCCAGCGCAATTGGCGATACTAATGTACTTGAAACACAAGCTGTAATGGCGGGTGAAGATTTTGGCCTATACGGACGCACCGATGAAAATATCCCTATTACCCTTTTTTGGCTAGGAGGCGTAAACCAAGCACAATATGCAGATTCGATAAAAACAGGTGAGGTACTCCTTCCCTACACTCTAGTAAATTTGCACCAGATTATAAAATTGCTATTCCTACTGGAATAAAAGCAATGAGTAACGCTGCTGTTGCCTTATTTAATAAGTAACCTGAGTTTAGGTTAAGTAATACCAATTCAACATTAAGCAATATGGTTTAATAAAATGGCTCTGTTGCTAACTAGCAACAGAGCTTTTTTTATAACTCGACTTTTTAAAGGTCGCTTTTCCACCTCGTTTAGCAAAACGTTTTTTAGGTGAGGTTTTTGGTAACTTCGCAAATGCATTGCTATCGCAGCTTGCTGCTAATTGAACAAACCCATTTAGGTCAGCAAGTAAAGGCTGTAAAAATTGCTGATAACTCATTGCCTGCTGTGCAATATCACCTAAGCTCGACTCCCACTTTTGCGGTTAAATCAGGACTCGCTAAACCTTGTGGTAATACGCTAATTAGAGCAAGTCCCGTTTCGGTCGCTCTAATTGACTTACCTTCACGTTTTAAAAGCGCCGCTTGAATAGCAACTCGATTATTCCCGCACGTGTTGCCTCCGTACCTAAACCATCGGTGTCTTTTAATACTTTTTTAATTTGTGGATCTTTAACATAACGACTAATACCGGTCATCGCAGCCAATAATGTAGCATCGGTAAAATAAGTAGGGGGTGATGTATGCTTTTCGACTACTTCGCCTTTATCGCAAAAAAGAGGCATACCTTTTGTTAAAGGAGGTAGCGAGGCTTCATCTTTTAATTCAGATTTACCCATTAACACCTTAAAACCCAAGCTTACATCTTGCTTTGCATTTGCCTTAAAAAGCCCACCAGCAATAATTACCTCAGCTTTAGTTTCGTTATATATATAGTCGGGATAAAACTGAATTAAGTAATGACGGCTTATTAATTGATATACCTTTGCTTCGTCACCGCTCAAACTCGCTGACTTTAACTGCTTAGCCGTAGGCACAATGGCATGATGGGCTGCTACTTTTGAATCGTTAAAACATTTACTACGCTTTTTTACATCAGCCCCGTTTACTAATTCACTGCTTTGCCCCCCATTAGCACTTATTGCCTTAAAAATAGCAGATGCTTCTTGATGGTGATCTTTGGGTAAATAACGATTATCTGAGCGTGGGTAAGTTATTAATTTATGACGTTCGTAAAGTATTTGGCAAATATCCAATACTTTTTGAGCTGGCATTCCAAATGCTTTAGCTGCATCTATTTGCAGAGCAGATAAATTATAAGGCAATGGAGCACTTTGCTTTTTTTGTTTTTGGTCGAGTGAAGTAAGCTCAGCACTTTGCTTTGTAATGCGTGAAGCAACATTTCCTGCAAGAGCTTTGTTAAGTATTCGCCCTTCTTCATCTTGATGTGGCTCACATGCTTTGCTTGGAACCCACTTAGCTATGAATGGTTGATTATCTGGAGTAAACAAATGCGCCAATACATCGTAAAAAGGCTTAGATACAAAATTAGCTATTTCGTTATCTCTATTAACAACAAGACCTAAAATAGGGGTTTGAACCCGCCCTACCGAAAGCACATTACCAAATCCTGCTTTTTGCCCAGCTAATGTATATGCACGCGTTAAATTCATACCAAATAACCAATCCGCACGAGAGCGCGCTAAAGCAGATACACTTAACGGAATAAAATCTCGATTAGAACGCATTGCGCCCAATGATTTCTTTACCGCCGACAAGTTTAAATCACTAATGAGTAAACGTTGCGTACTTTGCTTTTTAGCCTGACTTATTTTAGCTTCTTCTATTACTTGGTCGACCAGAAGCTGGCCTTCGCGGTCTGGATCGCCAGCGTGAATAAGTTGCGAAGCTTGTTTAATTAATTTTTTTAAAACAGTGAGCTGTTTGCGAGTTTTGGTTTTGGCTTTTAACTTCCACTGCTCAGGTATTATAGGTAAGTGATCAAACTGCCACTTTTTAAAGCGCTCATCATAATCATCAGGCTCTGCTTGTTCTAGTAAATGCCCAATACACCACGAGACACAATCACCGTTAGCAACTTCTATATAGCCATCGTGTTTTTTATGTGGTTTTGGTAACGCATCAGCAATAGCGCGTCCAAGTGAAGGTTTTTCTGCAATGTAGAGTTTCATAGCTTGCTCACCACTGTTTATATGAACAGTAGTTTAGCACAGCTATTTTAAAGGAGGGGCTTTTTTATAACCATTACTGGTTATAACTTTATTATTTTTATCACTAAATAAATCAGCGGAAGATAGCACACCACTATGGTGCCCGTATTAATTAAAGGTAAAAGCGTTTTATACATTAGCGTGCTATAAGATAAATCCCAAAGGTGGCGATCAACAACGCGAAAAAGTTGTAAAATTGGCGCTGTGATAACAACCAACTGACCTAACACACATTGCCATAAGTAAACCTTGTCTTTTATCCCAAGATAAGCAATTAAAGCCATCCAAGCAACGTCATTAAATGCCCAGACAAGATATCTATATACATAAATATCTTTATCAAACTCTCTTAAAGAATCGTATATAAGTGCACCAAATAAGAAAAATACACCTGTAACACATACAAATCGTAATGCTAAAAAATCTTTACGCAAATAGAAAATAAAAATAGCTGGGATTAAAAATAAAACCCAGCTAAGTTCAAGAAGTGCAATTACCTTATCAACCCATAAAGGCATTGTTATTCTTTCGTCTTATCATCATCTCCGCCACTACCATTTCCTGGCATATCGCTATACTTATATTTTTTATTCATGGGTACTCCATTACATTTGTTAAGATTTATTATCTTAAGTTAAAAAACTGCTTTGCCAAGCGGTACTACCTAACATCAATAGGTGCTGACTCTTTTGCTTTACCTTGCAAAATAGAAATCTCGACACGACGATTTCTTCGGCGGTCTTCATCTGTATCATTTGGTACAAGTGGTCTTGTTTCAGCTCGCCCAACAACCATCATCCGAGTTTTGTCAAAGCCTTGTACTTTTTGTAATTCACTTGCAACAGCCACAGCACGTTTAGATGATAAATCCCAATTATTAACATACAGTTCATTCGATACCTGAAAATCATCGGTATGCCCTGAAACTGTAATCTCTCCTGGCACATCTTTTAAAAGAACACCGATATCTTGAATTATAGGTTTAAACTTAGGTTGTAAAAATGCACTACCTGAAGGAAAGGAACCGTTTTCTCTAATACGAATAATTATTTGCTGCCCTAAAGACTCAAGCTCTATTGCACCATCAATAATCTGCTTTTCAAGCTGCTGCGCGATTTTTTTAACAAGCTCGTTTGTTTGTTCTTGATCCGCTGCTGAAATAGCCTGCTCTGATGATTTTTCTTGCGAAGTGCTCCGAGACTCACCACCACGTTTATCACCTCGTTGTTCTTGCCTGCCGCCAGCTGAACTTTCATCACCGGCTTGAAATTCAAGCATTTGCTGAGTCATTTCTACTGTTTGTTGTTGAATAGTTTCTATTGGAGTGGGTTCTGGTTTGCCTGGGGTAAACTCCATAGCAATAACAGAGGTACCTTTAGGGATATCTTTTACTTCAATTTTATTCTGCACACCAAAAGCAAACTTCATAGAGCCCGCAATTTGTTTAAACTTAAGTACATCCATTTCTGAAAACGCAAGCAAGAGTACAAAAAAGCACATCAGTAAAGACATTAAGTCGGCAAAGGTTCCCATCCAAGCAGGTAAACCAGGAGGTGGACATTTACACTCTTGCTCAGACATGGTTACTCCTCAGTATCAACTTTACGTTTTGATTCAGCTAAGTAGTTCTTCAAAATACCTTCAATCACTTTTGGATTTTGACCATCTTGGATACCTAAAACTGCATCTAAAATCAAACGTTGATTCATCGCCTCTTCGTCTTTACGAAGTTCCAATTTAACTTGAATAGGGATAGCCACTACGTTTGCTAAAAAGGCACCGTATAAGGTAGTTAATAGTGCAACAGCCATTGAAGGACCAATTGATTTTGGATCGTCCATATTCGATAACATAGCAACTAAACCAATAAGCGTACCAATCATACCCATTGCAGGAGCAATATCGGCCATCGCTTTAAATAAGCCTGCGCCCATTTCATGTCGTGTTGAAGTTAAAGTGATATCTTTTTGTAAGGTCGCTCTAACAACGTCAGCATCGTGACCATCAACTAGCATATCTACACCTTTACGCATAAATTGATTTGGTATTTCAGCTTCCTCAAGCGCCAGAAAACCGCCCTTTCGAGCTGAATCTGCAAGTTCAACCGCTTTTTCAATTAACTCTTCCGGCGATTCAATTTTAAACATAAAAGCTTTAGCGGCAACTTTACCTATCCCAAAAAATTGTCCCATGGTGTAATTAGATAAAACTATAAATATAGAGCCACCAAATACAATTACCACTGAAGGGGTATTGTAAAACATGGCCATTTCACCACTACTACTCATAAACATGGACATGACAATTAAGCCAATTGCGCCAAGGATCCCTATTATGGTTGCTAAATCCACATTACCTCCAGAGGTTTCATGCACTAAGGCCTTATTGTAAAACTTTTATTATTAACTGCTTATCGGCAACATGCTAAATTGCTTGAGTCATATATGAAAATAAACATAAAAAACAATTTCAGGATTATTTTTAAACAAAGTTACAATGTTAATATAACGATTAATCATTTAAATGATATCAGTATGACCGTAATTAAGGCTTTATTAATCCACATAAAGTAACATTTAGCCGTAATAGAAGAAAAAACATATCATTCTTTGACCTAGTTTAGCATTCCCCCTAAAATTGGCTCCTAAATTTATCAAGTAAGCTGAAATAAGATGGCGACTAAAAAACCTGAAAACTTAAGTTTCGAACAAGCACTAGAAGAATTATCAATAATTGTTAGTGATATGGAACAAGGTGATTTATCGCTTGAGCAGTCATTGAAGCAGTTTGAACGCGGTATTGCTCTAGCTAACGCTTCATCTGGTAAACTCAAGCAAGCAGAACAAAAGGTATCTATTTTAATGGGTAATGGCGATAAATCAGTACTTACAAACTTTGATAATGATATGGAATAGCGGTGAGCATTAAAGAACATATTGAGCGTGCTCAAATAGACGTTGCATCAGCACTAAACCTTTATTTTGAACAAGCACTTGATAGTGATAGAGCAATAAAAGAAGCAACTCATTACAGTTTGTTTAATGGTGGAAAAAGGCTGCGCCCATTTTTAGTCTACGCAACAGGCAAAATATTAGGGGCAGACAAAAAAGATTTAGATATATTAGCAGCAGCTATTGAATGCATACACAGTTACTCGCTAATACATGATGACTTACCTGCTATGGATGACGACGATCTGCGTCGTGGTCGACCAACTTGTCATATAGTTTATGGTGAAGCCCAAGCAATTTTAGCCGGCGATGCTCTTCAAACTTTAGCTTTTGAACTAATTGCTAAACATAGTTTTAACTGCTCAGCTCAAACACAGGTAAAAATGATAGCGACACTCGCCCACGCATCAGGCCTTGAAGGAATGGTTTCAGGTCAAGGTTTAGATATTGCAGCCACTGATAAAATAATTACAGTACAAGAACTTGAGCGAATACATAAGCTAAAAACTGGCGCACTTATTAATTGCGCAATTACACTTGGTGCACTGTGCAGCGAAAATGTTGATGAACAAACCTTAGAAAACTTAAGCGTTTTTGGGTATGCTATAGGGCTTGCATTTCAAGTACACGACGACATTTTAGATGTTGAAGGCGATACGGTTACTTTAGGTAAACCACAAGGCTCCGATATTGCCGCGAATAAAGCGACATACCCTGCGTTATTAGGTATGCTAGGCGCTAAAGAAAAGGCACAAAACTTAATACAACAAGCCCATGAAGCGTTGGCAAATATAGATGCAGACACCACACTTCTTGCATCGCTGGCAAATTACCTAATTGAGCGTGACCACTAATTATTACTCATACGTATTGCAATTAACACTGACATTATTACTCAACATTAATTATTCGTAAAAGCTTTGGATTAATTAATGTTAGCGAAGGATATATATAAAACCATGACACTTGATAGTAGCAAGTATCCATTACTTAATTTGGTTGACGAGCCAGCCCAATTGCGTGATTTAGCGCAAGATAAACTCCCTGCATTTAGCAATGAGCTGCGCGATTATTTACTCAACTCAGTATCGCAAAGTAGCGGTCATCTAGCGTCTGGTTTAGGGACGGTTGAACTAACCGTTGCGCTGCATTATGTTTATAACACTCCAGACGATCGCCTAGTTTGGGATGTGGGTCATCAAGCTTATCCACATAAAATCCTTACAGGTCGCCGCGACCAAATGCACACTATTCGCCAAAAAGACGGTTTACACCCTTTTCCTTTTCGCGATGAAAGCCAATACGATACGTTTAGCGTAGGTCATTCAAGCACCTCTATTTCAGCTGCCTTAGGTATGTCTATTGCCGCCCAAAAAGAAGGCAAAGGTCGAAAATCTGTAGCAATTATTGGTGACGGAGCAATAACCGCAGGCATGGCATTTGAAGCGATGAATCATTTAGGTGATGTAAAATCAGACATGCTTATTATTTTAAATGATAACGAAATGTCGATTTCTGAAAATGTTGGCGCCTTAACAAATCACTTTGCCCGAATTTTATCAGGTAGCTTTTACACTAACATTCGTGAAGGTAGCAAAAAGTTACTCTCAGGCGTGCCTCCGGTAAAGCAACTTGCCAGTAAAATGGAAGAGCATATTAAAGGCATGATGATCCCAGGTACCTTCTTTGAAGAATTAGGCCTAAATTACATCGGCCCAATTGATGGTCACGATGTAAACATGCTTGTAGATACATTACGTAATATGCGTAATTTAAAAGGTCCGCAACTTTTACATATAAAAACGCAAAAAGGTAAGGGTTATAAACCAGCTGAAGCCGATCCGATTGGCTATCATGGCGTACCAAAATTTGACCCAAGCACAACTAGCTTACCTAAATCTAAACCTAGTGCAGCTACTTTTTCAAAAGTATTTGGCGATTGGTTATGCGATATGGCAGAGCAAGACAGCAATTTAATGGCGATTACGCCAGCAATGCGCGAAGGCTCAGGTATGGTGCGTTTTTCTAAAGAATTCCCTGACCAGTATTTTGATGTGGCCATTGCAGAGCAGCATGCTGTTACTTTAGCTGCTGGTTTTGCCTGTGAAGGTTTAAAGCCTGTTGTGGCTATTTACTCAAGCTTTTTACAACGTGCATATGACCAATTAATACATGATGTTGCACTGCAAAATTTACCTGTATTATTTGCCATTGACCGGGCAGGCATTGTTGGAGCCGATGGTGAAACTCACCAAGGTGCGTACGATTTAAGCTTTATGCGCTGTATTCCAAATATGGTCATTATGGCACCAAGCGATACTAACGAGTGTCGCCAAATGCTATACACCGGTTATAAAGCAAACTGCCCTGTTGCAGTTCGTTACCCTCGAGGTAGCGCAGGTACTGCAGACATTGAAAGCACTATGCAATTGCTTGAAATAGGCAAAGCAAATACGGTTAAAGAAGGCAGAAAGATTGCCATTTTATCATTCGGTACATTACTTGAAAACGCACAGCTTGCAGCTAACGAATTAGATGCAACGCTTGTTAATATGCGTTTTATTAAACCACTTGATACTGCACTTTTAAATGAGCTTGCTACTAGCCACGATGTAATTGTTACGCTTGAAGATAACGCGATTGCTGGCGGTGCCGGCTCTGCAGTTAACGAATACCTCGCAACGCAAAAAGCTGATATTAATATCCTTAACTTAGGTATTCCTGATGAGTTTATTAAACACGGCACGCAAGATGAAATGCACGATGAAATGGGATTAGGCGAGCAAGGAATACTAACCGCGATTAAAACGTTTATTAATTAACTTCTATACATTTAAATGTAGAGCACATTAAAAAAGGAGCCTAGGCTCCTTTTTTAATGTCAAATATTACCCATCAGCTGATCAGCGCATCCACACTTTAATATCAGCTAGGCCATTACTTTGTAAAATACCTAATTGTTGGTCAACGTTAGAATTTTGCTCAAACTCAAATGCATCAAGCTGATCATCAAACGTAATGTTTGCAACACCATCGCCACCACGCTTTTTAACTTGGTGCAGTGCAATATCAGCTAAGTTAATAGATGTCTCCCAACTGATTACTTGCCCACCTAAAAGTGGTAACGGGTAGAAAGACCAACCAATTGACGCCATAATATTAGTACTTTTTCCATTCGGAAGCTGGAATGAATACTCTGCAACAGCTTGGCACAGCTCCGAAGCATAGCTATCTATTTTATTACATTTAAAATCACGCAGTAGGAGTAAAAATTCATCGCCACTCCAACGCGCTACGTAGTCGGATCCTTGTGTGCGAGAGTTAAGTAATGCTGCCATTTGCTGCAAACAGCTATCACCCGCTATTGGGCCATATGCATCGTTAATTCGACTAAAGTTATCAAAGTTGATTATTAGTAAAACAAGTGACTTACCCTGAGCTTGCAGCGATTGAGAATTACGTTGAAAGTGTTCAATATCTTTAGGCAATTGATCGAACAAAAATCGACGACTACGAAGCCCCGTAAGCTCGTCTGAATGACTTACTAGCTTGAGCTGTGAATTCACTTGATTAAGCTTATCATTAGCTTGACGTAACTCTAATGTACGTTCGGTGATCAATCCCTCGAGTGCTTCTTGCTTTCTGCGCTCTTGTGCTCTAAATACCCAAAAACCAAGTAAAAAAACAAAATGAAGCCACTGGTGATCAACAATCTAAAATAAATAGTTTCATCAAAGCGCTCTGGCACAATAAAGCCGTATTCAGCTTCTTGTGCTTTACTCCAATCTTCACCTTGTCGCTTTGCTTCAAGCTGAAATAAAAACGACCCTGCCGGTAAGTTAGTATAAATAGCTTCTCTACGTGTATTTGCATAACGCCAATCGCTATCTAAGCCACTTAGCTTATACCTAAATTCAATGCTGTTTGGTGCATAATAATCTATAGCCGTGTAGGCAAGCGTTATATCTCGCTCATCAGTTTCTAATGATGGTTTTTGACCTAAGGCTGCAGTTGTTAAATTACGCAATGGTGTGGTAATTGTTTCTACTTTTGGCTTCAATGACAACACGCCAAATAGCTCTACGTTTTTAGGGATCTCTACAATCCCTTGCAAACTAGGATACCAAATTGAACTGCCAATATTAGCAACTGCGTCATGGCCTAACCCACTACAACACTGATTAGCTTTACCATCGAGTTGACGATCAAATGAAGAAATAACTTCCTCTACTTTTAAGCTTTTAATATCTGCTTTGAATTGATCTACAGGCATCCTATAAACGCCTTTCATGGTGCTAACCCAAACATGTTTTAGCTTTTCATCGTATTCGAGGCTAAAAATTGATCCATATGGTAGACCATTAGCCGCATCAAGTTGACGCCATTGCCCTTGGGTACTTCTATAAAAAAGCCCGTCGTTAAGAGAGCCAATTAAAATACCTACACCATCAATATGCAGTACACTTGTTACATAAGCACTTTCTAAAGATGTTTGATCACCAATTTTTTCAATGCCACGCTCGGTAAAGTAATAGGCGCCTTTACTTGTACCTATCACTCCAAAATTAGCTTTATCCAATACGTAAGTAATAAACTTACTACCTAAAAATGCATTATACGCAAACGGCGTTAGTCCCGCATAACCAAGACGATATAACCCCCGTCCAGTGCCAATCCAAAAACCACCTTTGCTTGAACGGCTTATAGCAAATACAGGGTTATCACGTAGCGCGCGCCCTGGAACGGTATAAAGTGTATTATTCTCATAAACAAATAAACCTCTTCCTGTGGCTATATAGAGTCGCTCACCATCAAACTGTAAGTCATGGACTGACGATCGGCTGTATTTACTACTAGGATCAGATTTATAAAGCTTTTACTTAAATCAAAGTAACCAATACCACTTTTGTTAGCGACCCATAATTTACCATCAGGTGCTTGGCTTATTGCCATAACGGCCTCAGTCATCTCAGATACAGCTGAATGTCGTTCAACCCGCCCTTCATGCGCAAGCCATAAGCCTTCACTAAAGCTTGCTAGCCATACATTATTTTTATCATCACGAAAAATATCTGCAAACCAAATACTTTGATCTAGCTGGCTTGGCTCAACCCATTGCCATTCGCCTGACTTATCTCTAAATAATAAACGCCCGTAAGTTGAAACCCATAATCCACCATTGGTATCACTCATAAACTTATAAACAGCTGAATTATTAGCATTGGGTAAAGGAAATGGCCTTAGCTCATCATCTAAATCTAGAAAATATGCACCTAGTTCTGAAGCCAAGTATAAATTGCCGTTCAAAAATGATAAATCATGCACAATAGTTTGCGCTAAACGCTCTGGTAGCGATATTTTTGCAGTGAGCTCTAAACGTAATTTAGAAAAATCGGAGGCGTTTTTAGTAAGGCGTAACAAATGACGGTCATTAACCAGCCAAATACCTTCCGGAGAAAGTGCCATTTGACTAACTGAGCCGACAATTTGGGTGATTACTGTCGCATTGACAATAGGTAGTTGACCGCTAGCGTGAGTTTGCAAGTCAACTTGCCCTCTATCAACATAATACAAACCATTTGCTGCAATCCAGATACTGCCTTTAGAATCTTCTAAAATATCCCTTACAGGGCCTTTAATATTAAATTCTTGTGCTGCAAATGTTGCCGGGTTAATTACAACTAATCCGCTTTTAGTACCTATCCACAACAACCCGTTCGAATCGATTAAAAGTTTATTAATACCATTACTTGGTAAAAAATAACTATTTTGGGTACTATAGTTAGTAAATGTTGTTCCATCAAAACGGCTTAACCCAAACTGAGTACCCAGCCACATATAACCTTGCTGATCTTGCACTACACTTTTGAGTGATTGTGACGGCAAACCGTCTTTTATATTCCATTGCTTAACGACATAATCAGTAATTGAGGCCCAGCTTGGCGTCGCGCACAACATCAGTACACAAACCAGTAAAAATCGCATCATATTGCTGCCACCTAGTTAAACAATTCAAATATAAAAATTAAAAGGGTAGTAAACCCACTTTTATTAACGCTTGCAAACAAATAAGCGAAAAAATACCAGCCAATATATCATCAGCCATAATACCTAAACCGCCATGTACTCGTTTATCTAGCATACGGATTGGGCCGGGTTTTGCTATATCAAAAAAGCGAAATAACAAAAAGCCAACTAATAAACTCTGCCAGCTAAGCGCTGCGCCAATCATGGTAATGTAATAGCCAGCCACTTCATCCCATACAATTGCAGGATGGTCGTGCACGCCTAAATCATCAGCCGTTTTACCACATGCCCATATACCAAATATACTGATCACTACAGCAAACACAATTTGTAACCATAATGGATAGTACATTGTCATAAAAATAAATGGCAGTGCAGCAAAAGTACCAAATGTACCAGGCGCTTTAGGTGCAAGGCCTGTGCCAAACCCTAAACCAAAAAATTGGTGCGGACGCTTTAAATTAAACTTGCGGTTATTATTCAAACCTGCTCCTTTGCAAAATGCTCAAAGCCATGCTGCTCAAAATTAAACTCTTCACCATTGTATAAAAGCTCAATTTGGCCATCACCACTTTTAACTTGGCCAATGCATGTTGCATCTACACCATACTGACGTAGCTTAATTTCTAACATACTTTTATTACTATCAGGAACAGTAAATAACAATTCGTAGTCATCGCCGTAGCTAAGAATAAACGGTAATTGCTGATCAAAATCAAGGCTCGATTTCATCGCATCTGATGTAGGAATACTTTCAACATTAATAACAGCACTTACTTGCGACATATCTAGAATATGGCCTAAATCAGCAATAAGACCGTCAGATACATCAATAGCCGATGATGCAAGTCCGCGTAAAACTTGGCCAGCTGCTACGCGAGGTGTTGGATAATCGAAACGTTTATTAACATATTTTAAATGTTCAGGCTCTATTTTAAAACCTTGCTTGCGCGATTCAATAGCTAAACCTGCATCCCCTAAAGGACCTGTAACATAAATCCAATCCCCCACTTTAGCACCACTTCTGCGCAGAGCTTTCCCCTCAGGTACCGTTCCTTTTGCACAAATAGTAATAGTTAATGGCCCTTGAGTCGTATCGCCACCAATAATTTGTACATTAAAGTATTCTGCAATTTCATGCATGCCTTCAGTAAATTCTTCAATCCACTGCGGATCTATACTTGGCAATGTGAGTGCAACCGAAACCCATGTTGGTTCAGCGCCCATTGCAGCTAAATCACTTAAATTCACAGCGAGTGCTCTATGACCTAATGCACGAGGGGAAATATCATCAAAAAAGTGCACGCCAGCAACAAGAGTGTCTGTTGTAACGGCAAGTTGGCAGTTTTGTGGAACGGTTACTAAAGCGCAATCATCCCCTATACCTAGGTTTACATCACGACGGGTGATACCGCGACCTTTAAAGTAGCGGTTAATTAATTCAAATTCCTTCATACACAAAAAAGCCGACCTATGCCGGCTCTCCTTTTAACGGTTGTTTAACCAATCAATCTGAAATTTAAAATTCAGAGTGAATTGTTATTACTTGCGTAAATGCTTAACAGCTTTATCAAGTACACCGTTTACAAATTTATGGCTATCTTCAGCGCCAAAAATTTTGGCAAGCTCAATACCTTCGTTAATAGCAACTTTATAAGGTACGTCTTCACGGAACTTAAGCTCATAGCTGCTTAAACGTAAAATTGCACGCTCAACCATATCTAAGTCATCAAACGGACGTGTTAAATGTGGTGATACAGCTTCGTCTAGTTGCTTGTAATTTACAGCAACACCCGTCGCTAAATCTTTAAAGTATTCAACATCAATTTTAGTAACGTCTGTTTCGATCAACATTTGTTGTTCGATATCGGCAATTAAATTGCCACTTATTTGCCAAGAATAAACGGCTTGGAGTGCTAAGATACGTGCTTTACGTCTTGCTGCTGGTTTCACAAAAATTCCTTAAACTTAAATTTTATCTAACACATTAACCATTTCAAGCGCGCCTAAAGCAGCTTCGCCGCCTTTATTGCCCATTTTGGTGCCAGCACGCTCAATTGCTTGTTCAATGCTTTCTGTGGTTAATACGCCAAATGCAACCGGGATATCATACTCAAGTGATACTTGCGCAAGACCTTTGTTTGATTCGCCAGCAACTAGGTCAAAGTGTGGTGTACCACCTCTGATCACTACGCCTAATGCGATGATTGCATCATACTCTTTTTTTGCTGCAACGCGTTTAGCCGCTAAAGGTAATTCTACCGCGCCTGGTACATAAATAACGGTAATGTCGTCATCAGATACGCCACCAGTGCGTTTTAACTCATCAACAGCACCTGCAAGGAGGCTGCTACCAATAAAGTCATTAAAACGAGAAATGACAATGGCAAACTTTTTGCCTGGAGCGTACTTATTACCTTCAATAATTTTCATTTGATAACCCTAAAAATAAGTTCAAGCGGTTGCGATTGCGCAAAAATTGCTGCGCATCATACCATAAAAATAAAATAATAGCCTAGTTTAAGCGTGATGCTTATTGTGGCTCAATGTAATCAACAACTTCTAAATGAAAGCCCGAAAGTGCATGGTACTTTTTAGGACGACTCATTAATCGCATTTGTTTAATTCCAAGATCGGCAAGTATTTGCGAGCCTACGCCAACAGTACGAGATGTACCTTTGAATTTACGTGGCGTAACGCTTTCGCCAGCATCAGCTGCCGCGAATGCTTTTACTGTTGCTTCTAATTCTTCAGTGCTTTCTTGCTTACCTAAAATAACTAAAGCACCTTCATTTTTAGCGATATAAGCCATTGCTTCAGAAAGGCCCCAACTACGCTCAGCACTTCTGTCCGAAAGTAGGATATCGTTAAAGGTACTTTGCAAATGTACACGTACATTTGTCGGTTCTTGCTCTTTTATATCGCCTTTAAGCAATACGTAGTGTAATTGGCCGTCAATTGTGTCTTTGTAAGTCACCAAATCAAACTCACCATGCTCTGTTGGTAACTTACATTTTGCAACTTGCTCAATTGTTGTTTCGTTTAAGTTGCGGTATTCGATTAAATCAGCAATGGTGCCAATTTTAATATCGTGCTCTTTCGCAAAGACTTCTAAATCAGGGCGACGCGCCATGGTGCCATCAGCATTAAGTATTTCAACAATAACAGATGATGCTTCAAGCCCAGCCAAACGCGCTAAATCACAGCCAGCTTCAGTGTGTCCTGCGCGAGTTAATACGCCACCAGGTTGTGCCATAATAGGAAAAATATGCCCCGGCTGCACAATATCACTTGGTATTGCACCTTTAGCTATAGCCGCTTGCACTGTGCGCGCTCTATCTGCCGCTGAAATACCAGTTGTAACACCTTTAGATGCTTCTATCGACATTGTAAAGTTAGTCGAAAATGCTGCACCATTGTTTTTAACCATTAACGGTAAATCAAGTTGCTCGCAGCGCTCTTGCGTCATGGTTAAACAAATTAAACCACGGCCATGGGTAGCCATGAAATTAATCGCTTCTGCGCTAATATGCTCAGCAGCTATTATTAAATCGCCTTCATTTTCTCTATCTTCATCATCCATTAAAATAACCATTTTACCGGCTTTAATATCGTCGATGATTTCTTGTGCGCTGTGTAAATTCATAAATTTGCTCGTGTAAGTTATCAGTTTCGTTATTTAATAAAACCCGCTTTAGCGAGTAAGCTCATCGAAATATCAGAGCCCGTTGGTTGCTCTGCACCTTTTATAAGGCGCTCTAAATAACGTGCAATTTGATCGACTTCTAAATTAACTTGAGTGCCTACTTTAAAATGAGCAATTGTGGTTTGCTCACTCGTATGTGGGACAATTGTTAATTTGAATTTATTACCTTCTACAGCGTTTACTGTCAGGCTTATACCATCAATACATACCGAACCTTTGTAAGGAATGTATTTCATTAAATTTTCTTCGGTTGTAAGCCAATACTCTGTTGCTCGAGCGTTTGCTGTAATGCTTGTAATCGTTGCTATGCCATCAACATGGCCAGATACTAAATGACCGCCTAAACGCGAAACAGGTTGCATGGCTTTTTCAAGATTCACCGTTTGCCCTAAAGCATAGTGAGCAAAACCGGTTAAACCAATCGTCTCGTTAGATAAATCAGCACTAAAACCGTCAATATGTTTATCAACTACGGTTAAGCAAACGCCATTGGTTGCAATGCTGTCGCCTAGCTTTACGTCTGTCATATCAAGGTCAGCACTTTGGATACGAATGGCTAAGTCGCCTTGTTTTTTTTGTAATAAAGCAATTTTGCCTGTGGCTTCTATTATCCCAGTAAACATAGCGCTACTCTTTTTATTAAGTGATTTTAATGAGTTTTTAACGCGGTGATACGTAAGTCGTCACCAATGCGCGCACATTCATTAAATGTTAAATCAACGGTGTTTTGCATACTCGTCAATTCAGGAAAATTAACTAAACTTTTTGCATCATGGCCCATTAGTTTAGGCGCTAAATAAAAAACAAACTCGTCAACTAAATTAAGCTCTGTCATTTTACCAGCAAGTGTTGCGCCAGCTTCAAGCCAAACATTATTAAACTGCAGTTGCCCAAGTTTTTCTAAAACGGCTTGTAAATCAACTTTACCGTTACTTTCACTGACTTCAATATGCTTTACAAAATGCGGCCATTGCAATGATTTATCAACCTTAGTCGTAAATATTATTACATCACTTTGGATTTTAAATAAAGCAAGGTTAGGTGTTAAACGGTTTTGTGAGTCAATTATAACACGCACAGGCTGGCGAAGCGGTAAATCAGTAGGCAGTGTGCACGGTAACTCACTTAACCGCACATTAAGTTTAGCATCGTCTACTAGCACAGTATCGGCGCCGGTTAAAATAGCGCAGCTTTGCGCTCGGTATAGCTGTACGTCTTGGCGAGCAGCGGGACTTGTGATCCACTTACTTTGCCCATTTTTAAGCGCTGTTTTACCATCAATACTTGCTGCCATTTTACAGGTCACATAAGGTAAGCCTTGTTCCATACGCTTAAAAAAGCCAACGTTAAGTGCCCGCGCTTGCGATTCGAGTAACCCATAAGCAACGTCAATACCAGCGTCGCTCAATATTTTAAGGCCTTTGCCTGCGACTTGTGGGTTTGTATCAACCATAGCGGCAATTACTTTTACTACGCCCGCCTTTTTTAAGCCTTCAGCGCACGGTGGCGTACGCCCATAATGACTACACGGTTCAAGCGTTACATAAGCCGTTGCACCTTGTGCATTATTACCCGCTATTGCCAGCGCATTTACTTCAGCATGGCCTTGACCTGCTAATTGATGAAAACCCTCACCAATTATTTGATTATTTTTAACTAATACACAGCCAACATTAGGGTTAGGCGTGGTAGTAAACCGGCCTTTTTTGGCAAGCTCTATGGCACGTGCCATATACATTTCGTCATGTTCAGTAAAAGTAGTTTGGCTTTGCATTGTTATACCAATTGCGTTAAATAAGTGTTCTATTATAGCGCTAAGAAAATAGCGTAATAACAAGGCGAAAATTATGACATATAGTTATTCTATATAAATAATTTTTAACGCAGTGAGTGCGCTATTTAATGCGATAGAATGATCATGTTTTTAATAAAATTGGTATTACTCCCTAAACGGGCAATTTCTTCGCCAAATTCGCGTATGTCTTCAAACGAACGATAAACAGAGGCAAATCTTACGTAAGCTACTTTATCGAGCTTTTTGAGGGCTTCCATAATGCATTCACCCACCAAATGGCTTGAAATTTCTCGCTCGCCTGTAGCACGCAACTGCGATTTTATTATATTCACTACTTCGTCTACTTGCTCTGTGCTCACTGGGCGTTTTTCGAGTGCGCGATTTAAGCCATTTAATAATTTATCTTCGTTAAATGGTTCGCGGCTGCCGTCTTGTTTAATAACACGAGGCATAACCAGTTCAGCGCCTTCAAATGTAGTAAAGCGCTCGTGGCAGTCGTTACACTCACGACGCCTGCGAACTTGATGGCCGCCGCCAACAAGGCGTGAGTCAATAACTTTAGTATCTTTTGCGGTACAAAATGGACAATGCATAGCTCAGTACTTCCGTTTTAAAACAAAAAAGACCGCTAAATAGCGGTCTTTTATCTTAGCAAAAAAATAGGGCCTGTTGACCTTTCAGGATTAAATTTGTTCTATCTAGGGGCGATTTAATCGCGGCGCGAGGTTTGTAACCTAGTGGGCTAAGTAAAAACCGAGCAACAAAGAGTAAATCGCCCCTAGGACGAACCCGAGGGCAGTGCATGTTTGGCATTTATGCTGCGTTATCGCCTATTTGTATGGAGTAACCACACTACATAGACTCTGCCTTGCCTAAAAACCAAACATACTACTGCAAATTAAACCTCGAAAGATAAACAGGCCCCTAGGGCGTGTTGACCTTTGTAGATTGAAATTTGTTCAATCTAGGGGCGATTTAATCGCGGCGCGAGGTTTGTAACCTAACGGGTTAAGTAAAAACCGAGTAACAAAGAGTTAATCGCCCCTAGAAAGAACCCAAAGGGCAGCGCATGTTTGGCATTTATGCTGCGTTATCGCCTATTTATGGGGAATACCACACCTCATAGGCTCTGCCTTGCTCAAATACCAAACATACTGCTGCAAATTCAACCACGAAAGGTCAACACGCCCTAGCTGTTGTGCTCTAAATTACTGCTGCTTATGCAATTAAGCGTAAACAGGTAATTTTGCACAAATTGCTTTAACTTTTTCTTTAACTTGCACCTGTACAGATTCATCAGTGATGTTATCTAGTACGTCACAAATCCATCCAGCAAGCTCTTTTGATTCTTCTTCTTTGAAACCACGACGAGTGATTGCAGGAGAACCAATACGCAAACCAGATGTTACAAACGGAGAACGTGGATCGTTTGGCACTGAGTTTTTATTAACTGTGATGTTAGCGTTACCAAGAGCTGCGTCTGCATCTTTACCAGTAATATCTTTATCGATTAAATCGAGTAGGAATAA
The DNA here is from genome assembly GCF_037162565.1 of Pseudoalteromonas sp. B62. Lineage (NCBI taxonomy): Bacteria > Pseudomonadati > Pseudomonadota > Gammaproteobacteria > Alteromonadales > Pseudoalteromonadaceae > Pseudoalteromonas > Pseudoalteromonas sp. B62. The sequence goes on along the minus strand of NZ_JARLVB010000002.1, from coordinate 1,835,095 downwards.
GTGGTTTTCAGTTTTGTCAGATACGATTTTGTAGCCGCGCTCTTGCATTACAGCAACCATTGCTTTTGCGTTTTTAACAACTTGTGTTTGGTATACTTTAAATTCTGGTTGAAGCGCTTCTTTAAATGCCACTGCTTTTGCTGCAATAACGTGACATAAAGGGCCACCTTGGCCACCAGGGAAAACTGCGCTGTTAAGCTTTTTATAGATTGCTTCGTCGCCACATGCAGAAATAATTAAACCACCACGAGGACCAGCAAGTGTTTTATGCGTAGTTGTAGTTACAACATGTGCATGAGGAACTGGGCTTGGGTAAACCCCTGCCGCAATTAAACCTGCAACGTGAGCCATATCAACAAACAGGTAAGCACCTACTTTGTCAGCAATTTCACGGAATTTAGCCCAATCAACAATACCTGAGTACGCTGAGAAACCACCAATAATCATTTTTGGTTTGTGCTCAAGTGCTAGTGCTTCAACTTGTGCGTAATCAATTTCGCCCGTTGCTTCATCTAGTCCGTATTGGATTGCATTGTAAAGCTTACCAGAGAAGCTTACGTGAGAACCGTGAGTTAAGTGACCACCATGAGCTAAGCTCATACCAAGTACAGTGTCGCCTGCTTCTAATAGCGCTAGAAAAACAGCAGCGTTTGCTTGCGAACCAGCATGTGGCTGTACGTTTGCGTAGTCAGAACCAAATAATTCGTTAGCACGGTCAATTGCTAATTGCTCAACAACATCTACATGCTCACAACCGCCATAATAACGTTTGCCTGGGTAACCTTCTGCGTATTTGTTAGTAAGCTGTGAACCCTGTGCTTCTAGTACACGTGGGCTACAGTAGTTTTCAGATGCAATTAGTTCAATGTGCTCTTCTTGGCGAGCAGTTTCTTTAGTGATTGCGTCAAATAACTCTGGATCAAAATCCGAAATATTCATGCTACGTTCTAACATTGGGGTCTCCTAGGGCAACGTGTATGGTGTTTTTTAGAGGCTTTATTGTACGCTTTAAACGACTCTTTGCCTACGCTCTTAAGTTGAGGATATTTAAACAGGGATTGAAACTATTTCACAGACTTTTTAAGATGATATTTTTTAATAAGTACATAACTATTTTAAATGCATTTCATTTTTCACATTTAATTAGCTAATGAAAGCCTCTCTTTTTTGAATTATAATTTATAAAAAAAGCGGCCATAGCCGCTTCAATTGTTATTTTTTATTATCCTAGTTTTGCAAGAATTTCAGTACGCAAAGCATCGTAATCGGCGTTTATATCGCTTGCTAGACATGGTTTTGCTAATGCATCACTAAGTGGTTTTGGCATATCCAATTCAATATTTAAAATATCCTCTACGCTTTCTTTAAACTTAGCAGGGTGAGCGGTCGCTAAAAAGATACCCGCTGCACCTGGCGTTCGATTTTCAACAAGACCTTGGTAAGCAATCGCAGTGTGAGGCTCTGCAACATAACCCGTTTGTTGAATTTTTTCATCACCGATTGCGTGTCTTGCTCGTTTACGCTAGTTGAATAAAAGTTATCGTAGCTAAACCAGTTATTATCTAACATTGTTTGCACACGCGGCCAGTTGTTTGGCTTACTTACATCCATTGCATTTGAAAGCGACTCAAGTGTTGCGTTTGGCGTCCACGTTTTATCAAGCATAAAGCGCGGCACAGTATCATTTTGGTTGGTTGTTGCACTTAATTTACCTACAGGTAAGCCAATAACCGCACCAATCATTGCAGCACATACATTACCAAAGTTGCCACTTGGCACTGATATATGCGCTTTTGCGCGTTTTTCTTTTGGTAGTTGTGCAATGGCCTCAAAGTAATAACAAACCTGAGCAACTAAACGGCTAATATTAATTGAATTAGCAGAATTAAGCCCAAGTGTTGATTTAACTTCTTCATCTAAAAAGGCATTTTTAACTAACTCTTGGCAATCATCAAAGCTGCCCTCAACTGCATAACAATGAATATTGTTACCTAGCGTAGTAAATAGCTTTTGCTGAGCAAGTGAAATTTTGCCTTTAGGATATAAAATTACTACGTCGATATTTGGTTTATTGTAAAAAGCATGCGCTACAGCTGCACCAGTATCGCCCGATGTTGCGGTTAAAATAGTTACTTTTTCATCTTTATTAAATTGCGCCAAACACTCTGCCATAAAGCGACCACCAAAGTCTTTAAACGCAAGCGTAGGACCATGAAACAACTCTAAGCAGTATGTATTCTCTTCAACTTCCACCAGCTTAACTGGAAAGTTAAATGCATTTTTAACCATTTGTGCCACAGTGTCGCTTGGTAGCTCATCACCAATTAGGTGAGATAATATTTTGCCACTGCGTGTAACAAAGTCCATATCAAGCAATGCATCAACATCGGACAGTGGGGCAAGGGTTTCAGGAAAAAACACACCTTGATTACGACCCAAACCTGTTTTTACGGCTTCAACGAACGACACTTTTTGTGAGCTATCTTTTAAATTATGTAATTGCATGACTACCTATCCTATAAAACTGTTAATTGACGCGTGCCGTCGTTATCTAATTTACAAATGTGACAAAAGCCTTGCTCGTTAATGTAATTTGCCTCTAACCACTGCGCGCATTGCTGTGCAGCTTCAAGTGTTTTACATACACTAAACAAGGTGGGTCCTGCGCCCGAAATACTCACTATTTCAGCGCCCAGCGCTGGCAAGCTTGCTTTGGCTTCACTAAAACCTTTAATAAGCGGTGCGCGGTAAGGTTCTGCTATTTCATCTTTCATTATGCTCAGCGCATCGTCAAAACGGTTAGTTAACAGTAAGCTACTAAATGCCGATAAACGCTGTGCAAACTCAACACTTGCATGCATGCTCAACTCTTTTGGTAAAACCGAGCGCGCTTTTGCAGTGTTGAGTGAAAAACCAGGGAACGCAGCAACGTAGTACCAATTATCATCAACAGGCAGTGCAATCGATTTATCAGGGATTAAATCACCTGTTAATTGCAAACCACCTAAATAACATGGCGTGATGTTGTCGTAATGACGACCGCCGCTTACCACAGCTTCAAAGTCAGCCATAAGCTCAATAAGCTCAACCTGACTCAAGTTAGTTTGTGCAAACTTATCAAGAGCTGCAAAGGTAGCCACTACCGAACATGCACTGGATCCAAGTCCAGATCCAATTGGTAAATTCTTTTTAAGCTCGAGCTTTACGCTTGGCATATTAGGCGCAACATGCGCTCTAAAATGCACTAAACACTGGTACGCTAAGTTTTCATTCGCATCACTTGGTAACTTGTGAGCGTAGTCGCCAGTACAAATAAATTCGTCACTTGGTGCTGCACTTACAACAGCTACATCGCCTAATAAACTACCATCAATTGGCGCAAGCGCTGCGCCAAGTGCATCAAAACCCACTGCAAAATTACCAATAGACGCCGGAGCATATACTTCAATCATAACGAGCTCCTAGCGCGATAGTGTTTTTAAAATATCAGCAAATACACCCGCAGCTGTTACTTCAGAGCCGGCACCATAACCACGAATTACAAACGGACGCGGCTGGTAGTATTGGCTTAAAATAGCAAGTGCATTTTCGCCATCGCGAATTACATTAAGCGCATGTTTTTCATCTACCGCTTCAATACCTACTTTACAGTGACCTTCTTTAATTTTTCCTACATAACGAAGTACCTTACCTTCGCTCGCAGCGCTTTGAATGCGGTCATTAAAATCAGCATCTAGGCTTGGTAGTTTTGCCATAAACTCATCAACGCTATCGCCTTGTGCAAAACCAACTGGTAATACCGATTCAACTTCGATATCGCTCAGCTCTAATTTCATACCTGCTTCGCGTGCAATGATCAGTAACTTACGTGCTACATCGGTACCCGATAAATCATCACGAGGGTCTGGCTCTGTAAAGCCGCTTTCTTTGGCTTTAATGGTTGCCTCAGAAAGTGATAAACCATCTTGAAGTGCGCCAAACATATACGAAAGTGAACCTGATAAAATACCGCTAAACTCTAACAATTCATCACCAGCACCAAATAACGATTGTAAGTTATCGATTACTGGTAAGCCTGCACCAACGTTTGTTTCGTATAAGAATTTCCGATTATTCTTTTGCGTAGCAGCTATTAAGTCTTGGTAATACGTGTATGAGCTTGTTGTCGCTTTTTTATTAGCAGCAACTACATGAAAGCCTGCATTTAAAAAGTCTACATACTGCGCAGCAAGTGCATCTGAAGATGTACAATCTACTAATACCGGATTCACTAAGTGGTTTTGCTTAACAAATTGCTCTACTACCTTTAAATCAAATGCTTGCTCAGATGAGGCCAATTTTTGCTGCCAATCACTAAAAGCAATGCCTTCGTTATCAAGGTGTAATTGACGAGAGTTAGCAACACCGTACAAGTTGAGTTTAATATTACGCTTTTCAAGCCAAGCTTGTTGACGTTCAAGCTGATTAATAAGCTCTAGCCCTACTAAGCCACAACCTAGTAAAAACACATCAATTGACGGCACATGCGTGAAAAAGTTTTCATGGCATATTTTTACGGCGTCATTACATAACTCACCATCAATTACCGCAGAAATAGCACTTTCTGTAGAATCCTGTGCAATTGCCACAATATTTACTTGCGCTTGTGCAAGCGATGCAAAAAACTTAGCTGCTAAACCACGGTGTGCGCGCATGTTATCGCCCACTAAAGTAACAATGGCTAAATTGCGCTGCACTTGTACAGGCTCAATAAGCCCTGCTTGTAATTCAAGCTCAAATGCAGTTTGTAGCGCATCGAGTGCAAGTGCTAGGTCTGTTTCGTGCACACAAAAACTAATGCTAAATTCACATGATGATTGCGTGATCAATACAATTGATACATTATCGTGAGCAAGCGCGTTAAATACCTTAGACGCCATCCCTACTTTACCTTTCATGCCTGGGCCTGAAACAGTTAACATTGCAAGGTCTTGTAAGCTCGAAAGCGCTTTTACGGGCTCATCAGATGAATAATCATTACCAATTAATGAGCCTTGTGCGTCTGGGTTATGCGTATTTTTAATTTCACATGGCACGCCTGCTTTAGCACACGGTAAAATTGTTTTAGGGTGAAGTACTTTTGCACCAAAGTAAGAAAGCTCCATCGCTTCTTTATAAGATAAAAAATCTACTTTAGTGGCTTTTTTAATATAACGAGGATCAGCGCTATATACGCCATCAACGTCAGTCCAAATTTGGCAAATCTCAGCTTCTAAACATGCCGCAGCAATAGCTGCTGAGTAATCTGAACCATTACGGCCAAGCGTTGTAAGCTCACCTTTATCATTACTCGCCGTAAAACCAGGCATGATATAAATAGTGGCAGGGTTTTCTTTAAGCACAGCTTGAAAGCGAGCTTTACTTGCCACTAAATCCGCTTCTGCATCAATGTAGCCACCCGTTGAAGCTATACAGCTTGTTGCTTCTAAGTATCTTGCATCTTGCGAGTCCAATAAAGCCTGCATTAAAGAAACACTAACGCGCTCTCCAAAGCTAATTACAAATGCGCGAACTTGATCGGGGCAACATTGTATAAGCGACACGCCATCTAATTTATTTTTAAGTTCCCTTAGGTCTGGCCAGCTTGTAACTACTACGCCACTCTTTTCAACGTCAGCTTTTAAGCCTTCACAACGACTCGCTAATGTTTGCCATTGCTGCGAAAAATCTAAGCCTTGCTCTGCCTCATTTGCTAACGCAACTAATGAATCGGTCATTCCACCTGGAGCAGAAAGCACCAATAACATTTCATCTTTTAGCTGTGCTTTAACTAATTGAGCTACCTGCTGAAGGCAAGTAAAGTCGGCAAGCGACGAGCCTCCAAATTTTAAAACGCGCATTGTTTATGTTCCTCATCCCATAAAACGAAAAAAGGCCTGTGTTCTAAGTGAACACAGGCCTTTAAATTTGTTGCACCGACCTATGCCACTATCCAGTAAGAATGGTGGTTGTAATAATAATGGTCAGTACGCGATTAATTATTTTCATAAGTTAAGACTGCCTTAACAAAGGCTATGCTGTCAACCCCAAATTAAAAGATAAAACAGCCTTTTTGAACATAAAAAAACCTAATGAATGCCAAATTTATGCAAAATATTATTCATGCGGGTTTTATCTATTGGTTTATTTATAAAGTCGATAGCGCCTAATTGAGTAACTCGTAACTTCATTTTGTCTTGAATATCTGCCGATATGACGAGCACAAAACACTCTATTTTATTAGCTTTGATATACTCAAGCACTTGAACTCCATCAACTTCAGGCATAGTTAAATCCAAACATAACAAATCAAAATTATGAGTATTTAATAGCTCAATAGCTTGTGCGCCATTTATTGCTTGCTGAATATCTGCATCAAGACATTGCTGCAAACATCGAATAACTTGCTTACGAGCCACGGTTGAGTCATCACATACTAAAATAGAAAAATTCATAATATTTACTACTGTATTAAGCATAATTAAATTTGTTAAAAAACAGCTATCCATAGCAACTTTATTTTATCTTATCACGGTCTCTTTATAAGCAAACAAAGTAATGGTAATTATTTACTCTTAAATTTTCACCCTACGATAAACTATAGTACTAGGCGTATTGATCTTACATAACTAAACGTGCTCATTTTTGTAGCTAATCAGGTACAAAGTTTGTAACCTAACCGCTTAGTAAAAATGTCGGGCTCTGGTTATGCATTCCTTGCTTAAAATCAAACATGCCGAAGTAAAATAAAGCTAAAGACTCAATGTAATCAGAAAATAAATTTTGATTACATTAACAGAAATCATTATTTAACTAAGGGGGAAAGTTAAATATCTGAGATACACTTCCGACTTTTAACACTTTTTAATAAGTAAAAATTAATTTTTATTTATTTTTACGCCTTTATTGACTAGCTTTTATATAAACCGCAGTTATTTAACTCAACCCAAGGAACCATAAATCACTTATGTTACAACAAAGCCTTTCTAAAAAGTTGCTGACCAGTGTGCTATCGGTCTATTTTTTGCTTACCTTTGTGGTCACTTGCGGACAAGTTATTGCCGAATATGTAAACACTAAGGACTATATAAGAGACGAGCTAACTACTTTACAAAAAACCTTTAGCCGAAGCCTAACCCGCGCTATTTGGGAGCTGAATATAAAGCAAACCATAACAACTGCAGAAGGTCTGTTAGCTATTCCTATGATTGAAGGTATTATTGTCCGTGATGATAGTGGTGAAGTAATTTCGCAACTCGGCCGTTCTCTCGATATACATAAACTTTACAGCCAACAGCTAGTACAAGAAGAAGTCATGTTAGAGGACTCTAAGTCTGGTTTGTTTGGTTATACTTTTCCGCTTATTTTTGAGTTTTCAGGCAGAGCAACGCAAGTTGGCGATGTGACGTTATTTTCTAGTCGTGAAGTCGTTTTTAGTCGAATCATGGTTTCAATCTACTTTTTGATTGGTAACGCAATGATTAAAACTACTTTTTTAATCATTCTATTTCTAATGGCATTTAGAAAGTTACTCACAGACCCTTTATCTCAGCTAACAGATCAATTAGAAAACCTCGAACTAGACGAACTTGAAGGGCAACATATCGAAATCGAAACGGAGGAACATAATGAACTCAACGTTATGGAACAATCGTTTAATAAATTAATAGATAAAGTAGTCCAATACCGTCTAGAGCTCGAGCAAGCACAAAAAGAACTCATTATTAGTAATGAGAAGCTAGATCAACATAACATTCAATTAGAACAAGATGTAGCACGTAAAACATCAAATTTAAGCCAAGCAATGATGGATCTACAGCAGCAAAAATATGAATTAGAAAAACAAAAAATTGTACTTACTGAGGAAGTTGATCTTCGTAGAAGTACAGAGCAAGAGCTGCTAACAAAACAAACTGAACTAGAACGCTATGTTGAAGAATTAAGTCTTGCACAAGAGCGCTTACTTGGCACTGAAAAAATGGCTGCATTAGGGGGACTCGTTGCTGGGATAACTCATGATATAAATACCCCTATAGGAATTGGGGTGACTGCAATTTCGTTTTTACAAGAACGCTTAAATCAGCTTGAAGCCGCCTATAAAGAAAAAACGCTTTCGCCGAAAGCCCTTGAAGAGTTCATTAATGACGCAAAGCAAAGTACGAGTTTGCTTACAACTAACCTTGATAGAGCCTCAGAACTAATTGCAAGTTTTAAACAAATAGCCGTAGATCAGGCAAGTGATGCAGTAAGAACGATCAATTTTAAAGACTACGTGAACGAGGTGATCCGTTCACTTCATCCCAAGCTCAAAAAAACATCTCATAAACTTCAGCTAGAATGTCCTGATGACTTAGTTTTAAATTTACCTGCGGGGGCAATAAGCCAAATTTTCACTAACCTAATAATGAACTCGCTAATTCATGGTTTTGAAAATATAAACAACGGCATTATAGATATAAAAATAGCCAGCGACGAAACATTTTTAACTATTGATTATAAAGATAATGGGAGCGGTGTTACAGAGCAACAACTTAAAAAGCTGTTTGACCCTTTTTTCACAACAAAACGAGATCAAGGCGGTAGTGGGCTTGGTACACATATAATGTTCAATTTAGTAAAACAAACTTTAAGTGGTTCAATTGAAGCGATTAGCGAACCAGGTGAGGGTTTGCACTACCATATACAATTCCCTAAAAACATGCCTAAACCCCTGCCTATTTTTAATCAGAATTAAATTGGCAGGAATAAAATCAAGCATTTCGAGATAGTGATTTTATTGTTATGATTGTGCAAATTTTTCAAATGGATCAGTACCCCTATGTGGTTTAGTAACCTTATATGTTATCGCTTTAAACAAGACGTTTCATACACGCAAGAAGATTTCGACAAAGCATTAGAGCAAGATTTATTTCGTCCATGTACAGGCCAGGAGCTTTCTACATTTGGTTGGACAAAAGCATTTGGAAAGCACGGTGAAACACTATCGCATTTTTCTCAAAAAAGTATTTTAGTCTGCGCTAAACGTGAAGAAAAGGTACTACCAGCATCAGTTATTAATGAACTTGTCGCTGAAAAAATTGACTTAATTGAAGCTGAAGAAAACCGTCCAGTTAAGAAAAAAGAAAAAGACGAATTAAAAGAAAACATTCTTCATGCTCTTCTACCTCAAGCATTTAAAAAATCGAGCTTACAATTTGCGTTTATTGACCAAGAAAATGGCTGGGTAGTTGTTAATAGTGGCAGCTTTAATAAAGCCGAAGAGCTACTTGCATTGCTTCGTAAGTCACTTGGTACGTTACCAGTAGTACCTGCATTTGCAAACTACGACTTGGATGTATTTTTAACTGATTGGTTAACTAACTTTAGTACACCAGAAGGCTTTGCTATAGGCTCAGACGCTGAGCTTGAAGAAGCAGATGACAGCGGAGCACAGGTAAAGCTTAAAGGTCATGACTTGTCGTGTGACGAAGTTAAATCACATCTTGAAAGTGGCAAACGCGTAACCAAACTTGCTCTAGATTGGCAAGAACGCGTTAAGTTCATGCTACAAAATGATGGCTCTATTAAGCGCTTAAGTTACTCCGAAACATTAAAAGAAGAAAATGCGGATATCCCAAAAGAAGATATGGCTGTAAAACTAGATGCTGACTTTATTTTGTCATCAGAAGAGATTAAGCAACTTCTTGAAGAACTTACTCTTGGCTTAGGTGATTCTGACGATTTAGCTAAACCTGAACTCTAACTTAGAACTCTTTAATATTCTAAGAGCAAAGGCAAACTTTCGTATTAATAGCTAATTGCCAGAAATAAATACGCCGTTCATTTAAAATGAACGGCGTATTTATTTTATCTTTTTATACCAATCTGCTTATATATGGGGTCTATTTAACGTTAAGTAAATTACGCTAGAACTAGGCAAAAATTTTTGTATCTAGTTGTTCTAAATAAAAAATTTTCACGACGTTATAGTGCAATTTAATTCGTTAAATTGATCAAAGATTTATGCAGGTTGGTATTACTTATGAATCTTACTTTTCTAGCAAAATATCATGTATTTTTGCAAGGTCAGATTTACCTGCAATAATTTCATCTGGTGTTAAACCCGATAGTTCATGCGGAAACACCAACCACTCTTCAGACTCATGAATATAGTAATCTGGCACTGTATCTACTTTTGAGTTTTTTGGTTTGTAATATGGGCATGCGATACGAATATCACGTGGCAAGTTTAAACGCATAAGCTCTGAAAGTTTTTCTTTTAATGCAACAATACTACGACCAGAATCAAATACATCATCAACAATTAATAATGAATCGCCTGCATTCGCGTTTTCAACTATGTAATGTAAACCATGTACTTTAATTTCTTTCGATTGTTTACCAATACCGTAATAAGACGAAGTACGTACTGCAATGTGGTCAGTCTCAATGCCTTTGTAATCGTAATATTCTTGAACAGCAATACCGATCGGTGCACCACCTCGCCAAATACCAATAATAAAATCAGGACGAAAGCCATCTTGGTATACTTGTGCCGCTACGCGGAACGAATCTTCAAGCAGTTGTTGAGCTGTGATGTAGCACTTATCTGACATAATTAGAAACCCCAGTGGTGGATATAACGCTTGAGCGCAGCTTAGAGTTAAGCATAAATTAAACTCAAACAGGTATTGGCGACGGATTTTACCGCAAATGAAATAAAATTGCTTGCTTCACGTACAAAAAAATAGGCACCAAGTGGTGCCTATTCATTCAAAGTATAAAAAGCATAAATTTAGTAAATACTATGCTTTTGCTAGTAAAGTTCGCGCAACTGTACGCATACCTTGAGTAGTTGCACCCGCTGCCCACTGGCTTGTGCTGCCCATGTTAAACGCAGCGGCTAAATCTATGTGTACCCAACCTTTGCCGTCGTTTGGCACAAAGCGTGATAAGAAGCCAGCCGCATTTGATGCACCGCCGTAACCGCCACCCTTTTGTGCACGGCTATTTGCCGTATCAGCATAAGGAGACGGGCAGTTTTGTTGATGCCATTTTTCAAGAGGCAGTGGCCAAGCAGCTTCCATTTCTTGAGATGCAAAACTTTCAACTTCGCGTGCAAGTTCTTTATCAAGTGCAAATAAAGCATTGTACTCTTGGCCAACAGCAACAAGCGCTGCACCGGTTAATGTTGCTGCATCAATGATAAGTGGAGCGCCAGTCTCTCCTGCTGCCATTAAGCCATCAGCAAGTACTAAGCGACCTTCAGCATCAGTGTTTACAATTTCAACTGTCGTGCCATTTTTATAAGTAAGAATGTCACCTAATTTGTATGCATGGCCCGAAATTAAGTTCTCAGCACAACATAAAAACAGTTTAATGCGCTTTTCAATACCACGGTTAATAGCCAATGCTAAACCTGCGGTTACAGTTGCAGCGCCGCCCATGTCGCACTTCATACCAAGCATACCTTCGCTTGATTTAATTGAGTAACCACCTGAGTCAAACGTAATACCTTTACCTACAAGCGCAGCACTTACTGGTGCATTTTCATCGCCTGTTGGGTTGTAATCAAGCTCAAGCAATACTGGTGGGCGTTCACTGCCACGACCAACAGCATGGATACCAATCCATTGTTGCTCTAGTAAGGCATCACCTTTAATAATTTGGTAACTTACATGCTCAGGCGCTAATGATTGAATAAACTCAGCCGCTTTTTCTGCAAGGCTTTCAGGATAAATGTCATCGGCAGTGCCGTTAACCATTTCACGAGCCCAAATTGCTGACGTTTTTAAGTGAGCAAGTTCTTTAATATCTGATTGTGCGTTATCAACAAACTCAACACCGTTTAACGATTTTGGTGTTACAAAACCTTGATAAAAAGCCCACTGACTTTCTGTACACCAGGTATCGCCTGCTAGTTCAACGTTTTTAACGCCTTGGCTTGCAATAGTACGGCCTGCTTTTTGAACATTTTTTAATGTGTCTTGCTCAGATAAATGAACAGTTGCACCGCGCTCGTTAAAAGACAATGACGCATTATCGCCCCAATGACTCGCTGCTGCTTGTTCGCTTAGTTGAACAACAAATTTTTCACTCATGTTAGAATACCCTTGCACTTAAATGTGCCACCGAGTTTACTATAGAGCGCTTAAGTTCCCAACAGCTTGAGATAAATAACATAAACCACACTGCTGTGCAGTATTTACGCTTTGGAATTTATCATGAAGTACACGCCAACTCTGCAACCTGCCACCTTATTAAAGCGCTACAAACGTTTTTTAGCCGACCTACAATTAAGTGATGGCAGCGAATTTACCGCTCATTGTGCTAATACAGGTAAAATGACCGGATGCGCAGAGCCGGGTTTTACTGCTTTTTATTCAACGAGCGATAACGCAAAACGAAAATACCCACATTCATTAGAGCTGATGCAAAATAATTTATCGCAGCTTATTTGTGTAAATACAGCGGTGGCCAATAAAGTAGTAGAAGAAGCAATAAACAATAATGTGATAAGCGAGCTACTCGACTACAGTCAATTGCAAAGCGAAGTAAAGTACGGCAGTGAAAATAGCCGCATAGACTTTTTACTCACAGACGAAAATAAACCTGATTGCTACGTAGAAGTTAAATCAGTCACATTACTAAGCCAAGATGCACCACAAAGTGGGCAAGGCTACTTCCCAGATGCGCAAACACTGCGCGGACAAAAACATATTCGCGAACTAATAGAAATGATCGAACAAGGTCACCGAGCAGTATTACTGTTTGCTGTTTTGCATGAAGGAATAAATACAGTAAGTGCAGCTGCGCATATTGATGAAAAGTACGCCATGCTATTAAGCCAAGCAATTGTGGCGGGGGTTGAAGTATTAGCATACAAAGCAAAGATTTCAGCAAATGAGGTTTTGCTTCATAAAAAAATAGCATTTGTAAAATAATGTATAAATACAAACAATTAAACTAGTCTTACTGTTGAAATGACAAAGACTCGAAAATAGTCCTTGTTAAATTGTACAAATCAGCTTGTTTTTAAAACTTTTGCCCACATAACTAGGCAAGTTTTAAAGAGCGAATACATGAATTAATAAAAGTGTAAATAGACTATTAATACACTTTTTGATCAGTGAACATGGTTGAAGCTAATTCGATTAATTAAAAATAAATTTACCTAGGGTATAAGATTCTGTTATTTATACCGCCGGCTAATGCTGAGGCATTAAATTAAGGATTTAGGAGAGAGTTATGCCAGACCAAAAGAAACATGGTTTATTGGCTCAAGCCGGTTTAGAACCATACCAAGAAAAACCAGGTGAAGAGTACATGAATGATGCACAACGTGCACATTTTAGAGCGATTTTAGAAGCTTGGCGTAATGATTTACGCAATGAAGTCGACCGTACTAAATCGCACATGCAAGACGAAGCTGCTAACTTTCCTGACCCAGTTGACCGCGCTGCACAAGAAGAAGAGTTCTCTTTAGAACTTCGTACTCGTGACCGCGAACGTAAATTAATCAAAAAAATTGAAAAAACAATTAACCTGATTAAAGAAGATGATTTTGGCTTTTGTGAGTCTTGTGGCATCGAAATTGGCATACGCCGCTTAGAAGCGCGTCCTACTGCCGATTTATGCGTAGACTGTAAAACACTTGCAGAAATCAAAGAAAAACAATCTGGACGCGGCTAATTAACCTCTATTAATTAGTTATGTCTCCTACAGCCGTTACTGCGCCAGTGCGTAAATATCGCGGTCGTTTTGCACCGTCTCCTTCTGGGCCATTACATTTTGGCTCACTTGTGGCGGCTGTGGGTAGTTACCTTGATGCAAAAGCAAACAAAGGTAAATGGTTAGTCCGTATCGAAGATATAGACACTACGCGCGTTGTAAAAAATGCCGACTCCGATATTCTAAATACCTTACACGCTTACGCCCTTTACTGGGACGAACCGGTTGTTTATCAAACACAGCGCTTGCCTTTATATCAAGATATTACCCACTCACTTTTAAAACAAAAGCTTATTTATGGTTGCACCTGTACTCGCAAACAAATAAAAACCATTGGTGGTATTTATCAGGGGCATTGCAAAGTACTTGATCACAGCACTGAATCCGGTGCACTTCGCTTAGTTCAACAACATCCAACGACTCAATTTAGTGACTTAATCCAAGGTGATATAACGGTAAATAGTCACCTTGCCCATGAAGATTACTTAATTAAACGTAGCGATGGTTTATTTGCTTATCAGCTTGTAGTGGTTGTTGATGATATTGATCAAGGGATTAATCGAATTGTAAGAGGTGCAGATTTAATTGAACCTACTGCTCGGCAAATTAGTTTGTTTAAACAACTCAACAGCCCTGTACCTGAATTTGCTCATTTACCTTTAGCGGTTGCCAAACCTGGCTTTAAACTGTCTAAACAAAATTATGCACCCGCAATTAGTAAAAACAATCCAAAACCTGCATTAATCAGTGCATTTGAGTTTTTAGGACTACCTGTAATTGCTGATCTAATCGATTTAAATATTGAACAATTAGTCGCTTGGGGAGTTAAAAACTTTAGCTTAAAACAGGTGCCACACGTTCCCGAAATACAGATTTCTCAGCATCCGACGAGTCAAGCCATCCAATTTACTCAACTAAGTAAATAAAAATCGCTAAAAACGGCTTAATTTCAACACATCAACTTAATTTTTAAACCCTGCTGGTATATGATAGCCGCCTAAATATATGCTATTTACGTTAAACAGCTTGTACTGGGTTATAACTTCCCTATTTGCTGTAATTTTTGATTGCGATGACAAGTCAATCAACACCTTCTAGGAGACAGACTATTATTTCCAAGCTTTTTCAATTTTGCCGACAAATAATCGGCCCGAATACCAGTGCAAAAAGCGCTTCGGTAAGCAGTGAACCTATTGTTGTCACTCGTGGTGAGCATGGTATTTCGCGCAAACAATTTAGCCCAAATGCAATCAAAGTACTGTACCGTTTAAAAGATGGTGGTTACGACGCCTACCTAGTTGGTGGTTGCATTCGCGATATATTGTTGGGCCAACAACCAAAAGATTTTGATGTAGTAACCAATGCAACGCCAGATCAAGTAAAGAAACTTTTAGAAACTGTCGCTTAATTGGTCGTCGCTTTCGCTTAGCACATATCGTATTTGGTCGTGAAATTATAGAAGTCGCAACGATGCGCGGACATCACGAAGCGCCAGAAGATAAAAACCAAATAAGCCAATCGAGCGATCAAGGTCAATTACTACGTGATAACGTATTTGGCAGTATTGAAGAAGATGCAGAGCGCCGCGACTTTTCAATCAATGCACTTTATTACTCAATCAATGATTTTAGTATTCATGATTACGCAAACGGCTTAGCTGCAATTAAAGCTAAACAAATTGAGCTCATTGGTGACCCAGAAACTCGCTACCGTGAAGACCCTGTTCGTATGTTACGTGCAGTGCGTTTTGCCACTAAACTTGATATGAGCATCGCACCGAAAAGCGAAAAACCAATTACAGAACTAGCAAGTTTGCTTGATAACATTCCGCCAGCTCGCTTGTTTGAAGAAGTACTTAAACTGTTTTTAAACGGTAAAGCTGAAGCTAACTTTTTAATGCTGCGTAAATACGGTTTATTTAAATCGCTATTTCCAGACCTTGATAGCATTTTAAATAAAAAGCCTGGTGGGCTAGAGCACACACTTGTTCAGCAAATGTTTCAAAATACCGATGAACGTATAAATGCCGATAAAAAAGTAACACCTGCATTTATTTTTGCAGCGCTACTTTGGTTTCCATTATTAGCACGAACTAAAGAAATTCAAGAACAAGAGCAACTCGTTGAATACGATGCATTTGCTCAAGCAATGAATAAAGTATTGAGCGATAGCGCTCAGCACATTGCAGTTCCAAAACGCTTTACACTAGGTGCTCGCGACATTTGGCATATTCAGCACCGTTTAGATAAACGAGCAGGGCAACGCGCTTACAGACTAACGCAGCAACCTCGCTTTAAAGCCGCTTATGACTTTTTGTTATTACGTGTTGATGCAGGTGAAACACAGCACACAGAATTAGCACAATGGTGGACACAGTATCTAGGCCAAGACATTAACGGCCAAAAAGAGATGGTTAAGAACCTAGGTCATCCTGGTGGTCCTAAACCACGAAAGCGCACACGCCGTCGTGCACCTAAAAAGCCTGCTGAGTAATACACATGCATTGTGTTTATTTGGGTTTAGGTGCAAATCTAAACTCACCAAAAGAGCAGCTTGATAACGCCGTTATTGCGCTTAAAAAGCTGCCTCACTGTGAATTTATGAGCGTATCGCATTATTACGCCAGCAAACCTATGGGCCCACAAGATCAACCCGACTACATAAATGCCGTTGCATGTATTAAAACAAGCCTTGAGCCAGAGCAATTACTTGATTTAACACAAAGTATAGAGCTTGAGCACGGTCGAGTTAGAAAAGCAGAGCGTTGGGGGCCACGCACTCTTGATATAGACACCCTATTATTTGATGATCAAATCATAAATACACAGCGCTTAACAGTGCCTCATTATGGTTTGAATAATCGCGAGTTTGTAGTGTATCCACTATTAGAGCTTGCACCTGAACTTATTTTACCTAGCGGCGTTGCATTAAAAACCATTGCAAAAAATTTACCGCTCAACGACTTACAACAATTACCTCTGTAATTAACCTAGGCTCAGCCTGCGAGGAATATTATGTCTAAAATAACTGTTTCTACTTTAAATAAAATGAAAGCAGAGAATAACAAAATTACTGCGTTAACGGCATACGACGCCAGTTTTGCAAAGTTATTTCATGATAACGGCGTTGAAGTTATTTTAGTGGGCGACTCTTTGGGCATGGTACTTCAAGGTGGCGATGACACGCTTGGCGTAACCAATCAAGATATCGCATACCATACACGTTGTGTACGCGCTGGTAGTCGTGAATTATTTGTAATTGCCGACCTGCCTTTCATGACCTATTCAAGCGTAAGTGATACCTGTAAAAATGCAGCTGAGCTTATGCGCGCTGGCGCAAACATGATTAAGCTTGAAGGCGGAGAATGGCTTTACGAGAGTATTAAAACGCTTACTCAACAAGGTATTCCAGTTTGCGGGCATTTAGGCCTTACACCGCAGTCAGTGCATGTATTTGGTGGTTTTAAAATACAAGGTCGCGAAGAAGACAAAGCACAAAAAATGATTGATGACGCAAAAGCACTAGAAGCTGCTGGCGCACAATTATTAGTACTTGAATGTATTCCTAGTGCATTGGCAAAACGCATTACAGACGCTCTAAGTATCCCAACTATTGGTATTGGTGCTGGTAGCCTAACTGACGGCCAAATACTGGTAATGCACGATCTAGTCGGTATTTCAGCTGGGTATATTCCTAAATTTTCTAAAACTTTTTGCTCGAAACAGGCAATATGCCTGCAGCCGTTCAAAAATATTGTACAGACGTTAAAAGCGGTGCATTTCCTTGCGCTGAACACGAGTTTAAATAATGCAGTCAATCACTGAAATAAAATCATTACGCAGCCAAATTAAAGCATGGCGACAAGCAGGTCTTAGCGTGGCATTAGTACCAACCATGGGAAACTTACACCGAGGGCATTTTTCGCTAGTCGAAAAAGCAAAAACACTGGCCGACAAAGTGGTTGTGAGCATTTTCGTAAACCCTATGCAGTTTGGTGCTAACGAAGATTTAGATAACTACCCTCGTACACTTAACGAAGACAAACAAGGTCTTGCTGAGCTTGAAACCGATATTGTATTTACTCCAAGCGTAGAAACAATCTATCCTAACGGACTTGGTGCACAAAGCTTTGTCGATGTGCCTGACATTTCATTAGGCTATTGCGGTGGTTCACGCCCAGGGCATTTTAGAGGCGTTGCAACAATCGTTACTAAGTTATTTAATCTAGTACAACCTGATTATGCCTGCTTTGGTGAAAAAGATTTTCAACAGCTGCAAGTCATTAAAACCATGGCACGCGACTTATCAATTCCGGTTGAAGTGATTGGTGTCCCTACAATGCGAGAAGTTTCTGGCCTTGCTATGAGTTCACGTAATGGTTATTTATCTGAAGAGCAAAAAACGACTGCAACCGTATTATTTAAAACGCTTAATACATGCGCAGAACAGCTAAAAAGTGGCGAGAAAGACTTCGTAAAACTTGAAAGCTTAGCTAAACAGAGCTTAGAGCAAGCTGGTCTAAAGCCAGACTATTTTGAGATAGCTCAACGAGATACATTAAAAACTGCTACACTCAAAGACACCAAGTTTGTTATTTTAGCTGCTGCCTATTTTGGTAATGTTAGATTAATCGACAATATTCAGGTCGAAATTTAATATTATTGCGACTCCATTTTTAAGGATTAAACATGCACAATTTAATAAAAACAAGCGTAGTTGCCCTTACTTTTGCATTTTTAGCTGGTTGTCAAAACCAAATACAAAGCCCTGAACTTAACCAGTGTGCTCAACAAAACTATCAATGTGAAACTACCTGTGAACAGCAGTCAAGTGGCGAAGGCTTAAAGCAACAAGTATGCTCTGGCAAATGTGTTGAAAGCTACAATCAGTGTAAAGTACAAGCCGAAAAATTAGGTGGTATATAAGCGTTTAAAATACTTGGAGCTGTTTATCTTTCAGGCCCTTAATTTTAGGCACAAAAAAACCGCTCAATGAGCGGTTTTTTTATTGCTTATAGTTTATTAATTTAAACCTAGCTTTTTAAGCTCTACTTCTACGAGCTTTGCCGAAAGTGGTACATAACCATCTTTTTCTACAATTTGTTGACCATCTTGCGAAAGCACCATTTTTAAAAATTGTGCTTCGATAGGCGCTAATGGTTTATTTGGGTGTTTATTCACGTAAACGTATAAGAAACGAGATAGCGGGTATTTACCTTGAGCAACGTTATCAAGAGTCGCATCAACAAAATTACTGCCTTTTTTAGCCAATGGAACAGTACGTACACCCGACGTTTTGTAACCAATGCCTGAGTAACCAATTGCATTCAATGATGATGAAATTGACTGTACTACCGATGCAGAGCCTGGTTGTTCATTTACGTTGTTACGAAAGTCACCTTTACACAATGCTTTCTTTTTAAAGTAACCGTAAGTACCTGATACCGAGTTACGTCCGTAAAGTTGAATATCTCTTGCTGCCCAGCTACCAGTTAGGCCAACTTCACTCCAGCGGTTAACTTGCTCTGGTGCACCACATTTACGAGTCGATGAAAAAATAGCATCTACTTGGTCAATGCGAAGACCTTCAATTGGGTTATCTTTATGAACATAAACCGCTAGCGCATCAATAGCAACGCGCACTTCTGTTGGTTTATAACCGTAACGTTTTTCGAACGCTTCGATTTCTTTTGATTTCATTTTTCGGCTCATTGGGCCTAAGTTAGCTGTACCTTCAGTCAATGCAGGTGGTGCAGTAGAAGAACCTGCGGCCTGAATTTGGATATTTACATTTGGGTAAATACGTTTGTACTCTTCAGCCCAAAACGTCATCATGTTGGCTAAAGTATCAGAACCTACCGATGAAAAGTTGCCTGAAACACCACTAATTTTTTGATATTCAGGAATGTTTTTATCTAGTGCAACTGCTTGCGCAGATACGAAAGTTGTAACAGCCACACCCATTGCGGCAACTAAATTTTTAAATTTCATGTCGGGTTCCCCGGTTTGTTCGTCTCATTTACTAACTGTTGCCCACTCTAAAGTGAGTAGATGACAGTTAGATTGCTATTAAGTGACACTTTTATGACTTTGCTTTTTATACCAATTCGCTTAATTCGTTGTTCTACTTTGAGATAAGAAAGTTGTGTTGATAACAAGGCAAAAAATTCATTATTTAGTTGTTATATATAAGAAATTTTTAACGCAGCTAGCACCAGGTTTAATCCCTCAAATTGATTAAGTATTATTGCGAATTAGTATTAGGGCATGTTGTTCTTTATGGATTGAAATTTGTTCAATCTAGGGGCGATTAAATCGCGGCGCGAGGTTTGTAACCTAGTGAGCTAAGTAAAAACCGAGCAACTAAGCGTTAATCCTCCCTAGAAAGAACCCTTTGGGCAGCGCATGTTTGGTATTTATGCTGCGTTATCGCCTATTTATGGGGAATAACCACACTACATAGGCTCTGGCTTGCCTAAAAACCAAACATACTACTGCAAACTCAACCACTAAATATCAGCACGCCCTAGTATAATTACTTAGCCAACGGAACTATCTTATCGATCGAAAAATCAAAAGAAAAACATGAACCTTTGCCTATTTCACTGCGAATATTTAATTTGCTATCGTGGCGCGTTAGTACATGTTTTGTGATCGCAAGGCCTAAACCCGATCCCCCTGTTGTTCTGCTTCGTGCTTTATCTACCCGATAGAAGCGCTCCGTCAAACGATTAATATGCTCTGGCGCAATACCATCACCGTTATCGGTAACACTAAAACAAGCACGATCACCTTTATGCTGCCAGCATACCTGTACTTTGCCGCCAGCTTTGGTGTAATGAATAGCGTTAAAAACGAGATTAGAAAACGCGCTACGTAGTTCATCCTCAGAGCCTTTAATATCTAAAGTCGCATCAATATCAAAAACAAGTTCATGACCTTTATCCTGATTAATTGATTGTGCTTCGGTTTGAATGTAACCAAGCAACTTCGGAACATTAATTGCTTTATCGTTATCTTGACGCCTAGCACCTTCTATTCGCGAAAGTGATAATAACTGGCTAACCAAGCTATCCATGCGCTTACATTGCTCAAGCATCGTTTTTTGTGCCTTGCCCCACATTGCTGGCGGCGGCATCATATCGCCATCCATCATTTCAAGATAGCCAGATACCACTGTAAGCGGCGTACGTAGTTCATGTGATACATTGGCTACAAAGTCTTTTCGCATTTGTTCAAGCTGCTTTAAACGTGTTACATCACGCACAACGACCATTAGCTGTGTACTTGCATATGGCATAACCCTAAATTCAAGTACTTGCTCAACCGCATGCCCATTATCAAGCTCAAGGGCATCATCAAATTCACCTTTGTGCATGTATTTAGCAAACTTAGGTTCGCGAATTAAGTTATCAAGGCGCTGACCGTGATCAGTTGGCCACTGCAGGCCAAGCACCTTAAGTGCTAGTTGATTACACCACACAATACTTAAATCATTTTGCAGTACCACAACAGCATCAGGTACAGCTTCTGCCCCATCGCGAAAGCGACGAATTAAATCAGCAAGCTCATTACGCTTTTTACGATTGCGGTGCTGTAGATGATAAATGCCTTCGAATACTTGTTCCCACGCACCTTCGCCCTCGGGTGGATTAAAGCTGCGTTGATTAAGTAGCCAATCGCTCAAGCGATAAAGCTGATGATAGTGCCAAATAAGGAGGGAAAAAGATCCTAAAAATAAAAGCAAAAATGGCGCGCCAACCAGCACACCAATTAATAGTAAAGGTAAAAAATAGATAAACAGACGTTTTACTAACGCCTGCTTATTAACAACTCGATACATACACTCACTTTACCTTAGAGTAGTAATACACACGCACGTTATACCAACTGGCTTATAAATGGGGTCTATTTAACGATAAGGAAATTGCGCTATAACTAAGCAAGAATTTTATTTCTAGTTGTGTTCTAAATAAAATTTTTAACAACGTTATAGAGTTATTTAACTCGTTAAATTGTTCAAATATTTATGCAATTTGGTACTACAGCTTACTTGAAAAACGATACCCAGCACCACGTACAGTTTGCACTAAACGGTCATGTCCAAGTGGGCCAATTGCTTTACGCAGGCGACGAATATGCACATCAACCGTGCGATCTTCGACGTAAACGTTAGTTCCCCATACATGATCAAGCAGTTGTTCACGGCTATAAACACGCTCTGGGTGGGTCATAAAAAAGTGTAGCAATCTAAATTCGGTTGGCCCCATATCAAGCTCGTTACCTTCAGAGGTAACACGGTGAGAAATTGGATCTAAGCGCAGGCCATGTACTTCAATAGCTTCCTCTAATGAGGTTGGCGATACACGGCGAATAACTGCTTTAATACGCGCCATAAGCTCTTTAGGGGAAAACGGCTTAGTGACGTAATCGTCAGCCCCTACTTCAAGACCGCGTACTTTGTCTTCTTCTTCGCCACGGGCTGTAAGCATAATAATTGGGATTTGGCGGGTATGTTCATTTTGCTTAAACTTTTTCGCAATTTGAATACCACTGCCACCTGGCAACATCCAATCAAGTAAAACCATGTCTGGATAAGGTTCAACCATAGCTGCAATTGCAGAGTCATAATCTTCTGCTTCAATTGCTTGAAATCCATTTTGCTCTAAAACAAAAACCAGCATCTCCCTGATAGGAGCTTCGTCATCTACGACTAGTACTTTACGTGACATTCCAATTTATCTCTTACGCTATCGAATTAGTTTTCATTATTATGACTAAGTATGACATTTTTATGAAAGTGTAACGTGTAAATTAAAATGGTGGTAAAAAAATACAAATTAGTGACAAATAACCTCATTAACGTCATATTTTTAAAACCTTTTTAATATTTAACGCAATAAAAAGAGGTTTACGATAAATTTATGTAATAGCTAACTTTTTGAAATTATCTTTTTTGTATCGCTATTTAAACCACTAAACAATATTAAACTAGCTGGGATCATTGTTTTACTAACCAAGACATTTTTACAGATCGATCGTTTAAAAGTAGCTTTAAAGCCATTTTAAAATCAGCAAACCCGCCTGTGCAACCATCAATACGTTTAAAAATAGATCTAAATTTTACTAAGCCTTAAATAAAGGATCAGATTTTTACCAAGCCGATCTACCCTCAGATCAGAGTTGTACTTAGTCAAAGCTATAAGTTGTTGATTGTTTATACAAATAAATAACGATCAGATTATTTCAAAGCCTAAAATAGCGTCAAAGTGTACTTTTCTTAGTAAAATAATGATCCAAAAATAGCTGTGTTAGTAAATGCGTGATCCCAAAGTACGGTGTTGGTAATACAGTGATCTGATCAATAAACCGTAATCTGCAATATAAAAAGGGCTAATACCAACCTGCATAAATCTTTGATCAATTTAACGAATTAAATTGCACTATAACGTCGTTAAAAATTTTTTATTTAGAACAACTAGATACAAAAATTTTTGCCTAGTTCTAGCGTAATTTTCTTAACGTTAAATAGACCCCATATATAAGCAGATTGGTATAACATTAAAAAAGCCAGTAACAAAGTTACTGGCTTAGTAATAAAGCTAATCTATTATCTAATTTTAGGGTCTAGCTCACCGCTTAAATATTTAAGGTGCATTTCATCAAGTGAAATTGGCTTAATTTTACTCGCCTGACCAGAGGTGCCAAACGAGTTATAGCGTGCAACACAAATCTCTGTCATTGCTTTAGTTGCTTCAGCTAAGTATTTACGAGGATCAAAGTTAGATGGGTTTAACGCCATATGACGGCGAATTGCACCGGTAGAAGCTAAACGTAAATCAGTATCAATATTTACCTTACGAACACCAAACTTAATACCTTCGACAATTTGCTCAACAGGCACACCATAAGTTTCTGGAATTTCGCCACCATACTGATTAATAATTTCTAACCACTCTTGTGGAACCGAAGATGAACCATGCATCACTAAGTGCGTGTTAGGAATACGTGCATGAATCGCTTTAATGCGGTCAATCGCTAAAATGTCATCTGTTGGTGGGCGCGTAAATTTATAGGCACCGTGCGAAGTACCACATGCAATTGCAAGTGCGTCAACGTGTGTTTTATTTACAAAGTCAGCCGCTTCTTCAGGATCTGTTAGCATTTGCTCAGTGGTTAATATGCCTTCTGCGCCAACGCCATCTTCTTCGCCAGCTTCACCTGTTTCAAGTGAACCAAGTACACCTAGCTCGCCTTCAACCGATACGCCACAGGCATGCGCCATAGCAACAGTTTCGCGCGTTACTTCTACATTGTATTCGTAGCTTGAAGGGGTTTTACCGTCGCTCATTAGCGAGCCATCCATCATTACTGATGAAAAACCAAGCTGAATTGAACGCTGACATACACCTGGCGATGTGCCGTGATCTTGGTGCATAACAACGGGGATATGTGGCCATTCTTCAACGGCTGCTAAAATCATATGACGAATAAATGGAGCACCAGCATAAGCACGTGCGCCCGCTGATCCTTGCACGATTACTGGGCTGTTTGTTTTGTCAGCCGCTTCCATTATTGCGCGCATTTGCTCTTGGTTATTAACGTTAAAAGCAGGTACGCCGTAACCATGCTCTGCTGCATGATCTAAAAGTTGTCGCATACTGATTAAAGCCATTGGGTATTCTCCAATTTATCGACAGTAGTTCCCTACCATCTAGTTTGAACGGATTTGTTAGTTTGGCGTTATAACAACGCCACGAAAAACCACTGCTTTGCAGTAAAATTCCGTCTAAATTAACTATTAAATTAGGGTGAGAGGTATTTAATAATTAATTGTCGGTGAGGGCTATTACCCCTCACCTTACGCGACTAAAATTATTTAGCGCGC
Organism: Pseudoalteromonas sp. B62; assembly: GCF_037162565.1. NCBI lineage: Bacteria > Pseudomonadati > Pseudomonadota > Gammaproteobacteria > Alteromonadales > Pseudoalteromonadaceae > Pseudoalteromonas > Pseudoalteromonas sp. B62. Next base: position 1,810,480 of record NZ_JARLVB010000002.1, on the reverse strand, counting down.
GACTCTAGCATTTCAACTGCTGGCAGTTTTTTGCCCTCTAAAAACTCTAAGAACGCACCACCACCAGTAGAAATATAAGAAACTTTATCGGCAATGCCGTATTTATCAATGGCGGCTAAGGTATCACCGCCACCCGCAATTGAAAACGCATTTGAGTTAGCAATTGCTTGTGCAATAGCACGAGTGCCATTACCAAACTGGTCAAACTCAAACACGCCTACTGGACCATTCCATACAACAGTGCCTGCATTTGCAATAATTTTTGCAAGCTTGCTCGCTGTATCAGGGCCAATATCAAAAATCATATCGTCGCTTGTTACTTCGCTTACATCTTTAAGCGTAGCTACAGCAGATTCAGAAAACTCATTACCAACAACTACGTCAGTCGGTACCGGAATTTCACCATTATTAGCAATCGCTGCTGCACATAAACGGTTCGCTTCATCCATTAAATCAGGTTCGCAAAGCGATTTACCAACTGGGCTACCTGATGCCGCAATGAAGGTATTTGCAATACCACCACCGGTAACTAACTGATCAACAATTTTAGAAAGTGAATCTAAAACGGTTAATTTAGTTGAAACTTTAGAACCACCAACAATCGCCACTAATGGACGAGCTGGGTTATCAAGTGCCTTGCCTAATGCTTCAAGTTCAGCCGATAACAGCGGACCTGCACATGCAACATCGGCAAATAAGCCAACGCCATGGGTAGATGCTTGTGCACGGTGAGCCGTACCAAATGCATCCATTACATATACATCACACAGTGCTGCTAGTTGCTTAGATAGCGCTTCGTCGTTTTTCTTCTCGCCTTTGTTAAAGCGCACGTTTTCAAAAACAACCACTTCGTTATCAGCAATATCAACACCATTTAGGTAATCTTTTTCTAAACGCACAGTTTGCTCAAGGGCATCGTTTAAGTAATCAGCTACAGGTGCAAGCGAAAACGCTTCATCGTATTCCCCTTCCGTAGGACGGCCAAGGTGTGACATAACCATTACTTTAGCGCCTTTCTCAAGGGCTAGTTTAATAGTAGGTAGTGCTGCACGAATACGCGCATCTGACGTCACTTTACCTGCTTTAACTGGTACATTTAAATCTTCACGAATTAATACGCGTTTGCCGTTTAAATCTAAATCTACCATTTTTATGACCGACATGAACATCTCCTTAGTTAACGATACTGAACCTGAAAAATACGTTTAAAATTATTATATTAATAAATTACTTATTCACTGCCATCATAGCACGCGCTGTGTCGAGCATACGATTAGCAAAACCCCATTCATTATCACACCATACTAATAACTTTATCAGTCGTTTGTGACTAACACGTGTTTGTGTGCCATCAATAATACAAGAATGTGGGTCGTGATTAAAATCAATCGATACAAGCGGCTCTTCGGTATAACTTAAAATACCTTCTAAGCGATCTTTTGCTTGTGCTTTAAGTGCATTATTTACTGCGTTCAAATCTACATCGGTATTAACCGTTACACTTAAATCCATTGCCGTTACATTTATAGTCGGAACTCGTACGGCAATGGCCTCAAAACGACCTTTAAACTTAGGTAAAATACGGTCTATACCACGGGCAAGCTTTGTATCAACTGGAATAATTGATTGGCTTGCAGCGCGAGTACGGCGTAAATCATGATGATAACCATCAATCACTTGTTGATCGTTCATCGACGCATGAATCGTTGTAATAGCGCCCGACTCAATACCAAATGCATCATCTAATACTTTAATAACCGGCACAACACAGTTAGTTGTACACGAGCCGTTAGACACAATTGTATGTTCGCTTTTAAGCTCATCGTCGTTAATACCATACACAATAGTGGCATCAACATCGTTGTCGGCCGGATGTGAAAACAACACCTTTTTAGCACCTGCTGTAATATGTAACTGCGCATGTTCGCGCGAGTGATAAACACCTGTACATTCAAGTACAACGTCTACATCGAGCGTTTGCCAAGGTAATTCAATTGGGTTTTCTTCACAAAAAAGTGCAATGGTATCGCCTGCAACACTAATGGTGTCTTCACCAAGTTTTACAGGAAAAGAAAAACGACCGTGGGATGTGTCGTATTTTAATAAATGAGCAATAGCTTCAGGATCAGCAAGTTCGTTAATCGCAACAATTTTTATATCGTCGCTCAAACCAGACTCATATAACGCGCGGACAATATTTCGACCAATACGACCAAAACCATTAATTGCAAGTTTGATTGCCATGAAATATAAAATCCACTCTTTTAGCGTGCAGATAAAGGCAATATGCCTTTTAGATGGCTGTATTGTAATCGACCTTGCATCTGATTATAAGAGGGAAGCATTAGAAACTTTAAATTAAGGTTAAAGAGCTTAAACATTGCAAGCTCTTCAAGGGTTCTGACTTTTTAAATTAAGTTTTTTAAAGCGTTAATTATATCTTCTGGCTCAGAACGAGTACGATAATCAACATCAACATAACGCCAAGTCACTTTACCTTGTTTATCTAAAACAAAGGTGGCAGGATCGGTAAAACACTACTATTGCCATTGTTAACCGACTCTAAATCTAGGCCTCGGTCTACTCGCATATGCTCTAGTAAAAATGTGGGTACTTGCCATGCTACGCCGTAGCTTGCTGCTACATCTGCACTTTGATCGCTCAGCACTAAAAAATCCATGTTGCTTATATCGCTTTCGCTCATTGAGCCATCGGGTACTTGCGGGCTAATAGCCACCAATTGTGCGCCTAATGCGTGAATTTCAGGTAAACGTGCTTGAAGCGCTTTGAGCTGTAAATTGCAGTACGGACACCAACTTCCACGATAAAAAGTAACAACCACAGGCCCTTTAGCAAGTAACTCGGTTAACTGCACCGATTGACCATACTGATTTGGTAACTCAAAACTTGGTGCGCTTTGGTTTAAATCAAGTGCATTAGCACCTTGTTGAAACGCTTTTGCTTGTGCAATCGTTTCATCTACACCTTTCATAAAATCAGGATTACCTTTACGCCCTGCTGCTATTTTTGCCTCAGTTTGTGCTTTTAACGTGTTATTTTTATCGCTCATAATATAGCTACTTTTAAATTAATCAAAAACTTAAAGCCAGCTTACATTATGAAAATGTATTTGAAATGAAAATATTAATCAATCAGTTATTTCTAAATCAAATACCACGTTTATTGATGATTTAAATGTAATAGTTTCTTGCAGGTATCTACCTTGCTCAAATGGATTTCTAGTAACTTTAGAACCGCTCACAACTATTCGCTCAAAATCATCTACGCCATAACCATAACTTGAACGGTTAGAATTTGAATTAATACTGTAAATTTTTCCAAGCTCTGCGCCAAATGCTTTGGCAAGCTTACCCCTTTAACTATAGCGTTATCTATTGCGCCTTGTATTGCTTCAGCTTCTAACTGCGCGGCTTTTGAAGACATAAGCTCAATATTCGTCAGTTCATTAATTTTTACACTTAGTGCAAAATCGATAAAATCATTCAACTTTTCAATATTTCTTAATGTTACTTTAAGTGTTCTTGTTGCCACAAATCCTGCATTAATCATTGTGCCACTCTCAACATTAAACTTGTCGTCATCATTGTAAGTTAACAGGCTTGTAGCAGAAACATCCGTCTCCTTAACACCGTACTTGCTTAATCCTTTGAGTAACAAATTTACTCGATCATCAACATCACGTTTAGCATCAAGTGATTTGTCTTTAAAGCTTATGACTTCAAAAGAAATCTTAGCCATATCGGGCTTTGCTAATACCTCAGCAGTACCCTGCACTGCAATATGGCGATTAGCAGGTAAGCTTGAATTAGCAAAAGTGATGAGTGGGAATAATGTTAGAAAAATAGTGAGAATGAGTTTCATATTCGTTCCTTGAAGTAGTTAGTTAGATAATGATTACGCAACTGTACCTATAGTCATACGTATAACAATAAAAGTAAACTGTCCTTTATTGTAGGCGGGAGTTTATCTCGCGCGGCATAAAGCCCCACCTACAGCCAACCTACGCCAACTCGCCTACTTTTAACTCTTTGCCACGGCTTATTTGATGGCACTGGGCTAGCAGTAACTCGGCGGTCGCTTGTGCATCGGTTAACGCATGATGGCAATGATAGCTTGGTAACTCATAACGTGTGCGGCATGCATTAAGAGTTAAATCATCTTGTTTTATTTCAGTTGACTGGTTGAGTAAGCGCTTTTTCTCGATGTAAAGGGTGTCGAGTATCAGTTTAGGCCGCGTTGTTATATTGGCATTTTTTAAGGCTATTTTTAAAAAGCCCCAATCGAGCATGGCATTATGAAACACTAAAATACAATCACCAAAGTGGCTGCTTAGTTGCGTTAATATACTGCACAAGCTCTGTCCTTTTGTTATAGCATCGTCATTTATACCGTGATAAACAGGGCTTTGTTCGAGGCTTATAACGTCTTTATTGATAATATGCTGCGACTCACTCATTTTTATACATTGATTATCTATTACCACCCACGCTACCGATACAATTTCGTGCTGTTTTGCATCAAGGCCAGTGAGCTCTAAATCAATCACTAAGTAACGCTGTTGCAAGGCATTTTTGCCTAGTAATTTACGGCGCTTTAAGTACCGAGTGAGCAGCTTTTTTACCATGTTAGTAATCCATCATTATAAACTGCCGCGAGCAAACTTAAACGCAGCAGCTTGCTGCGCTTGTTTAACAAGGTAAAACGCTTCTTTTAGTTGATGGCGCTCTAGTGAGTTTAATTTATTAGGATTAATACAATTACTTGGTAAACCTTCTTCGTTTATCTGCGTACTAAGTCGAAGTTGCGTTAAAAACCGCCAGCAATCTTTTAGGTTGTATATATCTTCTTTGCTAAGCAATTTATGTTTGAGCAGTGCCTCTAGTCGCTCTTGGGTATTAGCTCGCTTAATACCCGCTTTTAAAGCGTATAACCGCACTATGTCATTTATAATTACGACACCGCGTTTTTTTAAATCTATGTATTTATTATTTTCATCGGTTTTTTCGGTTTTAAATTTATTAAATAAACCAATTGGCACGCTGTTACTACTTATGTCGGTTGCCATTGCAGCATAGAATAAGTCGTTACGCGATATACGAATTAGCTGCTCGCAAAAAGCGGTGTATAAAGCGTTTGAACCTTCAATAAAGCGCAGGTCAAAAAATATTTTACAATTAAGCATCGCATCTGGTGTGGGGCTTTTTATCCATTTAAAAAAGCGCTCGCTCCAGTCGTTTACGCTCATTCGGCACTCATCGCTGCTTGCCATAATATTACCTGGGCAACGCCTAATGCCGCATTCAACTAAGTTCTCACATACAAATTTCCCCATGCTTTTAAAGTAAGCTTGCTGATCAGTGCTTAAGTCGTTAGGGAGTAATAAGCCGTTATCTTGATCTGAGTGCAGAGTTTGCTCTTCGCGTGCTTGCGAGCCAAAGCAAATAAAACTAAAGCTGGTTGGCGCTGCGCCATGCTCTTCTTGAAATAAGTGAATAAGTCGCGATGTAAGCGCATCGGTTAATCCACTTAGTAATTTACCAATTAGCGATATGTCGTCAATGTTGTACGAAAAACCACGCAATAACTCGGGGATTTCTTTTGCATAGCGTTTTAAGTCAGTAATAGTGTGCGCTTTATAAATGCGCCCAATAAGCTGCACGGGGTCACTTTTTTGTTGGCGTAATAAGTCGGTGCTGGTTATCATTCCTATCGGTTTATGGTTTTCATCAAGAACCGGTAAGTGATGAATATTATGCTTAAGCATTAAATGCAGCGCTGAAAACACTCGATTATTTTCAAATATAAACTTGGGCTTAGCGGTCATAATGCTACTTACTGCATCTTGGGGGTTTACCTCGTCGGCGAGTACGCGGTTACGTAAATCACGATCGGTAACCACGCCAACTAAATGTGCATGCTGCGTTATCATTATTGACGATACACCATGCTGTTTCATTTTTTTAGCGCTTTGCCTAATGCTTGCATCAGGCGCAAGCGTAATCGCTGTGCGTGCCATCAACTCTGATATTTTACGCTCAGACCAGCTATCGTTTTTACTTTTATAATGCGATGACAACAACCGGTTAGCGTGAGCGCGTACAAAGTATTGCTCAAACGATTTATATTCTCTGCGTAAAAAATCAAAATGCGTTTGAGAGAGCATATACACTATGCCCTCTTTTTGTACCGCTAAACGGTTTTGAATCGCTTCCCCGTTAGTAACGACGGGAAGCCAAAGTAATCACCTTGTGCTAAACGCGTAACAACGTCGCCTTTAGCATCAACTAAATCATACAAACCAGAGCGAATTAAAAATAGTTTAGGGTTTTCACTTTGCAACCACTGAGTTTGATTTTCGCGGGTGAGGTAAATAATGTCGAGGTGATTTACAAAATACTCGTATGCACTGCTATCAAGTAGGCTAAATGGTGCTTGCATGCAAACATATTGGGCTATTTCTTGTTGTTCTACGCTCATCGTTGTGCTCATTAAAAAGTATACACAACACCAATGTACTCATTTTTTATACAAATAAAAAGCCCGACTTAAGTCGGGCTTTTTACGCTTTATTTTAAGTAACCTTAGTGATCGTGCGCTTCTGCCGATCCTTTAGGATTACGAATACCTTCTACCATTTCTTGAATTTCAACAGGTGTTGGTTGAGTAAATTTAAGAACAATTGCAGCAACTGCAAAGTTAATAATCATACCAATTAAGCCAATACCTTCAGGCGAAATACCTAAGAACCAATTTTCAGGGCTGTTTAGCTCTGGACTAACAAACTTGAAGAAGATGATATACGCAGCGGTAAAGCCTATACCCGTTACCATACCGGCAACAGCCCCTTCGCGGTTCATTGTTTTAGAGAATATACCCATAATAATTGCAGGGAAGAAACTCGCAGCCGCTAAGCCAAAGGCAAATGCCACAACCGATGCCACAAATCCAGGCGGGTTAATACCAAAGTACGCGGAGATAACAATAGCAACCATGGCTGCCAACCTCGCTGCAAGTAGCTCTTGCTTGTCGGTAATATCGGGCTTGAGGGTTCGCTTGAGTAAATCGTGCGAAACGGAGGTCGAAATAACCAGTAGTAAACCTGCTGTTGTAGATAATGCGGCGGCAATACCACCTGCTGCTACAAGTGCAATAACCCATGCTGGTAAGTTAGCAATTTCTGGATTTGCTAATACCATAATGTCGCGATCTACATTAACTTCGTTAGCACTGTTCGGATCGGTAATTTTACCCGCCGTGTAGAACATTTTGCCATCGCCATTTTTATCATCAAACGTAATTAATCCCGTACGTTCCCAATTTTTAATCCATGCAGGTGCTTCTGCGTAAGCTGTACCGCTACCGTCTTTACCATTAATGGTATCAACCATGTTTACTCGAGCAAAAGCTGCAACCGCAGGTGCTGTAGTATAAACAATCGCGATGAACACAAGAGTCCATGCGGCAGAAATACGCGTGTCTTTTACGCGAGGTACAGTGAAAAAGCGTACAATTACATGTGGTAAACCAGCAGTACCTACCATTAACGCACCAGTAATAGCGAACACGTCAATCATGCTCTTAGAGCCTTCGGTATATTGCGCAAAACCAAGTTCAGCGCTTAAGCCGTCTAGTTTATCAAGTACGTACACGCCGTCGCTGCCAATTAATGTGGCACCAAAACCGGTTTGTGGGAAAAAGTGACCCGTCATCATCATTGAGATGAAAATGGCTGGTACAAGGTAGGCAAATACAAGTACACAATATTGCGCTACCTGTGTATAGGTAATGCCTTTCATGCCGCCAAGTACCGCATAAAAGAATACAATCACCATACCGATGTAAACACCAGTTTCAATTTCTACTTCTAAAAAGCGTGAAAATACGACGCCTACGCCGCGCATTTGCCCTGCAATATAAGTAAAGCAAATGAATATGGCACATACAATTGCCACTAAACGTGCGGTGCGTGAATAGTAACGGTCGCCAATAAAGTCAGGTACAGTAAACTTGCCGAATTTACGTAAGTAAGGCGCTAAACACATAGCTAATAGTACATAACCACCTGTCCACCCCATTAAGTAAACGCTGCCATCGTAACCTGCAAACGAAATAATACCCGCCATTGAAATAAACGACGCGGCGCTCATCCAATCAGCTGCTGTTGCCATACCATTAGCAAGAGGAGGTACGCCGCCGCCCGCGACATAAAATTCTTTAGTTGAACCCGCTCGGGCCCAAATTGCTATGCCGATATAAAGCGCAAAGCTTAAACCAACAATTAAAAACGTGAGTGTTTGAACATCCATTGCTTAGCTCCTATTCGTCTACGCCATATTTTTTATCTAACGTATTCATTTTGAAAACGTACACAAAAATCAAAGCAACAAAGGTATAAATCGCGCCTTGCTGGGCGAACCAGAAGCCAAGTTTAAACCCAAAAAACGTACTTCATTAAGTACATCTACCAATAATATGCCAAAGCCAAAAGACACAATAAACCACACTGCTAATAGTTTAAATAACAGTGAAATATTTTCTGCCCAATAAGCTTTTGCTTGTTCTTCATCTTTAAAAGCCATTTTTATTTTCCCCTTTAAGCACCGCAATATCGCGATGAGTGGTTTTTTATCTTCACTTACCAATTTAGCAATGCTGTCTCAAGATTGAATTGCGACCATAGTCGTAACAGCTTGTTAACGTTTACGTAAACTGTATAAAAACAACTAAACCTAAATGGCTCTTTTTGTTACTTTTCAGCCTGTTAAGGTTTTTAAGTTGAGTTTTAGGGTTATAAAGAAGCTAAGTACTAAATTAATGCGACATTAGTCTAATGCTATAAGTTATTTTATTTTTATCTTTAATATTCAAAAAGATAAAAACAAAACTAAAATTATGATTTAAATTCAACCCTCACACTTAACCTGAGTTCTGGTATTGTGTTAATCCCTCATAGGGTTGGGGGGCTATTTTAAATAATAAGGTTTAATAACAACATGACTGCCGTACTCATTATTGTTGCTTTAGGATATATAGGTGTGCTGTTTTGGCTGGCTAACTGGGGTGATAAAACGACGCCTTTAGCAAAACGCATTAGCCACCACCCTTTTGTTTACTCATTTTCATTAGGTATTTATTGTACTTCATGGACCTACTATGGGTCAGTAGGAACTGCGGCGACTAGTAGCTGGAGCTACTTACCTATTTTGCTTGGTCCTGCATTGTTGTTTTTTTCGGACAAGGCTTTTTACGTAAATTAGTATTGGTGAGTAAAAAACAAAACATAACCACTATTGCCGATTTCATCTCTGCTCGTTACGGTAAGCGCCAAACTACTGCAATTATGGTAACAGTTATCGCGTTACTGGCGACTATTCCTTATATCGCACTACAACTAAAAGCACTCAGTACCAGCTTTTTACTTTTGCAAAACAGTAATAAAATATCCGGCGATATGCTCGCGCTTTCTGCCACATTAATTATGGCTTTATTTGCTATATTTTTTGGTACGCGCAAAGTCGATGTAACCGAATATCGCTCAGGCTTAATGCTTGCTGTTGCCTTTGAATCAATGATTAAACTTATTGCACTTATGGCTGTGGCAGGACTTGCCATATTCACACTATTTAATTTGCCCGAATCAACCTCAAGTAAAATCACCGAATCAATTTGGGATCACTGGAGCGATTTTAACTTTTTCAGTTTTAACTTTATTGGTCAGTCGTTAATGGCTGCAGCTGCCATTATATGCTTACCACGCCAATTTCATGTCACCGTTGTAGACAACCAAAATAAACGTCATTTATTTACTGCTCGCTGGGCTTTTCCTCTGTATTTGTTATTGACTGCTGCGATGATTTTACCCATTGCAACTGCCGCTATCCATCCTGAAATTGGCAGTGGTTATTCCCCCGACAGCTTTGTACTTGCCCTACCGTTAATTAACGACAATGCATTTTTAACCACTTTTGTATTTATAGGCGGGTTGTCTGCCGCCACCGCAATGATAGTGGTCGCAACACTTACATTAAGTACTATGATCTCAAATGATGTTGTATTGCCATTAATATTACGCCGTAAATTTAAACGTAACTTAATTACCACCAGCTACAAATCGCAAATTTTATTGGTAAGACGTTTTACCATTGCCGGTATTCTAATCTTGGCTTATTTTTATCAACAATGGTTTGGCCACAGCAGTGCATTGGCGAGTATGGGGCTAGTGGCATTTTCACTCGTTACGCAATTATTGCCCGCTATTGTTGGCGGTTTATACTGGCGAAAAGGTCATGCTTACGGTGTTTATGCTGGTTTAATAGCTGGCATTATTTGTTGGGTGCTATTTTTAATGCTACCTATTTTAGATGCAGGCAACACCTTAAATAGTGAATTACAGCAAACACTCATAACACGCGGGACGCTCATTGCCTTATTTGCCAATATTGGTTGTTATATTAGCTTTTCATTAGGCGCAGAAGAGCGTCTAATCGATAAAATTCAAGCAGCTGCATTTGTTAACCCAAAAGATCAGTCTATTTTATCAAGACGACTAAACAAAGATGTAAAAGCGACCGTTTACGATTTTAAAATATTACTACAAACCTTTTTAGGTATTCAGCGCAGCCAACAAGTATTAGCGCATTATGCACTTGCTCATCATTTAAGCGACAACAACGCACATCCTGATTCTGACTTTATAGCCTATTGCGAACGCGCGTTAACCGGTGTACTTGGTGCATCATCTGCGCAAGCATTAATACACACTGTTTCATCAGGCAAACGTATGGCGTTTGAGGAAGTTGTAAACTTTTTTGACGAAACTACGCAAGCGCTGCAATTTAATCAAAACCTATTGTTTACTTCGCTTGAAAATTTAAGTCACGGTATTTCGGTTGTTGATAAAGATTTAAAACTCGTTGCATGGAATAAACGTTACGGCGAAATGTTTGGCTACCCAGAAGGTTTTTTAGAAGTAGGTCAACCCATAGAGGACATTATAAGGTACAACGCTAACCGTGGTGAATGTGGCCCTGGCGAAATACAACGCCAAGTAGAAAAACGTGTGCAGCATTTAAAATACGGCAGCTCGCATCACTTTATTCGTCATCGTCGTAATGGACAAGTGTACGAGATGATTGGTAATCCACTGCCCGATGGCGGATTTGTTACCAGCTTCTCGGATATTACTAAACACATAAGTACACAAAATGCGCTTGAAGAAGTAAACATGGATCTTGAAAACCGCATAGAAGCGCGAACTCAAGAAGTGCAAACTATTAATAAAGACTTACAAGCTCAAATAGATAGCCGCGTACAAACCGAGCAAGCACTTACTTTAGCCAAACGAGAAGCAGAGCAAGCCAACGACAGTAAAACGCGCTTTTTAGCACTGGCGAGCCACGACATTTTACAACCGTTAAACGCAGCACGTTTATACCTTGCTGCCATTGACGAAAAACAGCTCGATAGCACTAACCAAAACAGCTTTGAAAAACTAGGCGACAGTCTTGATTCAACCGTGCATTTAATGTCGGCATTGCTTGAAATAGCTAAGCTAGAACAAGGCGCTATGACCCCTACCCCTCGCCACTTTTATATTGAAGATATTTTAGCGCCCCTACAAAGTGAATACGCTATTTTATCGAGTGATAAAGGCCTTAAGCTTAGTGTGCGTTCAAACCAGCAAGTTGTGCACAGTGATATAACCTATCTGCGCCGAATTATTCAAAATTTGGTCTCTAATGCAGTTAAATACACCGATAATGGCCGTGTATTAATTGCCTGTAGAAACCGTAAACACAATTTACGAATAGAAGTATGGGATACAGGCCCAGGTATTAGCGAAGTAGAGCAAGCTAAAATATTTAACGACTTTTACCGTGTTGAGTCGGGCGATAACAAAGGCGTAGGCTTAGGCCTAGGTGTGGTAAAACGTATGGCTGACTTACTAAGTTTGCCGCTTGATGTGCATTCAGAGCCAAATAAAGGTAGCCGTTTTAGTATTGAAGTGCCCTACGGCGATGTGCAATTTGTACAGCAAAAACCGACAGCAAGTAACTTAATAGAAAACCGTGCAGCAATTAATATTGTTGCCGTGGACGACGATCCAGAAAACCTAGCTGCAATGGCAAGCTTACTTAAAAAGTGGCAAGCTAATTACACGCTATTTGATAACGTAGATAAAGTACTCGCGCACGCAAAACAAAATAGCGCCCCCGATGTTATTTTAATGGATTATCAATTAGGTAGTGACTGCGATGGCATAACGCTAATTAAAACCCTGCGTGAAATATGGCAAAGCCAAGTACCTGCTATTTTAATTACCGCAGTGCGCGACACCGAGCTTAAGCAAGAAACAAAAGCCGCTAATATTCATTATTTAAGTAAACCAATTAAACCGGGCAAACTAAAGGCACTGCTTAATCACAGTACATAGTGATCTAGTTAAAAGTATTCTAGTAAAAAGTGTTCTAGTTAAAAGCTATAAAGTAATAGCGTAAAACAAAAAGCCCATTATCTTCACTGGGCTTTGCTTTATAAAGTGCTCATAAAGTTAAATCGGATTTGCACGGCTTCTAAGCTTTTGAAACAACCAACTTAACCCCACTAACGAAAGCCCTAATCCAATAAACGAAAGCGCTTTAAGCAACCCCTCCAAATTAGCCATATCAATTAAAAATACTTTAACAATAACGGCACCTAGTAAGCCTAGGCCTATTTTTTGTATTAATAATTGATTATTAAGATGACCAAAAATAACAGTACCCGCACCCAATACTAACCAAATAACAGAGTAGCTATAAAGCTCGGCATTGCTTGCGCCTTTTGATAAGTATATGTAAGGACCTTGCCAGTATTGGCGAATAAAGCTATTTATTGCCAATAATATAAACCCACCCGCAACGGCCAATATAAATGGCGTCGCTTTAGCATTTATTGGTTTTACAAGCTTGGCCAGCCAAAGCGTTAATCCTGCAGGTACTAACCACAATAGTAATAACCAGTTAAATATTGGCAGCTCACCTATGTAAAGTGATTCAAATAATGGGTTATCGTCAAGTAGTGTTTTAATAGCAAAAAGCCCTGCCAACCCTGCAAGTGCAAAGCCCGCCACTTGGTATAACTTAGCTAACGTACCGGCAAGTTTTGCTCTGTGTAAATACACGCACCCTAATGCCAGCCAATTACAGGTAAGGAGTATTTGTTCGTAAAAGTTAAGGGAATCAAATTGCGGATAATGCCCTACTAGCTGATAACTTGTTTCGGTGGTAATAAAAAGCGCTAAACAATGAAGCGCCGCACCTTCCAGCCATATTTTAAGTTTTGAGGAATCAAAGCACTTAGCTGCGGCAAAAAATAACGCGATACATAACGGATAAACCACAATACTCCAATGCAAACCAAATACCGTTAGCGTATCGTAGCTTGGCGTCCAAGGCGCAAGCGTTAAGCGCAGTAATAACGCAGCAACTAATGCTTTAATAGGCCAATGCGGCATAGGCACGCTATAGCGCTTAATAAGTACACTTATAAGTAATACTTGTACAGCAAGTGCAATGGTTAGGCCGCTGTCACTTAGTAGCATGGTAATTGCTAACGTAATATTGGCATTAGCGCCTACCCAATAAGTAAAACTCTGAAATAGCGTTGTATTATGCTGCGCGAGCTTTATTAAAATAGCGGCCACTATAAACAATACAACGGCCCAAAGTGGATATGCTGTACTTAACGCAGAGTTAGGAATAAGCGTATATAAAGCCGCTATCATTACAAATACACTAAATGCCCCCGTTATATGAAACGCTAAACGCTTAGATTGCTTTTTACCGTAATAAAGCCCGTAAACTGTAAGTAACAACCCGAGTAATAAACCCAAACCGTATTCATTTTTGAATATAAAGAGTGCGTCATCAAATAGGTTTGGCGACAAATGCGTGCGCTCAGCACTTATAACTAATAGCGTTGAAATAACTAACACTACGCCCTGCCAAATATCCCAGCGGCTATTTTTAAGGACTAAAAATAGCACCAAACCAATACTTAACACGCCGACTGTTTGCCACTGCATATCAAAGTGACTTATCAACATGGTAAATATTAAGGGCGCTATAAAAGCGAGTAATAAGAGATGATCTGGGAGCACTTTAATTAAGCGCTTTAAACTGTGCGGGCGATGTTCAATAACATTCAGTTTTAGACCTAAGCGTGGTATAGCAATTAGCCCTATAATACTAAGTAAAGCAAACGTCCCCATTAACCAAACGGTATTAATTTTAAGTAATGTAAAACCAACTAAATACCAGCCAATGTGCCCTGCCCATAATAAATACCACAACCAAGCTCGCTGTACTTTATGTGCAACTAACGCAGCCGACAAACTTACAAAACCAACATACATAAATAATGCAAACAAGTTACCACTGCCTGTACTAACCCATATTGGTACACTATAGGCGCCAATAATACCTAATACAGCCAATAATGGGCCTAGCCTAAGCGCCATTGCACTTGCACTAATTGCAATAACTGCCAGTGCAAAAAATGCCACGGTAGGGCTAAGCATAGCGTAGCTACTGTAAGCTAAAAGCGTTAAAGCAAAACAGGTAATAAACCCGCCGCTGGCAAGCGCTGCGGGAATGTAATTATTAAAGCCTTCAAATACAATGCGTTTATGGTGTAAATAAGCCGCAGCTGCAATTAAGCTAAGCCCAAATAAGCCACCTAAACTCAGCCTCATTACAGGCGATAGTAATCCCGCTTCTAGGCTGTATTTAGCTAAAAATATGCCACCAAACGCAAGCGCTATTGCGCCAATCCAGGTCATCCAATTCTCTTCAAACCCTGTACGTAGTTTATTAAGTAATAATTCGATAGGAGATGGTGTTTTGCGTTTTGTTTTAGCTGTGCTGTTAATACTGGATTTAACCGCTATTTGGGGTTCAGTGGCTAGATTTGTGCATATGGGTTCTGGTTTATATACTTTGGCTGAAGCAATCACAGGCTGGTTATGTGCAATATTTGCATCGACACATTGAGTTTGTTTTTGCACTACGGCATTTGATTGTAACTCATTCACTTTTGCTTTTAAAAAAGCAATATCTTGCTTCAAACTCTTTAATTGTATAAGCGCAATTAATCCACAAATAGCGCCCCCACAACTACCAATATAAGTATTACTGCTAAACCGATTAAATCATCCATGGCACACTCTGTAGTTATTCATTTACAGCGGCTATAGTACCTATTTTTTATATTATCTACATTAATAATGTGTTTTACACTATTAATTAACCAGAACTCGGGTTAAGAGATTTATTAACGTATTGAATCATGGTGATATTTAAATTTATTTCTCTAGGCAGAGGTTTTCAGTGAGAACAAGGCGAATTTACGCGTCAATAGCGGCCCATTGCAAGTAAATTCAACGCAGTTAGCGCTAAAAATAGCTGCTCATGATAGATTTATTATCCAGAGTTCAGCTTAATTAGCATCAATAAATAATACAAAAGCCAAGCACAGCTTGGCTTTTGTTGTATTAAGCTTTTATATTATTGTGTGCGTTTTTTAAACCTAAATTGCCCCTCATCTATCAACCCACCACTTAAGTTTCGCGGCGTTGTATAAAAACTAACTTTAAGTTGATCTTGTTGATTATCAATATTTATGTGACTAAAGCCCCAAACAAAGCTCTTTGACCACACTAAATCATACTCCGGATATTTTTGGGCTTGAAACTGTGCAAATGGGGAATGTTTGCCACGCATTTTTGAAGCTGCACCAGATATTATAAGCGGTAATTTGCCATGACTACTGCCGCTATCAAACTCAGAGCAATCATCAGTTAACAGTTCTAAATCATGTTCATGACCCGCAATATAGCCATCAGCATATTTACATAGTGTTGGCATTAGTAAACGCCGTAACACATGTCCTTCTGTGTATTTTGTACCACCAATTGACCATAAAATATGATGCCCATACACTAACTTCCACTTAGCCGTTGAGTTAGCAATTTCTTTTTTAACCATGCTAGTTGCTTAATATCTTCGCCATTTTTCGGTCCTTCGTGCTTATCATGAACTTCAAGCTTGGCTGCACCACTTTTAATTGCTTGTTGTTCATTACCTTCACTGCCATCAGGGTTAAGCGGCACTTTATAGTATGTTTGCCCCGCCAACAGCATATTTGTATCTAAAACGAAAAATTCTACGTCGTTACCTGGCGTCCCTTTTTTATAACTGTAGTACCCTTGTTCACCCATAAAAAAATTAGGCTGTTGCGCCATCCACTCAGTTTGTAATGCCACCCCTTTTCGAGAGCTGCGCCAGTCATGGTTACCTAAAGCAGAATATACAATCAAAGATGGATCAGCATCGAACAATGGTTTCAAAGGGGCATAAATTAAATCATGTAAACGTTTTTGATCATCTTTACCATCATTAGCATCTGCGCCATCGGGGTAAACATTATCGCCTAATTGAATAGCAAACTGACACTCTTTGCTTTCACATAATGTAGCCATAGCTAGGCCAACCGCTTGTGCACCACCTTGTTCGGTTGCTATATCTGTCCCCGGATACACATAAATAGGAGCATGATCAAACTCTTTACGTGGTCGATAATCTTCAAGCCAATCTTGTAATTCTTTGGCTATAAATTCAGTTTTGTTTTTGGGGTTTTTAATCTGTTTCTTTTTGGGGTAGTCAACGTGATAGCCGCCATCCCCAAAAGCGATAAAATTTATATTTTTACTAGGTGTTTTTTCAGCCTGCGCACTGCACGCACTAAGTAACATACAACAAGCAAATGCAAGTGGTGAAAGAAGTAATTTGTTCATCATTTTATATTCCACAAAAAGGCCTACTTATATCAAGTAGGCCTTTTTCGTTGTGTAAATTAAAGAGAGTTAATAGTAAACCCTAGCTCATAAGTACGACCGTATGATTCATATTGGTAGTTGTATTTACGCTCACCATGATAAAGATACAAAGGCTCATCGGTTAAGTTTTTCGCATTAAAGTAAACATTAACAGAATCATTTATAAAGTACTTACCGCTGAAATCTAATTGCGTGTGACTATCTTCATATACATTCATGTCAGCATCTTCAAATTGGAAGCTTTCACTCTTATAAGATGCGCTCAAACGAGTGCTAATTACATTGTTTTCATAACCAACAATAAAGTTACCTATTTTATCTGCTTGATTTGGTAAGTCATCGTCAGCATTAATAAATGTGCCATTTGCACTAATTAAAAAACCAGAATCAAACGTTTTACTCCAGTTAAGTTCAAGCCCTGTTAGTGATGCAGAGCCACCATTAACCATTTGCACAACTTCTTGGTAACCATTCCATTGGCCGTTATCTTGTACTTCTTGCTGAACAATATAGTTGTCGATATCTTTGTAGAACAGCCCCGCTGAAAGTACCCCAATACTACCTGGGTAGTATTCAATAGAGGCATCGAGATTCATTGATTCATAAGGGTCTAAATCGGGGTTCCCCACTTCAGCTTTACGCTCAACGGAAATTACGCCGTCATCTTCACTGCTTTCAGATTCAATTAACTGAAACGCCGCAGAATCTTTAAATGAAGGACGTGCAATTGTATTTGTATAGGCAAAACGAGAGACTAATTTATCACTGTGCTCATAGCGCATATTTAAACTAGGTAAAAAATGATCATAATCTTTTGTGGCTTTCCAAGGTGTACTTGTAACTACTTCCGTATCGTTTACATCGTCAGTTAATAGCGCGACCTGATTACCTTCAGTATCAAATTGAGTTCCTTCATAACGAAGGCCTGCGACAATTTGTAACTTATCAATATCTAACGTTACCATTGCATAAGCTGCAACAATATCTTCATTACTGGTATAACTTGCACCATCGGACTCAACTTGTGAGTCGTTTTCGTTCAGTTCAAATGCACCACGATTATTATTCACAAATTGACGGATAGCTGAACGATTTAGACCAGGACCAAATTCTCCTAAATCATAGTCGGGGGCAGACGCAGCGAAGTCACTCGCGAGTGCTCCTTGTAAGTCATCCTTATAAATCCAAACATTTACATCGTTACGTTTTTCACGGCTTTGATATTTAGCGCCAAACTTGAATTCACCATTGTTATTATTCCAAACAAAATCACGACTGAAATCAACCTTAAAGGTCATTGCTTCATCTTCACTAAGATTGTCGTTAGCCTCGACTTTATCTAAAACAAAATTGCTCATGTCGTTAGCATTAGATGATTGAGATAAGCTTGGTATTTCACTTTGTGCAATATAACCCAAATCAAGCCCTTCACCCGCAAAGCTTACATCTAAGCGATCTGGCTCTTTTTCGTCTGACTTTGAGTAACCGACGCTGTATTCAACAAACCAATTGTTTAATTGATGCTCGCCACCTGCGACCAATGACAAAATGCTTTGTTCTTCATAACGATCTTTCGTATCTCGGTCCATTTCAGCGTCAGAAAAAGAAGCGCTGTTATTATCATGTGTATTAACTTGGCCATCGCTAAACTTAAACTCTTTACGCTGGCGGTATTCATCATCCGAGAAATCACTGTAAAGTGTGCGTAAATAGTATCGATTTGCTACACCACTGTGTAAATCAAAGTTAAGCGCAGCACCTAAACGCTCACGTGTAATTTGATATTGGCGTTGCTCAATCTCTTCTGCTCCAAAAATTTTTATATCTTCACCCGTAGCGTCATCTTCAACTTTAAATTCGCTCCAGCCACCATCAGTTTCAACATTACGAGAACCAAAGTCACGTTTAAACCATGAAATAGCAGTCGCTACCCCTAAATCCAAACCGTTACTGAGTTCATAAACATCTGTAAAACTTGCCGAAAATTTAGGGCTAGTGTCCGACTCAAGTTCATTATATGAACCTTGTGCGGTGAAGCTATAACTCTGCCCAGATTTATCAAAAGCACTTAAACTTTTAACTTCAATTGAGCCACCAATCGCACTTGCATCCATGTCGGGTGTGACCGTTTTACTTACTTCTAAACTTTGAATTAATTCACTTGGAATAACATCCATTGCCACACTGCGAACCCCTGCCTCGGGAGAAGGTACATTAAGGCCATTCACGGTCACATTATTTAAATTAGGATCGATACCACGAATACCAACAAAACGTCCTTCACCTTGGTCTCGCGCTATAAAAACCCCGGCAGGCGCTGTAAAGCTTCCGCTGCATTTTGATCTGGGAGCTGACCAATTGAATCAGCACTTACCACTGACTTTAGGTTACTGGCATTTTTTTGTCTGTTAATCGCGCCAGCTTGCCCTGCACTTTGACCATAAACAATAATATTATCAATCGCATCCTCTTGCTCACCTATTATTATTTGTTGCGTGAACACGTTTTCATCAACAATTTTTATTTTTTCTCTACCGAGGATGCACCAATATAATCAACCATTAAGGTGTAATCCCCTGCTGGTAGATTATTAAATGAGAAAGTACCATCACGCCCGCTGACTGTTTTTAGGTTTAGTTCTTTTACAGTAATTTTTGCACCACCAAAGTAAACACTTTGACTTGAATCGGTAATGCGTCCTTTAACGGCGCCATCAGCTAAAACTGGGGTTGTATATAAAATGCCACAACATGCTAATGCGAGACTCGACTTAATAAAAGGTGATGATTTAAAAGGGTTCATAATGTTTCTCTTAATTGCTGCTTATGATTAATAGGCCATACTGGCTCGGCACGGACATCCTAATTACAGAAGATGAATTAAATATGTCAGTGTTTTTTATCTCCTATTTAAACCATGTGTTTATGTTGTTTTTTTACAAAAAAACGACAACGTGAGCTAATTTGACTCCCCTTAATTTACCTATAATTACGGTTTGATAATAAAAACTACAAACAAAATAGAGCTAAAATAATAAACGATTAAATATGTTGAGCTGTTCAGACTCTAACTTAACTAAGACATCTGTTTACGACCAAAATACAACCTGTCTCAATCAACAAACAAACCTGTTATTTTTAATCAAAAAAAGCCCCAAGTAAAAAATACTCAGGGCATGTAATACCAATCTGCTTATATATGGGGTCTATTTAACGTTAAGAAAATTACGCTAGAACTAGGAAAAAATTTTTGTATCTAATTGTTCTAAATAAAAAATTTTTAACGACGTTATAGTGCAATTTAATTCGTTAAATTGATCAAAGATTTATGCAAGTTGGTATAACTATTTTTAAAACTAACTATTCAACACTATCGGTGATCGTACGTTCTAAGGTCATTTTATAACCTGAACTCGTTGTTGTATCGTGCTCTAAGATAAGTATGTAGTTTCCTTCTTGCGTAAAGTCCATATCGCTTTGTTGGATAAGCACGATTTGCTGCCCGTTATCCTCAAATACTGCATAAACAGTATAAATCTCGTTGTCTACGACTTGCTCTTCTTGATCGTATTTATCAAGCCCATCAACAACATTACTTGTGTCTTCTACTGTTTCACCGTTAAGTGTAAAGTACACGTCAACTTCAGAGACTGATTGACCTGCATAATTTTCAATTAAATTTACAACTGATACCGTATGACTATAACTGCTAGGCGTAAGGTTTTCTTCTACGCTCATCATACGAGGACCATTTTCTTCGTCGTTATAAAAAATCCCCACTGCACTTTGTTCACGCTCTAACGTCATTAAAAAGTTATCAGCAAGCTTGGTGCCTTCTTCGTCATACATAGCAACACTGTAGCTGTTAGGCGATAATTCAACATAGTTAGTATAAGTATCGTTGGCTACTGTATCTGTTGTTAACTCTGTAGTACCACGAGTAATTGAGAAGCTAACAGGTGAATAGCTATCCATTGTATTAATGAATCGTAATTGGCCTTGTGCATCTTGATGATTTAGCTCCGTGACATAGTTATTATCAGTCACTATATCAAGCGTAATACCGTTTTTTTCGGTTGCATAGCTTGGACGGATCATAGCAACGTAGCTTGCTTCGTCGTAGTAATAAACTGAAGGTGATTCAAAAATAACATCCGAACTACCTGCCGCTGTCACATAAATTGTATAATACCCTTCTTCAAGTGTTTGTAGATCGGGCTCAGTCAAATACTGCGCAGAGGCAAATAATGTTGCGCTTTCAAATACACCATCATCCGTAGCTATATAAATATCATAGTTATTATTTTCATTCGTGGTATTAAAAAAACCTAAGTTAAATTCATCAGTGTCACTAGAGATAGGCACGCTAAGCTCTGTGAATATAGGCTCAGCAAAATCGCCACTCATCACAATTAATTGCGTTTTATCACCTTTAATCGACACTTCTTGTTCACTAATGGTTATGTAACTGTCGTTGGCATCAAGGTACTCAAAACTTACATCATAAGTGTCAGTACTGTAGTTGTGACGAGTAGTTACATCAGCAAAGTCAGTACCTGAACGCTCTGTTTCATCAATAAATAGTCGAGTGTATGGGCTGTTATAAGAGCCATTATATAATTGAATATAACCGGTATCACTTGAGCTATCATCGGAGCCACAACCGGCTAAGATAGAGATTAAACTAAGTGATAAAGCAGCTTTAAACAGGGAGTTGGTCATTAGAGTTATTCCTTATTATTAAAATCCCTTTTATGACTCGAATACCCTATTTTAATTTCATAATTTACAAAGCATTACTCGCACTGACACTTCCTGACGTAAACGTTAAAAAGTGTATGAAAGTGTCTTTAATATTGATAATAGATTACAAAAGGAAAAGTTTGAGGGACAACCACAGCAAATTCTTAGCGTTTTAACGTCTGAGTTTACAGGTTGAAAAGATCAGCTCACTACATACCTATTACGGCCAGTTTCTTTTGCTTTATACAAAGCAAGATCAGCTCGCTTCATTACCTCATCAAACAACTCTCGTTCAATGCGTTGTGCAATACCTATGCTTACAGTTATAAAGCGGTCGTTTTTCACATTAATTGTATGGGCGAGTTCTAAAATAGTTTGGGAAAAATCAGTCACATCATTAATATTACTTGGGGGAAATAACCGGCAAACTCTTCACCACCAATTCGAGCAAAAACACTCGTGTCATCAAATAAAGCATTCACTTTATAGGCAAACTCTTTAAGTATTTTGTCTCCCATATCGTGACCGAAGTCATCATTTATAGATTTAAAATGATCTATATCAATTATTAAAAGAGTGTATGCGGGTGTCGTCACATTTTTCACATATCGATAAAAACAACGCCGGTTATGCACATTAGTCAAATCATCCATAATGAGCTCTTTAGCTAGCCGATTATGCATTTTTTGCATAAATAACATAGTTTTAAACAAGCCAAAAGCGGTTATTGTCATGCCTATAGTTCGGCATAAATCTTCAACATACAAACTTACCCAGTAAGGTGGTATAACTACCTCATCAAGCACATCCGCCGTAATACCGACAATCCATAATAACAATCCAGTGCTTACGTAAAAATATGCTTTTTTAGCTAACTTTGAGCACTGTACAACCCAAAAAATAGCAACAATGACTATTAAATTAATAACATCCGTCGTAAAACCATAAATATTATTTTTAAAATCTAAAAAAGGGAAATTCATTAAAGAATAAGCAGAAAACACCAGAATATAGGAAAGAAGTATAAACATTAAAAAGCTTATTCAGCTTAGTGAGATGGACAAAGCGACTTAACTTTATACTGACTATTTCGGGATTCATTATCGTCCAATTTTACGTTAGGCTATATGAGCAACACGTAAAATTATAACACACGTTCAAAATTCAGATACAAAACCACTGCGTTAAATGAGTGTACTTACCCCCCATGTCCCTAGTATTAAAACACTTAAACCAATCATAGCCTTAGTTTTATGTTTACTAATTATCCATTCAGCTTGATTACCCGCGTAATACACAATAATAGCCAAACTAAAATAACGAATAGAACGTGCAATAGCACTGGCTAACAAAAATAACCAAATTGAATATTTAGTTGCACCAGCAGCAAGCATCGCTATTTGAAAAGGGATTGGTACAATACCAAGCGTTATAACAAACCAAAAACCTTGTTCTTGCATTTGTTGCTGAACATTTTTAAATTGCTCAGGTGTTGAAAACGTATTAATGATCCAATCACCAACGGCGTCAAATAGGTAATAACCCAAAGCATAGCCAAACAGAGCTCCCACAACACATCCCAAAGTAGCCATAAATGCAATAAGCCAAAGTTTTTCACGTCGAGCTTGCATTAATGGCACTAAAACAGCCTCAAGTGGAATAGGGACTATAGTCGACTCTAAAAAAGACGCAACGGTAATACCACTTAACATATGCTTAGAATCTATAAATTGACGTGTTTTTTGTTTAAGCTTTTTTTGAATAGCCATTATAATTCCCTTCTATAATTTAAACTCTCGACAATATAAAGCAGAGGACTTTATTTCTATTTATCAGACACTTAAAAAACAAATATAAAGTCTATTTCACCTAAAAAATCACTACTGTAAATTTAACCTACAGAGATAAACCCACCAAAATCGAATGCTAATAAAGTTAAATTAACCTGAGATCTGGTTAAGATATTTACCAACGTATTGAATTATAGTGATATGTAAATTTATATTCTCTAGCCAGAGATTTTCAGTGAAAACAAGACGAACTTACGCGTCAATAGCTGCTTGAGATAGATTTATTATCCACAGTTCAGGTTAAATTAACCTCCCTACAATCCAAGTAACAATATAACTAACTTGCGAAGTATCATCGCATATTCAGCTTAATACAGGATGAAAATACATATTTATGAGCAAGTCGCTATTTACTACATATGTTTCGCCTTATAAGCAATAAACGTTACAAGCTAAGTCCAAGGTTTTTACTGAAAACATATTCATGTAAAAAACACACCAATTAAATGAAAATGATATTGCGAATTATTCGTATTTATATATAATATGGCGAAATTATTCCCGCTCAACTGTATTATTTGTTTACTTAATTAGGAATTTATTATGCGTTTAAAAAAACTATTAACAGGTGTGATGCTACTCACAGTCTGTGCAACAAGTTATGCCCACACTCCTTATTTAGCGCCCTACTCTTTTGATGAATCAAGTCAAGATAACGTTACTTTAGACGCTGCTTTTGCAGAGAATTTTTTTGTTCCTGAGCTTGCGTTTAATAACAGTATTTTTACTGTAATTACTCCTAATGGTGAAACCATAAATCCTGATAATGTTGTTAAATTGCATTTACGTATGGTTGTAGAGCATCAGCTAAAAGAAGAAGGTACTTATCGCTTTAGCACAGGTAAACGCTTAGGCCGTGTGTTTAAAATGTATGAAATAAACGGTGAAAGAAAATCGCTAGAAAACCCAATGGATGCAATCCCTGAGGGAGGAAAGTTACTCGCCTTTTTCCAATCACTCACCTTAGCTGAAAGTTATGTAACCAAAGGTGCCCCAAGTGAAACAGCCCTAAAACCTTACGGTCAAGGCTTAGAGTTTGTTGCTAAAAGCCACCCTAATGAACTTTTTGTTGGTGAACGTTTATCAATGGTTAGCGTGTTTAATGGAAAACCACTGGCTGACTTAACTGTTGATGTTTTTCAGGCGAACGATCAATTTAGCAATGATAAACCTTCCATCTCATTAAAAAGTAACGATAAAGGCGAGTTTAGCTTTATGCCACAAAAACAAGGCGTATACCTTTTACGTGCACGTTATAAAAGTGATGCACCTAAAGGCTCTCTGGCTCCTCAAATCAGTAATACCTACACCCTTGTTGTTGAAGCGACAGAATAAACGAGAAATAAAATGAACAAAATAATAACGATTACTTTTACTACTGTTTTAGCACTACTAAGTACAGTCACAAATGCAGCATCGCATAGCAAGTCGATTTACATAAACCAATACGATACCAACAATGACGGCAATGTGCACTTAGCTGAATTTGACAATGCCCGACAGAATAACTTTAACAGTACTGACGAAAATAAGGATGGCGCAGTAAGCGAAAACGAATATGTTTTTGAATACCAAGACCGTATGGATAAACAACTTACCCTTGATAGGTTAGTGCAAGTTAAACAAACCACAGTACGCTTCAAAGCACTCGATAAAAATGAAAATGCTAAAATGGAATGGCAAGAATACCAAGCATCTGGTGTACGGAGTTTTACAAAATATGATGTAAATAAAGACGGCACAATTAACGACCTAGATCCTGAGCCAAAAGAAAAACAGAAAAGAAAACGGTTGAAAAAACTGAGCAGCAATTAGCACAAGAAAAACAAAACAAATTAAACAGAGCAAAACGCCTACTTCGTATGCCAACAACGCACGATCGAAAAGGTTTTTTATTAAATACGACCTAAATCAAGATAACATTATTACCCAAAAAGAATTTAACCAACGCCGCCGACAAGACTTTGATCGTGCCGACGAAGATGCTAATAATTGGCTAACAGAGCAAGAGTATATTTTTGAATATGAAAACCGTTTAGATAAAAAGATAGCCAGTACACGCAAAGCTGCATTAAAACAAACACACATTCGTTTTAATGTTTTAGATAAAGATGAAGATGGTGCAATGACCTTTGCTGAATACCAGCTGTCAGGGCATCGTAGTTTTACACGTTGGGATACTGACAAAGACGGTATCGTCAACAACCTAGATCCAGCGCCTAAAAAAAATGAATATGTGAGCAACAATAAAACGGCAAAATCATCAAACACTAATTACTGAATATTAAACGCCTCCCTGCCAATAAATTTACAGGCAGGGAGAACAATATTGAATTAAGGAATGTTGATAAATCATGTTAAAAAAATATTCGGTGCTGCTTTATTACTTATTTTTAACACACAGCCAGCTCTTGCTATGGTAAATGCCCATTACGATAATGTATTAGGTACATCAATGGATATAAGCATTGCAGGTGTACCTCAACTGCAAGCCGAAAAAGCGATAGGTAGTACATTAAATGAAATAACACGCTTAGAAGGGATTCTTTCAACGTGGCAAAAAGAGAGTCAGATTAGCTTGCTCAACAAGTTAGGAAGTAAACAAAACCTTCCTAGTGAATTAATTGAAATTGTTGAATTATGTGAAAAATGGCATGCCGCTTCGCATAAAAAATTCAGTTGCAAAATGGGCAAATTAAAAGAGCTTTGGTTAGCCGCTGAACGCACTGATAGCGTACCAGATAGGATTGCCGTACGTTATAAAGCTCGCGACATCCAACGCTCAACCATTAACATTGATGCTGTAAAAAGCAGTGTAATATTAGATGAAAAAATAGCACTTGATCCTGCGGGGTTAGCAAAAGGGTTTATTATTGACTTAGCTTATGCGCATTTGCATTCGTTATTGCCTGATGCAACGGGATTAAAATTAGATATTGGCGGTGATGCATATTATTGGGGAAAACCAAATAATAATGCTAAATGGCATGTTGCAATAGCCGATCCGACAAATCTAAACGATGCTCAATCAGCAGCGCCATATTATGTGAATTTATCAAATATGGCCATTGCATCAAGTAGTCACCATAATCGCTTTAGACAGATTCAAAGAAGAAAATTTAGTCATATTTTAGATCCACAAGATGGCTGGCCAATGGACTATGCGCCATCTGCAACGGTTATAGCTAAAGACGCCGTCACTGCAGATGCCATCGCAACGGCATTAAGCACTCAATCAATATCACAAGGAATAGATTGGGTTAATCAACTAGAAAATGTTGAAGCATTAATAGTATCGCCTCAAGGTTTAAAAGTGGCATCAGCTGGATGGCATACTTTTGTAGGCTCTGAAACTGAAGCCATTGATGAGCTTTCTGCTAACTCACTGCAAATAGAATATCAAATACCTAATTTACAAGTAGCTAAATATGAAAAACCTTATGTTGCTATTTGGATAAGCGATCGCCAAAACCGTAGTGTTTATAATTTACTATTACTGGGTGAAAGTAATCGATGGGCTAAAGAAAACAGTCGTTGGTGGCGACGTGTCGGTCGTAAAAATCCAGATTTATTAGATGGTATAGCTCGTCCAACTCGCCGACCAGGAGAATATAAAGTTCTTTGGAGTGGCCTAAATAACAATGGTGAATTTGATAGAAAAGCTAAATACTATCTAAATATAGAAGCGGCAAGAGAAGGTGGAGGCCACAACTATAAACGGATTGAATTTGAGTTTAGCCCTCATACTGAATCAGCCTCACTACCTAAAAAATTAGTCATTCCTGCTAAAGGTGAACTGGGAATTGTAAGCATAACTTATAAAACAACAAATAATAATCGCCTCTAACGCTTACTCATTTAAAGGTATTATTAAAAAATAAATGTGTAAATCGCAATCATTTGCCTTTGCATTTAAATTAACATTAAATTAGGGATCATCATGAAATATAAAAAATCCATTTTAACCAGTGCAATAACCATTGCACTTAGTGGGCAAGCTTTCGGACAGACCATACAAACACTAGAAAAAACGGTTGTTAAATCTCAAAGCATTGAGCGTGATGCGGTAGTAGAAGTACTTAGTAGTGAAGAATTAGCACTTCGCCAAGTTGATAACTTTGAAGATTTAGTAAAATTAGTACCTGGTGTATCTGTATCAAAAGGTGATGATCGCTGGGGTGCAAGTGGCTTTAATATTAGAGGATTAGATGAAGACCGAGTTGCTATTAATGTTGATGGCGTGCCACAGGGCGAAACACTAAAGTACGAAAGCGGACAAGCTTACGGATATTTTAAAGGTTCACGTAATGGTGTCGATATTGAAGCACTAAAAACAGTTGAAATTGTTAAAGGTGCTGATGCTATTTTATCGGGTAACGGTTCGCTTGCTGGTGCCGTTAATATGACAACGAAAGATCCAGACGATTTTCTTTCTTATCAAGGCGATGACTCAGGTTTTGCCATAAAAGCAGGCTACAGTGGTGAAAATAGCGAAACAATGACCTCACTCACTGCGGCTAATAGAACTGGTGCTCTAGAATCACTCATTATTTATACCTATCGCGATGGTAATGAATTTGAAAACTATGATATGAATGGCGCTGATATAGAAGGCTCTGCCAGAGAAATTCCTGACCCTCAAGATACTAAGTTAAATAGTGTACTAGCTAAGCTTATTTATGAAATTAGTCCTGACAATGAAATTGGATTTGTTGGTACTTATTATAAAACAAAAGTAATTACTGATACGCAATCATTTAATGGGGGTTGGTATTCAAACCGAGTAGGCAACGATATAAGTAAGACAACCCGAGTTGGTGTTTTTCATAAATACGAGGGTGAAACAGCTCTTTTTGATAAAGTAACCACTGCATTAAATAAACAAAGTATCGACTTTGCGGCTAATACGAGCCAACACGCTAGATTTGGTTTTGGTGGTGGAATAACTACCGATGAAGACCGTGTTGATACACGTGCTTTTAATCAAGACCTATTCCAAGTAACAGTTGATCTAGAGAAGTCATTTAAGTTTGCGCAACAAAAACATAAATTAGTTTATGGTGCTGAAATATTAAATAAAGACTATGAAAACTCACAAGTACGAAAGTCTAACAGCATTTTAAACGACAAGGGTTGGGTAGAATCAAGCAGCCAAGCTTTGATCCCAAAATCAGAAGCCGACATTTATACTTTATACGCCTTAGATACGTTTAATCTTGGAAAAACGACTCAGGCGCGTCTTGGCGCACGATATGACCACTATACATATAATGCTAAAGCAGATGAAAACTATTCAGATGAATCAGGAACATTAGGAGAAATTTCGTTCTCTATGGCAACATGGACAGCTGGCATTGAACAAGCACTCAATGATTCATTTAGTATTGAAATGGGTGTATCAACTGGCTTCAGAGCACCTACCATTGAAGATATGTACACAACAAGTGGCACTCTCGATGATTGGAATGAAGTTCCCAATGCCGATCTAAAAGCGGAATACAGCACTAACTATGACGTTGCATTAGTTGGTGAGTTTTCTAAAGGTAGTTTTCGTTTAGGTACTTTTTTCAGTAAGTATAAAGACTTTATTGATAGCGAAAAACGCCAAGGCATAAATACTAATACGGGTGAAACAGACCCTGATGGATTTTTTGTCAACTTTAATTCAGATACCGTTGAAATTAAAGGTATTGAGTTCTCGGCCGACCTTAACCTAAGCCGCACATTTGATTTAACACCCGGTTTAAAAACGCGTGTACAAGCGGCTTATACAAGTGGTGAAAATAGCGAAGATACGCCTATCTACTCTATTCAGCCGTTTAATTTAACGTGGGGAATAAGCTACGACCAGCCTGAAGGTAATTGGGGCGTTCACACATATGCTTCTTACACTGCAGGTAAAGAAGATAAAGACTCCTTTACAATCGATGAAAATGGCGAAAAAACATACCCTCTTTATTCTAGTAATGCAGCAACAATTATTGACCTAACTGGGTATTACAATATTACTGAGTCTTTACGCTTGGTTGCAGGCGTATACAACGTAACAGATAAAGAATATTACCGTTGGGATAGTGTCCGCTTTGTTGACCAAGGTGATATGAGACCTGGGATCGGAGTGACTGATAACGGCATTAAACGCTACAGCGAAGCAGGCCGTAATTTAGGTGTAAATGTAAGTTATAAATTTTAAAGGTACACAAAATAATTAATATTTAGGCCGAGTTATGACTATAACTCGGCTTTTTTCCTTCTAGCCAAGATAAATAGTGCTTAAACAAAAAGCACGTTAGAAATAGCAGACAAATTAACTTACAATTAAAAGTAGTGAGTATTTTAATTGTAAGTAGTTATTAAATTTATGCAAAGTGCGCGTTTTATTCCCTTTAGAAAGCAAGATATTGTTGATATGTGTAGCGAAGAGCTTAGAAGCAGTACACAAAAAACATCGTTTAAACAATTTTGCGATTTACTAGCCAACCTTATTCATTACGATTACCACGCAACACTTGAATCACTTAAAAATAACTACGCCCCGTTTGATCCTAATAGTGACACGCGATCATTAGCGCCAGTATCGGCGGATCAAAAAGCGCAGTGCCAACGAGATTTTGCTAAAGATTTTGCTAAGGTGCTTAATGCCGCTAATTTTGAAGTGATAACCAATGAAGACTTACAAGATGCATTAAATGAAGAGTCATTATTTAAGGTGCGCCTTGAAGTTGAATTTGACGACTTTGAAGAAGTGGTATTTTATCGCCGTGGCGAGTCGCAACTCACTGAAACCATTACCAGCTTTTGGGGCCTTCGTAAAAAACAGCTGCACTTTACTAATTACGATCGAGTTGCGGTGTTTATTCGCTTTAAAGACAGCGCTTATTTTGCAGCTAAAAATAAAACGCCAATGGGATTTGAGCCAAGTTCAACCATAGTAAAGTTGTTTCAAAATGTGCCAAAGGCCGATCTCGAAATGCTATTTCCTAATAGCGAAGTACGCATGCGCCCTATTGATAAAGCAATTATTGGCTCATCGGCTTTAGTTGGCGGTGCAGTGGTACTTATAACTAAACTTGGCGCATCAATCGTATTATTGCTTGCTCTTTTTGCTTTTTGGGGTGGTTTTAGAAGTGAAGCTGTAGAAATGACCCAACAACACTTTATTACCTTTGCTATTGGCATGGGAGTATTTGGCAGCTTTATTTTTAAAGAATGGAGTAAGTTTAAAAACCGTAAAATTAAATTTATGAAAGCGCTTAGCGATAACCTCTACTTTAAAAACCTCGATAACAACGCGGGTGTTTTTCACACGCTTATTGACGCCGCCGAAGAAGAAGACATAAAAGAAGCCCTGCTTGCGTATACCTTTTTACTCAAATCAGAAAGCGGCTTAACCGCCCAAACGCTTGATGAACAAATAGAGCATTGGTTTAAAAGCAAATACCAGTGCGATCTTGATTTTGAAATTAGCGACGCACTTGAAAAGCTGGTACGTATGCGTTTGGTAACGTGCACTAGTGATGTGTATAGCGCAATCAATTTAGAACACGCAAAAGCGATATTAGATGAGCGTTGGGATAATCTGTTTCAATATAATTAATGTAGTATTTTTGCTAAATAATACCCAAATAAAAAAGCAGCTGTAAGTACAGCTGCTTTTTTTATTACATTATCAATAGCTAGTATTTAAGCTAATTCAGCTTCTGCTTTTTTAGTAAATTTAGAATGTACTAACTTATAAAGCGCGGGCAAAATTAACAGTGTTAGTAACGTTGATGAAATAATCCCGCCAACCACTACCGTTGCAAGTGGCCTTTGCACCTCAGAACCCGTTCCCGTGTTAAGTGCCATAGGTATAAAGCCTAAACTTGCCACCAGCGCCGTCATCAGTACTGGGCGCAGGCGTTGTAATGCACCGCTGTGAATTGCTTCAAACAAACTTAAGCCGTCGCTTCGTAACTGCTTAATAAACGACAGCATAACTACACCGTTTAATACCGCGACACCACTTAGGGCAATAAACCCCACACCCGCTGATATTGAAAGCGGCATATCGCGCAGCAATAACGCAAGCACACCCCCCGTTAATGCCAGTGGCACACCACTAAATATAATCAATGAGTCGCGAAGCGATCCAAAGGCGCTATACAGTAAACCAAATATAAGCAGTAAAGTAACAGGCACAACCAACGATAATCGCTTACTTGCCGATTGTAACTGCTCAAACGTGCCGCCGTACTCAAGCCAATAGCCGCTTGGTAAGTTAAGTGATGCGTTCATGCTTGCTTGCGCATCACTTACAAAGCTGGCTAAATCGCGCCCTGTCACATTAGCTGTTACTACCACATTGCGCTTGCCGCTTTCGCGGTTTATTTGGTTAGGCCCTTTTTCGATGCTGATTGTCGCGACTTCGCCAAGCGGTACAAATGCAAGTTCTGGGTTACTATCTTTAGGTAAAGCAACTGGCAAACGAGCAAGTGCTGATACATCGTTCGACCAACGTTTATCAAGGCGCACTAATAACGAAAAGCGTTTATCACCCTCGTAAATTAGCCCAGTTTGCACGCCACCAACAGCGGCGGCAAGTGTTTGCTGAATATCGTTTACGCTTAAACCTAATAACGCCATGTGGTCACGCATTGGTGTTACCGAAAGTGTTGGCAATCCTTCCATTTGATCCAAACGTACATCGCTAGCGCCTGCAATATTGCGCATTAGCTCTGTGGCTTTTTCGCCAAACTCTTTAAGTACGCTTAAGTCGTCACCATAAATACGCAGTGCCACATCGGCGCGCACACCAGCAATTAACTCGTTAAAGCGCATTTCTATTGGTTGTGTAAATTCGTAATTGTTACCAGGTACATCGTTAACACGGCTACGAATTTGTTGCACCAATTCTGCTTTGGTGAGTGCTGGATTAGGCCACTCTTCTTGCGGTTTCAGTATTAAAAAAGTATCGGCAACATTGGGCGGCATAGGATCGCTTGCTACATCAGCAGTACCAATTTTTGAAAATACGTTGGCAACCTCAGGCTGATCTAATATGGCTTGCTCAAGCTCTTTTTGCATTTGCACAGATTGCTCAATACCAGTGCCAGTAATGCGCAGAGCGTGCATAGCAATATCGCCCTCATCAAGTTGCGGTAAAAATTCTGCGCCCATGTTTTTAACTTTAAAACCAAGCACCAATACTAATACAGTAGCAATACCCACCATAAGCCACGGTAATTTAAGCGATATACCAAGTAATGGTTTATACACTTTTTTAACGCCGCGCATGACTGCGTTTTCGGTTTCATCAACCTTACCGCGAACAAATACAGCAATAGCAGCGGGCACAAAGGTAACGCCAAATATAAGCGCGCCAATTAACGCCGCAACGACAGTAAACGCCATTGGTTGAAACATTTTGCCTTCAACGCCGCTTAGTGCAAATAAAGGTAAGTAAACCAGCATAATAATAACAATGCCAAATACAGCCGGTGTAAATACTTCTTTGGTGGCTGCGGTCACTACATTTAAACGCTCGTTTAAAGTAAGTAACCTGCCATGTTTGTGCTGAGCTACGCCGAGTTGGCGCAGGCAGTTTTCTACTACAATTACAGCGCCATCAACAATTAAGCCAAAGTCGATTGCACCTAGGCTCATTAGATTACCCGATACGCGATTACCCACCATACCTGTAACGGCAAACAACATACTCAACGGAATAACCATTGCCGTAATAAGCGCGCCCGTTACATTACCCAGCAGTAATAGCAAAATTACTATCACTAAAACGGCACCTTCAAATAAGTTGGTTTGCACGGTTGCTATGGTTTTATCAACAAGAGTTGTACGGTCGTAAACCGCTTCAACAATAACGCCAGCGGGTAAGCTTTTTTGCACATCAACTAACTTATCAGCCATCGCTTTTGCCACTACGCGGCTGTTTTCGCCAATTAGCATCATGGCGGTGCCGAGCACGGTTTCCTCGCCGTTATAAGTGGCCGCGCCAGTTCTAAGCTCTTTGCCTAAAAGCACGTTAGCCACATCTTTAATGCGTACAGGTGCATCGTCGCGCTTAGCTATAACGGTATTGGCTATGTCATCAATGGTTTTTAACTGCCCTGGTGAGCGTACTAAATATTGCCCATCAAAACGCTCAATATAGCCTGCGCCTCGGTTACTGTTATTAACCTCAAGTGCACTAATTACATCGCTAATAGTAAGCTTATAGGCAATGAGTTTTTCGGGCACTGGCGCTACTTGATATTGACGCTCAAAACCACCTTGGCTGTTTATTTCGGTTACGCCTTTTACTTTTAAAAGCTGCGGACGAATAACCCAATCTTGCAAAGTACGTAAGTCTTCGGCGTTGTAGGCAGTGCCATCTTCTTTTAACGCATTAGGCGCGGCGTGCACACTATAAGTAAATATTTCGCCTAAACCACTGGCAATAGGACCCAAGTTTGGCTCTACGTTATTAGGTAAGTCGGATCGAATACTTTGAATGCGCTCACCAATTTGCTGACGCGCCCAATAAATATCGGTGCCTTCATCAAAAATAACCGTTACTTGCGAAAGCCCATAACGCGAAAGCGAACGGGTGTAATCAAGCTTAGGTATGCCCGCCATGGCGGTTTCTACCAAATAAGTAATGCGTTGCTCTACCTCTAATGGCGTAAAACCCTGTGCTTTGGTATTAATTTGCACTTGTACGTTAGTTATATCGGGTACTGCGTCTACCGCTAAATTTTGAATGTTGTATACACCAAATCCAGCAAATAAAAATGTAAGCGCAAGCACCAGCATGCGGCGTTTAACCGCAAAAGAAACTATCCAATTAATCATGGTGCCTCCTAGTGAGCGTGGCTTGCGCCGCTTTTTAAAATATCAGCTTTAATGACATAACTATTGTCTGTTACGTATTCGCTACCTGCGTTTAAGCCTGTAAGTACTTCTACCCACTCGCTATTTTTTGCACCTAAGGTAACGGGGCGCACTTCAAATACATTATTTTTACGAACAAACACACTGGGTTGACCGTTAAATTCTTGAATTGCTTGTGGCTTTACACGCACGCTGGCATTTATTTTAGCCACACTTACATCGCTATTTATATGCATGCCTGGGCGCCAATGCCCGTCTGGGTTATTAAGCTCTATACGGGCACGCGCTATGTGCCCGCCTGTCATCATTGGGGCTATAAAAAACACTTTGCCTTGCGTATTTAAATGGTGATGCAAGTCGTACACTTTAGCGCTTTGACCAATGGCGAGTTTTTCAATGTTTTCAGGAAAAGCCGATAACTCAACCCATACTATATCGAGGTTAACTACCTGCATAAGCGCGCTGGTACTTGCAAGCTCACCACGCTTTAAATATTGCTCGGTTACAACGCCGCTAATTGGGCTTTTAATGGCGTAATTTTGCAGTGTTTCGCGGTTAGTTACGTTGGCAAGTACGTCGCCTTTTTTAACGCTTTGACCAATGCTTACAAAAATATCACTGATCAATCCGATATACGGCGCCATTACTTCTACCGTGCCGTGCTGCGTTGGCGCAATAACACCAAAAAGCGTATCGGTAATATCAACGTCACCACTTTGCGCCACCTCAGTTTTAATACCTGCGCGCTCAATAGCTCGCTCTGTTAGCGTGGTACGGCCTTCGTGTTGGTCGTATTCATAGCTAACACTCTCGCCTTTATAATTAGCAGTAACGGCAAGTGCAAACGAATGTGGTTCGTTAATTGATTGCGTGCTTACAAGGTAGTCGCCTTCAGCTGTAAACTGTATGTTTTGCGGCGCTTCAACTAAGCGTTTTAAACTCATTGTTATATTTAAGTCGCTCATATTAATCGGCTTGTTTTTCTTATAGCCGTATATGCGCAGCTCAACATTACCTGCAAATTCTTGCAGTTTAAGTTCAAGAGTTAGCTTAGGGTCAGTTAATAAAAAACCGCCGTGCGGGCCTTGCTTTTGCTCGTGTTGCTCTGTTTCTTTATGACCTGACTCGCCATGCTCAGCAGAGGCAAATACATCTGTGCTTACAAAGCTGCTGGCAAACGAAAGTGATACTAGTAATGCGATTATATTTTTATTCATGATTGATGAGTCTCAATTAAAGATTGGCCTGTTAAACGCTCAAGAGTAAGTAGCACTTGGTACAGCTCTGCGTGAGTGGTAATAAGTGTGCGTTTAGAATCAAAAAGTGCTTGTTGAGCATCAAGTAATTGCAACACCGAAATTTGTCCGCGTTGATAACTTTTTAAGCTTTGCTCAATCAATGTTTGTGCCTGAGGAATAATTTGATCAGATAATAGCTTTGCCTGATTAGCTCGACCTTGATAATAAGCGTACAAGGTACGCACTTGCTGGCGTAGCTGGATGCGCAATTGCCCTTGCTGCTCATTTAAAAGCATGAGCTGACTATTTGCAGCTGCAATATTTCCGCTATTTGAATTACTTAATTGCAGTGGCATAGAAAACGAAAACACGAATGAGCTGGAGTCGCTTTGCTGGTTATAGCGCACGCCTCCCCTATATTAATATCGGTTTGTCCGTTTGCTTTTTGCAGTGCTAAGTTAGCTGTTTGCTGTAGATATTGCTGCTGTAATAATGCAAATTCAGGAGCTTGGTTAACCGCATCTAAAAGTGCTTGTGCTGATTTAAGCGCAGTAATTGCATTAATATTACCAGCAAAAGTATCGTAGGATTGCTCCTCACTCCATAGCTCGTTAAGCGATAAACTTGCTCGCTCAAATTCACTGTTAAGCACCGCTTTATCAAGCTCTACTTGGCTAAGTGCATAGCGCATACGCGTTACATCAGCTTGCGACGCTGCCCCCGCATTAGCTCTTTGCTCAATCGCTTTAAGTGCTTGGGTTACTACCTGTTTACGCTCGTTATTTAAACTTAATAATGTTTGAAATTTAAGCCCTTGGTAGTATCGCTCAGCAGTGGTTGCTAATAAGGCTAAACGGGTATTTTGATACTGTATTGCTTGGGCTTTAATATTGGCGGTTGCATTATTAATACGGCTTTGGCGTTTATCGCCTAGCTCTATTAGTTGGCTAAGCCCGAGCGTTATTTCAGCGCCTTGAATACCACGCGCATCGTTAGTGCCCAGTAAATTTTCGGCTTCAACATTTAATACAGGATTAGGCGAAAGTGCAGCTTGAGATTTAAGCGCACTCAATATTTTTTGATGATAAGGGTAGCGTTTTAATACCGGATTTTGTTGTTCGGTATTACTCAGCGCCTGCTTAAGGGTTAATGTTTTAACATTCGCCAAAGTACTAAAAGCAGGTAGCGCGCACATTAGCGCCACCAGCATAATTGGTTTTTTATTCATATAGCGTGTCCGTTTTTTAACAAATAGAGTTAACTTGAGCACGGTATTGGTATTAAAAAATCAAACCAAACGTGTATCAAGTAACCTAAATATGCATATAACAGAACCTAAACAACGCATAAGCGCAGGCCGTATATACAAAGTATTTAAAATTAAAAACTAGCTATAAAAATTAGGTGGCGGTACGTCTGGCGGGTAATTTAACCCGTTATAGCACGCAGGCGAAGTTGCTTTACTTTGCTCTGGGCTTATTGAATGGCTAGAGGTGCTGTTGTAGCCACAATGGCAATGTTGGTGGGCATGAATTTCGGTAGTTGATGTTTTATCGCTTTGGTTATCATCGGCTGTAGAGCCGTCTTGCGATAATGAACTGGTTACATGATCAACGTCTTCTTGCAAATGATACGCAGCGCCATCACAGCTAATAAAGCTGTGTACAAGCACTAATAATATCACTATTAAAAAACGGTTTGAGCGCATTACCTACCTAAAACTCTAAAATGCAATTTAAGAAATCGCACAATACCTTAAATTTATTCAAATGTAGAGAGCCGCTAACGTTATTTTCTAAATTCGCTTGGCGACACACCTACCGACTTCTTAAAACGTTTGGAAAAATTAAAAATATTAGAATACCCCACATAACTTGCCACATGCGAAATTGGCCAAGCCGTGTTTAACAATAAGTTTTTAGCCCGTTCAATTCGTAAATAAATAAGTTGTTGTATTGGGCTT
The DNA here is from genome assembly GCF_037162565.1 of Pseudoalteromonas sp. B62. Lineage (NCBI taxonomy): Bacteria > Pseudomonadati > Pseudomonadota > Gammaproteobacteria > Alteromonadales > Pseudoalteromonadaceae > Pseudoalteromonas > Pseudoalteromonas sp. B62. The sequence continues at coordinate 1,772,921 of NZ_JARLVB010000002.1, read as the reverse complement.
TTACCAAATTGCGCTTGGCATAAACGATGCAAATGCGGCGGTGAGTAATGCACATGTTCGCACATTGCCTCTATTGTCCAATCAAACTGCAAGCGCTTGTCTACCTCTTCAAACAAACTAATTAAACGGTTATGCGCCGCACCCTGAGAGTTATTTTGCAGCGTAGCATTTAAGTAATGACTTAAAATAGGCGTTACGCTTTCGCGTAAATTAGCATTGGGCTCGCTGTATAAAAGCTCCATAGCAAGGTGTAACGGTTCAAGTTTTTGCTCGGTTAATACCAATGCTTGCGCTAAGTTTAAATGCTGCCAACGTTTAGTATTTGCAAGGTTTAACCAAATAACATCCCAATGTTCAGCATCAATTTTCACTTCAAAGCTTTGCTTTGCTGGTAGCACAATAAGTGTATTAGCATTAAGTGTGTACTGCTCATTTTGTGTTGTTAATTTACCCTGCCCTGCAAGCGTATAAAAAAGTGTATGTTCTAGCGGTGCTGAGCGTGCTACGCAATAACGACCCGATAGGTTTGAGCAACCCGCAAGTACTATTTCAAGGTTTGGCATTTGCGCGAGCGTTTGTGAATCAATAAAGCGTTCTATACAGCGCGGACCAATATCGAGTATGTCTTTAATGTTATAGCGCATAATTACAATGATAGTTTTGGATAAATAAAGGAGAGCTTTAAGCATAACCCCTGCGATTATTTTTAGCTATATTTAGCGCATTATAATTGCCCGCTTATGCAATAGGATAAACATGACCTCTTTACAGCACATAATTAATCGCCGCGATTGGGAAAACCCAATTTCAGTACAAGTTAATCAAGTAAAAGCGCACAGCCCACTCAATGGATTTAAAAGCGTTGACCATGCCCGTACTAACACGCAATCGCAAAAACAAAGTTTAAACGGTCAGTGGGACTTTAAATTATTTGATAAACCCGAAGCAGTTGATGAATCGTTGCTAAGTGAAACACTAAATAGCAACTGGCAAAGTATTACAGTGCCTTCTAACTGGCAATTACACGGCTTTGATAAACCTATTTACTGTAATGTTAAGTACCCATTTGCAGTTAACCCGCCTTTTGTACCAAGCGACAACCCTACAGGCTGTTACCGCATTGAATTTAATATAAGCGAAAGTAAGCTAACTCAGCGTAATCATATTATTTTTGAAGGCGTTAACTCGGCGTTTCACCTATGGTGTAACGGACAATGGGTGGGTTATTCACAAGATAGCCGTTTACCGAGCGAGTTTGATTTAAGCGAACTATTAGTTGCAGGCACTAACCGTATTGCCGTTATGGTTATTCGTTGGAGCGATGGCAGTTATTTAGAAGATCAGGACATGTGGTGGCTAAGCGGTATTTTTCGCGATGTTAACTTACTTACAAAACCACAAAACCAAATACGTGATGTGTTTATAACCCCCGATTTAGACGCTTGCTATCGCGATGCAACGCTACATATAAAAACGGCGATTAATGCGCCAAATAACTATCAAATAGCAGTGCAAGTTTTTGATGGCGAACAGGCGCTATGTGAGCCGCAAATTCAAAGTACTAACAATAAACGTGTTGATGAAAAAGGTGGCTGGAGCGATGTAGTATTTCAAACAATTGATATACAAAGCCCTAAAAAATGGACCGCCGAAACCCCATACTTATACCGCTGCGTTGTGAGTCTGCTTGATGATCAAGGCAATACCGTCGACATTGAAGCTTATAACATTGGCTTTAGAAAAGTAGAAATGCTTAACGGGCAGCTTTGCTTAAACGGCAAACCGCTGCTTATTCGCGGTGTTAACCGCCACGAACACCACCCAGAAAACGGCCATACAGTTACTACCGCCGATATGATTGAAGATATTAAGCTGATGAAGCAAAATAACTTTAACGCCGTGCGTACTGCTCACTACCCTAATCATCCCCATTTTTATGAGCTATGTGACGAGCTAGGTTTATACGCAGTTGATGAAGCAAACATAGAAACCCATGGCATGTTTCCTATGGGCAGGCTTGCAAGCGACCCGCAGTGGGCTGGTGCATTTATGTCGCGTTATACACAAATGGTTGAACGCGATAAAAACCACGCCTCAATTATTATTTGGTCATTGGGTAACGAATGCGGACACGGCGCAAATCATGATGCGATGTACGGCTGGTCAAAAAGCTTTGACCCTTCTCGCCCAGTGCAATACGAAGGCGGCGGCGCAAACACAACGGCTACCGACATTATTTGCCCAATGTACGCCCGTGTAGATACCGATATTAAAGACGATGCGGTACCTAAATACTCTATTAAAAAGTGGCTAAGCCTACCAGGTGAGACTCGCCCGCTTATTTTATGTGAATACGCCCATGCAATGGGTAACAGCCTAGGTAGCTTTGACGATTACTGGCAAGCATTTAGAGAATACCCACGCCTACAAGGCGGCTTTATTTGGGATTGGGTAGACCAAGGTTTATCTAAAACAGACGAAAACGGCAAGCATTATTGGGCTTACGGCGGCGACTTTGGTGATGAGCTAAATGACCGTCAATTTTGTATTAACGGCTTATTATTTCCAGACCGCACGCCGCACCCTAGCCTGTTTGAGGCTAAATACAGCCAGCAACATTTACAATTTACGCTGCGTGAGCAAAATCAAAACCAATACATTATTGATGTATTTAGCGATTATGTATTTAGACACACCGATAACGAAAAGCTCGTTTGGCAATTAATGCAAAATGGCGAATGTGTTGAACAAGGCGAGCAAATTATTAATATTGCTCCGCAAAGTTCGCACTCTCTAACGATTAAAACTAAAACAAAGTTTGAGCAAGGTGCGCAATATCACCTTAATTTAGATGTAGCACTTATTAACGATTGTAGCTTTGCAAGTGCAGAACATATATTAAACACCGAGCAGTTTAAGCTTATAAATAGTAATAATTTAAACAGTAAATCATTTGCATCAACTACAGAGCAAAGCGCTATAAGTGTTAGCGAAACCGACTCTCAACTAAGTATTGAAAACGATAAATTTAAACTTATTTTTAGCAAGCAATCAGGGCTTATAGAGCAGTGGTTACAAAACGATACTCAGGTTATTAGTAGCCCACTGGTTGATAACTTTTATCGTGCCCCACTTGATAACGACATTGGTGTAAGCGAAGTAGACAACCTAGACCCCAATGCATGGGAGGCTCGTTGGTTACGTGCAGGTATAGGGCAATGGCAGCGCACATGTAGCTCAATTCACGCAGTGCAATCAAGCGTTGATGTACGTATTACTTGTGTATTTAATTACGAGTTTAATGGCGTGCTACAGGCTCAAACACAGTGGCTATATACACTAAATGATACCGGCAATATTAGCTTAAATATTGACGTGCACTTAAACGATACTCTGCCACCAATGCCGCGTATAGGGCTAAGTACAACGCTTAACAAGCAAAGCGATACAAAAATAAACTGGCTAGGTTTAGGGCCTTTTGAAAACTACCCAGATCGCAAAGCCGCAGTACGTTTAGGTTATTACAGCTTGAGCTTAAATGAGCTACATACACCGTATATATTCCCAACTGATAATGGCCTGCGTAGCGATTGCCAATTGCTGAGTATTAATAACTTAACCGTGATTGGCGCGTTTTTGTTTGCAGCCAGCGAGTATTCGCAAAGTACGCTAACGCAGGCAAAACACACTAACGAACTAATTGCTGATGATTGCGTACATGTACACATTGATCATCAACATATGGGTGTAGGTGGCGATGATTCATGGAGCCCAAGTACTCATAAAGAGTATTTACTTGAGCAAAAGCAGTACAGTTATTCTTTAACTTTTTCAGCTAAATAATTTAAACAAAAATAGCGGCCAAATTGGCCGCTATTTTTTAATTTAAAAACTCTATTTATTAGCTAGTTTTTTAACTAATACGTTATCAAGCGAAAAACTTCCCGCTCCCTGAATTGCTAAAACCACAGTTACAACAAGTAACGTTAATGCATATTCATAACCATTGTTTGCCATAAATAAGCCATTACTAATATGTACGCTAAAAATAGCAATCAGCATAGTAAGGCCAGCAACTACAGCAGCAGGGCGCGTTAACAAACCAATTGCTAATGCAATGCCACCAAAAAACTCAGCGCTACCTGCCATCATTGCTAACCAATAGCCAGGCTCTAAACCAATACTCGCCATCCACTGCCCAGTGCCTTCAAGCCCGTAACCGCCAAACCAAGCAAATAGCTTTTGTGCACCATGCGCCGCTAAAATAAGGCCAACTGGCACTCGTAAAATTAATGCTGCTACGCCTGCTTTTGAGCTAAGTAATGTGTTTAGTAATTTCATGAGTTTTAGTCCTGTTTGAATTTATTTAATCGTTAGGTTTCTCCTAACCGTTGAACACAGCTTACTATCATCATTAAAAAACATTAATATGGAATTTATTGGTTAATTAGCAACTCAGTGTTTATAATAATCCATAAAAAAACCGCCAACCTAAAGGTGACGGTTTTTTATTAACATATTACTTAGTATATTTAAGTAAGCGCTTAGCTTTGAAAATTAAGCGACTGCTTGCTCTAAAATTTCGCGGCTTTCTTTAAGCGTAATAGCTTGGTTTTCACCAAGTGCTAGCATGCCGTGCGCTTCAAGTTTGCCAATAATATTGTCAATAGCTGCAGCTTTATCATCGCCATGCTCAGTAAGCTGGGTCGCTACGTCGAGGCTGTGGTAAAACGCTTCAATCGCTAGAATTGTTTTCTCAGCCAGGTCGTCAGATTGCTCAAGACCAAACACATTTTTACCCATTTGCTCAAGCTTTGCTTTTTTAACTGCAAATTGGTTGCGCAGTAAAGAAGGCTGAACAATAGCAAGTGAACGTGCATGATCAACGCCGTAAGCGGCTGTAAGCTCGTGACCAATCATGTGCGTAGCCCAATCTTGCGATACGCCAGAACCAATTAGACCGTTAAGTGCTTGGTTAGCAGACCACATAAGGTTTGCGCGCCATGCGTCGTCTTGGTTTTCAAAGTTATCGCCCAGTGTTTTAAGCGCTTTTAATAGTGCTTCTGCGTAGCCATCTTGTACAAGTGCGCCTGCTGGGAATGTTAAGTATTGCTCACAGGTATGAACCCATGCGTCTACTAAACCATTTACAAGTTGGCGCTGTGGTAATGTTTTCATTACATCAGGGTCCATAATTGCAAACTTAGGTTGTACCGCAGGAGACATAAACGGAAGTTTTTGTTTAGTCGCAGCTTTGCTCACAACAGAACCTTGGTTAGACTCAGAACCTGTAGCAGGAAGAGTAAGTACTGCCCCAATAGGTAATGCGCTAGTTACTTTATGTTTACCAGTAGGAATATCCCAACCTTCGCCATCATAAACTGCAGATGCTGCGATGTATTTAACGCCGTCGATTACTGAGCCGCCGCCTACACCTAGTACAAAGTCGATACCTTGTTCTTTACAAATCTTTACTGCCTGGTCTAGTACTTCAATTGTTGGGTTAGCGCCAACGCCCGAAAACTCTACCCAATCAAAGCCTTCAAGTGCTGCAGCAACTTGGTCGTACACGCCGTTCTTTTTAATTGAACCGCCGCCGTACACTACAAGTACTTTTTGATCCTTTGCGATCAAATCAGTTAGTGAGGCAATTTGTTCTTGACCGAACTGGATAAGTGTTGGATTTACGTAGCTAAATTTCATTATTTTGCTCCTAGGTGACGGTTAATTGCTGAGTACTTTACTTAGTTACCTAATAAAGTATCGATGCGTGCATATTAATGGCAAAACAAACATAAAAAAAGCCCAATAACTCGCAAAAGCTTGCCTAAAACTATCAACGTTGTTATTTTACGCAAAATACACTCAATTAAAGATGCCTTTTATGCCCACCATAGCCAATATGTTGCAACAATACGCCGAGCATAATCAATTACTCAGCTTTGAAGGCACCATGGAAACTATTATTCCAGGCGTGTATTTTCATCGAGCAACTAAAAGCTCGCCGCGTCAGCCGCTTATATATAACTCAGGTATTATTATTGTTGGACAGGGTCATAAAATAATTCACTTTCCTGAACATCAAATAAGATACGGTGCAGGGGACTACTTAGTCCTTGGCGTACCGGTGCCATTAGAATGTGAAGCATTTACCGATAACGATTTACCCGTTATGGGCATTGCCATAGATATAAACCCTGCAATGCTACACAAACTCGTTAATCAAATAATGCAGCATAAGCCTCTTTCAGCGTCATCGTCGTCAGCACAAATTGGCGCAGTGCAGTCGGCAACTCTAGATACAGCAATGGAGCTCATTACCCATCGGCTATTGACTGTTTTAAATAACCCACTTGAGGCAGAAATATTTGGCGAAGATATAGTAAAAGAATTGGTATATCGCGTACTCTGCGGCCCTCAAGGCAACACTTTAATAGGCCTTGCGATGCATGATGGGCATTATGCTCGCATAGCACGTACGCTCTCCACTATGCACAGTAGTTATGCAAACCAAATAACTGTTGAAGGTTTGGCGGAAGATGTAAACATGAGTGTATCGTCGTTTCATCGCGCCTTTAAGCAAATTACCTTTGAATCCCCTCTACAGTACTTAAAAAAAGTACGCTTGGCTAAAGCAAAAGAACTCATTACTGCCAGCGGCAGTAAAGCCAATGAAGCCGCGTTAAGAGTAGGTTATACCAGTCCATCGCAGTTTAGCCGTGAGTTTAAACGCCTCTTTAATAAAACACCTAGCGAAGTATTAACTCAGCTACATAGCTAGCCCACAAAAAAGCCACTATAAAAAGTGGCTTTAAATAGCACGAGTGAAAAACTATACTTTTTTAAATAAAACCTCTGGGTTAACCATGGTTTTCATTTCAAGTACATTGCCATTTGGATCTTCAATAAAAAATGTTTCTTGCTCAAACTCATCACCAATAAAGCGACGGTAAGGTTTATCAAGATACTCTATACCCGCACTTTGTATTCGTACTTTTAACGCGTTAAAGTCGGTTTCTGATAAATGAATACCAAAATGCGGTACAGCTACAGCGCCCATATCTACGTCGTGGCGCACTGTAGGAAGACGCTCAACACTTTGATGCAATGTTAACTCGTTACCCCAAAAGTCGATATCAACCCAGCGACCCTCTTCACTATTACCGGTTTTACAGCCAAGTACGTCACAATAAAATGCTTTAGTGACTTTTAAATCGCCAGCTGGAATAGCTAAATGCAAACAGTTAGACATAAATTACCCTTGGTTAACTCTTTTAATATACTAAATTACCCGCATTATACATAAATCTTAATTTATAGAACATTAACAGCCATATAATTAAGCATATTTAATACTTTTAAAATGATTAATAAACAACCTTATTAAAGTTAGTGAATACTTATGCAATTATATTTGCAGGCAGTGCTTTAAAACCAAAAAGGGTTACTTTAAAATGCGTGGACTATGATTAAATTCTTATCTTTAAAATTCATCACTTTTTTTATGGGTTTTATATCCTGCTTTGTGATGCATACAACATTTAATGTTCCATTAGTGATTTCGGCCGCATTAACTGGGCTCATTGGCTCGTTTATACCGTTTCCTAAAAACGTTAAAAATCACCCTTATGCTGCTATTTATGCCGGTAGTTTTGCTGGCATGTGCTCGACTAATTTAATTACTAGTTATTGGGAGATTGTAATTATCTCGCTTATAGGTGCTAGTTTGTATGTGCTTACTATGAACTTATTTACTGGTTTTGGCGGCAAGTTAGGTGGTGTTGCTTTTGCAAGTGTTGCAATATTTGTATTAGCTAAAGGGATTGTATTATGAGCCTTGAATATCCGTTAATTGCGCTGCTAGGGGCATTTTTAACGTTTTTTTTAGCAAAACATAATCGCTTTGATGCCATAAGAGCATCAGCTGCGCTTTCAATTGTTGCCTATCTACTTCTTAGCGTGCTTAACTTAAACCCTGAGCTTTACAGCATTGTGTTTTTTGGCGGCACATTTATAGGCATGAGCGCCCCACATCGCTTTGGTATATATACTGTAACTAACTCAGCCATTATTTTTTCAATACTCTTTGAGTATTTAGTTCCAAGGCTCGATGGCTATGGCGGCGCACTTGGCATTAGCGCGTTTTTGTCTGTATGTATTTGCCATACTTTTATTCTACTAGGCGCACCAAGAAGTAAAAAATAGTTAGGGTTTACGAGAGCATGTGGGGTAACCAAATAAAACGTTTAGCTTTGCTTTAATACCTTTTACTCTATAGATGCTTTTTATCAAATAGTTCCATTGGTGAAATGTTATTTTAAATGGGTTGTTAGTCTTTAACTGTCCTACGATGCCATATTTACAGGTTTTATTTGGGTCTTCCTCAACAAAGGTGCCAAATAATTTATCCCAAATAATTAATACACCCGCAAAATTTTTATCCAGGTAGCCTGCATTAATTGCATGATGCACTCTGTGATGAGAAGGTGTATTAAACACCTTTTCAAACCAACCAAGCTTATTCACTATTTGTGTATGCACAAAAAACTGATACGCCAAGTTGAGCGCCACAACAGTTAGGACTGTCATTGGGTCAAACCCGATCAACATCATAGGTAACCAAAATATCCACATGCCCACCAAGGGATACATTAAGCTTTGCCTAAACGCGGTAGTAAAATTCATTTTAGTGGAACTATGGTGTACGACATGCGCCGCCCATAACCAATGAATATGATGTGATGCTTTATGAAACCAATAGTACAAAAAGTCTTGCAGTAAAAAAGCACATAAAATAGAAAATACAGAAAGCTCTATATCAAACAAGCGGTATCCGTAAAGCCAATAAAAAAACGGCATGAGTATAATTAATGAAAGCGCATCTGCTCCTTGATGCATTAAAGCCAAAACCGTATTAGCTAGGCTGTATTTTATACTGTAATAACGCCTAAACGCTATAAATTCAAATACTACAAAGGTTAAAAATACAGGGCTTAAGGCAAGTAAAATAATTTCAACACTCATGTTGTGCACTCCTTAAAATAGCGCTCTAATTTTGTAAGTGCGTTTTTAATATCTTTTTTAATGAAAAATTTAAGTATAAAACTGGGCATCCACCAAGGTGAAATACACTGTATAGAATAAGTAAGCTCAGTAGAGATAAATGCCTGCTTTTCGATAACAGTTAAATAAATATCACCTTGATGAGCAGCCACAGGCTTATTGCCCACAATTTGATAGCAAATGTGATTATCGCTAGCACTTATAACTTGCTCAGTAAAAGTATACCCTGATGTTCTAACTTGCCTCACGGCTCCTTTTCCGCCGCTTATCTGCCCGCAATTTTGCGGTTTCAATAATAAAAATTGAGCGTTAAAAAACCTATTTAAACGTTCATGATCAAGCAACACATTAATTATTTCAGTGGGAGGAGCCGCAAGGTTTTGTTTTAAATTTATTAATATCACTGCTATAACCTTAAAAATTATTCACCTAGGGCCCGTTTATCTTTCTAAGTTAAATTTGCAGCCGTATGCTTGGTTTTTAGGCAAGGCTGCGCCCATGTTGTGTGGTTACTTCCCATAAATAGACGATAACGCAGTATAAATACCAAACATGATCTCCCTTTGAGTTCGTCCTAGGGGCGGTAGCAGGATACGGAACTTTGCTCAGCTTTTAGGATGTAAGCCAGATCGGTAACACATGAGTAGGTACTTAGCCTTTTAGGTTACAAACCTCGCGCTGCGATTAAATTGCCCCTAAATAGAACAAACTTTAATCCCCAAAGGTCAATAGGTCCTAGCATAATAAAATTTTACATGGCAGACTTGCTCATACACGACCATTTTTTAGCTTTAGACGACAAATGTACTCACTTGCTGATCATTACTTTTCAAGTACTCTTGATTACTTACAAAGCCAAGGTATAGCCAATGAAGTGGCTTTGAAGGCCATCAAATTTACTGAGTACAGTGATAATAAAGCACGACAATTCGCACCTCGTATTACCTTAACAAGTTACAACGCATTACTTGAATATTCACAAAAAACACTTAACGATCCCCTGTTCGGCTTTAAGCTTGGGCAGCATATTCGCACAGCAAATTTTGGAATTTTAGGTTACTTAATAGAATCAAGCGATAGTTTAGCCAGTGCTATACAGGTACTTTTAAATTATGACAGTTTGGTCGCTGACATAGGTAAATCACAATTTGAGCAGCTCGGCGATATTGCAATTATTCGCTGGCTACCGCATCCAAGTTGTAACGAACAGGTTATTTTGCGTAATATGACTGCTTGGGTATGTGTAATACGTCAATTACTTAACTCCAAACTATCTCCTAGTTCAATATGTTTTACGCATCACTACTCAAAAGAACATTTAAATACATTGGCTACGTGGTTTAATTGCCCTGTAAGCATAAACGCTAAGTACAATGAAATTTCATTCCCGAGTAGTTATTTAACCCTGCCATTTAAAACCGATAACGCAGCAGTTCACTTAGCACTTAGGCAAATATCAGAGCAGCAGCTTTCTAACTTTAAAAGCCAGCAACATGTAAGCGAAAAAATTAACCATATGCTTATGGCAAAAACCGACTTGCAAGAGTGCGACTTAATACGTACTGCAAATGCGCTAAATATCACGCCAAGGACTCTTCAACGGCATTTAAAGCTAGAGCAAACATCCTTTGCAATATTACTCGAACAAGAGCGTAAAAGACGTATTCCCTTATTAATAGGAACACAATCCTTAGCCAATTTAGCTTTATCACTCGGCTTTAAAGATCAGAGTTCGTTTAATCGGGCATTTAAACGCTGGTACTCATATAGCCCTATTAAATATTTTAAAATGCAAATAGGTAAATAAACCTCCAATATAAAATTTACTTATTTCATATATTTGAGTATATATTTCAGACAAGAGTCTTTAAACTCAAGACATTGTAGTTAAAAAGATTATTGCTATGTATTTGCGTATTGTAGTTAATGCCCTTGTATTTATGTTTTGTAGTACGGTAAACGCAACTAGTCCACTTACCTTTATTGCCGAAGATTTACACCCTTATCATTTTCAAAACGAAAACGGTGAAGCAGACGGAGCCTCGGTAGATATAGCTAAAGCAGTATTAAGAGAAGCTAAGCTAAACGCGAAGTTTGAAATAATGCCTATGGCGCGTGCTTCCCATGAATTAAAAACCAACCCTAATACTATTATGCTCTCTTTTTAAAAACCCCTGTTAGGCAAAATCAATTTAAATGGTTAGGTGCGATATACTTTACAGATGCGTACTTAGTTAGTTTAAAAGATCATAAAGATAATATTAGCCATTTAAATCACGCCAAATTTTACAAAGTAGCAACCATTCGCGGTTATACGAGCGCCAAATATTTAAAAGATATGGGTTTCGAAGAAGACAAAAATTTAATCTTAGTTAGTTATTATCAGCAGCTATGGCAAATGCTCTACAAAAAACGTATCGATTTTGTTGTAGTGAATACACTTACTTTAAATAATGAATTAAAAATGTCCGGGCTTGATCCTAGCTTAATAGCTAAACGAGTTCATTTAACTGATTTTCCTTCAACCCTCTATCTTGCTACTAATAACCAGTTTGATGAACAAACAGCCATCGCAATATCAAAAGGGCTAAAAACGCTAAAGGTAAATGGCAAGTACCAAGCTATTTTAAAAAAATGGCAACTCCCCTCCCACCTACCATAAATTAAATGTAATAAAGCTGCCCTATACTCCTCACAAAGCTTGCTAACTCTCACTTTGCCATGGCTATTATTAAGACTAAAAAAGGTATTAAACTCAGCTACCAAGATGAAGGCGATAAAACAGCACCAGCTATTATTTTAATTATGGGGCTTGGGGCGCAAATGATAGTTTGGCCAGACTCGCTCTATTATGGTTTAGTAAAAAAAGGCTTTAGAGCGATTAGATTTGATAACCGTGATGTCGGGTTATCTAGCCATTTAGATGATTACAAAAATCCTAGTTTATTTAAAACATGGTTAAGTAAGTACTTACCTATACGCTCGAATATTCCTTACCTGCTTGATGATATGGCTGATGATGTACTCGCCTTAATGGCTGCACTTAAAATAAAAAAACGCATTTAGTTGGCGCATCAATGGGTGGGATGATTGCCCAAATTATTGCAGCAAAACATAAAAAGAAAGTACTTAGCTTAACCACAATAATGTCGAGTAGCTCTACTTTTAAGCCAACAATAAAAAGTTTAAAGGTATTTTTAAAAGTATCTAAACTGCAACCAAAAACACTAACGCGCAGTGCCGCTATAAACTACAACATTCAGTTAAACCAACTTATTGGTAGCCCAGCTTACCCACAAAGTGAAGAATTATTAAAAGAGCATGCAATTAAAATAATTGACCGCTCATATAATCAAAATGGCTATAAACGCCAACTAATAGCCATAGCAGCCAGTAAAAACAGAGCCCAGTTAATAAAAAAATAAAAGCGCCTACGTTAATTATTCATGGTAATGCCGATATAGTTTTTCCATCTATTGAAGGTGAAAAAACGGCTAAACTCATTAAAAAATCGAAGTTAAAAATTATAGATGGTATGGGTCATAACTTTGTACCAGAGCTTACGCCTAAAATGACAAAGTGGATTGCTAAGCATATAAAAAAGTCTCAACGAAAGTATTTAGAAAAATTACGCAATAAAAAACACCAACTGGTTAACCAAAATGAATTTTCAAAATAAGATTTAATTATAAAAAACACAAAATTGGTAAGTTTTAATTTTTAAATTGATATGTTAGATTGAAGTTAAGCGATGTCTTTACCGCACAATTTTTACTTCATCACACAGAGACAATAATGATAAAAAATACATCCACATTTAAACTTACGGCTTTAGCCGTTATCACACCTCTACTTTTTACGGCTTGTTCAAGTACCCAAAGCACTAATCAGCAAAGCGATGCGCCGGTACCTGCAACAAAGTTTGATTTATCACACTGGAAAATAAATGTACCAGTTGATTTAAACAACGACGGTAAAATTGATGAAATAGATGTAGAAGAAATTCAGACTTACGCACACCCTGATTTTTTCTATCTTGATGATAAAGGCTACATGGTATTTACCTCGCCTAATAAAGCGCTTACAAGTGCTAACTCTACTAATACTCGTAGTGAACTTAGACAAATGATCCGTGGATCAAATACTAAAATTAAAACTAAACACTCTAAAAACAACTTTGCTTTAGCTGTACATCCGTTATCTGACCGATTTGGTTCTGTTGGTGGAAAAATGGAAGCAACGTTAAAGGTAGATCATGTTGCGCTACGTGCAACTGATCCTGATAAAAAAGCAGCTTACTCGGTTGTTGTAGGACAAATTCACGCAGGTAAAGATCAGGCACTTATTGATACCAAGCTTGGTTATGGCTGGGGCAATGAGCCACTTAAAATATATTACAAAAAATGGCCAGGGCACAAAACAGGCTCAGTTTTTTGGAACTACGAACGTAACTTAGCTAAAACAAATCCTGACCGTACAGACATTACTTACCCAGTTTGGGGTAATACATGGGAAAACCCTAACGAGCCTGGCAGTGCCGGTATTGCGCTAGGTGAAGAATTTAGCTACACAGTAAATGTGTATAAAAATGTTATGCACCTTACATTTAGCGCACAAGGCAAAGAAGACGTTAACTACTCTATTAACTTAGGTAATAACGTAGATGCTTATGGCAAAGTGGACGAAAAAGATCACCCACATGGCTACGCCGCAGATTGGCATTACTTTAAAGCCGGTGCTTATAACCAATGTAGTACTAAAAGCGCGAAAGGTATTTGGTACCCAGGTTGTTTAGGTACTGGCGATTGGACTACAGATAAACAAAATGGTGATTACGCTCAAGTAAGCTTTAGTAAACTAGCGTTAAGCCCAGCGACACCGCCAACAAAATAACTTATTAGCTTAGGCAGTCTCAGATAAGTAATTTTTTAGTGATGTAAACAGTGGCGTTGGTAGATTATTAATATCGCACCAGCGCCACTTTAAACATTTATTAGGCTCTTTAAGCTCAGGCTCTCCGCCTTCAAAATCAGCTTTTACATACAGCGTAATATAGTGTTTGTTCTCTGCTGTAAAAATATCATTGGTAAAATCAAGCTTAGTAATTTTACTTACCTTTAAACCTGTTTCTTCAAACACTTCTCGTATTGCACATTGCTCAACACTTTCACCAAACTCTAAATGCCCACCAGGTGTTGCCCATGTATTAGCACCATGCGCGCCAATGCGTTCACCTAGTAAAATTGTGTTTTGATGCTTTATGATAACCGCAACCCCTACTCTTACTACGTTACTCATATCGTGTTTTCTCTTATTTTTACTGCCTGCCATGCTGAACCACACGCTTTGTATTGTCAATTTTGTATTTTTAAAACCAGTGTGTTGATTAACTTTCAACCGACCAAGGTCGAATAGCTTGCTTGCTAAAAAAAGCCTACATTTTGTAAGGTCTCTCACACACAAATTTAGCTTTAGGAGCCTTACATGTCAGGCGAATATAAACAGCAATATAATGGCTTTAAACAAAACCCAGCCCAATTTTGGCTCGAACAAAGTAAAAATATTCCATGGTATAAAACCCCCACAACAGCATACACACAAGACGACGACGGGCTTTATCATTGGTTTAGCGACGGGCAATTAAACACCAGTTTTTTAGCGCTAGACCAACATGTTATTGCCGGATTTGGTAAGCAAACTGCACTGATTTACGACTCTCCAGTCACTAACACAAAGCAAACTTATAACTACTCACAACTACAACAAGAAGTTGCTAAATTTGCAGGCGTAATGCAATCGTTAGGTGTTACAAAAGGCGATCGCGTTGTTATTTATATGCCCATGATCCCACAAGCTGTTATTGGTATGTTGGCGTGCGCTCGCCTTGGTGCTATTCATTCTGTGGTATTTGGTGGGTTTGCTGCACATGAATTAGCTGTACGCATTGACGATGCCAAGCCCAAACTTATACTTAGCGCCTCATGCGGTGTTGAAATAAACAGCATTATTGAATACAAACCACTTATTGATAACGCAATAGACTTAGCTACGCACAAAGTAGAACACTGCGTTATTTATCAGCGCCCACAAGTAACCGCCACTCTTAAGCCTGAACGAGACATAGATTGGACTCAGGCAATGCAAACTGCTGCAAGCGCAGATCCGGTGCCTGTAAATGGAGATGATCCACTTTATATTTTATATACCTCAGGCACGACAGGCACACCCAAAGGCGTAGTGCGCGAAAATGGCGGTCACGCAGTGGCAATGCAATACAGCATGGCAACCGTTTATGGTATGAAGCCCGGCGACGTATTTTGGGCAGCGTCTGACATTGGCTGGGTAGTTGGGCACTCTTATATAGTTTACGCGCCGCTAATGTATCGCTGCGCAACTGTATTATATGAAGGTAAACCCGTTAAAACACCCGACGCCAGTGCATTTTGGCGCGTGGTTGAAGAATATAAAGTAAATGCATTATTTAGTGCCCCCACCGCATTTAGAGCAATCAAAAAAGAAGATCCAAATGCTGATGGTTTTAATCAATACGATACCTCTAGCTTAAAACGTTTGTTTTTAGCAGGCGAGCGATTAGACCCTCCCACTTACGAGTGGCTTAAAGAAAAAACCAAACTGCCAGTGCTCGATCATTGGTGGCAAACAGAAACCGGCTGGGCTATTGCTTGTAACCCTGTAGGGCTTGAGTACTTAACAACAAAACCGGGCAGCTCTACCGTGCCTACTCCAGGTTTTGACGTGCGAATATTAGATATGGATGGCAATGAATGCGCAGCTAACGAGCAAGGCGCCGTGGTAATCAAACTGCCACTACCACCGGGTTGCCTACCAACAATTTGGCAAGATACCCCGCGTTTTAAAGCAAGCTACCTAAATGAATACGAAGGTTATTATTTATCTGGCGATGGCGGCTATATTGATGAAGACGGCTACCTATTTATTATGGGCAGAACCGACGACGTTATAAATGTAGCAGGGCATAGGCTTTCTACCGGCGAAATGGAAGAGATAGTAGCCGCGCACCCTGCTGTTGCTGAATGCGCTGTTTTTGGTGTAAACGATCCTCTAAAAGGGCAGCTTCCTATGGGAATGATCGTGCTTAAAAATGATTTTATGGGCTCAAGTACCGATGTAGAGCAAGAACTTATACAAACCGTAAGAAACCAAATAGGCGCCATAGCGTGCCTTAAAACCATTATTAGCGTAGAGCGATTACCCAAAACACGCTCAGGTAAAATACTGCGTAAAAATTTACGCCAACTAATTGATGGCGACAAACTGCAAATTCCTTCAACCATAGACGATGCAGGTATTTTTGAAGAAATAAACCAACAAATTTCACTACGTTGATCCAACAAGCTTTCATAAAGCCATTTTTAAAAATGGCTTTTTTTTGTATAAAAATAAGATAATTACAAATATTTAAAGTAAAGTATTAATAGCAACTATAATAAAAATATACCCATAACATTTTAGGAACTATGAATGTTTGTTTTAAGTAAAAAGTATCTATCTGCTAAAAATGATAATGAAACACTTTCCAAAAAAATTGAAGAGTTAATCACTCAGAACGAACAGCTAACACAAAAGAATAACTCTTTAGAGCAACAAATAAGCCTCACAAAAGGCGAACCTGAAAGTCAATTTACCGAAAGCTTACTCGCAAGCTCAATAGACTGTATTAATCAAATTGAAGGTGTACGCCAAACAGTACTCGAGTCTTACTCAACCATCGAACAAGAAAGCCAAGTTAGCTACAAAATAAACGATCTTTTAAACAACTCAAACAACTCGTTAAATCATATTGTTAGTGAAATGAGTTTAATGACCCAGAGAATGGGCAGCATGAGCGAAAATATTTCGGGCCTTTCAAACTTAGCAGGTAATATTAATACGTTTGTTTCTACTATTACTAAAATATCTGATCAAACAAATTTATTAGCATTAAATGCAGCTATTGAAGCAGCCCGAGCAGGCGAAGCTGGTAGAGGCTTTAGCGTTGTAGCTGATGAAGTACGAGTGCTGGCAACTAACACCAATAAATCAGCTCAAGAAGTTGCAGATCTTGTTAAAGAAATAATAGAAAAAACAGACGAAACCGTTAATTCAGCCGACGATATACAAAAAAACAATGCACAGCTTTCAACTAATTTTGAATCACTAAATAGCGACTACGCATCCATTATTAATTTTTGCACAAACATGAAAAACACCATATCGCAGGCTTCTATTCGCTCATTTATTCAAACCGTTAAGTTAGATCATATTGTATGGAAAGGTGAAGTTTATGCGGTTGCCAATGGCAAAAGTAATAAATCGATAGACGATTTTACCAATCACACTATGTGCCGTTTAGGTAAGTGGTATAAGTCTGATGACTCTAGTGAATATAAATCGTTAAATGCATTCAAACAAATAGATAAGCCTCACAGCGAAGTACACAAAAACGGCGTACAAGCTTTGCAATTAATTGAGCAAGGGAAAAAAGCAGAAGCTATTAAACACATACACTTAATGGAATCTGCCAGTGAGCAAGTAATACAATTACTCGATCAGCTAGTTAGTTAAAACCGTTAGTGGGATAAGTTAGCCTTAGCCCACAACCTTTCCTATAAAAAATTGAAATATTTTACTTATTTGCACTTTCTTACTTAACTAACCTATATAAATGTTAAACAGGAATGTGTATGCCTCGCTTGCTACAAAAACTATTAACCACAACCTTATTATTTATAGGCTTTGCCACACAAGCCTATGAAATAGAAGACTTGGGGGACGGCTTACACCGCTTTATAGACGACAGACACCGCTCAGTATTTTTAATCACTTCTGAGGGCGCGATTGTTACCGACCCACTTAATAAAAAAGCCGCCACCTGGTTAAACGAGCAAATTAAAACTCGCTATAACGTGCCTGTAAAATATGTAATTTATAGCCATAATCACAGCGATCATATTTACGGCGCCGAGGTATTCAAAAGCCCGCACACCACGTTTATAGCGCATAAACTCGCTGCGCAAGATATTAAAAATACACAAATGAAAACGGTAGCGCCCAGCCTTATTTTTGATGACGAGCTACTACTTACCCTTGGTGAGTCAACAGTAAAACTTAACTATCATGGTCCAAACGATGGTCGCGGTTCGGTTAGTATATTATTCGAAAAGCAAAAAACGTTGTTTGTAGTTGATTGGATTGTTATTGGCAGAATGCCGTGGCAAAAGCTGTGGAGTTACGATATCCAAGGCATGATTAACTCAACTCAAGCAGTACTCAAATACGACTTTGATACTTTTGTAGGCGGACATGCCGACATTGGCAACAAAGCTGACGTAACACGTTACTTAAGTTATATAGAGCAACTTTACAGCCAAGTAACCGCAGGCGCACTTGCAGGGCAAAGCCTTGATGAAATAAAGAAAAATATAAAGTTAGATCAATTTAGTGACTTTAAACAGTTTGATGCATGGTTACCACTTAACATAGAAGGCGTGTACGAGCGTTTAATGGAAGAGTCAGGCATGGGCTGGCGCAGCGATCTATAAGCTTTAGTCTAATAATCATTGGTATTGCCGTATTTAACGCAATACCAATGTATTCATTAATTAAATAAGGTTATTACTGATCAAACCTTTTTAATCTATCCCAATCACTTTAATCAGTAACCTACATATAAACCGAGTAAGTAGTACTCCAAAAGCTCGCTAACGTTGCCAACATTTACTGCGCCTAGTTCATTTACACAAACCCACGCTTTAGGGATAACCATGCTTTATAGGCTGGGTATATTTAGGTATTTAAAATTGATCAGGCTACCAAGCATTCATAGGGATTTTTAAAGGTACTTGGCTACCATCTTCATTCTCTAAAAGTAATTGTAAAATCTCTCCAGACTCCTTGCGCATTAATTCTTTTGCTTCACTGGCAGGGCAGCCTGGAATTTTACAATTTTCTATAGAAATTATTTTTTGCCCTGCAACAATCCCTGCTTTTTCAGCGGGTGAATTAGGTTCTACTTTTTGAATAATAAATGACGTTACCGTCGGGCTAAAAAAACCATCAGTTCCAACGTTCCCTAAAACTCCAAGTTTAACCTTCTCTGCAGCCAAGGCATTGAAAGAAGTAATTGAGATTAAAATAATTATGAATTTGAACATATGAATTAACACTCCATGTAAGTCTAACGTTAATATTTTTTACTATTTATAGTTTTAACAAATTACTTAACACATTGCTACCACTAAGTTTTTTATATTCTCAGCGTTACATTAAATATTTTAGATATAAAAAAACTCAAGGATTAAAAAAGCGTATTAACTAAAATCGACCACCACTTCATAACGCCCAGGCATATCGTTTACTTCGTATACCCAACCGTGTCGTTTTATTATTTTTTCGCTTAACTCCAGCCCTAAACCGTAGCCAATATTGGCAGGCTTGTTTTTATTATTAGTAGCGTGCCGTATTAGTTTGTACGCTGTATTTACTATAGAGATCTCGCTGCGCAATATACCATTACCTTGATAGCTTGACTGGCTGCTTCATGCAGCAAGCGTACAACTAAGCGCAAGTAACAAACTGGTTGAGTGCTTTTTAAAATAAACCATTAATTATGCTTAATTCATACCATTACGAGCAGTTTATTAGGGCGAGAGTTAAAGATGGGTTAAATGGGCACACTTTATGAGAGTAAATACAAAAATTATTGTTACGCCATATTTAGCTATTTCTAGATTTTCCCTAAATACCATCTCAACAGGTGTTTTTAAGATTGTAACTACGTTACTGCGTTTTTATGACTCCTTACTACATCACTTCTACTTTATACCTCCCATATTTATGTTTGAGTACGTCCTCAGCCTCAGAAAAACATACAACACAGGTATTTTCTACTCTTAAGCGTAGCTTCTCTGCCCCCTTTGTGAGCACCTCTTTTTAATTTCAAAAAATATAAACTATAGCCATTATTTATCGTCGGATATAAAAACGCCCATGTTAGTTAAACTATGGGCATTGCTTGAAATACATTTTAAGCGTGGGGTTACAAACCAAACACAACCTTTTCACTTTTCAGCATTCGGCTGCTTAAAAAACTAAACACGCTAAATAATATTAATGTAATCAAGGTAGAAAGTACTAATTGTGGTACTGGCAATGGGTTACCTTTGATAAACTCAATAAGTGCATATTGCTGAGCTGCAATAGGAACCCACTGTATAATATCGGTGGCAATGTCATAGGTAGTTATCATACTTAGCGACATAGGAATAAATAACACCATAGTTACATATGACTGTGCCTCTTTGAACGACTTTGCCATAAACGAAACAAATACCTGCAAGCTTGCCGACATTAATGCAATAGGTAAGCATACTGCAAAACAAAATAGCATAAATGCTGGGGTAATAGTGATACTAAAGCCGAGCTGTTGCCAAGGTACTAAGCCGTATGTAATTTTAGATACAATTAAAATGATTACGAGTCCTAGCATCGAAAAGCTGGCAATAGCGGCCGATTTAGCAAGTACAATTTGTAAGCTACTCAACGGATGGCTTAATAATAACGACAGCGAATTACGTTCGCGTTCACCGGCGCTAGTATCTATAGCTAGGTTCATCGCAGCGTAAAATACCGTTAAAATTATAGACAACGTAGCAATGCCTAAAAACATACCGCCTTTAGAGTCAGGAGTCGCCTCATCATGCGTCTCTACCGCTAAGGTACGCATAATGCTTGGATCAATGCCACGCGATATTAAACGTAAACTAGCCACTTCAGCGTTATAACTTGCAAGAGCTTTTTCAATACGATTTATATGCTTACCAAGTTTATCATTTGATTTATCAGCAATTAATGTAACTGTTGCAGGGCGACCTTCACGCATATTTTTTTGATAGTCATCACTAATATTTAATGTAATAGACTTGAGTAGTTCGTCATTTTTATCGTTTGTACTCTGTATTTCATTGGCATTTAAATGCGCAACTAAACTAGGGGCTTGCTCCGCATTTACTATGGTGATTTTGAGCCCTTCGGGCGATGTAAGCTGTTGCAGTAATACACTTAATAGTAAACACATTGCAATGGGAGTACCTATTGCGTAATACAAGCCCGCCATCACTGAACGTTTATCTCGGCTGGCATCAATGATTTCTTTTTTATAGAGTACTTTTAATAAATTAATCATGCTGCTATTCCTTCATCGCTACCAATTAGCTCAATAAATGCTTCTTCTAGCGTGGCTTTTCCTGCTTTTTCACACAGTTCATCTACCGAACCTTGCGCTATTACTTGGCCGTTAGCCATGATCACTACGTGGTCACATAATGCGGCAACTTCTTGCATCACATGCGATGAAAAAAGCACGCAATGTCCTTGTTCCTTTAGCTGTATAAGTAGATCTCTTAAAATACGTGTGCTCATTACATCTAAGCCGCGTGTAGGTTCATCTAAAATAACGTTAGACGGATTATGTACCACAGCCTGTGCTAAAGCGGTTTTCATGCGTTGGCCTTGTGAAAAACCTTGGCAGCGGCGATCCGCAATATCGTCCATATTTAATTTTTTTATTACCTCACTGGTTGCTGCTTTCGCTTTTACAGACGAAAGCCCGCTTAATTGTGCAAAAAAGGTAATATATTCTCTGGGTGTTAATCGCTCATACAGGCCACACGGATCAGGAAATAATCCTAAATTTTTCTTAGCTTCCATAGGATTTTTTGCTACATCTATGCCGTCTATTTCGGTTTCACCGCTGTCGGCTTTTAATAACCCGAACACGGTACGTAAACAGGTTGTTTTGCCTGCACCATTAGGTCCAAGCAAACCTGTAATTTGGCCATTTTTCGCATCAAAGCTTAGGCCGTTAAGGGCGTTAACATCGCCAATTTTTTTAGTTAGATTAGTTACCTTAATCATACCTTTACTCCATACTTTGAATTGTTGAACTGGCTGCGCCATTTATATTCATAAAAAACTTTTTATCGTTATTGTTATTGATACATTTTGTATCTATATCTTGCATATTTTGTTGATTAATAAACTGAGCAATTATTTTGGGCGCGCATGTTTGTGAGCCAATACCATGAGTTGCCGAAGGTGACACCAAATGAGTGGCATTTTTCATATTTACCATTGCCAACTCAGCCCAACTTGCAGGGGTTGCAGGGTCTCGCCCACCAGAAAGTAATAGAGTAGGCACTTCAGTGTTCACGGGCTTATAAAAGCTCTTATTTACTGGGGTTACATCCCAAATTGGGCACATTACATCAAACCCTTCAATCATCATTTTTCCCATGTAGCTTTTATTATATTTTGAACGCTTTTGCTCATTAAGCTGCGGCCAATCTTCACCACATACAATGGCATTGTGCATGCCCATTGCGAGCTGTTCAGTTATATCAACGCCCGACATCAATCCAACCCATGGCGAAAAATTACCATTAGCGGCTTGGCTAATTGCCAAAGGCAAAATTGCTCGCATTGAGTGGCTATAAAGTGCCATACGTATTGCGCCAAAAAACTTAGTTTTAGTCACCACTAGCGTTATGTTTTTGTATGTACGCGGGTGTTTCACTGTTGTTTCAATTGGCTGGCTATCTAACTGCGTCATTAAGGTATTAAATTGATTTTTTAACTGTGGATACTGTGAATTACAAAGCGTATTACTTTCACAACGTGCAAATAAAGCCGCTAACGAATCATCAATAGCTGCGCCTATTGCAGCCAAGCTTTGCTGCATAGGTACAACCCCATCCAATGTACTCGTTAATACTGAATTTGGAAATTGGCGGGTATATTCTTGCGCAATACGTGTACCATACGATACCCCGTACAAATGCAGCCCTTTATAACCTAAAGCTTTACGCACAGCTTCAAAGTCTTTTGCAGCAACAGGTGTTGAAAAGTGACTTAAATCAATATTCAGCTGCGCTTTACATTTTTGTGTTTCTTGAGCGCCCAGTAATGCGAGATCAGTCATTGAATCGTTAAATGCAAACTGTGTTTGCAGGTCATTACTTTCACATTGCAACTTATTTGAGTAGCCAGTGCCGCGTTGATCAACCAATAAAATATCACGCGTTTCGCGGACAAATCGTAAATTACGATTAAAAATAGCAGCTAGCTCTATTGCGCCCTGCCCTGGGCCACCAGCAAAAGCAAGCGCTGCTTCATCAGGGTGGCTAGGTTTAATAGCAGGAATAATCGCAAAGTTAATGTCGATTTCGCCATCAGCGCTGCTATCTGAGAGAGGGCGCTTAATACTGCCACACATTAATCTATCGGCTAACCCTTCCATATAACATGGGGTTAAAGCTGTATGTATTTGATCATTACTTTGAGCAAATACACTACTGCCACTTCCCGCTAATATTGATAAAAGCGTTAGCTTAGTTAGTTTTTTACGTAAATTAAACATGGTTTCCATTACTTTTCCCTTGTTGCTTTTTACACTCAATATGATAACTTTAACTACAGTGTATCGGTGTATTAATGTATTAATACAGTAGAGAAAGAATAATGTTAGAATTTATTAATGTCAACCCTAATAGTGGCGATCCAATTTATAAACAATTGCATGAACAAATTGTGCGGTTGATTGTGGGCGGGCAATTATCGATAGGCGAGCAATTACCTTCAGTAAGAAAAATAGCTGAGCACTTTTCGGTTAACCCTATGACTGTGTCGCGTGCGATCAGTCAATTGGTTGAACAAGGTTGGTTAGAACGAAGGCGTGGGCAACCAACCTGTGTTGCGCAAAAATCACAGCAGCAAACACAACAACAAGATACGCTATTATTTAATGGTGCCGATCAACTTATTCAGCAAGCCAAACAACTCGATGTATCGCAAGCTGTTTTAATAGAATTAATTAAAAAGCGATGGAAATAACCCCTATGGAACAACCACTCCTTAGCTACAAAAATGTATATAAAACAATTAACTCAAAAAATATTCTTAAAAATATTAATTTAGATGTGTATTCAGGTATGGTAATTGGCTTACTCGGTAAAAATGGCGCAGGTAAAACGACTTTACTACGCTGTGCACTTGGATTAGTAACTCCCGATATGGGTGATATTAGTGTTTTTTCAGAGCCAAGTTTACAAATTAATGCTGAAAACAAAGCTAAAATTGGCTATGTTGCTCAACAGTCATTTGGTTATGAGGGGTTTAAAATAGCCGATGCATTGGCACTACATCGTAGTTTTTACCCTAACTGGGATACCGAGCTTGAAACCAAATGGCTAGGTCGGTTTGAACTTTCAAGCACCGCTGCAATTAGCAACTTATCAATAGGTCAAAGACAAACACTTGCGTTAATTATGGCAATGGCATATCGCCCTAAATTACTTATTTTAGATGAACCAGTTGCAAGCCTAGACCCTATTGCCAGACGCGAGTTTATGAGCGATTTGTTCGATCTCGCACTCGATTCCGGTTCGGGGATTTTGTTTTCATCACATATCACTTCCGACATAGAGCGCGTTGCAAGCCATATTGCCCTTATAAAAGAAGGTGAACTGCTGTTATTTGATGAACAAGATGAGATTCGCGAAACTATCCGAAAAGTTAATTTTACCGATAACACCATTAACTTAACTGCTTACACTGTATTAGCTCAAAACAAAAATTCGGCCATTATTTATGGTTATAACAACGAAACAATTGATGGCGCATTGAGTATTAATCCGCTTTCTTTAGAGCAACTGTTTGTGGAGCTACATGCATGAGTTCGCCACAAAGCCGTAAGTGGTACCAAGGTTGGAGCGGTTTATGGTTAAAAGAAGCCGGTCCCGCTAGTTATTTTGTGCCATCAATATTCGCGACTATTTTTTCCCCTCTATTTATTGGTAGTGAACCTGTTATTCTTAATCTGCTCGCAATGTTTGCGATTATTTGCATGTACGCATCACTTGCTTTACAAAGTATTCGCTTACAAGCCACAGAGTGGCAGGCGCTAGTTGTTGATTATTGCCAACATGTAACGCAACAAGGCAAAGTGTTTATTGCAATAATAAATGGTTTCATGCTGATTAATGCAGCTATTGAGCAGAGTATTCATCTTTTATCTACT
Source organism: Pseudoalteromonas sp. B62 (assembly GCF_037162565.1). Classification (NCBI taxonomy): domain Bacteria; kingdom Pseudomonadati; phylum Pseudomonadota; class Gammaproteobacteria; order Alteromonadales; family Pseudoalteromonadaceae; genus Pseudoalteromonas; species Pseudoalteromonas sp. B62. The sequence goes on along the minus strand of NZ_JARLVB010000002.1, from coordinate 1,747,762 downwards.
ATCTTTGTAGCGAATACACTTGGTTTAGGGCTATGGCTTTTATGTAGAGTGAGCAGTCATTTATTTACCCTTGGATGTTACATAATATTCACCACAGGCATTATAAGTTGTGTGTTATTAGAAAAAACACCTATTTTTTTAATCCCTATAGCTATTGTTACTTACTTAGTCCTATTAGTATTTAGAGATAAATTTGGCCAACCATATCACTTTAGCAGTCATGCCTTTGCTAATTATCGTCATGGTGTGCAATCGGGGTGGTCGCCTGTTCCTGTTGGTTTTTTATCAAGTTACTCTAAGTATTTAAATAAACAGCTCTTTCCTTTGAGTTATTTTGTAGGGCCTTCACTATCTCAATTTACTATTTTGCTAGTAGGATTGAGTGCCAGCGCAATAATCATTAACTTTTTTTACGATATATCTAAGCACTCAATGTTTAGTTTAACAAATGTCTTGCTTGCGCTATTCACGCTTTGCCAATGGAGTCGATCACAAAGGACGCAGTCATGGGAATTGCTTTACACTCTCCCTATTTACAATAGCACTGCACAAGCAAAAAGCGCTTTTATCCAAAGTGCATTAAAATTTACAATTTACGTAGGAATATTTTGTTTTATTGTTACTTTGCCATTAATTGGACAACAACAATGGCAGTTTGTATATGCAGCTAATTTTTCACTTACAGCATGCGCAGCTTTTTTAGCTAGTTTTATAATTGGTAACATTGTTAAAAACACCAGTATTATGGGTATACTTTTATGTTTTTCATATGGCGGCCACATGGCTTTAAGTACTTACATCATTCAAAGCGATAACGGCTTTACAGACCTTGTTTTGGTAAGCTTATATGTATGTTCATTAGCATTATTAAATCGTTTCTCTGCAAAATATTTATAGCTTGAATTAAATAGGAATAAACCAAGTAATGATAAAATTAGTGCTTATTTACATATCGTTATTATGCTGTAGCTTTTCAACAAGCGCGCTGGTGCTCGTTAAAAAAACACCCTGTATTACAGTGGCCAAATTACTGAGGTTCAAAATAATAAAGCTTCTGAACTTTTAAAAAGCAATTCCTCGATAAACGCATTAACGATTACCAGCGGTGGCGGTAACATCGATTTTGGTATGGATTTAGCTGACTTGATCGCCGCTCATAAACTTAGCGTGAGCATAAAAGACTTTTGCTTTTCATCTTGTGCTAACTACATACTACTCGTAGGGCAACCGACAACCATTGAGAAAAATGCAATAGTTGGCTGGCATGGCGATGCCGCCTCTGCAAAATGGCTCGACAGTGATATAGACACTATGGTCAAAAATTTAGATGAACCAAAAAAAGTAAAAAATGGCAAGTACTCCGTGCGCATTATGATCAGGTTATAGCCAAAGCAAGTAAGCGAGAACGAGCAATGTATAAACGCTTTAATGTAAATCATGACCTACTTACTGTTGGTCTTGAGCCAAGTTTACGCAAAGCAGCAATAAAAAAACATGCGCGAGGCTGGACATACTCACCCAAGGCACTTGCGTCTTTAGGTGTTAAAAATATAATTTTTAATCAGTGGCAACCTCGTTCCGTTAAGCACTTCCCTTTATTAATAATAAAAGACGTTAATTAAAGCTTAATCTATTGTTTGCTAAGGAATAACCATTCAGCCTTAGCAAACTACCATTCTATTTTTTAGTTTATTTAAACCCCTTAAACTTTATTTCATCCAAAAAATCACCTTAATTTATCATATAAATTACTTTTTCCGTATAAAATACAATTGATATGCGTTATCATTTGCAACATCATTAACCTTTACTGTTCAATAATCATGAATAAGCTAATTCAACTCACACCTATATTATGCACTTTAATTTTAACTGGTTGCGGTGGTGGCTCTAGTAATAAAGCACCTTTATTTAATGAGCCAAACCTAAGCTTCACTTTAAACGAAGACACCTCTTTTACTGCTCAAGTAACAGCCACCGACGATGACGTCCTAAGCTATACACTTGCTAACGCGCCAAGTAATGGCATCATAGCAGTAGAGGCTAACGGTGAGTTTACTTACACACCATTTAGTAATTATTTTGGTGAAGATACGGCAACCATAAGTGCAAACGATGGCAGTTTAACGGCAAATGTAGTAATACGCTTTGCTATTGAAAATGTTAATGATGCTCCTCAACTTCTCGCCACTAACGTGTTTGTTACTTCTTCAACCACCACCGAAGGGGTTATAACCACACAGGACTTAGATGGCGACACCGTAACTATTAGCCTAATTACCCCACCAAGCAATGGCGTAATGAGCATAAATAGCACCACAGGTGAATTTACCTATAAGGCACAAACTCTAAGCAGCATTGATGAACAATTTGAAATTAGCTACACAGATGGCTTAATTAGCGAGCCATTAACGGCTATTATTTCGCTAAGCCCTTCTTATGTAACTAACGAAGATAAACTTAATTATTACTACAGCTCTAGCTTATCTCACTTAAAACAAGCAGATGAGTTAAGCGTAAATATTGCTGATGAACTTTCTCGATATGACGTATACGCAACACAAGCTGCTGCCTATGCGCGTGCAGGTTTTTTAGATACTGCTAGCGACTATTTAGCGCTTATAAACGAGCAAACCGCACGTTCTTCAGCATTAAAAGAGGTAGCGCAAGCACTTGATGAAATAGGCCAAACAGAAAAAGCAAACGATTACCGCGACCAAGCAGTAGCAGCCTACAACCAATACTTAGCTGATAAAGGCTTTGATAACATTGCCTCATCAGACGCATCAGCGCTTTATTCTTTAGTAAAAAGCTATTTAGCTGCGGATCAAGTTTCGCAAGCAAGTAATTTGTTAAATACTATTTCGTTATACGCTGAACAAGTACGTGAAGAAGAATACACATCGAGCTATGGCTTTTTTAAATGGTGTACGCTTATCAATAGATGACGCTCTAGAAAGCTATGCGCAAAGCCTAGATGAAAGCGATTTAACTCAAGCTAAATTACTTGCAAACAACTACGCGCAACTTGCGGTAAAAGCGGGTTACAGACTAGTACGTAGCGGCGAATACAAAGGCCAACCATACGAGCAATACAAAACGTTGCACGGGGCATGGGCTGCGCAATACCTTTATAGAGCTGGCGAGTTTGAGGCCGCAAAAGATTACACTAACCAAGTACTTGCTATGTATGGCTCAACGGGTTTTGATAGTAACTATAACTATAGTACGTCGGCTTATAGCGCCGCTACATTAGATAACTACACCTACCCTATTCAATTTTTAGCAGGCTTAATTGAAGGCTTATACCAAAGCGACGAAAACCCAGCAATAATGCTATCAGACAGCGAAACCGATATAAACAACGCGCAAGAACAAGTGTACGGCTTTAATATAGCTAACCGCCTACTTGCCGGTGAAGATATAAACAGTGCCGCAGCACAAGCTCGCAGCTTTTTTACTGAAAACGGCGATTACAGCGAATTTTTAGAGCGCTAACCTCACTTGATAACGTCCCTGGCACAGGCCTAATTTTAAGTGAAGCCGGCAGAAACGACTTAGCACAGCAAGTATTTACCTATGCTGGCGACTTTTTAGTCTCTGATGAATACATTAGCAAAGAGTTATCAACCACAGTTTTAACGGGTTACAAGGGCTGTAAATCGTTAGTTGATTTAACAGCGCGAGTTGGTGGCGATGCAGCAAGTGCAGCGAATAAATGTTTAACTATGCTTAATACGCTCAATGCAGGCGATGTACGTACGCTAAGTAATAGCTCATCAATTACAGCTCATAATCAAGTAATGGTATCGCTTATTAAAGGCGGCTTATCGGAGCAAGTAGCTGGTGTACACAATCAACTACTTAGCTACATTGCACTAGGAGATACCGAAGACAGGTTTGAAGCCCGCCTAGAAACATTAGGTTATTTAGTTAATGCCAACCAAACATCACTGGCAAGCACCACCTTAAATGATGCCATTGCCGAAATAACGCCTGCGTTAAATGAGTTAACAAGCGATCAGCTAGAAACTATATTAGCCGCTGTTAAAGCTGAAGTCATTGGTTTAGAAGCGGCTACAGGCGGGGAATTTGAACGTTACTCTATGCTTTCAAGCATGGGCACAAACGCGGCCAATATAAGTGATTTTTCAGCAAATTATAGTAATGCAAAAAATCAAGCAAGCACGCTTTTAAATACGCTTGAGCCTCTTATTTTGGGTTTTGCCAATACAATTATTGCCGACAACATGGAAGATTTAGTTAACAGCTTTACGTTAATTAACGATATTACCAAAGCACAAAGCCTAATAACTAATGGCGTTAATGGCGAGGCTGATCAGCTTGAGCTTTACATAGGCATGACCAACTTAGTTGCTTCACGCGATGACTTTAGAGGCATAGCTATTGCGAGCGTAGACACCGACCACGACGGCTTACCTAACTTCTTTTTACCTAATAGCAGTGATGAAGACATAGCCTTAGCTGGATTAATAGCCGACCAAGACGCTGATAATGATGGCGTAATTGATAGCGAAGACACAACCCCACTAGGTATTTAACAAAGAGCCGAAATATATGCAGACACCGACTACCCTCGCGTGTCTGCTTTTGCTTTCTCAGGGTGTATACGCCGCAGAACAGCAACAGCAGACAGAGTCAAAACCACAGCCATGTAACGAACTTAAAAATGAGCAAAAAGAGCGCTGTGAAGCACTTGAGCACATTGAAGTAAAAGGCCAGTACATAGGCATAGAAGTACCCGAAGTTATTGGACGTTCTTACTTAAATCGTGACTTTATAAACGCCACACCTAAAGGCAACGGCGATATAAATGAACTAATTGCCCTGCTCCCTGGCGTACAGCTAAGCAACGAGGCCTACTCTATTGGTAGCCTCGCAGAAATTAGCGCACCAGAAATTTCTATATCAGGTGCGCAACCTTGGCAAACGGGGTTTTCGTTAGATGGATTGAACTACAATAACCGCATAGACCCTGGCAGTTCATCTCGGTTGAGCTCATCGTCAAACGATGTGTCGGGCGGCGTACAAAGCATGAATGTAAACTCAGATGTAGTTGAATCAATCACAGTGTACGACCATAACATTCCGGCAGAGTTTGGTGGTTTTTCGGGTGGTATTGTTGATAGTAAAACTAAAAGTGTATTTACGAACGACAGCTATAGTTTTGGCGTACGTGGCAATCAAAGCAGCTGGGGGAGTTATCACTTTATAGAAGCCGAGCAAGACAGCTCTCAGCAAAGTGTTGACCAAAGCACACTTGAAGAACCTAAATACGAAAAAATAAGCTACAACTTACGTGCTAATAAACAAATTAATGAGCGCCATGGCTTAATGATGAGCGTTAATTACTTAACTAGCGATATTAGTGATTTGTCGTTAGGAGAAGTCAAAACGCAAAGCCGTAAAAACATTAATGCCATTGTAAAATATGGTTACCGTAATGGCTGGATAGACGCATTAGATTTAATTTTAATGTATTCACCTTACGAAGTAGATGACTTTATAACCGACGCCAAAGACAGTGACTTTCATTTAGAAGGTGGTGCAATTGGCGCCGTGGCGGCACTAACTGAACACTTTGATTTAGCAACGTGGCACAGTAATCTTAATTTTAGTATGAGCGACAGCAGCCGAGAAGGCCCTGCTCACTTTTATAACTGGCTACAAGCAAAAGGAAAAGATTGGGGGCAATACGCCGACCAAGGCGATGCGCAAACACGTTACTCTCGCCAAGGGGGTTATGGCGCGCTCGATAACACCCAATATACCACCAGCTGGAAAAATACCCTCGACTTTAAGACGTTTGAATTTGCTGGCACAGAGCACCGTATTAAAGCCGGTATTGAGCTTATTCGCCAAGAAGTAGAACGCGAACGTATACAAAATAGCTACGGCTATGACTCGCCAATTATATGGTCTAGCGCTAGCACGCCACTTAATTGCAGTGGCTATACACTTGACTGCCAAGCACTTGAAACAACTATATCGATTGACGAACTTGCAGCGCAGTTAGGCGGAGAAATTGATTTTAATAATAAAGATCACAATAAAGCGTACAGTAATAATGTAACAGCCACCGCGCAGTATTTTAATGGCCGTTTAGTAACTCCTGCAGAGTATATAAATGCAACCTTAAATCGAGCCTCATTTTATGCAACAGATAGCATTACATTAGGGCAATTAAATCTAAACTTAGGTATGCGCTACGAATATGATGACTTTTTAGCTAATCATAATATCGCACCGCGTATATCGCTTGGTTACGATGTATTTAACGACAACCGCACTATTATTAGCGCAGGCGTTAACCGCTATTACGACTCAGCTATTATTGGTTATAAAGTTAAAGAACAGCAGCGTTTTTCATACCGAGAGTACCGTCCTATCGAAAATGGCTACCTTCAAGGTTGGCTGCCATCTAACTACACGGGCGCATTTAAATACCGCTTTGATGATGTAAATACCCCCTACGATGACGAGCTAGCATTAGGCATAGCCCACTCCTTTGAGAAAGCAGGAAATATATCGCTTAAGTATGTAAAGCGTAAAAAGCATCAGCAGTTTTCTCAAGTTACCGACGAGGAAGCAGGCAGCGATGGTTATAAATATATTTATATGACTAACGAAGGTGATGGCAGCTCAGAGCGCTACTCAATATCGTGGAGCGCGCAGTTTGGTAGCCACTCATTATGGGCTAACGCCTCATACGCTGAAAACAAAATTTCAAACGACGAATACAGTGCTAGCGCTGAAAATACCCCGCTTGACGAACTTGTTTATTATGTAAATGCAAGTGGCAGCGGCAAACTTGTAACGCTTGGGCAGCTTGCTCAAATACGTACCAACTTTGGTACCCCTGTTACAGGCGCACTTGGCTGGAATGTTGATTGGAGCGACTCATTTAGTACAGGCTTAAACGTTACCTATAGTGGCAGCTACACCAGCGCTGTAAGCACCGGCGCAAGTCAAAGCATTGGGCTTGAAAAAAGCTGTGCAAGTTGCCCCGTAGAATCAAGTTTAGTTGATGAATACGAAGAGCGAGAAATGCGCGCCAGAACCATGCTAGGGCTAAGTTTACGCTATAGCCATAACCTAACAAAAACTCAATCTATTGACATTAGAGCGGATATTTCTAACTTATTAAATGCCCGTACTTACACAGTAAACGAAGGTGCATCAGGCATTGAGCCTGGGCGTATGTTTTGGCTTGGAGTAACTTATAAATATGATTAAGCAACTTTGTGTAATTACATTATTACTCTCCTTTAGTATGCACGCTCAACAATACAGCAACAAAGAGTTACGTGGTTTTTATAGTAAGAGCCAAGTAAACTGGCCTGCCATTCAAACCAGTGATGAGCGTATAGTTGAGCCTCTTTCGTTATTGCCAATAGCTACTCCATTGCCAGAGCACGTTGCACTTGGTAATAAGCTTTTTCATGATCCACAGCTTTCGCGCGATAAAACCGTAAGCTGCGCGAGTTGTCATGAACGAGATAAGGGGTTTCATGATGGTCGTGCCACTGCTATAGGCATAAATGATCAAGTAGGCACTCGCAATACCCCTGCTATTTTTGGTATAGATCAGTGGCAAAGCTTTTTTGGGATGGTCGCGCTAAAACAGCTGAGCAACAAGCACTTATGCCTATTAGCAATCCAATTGAAATGGACTTAGATCCACAAGAAGCCTTAATACGGGTCAATAAAGATAAAAGCTATACGGCATTTAATAAAAGTGCCTTTAATTCAGACACGCTTTCTATGGCACAAATGGCAGAAGCCCTCGTTGCATTTGAGCGAACACTCATTGCACCTAATACTCGCTTTAAATCATTTATTAATGAGGTTCAGAGTAATCCAAAAAAAGCGCTTAGACGTTTATCAGATAATGAATTAAACGGATTACATTTATTTAGAACTAAAGCGAAGTGTATGACTTGCCATAATGGCGCGCTATTAAGTGACAACCAATTTCATGGCACTGGCCTTCATTACTACGGCCGTAGTTTTGAAGATAAAGGCCGGTTTAATTTTACAAATAATCCAAGTGATATAGGGTTATTTAGAACCCCTTCTCTACTTGGTTTAACTGAAACATTTCCATGGATGCACAATGGACTTTTTGATGATCTACTAGGCATAGTAAATATGTATAACCATGGTGGAGTAAGACCTAAGCCTAGGAAAAACCAATTAAACGATCCACACTTTCCTAAGACGACGAAACTGTTAAAACCATTAAAACTCACCAAGCAAGAGCGTTTAGATCTTGTTGCATTTTTACGGATTTTATAAGTTTTGTAATTGCTCTATCAACCATTTATGAATTGGGCTGTTATTAGTACGTGGATGCCATGCTGCTATCACTTTAAAAGTAGGTGGAAGTGCCTCAACTTCTAGCAGTCTAACTTTACTATTTGGTAATAATCTTGAAGGGTAAAACGCGAGCATATCAGTAGTATGTAAAATGTCGGGCACCGCTGAAAAACTCGGTACCGACATAACAATATTACGTTTTAGCCCTTGGCTTTCAAACCATTGATCGTGCGATCCGCGTAAATTAGCGCGTGAAGGCGACACCACCAGCTGCGGGTGCGCTGCAATTTCCGGCAGTGTTAAGGGCTCATCTTCAAACTCATTTTTACAGCCTGTAATACACAAGTGCTGCTCTTCTAGTAAAGTGACATACGCTAAGTTGTCAGGTATGAACTCTGGAAAGCTTATCAGTAAATCAAGCTCGCCTGCCGTTATAAGTTGATTAACGTTGTCAGACGCAAAGTCGCGCACTATCAGCTTTAAACCTGGCGCTTCACGGCGGGTAATATTAAATAATTGCGGCAATAAAGCCTGCGTGGCGTAGTCGGTTGCGCTTATGGTAAACACACCTTTATAAGTTTGCGGGCTAAACTGCTCAGGCTCTAGTAACGACTCTAATTGCTTTAAAATATGGTTAACAGGCGCCTTTAGCCCTTGCGCTTTAGGAGTAGCAACCATGTTATTGCCTTGGCGAATAAACAAACGATCGTCAAATAAATCTCGTAGCTTTCGTAGTTGCTCACTAATGGCTTGTTGCGTTAACCCCATTTTTTTGGCTACTTGTGAAAGATTTTGCAGTTCTAATAAGCTACTGAGTACTCTTAACTGCTTTATATCAAGCCGACTAATACCATTCATAATTGTATGCTGTACAAAAAAGTGTTGTTTCAAATTGTATCTTTAAATCTCTATGCTGCCAATGTCGCTTAACCACTATTTAAGCCTTTGTTTGCTTTATAAGAGAATTTAAAATGAAATCAGAATTAATTAACACCGCCCCTTTATTCTCATCAATTGAGCTTGGCCCTTTTACACTTAAAAACCGTATTGTGATGCCTCCTCTTACTCGCTCTCGCAGCACTCAGCCTGGCAATATCCCTAATGAATTAATGGCTGAGTATTACTCGCAGCGCGCATCGGCTGGTTTTATGGTTGCTGAAGGCACACAAATAGAACCTCGTGGACAAGGTTACGCTTGGACCCCAGGTATTCACTCGCAAGCACAAATTGAAGGCTGGAAAAAAGTAACACATGCAGTACACGCTAAAGGCGGCGTTATTTTTGCTCAGCTTTGGCATGTAGGGCGCGTATCGCACACCACACTACAACCAAATTCAGGTAAACCGGTTGGCCCTTCAGATATTATTGCTGACAATGTAAAAGTATTTATTGAAACCGCACCTGGTGAAGGAGTGTTGGCTGACCCAAGTGAGCCCCGCGCACTAACTACAACTGAAGTTGGTGAACTGGTAAACATGTACGCTCAAGCTGCACGCAATGCTTTAGAAGCAGGCTTTGATGGTGTGGAGCTTCATTGTGCTAACGGGTATTTAGTTAATCAGTTTATTTCTGAGCATACAAATAACCGTGATGATCAATACGGTGGGACACTTACTAATCGCCTGCGATTTTTAAAAGAAATAGTTGAAGCGGTAAGTGACGTTGTAGGCGCAAACCGTTTAGGTGTACGCTTTGCTCCTTTATTTGAAAGCACAGACGAAACACGAGTGTATTTAGGACTTGTTGAATCAAACCCTCACCATACTTATATACAAGCCGTTAAAGTGCTTGAGCAAGCTGGTATTGCTTACTTATCGATTGCAGAGGCTGATTGGGATAACGCTCCCGATTTACCACTAGAGTTTTATAAAGCAGTACGAGCTGAATTTTCAGGTCGCATTATTTATGCTGGTAAATACACAGTAGAAAAAGCGGTGCGTATTTTAGGTGAAGGTTACGGTGACTTATTTGCATTTGGTCGCCCATTTATAGCTAACCCTGATTTACCAGAGCGTATAGCGAATAATTGGACGTTTAACGAAGCCGATGCAGCCACTATGTATGGCGGTACTGAAGTGGGTTATAGCGATTATCCTTTTTATCAAAAGTAATTAAGCTGTACTCTGGACAATAAATCTATCTCTAGCAGCTATTTTCAGCGCTAGAGAAAGTAAATTTAAATATCACCATGATTCAATAAGTTAGTAAATATCTAAACCAAAGTTCAGGTTAGTTAATAAACAAAGCCAAGGAAGGCTTAATTACTAATTTTATATCCATTTTTTATGACACGACTAATCGTTTGGGGTGCATTAAAACGTTCCTAAAATCGTCAAAAACTAGGTATTATGTCAAGAACCGTCAGTAAAATGTAAAAAGCTGTAAGCATAGCTCTGTTTACTGTTGTATGTCAGTTAACATTCAGTTTGAGACGCTAGTATTGAACCCAGTTATGTAAAAACATAAACGAGGCAACACTATGAAACTTACTTTTTTACTACCTGCCCTGCTCGCCATTGGCGCAGTATCAGGCTCTGCGCTTGGAGCACAAAACGAGCGAGAGAATGATAAAAGCTTTAAACGTGATCACGACAAACGTGTTGAATATAAACGCGTTGAACGCCGCCATGAAAAAAAGCAGCGTATTGAGCATAAAAAAGAAAAACGAGAAGACCGTAAGCAAGAAAAACGTAGACTCGCTAAGTACAAGCAGGAAAAGCGTGAACAACACCGCTACAACCAGAGAAAATATAACTACTTAACAAACCATCATAATTCAGTCGCTTACAGACAAAACCGATTTATAAACCATTTACCACGCAATAGCGCATCAATCAGATTTAATGGTATTTCGTTTACGTTTAACGACGGCCTTTATTACCGTAAAGCTAAAAGAGGCTACCATGTTGTTAAACCACCTAGAGGCCTGCGTATAAATACGCTACCAAGAAATTACAGGCATTTTAAACACCATAATACGACTTACTACACTTATCAAAATGTATACTACATGGCGGATAATGATGGTTATACGGTTGTTGATGAGCCATCAACTCGCCTTAATCAGGCAATAAAAGTGGGTAATGTAAAGGACTATCGCTTGGGTCAAACATACGACTCACTGCCTATGGCTGCACAGGCCGTAATAATTAACTCACAGCAGTATTTTAAATACGGCGATATTTATTTTTTACCGCAAATAAGTGACGATGAAATAAAATACCTCGCTATAAAGCTGGGATGAATTAATTTATGTATATTGCTATTTAAACATTAAACCTACCACTCTCTCATTGAGCTCAATGAGAGAGTGGTAATAGCCCGTATACGCTAAATGGCTCTGATCAATAAAAGCAACAACGTCATTTTCGCCATTATTTTATAGTGTTAAAAAATACATTTTTATTGTTCTAACTTTAAACGTTGATGCCATTGAGCAATACTTTCGCTTGGGTATTGATCAAACTGCAGATCACCGTTTTTTATAGGCGCATCAACCCAATGGGCTTTACTGCCTAACATTAAATGAGTGCGCTCTGGCGGTATGGGTAACTCACTATCAATTGCACCAGCAAATGGGTGAACTTGATCTGGCCAACGCGCGTCGTACAGCCATAAATTAGCACTACAATGTTTGCAAAAATGACGCTCAGCGGGGCTGATTTTATTGTCTATTTTAGCGTGATAAATCGTTATATGCTCCGCACCTGTCACTTTTAATGTTTTATATTCTGCACTTAAATTAATAACAAAGCCCCCGCTTCCTGCAGTTTTTCTGCATATAGAGCAATAACATAAATTGTAAGGATAAGGGTGTTTTGAGTTGACCGTAAATACCACTTTGCCACAGTGGCAAGCGCCATTTAACTTCATAATAAATCCAATTTTATTGTTGGCTTGAACTAATACTTTAACGAGGTAAGCATAAAAAACCACAACAATTACACGCTGTGGTTTTTAAATTAATGAGCTTACTAACGTTTCCAAAATCTTAAATTACGCAATGTACTTATAAATTTATCGGCAGAGTCTACCTTTAAATCTATCCAACCATCATCTACTTTTCCATCAAGGCCTGCCGCTTTAAATAAAGGCTTGGCCTCATTTGTAAAGCCTATAAATTTCATATGTGCGTACGCATCACTTACAAAGTCTTTAGCTTCTGCTATAGCAGCTAGTTTTTCAGCTCCTTCTTCAGTGGTGAGTACAAGTACCGCATCGTATAAAACCGATGGACCACCATTAATAACCTGATCAGCTTTAAAGTACTTACCTTTACTGCATTTAGCACCGCCAACTTGTGGGGCAATAATTTCAAAGTTTGCACCTTCACTTTTAAGTTTATTGGTAACCGATTCAAAAATTTCTGCATTAAAGCCATCACTTACTAAAATACCTAATTTACGGCCTTTGAAGGTGCTGGGCGCATTTTTCAAAATACTTAACGCATCAGATACAGGTAAGTCTTTACGTGTTGGCATAGCAGCTTCAGCTGGGGCTGGCATTTCTTGCAAACCAAGTCCTTCGGCAACTTTGTTCGCGAGGGTTTCGTCAATATTCAATAAATGCGATACCAAACGCTCTCGTATTGGTAAATGCTCAACTTTAGAAAGCTCAAACACAAATGCTGATTGAATATGTGCTTGCTCTACCTCTGTTTGACTTAAATAAAATTGACGAGCTTGACTGTAATGATCGCTGAATGTTTCTGAGCGATAACGCAGTTTATCACCGTCGCTTACTTCAGGTTCCTTTGAGCTTTTAAAGCCGTGTACTGGGCATTCACGAGGGTTATTTTCGCCTGCGCTCCATGAGTTTGGCTCGTAGTTAACACGTCCTTTTGGATTTTGCATCGCCATGTGCCCATCTTGCTGAAAATGCCTCATTGGGCACTTAGGCGCATTAACCGGAATATGCGTAAAGTTAGGACCACCTAAACGCTTAGTTTGAGTATCTAAGTATGAAAAGTTACGACCTTGCAGTAGCGGGTCGGGTGTAAAATCGAGCCCTGGTACAATGTTTTGTGTACAAAATGCAACTTGCTCTGTTTCTGCAAAAAAGTTATCGACTACGCGATTAAGCACCATCCGCCCAACTATTCTAACGGGCACTTGTTCCTCTGGTATTAGTTTAGTGGCATCGAATACGTCAAATTCAAACTCATCAGCAAATTGCTGATCAAACACCTGCACCCCTAACTCCCATTCAGGAAAGTCACCGTTACCAATTGATTCCCACATGTCGCGACGGTGAAAATCAGGGTCTGCGCCATTTAGTTTAAGCGCCTCGTTCCACACAACTGACTGCATACCGCCTTTTGGTTTCCAATGAAACTTAACGTATTTTTCATCTCCTTTGGCATTAATAAACTTAAATGTATGAACGCCAAAACCTTCCATAAATCGCAATGAACGCGGAATAGCCCTATCAGACATCGCCCACATAACCATGTGCATTGACTCAGGCGACAAGCTTACAAAATCCCAAAAGTTATCGTGTGCGGTTTGCGCTTGAGGAAAACCTCGGTCGGGCTCTGCTTTAGCTGAATGAACTAAGTCTGGGAATTTCATCGCATCTTGAATAAAAAACACCGGTATATTGTTACCGACTAAATCCCAATTACCTTCTTGAGTATAAAATTTAACGGCAAAACCACGTACATCGCGTGCTAAATCCGGAGAGCCCTTGTTACCTGCAACCGTAGAAAAGCGCGTAAACACAGGGGTTTTTTCACCTTTGCGTTTAAAAATATCAGCACAGGTTAAATCTTCAAGCGTGTCGTAAGTTTCAAAGTACCCATGTGCCCCGTAACCACGAGCATGTACTACTCGCTCAGGAATACGCTCGTGGTCAAAATGAAAAAGCTTTTCGCGCAGTACCTGATCTTCCATTAAGCCAGGACCGCGTTTGCCTGCTTTTAACGAGTTTTGATCGTCGCTCACAGGGCAGCCTTGCGCTGTGGTCATTGTTGGGTAGCCATCAGATGCACTTTGGCGCAGCTCGCCGCCATTTCCTTTCTTACCTGCGTATTTAAATGATTCAGCCATGTCTAATCCTTCATTACAATTTAAGTGATTGGGGTCGTTTTTTAAAGTTTGCTTAACAGCAAAAACAACTGAGCTAAATGCAAAATAAAGACCAAACAGTAAGAGCAATAAAAGCGCGGGATACAGAGTGAAAATGATGCTTTAAGTGGTATTAAAAATAGAAAAACTTACAGAGCCCTGTAAGTTTTTCAAGATCAAAAAAAGGGCACTTTAAAGTGCCCTTGCGTTTAAATCGTTATAAATTTAGTTAATCTTTACTTTCGTTAACTAAAATTACTTTACGATGAGGGAAAGGTATTTCGATGTTGTTTTCATCTAGTGCTTTTTTAATTAACTCTGGCACAGTGTAAAGAATATCGAAGTAATGCTCACCCTTACAAAAAGGTCTTACTAAAAAGTCTACTGAACTGTTGTTAAGTGTTTCTACTTCAACAAAAGGCGCTGGATCTTTTAGTATGTGTGGGTGCGCTGCAAGTACGGCATCTATAACTTTACGTACAGCCGTTGTATCTTCACCGTATGCAACACCAAAATGCATATCAACACCACGAATTGGATGATGTGAATGGTTAATAATTTGCGCGCCCCAAATTTGACTATTTGGAATAATAACCTGTTGGTTATCGAACGTTTGTAAAATAGTAGTAAACATATCTACTTCTGTTACTTTACCAAAACGCCCTGCCGCCTCAATAAAATCATTCACTTTATAAGGTCTAAAAACAAGTAACATAACGCCTGCTGCAAGGTTCGACATTGCACCTTGTAACGCCAAGCCTATAGCAAGTCCTGCAGCACCGAGTAAAGCAATAATAGAGGCTGTTTGTACACCAAAGCGATTTAACACAGCAATAATAACGAACGCTAATATGATGTAGCGAGCCATGCTGCCTAAAAAGCGAAAAAGCGTATCATCAAGATGAGTATATTTATGGCATAAGCCAATAATTAAATTGCGTACCTTGCCTGCTAACCATAAGCCTACAAGTAAAATTGCAATTGCCAGTAATATGTTGGTTGCCCACGTAACTGCAGCGGGTAAATATTGATTAACATCTATTTGATTTATTATATCTTCCATTTCATTTCCTGTTTATAAAATCATTAAATTACTGTATCCCATACCAAGCACAGCACTTTAACAAAAAATTAACGAACATACGAATATAGGAGTAAGTTAAAGCAGATTGAAAAATATAGATTCAATAGATATACACAACCAAAGTAAGCCTTTAATGCATAATCTCACTAGCTTTCCCCTCACCGTTATTTTAAGTAAGTAACATAATATTCTTAACTGATTAAATTCTCGACCAATCTATAACTCTGGTTAGGGTTCGATCAAGTGCCTTTATTTTAAATTATTACTGGCACTCACCTATAAATTTACCGATAATCTCACCTAAGCGCATATATTGGCGACACAACGCAATTGGATGAAATTAAAACAAAGGATTATTATGAAAAAGTACTCAATTTTACTTACAGCGGCAGCTCTTACTGTACTTGCTGGTTGTTCAACATCTGTCGCAGTAAGAGACTTCGAACAAAACCCTATTCCGCAAACATCAACAATTACCAACAGTGAAGCTGACGTAGCAAAAGGTATTCTAAAAGCATGTATTCAGCTTGGTTGGAAGTGCACACCTATGAGTGAAGGTAAAATAAAAGGTGTGCTGGATATTCGCACACACCAATTAACAGTCGATATTACATATGATAAAACGGCATACTCAATCAACTATAAAAACTCTATTAACTTAAACTACAATGGCAAAAAAATTCACCGCCAGTATGTTAATTGGGTATCAAACCTTATACGCCATATAGATGCTGAAATGATTTAGTAACGTGTAACCTGCTTAACAAATTATAAAAAGCACTAACTATGAATAATAAAAGTGGAGAAGCTACCTATAGCTTCTCCATTTTTTAGTTAAGATTTAAAAAGTAATTATTACGTCAAAAACATTACTAATTTTCAACCAACTACAAGTTCAAATAATCACCAAACCTAATGCTATTAATAAAGGTTCTCCCCCGCATTTTCACTCTTTAATGAATGAGTAATTTTTTACTCATTTTCCTTCGTAAAAACATATTTTATATCTTGCTATAACGCAGTTTCGCTCATATAGTCAGCAAATTATTACACCTTATTTTGAACACCTTTGTTTATGAAATCTTCTGCTCCTGCTAGCGTTTTTGGTACCTTATTAGGTTATGCACCAGGTAATGTTGCTGTTTACTCATCTGATTATGATACGGCTGATGAAAGCATTTATCCTAATCGTAGCGCCTATCGTAGTTACCTAGACGGTATTTACATGGGCTATAAATGGCAATGCGTTGAGTTTGCCCGTAGATGGATGTACCTCAACCATGGTTATATTTTTGATGACATAGCCATGGCTTACAATATTTTTGAGCTGCGTTCAGTGCGCGATGTAAATAGCCAAAATAGACTGCCACTAAACGCGTTTAAAAATGGTGCTAAACATCACCCTCAAGTAGGTAGTTTACTTATATGGGAAGAAGGCGGCGAGTTTGAAGAAACAGGCCATGTCGCTGTCATTGTTGAAGTGCATGAAGATAAAATACGTCTTGCTGAGCAAAATGTAGGGTATCAAATATGGCCAACAAATCAAAACTGGTGCCGAGAACTAAAAGCAAAAGTAACTAAAGATGGCGACTATTGGATTGAGTGCTCTTACAGCGACGCCACTATTTTAGGCTGGATGACACAAACTGATGAAACAGAATATGCTGAGCCAACGTCTGAGCTAAACACTGATTTATTTATTATAGAAGCCTATAAAGCAGTAGATACAGGCCAAGCAAACAAGTCATGGTTAAATATTGCGAATGACGATGAAGCTGCCTACGTAGAAATGATGCAAGGTCATAAACTTACATCCGTAGATGAGGATCAGCATAATTACTTTGCAATATCTCAAACGGCGCAGCAAAGCATTGAGCATGCAACAAATGAGCTGCATGGCTTATTTATGCATGCAACCGATTATGTACTGCAGCACCCTGAGTTATTAAAAAAGTTTAATTTACCCGATGTTGTGCTTAATAAAATTCGCCAATCGTGGGATAACCGCTTAAACCAATTAATTACCAGCCGGTTTGACTTTGCCTTAACAGCAGCAGGTTTAAAAGTTTACGAATACAATTGCGATTCGGCATCGTGTTATATGGAAAGCGGCAAAGTTCAGGGCAAGTGGGCAAAACACTTTGGTGTTAAAGCAGGTGTAGATGCAGGTCAAAACTTATTTAAAGACCTCGTAAAAGCATGGCGTAAAAGTGAAGTGAAAGGTCTTGTTCATATTTTACAAGACGATGAACCAGAAGAACATTACCACGCATTATTTATGAAAGAAGCTATTGAAGCCGCGGGCTTTGAGTGTAAGTTAGTAATTGGCTTAAGCACACTTCGCTGGAATGAGTCAGGCAACATAGTAGATGCTGATGGCGCACAACTTAGTTACGTATGGAAAACCTGGTCGTGGGAAACCGCACTTGATCAAATTCGTGAAGAATGCGAAGCCGACCAATCACTAACTGATAACTTTGAACCACAATTTCAAGCTGGTGAAACGCCACGCTTAGTCGATGTACTACTGCGTAAAAACGTGATGGTATTTGAACCACTGTGGACATTAATCCCAAGTAATAAGGCCATTTTACCAATACTTTGGAGCTTGTTCCCTAATCATAAGTATTTACTTAATACCGCGTTTGGGCTTAACGACGAGTTATTACAAACCGGTTATGTAGTTAAACCAATAGTAGGACGCTGTGGCGCTAATATTCAACTTGTTGATGAACAGCAGCAAGTTATAGAAAAAACAATGGGGCACTTTGCCGAGCAAGACCAAATATACCAACAACTATTTGCACTGCCCAAAGTAGATGACTACTTTGTACAAATATGTAGTTTTACAGCCGCCGGAAAATACTCTGGTGGTGGCGTACGTGTTGATAAAAGCATGATCATAAACGGCCATAGCGATTGTATGGCGCTGCGTATTAAATAATAAACAATACTAAGCCCGCAATTTGCTGCGGGCTTAAGTTTGTGTAGCCCTTCCCTCTTTTAAGTTTTATAGCTATCTCAAGCGAGTTACTCCTGATAGAGTAAATTTATTAAACACCACAAATTAAGGTATTTCATGGCGAATCAATTTAATGTACTCGGCACACGCTTAAAACTATGTTGCGGTAATGGTGGCTACACACGTGAAGGGTTTTGTTATGTACCAGAATCAGATCTTGGCAATCACAGTGTGTGTGCAATTATGACTGATGAGTTTTTACAATTTTCAAAATCACAAGGTAACGATTTAATAACCCCGAACCCTCTTTACGATTTCGAAGGTTTAAAAGCCGGTGATAAATGGTGCTTGTGTGCAGTAAGATGGCTTCATGCTATTTCAGCAAACGCTGCGCCACCGGTGGCACTTGAAGCCACAAATAAAAAATCATTAGAAATAGTGCCGCTCGATGTTTTGAAAGCGCACGAATATATAGCCAACGTTTAAATACACCTAAGAGTAACTAAATCGAAGTCTGCATATTTTACAAATATATGCAGGCTTTTCAAAAATCCAATCTCCTCTTCAGCCTTAAAAACCTTAAATTAAAATATAACCATTTGTTTTTAAATTACTTTTCAAACAAATCAACTTACGGCATAGCAGTTGCTTTATTAAGCTTAAGTCACGCTCATCACGCAACATATATATGAGCAACACATTAGTTAAGTAGGAGAAATTATGAGTAACAATAACGAATCAAACAAAACAACTAAATTTACCGCGCCAGGTATGAGTGACGAATCAGCTCAAAAAACAATAGCTACCCTCGATAACCGCATGGTTGCATTGATAGACTTACAACTAACTTTAAAACATATTCATTGGAATGTAGTCGGACCTAACTTTATTGGCGTACACGAAATGATAGACCCACAGGTAGACATTGTGCGCGAAATGACAGACACCATCGCTGAGCGAATTGCGACTCTTGGTGGAGTACCAGTGGGCACTCCAAAATCAATTGTAGATCGCCGAACATGGAGCGAATACTCAATTGGTAAAGGGCTAGTGACCGAGCATTTAGCTGCACTTGATAAAGTATATAACGGCGTTAATGCCGATCACCGCAAAGCAATTGAGACTCTTTCTGAATTAGATCCTGTGTCTGAAGATATGGTAACCAGCCAACTGGCTGATCTAGAACAATTTCAGTGGTTTATTCGAGCCCACTTAGAATCATCTACAGGCGAACTAAAAAGCTAATATATTTAAGCTAAGAAAGCCCAGCATTTATATGCTGGGCTTTTTTTGCGTAAAAATCACTCTATTTATAATTACATATAGACGTGTATCAGTAAGCTCTAATACAAAATCCATATAAAAACAATAGAAAATTGGTATTACCAAAAAAATAACCAAAATAAAATTGAATGATTTTATACTCCTCATTATTTCGCAAGTTTATAAGCCGTACTCAACCTTTAATGAACACCTAATTATTTTAACATCACTTAAAAAACAAACTAAATACATATAAAAGTGCCGCTAAAAGTTCAAAAAAACGCTAAAAATGATATTAAATAGTACAAAAAATATAAAAAATGCCCCTGGTAAACATACTTTAATAAAACTCACTCAAAATATAAAAAACAAAAGTAAACCATAAGCCGTTAAATTTATTAAATATAAAAAAATAAATGAACACTTTGTAATACATTTTGTGAATTTTTGGTAAACAAAGGTTGTAATAAAAGCTGAATTGGACTAATTTCAACCATACCACCTGTATGACACGGTGCAGGGAAAAGTAGTTAAATTGGTTAACCAAACCAAGTAACAACACACACAATGACGTTAAGTCGTACCCAAACGGGAGAGATACATGAAACTCAATCAAATTACTTCAACATTAACTAATAAACATAAAAGAAGTAGCTCTACAACAATCAGTGCCGCAGCCCTTTTATTAATGGCTTCTTCTAATATTGCAGCGCAAGAGGCTCCAACTGCTTCAGAAACCGCATCTGATGATATTGAAGTTATTGAAGTAAAAGGCATGCTAGGTAGCATGAAAGCTGCGGCAATGCTTAAACGTACTGATGGGCGTATTGTTGATGCTATTGTTGCTGAAGATATAGGTAAATTACCAGACAATAACATTGCAGAAGCACTGCAACGTATTACTGGCGTATCTATTAATACCGACTTTGGTGTGGGTGACAGTGTTTCTATTCGTGGCTTACCTCAAAACCGTGTTGAATTAAATGGCCGCTCTACGATTGGTGACTCTCGTGACGGTATTAGCTTGCAAGATTACCCATCAAGCTTCTTAAAAACAGTAGAAGTAGTTAAATCGCCTACTGCCGATATGATTGAAGGTGCATTAGGCGGAACAGTGAGTTTAAAGACAGTTCGCCCACTAGAGCTGGATAAGCTAACCGGCGCAATCTCTCTTGATGGCGAATACGCTGATAAAACAGAGAATATTGCACCTATTTTTAGCGGCTCAATTGGTAACAATTGGGACTTTGACGAAATGGGTACTTTTGGTGCCATTGCTATGTTTTCATATCAAGATCGTGAAATTCGTCAAGATGAAACATCTAGCCGAGTTAAACCTCAAGATATCGAAATTAATGGTCAAGAAGGTAATACACCTAGTGGTAATGCCATTGTTAGAGATGAGCACAGTGTTGAACAATACGTAGAAAAACGTGAACGTACTGCTGTAAATTTATCTCTTCAGTGGGCACCAACATCTGGTAACGGCATGGTGT
Source organism: Pseudoalteromonas sp. B62 (assembly GCF_037162565.1). Classification (NCBI taxonomy): domain Bacteria; kingdom Pseudomonadati; phylum Pseudomonadota; class Gammaproteobacteria; order Alteromonadales; family Pseudoalteromonadaceae; genus Pseudoalteromonas; species Pseudoalteromonas sp. B62. The sequence continues at coordinate 1,726,552 of NZ_JARLVB010000002.1, read as the reverse complement.
ACCTTGATTTAAGCGGTACTAAGCGCTCTGGCGAGCAAGCTGGTAATTCTATTTTAGGTGTCGTTGGCTCATTATCAACAGATGCAAACACAACTCAAGGTGCTAACGGCGTAAACAACTACACGCTAACAAACGAATTTGGTATCCCAAAAACATACAGTGACTTTCGTGAAACCGACTCGTTTTCAAATGCACTTGGTGCAGAGTGGAACCTTACTGACAGCATAAAAATCTCTGGTGAAATTGCGGTAGCATCATCAGAAAGCGTAAGGCCTGATTCTGAATTTACACTTCGTCCAATCGAAAAGTCGACCTTTGAAGCTAGCGGTGGGGTTGATTTAGTAAATCATTTATATGATGGTGCATTTTCGCAAAACGGTAATAAATTACCAAGCATCATTCATTCAGATCCAAATGCATTTACCGACCCACAAAACTTAGCATTACGTACTTTTAAAAGTGAAGATAAAAGAACAAACAATGATGAAACAGCGGTTCGTTTTGATATTGAAATGTTCGAACCTCTCAGCAGCTTAAGTTGGGTATCTAAAGTAAAAGCAGGTGTACGTGTTACTAACCGTGATTACGAATACGAACAATACAAAGTAGAAATTAAAGACATTTATAAAAATGCATTTAATGACTCAGATGGTTCATTAGCTACTTTATGGGTTGATGATTTCAATTCTGCATTTCCTGATAGCTTTACTACCGTTAGCCACGACAACTCTTTTGACCAACTAGGACACTCGGGGCAAAATGACCTACTAACTTTTTTAAGCTATAACGGTTTATCCAACCCAGCAAATACTTATGCTCAACTTCAACAATTGCTTGTAGGCACTAACCTAGCTTCAACGGGCAGCCTTTCAGACAACCAAAAGTTTCAAGATAGCGCATACCGCAATGTGGTTGAAGATACAGCCGCAGTGTATGTATCTGCATATTTAGATTTTGATGATATCACCGCTATTGTAGGTGGTCGTTATGTAACTACAGATCTTGAATCAAGCGTGTTCCTCAATGGCGAAAAAGTAACTGGCGAAAACGACTACAGCGATTTTTTACCAAGCTTAAACGTTACTTATAACTACTCAGATGAAACACTATTTCGTTTTGCTGCAGCAAAAGTTATGCGCCGCGCTGACTTTAGCGAGCTAAGCCCTGCGTTTGACGTTAACAACGACATTACGGGTGCAACGCAAGGCTCTATTGATTTAGAACCATACCGTGCAACACAATACGACTTATCTGTAGAGCATTACTTTGATGAAGGAAACGTACTATCTTTCGCAGTATTTTATAAAGATGTTGAATCTTTCTTAAGCAACGAAAGTAGTTGTGTCGCTTCATCAAGCACTACTGCTGGTCAAAACGTGACTCAGTGGAACCAAGTATGTCAACTTGATGCAGCGGGTGTATCTCAAGACAATTTAGTTTACTCTGATGCAACTGACTTTCCAGTAGATGCTGACGGCTTTAACCATGTTGCAGGCTTACGCGACGCAGGACTAACGGGTATCGATACTGTTAAAAATGTAAATGGTGAAAACGGTTCAGTTCAAGGTTTTGAAGTGGGCTACCAGCAGTTCTTTACAAGCCTACCAGGTGCATTTTCTGGCTTAGGCATCAATGCAAACTACACATATGCAGATAGTGAGCAACCAAATGGCAATCCGTTATTAGATATCTCTAAAAACACTTACAACTTACAAGTATTTTGGGAGTACGAAGGGTTCTCTACTCGTATCGCTTATAACTATCGTGACAGTTTCTTAGATACTGAAAACGAAAAACGTGTAGAAAATATTAACTCCAATGGCAGCATTTCTGAAGATGGCACTGTTTATGGTAATAACTACCGTGACGATAGAGGTCAGTTAGACTTCTCTGCAAGTTGGGACATTAACGAAAACATTACGCTTGTTGGTAATGCAACGAACTTAACAGGTGAACCTTCAATCTATCTATCTGAACTAGGTGGTGCTTGGAAGTACACTGAAGCGGATCGTCGTTACAGCTTTGGTATTCGCGCAAAATTTTAATATCCCCCTAAAGTTTAGCCTGCTCCTTATTTTTATGAGCAGGCACTTTTTAAAACTATAAAATGGCGCGCGTGTTATCACAACGCAAGCGTCATTTTTTATATCTGTAATTTAACTGTTTTTCAGCATAACAATCCCACATTAATTATCAGCTCGTGTTTTAAAGTAATTTAAAATCATTATTAATTTAAATCATCCCCATTTATTAAAATAACCCCGTGCCCGCTATACTTATTTGAATATTAAATTTACTATCAAAACGTTGTAACTATTAGCAGGAAAACTAAAGTGCTGTCGCGTTTATATAATTTTATGCCCGGTTTAAATACATTGCTGCACTATGAGCGACAATGGTTTGCTGATGATGTAAGGGCGGCGCTATCGGTAGCTGCAGTGGCTTTACCTGTTGCCATTGCTTACGCACAACTAACCGGTGTTAACGCCGCCGTCGGGTTATATTCTTGCATACTGCCAATGATGCTATATGCACTTTTTGGTACTTCAAAACAATTAATAGTCGGCCCTGATGCCGCAACCTGCGCTGTTATTGCCGCTGTAGTAACACCTCTTGCTGCAGGTGACAGCTTTAAGCATTGGCAACTTGTTGTCACCATGACCGCTATGACCGGCTTTTGGTGCTTTATAGCTAGTAAGTTTAAGTTAGGTGTATTAGCTGACTTTTTATCTAAACCTATTTTAATGGGCTTACTAAACGGCGTAGCCATCACTATTATTGTTGGTCAATTTTCTAAAGTATTTGGTTTTACTTTTGATGAGCGCTACTTACTTGAACGCCTCGGTGGTGTGCCCACATACCTAGCGCAAACACACGTTCCAACCTTATTAATGGCTTTGTTTACACTGGCGGTCTATTTTGCCATGAAACGGATAAAGCCCACGTGGCCTGCATCTATGTTTGCTATTGCTTTCGGTGCGCTTTTGGTATGGATTTTTGATTTAAAACAGCTTGATATAAAAACTATTGGCACAGTAACTGGCGGGCTTCCCGTTTTTAATACCCCTGTTTTTGATTTAGGGATTATTCGTGAGCTGGTGGTACCCGCACTTAACTTAGCCATAGTGAGCTTTGTTAGTATGATGCTAACTGCCCGCAGCTTTGCAGCTAAAAATGGCTACGACATAGACGCCGATAAAGAATTTAGAGCACTAGGTATTGCCAATATAGCGTCAGCTCTTTCGCAAGGTTTTGCAGTCAGTGGCGCCGACTCACGCACCGCTGTTAACGATGCAACGGGTGGTAAAACGCAGTTAGTATCAATAATAGCAGCGGCCATTATTGCGCTCATAGCTGTATTTTTAACAGCCCCACTTGAATTTATTCCAAGCGCAGCGCTAGGTATTGTACTTATTATTGCCTCTGTTCATTTACTCGATTTAAAAGCGGTTTGGCAATTAAAGCGAAAAGATAAACAGGCATTTTATCTAGCCTCGACCACCTTACTTGCGGTGTTATTTATTGGTGTTATCCCTGGCATCACGCTTGCTGTATTACTGGGACTATTTCAGTTTATCCGCACAGTAATGCGTCCAACTGACAATATACTAGGCGTAGATATAAACGGAGTTGTAAGAAGTTTAGATGCAACAGATAAAGCAAAAGCAGTCCAAGGCGTGTTTATTTATCGTTTTAATTCCCCTCTAACTTACTTTAATGCCAGCTACTTTAAACGCAGATTACTAGAGCAATACGCAAGACAAAAAGACGACACTCAATGCGTAATAATTGATGCTGTCCCCTGCTTTACTCACTTAGATTTAAGTGTAATGGCCATGCTTGCCGACTTAGACATTATATTTAAAAAGCGTGATATAAGGCTTGAATTAGCAGGTAGAAAACGCCAACTGCTTTCATGGTTTGAAATTGCAGGAATGACATCAGGTAAAGAAGGTATATACATTCACTCCGACTTATATATCGCCTTAAGAAGGAACAGCGTAAGCCAGCACTCTTTAGAAGTTAGTTTATTCGAATCAGCTCAAAACTAACGTACTACATAAATTTATTAGGAAAAAATACTGTCACCAACCGCTCCTAGACATATAAAATGAAGGGCATGAGGGAAATACATAACTATTATAATTAGTCTGTTTTTTTGCTTTAAAATATAGGGCTATGTTCAGCCCTATATTTTAAAGCCATCCTTTTTGTTTCGCTATACGTGCTGCATCTATTCGGTTTGTGGCATTTAATTTAGCTATAGCATCCGAGAGATAATTACGTGTAGTTCCCTCGCTTATAAACAACTGCTTGGCTATTTCACTCGTTTTAAGACCGTCACTTGCAAGTTTAAGTGCTTTGCGCTCTTTATCTGTAAGTGGATCGGAGTCATCCAGTGCATTAATAGCAAGTTCTGGGTCTATCACTTTTTGCCCCAACATTACTTTTTTAAGTGCATTTACCAAATCTTCACTTGGTGCTTCTTTTAAAATAAAGCCTTTAACACCAGCCGAAAGTGAACGTCTGATGTAACCCGCGCGGGAAAACGTAGTCATTATTACTACTTTAATTGATGGGTGTTTTGCAGCTATTTGTTCACTTAGTTCAATGCCATTTATATTTGGCATTTCAATATCGCTAAGTACAATATCTGGTAGTAATACGTTTGATAAACTAGATAGGTGATCAAGTGCAGCTTGTCCGTCGCACGCCTGGCCTATTACTTCTATATTAAAGTCGAGACTTAGTAATGCTGATATAGCATCGCGAACTAACCCTTGGTCTTCTACTAAAAATACTTTGATCATACTTTTTCCTTTACTTGGTATTTTTAACTTTGCTTATGGCAAAGGAATGTGTGCTGTCAGTTTAAATCCATTTTGAATTTCAAATTTCACTTGGCCATTTAACTTTTCTACGCGCTGTTTAATACCCGTTAAACCATTGCCAGGAGTGATATTTTCACAATCACCGTTATTAAATAAATTTAGCGTTATGCTTTGTTTAGTTGATGTGAGATTAATATCGCATTGATTGGCTTTACTATGACGTAAAATATTCGTCACGCTTTCTTTAATAATTAAACACAGCTCGCTTTCTATTACTGCAGGTAACACCGGTAAATTAAGCGTTACATTAGTGATAATGTTTTGCTCCTCTAAGCGCTGTTTTAGTTGCTCAACTTGCCCTGTCAGTTGCTGCTGTTTTAAATCGGTTACAGCGTGACGAACATCTGATAAAAGCGCACGGGCTAAATCGGCTACTTGGGTAATTTCATTTCCAGCTTGTTCAAACCGCTCAGCGTTATATAATTTGTTGGCAAGCTCGGCTTTTAGAGCTATTGATGAAAGTGAATGGCCTAAAATATCATGTAAATCACGAGCTATTCGCTCTCGCTCTGCAATTGCTGCTAATTGCTCTAGTTGGTTTGCATTTTCTTGTTCACGCTTTTTATATTGACGCTCCCTTCTTGCTGCAATGCCGTAGCTAAATAACGCAGCGCATAAAATTAAAGCAATCGCTAAAAAGTACTGAACCTTTCCTATATCACCAATATATGCGCTTAATAAAACCGAGAATATAATCGCTAGTGCAGCATAAACTCTTTGACGCTTGCTGTATGCATAGCCTGCTATATAGGCTGCAAAGCCAAACAAGGTAGGAGTGCCAGTGCTGTAAAAAGTAGCACTGAAGCAAATTAATAGCATTGCTAAAAATAACTTAGTTACACCAGTACCTTTACAATTTATTGCTTTTACATATAAAAGAATAAATGCAATATAAAAAGCTAAGGAAATAACGATTTGCTCACTCGTGAAATGAGCAAAATCGATTATCATCGGAAGTAAGTAAAAGCCAGTAAAAATTAGATGTCCATATTTCCAAAAACCTTTATCGCTTTGCTTAGAAAAGACACTAAGTGAACTCATGCTAATACCTCTGGTATATTATTTTTATTTATAATTTTGTTTTTATTACTAAATATAAATAACACGAAAATACATATCAGCATAAAGCAATATGCGTCACTAATAGTAAAATTTAATGTTTCTAGCGCTTCACTAAGAGTCAAACTAAATAAAATTAAGGAATTCATAACTACCTCCAATTAAGTAGAGTAATTATGCCAGTGTGCAAAAATAATGTGAGTGTGGAATGTCATTAACTTTACTGACATTTGTCATGTATTAAAAAAATCATCTCAAGAATTTTTAACCGATGCTCATAGCTTAGTTCTTAAGGAACACAGACCGTGTGACTTCCTATCTTAAAACGGCAAATATCATTGTTTTTCTCAATGCTTTGCCGCTTACAATTTACCGCTAGTAGCTCAAATACACGATGTATCTTATGGCTGCACCGTGTTTGTTCTATGCAATCCAGAATATCATCCAACCAAAGATAACTGCACTTACTCGCTCTAAATGTCGAGATCGCACACTTAAACATACCCGCTGCACTATGGCAGATAAAACGCTTGATAAGTGTTTGCAGTATGCTCAGCCAAACCAATGATTCGGCAATATGAGGATCTCGTGTGATGAACCCTTTAAGGTTATTCCATGACTTTAGTTCTTTGAAAAACAACTCAATTTGCCAACGAGTTGCATATATATCGAGTAGTTCGTCAAAGCTAAACTGTGCCTCTTTTAAATTAGTAACAAGGAAAACGGGGCGCTTTTCATTCGGTAAATAGATAAGCCTGTACTCGGGCCCATTTTTCTTCCAACGTACTGTTAATTCAAGTGGTTGGCTTGCGAATTTATCGAGTAACGTTTTGATTTTAATGTTCTTTTCTTTAAGTTCTATACCCGCGCAATAAGCTGATGTAACGATTGGGTTAATGTTTTTATTTGCTCTGATCAAAAAATATCCGCCATCTTGAGCTACTTGCTCAAAGTAATCTAAGTCAAAATACCCAGCATCAGCAAGTAATAACGTATCTTCAAGTGTGTGGCTACCTGGTAAAAAGGCGCGCTCAGTTTCAACATCAGGACGAATATCTATTTCGCAGGGTTGTTCATTAAATAGGTCATAGGTAACGTGCAACTCAATTGCGGCAGGACTTACAGCAGTAAAACGACCAGCAAAAACCTGCGCTAATTCATCATGTAGAGCAAATGAAGAACCATCTTGCAATAACACTCGCTGTATTCCTCGCTGGGTAAAAAGGTTTTATCCAGCGTGTTTACAGTCAATTTAGACATCGCTTGAATAACGAGCTCACGGACAAGCTCAGTCAAGGCTGGTTTTCGAATTTGATTATGAAAGGGTTTATAACTTATCGTGCAATCAGCCTGCGTTCGCAAGTTTTGATGGATATCTGACAAGTTAGCGTCTTGCAGGCAAGATAAGCTTTTAAATACGGCTTTGAGCAGAGAAACGATCGACAGGCAACGGTGTCGAACTTGAAATCCAGAGGTTTTTGCAAGCTCAATGAGGTGTTTTTCTGAGATAAGGGCTTTTAATTGGTTTGAAACTTGGTTAATCTGCATGTGAACTCTGTTTTTAGTCATGTTTTTATTGGCGTAACTATTTGATCATTAACAGAGTTCAACTTCAAGTTTTCTTAAGATCCAACCTATGAACCGATGCTAATATGCTAAAAAGCATAACAAGGAAACTCAATGCAACCCCAACAGCAAAGCCTGCTTTATTTACATATTGCCGTATTACTTTTTGGCGGAACCGCTCTATTTGCAAAGCTCATTGGCTTAAATGCACTTGATATAACCGTCTATAGAACCACAGTTGCTGGCATTGCGATTTGGTTTTTGCTAAGTATGCAAAAAAACCTATTAAGCTTAATAAACCTAAAGATTATTTAATGGCTATATTGCTCGGTGTGGCGGTAGGTATACATTGGGTTACCTACTTTGCTGGTATGCAAATGGCGGGTATAACAATTGGGATGCTCGCATTTTTTAGTTATCCAGTAATTACTGTATTTTTAGAGCCTTTATTTAATAAGAGTAAACCCAAAGCTAAAGATATACTTAGTGCAGCGGTGGTTATATTAGGTATTTACCTTCTTGTCCCTACTGCCAGTTTAGGTGACGACGTAACTCTTGGAGTGATAACAGGCGTAGTGTCAGCATTCTTTTTTTCAATAAGAAACATCACTCACAAACGTTACTTTAGCCAATACGGTGGCCCACAAACTATGTTTTATCAAACCTTGGTTGCAAGCCTTATGCTATGTGCATTTATAAAAGTACCTGTGTATGAAATAAGTAACCATGATTTGTTATTAATTTTGATTGCAGGGGTAATATTTACAGCTACGCCTCATTCACTATTTGCAGCCAGTTTAAAACATTTATCTGCTGCTACTGCTGGGCTCATTTCTTGCCTTCAACCTCTTTATGGCACACTATTAGCGATTATTATAATACATGAACGCCCATCAGCAATGACACTAATAGGTGGCACATTAATTGTTAGTGCCGCCTGCTTTGAAACTTGGTCAATCACAAAAAAGGCACGTAAATGAAAGTATTTGCACACAGAGGCGCAAGCGGACATTTCCCAGAAAACACTAAAAGTGCTATTTTAGAAGCGCTAAAAATAGGTGTAGATGGCATTGAAGTAGATATACAAAGTGCTATTGATGATTACATGTTAATCCACGATTCATGGCTTGATAGAACGACTAATGGCACAGGTAAGGTCAATGAATTTGACGCTGTAACAATAGCCAAGCTTGACGCGGGAAATGGTGAGTCTGTACCTAACTTACAGCAGTTATTAGATTGGAATAACGATAAAACATTACTCAACCTAGAGCTTAAGCATACTTTTGAACTTGAAAAACTTGCGACTCAACTTGAATACAATATAAGTATGGGAAAAATATCACGTACCAATGTTTTAGTATCATCGTTTGATCACCATCAATTACTGTGGCTTAAAAACCGTTTACCATGGTTGAAAATAGGCGTACTAACGTCTTCTATACCTATAAGCTATGCAAAATTTGCTGAAGATTTAAATGCCTATAGTGTGCATGTAGATAAAAATTTTGTTAATAAAGCATTTGCTAATGATGCAAAGCAACGCGGACTAAAAATTTATGCCTACACGGTAGACAAAGAGCAAGATATAGCACTAATGCTCGAATATGGTTTAGATGGGATTTTTACCAACTACCCAGCACAAACTAAAGCATACTTACTATCGTTAGATCATAGTTAAACACATCTATACTCCTTACATAGAACGTAAGAGCACTAATACCATAAAGGTTTCAGTAAAATGAGTAGCTACATGAAAATTTATAATTACATCGAGCAGACCTTCTTTTTCACATTAACACGTAAAATTGTAGGCAATCTAAGTTTTGTATTCCTATTTCAAGCCATCACTCTGTTTTGGTTGTACCAAAGCCTTAGCGAACAACAAAGTACAGAGCTATTTTGGCTTTTAACACTAGTAATTGTTATGGGATTTGGTTTTACACTTTCGTATATGCGTTTTTTAATCGTGCGCCCTATTACCGCGATGCGCGATACACTAATAAAAATAAACCAACAAGATGCTAATTTAGCCGCAAAACTTCCGCATTTTTCGTATGATGAATTTAGAGATTTAAGTACCCAATACAACACTTTCACCACTCACTTAGGCGAACTACTAAATACAACTTACAGTAGCGCTGAAGCCAGTGCCAATAGTAATAAAGCCGTTACCGAATCAATGAAAAATACGGACAACTCAAGCGAGCAACAAATACATTTAAGCCACAGTATAATTAATGCGAGTATGCAAATAACGCAAAGCTTACAAAACATAGTCATTAATACCGACAGTGTCCATAACGTTAATAATGAACATCTAAACTTTGTAAAACTCTCAGCTAAAGAGCTTTCAGCGCTTGTCGAACAAGTTAAATTAATCACTAATATGCTAGGTAGTTTTTCAAATACGGTCGCAGGTTTAAAAGAAAACAGTGAAAATATACGTAGTATTTTAAAAATGGTTGAAGAGTTTTCAGATCAAACCAACTTATTAGCACTCAACGCTGCAATAGAAGCAGCCCGAGCAGGTGAAGCTGGACGAGGCTTTGCTGTAGTTGCCGATGAAGTCCGTACGCTTTCTATAAAGGTAAGTGGCGCAACAAGACAAATTAGTGATTTTATTACCCAAATGAATGAGCTAGTAAACGAAACAAATAAAGAGTCAGAGCAACTGATCACCCACTCTAATAGTGCACAAAGTGCAATTAGTGCAACGTCTGACGGGTTTAGCAAGATGCTTAATGAATTTGAGCAAAATCAGCAACAATTGAAGCAAATAGCCAGTGCCGTGCATCTGCTTGAGCAAACACAAACTCAAACTCATCAATCTGTTGAGCAAATTGTAGAGCTAGGTGAGCAAGCTAAGCAATTAATCGACACTGCTGTGGCCGATAGCGAAAACTCTCAGCAGCTAAGCTTACAAACTCAACAACAGTTAAAACGTTTTGTACTTTAACAAAACGTTTTAACTTATTAGAGCCTGTTGGCCTTTTAGGATTAAAATTTTTCTACCTAGAGACAGCGCATGGCAGGCATCTATGCTGCGTTATCGACTATTTATGGGGAACAACCATACAACATAGCTTTGCCTTACTTAAAAACCAAACTCACTGCTTTAAATTCAACCCGAAAGATAAACAAGCCCTAGTAAATATGGTAAATTACGCAGCTATTAATTTAAGTGTGTAAAGTGTGTGAGCAACCCAACCCCAGACTATGAAAAATTAGCCCTGCAAATAAAAACCTGGGGACAAGAGCTTGGCTTTAGCGAAGTGGGTATTACCGATATTGACCTAAGTAAGCACGAGGCTCAACTGCAACGTTGGCTTGATGCTGGCTTTCATGGTTCAATGGACTACATGGCTTCACACGGCATGAAACGCGCTCGCCCAGCTGAATTAGTACCTGGCACACAGCGTGTAATATCAGTAAAAATGAATTACCTCCCACCCGATGCTGGCTTTGCAAAAACCTTAAAAAATAAAGAAAAAGCATATATAAGCCGATACGCACTGGGCCGTGATTATCATAAATTAATGCGTAATCGATTAAAAAAACTCGGCCAAAAAATAGAACAAGAAATTGGTGAATATGGCTTTAGACCCTTTGTAGATTCAGCCCCAGTACTTGAACGTCAACTCGCCGAGAAAGCGGGTTTAGGTTGGCGTGGTAAGCATTCTTTGTTAATTAATCAAGAAGCAGGATCGTGGTTTTTTTAGGCGAGCTATTTATTGATTTACCACTGCCAATAGACGCCGAAAACACCTTTGAAGGCTGCGGTAAATGCGTTGCCTGCATCACTCTTTGCCCAACAGGCGCAATTGTAGAGCCTTATGTCGTTGACGCACGTAAATGCATATCGTACTTAACAATAGAGCACCAAGGGCCCATTCCAGAGCAATACAGGACTTTATTGGGTAATAGAATTTATGGCTGCGATGATTGTCAGTTAGTATGCCCTTGGAATCGTTATGGCCAAATTACTGACGAAAACGATTTTCACCCGCGCACTCAATTAAAAGACAAAGATTTACTTGAGTTGTTTGCTTGGGATGAAGCTACTTTTTTAAAAAATACCGAAGGCAGTCCTATTCGCCGTATTGGTCACGAACGTTGGTTACGTAACTTAGCAATAGGGTTAGGTAATGCACAATTTAGTCCCGCTATTATTTATGCCTTAGAAGACAAAAGCCAAATATGCAGTGAACTTGTTTTAGAGCATATTGAATGGGCACTTTCCCAACAAAATGATAAACAACGAGTAGCGCTTCGTAAAACAGCTAGGTTAATCAGAATTGTAGAAAAAGGCTTACCCAGAGATGCATAATGCAGTTGGTGTAAGCCTTTAAAGTAACATTATTTAGTTAAGTATATTTAACCTGAACTCTGGTTAAGAGATTTACTAACATTTTGAATAATAAATATATTTAAACTTATTTTCTCTAGCCAGAGATTTTAGTAAATTCAACCCAGTCAGTGCTGAACAAACTGCTTAAGATAGATTTATTATCCAGTCCTCAGGTTACTTAGCTCTTTAAAAGTAATGACAGGTCTTGTTCAATCTCAGCAAAAGATCCTTTAACTTCTTGAACTGACTCCTCTCTTGCAATTGAATTTTGAATTGTTTCATCTACTTTTTTGTAAATAAAAACCTCTTGGTCCTCATCTAATCCCATTGTTGGTATTCGCACTTCAAGATCTTCTTGTAGTTGCTTAAAAACTCTTTCGTTATTTTTACGATTATCGTTAAGTAAGCCAATTAAACTATGAAATTTACTATGTACGGAATTTGCGACCGTATTTAGTCGTTCTTGTTGGGATACAAGTATTCTTTTGGTCATTATTGCTCGTAATTGCTGCTCTGTAACACTGACAATAAAACATACGTGGTCACGAATTCGTCCATGCTTATCTGGATCATGATCCGGCATATTTAAAACCAGTAAGCTTATGTATTCGTAGTTAACCAAAATTCGATGTGAAAATTCGTGCAACCGACCTTTACTTTTAAGCATTTCAAATAGTTCAATAACAATCGGTGAACAAACCCCATGTAACGCAAAATGCTCTATAACATTCGCATATCGAAACTCTACGTTACTTTGCAAATTAAAAGACTGTAGACAATCTATGAGCGCTTTTCCTAAACTTTGGGGATCATTTATAAAACCAATATTTTCAACATAATTAACTATTTGCCCCATTTCACTACTATTAGCCATCGCATTAAATGCTGTAGAAGTTGCATCTTCAACTTGTTTTTCAAGACTCTCTTTCTCTACCAACACTTGATTCAAATTATTTAATTTAGACTTGAGTTCGTCATGCCCAAACGGTTTAACAATATAATCTTCTGCACCAACAGAGTAACCTTCCATACGTTCCTCAACCGTCCCCCTTGCTGATACAAACATCACAATTATATGCGCGGTATTTGGGTTGGATTTAAGGCTCTTACAGACTTCGTAACCATTCATTTGTGGCATACTCACATCCAGTAATATAACCTGAGGCATATAGTCCTCTACCATACTCAAGCACTCTGGACCGCTAACGGCTACCTTTAATTCAAAATCGAGGTCCTCCAGAATCTCTTCTATAATTTCAAGATTAAAGGGTTCGTCATCCACTGCGAGTATTTTTGTTAAAGCCATCGTTTCATCATCCATTTAAATTCTAAATATGCTACTTCAAACACTTGTTTAAAAAATTAACTGCTTTGCAGTGCTAAGTGTTCGTCTAGGTTTATTTTAAGTGGTATTTGTATACAAATAGTAGCGCCGCCATTAGTGTTATTTAAGGCTGTAATATTACCTTGATGCAAAGAAACAAACTCCCTACATAATGCAAGGCCTAACCCTGTTCCACCAGCTCCGCTATTGGTTTTACTGCTTTGTACAAATTTAGTGAAAATGTCTTCAAGTTCATCCTCAGGTATACCAATACCATTATCGATAACGGCTATTACTGCAAACTCGTTCTCAGATGCCAATTCCACTTTAATTTTACTTTTTGGCTCACTAAACTTTAATGCGTTACCTAATAAATTACACATTAATTGATTAATTTGTTCCTCATCACACAGAGCGACTACCGGGTTAGACTGCACTGAAAAAATGATTTCAATCTCTTTTTCCATTGCAGTTCCAGCGACATCATCAATACTCGTTCTAATGATATTAGCTAAATTATGTGTTCTAGGATTGAAAGGAAATTTACCCACATCAAGCTTGGATAGATCCAGTAAATTATTAAGTAATGAAAGTAACCGTTCTCCACTGGATTCAATTCGAGACAAGTACTTAAATAATTTTTCTTCCGCAAAATCACCAACCTCTAATTTATTTAAGCCAAAACGAGAAAAGCTTAAAATTGAATGCATTGGTGTACGAAGTTCGTGAGACATGTTTGCTAAAAATTCTGATTTACTTAAATTGGCGGCTTCAGCCACATTTTTAGCGTGCTCTAACTGTGAGGTACGCGCTCTAACTTGTTCTTCTAAAATATCTTTTGCTTCAAGTAGCAACTCTTCTTTTTGTTTTAAGTGCGTTACATTTTTAAAAATAACTGCCAGCGCAATTTCACCATGGTGATCTATTTCATTAAAAGATCCCACAAGAGGTATATAACCCCCTAGTGTTTTTGTTAAACGTAAATCGCAACTAAACTGTCGATTACTATTTAAAGTCAAAATTTTATCTTTAATTCCTGCGCTTGAATCAACATCTAAAAAATCAAAAAGAGACTTACTTTCTAATTCATTAAACGGTAAATCAAATAGCTTTAAGCAAGCATCATTCGCTTCGATAACTTTACCACCGCGCTCAAATAACATAATTGCATCGGGTGTATGCTTATAAATAACTTGTAATAAGCTATCCTTTTCAATAAGCGCATCTACGGTGTCTTGAAGCCTTTCTACTAACTCTGCATTATGTCGTTTCAATAATTCGGTTTGCCATAGCTTATGGACCGACTGCAAAAGAATACTATCGTTAAGGGGTTTAATAAGTACATCTTCAACTCCCTCACGAATAGCCTCAATCATGGACACTTGATCAGGGCGTGACGTAAAAAGTAAACACCTACAATGTGGCTGCTTTAATTTTAGGCTAGAAAATATACCTAACCCAGTTACATCACCAAAACTAAAATCACTAATTAATATATCAATTTTAGTATCAACGGATATTGCCAATACTTCATCTAAATTTGTCGCGGTGTAGGTGTTTATATGAGCGCCTACTAAGCTGCTTTTCATTTTTTCAAGACGCTCAGGTATATGATCAACCAGTAAAATAGTGGGTAATTGAAGAATATGGTTAGAGCCAAGCTCTAATAAACTCTCAAGTAGAGAAGTTATCTCCTTATTAGAAAAAAATGGGTAAACTACAGTTGCATTAGCAACAGCATGATTAAGCTCACTAAATGCGTTTAGTTGTTCACCATTTTCAGCTTTTGGAGCAAGCAACATAAACCGTGATTGTGAGACCTTAGCAATCAACGGTTCAATAGAAATAACAGGTACTCCATGTGCCACTATAATTAAATCATACGCATCAGCATTTATATGCATATCGAGCATAGAAAAATGAATTAATTCAACCTCACATCCAATTAACTCTAAAAGTACTTTTACTCGCATTGCGATAATAGTGCTGCTGTCTACTATTAATATTTTCCGAATCATCAAGCTACACTTTAAAAATAATTAACTTAATATATTAATAGCGTAGCCTATTATTGTTTAGTTAGCATAGGTTCTTAGCGTTATTTCATAAGATTTTTTACCTAAAAGAGATACGAACTTTATTCTACATGTTTTCCGAAAATAGTAAGGCTATAAAGCTTACTATCCATCATAGCGACATTGGGTAACTCTCCCCAAACATCGAAGCCAAAATGTTTAAATAGATTTACACTTGGTAAGTTGTGGCTAAAAATAAATCCTAGCAATACGCGTATATTGAGTTGTTTAGCTTGGGTTTGTGCAAATTTCATCAACTTTTTGCCAAGCCCTTTACCTTGTGCTTTTGCGGTAATATATATGCTCATTTCAACAGTGCCATCGTAAGCTGGGCGACCATAAAATGATTTATAACTAAGCCATGCGAGTATTTTGTTATTCTCACAGTAAACATAAATAGGTCTTTTTTGTGTATGGCTATTAAACCACTCACGCTTTTCTTCAACGGTGACTTCTTCAGTGTCAGCAGTCACCATTCGACCAGCTATAGTCTCGTTGTAAATTGCTACGATTTCGCTAAGATCATTTATAGTTGCTAAACGGGTTGTCATAATAGATTGCATGGTTGATCAATTTTCTCCATATTAGCGTATGATCATCCACTCAAACAATCGTAAAGTTTAGGTCGTTAGCTATGCTAAAAAAATATTACTCGGTTTAGGGGTTTTATTAATAAATACACCACTTCATGCTCAAACAGAATCAATTGATAAGCACGTGGCCACAACATGCCAAGATTTTACTAACGTCAATATACGTAAGTTACGTTCTGAAGAGTCAATCAACTTATGTCAGTTTAAAAATAAGCCTTTATTGATCGTTAATACAGCCAGTAACTGCGGTTTCACACCTCAATTTAAAGGCTTAGAAGCACTTTATAAACAATATAAAAGTCAGGGGTTAGTTGTCTTAGGGTTTCCTTCTGACGATTTCTTTCAAGAAGAAAATGATGAAAAAGCGACAGCTAAAGTCTGCTTTATTAATTATGGGGTTACTTTTCCTATGTTTGCTACCAGTGAAGTACGAGGCAGTGATGCCAATCCTATTTTTAAACACCTAAATGAGCAAACTAGTTCCCCTAATTGGAATTTTTATAAATACCTAGTATCTGCAGATCGCAAAACAATTTTACGGTTTAACAGCAAAGTGTCACCTGACTCAGAAAAGATGATTACGGCAATTGAAAATACACTTTCTAATAATTAAGTTTATACTGGTACAATTAGTTGAAACTAACTAGAATGACATTTCATTAGGTTAAAAAAACACCACATAAATAAGCGGGAGATTTTATGACAGTGGCAAGCGCACGACACATATTAGTAGATAGCGAAGCACAATGCTTAGACTTAAAAACAAAAATTGAACAAGGTGAAGATTTTGCTGAATTAGCAAAAAACCACTCTAACTGTCCTTCAGGTCAAGATGGCGGCGCCCTTGGCGAGTTTGGACCGGGCATGATGGTACCAGAATTTGATAAAGTGGTGTTTTCTGCGCCTATTAACCAAGTACAAGGCCCAGTACAAACACAATTTGGTTATCATTTACTTGAAGTTACTAGCCGTTCAGAATAAATTTTTGCATTGTAAGTAAAACTTCTAAAAGCCGCTTTTGCGGCTTTTTTAATGAGCAATTAATACCAACTTTCTTATACCAACCCGCAATAATACTTAATCAATCTGAGATATTAAATCTGACGCTAACTACGTTAAAAACTTCTGACATAGAACAAATAACGAAATTTTTTCCTTGTTATCGACACGATTTTCTTACTTCAAAATAGATTATTTAATTAAGCGAATTGGTATTATATATTGAGTCTATTTAACGATAAGGAAACTGCGCTAGAACTAGGCAAAAATTTTTACTAATATATTGAACCATAATGGTATTTAAATTTATTGTTCTCTAAGAGCTATTTAATCGCAGCGTGAGTTTTATAACCTAGTGGGCTAAGTAAAAAAACCGAGCAACAAAGAGTAAATAGCTCTAGACAGAACCTTACGGGCAGCTCATGTTTAACCTCGAAAGATAAACAGGCCATAGCCAGAGGTTTTCAGTGAAAACCAGGCAAGTTTACGCGTTAATAGCGGGCCTATTACAAGTAAGTTCAACGCAGTTAGCGTTAAAAAATAACTGCTTGGGGTAGATTTATTATCCAGAACTCAGGTTACTTACGCTTTAATTTCATAAAACGAACATATTGTTGAAACATTAAACTATTTAACTGCCCATTTAACTGATGGTGAATTTAAAGGCTGTGAATGCTTCAACATCAGTTTATACTGCCCGCTTGATTGGATTTGCTTTCGTTTGTTGACTCATTTTTGCCAACATTCGTAATTTATTGCTTTTCATAAGTAATATAACCAACGCCAAGCAGCTATAGATACTAATCCTAGTCACTAATTAAAAAGGTAAACACATGAGCGATATCGAAATTGAATCACAACTAGTTAACTTTGTAGAAAAAGTACGTGTTAGCGAAGTAATTTGGGCGCTAGGTGCAGAAGATAATGGCTTTGTAGTATGTGATTCAAATCAATTTGACGAAACTGACGTATTACTACTTTGGGAAAGCGAAGAAGCTGCTAAGGCACAATGTAAAGAAGAATGGAAAGACTACAGCCCTGTAGAAATTAATCTTGACGAGTTTTTAGATGCTTGGGTTGAAGATTTAAGCGAAGATAACGCACTAGTTGGTATTAATTGGAATGATGACCAAGTATGTGTGGAAATTGAACCTGTTGGTCTAGCTCGCGCATTAAGCGAATAAACAGATAGCGTAGCTTATTATAAAGTTACTGAAACCCAACGAGTCCCGCTGATCGTTGGGTTTAATTGATTTTAACCTCAACGACACTCGCATCTTACTGTGGTTTGAGTATAAAATATAACACGTCATTATTTTCAAGGTATTGCGTTGAAAACCCATCTTGGCCGTCGCCCTTTTTCAGCTATGGAGCTGCATACACTTTATAATGGATATATATACGGTGATGTTAAAGTTATCCGCGAGCAACCAAAACATTGGCACTTTTGGCTGCCCTTAATTTCATATTATAGTGGTGCTTACAGTGACGAAATTGGTTACTTAACACTTGATGATCTAATCTTTAAACAAAATATTTTATGTTTTAGTTTTCATACTCACGGAAAAATAAAGCCCCGCTTAGTCCCTGTACACAAAGCGCTTATAAATTATGGTCTTAATGAATATATAGCGTTTATTAAATCGCAAAATCAACACCGATTGATGTTCGACTTGCCCGCAAAAACTGGCAGGTACAGTGAAAAAGTGCGTATTTGGTTTTCAGGTGAAGGTGAGCGAGCTGGCTATTTACAAAAGTGTGATATACCAAATGTTGATCAACTCGGCATGAAAACAGCAATAAGCAGCTTACGCCTCAACTTTGAGCAACAAGTTCGTATACATGCTCTGCAGGCTAACTCGAAAGACGCCTTTAATTATTTAATGGGCTTTAACGAATATTCATGTGATGAATTTAACGACGTGCTTTTATTAAATAACGTGATCCAAAAAATACGTACTATTAACTCACACCTGCACTGGCAACGTTTTATAACACGTGAAAGTCACTGACAAACTTTGTTACTATTTCCCCTTAAAGTCACTGTTATAATCAATTACTCTATTTAAAAAAGCTGTTAGGATATCCACATCCCTAATTATATACGCATAAAAAAGCCTATTTAGGGTAATTTCTAACAACAACAATCTAGGGATCATTATGTTTCTCAAAAGCCTCTTAACTGTGAGCGTTGCGCTGGCAATGAATGCTGCAAACGCTAACGAATTTGTTATCGAAAAACTCGCAAAACCAAGCTCGCAAAAAGTATCGCTAATACTCGACCCAAGCCAAGATACATTCACAGGGATGACAGAGATTTCCCTAGAAGTACTAAAACTAACAAAATACATTGAGCTAAATGGCGTTGCTTACGCTGTTAAAATGGCGCAACTGCTTGGCGACGAAAACTGTGATTTAAACAACGAAATGCTTAAAACAGGCAAAGTTAAATTTAGTTGTGATGAGCAAATTCAACCAGGTAAATACACGCTTAAAGTTGATTTTTCAGCGCCATATAATCGCCAAAGCGTAGGCTTGTACAAAACGCTAGACCAAGGTACGCCTTATTTATTTACTCAGTTTGAAATGAGCGACGCGCGTCGTGCGTTTCCTGTTTTTGATGAACCTAGCTATAAAATTCCATTTCAGTTAACGATTACTGCGCCTACATCACAAAAAGTATATTCAAATACGCCTGAGCTTAAAGCAATCGTTAATGGCGATATGACCACACACTACTTTGATAAAACGCCGCCAATTCCTTCATACTTAGTCGCTATGACTGTTGGCCCGTTTGAAGAATTAGAAATAAAAGGTATGCCAATTCCTGGTCGTTTAATTACCCCACAAGGTAAGATTCACTTAGCCCAATACGCAAAAGAAAACATGCCAAAAGTACTGGGCGCACTTGAAGCGTATTTTGGTATTCCTTACGTTTACAAAAAATTAGACTCAGTAGCGGTACCAGAGTTTCCATTTGGCGCAATGGAAAACTCCGGCTTAGTAACCTACCGAGAAGATATTTTATTAGTTGATTTAGCTGCAGCAACACGCAGTAAAAAACAGCGTAATGTATCAATTATAGCTCACGAACTTGCTCACCAATGGTACGGTAACTTAGTAACCATGAAGTGGTGGAACGACTTATGGTTAAACGAAGCATTTGCTAGCTGGATGGCTGCAAAAATTACTAAGCAGCTTAACCCTGAGTTTGAATCGCACTTAGACCTGCCACAAAACAACGTAATGGCACTTGATGCACGACTAAGTACCAAGCCTATTCGTAAGCCAATTAAAACCGAAGCCGACATTATGGACGGTTTAGGTCTTGCTTACAGTAAAGGCAGCTCAGTACTTGCCATGGTTGAAAACTGGATTGGCGAAGACGCATTTCAAAAAGGTATTCAAAGCTACTTAAAAGAGTTTTCATATAAAAATGCTGAAGCAGCCGATTTGTGGGAAGCACTTGGTAAAGCATCAAATAAAGACGTAGCGAGTGTTTTAAAGTCGTTTATTGAGCAATCTTCTTTTCCGCTGGTTAAAGTAGATCAGCAAGGTAGTAAAGTAACTATTTCACAAAGCCGTTTTGTAAATGCAGGCGTTGATGCACCAGAGCAATTATGGAATGTACCTGTTGCAATTAAATATGGCGCTGGCGATAAAGTAAAAACAGCAAACGTATTACTTAATAAGCAAAGCCAAACGCTAGATTTAGACTTTGAACCAGAGTGGATTTATCCAGACCAAGGTGCTCTAGGCTACTACCGTTGGGTAATGGATGATGCACAATTTAGCGCACTTATTAAAAAAGCGCCAAGCGTACTGAGTGACCGTGAACGCTTAGCGTTACTATCAGCTACTGATGCGCTACTTGATGCTGGTGTTATATCTGCTGCTAAGTTAATGCAAACCCTCGAAGTGTTCGTAAGCGATAGCCACCCTCGCGTAGCAAATACCGCACTAGGTTACTTAGTATCGCAACAGCGCACTTTTAAAGACGACAGCAATAAAGACCTATGGCCTGAATTTATTCGCGGTGCAGTAACGCCTGCTGCTAAAAAATATGGTTTAGAAGCAAAAGCGGGTGAAGACGGTGCTATCGCACAGCTTCGTGCGGCCGTTGTATCACGCTTAGGTTTTGATGGTGAAGATCAAAACGTAATCAGTAAAGCGAAAGAACAAACACAAGTTTATTTAAATGATCCACAAAAAGTAGACCCTTACTTAGCCGGTACGTACTTAACTCTTGCTGCTTTTCATGGTGACAAAGCGCTGCTTGATCAATTCATGACAACGTTTAAAACAACGAAAGATCCACAAGTACGCACAAACATGCTTGCAGCTATGGGCTTTTTTGGCAAACCTGAATTACAAAAAGCGGTATTAGCTTATAGCTTAACGGATGAAGTAACTGCATCTGACATGCGTACTATTTTGTCAGGTCAAAGTTATACAGATGAGCGCCAAGCGTTATTTATTGACTGGGTTTACAGTAACTACGATAAAGTAACAGCAAGTTTACCGCCGTTCTTTATTCCTAACTTGCCGTACTTTACAACTGCAAGCTGTGATGCAGAAAGCTTAGCGACAACAAAAACCTTCTTTAACGAAAAAGTAGCTGATGTAGCAGGCTACGCGCGCACATTAAGTAAGCTTGAAGAAAGCACAAACGATTGTATCGCGCTTAAAACACGTGAACTTGAATCGGTTAATAGCTTCTTAAAAAGTAAGTAATTATTAGGTTTATTGAGCTATAAAAATACAAAAGCCGCTGAATATAAATTCAGCGGCTTTTTACGTTTATGTTTACGTTTATATTTTTGCTTTATTAATTACCAATAATCATCGTAAGTTTAGCTATAAAATCTTTGGCTGCTTGCTCAGAGTTTATTTTAAACGCAACACCATAATGAATAGGTTGAGCGCTTTTAAAAATGCGCGTAGGAAAGCGTGTCATCTCACTGCTATGAAAATACCCTTGCGCACGTGTTACGCCATCAATATCATTAAAGTCATCGCTAAATACTTCAAATGCGGGCCGAATTACTATTTTACCCTTGCCGCTTTCGCTGTGGGTATAAAATGCTTCTTTAGAGTTTACTAACATGTACTCTGCAATATTTTTAATCTTAAAATTACTTCTGCACTGTAATTTAATAAGCTGTTCTGTCAGCTCGTCTGCACTATAAGCCACGTGTAATCCCTATTAGTTAATTTGCGTATTAGATTAACGCATACACACAATAAAATCTGAATTTATTTGTCTATTTTACTTTGTTATATCACATACAAAAGCGAGTTTTTCATTGTTGTAACTCATTCTTGTGATATTTTTTTCGCAGTAGGTGCTTAAATTAAGCCATTGCGATACTTCATCACTTCCATCAAGTTTACGCTGATAAACGCGGTTTTTAATAGCATAAGCAATGGTCGTATTATCTTTTAAAATAAAATCTTGAACTTGAGCCGGTAACCTTAATAGGTCTTCAACTTGTTTATCTTGTGGATTGAAACTCGCTAAAATGTGTTGCTCGTTTTTAGTGTAACTAAATAAAAATGCAGCCATTGAGTTGTTATAAATAAGCGTTCGCCCAATATTACTGGCTGCTATTTCCCCTTCGCTTGTGCAACTGAAGTATATTGAAGAGTATGAGGCTTTCCTAAAATGAACATCACTAAATCATTTTGAACACCCCATGCATGGTACCCAACAGGTTCAATCCAATCAAAAATACGACTTGGCGCATCTTCATTTTTGAGTAGGTATTGCCACAATTTTTGCTTACCGTCAGCTTCTACAACAATCGCTGATATCGCATCACCACTTGGCATAACCGTTGGTGAATATTCGCTTACTGGAGAATTAGTTATATTGCTGATTTGTTTTGATGTTAAGTCATAATAAGCAATATCGGTTTGGCTTTGCTCATCAGTAATTACTTCATGAGTAAAGTATAAACCTGTATTTGTTAAATGTGGCTGGTTGTTATAACTGTTTTTATCACTCACAATACTAACTTGTAAGCCATAAGGCGTATTTAAATCAGCAAGTAATACTTGGCTTTTTGGCATGCTAGCCTGCACCACAATTGTGCTAAGCGCTGCTATAGAAAATAATCCAAGTAATGGTTTAATAAGTTTCATGCTTTCTCTCGTTTTAATTTTAAGCACCTCATGATAACGTTATTTGCTGATGGCGTCACTTGAGCTAAGTCAGTCAACTCTTAAGATACCCAAACGACTTAAAATAATGTTAAGTTTAGTCTGGTTATAAAATCGGCTCCTAAAAAAGAGAATTAACATGTCAGCTAAAAATCCTATTATTGCGATTACGGGTTCGTCTGGTGCAGGCACAACCACCACAACCAATGCAATTAAACATATTTTTCGTAGCCTTAATATTGAAGCGGCTTTTATCGAAGGGGATAGCTTTCATCGTTACACTCGCCCTGAAATGGATAAAAAAGTACGCGAAGCACAGCAAGAAGGTAAGCACATAAGTTACTTTGGCCGAGAAGCCAATGATTTTGGTGCCCTCGAAACTTTATTTAATCATTATGGTGAAACTGGGCAAGGTAAATTACGCCGCTATTTACATACATTTGATGAAGCAGTTCCGTACAATCAGTTACCGGGCACCTTTACTCCTTGGCAAGAGCTTGAGCATAATACTGATATTTTATTTTATGAAGGTTTACACGGTGGTGTAGTCGATCAAGATGTAGACGTTGCTAAGCATGTTGATTTATTAATAGGCATGGTGCCTATTATTAACCTTGAGTGGATTCAAAAACTGATACGCGATACCTCTGAGAGAGGTCATTCACGTGAGGCTGTTATGGACTCAATTGTCCGTAGTATGGATGATTACATTAATCACATCACGCCACAGTTTTCTCGAACTCATATAAATTTCCAACGAGTGCCGACCGTTGATACTTCAAATCCATTTAGCGCTAAAGATATTCCATCGCTTGATGAAAGCTTTGTAGTTATTCGCTTTAGAGGTATTGATGATGTTGATTTTCCTTATTATTTACGCATGATCGAAGGCAGTTTTATGTCTCGTATAAATACGCTTGTAGTACCTGGTGGCAAAATGGGCTTAGCAATGGAGCTGGTGCTTACTCCACTAATTAAAGATATTATTTTGAAAAAGCGTGCACTGGAAAACTTAGCACCTCTGGATATACCTATTTAACTCCTCTTCTAAGGTTGAGCTCTCTCACGTACACTGTTGATTTTTAGTAACAATAAGGGACATTGTGTTGTACTCATTAAAAATTATTGTGGGTTCTAAAAACCCTGTAAAAATTAACGCGGCTAAATATATTTTTGCAATGTATTTCCCTGACCATGAAATTGATTGCCAAGGTGTTGATGCACCATCCAATGTGCCCGATCAACCTATTGGCGAAGACGAAACACGCATTGGCGCGCAAAACCGCGTTGATTACTGCAAAGAACATCACCAAGCTCACTATTACGTGGCAATGGAAGGCGGTGCAGAGCAGTTTAGCTATGGCCCAGCAACCTTTGCCTATGTAATTATTGATAATGCCTTAAATCAAGTTGTAGGGCGCAGCAGTAACCTACCCTTGCCTCAAGTACTTTATAATGCATTACTTAAAGGTGAAGAGCTTGGCGATGTAATGGACAAGGCATTCAATACCACCAATATTAAGCAAAAAGGGGGCGCTATTGGACTACTTACAAACAATCATGCCACGCGTGAAAGTACATATACACAAGCACTCACTTTAGCTATGGCGCCATTTTTACACTCTGAGCTATACAGCCAAACAAATTAATTTAGGAAGTTTAATGAAATACAGCTATGTATTGTTTGACGCAGACGAAACCTTATTTAGGTTTGATATTTTAGCGGGCATGACTCGCATGTTTAAAGCTTACAACGTAGATTTTAGCCAAGACGATTATATTCATTATCAAAAAACCAATAAGCAGCTGTGGGTTGATTATCAAAACGGTTCTATAACTGCTGATTACTTACAAGTAACTCGCTTTAATGAATGGGCTGCAAAGCTAAATGTGCCAGCAAAAGAGCTGAACGATGCTTTTTTAGATGCTATGGCGCAAATTTGCGAGCCATTACCTGGCGCTATAGAACTTTTAAATAAGCTTAAGCCAAATGCTCGATTAGGTATTATTACTAACGGATTTGCCCGCCTACAAACAGTACGTTTAGAACACACTGGTTTAAAAGATATGTTTGAATGGTTGGTTATATCTGAGCTTGTTGGCATAGCAAAACCGAATAAAGCGATTTTTGAACACACATTTGAGCTAATGGGTAACCCAAATAAAAGCGAGATACTTATGGTCGGTGACACCGCAGCAAGTGACATACTTGGCGGCAACAATGCAGGTATTGATACTTGCTGGTTACAACACCCTGGTGAGCAATTACCCGACGGAATAAAACCAACCTATACCGTAACTCATTTAAATCAGTTACAAGCTATTTTAGAATTGCAATAAAGTAAATTTTACGCAAAAAAATGACGCTAATTAGCGTCATTTTTTATAACTGTTTGCGAACTGTACTTTTATTGCTTTTAGGCTGGAGCTAACTCAAGACCGGGTGCAGGCATCGTCACGGGCGTTTCAAATGTTGCCCATTCCCATGCTGACTCTGTAGCCATAATTTTACGAAGTAATTTATTATTTAAATCATGACCCGATTTAAATGCGGTTACTTTACCTAAAAGGTTATGACCTGTCATAAACATGTCACCAACACAGTCTAATATCTTGTGCTTAACAAACTCGTCGCTATAACGTAAACCATTAGGATTTAAAACTTTGAATTCATCAAGTACCACAGCACTATCCATACTACCACCTAGTGCTAGGTTGTTTGCATGCATGTATTCAATATCTTTCATAAATCCAAAAGTACGCGCACGGCTAATTTCTTCAATAAAGCTTTGCGTTGTTATATCTAACCCTATACGTTGGCGACTTTCGTTGATAGCAGGGTGGTTAAACGCAATCTCAAAGTCGATATGAAAACCATCATAAGGTTCAACTTCAGCCCATTTATCACCTTCTTCAATACGTACTTTTTCTTTAATACGAATAAAGCGTTTAGCAACATTTTGCTCTTCAATTCCGCCTTTTTGTAACAGATATATGAATGGTAATGCACTACCATCCATAATCGGCACTTCTGAGCTGTCTAATTCTACAATTAGATTATCAATGCCCATTGCAGCAACGGCTGCAATAAGGTGCTCAGTAGTCGATAAGCGAACGCCATCTTTGTTAATTAAACAAGTACACAATTGCGTATCACCAACGGCTTCAGGTGTTGTTTCAAAATCAACAACCGGATCAAGGTCGACACGACGAAATACAATCCCAGTATTTGCGCTCGCAGGTCGGAGAGTTATTGTGACCTTCTCACCTTTATGAAGTCCAATTCCTATGGCTTTGACTATTTCTGCAATCGTACGCTGTTTAATCATAGGTTCGCTCACTTTTAAATCAGTTACAGTTAGACGGCGGAGTTTAACATAAATCCTTTTGCCTTTCAATATTTGTACATATTTCAAACAAAAGTATTATTAAATGTTAATCTGCCTGCTTACGTAAAAAAGCTGGAATATCAAAATAATCACCGCCTTCTGATTTATCCGCTTTTTTACCGCTTTGCGCTGAAGAGCTCGAACTACTTGAACTCGTTGAAGGCGCTTTTTCTTTGCTTTGCGTTTGTGCTTTAGCAGCATTTTCTTCAGTGTTTGTGTCTTGGCTTGCAAAGCTTGGTACGTACATACTACTTGCTTGGTTTGATGTGCTTGCAACATCAGATCCTGATGCCTTTTTAAAGCCATTATCAACAATACCAAACTGTGGACGACGATCACCGCCTAAACCTGTTGCAACAACCGTTACACGTAGCTCATCAGTCATTTCTGGGTCGATTACCGCACCAACAACAACCGTTGCGTTTTCTGACGCAAGTGCTTTAACGTGATTGCCAACAATTTCAAATTCTTCAATCGCAATGTCCATACCGGCGGTAATATTAACCAAGATGCCTTTAGCACCTGTTAAATCAACGTCTTCTAGTAGTGGGCTTGAGATAGCCGCTTCTGCAGCCTCCTGTGCACGATCAGGACCTGACGCAGACGCCGTTCCCATCATTGCAGTACCCATTGCAGACATTACTGTACGTACATCGGCGAAATCCACGTTAATTAAACCAGAACGT
Organism: Pseudoalteromonas sp. B62; assembly: GCF_037162565.1. NCBI lineage: Bacteria > Pseudomonadati > Pseudomonadota > Gammaproteobacteria > Alteromonadales > Pseudoalteromonadaceae > Pseudoalteromonas > Pseudoalteromonas sp. B62. Next base: position 1,699,456 of record NZ_JARLVB010000002.1, on the reverse strand, counting down.
GTAATTAGCTCTGCTATACCCTGTACCGCACCAAATAATACGTCATTAGCTTTAGCGAAGGCATCTAGAAGAGTAGTCCCTTTTCCTAAAACCTTAAGTAATTTATTGTTCGGAATTGTAATAAGCGAATCTACAATTTCTGACAATTCATTAATGCCTTGATCGGCGGCGGCTGCACGTTTTTTACCTTCAAAATCAAAAGGACGTGTTACAACTGCAACTGTTAAAATACCGAGCTCTTTAGCAATTTTAGCAACAACCGGTGCTGCACCTGTACCTGTACCACCGCCCATACCTGCAGCTATGAATACCATGTCGGCGCCTTCAAGGCTGGCACGAATTGTATCGGCGTCTTCTTCAGCCGATTTACGGCCTACTTCAGGATTTGCGCCCGCACCTAACCCTGAGGTTATTTGCGTGCCTAATTGAACTGTAATATCGGCAGCAGAGTTACGTAATGCCTGTGCATCCGTATTAGCAGCAATAAAGCGTACACCTTCAATCTGTTGTTTTACCATGTGCTCAACAGCGTTACCGCCGCCGCCGCCCACGCCTATCACTTTTATGACAGCTTCTTCGCTGTGTTGTTCCATTATATCAAACATATTTACTCTCCGACTTGAGCATTAAAACTCGCCTTGAAACCATTTTGTAACACGGTTCCATAAATTATTGTTCCCTTCTGCTTTCGACTTTTGTGCATTCATCGATTGCATTGTACGTCCGTATTGTAACAAACCAACAGCAGTTGCGTACGAGGGATCATCTACATAGTCTGTCAAACCAACTATCCCAATTGGTTTTCCTATTCTAACTGGCATTTGGAAAATGTCTTCTGCCACTTCCATTGCACCAGTCATCTTAGCAGTACCACCAGTAACAACGAGGCCTGCAGCAATTTGATCTTCTAAACCAGAACGACGAATCTCTTCCATCGCAAGCTCAAATAATTCTCTAAAACGAGGTTCTACTACCTCTGACAATGTATGGCGTGACATCAATCTTGCTGGTCGTCCGCCAACACTTGGTACTTCAATTGTGTCTTCGCTACTTGCCATTTGGCTACTAGCACATGCGTATTGTACTTTGAGTGACTCTGCATGTGATATAGGTGTACGAAATATTTTTGCAATATCACCTGTAACCTGATTACCAGCAACAGGAATAACGGCAGAATGGCGAAGTGCACCATTAATATAAATAGTGATATCCATAGTACCGCCACCAATATCAAGTACTGCAACACCTAGCTCTTTTTCGTCATCCGTTAATACAGAATAACATGATGCTAGTGCGGTAAAGATAAGTTGATCGACTTCAAGACCACAACGTTCTACACATTTTTCAATGTTTTTTGCCATATCGTTTGAGCAAGTAATGATATGTGCTCGCGCTTCCATACGAACACCACTCATACCAAGTGGGTTTTTAATGCCCTCTTGCATATCAATACTGTATTCTTGCGGCAATGCATGCAGCATTTTACGCTCTGCCGAGATAGGCACAGAACGTGCAATATGGATGACATTTTCAATATCTTCATCGGTCACTTCAGTGTTGTTAATAGCAACCACACCACTCTCGTTCTGGCACTGAATATGCTTACCAGAGATACCAAGGTACACAGAACTAATACGACAATCAGCCATTAACTCAGCTTCGTCTATAGCTCGTCGAATAGACTCAGATACCAAGTTTAAATCGTTAACGCCGCCTTTATCCATACCACGAGACACTTGGCTGCCCACACCAACAATACTGAGTTTGTTATCTGCGGTGATTTCACCTACCGTGGCAACCACTTTCGAGGTACCAACATCTAATCCAATCACGAGGTTTCTTTCTGCTGACTTAGTCATGCCTTACTCTTATTTTGTAATTGTTCTTCTTGCATCGGCTTAAAGCTTACTGCAAGGCCGGTATCATACCGTAAATCGATTGTATCTATCTGTGCATTTTCAGGATGTTCCATTCTAGGGTAAACATCTATAAAGCGCTGAACTCGCTTAGCTTTATCTTTACGCCCTAAATTTAAACGTACACCATTATCTAACCACAGTTGCCATGAAAAACGCTCAGACAACGCTAAACTATTTAATGTTAACGCATTTACTTTAAGCATTTCATCAAACTGTTTAAAAGCTAACCATGCTTCTTGTTCACTGCCTTCTGGCCCGAATAATTGCGGTAAATCTGCATTTAGTTTATCGCTACTAGCCTGAAAAGCTTCACCTTTTTGATTTAGTAATAAATCACTATTCCAATGTGCCACAGCATCATGCTCAACAACATATACTTGCAAAGTATCTGGCCATTGTTTACGTACTGATACTGTCGCAACCCAAGGTAAATCTTGCACCAGTTGTTGCACATGTTTTACATCAAGTTCAAAAACTACTTAAATCGGCTCTTTTTATTGCTTTTATTATTGCCGTTTCATCAGTGTACTTAGGATGCCCTTGCACTGTTAAATGCTTAATTTGAGCATCTTTATTTTCAACTAACCAATGCGAAATCCCCGCCGTGATCTGTATTAAGCCAATCACAACAATTAGAAAAAGCTCACACCAAAAATGAGCGACCAATTTAGTTGCTGTTTGATTTTCTGAGCTTTTTCTAAAAGGGGTGCATATTAAAGTGTTTGCTCCAAAATGCGAACAACTAATTGCTCAAAACTTGCCCCATTCGCTTTTGCAGCCATTGGTACTAGTGATTTTTCAGTCATGCCAGGCACTGTATTTACCTCTAGTAGGTAAAAGTGTCCTTGCTCATCTTGCATTGCATCCACACGTCCCCAGCCACTTGCACCTACAAGGTCAAATGCATCAAGTGAAATTTCTTGTAAGTGCTCTGTATCGTGCTTTGATAAATTTGCAGGGCAATGATATTGCGTCGTGCTTGATTGATACTTAGCTTGGTAATCGTAAAAACCATTAGGCGTGGTCATCTCAATTACAGGCTGTACTTCATCACCCAATACAGTAACCGTGAACTCTCGTCCTGTAATCCACTGTTCGACAAGTACTTGGCTATCAAACTTAAATGCATTAGCGAGTGCTTCTTCTAACTCTTGCGCATTACTTGCTTGTGCCATACCTATGCTTGAGCCTTCGTGCGATGGCTTAACCATTACCTTTTTAAACTCATCCATAATGGCAACTGCATCAAAGCCTTTTTTAGCATCGACAACCGCATAAGGGGCCGTACTTAGACCCGCAGATTTAAACAAGTGTTTACAGCGAATTTTATCCATAGCGAGGGCTGAGCCCAATACATTACTACCTGTGTAAGGCAGGTTCATAAATTCAAGCGCACCTTGTACGGTGCCATCTTCACCACCACGACCATGTAACGCAATAAAAACGCGCTCTACATTTAATTCTTTTAATTCCCACAAAGAACGACTTTGTGGGTCAAATGCAATTGCATCAATGCCACTACTTTGCAGTGCATTTAAAACAGCTTGACCAGATTTTAATGACACTTCACGCTCTGCTGAATTGCCACCTAACAGCACCGCTACTTTACCAAATTGTGTGTTTACCTGGGTCATACTTCACCTTGCTTAAGTTTTTCTATCGACATACCCGTTGCAGCTAAGGTTTTTACTAATTGGCCTATATTACCTGCGCCTTGGGTTAATACTAAATCGTTATTTTTTAGGCATTCACCGAGGACACCTGCAAGCTCTGAACTTGAAGCAACATGAAGTGGCTCTTTGCCACGTTGGCGTAAACTTCTACAGAGGCTTTTACTATCAGCACCGACTATAGGGTCTTCACCTGCGCTATACACATCAAGTAATAGTAACTGATCTACATCAGCAAGTACTTTTACAAAATCTTCGTACAAGTCGCGTGTACGAGAAAATCTATGTGGTTGATAAACCATTACTAAACGCTTATCAGGCCAACCTTCACGCACTGCAGCAATTGTTGCTGCAACTTCTGAAGGGTGATGCCCATAATCATCAACTAACATCACATTGCCACGCTCGTTTTCAAATTCACCATAGTGTTGAAAACGACGACCAATGCCTTCAAACTTCTGCAGCGCTTCTAAAATTGCATGGTTAGCAATGTTTTGATCTTTTGCAACAGCAATCGCAGCGGTTGCATTAAGTGCGTTGTGTCTACCAGGCATATTCAACGTGGCAGTTAAACACTCACCTTGTTTGTTAGTTACTGTAAATGTGCACGTATTAGCTGATTGGCTAAAGTCGCTCATGCGGTAATCAGCATCCTTCGATTCGCCATACGTTATAACTGGGCGACCAAATCGCGGGATAAGCTCAGCAGCAACTTCAGAATCAATACATACAACAGCTAAACCATAAAACGGCAAGTTATGAATGAAATCTACATATGTGTCTTTCATTTTTTCAAGACTGCCGCCGTAAGTATCCATGTGATCTTCTTCAATATTTGTGATCACCGAAACCATTGGCTGCAAGTGTAAAAACGACGCGTCGCTTTCATCAGCTTCTGCTATTAAAAAATCACTTTTTCCTACTTTTGCGTTACTACCTGCGCTATTTAACAAGCCACCAATAATAAAAGTTGGATCAAGCCCCGCCTGTCCATAAATACTCGCAATTAGGCTTGTTGTCGTTGTTTTACCATGCGTCCCCGCAATCGCTATACCATGGCGAAAACGCATTAGCTCTGCGAGCATTTCTGCGCGGCGCACAACCGGAACTCTTGCTGCTTTTGCTGCAACAATCTCAGGGTTTGTTTCATCAATAGCACTTGAAACAACGACTACGTTAGCATCTTTTACGTTATTTTCGTGATGACCAATAAATACCTCAGCACCGGCTTTAATTAAGCGATCTGTCATAGCGCTATGAGCAATGTCAGAACCTGTAATACGGTAGCCTTCAAAAGCGAGTACTTCAGCAATACCGCCCATACCGGCTCCACCAATACCAATAAAGTGGATGGTTTCTATTCGGCGCATTGCAGGGCGTGTGTGTTTTTCTTGTACTGACGTTTCTTTCACTTATTTTCTCTTATTTGTTACTTGCTCACAGTGTGCTGCAACGCTTACTGTGGCATCCAAAATGGCTTGCTTTTGAGCATTTGCTGCCATTTGTTTAATTAATATAGGCTTAGCTAAATAAGGATTTAAAAGCTCAACAATTGAATGTTGATTAAACTGTGCTTGAGGCATTAACAAAGCCCCATTTGCCATTACTAAATACTGTGCATTCGCTGTTTGATGGTCGTCCACTGCATGAGGAAATGGAACAAATATAGCCATTTTTCCTGCCGCAGCAATTTCACTAACCGTTAACGCACCCGCGCGGCAAATGACAATATCAGCCCAAGCATAAGCCGTATCCATATCATCAATAAATTCAGCAACGTTTAAGTTATTACTATCAAAACTGTGTGCTTTATAAGCCTCTTTAACGCTGTGTAAATGGCCTTTACCTGTTTGATGCCACACACTAATTGCGGTGGTATTACTCAATACTTTAAATGCTTCAGGTAATGTTTGGTTAAGTACTTGTGCCCCAAGTGAACCACCAACTACCAACATATTTATTGGGCTTGATACATCACGCTTTGGTATATCAATAACACTTTGACGTACCGGATTGCCAACAAGTTCAGCTTGGCCATGCGCAAATGCACTTGGAAATGCCGCTAATACACGATTAGCACACTTAGCTAGCAATTTGTTACTCATGCCCGCTACCGCATTTTGCTCATGAATAACCAGCGGAATACCTAAACTTTTGGCAGCAATACCTGTTGGTCCAGTTACATACCCGCCCATAGCAAGTACGACATCTGGACGCTGTTTTTTTAAAACTTTACGTGCTTGCAATATGGCGTTAAGCACCATAAATGGCGCTTTAACAAGACGTTTTATACCGTTACCACGCACACCCTTAACATCAATAAAATCAATGTCTATGTTATGCTTTGGAACAACGTCAGCTTCCATTCTATCAGGTGTTCCTATCCAGCTAACTTGCCAGCCTTGTTGTTTTAAATAGTCAGCTACAGCGATACCAGGGAAAATATGCCCGCCAGTTCCACCAGCTACAACGACTAATTTTTTACTCATCGCTTACCTCCGCGTGAAGTGGCTTGTTTTGTTGCCATCTTAGTCTCAAAATCTACGCGTAATAAAATGCCCGTGGCTATCGTCATAATCATTAAGCTTGATCCACCGTAAGAAATAAACGGCAGTGTTAATCCTTTTGTCGGTAAAATACCCGCACTCGCACCTACATTAACCATGGTTTGAAATGCAAACCAAATACCAATAGCAAACGAAAAATAGCCTTCATATTCTTTGCCACACTTTAATGCTTGCTGACCAATTAATAGCGCTCTAAATACCAAGGTAGCTAATACCATTAAAATACTTACAACGCCGATTAAACCAAGTTCTTCACCTATAACAGCAAAAATAAAATCGTTATGCGCTTCAGGTAAATATTGTAGCTTTTGTACACTGTTGCCAAGGCCTTGGCCAAACCAACCACCTTGGCTATATGCCATTAGCGATTGCACCAACTGATAACCTTTACCAAAAGGATCATCCCAGGGATCTAAAAAGCCAACAACACGTGCCATACGATATGGCTCAACAATTATAAGTAAAACAACGAGGCCAACCCCCGTTAAAATAAGTACAAAAAACTGCCATAACTTAGCACCGGCTAAAAATAGCAGACCAACCGTAGTTACAAACATAACAACTACGGTGCCCAAATCGGGTTGCAGCAAAATAAGCAGAGCATATACCGCAAATACAGCAATAGGCTTTGCAAAGCCTTTAATATTTTCTTGTACCTCTTCGCGTTTTCTTACTAAATAGCCCGCAATATAACTAAAAAAATACAGCTTTGCAGCCTCAGCCACCTGAAAACCAACCGGGCCAATAGGGATCCATCGCCTAGCTCCATTCACTTCACGACCAATAATTAATACGGCTATTAACAGCACCATGCCTAGTATTAATAAATAAGGGTTTGATCTTTTCCACCAATCCATTGGTACACAAACCGTTATCCAAAAAAGAACAAAAGCCATAGCTAAAAACATACTGTGACGAATAGTAATATGATACGAGTTATCAAATAATCGTTCAGCGGTCGGCATTGATGCGCTGGTTACCATGATAAAACCAACACCTATTAGCATTATTACGCAGTACAATAGCGGAACATCGTATAACTGCGCCGAAGGCTTAGGTGTTAATGCGTCTTTTATATCGGCAAAGGCAATCATACTTTCTCCGTCATAACGCACTCAACAAAGTCATCACCGCGTTGCATATAGTTGTTATACATATCAATACTGGCGCATGCTGGGGCCAATAAAACAATATTACCAGCACGACTGAGTACATTGGCCAAAGCAACGGCTTCTTCCATATTATTAGTTAAATAGCTCTTATTGGTAATCGCAGCTAAGTCACTTGCATCTTTGCCGAAACAAATTAATGCTTTAACATGCCGTTGAATATAAGGTTTAAGGGCATTTAAATCAGCGCCTTTAGCATCACCACCTGCAATAACAATCAGGTTTTCACCATCACTAGCTAAGCTATCTATTGCTGCAATAGTTGCCCCAACATTAGTCGCCTTTGAATCGTTAAAATATTTTACACCATTAAATTCAGCTACAAATTGGCAGCGATGAGCCAATCCATTAAATTGACCTAACGCGTTCTTATATTGCGCTTTACTTACTTCAAACGGACTTAAAAGCGCCATTACTGCAAGCGTATTTAAATAATTGTGCTTACCCACTACCGCAAGCGTATCAACAGGTAAAAAGGCATCGCCTTTAAGCATAAAATGAGTTTCGCCATTATGCTGCGCTAAATGGTAATCACCTTGTTGAGCACCAAAGCTGATTAGGGGTTGTACCGCGCTCAACTGGATGCGTTTGACTATCGTCAGTATTAACTACAATAAGCTCTGCACCGTCATAAATACTTAGCTTTGAGTCTATATAAGCTTGGTAACTGTCGTAGCGGTCAAGGTGATCTTCTGACACATTTAATACCGTTGCACTTATTGGCTTTAAGCTCTTTGTGGTGTCTAGCTGAAAACTAGATAGCTCAAGTACATACACATCAAAATCATCATTGAGTAAATCCAGCACCGCGGTGCCAATATTCCCACCCAAAGCAACTTTATAGCCGGCTTCTTTTAATACTTCATAAGCGAGCGTAACCACGGTTGATTTACCGTTCGAGCCAGTTACTGCAACAACCGGTTTTGTATTAATACGTGCAAATAACTCAACGTCGCCAATCACTTCAACACCTGCGTTAATTGCATCTGCAACAGCTGGTATTTTTAAGCTGAGCCCTGGACTTATAATAATTATATCGCTTGTACGAAGCTCTGCGTCATCCAAATTACCAAAGTGTGTATCTAGATTTGGTGCATGCTCTTTAAGCCAATCAATCCCTGGAGGGCTTGTACGGCTATCAACAACTTTTGACATAAGGCTATGAGATAATAAAAAACGCACAATGCCCAGACCGGTAACACCGAGTCCGAGCACTGTTATTTGTTTATTTTTTATCTCGTTTAAATACTGCATTTATCGAATCTTTAATGTCGCTAGACCAGCGAGGACTAGCACAATAGAAATAATCCAAAAGCGTACGATAACACGTGGCTCCGGCCAACCTTTTAATTCGTAATGATGATGAATTGGCGCCATTCTAAAAATGCGTTGCCCACGTAATTTATACGATCCCACTTGTAATATGACCGAGAGTGCTTCCATAACAAATACGCCGCCCATAATAATAAGCAGTAACTCTTGGCGTACTAAAACAGCAATAATACCTAATGCACCACCAAGTGCTAATGAGCCTACATCACCCATAAATACTTGTGCTGGGTAAGTGTTAAACCACAAAAAGCCAAGCCCTGCACCGACAATGGCAGTACACACAACCACAAGCTCACTTGCTAGCGGTAAATGCGGAATATGTAAGTAAGCCGAAAAGTTAATATTACCTGTTAAGTAAGCAATAATTGCCAATGCTGCGGCGACTAAAATAGTGGGTACGATGGCTAAGCCATCAAGCCCATCAGTCAGGTTTACTGCATTTGATGTCCCTACTATTGCAAAATACGTAAGCACAATATAAAACAAGCCAAGTTGCGGTAATACGTCTTTAAAAAATGGAACAACAAGAGATGTCTCAGATGCTTGTGCACTGGTAAAGTACAAAGCAGTAGCTACAACTAACGCAATTACTGACTGCCAAAAATATTTCCATTTAGCAATTAAACCTTTTGGATCTTTACGGATAACTTTACGGTAGTCATCAACAAAGCCAACAATACCTAATGAGCCAATTACAAACAGCGTTGCCCATACATACTTATTCGATAATTCAGCCCATAGTAGCGTACTGGTAAAAATAGCCGCTAAAATAAGTAAGCCACCCATAGTCGGCGTACCCGACTTAGATAGATGCGATTGCGGACCATCGTCTCGAACCGTTTGACCTATTTGCATACGTTGCAAACCACGAATTAACTTAGGTCCTAAATAAAGAGACATAATTAGCGCAGTTAAAATACCTAAAATGGCACGTAGCGTTAAATACGAAAAAACATGAAAACCACTAAAATACTGGGTTAAATACTCTGCCAGCCAAACTAACATTATGATACTCCATTGATGGCTTGTTGCTGGCCATTAACTAAATCGGTTACTAATAATTCCATGCGAGAACTGCGCGATCCTTTCACTACTATTGTTGTTTTTGTATTCACTTTATTAATACTTTCTTGAATTTTTTGCTGCATTTGTTCACGGCTCGAGAAGTGGCGATTAGGGAGTTCAAACACATCACTTGCGCATTTACTTAATACACCTAATGTAAATAACTCATCAATCCCTTGCTCAAGTGCATACTCACCAACTTCTTGGTGATATTTACGTGCATCTTCACCTAGCTCCCCCATGTCTCCCAGCGCTAAAATGCGGTGACCTTGCATATCACTTAACAAGTCAATCGCAGCCTTTACCGACTTAACATTGGCATTATAGGTATCATCAACCACGGTGAGTAAATCAGACACTTCAATTAGATTAACGCGCCCTTTTACATCACCCATAGTGGCAAGTGCATTGGCTATTTCTTCAAGAGTTACATCAAATTCACTAGTAAGTGCAGCCGCAATAAGTGCGTTACTAATATTGTGCTTGCCAGGTAGCGCCAAAGTAACAGGGACTTGCTTGTCTTTAGTACAAAGCGTAAAGCTTGCACGCGCATTGGCATCAAGCGTGATATTCTCTGCCCAAATGTCGAGTTTTTCGGTTGTAGAAAAACGTTTAACATTACGCCCTTCAAGTTTATCTAACCAATACTGGCTAAATTCACTATCGCAATTAACAATGGCAACGCCGTCATCTTTTAGGCCATCAAAAATCTCACCTTTAGCTTTTGCAACCCCCATTAAGCTACCAAAACCTTCTAAGTGAGCGGCTGCAACATTACATACAACGGCCACATCTGGTTTGGTCATTGCAGTTGTGTAGGCAATTTCACCTAAGTGATTTGCACCTAGTTCAATTACTGCAAAACGATGTTGAGGCTCTAAGCGCAATAACGTAAGTGGGACGCCAATATCGTTATTAAAATTACCTTTAGTAGCTAATACATCACCGTGAACCGACAAAATTGCTGCACACATTTCTTTTACGGTGGTTTTACCTACACTCCCTGTAATTGCAATTGTTTTAGGCGCCACTTGCGCCATAACAGCAGTGCCAATTGCACCTAGTGCAATACGTGTATCGCTTACTATAAATTGTGGAATATCTACATCTACTTTGTGCTGAACAATAACGCCAATAGCGCCTTTTTGTTTAGCTTCTGCTATAAATTTATGGCCATCAAAATTGGGCCCTTTAAGTGCTAAAAACACTTCGCCATCGCACACTGTACGAGTATCAGTATTTATATTAAGCACTTGTTGATTATCACCTTGATAATCGGTTGTTAGTACATTGGCTAACCAATCAAAATCCATTGGGATCATTGTGTTATCCCTCTTACTGCTTTTTTTAGTTGTTCTTGTACATAACGGCGATCGCAAAAGTCGATGCGCTTATCGCCTATAATTTGATAATCTTCGTGGCCTTTACCTGCAATCAAAATAACATCATCAGCTGTAGCATTTTCTATAGCAAAACGAATTGCAGTTGCTCTATCAGCCTCTAAATGTGCGTCTTGAGGGTTCACTAAACCGCCAGCCACATCAGCAATAATGTCATCAGGATTTTCAGATCGCGGGTTATCGCTGGTAATAATAACTTTATTAGCATTTTGCTCAGCTGCTTGCGCCATTAATACTCGCTTACCTTTATCTCTGTCACCACCGCAACCAAATACACAACTCACACCACCTGGTACATGCTGTTGCAATGCTTGCAATGCAAGTGCAAGTGCATCGGGCGTATGTGCATAATCAACAACACACGTTGGCATGCCTGCTTGACTAAATGCTTGCATTCGCCCAGCGACTGGCTGTAACTGCGCACAACCTGTAATTAATTGCTCAAGCGGATAACCAAGCCCTAGCAATGTAGCGAGCGCTGCCGTTAAGTTATATAAATTAAATTCGCCAAACAGAGGCGATTTAATTGATATATCACCCCAACTCGTCGATAACTGCGCCGAAATACCTACACTTGAATATTCAACATCAGAAAAATAGACGTATCGAGTATTCTTAGGAGCTAAGTTTTTGCGGCCATAACAAATTAGATTATTAAAATCATACTTTTCAAGCCATTGCTCCGCTTGAAAATCATCTTGATTAAGCACCACAACTTGCGGTTCAAAATCACGAAAAAGCATTAATTTTGCATCACCGTAACTTGCCATATCACCATGATAATCTAAGTGATCACGCGAAAGATTAGTAAACACAGCTGCTTTAAATTCACATTTAGCAACACGCTGTTGCACTAACCCATGCGATGACACTTCCATGGCGACTAGCTTTTTATGCTGTAAATTTAGATCACTCAAAATATGCTGTAAATCAACCGTTGAAGGCGTAGTATTCATCAGTGGAGTTAAGTTATTAGGATGTCCATAACCTAGCGTGCCAATAATCGCTGACTCAGTACTACAAAATTGCGCTAAGTGAGCAATCATTGCTGTGGTGGTTGATTTACCATTTGTGCCAGTCACACCAATTAAATCCAAAGCCTGACTTGGTTGGTTATAAAAGCGACTTGCTAATTCTGGAAGCTTTTTATCAAGCTCTGAAACTAAATATAGTGGTTCGAAACTTGTTTCAAATTCGCATAATCTGTCAGCAATAATCGCTGTTGCGCCATTTTCAATTGCTTTAGCAATAAATTGTCCGCCATCAAGTGAATGGCCTTTAATAGCAACAAATACATCACCTGGTGTTACCTCACGACTATCAATGCGTAAATGTTTTACCAGTTGCGAGGGCGCATCAATTTCGATGTATTTTAAAGTATCTCTTAAATCACGCATCGTTCTTTTTACCTTCCACGTAGGCAACATCTTCCTTGTCCGGTGCTACATTTAATATTCTTAATGAATTCGAAATTATTTCAGCAAATGCAGGCCCAGCGGTGGCCCCTCCGTAGTACACATCCCCGCCGGGTTCATTAATCATAACAACAACGGCTAATCGAGGATTACTTGCAGGTGCGACACCTGCAAAATAGCCAACATATTCGTCACCATAACCACCAACAGCTGCTTTTTTAGATGTACCTGTTTTACCTGCTGCCCGATAGCCATCAACTTTAACGCGACTGGCTGTGCCGCCCTCTTCAAATATACTTTCCATCATATGGACCACGGCTTCTACGTCTTTTTGTTTAAAAATACGTTCGCCTTCTGGTACATTATCTTGTTTTAAAATCGTTAATGGACGGTTGACTCCCCCAGCGCCTAACATGGCATAAAATCGTGCCATTTGGGCTGTACTTACTGCAATATTGTAACCAAATGAAAGCGCAGCAATTTCATGATCCGACCAACGGCGATTAGGGTAAAACAAACCACTGCTTTCCCCCACCATACCGGTGCCTGAATCTGAGCCAAACCCTACCTTTTGAAACAATCCCACTAAATAATCTTTAGGTACTAACTGCGTTACTTTCGTAACTCCCATATTTGAAGAGTATTTTAAAATTTCGCGCAGTGTCATCTCACCATGATTGCGAGTATCTTGAACTAAGCTACCGCCTAAACGCATCCAACCAGGGTAAGTATCAATTTTGTCATCGGCTTTAATTGCGCCGTAGTCTAGCCCAGCTAAAATGGCTAGGGGCTTAACAGTTGAGCCTGGTTCAAACAAATCGGTAATTGCGCGGTTACGGCGCTTATGCGGGGCAGCATCGCTTAAGTTGTTTGGATTAAACGAAGGGCTATTAACCATCGCTAATACTTCGCCTGTTTTTATATCAACAACCATCGCTGAACCCGATGTCGCTTTATAAGTAAGTACAGCAGATTTAATCGCTTTATAAGCGATGCCTTGAATACGTTGATCAATACTTAACTGAATACTTTCAGGTTCTACGCGTTCGCGCTCATCAAGCACTTCTACTTCGCGTCCTTGTGCATCTTTGCGTATAGTACGACGGCCTTCTTCGCCCGTTAATGCATTCTCATACAGCTTTTCAATACCTTCAATACCTTTGCCATCTATATTGGTGAAACCAATAATATGTGCAGTTACTTCACCGGCAGGGTAATAACGCTTAGATTCATCTAATAAATGAATGCCAGGCAAACGTAAGTCGCCAATATAATTTGCAACGGCAGGAGTTACTTGGCGTTTTAAGTAAACAAAGCGACGAGAAGGATCGTTAAGAAGGCGTGAATTAATTTTTTCGGATCGGTACGCAGAACGTCAGCGAGTTCACGCCAGCGCATATCATTTTTGTAATACTGCACTGTACGTTTATCAAGTTCGACCGCATTGTCTGCAAGTGATTGTTGATCCTCGCCATTTTTACGCGCTTGCTTAATCACTTTAGAAACAAGTGATTTGTGAAGTGCTTTAGGATCTGCATACACACTCACTACCGGTACACTCACCGCGAGCTCTTTGCCATTACGATCAAAAATCATCCCACGCTGGACGTGAAGTTTTTCGACACGTACGGTACGTTTATCACTTTCAGAACGGGCTTTGTCAGGTTCAATTACTTGTAAATAAGCAGCACGAGATACCAGTGTTACAAACACCATAAACACAACGCCACACACCAGCATAAAGCGCCATGTAATTAAGTTATTTACTGGTTTTTTGCCTCGATTTCTCATTGCAGTATTATTACCTGTTCATCTTGACTCGTTGGTCGTTTCATTTTCAGCTGTGATTTCGCAATTTCTTCGATACGTGCATGCTGTGAATAAAATTCCTCTTCAACTAATAAATAACGCCATTCTAAATCAAGTTCATCACGCTCTTGGAGTAACGAATCTTGTTCAATAAGTTGCCCTCGAGCAAGATGTGTTACTTGTACCACAGTTAAACTTGACGCGAATATCACAACCAACAAGGCCGAGGTAAGCTTATTAGCTCCTAGGCCTTTAACAATTTCAAAAAATAAATTAGGTGGTTGACGATGATTCGCTTTTATATTCATTCCAGCCTCTGAGCAATCCTAAGTACAGAGCTACGAGAACGCGGATTACGCTCAACTTCAGCGGCACTTGGCTTAATCGCTTTACCCACTGCCTTTAACGTCAGATTTTTATTTATTTGTGCGTCAGTTAAAGGCAGACCTCTGGGTAATACTTCTCCCCGACTCTGTTTTCTAATAAACTGTTTTACAATACGATCTTCTAATGAATGAAACGAAATAACAACCAAACGACCACCGGGTTTAAGGACCTTAATTGCAGACTGCAATGCCGTTTGAATCTCTTCAAGTTCGCTATTAATATAAATACGGATCGCCTGAAAAGTACGAGTAGCAGGGTGTTTAAACTTATCTTTTACAGGTACTGCTTCATCGACTAAATCAGCTAACTGCTTAGTCGTAGTAATTGGCGTGTGCTCTCTAATCTCAAGTATTTTATGCGCAATACGCTTACCAAATTTCTCTTCACCCAGCTTTTTAATTACATGGGTAATATCATCCAATTCAGCTTCAGCTAACCATTGGGCTGCACTGCGACCACTTGTTGGATCCATACGCATATCTAGTGGGCCGTCTTTCATGAAACTAAAACCACGCCCAGCATCATCTAACTGTGGCGACGACACACCTATATCTAATAAAATCCCGTCGACTTTACCAATGAGATCGTTTTGCTCTGCTACTTCGTAAAGTTTTGAAAAGCGAGTATGTGCAATTGCAAATCGCGGATCATCAGCAAACTTTTCAGCTGATTGTATTGCCTGCGGATCTTGGTCAATCGCTTGCAAACGACCTTCATTACCAAGGCGTGCTAATATTTGCCCTGAATGACCGCCACGTCCAAAAGTGCCGTCCATGTATATGCCGTCTGGCTTAATTGAAAGGGCATCTATGGTTTCGTCCATTAAAACGGATACGTGTTCAAATTGCGCTGTCATTAGCTATTATTTGCCTTTTATTGTGCTGTTAGAGAGTGAAATTATCTAAATCAGGGTGAGGTTCAAAATCACCAAGCCTCTCAAGCTCAGTATCTTGGCGCATTTGTTCGTTCCAACGCGCCTCATCCCAAATTTCAAACTTATTCATCAAACCAACCAACATTATTTTTTTGCCTAGATCTGCATGTGCACGCAATGAAGGCGCTAACAAAATCCGACCATTTTTATCAAGTTGATATTCTGTGGCATTCCCTAGCAACATACGCTGCATACGTCGAGCTCGTGGATTCATATTTGAAATTTTAGCTAAACGATTTTCTATTTCTTGCCACTCAGCAAGCGGATATAACCATAAGCACGGCTCATTTAGCGCAACAGTACAAATAACAGTTCCTTGGTCTTCAGATAGCAGAGATTCTCGGTACTTGGTTGGTACCGCAAAGCGTCCTTTATCATCCAAACTCAGTGAACTTGCGCCACGAAACATAAACAGCCTGCTTTAAATTATTTTAATCGCCTAGCGATTACTTTGATCCAGTTTGATCCACTAAAAACCACTTTTTACCACAGTCCTCCAGTTTAGGGCTTGACAAGCCTTTTTGTCAAGTAAGCTGACCAGCTTTAACGAGTCTCAAAGCTAGAAAAAATAAGGGTTCAAGCAAAGCGATTGAATTACGTGGGAAAAAGTGGAATAACAACGAAAAAAAATTTACTTAGTTTTAATATGCTTATTTCTACATGTTCTGCTTACTGAATAAACAATGAATATTTACAGTTTTTTAAGCATTTTCACCTTCTTTGTAAAATTTACCTAACCGTGTAGTAATAGTTACTGTTTTTTTAAATTACCAACCTTGACAAAACCAGGGGAAACAAAAAAATCTAAAATTCAACAGGTTAAAATAAAAGTTAAATTTGGTTTAATCATTGCATCATCTAAATCACTACTTAAATTTTTAACTTATTAAGGATTGATTATGGCTACTGCAACAAATACGAAACCAAACACAACTTCAGATGTTAAGCCTGACGTTAAACTAAAAAATACTGACTCGCCACTTACAGAGAAAGCCACATCAGCGGCGCACGATGCTGTAGATGCACTTTCTAGCAAAGCAGCAACAGCTGAAAGCAGTGTTCGTAAAGGCGCTTCTAGTTCAGCAGAAGCACTAAGCGAAAAACAACTTATTGCACGCGAAAAGCTGAGCGAATGCACTGCAAAAACGCGTGCTTTCGCTTCTGAAAACCCATTAGCAACTGCGGGCATTGCTTTTGCTGCTGGTATGTTAATTACATCATTATTTCGTCGTAAGTAATCAGTGATGAATAACCCACAAACAACCGCGACCAAGGATGGTAACGCGCAAAACCAAGCTACTGAGCAGCCAAGCCAAAAGGACGATTGGCAAGATCATATTGCAAAGCTTTTAGAGTACTCTAAGCAACTCAAGGATGATTACCAGACCCAAGGAGAGATCACCCATCAGCTTGCTAAAGCTGAATGGCGGTTGTCGCTTAGATCGCTTGCATTGATCACTATATTTTTAGGCTGTTTTGCCAGTGGCTTGGTTTTGTTGTGGGCAGGATTTCTAGGTGCTGTTGGATACGGTGTATATGATCTCTTTGGGTCGGTATGGCTGAGTATTGCAACAGCTACTTCACTGCAAGTTGCTTGTTTAGTATGGCTTTGGAAAAACACAGTTTACCTAAGCAATAAAATTGGTTTTAGTAAAACACTTAAAAGCTTAAAGCAGCTATTAAATTTACATGGGAATTAGTATGTTAGTAGATAATTTGATTAAGGCCCCAAACAAAAACGTTCAAGCTCTTAGTAAGCAAATGGATATGCGCAGTGAATTAAAACGCCAACACCATGCGGCGTTTCAATATCGGTTAAAACGTTTTGCAGCAACTAAAGTAGGACTAACAAGTGCTTTTTTAGCCGGTGCTGCTGTACAGGCAGGGAAAAGCGAAACCAGCTTGGTTAGAAAATATGGCTGGCTTGTTAGGCTACTCGCTTAAAGATAAATACCTCTACCGTGATCAGATAAGTAATCAATACTTGGACCACTTGGCACAACTTGTGTCGGGTTGATCATTGTATGGCTAAAATAGTAATGACGTTTAATATGATAAAAATCAACTGTTTCGGCCACTCCTCTAACTTGATATAGATCTCTAAGATATCCGCTCAGTGCAGGGTAGCTTTCAATTGTGCGTAAATTACATTTAAAGTGACCAACGTACACACTATCAAACCGAATCAGCGTAGTGAATAATCGCCAATCAGCCTCGGTGAGTTTGTTTGTGGCTAAATAACGCTGCTTACTCAGAATCCCCTCTACTGTATCGAGTGCTTTAAATAAATCGTTAAACGCCTCTTCATACGCATCCTGAGTTGTTGCGAAACCCGTACGATAAACACCATTATTTATATTTGGATAAATCAACGCGTTTAATTCGTCAATTTTTGGTTGCAATTCTTCAGGATAAAAGTCATCGGTATTGCCAGTCAATTCATTAAATGCACTATTAAACATACGTATAATATCGGCAGACTCATTGCTGACAATTTTATTTAGCTTTTTATCCCACAATACGGGAACGGTTACCCGCCCGGAGTACTTTGGGTTATTTTTTGTATACACTTGATGTAAGTAGTTACTATTAAATAAAGCATCACCAGTACTGTTTTTTTGCGTATCAAAAGCCCAACCACTATCAAGCATATCAGGGCTAACAACCGACACAGTAATTAAATTTTCCAACCCTTTTAACGCTCTAAATATAAGCGTTCGATGCGCCCAAGGGCACGCAAGTGATACATATAAATGATACCGATTAGATTGGGCTTTAAAACCTGCGTCGCCCGTTATTCCAGCGCTACCATCAGCAGTTATCCAATGACGTAACTGCGCAGCTTCACGCTCAAACTTTCCGTTACTTGAATCAGTGTCGTACCACTTATCTTGCCATTGACCATCAACTAATAATCCCATGAAATTCTCCTAAAAATAGGGTTAAATTTTGCCGAACTCGCCGTTTTGATAATCACGCACTGCTTGCTGTACTTCAGCTTGCGTCGTCATTACAAACGGCCCCATGTGAGCAATCGGTTGATTAAGTGGATCGCCAGCTAAAACCAAAACACCAGCGCCTTGCTCTGAGGTAATATTAATATCACTGTCTGGCTCTAAAATAAGTAACTTACCGGCTGGGATTGTTTGATCGTCGCTTGTTATTATTGAGCCGCTATGAATATAGATCATTACTTTTTGTTGGCTAAGAGGCTCCAAATGAACGCTTTTACCAGCGGGTAATGTAATGTCAGCAAGTAAAGCATTAGCAGCTAAACCCTGCAAACTACTTGTAAGCGTTTCACTTTCGAACTGCCACGACCCCGCAAGTGCTTTTAACGTCACACCGTGCGTATTTGTAAAACTCGGAGCTGAATTTTGCGTAGTATCTTGATAACGTGGGTCGCGCATCTTATCCAAACTTGGCATGTTGATCCAAATTTGAAAGCCATGCAATCCATCAACGGTATCAGCGAGTGGCATTTCACTGTGCATGACGCCGCGCCCTGTACTCATCCATTGCACATCACCTGCTTTAATTGCTTTTTTGTTACCCATTTGGTCACGATGTTCAAAGCCTCCTTTTAAAATATAAGTAAACGTTTCAATTCCTCGATGGGGATGCTCTGGAAAACCTCCCATATAATCTTTTTTGTCGTCTGACTTAAGTTCGTCAATCATTAAAAATGGATCTAAATATTTACCATCAAATCCTGGGATACGACTAATACTTACGCCATCGCCATCTTGAGTTGCATAAGCTGTAAGCACTTTTGATATTTTCATTTTTTAATTCGCTTTAAAAAAGAAGTTGATGAAGGTATTAAATCATTCATTAAATAAAACAACTATGTCTTTAAATTGGCCATAACATTCTAAAAAATAGAAAACTATGCTTTATTGTTCATATTTTAAACCTTGTATTACCGTGGTTATTTTTACTTATTTTTTAAATATCCGCTTTATCAATTACTTAAATTACTTAAATTGCTGAGTAATTGATTGTTAATCCTGAAGTACTAATGCAAAGTTGTTTAATAATGATTAGTAAAATTAGAATGCAGCTTGCTTTCGACGGCTTTGGTACAGGCTCCTCATCACTTACTTACAATAAATGGATACGACTACTTAAAAATAGAAATGATTTTATGGCGTTTCGAAAAATAAAAAATCATTCTATCTAAATAATCCAACAAAAAATTTAACTGTTACGCAATAAATAATGAGTCTATGCGGTCAAGTTATGCAATCAGATAAAAGTGGTAGTAGGATAAAATATGGCGAAAGCAACACTAGAGCAGTGGAAAATGTTTAAGGCTGTTGTTGACCATGGTGGATTTGCTGGTGCAAGTGCAGCTGTTCATAAAAGCCAGTCAACGGTACATCACGCAGTGCAAAAACTAGAAGTCGCTTTGCAAATTAAATTACTTGAAGTAAAGGGTCGCAAAGCCTTTTTAACAGACAGCGGGAAACTTATTTTACGCCGCGCAGAGTTTTTAATTGAAGAAGCGAGTAAAATAGAATCTGTCGCCAATACGCTCAGCGAAGGTGTGGAGAGCACATTAAAAATTGCAGTTGATGAAGTATTCCCCCACCCCATTTTGTATCAAGCACTGGCCAGAACCAGTGAACTTTATCCGCTTTTAAAAATCGATTTAATAGAAAGCGTGTTAACGGGCGCTAACGAGTTATTAAATAATGCCGTTGTTGATTTAGCTATTTCTTCAATTCCTATTTACGGTATTAGTTGTAACCAGCTTTGTAATATAGAATTTGTCGCTGTAGCACACCCAAATCATCCGCTGCATCAGCGCACAGAGACTTTGTCATTTCGTGATTTAAAATTGTATAGGCAAATTGTAGTTCGTGATTCTGGCACGCAAACTAGCCATGATGAAGGTTGGCTAGGCGCAGATATGCGCTGGACGGTTAGTCATTTACGAAACTCTATTGATATGGTTAGCCAAAATTTAGGTTATGCATGGCTTCCTCGTACACAAGTATCTCACCTAATTGAAGAGGAAAAATTAAAGGTACTAAATCTAGAGCAAGGGACAACCCGTGCCCTTAAGTTATATTTAATGTGTAATGACACAGACAGACTAGGGCCTGCTGCACAAGAGTTTAAAGAGCAATTAATTAACCTGAGTTTAGATTAACAATCTTCAACTAATCGCCCTAAGTTATAGCAAATTAAATCACTTGTTTTTCACATCGAGGTGGTCGGCTACATATGCGCCTCGATTGCCTCTTTTTTTGCGGGGCCAATTGTGCTGTCTATCGCCGTTTGTTGTTCCGTTGCGGCGTTAGTCGAAGCGCCTAAAATAACAATATAGGCACTTATATAAAGCCACATTAACATAATAACTACCCCACCTAACGAGCCATAGGTTTCGTTATAGCTCGAAAAACGCGACACATAAAATGAAAAACCAATAGATGCCAAAATCCAAAGCACGGTAGCAATGGAGGATCCTATTGTGATCCAACGCCATTTAGCTGGCTTTCGGTGCGGGGCGTAGCGATATAAGAGCACTAATGTAAAATTAAATATTAAAGCCAATAATGGCCAAGAAATAAGCTTGATCAGTAAATCTATGCCTTCTTTAAGTCCAACTAAGTTAAGTACAATTGGCAAGATACCAATAATTATAAGTGAAAAAATAGCAACGATAATCGCACCCATAGAAAATAAAAAGCGCACTAGTAACGCTTTAAAAAATGAGCGTTTTTCGTATTCTCGATAACTAATATTACACGCAGTAATAAGCGCCTGACTCCCTTTAGAACTACTCCAAATAGTAAGTACTAAAGTTCCCAATGCACTGATACTTAAACTAGCGTTTGAACTTTGAGCAAGACTTGAAACTTGAGACAAAATGAGTTCTCGTGAGCTGTCAGGTAATAACGTAACAAACAAACTCAAATGTTCACTAATATCAGTAGGAGAGGAAAAATAAGCATAAATAGAAACAACGGCGGCAATAGCCGGAAAAATAGCAAGCAGTGCATAAAACGCAACTCCTGCAGCAACAAGCGATAAATTGTCCTCGTTCATTTGCTTAAAAATACGCTTAACAATATCCCACCAACCTACTACAGGAATATGCACAGGTTGCGCTGCTTGCTGCCCTCGTTTAGTCTCTTTCATTCTAAATCCCAAAATTTGTGTTACGTTATCTCAGCAAAATGTTTGCCAAGTTATATTGAACATTTGGTACTAAACTTGCTGCTAACAATTATAAAAACTAAACACGGATGACAGCCATGCCCAGTAGCCATGCAAACAACATAGTACAAAATAATGCCCCTCTCATAACACATAGTTTTGAAGGTGATATGCTTTCATGGCATTTTTTCCACGAACAAAGTCTGCAATTACTGCACGCAACAGCGCAAATATTACCCACTCTATTACTTGGCACAGTCCTTTTAGTACTAAGCTATTTAATCGCAGGGCCGCTTTCGCGACTACTTATAAAACCCATCGATTATATGACCGACAGTAAACTCGTTCACTTGGTCGCAAGGCGCAGTATTAGCACCTTAATTATTTTATTAGGCGTGTACTTATTTTTACGTTTAGCTGGCTTACTGAGTTTGCAGTCGCTATTATGAGTGGAACAGGATTAATAGGCTTAATATTAGGTTTCGCTTTTAGAGACATAGCAGAAAATTTCATCGCCAGTTTATTACTAAGCATACAAAGACCTTTTAAAATTGATGATGTAATAGAGGTAGATAATCGCTTAGGGATCGTTAAAAAAGTAACCGCACGGGCAACAACACTAGTGGATTACGATGGTAATCATATTCAAATACCAAATGCGACTGTGTACAAAAACACCATTAAAAATCTCACCGCCAATCCCAAAATGCGCGGTAAAGTAGAAATAGGTATTGGCTATGATAACGATATACGCAATGCACAAACTCTCGCACTCGACATTGCCAATCAGCAAAGTGCCGTACTAAGCGACCCACCAGCGCAAGTATTAATAAAAAACCTTGGCTCATCCACTATTAACTTTACCTTGTTCTTTTGGGTTAATAGCGAGCAGCACAGCCCATTAAAAGTAGGCTCACAACTTATGCGAGAACTTGTAAACGAATTTACAAAGCACAATATCAGCATGCCTGACGACGCAAGAGAGCGTATTTTACTTACCCCTGCTAACGAAACTATTTTTGGTTCAGAGCAAAAACAATCACCAAAAGTAAAAAACATAGTTAACGAAACAGACGATAAAACTAAAACACTCGATGATGTGAGCAGTGATACTGACGAAATACGTGAACAAGCAGATAAATCAAGAGATCCTGAACAAGGAAAAAATATTATTTAACCTGAGCTCTGATTAAGAGATTTTCAGTGAAAACAAGGCTAATTTACGCGTTAATAGCTGGCCTACTGCAAATAAATTTATTGCAGTTCGCGCTGACAATAACTGCTTGAGATAGATTTATTATCTAGAGTTCAGGTTCTTTATTATAAACACTGCGCATTTGCAGCTTAGCTTGCTAAAATAGGAAAAAATATGTTTTAAGTAAAACAATATGGCATTAACTACTACCTATACACTTGATAGACCTTACTTTTATGAATGCTTCGATGAGTCGCTTCCTTATAGTAAACGTGCGCAACCTAAATATTTTCTACTCATGCTATTAACAGCACTGGGTTTGTTTGGTATTTATGGTTTAAATGATCATTACTTAGGTTCTTTTTTAATCATGCTGGCAATTCTTGAATGCGTTGCCTTTTACTATCGTCGTCCTTGGTGGGTAACCAGACAAATGCTCAGCAGAGCATCTGGCTCAGAAGTCACCCTTACTTTTGATGACGAAGGCATTAAATCGGTTAATCATTACAAAAACTATCAATTAGTATGGCAAGATATAAACGAAGTTATAGATACAGAGCGCGGATTATTATTAAAAAATAAACGTGGTATGCAATATATTTCAAAACAAATTTTAAGCCCCGAAATTATTAATTATATAAACAAAAAAGCCACTCGATGAGTGGCTTTTTTGTTTAGCTAAGTAAATTACTCAGCTATTTTATACCAATCTGCTTATATATGAGGTCTATTTAAC
Source organism: Pseudoalteromonas sp. B62 (assembly GCF_037162565.1). NCBI lineage: Bacteria > Pseudomonadati > Pseudomonadota > Gammaproteobacteria > Alteromonadales > Pseudoalteromonadaceae > Pseudoalteromonas > Pseudoalteromonas sp. B62. The sequence goes on along the minus strand of NZ_JARLVB010000002.1, from coordinate 1,675,690 downwards.
GTTGAGAAAATCACGCTAGAACTAGGCAAAAATTTTTGTATCTAGTTGTTCTAAATAAAAAATTTTTAACGACGTTATAGTGCAATTTAATTCGTTAAATTGATCAAGGATTTATGCAGTTTGGTATTACATGTTGATTAAGCATTGCCCGGCTCAGGGTTAGACTTTTCAGCTTGTATACGCATGTAAATTTCTTCACGATGCACTGATACGTCTTTTGGTGCGTTAACACCGATTCGAACTTGATTTCCTTTAACACCTAGAACGGTAACTGTTACTTCGTCACCAATCATTAGGGTTTCACCTACTCTACGAGTTAGTATTAGCATTCTATTGCTCCCATGTTCCAATAAAAATTATAAGATTCCGCTTAAACATACTAATAAAAATTAGACTGAAAAGTAAGTAAAAACTCCCAATCTATTCATTTTCTGTTAAAAATACTTTGTGTAATGCACGAACAGCCAACTCTAAGTACTTTTCATCTATTAAAACTGAAATTTTAATCTCGGATGTTGAAACTAAAACTACATTAATGTTTTCTTGCGCTAATGCTTCAAAAAATAGACTCGCGACACCAGAATGCGATTTCATACCCATACCAACAGCAGACACTTTTGCCACTGTGGTTAATCCGCATATACTTTGAACACTTAATTGAACTTGCTGCTCAGTGAGCAATTCAAGTGTTTGCAGATAATCATTCGAGTGCACAGTAAAAGCATAGTCTATTTTTTCAAAGTTATGATTAACTTGATTAATCATATCTATTTCGATGCCATTTTCGGCAAAAAGTTTCAATATTTTTGAAAGATATTGCGTACCCGTTGGCACACCTTGTACCTTAATTAAACATTCGTCACGATTAAACGCAATCCCCGATACAACCTTGCTTGGCATATCGTTCTCCTCAAAACTTATTAATGTACCTTCATCGGGATTAAAGCTCGAAAGCACCCTAAGTGGCACATTATGTTTGCCTGCGGCTTCTACTGAGCGAATATGCAAAACTTTCGCCCCTAAACTTGCCAGTTCTAGCATTTCGGCAAAGGTAACTTGGCTCATTCTGCGCGCGTTAGGTTCAACACGAGGATCTGTAGTATATACGCCGTCAACGTCTGTATAGATCTGGCATTCGTCAGCTTTTATAGCCGCAGCTATTTCCACAGCCGATGTATCGGTGCCACCGCGCCCAAGCGTTGTAATGTTGCCCTCAACATCACGCCCCTGAAACCCAGCAATAATAGCAATACGATTATGCTCAAGCTCATGCTTCAAACGCGTAGCAGCAACCTCTGCAATACGAGCTTTACCAAACATGTTATCGGTTTGAATATTGACTTGATCGGCTAATAAGCTCACAGCAGAGTGGCCACGTTTTATAATAGCCATAGCAAGTAGTGATACAGAAACCTGCTCTCCGGTGCTAATAAGTACATCTAGTTCACGGCTACTCGGGCGAGTATCAATTTGTTTGGCGAGATTAATTAAGCGGTTGGTTTCTCCCGACATAGCAGAGAGCACCACAACCACTTGATGTCCTTGTTGTCTGGTTTTAACAACAAGGTCGGCGACTGCTTCAATTCGCTCTATTGAGCCGACCGAAGTGCCACCGAATTTTTGAACAATAAGCGCCACTTAGGCTTAAGTACGCTCAGTTAACCAAGCTGTAACGCTATCTAGTGCAGCAGCAAGGTTTTGTGGCTCACTACCACCGGCTTGTGCCATATCTGGACGACCGCCACCTTTACCACCTACTTGGCCTGCCATGTGATTAACTAATTCACCGGCTTTTACTTTGCCTGTTAAATCTTTAGTTACACCGGCAATTAGGCTTACTTTGTCGCCACTGGCAACACCGAGGGCAATAACACCTGAGCCAATTTTGTTTTTAAGGTCATCAACCATACCACGCAGTGCTTTAGATTCAGTACCTTCAACGTTTGCTACAAGTAGCTTAACACCGTTAATTTCAACAATCGAATCAAGTAAAGACGCACCCGCTGCACTTGCTAACTTATCGTTAAGTTGCGCAATTTGCTTTTCAAGACCTTTAGACTTTTCAAGTAACGCGGTTACTTTTTCAAGTACCGATGCGCTATCGCCTTTAACTAAAGCTGCAACATCGCTAAGTTGTTGCTCTTGCTCGCTAACGTACGCTACAGCCTCTGCACCAGTTACCGCTTCAATTCGGCGAACACCTGCGGCAATACCGCTTTCAGATACAATTTTGAATAAACCAATATCGCCAGCGCGCTCAACGTGAGTACCACCACAAAGCTCAATAGAGTAGTCGCCAATAGTAACTACACGTACTTCGTCATCGTACTTTTCGCCAAATAATGCCATAGCGCCTTTCGCTTTAGCATCATCAATAGCCATAAGCTCAGTATTAAGTGCAAAGTTACGACGAATTTCGTCATTAACTACACGCTCAATTTCACGTAGCTCATCTTTAGTAACTGCTTCAAAATGCGAAAAGTCAAAACGTAAACGATCTGGCTGAACAAGTGAGCCTTTTTGGCCTACATGGTCACCTAATAGTTGGCGTAGTGCTTCGTGTAAAATATGCGTAGCTGTGTGGTTTTTCTTAATGCTGTCGCGGCGCGTATCATCAATAGTTGCATCCACTTTATCGTTAACACCAATGCGGCCTTGCACAGTACCGTGGTGAGCAAAAGCATTACCAAGCTTAGTGGTATTAGTAACATTAAATTCGCCACCAGCAACTGTAATAGTACCCGTGTCACCCGTTTGACCGCCTGATTCAGCGTAAAACGGTGTGCGGTCTAGTACTACAATACCTTGTTGACCATCTTCTAATAACTGAACAGCTTCGCCACCGGCAAAAATTTCAATAACGGTCGCGCTGTAATGTGTGCTGTCGTAACCTTTAAAGTCAGTGTGTTTATCTGATTTTAATTGGTCATTGTAATCAGCGCCAAACTTACCCGCTTGTTGCGCTGTTTTACGTTGTACAGCCATGCATTCTTCAAAGCCTTGATGATCAATTGTCATCTGGCGCTCACGCGCAACATCGGCCGTTAAATCAGCTGGAAAACCGTACGTATCGTAAAGTTTAAATACTAAGTCGCCCGGTATTATATCGCCTTTAAGGTCGCTTAAGCTTTCTTCTAAAATAGCTAAGCCACGCTCAAGTGTTTTACCAAACTGTTCTTCTTCAATGCGTAATACTTTTTCAATAATTTCTTGTTGCTTAGCAAGCTCAGGGTACGCTTGACCCATTTGCTCAATTAGCGCAGCAACTAATTTATAGAAAAACGAACCTTGTGCACCTAACTTGTTACCGTGGCGCACAGCACGACGAATAATACGACGCAGTACATAACCACGGCCTTCGTTAGATGGCATAACACCGTCTGAGATTAAAAACGCACACGAACGAATATGATCCGCCACTACGCGTAATGATTTATCGTCCATATCTTGTGCATTAGTAACACTTGCAGCTGCAGCAATTAAGCCTTGGAATAAATCGATTTCGTAGTTTGAATGCACACCCTGCAAAATAGCAGAAATACGCTCAAGGCCCATTCCCGTATCAACAGATTGCTTAGGTAGAGGCAACATTGTACCGTCGCTTTGACGGTTGTATTGCATAAATACAAGGTTCCAAATTTCGATGAAACGGTCGCCGTCTTCCTCAGGAGAGCCCGGAGGACCGCCCCAAATATGCTCGCCGTGATCATAAAATATTTCAGAACACGGACCACACGGACCCGTATCGCCCATAGACCAAAAGTTGTCTGAGGTCGCAATACGAATAATACGATCCTCTGGCAAACCAATTTCGTTAGCCCAGTAACCAAACGCTTCTTCATCATCGTGATAAATAGTTACTAAAAGTTTTTCTTTAGGTAGGCTTACTACCTCAGTTAAAAACTCCCATGCAAACTTAATCGCGTCTTGCTTAAAGTAATCACCAAAGCTGAAGTTACCTAACATTTCAAAAAATGTATGGTGGCGAGCAGTGTAGCCTACATTTTCTAAATCGTTATGCTTACCGCCAGCACGTACACAGCGCTGCGAGCTTGTCGCACGTGTATAAGGGCGGCTTTCTGCGCCTAAAAATACATCTTTAAATTGCACCATGCCGGCATTGTTAAATAACAACGTGGCATCGTTACCCGGTATAAGCGAGCTAGAAGGTACTATTTGATGTTGCTTGCTGGCAAAAAGTCTAAAAACTGTTGCCTAATTTGTGCGGTAGTCATGTGCTGCATTTGAAAGTCTCACCTGTATTTACTGTGCTTGCATTGCAAAATTAATTTCATCGTAGCTAAAACCCCGATACATTAAGTAGCGCACGCGCTTAGCTTTATCTTTGTAATCGAGGTTTGGCGGTGTATTCGAATATTTTTTATTGTACGCATCCTGCGCAAGCTCAAACCAATCTATTTCAAGCTCTTCAACTACCATTTCAAGTAGCGAACGATCAATCCCTTTGCCCATAGCTTCGCTTTTTATTCGCTTAAGCCCGTGGCATTTAAATATGTGTTTTCTTACAAAGCCTTCACAGTATCGCTGCTCGTTAATAAAATTGTGCTTTTCGCACCAATCAAGCAGCGTTTCAATAAACTCTTCTGTCGCTTCTTTTTGCTGTAATTTGAGCGTTAACTCACGACGCGAATATTCTTGGCGCCCTAGTAACCAAAGTACATAGTTTTTTAGTTTTTGCTTTAATTTATCATCCATTAAGCGTCAAAACGCCCGCTTGTTTCACTACTAAGTGGCTTAACATTAATGTCGTCACTCGGTGGTACAACAGGCATAAAAATGGCTTGATAAGATACAAAAAAGCTAATGTAGCAAATCGGCATTAAAATCAACAGTGGTAAGAACGATAAGAACATCGAAAGCGCCATAAATAATGCGCAAATAAGACCAAAAGCGCCAAGTGGCAAAATATTATGATAAAACACCATTAACGACTTTTTCAGCGCCGTTAAAATGCGTGTTTCTTTACTAAAATAAACAAGCGGTACAGCGTAAGCAAACGCCGTTAAATAAATTAGCATTGCCATAAAAAATAAAATTACATTCGCGCCCGAAATACTCTCAAGCATTTGTTCAAGTGCTACGTTTGGATCAAGTCCTGGTTGGCTCATAACAGCCACTGCATCGGCAAATAAGGCATTAGCAAGTAACGCCATTAAAATACCCGCACCCATTTGATAAAGTGCTAAACGTAATAACCCTAAACGATTTCCCTTAGCCGTAAATGGCTTGAGAATATCGGCTAGCATAATTTTTCCGCCCTGCTGCTTACTAAGCACCGCTTGGTAAAACCCTGCGGTTAAAAATGGCGTAGCTAGTGCTGCAACTACTTGCAGTAAAGGTAAAAATAAAGACAGCAGCCCTACAATGCCAATAAATAAATGCATAAAAATAAAGGTTGCTGGCTGGGTTTTAAAAATAAGCCATCCGGCTTTTAACCACTTTAGCCCTGCATCGGCTTTAAAAATTCGTAATTGTGTAGACATACTTGCTCTTAATTTAAAACGAAACACGCCAAGTATAACTTGGCGTGAGGGGGATTAATAGACGAAACGTAATTAAATGATTAAGGTTTTTTAATTTTCTTAATATCTAACATATGCGCGCCATGCTTAATTTTTGTTTCTAGGTACGATTTATTACCCGCAACACCCGCTTTAATGTGTGCATGCGTGCCCACAACCGAGTCAACATTAATACCGGCATCTTTTAATGCGTTAAGCTTTTTAGGATTATTGGTCATTAATTTAACGTGGCTTAAATTAAGCGCATTAAGCATTAATACCGCATCCGAAAAGTCACGTAAATCATCAGCAAAGCCTAAGTGATTATTAGCTTCGTAGGTGTTCATCCCTTGCGATTGCAGTACATAAGCGTCAATTTTGTTGTATAAACCAATGCCACGGCCTTCTTGGCGTAAATACAATAAAATACCGCCTTGCTCGTGCATCATTTCAATACATTCATTTAGCTGCTCGCCACAATCACAACGCGATGAGTAAAACACATCACCCGTTAAACACTCAGAATGCATACGAATAAGCGGTACATCTTGCTCTTTATCAGCGTTGTTAAACACCATAGCAATATGTTCTTTACCATCTTTTAAATCAGTAAATGAGATTATTTCTGCAGGGATATCACTATTTCTGCCAACATTAAGCTGGACTCTTGCTCTTACTTGCGCCACGACAAATCCAAATATTTAAATAACTACGACACGACAATAAAGTGATAATATCACAAAATAGGATAAATACACCGTAGTACAAGACTTTTTATGGCAAATATATGGCGACGATAAGCGTTATTTTCAATGACAGTTAGCAATAAATTGATGCAAATAACAGCCAATGTTATTTACGTTGATTTACCTTAATCAGTGACACTTACGGGCGCGTTTGGTATTTTGTATTTTAAACAACGATAGGGATTATTATGAAACGTCAGCAACTCGCTTTATTTATAGGCTTAAGTTTATCTGCTTTAAGCGCAACAACTTTAAGTACTACAGCACTTGCCAGCCAAGCAAGCGATCCTCAAACGGTATTTAGCCAAGCATACCAAAGCTATTTAGCAGCAGTTAAAGCAGACGAAAACGTACAACAAACTGCCAAACTTGCTTACACATCAGGTAAAGCCGTTTACGGTAAAAGCGACGACAATACTGCCAACTTAGCTATTAATTACGCTAAAGCAATTAAAGGCTACGGCGATGAGCTAAACGAACAGCGTTTTGCACTCTATAATGAAGCACATACTATTTTAGCTGCAAACCACGGTAAACAATCAATAGAAACAATTGATGCACTGCTCGGCCAAGCTAACTACACAACATCAGCTTACAAAGCAGCTAACTTTTTAGAACAAGTAATAGATATAGCTAAAACACAAAATAAGCCTAAATTTGTAGCCGACATGAAACTAGAAGCGGCATCACTACTTGCTAAAAAGTTTAGCTCTAAAAAATATCGCGAAGCGAAAAACTACCTAGAAGAAGCCGACGAGTACTACCAAGAAAACTTACCAGAAAACTCACTAGAGCGCATAAAAGCCGATTTTTTAATGGCCTCATTCGCAGAAGGTCGTAAAAAATACAATCAAGCAATTGAAAGGCTAAACCGTATAGTGAATGTATTCGATAGTAACTTAAACTTTGATCACAGCGCAGAGCTAAGCGCTCACTCTAAGCTTATTGGCCTGTACGAAAAACAAGGTAAAAGCGAAGAAGCAACCAAACACTGTCTAGCAATTGCTAAAATGGTGCCATGGAAAGAATCGCAAGAGCAAACGCCACTCTATCGTGTTAACCCTAAATACCCAGTTAACAAAGCCAGATTTAGTACCGATGGTAGCGTTGTTATGGAGTTTGAGGTAGACGCAGCTGGCTTTGTAAAAAACCCAAAAGTACTTAGCTCTGAAGGGGGCAGCGCATTTGAAAAATCAGCCAAAGCAGCGCTTGAGCAATGGCGTTACGCGCCAAAGTTTGAAAATGGCAAACCCGTTAGCGCTATTTCTCAGGTACAACTCGACTTTAAAATTAATCGCCATTAAAAGCGGCTCATTAAAAAAGGCGCTTTAAGCGCCTTTTTTAATACTAACTAATACAAATCCTACGTAGTTAAAATTCGTAACTTACGCTAATACCGCCATCGGCTCTTTTTTCATTGCTGTCACTTGTTTTACCGTAGCCTACATCTAATTCCAGTCTAAAACCGGCATTGTTTAATCCATTAAAGTTATAGCTGTAAGTAAGCCCTATGCCGTTAGTTGTTTCCTCATCAAAAATACTGCCAATTGCGCAGCCTAGCGTATTAGCAAAGTCAGTTGCTATATCATTTGTTGAACTTTCACATTCTTGGTCTGTATCTCTTGCGCCAATAGCGCCCACAAGCGCGCCAAATGCATGCTTTTTATTATCGCTTACTGCTTGTTCAAAACCTGCTGAAAATCCATCATCAAGGCCTATTTTATAGTTTGCATACCAGCGTTGTTGATTCTCATTAGCCGATAAAGATACCTCTGGAATAACTAAGTAAGGATAGCCACCCCCAATCGAAAAACTAACATCGTTAGCAAAAGTAGAACAAGAAGCGATAGATAAAGTGAGTAGTAATATTTTTGTTTTCATAAAATTCCCTTTGAGTAAGCACCAAATGTACCTAGTTTAGTTCCTTTTCACAATGTAACAAAAGTCCTAACCGTGCTTTTTGTGATTTTAAAACTTCCTGTTGCGATTAAAGCTGGCTTCTCTTCCTAGCTAGAAGTTTCAGTAGTACGCTGATTTTAATATGGTTATTCTCCATACATAGGCGATAACGCAAGAGCAGTTGCCGAACCGACTAGGTTACACACCTCTCGCCGCGATTAAATACTCCTTAGATAGAACAAATTTTAATCCTGAAAGACCAATAAACTCTAAACCACATTAACTGTATTTAATTTAAAAAAGACTTTAGTAGAGCAATAATAAATACAGATAATGCATGTAAATAATCATAATTTATGGTGAAATTAGCTTAATTGATAAAAGGTACCCACGGAGCTTTCATGACTATTTTAGTAACCGGTGGCGCAGGCTATATTGGCTCGCACACTGTTTTAGAACTTTTACAGCAAGGTAATGATGTTGTTGTTATTGATAATTTGAGCAATTCATCGCAAGAATCTCTTGCTCGTGTTAAAAAAATCACAGGTAAAGATACTACCTTTTACCAAGGTGATATTCTCGATAAAGCTTTTTTAGATTCAGTGTTTGCTAAACACTCTATTGATAGCGTTATACATTTTGCAGGCTTGAAATCGGTTGGTGAATCAGTGGCTAAACCAATTGAATACTACCAAAATAATGTACAAGGTACGTTAACGCTTGTTGATGCAATGCGCGAAGCTGGTGTATTTAAATTAGTATTTAGTTCATCAGCTACCGTTTATGGTGACCCAGCTAGTTTACCAATTAAAGAAGACTTCCCTGTGGGCGGTACTACAAACCCTTACGGCACATCTAAGCTGATGGTTGAAATGATGCTGCAAGATATCGCTAAATCAGACGAGCGTTTTGCGTTTGCTATTTTGCGTTACTTTAACCCTGTTGGCGCACATGAATCGGGCCTAATTGGTGAAGATCCTAACGGTATCCCAAATAATCTTTTACCGTTTATTGCACAGGTTGCTGTGGGTAAATTAAAGCAACTTGCTGTATTTGGCGATGACTACGACACAGTTGACGGTACAGGTGTGCGCGACTATATACACGTTGTAGATTTAGCAATTGGCCATTTAAAAGCGCTTGATAAAATTGCCAGCAGCACGGGGGCATTAGTTTATAATCTGGGCACTGGTAACGGGTATTCTGTACTGCAAATGGTTAATGCATTTATTAAAGCCAGCGATCAGGCTGTGCCATATCAGGTTTCACCTCGCCGCTCAGGCGATATAGCCGCCTGTTATGCAGCACCAGAAAAAGCACTTAATGAACTTGGTTGGGAAGCGGTGCGTGGCATTGATGAAATGATGCAAGATACATGGCGTTGGCAGTCAAATAACCCCAACGGTTATAAAGGTTAAGTAAAAAGTATTTTATAAGCTTTGCCTGTTACACCAGCAGGTAAAGCGCCCTTTACACTCTATGTAAATAAATTATCTAAAACGTTATTGCACAAAAAGAAGAGAATAAAGGTAAGTGAGAAGACACCAAAGCATGAGATTACGAGCGTTGCTCGTCACGCCAGCAAGCTGCGCGTCTACACGTAAATCAAACCACACTGTAAAACTTTGCCGGTAGGCGTAGAGCTTGCTCACGCGAAAAGCGCAGCTTTTAATATCTACAACTGATAGCTAAGCTACTCTTTATGAATAAATCATTTAAATAAATTACGAGCGTTGCTCGTCACGCCAGCAAGCTGTGCGTCTACACGTAAATCAAACCACACTGTAAAACTTTGCCTGTAGGCGTAGAGCTTGCTCACGCGAAAAGCGCAGCTTTTAATATCTACAACTGATTGCTAAGCTACTCTTTATGAATAAATCATTTAAATAAATTACGAGCGTTGCTCGTCACGCCAGCAAGCTGTGCGTCTACACGTAAATCAAACCACACTGTAAAACTTTGGCTGTAGGCGTAGAGCTTGCTCACGCGAAAAGCGCGGCTTTTAATACCTACAACTGATCGCTAAGTTAGCTCGTCACGCCAGCAAGCTGCGCGTCTACACGTAAATCAAACCACACTGTAAAACTTTGCCGGTAGGCGTAGAGCTTGCTCACGCGAAAAGCGCGGCTTTTAATTACTTATATCTAAATCTAACACTTAATAACGAGTATCTTCGTTATGTCTGTGCCCACTGCCTAAGCAAATTATGATAAACCCCCGTTAACTGAATAATCTCAGGGCTATCTTCTACTTTGCTGCGCAAACTTTGAATCGACATATCTAAATCAAAGAGTAAACCACGTTTTTCGTCGCTATTAACCATGCTTTGCAACCAAAAAAATGAGGCTAACCTTCGCCCACTTGTAACTGGCATTACACGGTGCAGGCTGGTTGATGGGTACAACACCATACTCCCAGCTGGTAATTTTACGCTGTGCGATCCATACGTATCTTCAATAACTAATTCTCCACCCTCATAATCTTCAGGCTCATTAATAAAAAGCGTCATTGATACATCTGTTCGTACTTTTACAGGCGTACCAGGAACCTGCCTAATGGCATTATCTACATGCACACCAAACGATTGTCCGCCTTGATAACAGTTAAATAATGGAGGAAATATTTTTGCAGGAAGTGCTGCCGACATAAACAAATTGCTACGAGCGAGAGCTGCCATAATAATGTCGCCAAGCTCTTGGCATTCAGGACTATTTTCAGGTAACTGTAAGTTATTTTTAGCTTTCGTTGATTGATGCCCAGCCGTAATACTACCATCTGCCCACTGTGCTTTTAGTAAAACCTCATGACAATAAGCAACTTCTTCTTTAGTTAACAACTCTGGTATTTTAACTAACATGTGCGCCCTCTCACATAATAAAAAGAAAGGGCAGAAATTTCTGCCCTTAATGATTATGTACTCTTAAAGTAAAGTTTAAAAAGAGTAACTTGCCGTTAAGCTAAACTTACGACCTTCACCAGGAACAAAGTGTCCGCCACCTAACTGGTTAACGTAATCTTTATCACCTAAGTTTTCAGCATTAAGCTGCAAGCTCAAATCTTTTGATACATCATACGCAACCATTAAATCAAAAATAGTATAGCTTGGAGCACGAGCGCGAGTAGACGATGAGCTACTGTAACGCTCACCTAAATACTGCATACCTGCACCAAATGATAATTGCTCAGATATTTCGTATGTTGTCCATATGCTCGCACTATTTTTAGGCGTACGTGGTAACTCATTACCTATTTGAATAATATCGTCACCTGATGCTTTAGTTACTTCGCTATCTTGATAAGTATACGATGCAATAACGGTCCACTCTTTGGTGATTAAACCTGTAGCTGATAACTCTAAACCCTGAACTCGTTGTTCGCCATTTAATAAATCAGCTCGTGTATCTTCTGCAAATGGATCATCGGTACGAGCATTTGTTTTTTCAGTACGAAAAAGAGCTGCATTAGTTTGTAAGCGACCATCCATTAAGTTCCATTTCGTACCTAATTCATAGCTATTACTTTCTTCTGGATCAAGATCTGCTGTATTTCCGCGAGTAGATACCGTAATACCTTCGGCTGAAGGATTAAACGAATTACCCGCCCCAAAATAAATACTGCCGTTTTCTGTAGGTTTATAAACTACAGCTGCATTCCAGCTAAATAAGTCGTCACTTGTAGAAATTAAAGCACTTGGGTTCGCGTAATCGTAATGGTAATCCGTAGTAAAGCTATCAAAACGAATTCCGCCTGTAACTTCCCATTGCTTATTAAGGGTTACTGTATCAAATGCATAAATAGCTTGGTTTTTAGCTTTAGCTTCAATGCTTGTACCGTTACGACCGTACACACCCGTAAATGCAATTGTTGCATCAGGATTGTATAAGTTGTTACGGATTCCATCTTCAATTAGATTATCAGCCGTAGTTGCAACAAAGTTATGGCGTGTAAACGTTTCGTTTGCAAGTTCAATACCCACTACAACATCGTGAGTAAAACCAGCAAACTCGTAGTTACCAATTAAATCAACTTGTAATGCAGCCAATGAATTTTCTGTATCACGTGTTTTTTCATCTGCAAAGGTAATATCTGTATCGGTTGTAACTGAAAAGAAACGTGGTGCAGTTGTTACCGATTCACGCTTAACTTTACCTAAACGGACTTGTGTACGTAACGTAGTATTTTTAGAAAAATCATACTCATGACGAGCAGTTGTTGAATAAGCTTCTATGTCTTCATAATCACGGTAAACGTTACCATAAAAGTTATCAAAATCGACTGGTGGTGGAGCGTATTCATTGCCAACTAGTTCAGTAACTGGGGTATCACTTCTAACCCATGCAATACCGTAATCTGGTAAATTATCTTGTCGTTGGTATTCAAAATTAAGATCAAATCGACTGTTGGTTCCAAGCCCTGTAGCCAAAGCGACAGCAATTGCATTTTTTTCATTTTCAACATAATCACGGCCAGCAACATCACCTGAATCAGACAATAAATTAACACGTAATGCGCTTGTTTCGTTTACTTGAATATTAGTATCAAGACGACCACGGTAATCGTTTTCTGTGCCTAAACGTAACGAAACATCATTAAAGTTGTCTAATTTCGCCTTTTTAGTTTCTAGATTAACGCTGCCGCCTGTTGCACCACGACCAGAGACTGCAGAACCAGGGCCTTTAGCTACTTCAACGGCTTCAATGTTATAAACATCGCGAGTGTATCCTGCAACATCACGAATACCATCAACAAAAATATCACTTGCGGCACTAAAACCACGAATAGACATGCTATCGCCAGTAGGAGAACCACCTTCGCCTGCAGCTAAAGAAATACCTGATACATTGCGTAATGCATCTTGTAAGCTATCTACGTTTCTATCTTTCATTACCGCTTGGTTAATTACAGTAACTGTTTTAGCCGTATCGAGTAGCGGTTGAGTATATTTATGCGATGTTGATTTTTCTACAACATAGCTAGACTCGGTTTTAGTTTGCGCTTTCGTTACCGATAACTCTTGAACATCCTGTGCACTCGCCCAAGTTGAAAGAGTGGCTGTAACAACCGCCGCAATTGGTTTTGCGTAGGTATTCCCTTTATTCGATGGCTTACTCATGGTTACTCCGAGGTTTAAACTAATTAGGTACATGTTGAATTTCGGCAAAATCCTACCACCACCACAAATAAATGTAAACGCTAATTATTATCAGTTGCGTTGTTATACCTGTTGTTATATTGTATGCGCACTTAAAAATTAACAGTAATTGCTCCATGTAATTACTCGTCGTAACTTTCAGGGTCTTTGTTGAACAATGCGAAGTTTAATTAAACCAATCAGTATGATTATCGCGCTTTGTTGCGCTATGACAGTGCAAGCCGATACCGTTAGCGAATTAGAACAACTCATCAACAAATGGCTGAAAATAGAAAATCAAAACAATAAATTAAATACTCATTGGCTTGAACAAAAAAGCAGTATGGAGCAAACATTAACGCTTTTAGATGCTGAGCAGCAGCAACTTAGCGAGCTTAATCAGCGTAGAAAAAAAGCACCAGCGAGCTTACTCAAAAACGCGAACAGCTTGTTACTAAACAATCGGAACTTGAAAACGATCAACAACAATTAAACGAACAACTTACACGCATTTCCCAGCAATTACTTTCATTACAAGTTCAATTACCTCCGCCACTTTTAAGTAGTTGGAAAAACACAGGTGATTTAACTAACTCACAACTAAATACCACAGATAAATTGCAAACAGCACTCAAGATGCTGGGGTTATTACGTGATTTTCAGCAACGGATTTCTATACACGAAATGGCAATTCTGCACCCTGACGGCCAAGAAGTATGGGTAAAACAGCTTTACTTAGGTGCAGCCCAAGCTTGGTTTGTAAGTGAAGATTTAAGTTATGTAGGCATTGGCTTTCCAAGTGATTTAGGTTGGCAGTGGGAGTTCGATCCGAGCATTAACGCTGAGCAAGTTGCATTAGGAATAGCTGTTCAACAAAAAAAGCGCGCTGCTGACTGGGTAACACTACCTATCTTAAGTTATGCAAAAAACACACAAAAAGGGGCTAAATAATGATTTTCGCCCGCATCCTTAAAATAGCTAATATTTTAGCTTTACTCTTTAGTGCAAACATCGTTTTTGCAGCAAGCAGTGATGACGCGCAACAAAGTATTTTAAGTGACATTAAAACAGCTCAACGCGCGTTGAATAAAACTCAAAATAACATTGCCAAAGAGCAAGCCGCTCTTGCTAAAAATATATTTAACAAGCAGCAATCACTGAGTAAATTACGTGAGCAGGCTGCCGTTAACCGCCGCCTTGCTGATGAAGATACTTTGAGCTTAAATCAGCTGCAAACACGCCTAGATACATGGCAACAGCAGCAACAATATCAGCTAAATTTGTTAAATCGATTTGTACGCCAAAATAGTAAAAACCAACACATTTCTAATGATCAAAACGAATTGTTGAAACAAGTAGTATCACTTATTAATGACCAAAAACAGGCACTTTATCCACAATTTAAAAAGCAATCGGTTGTGCTAAGTAATGGCGAATTAAGCCAAGCGAATACCCTTCAAATAGGCCCAGTTGCTTGGTTTAGTACACAAACCCCAAAACTAGCTGGATTACTCGATTTAGACGACAAATCTAACGCGTTAAAGTTAGCGCTAGTGCAATCTACAAGTGACGATAACCCACTCGATAATACCTTAAAACAAAATGGCGTAGGATCTACACTCCTCACTTTTGATCCGAGTTTAACGCATTTAGTAACGAGTCAGTCTCAACAAGAAAGTCCGCTAGAGCATTTAGAAAAAGGCGGTTTATGGGCTATTCCTATTATTTTATTTGCCTGCTTTGCACTAACTATCGCATTACTGAAAGCAGCTCAGTTAATGCGTTTAAATAAAATAAAAATGCACTCGCAATTGCAATTACAGAAATTGTTTATAAGTAAAAATAGCAGCGAATTTAATGGCATGCAGCAACAGCTATTTAACCTAACCTTGCAAAGCGAAAAAGGCCAAATACGAGATGATCAGTTATTTAACCAACTTATCCACGATAAACACAAGCTCGATAACTTTATTGGTGCAATAGCCGTTACCGCAGCGGTAGCACCACTACTTGGCTTACTGGGTACTGTAAGCGGTATGATCGAAACATTCAAAATGATGACCTTGTTCGGATCAGGCGATCCTGAGGTTGTATCGGGTGGCATTGCACAAGCACTCATAACCACAGAACTTGGTTTAGTCGTTGCTATACCAGCTCTGGTACTAAACGCTTTGTTATCGCGTAAAGCTAAAGCCTATTACAGCCAATTAGAAGGCTTTGCATTACAGTTAAGTCAGCTAGATGAAGGAAAAAACAATGTTTGATCAAATCATTAGTAATCCTATTTGTTGGTGCATTATTTTACTGGCTTTATTTGTGTATCAATTGATTTTTCATGACTTACTACATCTGAAACATTATCAAACACAGCGCAAAGGTTATTGGCAAGAAGTAAGCTCTATTTTAACTGCGGCTTTGCCACTACTTGGTTTGCTAGGCACAATTGTTGGCTTACTCGATACCTTTAAAGTTATGGCGCTGGGTCATAATGAGTTAATGAGTGATGCAATTGGCCATGCATTACTAACCACTCAACTTGGTCTGGTGTGCGCTATTCCTGCTTGGTTAATGCAAGCCTATTTAGCATATTCGCAGCGCAACCCTAAATTACATGCACTAAGTAAACAATTAGGGTAATAACCATGCAATCACGTTTAAAACATCGTTTAGAACAAGAATCTGGCCAACATATTGATATGTCGCCGCTACTTGATGTGGTATTTATACTGTTAATATTTTTTATTGTGACTACGGTATTCGTACGCGAGAGTGGCGTTGAAGTTGATAAACCACAAGCCGTATCGGCCAGCCGTCTAGAACAACAAGTTATATTTTTAGCCATAACAGACACCCAACAAGTATTTTTTGATGGCAGCCAAATTGGTGTTGCTGGCGTGCGCAGCAGCGTTGAACAAATGCTAAAGCAGCAACAGCGCCCTGTGGTTATTCAAGCCGATAAAACAGTACCTACCGAGTTGCTTGTTCAAGTGATTGACGAGGCAAAGCTTGCCGGTGCTGCACAAGTTAATTTAGCGACCAAACAATAATATGTACGCGATTACGCCGGCCCAAAAATCACGAAATATTCGTCATCCATTATTTGCATTTACGCTAAGCCTAATAGTACTTACTGCTGCATTGTTACTTTTATGGCTCGCTCAACTAGCTGAACATATAGTGCAAGATAAAGTTATTGTACGCGAGGTAGCTATGGTGGCATTACCGCCACCACCTCCGCCTTCAATACAACAGCAACAAGCAAATGAGCCTGCGCAAAGCTTAATGGTGGAAGGCGCTGGCGCTTCTATTCAAGCAGTTAAAATTAAAATAAAGAGTAAACTAAAAATTGTAAGACCCGATACGCCAAGTGTAAAAGTAAGTACGCCACAATGGCAATCGGTCAATGTAAATTGGGATGCACTTAGCCTAAACCAGCTCGACGGCCTACCCACTTTACTCACACCAGTAAAAGCATTACTCCCAAAAAGTTTAACTCGCCAAGGTATTGATACATTTACCGTAAAGCTCGATGTACTAATTGATGAGGGTGGCAATGTAAGTTTGATTGAAGTGGTGCAAAATCCGTATCCGTCGCTTAAACCTGCAATCGATAAAATAATTAAACAGAGTCGCTTTAGCGCACCTAAAAAAGAAGGCGAAGTCGTACGCGCTCGCTTTATTTGGCCCATCGAATTTAAACCTTAAGCCTTATTAAAATGAAAAATATGAACGTAATTAAAACGCTAAAACCTTTCACTCACGCATTACTAACAACTTTAATGTGCTCATTACCTTTATTAGCTGTTGGTAATGTGAATGCAAACACAGTTAGTCCTCCACTGAAAGTAATTTTATCTCCTAGCGATCCAACATGGCAATTGGCCATAAATAATAAATTACTTAGTCCTACTGAAATGCTTATTGAACCGACTGAACGTGGCTTTGCACGCCAAGTGCAACCATTACTACAAGCAGGTAATTATAACGAAGTAGCCGCGCTATTTAAAAACCGCGACCTTACGCAAGATAGCACCGCACTCAATTTATTGCGTGCTCAGGTTTTACTCACCTTAAAAGAGTTCGATAACGCCGAAAATGCATATTTAGCATGTTTAAAAGCCGCACCTAACTTAGCAAAAGCACACCAAGGCTTGAGTCTTTTATACATGCAACAAGCAAATTACAACAAGGCACAAACACACCTAGTACACAGTATTGAACAGGGCCAAGCTGATGCACAAAGTTATGCGCAACTTGCTTATATTCATGTACAACACAGCCAGCCTTGGAGCGCAGTAGCCGCTTATCGTCAAGCACTGATGCTTGCCCCTGAAACGCCTCAGTACCAACAAGGGCTATTGTTTGCCTTAATTGAATCGGGCGATTTAAATCAAGCAAATGCATTATTAAAAGAGTTACTTAATAAAACACCTGATAATGCTCAATTGTGGTTGCAACGTGCACAAATAGCACTGCAATTAGAGCAAAATAAAAAAGCACTTGCCGCCATTGAAGTGGCCTTAAAACTCAACCCTAAAGATACCAGTAACCAGCTTTTAGCAGCCCAGCTGCATTTAAGTGAAGGCAGCACTGAACGCGCTGTTAGTTTATTAAAGCAAGGTTTAAAACACGCCACTAAACAGCAGCAAGTTGAGGTTATTAATACCACGATGCAAACGCTAGCTTGGCTTGTATCTCAACAAAAATGGGATTTAGCTAAAGAGCTAATAGGCAGCGCAAAAAGATTAACTAAGCAGCTACCCCGTGATGAACAAGCGCAGTTTTCTGTATACAGCGCACAAATTGCTATGCAACAAGGTAATGCTAAGCGCGCACTTAAAAGTTTAAACAACGCACTAAAAATAAACCCGAATTTAGGTGATGCTTTACTTAGTTTAGCAAGTATATATCGCAGTAAAGGCCAACTCACCCAAGCTAAACTTATGTATGTTCGTGCACAGGCACTTCCTGATTACCAACTATCGGCATGGCTTGGATTATCGCAAATAGCAATTGATTCTAAAGACTACTCTAGTGCGCTGAAGCATCTTAGAAAAGCATTGCAAGCTAACCCGCAACGCCAGGATTTAATTACCAATATTCGTGCACTTGAAAATATTGTGCGCCAAGAAGGGTAAGTTTATAGCTTTAACGTGAGCAAGCCAGGCGTCTACATTTCCAGCCATTGAGTTTCCCTGTAGACGCACAGCTTGCTGGCGTGTAAAAACGCAGTTTTTAAAATGGCTTAATAACTAGAAGCTACGCTTCTCACGTGAGCAAGCTCTACGTCTACAGATAAAATTTAGCGCTGTGGTTAAACTCACTTGTAGACGCACAGCTTGCTGGCGTGTAAAAACGCAGTTTTTAAAATGACTTAATAACTAGAAGCTGCGCTTTTCACGTGAGCAAGCTCTACGTCTACTGGTAAAGTTTAATGCAGTGGTTAAACTCACTTGTAGACGCACAGCTTGCTGGCGTGTAAAAACGCCGTTTTTAAAATAGCTTTATAACTAGAAGCTCACGCTTCTCACGTGAGCAAGCTCTACGTCTACAGATAAAATTTAACGCTGTGGTTAAACTCACTTGTAGCCACACAGCTTGCTGGCGTGTAAAAACGTAGTTTTTAAAATAGCTTAATAATTAGAAGCTCACGCTTCTCACGTGAGCAAGCTCTACGTCTACAGATAAAATTTAACGCTGTGGTTAAACTCACTTGTAGACGCACAGCTTGCTGGCGTGTAAAAACGCAGTTTTTAAAATGGCTTAATAACTAGAAGCTACGCTTCTCACGTGAGCAAGCTCTACGTCTACAGATAAAATTTAGCGCTGTGGTTAAACTCACTTGTAGACGCACAGCTTGCTGGCGTGTAAAAACGCAGTTTTTAAAATAGCTTAATAACTAGAAGCTCACGCTTCTCACGTGAGCAAGCTCTACGCCTACTATATATCAAACCAAAGCGTTACCAATTTTGCATTTCGACTATGCGTGATTGTGTGCGTGCATATTCAAAGCGCAATTTTTTACCTTTATACAAATGTTCAATGTCGGTTTGCGCATTTATTACCAGCAATTTATGGCAATCGTAAAATTCATCTACTAAGGCAATAAAGCGACGCGCTTCGTCGTCAAAGGTGTGCTCATCAAGCGTTTGTTTTTCGCGCTGATAACTATCTTCTATACCGTGAACTATAACTTTACCCGTCGCCTTAACACCCATTTGTGGCACATTCGATACATATAACACATCAAATTGCGTTGCTAAATACATATAATCGTTAGCACTACGCGGGCCGGAGCATAGCGCCATAAAATCAATCATTAAGGCATTATCGGCTTTTAATAAATAAGGTAAATCACGGCCATGCACGCTAATTGTATTGCTGTATGTTGCAGCAGGATAAGAAACTAAAAACTCATTTTGAAAATCATGTTTAGGTAAATTAATAAAATAGTGCCGGCTGTTTTTAGCATATCTAAAGCGGTGATCGTCCTCCCCTGCCACGTTAATTATATGGCAATGGTTATTAATTAAATCGATAGTAGGTAAAAATCGCACTCGTTGTAGGCCGTTGTAATAAAGCTGCTCTGGCTTTGCGTTCGATGTGGCCACCAGCACAACACCTTGTTCAAACAACGCATTGAACAATCTGGCCATAATCATGGCATCGCCGATGTCGCTCACAAAAAACTCGTCAAAACACAGTAAACGGATGTTTTTAGCCCACTGTTTTGCAATTAAGATTAATGGATTTTTTTGACCTTGTAGCTTCGAAAGTTGGGCATGCACTTGTGCTATAAAATGATGAAAATGCAGTCGCTGCTTTTGCTCAATCGGTAGGTTTTTATAAAATAAATCCATCAGCATAGATTTACCGCGCCCTACTGGTCCATATAAATAAACACCTTTTGTTAAGGGCGCTTTTTGCCACCATAATGTGTGAACTTGAAGTTGCTCGCTTAGTGTATTTAAAGCTTCCACCGCATTTTGCTGCGCAGCATCAAAACACAATTCACCCGTGTCTATTTTTGCTTGGTAAAGGCTTAATATTTGTGTGCTGTGCACTGTCATGGTATTTCACTATCGGCTATAATCGCGCCCATTGTAGCCGACTAAAAATGTGAACCAAAATGAAATTCCCTTGCCGCTTAGATAAATTTATTAGCCACTTAGCTGAAATGCCACGCACGCAAGCCCGCGCTAGTATTAAGCGAAAAGAAGTAAGCGTTAATGGCGAAATAATTACCTCACATAACTTTCAGCTATCTCAGCAAGACGAAGTACTGCACCAAGGTACGCCTTTGGTATTTTTAGGTAAACGCTATTACATGCTAAACAAACCTGTTGGTTATGTATGTGCTAACAGTGACGAGCTACACAAAACCGTTTTTGACTTACTTGATGAGCCAAATATGAGCGACTTTCACGTGGCAGGCCGCCTTGATATAGATACCACAGGATTAGTTATAATTACCAATGATGGCGATTGGTCACATAAAATCACGTCACCTAAAAGTAATAAATTTAAAACCTACTTAGTAGAAACTCAAGAACCTATAACCGACGAAGCGCTTGAGCAATTACGAACAGGTGTCATGCTCCATAACGAAAAAGATTTAACCCGCCCAGCGATTGCCGAACGACTTGCTAATTACGGACTGCGTTTATCAATAAGTGAAGGTAAGTATCATCAAGTTAAGCGTATGCTTTACGCAGTAGATAACAAAGTGGTTGAATTGCACCGTGAAAAAATTGCAGGTATTAAATTAGATGAAAACTTAGCAAGTGGTGAATATAGATTACTAACAGCTGATGAGATTAAATTATAAAACCTCACCTACAATATGTGCAACCTGTAGGTGCGAATTTACTTCGCGCTCATGTAACGTAGCTTTGGTGTTTAAAAAGCGAGGTGTAAAACCTCACCTACAACATACACAGCCCTGTAGGTGCGAATTTACTTCGCGCTCATGTAACGTGGCTTTGGTGTTTAAAAAGCGAGGTATAAAACCTCACCTACAATATGTGCAACCCTGTAGGTGCGAATTTACTTCGCGCTCATGTAACGTGGCTTGGGTGTTTAAAAAGCGAGGTATAAACCTCACCTACAATATGCGCAGCTCTGTAGGTGCGAATTTACTTCGCGCTCATGTAACGTGGCTTGGGTGTTTAAAAAGCGAGGTATAAACCTCACCTACAATATGTGCAGCTCTGTAGGTGCGAATTTACTTCGCGCTCATGTAACGTGGCTTGGGTGTTTAAAAAGCGAGGTATAAACCTCACCTACAATATGCGCAGCTCTGTAGGTGCGAATTTACTTCGCGCTTTTATAGTTAATATTTAAATTACGATTTTATCTGTACTAAATCAAAGTCAGCCATGCCTGGTACAATTGCCTGCAGGCGAGACTCGGTAACATCGAGCGCGTTCAAGCATTCGCAATATTCTGAAGCTTTTAGCTCAAGTTGATGTGCTTTTTTTGCAATGATTTATCAATTTCTTTTGAAATGATATCCATCCGCTGTCCCATATCGTTAATACGATCTTCTATATTACCTTCTCGGGACTTAAACGCATCACCTAGTGACACTAAAATGGCACCGAGGGACCCATGAACTGCGGAATGAATTTTTTGGCTGATCTCTTTAGTAAAAAAATCATCTATTTGAGAAAGTGATTGTGGGGCTATAAAAAAGAAATCATCGCCGCGCTTAAATTTATCCATTAGCGCACGCTCTACATATTGCAGTTGGGTTTTAAGCACCTCAGGCTCTTTATCTGACATACCTTCAACCACGTGCTCAATAGCACTTAAACCTAAATTAACACCATCGGTGGCTAAATTAACTAGTTCAGGGACTGTATGGCGAATACCATTACTAAACTGCTCGAGCACTTTACTTTCGTCATCACTTAAATCAACCCAATAACCGCGAATAAACAGTTGGTTATTGTTGTTAATTTGCACACGTGTTTGGCCTTTATCAACAATTCGAATTACATCATCGGTGATGATTAACCCATGCCTGAGTTCTACATCACATTGCTTTTGAGCAAATACACTGGTGCTTGAAAGTGCTATGGACAACGCCAATATCGAACGAGATAGAAACGCCATAAACACCTCAAAAAGACTAAAATGGAAGGCGAGTAGGTTAACAAAAAACCAACTTTATGCAAGTAAAAGAACATGCACAATACACAGCTAATTAAGCGAGGTGTAAAACCTCACCTACGATATATTCAACCCTGTAGGTACGAATTTACTTCGCGCTCATGTAACGTGGCTTTGGTGTTTAAAAGCGAGGTGTAAAACCTCACCTACAATATGTGTAACCCTGTAGGTGCGAATTTACGTCCGCTCATGTAACGTGGCTTGGGTGTTTAAAAAGCGAGGTGTAAAACCTCACCTACAATATGTGCAACCCTGTAGGTGCGAATTTACTCCGCGCTCATGTAACGTGGCTTGGGTGTTTAAAAAGCAAGGTGTAAAACCTCACCTACAATATATACAACCCTGTAGGTGCGGATTTACGTCCGCTCATGTAACGTGGCTTTGGTGCTAAAAAGCGAGGTGTAAAACCTCACCTACAATATGTAAAACCCTGTAGGTGCGAATTTACGTCCGCCCATGTAACGTGGCTTTGGTGTTTAAAAAGCGAGGTGTAAAACCTCACCTACAATATGTAAAACCCTGTAGGTACGAATTTACGTCCGCTCATGTAACGTGGCTTGGGTGCTAAAAAGCGAGGTGTAAACCTCACCTACAATATGTAAAACCCTGTAGGTGCGAATTTACTTCGCGCTCATGTAACGTGGCTTTGGTGCTAAAAAGCGAGGTATAAAACCTCACCTACAATATGTTCAACCCTGTAGGTGCGAATTTACTTCGCGCTCTTAAACGTGTCATTGGCGCTCAAGAGCGAGGTGTAAAACCTCACCTACAATATGTAAAACCCTGTAGGTGCGAATTTACTTCGCGCTCTTAAACATGCTATTGGCGCTCAAGAGCGAGGTTTATAATTAAATTGGCGATCCAGGTGGTATTGGTAACACTTTAAAATTATTTGGCCATTGCCCTTTAATTAAAAACTGATTTACTTGTTCGGCTAAATATTGCTTAAACGCACTCTCGCCAGTACTGGTATGGCTCAATATTGAGTTTTGGTTAAAGTCTTCACTCAACTTAACTAAGTAGTAACGTAACTGCGCCTGCACTTCAGGGCTTGCACTATCGCTTGCTACTAAGTCAGCCATGGTTTTTGCTGTTAAAAATTGTACGCGCTGAGTTATTTTACCTGTCATTGTATTAGGCGACGATACGTTAAACACGTGGCTATAAAGCGTTTTTAATAGTTCATCTAAACTATAAAAGTCGTTACTACGCGCTTGCTGCTGGGCTAGACGATTTAAACGTTGTGCGTTTAATAAAAGCGACAAGCTGTGCTGCACTGCAACCTCGGGTAATGCCATTGCATCGAGCGTTAACCCTGTGCGTCCAACTATGCTCTCGCGCGACTTAGACTCGCCATACGCTTTTGGCGGAATTAGCGATAATACAGATTCAGGAAGTAATAAGTTACTTGGCTTAAGCGTTGCAAAAAGAGCGTTTACCGCTTCTTGTTGCATTTTTTTATCAACCACTTGTGCACCTTTTACGGGTGAATCACCACGTGTTTCGTATTCGTAATCAACACCGGCTATGAGTTTCACTGCAGCCTCAACCTGAAAACGGTGAAACAGATAAAGCGGAACTAGTTTTTCCTCTAATTGCGATAATGCATCGCCCGTTTTAATATTATTAATACCAAACTGCGAAAGCGCTTTTTTGCGTACGTCGAGTACTCTTAAAAGTTCCTGCGAAGGATTAGTGCCGTTATCCCATAAATGAGCGGTTGGATGCGCGCCACCTTTAGCACGAGCGTCGCTATCTGATATAAACTCAAGGCCTTTAGTTTTATTCTCCTTTAAAATAGCAGCGAGTTCTGCGCTTTCATCTTGGTTAGTAAAATCGCTATAACCATATTTAATTACTTGGGTATCCCACACGCCCATGCCTGTTGCATACCCGCGCGTTACATCAAGCTTACCTTGTTCATTAAAACTAAGTAGCGGATGTGGGTAATCCATTACAGAAGCTCTATCCCCTACCGATGCCGCAAAGTTATGAGCAATACCTAATGTGTGACCAATTTCATGCGCGCTTAATTGGCGAATACGATCAAGCGCCATTGCTTGCAAGTTTTTAGCAACTTCATTGCCTTTTAAATAAGGAGCAGCGAGTGCTTCAGCTATTAAAATATCTTGGCGAACACGCAATGAGCCAAGTGTTACGTGCCCTTTAAGTATTTCACCTGTACGTGGGTCGATCACCGAACTACCGTATGACCAGCCTCGCGTTGCGCGATGTACCCACTGAATAACGTTGTAACGAATATCCATAGGGTCGGCATTACTTGGCAGTACTTTTACTATAAATGCATTTTTATATCCTGCAGCAGTAAATGCATCGTTCCACCACTTTCCACCTTCAAGCAAAGCGCTTTTTACAGGCTCTGGAACGCCAGGATCAAGGTAATAAACAATTGGTTTAACAGGTTCACTAATAGGTAAGCTTGAGTCCTTTTTAGTTAGACGATGACGCGGTATAAAACGCACGTACATAGACTCACCAAGCGGCGCTGCGTAATCTTTATGTTCTATACTCCAAAAACCTGATTGCGGATTAAACTTACGAGGCGTGTAGTTATCATCTGGTAATTGAATAAGTGAATGATGCATATGAACAGTAAGCGCATAAGGGTCGGCACTTACTTGGCGAACAAATTCACCTGGTTTTGTGCCTTTAAATGTAAGTACGGCTTCAAGCTCGGTGTTTTTTACAAATGCTTTTGAGCGATTAATATAAACGGCGCTACGTGATTCATCAAGGCTAAAGTTGCCTTGCTTACGTGCAGCAAGCGTCCGGCTTACGCCATGTACATCACTTAATAAATAAGGCGTATAATCAATAAGTGCTGTGGCTTTATCTTCTGCGACTACTTTAAAACCAGCAAGTATACTTGATGCAAACGCTTCTTTAATGCTTTGCTGTTCAGCCTTATTACTTGTATTAGCACGATAGTAAGTATTTACAGCCCGCAGCATTACTTTGTCGCCAAAACGCTCAAACTGCACAAGGTGAGTATTACCCAGCTGACCTCTATCAAGGCCTATATCGTTAGAGCCTATACCGTAAGGCAAGCTTTGCTGCAGTAAAAATTGTTGTTCAAACTTATCAACTTTTAAATATACTTTTGCGTTTTGGGTATCGTAAAAAACGAATAATAGCCCGGAAAATGATTCATTTGCGTAGTAAATTCATCAATTGACTTAATTGCTGCGTGCGCTTGAGTTATGATAGAGCACAGCACAGTAAAGAATATGTAACTTAGTAGTGGTATTTTTTCATAATCTTATCTTTGTTATTTGTGTTTTAAGTACGATTAGGTGGTCCCATTATAGGGTGCTATTTAAACAATACAGTTATTTAAGACGAATTTCAGCGCTCTAAGCTAATCTCTCTCACATTATGATTGGTTTTAACACGTTATCAGGAAAATAGAATGCGTAGACTCCCTCCAGTATTACTTGAAGATGGTTGTTCAAGAGAACTTTTATCATTAATTCGAACAATTTTAGCAGCATGTAAAGAAATTTCGTTTCGCGTTGGTCAAGGCGCGCTTTCTGGCGTATTAGGCTCAACCCTTGATGAAAACATTCAAGGTGAAACTCAAAAAAAGCTCGATGTATTATCTAATCAGCTGTTAAAAGATATTTTACTGGAATCAGGTACGGTTAAAGCAATCGCCTCTGAAGAAGAAGACTACACAGTAGCAGGTAACCCAGATGCTAAATTTATAGTGGCATTTGACCCACTCGATGGCTCGTCAAATACCGATATTAACTCACTTGTGGGTACTATATTTTCTATTATGGAAGCGCCTGAAGGTTCTGATGCCGCTGATGAAAGCATTTTTATGCAGCCAGGCCACAAGCAAGTTGCAGCAGGTTACGTACTTTACGGGCCATCAACAATGCTTGCGCTGACTACAGGTAAAGGCACGCGCATGTTTACTCTTGATAAAACACAAGGCAGCTTTTACTTACACAAGATTTTGCTGATATTCCTGCTGATACAAACGAATTTGCCATTAATACGTCTAACCAACGCCATTGGCAACCAGCTATGCAAAACTACATCAATGATTTGCTAGCAGGTGATACAGGCCCGCGCGCTAAAAACTTTAATATGCGCTGGATTGCAGCAATGGTGGGCGATGTGCATCGCGTGCTTAGCCGTGGCGGTTTATTTACTTACCCTACCGACACCAAAGATCCTAAAAAGCCAAATAAATTACGCCTACTTTACGAAGCAAATCCAATGGCTATGTTAGTAGAGCAAGCTGGCGGTATCGCTTCCACCGGTACCGAGCGTATTATGGATATTCAGCCTGATGCAATCCACCAGCGAGTAGCTGTTATTTTAGGTTCTAAAAACGAAGTAGAAACGTGCTTGGGATATCATAAATAATCGCTTAAAACGATTGTTCTCAATTTAAAAACCGCATTCAATTGAAGTGCGGTTTTTTTGTAGGTGAGGTTTTACACCTCGCTTTTAAACTCCAAAACAACATTACATGAGCGCGAAGTAAATTCGCACCTACGGGGTTGGTGTATGTTGTAGGTGAGGTTTTATACCTCGCTTTTTGGCACCCAAGCCACGTTACATGAGCGCGAAATAAATTCGCACCTACAGGGTTGGTGTATGTTGTAGGTGAGGTTTTATACCTCGCTTTTTGGCACCCAAGCCACGTTACATGAGCGCGAAATAAATTCGCACCTACAGGTCTATGCCCCATGTTGTAGGTGAGGTTTACACCTCGCTTTTTAAACACCAAAGCCACATTACATGAGCGCGAAATAAATTCGCACCTACGGGGTTGGCGTTTGTTGTAGGTGAGGTTTTACACCTCGCTTTTTAAACACCCAAGCCACATTACATGAGCGCGAAATAAATTCGCACCTACGGGGTTGGCGTTTGTTGTAGGTGAGGTTTTACACCTCGCTTTTTGGCACCCAAGCCACGTTACATGAGCGCGAAATAAATTCGCACCTACGGGGTTGGCGTTTGTTGTAGGTGAGGTTTTACACCTCGCTTTTTAAACAAATCAAACTTTTACTAACGCAGCTATTTGAGCAAGCTTTTGATGATTAAGCTCTCCCATTTGCTCGCTATTACTGAGCGCATAAATAAAACCTTCATGCTCAGTACAATCAATATCATCTCGCGATTCAATTACGTTTGCCCAAAGCTCTAAATCATCTAAGTCTATTTCGTTACTTAAACAGCGTTTAAGCACATCAATTAAAACCTCGGTTGAGAGAGTATAGTGAGTTTTATTGCTATCAGCAGGGCTTGAAACGATAACCGATATAGCTTCATCTCTTTGCTCACCAAACGTAATAAATTCAGCTAATGCTTTTTGTGTATTCATAATATTTGTTATTCTTGGCTCACTGTTACTAAAAAGAATTATAATGACTGAACTTAACTGCACTCAATGCCACAGTACTTTAACGTGTAATGTAGACGATATATCAGCGTGTTGGTGCAATGAGCTGCCAGCTATTTTACCGCTTGATACCACAGCAACAAGTTGTTTATGCCGCAAGTGCACGCTTAATAAAATAAATATTTTTTTAGAGGGGATTTATACACAGCCTATTAAAACCCAAATAAACTTTGCAAAGCAATTTAGAGGTAACGACAATTTAATTGAAGGGCTCGATTACACCATGCAAAGTGGTTACATGATATTTAGTAAGTGGTTTTTTTAAAGCGCGGTTCGTGTTGTAAAAACGGTTGTAAAAATTGCCCGTACGGTTATAAAAAATAAAGCGAAAAGCTGCGCTTTTAACGTGAGCAAGCTCTACGTCTACAGCTAATCTTTACTCGGTGTTAAATTTATCTGTAGATGAGCAGGTTGCAGGCGGGACTAACGAAGCTTGTAAATTAAACCGCAAAGCTGCGCTTTTAACGTGAGCAAGCTCTACGTCTACAGCTAATCTTTACTCGGTGTTAAATTTATCTGTAGATGAGTAGATTGCAGGCGGGGCTAGCAAAACTTGTAAATTA
Organism: Pseudoalteromonas sp. B62; assembly: GCF_037162565.1. Taxonomy (NCBI): domain Bacteria; kingdom Pseudomonadati; phylum Pseudomonadota; class Gammaproteobacteria; order Alteromonadales; family Pseudoalteromonadaceae; genus Pseudoalteromonas; species Pseudoalteromonas sp. B62. Next base: position 1,647,215 of record NZ_JARLVB010000002.1, on the reverse strand, counting down.
AACCGCAAAGCTGCGCTTTTAACGTGAGCAAGCTCTACGTCTACAGCTGGTTTATGTCTCGTTCGTAGCAATTGGAAACGAATCACTTGCGCCCCATTCACTCCACGAGCCATCGTAAACACTTAAATTACTGTAACCACATTCAGCAGCAAATAGCGCTAAAGCACAGGCTGTAATACCTGAGCCACAGCTAAATTGTAACTGCTGCGCATCACCAATTACGTCACTAAATATCGCTTTAATTTCAGAAAGTGGTTTGGCTTCACCGTCATCTAGTAAATTCATTAAAGGCAACGAGCGACTATTAGGAATGTGCCCGCTATGTATACCTTTACGAGGTTCACTTTCTTCACCAGTAAAACGTTTATAAGCACGTGCATCAAGCAATAAAGTATTAGGATCATCTATTGCGTTAAGCACTTGTTGGCTATTAATAAAATACTCAGAATTATAGTTTGCCGTAAAATCACCTTTACCTGACGCCTCGCTATAACTTTGTTGTACGTCGTAGCCGTACTCCAACCACTTTTTAAGACCACCGCTGAGTATTTTAACATTGTGATGCCCCATAACTTTAAACATCCACCATGCTCTTGCTGCGCTAAATAAACCGCCATCTTCGTATACAACTATAAACGCATCTTTATTTACGCCTGCATTTTGCATAACGCTGGTAAATTGCTGTGCGCTGCACATTGTACTTGGTAGCGGGTTTGACCTATCAGCCAACTCGTTTTTTATGTCAAAACGTTTAGCGTTAGGCAGCACTACTTGCGGCGAATAAGTACCCAAAACACCTGGGCGCAGCATACCTGCATCAAATATCACTAATGCAGGATTATTAAGTTGCTCGTGTAATTGCAGGCAGGAGATAAGGTTTTTCATGATTTATTTCGTGTTATTTATTTTATCTAATACGTTTCTTAACATTGTACTCGACGTATGAGATGTATACGAAAAGTAACATATCTCTACATTAAACTTTGCAAAGTCAGCTTCAATCTTTTGCCACTTTTCAGTGCCCTTCCAGTCATCACCAACAAACATTTTATCAAACTTTAAATTGTTCCACGCTTCTTCTTTATCATAATTAACCTGCGGCACAACTTCGTCAACAAACTTAATTGCTTCAACTATTTCCATGCGTTCTTGAAAGGGAATTACTGGCTTTTTATTTTTAGCTGACTGGCTTAACTCATCCGTTGTTATACCTACAATTAGGTAATCACACTCTAATTTTGCTCTTTTAAGAATATTTAAATGACCAATATGAAATAAGTCAAAAACACCCGTTGTATATCCAATTTTTTTCATTTAACAAACCTAGTTTATTATTTTTAAGTTTAAAAAATCCTTTTATAAAATATAGTAACGTCCAGTTAGCCTAGTTATTTTCAATTACGTACTCAACAATTCTTTGGCTCGCTTTGCCGTCTAACTTGCCCGCGAGTTTTTCCGATAAAGCCAACCTAGTATTAGCTCATAGCTTAGTTCTTAAGGAACACAGACCGTGTGACTTCCTATCTTAAAACGGCAAATATCATTGTTTTTCTCAATGCTTTGCCGCTTACAATTTACCGCTAGTAGCTCAAATACACGATGTATCTTATGGCTGCACCGTGTTTGTTCTATGCAATCCAGAATATCATCCAACCAAAGATAACTGCACTTACTCGCTCTAAATGTCGAGATCGCACACTTAAACATACCCGCTGCACTATGGCAGATAAAACGCTTGATAAGTGTTTGCAGTATGCTCAGCCAAACCAATGATTCGGCAATATGAGGATCTCGTGTGATGAACCCTTTAAGGTTATTCCATGACTTTAGTTCTTTGAAAAACAACTCAATTTGCCAACGAGTTGCATATATATCGAGTAGTTCGTCAAAGCTAAACTGTGCCTCTTTTAAATTAGTAACAAGGAAAACGGGGCGCTTTTCATTCGGTAAATAGATAAGCCTGTACTCGGGCCCATTTTTCTTCCAACGTACTGTTAATTCAAGTGGTTGGCTTGCGAATTTATCGAGTAACGTTTTGATTTTAATGTTCTTTTCTTTAAGTTCTATACCCGCGCAATAAGCTGATGTAACGATTGGGTTAATGTTTTTATTTGCTCTGATCAAAAAATATCCGCCATCTTGAGCTACTTGCTCAAAGTAATCTAAGTCAAAATACCCAGCATCAGCAAGTAATAACGTATCTTCAAGTGTGTGGCTACCTGGTAAAAAGGCGCGCTCAGTTTCAACATCAGGACGAATATCTATTTCGCAGGGTTGTTCATTAAATAGGTCATAGGTAACGTGCAACTCAATTGCGGCAGGACTTACAGCAGTAAAACGACCAGCAAAAACCTGCGCTAATTCATCATGTAGAGCAAATGAAGAACCATCTTGCAATAACACTCGCTGTATTCCTCGCTGGGTAAAAAGGTTTTATCCAGCGTGTTTACAGTCAATTTAGACATCGCTTGAATAACGAGCTCACGGACAAGCTCAGTCAAGGCTGGTTTTCGAATTTGATTATGAAAGGGTTTATAACTTATCGTGCAATCAGCCTGCGTTCGCAAGTTTTGATGGATATCTGACAAGTTAGCGTCTTGCAGGCAAGATAAGCTTTTAAATACGGCTTTGAGCAGAGAAACGATCGACAGGCAACGGTGTCGAACTTGAAATCCAGAGGTTTTTGCAAGCTCAATGAGGTGTTTTTCTGAGATAAGGGCTTTTAATTGGTTTGAAACTTGGTTAATCTGCATGTGAACTCTGTTTTTAGTCATGTTTTTATTGGCGTAACTATTTGATCATTAACAGAGTTCAACTTCAAGTTTTCTTAAGATCCAACCTATGAGTATTAGCTAACTTTTCTGGTTTAGCTAATTGTTCTACAACTAATTTTTTTAGATTTTTATATTTGCTAGCATGCACCGCAATATTTGCGTATTCCCCGTAATCTCGGTCCATACGTTTTTTAAAACGAAAAGAAAAAATTCCTTTATAGCTCCATCTCAACTTTAAAAAATCACACCAAATAACCGGCTTATTTAATAGTGCAAATTCAAATAAAGCTGACGATGCATCACTAATCAACAAGTCGGCTTTGTCTAAAAAAGGCACCAGAGAATAATCCTCAACCTTAGCCAAATAAACATTTGGGAAAGTAGACCAGTGATTTAGCAGCGCTAAATGGCATTTATACTTTTCTTTACTAATCGAAAAATAATGAGGCTTTATTAAAATATTGTAATCACTAAAATGTTCAGGCCAGTTTTCAGGAAACAGTTCTAAGCTACTTGGATAAAATGTTGGCGCATACAAAATGGTCTGCTTTTTGTCACTAAAGCCTTCTAATGAGAGTGCTCCATCAATTTCTTCATTATTAAAAATAGGATCTAATTTACAAAAACCTACATCAATAAACGTATCATCAGGGTACATACTCTGTAAGCGGCTTAATCTGTATTCACCTTCCACAAAACGTACAGTCATAGCTTGGCTAGATTTAGTGTAATAACTTGATTTAGGGCCGATCCCATGTCCAAGTTGAGCACTTTTAGATACCTTATGTAAACGTTCTAGATGGCAAAATGAGTTAGCAAAAAATACCCAATCAGATTTTTCTTGCTCGTAGTAATCAATAGCTTGTAGCTGATTTTCAACCCATATATGTTCTAAATTGTAGTTATCTATAACACCTTGAATCAAATCCTGATGACTATTTTTATAAAAAACAAACTGACTTTTAATGCCTTTTTCGCATAACTTTTTAAATACTGGAATGTACTGAGGAAGGTAATAAAGGCTTTGAGTGTCAAAAATTATATTCATAGTATCGCCACAGTTGTTTTCTTTATATTCTACATTGAAAGCCACATAACAAAAACCAAGGTACCTATATTTTTATTATTCCACCACGTAGTGGTGCCATTTTTGAAAGTATTTTATTTTGCACGTTATAACTAATATTTTGCTCATTCATTGCGTTAACGAGTAAATCGACCACATGATTAAAGTCTTTTTCCGATATATTCATACCCGTATGAATAGCAATCATAGAATCGCCCCTGTACTCACATGGGCCTTCAAATAACATACACATATGGGAAATAAAACCATCACGAAAATGCGTAATATTAGCGTGTTCAAAGTAATGAAATACTTGCTCGTCGTTACCTATTTGATAGATAAAACTATCAACAAGCTTAGCTATACCTACTTTTCCATCTAACTGCTGATAAAGCGACAGTGCAGGTTTATTTGCACAACCTACTAATAACCCTGCGCATAATAAAAATACGGCTATATTTTGCATCACCAATACCCTGTTACCGAAAAATACCAACCAGTTTGAGCATTAGCACCGGCAATGCGTCCTAAGTCTAAATAAGCCGCTGTTATACTCACGTACTTATTTGGTATCCAAGCCACAAATACATCTTTCCAATCTTGTTCGCCTAAATTAAGGTTATTCGCTTTTTGACGATACTCAACACCTACGGCCAATTCACGGCTTAAAAAAAGTGCAGTACTGCCTTCAAACAACACCCTAGTACTGTCGCTTTCACCACCATAGCCTAGCAAGCCTAATTCGTTTGCTTCGCTGTAGCGTGCCGTTAAGTTCCAAAACCAGTTGTAACCTGCAATCGCGCCTAAATGTAATTTACTGGCCGCTAAATAAAAATCGGTTCCACTGGTACTTTTCGCGCCAACTAACTGTGCAATAGAACCATCATCCAGTGATTTATGTAAAATGCCTGCACTTAATTGTGGCCACTCACTGTAAACAATATCCCCATATAAACGAACTTTAACGCCGCTAATATTTTGCTCTATCTGCGCATTGAATGCTGGTACATCAAATTGCTGTATTGCGTAACTAAATTCAACACGATTAAACAAGTTTAACTGGGCACCGCATACATCAAGAGTGTAATCGGTTACATCTGCCCGGCTACAAAAGCCATTTATCGAAAACTCATCATCACTGGCATAACCAGCTAGTTGCGCCCAAGGTACAATGCCTCCACCCGCATTGCCTTCAATTTGAGACACACCAGGAGTAGCAAGCAGTTTTCCACTGCTGGCTACACACGGTAAACTCATTAAACAAAGGGCAACTACGCTCCAATATTTAATGTGATACATAATGATCTAAAAGCCATTCTTCAAGTAATTCAGCTTTTAACGGTCTACTTAAATAATAGCCTTGTGCATGATCGCATTGCATATTTTTAAGCAACTCTAAAGACCCCAATGTTTCGACCCCTTCAGCAACAACAGAAAATCCTAATTGATGACCTAACGTAATCGAAGACTGCACAATAAACTGATCTTTTTGTGACTCATCAAGTTTTAAAATAAAACACTTATCTAATTTTAACTCATCAATAGGTAGCATTTTTAAGCGCCCAAGTGACGTTTGCCCTACGCCGTAATCGTCTAGTGATATTTTAACGCCAATTGCCTTTAAGTTTTCGAGTGCTTTAATACCTTTCTCTTCATTTTCGATCATATCGCGCTCGGTAAGTTCAATCGTAATCAACTTAGGGTCTACTTTATGTTTTTCAAGCGTACTGACCAAAGCTGAATGAAATCCCGAAAAGGCAATATCTTGCGCCGATACATTAATAGCGGCTTGTAACTCAATGCCTTTTGATTGCCAGTTAGCTACCTGTGCAACAACGGTATTAACCACCCACGCGGTTAGCTCAACAATAAGCCCCGACTGCTCAGCTAAATCAATAAATAGCTCTGGATTAACCCAGCTACCATCCTTTCGTTGCCAGCGTATAAGCGACTCAACTTTATCGATTTTTTGCGTTTTCATATGCAACTTAGGCTGATAGGTCATAAATAACTGGCCATCATCGTCAATAATTGCTTGTTTTAACTCATCAAGCATTATCAAGCGCTCTAAATGCGCCTCATCTTCGCCACTTTGATAATAATGAATACTTTCATGATCGCTTGCAGCACTGTCGACAGCAATCAATACACGGCGCATTAAATCATCGCTAGTAATACCTTGCGCTGGGTATTGCACAATACCGGCACTAAATCGTAAATTAATTTTTAACTTTTGAATGGTATAGCAAGCCTGTAACTGCATCATTAAGCCATCAATGCCACTTTTTAGCTCTTGTGCTGCAGTTGCTGGGAATACCGTTAAAAATTCATCGCCGCCAATTCGCGCATGAAAACCACCTAGCTCATCAGAAAACTCACTTATACGACTTGCTACCGCTTTTAAACAGTCATCCCCAACACGAGGGCCTAACTTATCGTTTATGTGTCGCAAACCCTTAATATCAATAGCAACAAGTGTGTATTCATTCGTTGCATCTAATTCATCCCCCAACACATCTAGCATTGCTGAACGATTATAAAACCCTGTAAGGGAGTCATGGCGAGCCTGAAAACTAATTTGTTTCTCACGTTCATTAATATCGTTACCCATGCTATTAAATGCATCAACTAGGGTCGTTATTTCTGTACTTTGTTTTTTTCCTTTAAATTCGAAACTATAGTTACCTTGTGCAAATTGCCTAGCAATAACAGCGAGTTGAGATAAAGGAGTAGTAAGGTTGTTTGCTAATAAGCTACTTGTTATAACACCTACAAACATGGTTAAAATAGCCAATATCATTAATGTAAAAAATAGCTTTTCAAAATCACTGTAACTTTGCGTTAAATCAGCACTGAGTAAAATAACAATTGGGTGAGAAAGTAGCGACGGTAAATCAATATCACGATTGCGATACACTAAATATTCACCAAAAAAGCGTGATGTGGTTAACGTATTAAAATAGTTCACAGGTTCAAAAGGGGTTGGACGTTTAACTAAAGAGCTAATAACTAAATTATCCGCACTGCCTATAAAGCTTACATCCATACCTGTTAAGCTTTTAAGCTCGGCGGCCACTTCGTTATTTATTTTAAATCCAACTAAACTATAAGCAACTGTACGTGGCGCCTTAACGGGAAGTAAAATCACTTGGTAAAGTTCGTTATTTAAAACAACAAAACTAGATTGCTCCGAAGTACTTAATAATTCTTTCATTAGCGGCTGTAAATCGTGCCCGTAAATATCTTCGCTGGTATTAGCCGAAATTAATTTACCCGACAAATCAATTAACAACATTAGCTCGGCGTTTATACGCTGACTATGGTTAAATAATACGCTGCTTATTGTACCGGCGTCTCGTGTAGCAACAGCTTGTTTAAAGCCAAAGTCAGAGGTAAGTACTTTAGCGGCGGTTAATAATAGGCTCTCTTTTGACTTTAAGTATTGCTTGTATACACTTTGGGCAACGCTTATATCTTGGTTAACTTTTTCTTCTTGGAATTTACTCGTAGACCACCAAAAACTAAATAAGCTAACCACAGTGGTTAATAACACTAAGCCAACGCAGAGTATGGTTATACGGTTTTTTAAACTATTAGTCATTTTGGGCCTTAAATTTACTGCCAAATGTATTTCGAAGCTCTGGGACCGAAGTATTTATGGTTACTAAAAGCTGAGTTTGAGAATTAATAGTAATTATTTTTTTATTCTCCAATGCGGCACGCTGAAGAGGATGCCATACAGTCACCTCAGAAGAAGTGGCTGGCAAAGTAACACGCCCTCTTTCATCTGTTTTATAAACAAGATGATTATCTGCCACATAAATATAGCCAATCATAGAGTCATGAATATTGCATCCTAAAACAACCACACCGGGCTTATCAAATACAATAGGGTCTTTTGGTTGCCCTGAATATAATTTTAGCTGAAAAGGCTTGGCTTGTGAAAAAGAATACACATGATGGCGAATATTATCGCTATTAGGAAAATTTACTTGCTGCCCCTTTTGAACAATTAATAATTCAGGTGAAAATTGCTTATTAACTTGATCCATTGTCGCAACCGTCTTTGATGTAAAAGCAGACTTTATATTATTTTGATTTAGCTCAACCACCGCATCAGGTAATGCTTGCCCATGTTGGTCTTGTATAACTAAATCAATATTTGCGCTCAAAGCAAAATGGCTAAAAAACAAACCTATCGCTAAAAAACAACGATTTTTTGCAATTTTTTGCAATGCTCGCTCTAACATAACAACACCAAACTATTAACGTTAAGCTAAGTTAATTAGAGACGAGCACTAATTGCAAGAATTATAGCCCAGTAACCACAAATAAAGACCGAGTAACTAGGTTAAGCCATCCTTTAGTCGTGTTATTTTACAATCAATCCGTATTCAGCATCTAAAATAGCAATTACTTCTTGGCGAGGATCGCTAGGTATAACAATATCTTTGCCAACAATTTTACTCGCAATACCTACATAGGTATTTGACACTTCAAGCATGACTGATTCTGGTAAAATATAATCTTTAGCAAGTTGTTCACGTTCACTCATACGGTCTTTATTTAATAATACATCGCTTTCTGGCACATTATTAATTAGTAACTGGCGAAAGCCTTCTTTAGAGTTTTCAACAATTTTGCCATCGCGATAAGCGGCTTCATCCCAAATACGTGACGAATCAGGTGTACCTACTTCATCAATATAAATAAGTTGCTGCGCGCCATTTAAATCTTCCACATAACCAAACTCAAATTTTGTATCCACAAAAATTTGATCAAGCTTTGCAAGCTCATCGCTAATTAACCTAAAGCCTTCAACTAGCAGTTTTTCGTACTTAGTTACATCATCTGCCGACTTAAAGTTAAATACATCTAAGTTATTAGTAATGTTAGCACGCGTGATATTTACATCATCAACAGGTGGGATGTCGGCAACGCCTTCAATAATACCTTTTGTTGAGGGCGTAATTAAAACGTTATCAAGCTTTTGGTTTGCTTTTAAGCCTTCTGGTAAATCAATACCACAAAAATTACGCACGCCTTTTGCGTAATCGCGCCACATGCTGCCTGTAATGTATTGGCGTGCAATCGCTTCTACTTTTACTGTACTGGCTTTGCGCACAATCCATACGTAAGGATGCGGAATATCAACAATATGGTTACCTGCAAGGCCTGCTTGATCAAATAATTTAAACCAATGCGATGCAACCGAGTTAAGGGCGATCCCTTTACCTGGCACGCCATTTAACCCGTTTTCGCCTTGCCAAATACAATCAAACGCCGAAATTCGGTCTGAAATAACCATAATTGCAAGCTCAGTGCCTGCAGGTACTTTATAGCCTTTGTCGCTAATTAATCGCGCGCTGTCTTCATCTGTTAGCCAATAAACTGAACGAACCTTACCGCTATGTACTTCACCTTTGGTACGAATGGGTAAATCATCGTTTACATCTAAAACTTTATAGCTAGTCATGCTATCTCCGGGGTTAGGGATGCTCTTTGAGCAAAGTATGGTATGGGGTTATGTGAGCTGTATAATAATCTAGCCAACCCTAAAGCTCAATCGGATGCTTAAAACAAATAAAGGCACATATTTATATGCTCGTTGGGATAAGGTAAACTTTACGGGTAGGCTAAATAACCTGAACTCTGGATAGTAAATCAATCTTAAGCAGTTATTTTCAACACTAACTGCGTTGAATTCACTTGCAATAGGCCCACTATTGACGCGTAAATTCGCCTTGTTTGCATTTAAAAATTTTGACTAACAAAAAGCAACTTTAATTATATTTACAGGTCAACCTCTTAGTTAGTTTCTTAACCCGAGTTTTATCTTCGTCAGATTTATACAGGTATACATTTAATGATCAGCCTAAAAAACGTTACTTTTAAATGGCATAAAAACGATAAAAAACCGACTCTAAGGATTGCAGAGCTGGCTGTAAAAAAAGGCGAACGTATTTTTTTATATGGCCCAAGCGGTTCAGGAAAATCTACTTTATTAGCCTTACTTACGGGAATTAATACAGCCACCAGCGGTGATGTGTATATTTTAAATCAATGCCTAAACACACAAAGTAATACCAAGCGCGATGCATTTAGAGCCGACCATATTGGCACCATTTTTCAAAACTTTAATTTATTACCTTATTTAACACCTATCGAAAATGTCATTTTAGGGTGTCAATTTTCTAAAGTACGGCAAAGCCAAGCACTTAAACACGCCACAACATTACACAAAGAAGCTGAGCGCTTATTAAACGCACTTGGCTTAATTGAGCAATACCATCATAAAAACGTAGCACAGCTCAGTATTGGCCAACAACAACGTGTTGCAGCAGCCCGTGCTTTTATTGGTAACCCTGAGCTAATAATAGCTGACGAGCCAACATCAGCACTTGATGCAAATAACCGCGAAAGCTTTATAACGTTATTATTTGAACAGGCATTGCATTTAAACAGCACCTTAATATTTGTAAGTCATGACGAAAGCTTAAAACCGTTATTCGATCGCTCAATAGATTTAACCCATTTGCAGGAGCAAATATGATCCTTGCTAAACTGGCTTATAAAAGCTTATTAAATCGTCGTGCCAGCGTATTTTTAACACTGTTTACTATTGCAATTAGCGTTATGTTATTGCTAAGTATTGAGCGTGTAAGAGTTGATGCAAAAAGTAGCTTTAGTAATACTATTTCGAGCACTGATTTAATTGTGGGCGCACGCACTGGTGATATTCAATTATTACTTGCGTCGGTATTTAGAATTGGCCATACCAACAACGGCGTAAGCTGGCAAAGTTATGAATATATAACCAATCAGCGAGGCGTAAAATGGAGCATACCTATAAGCCTAGGCGATAGCCATAAAGGCCAAGCTGTACTTGGCACTACTCTTGACTACTTTGAACATTACCGCTTTGCTAAAAAACAAAACTTAAGCTTTAACCAAGGCCATCCATTTTTAAATATTAACGAGGTTGTACTGGGGAGCAGCGTAGCTAACAAATTAGGTTATAAACTTGGCGATCATATCGTTATATCCCACGGTATGGGCAATACTAGCTTTCATCATCATGACGACAACCCATTTAAAGTTGTCGGTATTTTAAACCCCACCGGCACACCTGTTGATAAAACGTTACACATACCGCTTGCCTCTATCGATTTAATACATGCCAGAGCTAGCACTAAACATGACGAACATGACGAACATGACGAACATGACGAACATGACGAACATGACGAACATGACGAACATGACGAACATGACGAACATGACGAACATGACGAACATGACGAACATGACGAACATGACGAACATGACGAACATGACGATCTTATAGGACATCCAAAACAAATCACTGCATTTTTAATGGGTTTTAAATCACCGCTATACACATTGCAAATTAGGCGCAATATAAATCAATATAAGCAAGAAGCATTGCTTGGTATTATGCCCACCGTAACACTGAAAGAATTATGGCAAATGCTCGCCATAGTAGAAAAAACACTGCAACTATTTTCCGCAATCGTCGTACTTGTTAGCTTACTAGGCATGCTAACCACACTGCTTGCAAACCTAAGTCAACGTCGCCGTGAGCTTGCTATATTACGTTCGGTAGGTGCCCGCCCTTGGCAATTATTCACACTTATAAGCATAGAGTCACTGTTAACTACTTTATTAGGTTGCTTAGTTGGCTGTGCATTATTTTATTTAGTTATGTATTTAGGTGCCGGCTACCTACAAAGCCATGCAGGTATTAGCGTAAATATAGCGATGCTCTCTTACTATGAACTCACATTAATAGGCGTTATTATGGTAGCTGGTTTTATTATTGGTTTAGTGCCTGCCACACGCGCTTACTTTTATTCTCTCAGCGATGGCATGAGTATAAAAACATAATTTTTAGGTATCCCATGACGTTTTTTAAAACAGCTTTTCAATATATTACTATTATTAATTTACTACTCGTAAGTTTTGCAAGTAATGCAAATCCACCAAAAGAGATTTTTTGGGAAGACTTAATCCCTAAAAATCACGTGCAAATAGACACACAAGCACAAGCCAATCACGAAGGCAGCGATCAAAATTGGGTGCAACCCGATCTAGACGCACCTGTAGTTAAAGCGTTAAACGGTCAGTCTGTAAGCTTACCTGGCTTTGTAGTACCACTTGAAGGTGACAGTGAAATTATTACTGAGTTTTTACTCGTCCCATATTTTGGTGCATGTATACACGTACCGCCACCGCCGCCAAATCAAATTGTGCATGTAACTATTAAAGGTGGCGTACCTATAGACAGCCTGTATGACGCAATCGTTGTAACCGGTGTTATAAGTACAGAAACGTGGTCAGGCGAAATAGCCCAAGTAGGCTATAAAATGAAGGCAGTTGGCGTTGCGCCATTTGAACTTTAATTAACTAATCTGAACGGCTGATAAATTTAAACGCAATATGTTATTAGGGCGTGTTGTTCTTTGGTGGTTTAATTTGCAGTAGTATATTTGGTTATTAGGCAAGGCAGAACCTACGTTGTGTGGTGTTCTTGTGTGGTACTCCCCATAAATAGGCGATACGCAGCATAAATGCCAAACATGCGCTACCCTTGGGTTCGTCCTAGGGGCGATTGACTCTTTGTTGTTCGGCTTTGACTTATTCTTACATGGATGTAAGCCAATAAACGCAGGATCCGTTATCAGGTTACAAATCTCGAGCCGAGATTAAATTGCCCCTAGATTGAACAAATTTCAACATGCCCTAAACCGCTTAGTCAAAGTTTAGGTTAAATACTTTTACTTTTTCAGTTAAAAAAGGAACCACCAGTGCTAAATAAAGATCTGCCTTCTCTAAACAAAACAAGCGAATTTAAATATTTGTTTTTTGTAAATTTATCGTACTCGTTTAACGTTTTAAGACCCATAGAGCACGAAATAAAAAAGCGAGGAGGCAGCGTTGCTTGGTTTATTCCTAATGGAAGTGAGGCAGAGGGCTTTTTACAGCCTGATGATTACCAGCTTCTCAACATAAAAGAAGTTAAAGAATATAACGCCAATGCCACACTTGCGCCTGGTAACGTGATCCCTCATTTTTTTCCTGGGATTAAAGTGCAGGTTTTTCATGGCTTTGATTCGGGCAAAAAGAACAAATTTAATATTAGAGGATTTTTTGACTTATATTGCACACAAGGTCCAAATATTACTCAAGGGTTTAATGATATTAACGATGGCACTTGCGACGTAGTCGAAACCGGCTGGTCAAAGTTAGATCCTTTATTTACTGAACATAAAGACATAGCGCTATATCAATCTGATAAGCCTACCATATTATATGCCCCCACTTTTTCGCCAAAGCTAACAAGTACCTACAAGCTTTACCCTTATATTAAAGCGCTATTAAAAACACAAAACTGGCAGTGGATAGTAAAGCTTCATCCAAAAGCGACAAGCGAAGAAATTGAAATGTATAAATCACTCGCCTGCGAAAACCTCACCTTTATTACCACCGGTGATGTGATTCCAATTCTACAGGCTACCGACATTATACTGTCTGACACATCATCAATTATTACCGAATTTGCATTACAAGAAAAAGTAGCCGTTGCGTTTAACAACCGCAAACCTAAAGACTGGATGATTAACTTTAGTAACGAAGCCGACCTAGAAAGTACTTTAATAAGCGCTTTTCAAAAAGATGAGCACACATTAGAAAAAGTAAAACAACACTGCGACAGCGTTCATCCATACAGAGATGGCAAGTCAAGTGTGAGGGTATTAGGCGCTATTAATAATTTAATTTGTTCTGGTACATCTCACCTAAAAAGAAAACCTTTAAACTTACTTCGTAAATTTAAAATTAGAAAAAGCCTAAATTACTATTGGTGGTCATAACTTTAAAGCCAAACAATCACATACAAAACAAAGGATTATTGGATTTTTAGGGTTAAAACTTGTTTTAGCTGGGCTTTTATACCAATTAGCATAATTAATACCAATTCACTTAATTAAGTGAGCTATTTTGAGGTAAGAAAATCGTGTCGATAACAAGGCAAAAATTTCGTTATTTAGTTATTCTATATCAGAAATTTTTAACGCAGTTAACGTCAGATTTGATCCCTCAAATTGATTAAGTATTATTGCGGATTGGTATAAGTAACCTGAACTTTGGATAATAAATCTATCTCAAGCAAAGTTCAGGTTAAGTATTATTACGGATTGGTATTTATGCGCCGTTATAACCTATGTATGGGAAATAAAAACACTCTAAACTAGATACGATTTTAATCAGGTTTTATATTTTACTAAGTACTTCACGTAAAATAGTGCTCGAAGTATGCGTAGTGTAAGGGAAATACATTATTTCAACTCCCCGCTTAGCAAAGTCTTCTTCTATTGCGTTCCACTTATCAGTGCCTTTCCAATCGTCTCCGACAAACATTTTGTCAAATTTTAAATTATTCCACGCTTCTAGTTTGTCATAATTAACTTGAGGAACAACCTCATCCACAAACTTAATAGCTTCGACAATTTCTAGCCTTTCTTGAAAAGGGATTACCGGCTTTTTGTTTTTAACCGATATAGATAACTCATCGCTTGTTACCCCAACAATAAGGTAATCACACTCTAGCTTTGCGCGTTTAAGTACATTGAGATGACCAATATGAAACAGATCAAAAACCCCAGTGGTATAGCCTATTTTTTTCATTTCAAAACCTACGACTAAAAGTAATACCCTAATAATTTAGTACGTAGGATAACATAAGCATAAACATGAATAAAAATCAGGAACAGACCAATACAAACCTGCACTAAAGCTAACATAGTATAATTAACCTAAACTCTGGATAATAAATCCATGCTTGAAATTTAGTTTATTGAAATTATTACAGTTATTTTAATTTATTTAAATACTGGATTACCTTGTCGGCTAATTTTTCTGCATTAAAAACAGTATCACTTTCAGTATAACAACGTAACTCAGGAGCATTGCCGGAAGCTCTTAAATGCACTACGTCATCATTTTGAAGGACAATACGCAAACCATCGACTGTATTAACTGAGTAATTTAGACCGCAGCCTAATTCTGTGAGAAATGCATCGGCACTACACTTAAGCGTTGCAATTAATTCAAGGCTCTTGGCTTTTGCAAAATTTTGCAGCCTATCGCTCGCGGTGAAGCGCTCTGGTAATAACTTCAATTGCATAGATATTGGTTGCTTTTGTATTAACAACATAAGTGCAGGTAACACTGCATCACGTGTTGGTAAAGCTGTAAGCTGCTTTGCATTTATGTCTATGTTTGAGCCTAATAAAAACCCACCATTGGCTTCGAAACCAGCAACACGGGTAAAGTTTTCATTTAATTGGCTAAACTCTGCGATTACAAAAGGTGATCCAATTTTTGTACGTATGATGTGTTTAAAGCTATTTGATTTTTCTATCGCCGTGTTACAACTTACAGGGACAGCCAATGCTTCAATACCAAGGAGTTGACTGCACAATAAACCTAATAAATCACCGCGTAACCAGCCACCATTTTCGTCAGCAACGAGCGGGCGGTCACCATCGCCATCTGTTGAAAATATAGCGTCAAACCCATACTTTTTTGACCATATAATTGCTTGTTTTTTATCTTCCTCAGAAACGGCTTCTGTATCAATTGGTATAAAATTTTCGCTGTGCCCTAAGCTTATTACCTTCGCCCCCAATTGTTCGAACAAACTTTTATATAAGTCTCGTCCTGCACTGGAGTGCTCATAAATGCCTACTTTTTTACCAACCAGTGCATCGGCACTAAATAACTTGGTATAACGCTTTATATAAGCTTCACTTGCTGCAGTATTTAGATCAAGTTCACTTACTTGTGTTACCGCTGAGAACGGCATTTTATTATTTAAGATAGCTTGTTCATCAGCTTTGGTGATTTCACCGTCTGGTCGATAAAACTTAAGGCCATTTCGGTCAAATGGTATATGGCTACCTGTAACCATTATGCTTGGGATAGAGTCTTGCATCGCTTTATAAGCAAGCGCTGGAGTGGGTATAACACCATAGTAAATTACATTAATATTGAGTTGCTTTAAGCTTTGCGCGCAGGCTTGCGCCATAAAATAACTACTGGGGCGATTATCAATAGCTAATGCTACGGTATTAAAGCTAAATTCTGTTTTTATCGACTTAACAAACCCGATAGAAAAAGCAGCACATACATCTGCGGTAAAATCTGTAACTAAACCACGTGTACCACTGGTGCCAAAAACAACACCACTTTTGGCTATCACTTCTGAGCAAATTAATGTGTTATCCATATACAACCTTATCACTTTTTATACAAAGAAAAGTGAAAACGAAAATTACTAATAACTATCACTTATCTAAATAACCTGAACTCTGGTTAAGAGATTTACTAACGTATTGAATCATGATGATATTAAATTTATTTTCTCTAGCCAGAGATTTTCAGTGAAAACAAGGCGAATTTACGCGTTAATAGCTGCTTGAAATAGATTTATTATCCCGAATTCAGGTTAAATACAGCGCCCTTACAAGCATTGAATACCGAGTAATTAATCACTTCACTCGGCCGTAGCAATCTTCAAAACGCACAATGTCATCTTCACCAAGGTATGAACCAGACTGAACTTCAATAAGCTCTAAATCAACTTTACCTGGGTTTTCCAGCGCATGTACTGCAGTAATGGGAATGTACACCGACTCATTTTCAGTTACGAGCTGCTCAGCACCATCTATTCGCACCTTTGCAGCGCCTGATACAACAATCCAATGTTCTGAACGGTGATGATGCATTTGCACACTGAGTTTTGCGCCAGGCTTTACTGTAATACGCTTAACTTGGAAGCGTTCGCCGCTATCAACTGAGTCATATTTACCCCAAGGTCGGTAAACTTCGCGGTGCGTGACTGCTTCTGAACGATTTTCAGCTTTTAATTGCTGTACGATTGCTTTTACATGCTGTGATTGATCTTTGTGCGCAACAAGCACTGCATCTTTAGTATTTATTATAACGAGGTCTTCAATACCGATTGTAGCAACGAGTTTATCTTCACCAAAAACCAGGGTGTTTTTAGTGTTAATCGCTTTTACATCACCTGTAAATACATTGCCATTTTTATCTTTAGTTGATACGTCCCACAATGCAGAAAAACCACCAACATCGCTCCAACCAGCATCCATCGGCACAACCACTGCATCTTTGGTATGTTCCATCACAGCATAGTCTATCGACTCGCTCGCGCATTTTTCAAATGCTGCTTTATCTATACGAACAAAATCCATATCGTCGTTTTGTACTTGCATAGCTTTTTCGCATGCTTCATAAATATCAGGGCGAAAAGTGTTTAGCTCCTCTAAATAGCGACTTGCTTTAAATAAAAACATGCCACTATTCCAATAATAATCGCCACTATCTATGTATTTTTTTGCCATTTCTAGGCTTGGCTTTTCTACAAAACTATCAACCACAAAACCGTTATTAAATTGCTCACCGCGCTTTATATAGCCATACCCTGTTTCAGGTTTGTTTCCTACAATACCAAAGGTAACTAACTTGTCTTGCTTGGCCAGTTCTACAGCTTGGTTAATACTATGTTGAAATGCAATAGTGTCGTCAATCACATGATCTGCGGCAAGTATAAGCAGCAAAGGGTTTTCACCTTTCTCTACAGCTTTAAATGCAGCTAAGGCAATCGCTGGCGCCGTATTACGCCCTACAGGCTCTAAAAACAGTCCACTATGCTGCACACCTAATTGTCGAACTTGTTCTGCCGCTATAAAACGATGCTCTTCATTACAAATAAGCATTGCAGGACTATGAACTAAACCATTTAAACGACTTATCGTATTTTGTAGCATAGTTTGTTCGCCACTTAATGGTAAAAATTGTTTTGGGTAATTCCCGCGAGAAAGCGGCCATAAACGCGTACCCGATCCACCAGCCATTATTACAGGTAAAATCATTATTAAATTCCTTTGCTAAAATGGCTTCAAAGTACCACTTTGAATGTGTGAAGAATGTTCATAATTGAGTGTCAGATTAAAAAATCTGACATGCTACCTAATTGACCTTCGAAACGGGAAATTAATTGCGACAATATTTAGCTTCATTTAAAAGCGAGGTGTAAAACCTCACCTACAACATATGCCAACCCGTAGGTGCGAATTTACATCCGCTCATGTAACGTGGCTTTAATGTTTAAAAAGCGAGGTGTAAAACCTCACCTACAACATACGCCAACCCGTAGGTGCGAATTTACTTCGCGCTCATATCACATGGCTTTAATATTTAAAAAGCGAGGTGTAAAACCTCACCTACAACATACACCAAACCGTAGGTGAAAATTTATTTCGCGCTCATGTAACATGGCTTTAATATTTAAAAAGCGAGGTGTAAAACCTCACCTACAACATATGCCAAACCGTAGGTGCGAATTTACATCCGCCCATGTAACGTAGCTTTGGTGTTTAAAAGCGAGGTGTAAAACCTCACCTACAACATATGCCAAACCGTAGGTGCGAATTTACTTCGCGCTCATATCACGTGGCTTTAATGTTTAAAAGCGAGGTGTGAAACCTCACCTACACATACACCAAACCGTAGGTGCGAATTTATTTCGCGCTCACTCATCTTAAAAATTTCTATATTTCTGCTACCTTTAAATAAAAAGGATCAATAAAAATGCATCGTTCCGATTTATTAAGAAAAGGCAGAGTATCGTTAATAAATCGATTTTACTCTATTACATTGGTAGCACATAAAAGAGAAGATAAGTTTATCTCTATAGATATTAATCGTTTAATTATTAAAGAAATGAAAAATATAGAAGATCAAAAAGCAGCTAAAACAATAGCGTTTGTAATTATGCCAAATCATGTTCATTGGTTAATTCAATTGGGAAATGAAAAATCCCTATCGGATGTAATTAAATCTTTTAAAGGTCGCTGCTCCAAAACTATACGCGATCGTTTAGGGGTACAAAAACTATGGCAACGTAACTACTACGACCATATGATTAGAAATGAGGATGATTTACTTAATAACGCTAGGTATATAATTGCAAACCCTTTAAGGGCTAAAATCGTCGATAAAGTTGCTTTGTATCCCTACTGGGACTGTATTTACATAAAGTAAAAAGCGAGGTGTAAAACCTCACCTACAACATACGCCAAACCATAGGTGCGAATTTATTTCGCGCTTTGTAACGTGGCTTGGGTGTTTAAAAAGCGAGGTATAAAACCTCACCTACAACATACACCAAACCGTAGGTGCGAATTTACTTCGCGCTTCATGACGTGGCTTTAATGTCAAAAAGCGAGGTATAAAACCTCACCTACAACATATACCAAACCGTAGGTGCGAATTTACTTCGCGCTTCATGACGTGGCTTTAATGTTTAAAAGCGAGGTATAAAACCTCACCTACAACATACACCAACCCGTAGGTGCGAATTTATTCCGCGCTTTGTAACGTGGCTTTGGTGCCAAAAAGCGAGGTGTAAAACCTCACCTACCACATACACCAACCCAGAGGTGCGAATTTACTTCGCGCTTAAAGCTTTTCTAAAACGTATTCTGCGCGGCTTACTGCAAATTCTTTATCTTGTTCTACAAACAAACCGGTTACTACCGAGTTATCAACAATCATTGCGTAACGTGAAGAACGTACACCGCCAAAGCCAGCGGTGTCTTTATCAAGGCCTAATGCCTTAGTAAAGCTTGCATCACCATCGGCAAGCATGGCAATCTCTTGTGCGTTTTGTGAATCGCCCCATGCTTTCATAACAAATGCATCATTAACTGACACACAGTAAATAGCGTCAATACCTTTTGCTTTAATTTTATCAGCGAGGGTAATGAATTCTGGTAAATGAGCATTTGAACAGGTTGGTGTAAACGCACCTGGCACAGCAAACAGCACAACTTTCTTACCTTCAAATAACTCACTGTTCGTCAATGTTTGCATGCCGTCGTTAGTTAATTGCGTAAGTGTTACAGCCGGTAACGTTTGGCCTTGTTCAATCATAATAAATCCTTAAAAAATATTGAAACGTAATGAATTTTTAGCTTATCGCTTAATGCGACTAACATACAGCTTTGTTTATTTTTTAAGGCCCAAGCTACCTTTTATTGTTTGCATTTGCTGCTGTAGCTGATTACGAATATCATCAACAAGTAAACTTGATTCACTCACTTGCCCTTTCATGCTTTGCATTGATTTACTAAAATTGTCGAGTAAGCTACTTTGTTGCTTTGCCAGTTCCATTGCCTCAAAAGCAACGCTGTTTGCACTTTGAGCATTACTAGCTACCCCTTCGGAGTTTAGTTTTAGCTCTTGAGCATTTTGTGTTTGCGACTGTGCACCGTTGGCCAATGCTGATATTTGCGTAGACACCACTCGCGAGTTTTCAGTTAGCAAGCTTAGTTGATCGTTTATATCGCTAAGCGATCCTTGTGTTTGCCGCGCTAACTGCCTTACTTCATCAGCCACCACAGCAAAGCCACGTCCGTGCTCTCCTGCACGCGCTGATTCAATCGCTGCATTTAGGGCTAAAAGGTTAGTTTGATCGGCAATATTACGAATAACCTCAATAATTTTACCCACTCCATCAACACCTGTTAGTAACTCTTGTATGCTTTGCATTCCTTGCTCTACACGCACTTGCGTATCAGAACTGGCATCTAACATATTTGCTGAAAAGCCCAAACTTTGCTCCATTGCAGTAAATGTACTTTGTGCGTTATCGGCCACCTGTGCATTAATATCATTTACCTGCTCGCCAATACGTTGAATGTCGCTTAATAAGTTTTGATTTTGTTCTACTTGCCCATGGCTAAGCGATGCTTGTTGACTGATAGTGTATAAATTTTCGCTCATTTGCTGCATAAAACTGTTAACCACCTTTAGCATTTGTGCCCGCTCTTGCGCTTCAGTTCGCTGCCTATCGATGAGTTGATTAAAAAACTGCGCAATCTCACCAATCTCAGTTTTCGAATTTTTACTTTCAATACTCTTAAGCTCATTACTTTCAATTAAAAAAGCAAAGCCATCTCGTAATTGCCTAAGCGGGTTTAGTACTTGATTACGTTGTACAAAATAAACGCTCGCAGCCAATATAACCAACGTACCTATTGCAGCACAAAATACCCAAAGTACTTGCTGCTTTAAATTATCTTGCTCCGCCTTAAGCGCCTGCTCTGCATTAATAACCGTATTTGAAAGTGCACTAATTTGTGAGCGTAACGCATTAGAGCCATTTTCTCGTAACTGAGTTTGCTCAAGAGTACTTGCTAAATCACGCGGATAACGATTAGGCCAACTGACAAGCTCTGACTTTATTTCGTCGCCAAGGTCCTCAGCTTCTTCATCAATAAATAGAGCGTCTTCGTCAACGGCACTCATAACACCTAAATTAGGAAGCAGCTCAATAGCTTGTGCTAATTTATTTAAATTTACGATGCTTTGTTGCAAGCTTTGTTCTGTGTTTTTATCGTACTGAACAATAAGTTGATAGGTAAATAAAGATAAATTAATTACTTCAGTGTAATAATCACTCGCCAGAGAGTAATACATTAGCGCATGGTTATTTTGCTCCGGTGCTTTTTTAGCATAGCTAATTAATGTTGATGCTGAGCCTGCCATTTGCCTAAGCGCGTTATCAAGTAGTGCGGTTTCGTTACCCGAAAGCTTACCAAGTGCACGGTATTTGCCATTTATGTCATTGTTGAGGGTCGTTAATTGCTGTTCAAGCGTTGTGCTTAACTCACTTGGCAATATAGATAATTGATTAACTTTAACGTTGTTAATTAAAGTAGAGGCTTGATTTAAATATTGGCTGTCACCTTGGTCTAAGTAACGCCCTAAATAACCGGCTAAATCAACTAAAATAGTATTTTTAAGTTGGCTGTATGCGGTATTTTGCTGCTCTAGTTTAAGTAAGGTTTGGCTTGCCCAAAATAAGGTAGACCCTAATAAAATACTCGCCAAAGCCAATAATATAGCCAGTAACCGGGTAATAGATGACACGCGCATAAATCTTAGCTCCAATAGTGAGTGCGCGCTTAGAGTATTAACTATTTATGACACTTTTATGTAAACCATCTTTAAAGGTCGAGTTATACAACAATTTTTAATGTAACCCATACAAAAGAACTAATTTAAAGGGCGAGATAAAAATCGCTCCTAAAAATGATGAATTAAAAATTCACCTAAAATCGGGGTTAAAATCAGATTCCAGATTATTTATTTTAAATATAGAGGTCTGTTGAACTTTCAAGATTAAAATTTATTCTACCTAGAGGTGATTAAATCGCGACGCTAGGCTTGTAACTTAGTGGTCTCGGTAACTGCTCCTGCGTTACACTACTGGTTTACATCTATATAAGAATAAGTAAAAACCGAGCAACAAAGAGTAAACCACCTTTAGGACAAACCCAAAAGGCAGTAAATTCAGCCTCAAAAAATAAACAGGTCTAGCTTAATCACTACCAAACAAATCTCGTGTATACACTTTGTCAGTAATATCACTAAGCTCTTTAACCATGCGGTTAGATACAACAACATCAGATATGCGTTTAAATTCATTTAAATCTTTGATTACGCGAGAATGAAAAAATTACTTTCTTGTAATACTGGTTCGTAAACTACAACCTCAATACCTTTAGCTTTAATGCGCTTCATAATTCCTTGAATCGATGAAGCCCTAAAATTATCAGACCCTGCTTTCATAACTAAGCGGTAAACACCAACCACTTTAGGGTTGCGTTTAATGATTGAATCAGCAATAAAGTCTTTTCGCGTTGTGTTGGCATCAACAATTGCACCTATTATATTATTAGGAACCGATGCATAATTTGCTCTAAGTTGCTTGGTGTCTTTTGGTAAACAGTAACCGCCATATCCAAACGATGGGTTATTATAATGGTTACCTATACGTGGGTCTAAACTAACACCTTGTATAATTTGCTTACTATTCAAACCATGTGTTTCTGCATAGCTATCTAACTCATTAAAGTAAGCTACGCGCATTGCTAAGTAAGTGTTTGAAAATAATTTAATTGCTTCAGCTTCTGTAGAGTCAGTAAACAACACTTCAATATCTTTTTTTATAGCGCCTTGCTTAAGTAAGTTAGCAAACACACTTGCACGCTCACTTTGCTCACCCACTACAATGCGCGATGGATATAAATTATCGTGTAGTGCTCTACCTTCACGTAAGAATTCAGGCGAAAATATTAAATTATCAACACCTAACTTATCTTTAATACTATGAGTAAACCCTACAGGAACTGTAGACTTAATTATCATTACTGCAGTTTTATTGTGCGCTATTGCATCTTTAATCACAGCTTCTACTGAGCTTGTATTA
Organism: Pseudoalteromonas sp. B62; assembly: GCF_037162565.1. Taxonomy (NCBI): domain Bacteria; kingdom Pseudomonadati; phylum Pseudomonadota; class Gammaproteobacteria; order Alteromonadales; family Pseudoalteromonadaceae; genus Pseudoalteromonas; species Pseudoalteromonas sp. B62. Next base: position 1,623,991 of record NZ_JARLVB010000002.1, on the reverse strand, counting down.
AAGTAATTATTTTCGACATCGTAATCGGTAGGTGTTGCAATAATTATAAAATCTGCATTTTTGTAAGCAGCTACTTTATCGGTAGTCACTGTAAAATTTAAGTCATTACGTGTTAAAAAATCACTAATTTCGATATCAACAATAGGCGACTGCTTCTTCTTTAAAAGCGCTATTTTTTGCTCATCAATATCGAGCGCAACCACTTCATTATGTTGCGCTAATAACATAGCGTTAGAAAGGCCAACATAGCCCGTACCTACTACTGTAATTTTCATATAAACCCTTCGCGCAAATAAATAAACGAATGTTTCAAAATACGCTAAAAAACTAACGCAAGTTAAAAATCATCAAAATTATTTTTAGAGTTTAGTATAAAATTAAACAATAAGCTTAACGCAAAAAGCTAGTGCCTCGAAATAGAATCATTAATTACATGATTATTTTTACCATCCATAAAAAGCACTAAGCCTAAAAAGTTATCATCGAACACTGTTTTACCTGTATATAACTCTAAACCCCAATAGCCATCTTGCAACTGCTGGGTATAACGTGTTTCTAGCTCAAAACCTATTGAATATGGCGCATCAGCAGAGCCTATCTTACCATTTGAATCCATTTCTGTTTCGATACGTCTAAATGTAGTATCTATGTTTTGCGTCGCGCTATATTGCCATACCCAGTTAACTGATTGGCTTTCAGCGCTTGGGTAATGCTGAAAATAACGCTGTTCAGCCCCCCAATGCCCTAATGCCTGTTTATCAATAGTATTACCTTGAGAATAAAGCTTTGACCAATACCACTCCGTTTGCCAGCGGCTGTTTTCAAGCCTTAAGCTGTTGTTTTCAATTAAATAAGGTAAATATAAACCAAAGTTATAACTGTTATTACGAGTACCACCAAGAGTGTCTTCCAGCCCCATATCGCCATAAAGGCTAAACGGCATATCAAACCATGTCGCTTTATAATCAAAACTTAGTGAAGCTAATTGGTCGCCTACCTCATAGTTAGGGCCATATTTTTGGATTTCTTCTGCATTTACATTATCGTTACCACCCGGTAAAAAAGGCTTCGGCAAAACCTTTCAAGCTTACTGAGCGGTCACCACCACCAAACTGTAATAACCTATTTGCCCCTAACGTTAATCCATCAAAAGGTGCAAAGCTTAAATGCACACCAGCTAAATGAGGTTTACCTGGTACTTTTTTACCAATTTCCTTACCTGAGTTAATAGCAGAATCTGTTTTCATTTTCATGTAAAACAAGTCGTAGCGTATATCAAAATCGGTAATGGGTTTTACATTGCTAATACTTATTGAAGGAAGTGTTTTAGCATTGGTACTTAAAATCATTGCACTATCGTTAAACGGTGAGTACCAATGCTCACGGTAACCTATGTCAACTTGCGCGTATTCGTTACCAAAATAAACAAAACTTTGAGTAGGTAGTAGGTTATCTTCGTTAGCAATACCAGCAACACTTACACCAAAGTGATTACCAAAATTAGCAAAGCCACCGGCCTCTAGCTTTAAATACGTATCAACCTTTTGGCCGCGCTGGTTAGGGATTGATTTAGATTCATTACCATAAGCAAGCGTTGCTTTAGCATAAGTTACTGCATCTGATTGCTTGTAAAGAGCCAGTTCATTAAATAACTTTTGATATAAGCTTGGGTAGCTATGCTCAATAGATTTTAATACCCTTAATACTTCAGACGTTTTATAAGGTTTACTCATCATATGGGCGTTATCGCCAACTACTAGCAACTTTTCAACTAGGTGCTCTAATTGAGGATTCTGTTTTAAAGGTAAATAAGCTGATACACCATTTGCTAGAACCTGAGAACTAAATATCAATCCTATTAATACGGGTAATTTTTTTAGCATTTTTATTCCATTTATTGTTATGTTCTAGGTAATACGTACATAATAAAAAATCGCTGCTGAGTTAACAACAACGATTTGATTAATTTAACATTTTAGTAGGTATTAGTTGATTTGACACTGATACAACTTAAATTTTTCAAAAGCGAGGTGTAAAACCTCACCTACAACATACACCAACCCGTAGGTGCGAATTTACATCCGCTCATACACCATAGCTTTAATGTTAAAAAGTGAGGTGTAAAACCCCACCTACAATATGCACCAAACCGTAGGTGCGAATTTACTTCGCGCTCATGTAAGGTGGCTTGCGTGTTTAAAAGCGAGGTGTAAAACCTCACCTACAACATATACCAACCCGTAGGTGCGAATTTACTTCGCGCTTTGTATGTGGCTTGACTGTTTTAAAAGCGAGGTGTAAAACCTCACCTACAACATACATCAAACCGTAGGTGCGAATTTACTTCGCGCTCATAACTCATATCATTTAAGCTTTAATGTTTAGAAGCGAGGTGCAAAACCCTACTTTCTATCAGATTTAAGCTCAAACAGATCGAAGTCGGCGGTTCGTTGTTAGCGTTTAAAAATTCACCACATTATCAACTTTTGATGCATCTACTGCGTTCATAAGCATATTTAAATGCTGGGTAAACTCTTTCCCTAACTTTTCGTCACGTATTGAGTATTCTACAACCGCTTTTAAATAACCTAACTTATCGCCACAGTCGTGTGAACGGCCACTCATATGAAATGCTTCAACCGTTTCTTGCATAATTAACGCATCAATCGCATCGGTAAGTTGTATTTCGCCACCAACACCTGCATGCGTTTTAGCAAGTAAAGGCCAAATATTTTTACTTAATACATAACGCCCAACTACCGCAAGGTTTGAAGGGGCTGCATCCGTTGCTGGCTTTTCAACCATGGCTTTAATTTTTTCGCTTTCACCTGAGGCTAATTGAACACCATTAATATCAGCAATACCATACTTGCTTACATCTTCCTGTGCCACAGGTTCTAGCATAATCTGGCTTGCTTGAGTTTCGTTAAAGCGCTTAATCATCGCGGCTAAGTTTTCAGTTTTTTGATTCGCCGTGTAGGCATCAAGTATTACATCAGGGAGTAGCACAACAAAATCGTTATTACCTACAATTGGCTTTGCACATAAAATTGCATGCCCTAGCCCTTTAGCCTCACCTTGGCGTACACTCATAACCGTTACGTCGGTTGGGCAAATTGAGCGGATTTCGTCAAGCAGTGCGCGTTTAACGCGCTTTTCGAGGGTGGCTTCTAGCTCGTAGCTGGTATCAAAGTGATTTTCAATCGCATTTTTTGAGCTGTGTGTAACTAACACTATATCTTTAATACCTGCGGCTACACATTCACTAACAATATATTGAATCAGAGGTTTATCAACAATTGGTAGCATTTCTTTAGGAATTGCTTTAGTCATGGGCAACATGCGAGTGCCTAGGCCGGCAACAGGAATTACAGCTTTCATAGGTAGTCCTTTATTGTAATTAAATCTATATTTGACAATAACGTACCAAACGCTAGTTATATATAAACTGAATAGATGTAATAAACTCGGATAAGTAAGAATTAGTTATTAGGGGCTAGGGTGCTAGCTCCTAATAATTATCAGTAGGCATTTTTATTTATAAAACCTTTAAAGATAGTCAAAAACACTATTTTTAAGTCTAAGACAAGCGACCAATTTTGAATGTATTCAAGATCGAATTCAATTCGTTTTTCCATTTTATCCAGCGTATCGGTTTCACCGCGCCAGCCATTTATTTGCGCCCACCCTGTAATACCTGGTTTTACTTTATGACGAAGCATATAACCGTCGACCAAGCTGCGATATTCTTCATTATGAGCTACGGCATGAGGTCGAGGGCCGACTATCGACATCTGCCCTTGCAATACATTCAAAAATTGTGGGAGCTCATCAAGGCTTGTTTTACGAATAAACTGCCCTATTGGAGTAAAACGACTATCATTTTTAGTGGCTTGGGTTACTTTAGCCCCATCTTCCATTACATTCATCGAACGAAACTTCCAAACTTTTATTGGTTTACCATCAATACCATAACGATTTTGTTTAAAAAACACAGGCCCTTTAGAGGTAACTTTAACAGCAATCGCAAGCCCAATTAATACAGGTGAAATTATAGCAAGTATTAATACTGACAATATTACATCTTCTATACGCTTAATTATGGCATTACTGCCATCTATAGGAGAATCATAAATACTTATAGTGGGTATGCCCATAATAGTATCACTGCGTGAGTGCAATAGTTGGTAAGTAAATACATCAGGTACTATATATACACTTGCAGTGCTATCAGCAAGTTCTTTAACTAACCATTTACGGCGCTCATATGCTTGTGGGGAGTACTATATAAACTCGGTCAATTCCACCATTTTTACAATCAGCAACCAACTGCTCAAGATCGCCCAAGGTTTGTGCAGCCACAACTTTTTGATTAGGCGTTTCATCGTCATAATAACCACTAAAAACCAACCCAAAACTAGTATGTTCAATAATATTATTTGCAAGTTTTTGACCTAATACACCAGCCCCTACAACTACCACATTACGAGTATTGTAACCCTGTGCACGCAACAACCTTAATAAAAAACGTAAAAATATCCTGTAAGTACCTAACAATACTGTCGCTAATGTAAACCACGCTAGCTGTAATCCTGTAGGGTTTAAGTATTCAGGGGCTATAAAGTTAACACTTAGAAATAATACGGCAGCACTTATAAACCAATGAGATATTGTTTTTTTAAGCTCTTTATAAAGTGATAAACCACGCCACGATATATAAAGCTTATCGAGTTCGCTTGTAAAGTGAAACAAAAAAACAGCAAGTAAAGCCGCAGTTGTATGCTGTAACAACCAAGGTATGTTATGCAGATATGTGCTAACCCATAAGGTAGCTACAATTATTACAATGTCGAGTACCCGCTGAATAAAAGCAACTATGGTTGCATTACTTTGCAAAATTCCTTTATGCATTTGCATATAATCTCAATTATTATTGTTAAAAATGCAATTCAAGAATAACCTAATACACTTAAATTACTACTAATTCTTCGCTTAAGGCCAAATAAAAAGCTAACTATGACTTAAAAACTTTAATGCATCCACTACAAGTTTATCCGCTAATTGTTCGCTGCTACTTTCAGCATAACAGCGCAGCTCTGGCGCATTACCAGAAGGCCTAAGGTGTACAACATCGTCACAATCCAGAGTAATACGCAGACCATCTGTTGTATTTAATGAGTAACCCTCTTCATAGCCTAAACAGCTTAAGAAATGGCTAGCATCATTTTTTAACTTGTTGATCAACTCTAAACTTTTCTCTCGAGCAAAGTTTTGCAATCTATCACTCGCAGTAAAACGCATAGGTAATGCAGTTAAAAGTTCTGTTATTTTTTGTTTTTGCATAAGCAAAACAAACACAGGTAATAAGGCATCACGTGTGGGTAGTGCTTTTAAAAGCATATTGTTTATTTGTATATCTGTACCAAGTAAATAACCACCATTTGCTTCAAAACCAGCAATACTCTTATATTCACGGCTTAACTTAGCAAATTCAGCAATAACATAAGGTGAGCCTATTTTTGTACGTATAACTTTTTTAAACTTGCCTGATTCTTCAATTGCAGTATTACAACTTACAGGTATAGCTAAAGCTTCAATATTTAATAGTTGACTGCATAACAAGCCTAAAATATCACCGCGTAACCATTGGCCGTTTTCATCAGAAATTAATGGGCGGTCGCCATCACCATCGGTAGAAAATATAGCATCAAACTTATGCTTTTTTGACCAGCTAATCGCTTTTTGTTTATCTTCATCAGATACAGCTTCAGTATCTATAGGGACAAACTCATCACTACGGCCAATACTTACTACTTCAGCACCTAATCGCTCAAATAGATTTTTATAAATATCGCGCCCTGCACTCGAATGTTCGTAAATACCTATTTTTTTGCCAGCTAATGCATTTTGATCAAACAATGTTGCGTAACGTTCAATATATACAGTTTCAGCAGCTTTATTTAATGTGAGATCTGCTAAATCCTCAATAGCATTTAGCTCTGCGGTATTGGTAATAATTGCTTGCTCATCGGCTTTAGTAATTTCACCATCCGGGCGGTAAAACTTAAGCCCATTACGGTCAAACGGTATATGGCTGCCTGTGATCATAATGCTTGGCATACCGTCTTGCATTGCTTTATATGCAAGTGCAGGAGTAGGTATTACACCGTAATAAACAACACTTAAACCAAGTTGTTTTAAACCTGCAGTACACGCTTGTGCTATTGCATAACTACTAGGGCGATTATCGATAGCCAGTGCAACAGTGTTAAAACTAAATTCTTTATCGATTGATTTTATAAATGCAACTGCGAACGCAGCACATACATTAGGAGTAAAGTCGGTTACTAATCCACGCGCACCACTTGTACCAAATGCAATGCCACTTTGAACTATTACCTTGGAGCTAATCAATTTATTCATTGTTTTTCCGAATTATTCTATTTTTTATGCTTTTAGCAGGGAGGTCACATAGGCAATATGCTCTAGGCTACACAGAATAAATTTAACTATTTAATCTGTGTAGCCTAGAGCATATTGGTATAGTTGAATGAGACTTTATTTAACACGCCCATAGCGGTCTTCAAAACGTACTATGTCGTCTTCTCCTAAGTACGAGCCTGACTGAACTTCAATAAGTTCTAAATCAACTTTACCAGGATTTTCAAGCGCATGAACTGCTGTAATAGGAATATAAACAGACTCATTTTCAGTAACAAATTGCTCTGTGTCGTCAATTTGAACTTTAGCAGTACCCGAAACTACAATCCAATGCTCTGCGCGATGATGATGCATTTGTACACTTAACTTAGCGCCAGGCTTTACCGTTATACGTTTAACCTGAAAACGTTTACCACTGTCTACTGAGTCGTATTTGCCCCAAGGACGGTAAACTTCTCTATGCATTATGGCTTCTGGACGCTGCTCATTTTTTAACTGTTGTACAATTGACTTTACATGTTGTGATTTATCTTTATGAGCAACTAATAAGGCATCTTTAGTGTTTACTATAACTAAATTTTCAACACCTACTGTAGCTACTAATTTATCTTCACCCATAACTAAAGTGTTTTTTGTATCAACGGCTTTCACATCACCAGTAAATGCATTGCCATTATCGTCTTTAGTTGATACTTCCCACAACGCAGCAAAACCACCTACATCACTCCAACCTGCATCCATAGGCACAACAACCGCATCTTGGGTGTGTTCCATTACGGCGTAATCTACAGACTCATCAGGGCATACTTCAAATGCCTCTTTATCTACACGAATAAAGTCCATATCACTGTTTTGAATAGCAATAGCTTTTTGGCAAGCATCATAAATGTCAGGGCGATGTAATTTAAGCTCATGCAAATAACGACTGGCTTTAAATAAAAACATACCGCTATTCCAGTAATAACCCCCATCGGCAATATATTTTTGTGCAGTTTCTAAATCTGGTTTTTCTACAAAACGCTCTACTACAAAGCCACTTTGATATTGCTCGCCACACTTAATATAGCCGTAGCCTGTTTCGGGTTTATTACCTATTATACCAAACGTTACAAGCTTACCTTGTTTTGCCAAATCAGTTGCTTGAGTTACACTTTTCTGAAATGCCAATGTGTTTTCTATTACGTGGTCAGCAGCTAATACTAACAACAACGGGTCTTCACCCTGTTCAATTGCTTTAAGCGCAGCAAGTGCAATTGCAGGAGCTGTATTACGTCCTACTGGTTCTAAAAATATACCACTATGCTCTATACCTAACTGGCGTACTTGTTCTGCAGCTATAAAACGATGCTCTTCATTACAAATAAGCATAGCTGGACTATGCTCTAAACCGTTTAAACGGTTTAGAGTATTTTGAAGCATCGTTTTGTCACCACTCAGTGTTAAAAACTGTTTTGGGTAATTGCTACGTGAAAGAGGCCATAAACGCGTACCAGAACCACCAGCCATAACTACAGGTAAAATCATTTTATTTCCTTATTACAACATACTTTTTAAGGTTTCAGAGATGCTTATCGTTTCATAGTTACCGATAATTTTATCTAACTTACCTCTATCGCCCAATAAAAATTTAATATCGTTCTCTCTAACAAACTTTTCGTTTACAGTGACTTTTAATGTATGGTGAGTTTGAATCGAGAGATCTTTAATTATATCCAATAAGCTGTATGCATTATTGGAACATAAATTAACCACTTCGCCTTCAATATCACTTTCCAAAAGAGCAACATAATACCGAGCAATATCATTAACATCGCTAAAATCTCTTGCAATTTCAATATTCCCAAGTTCTATACTTGGTTTTTTTCCTTGAAATGACTAACTATTTTAGGAACTAAAAAATTTTCATCTTGGCCTTTACCAATGTAATTAAACGGCCTGGTAATAATAATAGGAAGCTCGTTAAAAAGGTTTTGCACACCCCTTCCATTGCAAGTTTACTAATAGCGTAATGATTTCGCGGCTCTGGCATTGCATCTTCGCGTATCGCTGCAGAACCTTGTTCACCATATACATTTGCACTACTGGCAACAATTAGCTTATTTAAGTTATTGAGCTCTTTACATGCTAAAAGCAAGTTTTCAGTGCCAAATAGATTAACATCATAAAAAGCTTTGGAATCGCTGTGTCCAACAAATGATATTGCAGCTAAATGAATTACAAACTCTGGATTCAACTCACACACTATATATTTAAGTGACGCTAAATCAGTTATATCACAAGCGTATTCATTTTTTTCAGTTGCCTCTTTTACCAAAAGGGATACCTTGTATCCCTTTTTTCAAGCTCAGAAACAACATATTTTCCAGTAAAACCTTTACCACCGGTAACTAAAACATGTTTCATAAAACAACCTAAAAAGAAAAACCAATTTCGTTTCTTTTAATATCTGCATCAACCATCATTTTACATAGCTGCTCTAAGGTTGTATGTGGTTCCCAACCAAGCTCTTTATGCGCCTTCTCTGGATTACCGATTAAAAGCTCAACCTCGGCTGGTCTATAAAATTTAGGATTAATTTTAACAAGAACCTGTCCAGTTTTAGCATCAGTTGCTACTTCATCTTCCGCTTTACCACTCCAACATAATTCGATATCAACAGCTTTAAATGCCATAGTAACAAAATCTCTTACAGTTTCTGTTCTGTTTGTCGCTAAAACGTAAGTCTCAGGCTTATCTGCCTGCAGCATTCTCCACATACCTTCAACATAATCTTTTGCAAAACCCCAATCGCGTTTTGCATCAATATTACCCAACTCTAAAACGTCTAACTTGCCAAGCTTTATTTTTGCAACAGTATCCGTTATTTTCCGAGTAACAAACTCTTGCCCGCGCAAAGGTGATTCATGGTTAAATAAAATACCACTTGTAGCAAAAATATCGTACGATTCACGGTAATTTATAACCATCCAATGTGCGTAAAGCTTAGCCACACCATAAGGGCTACGTGGATAAAATGGCGTGCTTTCTTTTTGCGGAATTTCTTGTACTTTTCCGAACATTTCAGAAGTAGAAGCCTGATAAAATTTAATTTTAGAATCTACAATTCGAATTGCCTCTAGTAAATTCACGGGACCTAACCCCGTAATATCGGCAGTTGCTAAAGGCTGATCAAATGATACACCTACAAAACTTTGGGCAGCTAAATTATAAACTTCGTCTGGCTTTGAGTTTTGAATTAAGCGTATGCTAGAAGAGAGATCAGTTAAATCGTATTCAACTAATTCAAGATTAGGACTGTTTTGAATACCCAACTCTTCAATACGCCAAAAATTAACGGAAGCAGTTCTTCTATATGTACCAATAACTCTGTAGCCTTTGTCTAATAGTAGCTCAGCAAGGTATGCACCATCTTGTCCAGTAATACCTGTAATAACTGCCGTCTTCATATTATTTCCTTTTTATTTCTTTAATTGATAACCATAAAAATGGCCAACTCTCTATAAAATATCTTCTAAAAAGCCGACTTGGCTCTTGTAAAAAACGATATAACCACTCACACCCAAAAGATGTCCATACTTGGGGGCCCTTTTTTTAATACCCAAATAAAATTCAAATGCAGCGCCAAAAAGCAAATATTTTGAATTAACAAAACCTCGTTCAACAAGCGCTTTAGTTAATAGCTCTCTATTAGGTAAACCAATTCCTACGACAATAAAATCAAAGGAGTCCAATTCAAACTGTAACTTGAGACCATCAATTATCTCACCCACAACAGCGTCATTACTATAATCAACAAAAGGAGCAACCCAACATTCCACTGCATTGTTATCTTTTTTTAATTGTGCAGCGACCTGCTCATTAGGTACAACACAAAGAATTGTTGCGTTTACCTCTTTGGCTTTTTTCCAAAATAAAGGGAATAAATCACTTCCCGTAATTCTCGCAGGAAGTTTAGTTGCTGTAAAATTGCTTACCCAAACTAAGGGCTGCCCATCAGCAAAAGTAAGTTGTGACTTTTTAATGAACGTTTTTAAAACATCATTTTTTTCAAATTTAACAATCTGGTCTACATTTAATGTAGAAATTACAGGGTACTTGTTAGCCTCTGTAGAGAAATCAAATATATACTCAATACCAGCTTCAGGACTGGCTGCATGTATAAAGTCATAACCAAATAATTTACTCTGCTTAATATTTTTCATAATCTCTCTATAACTCGTAAAGCTTTTTCAGCAACTCTCGACCACGAAAGCTCCTCAACCCGTCTAGCGCCATATTTAACAATTTCCTGCCGCTCATTGGTACTTAAATTAGTGCAGCGCTTCATTTCTATTAACCAGCTTTCAGGCGATAAGTAGTCATTAACGAGAATAGCGGCGCCACCTGCAGCCTCAGGAATAGCACTATTATTAGACGCAATTACAGGGCAACCTGCTGACATAGCCTCTACCACCGGCATACCAAAACCTTCATAAATTGAAGGGAATAAAAACCCAGTTGCATTAAAATATAACTCTTGCATATATTTATCATCAACATAGCCTAGTAACTTAACATTATTATGAATCGCTAACTCTTCTATTTTACTGTTTAACTCTTGGCTACCCCAAGCCGCTCTTCCAGCAATATAAAGCTTAAACTCTAGGCCTTCTTTTTTAGCTAATGCGATTGCATTCAGCACTACGTTTATATTTTTTCGTTTATCAACAGTACCAACAAACAAAAAATATGGTGTAGTACTTCCTGTATCACTGCTAACACAAACCTGCTTACGCTCAACAAACGCAGTACCTATGTTAGTTATTTTACTACTCGATTTATAAAAAAACTGCTTATATCACGTTTAGAAAAATCACTTATAGTCAATATTTCGTCGTAGAACCGCATTCCTAATGTTTCAAATGGCTTGTAGTAACATTTGTTTTTTAAAGAAAGTGTTTCAGGATAACGCCATAAAACAGCATCATATACTATTCTTATATACTTAGTTTTCCTAAATAATTTAAATAGCGGAAAGTATATAAAAGGAGGAAAAACACTAAAAAAAGCAATATTGGGTTTTAACTTTAAAATATAATAAGGGACGATAAATAAATTTGCCAAAAGCTTATTACTTGTCGTTTTTAAAACCTTAACACCGCGCTTTTTTTGTAATTGCTTATTACACTTTGGTCACTAGCAAGCAATATCACCTCAAAATTTTCGGTTAGGTCGTCAATTAAGGCATCCAATAAAGACAATGAATAAAATTCAATGCCTGTTTTATTATTACCTATGGCACTTAAGTCAAAAAAACATTCTTTTTTTCAGGCATTTCCATCCTTAACAAAAACATAAATTAATCAATAACGGTATAAAAATTCAAATACTGCAATCATATAGTCATCTGAACAAATTGCGCTTATTTGATAGAAAAACAAAAAACAAAAGAAAAAGCTGAAAGTTATTTACATAAAAAAAGGCTGATTCAAAAAAACCATATGTTATGAATATAACTAGAAAAGTGATATAAAATTTATTATAAAAATTATCACTCTCAAACTTTGTGATTAATATAATTAGTAGTGCTATCAAGCCAAAAACACCATAAGAAAGGGCTACTTCTAGGAAAAAATTATGGGCGTTTCCAAACTCAATAATCCAATCCAAAGATGTGTAATTATGAATATCACCTCCATTCCAAAACCACATATACCCGTGACCAAGTAATAACTTTTCATTTACAGCATCAATTACCAATGGCCAAATAACTATACGTCCAGTAAAAGTTAAATCCCGCCCAAAAATATCAATATAGTAACTAAATGAACTAGATAAAACAAAAACAATGAAAGGTAAAACTAAACACAAGGTAAAAACAACCTTTCGATTAAAAACCTTTAATGGTAAAGGTATTATAGCGATAAAAAGTAACAAACAAATAAGTACAGTTATCGATTCTGAAAGAAAAACAAAAAATAGAAGCAATATAGTTGACACTATAAACTCAACTTTTAAAATTTTATTTCTTTGTGTTTCCTTAACCAGGTAAAAATGCAAAGTGTACAAAAAAAACTGACACATTAGGATTGATGCCAATGCATTTTTGTGAGAAAAACTTCCCTTAAACCGACCTAAGTGTTCATCATCTAAATGAAATGCAACATCTCGAAAAAAAATAAGAAACAATAATTGGACAAATAAGTTTATAAAATATGAATATTTAAAAACTATAAATCGTTCATCCATACTTTTTTTAAGATTAGAAAAGCAAAAGACAAATAGAGAGCAGCACTAATATAGTTTTTTAAGAGATAAAGCTTATCCTCTATTATATAAAAATCCCTAAAAACGAAAAAAAGTGCAACAATAAAAAAACAACATATTTATATTTTATTATATGAAAATAATGATTTTTTTAATTACACAAAAACTAATACTGAAAAAAGTTAAAAACAAAAAAAGCTGAACGGTCCAGCCACCTTTCTGTACATGTTCATCAAACCCTAACAAGCTAAGAAAACCAAAGTATGAGGAAGATATAAGTAATAGTATTATTACATATAATAAGTTATATACTCTCAAAAAAGCTCCTTAAAGAGGATCATAGTAATCAATACTAAACTTATTTAGTAATGATGTATGGATTTTGCTTATGTGCGCGTCACTAGCGTAATTTGAGGCTAAAGCCATCAAACTTTTTGCCTTAACACCAAAAAGAAATGAACTATATAAAACGGGTATACTCCACAACCCAACAACTTCATTAAATTTATAATTCACGAGCAATTGCTCAACCATATCATTTGTCTCTATATAAAGAAATTTCCCTTTATCCGAAAGAATTATTTTTTCTAGCAATAGTTTTTTCTTATCTTTTGAAGTTCTAGGGTGAGGTTTAAATACCACATTATTACCTGATAAGAGCTTCTGGTTTATATAAGATCCATAAATTTCACATTCATCCTCAATAGACAGAGACTTATCTTCACACAAACTCTGACCTATAAATAACAACGTTTTCTCGTTCTTGTTTAATCCATCTAAATATTTCGAGGCTTCAACTGTTAGACCCATCCCCATTAGGACCCCAACTAAAGCACGACTATATCGTTGAAGTGAGTTTATTTTAATAAAATCTTCGGAAAGCAGTTCAGGAAAAAAGAACAGAGCATTATCATTCAAAAAATACTTACTGGAATCAGGCTCATAAAAAGAGCTAAGCCCTAACAGCGTCTTAACACTGCGATTGAGCAAACTTTTATCATGTAAATCGAAAGGGATATCGAGATAATCTCTTATACCGTCTTCAACTCTAATTATTGTTGCATTTTTAGAAAAATGGCAAAAGACTCGTTGATACGGACTCCAAGGACAAAAATAATATAGTTGCTCTATTTCAAGTGGATTTATTGGAGGATTAAGCTTAAGCTTCAAAACCTCAATACCAGATTTTAAACCTGACTTTTTCTCACCTAAATAAAATAAATTTTGCTCACCAACAATTAATGAAACCCTTTCGTAAACGCTTTGACTGGCAGGTTCTAAAATATATATAGCATTTTTGTAACCCTCAGCCTCAGAAATAGATTTTGCTACAAGCGCATGCCACACTGATGCCACACTAAAAACAATCATGAATGTACTCTTTTAAAGAAATAATAACTGTATGATATAACAACAAATTCAGCGATTAATGTTGAATAAGCAGCGGCAACGATACCTAGCTTATCTAAGTATAAAAAATTAAAGGTAATATTAAAAAAAGCAGCTAAACCAGTAATAAACATGAAAGATTTTGTTTTGCCTTGTATATGCAATGTATTGGGTAGTAAAAAACCAATCGTTAACAGAGAAGCTATAATTAAGTAAACATTAAAAACAGTAATAGTGTCTTTAGTTATATATTCAGATCCGAAAACAATTTCAATGATAGCTTCCGAAAAAAATAAAATGCAAACAAAACAGGTAATATAGCGAATGAAAAACAGGCGGTATATTTATAAACTAACGCTCTGTAATCACCTTTTTTATAAGCAACGCATAATCTTGGATAAATTGTATTAATAGCGACCCCTCTAAACGTAATAAATATAACGTAAAAAGTTGCTATAGCAGAATACAAACCAACATCGGCCATTGTTAAAACAGACTGAATAATTAGCACGTCTGAATTAAAATATAACCTAGCTAAAAAAGCACCGATTAAAACATGTATATAAGGCTTTAAATCAAAGTTAGCATAGTCAAACTTATAACTAATCTTATTTTTATTAAAAAAAACAAACCAAAAAAATAAAAACAAAAAAACAACTTATTGCCCTTAGGTAAATAATATCGACTGTTGAGTTACTTTCACTGTAAAAAAATAAAAAATAAACAACGGTATCATGGCAGCAATAAAATTTTGTAACGCTGCAAAAGTGATTTTAAATTTTGAGCGGTAATAAAACTCAAAGTTTAAAAAATATATCAAAGAGCTGAAAAACAACCCTACAGACAAACTTATATCAATAACTTGAAATAAATAAAGAGCTAGTATTAAGCTAAAACAAGCAAAAACACCTATACTTTTTAAAAATATAATCTCAGAAAAAACTGAGGATGTATTTCCGGCGTCAATCGTTTTTTTAATTCCTACTTGCAAAGATGAAAAATCTATAAATAAAAAACAATATACTAGTACCGCACTAGCTATAGACCATAATCCGAATTCGTCAGCACCTAAATTTCTAGCTAATAGAATACCAAATAAAAAAACAACCCCTTTTGCAGCTAAATCTAATACCCCTGGTAATACATTATTTTTCATTGCTATTCATATAAAAAATAACTTTTTCCAAGTCCGCAGGCGTGTCCACAGCAATTCCTACATTATCTACTTCTATCATTTTTACTGAAATATCATTTTCTAAAAACCTCAATATTTCAATATCTTCCACATCTTCTATTTTTGTTTTAGCTGGATTTAAGCTAAAAAACTCAAGATGTTCTTTTGAAAAGGCATAAATACATACTTGCTTAAAATTATTTTTACCTTCCCCATATTTACTCATTGGTATGGCAGCACGGCTCATATAAAGTAAGTTACCACTTTTACTAGTAACAACCTTAGGCAAAGTTGTGGAGTATGGATCTTCATTATCAGATATTTTTGTATAAGCATTAACTATTTGAGCCGGATTTTTTATAAAAGCATCCCTCACTTTTATAATATCGGTTGGCTCTAACATGGGCTCATCGCCTTGAACATTTATTATAAAATCTAATTGTAATGACTCATTTGCCTCAGCAAGGCGGTCGGTTCCCGTTAAGCAATTAGATGAAGTCATAATATATTGTCCTCCAAAGTCCTTTACAACTTTGGCTATTCTATCATCGTCGGTAGCTACATATACTAGCTCGCTGCCCACAGCTGCAACACATTTATCCCAAACATGTTGGATCATTGGTTTGCCATTAATATCAGCAAGTGGCTTTCCTGGAAATCGGCTAGACTCATATCTAGCAGGTATTAGTACCGCATACTTAAAAGACATAATGCTCACTCGTAGTTATCAATTACTTGAAAATCATTTTGCTTACTTAGCTCAAGCATAACCTGTTTTACATTGGAAAGAGGGGAGTAAAACACAAAATCAATATCATTTTCTATAGCCGATTCATAATCTGCAACAGCATCACCGACCATAACGGCTTTGTTGTATTTAACATCATTTAGTATTGTTTTAATATTATCGGCTTTGCTTACAGGGCTACCTAAAATATCTTTAAAGAATTCAGAAAAACCTCTTTGTTTTAAAGTGGCTCTTAACTGCTCTTGTTCTGAACCCGAGGCTACGTACATTACTTTTGAAGTACACTCTTTTAAGAGCGATTTAATACCAGCAGCTTCAGGTACTGCTAAATACAGAGAGCCAACTTGTTCAGTATAACAATTGAGTAAAAAATTTTTTAAATCTGTTTTTTTCTATATCTAGTAGCAATGGGGCTACAAAGCTATCAACATGATAATATCGACTTTTACCAAAGTTGTTTTTAAACTGAGTGGTTAAGGTTTCAACTTGTTGACTGGAAAAATTTTTGAAAGTGTAAGCGCATTACTCATAGCCTCCACTTTCATATTATTAGAATCTAATAGCACGCCATCACAGTCAAAAATAATAAGATCATACTGATCAAATATACGCATACACGCTTCCCTTATTTACTGGGTACGTTGTAGGTGTAATAGAGAAAATATTTAACCGTTCAATAACTTGCTCTTTAAGCAGTTCGAAAAACTCTATCATTTCAAGTTGTCTAGAATCATTTGAATCATATCCATCTACACCTGCAAGAGTAATATCCGTTGCACCGCCTGCCAGCGCAAATGACAAAGCATACGCTATTGTTAATTCATTAGGGATTACACATGAACTTTCTTTAACATTAAAAACACCTTTCGCTACATCTAAGCCATAACGTATATTATTATTTGCAGGTATTAGTTTAAAGTCTTCTGGCGAAAAACGATGCGCTGGATAAACTATCGGCTTAGTCAAACTAGGATAATCAGATTTTTCTGATAGAAACTTAAAATTATGAGTAATAGCAATATAATCGATCACTTTATCATTTATGATTTTATTTACATTTAAAGAAATAACGATTGGTTTTTTCTTGTCTATGTAAAGCTCAATTGCTTTTTTGTGTTTTTTAACTGATTCTGCGTTAGTAAGTATTAGTACTTCCTTATTTTTGAAAATATTGCTTACGTTATCCCCAGAAATCACTTCAGTACTCGTATTTAAATTTAAGGCGGCTTCTAATACCGCCCCATCATACTTACTTGTTCCATTTTGCTCTAATAAATACTGTAGAGCTCCAACAACTTCATCTTTGCCTAGATGACTATTAGACAATAAGTTTTGGATATAAGTTGGATGAACATTTTTTTGAGCACCCAAGAAGTATAATAAATTACTCCCCCACCCGTAATCTTTTTGCATTGATTCAAAGTAACGAATAACGAGTTCATAAATAGCTGTTGGATTGAGGTAAGTATACTTATCAGCTAAAATTGCCATTAAATTCTCAGTTTGCGTATTACCTGCTCCTCTACCCATACCGGTAATAGTTGCATCTAACCAAGTAACGCCCAAATTTAATGCGGTAAGGCTATTATCAAGCCCTCTGCCCATATTATCATGTGTGTGTATTCCCATTTCACCATGCCAATATTTACGAAGCGCATTAACTATACGTGTAACCTCTTCAGAGTCCATATTCCCAAGCGAGTCAGCAAAATAAAGCGAATCAACACAATCCCATGAATTGATCTCTTTGGCCTTCTGCTCTAATTCTAAATCGGGCTTGCCTCCAGCTTGCATTAGGTTATAGCCAACAATATAGCCTTTAGCTTTTAAACATTGCGCAATTTTTTTCGAGTCTTCAACTTCATAAAAGTGTGCTGCAATTCTTACTAAACTTACACAGCTTTCACTCTCTTCACAAAACAGTGCATCAACAGCATGTTCAATACTAAGCGAACTTGTAAGAATTGTTTTTGCATCTACCATTACACCGTATGTTACACCGCTCGGTAGGTTAAGTGATTGTAAATAGCTTTCAGAACTATATGCAAATGGCCCCAGAAAACCACTCTTTGGAAAATTTCTTAAACCAAGTTCTACATATTTGATTCCACTTCCAGATACAGCATTTAAATAGCTTTGCACCAGTTCTGCATCAAAATCCCAATTATTGTAATATCCGCCATCTCGCAATGTGCAATCAAGAATTTTCATCGGTGTCCTTTTATTTATCTGATTTATATTCGTAGTTGTAATAGCCATAGTAACCGTAGGCATTACTGGCTTTTTTAACCACACCATTAAACACTAACCCTTTTACATCTATACCGTTTTGCTCAAAGCGATTTCGAGTAAGCTCTATTTCACGCAAATGGTTTTGCCCAAAACGCGCGACAAGCAGAGTCGTACCGGTATGAGCACTTACAATTGCAGGATCAGTTACGGCTAAAATTGGAGGGGTATCAATAATAACAATATCGTAGCTAGCACTTATCTCTTCAACTAATTTACTGAAGTTTGAATGCATTAATAATTCAGATGGGTTTGGTGGTATTTGCCCACGGGTAATAACACTTAAGCCTTTAACTTTAGTTGCTTTAGTTACTTGTTCTAAATTTAAACGGCCCGACAGATAGTCACTTAAGCCATCGTCCCACTTTAAACCGAACTGCGTTTGCAAGTAACCTTTACGCATATCGGCATCAATAATAAGTACTTTTTTACCACTTTGAGCCAACACCGCGGCTAAATTAACTGATATAAATGACTTACCTACACCCGGGCTTGGGCCCGATATTGCAATAATGTTATTTTTAGATTCCATCATCGCAAAGTGTAAGCTCGTACGCAGGCTTCGTAGTGCCTCAATTGCTAAATCGGCAGGGTTGTCGAGCGCAAGTATTGATTTAGGTTTGCCCACTTTATTTTTTTGGTTCTTACTGTAAAGCCTGCTAGTTTATCTTGAAAATCTGAGTGCGGCACACTTGCGTAAACAGGTATTCCAAGCGCTTCTATCTCTGTTGGATCTTCTACGCCTTTATGCACCGCTTTTTGAATCAATACAATTGCTACAGCTAAAAACCCACCAAGTAGTGTTGCCACTACAGCTATAAGCGCCTTTTTAGGTTTCACTGGTTCAGTCGTATCAACCGCGGCTATATCTACAACTCGCACATTACCTACAGTACCAGCACGCACAATATCAAGCTCTTGCGTTTTACTTAGTAGTAACATGTAAATTTCGTTACCCACTTCAACATCGCGCGTTAAACGAAGTAACTCTTGCTGTGTTTCGGGTAGATTGCTTATTTTAGAAGTAAGTAATTTTTTTTCGGTTTCAATAGATTCAATTTGCTTAATAACACCTTGATATGCTGGATGTTCACGCTTAAATTTGCGACTTAACTCTAAGCGTTTCAAATCAAGTTCTTGCAGTGTTGTGTCTAGCTCTACAATCTGTTCAAGCACCGCTTGAGTTTCTAGAGTTATATTTACAGACTTGCGTTGTTTTTGGTAATCATTAAAACGCTGTTCTGAACCTTCAAGTTGTTTTTTTACTTCAGGCAACTGTACTTCTAAAAAATCGAGAGATTTTTTAGCCTCGGCGCTGTTACGCTCTACATTACGGCGCACATAAATATCAGCAACTTTATCGAGTACTTTTGCTGAATGAGTAGAACTTTTATGTTCGTACGCCAAAGTAATAATACCTGAGTCTTTACCTTTTTCACTGGCAGATATTTCTTGCTGCAAATCGATTACTGTTCGATAACGGTTATTCTTAATTAAAGTAAATGTTGTACCAGGGCGTGCATTTAAACTACGTACTGTAAGTTCATAATATCCACTGCTTTCATCCTGACCCACTTTGCCCGTAAGTACAGTGTCTCCATCAGGGTTAATTAATTCATACTGCTCATTTTCATTTACAACTAATTCAAATTCTTCATTTTCAAATGCTGTTGGTACTACAAATCTAAATACATTAATTGCTTCGCCGCCCCAAGCATAGCTACTGGCGCCTAGCATTGGTTCCGCTATGTCATTTTCTTTTTCGGCTACAAACCCCCTAAAAAACCGCCCTCCAATAACAGGAAATAACTTTGGTTCGGCTACTATATTAAGCTTTAACGAATCAACGGCTTCACCAATAACACTGCGCGACTTTAATAGTTCAATTTCGGTTACAGCTTCGCTTGAACCCTCAAACATGCTAGCCATGTCATCTAAACCAGGAACTGAAGGGCTACTTTCTTCAACTTGTATTAGGGCTGTTGCCTTGTAAATAGGCGTACTAAATAAGGCTACTGCGACCCCAATTATTGCAAATACAGCCGTAAATAAAACAATAAAATATTTACGGTCGAGTAGTGTTCCAAATAGAGCCAGTAAGTCGACTTCTTGTTCATTTGATTTATTTTGATTGCTGGTTGGAGCTGTCGGCTTAGGATTCATTAACTTTGCCATTCCTTATAAATACTTTTGCCAAGCGCTACATGCGCTGTCGATTAATGTGTAAACGTGTTCAAAAGCCTCTTGGCTTTGGCGGTATGGGTCGGGGATTTCGGCGTTATTAATCCATTTACCTAGTAAAAATATTTTACCACGCGCCTCAGGATAACGCGCATGTACATCGTTTAAATGGCGTTCTTCCATAACCAGTATTACGCTATTTTGCGCGACTAAGCTTGATGTAAGCTGCTGCCCTTGGTGAGCATCCATATTAACACCATGAGCGAGTGCTATTTGTTTGGCTTTTGCATCTGCGGGTTTGCCTTCAAGCGCTGTTAAACCCGCTGATGATACTTTAATATTTTTACCTTCGAGCTTTGCTTTTAATACATACTCACCGGTTGGGCTGCGGCAAATATTACCCGCACACACTATTAAGATAGAATCAAACATATCCATTAACCCTTAATTGGCGCTTATATCATCTAAACTATCAACGGTAGCTACCGATGGTAGTAATAAACTAATTACACGGTTCCAACGAGCTAGTGGCGCTGATGTTACATAAACTATATCGTGCGGCTGTAGTTCAAATTGCTCGGCCAATACCATTGCTGCTATATTTTTAGCATGTAGTTGATATACATCGGCAATAATCCCGCTTTTCTCAGTATTGCTTTTACGCATTACAAATATGCCATTGGCGTCGGCTGTATTTTCGTTCAAACCACCCGAGGTACTTAACGCCTCAGCCAAGTTTAAACCATAACGATTAAGTGTTACTGAACCGGCTCTTTTTACATCGCCTAATACAAACACTTTTTGCGTGTCGTTACGATTTATATGCACTATATCGCCATTTTGTAATAATCTGTTTTGCGAAATGTCGCCATGAGCATAAAAATCATCGAGTTTAATAACTTCTGTTTTATTGCCTCGGGTAAATGTTACTGTTCGCCAATCAGCTGCACTAGTTAAACCACCGGCTTGGTTTAAGGCATCGATTAAAGTTAGCGGCACTTCTGTTACAGGGTATATACCTGGCTGTTTTACTTCACCAGTCACATACGCTTTTTGACTTCTAAACCCTACTATTTTCATATCTACCTGAGGGTCTTCAATTACTCGGCTTAAACGCTCGACAAGTTCGTTACGAACTTCACTTACAGTGCGCCCCACCGCTGGTATGTTGGGTGCATATGCGTAAGTTATAGTGCCATTTTCTTGCACTCTAAAGCCGTCAAACTCTGCTGTTCGTTGTACCGCTGCAGGTATTGTTAGCTCAGGGTGGTCCCATACGCCAATGGTTAGTACGTCACCAACACCTAGTTTATATTCGTAGTTGCTTGTGTTTATGTTATTTAAACTAGATATAGGCCTAGCAGCTACTCGCGCTTGTTTTTGTTTATTTATTAGTAGCGAGTCAATTATTTGAATGTTTACTTTTTCGAGATCTTGCTCGAGGTTTTGTGTTTGCTCGCCAGGGGTAACCCCTCAAAATGGCTACCAGGTACTATTGTACAGCCGGTCATGCTTAGTATTGCGAGTATTGATGCGAGTGATTTACAGCTTAACGCCATTGTAGAATCCCAATTTTTTTAATATTGCACTTACTCACCGACCTTGGTGAGTACTTGTATTTTAACTGGCTAATTAAAGCATGGCTATAGGAGCGGCGCAAGATACGACTGTTCAGTAAACACGCAACCAGTTAAATAAATGTGAAAAGCATACCCGCAAAAAGCCTCACTAGTATATTATTCTTAGGTTTTCACTTTCGCCCTATCCTCTACCCCTAGTTAAAAGTTTGCATACTGATTTATTTTCAACCTAAAATCTCAGTGCTGCGTTTACTTTTTAGCGAATATATTTACTGGTAGTATTAAATGAGCTGGAATAAATAACTTAAAAATAAAATAGCTTGTTTAGCGCCACAAGCTTTAACCAGTACTTTAGTGAAAAACTTAAAAACACTTTACCTATTGATTAAAAAGCCGATTATTATTCTCTTTTATTAATCAAGGCTATTGCTAGCTTTCTATAGTAAGGATGTAAATTGAGTGAGGGCAGATTGTACTTGGTTAAGAAGGGGTGTGCAAATAACGCTGTAGGGAATATAGGTGCAAAGTAAATTTGCACCTATATTCATTTAGTTACTAGTTGCCGTTGGTAAAACCGTAATGTTAGATTGTGTATTATATTTTTGCTTCCAGTTTAAGTCGCAAATACCATCTGTTGGTGAAAATGCAGTTGGTGCTGTTAACAATAATTTACGTATTTCAGGATGATCAGACTCATCACATGCAATTTTAAGTTTATCTAAAAACGGATCAAGCTCTGCCCATGGCATTTTTATTTCTTGCGCGCTTAAAATTCTAGGGTGCTCAGTACCAATAACATTATCGCCAATAAGTAGCTCTTCAAAAAGCTTTTCGCCAGGTCGTAAACCGGTGCATTTTATTTCTATGTCGCCATTCGGGCGTTTTTCATGTTTTACCTCAAGCCCAGATAAATGAACCATTTTGGTTGCTAAATCTTTAATTTTTACAGGCTCACCCATATCGAGCACAAATACATCACCTCCTACCCCCATTGCACCAGCCTGAATAACTAGTTGAGCAGCTTCAGGAATGGTCATAAAATAGCGGGTTATGTCTTGATGGGTGAGTGTTATTGGGCCACCCGCTTTAATTTGTTTTCTAAAAAGTGGCACAACAGAACCCGATGAACCTAAAACATTACCAAATCTAACCATGGTGAAACGTGTTGTACTTTGAATTTCAGATAAACCTTGCAAGACAAGCTCAGCCATACGTTTTGTTGTTCCCATTATGTTGGTTGGGCGTACTGCTTTATCTGTAGATATAAGTACAAAAGTTTCTACGTTAGTGAATATTGCAGCCGTTGCTACATTGTATGTGCCATAAACATTATTACGTACACCTTCTACTACATTGTGCTCAACTAAAGGAACGTGCTTATATGCAGCCGCATGATAAACAGTTTGTACATCAAAAGTTGAGAATGTTGACTCTACTAGCTTTTTATTTTGGATTGATCCAAGTATTGGCAAAACTTCTATATTTAAGCCATTGCTAATGCAATATTCAGATAACTCTTTTTCTATTGCGTATAACGCAAATTCAGAAAGTTCAAATAACACTATTTTAGTAGGGCTACTTTTTACTATTTGCCTACAAAGCTCAGAACCAATTGAACCACCGGCTCCTGTCACCATAACAACTTTATTAGCTATATTTGCCGCCATCAAATCATCTCTAGGTTCAACGGAGTCACGCCCAAGTAGATCTTCTATTTCAACGTCTTTTACTTCATCTAAATTGTTAGTACCAGACACAATATCAGCCATGCCTGGGATGGTCATTACCTGTAGTTTAAATTTTTCAATCGCATTTAGTATTTCTTTTCTGCGGCTACGCGATGTACTAGGTAACGCTAGTAAAATTTTGTTGGCGCACTTTTGCTTTGCAATTGCAGCTATTTGCGAGGGGGCATGTACACAAATACCTTGTATTAGCGATAAGTGTTTTTTCGGATCGTCATCTATAAAAGCAACAGGAGAATATTCAGGACCATTAGCAAGTGCTGTAGCAAGTTGACGTCCAGCTGAGCCTGCACCGTATATTATTACGCCTTCTTTGCGCCGCATAGTAATCTGCCCAACTACTGCACGTACTGTTAACCTTGCGCCACCTACAAATAAAATACAAAAACTAGCATAAATAAAAGGAACGGTGCGCGGTACTGGCGCACTTAGAAAAAAGATAAAACAGTCAAATAAACTGTTGAAAGTATAACTCCTGCAATAATAGCCCACATAGCCTGAGAGTTCATATAACGCAGTACTGCTCTGTATAAACCAAGTTTTACAAAACTTAATAAACTTAATGGAAGTAAAACGCAAAGCAATGTCCATGTATGTGCGCTTTTCAGGACAGCTGTACTATCTAGCCTTAACAAAAATGCAAGCCAAAAAGCGACTACTATAAATACACTATCAATGAGGAGAGAAACAACTCTTTTTTGGGGACGAGGTAAATTAACTAAGAATTTTAAAAACACAATACATTTCCCTGAAGTTAGCAGCGCTACTACTATTCTATTGATTACAATTTTACTACAAGACGAACCGCTATTGCACTTAATAGTTAAAGACTATATGTAAATATTTATATAGTCTTTATGTATTTGGTTATAATTTGTTAAATATTGTAATACTTAAGTAGTTACTTTACTCGATCTCCACTTCCTTTACCTGTTACTGTTTGGAGTATGTAAGCAAAGTATAATTTTAAGTTTAGAGTATTAATCATTTTACTATCTGTTTCAGCGAGTAATTCTGGCGTAGACATATCTATTTCATTTACTTGTGCAAGACCCGTTATTCCTGGGCGTACATCATAGATATTTTTAGCATCACGAGCTTTTGTTAGTTCGCCTTGATTAAACAGTCCTGGGCGAGGTCCAACCAAACTCATTTCACCTTTTAGTACATTCCACAGCTGTGGTAATTCATCTAATTTAGTTTTACGTAAAAAACCACCAAATGGCGTAATAGATGATGTACTTGCTAGGTGACTTGCTACAGACGCGGTATCTATACTCATAGTTCTAAATTTAACTAAGGTAAATGGTTTTTTATTGCGCCCCACTCGCTCTTGTTTGAATATAGGCGACCCTGTATCGAAAAGGCCAATAATGTATAAAATTATTAAAAATGGCAGAGCAAACACTAAACCTGCTAATGAAAACAAAATGTCGAGTATACGAATCATTAATTAACCTATTAATTTTTTGCTGAGAACTTAAAACCATCTTCAACTGAATATGGTGGTGCCCAATTAAGTGTATTTTTTGTGTAAGTTATATCCACTTGTAGAGACCCTATTAAACGATCTACTACTTGTTTTTTACCTAGTAATGAACCAGCCAGTGAAAATAACGTCGGCGGTACTGGTAGCGCTAAGTTTGACCTACCCTGAACTTTAGCCATTAATTGTATCATTTCAGCAGTGGACAGGTCATGATCATCACTTACTAAAAACACTTGATTTACGGCATTAGGGTGTATTATGCAGAGCTTAATAAGATCAACTAAATTATAAACAGACACCAAGCTACGTTTATTTTTATTTATCGCCCTAAAGGGTAAAGGAAATCCTTTATTCACTAAACTCATTAGAGATGCAAAGTTAGCTTTTACCCCTTTCCCATATATTAAAGGAGGCCTTATAATTACTATTTCCATACCTGTTTGTTTCCCTAAAACTAGCAATTGTTGCTCTGCCTCTGCTTTAGAAATACCGTATGGATCTTCTGGGGCGCTTTCTTGTTCGTTAAAAGGAGCTCGGCCTGTTGTACTTTCCCCGTTTACTTTGATTGTACTTACGAATATAAAACGTTTAACACCAGCACGAGCCGCCTGAGTAGCCAAATTTAATGTCCCCTGAGTATTTACTGCCCTGAACTCATCTAGAGGACTTTCAGATTTTTCTGCCATTATATGAACGCGTGCGGCGCAGTGAATAACTACATTAATTTCTTTTAGCGCTCTAGTGTAATCAGAATCAGCGTCAATATTAGCAATATGCTGATTAGGATACCCATTATCTGAGCGATTAATATAGCTCAGCACGTAATCATCTTTTAACTCAGGGATTAAGTGCTGACCAACAAAACCTGTGCTACCGGTTAATAATACATTATACACTAGCGATACTTACCTTTTCGTAAACAAAAAACGGGTTAAACTATTCAGGTACCATAAAAAATGCTTTGAAAATATACTTCTATTTTTGTATTCGCCTTTATGTACAGCACTTACATTCTTAAAAAACCTAAGCAAAATACCTGCTTTATTTAGCCGATAGCAAAGATCTACATCTTCGTAATACATAAAGTATTTTTCATTAAACCCATTTACTAATTCAAATGCGGAACATTTTATACATAAAAAAGCACCTGATGCCCACTCAACAATATCACCCTCATTTAACGTATCTTTATTATAAGGTAAATTTATAGGCTTCATTAAAAATGGATTAAACAAGTTAATTAGTTTTGGAAAATAACGTACTGAGTTTTCACTTTCAACCAGCTCATCATTTTTAAAAAGGTTTGGGGCAAAAAAGTTCCATCCTGAGTAGTTAAGCTAACTATGAGCTTTTTAAATTCATCTAGTGTAATAAATACATCTGGATTAAATATAATAAACCAATCTTCATTATTTGCATTTAATTTTTGTTTTGCATAATTAAAGATAAAGTTATTATTTTCACCAAAACCTAACATTTTATTAGTGGTCACATATTCAAGATTATGATTTTTAACATAGCTTTCAAGCTTACTTTCTTTGATATTGTCTTTTATAACAACATATACACTATTGAGTTCTGCTATTTTTAACAGCTCTTCATTTTTTGAAATATAGTCGTAATGGTCATGAGAGACTATTCCGATAATTATTTTAGACATTTTCCTTCCATAAAATAGTTTAAATAAAAATACAAAACCTAACTACTCAAAAAACATCACCCCTGATTAAAAGAACATATAATTAAGACTAAATTAAAAGTAATTTTATTTTTCCAGAGCGATGAATTTAAGTAATTAAATTCATAGATGAATATAAAAAGGCGCAACTTAAAAAAAGTAAAAAAAACCGAAAATAAACCTTAGATTCTTTAGAAAATACTTTTGATAAGAAAGCAAAAAAGCAGAATCGAACACAGAAAAAAACTCTGATAGCCTAAGAGCTATTGAATCGTTTAATCGGAAAAATATAAAGAAAAAAGTTCCTAAGCAGGAAAAACAAAAGAAAAGCTGTAAATAATATCGATTCATGCTTTTTACTTTTTCATCTCTCCAAATATAAAACCATAAAACATATAAAGTATATAATGTTATTTTAATTAGTAAATAAGAGTTAAGTAGACTCAAGGCAACGACTTTATATGAAGCATCGAAATATGGCACCAATCGTTCACCAATAACAGGTAGGAAAACGAAAAAACTCAAGTCCATAGGAAACATAATACCTAAGAGCATGAGAAAAACAAAAAGTAAAACGATAGTTTTTTCGTATTTATCTTTTTTAACCAAAAATAAGATTGGTATAGTAAGTACAATTAGGAAAGCTGACAGATGAAAACACAATGAAATTAACAGTATAAAAAAACTACTGAAAAATTTCCTGTCCATATAAAAAGATAAAGAAACTAAGGAAAGTCCAATTGCAGCCGCTGCTCTAAATTGAGTTAACTCTAAAGTAAAAAAAAACTTACAGAAATATAATAGTGAGAATGTGGCTATTATAGCTGTATCGAACTTTGCTATTAAAAAAACTTTAGAAAATATTGAAATACTAACAAATATAATAATTACAAAATATACACCACCATCAAATAAAGCAGAAAAGTTAGAAAAAAATAAAATGCGGGATCTTTAATTGAAAGTACGCTACCTGTACTCGATTCCTTTATAGAGCTAAAGTACCAACTTAAATAGTTATCATAATCTTGTGAATTTTCAACGTCTCTTACAAAAAAATAATAAGAAAGACAGTGAAATATATAATAAGAGTACAAAACACTTTTTCAACGAAAAGGTGTTTTTTTATTATATTCCAACCCAGAATTAACCATTAAACTTACCAAAACGACCTAACACACCATGATAAATACCTTTTAACATATGTTTAATGTGTGCTGGTTTATCTGTAGTAGAAACAGCATAAACAAAAAATCGTGGGGCTATTTTAAGTAATTCAGAAATTTTCCACTGAAATGGGATGTGTGACATCCTTAGTAGCATAAAAATATTTCTGAAGTAATAGTAATGTCTTATAGGTGAGTGATTCACATATTTTTTCCCTAAAAAGATCACTGGCTTTTCGCCTATTTCATGTTCCATTTTTAGCCAAGGCAGGCCAAGTACTTTATAACCTTTTTGGTGGGCACGCAAACACCACTCAATATCAACAAAGTCGATAAACAAATCTTCATTCATTGAGCCAATTTCACTGTAACAGGCTAAATTAATTAAAGTTCCTGAACTTATTACGTACGAAACATCAATTGGGCTGTCACCATTTGCAGGCACTCTTCCCATCAGGAACTTTCGTTTCTGTATAAATGCTGCGTCAAGGCCTAATGCCTTATCATGATAGCAAGGCGCTACCAAAGCAATTTCATTAGGTGCTTCATGCTCTTCATAAAATGTAACCAAGCCATTAACCAAATCTAATTTAGGTACGCTATCTTGATCCAATAATAAACAATACTTATTTCCTTGTTGCTGAGCACTCTCAATTCCAATATTAAGAGCTTTAGCAATCCCTACATTGTCATTTAATGTAATTAAAGTGATTGAATTACAAAAATTGTACTCCGTAGGTTCAGGAGTGTTATCAACTACAATAACATTGTAATCCTTTGATAATTTAACAACATTATTTATGTGGTCTTGCTCTGGTTTGTAAAATATAACAACCAAACTTAAAAGATTTGTGGCCATCTTGATATATACACCTTAGGTATCAGATAAAAACTGCATGTAAACTATAAATTTTATAGCGTACACTACAATCTGCTTCTATTTATTTTTCGAAATTATTTTTTGATCATGGAAAAATTTAATTAATATAAATATAAAGCGAGGAGTGAATAACAACCCCCATATAACAAATTTATTAATGTGTGATGCTAATTTTATATTATCCTTATTTTTCAAATAACTACTTAACGTCAAAACACCTAAAAACCTGAGTTTTATCATGTTTTTTAGGCCAAATATTCCTGTATACTTAGAATGACTTTTTATAACTTTAATACGCTCAAAAGCAGTAGGATTTACTTTATAAACACTATCAATCAGACTAATCCAATCATTACCAAAGACATTGAATATTTCTGCTTCCCAGTAACTTTTAGCTTTATTAATATTTGTAGCTACTTTTACTTCATCGATAAAAGTTAAATTACAAGACTCTACAACTCTATTAAATATAATTTGTGATTGTGGGAAGTTTTTAGCAAGACCAACTGTATCAATCTGCTCTATAACTTGTCGCCTATATATACAGCAGCCAGTTAAAGTTAAATGCCATGCTAACTCAGAAAACAATCGTCTAGTATCTGTATATATTTGACTTGGGTGTGTGAAATTTCGTTCTCGAACATTTGTTACATAAAAATCTGATTTAACAGCGTTAATTTTTTGTAAAAGCTGAGCTATACCACCATTTTCAATATACATACTATCACCTAGATACCAAATATATTCTTGCGTTGGCATAGACAGGGTTCTTATGCAGTTTCTATCATGGCCTAAAGAGGGTACATTTCTACAATATACAATATTATTATATGTATTTTTCAGTAACTCAACCATGTTTAATGTATCATCGTTTGAGCTATCATCAGAAATATAGATACATATATTGTATGCTCGTAATTCTGGCAACATTTTTAGTATATTTTCTTTTAAAATATCAGCTCTATTATAAGTAGGTATTGCTATAGATAATTGTTCAGAAATTAAATTTGCTTGCAATATAATAACTCCTCTATTCCTTGCTTCAGGCTCTTAGGAGTATAATTAACATATCCATTTAACTTATCAATATTCAGCACTATCTTTTTTGTATCAACCAATCGCTTCTCTTCAGATAATATGATTAATTTATTCTTAGTTATATTTTCGATTATTTCTATTATTTGATTAAGAGACATTCCAGTCCCAGAACCAATATTAATTACTTCTCTAGAAGTACCTTGGTCTAATAGCTGTACAGTGATATTAATAAGATCAATAACATTTATATAATCTCTAATTATTTCCCCTTTTCCATAAAGTGTTAAAGGGGAGCTAGTAGATAGTTTATTGATTGCAACAGCAATAAATCCTTGATTTCTATCTTTTGGTTGGTATCTTCCATAAACATTAGATGGTCGTAATATTAAATAGTTTAGATCACTATTTCTCGCGACAAAACGTATGAAATTTTCAATCAGTAGTTTGCTATACCCATAGTAATTTATTGGATTTAAGGCGTTGGTCTCACATACTCTATCTGAGTCAGTATTTCCATAGATAGTGCCCCCAGACGAAAAATAAACAAACTTAATATTTTTAGACGCTAGTAAGTGAATTAGTTTATACGTAGGCTCTATAACCTCTTTTAATTCTTGATTAAAATCACTAAAATCACTTGAAGGTATTAATCCACTTGCTAGGTGAATTACAGTATCAATTTCGTAGCTATTAATAATATTCTTAATATTTTCAATATCTTGTAGATCGCATTTTAAAATAGTAACATTATTCATATTTCTAACTTTTTGCTGTGCATTAGTTAGATTTCTAGTCAACAAAACTAAATTAACATTTTTAGACTGAAGCTCTTCGATAAGGTTTTTCCCGATAAACCCCAAAGCACCTATTATTAAGATATTTTTCACTATAATCCCTTACTCTTTTTAAAATAGTACTTATTCATCTCTTCTTTACCAAAATAAAAAAACAAAGGAAGCATTATTAACCACTGAAATAGGTTCACGTAAATATACATATGATAAATAGATTTCTCTTGCATCGAGATAAAAACAATAGCACCGGTTGACAGTGCTGTAATTATTGAAGGGATATTGAATGGTTCTAATTTATGAGCTCTTACATAAATAGCATAAATACTCATCAATACCACACTTAGCTCAGAGAAACAGAGCAATAATATATTACTGAAACTTAAGATACGGCTATTATAAAATTCAAAATAAGAAGCGAGATAAACAAGCAGCATAATCGTAAAAACCCCCACAATATAAGTTCCTAAGGTAAACAATGAACGCTCTTTGAATAATTTATAAAGAGCTACACGCTCACCTTTAGCAGCTAACATATTAATTTTTGGGAGTTTTGAAAATAGCCACACATAACAAAATGTGGAAATAGCTTTAACAATTGTTATGGATAGCCCTAGTTGACCTGCTACCACATCACCTTGGTACTTATATGCTATTGGCACATATAAATTAAAAATAAAATATCCACATAGAAAGCTAACAGCATACTTAGACTGTAAGGTTATTATTTCCTCTTTCCATGAATGGATATTTATAATGTTATGCTTATATATTTGTACACATAGCTTTCCCGCATATCTTTTTAATAGTATTACTGATGTAAGTACGTAAAAAGCGATTGAAAGAGGTAAAGTAAAAACCCCGCCACCTAAAAGCAAACCAACAACAATTACGGTTAGAGAAACTAAATTACTGTACGCTATTGTTAAATGAATCTCATAAATGTTATCAAAACCTTTATAAATTGCCTGTAATAGACTAACGAATAAGTTCACACCATTGAAAATACAGTAGATTATCCAAGCCAATTTTATCGAGTCACTTTCGTTTTCAAAAAAGTAAATACCAACAAATACCAAAAGTACGACAGCTAAAGGCACAATGTACAAATAAAACTTCAAAGCATAACGGACTAAACCAAACGCGCGGTCGATCGAATTACGCTTTCCAATTAAAAACCCATTTTTTTCTTTAAATAAGCATATTCATGGCTCACAAATTGGGTAATGATACTAGTAAACCCCAACTCAACAATGCCGCTTAAAGCTGATAAACTAATAAATGTATACCAGATACCTTGCTCTCGCACATTTAAACTAAATAATACAGCCATAATCACTAATGGCCCTTTCAGAGCCATTATGAAGCGATCTAAAAATAGAACTAAAGTATCTCTGTCTTTAAATGCGTCTACAAAAGTTTTCATTGGATATTATTTATCACTCTTTTAAAGACAAGTACTTTTGAGGAATGTCATTGCATTTTTATCTTTGTCCGAAAGTAAAACATTATCTATTTTAACAGGCCATTGTATATTTAAAGTTTCATCGTTCCATAATATTGATTGCTCGGATTGAGGATTATAATAATCTGTACATTTATATACAAACTCAGCCTCTTCACTAGTTACATAAAATCCGTGTGCAAAGCCTTCTGGTACCCATAGCTGTCGTTTATTCTCAGCAGATAGATAAACCCCTACCCATTGCCCAAATGTAGCAGAGCTTTTACGTATATCAACAGCAACATCAAATACCTCACCTGAAGTTACGCGTACTAACTTACCTTGTGTATTTTCAGTTTGGTAATGTAAGCCGCGTAAAATACCTTGCTTAGATTTAGAGTGGTTGTCTTGCACAAAAGAGGTGGGCTTTTTAGTAACTAGCTCTTCAAATTTTTGCTGGCTCCATGTTTCCATAAAAAAGCCGCGTTCATCACCAAATACCGCAGGCTCTATAATTTTAACATCAGGGATGTTGGTATCGATTACTTTCATGTTTTCAACCTACTTATTTATACTGTTGAATATTATTTAATGCGGCTTTCCAGTTACTCGGCTGAATAGAAAAATTAGTTTTAATTTTATTACAATCTAATTTTGAATTAGCCGGGCGCTTCGCGGGAGTCTGGTACTCTGAGGTTGCAATTGCATTGACTGTAACAGGTGTATCAACCTCTTGCTGTGATAGCGCTTTAGCAAAGATTTCTTTTGCAAACTCTTGCCAACTAACATGTGGATAACCTGAATAGTTATAAACACCAAATTTAGTACTACCCTGCTGTAGTTGTTGCGCTATGCTAACTATGGTTTTAGCTATATCACCTGCGTATGTAGGGCCACCAAATTGGTCACCCACTACACCGAGAGTCTTGCGTGTTTGCGCTAAACGTAGCATCGTTTTAACAAAGTTATTCCCAAATTCGCTAAATACCCATGCTGTGCGCAAAATAATATGGTCATCGCACTCTTGTGCAACGCTTTGCTCGCCTGCTAGCTTTGTTTGCCCGTAAACGCCTTGTGGATTTACTTCATCAGTCTCAGTATACAAACCCTCTTTATTGCCGGCAAAAACATAGTCAGTTGAAATATGAATAATCGCTGCGTTTACTTTTTCCGCTGCTTTGGCTAAGTTTTTAGGCCCAAGGTTATTGATAGCATTTGCTAACTCAACCTCAGATTCAGCTTTATCAACCGCAGTGTATGCCCCAGCATTGATAATAACGCTCGGCTTATATTCATTCACTATTTTACTAACTTGTTCAGCATTAGTAATATCAAGTTCTTCACGGCTTAATGCCAAAAAGTTAATTTCCGTCATATTGCTTAACTGTGAGACTAAACAGCTACCAACTTGACCGTTTTTACCGGTAATAAGTACTTTCATTATTTTGCCTCTGTCGCTAAGCGAGTCAGATATTGGCCGTATTCGTTTTTCATCATTGGCTTGGCTATTTCAAGCAATTGCTCTGTACTTAACCACCCGTTACGCCATGCGATTTCTTCAAGACACGCCACCTTTAAACCTTGAACGTTTTCAATGGTTTGGACAAATGATGAAGCCTCATGAAGACTTTCATGGGTGCCTGTATCGAGCCATGCAAAACCACGCCCTAATAATTCAACATTGAGCGTCCCATCATTTAAATACATTTCGTTTAGTGTTGTTATTTCAAGCTCACCACGGTGAGAAGGTTTCACTTGTTTTGCTAGTTCAACTACGCGGTTATCGTAAAAGTATAAGCCTGTAACGGCATAGTTAGACTTTGGCTTTTCAGGCTTTTCTTCTATAGAAATAGCCTTCATATTTTCGTCAAATTCAACTACACCAAATCGCTCTGGGTCTTTAACTTGGTAGCCAAATACAGTAGCACCAGTTTCGCGGCTTGCTGCACTTTTTAGAGTTTTACTAAACGATTGACCGTAGTAAATATTATCCCCAAGTACTAGGCATACATTATCGTTGCCAATAAACTCTTCACCTATTATAAATGCCTGTGCCAATCCATCCGGTGAAGGTTGTATTGCATAACTCAGATTTATGCCGTAATCACTACCATCGCCTAACAAACGTTTAAAGCTGTCGTTATCTTCCGGGGTGGTGATTATTAATATATCGCGAATCCCCGCCAACATTAGTGTAGATATTGGGTAATACACCATTGGCTTATCATAAACTGGGAGTAGTTGCTTTGATACACCACGTGTAAGTGGATAAAGGCGAGTGCCTGATCCACCTGCTAATATAATTCCTTTCATAAATGTTCCTTTAGTTATGAGTTAATTTCGCCAAGGCGTTCACGTTGGTATGATCCATCTTGCACGTTTTTACACCATGACTGATTTGCTAAATACCATTCAATTGTTTTGCGTAGACCTGTTTCAAATGTTTCGACAGGGGTCCAGTTTAGCTCTGCACTCATTTTAGATGAGTCAATAGCATAACGTCTATCATGCCCTGGTCGGTCTGTTACATACGTGATTTGCTCAGCATATCTTGTGTCTTTAGGTACTAGAGCATCTAAAATATTACAAATAGTTTGTACTACTTCAATATTTTGCTTTTCATTATGACCACCGATATTATAAGTTTCACCAATAGCGCCTTCGGTAACTACTTTATAAAGTGCGCGAGCGTGATCTTCAACATAAAGCCAGTCGCGAATTTGGTCACCCTCACCATAAATAGGTAAATCTTTACCTTCAAGGGCATTTAAAATCACTAATGGGATAAGCTTTTCAGGGAAATGATAAGGCCCATAGTTATTTGAGCAATTGGTTACAACTGTAGGAAAGCCATACGTACGTAGCCATGCACGAACTAAGTGGTCACTCGATGCCTTGCTTGCAGAATAAGGGCTACTTGGAGCATAGGATGTTTGCTCAGTAAACAGGGGCAGGCTACCTTCTTGCTCATCTGGATGTGGAAGGTCGCCGTATACTTCATCAGTTGAAATATGATGGAACCTAAATGCTTTTTTCGCACTAATTTCTAAATTATTCCAGTAATTACGCGCAGCTTCTAATAAGTTATAAGTGCCAACAATATTAGTTTGGATAAAGTCACTTGGCCCTGTAATTGAGCGGTCTACATGGCTCTCTGCAGCTAAGTGCATTACAGCATCAGGTTTATGGGTGTTAAACACACGATCAAGTTCCGCACGGTCACAAATATCAACCTGTTCAAAGAAGTAACGTTCGCTATTTTCAACAGATTTAAGCGACTCTAAATTACCTGCATAGGTAAGTTTATCTAAATTAATTATTGTGTCTTTTGTATTTTCTATTATGTGACGTACAACAGCTGAACCTATAAATCCAGCACCACCTGTTACTAAAATTTTCACTTTAATATCCCTTAAATTTTACTCTGTTAAATATTTTTACTACTGAGCGTTTTCTTTTGTAAAGTATCTTATTGTTACAAATAGAATGCCTAATATTCCCCCAAAAAAAGTACCTAATATACATATCAGTGCACGTTTAGGGCCTGATTTTTCTTCTGGTACTAAAGCTGGATCAATTGTTTTAAATACATATTCGTCTCGCACGTTTGCAAACATAATAGTTTTAGCTTGCTCTTCAACTAACTTATAAAGCACTGAGCGTATATCAGCTACTTTAGTTTCCTTTAATTGCTTTGTTAAGAAAGCCGTACTTTTATTTGCTTCAGAAACATCCCTATATTTCATTTCTTGGTTAATGTCTTCAATCAACCAACTTACCCACTGTTGAGCTACGTAAGGTGAAATAGATTCTATTGATAAAATTATCATCCCAGTTTCTTTATCTGTAGATATTGAAGTAACTTTACGGAACTCTTTATAAGCTTCCTGTAGCGAAGGTTTTGATTTATATGGAGAAGATACTTCTCTAACCCACTGGTGAGCAGCTACATCATAAAGTTCAGGGTCATATCTAATTTTATTCTCTTGTGCATTCCAATACTCTGCGGCCATTAAATTTGGTAATAACTTATGCTTTTGAATGAAGTTACTAATAAATTGGCGTGATTTTAAAACCTCGATGGCTAATTGGGTTTTATTATTCGAGTCCGAGCCTAAATTGACTCCAGCTAGACTTGCTAAACCACCAAATTGACCAGCTAACGCGCCCAGGCCACCACTTTTCTGCTCTTCTGCAGGTGACAATAGAGCCTCAGATTTATATATGTTAGGTTGATTAACTGCATATATCACAGAAAAAGTACATAAAACTACTGTAGAAAAAATAACAGCCCACTTCCCTTTCCAAATTACAGAAAGTAACGTTGTTAAATCTATTTCATCATCAGGAATATTTGAAGTTTCATTTTTTTTCATATTTTTACTTACTTTTAATTATTTACTAACCCACTAGAGCATATTAAGGCTGTTAGCTATTTGATACCTGGTATGAATTATTAATTTAAGATAGTGCTACGAATAAATTCCCACTAGTTAACTTAAAATAATTTAATCATCATTTAATTCTTACAAATAAAATGCCCAAACAAATTGTGAGGACACTTTATTTTAGATATTACAAGCTACCAATAGCAGCGACTGCCACACCTAGTTGATAAAGAATCTGCGTTGCAGTGCTCCAAAGCGTTAGCTTATCCATATGACCGGGGTCCATAGGTACTACAATTGTATCTCCGGGTTCTAACTGTTCTGAATTACTTGCTGCAAACCAGCCACCTGTATTAGGAATTTTTACTGATCCGTTCGCTTTAATAATGTAAATTCTATCTTCAGCTGCACGTTCTTTTAAACCCCCACTAAGATTTAGATAATCATCGACACTTACACCAGCTTGATAAAGGTGAGACGTAGAGTAATTAACTTCACCTATGATGCTTATAGAATCACGCTTACTTGGTACATAAAGCGTGTCACCATCTTGTAATACTAAATTTTGCTGATTACTCACTATACGAGGAAGATCGATAACTAAACGGCCTACGGCTTCAACACTAGCGAGGTCGTTTAACAGCTTGTTCATTT
Source organism: Pseudoalteromonas sp. B62 (assembly GCF_037162565.1). Classification (NCBI taxonomy): domain Bacteria; kingdom Pseudomonadati; phylum Pseudomonadota; class Gammaproteobacteria; order Alteromonadales; family Pseudoalteromonadaceae; genus Pseudoalteromonas; species Pseudoalteromonas sp. B62. Next base: position 1,586,673 of record NZ_JARLVB010000002.1, on the reverse strand, counting down.
CTTCATACGAAAGTGTGCTACTGCTTACGGAGTTCTGAAAGCTTTTTGAAGCTATATCACGACGAAGCTCTGTAGATAAACGCGCTAGTTGCTTTTGCTCTTGCTCTTTTATCGACGTACGGGTAAATACAGCTGCTTTTTGCTCTGCAAAATTTGAAAAACCACCCGCGCGTTCAAGTAATTCAGTTAGCGTTTCACCACGGCGTATAGTGTATGTACCTGGAAATTTAAGCTCGCCTTTTAATTCTACTTTTACGTTTTCTTGCCAGTTTGGAATAGCGAATACGTTTATGCTGTCTTTGCTTTGTAGCGTAATATTACTTTGAAGATCGCCCTTCATAGCGCTTTCAAGGTCAAATCGTAAATGTTCTATTTTTGAACCATCGCTGGCTACAATACGTGTAATTTCAGCTTGTTTTACGTAGGCAGACTCCAATAAGCCACCGGCTGCTATTATTAAGTCACTTACCTCACCACCAATCATTAGTGGATAAATACCAGGAAAAGTAACATTCCCGCTGATTTCAATTAATTGCATAGCTTGCTGCACTGATGCTTGCTGCTTAAATTTAGCAATAATAGGCGCTAATAAGTTATGGCGGCTAAATAATGCATAATCTTCAGCTTTGAGTTCTTGGTCTTCTTCTTCTTTTGCTTTGCGCTTAGAAATTTCAGCAATAGTGAGTATTTTATTGTCTTCAAGAACAAGCCCTTCGTCTTCTTGATTAACTCCAATATATTTTTCGAATTCTTTTTTCTCAAACTTATGCCATTGCTCTGCTTTTTGCTGCTGCTCTTGTTGCTCTTGGCTAAGGGCCATATTTGCTAGAGCTGCTTGTTCTACTTCTTTTTCTTCAAAACGACTAAATACAACTATCTTGTCATTAGCTTGAAGTTGTAAGTTATTCTCAGGGTTTTTAATAATCGCTTGAGCAACGTCGAATTGGTGTGCTTCTATATCGCCGTTTACATTTATTTCGCGAATTACGAGGCCATAGCTTAAATCAGCTTGCGGTAGTAAATCACCACGTATAGATTTAAGTACATCTGAAATACGCTTACCTTGGTGCCACTGATAATTGCCTGGGCGCGCTACTGCGCCAATCAAGCTAATAGTGTTTTGGTATTGAGAGCTAACAGTGTTAAAACGAATGCGGTCGCCATCTTGTGGAATATAGTTAATTTGCGGTTTTGAAAAATCGACCGATAGCACTTCTTTACGATCGAAGTTAAAGCGCTCTACAATTGCGCTTTTGGCATATGCATTTGGTTTAAGGCCTCCAGCCATTGCTAATAACTGCTTAGCAGATTCATCTTTTTTTAGTTCAAATATAGCTGGGCGTTTAACCGCGCCTTCAACTCTGACTTGAGCACCAACCGATGGTATAAATACTGCATCACCCGGCTTTAGTACTATGTCGTTGCTGCTATCGCCATTAATAAGTAAGTCGTAAAGGTCAAAATTTGCAACTACGTTACCAGCTCGTTTAACTTGTATATTACGAAGAGAAGCAATATCAGACAAGCCACCGCTTACAAATAATGCGTGCGAAACGGTTGTTAATGAAGAAACACTATAGCTACCTGGCTTGTAAGCCTCACCTAGCACTAAAATACGCATGCTACGAAGCTGACCAAGCGACACAAAAGCTTTTACACCTATTACCTCTTGCTCTACTTTTACTTTTACTAATTCTTTAATTTCAGCAAAAGTTAAACCGGCCACTTCTACAGGGCTTAAATCTGGAATACTAATACGTCCTTCACGGTCAACTATAACTTCAAAACTGTCACTTTCTTTGCCATAAAAGTTTATTTTTAATTGATCGCCAGGGCCCACTATATATGTATCTGGTACTGCGGCATTTTCGCTTGGCATAAATGTAGTTGGCTCACCTGCAAACAATTCGTAACCGTATGGTTTTAATTCGTCTGTTTTTGGTTTAAAGCGCTCTTCATCTGTAAGCTTTTCTTTTTCGGGTTCTGCACGCTCACCAATACTATTTTGCTGCTGTGCATTATTTTGATTATTAGATTGGTTTGTACCAGTGATCGTTGCTATATCAACACCGTACTGTTTTGCGAGGGCTTCTTGTTGAGCTTTAGGTAACTTTTTAAATTGCTCAATTTGAGACGCTGTTGGCGTAAAAGCCAAAGTACTAAAACTACAAAGTAGAATAAAAGCACTAATAAATTGTGTAAAAACTTTCACGAGTAGGTATATCCCTAGGTCTACAACCAAAATTGGTCGCCATAATACATTATTTAGTAGCAAATAAAAAAGGGACTTTCGTCCCTTTTTGTCACTTAAATGTCATTTCTTTAGTTACATTGGTTAAAAACTGTAAACTAACGTGAATGACGTTTCAGTATCAGTGCTTTCTTTATCATCAGCAACATCTGAGTTGTTGGTTACATTAAAAGCAACTTTCATTTGTAATGAGCCATTAATTTTTGCAAGTAGTGCAGTTTCTGAACGCGTTTTAGTGTTTGTATCACCATACTCCACTGCAATTAACTGAGTAAAGCGCGCATTATCAGAAATCTTCCAGTTATAATCTAACTTACCTAGAGCAATCACCTCACCTTCAAACTCACCAGCAAGTAAATCGCCGTTGTCGTCAATTTCAGTGCTGTCATCTGGGTATTCGAAATATTTATAACCTGGACCAATTTCAGCACTTAGCCACATGGTTTTTTCGTTTAATAAACGTAAACCATAACCAGCAGAAATTACTGATTCACTTCGGTATGCGCCAAAGTAATCTGACACGTGTGAACCATAAATGAATAAGTGAGCATGCTTTTCATTTAATTTGTAATTACCTTGCGCAGAAATAGAGTATTTTTCGTTGGTACGCTGCTTATCTTTATTACCGTCAGCATCTTCAACTTCATCTTCTTTGAAGATTCCATCGATTTTATACTCATTGTTCCAGTTTTCTAGATTGTGCTGTACTTTAATACCACCTTTAAGCGTGGTTGTTTCTGTATTACCACTTGTGATAATAGCACCAAGCTCACTGGTAACTTCCCACGTTTTTTGCTCTGCATCTTCGGCAAATGCGTTAGTTGCAGCAGAGGCTGCAACTAACATTGATAAAAGCTTTAATTTCATTAAAAAATAACCTATCTAAAATTAGTCTTGCTTGTGTAAATGAACATCCATTTGTGGAAATGGAATTGAAATGTTTGCGTCGTCTAATGCAATTTTAATATTTTCCATTAGCGAGAAATATGTTGGCCAGTAATCCGCACTGTTAACCCAAGGACGCACTACAAAATTAACACTCGAATCACCTAGCTCAGATACAGCAACTGTATAAGCTGGGTCTTTAAGTAGACGTTCTTCTGCATCTAACACTGATTTTAATACTTCTTTTGCTTGACGTAAATCAGCATCGTAACCAACACCGATAACTAAATCGATACGACGAGTAGACTCACGTGAGAAATTAGTAATAGCACCCGACATAATTTGTGAATTTGGCACAATTATTACTTTATTATCTGGAGTGCGTAGTTCAGTTGAGAATATTTCGATTTTTTTAACAGTACCCATTTTACTACCAGCTTCAACAAAATCACCTGATTTGAATGGACGAAGTAAAATAATTAGTACGCCAGATGCAAAGTTAGACAATGAACCTTGAAGCGCTAAGCCAACAGCTAAACCTGCGGCACCTAAAATAGCGATGAATGACGTAGTTTCAATACCAATTTGCGAAAGTGCCATTAAAATAGTGACAGCAAATACAAGTGTATACACAATGCTTGAAACAAATGAGCCAACCGCTTTATCTACGTTCTTTTTAGCAAAACCTTTTTCAGTTAAGTTAGAACAAAACTTAGCAATACGACTACCAAGTAAAAAGATAACAAGCGCAACAACCGCCTGTATACCGTAATGTAAAATTAGGCCTGAGTTTTCGTTCAGCCAGTTTAATATTGAATCCATAATCACTCCAAATAGTTTTCATTAAGCGTTTTTCCAGCCAATATTATACATTCATTTACAATTTATTCTCAAAAAACAATGAATTTTCACTATAAAAAACGCTATGTTTATATAAATTAATATATAAAAGCGACAGTATGTTTCATATTTATTGAGTATTTATCGTTTTTTTAGAAGGTATGCGCTGTTTCTTAATCATTCGCACTTACTAATAAAGAAAGTAAGACTTAAATATTTCTTCTCCCTTTACTAATCTCGTTCGTTACACGTTTTGCCCCCAGTTAAATGGCCTAAAGTAGCCATATTTAAGCACTAATCAATCACCATCTTACATACTGTATTTTACGCATTAGTTATTTTTTTTGATTTTTTCACTTTTAGACTTCACAAGATTTATTATTTTATGTATTATGCGCGCCACACCAAACAAGGTGTGTTGTGGCGGTTGTAGCTCAGTTGGTAGAGCCCCGGATTGTGATTCCGGTTGTCGCGGGTTCAAGCCCCGTCAATCGCCCCAATTTTTCTCCTTTTTTATTTTTTGTATAATCATTTTCATATTATTTCCCCAGTAATTTTAAATAACTAAAAATACAATCTATTTCCCCCTGCACTTACTTGTCTGAACAGCTAGACCAGTTCTAAACCAATTTTATTAAAACATGACTAATTTACCGAATTAAATTACTCTAAAATGTTGTTAAATTTTATTTAGAATAACGAAATTTATGCTTTGTTATCAAGCTGTTTTATTATCGCTATAATAGGTCACTAATTTTATGCTATTGATTTAAAAAGCTGGAAGATATTAATATTTACATTTTTGAAATAATGTTTTCATTTGCTTTACATGCCTATAAAAAGTGCTAAATTATTACCTACTACCATCATTTTATTAGGGCTTGTTTATCTTTCGAGGTTAGATTTGCAGCGGCGTGTTTGGTTTTTAAATAAGGCCCGTGAGCATGATTGGGCAGTTTTGATTTATTCTTATAGGGATGTAAGCCATTAGAGTAACGCAGGAGCAGTTACCGAGCCCACTAAGCTACAAACCTTGCGCCGCGATTAAGTCGCCCCTAGATAGAACAAATTTCAATCCGCAAAGGTCAACTGACCCTAATGGCAATAAAGCAAAAAATTTTTATAGGTTATTCGATAAAACATGATTAAACAGGCTCTAGCACATTTACTGTGTGGTTTTTTAACTGTAGTTAGTGTTAGTGCTCTGGCTAAAAATGACGAAAGCTACGCTAAATTGTTAACTGAACTACAACAATTAATTTCTGATCATAAGTTTCAACAAGCCTACAAAATAAGTCATATTGAAAATCAATATTTAGGCGAGCCTGCTTTTGACTTTTTATTAGGGATTTCCGCACTTAAAACAAACCAACCAGCTACAGCAGTCTTTGCTTTTGAACGTGTAGTTGAGGCAAGCCCGCAATGGTACGAAGCTCGCCTACATTTAGTTCGAGCTTATTTAATGGTTAAAAACTTACCCGCTGCAGATACTCAAGCGCTAATACTGATTAACGCGGCTAATACACCAAAAAATATAAAAACGAGCGCGCAATCACTACTTGATGCTGCCATTGTTGAACAACAACGTGCTGGGCGCTCTTATACGCAAAATATTCAACTGGCTTTTGGTGTGGATGACAATGTAAACGCAGGGACAGCCGAAGATACTATTATCATACCTAATTTAGGCGAATTCTTACTGTCGCCAGACAGCAAAAGTACTGATGATAACTATATGCAGCTTAACTATAGAGGAAGCTACTCTCATCCTCTGGACCAACAAAGCTTATTAACGTTAAGTGTTAATACTGCATGGTATAAGTTTGAAACGTTAGAACAATATGACCGCGTTAACACACACATAAATGCAGCTTATAAACACAAACAAGATAAGCTAAGTTGGTATGTACAAGCTGGTGTAACACCATTAATACTTGATGGCGAACTTTATAGAACAGAATCGTCGCTCGTAACAGGGGCTGATTTTAAATTATCTAAAAAGTCTCGCTTATTTGGGGCTGTTTCTTTTGGTGTAATGAATAATAAACTTGATGAAAAACTCGATAACACATTTATTGCACTAAACGCAGGAACTAGTTATGTATCTCAACGCTGGTTTCAGAGTGTGAGTATTAATATCAAAACTGAAAATGCGGATGTACCTGCGGGTAAATCAAATAGTCGTAATATACTTGGCATGTATTATCAGGCTAATTCTCAGCTTGCTGAACATTGGCAACTACTAACACTTGCAGGATATCAATGGATTGATTACCAAGATGAACATCCTTTATTTTTAAAAGACCGTGAAGACAATTTACTGATGCTTACAAGCACCATACGTTATTTAATAAACGACGATTTAGCTATACAACTGGCGGCCAATTATCAAGATAAAACCAGTAATATATCTTTATTTGAATATGATCGCTTAGATATTAATTTAAGCGTTTCTTACTCATTCTAATTTAAGGTACTTATGAAACTTTTACTCCCTGTGATAACAACCTTACTTTGTGTGAGTTTTAATGCACAAGCCGCCAATCCTGCTGGTAAAACGATTCTTGCCCGAGGTACTGTTTTAGCTCTAGATGCTAACTCCGAACAGCAAAGACAATTAAAACGCAGAGACACTGTATTTGGTGTAGATCGCATAACTACTGGTGAAAGAAGTAAAGCTCAGTTTTCAATGTCTGACGGTGGCTTGATTGCGCTAAAAGAGAATTCGGTGCTCAATATTGCTAATTATGAATTTGATAGTAATACCCAACAAGGTTCTGCGTCAATTGAGTTACTTAAAGGTGGTTTGCGTTCGATTTCGGGAGTGATTAAAAAAAATGGTGGCTCTTATAGCGTAAAAACCCCTGTTGGATCTATTGGTATTCGCGGTACACATTTTGAAGTTCAGTTGGTTGAAGGCGATGTGTTTTTAGCTGTTTGGGACGGCGCAATAGATTTAACACTCGAAAACCAGCAAGTTGTTTCTTTAGGCAGCGATGAAGCGTTTTCCTTTGCGCAAGTAACGTCTTCTGGTGAAGTATTCACAAGTATTAGTGCGTCGCGCGTTTTTGATCAAAATATAACAAGTATCGATAGCCCAAGTGAAAGTGAGGATAAAGAAAGTGAGCAACAAACGGCTACTGCCTCGCTCGATCCTGTTACTGAGATTGTAGTAGAAAGTAACTTTGATTCAGAGACAGTTATTATTGCTGATGTTTATTCTGAGCAACAATATCAAACGGTTAGTGATGCATCTTTGGTTGATCAAATAGCACAACGCCAAGGCGTTTTTAACTATCAAGCGACAAGCTTTGGAGTGAATTCTAGTTTAGGTGCAGTGACTGACTTTGCAATGACCATGGCGGTTGATTTTGATAATGGTACGGTGCCCGAGGGTGAAATTAGCTTTAGCGATACTGGTGGTAATTGGTATGCAGCTTACAGCGGTCTAATAGATATAAGTAAACTTGATTTAGCTGTTACCTTTGCATCTCATGGTAATAACAAAGCGGCTGGCGATATTGAGGCGATTTTTTTGAATGGTTTAGATACGATTACCGGCAATTTTAATCTCAATGAAATAAATAATCCTAATGTAAATGCTAATGGCTCCTTTAGGTTAGAACCATAAACACATTGGACACAGCGCTTTTTATTATGGAGTATTTAAAATGATAGCAAAAAATATATTTTTGCTTGGTGCCATGGCGTTTATATTAAGCGCCTGTGGTGGCTCAGAAGGCACCACTGTACCAGAAGCTTCGCCAAGTTCGAGTAACGAAGCAACACCTCAGCCTATTTCAAGTAACCTCAACTTAACGGGAGTTACTGCTAGTAATCAATCGACCAAATTTAAAGTTTCAGGTGTTTCGACGTCAAGTAGAGCATTTGTTAGCGATGTAGTTGCTAATTCACAGGCTGATATTATATTTGCGCAAAAAAATGAAGTTGTGCAAGGTAATGTAACGTTTTCACTTGCGGTTTCAGATCCCGATGGTATTGCTACAGTAAGCTTGGTATTACCAAGTGTAGATAAAAGCATCGCACTTTGTTCTGAACTATGTGGCTTAAGCTTTGAACAATCAATTATTGGCTTTAACCCTTATTTTTATGGTGAAAAAGCGGGCGATCTTCGTTTAGAAATATGGATAACCGATAATTTAAATAACCAAGTACTTGCTGACGCGACTACATTTAGCTGGCAACCCCATCAAATTGAAGGCATTACGGCGCAGCGTAATGATCAAAGTATTGATCTTTCATGGCAAGCCAATTCAGACCTCAATCGCTATAACGTTTATTTAGCAACTCAAGCTGGTGTGACTCCTGAAAATATTAATACGCTCGAAAATGGGCAACAATTTCTAAGCTTATCCAATTCAGCTTTTAGCTTTGATGGATCGCTTGTTGATAAAAGCTATCAAATACTGATCACTGGCATTGATGGCAGTGGCGAAAGTGGTTTTGCTGAAGCAATAAATATAGCCCCTATTGGTGGAGAACTAAATTTTGCCCCGAATGCGCAACCCGATCAATTTCAAATTAATGAAGATGAAAGCTTACAAGGCAATGTAGTTGCTAATGATACAGATCAATATATGGGTGAATTGCGCATAAATTTAGATGCGCTAGTGCAACCACAGCACGGTACGTTAAATATAAATGAGTCTGGTGAGTTTAATTACACACCAACGGCCAACTTTAATGGTGAAGATGCTTTTAGCTATCAAGTGGTTAATGAGCTTGATATGACAGACATCGCTGTTGTTGAAATTGTTGTTAATCCGATAAATGATGCACCTATTGCACTTGATAACAGCTATAGCATTCCACTTGATGGTAATTTGAATATTGCATCACCAGGCTTACTTGCCAATGATAGTGATATTGATTTAGATAGCTTAACGGTTGATACCTCACCTATCACTGAACCAAAAAGAGGACGTTTGACTTTACGCGCAGATGGTAGCTTTGAATACCTTGGTGAAGTAGATATGCGCGGGGAGGATAGCTTTCAATATCGTATTGTTGATAGTCAAGGTGAGCAAGCTATTGCCAATGTAGTTATCATCGGCGTAGCTGAAAATATGCCACCGATTGCGACTAACGATAGTTATAGTTTAAGTGAAGACAGTACATTAGTTGTTGAAGCTATTGCTGGTTTACTTAAAAATGATACAGATCCTAATAATGACAACTTTTTTGTTGATGAAAACTTTATTGTTGCGCCTGTTCATGGCCAATTATTACTTGCAACTGATGGTAGCTTTACTTATATACCCGATGCTAATTTTTTTGGTGTAGATCAGTTTCAATATCAAATAATTGACTCTCAAGGTGCTACAGCTCAAGCCAGCGTAACGTTAACAATTAATAGTGAAGCTGATAATCCGATTGCCCAAAATGATGAGTATTTATTCAGACCGAATAAGTTGCTTGAAGTTAACGTTGAAAGCGGCCTGCTAGTTAATGACATTAATATTGAAAGCGGTGATCTTTATGTTAATACCGTACCGGTTGTGGCTGTAAAAAATGGCGAGCTTAATCTTAATACTGATGGCTCTTTTACTTATCAACCGAATCAAAATTTTGTAGGTGTTGATAGCTTTACTTATTTAGTTTCAAATGAACAAGGCCTTGCGGCGAGTGCTCAAGTAATATTAAGTAAAAGTGGTGTGAATACTTTGCCAAGTGCAAATAATGATACCTTTACACTAAATGAAGATAGTCCAGCGACGTTACTTGATGTACTGGCTAACGATAACGACTTAGATGGCGATGTAATTAGTATATCTCGTATTGAAAACACGATTGGCCAAGCTGTTATTGTCGATAAAAAAATAGAATTTACACCACCAGTCAATTTTAATGGTGATATAACGCTAACTTATAGTATTACTGATGGAAACACCTTAGAAAGCACCAATGCTAATGATACAACCGCAACAGTAACTATCACGGTTATCCCAGTAAACGATACGCCTATTGCGAACGCAGATACAGCAACAATGGCCGAAGATGCTGCCCCACTACTAATTAATGTGCTCGCCAATGACACCGATATTGACGGAGATACCTTAACAATAACCTCTGCAGCTACTGACTTAGGGTCGGTATTAATTATTGGTAATCAACTTCAATATACACCTGCTATAAATAGTTATGGCGCAGCAACCGTTTTATATTCTGTAAGTGATGAAAACCAAGGCACTGCCTCGGCAAGTTTGTCGATTACAATCACACCTGTAAACGATGCGCCCATTGCAAATGCTGATACAGCAACAATGGCCGAAGATGCCGCCCCGCTATTAATTAATGTGCTCGCCAATGACACCGATATTGACGGAGATACCTTAACAATCATCTCAGCGACCGCCGACTTAGGGTCGGTATTAATTATTGGCAATCAACTGCAATATACACCCGCTGTAAATAGTAATGGCGTGGCAGCCGTTTTATATTCTGTAAGTGATGGAAACCAAGGCACTGCCTCGGCAAATTTGTCGATTACAATCACAGCTGTAAACGATGCACCTACTGCATCAAATCAAACATTTAGTGTTAGTGAAAATTCGACAGACGGTGACGTTGTCGGCACCATTGTTGCCAGCGACATTGAAAACGAAAATTTAAGCTACACACTGGTCAGTGGCGACATAGGTTTGTTTAACATTAACAGCAGCTCTGGCCTATTAACAGCAAGCGGCCCGAGCCCTTTTAATTATGAAAATGCGACTCAGCATTTGATAACAGTAGCCATTGCCGACGATGGTACTCCTAATGAAACAACTTCTATTAATATTACTGTTAATGTAATTAATGCTGACGACTACCTCATACCTGTCGAAAATGAAACTTTTGGACGCCCTGTGACTGGTGAGTTAGAGCTGTCTAATGTTTTTTCAAACGGTGAATTTAACGACAGTATTGAGTTAAATAATAATCTTTATTTTGTTGGGTTTAGTCAAAACACAGACCAAGATATTGTCATTGCTTCATATACTAATAATGGTGCGGCCAATAATGCGTTCGATGAAGATGGCATAAAAATACTGGATTTAGGGCACGATGAAAAAGCAACGGCCATAATTTCAGGTGGCGGTGACTTGTTTATCGCCTTTTCTAGTTTTGATGGTACCAACACCGAAGCATGTTTATTAAAAATGAGCGTTACAGGCGTGATAAGCAACACCTCAGGTGACAATAATTCAGGTATTCACTGTACTAAAATGGCAAGTACGCTGGTTATTAATGATCTTGAATTTAGCGACAATAAAATTCAAGCTGTTGGCAAACAGTTTAATGGTAATGACGATGATAGTTTATGGATAAAATATGACATTTCGACATTAGCTTACGAAGCGTCTAGCCCTAAAATTAAAGATGTAAGTGGTCAACAACGCGATGATGAAGCATTTGCCATTAAAAACTTTAATGGTTCTGATCTTATGGTTGTGGGGAGTGTTACCAGTGCAAACGGTGATAAAGATGCATTAATCCGTTACCTTATTTCAGATGGTGAAAATAACGGTAATTTTAATGATTATAATGCACTTAGCATCGATTTATCTGGGAATAACACCGACGATGAACTCTTTGCACTTGGCGGTTTAAATACAGCTGATTTTACCGCCTTTGTTGGCGGATATACCACTCGGCATTCAGGTGAAAAAGAAGCTGTTGTTCTCGCTATTGATAAAAAAGGCGATTTGGTAACGAGTATAGGTAATCATGGTATTGCCATTTACGACATCGATGGTAATACAGGTGCTGGCAATGGCGATGCTGAAATTACTGGCGTAAAATATGAACCTATAAATAATCAAATTACTTTATCGGGCACAACGGGAAAAGGTAAGACTGAAAAGCTGTTTTCTACGCGTATTTTAGCAACCGATGGGGCACTTGATGACACCTACGGCATTAATATTATTTCGGATATTAACGGTAAACAAATAGCTAATGCTGCAACAATAGATTTAAACGATACGCTTTGGGTATCAGGCATCAGCGATGATTCAAGTAGTCAGCCATTTATTGTAGCAATAGACAATCACGCGGCATTGTTTACTGGCTTAGCAGGATCTGGTTACCTTACATTGAGCAACTTAGGGACTGACTCTAATGATCAATCAAAGCAGGTGATACAGCTTAGCCATGGCACCCATGCTGGTAAATATATTATCGCATCAACAGCTCAGCAAGGCTCCGTAATTAAACTAGTATTAACACGCCTGACCGTTGCCGGGCTGTTAGACACTAGCTTTAGTGAAAGTGGGCACAAGCAAATTGCAATCGACTTAAGTACATCTAATTTTGCGTTAATTGAGCAAAATGATGGCAAACTTATTATCGCGGGTTCGCGTAAAACTGAAAATAATGAAGAAGGTTTTGTAGCAAGAGTAGATCAAAATGGTTATTTTGATACAGACTTTGCAACAGAAGGGATTTACGCCACTACAGCCGTAACGACGCAGAAGCTCAATCTAACTGACGCTGCACTGGATAACGATAACGATATTATTGCCGTAGGCTCGTTAACAGTGGCAGATACACCGAGCTCATTTGTTATGAAGTTAACGCCAGAAGGCTCACTGGAGAGCGACTTTGGTAACAATGGTAAAATTATTGGAACCGCTTTCGAATCCTATAAAACTGTTTACATTGATAATAGCGATAAAATTTTTATTGGCGGAAAAGTTGTTTCGGGTTCTGATTCTCAGATACTAGCAGTAAAGCTAAGTGTTGATGGTGAACGCGAATTTAGCTATATAGACTCTGTAATGAGTTTAGATAACGACGATAGAATAGTTAAAATATTTGCTGATACCTTAAATAATCTGTATTTAATTGGTAATGAAACGAATACGCCAAACCAAGCTGTCATTGTTAAATTATCATCAGCAGGAATAAAAGAGACTAGTTTTGCTGAAGGTGGAGCTGGGCAGTACATACTGACGCAAACCGGTGACACTAAGGTAAAAGATGCCGCGCTTGATAGCATGGGTAACATTGTACTAAGTGGTATGGGTAATAATAAAGGTGTGTTAGCGCGCATTTTAAGTAATGGTGTATTAGATGGCACATTTGGCCACAACGGTGTTGGTTTTTACAAGGCCGAGCAATGTGCAAATGAACAAGTATTTACATCAATGATTTTACAAAGTGATACCCAAGTTATTGTTAGCAGCACCTGTAATAACGGTACTTCTAATAATATAAGTGCATCTAAGTTCAATTTTTATGTTGATGGAGTTACACCTTAATTTATGAGAGTTGAACTTTTTGGTGTTAGGGGCTCAATGCCCTCAACAGGAAAACATACGCACATTTTTGGTGGTAACACATCTTGCGTATATATAGAGCAGAAAAATGGCAAATCCCTTATTTTAGACTCAGGTACAGGTATTGTTGAACTAGGTAAACGTTTAGTGGTAAAAGCGGAACCTATCGCTATATTACTGACACATAATCATTGGGATCATATTCAGGGTTTCCCCTTTTTCACCCCTATTTATCAATCTAACCAAAATATAACAATAGTGGCTGGAAATGTAGATGACGAAGAAAGCAAAGATGCCATACTAAAACAAATGAGTGGCTCTCAATTTCCGGTTAAATACCAAGAGTTACCTGCAAATATTACGCTAAATACGACATTGTCGGCTAAAAAAACATTTAGCCTTAATAGTTTTTCAATTTCGACTGCGCCGCTTAATCACCCCGATGGCGGTACTGCGTATTGTGTTAACGCTGACGGCAAGAAAGTAGCGTATGTTACTGATAATGAATTAAACCCCCCAGAAGATCTAAGAACCGATATCAACGAGTGGATTCACTTTATTAAAGGCGCTGATTTACTGATCCATGACGCACAATTTATAGATATCGACTTACCACTTAAGCATGGTTGGGGACACAGCACGATTAATCAAGTTGCCGATCTCGCCGTAAAGGCGAACATCAAAAACATTGTTATTATCAGCCACGACCCTGCAAGAAGCGATGATGAACTTCTAGCAATAGAAAACTCATTGCAAGCTAAATACGGTGACAAGTTACTGATAGAATGCGGCCGAGAAGGACGAGTTTTTGATTTTTAATCTATCAAGGATAAACGCCCATTAGATCTTTAAAGCCTATAATTTCCAGGCATTTTTTATTGGTGCCGTTATAACTTTATTTATTGCATCAATAGAGTTATTTGCTACAGGAACATTAGCCAAATTAGTTAATCGTGTGGAAGGCATCATTTATGATTCTCGGCTCTTATTAACAACACCTGCAACACCTAGACATATCGACGAATCAGTAGTTATTATCGATATCGATGAAAAAAGTATGCGAGAGCAAGGTCGATTTCCTTGGAGTAGATCGAAAATAGCTGATCTTGTAACAAAACTCACCGATGCAGGTGTTATTGTTATCGCTTTTGATATATTTTTTGCCGAGCCTGAAGTAAATCCAGTTACACAAATCATTTCTGAAATACCTAACTTATCAAAGCAATATAGCTTACCACTTGCCAAAATTAAACAGCAAGTAGACGCCGATACCAAGTTTGCTAACGCACTTGCTAAAAATGATATCGCTCTTGGGTTTTTACTAACCGATGACCAACTTGCAGCCCACAGTCCACCAAAAAAAGCAGCGTTTTATGGCAAAATGCTGAACATGCAAACTCACAAATAAGTGAGTTTTCGGGAGCTATTGTAAATATCCCACAATTACAAAATGCCGCTGCTGGTATTGGTTTTATAAATGCGCATAGCGACAACGATGGCTTTATCCGCAGAGCCGCTCTTATTAATAGAGTCGGTGATAAACTTTACCCTCTTTAGCACTTGAAGTGGCTCGACTGTATGTCCTTGCTAATAAAATTGAAACGCGCTCAAATATTTTAGATGGTATTACTTTGTTTGAAGGAATTAAGTTTCAAGATAAATGGATTCAGACAGATGAGCACGGCCAAATACTCATTCCCTATAAAGGCCGAGCACATAGCTTCCCTTATTATTCAGCAACCGATGTGCTGATGCAAAGAGTTGGCTCTGATGAACTAGAAGGAACAGTTGCCTTTATTGGTACTTCAGCTGTGGGCTTAGCTGACCTAAGGTCAACCCCAGTTGGTATGCAATATCCTGGTGTTGAAGTGCATGCCAATATATTTGAAGGACTGATGCACCCAGAGATACTGCCAGCTAAGCCCAACTGGTCTTTAGGTGCGAGCCTATTTATTATTGCGCTAACGGGTGTCGTTTTATCACTTTTTAGCCTCGGCAGAAGTGCCCGATTTATTATTTTTCTTTCGTTAACTATTACGGTAGCTGTTATATCATTTAACGTGTATTTATGGTCAGTACAAAAAATTAGTTTGCCATTATTAATGCCACTCTTACTCATAATATTATTAGCTGGTTATTACATTATTGTTGGCTCTATCGCCGAGATGCACCACAGCCGAAAAATTAAATCTATGTTCAATCAATATGTCCCCCCTGCGCGTATTGAACAACTTATAAAACAAGGCAATGAGCTATCTCAAAGCAGTGAAAAAAGAAACATGACAGTATTATTTGCTGATATTCGCAGTTTCACCTCATTATCTGAAAACATGACTGCGCATCAATTAAGCGAATACTTAAACCAATACCTTACTTCAATAACGCAAATAATATTTGATCATAACGGGACTATCGATAAATACGTTGGTGATATGGTGATGGCATTTTGGAATGCTCCATTAAAAGATGAAAACCATGCACAAAACGGCGTTGAAGCAGCAATGGCTATGATTAACGGTCTGACTCTCATTAATAAATTATTTGCCGAACAAAAACTACCGGCGGTCAAAATTGGTATAGGCTTAAGTACCGGTGATATGAATGTTGGCGATATGGGATCCGTTTATCGTAAAGCTTATACCGTACTAGGTGATACAGTTAATTTAGGTGCAAGAATTGAAAACTTGACCAAGTTTTACGGCGTAGCTATTCTAGTAGCTGAAGAAACAATGAATGCATGTCCACATATAACGTTTCGCTTGATAGATAAAGTGCAGGTCGTTGGAAAAACGACCGCAACGCAGCTATTTGAGCCCATTGGCTTCACAAATAAATTAGATACAAAACAATTCGCTGAAATAAAAAAATCATTTATCGCCATGACCCATTTTTATAATAAAGATTGGCCGCAAGCACTAAGTTTATTTACTGAATTACAAAGTACTACACTGTTTAGTTCGCATGTGTACGGTGTTTTTATCAAACGAATTCAAAATACTGATTTACAAGCACTCGCAAAGGATTGGAATGGTGCCTTTATTCATACCAAAAAGTAGTGGAAATATGCCGCAGCACATCAAAGATAAAATAAACCTGCATCACTTTATTGATATCAGCGTTAGGTTAACAACCGAAAAAGATTCGAGTAAATTACTCGATGATATACTGCAAGTAATTATGTCTATAGCTAATTCAGATGCTGGGACTATTTATTCGATTACAGATAACAAACAACTTAAGTTTGAAACGGTTATTAATGAATCATTGGATCTGTATTTAGGCGGTCGTTTAGGTAAGCCTGTTGATTTTCCTAATATAGATCTTTTTATCGACGGAAAAGAAAATAAAACAGCGATTGTTGCTCATGCGGTTAATTCTGGGGAAGTTATTAATATTCCTGATGTTTATGCTGCACTGCCTTTTGATATGAGCGCAGCTCGCGCTATGGATGCTCGTACAGGTTATCGTACCCAGTCAATGTTAACTATTCCCTTAAAAGATCATGCTGATGATATTATTGGCGTTATCCAACTTATCAATGTAAAAGACGACGAAAATAATAATATTCCTTTTAGTGAGGAGCTTGTTACGCTAGTTCGTTCTTTCGCCTCTTTAGGTGCTATTTCGTTAACAAACTCTGCACTAATTAAAGATATGGAAGAGTTGTTTGCAACTTTTGCTGAGGCTATTGCCATGGCGATAGATGAAAAGTCACCTCATACAGGAGGTCATTGCAAACGAGTACCCGCATTAACATTGATGCTTGCCGATGCTGTTCATCTAATAGATAAAGGCCCACTTGCTACATTTAAAATGAGTGATGCAGAGCGCCATGAGTTAGATATTGCAGGATGGCTACATGATTGTGGAAAAATTGCGACTCCCGACCACGTCATGGAAAAATCAACAAAGTTAGAAACTATTTTTGATCGAATCAAATTTATTGATGCAAAATTTGAAATAATTAGCAGAGATTTAAAAATAGCGTATCAGCAGAAAATAATCTCTGCGATGAAAAAAATAAGCCAATTGAAGTACTCCAATTTGAACGATTGCTTGATACCGAACTGAAACAACTCGCATTAGATCGTGCATTATTACAACGCGTGAACGTTGGCGGAGAGTTTTTAGGTGAGGAAGAACAGGCGCATATCCAAAGAATATCAACCCAATATCAATTAAAAATTAATGGCGAAAAAATCCCATTACTTTCTGATAATGAAGTTGAAAACTTAATGATTCGGCGTGGTACGCTTACTCAAGGTGAACGTGACATTATGAAGCGCCACATGGATATAACTAAGAATATTTTAGATATCTTACCGTTTCCAAAGCATTTAAGTAATGTATCTGAGTATGCTCTAGGGCATCATGAAAAACTTGACGGTACAGGCTATCCTCGCGGATTAACGAAAGAACAAATGTCAGTACCTGCTAGATTAATGGCTATCGCTGATATTTTTGAAGCTCTTTCGGCTGTAGACCGACCATACAAAAAAGCAAAACCAGTAAGTGAATGTTTGCATATTTTAGGCTCTATGGTTAGTCAGAACCATCTTGATGCAGACATTTTTGCAGTATTTATTGAATCCGAAGTGTATAAACATTACATCAATGAATATGCAAAACCTGAGCAGCTAGATGAAGTCGACCTCGATAACCTTCCCGGTTACTCACCTATCCGTTGATCTATTTATTACAAAAGCTGGTTTGTGTGATTTAAATAACACAGACCAGTTTGTAATAAAATTAAAAATCCTCACACGTTATACCAATTCGCTTATATAGGGTCTATTTAACGTTAAGAAAATCACGCTATAACTAGGCAAAAATTTATTATCCAAAGATCTGATTATTGAATGCTTAATTTAAAATTCTCTACCAGTTATTTTGCTAAAATTAACCTTTTTAAATTTTGAAAAAAAATGCCACCTTACGGTGGCATTTACACACGGGGTTATTTCTACTTATAGAAATCCTTTTACTTTTTATTAGTTTTTGTCTTATTTTTTTAACAAAAAATATACTGCCAAAGGTAGCATTTAGTGCCTTGTGTGGCAACAGTAAAGGATAAAGATCATATATCTGCCACATTACTGTAATAAAAAATTGATTATAAAGATTTACGTTTACAATCACTTGTACCCATATTGACAATATAGCTGTTAGTTTGTTTTTTGCCCATAAATTAAGCGTTATAAGCAAATAAACCGCGTAAATAAGACGTTATTAAATTTTAATGCACACGTACTTTTCTTCTAAGTACTCATCAAGTCCTTGATGGCCGCCTTCACGCCCTAAACCTGACTGTTTAACGCCACCAAATGGCGCTACTGGGTTTGATATAACACCTTCATTTACGCCGATCATACCAAATTCAAGCCCTTCACTAATTCGGTAGACTTGCTTAATGTTTTGGCTGTAAAAATAAGCTGCTAGACCAAATGGTACATCGTTGGCAAGTGCAAGCACTTCACTTTCTTCATCAAAAGGAATAACCGTTAATACTGGCCCAAATACCTCTTCGTGGTAAATATCCATGTCAGTGGTTACATTATTCACTATTAATGGGTTTTGAAAGCTGCCATCTAAGTCACTATTATCGCCAATCAGCGTCGCGCCTTTATCGAGTGCGTCTTGTACTAACTGCTGCACTTTCTCTTTGGCTTTAGGGTAAATGAGTGGGCCAATATCAACATCGTCCTCAAAACCATTTGCCACTTTTAACGCTGCAACCTTAGGCGTGATTTTTGACAGTACCTTGTCGAGAATATTACGTTGTATAAAAATACGGTTTGCAGCAACACACGCCTGCCCACTATTTCTAAATTTAGCCGCCATTAGCCCTTCAACAGCTTCATCTAAATCTGCATTATCAAAAATGATAAAAGGCGCATTGCCGCCAAGCTCCATTGAAGTACGCTTTATTGTGCTTGCACACTGCGATAGTAATTGCTTACCTACACCGGTAGAGCCGGTAAATGTAAACTTACGCACAACGTCTGAGTCGGTTAACATTTTGCCTACTGTTTTGGCATCTTGTGAAACCAGTACATTAAATGCACCTTTAACAAAACCAGCTTGATCGGCCAGATAAGCAAGTGCAATAGCGCATAGTGGCGTATGTTCAGAAGGTTTAAGTATAAAGCTACAGCCCGCAGCGTAAGCTGGCGCTACTTTACGAGTAACCATAGCAACAGGGAAGTTCCATGGCGTAATACCAGCTACAACACCTACAGGCTGCTTAAAGCTAGTTAAACGATGCGAGTCATCTGTTGGCGGAATTACATCTCCGTAACTACGTTTGGCTTCTTCTGCAAACCATTTGATAAACCCTGCACCGTAGTTAATTTCGCCAAGGGATTCTTTGAGCGGCTTGCCTTGCTCTTTAGTCATCAGCTCTGCGAGTGTTTGCTTGTGCTTTATAACTAGCTCATACCAGCGCATCAAGGTTTCACTTCGCTCAGTCGCATTCGTCTCTTTTAACTTAACAAAAGCCCATTGAGCTGCGGTTATTGCGCTATTTACACCCTGCTCGTCAATATCGCTTACTTCAACAATACTTTTTTCGGTAGCGGGATCGTTAACACTAAAGCGCGTGTCAGTTTTATAAAATTCGCCGTTAATAAATGAGTCTGAAAAAATAAGATTACTCAAAATAGATCTCCTAAAGGCTACGTATAAAAATTACAGGTACGTGTTAATTTAGTAACAAGCGAGGTATAAAACCTCACCTACATCAATACATACACCAAACTTGTAGGTGTGAATTTATTTCGCGCTTATGCAACATAGCGAGGTATAAAACCTCACCTACATCAATACATACGCCAAACCTGTAGGTGCGAATTTATTTCGCGCTTATGCAACATAGCGAGGTGTAAAACCTCACCTACATCAACACATACACCAAACTTGTAGGTGCGAATTTATTTCGCGCTTATGCAACATAGCGAGGTATAAAACCTCACCTACATCAACACATACGCCAAACTTGTAGGTGCGAATTTATTTCGCGCTTATGCAACATAGCGAGGTGTAAAACCTCACCTACATCAATACATACGCCAAACTTGTAGGTGCGAATTTATTTCGCGCTTATGCAACATAGCGAGGTATAAAACCTCACCTACATCAATACATACACCAAACTTGTAGGTGCGAATTTATTTCGCGCTTATGCAACATAGCGAGGTATAAAACCTCACCTACATCAACACATACACCAAACTTGTGGGTGCGAATTTATTTCGCGCTTATGTAATTTGGTTTTAATGCAGCTTTAATGCAAAACAAAGCGAGATATAAAGCCTCACTTACAAAAATGAACGTATACAAACAAAAAAGCCGCTGTATCAAACAGCGGCTTTTAATAAATTTATCGTTAAAAACTAGTGCTCTTCATTAACGATATTGAGATTGTACTTAGGTATTTCAACCACTAGGTCTTCATCTCTTATAATTGCTTGGCAACCAAGGCGCGATTCAGGCTCTAAACCCCATGCTTTATCTAGCATGTCATCTTCTAGCTCATCACTTTCGTCAAGTGAATCAAATCCTTCACGAATCACTAAGTGACACGTAGTACATGCACACGACTTTTCACAGGCATGCGCAATGCTAATACCATTTTTAAGCGCAGCGTCGAGTACCGTTTGGCCTGTTGGTGCTTCAATTGCAGCGCCGTCAGGACATAATTCAGGATGTGGAAGAAAAACAATTTGTGGCATTCTAATCTCTCTTAAATGTTGTCTACTGACTGCCCTGTAAGGGCCTTTTTAATTGATGCATCCATTCTACGCGATGCAAAATCGCTACTCGCATTATCGACTTTTTCGATAGCTGCTTTAATCTCGCCAGGCTCTTGTGCATTTTCGCGCACTTTTACCAGTTCTGCAATTTCAGCGCGTAAGTTAGCTAGTTGCGTATCGTCAAGCAATGCTCCATCGCTTGCAAGTGATGCATTAAGCGCCTCAATTACGCGCAACGCTTCTACTTGTTGCTCTTTAAGCATACGTGCTTGCATGTCGCCTTTGGCGTTGCTCATTGACTCTTTTAGCATGTTAGCTACTTGGTCATCAGATAAACCAAACGACGGTTTAACCTGAATCTCAGCTTGTACACCTGTTGATTTTTCCATAGCTGAAACACTTAATAAGCCATCTGCATCAACTTTAAAGGTTACACGAATATGCGCAGCGCCTGCCGCCATTGGTGGAATACCTTTTAAGCTAAACTTAGCAAGCGATCGACAATCATCAACAAGCTCACGCTCACCTTGCAGCACATGTAATGACATGGCTGTTTGGCCATCTTTAAACGTTGTAAATTCTTGTGCGCGTGCTACCGGAATCGTCGTATTGCGTGGGATGATTTTTTCAACCAAACCACCCATCGTTTCAAGGCCCAGTGATAACGGTAATACATCAAGCAATAACATGTCAGAATCTGGCTTATTGCCAATTAACACGTCGGCTTGAAGCGCGGCACCTAAGGCTACAACACGATCAGGATCGATTGAAGTTAGCGGCTCTTTATCAAAAAAACTTTGTACTTGGCTACGTACTAATGGCATACGGGTTGAGCCGCCTACCATAATAACTTGCAGTATTTCTTCGTTTTCTATGCCAGCGTCTTTTACAGCACGACGACACGAACGCAGCGTTTTTTTAACCAGTGGCATAGCCAGCTCATCAAATGTTTCACGGGTAACTTCTACCGTGTATTTTTGGTCGTCAAACTCAAGACCTACGTTCACTTTTGCATATTGGCTAAGTGCTTCTTTACACGCTTTTGCTTTATTGATGAATAAACGTAAAACTGAAGACGATAACGCCGACACACCAGTTTGCTGTTTAAAGTAATCAACAAGGAGCGAGTCAAAGTCATCGCCACCGAGGCTAGAGTCGCCACCGGTTGCCATTACTTCAAACACACCTTGGTGTAATCTAAGTACTGATATATCAAATGTACCACCGCCTAAATCGTAAACAGCAATAATACCTTCTTGACCTGAATCTAAACCATAAGCAACCGCTGCTGCTGTTGGCTCATTTAATAAACGTAGTACGTTAATACCAGCAAGCTCTGCGGCATCTTTAGTACTTTGGCGCTGTGCGTCATCAAAGTACGCTGGTACTGTGATTACAGCCCCTAAAATTTCTTGGTTGCCAAAACTTTGCTCAGCTCGTGCTTTTAATGCAGCTAAAATATGGCTTGATGCCTTAATTGGACTAATTTTACCTGCCGCAGTTTCTATTGCTAGCGCACCATTGTGCTCACAGAATTCATACGGTAGTTGCCCATAACTTTGCTCTATTTCAGCCTGAGTTTTACCTAAAAAACGCTTAACCGAAATAAGTGTATTCGCAGGGTCTTGCGTTGCAGCTTGCGCAGCTTCTGCGCCAACAGTAATACCGCCTGCTTGATAACGAACAACCGACGGTAACATAGCCGCGCCAAGATCATCAGTTAACGTGCGGGCTTCGCCACTTTGCACTGTTGCAACTAATGAATTGGTTGTACCAAGGTCAATACCAATCGCTAGTTTATGTTCGTGTGGTGCCGCGCTCTGCCCCGGCTCAGCAATTTGCAATAATGCCATAATGCTCTTTAAACTCGTGTTGCTCGCTTTGCAGCAAGTAATTAATCGTCAAATAAACTATCTTCAATACGTTCAAGTTCGTCGCGTAACTTATAAACAAACTTCAGTTTACGAATATTATCAGCGGCAAGTTGATATTGCTGCTCATCGTTACTTGCGAGTTGCTCGGCAAGTTGTGCACTGTACTGCGTGTTTAGTTGCTTAATTTGTTTTTCAAAATTTGCAATGGCGGTATCAGGATCGCTTGCTGATGTTAGCTCTTCAAGTTCTTCGCGAAGTTCCATTTGTTGCATTAAAAACATTGGATCTTGCAAGGTTTGCTGCTCTGCACGAATATCAACGCCTAGCTCGCTCAGCATATACTCGGCACGCTTTACTGGGTGCTTTAATATTTGCAACGCATCGTTAATTTCGGCGGCGCTTTGCACGGCCATTAACTTATCACGGCTACTCGCATTCGCGTGGCGATCTGGATGTACAGTACGCTGTAATTCCAAGTAGTGCTTGTTAACTGTTGCTAAATCAATATTGTAGTCAACGGGTATTGCAAATAACTCAAAATAGCGCATAACTTCAACCAATAAAATTCAGAAATTAATTTCAAAAATAACAAAGCCCTACATTAACTGGCAGGGCTTATTTATACTACAAAGATATTTTAAGCTTAAACGGTAAAGCTTTCGCCACAACCACACTCATCTGCTTGATTAGGGTTTCTAAATTTAAACCCTTCATTTAAGCCTTCTTTAGTGTAATCGAGCTCTGTGCCGTCAATGTAAACTAAGCTTTTAGCGTCAACAATTAATGTGACACCTTTAGCAGCAAAAGTTTCATCGTCTTCGTTTAAATCGTCAACAAACTCAAGTACATAAGCAAGACCTGAACAGCCCGTCGTTTTAATGCCAACGCGCAGGCCTAAACCTTTGCCGCGGTTTGCTAAAAATGATTGTACGCGGTTTGCTGCCGCATCTGTCAATGTCACTGCCATGAGTTTCTCTTCTTACTTCGCTTGTTTGCTTTTGTAGTCTGCAATTGCTGCTTGAATTGCGTCTTCGGCTAAAATTGAACAGTGAATTTTCACTGGTGGTAATTCAAGCTCTGCACTGATATCAGTGTTTTTAATTGTCGCTGCTTCGTCTAGCGTTTTGCCTTTAACCCACTCTGTTACAAGTGAAGAAGAAGCAATTGCGCTACCACAACCGTAGGTTTTGAATTTTGCATCTTCAATAACGCCTTCGGCAGATACTTTGATTTGCAATTTCATTACGTCACCACATGCTGGTGCGCCTACCATACCCGTTGCCACTGACGGATCGTTCTTATCTAGAGTACCTACGTTACGTGGGTTTTCTACGTGGTCGATTACTTTATCACTATAAGCCATTATTCTATCCTCATTACCTGCTAGGGTATGTGCTCACACTATTAGTGGTGAGCCCATTCAACTGAATCTAAATCAATACCTTCTTGATGCATCTCCCAAAGTGGAGACATCTCACGTAGGCGACCGATAGAGTTTTTCATTAATTCGACGGTGTAATCAATCTCTTCTTCGGTAGTAAAGCGACCAATACTAAAACGAATTGAGCTATGTGCTAATTCGTCGTTACGGCCAAGTGCACGCAGTACATAAGAAGGCTCTAAGCTTGCAGATGTACAGGCTGAACCTGACGATACTGCAATGTCTTTTACTGCCATAAGTAACGACTCACCTTCAACAAAGTTAAAGCTGATGTTTACAATGCCAGGTACTGATTGGTCTTGTGTGCCGTTAAAGTATACTTCGTCCATATCAGCCATAATGCCGTCGATTAAACGATTACGTAAGGCGCTGATGTGTGCGTGATCTTTTTCGAAATCTTGCTTAGCAATTTTAAACGCAGTACCCATACCCACTAATTGGTGAGTTGCTAGTGTACCAGAGCGCATACCACGTTCATGTCCGCCACCGTGCATTTGCGCTTCAAGGCGAGCACGTGGTTTACGACGAACGTAAAGTGCACCAACACCTTTAGGGCCATACACTTTATGTGCAGAGAACGACATAAAATCAACTTTAAGCTGTTGCACGTCGATTAATACTTTGCCCGCGCTTTGCGCTGCATCTACGTGGAACATAATTTTACGTTCGCGACACATTTCGCCTATAGTCGCGATATCTTGAATCACACCTAGCTCGTTATTAACGTGCATAATGCTTACAAGTACTGTGTCGTCACGCATTGTGTCGGCAAGTTTTTGTAAATCAAGTAGGCCATTTTCTTCAACGTCCATGTAAGTTACTTCAAAACCCTGGCGCTCAAGTTCACGACATGTGTCGATTACAGCTTTATGCTCAGTTTTAGCGGTAATAACGTGCTTACCTTTTTTCTTATAAAACTGTGCTGCACCTTTAATAGCTAGGTTATTTGATTCTGTTGCACCCGATGTGAAAACAATTTCACGTGGGTCTGCATTAATTAAATCAGCAATATCTGTACGCGCTTGGTCAACAGCTTCTTCTGCTTGCCAACCAAAACGGTGTGAGCGTGACGCAGGATTACCAAACTTACCGTCCATTGTAAGGCACTGCATCATTTCTTTAGCAACACGTTCATCAACAGGCGTGGTCGCTGCGTAATCTAAATAAATCGGTAACTTCATTTCTCTCTCCGCTGCAGGTCAACCTTAAAGTTGACAGCTTACTTGAATGTTTTCCAACTGCTTAATTGCATTATTGATACTGTTATCTTGGCGCGATGCTATTTCTTTCACATCTGATTTTTCCACCAATTCAGCAAGGGTAATATTATTCAAAAATTCTTCTATGCGTGCGCTTAAGTCTGACCACAAATTATGTGTTAAACAGCGCATACCACTTTGACAGCCGGTATCGGCACCTTGGCAACGTGTAGCATCGACCGATTCGTCTACGGCGCTAATAATATCGCCAACAGAGATAACGCCCGCTTCACGCCCTAGTAAATAACCACCACCAGGCCCACGAACAGAACTTACTAAGCCATTTTTACGTAAACGAGCAAATAATTGTTCAAGGTATGACAAAGAAATTTCTTGTCGCTGTGAAATATCAGCAAGGGCTACAGGACCTACACCTGTGTGCAGTGCAACATCCAGCATCGCTGTAACGGCATATCTGCCTTTTGATGTTAACTTCATAACGCCCCCTGCACAAAGAGTGCAAATTTTAATTACCAGAGTAAATTAGTCAAGTATTATCACTTGATAAAAATTTGATTTAAAACTCTTACTTATTAAATTGTAGAGTTAACAAATTTTTTAATACCTGACCTCTTTGGTCAAGTATTACAGCCATTGTAATTACCTGAGTATTTTAGTCAAGTATTAGCTAGTTATTTAACCACTGGTTTTTATAACTAATCGCTATACCTAAGTTACTTAACCTGAACTCTGGTTACTTAGGGATAGACTTATTAATTGAAGTGAGAATACCGCGTAGAATGTTCATCTCTGCATCTTCTGGACGAGCACGGTTAAATAAACGACGTAGTTTTGTCATTACAATACCTGGGTGCTGTTTTATGATGAAACCGGTGTTAAATAGTGTCTCTTCAAGGTGGTCATAAAACAACTCAGTTTGTTTTGAGCTTGGGTAAACAGTGTCATCTTCTTCAACCTTTTTAGGTTGTTGATTTAAAAACGCCATACGCGTTTCGTAACACAGAGTTTGCACAGCCATCGCTAAATTAAGCGAGCTGTATTCAGGATTCGCAGGGATGCATACATGGTAATTACAAAGCTGTAATTCGTCGTTGCTTAAACCACTGTTTTCGCGACCAAATACTAATGCCACAGGGCCATTTATAGCTTCCGCAACGAGCTTTTCACCACATTCACGAGGTTCAACCATAGGCCAAGAAAGCGTACGTGAACGTGCACTTGTACCAATTGTTAATGCACAATCGGCAATGGCTTCTTCAACTGTACCAACAATAACAGCATTACCTAAAACATCACTAGCACCTGCAGACAAAGCACTCGCGTGGCTGTCTATTTCACATGCAGGGTCAACTAAATACAGTTTTGATAAACCCATGGTTTTCATGGCGCGAGCCGCCGAACCAATATTGCCTGAGTGTGATGTGTTAACTAAAACAACGCGAATATCATCTAAGATCATTGCTATGCTACTTACCTATACCAAAAAATTGCGCGAATTCTAACACGAAAGTGTAATAAGATCCTAGATTCAAAAGGCGAGATCCTAAGATCTGGCCTAATATAAGGCATCTTACGTGAGTCGACTTTAATGTCGCTGCAAGCAAACTATAAACTATGGTTTCAGCGACAATTTAATTGTATAAAAACACCAATCTATTCTTAGTGTTTAAACCATTGCCGCTTTTACATACACATCAAAACGGTTCTTTTTGGTTTTAATTTGCATACTTGGGGTTTTGTCATTTAAAAATGGGGCGTAATCGGGACGTTTTACTACTACGCGCTTACTGGCAAGTGGGTAGGCGAATTCGAGTAAATCGTCAGCGTCGGTATCTGCACCAACAAGCTCTTGAAATACACGCATTTCTTTTTTTACTAATGCTGATTTTTCGCGGTGGGGAAACATAGGGTCTAAATACACAACATCAGGCATGCTCTCGCATTGCGCTAATAATGTATGGCTTGAGCCAAAGACAAGGCTCATGTTTTCTTTCATCCACAAACCAATTTCAATGTCGTTATAAGCACGTTGCAAACCATCATACAATAACGCGGCGACTACGGGGTGGCGCTCATGTAATATAACGTTGCATCCAAGTGACGCAAGTACAAAACCATCACGCCCTAAGCCGGCAGTTGCATCAAGCACTACGGGCGTTGCGCCTTTATTTAAGCCAACCGCTTTGGCAATTGCTTGGCCTTTACCTCCACCAAACTTGCGCCTATGCGCCGCTGCGCCGGTTACAAAATCAACGTTGATCGCGCCTAATTTGGGTTCATCTGTTTTATATAAACTCAGGCCGCTATCGTCGTAATTCAGCCGAAAACCATTGTTTTTCTCTGCCCATTGAGCCAAACCAAAACGCGTTTCTAACTCATTTAAATAAGGGCGACACTCTTTAAAAGCACACTGAATAACCACTCTACACTCCGACGATAAAATACCTATTTAGTATATCAATCAGTACAGGTTAAAGCACTAAAATAGCTCTATATCGTTATTTTCAGTGGTATTTTGTAAGACAACTTCACTATCGTTACTACGCAAGCTAGCGAGTAGCCCATTACGAGTTTCACTAATTTGCTTAAGCTGACATTTAATAAATGCTAAATCGCTATTAGCAGAAGTAAACAACTGCATAGTTTTATCTAGCTTGGTAAAGTAAGACGTTAAGTCACAAATATTATCACTCTCTTTTTGCACTTTAATTGCACTATCAAGCTCACTTAATTGCTCTATAAGCTGTTTAGCAATACTGTTTTTTGCCTGGCTCTGAGAATCTAATTGCTTCACTATGTCTTCAAGCACGATGCCTATTTGCGTGGCCTGTTCGTAGCTATTTTCATTATTTTGTATAGTGATCACTTTTTCATTGGTGATCTCCAATATGTGCGGAAACAAATCTTTGTAATGCCCAAATTTAGCGCTATCGTCAACGGGCATGTTTTTTATCAGTAATGATATTTTAGGGTAATTAATAATTGTGCTGGAGCTAATATCGACAAAACGCTGTGCATGCCTATGTTGTTCTAATAACTCTTGTTCTAATGGGCACACTGCACTTTGCTGAGAATAAAATATGCCTCTACTTTCATACCAAAAAACAACAACAACATCTAAATATAAATGTGTAAAAAAGGCTAAAAAATATTCGCTTAATGATGAGAAATTATTAGCATGATAACTTTGTCCAACGTAGCGTATTATTCGGCCCATATCACCTGATTCAGTCATCGCCATTTCGGCTGTTTTATTTGCGTGCGCTACATCATATTTTAACTTTATGCCTTGCTGTCGATATTCGTAAAGCACTTTTATGCGCGCCATTAATTCTTCTGCGTTAAAAGGCTTAGCTATATAGTCAGATGCACCAGCACTGTAACCTTTAACACGATCAGCCAACTCAATATTGGATGATAAAAACATAACGGGAATATCTTTGGTTAGCTCATTTTTTTAATCGTTTGGCAAACTTCAAAGCCTGATTTACCCGGCATTTCTATATCGAGCAAAATAATGTCGGGGTTATATTTATTAGCGAGCCTTAAACCTTCATCCCCATCTTTTGCATGAATAATTTTACAAAACCCTGCTAAAGACTCCTCTATTATATGGTGAACCAACTTATCGTCATCAATTGCCAATATTAGCTTTGCCATGCCCTAGTCCATTTTATTAGGTATGTTAAGAGCATAGCTCGGTAGACTGAATTTACTAAAAATTTTAGTGAATAAGTTAAGGCGTATTGATCTTTGTGGATTGAAATTTGTCCCTAGAAAGAAGCCAAAGGGCAGCGCATGTTTGGCATTTATGCTGCGTTATCGCCTATTTATGGGGAATAACCACACTACATAGGCTCTGCCTTGCCTAAATACCAAACAGTCTGCTGCAAATTCACCACCAAAGATCAACACGCCCTAAAATTTAGATAATAAAAAAGCGCCATTAGGCGCTTTAATTTGGTTTGTGCTAAATATTAGCTTTTTTAAGCTGCAATACCGCTGTGGCGTAGTAACGCGTCAACATTAGGCTCACGACCACGGAACTTTTTAAATAATTCCATTGGCTCTTCACTGCCGCCTTTTTCTAAAATATTTTGCATGAAAGCTTGCCCGGTTTGCGGGTTAAAAATACCTTCTTCTTCAAATTTAGAATAAGCATCAGCAGATAGAACTTCAGCCCATTTATATGAGTAATAACCAGCGCTGTAACCGCCTGCAAAAATGTGGCTAAAGCCATGCTGAAAACGGTTAAACTCAGGTGGATTAACGACCGAGGTACGGCTACGCACATCGTTTAGTACGGCTTGAATTTGACACTCTTCACCCGCTTTATAATCATTGTGGATTTTAAAGTCGAATAACGAGAACTCAATTTGACGTAGCATTTGCATGCCTGAGTTGTAGTTTTTAGCCGCTAGTAGCTTATCAAGTAGCTCTTTAGGTAACGGCTCGCCCGTTTCATAATGACCTGAAATAAAGCTCAATGCTTCTTCTTCATAACACCAGTTTTCTAAAAACTGACTAGGAAGCTCTACCGCATCCCACGCTACACCATTAATACCCGCAACAGGAGCAGCATCAACTTGTGTAAGCATGTGGTGAATACCATGACCAAACTCGTGGAATAAGGTTGTCACCTCGTCATGAGTAAACAATGCAGGTTTATCGCCAACCGCTTTATTAAAGTTACACACTAAATAAGCCACTGGAGTTTGTAGTTCGCCGTTAGCACGTACTTTACGACCCATACAGTCATCCATCCACGCCCCACCGCGTTTACGGTCGCGTGCATATAAATCGAGGTAAAAACGTCCACGTAAGGTATTGCTGCTATCTACAATTTCAAAAAAACGTACATCTTTGTGATAAGTATCAAAGTCAGTAACTTCTTTTACGCTAATACCAAATAAGCGGTTAACGGTTTCGAATAAGCCACTTAATACTTTATTTGCAGGGAAGTAAGGACGTAGTACTTCATCTGAAATAGCGTATTTTTCTTGCTTAAGTTTTTCGCTGTAGTAACCAAAATCCCATGCTTCTAATTCAGAAATACCATGCTTTTGCTCAGCATAGGCTTTTAACTCTGCCACTTCTTGCTCTGCTTGTGGTTTTGATTTAGCCGCTAGGTCTTCTAAAAACGAGAATACTTGCGCCGGTGTTTCGGCCATTTTAGTTGCCAGTGACTTTTCAGCGTAGCTGTTAAATCCTAGTAACTGTGCAAGTTCATGGCGAAGCGCAAGCTCCTCACTCATAATCTCTGAGTTATCAAATTCACCGGCATTAGGGCCTTGATCTGATGCGCGCGTAGAAAACGCGGTGTAAGTTTCTCTGCGGAGTTCGCGGTTATCTGCATAAGTCATAATTGGTAAATACGACGGGAAATCAAGGGTAAATACCCAACCGTCTAACTCTTTACTTTTTGCTGTGTCAGCTGCAAGCGCTAAAGCAGATTCTGGCAAGCCAGCTAAGTCGCTTTCATCAGTAATATGTTTGTGCCAAGCAAGTGTGGCATCCATTACGTTGTTGCCAAATTTTGAGGCTAGTTCTGATAAACGCGCGCTAATTTCGCCGTAGCGTTTTTGCTGCTTCGGTGCTAATGCAATACCCGATAATTTAAAATCACGAAGCGCATTAGTAATTGTTTTTTGTTGTGCTGTAGTCAGCGTTTTAAATTCGTCGCTGTTATAAAGCGTATTATACGCGTTGTATAAACCTTGGTGCTGACCTACAAATGTTGAATATTCAGATATTAACGGTAAGCATTGCTCGTAAGCTTCACGTAATTCGTCGTTATTCATTACTGAATTTAAATGCGATACAGGGGAGAACATGCGCGATAATTTGTCGTCAGCTTCTTCAAGGGGTAATACTAAGTCATCCCACGTGTACGAACCTTTCGCTAGCACGTCATCAATGGCTTTACGACAAAGCTCAATACCGTCTTTTAGTGCTGGTACTACGTACTCAGGCTTTATTTTTGAAAATGGTGGTAAGCCTTCAAGGCCAATTAGTGGGTTGCTCATAAATACTCTCTTTGCGTTAATGCATTACGTTTTAAATTGGGTCTAAAAGTAAAAAAACAACTCAACTGCTTTTAAGTTGTGTAATTTTAATAAGGTTGCTCTAAAGCAAAGCACAAATAACCCATTAATGAGTCGGCCACTTTATAACGTTCTAGTACCGTATCAACTAGGTTATTGCTGCATATTTGCTTTTGAGTAAGTGGGCTAATGGCTATAAAGTCTTTTCGTTTGAGCTCATCTATTAAGGGATGCTCTTTTTCAAAACCTCTTGGTGGGCGTTTTAGCGACTCTCCTGACATTTCAAATATAGATTTAAATTGCTCATCATAAATTGCTTTTTTATAGCTATTTGGGTTTTCATCTATGCAGGTTCTAATTGCGTTAAGCGCCTTTGATTCTGGTCGCCAAATACCAGCACCTATAAAACATTCGTCATTTGCTAAGTGAAAATAAAAACCAGGGGCGTGTACGTCTTTTCCCATAAAATGGCGAAATTGAATTCCTACATTAATTTTATATGGGGTTTTATCTTTACTAAAACGCGCGTCTTTATGGATTCTCATTAAACTACCGCCGACTTTTTTATCTGATGCGACAAAATGGCTAGAAACCTCAGCAAGTGGTGCTTGCATTTGCCTAATGAAATCTAAAGCGGGCTCTCTTACGTATTCCTCATACTGTGATTTATGGTCGTTAAACCAGTCTCTATTATTGCTTTGATCAAGCTGAGCAAGAAATTCGAATGTTTTTTTACTAAACATAGGTCACCTAAACACTCTTTATTTTTAAAACTTAATGTTATGCTAATGCGCATAAAACTCAACGCCTAAGGACATAAAATGACACAACACTTTGATTATATTGCAATCGGTGGTGGCAGTGGTGGTATTGCCTCTGCAAATAGAGCGGCAATGCGTGGCGCTAAAGTAGCACTTATAGAAGCAAAACACATGGGCGGCACATGCGTAAACGTGGGTTGCGTACCTAAAAAAGTAATGTGGCACGGTGCTCAGGTTGCTGAAGCAATTAATTTATATGCCCCAGATTACGGCTTTAATGTTGAAGTTAAAGGCTTTGATTGGAGCAAGTTAGTAGAAAGCCGTGAAGCCTACATAGGCCGAATTCATAAAGGTTATGACAGTGGCCTTGCAAGCAATGGCGTTACTGTAATTAAAGGTTTTGCTAAATTTGTAGATAATAAAACAGTTGAAGTAAACGGCGAGCACTACACAGCCGACCATATATTAATTGCAGTAGGTGGTCGCCCAAGCATTCCGCATATTGAAGGTGCTGAACACGGTATCGATTCAAATGGCTTTTTTGAGCTAAAAGAGCAACCTAAGCGCGTTGCCGTTATTGGCGCAGGCTACATAGCCGTCGAGCTTGCTGGTGTATTACATGGTTTAGGTACTGAAACACATTTATTTGTTCGTAAGCATTCTCCACTTCGTAACTTTGACCCATACATAGTTGAAACACTTGTTGATGTTATGGCTGCTGAAGGCACTACTCTTCATACAGAATCTGTACCTCATAAATTAGTTAAAGAAGATGATGGCTCTGTAACGCTACATTTAGATAATGGCAAAACTCATAACGTTGACCAAGTAATTTGGGCCATTGGCCGCCAGCCAACAACAGATGCAATTAATGTAGCCGCTGCCGGCGTAGAAGTTAACAGCGATGGTTTTGTTAAAGTTGATGAGTTTCAAAATACCACAGCTAAAAATGTATACGCGGTTGGCGATATTATCGAAAACGGTATTGAACTTACGCCTGTAGCAGTGAAAGCAGGGCGTACCTTATCAGAGCGTTTATTTAATAAAGAACTACCTGATGATTTAAAAATGGATTACAGCCTAGTTCCTACTGTTGTATTTAGTCACCCACCAATTGGTACTATTGGCCTTACTGAGCAAGAAGCTATCTCTCAGTATGGCGAAGAAAACGTTAAGATTTACCAATCTGGCTTTACGGCTATGTACACAGCGGTAACTAAACATCGCCAGCCTTGTAAAATGAAGCTTGTATGTGCCGGCCCAGACGAAAAAGTAGTTGGCCTACATGGTATTGGTTTTGCGGTGGATGAAATGATTCAAGGTTTTGCCGTTGCCATGAAAATGGGTGCAACTAAAGCTGATTTTGATGCTGTTGTGGCTATTCACCCGACTGGCTCAGAAGAGTTTGTAACCATGAGAGGTTAGTGTAAAAAAGATACACATAAACGTTTTCAATATCTGAAAACGTTAAACTCCCCGCATTAATCACTTTATCAATGAGGGGAGTGATCAACTAACTTTAGACAGTAAATTAATTTTTCCATCCGTAGCAGTAAGGCGAGCCGCCTATTGTGACTATGTAGCCCTCCAAGCTTTAATCTATACAGTAACAACCTATATCTTTCTCTATTTCTGAGTTATTTCGATAAACGGCTGTAGGTAACCATTCTACTTTTAAACTTCTTGATAAACGCCCTACCCTTATTATCGCCTTACGGTCTTATGTTTTGTTGAATTGGATAACAGTATGGGAACTTACTGCCAGCTTTGTTACTTCTTTCGGTTACGCTTGTTTCTACCTCCTATCAAAGCTTCTTTTATGACCATAATTAGTGCCATCACTACCGGCGATATCATTCCTACCACGGCAGTAAACGCTTGAAGCTCAAGAAAATATCCAGCAAGGCAAGTTACTAAGACTAACACTACCGTAGTGGGCATCGCCCATCGTCCTATTAACATAATGACAATATCTTGAGGCATAGTACGATTGGTAGATTGATCTATATTTGTTTGCTCAAGCTCGGGGTTAGATTTGTTTTTTGCATCGCAGTCCGATGAACTCTCAAAATTTTTTTCATCAAAATTACTCCTCTGATTAATAAATTTTTTGGGGAAGGAGGGGAGGCAAAAGCCTCCTTAGTCAGTCGCTGCAATAGTCGTTATTAACAGGAGAAGGAAGGAGAGTATGGAAGAGGGTTATGTCTTTAAATAGGGCTACTTAATGAAGCCAAACTTGAGGACTAAAAAAGTGTTGTTCCGGTGAATATTCGAGTTGAGAATATAGGTGTGTTTGATTGGCATAAATATCAAAATAAAGAGTATATAAACGAAGCCATATAGTGAGCCTAGGCTGATCAGTTTGATTAATTTGTTGCAGCGTGTACGAACACATTACGCCACTAATAGGGAGTGAAAAACACTGCTGAAATTGCACTAATAATTCGTCAACATAGCCTTTAACTGATGCTTTAAATAATAAATTAGCAATACTTTGTTGCTGGATATTTTCTCCTGCAACTGCAGCCATATTTCTTCACAGTAATGATGTTTAAATAGTTGGTATAGCTCAGATGAGGAGAAGCCAATGTCCTTCATGGTTTGCCAGCAGGTGAGATCCTCAATATTGACACTATAAATGTTTGCTGCTTCACGCTTTAAAGCAAAGACTTTTTCAAATGCCTGCACATAATTTGCCATTATCACTTCCTTTGTTAGAACTTCTAGGAATAACGTGCGGGCATTAGAAATGTGAATTAAATTCGACTCAAACTAGTCCTTTTTTCAATAAAAATAAGTGAAATAAAATCATCAAGGATTGATGCTAGCTCTGAATGATTCCTTAAATGCCCGTGCCACAAAGTCTTAGACTCGCCATTCGCTAGAAAGTGGCTGTATCCTTCATCGTCAAAATATAAGTGTTGTATCTGACTATTTAACTGTGCTGTTTTATAACGACAAGCAATATGATTGCTGCCTGGTTGTGTGAAAAATACCATTTGACTATCACCGGAGGTTATTGTGTTGTCACTTTGTAAATTACCATTAAATTTAAATGTGACTTCATAAATAAAATCAACAACAGTGTTGCCACTCTCTAACTGAGCTGTTTTCGTCATAACTTCACTCGCGTAACCATGACTGGCCAACTCTATTTTTATATCACTTAACTGCGCTAACACTGTGTGTGAAAACAGCTCGTCAAAGTAACGTTTGCGATCGTATTCGCTAAGTAGGCGAGTGCTATCGGCTTTCGCTTTAGCAGCGTCATAAAGTGTTGATTTATGCTGATGTGTAAGAATCAACTCATGCGTGTTGGTTTCGCTATAGGTATGCATAAAAATCCTCTGTAACTTGTTTGTTAAAAACCATACTTCCATTCAATATGAAGTAACACTTGACCTAACCAAGGTAATGTCACCATGCCAAGCCCCCAAGGCAACTTTGACATTAGAACGTCTTGCGGCATAGTCACTACGCGAATGTGACAACCTGATTCTGTTTGCTCAACCGTCCCCTCTCGTGTAATAAACATCTTAGAAAACTCAATAGTTGGCATTCTTTTTAACACTTCCCAACGATTCACAAGCGCATGTAACATATGATCAATTGCCATAATTGTCTGTTCATTCAACTCAATGGGTTCCTCTATTTGGGTATCTAATGGCAGTCCCAGCAACGCATTAACGGTTAAACTAACTTCAATAAGTGGATCAATATTAGCGATATAACAAAGCACGGCATGCGCCTGCATTTGCGTGTCATCGTTTTTAAACTCCCCTTCATCCATCAGCTCAAGCCTGGTAAACAAAGTAGGTAAAAAAGGCCATAGAATAACCAAACCCACATCAAATGTGACAGGCTCACTTTGCTGTTCATTCACTTGTTGTAATTGCGCTAGCTGCGTTTTAACTTGTGAAATAGCACTTTGAACAACCCCTTTTTCGCCCTCTGAAGACGTGGTTCTGGCAAGCTTTGTTAAAAGTCTTTTACTTTGTTTAATTGCCTGTTTGAGATCAGAATTTTGCAGTGTTGATTGAACATCAGCTCGTTTTTCTATATGAGCTAATAAGTTTTGCGTTTCATCAACGCGTTCAACCGCCATTAATGCGTTAAGTAGCGTTTCTGAGCGGGTTACTACTAGGTTTTTCTCTCCTTGAGGCGAAGTTACGAGCGTCTGTGCTATCAATGCTTCTTTTGCGTCATGTTTAACTAATATTGATGAATGAGTACCTATGGTTTCCTCTGTATATGAACTCACTTTATTAAGCTTATTATTCTGTGCTGATAACGCTGAACCATGGTGTACTTCATCGTCTTTAATTGTCTCTATATCCAGCTCGACATGTGAGCTTTGAGTTTGTTTTATACCCCCTTACTTTGGCGTGTATTATTATTTTCAAACGCTATTTTTTGCATATTGAGCTTAGACACTTGCGCTGAATTATTATCGAGTGTCACTTGTTTTTTATCGACATTAACTTGATGTTCATCGCTATACTCAAACGTTTCTGAAGGTTTATGACTTATGTTCATATCGCTACTCATGTTTAACAATACGCTGTCATTGTTATCTTCATGCGTAAGTACATCTGGTAGAAAATTATTACGTAGTTTGTCATCGTCTTTAGTGGCATTTAAGGTAGCTTTAGTGAAAGACACTTGCTCGTCCTCAACCAAGGTTGATACCGCTCCATGTGTAATATGCGTATCAACTTTATGCTTTTGCAAATTACATTGCACCGCTAGAGGTTTTTCATCCACCTCATATTCTTGGGTTATGTTATGAGTAACGCTGTCAGCTCGTCGCTCATTTTTTTGTGGCTGAAAAACCGTAACTTGTTCATCATTGAAATTTGCTATGCGTGATGTATAAAGTTCCTCAATATTAAAAGGCTGCAGCCATACACTATTCATTTCTGTTAGATGTTTTGTTGCATGACTAATCAAAGGTGTGAACCAAGCATCCAAACCAACCTCGGCACGCGCTATGAGCGGTAACTTTTGAAGTAGCTCTTTTTCAATCAAACCTAAAGACTGAACGTGCTGTGTAATTATTTTTTGCAGCTGCTTGCACTGCTCATCTTGCTTTATTTCACCAAAAAGTAATGAACTTA
Source organism: Pseudoalteromonas sp. B62 (assembly GCF_037162565.1). NCBI lineage: Bacteria > Pseudomonadati > Pseudomonadota > Gammaproteobacteria > Alteromonadales > Pseudoalteromonadaceae > Pseudoalteromonas > Pseudoalteromonas sp. B62. The sequence goes on along the minus strand of NZ_JARLVB010000002.1, from coordinate 1,549,205 downwards.
GTTCATTAGCAAGCCATACTTGCTGATTTAAAACAAAACGATAAACACGTTGTAATGATGGCTGATAGCAAAACTGTAATTTATACCCAAATTTAGCCATGTGGGTGACTCTAGCGTAACATTGCCAAGTAATAGAGCCACGGTTATTCATTGCAGTTTGCCCAGATGTTAAAGCATGTTGTTGCTCAAAACTTTGAACCATGTTTACTAAATTGCGGTTAAGTTTTTGATAAAGTTTATCTAAACACTCATGCATAGCTTTTTCACTCTGCGCACCATCAAATAACAATCCAGTTAAGTTAGCTTGAGTAGTTGATTCATCTGAAAGAGCGCGTTGACACTCTACCTGTAACTTTTCAACGATCCGATTAAGTGCATGACCACTTTCTGTACTGTGTAATTGCAACCATAAGTTCGAGTTTTTTTGAATAGGTAAGCTTTTCAATAGTTCAATAACACAAGGTAGTACTATGTGATCATAGGCATCTAGGGACATCGTTTGTTGATACTGCACCAACCAAATTTTAATCTGTTTGAGCACAGTCGATAGTTCATTATGGTTAACTTGTATAGCGAACTCATCTAATTGCTTCTTCGTCGCTATTTGCTGATATTGCTTACTCCATCTATTTACGTCATCAAACCAGCATTGTATTTCTTGTTCAGGTATACGCTTTTTTACTTGCCATTTAATCGGTCTCTCTAAGAGTAGAGCTGGCACATCAGGCAACCGACTCAACAAGCTATAGAGCCTCAACACTCCCAATTTTTGGTTATTTACGTGGCAACTAAATAGTCCTTCAGAACCTAGCTTGTCTGTTAGTTTTACTATTTTATCTACTGTATGCTGCGGTGTTTCTCTCTTTCGAAAAGTATCGCCGACCGCTTGAGTTATTTGGGTTAATTTGGAAGCTAAAGTTACGCTTAGTCGTGTTTGATTGGCGCGAATAACCTGCAGTGCGAACCAAGCTTTTAGCCTTTGCTTTGGTAAAGCATGTGAATCAGCAAGGATCTGTAATAATGTTAATACCTGTTTTAAAGTTTGTTGTTGCTTTACCCCTAAAACATTGACTTTTTTGGCTATATTTAGTTTCCTACTGTCATTGTTAACCAACTCTGACTGCTCAACCAGCTCAATTGCTAGATCACTTTGCTTCGCAGCACTAGTCACAATACGCTGTAAATCACTCAGTAATTTTTTATTACACTGCGCTTTATTTAATACACACCACATGCTGAGCATTTGCCTATATTTAGGTGTATTAAGTACAGCAGTAGTTTGTAGTAATAATCGCTCGCTAAAAGCGCTATGGGCAACAAATAATTCATGTAGTGAGAGCAACAAAATGCACTGTTGTTCGCGCTCAGTATGCTCAGTGATACTCGTCGTAAATTCTAATAAGCGAATAAAACGATCACATTGCGCCATACTTAAGCAAGCCAACAATTTGCTAACTCTTTGCTGTTCTTGCGCATTATAAAGTGGCGCCACCAGCAACAGGAGTACCGTTTTATCTTGTTTGAATAACTGTACTAACCTTTGCCTAAGTTGCGGCCAATTTGGCTCTGCTTGGAGTTGCTGAAGCGGGTTAGAGATGGTTTTAATTGCTTCACTAATTTGCCTTTTTAACTCAAGTCTAAGCGTCGTCTTGGCCATTATTCCCTGTGGATTTTGTTTACTTAATTTTGTAAGTAAACTAAGTAAAACTCTATTAAGACGAGTTGCACCTTGGCTATTTATCACAGCGAACTGAGCAGAGTTCTGTTTACGGTATTGTTTTAATGGCCTTGCTATGCTGTCGCTCAGCAGCGGATAAACATAATGTTTAAACGCTGCAAATGGGTCTAGCATTACAAATTGCCAATCAATTTCAGCCAAATCAATAACCAAATCAGGTAACTTAATCGTATCAAGCTGTAAGTCTGATTCATCTAATTCAGGCCAGTCCATTTGTGATAGACCTTGCATGATCCACTCTGAAAATTGACTTTGAACATCATCCAAGGTTATGTCTGATGCACGCAAAGCTGATTGAGGGGCCTGTATATCAGCCCTAAACTGTTTGATGGTTAGTTTCATAATTAAAAGTGATCATTGCGCCAAGGTTGAGTACCACACATCACTGGGCCATCTAAATATAATGCATGCCACCAGTAATCTTGATGTGTATGGTCATCGTGACTAATGTCTCCTCCTGCACTATAAATATGATGCCCAACACTCGCCTCCGCACGGTTACTTCGCCAATAACCCTGTGCCATCAGGTTTTGACATTTATATGCGCCACCACCGTATAGCACCGCGGTGTTAGCACGTGCAACTACTTGACAATCATCGCAATACGCAACACCTGCGCCATATTCAGAGTGACATGACGACACATCTAAAGTTGACTCTCGCACACCATACACACCGCCACCTTGGCGTGTTGCTGAACAGTGTTTAATATTGCTAGCTTCGACACCACTGACGTCAGCTTCACCGTAAATAGCCCCACCATCACCATTAACATGATGATTTTCGATGACACAATTAAGTTTTGTGCTTCGCACATAGCGTAAATGAAATGCGCCTCCATTACCTTCATACAAGCCACCATTAAGTAATGAACCATCGAAGGTAAAACCACGCATTTCAACACTTTTGATCAGCGCGTCACTTTGACCATGAATTAAAAAGCGACACCCTGCATGTTCTTTTACAATGCGCGTTTCTCGTTCATTAAAACCTATAATACTAACGTTTGAACCTATGCGTACTTGTTGTTTCAATTTGTAAACTCGGTTCATTTGTGGATGACTGGTGTGTGGCAGTAGTAAAATAGTCACATTGCAGAGCAACTCTCGGCTCATCACTTCATCAAACTCTTGCTGATTTTGTATCAACAGTACTTTGTTACTTTTAGCCCACGACCAACAATGCGCATCTATATACGCTTTTACGGCAGCCTGTGTTGCCAGTGCTTCATCTGAAGCCATATCACCACCAAGATCAACATCAGCTGATATACAGTCAATCATTTGGGTTTCACCCAATTGGAGTGTTGATGAATTAAGTGACCCATTTACAGTGCAATCACTTTGTATGATGGCACCATCAGCAAAGCTTAAGCTATTATCCACCAGCAATGCATTGCGAACACGTACATCCCCTTCAATATCTAATTTATAGCTTGGTGCTTGCGTGCCGATACCAACATTACCTTCTGATGTTATGTGTAGGGCATCGTGGCCATTAGCTTGAATCATTAATGGAGCAGCATCTTTGCCCGACTCAACATTGATAAGATGATCACCCTCAGTGCCAAATACCGACATAGAGGGCCCCGTTATACGGCTTCCCATTTGCAAAGTACTAAGTAAATTAACTTGACCATGCACTGTTACTGCATTATTGAACGTGGCTGCTGGTGTAACAGACACCTGTGAACCAACCTCTAATCCTTCAATGTTTATGCCGCCTTGGAACGTTGCTTGCTTAGCAACTGTAAGGGTATCTCGCAATGACGTGTGATTTTGGACCGAAAGCTCATCATTGAGCCTTACCGAACCTTGGAATGTACTTTCACTTTTCACTTCAACATGGCGATTAAATGTTGAGATGCCATCCACTAACAACGTATCTTTGAGATGAACATCATCACTAACAGTTAAGTCCGATCGCAGCTCAACATCGCCAAATATTTTTGCTCCATCTAAGCACTCTAATCGACCAGAGCCGTGCAACGTTCCTTTAAGCTCAACATCACCTCTAAATACTGCATTGCCGTTAACATCCAATGCTTGTGTTGGTGAGTCGGTTTGTACACCAAGCTTACCATCTTCAATCACAACGGGTTTTGCACCTTGATGGTAAACAGCAAAAGCTTTTGCAAAATGATTTTGGTCAATAGCCACTTGTGCTATACCCGCAGGCATACCTGCTGATTCGTCATCAATAACGCTACTAAAAGGTAAACCAAAGCGCGCTTCTCCTGCGAGTTCGCTATTACCGTACACATTAATGTTACTTCTAAAGCTGGCATACTCATCAACATGTAAACTTTCATCGACCTCTAAGCGCCCTTTGATCCCAACGTCTTTTCTAAACTGACTATCTTCAGCAACATCGAGCGCATAATCGGGTCGCTCAACACCCACACCTAATCGACCGTCGTTAAATACTAAACCCGCCTGGCCTCCTTGTCTTTCAATATAAAGCCCTTGCTTTCCTTGCTCTTGAATATGTAATCGTGCGTTTGCCGGTTTATCTGATAGATTTAAGTCACCCTCTATCTCTACATCAGTATCAAATTGCGCTCCGCCTTCAACAAGTAACGCATTACCGCTTTCAGTGGGCGATATTTTCATACCATCCATAACACTCACATGGCCATTCACTGTGAGTGTATTATCGACGGTCGTTGGACCATTAGCATTGAAGTTATCAGAAAAGGTCACAGCACCATCTGTTACCGTTAAGCCATTATGAAAATCAACGGCATCTGTCACAGATAAAGTGCCAGCTAGGTGGCTAGAACCTTGCACAGCTAAGGCATCTTTTTGTTGCTGCGCGCTATTATTCGTTACGCTAAGTGATAAACCATCATCAACTTGAGCCGTGCCATTAACACACAGCTTGTTTTTTAGTTTAGTGTCGCCTTGAACTTCAAGCGCAACCTCTTCACCTGAGTTCGCCTCACCCATGATCTGCACTTGACCAGTCACACAAGCTTGGCCAGTTAGTGCAAAATTCACATCAGATACTGGTAATGGCTGGTTAATAGCAAGTTGACCGGCAGCCATATAAGTTGCAAAACCTTCAGTGGCATGTTCGACTTTTATTGCCGCTTGTTCACTCAATTGGGTGATATGCACTTGCGAGTTGGCAGTTCTTAATAATGGATTACCAGCAACACCCACCGTTAATTGACCATGAACCTCTGTATTACCAAAAATACCAGCACCGCCATGCACACTAAGTTGTGTGGAATAATTACTGTTCCCCACAACCACATTCATATCGTTGACGCTAAAAATGGCTTCGTCATTATTGTTCAATACATTAATATCACTGGCAAAATCTACAGAGTGCGCAAACAGCGCATCAGCTCCTACGTGCAAGGACTTCATTGGGTTAGATTCAAAAAGACCTAATTTATCCATCTTACTGGTGATAATAGGCGTCACTGCTTGGCCGTTAAAATGACTGATCTCAACGCCTGAAGGGTTACTTGGACTACTCAATACAGCAAGCTTTGCGTCGCACTCCCAGTTTAGTTGATCATTGTTTGAAGCAATATTAAGCTGATTATAAATCTGCGCTTGTTCAATATCAGCGTGAGTGTTCACCGTTAAACTATCAGTCGTTGTACTGCCAGCAATTAACTGGCCATTTATTGTTGCTGTATCACTATCAAGGTGCTGATTTACTGTTACGCTTTCGCCAGTGACATGTCCCTCAACGCTTAAAGCATCTTTGATTTTAGTTGCTTGGTACACCGTAATTTTTGATTCATCTAGCAATGGGGCATCTGTGACTTTGACAAACTGTGCTGCGTTCGTCGCTATATTTAATAATGACTCTCCGGTGTTACCATTCACATCTAACTTAGCCGTAGCGTTAACTTTGCCCAATGCAAGCTTACCTGATACCGCTAAGCTTCCAGCGTCAATCGGTAATTCATTCACACCCACTGACATTGATTCAGAGACACTAACATTACCTTCAAAGTGACTTTTATCTAGCCCGTTAAGCTTCACATAATGCGCATTTCGTATATCACCAAAAAGCGCATCACTGGCCACATGAAAATCGGCAGCAACATCCGTTGTGCCCACACCAACCTTACCTTCAGAATTAATAAAAAATGGCGTGGTATCGTTGTTATAGTCATCTACTCGCAGCAAGGCATCCATATCACTACTGCGTTTTGATATGTGCAGTTTAGCTTGTGTACTTTGCGCATCAATCCCCACACCTAATGTGTCACTTACTTCTAGATGCCTGGTAAATATCGCATTTTCACCTTCAAGCTTGTCGCTAAGTATTGTTTTACCTGTAACCACTAATGTATTGGCACTGGCATTTGCAAGTGTCGATGATACTGACACCACCAAATCTGACGCATCAATTGTATCCGTCACATTAAGTGATTTAGCTGTAACAGATTTTGTGATGTTTGCATCACCAGATATCGTGACTTTAGGTGCTGTATTTTCATCAAGCTCGGCACGTAAGATTTCTGTACTGGCATTGTTAACCAGCAATGCATCAGTATTAAGTTGAACCGTATTCACCTGAGCAGTCGCATTGAGCATACTTGCTTGTACAGTGCCCGAAACTTGCAGCTTTTTATCGTCTTTTGAAAGCGACAATACACCGTCAAACATTTCCATGCTGTCACTATCGAGATTTAGCGTTTGCGTCTCACCTTGTGTCATGCTCAATTCGTTAGCACTTAATTTCAACTTTTCATTGGTTTGTGTATCAGATGTGATAGTCAGAGGTGCAGACACTTCTAATTCACTTTTATCATCTACTTTAACCACTTGAATAGGATCATCTACTTGATTGAAACTAGAGCGGATCAACGCCTCAAAATCATTGCCTGAGGGCGTTTTTAGATCATCAAACTTCTCAATAAGTGAATCGCGGTTTTCCTTTTCAATTACTGTTGTTGCATGCGCAGGTAACGTCGCATTTTGATCATTAAGTGTAGTCATTATGTGTTCCTTAATTAAATTCGATTTGGCGTGCTGTTAGCAACGATAAATTGGTACTTCTCTGGCGAAATTGGATTAATAGCAGAAATAGACACAGGAAAAAGTGGCTTTAAATAAGCCAAAGGCGTATAGCTAATGGCGAGCCGCTGCTGACGGGATGCATGCTCTTGTAGACTAGGGCGACAGATTTCATCAATGTGATGCTGTGCTGTTAGATAAAAAATAGTATCGGCATCAAATCCATCGGGAAAGTTCGCATCGTGGCTTAGGATATTCTCATTAACCGAATCATGTATTTGATCAGCGTTTTGCCCTGTGATAATAAAATCAGTATTTGAATGTTCACTATCGTAGGTATTGAGTAGCTCCACTATGGTGGCTTTTATTGCATTCCAATTACCATGCTGCAGTGCTTGATACGTGAGTATTAAATCTGCAAGCAGCCAATGAGTGTGGCCTTTGTCATCAGTACTTTTGGGTTCAATTAAAAAAGAACTTAGTAGCTGGCTAAGTTGCTCTGTAATATTTAGCAGAGTGTCATTTTGCTCACTAAAACGAGTACGTTGAGTTTGCGCAAAATAATTCAACCAACCATAATATAAGCGTTCAAATAAACTCATCGTTTCTCTGTCTAGCCATAGACATTGCACAGGCATATGCAACGGCGTGTATTCACGGATCGTACGTTGTACAAAATCCTGAAATTCTGCTGTGGCAAAACGAGTTGTCCAATCAGGTAAAATGACATGTAAAGTATCGCTCAGTGCTGGCGTTGTAAGTAAACTCCCTTCAACCAAGTAAAAGCTTTCTCGGTTATGGGTGGCCAATGGCATTTGACCAGGGTGCGACATGCCAAGGCGGCGCATAATACCCTTAGCCATAGAACTGCAATGCTGATACTGTAAAGTTTTAGAAAGATAATCAAAACCACGACAACGATTCTGCCCTAAATCACCAATCTCACTTAGCAAGCGGCATTTATCTATGTACTGACGCAACAATACCAAACGCTCAAGCAATGATTCATCAGGGTTAGGATCTCGTTCATCTTTTAAGCTTGGTGCATAAAGCGCAAATACCGCTTTGTATTTTAATAAATTACTATCAACAGGACGTTCAGCAAATCGTGCTAGTAAATGGTCTACGCTTTGATTTAATCGTGTCAATTGTGCAATAGAAAAGTCACTCTCAAGGCTGTGTTGCATGCCCCGCTGCCTGTAATTAAGCGATTGAGTATCTAACAAATGCTCAATTCCACTTATTTCTTCTAGCGCCTGACTTAATTGCGAATGCGGTAAAGTGCAAGCATGCTGCCAAAATACGTCGACCTGTTGAGCATTTAACGATTCACTAGCCAACATACAATCGAGTAACTTACCCAAACTTTCAAATGATTGCGGCTTTGGAAGCGAGAGAATATCGGGCAAAACATCAAGTTGTTTATGCTGATCTGCCAGTATTTGATCAAACAGATGTAAATACCCTTTAAACTGTAGTAATCGAGCCTTTTCAGTACTATCAATAGCTTCATTTAAGGTGTGCTCTGCAACAGCATACACTTGTGGAAGTTCATTCTGTAATGAACGATAGTCACTTAATCCTAAATGCCCTGCTTGCTCAAATTCAGGTAACATGACTGACTGAGTAACTTGAGGAGCTTGATTAAGCACCTGCAAACCTTGGCGTATCAGGGTTTTTTCTTGTTCGGTTAGCTGATATGACTGACCATCAATCAGTAAATTTAAGTCATTAAAAAAATTATCTTCATCAAAGCCTAATTGCGCAATGTTAACGATTTGCTCGTTATCATCGCTACCAAATTGAATTTGCCAAAACTCATAACCATCTTGAGCATTGTAGTTCCCATCCGCATTATTCTGATCGGCTAAAAACCGAAACGCGTTAACGCGCTCTATGTTTTCATACCCATGTAATACACTTAAAATGTCTGAGCTAAACAAGCGCACGCTATAAGATGACTTATGTAAGTCTTCATCTAGTACAAAGCCATGATGTAATTTGGGTCCTTGATAGATTTGCCCAGTACTCATGCCAAGTTGTAATAACTGCTGCGCAGAATACTTAGGGATATCAGGGGAGATCTCCCGACCGATTAACGTATACAAATCCGTTAATAAAGCCACTAAATTATCAACATGTTGTAATGACAAGGTCATGCCTATTGTCACTTTACTGACGTCATAAAATGTAATATCACCTAGTCTATGGTTCACGCATCGAGCTTGGCTAAATACACGGCTAATCAGCTGTGTTACATTTGTTTTTTTGTCGTCATTAGTTGAGTACAACAGCACATTAAAATCTAAAACAGTGGCATTTGAGCCTTCGGTTTGACGCGATATAACATGTACATTTTTAACTTCTAGTAAATCTAAAATAAGGCGTCGATAGTCATCTTCTGTCACACAGTGACTAAATAACACTTGCTCGGGCTCGTAAAATTTAACACTCCCCCACTATGTGGTTGCGCTAATAGCTCCGGAATTGGATAGTCCAACTTATAACTGAGATCAGACAGCACATACACCAACACTTCTAGTACCGTTACACCAGGATCAAAACGGTTGTGATCGGTCCAGGTATTGGGCGCGAATTGTTGTATTCTAGCTATGCCTTGCTGACGCAGTGCCTCTAAATCTTGCCCCGTATTTCTGGGCGCAATATTTAAGATCTGCAGAACTTGATTGTCCATAACATTCCTGAATTAGTCATATGAATAACTACAAGACGCACGCATCCAAAAACTGTGAAAATTAATTTCAATTATTTTGTAAGCGGCCGTTTAATAATTAATTTAGTGGGGGAATACGGGCTTATTGAACAACAAAATCCAGTTCAATTTCCCATTTGCCAATACCTTCAAATACATCGCCTAAGGTATTAGCGAGGGCTATTTTGTGATTGCGAGCAGGCACTAAAATATCATGTGCATTATCGGCGCTAATTACGCTGTATTGTTTCTCAGTTTGACCTTTTTTAGTGGCACGGATCACTTGAATCATATCCACTGCAGGGTGGGTTTCTAGCACTTGTGCTATTGATGCTAAATAAATAGTACGCTCAAGCGGTTTATCTAATTTATTCCATGGTGTTAGTGAATCTACTACCATCTCGTTCAGGTCAATAACAGTGCTTTGAATATCGTATAATGGATCAATTTTTACGATCAATTCCAGCTGTACTTCAACATAATTTGGATCATCTATTTCAATTGTTAAGTTTGGTACAGACAACGCATTTACCTGCTCCCTAACTTGTCGCTTAAGATAACGCGGCACCTTGGGCTGCAACACCGTAACATCATAATTAAGCGGTACAACTACAAGCGATAAACCAGATGCATTAACCACAGGACGTACCGAATGCAACTGCGGGAAAGTTTGTAAAACGAAGTGCTCATAATCCCACCCGCTTAATAAGCGCTGTCGATGATGTAATCGTTCACTCACCCGACGGTCAAATTGCACTGTTTTTTCTGCTACTTTGGCATCAAAAGAAGCAAAAGGCTGCAATACTTTATCAACGTTAGGGTTGGGTAATAGCAACTTACTAATAGACTCACTGGGTAATGGTTGATCAAAATGAGAGGCGTCATTACCTTGGCTGGTTAGAGTCACCTTCATACCTTGCGCAAACACCCCTTTGAGTTTGGAGTAAATAGGAAAAGCATTAACGAAGCTACTCGGCACTTCAGTTTGACTATGATCTACCGTGGCGCGTAGCCAAAGCTTACCATCGTGATTAAATGAACCGTCTTGTGTCAGCTCAGGTAAATAAAATACCACTAACCCCGAATCGAGTAGATCATAAGTGCTGTCTCTGAGGATGCGCCCCTCACCCGCTTGACCTTGTGATTCTTCACGCTTGAAACGATGCCAAGTACCTGCGTTAAAGTACTCCCATACAAATAACGGGTTATCACCCATGTTATAACCATCAACGGGGTCAACCTGATAGTACATACGCACTTGCCCTGGCGTATTGACTTGGCTAAGCGCTATATACAAATAACCTAATTTTTCTATTCTGGGCAGTAAAGACAATAGGCTTTGCTTGTTTAATTGCTCAATTGGTCGCCCTACAGGAGTTATATGCTCTAAAAAAATAGGATTACCCACTGTCAGCGCTGATGAAGTAATACTTTCACTCTCATAGTGTAAAGTTAAGCTATCAAGAGTTGGGGTGTAAGGTGCATTCACTAATACAGGGTTATTTGAATTAGCATTCTTATAAGCAAATAGCTCAATCACTTTGGTATAATCTTTGTGGGCAAAATCTTGCTCTGATAACTCTAAGGTATAATACTTAGGCCATTTACTAGCTGTTGGCTCATCAAGGGGTAATAACTGATAGTCACGCAATGCATTATTATCGTTATACACAAAGGTTAGTGTGTTAATAGCGATATTATTTTTTACTTCAGGCAACGCGCCCGAATCTTCATTATAAAACAACTCAAGATGCGTTTGCGCATCACTTCTCACATCTGAGCGAGAAATATTCACCACAGTGTGTGGCCAAGTTAAGCAGTGGCAATCACTTGAAAACAGTGTTTCCACCAACAATTCAATGCCTTCACAAGGTTGATCAACACCACATGAGGCGCTGCTATCAAAATAGCGTTCATCTAGACTATGCTGTGCACTGTAATAATAACTGTAGGCACGATAATAATTATCAAAATTATCGGGTCTATCTAACCATGCAAACTCGACATTAGCATGAGTGATATTTTTGATAACCAGTTCGGGGTGAGTAAAATGAACTTTAGACGCCAACCTTGGCGTCAGACCAAACGGCTCAAATGGCTTTGAAGTATCTAAATCTATCTCGCCATTATTCGCAACCACGCCACCTAGACCGCTCACTTGTGTAGTTAAACTCATTTGTGAGATTGTGAAACTATTAAAGCGCGTAAATACACTCGAATCATCACTATAGAGCAGATAGTAATAATCATTTTTAAGTACCAAAGCAATAAAAGGCAGGGCTTTATCTTCGCCAATAGGCGTATCTTCTAATGGTGTTATGGCAGGAAACAAACTATCGAATGTTAATTGCAGATGCTGTTCAACAACGCTCAATTGAGCTGCATCGATTTCTTTTATCCCTTCACTGGTGGAAATATAGAAGTCAAACCAAGTTAACCAATTTTGTAACAGTGCTTGTTCTCCAAAACCTAAGCTGACGATACGTTCACCGCCACTTAAAAATAAATCTTGTGAGGCAATTTTAAAGCCAACCTCAACACTTGATGACACTTGTTCAGCTAGCTTTTGCCCAAAAGTAGGCTCGCTTTGCTCAAGTAATATACTCTGCTCATTATCAAGTAATACTTGCTGATTTAAACTGATTCGGTCTGAAGACTTGATTTTATTAACAGTAGCAACATAATCTACTTGCGCTTTGCTAATAGTCACTACTTCATCAGTACTGTAAATAAGAGGGCTCCCTCTGCATCTTTACCACCATCAAATTGTGTTCCCGCAGGTAAAGTCAGCATATCAACATTATTCAACGACATTACTAAATGCGCACTGTCTGCGCTTTCTGATAACGGCTCAAAGCGCAACACTTCACCATAAAAATGATCTAAATGCCGCGCTACAAATTGATTAAACTGAGCATTACTGTGTTGTAATAAATCTATAAAGGTGAGTAATAACGCCATATCAGGACGACTGGCTAACTGTTTAATATGTTCATCCGCGTTACCATGTTCAAGTAACTGCGCAAGACCCGCAAGCTTTTCTGGCTCGGGTAGTAGGTTTTCCCATGTGCCATTAGCTGATAATACACGCTCATCGATATAGTTTACTTGTTTGGCTAGCACAGATAAGTACTTCAACCAAGCGTCTACAGTACGCGGCTCTATATAAAAAAAGAACGAGATAACGCTTTAATATGCCGCCCTAGTTGACTTCGTCCCACTTCACTTGGGTTAACTGTATTAAGCGTCGCAACGGTGAGGTTGTTGTTAGACTTCAAAGTCATGATAGTACCTTGATAAGTAATAGATTTAATTAAAATGCAATAAAATAAAGCGTGCTCACAAAGATGACAGAACGTACTTTGATAGTGGCTAAACTGACTGCTCAGTCAAGTAGAATGGAAACACCATGTTGCTACGGCTGTTGGTTTGCCGTATCACGTAGTTAAGCTGAATTAACAGCACGCCGTCGTACAATTCGCTGCTATCAAATTCGATGGTTTGCAGAGTAATACGAGGTTCATGATTAAGTAACACGGTGGCAATTTCTTGTCTTAGTTGCGATAAACTCTGTTCATTCGCATCAGCAAATGAATAACTCGAAAGACCAGAACCCATATTGGGCGACAAAGGCCGCTCTCCGACTAAGGTATTTAAAGTCAAATGAATCGCTTGTTTAAGTAAGGTTTCACCGCTATCCATACCAGGCCCTGTGGCGGGGTTGCTAAACTGCACGGGAAAGCCCCAGCCAGTTCCTAGAAAAGCTTGATTTAACATTGCTGCTCCTTTTAGCCTTAATTTGAGGTTATTTTACATCCACACCTTTGCCTTCTAGTGTGATGCTATCTGAAGTTTTAAAATTAATAGCTTTTGCCACCTCTAAGGTAGACTTATCTTTGCTTTCAATCATTAATGACTCCCCTGCAACCAAAGACGTCATATCTTTTTGGGTTAGTTTTAAGCCTTCTTTAGCGTCAAAAGTGATGGTGTGATCGGCGCTACTTTGTAGTGTAAGTAGCGGCTCTTTTAAGGTGAATTGCAACGCTAATGCTTGCTCTTTAAAAAACAATCCGCGCTGCTCATTTTTATCATCATATTCAAATGGTGGCTTTGCTTTGGGGTTATGACATGCACCTAAAATCACAGGGTAACGACTATCGCCCCCAATAAATCCAACCATTACTTCTGTATCTATGTCTGGGGGCAGAAACAACCCCTCTTCAGCTCCTGAGAAAGGACTGGCTAACCGTGCCCAAAGTGGTTTTTCACCACTGGCACTGGGTAATAAAACTGGGATACGGTGTAATGCTTGTGCATCGGCTTTAAATGCAGCTACTTTCCCTATCAACATTGGGGTATAACTTGGTTTAGCATAGTCTGACCAAATACTTAGCGTTAAAGGAACACCCAGTATGAATTCACTAAACCAGCCATCACTCGACAAATGGTGATGAATTTCACCCACCACATAATCACCACTATATTCCTTTCCCACTCCAGAGAGTGTCAGTGCATCTAAATGCTTGACTTTAGTAAGCGCTTTTTGCGCAGACATATCTATACGTACATGCCCTTGGTACATATCGAGTAATCGATAATATTGCTCAGCACCGGCTTTAGCCGCCAACTCTAATTTTTCAATAGGTGCTTGTGATAGGCGTAAAGTATCAGGTAAAGCCATCGCCGTATCTGCATCACTGTGAGTTTTAAACTTAGCAGCCGGCATGACTGGATCAGCATTGTCGTAGAGTTTTTGTTCTTTTATATCCCAACTACTGTATTGCAGTTTTTTAAGATGCGAACTCACATCACAGTGCAAAGCGAAATCAACACAGCCATCCATTGCCACGTTAAATTCATGCGCAGTGGGAGTGTGTTTTGCCAAATCAACAACATGATTTTTACCATCGTTAAAAAATGCAAAACCATTGCACAGCACTCGGCGCATAAACACCGCCCATGGCTGTTCATCCACCACTAAAAATTGGTGATGTTCAATTTTACTGGCCGCTATAGTGCCAGGCGTTGCACCGTATGTAGTGAGTAAATCACTGAGAATATCGCCGTCTTTGGCTTTTTCATCATAGAGTTTACTCATGGCACTTTGACACAGCTTAATTGTATCGGCTCGAGCTTCAATATGCATAAATGGTTGCCGTTCAAAGCCTATACCTTGAGCAGTAATAACACCGCTAAATAGCACACTTTGTTCGCCATCACCAAAGCCGGCTTTTAGCTCTATCGCTTTACCCATAGTGAATAGCCCTTCATCAGTTTTAGCAAAGGTTTCTTTGGCCATATCACCGTCGTCAATTACTAAACTCAGATGCGCAATTTGATTAACGCCGTTTTTTACAGTTGCTTCTCGCAAGGCAAATTTATCACTGATTTTGTTGCCCTCTACGGCAATGGTATATCGCAAATCCATACTAACGCTCCAACGGAGGATAAATGATTTGCGTACCCACCTCAGCGCTACGAATAGAAGGTAGACGATTAACCATCGCCACCTGATGTACAAACTGTTGGTTGCCGTATATTTTTGCACTTTGTACAAGTACCGAACTGCCCGCCTTATGTTGAATAACATGAGTTAAGTCGGGAGAACTTTTACCTGATTTAAGTTTCATTTCTTTTTCAGATAAACACTCCACCACGCAACAATGAACTTTGGCTTTTAAACGGCGTCCTTTGTTATCTACCAGTTCAGTTTCTACTTTAGTGGTGCATAACATGCCATCAAATGTCCCACTTGGGCCATGATTAAGTACCATATTCAATGGTTGGACTGTCACATAAGTGGGTTCGTGTGTTTCACTCTGAACTGCGGTGCCATACTTCAACAAAGTTTGGATGTTTTTTTCTGTTTCTATGTTCCCTTGCAACTTTGCTAGTAATTCGGTGGGTAAATCAATAATGGTATCATCTAGCAAAAAGGTCACCGATAGCTTTGAAGGCGAAGACTTTTGATATTGGCTTGCGCCGCTTTCGGCGCCTATCGTTTGTGATTTTTGAATACTGTTGGAATAGCTGGTTTGCAACGATTTTGCATCATACGCAAGTGTCATCTCAGCCAGCTGGTTACCAGAGCCACGCTCTATTTTACTATAAAAGGTCACTTTACATAGCGGTGACCCAGCCGCATTTGCACCAATACCTATCATTTTTATGGCCTTTTTTGTTTAGTAAATTGCTGAAATTGCTTGTCTATGTAGCGTTTTAAAGATTTTTCGATTTGTTCAACTTGGTTATTAATAGTCCCAGTATTTTCGCCTGTACTAGTACTTTGTGATTGCGGCCTATCGCCATCAGGTTCACTTTGTCCAGATAAACGAGCTTTAACATGAATCGCATCACATTGAATTTCCATTAGCATCACCTTGTCTTTAATGTGTTAAGTAAAAGGAATTGGCACTGTCACCAAGTTTTGATAGCTAAACGTAATAGACTCAATGAGTACATCGTTACGCGTTGCATCTAGACTGTCCCACTCCCAACTTTCCATAAATGCGCGAGTGACTAGCCATGCTTTTGTGGGTAGGTTGTTATCGCTAAGTAAAGTGATCAAAATATCGTTGCGAACCGCAAACTGATTCCACTGCGGCAAACTAATAAAGTTTGTTAATTCCAAGGTGCTACCAGTGCGCAGTACACCACGTTTCAAAGTTAAGGTGCGCGATTGTTTATTACTGCCTACCGTTGCTCGATTACCGTCATACTCAATGTTGCGATTAACTTTTAGGCCACTGATTTCCTTAAAAAAATATCTATCGGATTCGGTATAGCCGCTGATGTAATTAGCGCAGCAAAGCGGTATCCCACCATAGGTGTTGTTAGTTCTTGAATCATAGTAATGTCCAAAAGGGCACTAACGTGCCCAAGACAAGGAGAATAAAATTAGTGGAATTCGATCTTAATATCATCGGCCATCATTTCTAACGACTCCACACTGGCTTCGTTTGAGCCACCATTAATACTTGGCGCTGTAAGCTTTTTAGGAAAAGCATTAATCACCTTCCAAGTAACCAATGGCTGTGAACGGTCTTCGTTAGTGAGTGAAATAGTAATGTCTTTTTTATCAACCAAATTTAAGCTAATTGATGAAATCCAATCATAAAACTGACTCTTTTGACGCACTAAACCTCGTTTAAGTGTGATATTCACATCGGTTGATTGCCCAGGCATGTGCTTTTTGCCGTAACCATCTTTGTAAGTAATGGTTTCAACACCAATGTCTAAGCCCGACACTTCAGAAAACGGAATACTCTCCTCACCAAAACTAACGACAAATCGATATACCGGGATCGGGTATTCTGCTGCAATATCTGCTGCTGTAGTAGCCATAAAAAACTCCAAAAAATAATAATTTTAGTGCCCAAGTTACAATAAAACTTAGGTAAATAAGTAAATTAAAAAGGCTGATTGAGAAAACATAAAACGTATAAATATGACCCCCAACCAACCTTGGTCGGGTTCGTTAGCCTTCTAAGCTCTTATGTGAGAAGGTTAATACAATAAACTCAGCAGGGCGTACCGCAGCTAAACCAATTTCTATATTCATTACACCATTATTGATGTCGTCTTCGGTCATGGTTTGGCCAAGGCCTACGTTTACAAAGAAGGCTTGATCTGGGGTCTCACCAAAGAAAGCACCTTGACGCCATAAATTCTCAAGGTAACTTTCAATCATGGTTTTGAGCTTTAACCAAGTGAAAGGCGTGTTTGGCTCAAACACCGCAAACTGTGTGGCTTTTTGAATTGACTCTTCCACTAAGTTAAATAAACGGCGAACCGATACATAGCGCCACTCATTGTCATTACCAGCAAGAGTACGTGCACCCCAAACCAAAGTCCCTTTACCAACAAAGGTACGAATCGCGTTGATTGATTTACCAGAAATGGCATCAACGTTAAGGCTCTCTTGCTCAGTGCTATCAATAGCAAGCGTTGGCGCAAGCACTTGCGATAAAGCTACGTTAGCAGGTGCTTTCCATACTCCGCGTTCTTTGTCGGTTTTAGCGATAATACCCGCAACGGCAGGTGACGGAGGCAATACGAGATAACTTTTTGCTAACGCCGCCTTAGCTTGATTATAAATTTGCGCGTTATAATCTGTATTTGTACTGTCATCATTACCTAGTACAGATAGCATCACATCTTTGTAAGTTATAGGGTCTGCTGTTTCATCTTCTACCACCTTAACAGTCACGTTTGCTTCATCGTAACTGCGTGCGATAGTCGTCTTTAAATATGGGTAGTAAGATGCACCATATTTTAAACCCTGCGTTACTTTGGCGCGCAAACGTTCAGAGTCATGAACAATTGCAGTAGTCCCAGCAGGCGTTTCTTGCATTTGCACATCAACTAATGCAAAACGGTCCATGCGTTTTTCTGCATGTTTAAGCGCCTTATTTTGCACCTCGTAGTGGCCAACTTCGTCTAAACCAATTGCTTCTGGAGATGAAATAAGTGTTACTTCATCAACCTTATTTAAAAGGTCAATGCCAGCGCTATAAGACTCTTTTGACGCAAGTGTACCTGCCATACCAATAGAAACGACATAACACGCCCCACCACCATTAGCAAAAAAGTGACTAACTGCTTGATGAAGAAAGAACTTAGCACCTTCTAGTTTTGCAAGATCATCAGCAACAGCCGCTACATTGGTAATATCATAACCTTTAGAGCTAGGCATTAGCGTAAAGCTCTCTTTGTATGGGCCACCAAAGTTTGCTTCAAACTGCACCATGCTAGTAATACGCACTGGCATGTTTAAAAAGTTGGCAGCATCACCGGCTTCATTAAGTTGAGTGGTATGACCAATAAATGCTGGAATAGCCGTTGCCACCTCTGCGACTGACGGCGGTAGAATTGATTTTTCTCTAACGTAGACGTCAGGGGTTTTATATTGAGACATAGTATTTCCTTTAGTTAATAGAACGCATTCTTAAACGCCGAAATGGCAAGAATTAGGGATTGAGCACCAAGCAAGCCTTTTATCAATGCCTACCCACCAAATAAAATGGATAAACGCCTGGCGGATCCTACTTAGTACTCAAAAGACTTTATGGGTTAACCCACGGCTCCGCCTCATCAGTCACAACTGATGGCAAAATAATTGAAACTTACTTAGAAGAAAATTTGAGTTACCTCACAACCAGCTTCATCTGTCACGTTAAGGCCTGTTAACCTTTTAAGATTACAGCTTGTTCTATCTAGGGACGATTAATCGCGTTGCGAGGTTTATAACCTAGTGGGCTCGGTAACTGATCTTGCGTTACCCTATTGGCTTACATCCATGTAACAATAAATTGAAACCAAGCAACAAAGAGTAAATCGCCCCTAGGGCGAACCCAAAGGGCTACACATGTTTGGTTTTTTATACTGCGTTATCGCCTATTTATAGGGGTTAACGCAGCATAGGCGCTGCGCTGCGTTGCCTACAAACCAAACATACCGCTGTAAATTCAACCTCGAAAGGTAAACAGCCCTAATAACAAGTTTATTTATATTGTGTTCAGAAGACGTTGTTCGATAAGAAATGTGAAAACTAATTGAAATATAATTTTGTAATGCATTATTTTATAGCTAGCGAGAAACACCTTTGAGTTTTTCAACGGTTCGTAAGCCAGCTAACCCCAACATGGCCAAAGTAAGCTCCATCATGACGTCGAGTGGTAATTGTGGAGTACCAATCTCTGGCAACAACCACTGCAATATAGGATTAATAACAAAGGCAAATAAAAAGCCAAGGCCGCACACCCACATTAAAAAAGGCCGGGCACCCGCCACAAATAAACTACGGTGAGATGCTTGCACTTGATTAATTTTTGCTTGAACTAAATTAGGTTGCTGCGCTACACGTTGTTTGAGAATATCTAAATTTAGCGTTTCTTCATCACTAGTAAATAACTCATCTAGTATTGAGCCGATTGCGTTAATAGGCTCTTGTGCTTTGGAAGAAAATAAAACCGATAACAGTCCCATCATTTATTCTCCTGCTTTAAATTAAATATGCTTTTTTACTGATGAAGAGTAATAACACTCCACGAACTAAACAACTGTAAGCTTTGTCTGCCCTGCATCAGTAAACTCAATAGTAATATTGATCATAGGTACGGGATCGGGTACACCTTGTGGACTTTGCGCTGGTTTTGAAATTTGTAGTAGCGCCATTATTTGCGTGTCTTTGGTGACTAGCGCTGTTTTAGACTTACCTTTAACCGTTAAATTTGGCTTACCAGAAATGACTTTACCCATCGCAATACCGCCCTTAAAAGCAGCGTTATCGTAGTTTGACTGAAATTTTTGCAACCACTGTTTTACATCATCCTCAGTGAGCACTGCTTTTTTACCTTGTGAGAATTTGTTTTTAGTCGCAGTTGGAATTTTATCACTGGTTTTTACTAGCTGCTGGGCGCCATTAACTGTAATTTTAATCGCAGCACCATCCACACATACAAGCGGCATAACCATCCCTTACTCAAATAAAATAAATTGCATACCTGAACAGACGCGTGAAAAGTAAAAATGTGAAATCCAACATTATCACAATAAATGAAAGTACAATCATGTAGGAAGTTTAAGGGGTCAGGAAAGAAGTCAAGGAAGCCAACGGGTCTTATAAGGAGCCAGGGTCTTAAGAGGTCAGGGTCTTAAGGGGTCAAAGGGTCTTAAGGGGTCAAATCGCTTGCTTCATAATACTGTCAAAAAAAGGGTCTTAAGGGGTCAAATCGCTTGCTTCATAATACTGTCAAAAATAGCATCTAATTGTTTTGAAAATTGCTTATCCTCTCTGCGCTTTTTTCTTATTTGATGAGAAAGGGTCTTAAGGGGTCAAATCGCTTGCTTCATAATACTGTCAAAAATAGCATCTAATTGTTTTGAAAATTGCTTATCCTCTCTGCGCTTTTTTCTTATTTGATGAGTAATAAAACTCACAGAGCCACTATGACCAAGGTTAAAATACTCTGCAATATTACTTAACTTTTCAGCCAAAACCTCTTGGCAAAAATACATGGCAACTTTACGTCCTTCAAATCCTTTGCTTGGCCCTTTAAGCACACTGGTAATTTTAGATAGCGGGCAAGCATAATAATCAGCAACCGCCATAACCACCTCATTCATTGTGATATTCGGTTTTAGTTGCTGTAAAACCTCAGGTTCGGGGCTATTTATAAGCTGAGTGTTTTTCAACCAACGTTTAAAACCATCACTGCCCAAAACCGATGCAATATTACCTTTGTCGTAAAAGTCAGTGAGTTCATCACTGCTACCTCGTAATACATAAGCTTTGTACTGCTTAAACTTGTGACGATGACCCAGTATTTGATAAGTAAAGTCGCGCGTAAGCCATTCTGGTGGTTTTACTTTCCCGATATAAGCTGGGTAGCTCGACCAAGAATAGTGCGCTAAGTCATCCACCAGCGGCATAGTCATATCAATAGGATTACGATGGATATAGCGGCTTAATTGCAGCAGATACTCATCTTTTTCGACCAATATCGCCTTATACCTCCCGCGAAATAATGGCCCATCGGTATGCTTCAACTTATTATATCGCTGAGTATAAACCCCATTAATATGGCGCATAACACGGCCTAAATTCGCTTTGGGTGTTTCAATCAACAAATGATAGTGGTTCGTCATAAGGCAATACGCATGAATAACGCAATCAAAGCGCGCTTGTGCCTCACCCAATGTGGTTAAAAAGGCTTGAAAGTATAATTCGTCGTGAAAGGTATTTTGCCGTCCGCGCCCACGGTTCATAACATGATAAAAAGCATGTTCGTACTCAATTCGTTGTGGCCTTGGCATTGTGAACTACCTGTTTTAATAATACTCCTTTGAAGGTAGTCGACCTATATCATGAAGCAAGTGATTTGACCCCTTTTTTCAGACCCCTTTTTTCGGACCCCTTTTTTCGTATTCTTTTGGTTTTTCTACTTGTTCATACATAACTCAAACCTTTTTGAATTAGCTTTATTCGTTGTTATAGGCTTTCTTCAATTGCCTATAACAATTGGGCTAAAAGACGTTTTAATGGGTTTTAGGTTTTGTTATAGGCGTTTTATACATAAACTACATCGTTTTTAAGTCCTGCAACCACCATGAATTATATGTCTTTTCTAGCTCAGTAACATTTGCACCATATGCTTTAGCGGTAGTTGTATTCTTATACACATGGTCATTTGCTGGATTATATACTTTCACATCGCCCTTGAAAGGCCCCCAAGGATATGAATCACTTTTGCTAGAATTTTTCGAGTATGAAATTATTTGAGCATTAGCTGGGTGATTTCCACCACCACCCGCTTTTGGCACTATATGATCAACCGCAGCTAGGTCAGTTGATAAATCACCAGGACTAAGCAGTCTTGAGCCATCATTATCGTCACTTAAAAGATCAAAAGATCCGATTAATGTTTCTTTTTTAACAGTTTTGGTTTTATTATTACCTAAAAGACTATGTCTTTCACCACTCGAAAATAGTTCCCCCGGACCAGATCCTGCCCACCCAGAACCAGTATATTGCGACCCTTCTATCGGTACTAAAAAGGCCTCGCTCTTAACCCGCTGTTTTACTTGTGATTGTAATCTCCGCTGCGCAACAGAATTAACAATAGCTATACTTTTATTCTCTTTGGACTTTTCTACTTGTGCATACATATTTACAAACCTTTTTAAATTGGACTTTAGCGATTGTTATAGGCTTTTCTTTATTGCCTATAACAATTGAGCTAAAAAGCGTTTTAATGATTTTTAGGTTTTGTTATGGGATTATTTTGGCATTTGAAAACGCTTAGTAGGTCCCCAAATAGCAGGGAACTGATCATGTAAATACTTTATTTGTGCCGCAGCTGCTCCACCATAATTCATTGCGTTAGTTGCGGTTTCATATGCCTTGTTATTATCAGCTACTATGACTATATCATCTGTAGCAAATTTCGGATTGAATTTGGTGAAATTATCCCCTCTGCTCATATTTGATTTTGCATCGATTAACCTTCCGTTACTGTCCAATGCTCCGCCTCCCAAATTCGCTGGAACGATATGATCTACCTGCCCCACAAGATGAGTCACATCAGAAGTGGGTACCAAACCGCTACCATCCAGTTCATTTACTCCTATACGAGTTGAGTTAAAGTTTACAGCCACAACCCCATCTTTATAATACGTATCCTGATTAGTAAACCCCGATTTAGGCGCAGTATCTCCATCATGCGTTCCGTTTCCTTTCACGGAATAACATACTCTCTGAAGAGTATCCCCCGGTCTCGAATTGTCCTTTTTCTTGATAGACTTATCGACCAATTCACTATTTATACTCTTTAATTGTCTACGGCTTTGGCTGACCATTGTATTTTTTTGCAATATTGACAAGGAGCGATTATCCACAAATCCAAAACCCTGGCTAGAATTCCTTTTTTCTGTCCAACATTATTAGCAATTGTCGTACTTTTGTTCTCTTTCATCTTTTCTACTTGTGCATACATATCTCAAACCTTTTAATTTTTATTCAGTGGTTGTTATAGGCTTTCTTTATTGCCTATAACAATCAGGCTAAAAGACGTTTTCAATGGCTTTTAGGTTTTGTTATGGGCTTCTGTGGTAAAGGCTAAATTCAGTGCCTGTTTTTTTGATTGGGTGTATATTAACTTTCATAAAACCTTCTCAACGAGACGAACTTGTGGCTTCAGTTCTTTTATTAAGTCCTTACTTTTATGTAAGTGGACACTAAAAACATCTTTATCTACTTTCATAATGTCGTTCTGCTCTGATTTACCAGTCAATTTATTACCCTGTGGGGCACCGCCCTCACCTCCTCCGTTAACTTTTGAATAGTCCAATAGCTTCGAAGCATCACCTGAAAATTTAAATTCAACAAGCACATCATCTTTACTACTCTTTTTAGATTTATCAAAATAGTGCATTGCCTGACCAAGAGAGCCTCCATGACCAAACAGAATATCTTTCAAATCACCACTGCCTTTGTAATTACTCCAATCGGCTTTAGGCATGGTTCGATAAATAACAAGTTTCTTCTTACGGCCACTGGCAGAACCACCAAAGCCATCGTCAGTTCTTTTAAATTGCCCGTCATGATGGGCAATACCGGCTATATTGTGGAAACCCAATAGAGAGAGTTTGATGTCTTGTGTCACTTGTCTGTATAAATCACTTCTGTCAGCGAAGCTTGTACGGTTATTGTGCTTTCTAAGGGATGCTCGAATGTCAGCTTCGAATGGAGACACGCCTATACTGAGGTCAACAGTGTAATAGGCGTTGACTGCCTTATTAGTATCTCCATTGGTTCCTTTTTTAAATATATTATCTTTAAGCTCTGACCAGGAGTTCAACCGAGGCTTTACGTCTTTCTCAATATCACTTACCAGAACATCATCTGCATGACCTTCCCACTTGTCCCCAATTAATATTTGGCGTTGCAATACTGTAGTACTCAGCCGGCCATAACTAATACTTGGAATATTCGTTTTCCCAAGACTACCTGTAACCTCACCTACTTTTAACTGTATCGATTTAAGACTATCATTAACGGTCTCTTTCATTTTTCTTTTAGAAGTTGCGTCAGACCTATTATCCACAAACCCAAAACCTTGCTTCACATCACTTTTCTTTTGAGTAACAGAATTAGCCACAGCCCTACTTTTGTTCTCTTTCGGTTTATCTACTTGTTCATACATATTTCAAACCTTTTTTAATTGGGTTTTTTCGATGTTATAGGCTTTTTTTATTGCCTATAACAATCCCAGATACACCACACAGTGGTGGATGTGGCGTTTATTCTGACTATCTCATTATCATTTCTGGACTTTTAACACCTATTTTGGCTGTTAAAAGTCCACTTTTTTAAACTTCATCTACTTCCCATTAGCGGTAGCTCTTTAATACCCGCATGGGCTGTTAAAGCGCCACTCTTTTGGTCATCTATTCACAACCCGTCAATCTCATCCAGCGGTGAACTTATCCCCTCAAAACCTTTCGTGGTTATGTGCGTATAAATCTCGGTCGTTTTAGAGCTAGAATGCCCTAGCAATGCTTGGATATATCTCATATAGGATAAGGGGTCATATAGGATAAGGGGTCAAGTCACTTGCTTCATAACACTTAACTTAAAACAAAGCTTGTCAATTCGACATGACGCTCTAACTTAGTCACATACTCTCTGCTCTTGCCCCTATCACATCGGCTTCATGTTCTAATTTTGGATCATCATTCACCGCTTGCCCTGCAAACTGGGTAGTGGCTTGTACGCGACCTTGCATTTGCTGGCCAATGTGAGCAAGCTCATGCCCTAAATGGCGGTCTTGCCCCGGGCTGATGTGTACTTCGCTGCCTTGGGCATAGGCGTGGGCATTAAGTTGCGCGGGCTTGGATGAGTTGGTATGCACAGCAACGTGGCTTAAATCGACGCCCATCATGCTGCCTACGTTGTCTTTTAAACGCGTTTCTCGGCTTATTGCTTGGCGTTGTACGGGGAGCGTGTCGTGTTCTTGCTGCTTTTGATTAAGTGACTGGTACATAAAAATTCCAAGGTATAATAATAGGTTAAATGAAGCTGCCGTATATAAGATGTCAATGAATAAAAAGCAGCATTAATGCATTTTAATAATGTAACGAATCGGTTGAATGGGGTTATCCACCAACGGTGCCAAACTAGGAGTACCGTTTAGGCCGTCGCAGGCTAAAAAGCCGTCGGGGATTTGTGCGCCGCAGTAGAGTAAAATACAGCCAATTGGCACGCTAACTTGTTGGGTATGTGCGTTAGCCGCACTGTAGTTTGATGTTTCATAAACTTGGCTGGTTGGTGTTGTGGTACTTGATGAAGGGGCACCGAGTAGCTGCCCCTCTACAATTAAATCGCCTTGAATACACACACTTTGTTGAAAAACTGCATTGTTATGATGGTGTTCTTGCAGTAAAAAGGTCAGTACTTGCCCCGCTGCAGATGACTGCTTCGTAATGCCATCATCACTTTGAATAAACGCTGCATCTAAAAACTCGGCAAACTGCGCCTGGGTTGGTTTTGCACCTGTAATGAAGTAGCGTTTTAGCTTTTCTCGAAAGGTCGTAAACATGGCTTAGTTGTACCGTATAATTACGTGATTACGCAATTACACGCTCTTGCCATATATCGTTGGAGAGGTTGAATATACTGTGTTTTTGTACTAAATCATTTTCAACTAATTTAAGTACAACAACGGCAACATCGCCTAAATATCGTTTTAAAGCAGGGTCTAGGTCGTACGTTTTAAAACCAGCTCCATCATCAAAAATGGTGATTGGATAAATACCGCGTTCAGGACCATTTTTAACCAAAAAGTAATCCCCCGTGTAAAACTCTGTTGCGCCAAACATGGCAGGCTCAATCGGGGTCATTGGTAAGTCATCACTAGCGGCGACTACACGACCAGCATAGCCAAGCACATCTGCTATATCTTCTACCCTGTGTAAGTCAGTTGTTTGCATACCTAAATATTGGTTCATATCAGCACGAACCTGATAAATAACACTATTTAATAAGTTTAGGCTTCTAGCTTTATTACTATCACGAGCACTCAGTTCTTCAAGTTTTTGGATCACGTTTACAAAATTATTCATAGGGTTTTCCTTTTAGAGGGAGGGGTGTTTGAATTGATGACTAAATTAATAACTGGTTGCCTTAGAGAAAGAATTTGCCAGTTGAGTCATAGGAATAAAAAATGTCATTTACTTTGTATAAATCATAATAAGCATGTGAGCTGTTGAGCAATATTGTAAGGCTGGAGTTATCTGCAAATTTAAGAATAACTTGGCTGTTTGTCCCCCAAGTTCCACTAAAGTCTTGCACCCTAAAATAGGTGACTTTTTCATCAATTATAGCTGTCAATGTAGTGTCATCTGTAAGATCTAAAAAATGAATGGAATTTGCGTCAATAGTAAAGTCATTAGTGTGTACTTGAGGGTTAATATTAAGCATTTGGTTTTGAAGCTGTTGCCCAAGCGAAGTTAAGTTTTGCTTTAATAAAGCACTATCAATAACCTTATCAACTCTGCCATTAGCGAGATCATTAGCTGAAGCGAAATTTACACTGAAGCGGTTTTTACTCTGTATAAGCCCATCACCAACAGTCACTAAACTGGCTGTCATTTTCCATTGATACTCAAAATCAGCATCATTATCGTAAATAGCCCTAAGCATAAATGCTTGATCTTTATAAATGTCACCTTGAGTTATGATCACCGCATCGCCGTGAACCATGTCAACAGGTTCATAGCTGACCACAGACTGTAAAGAAAATGAGCTTGATAGTTCATTTACTTGCCATATGCGGTTTTCACTCTTATTCGTTTGGGCGTTCAATAACACCAAATCACCATCAACAAGCATATAACCATCAATTTCACTAGGAACGTTATCAATATCGATGTTTTGTGTTGTCTCAACACATGCAATCAGCAGCGGCAACAAATTGGGGCATGTAAGCGCTTCTACTTTTTGATTTAACCAGCCACCGTGTTGTGCGGTAGTCAGCTTGCTTGTATCACCCATTTGAATATCTGCAAACGTTGCAATGGGTAAACTAGTAGTTTGAATATTAGATAACCTAGCCCCATCACCAATAAATTCACCTGCTTCAATGCGCGAATCCGTCACTGTTCCCGCTTGGGTTAAGTCAACTTGCGAAGGGAGATCAATCTGAGGTAAGTTTATAAGGCCAGATCCATCACCAATAAATTCACCTGCTTTTATGCTTGAATCCGTCACCGTTCCCGCTTGGGTTAAGTCAATTTGCGAAGGGAGATCAATCTGAGGTAAGTTTATAAGGCCTGACCCATCACCAATAAATTCACCTGCTTTTACACTTGAATCAGTGACTAAGCCACTCTGTGTTAAATCTATTTGAGGCGGTAAATGATTGTTGGCTATATTGCTTATTTTTGCCCCATCACCAATAAATTCACCCGCTTTTACACTTGAATCGATGACCAATCCACTCTGCGTTAAATCTATTTGAGGTGGTAAATGATTGTTGGCAATATTGCTTATTTTTGCCCCATCACCAATAAATTCACCTGCTTTTACACTTGAATCGGTGACCAATCCACTCTGCGTTAAATCTATTTGAGGCGGTAAATGATTGTTGGCTATATTGCTTATTTTTGCCCCATCACCAATTAATTCATCCGCTTTTACACTTGAATCGGTGACCAATCCACTCTGCGTTAAATCTATTTGAGGCGGTAAATGATTGTTGGCAATATTCGTGATTTGTGCGCCATCACCAATTAATTCACCCGCTTTTACACTTGAATCGGTGACCAACCCACTCTGCGTTAAATCTATTTTCGACGGTAAATGATTGTTGGCAATATTCGTGATTTGTGCGCCATTAGCTATAACCTCTTTCACTTTAAGCGATGAATTTTCTCCAATTTGAGTTAAATCTATCTGCTCTGGTAAACGATCATTATTGATACTGCTTGTTGCCGTATCAATTAGATCCCCAAATTCTTGTTGAGTAGGGATATCACCACGCTGAAAGTAGCTTTTTAATCGTTCATTGAGTTCTGAAGTACTCATAATATTCCTCTGTAATCTAATAAATAAATGATGATTTCAGCCGCTGAGCTGAATGCTCAACAACTGCCGATTAAATTATGGGATCTGTTAGGTAAAATAATTGAGGTTAAATTAAGCTTTGTTATCTAAGAGTTTATTAATTTCTTTTACTATTGGCAGTTGTACTGGCTCAAATACTGGCATAGGCAAAGAGAGCGTATAGAGAATGGTTGCTTTAGGCGTACTCCCGAGTGCCTGCCATACTTGCCCTGTTACTTTTTCACTGTACTCATTACCGAATATTTGGCTGCGGATACCATAAGGTGATATATCAATTTGTTGTGCGAGTAGTAACTCTTCAGGTAGAAAATCGTACCGTCCTATACCTGCAATTAAATAGCCCATGATCAAATGCTCTATCGCAGCGCTTTGCTGTGGGTTTTTACTCCAAACGGTTAGCATATAAGTCAATGACACAAATTTAGGCTCAATGAATCGTGTACGGTGAGTTTGCGTAAAATTTATTTGCGTACGAGGTGGCTCACTTTGACGACGCTGAATATCTTCAGTTATACCAACTAAATAACAATTTATTGCGGGGTCGCTGCCTAAACCAGTAGTAAATTCATTATCTGGCGCTTGAAAGCTCAATACAATAGAAGTATCTACTACATCATCGTTATTATTGAGCGATAAAACTTTGTCTTTAATAAACGAATCAAGTGCCTGTTGTACTTTATAAATTAAGGTTGCGTCCATTGTGCCCTCCCGTTAACCACGTTGATAAAGATTGCTGGGTCATAAAGCCGGCATGTTGTTTTGAGAGTTCTCTATGTAATGCATTGGCAATCTCGGCTCGACTAATCAACTTTTTGTCAGCGATCAAACTTTGCAACAATGCCATTTCGCAGATATTGATTATTTGCGCAGCACTGAGCTCAAACAATGCTGCAAGTTGGCTAATGCCTTGGCATAAATCACTATCTGCATTGGTGCTTAAATTACGCTGCCAAATATCAACGCGCTGCTGTTTATCAGGTAAAGTAAACTCAATTACCCCTTGAAAGCGACGTAAAAATGCCTCATCAAGGTTACTTTTAAAGTTAGTACTTAGTAACAACAAGCCCGTGTAGTGTTCCATACGTTGAAGTAGGTAACTTACGCCCATATTGGCGTTTTTATCATGGCTTGACTCTACCTCGCTGCGTTTTGCAAAAATCGCATCTGCTTCGTCAAACATGAGTACCGCATTATATTTCTGAGCTGAATCAAATAGCTTAGCTAAGTGCTTTTCAGTTTCACCTATCCATTTACTGGCAATATTGGCCAAATTAACTATGTACAGTGGTAGTTGCAATTCACCTGCAATGGCTTCTGCGGCCATAGATTTACCAGTGCCTGGTTTACCCCAAAATAGCGCTTTACATCCTTGATTAAAACTAGGTAGACGCTGTTGTAATGAAGCTTTAAAATTAATTCTGGCGATTAACTCCTGCAATTGCACCGTAATTTTGTCATTCAATATCATGTCGTCGAGGGTAAAGCGCGCTTGACACAATTTAGCTAGTTCATCGCAGTGTTGACTTTGCGCTGAAAAACACAGCGCTTGCAATGTTTCCCAGTAATCTTGTTCATCACTTTTATCTGCCTTAGCATTGTTTGCTAGCTGCTTCATATGAGGTAACGCTACGGGATATTTAGCCACCAACTGCTGAGCTTGGGCTTTATCTAAATGCGTATGTTGCTCGCTATTACATAACGACAACCAAGCCTCTTTTAATTGTGACAAATTTGGTACTTGTACTTTAATTTTTAATGATTGCGTAAATACCTCGTCAAACCAGGGGCTAGCTGTTGTTGTTATTAACGCCAATTTTGTACATTGCTCAACTAGAGTATTTAATTGAATTAAGTTGTGTTGTAACAAGCTACCAATTTCGGGCCAATACAATAATACTGGTTGCGTTTGAGCTATGAGCTGTAAGCAGGCAAATTCATGCGCTAAATGAGATATGTTGAAACCATTGTTTGGCTCTGCTACATAGTGTGCCAACGTGGTATCGCACCGTAATGCCAACTGCTGAGTATACCAGGCGGTTATTTCATCATTTTCACTGTCGATAATAAGTAATGATTGAGCTGCAACCTCTTCTGGTA
Source organism: Pseudoalteromonas sp. B62 (assembly GCF_037162565.1). Classification (NCBI taxonomy): domain Bacteria; kingdom Pseudomonadati; phylum Pseudomonadota; class Gammaproteobacteria; order Alteromonadales; family Pseudoalteromonadaceae; genus Pseudoalteromonas; species Pseudoalteromonas sp. B62. The sequence goes on along the minus strand of NZ_JARLVB010000002.1, from coordinate 1,519,047 downwards.
AACTAAAACAACTATCAAATACTGGGTCCTGCGCCGTGTCTACTAAAGTAAAGAAACTAAGGTAATCACAGCTTGTAGTACCACATTGCAAAAATTCATGTAAATAAGGGGCAATATTCACTGCGCTTTGTAAACCTATACTCTCATTTGTTAGGTATATTAACCCCCATTTAAACAATGCTGATTTAGGGCCAAATTCTGCTATGGTGTTGTATTTATTTAAAGATTCGTCCACTAATGTTACTAACTTATCTAAACTCAATGTTGGCCCTTGCTCAAACCAACTTAATCCTAAAAATGGGGCTATTACGTCTGGATCTTGAACTTGAATATAAACAAGTGCTAGCAACTTAGTTTCAGAATGAGACAACGAAAATAAATCAGTAAGATGGTTAAACCGTGGCATAAAAATTAGTTTATTTAACTGCTCATGTAGCTCTTTAACAGTATCACTTAGATGTTCATCTTGTGCTTTTAGCGCACTACCAAACTGATAGAGATGATAAGCAACTCGCCGCTCTTGCTCTGAATGAGGCACTTGTAATTGAGGTATAATGGCACTCATATCACTCTCCTAGAGCCATTTTTTGTGCCAGCTCATCAGCTCTCACTCCAACCTGCTTAGCCCATCTAGAGTCAAGCATTTCAGCCGCTGCTAAAGGGTAATTTTTATCTTCCAGTGCCCTGAGCATATTTTTAAACTTACATAGCCCTGCAACCCCAAGATTAAACGCCATATCTAGCAAAATAATCTTTTTAGTTTCATTCAATAATTTGAAAACGCGAATATGCACTGCAACCTGTGCTATAACATTATTAATGTCATTGTTTAATAGGTAATCTACCTCATCCAATGACAAACCTTTATCTTCTAAGTTACGGCCAATACCGATCGTTAATTTTCCTTCGGTACATCTATATGGTTTTAATGATAACCCCTCATAACGCAATAATTGGGCTTTCAGCGTTTGTATATTTGTTTCACTTAGATACGCCATAATTAAACCTCAACAATCGGTTTCAATAGCATTTCAGGTAAAGTTAGCATCATACTTTGCGCTAATCCCTCGACTTCAATTGCGACTAATTGTTGATTACGTCGCTCAACCAGAATACCGCAATACCCTTGTAAACTACCGCTAACAATTTCCACTTTAGTTCCTACTAGCAAACGATTAGACAGCACTTCAACCACTTTACCTGTAGATATAAAACGTTGAATTTTTTTCATTTCTTGCTGAGAAATCACAGCTGGTAGATTATTAAATTTAATATATGAAACGAAACCTGGTAGGCGTTTTAACTGTTGAAATTCATTACCGTCAATATAAACAAATACGTATGATTTAAATAACGGTACGCTTACCACTTTGGTTCGGTCACTCCATTGGCGGGCCTGATCTATTAAAGGCAAAAATGCTTCACAATCACTTTGCAAAAGATTGACCTGTACAGCAAATTTTTTCTCACTATTGGCTTTGGTATAAACCACAAACCACTGCCTTTCATTTTTCATATTAATGCTCCAGCCAAGCTCCGCCACATCAATCCCAGCTAAGGTGATGCGAATGTTCGATTTAAATTTGGGTATCTTGGTCAGATACCCCGTTATTTGAATAACGGGGTATTCATCTGTTTGTGAAAAAGATTTTTTAAATTATTTTGTGGTTACAAGCCAAGAAAAACCGATGACCTGAACATGAGGGCTTATACATACTGTAATGCACTTAGTTTCTTACGAGCCAATTGCACACGCTTTCTTGCATTTTCTTGGCTAATTTGTAATTGGTTTGCTATTTCTGAGTACTCCATTTCATAAATAAATTTATACTGGATCACTTGCTTTAAATCATTAGGCAAATCATTAATGGCATCCATCAACTTCTGATATAGGTGAATACGTTCATACTCACTTTCCAATGTTTGTGACCGGCTCTCCGTAAAATAAAACTGTGTTGAGGAGCTGTTGGCTTGTTTCACTAAATCGCTTTCTTTACTATTTAAGCGATGTATATCCATACAGATGTTATGGGCTATCCGACAAAGCCAAGCAAACATGTTTTCTATTTGAGAGCTGTCTTGTATATAAACTTTAAGCGCTTTTTCACACGCTTGTGCCATGGCGTCTTCAACTCGATCTTGGTCGCTATATAACCATTTATAGCAACAAGCCCGCACTCGTTTTTCATAATCTGACCAAATAACCCAAAACTTTAGGTGGGGATTAGTTTCAAGCTGAACGCTTGAATGGGAACTCCTTGATAAAAACATCATCTCTCCGCTTTAAATTGAATTTACGAAGCGATGACGTAGAACCAAGAGTTATGTGAACAAAAATAAAACAAAAGAAAAACAAAAAAATAACAATATGTAGTTATTTATCATTATCCGGTGTTTTTCTTACTTGTCTGTATTTAAGGAAATAATAGTATTACTTTTTTGATTCGTGTCTATTACAAAGCATTACAACAAAAAAGCGCCAATATATTGCAAGGTAGAGGAGTGATAAAAACTAATAATCGCTTTTATTACTGTATGTAGTTTTAATTATTAGAATAGCGTTATAAATTAAAGTCTGTGAACTTAAACCTCATCAAATAAAACTGCACTGACAAAAAATTAGCAGTTCTAGTCTCAATAGGACGGTTCAATACCTTCTAACTTATAAGTAGTTGTTTTGTTATTTCCGACTTATAAAATATGGGTTAAATGGAACTTATGAAGTAAAGGGAAAGTACTTAGTGAAATAAATTTAATGCTTGATAAGTATTCTAATTCTATATTGCGCGTACTTAAATAAAAGCCGGAAATACGTATCTAGCAGCTTGTCTTATCGATTAAAACCACAATACCCATCTTCACTTGAAATGCGTGCTTCACACTAAATTATCTATAGGATCTGGACTATTCCACCACGGTACATCTAATTTACTCTCGATAAAATACAAGCAAAGGCATTATTGATGTTAAATAGCCTTTAATACCAACTGACATAAGTACCCAGGGCGGGATCACACTTTGTAAATAAACAAATTTTATGATCTAATACCATAAATTTAATCACCTTAAACTTATTATGTCACTCTTCTCACATTTAGAACTCGTCAAAGATAATCGTTCACATATAAATCAACACCATAACTTAGTTGATGTGCTTTTTCTTATTATTACTGCCGTTACATCAGGGTGTGAAAACTGGCAAGATATTGAAGTCTATGGCGAAAGTAAGCTTAATTGGTTAAGAGGATTTCGTTCTTTCAAAAATGGCATACCCACTCGACATAGTATTGCTCGGATTTTTAGAACCGTTGATACTGACTCATTACTACTCGCGATGTATAGCTGGGTCAATCAAAACCGCGTTAAATCAGCGCATCCTGTCATTGCCTTCGATGGCAAAACTATTCGCGGAGCAAGTAAACACATTGCTGATAAATTACACCTCGTCTCAGCATTTGATTGTGAGGCAGGTCTCACATTATTCCACCAAACAGTTGGCAGTAAGACGAATGAAATACCGGCAGTTCGGGATTTATTGAAAATACTCGATATCAATAACACCGTCATTACACTTGATGCTTTGCACTGCCAAAAAGAAACGCTAAAACAGCTAATTAGCAGACATGCAGATTATCTAGTGCAAGCAAAGGGTAATCAAAAGAAACTTTATAGCGCGATTCAAGATGCATTTACACACCAGTATGAATCTGAAAACTCAGAGATACTTAGTCATGTAACACAAGATGCAGGGCATGGGCGAAAAGAAGTACGCACGATAGATTGTCTTGATGCGCGTTTATTACCGAGTGAAATTAAAGAGAGCTGGCCATCAGTTAGGACAATCGTTGCGGTGCAGCGAGAGCGAACGAAGGGTAATAGAACGAGTATTGACACACATTACTACCTAACATCGTTGACAGACAATATATTGATAAGTAAAGCAATAAGACAACATTGGCTGATAGAAAATCAGCAACACTGGATACTGGATGTCGTATTTAAAGAAGATGCCTGTCAAATAAATGAGCCATTAAGTGCGCAACATATGGCACTATTTAGACGCGTCGTTAGGAACATGATAAAGCAGCATACGAAAAGCAAGGGGTCAATAAGAAGTAAGTGTGTAAGAGCTTGTTATGATGATGCTTTTAGAGAAGAACTTCTTTTTGGTTAACATTTTTAACAAAGTATGCTCGCGCCCTGCATAAGTACCGGTACAATTTAACGAATTACCCCTCTCCTAGCGTTGTTATAATTTTTATTTAAAACAACTAGATATAAAAAATATTACCTAGTCTTTAAGTATTAAAATTTATTTAACCTAGGGCTGCACATGTTTGGTATTTATACTGCTTTATCGCCTATTGATGGGGGTAACCGCACAACATAGGCTAACCCTTACCTAAAAGATAAACAGACTCTAGTTATAGTGCAATTTACCTATCGTTAAATAGACCTCATATCTAAATAACCTGAACTCTGGATAATAAATTTATCTCAAGCAGTTGTTTTCAGCGCTAACTGCGTTTAATTTACTGAAATCTCTAGCTAGAGAGAAATAAACTTAAATATCACTATAGTTCAATATGTTAGTAAATCTCTTAACCAGAGTTCAAGTAGAGTAGGTTGGTTTAACCATTGAAAATTACTGATAAAAACGAATACTCCTTAGCATTAATTTGCTAAAGGGTTTTTATTTGCGTTAAATTAGCCCATTGGCAAAATAAATCAATAAACTGGTCGTGTTTATCAACTTTAAACCATTAGGAATTTATGACTAAAGATATATTACTGCATCCGTTTCTTCTCTCACTAATAATGTTAACAATTGCATTTGTGCTTAAGATACTTGTCGATAAGTTAGCAAAAAGTCGCGCTGAGAAAAAAGAAAAAGATATTCGCTACATCGCGCATAATATTAAGCACTTTATTAACTTTGTAATGGTGATATCACTTCTCTTTGTGTGGTCTACAGAGATTCAAAACTTTGCACTTTCTATTGCCGCCTTTGCTGTGGCGATTGTACTTGCAACGCGTGAATTTATTCAGTGTGTAATAGGCTTTTTTACCTAGTAACAACACGCCCGTTTAGAGTGGGTGATTGGATACAAGTTGGTGATTACTTTGGTGAAGTTGCTGAAACCGATTGGATTAAAACGACCATGCATGAAATTGATATACATACTTATCAATTTTCGAGAAAAACCATATACATACCAAACAATAAGCTAATTACCAGCTCGATTAAAAACTTAAACTTTGTAAAACGCTTTGTTACACACCATTTTATTATTGTCCGAAGAGAGAGCTTTAACCCGTACCCTATTCACGACACATTGACCGAACAGGCTAAGCTGTACTGCGAAGAGTTTCAAGAAGTAGCAAGCCGCTATAATTCGATGATTGAGCGTAAACTTGATGCAAAAATATCTGGCCCAGAGCCTGTAATTCACTTTGGTACAACCGATTTAGGTGAGTTTAAAGCAAGCTTTACCTTGTTTTGTCCTACAGAAAAAGCGCTTGAGATAGAGCACAAATTAACAGAGTGCTTTTTTGCGTTATGGTATAAAGAGGCTGAAAAAACTAAAGGGGATGAGGGAGAAGTATAAACCTCACCTACACAGAGTAAAAATACAAATTGTAGGTGCGAATTTATTTCGTGCTCTATTTCTGAGCTTATATTTAAAAAGCGAGGTGTAAAACCTCACCTACACAGAGTAAGCATGCAAATTGTAGGTGCGAATTTATTTCGCGCTCTATTTCTGAGCCTATATTTAAAAAGCGAGGTGTAAAACCTCACCTACCCAGAGTAAGCAGGCAAATTGTAGGTGCGAATTTATTTCGCGCTCTATTGCGTGAGCGTATATTTAAAAAGCGAGGTGTAAAACCTCACCTACACAGAGTAAAAATACAAATCGTAGGTGCGAATTTATTTCGCGCTCTATTACGTGAGCGTATATTTAAAAAGCGAGTGTAAAACCTCACCTACACAGAGTAAGAATGCAAATTGTAGGTGCGAATTTATTTCACGCTCTATTACGTGAGCGTATATTTAAAAAGCGAGGTGTAAAACCTCACCTACACAGAGTAAGAATGCAAATTGTAGGTGCGAATTTATTTCGCGCTCTATTACGTGAGCGTATATTTAAAAAGCGAGGTGTAAAACTTCACCTACACTGAGTAAGAATGCAAATTGTAGGTGCGAATTTATTTCGCGCTCTATTTCTGAGCCTATATTTAAAAAGCGAGGTGTAAAACCTCACCTACAATAAACATCAGCACGTAGGTGCGAATTCACTTCGCGCTTGAGTAATATTTAAGCTGTACCACCGACCGTTAACTGATCAATTTTAAGGCTTGGTTGGCCCACGCCTACCGGTACGCTTTGACCATCTTTACCACACACACCCACACCTTTATCAAGTGCTAAGTCGTTACCAACCATAGATATTTGCTGCATTACTTCTGGGCCATTACCAATAAGCGTTGCGCCTTTAATTGGCTGAGTAATTTTACCGTTTTCGATTAAATACGCTTCTGATGCGCTAAATACAAACTTACCTGAGGTTATATCAACTTGTCCGCCGCCAAAGTTAGGCGCGAATACCCCTTTTTTAACACTACTGATAATATCGGCTTGGCTGTGCTCACCACCTAACATGTAGGTATTAGTCATGCGAGGCATTGGTAAATGTGCATACGACTCACGACGTGCGTTTCCGGTAGGATTTACACCCATTAAACGCGCGTTTAGCTTATCTTGCATATAGCCTTTTAAAATACCGTTTTCGATTAGCACGTTGTAAGCCGCTGGTGTACCTTCGTCATCTACGTTAAGTGAACCTCGACGGTCAGCCATTGTGCCATCATCAACAACAGTACACAGCTCAGATGCTACTTTTTGGCCCACTTTACCACTAAACGCAGACGCGCCTTTACGGTTAAAGTCGCCTTCAAGGCCGTGCCCTACCGCTTCGTGTAAAAGCACGCCAGGCCAACCATTACCAAGTACAACTTCCATCGTGCCTGCAGGTGCATCAATAGCTTCAAGATTTACTTTAGCTTGGCGTACCGCTTCTTCTGCAAACTCCATCCAACGCGGTTTACCATCAACAAGCTCTTTAAAATAGCCATAATCTAAACGTGCACCACCGCCTGCGCCGCCGCGTTCACGGCGACCATTTTTTTCAAGCAGTACTGAACAGTTTAAGCGAATAAGTGGGCGAATATCGGTAGCAAACGTGCCATCACTTGCCGCGATTAATACTTCTTCGTATACCGCAGACATTGAGCTAATTACTTGCTCTGCATCGGGTGCTAATTCACGAATGTAGTTTTCAAGTTCGCGTAATAAATTAACCTTGTCGGTATCGCTCATACTCGAAATTGGTTGATGCGGTGCAAACTGCTCTTTAGCTTTAACATCGCTAAATACTTTAATTGCTCTATCTTCGCCAGCATCGGCAATGCTACGCGCTGCTGTTGCCGCTTTATTTAGCGCTTCAAGGTTTATTGCATCAGAGTAAGAAAAACCTGTTTTTTCGCCGCTTACAGCACGTACACCAACACCACGTTCAACGTTATAAGAACCTTCTTTAACTAAGCCGTCTTCAAGCACCCACGATTCGTGGTGGCTTGATTGAAAATATAAGTCAGCGTAATCCACTTTATGCTGATGTATGTAAGCGAGCGTTTTTTCGAGCTCTTCTCTATTTAGCAGGCTGTCGTGTAGTAAATGCTGTTCAACCGAATTCATAATAAATGCTCTCTAAATCGTTGATGAGACTGCACGGGCATATCTCGTCTAATTTTTTGTAACTGGTCTAAATCTGCGTGGCAGCTTATAAAACCGGTGCCTGTTGGCAATTCGCTCAGGGTATTACCCCAAGGTGAAATAATAATACTGTGACCATATGTTTGTCGGCCATTTTCATGTGTACCGTGTTGAGCCGCTGCAACTACATAGCATTGTGTTTCTATTGCGCGAGCTGCTAATAGCGGTTGCCAGTGTGCTTGCCCTGTAACGACTGTAAATGCACTCGGGACTAAAATAATCTCCGCGCCTTGGCGAGCTAGATCATTGAACAAGCCACTAAAGCGCAGATCATAACATACTGTTAAACCTATTTTACCAAAGGGAGAATCAACCACCACCACATCGCTACCTGCTTGGGTAAAATCTGATTCTCGATAGCTACCTGTTTTATCATCTACGTTTACATCAAATAAATGTATTTTGTTGTACGTTGCAACAAGCTCGCCTTGATTATTGAGCAAGTGCGACGCTGCATGATATTTATGTTCATTAAATGGCTCTGGCATTGTGCCTGCATTTAACCAAATATTATGGTGTTGGCACAGTTCACTAAGTTGTAGTTTGTATCTCTCAACCTGCTTAGCAACAAGTAAAGTATCGCTGCCACTTTTACTAAACACTAAAAAAGCCTCAGGCAAACAAACAAGTAATGGCCTTGTTGCTGGAAGTGTTTTAAGTGCGCGTTTTAAGTTTGCTATGTTGTCATCAGGGTTTAGCCCTGAGCACATTTGTAGAGCAACTATTGTGGGTGTGCTTATGCTTGCTGTTTTGTTCATTGCGTTGCTGTTACTTGTGCATCTTTAAGTTTTAAATCGACTGATGCTTGTGGCTGATTTTGCGCAGCTTGAGGTAGCGTAACTTCACGACTTTTTCTGTCGAGTTCTTGCACAACAGGATCGTTCATTTTACCCGTTACTTTAAAGTTGATCTCTGAGATGACGCGCGCTGAATGAATAACCTTATCAAGGGCTAACGCAGCAAGCCCCGTGACAGGGTTGACCATCCATGCAACTATAACCGGAATACTTGAGGTTACCTGTGGCGCTACAGCAAGGTCATAATCTATATCAAGCGTGTTTAAATTTGCATAACCTTTAATAGTTAAATCGGCGGGCACGCCGTCCATTTTGGTATCTTTAGTGTAAGCAATACCGTTTTCTAACTGCATAGAGCCTTGCATACTGTTATAAAAAAGCCCTTTGAAAAGACATCTCTAAAATCAAGTTTTAGCTTACGTACTAATGAATCAAGACTCAGTAACGAAAATACGCGTGCACCACCATCGCTGATTTCAGTTAAATGACCTTCGCCTAAATCCCACTCAATTTCACCACTTAGACTCGCAACATCAAAGTCATAAGGGGCCGCTTGCCATGCTAGGCTATAGTTAATATTTGCTTTAGAATCTTTAATAGCCGTAGTGATATCAAACTCATTGAATAAAGAACCGATGTCATCACTTTTTAACTCTCCTGAAAACTCCGTTAAGCCGTTTTCCCACTGTCCTTTAGTGCGCAGTACATGATCGCCTTTATCAACCACCAGTTCTGAAATTAAGAGTCGCTTTCCATCACCTAATAACGAAGCGCTTACCTTATCGAGTTGATAGCGTGCAATTTTACAATCACCACATTCAAACTCTATGGCCGGTAGTTTTGTTAACCAACTTAAATCAGCTATGGGTAATACGTCGGCCACTTCAAACTCTGGCTTAATTTTTTCAGCAAAATTAAGCCTTAAGTAATCGGTATTAATTCGTATGGGCTGGCTCGGTTGAGAGGTTGGAATAAATACATCAGCACGCAACTCTTTAGCATTTAACTTCAAATATAAATCATTTTTAGAAGGTGCTAAACGCATTTCAAAATCATTAAATACAATGTTACTCACATTGATTTTTCCAATGCTTGCTACCACTTCATTTAACGGTGGCATAATGCCAGATGATTGATTTTCAGGGTTTGATCTGGCTGCATTGGTTATTTGCTCAATAAGATCAAGCCAAGGCGTTAGCTCTGTTTGCTCAAGATTGATATTTACACTTAAATCTTTTTGATTCAGCCCTAAATCCTGCCCACCTAATATAAAGTGTGCATTACTAAATTGCGGCTTACCGTTTTCTAATATGGCATTGAAATAAAATTGTTGATTGGCATTGGCTGTAATTAAATTTGAAATTTTATCGCCTTGCACAACAGCATCAAGTGCCCATATTTTATCACTCGTTTTACCATACGGTGCAGGTAAATCACTGATTAAACCAATCAGATCTGAACTAACTTGTGCACGATAATTAAAGCCTTGTTCAGTAAAATCAAGTACTACACCAATATCTACATCACTTTTCCCTTTCAGGTAATCTTTTAAAATACCTTGAGCGCTGTCGATAAGTGTTTCAGCATCTAGCTGAGCGCTTATATCTATATTTACACGATAATCTTCGTTATTACTTTTACTGTCGTAATTAATACTTAACGGCATCCCCAGCCACGTTGCAGTAGCATCTTTGAGGGTTATATCATCGTTTTTAAAGTGTAATTCACCATTTAAATCTTTAAGGTCAATTCCTGGAGTGGCGATATAAAGTGGCAAGCCGTTTAAGCCGACCGTTCCACTCACGCTTGCACCATCTTTAAACTTAGAGCCAACTAATAACTCAATGCTTGCATTAGCTTCTCCTTTGCCTTGAACAATACTAAATATTTCAGCAAGTGGGTTGGCAATCGGAGTGGCTGTAAAAAAGTCATGCAATTTTTCCATCGCTACTTTTTTATCTATTTGCACAATGAGTTCATCGGCGTCCATTAAATCAGCAATACTAACTTGTACGCTGTTACCCAAGTCTAAATTGACTAACTTACCTTGCTGGCTATAAATATCCATACGTTCATTGGCAAAATGTAATTGTACATTCGCATTTGTCACTGAAGGCCACTGTGGATCAAACTGGTACGTTGCGTTATCTATTTGCGCAAGTACATCAAATTGCCCTAACCCATCTGTAAATGGAAAGCTTGTAAGCGGGCCTGCAAACAGCACTTGGGCCTTCTTTATTTCTCCAGCTTTAATTGCGCCATTTAAGTAACTTACAAGCTCAGGGCTCATTGCTTTTAGCGGGAAGTAATGCCCTGCAATATTGGCATCTGGTGCAAATGCTTCTGCATATAAATCTAAACGAGGCGTATCCCCGAGGCTCAGCTGCATTTCAGCAGCAAGTGTTATTTCATTATTATCAAACCAAATTTCATCACTACTGATGTGCCAACCTTCTTTTCGATTTACTAAATCTAAATCGATATTAATTTGATTATATTGGATATCATTACTAAAGTTTTCGCCAGTAACAAGCGTGCCATTTTCGCCAAATAAGCTAATACGTCCGCTTGCTTGATTTACAAGACCACTTACTCTTAACCCTTGAGCAGCCGGTACTGAATCGAGCTCTTGCCAACCAATATTGTCAGCCTCAAACCATAGCTGCCACTGCTCAACGCTTTCAAAATTTAAATATGCTTGTTTAATCAAACCACTTGGTTCACGCTCTAAAAAAGGGGCTAAACCATTAAAATTAGTTAATCCAGCTAAATTATTTAGTAGCTCTAAATCAACTTGCTGTAACCATACTTTGTTTTGCGCATCTAGCTTTGCTTCAAACTCTAAACTTGGCCAAGCCTTGCTGTTACTAGCAAATGTTAAACCTGTACTTTTTAAGCGCCAACCATTTTGCTCTGGGTATAAATGAAATCCCCCTTCGCTTAAACTAACTTGTTGATTTTTTTCTTCATACTGCCAACGCACAAAGCTTGGTAACCATTGCACTTTTATATCGCTAAATAGCCCTTTTTCGAGCTTAAGCCAAGCTTGTAAATTTATATCACTGTGTAATTGCTGCTTTTCACTTGTTATGTATTGCGCTAACCAGTTAGATACATCTACTTTATTTGCTTGCACATACATATCACCAATTACCTTTTCCAAGGTCTTACCCGATAAAGCAATGCGCGCATCAAAATTACCAACTGAGATACCAGGCAATGCGAAGCTACCACTGCCTAGGTGTTTTTTATCTTCATTTTGCCAAGTAATATTTTTAAGCATTACTTTACGCTCTTTACCATCTTCAAGTATGAAGTTGACGCTTGAATTCTCAATAGCAAAATGCCCAGTTTCACCTAAAAAAAGACCTTCAATGAGTTCTTTTTGTTCAAAAGAAACTTCACCTTGCTCATTGCCATTAAATAAGTTGCCCACATTAACGCTGGTGTGAAAGCCACTAATAACAAAATAATTAGATTTTAACTGTAGCGTTTTTAAGCTTTCCCACAAATTAAGCTCTAAACTGGTTTTTGCGATGGTAAGAGAAATAGGAGCCGTTTCATTATCTTTAAAGGATAAATCTTCAAGAACCAAAGCGGGGCCACTACCCTGCCAACTTGCTGAAATAGAACCAATTGAAAGGCTGACATCAAATTTACTGTGTAAGTAAGTTTCAATATCGCCTTTATAGTCATTAGCATAAGGAAGTGTATATTTTAAAATAGAAACAATAACGGCCAGTAATACCAAAATTATGGCGCAGGTTTGCCATAACTTTCTAAAACAAAAAAACAGACCGCTTTTGCTTTCATTACATCATTACCACATCAAACTGTTCTTGGCTGTATAAACTCTCGGTTTGAATATGTACTTGCTTACCAATAAAAAGCTCAAGTTCCGCTAGGTTATGATATTCGTCATTAAGTAAAGATTCACTCACTGCTGGGGCAGCGTACACCATAAATTTATCGGCTGCGTAAGCACGATTAACGCGCACTATCTCGCGTAATATTTCATAGCACACTGTTTCAACTGTTTTTTGCGAACCACGACCTGAACATGCAGGACATACATCACATAAAATATGTTCTAGACTTTCGCGCGTACGCTTACGGGTCATTTCCACTAAACCGAGTGCAGAAAGACCATTTATATTCGTTTTGGTGCAATCTTTCGATAACGCAGATTCAAGCGAATGTAATACGCGGCGTTTGTGGTCTTCGCTTACCATATCAATAAAATCGATAATAATAATGCCGCCTAAATTACGTAGTCTGAGTTGACGGGCGATAGCCGAAGTAGCTTCTACATTGGTATTAAAAATAGTTTCTTCTAAATTACGATGGCCAACAAAAGCTCCAGTGTTTACATCAACCGTGGTCATCGCTTCGGTTTGATCAATAATGATATAACCGCCCGATTTTAAAGTTACTTTACGATGTAATGCTTTTTGAATTTCATTTTCGACATCAAACAAATCAAATATTGGGCGCTCACCTGGATAATACTCAAGTACTTTAGAAAGCTGTGGTACAAACTCATCAGTAAATAACTTAAGCTCTTGATAAGTCAATTTTGAATCGACACGAATACGCTCCATGTCTTCACCTACATAATCACGAAGCGTTCTGAACGCAAGTGTTAAGTCTTCATGTAAGATGCTCGCTTTACTTGTTTTTTTCTGCGAGATACTATTTTTTCCCATAACTTTCTTAAAAATTCAGCGTCGTGCCTTAGCTCAGCTTCGATTGCCCCTTCGGCTGCTGTACGCACAATAAAACTGCCATTTTCATCGCCATATTCCGCAACTATTTTTTTAAGGCGTGCACGCTCTTCTTCGGTTTCGATGCGTTGGCTAACTCCTACATGAGTAGCATCGGGCATAAATACTAAATAACGAGAAGGAATTGTTATATCTGTGGTGAGTCTTGCACCTTTAGTACCAAGCGGATCTTTAACCACTTGCACCATAATGTATTGACCTTGGCGAACTAACTCACGAATATCTTGTACTTTTTTTATCGGAGTGTCGTCAACGCCTTCTACAATTGATGCGCTGTTTACGATATCTGACGCATGCAAAAAGGCCGCTTTTTCAAGGCCTATATCAACAAAAGCAGCTTGCATTCCTGGTAATACACGACTTATTTTCCCTAAGTAAATATTACCAACAATACCGAGGTTGCCAATACGCTCAAGTTGAATTTCTTGTAATACACCGTTTTCTATTAAGGCAACACGGCTTTCGCTTGGTGTGACATTGATCAGTAATTCTGTACTCATGTTACCTTCTTAAGAATGCTTGTAATAATTGTTCGGTCTCATATAAAGGTAAGCCTACAACACAAAAATAGCTACCCGAAATATGAGTAACAAAGCGACCCCCTAAACCTTGTATTCCATAGCCACCGGCTTTATCTTGTGGTTCACCACTTAGCCAATATGCTTTTATTTCTTCATCGGTGAGGGTTTTAAACGTAACGTCAGTACTTACTACGCAACTAAGTATTTTATCTTTACTAGCAAATGCGATAGCCGTTAACACTTGATGTGTGTTACCTGATAAGCGCTTTAATGTTTGCGTAAAGTCAGCTTCATCACGAGGCTTACATAAAGACTCGTTATCAATAACAACCACTGTATCACTACCAAGCACCGGTCGGTCGGTATAGCCAAGCTCAACACCTAAGCTTGCCTTTAAACGCGCTAAACGCTCTACATAATTATGCGGCTGCTCATTAGGCAACTGGCTTTCGTCTGCATCAACACTAAATTGCGAAAACTCGATGCCTAACTGATTTAGTAATTCTTTACGGCGGGGAGAGGCTGATGCCAAATACACTGAGGTAGTCATTTACCTGATCCTAAAATGTCTGCGGTACTTACGAAGTAATGAAAATACCCAAAACCAACTCACCATACCGGTAAGCACTGGCCATAAATATTGTGGATTAAAATAAACACCGAGTAAAAAGTGATTTAACCAAAACTGCATTAAATGATAAAGCGTTAAAAACAAACCAATTAATAAGCTTTGCTGCCAAAGCGAAAAATTACGAATTTTTTGGAAATTGCTTGCAGTTACAAAAATACAAATCGAATAAGTCAGTGAATTCACACCAAGTGGCGAACCAGAAGCTAAATCAATTAATAAGCCAACCACCCATGCTGTAGCAATATTTAAACGATGCGGTAATGCAAGTGACCAATACATCAAAACAAGTAATACCCAATCAGGGCGAAATGGTTCAAACGAAAAAGGTAATGGCATTAACGCCATAACTAAGGCAAAAAATATGCTCAACCCTATTAACAATGAATAACGGCTAATCATTATTTAGACGCTCCTGCTTATTGCGCCACAAAATAACTAATAAACGAATACGATCTAGCTGAGCAATTGGCTCGGCATATACTTGAGCAAATGGCTGACCTTCATCTCGGTTAATTTCAGTTACAACAGCCACGGGGTAGCCTTCTGGGAATGTGCCGCCTAAACCTGACGTAACGAGTACATCGCCAATACGCACATCTAAGCTATGTGGCACATGCGAGAGTTTAACGACATTAATTTTACCAATGCCTTCGACCACGGTGCGCACATCATTACGTAAAATACGTACCGGCGTAGCATGCGTGGTGTCTGTCATTAGCAATACCCGTGATGTCGTCGATCCTACTTTAGTAAGTTGCCCTACCACTCCCATTTCATCAATAACGGCTTGCCCCTCACTGAGTTCATCGGTTGTACCACGATTAATTACCACTTGGTGACTATATGGATTTGAATGAACTGAAAGCACTTGCGCAATAATTTTACGATTAGACTGCTTTGCCGATGAGCCAAGTAAGGCACGAAGTTTTTGATTTTCTCTGGCTAAGAATTGATATTGCTGAAGTTGCTCACTTTGTAACATTTGCTTTTTTTAAGCGCTTCGTTTTCAGTAAGAAGTTGATCCCGTGTATGCAGGCTTTTGGCACTAAAACTAAAAAGTTCGTATGGTAAATTAGCAACATAAATTAACGGGCTAACGAGGGTATTGAGGCTAGTACGAACAACCGTACCACCTTGTGTGTATCTATCACCAATTATGAGTACGATACTCAAAAACACTGCGACAAAAAGTCGCAGTTGTAAGGAGACGGCTCGTCCAAACATTAATTTCATTAATCGTAACTAAAAACATCACCACCATGAACATCGATCATTTCCAGCGCTTTACCACCGCCACGTGCAACACATGTAAGTGGATCATCGGCAACAACAACCGGAATACCCGTCTCTTCCATCAATAAACGGTCCAAATCTTTTAGCAATGCACCGCCGCCAGTCAATACCATTCCGTGCGCAGAAATATCTGACGCAAGCTCTGGTGGAGACTGTTCTAGTGCAACCATAACTGCACTTACAATACCCATTAATGGCTCTTGTAGCGCTTCTAAGATTTCGTGTGAGTTAAGTGTAAATGAACGTGGTACACCTTCAGCTAAATTACGGCCACGTACTTCAATTTCGATTGGCTCGTCAGTTTTAAACGCAGAGCCAATTTGATGCTTAATGTTCTCAGCTGTTGCTTCACCAATTAAGCTACCAAAGTTACGGCGCACATAGTTAATAATCGCTTCGTCGAACTTATCGCCACCAATACGTACAGATGATGAGTAAACAACACCGTTAAGTGAAATAATAGCAACTTCAGTTGTACCGCCACCAATATCAACAACCATAGAACCGGTTGCTTCTGATACTGGTAAGCCTGCGCCAATAGCGGCTGCCATTGGTTCTTCAATTAAGTAAACTTCACGAGCACCGGCACCCATTGCAGATTCACGTATTGCTCGTTTTTCTACTTGAGTAGCACCACATGGAACACAAATTAGCACACGTGGACTTGGGCGCATAAAGTTATTGTTGTGCACTTGCTTGATAAAGTGCTGTAACATTTTTTCTGTTACATAAAAGTCAGCAATTACACCATCTTTCATTGGACGAATTGCTTTAATATTACCTGGCGTACGACCTAACATTTGCTTTGCTTCAGTTCCTACTGAGGCTACACTTTTAGGTCCACCAGCACGCTCTTGGCGAATAGCAACAACTGAAGGTTCGTTTAATACAATACCCTCTTCTTTTACATAAATTAGGGTATTGGCTGTACCCAAATCGATCGATAGATCGTTAGAAAAAATACCACGGAGTTTTTTAAACATGAGGCTGGATGACCTTTGAAATACGTTCTTATGTTAGCTGCCTTACTTTAACATGCTTAGTTATGTGAGCAATATAAAGCGCAGCTGCCTTTGTAAATTTGTGAAAAAAGGAAGCTAAGCTTCCTTCTTAAATTTTATCGTTCACGTACTAGACGAAAACCAATGTAATTAGATCTAAAATCAGGTGCTAAAATTAAGCGCGTTGAAGCACGAGCAAGACTTGGTGCAAAATTCCACGCCCCACCTCTTACTGCAATATCAGATTCACCTGATTCTTTATTGGTCCATTCCCATACATTACCTACGGTATCGTATAGTCCAAATGCATTCGGTGAAAAAGAACCAACTGGTGCAGCGCGCTTATTTGACCATTCACTACCACACCAACCACAGTTAGCTAAACCTTTACCAATTTCGTTACCCCAAGGGTATTCGGTTTCAGTACCGGCTCGTGCAGCATATTCCCATTCAACTTCATTAGGTAAACGAAATTGCTGCCCGGTTTGACCTGATAACCATTCTGCATACGCTTTAGCATCGTTATAGGTTAAGCATACAGCAGGAAAGTTACTATTTTGATCAAATCCTGGATTGCGCCAATTTAAGTTTGCTTCCCATACTGGTTCGCCATTTAAATAATATGCGCACCCTTTATTTTGCTCTGCTTGTGTTTTGTAACCGGTATTTGCTACAAATTTTTCGTAGGCTCCAACGGTCACTTCTCGACTTTGCATCGTAAATGAATTGGCGATCACTTTTTCAACAACCGGACGCTCATTCGCTAAACCATTGCCGTTAATATCGCCCATTTTAAACTTGCCTGCTGGAATAACAACAACAGCGGTCTGAACATTTTCATTTAATACATTTATATTTTCATTAACCTGACGGGTAGTCACTTCTGTTTGCTCACGAGTGTATGTCGGTGCAGCAATCGACTCAGGCTTTTTTACTAAATTTACATGAATAGTCTGTGCTTTATTTAAATCTACACGCGCTTGGTAGGGCTTGTAACCCAGCTTACGCACTTCTACATTATGAACTCCACGCGGTAAACTAGTTACTAAACGAGTAGAACCAAAACTAACACCATCAATAAAAACTTCGTCGTCGTACACATTAGAGCGAAGCGTTAACTCTACCTGTTTATTGTTATCATTTGTGGTAATTACACGATTATTGCTAGCAACAGGTTTCATTGTGTAATTACTTACTGACGGCTCATCTAAACGAGATACCTGAACTGTTGCGCTATTATCCGCGCTATTACTGAATGTTAACTGACTATCTGAAAAAGTAGTGCCATAAGCTGGCTGATACACAGCGGTAAGTGGTGTCCCATACTCAGAACAATAATGGTTATCAACACTTAGTAAGTTACATAAACGACTGCTGTTGACTTCACCACGCATTGTGACGCTTAAATTAACGTTGTAATTACCTTGCCCACTAAATGCGCTGCTCACTACATGACTACTTAAAATTTGTACTTGAGCGCCCGCCATATTACGTTTTGGCTCTACTAAGCGCTCTTCCGTTAAGTTGGCAAAAATTTGGTCTACAAAACGTTTTGTTGCTTTTTGTAAGCCCATTTGTTGGCCGCGTTGTTCACAAGCTGCAAGTGTTTCGGTGCGTTTACAGTTAATTGTATGATTAACTTCTAGCGTACCCTCGCGCGTAAACTCATTACGTAAACGTTCAACTCGCGCTGTTGTTAGTTGCTCTTTTAAACTCTCTAAGGTGTTTAGTAACGTATGCTTAGCAACACGGATCTGTTCAATGTCTTTACGGTGGGATGCAATTGCCGCCAACTGCATAGAAATATCGTCTTTATTTTGCTTGTGATCAACCACCGCTTTTTGATAACGCGACTGAGTTGTACTGATATCTAACGTAGGATCGTCAATTAAGCGACGATACATTTCGTTCATTGCGTCAAGTGCTTGGTTTTTTTCTTTATCTAATTCAGTTGAACGAGAACGAAGTAACTCCAGTTGAGTTTGTAACTGATTTTCTTCTTTAAGATGTTTATCAAGTATTCTTGTCGAGTTATCGTATTCTGTTTGTTTAATACTAATTTCTGACTCAATTCCAGTTACAGTTGCTGTATCTTGTGCAAATGCACTACTAGCTAACAAACTAGCTGAAATTAACAGAGATAAAGGAGTAATTCGCATATATTCCAGTCCCAAAAAGCGGCAATTATTTGGTCGTTATTATTTTTTATAATTAAAGCCTTATGCTATGTACTTGCAGCACAAAATACAAGCTTTGTTCAATTATTATCTGAGTTTACAACTATTCACGTGTACCACGCCAGTAAATAACCCGATCATTTCCCTTTAAGCGGCAAAATTATAAAATAGCTACAAGTTCACTTCCCGTCTTTTCAGTATTAACAAGACTTTTGTATTGCATTTAAAAATATGACTTTATAAATAACGCGACCTAACCTGAACTCTAGGTAAGGGACTTACCAGAGCCTGTTGATCTTTTAAGAATAAAACTTGTTCTATCTAGGGGCTATTTAATCGCGGCGCGAAATTTGTAACCTAGTAGGCTTAGTAACGGCTTCTGCGTTACTCTACTGATTTACATCCATGTAAGAATAAATAAAAATAAATTGCCCCAAGGACGATCCCAAAGGACAACGCAGTTGGCATTTATGCTGCTTATCGAATAATTTTATGCGCTATTTTATTATCGTTAAATAAACCCTATATACGCAGGTTGGTATAACCACACACATAGACTCTGCCTTGCCTAAAAACCAAACCTGCTGCTGAAAATTCAACCCCCGTAAGGAAAACATACCTTAAAACATAGAGCTATGATGATATTTAAATCTATTATCCAACGTTCATATACCTTTATAAAAATCACGATAAGGCTTTTAATGCTTAGTTGCCCAAGCATAAACTAAGATATTTCTACATCCATGTATTGATACGCTACATGTGTAGATAACTTGCCTATGGTGCACCTTTAAAAATACAATGTAGCACTCTAAAATAATAGATTAACCCTAAGTAGGCTGCGGATTAATCATATATTTATTATCAATGCACTAAACAAAAACAGAAGATAAAATGTCTAAGCAATTAAAAATAAAAGAAAATAATTATATTCAAAAAATAGACTCTCAGCTTCTAAAAAACAAAAATATCTCTGTGAGTATTCAACGAGATGACTTAATACACCCATTAATAAGTGGTAATAAATGGCGTAAATTAAAATATAATCTAGCCAATATGCAGAAACTTGGAAAAACTGAATTACTGACTTTCGGAGGCGCCTTTTCAAATCATATTCATGCTTGTGCTGCTGCCGGAAAAGAATTTGGTTTAACTACGCACGCAATTATACGAGGCCCTGAGCTCGACAGTAATAACCCCACACTTGAATTTGCAAAGCAATGCGGAATGAAGCTGCACGTTGTTAATCGTATTGAATACCGACGACGAAACGATGATGATTACTTAAAGTCACTTCAAGCTCGCTTTCCTAATGCCTATATACTTCCTGAAGGTGGTACTAACTCTTTTGCTCTATTGGGCTGTGCTGAGTTAGCAAAAGCCTTCCTAAGCATGACTACCTAATTTGTCCTACAGGTAGTGGCGGTACATTAGCGGGTCTAATTGAAGGCAGTGAAGAAACCACCCAAATAATAGGGGTTGCTGTATTAAAACAAGCAGATTACTTAAAAAAAGAGGTATGTAAATTAAGTAATAAAGCCGATAAGCAAAATAATTGGCAACTACTCACTGATTTTCACGATGGAGGGTATAGTAAGTTCACACCCGAACTATGGCAGTTCTGTCAAAAAATGAGTGATGAACATCAACTTCCTTTGGAGCCAATTTATAGTGGTAAAATGATGTATGCACTTTGGCAATTAATTGAAAAAGATTTTTTCCCTACAGGTAGTAAGATTATGGCGATACATACAGGAGGAATGCAAGGTTTAAACGGGTTAAGGTATAGAGGTCTGATTTAATGAAATACCGCCTGAGTGAGTTCCTCTAACGGCTCTGAAAAATAAAACCCTTGAGCCCCTGCTACCCCTAATTTTGTTAGCATTAATAGCTCTTTTTGAGTTTCAACACCCACCGCAAACACAGGTAAGTTTAATGTATTACTTATACTTATAATTGTTTTTATTTGATTTTGGTTTTGTGTTTTTTCATCCACTAGATGTACTAACTCATACGATAACTTTAACCCACACACCTCTTGGTGGTCAGCTAACTTCATTAAATTTTCACTACACTTTACATTATCGATCATAATTCGAGAGCCTCCTTTTTTCATTATTATAAATACGTCCTTTAAAGCCTCATGATGATTAAAAAACTCGACTTCACTTATTTCAAATTGTAACTTACTACTTAGTTTAAAATCATTAATTTGAACGCTAAACCAGCTCCAAAACTTTTTGTTTATCCAGCTGTCAGAACATAAATTAACACTTACGGTTAATTGCGAAGGCTCTGCTAATAGTAATTTTTTAACTTGAATTAAAACACCTTTATCTAATATTAAAGTATCTTGGCGGCTATACGTTTGATCGATAAAATAGCGAGCAGCAATCAAACCATGCTTACTGTGCCTAACTCTAAGCAATACTTCATGTTGTAAAATATCGCCACTTGAGAGTTCAAATAGAGGCTGAAAAAAAGTATAAATTTATTCTTTTTAATATTATCGATAACTTGTTTACTAGAAAGTACTCGTGTTTGGCTTTGATTTAGGGGTAATCGATGACAATGCTTTAACAAGCTACGTTGAGATAAAGCTAACGCAGCTTTTGCAAGCTGATAAACAGTTGCTTGATCGGCTCTAAGCCGATAATCACATGCACCGACTTTAATGTCTTTTCTGGTGATATTTTTTTGATAGTTTCTGCATGCTAAAAAAATACTTTTATGTAAGTGTTGTACATATCGTTCAAGTTCTGAAAAAGGAACTTCTGATAATGTAATCGCTAAGTTACCACAATTTAATAACCTTACTGAAACACCACTCAATTCAGAAAAGTTTTTCACCATTAACACTTCAAAACTGGCTTCTTTATCAATATTGTTATCAAAATGGCAATTACATTGAACCAGTACAAACAAGCTGTGACATACAGGTGCTGTTGTGTACAGCGAGCTTAATTCGAAATTTTTTAATACTTTAACAACCTGTGTATTGTGCTCTTTAACTGATGGAGTTGTGCTGGCGAGTAAGTTTTTCGAACGTGAAATATTGTTGATATGTAACGTGTTCCACCAACGATAAAACCAGCTAGCAGCTCCAAAAATAACCAAGTTAAGCAATATAAATAAATAGCTTTCTATTATCCATACAGGAGGGTGGTATAGATTTAAGCTCAGCGTTTTATAGTTAAAGACCTCTCGCTCTAACTTTATAATATGACCAAAGTGCGTAGGAGATGAATTTGGCTTAAGCATAAACCCTTCATTTTTTACGAGGGCAGCAAGTATCTTATTATTTGAAGAAGGGGCTATTTCAAGTTCAAAAACTTGTTTAACTAATAGCTGGCCTGAGTGATGTATTTTTTCATGTAATGCATCATTCAAAATAAAATTAAAACCCAAAATTATTAATGCAAGTAGGGAAAAATAGATGACTTTAAATTGATTAAAAATCCAGAACCTTTCCTTTTGCATAGCTTGCCCACTCGTTAAATTAATAACTAAAGTGTTGTTCAAGATCCCCATTAGCACAAGTCAATAAAGCAAGTTTAAATGTTCATTACTAATTTTAAAAAAGCTCTATATAAACGAGGAATTATGAATTTAAGCGATCTAAAGCAATGATTATCATTCCACTGACTCTCTATAGATCTCCTAAATAGAGCATTGATCAATAATCCCGACAGGCAAACAGTATATTTAACCTGAATCGTGACTAAATAATTTACTAACACATTGAACCATAATGTACTTAAATTTATTTTCGTTAGCCAGCTACGGCTATCATATGCTCAGCATTTATGGGCCTAATTTGATCTATTTTAATATCACAAAATAAGACATAAACACTTAATTTATATTAAATTGAAGTCAACAAAATTAAACGACTATATATATTTTTAGATTCCTTAAATCTCTTTAATTACTGTGTTTTATCGAAATAATCTGAGTTGCTTTTTAAACACTGCTCAATAATACGATACAGCTCAGATGCTTTGGTCGGCTTGGCCACATGTGCATTCATGCCAACGGATAAATAGTATGCAATATCATTTTCCATAACATTAGCTGTTAAAGCGATGATTGGAATATTGGCAATCGTTTTATCGCTGTCATTTCGTATCATTTTACTCGCTTCAATACCATCCATAATTGGCATATGGATATCCATTAATATCAAGTCGAATTGTTGAGATTTATGGGCTTGAATACATTCAAACCCATTATCGACTAAATGAATTACCACACCTTTTTTCTCCAACATTGCGGTAATAACTAATTTGTTAATCTCGTTATCTTCGGCTACTAACACCTTTAAACCAATTAAAGATGGATGATTAGCTGAATTTTTTGAATCTAAAATACTGGTTTGAATTGAATTGAAAGAATCTGCAATAACAATTTTCTTATTAACTTTTACTTTCACTGATGCAGTAAATTCACTGCCTAAATGTTGCGTACTTACGACAGAAATATCGCCTTCCATTAACTTACACAAACGTCTACTTATTGTTAAACCTAATCCTGTGCCGCCAAAGTTTCGGGTCGTAGAGCTATCTTCTTGCGTAAATGCATCAAATAAGTGAGATACGTTTTGAGGTGCGATACCAATGCCTGAATCTTTAACAATAAAGTGTATTAATATTGATTCATCATCGTTCAGTATTTGCTCTGCATGAATGCAAACAGACACCTTCCCGTGTGAAGTAAACTTTATTGCATTAGAGCATAAATTTAATAGCACTTGATTAATGCGAACAACATCTCCGACTAAATCAGGTGGAACATTTGACGCTACATTAACTATAAATTTAATGCCCTTGTCCTGAGCTTGGTTTTCAAACGTTGTTTTTATGTAATCTACAACAGCGTTAACCGAAAAAGGAAATTCTTCGAGGTTAGTATTTCCTGATTCAATTTTAGAAAAGTCTAAGATATCGTTTATCACGATTAACAATTGATCCGAAGAGTATTTAATTTTATCTAGGTACTGCCTTTGTTTTAGTGGCAATTCACTTTCAAGTAAAATATTGGTGAGGCCTATAACTCCATTCATTGGGGTTCTTATCTCATGACTCATATTAGCCAAAAACTCTGATTTAACCAAAGCTAAATGCTCCGCTTCATCTTTTGCTGTTAATAACTCTTTGGTTCGTTGCTCAACACGAAATTCTAGTTTTAATTTTTCGCTATCTAACTCTTTTAACAGCTGTACGCGTTTGCTATTCAAAATTAAAAAAACATTAAAAAACTACTTAGCGTTAATATAATAATAATTGCGCTATAAATAAGCATTTTGTTTTCTTCAAAATAGGTAGGTTCGTAATAGGAAAGCATCGACCCTTGGGGTAAACGTTGAGGATCTATTTTAAACTTTTTTAATTGTCTCCAATCATAATAGTGCGCACTGAGTTTTTCATCATCAATCGGTTTTAAGCTTTTATTTTCCTTAAAAAAATGATTGATTCTGCGATGCGATTACCAATGGTTTCGCCCGATAATAAGTACCCGCCAACAATACCAGAACCTAATAACGCATGCCAATAACTAAAAATAGGAGCTTGGTTATCACTTGTTAGTAATTTTACAAACTGAAAAGGACTTAACTGCTTCCCCTTATACTTTCGAAAAATAGGAGTAAACAATACAATGGCATCAGATGGGGCATTATTTATTTTATTTATTTATTAAGGTCTCGGTTGGCACATCAAACCATTTTTCTATCCTCAAATGAGGAAAATCATTACCAATAACCGGAAGAAGATTTTGATAAAAATTACGCCCCATGTCATTCGTCGTATCTAAAATAACAATGAGCTCTTTTGGGTTTATTAAATTAACTGCATCTTGAGTTGCCTGCTTGTAGTCTAATTTAGCATTTATTGTAACCGTATTGATACTCTCAGGTACTGTAAAATTAGCGCCTGGCTCTAGATATATTTTTGGTACATCTGGGAAAAAACCATAAAATTCAGTCAATAACGCTGCAGCTGATACCGATTGAGTAACAATGATATCAATTTTTCTGTTCTGATACTTTTGCTGTAAATACAGTTTCATCACTTTTTTGCTGTACTTCATCAAAGCGACCAACATCCATATTTTCAACAAAGAGATCAAAGTCAAAAGCTTGTCTAGTTAATTCTGCACGTAATCCAACCTCAACACTTTTCTGCCATGGCATATCTTGATTTATAGAATTAATTAATAGAACTTGCGTAGTCTCGGATGATACTTGAGCATGCAAATTAGCACTAAAAAGCTGAAAAAATAGAAATACTGTTACGATATGAGTTTTCATATTTCCCATAGCTTCATTTAAAAAAGTCTGTAGAGGATAGATTGCAATCATTTATATATCAACTAATACAAATTACATAAAATAAAATGAGCAACTGATACGATTGGCAAATACTTCTACAACAGAGAAGAAACAAAGTAGATAAGTTATTTAGCTCGCAAGAATGAGTCATATTTTAATAATATTGATATAAACATTAGCTTCAGTTACATGGCTAATTGTTTAGATAATAGTGACATAGTGTTTTATAGATACACCATGTCATTTTTACATCTTTTAAAAAAACCCAGTTTTTACACTGGGTTTCGTTTAACACTTTAATTAAAAGCGATTTATATTTACACTTTTAGATTATACGTAAGCTAGAACGGAATATCGTCATCAAAGTCAATGGTTGGTTCCATTGGGTTTGATGCGCCACCTTGCGGAGCACTTTGTGGTTTAGGAGCGAAACCACCTTGTTGCTGCGGTGCACTATTTTGTTGTGGTGCAAAGCCGCCTTGCGGTTGTTGGTATTGATTATTTTGTTGTGGTGCTGGCGCTGACTGAGGTTGCGCTGCAGGTGCTGCTTGCTGTTGTGGAGCATAACCACCTTGTTGCTGGTTATTTTGGCCTTGATTATTTTGGCCGTAACCACCACTTTGTTGAGCACTTTGCGCTTGATTACCTTGGTAACCACCACCTTGTTGTCCACCTTGCGGCTGATTACCTTGGTAACCACCACTTTGTTGATCGCCACCACGTGCGCCTAACATTTGCATTTGACCAGTAAAGCCATCTACAACTATTTCTGTAGTGTATTTTTCTTGGCCTTGTTGATCGGTCCACTTACGTGTTTGAAGTTTACCTTCAACATAAATTTGTGAACCTTTACGACAATATTCACCAACAATTTCAGCTAACTTGCCAAAAAATACAACACGGTGCCACTCAGTTTTATCAACCATTTGGCCAGTGTTTTTATCTTTATAGCTATCTGAAGTTGCTAAGGTAATATTTGCTACACCGTTGCCGTTAGGCATATAACGAACTTCAGGATCTTGCCCTAAATTACCAACCAAAATTACTTTGTTCACACCGCGTGCCATGGAACCATCTCCTATAAATGTTAGATTAAACCAGCTACTTTACGCGCTTGGTCTAGGTCAAATTCTTTATCATTAATCTTTAAATAGCTGCGACTTTCATCGCGAACCACAGTTGCTTCTATTACGCCTGGTAAAGCAACTAACTGAGAAGCAAGCGTTTGAGCATGCTCTTCAGAATCTAATTTGGTCATTAAACTAATAACTTTACTTTTGGGTGGGACTTGCATTTTCCACGCAATAATAAGCCATATTAACCCAACAAGTGCCGCTGCCGCAAACACAGCTTGCGTCGTTGTAGTTTGTGCTACATAGCCACCTAACATACCGCCTAAAAAGGCGCCTAAAAACTGACTAGATGAGTAGCCACCCATTGCTGAACCTTTTTGGCTTGCAGGTGCTATTCGCGATACAAGCGCAGGCATAGTGGCTTCTAAAAAGTTAAACGCCACAAAATAAAGCAGCATACACACAGCAATGCCTACTACACTATTAACCCATACCGACATTGCTAACATACTAATAGTTAACAAGGCTACTGAGCCAATAAACGCTTGTTTTTCTTTTTCTTTTTTAATGGCCACAATCATTATTGGTACCATTAATAAAAATGCTAAAAATAGCACTGGAATATACAAATACCAATGCTGGTCGGCAACCAAGCCATCTTTAATTAATTGACTCGGCAGTACCACAAAAATTGTGGTTAGCGTTAAATGCAATAACAATACACCTGCATTTAATCGTGCTAACTGGGGGTGCTTAATTAATTTTTTAATGTCACTAAAGCTTGCTAATGTATCGCCTTTGGGCGCTTTATTTACCGCCTTTGGCACTAGCATGGTCACTATAAATATACCAAAGACAGCTAAAATAGCAGTCAACCAAAATACACCCGCAATACCCCACGAAGCTGCAACAATTGGTCCAAGTAACATAGCAAAGGCAAAGCTCATTCCTATGCTCATACCAATAACGGCCATTACCTTTGGTCGTTGCTCATCGCGGCTTAAATCTGAAGCAAACGCGAGTAGCGCACTGGCTATTGCGCCCATACCTTGTAGAGCGCGGCCTACGGTAACCATTTGTATAGAGTCAGCTAATGCAGCAACTACAGAGCCAATGGCAAATACAACTAAGCCACCAACAATAACCTTTTTACGGCCAATCTTATCGGATAATCGACCCATAGGTATTTGTAATACAGCTTGCGTTAAACCATACGCACCAATGGCAAAACCAATCCAAATAGGCGAAAAACCTTCAAGCGATTGTCCATAAATAGCCAATACAGGCATCAGCATAAACAAGCCGAGCATTCTAAATGCAAACACACTCGCCAGTGATACAGCGGCGCGTTTTTCTCGTGAATTAAGTGAAGATGCGGTCATTATCTGCGTGATCTTACTCTATGAAAAATTGAGGTTGGGATTCTACCATAAGCTTGGCAATAATTAATCGCCTATAAGTAAGGATTTTTCATTGATCAAGGATTAATATTGCTTCGTATTATGCGATACTGAGTAAATAATTTTGGTAATAAACGAGATAGCATGGAAAACATTGAAGTCCGAGGCGCCCGCACGCACAATTTAAAAGACATCAGCCTAACCATCCCACGTGATAAATTAATAGTTATTACTGGCCTATCTGGTTCGGGGAAGTCATCACTTGCATTTGATACACTTTATGCAGAAGGGCAGCGCCGGTATGTTGAATCACTCTCTGCGTATGCAAGACAATTTTTATCGCTTATGGAAAAGCCTGATGTAGATCACATTGAAGGCCTCTCTCCTGCCATTTCTATTGAGCAAAAGTCAACGTCTCATAACCCGCGTTCAACCGTAGGTACTATTACCGAAATTTACGATTACTTACGACTCATGTTTGCCCGCGTTGGCGAACCACGATGTCCTACACATGATTTACCACTTGCTGCGCAAACAGTGAGCCAAATGGTAGATACTGTTTTGGCTCTACCTGAGGGCAGTAAATTAATGCTGCTTGCGCCAATAGTAAAAGAGCGTAAAGGTGAGCATGTTAAGTTATTAGAACAGCTATCTAGCCAAGGTTATATTCGCGCCCGTATAGACGGTGAAGTATGTGACTTGTCTGATCCTCCAACGCTTGAGCTTCATAAAAAACATACAATAGAAGTTGTTGTAGACAGATTTAAAGTAAAAGATGGCTTACAACAACGCTTAGCAGAATCGTTCGAAACTGCACTTGAAATGTCTAATGGCGTTGCACATGTAGCATATATGGATGATAGCAGCGCTGAAGAGATTCTATTTTCAGCAAATTTTGCCTGCCCTACTTGTGGTTATGCAATGACTGAACTTGAGCCGCGTTTGTTTTCGTTTAATAACCCAGCTGGTGCGTGTCAAACCTGTGATGGTTTAGGTATACGTCAATATTTTGATCCTAATCGCGTAGTGCATAACCCGGAATTAAGCCTTGCTGGCGGTGCAATTAAAGGATGGGATAAACGCAGCTTTTATTACTATCAAATGCTGCAAGCGGTTGCGGATCATTACAATTTTGATTTAGACGTGCCTTATCAAGATTTAGACAGCGACTCGAAAAAAATTATTTTAGATGGCTCTGGTAGCACTAAAATTGCGTTTAATTACCGTAACGACCGTGGCGATTTAATTACGCGTAACCATGAGTTTGAAGGCGTTTTAAATAACATGAATCGCCGCTACCGCGAGACCGAGTCAAACTCTGTACGCGAAGAACTTGCTAAATACCAAACAAGCCAAGCGTGTCCTAGCTGTCATGGCTCGCGCTTACGCGAAGAGTCTCGAAATGTATTTATTGGACAAACCAACTTACCTGCAATCACATGCATGAGTATTGGTGAAGCCATGGAATTTTTTGAAGGTTTAGAGTTAACCGGACAAAAAGGCCAAATAGCTGAAAAAATATTAAAAGAAATTCGCGACCGTTTATCGTTTTTAATTAACGTTGGCCTAAATTACTTATCACTTGAGCGCAGCGCCGATACATTATCAGGTGGTGAGGCTCAACGTATCCGCTTAGCCAGTCAAATTGGTGCCGGTCTTGTAGGTGTAATGTACGTACTAGATGAGCCATCAATTGGGCTACATCAACGCGATAACGACCGCTTACTACAAACACTAATCCATTTACGCGACTTAGGTAACACCGTTATTGTGGTAGAGCACGATGAAGATGCTATTCGTGCTGCTGATCATATTATTGATATTGGTCCAGGTGCGGGTGTTCATGGTGGGCATATTATTGCACAAGGTACACGCGATGATATTTTAGCAAGCAAAGAGTCTGTTACGGGCCAATTTTTATCAGGCGTACGTAAAATAGAAATACCAAAAGAACGTCACCCAACGAACGACAAATGGCTAGAGCTATTTGGCGCAACGGGTAATAACCTTAAAAATGTGGATTTAAAAATCCCATTTGGTTTAATGACCTGTGTGACAGGTGTATCGGGCTCAGGGAAATCAACGCTAATAAACGACACTTTATTTAAACTTGCTCATACAGAGCTAAATGGCGCAACCACTGCCGAAGCGGCACCGTATAAATCAATTAGCGGTTTAGATCATTTTGATAAAGTGATTGATATTGATCAAAGTCCGATTGGTCGTACTCCTCGTTCAAATCCGGCAACCTACACAGGTATATTTACCGGCATTCGTGAGTTATTTGCAGGTACACAAGAAGCGCGCTCACGTGGCTACAAAGTAGGTCGCTTTAGCTTTAACGTTAAAGGCGGACGCTGTGAAGCGTGCCAAGGTGACGGCTTAATTAAAGTTGAAATGCACTTTTTACCTGATGTGTATGTACCGTGTGATGTGTGTAAGAGCAAACGCTATAACCGTGAAACGCTCGAAGTACAATACAAAGGTAAAAACATACACCAAGTACTTGAGATGACTGTTGAAGACGCGCATGAGTATTTCGACAAAATACCGGCTATTGCCCGCAAGCTTAAAACCCTAATGGACGTTGGTTTATCGTATGTCCGCTTAGGTCAAGCCGCTACCACGCTTTCAGGTGGTGAAGCGCAACGTGTAAAACTAGCACGCGAGCTATCAAAGCGTGATACCGGTAAAACACTCTACATATTAGATGAGCCAACAACAGGCTTACACTTTGCTGATATTGAGCAGCTGCTTGTTGTACTTCATCGCTTGCGCGACCACGGAAATACAATTGTGGTTATTGAGCACAACCTCGATGTAATTAAAACAGCAGATTGGGTTATCGATTTAGGACCTGAAGGCGGAGCTGGCGGCGGTGAAATACTCATTGCAGGCACGCCTGAAGAAGTAGCCGAATGTGAGCGTTCACATACTGGGCATTACTTAAAGCCATTGCTTTAATACCAATAAAAAACACCAAGTAGTTTAACTACTTGGTGTTTTTTATATTTAGCTCCCGACTGTTAGTCCTTGATAAACTTTTTATTCATCCCAACTAATTTGTATAATTTGCATATCTTTGTATTTAGCACCCGTGAATAAAATTTCGTTATCTGAACTCACTTCAAAACCAATAGGTCGAAAGTCCACGTGTATATCTTGTATAGTTTGATCGTGTAAATTTAGTCTAGCGACTCTAGAAATAGAATCTGAATAATAGAAATAGTCTTTGCTAACTCCATATGCAACTGACTTTTTGGCGTTTTTAGGTAATTCCCAGCTTTGCCTATCTGAAAGGCGAATTAACTGATTATCATTGGTTACGTACCCGTTACCTTTACTATCTGAAATGAGTTTATTAGCTTTTATACCTTCAATTACACGTGTATCACGTGTTACTAAATTAAATTCTGCCAATATATTTTTTGAACCAAGTCGCTTAACATAAATAATGCTGTCGTTATTTTTTGACCAAATATAGCTTACTATTTTATGCTTATTAAATTCTTCAAATGGATAAAATTTTTGAGCGTTTACGTCATAAAGTGAAAAGCCTTTATTTTTCATGAATATCATGCGTTGCTTATTAGGAGAGGATCTTAGTCCTCCTAATACAAAAGTTGATGAGCCATCATCGTAATTAAAAAAGCTAAGTTGCTTTGTAAGACCATTTTGAGAGAGCCACAATTGACTGCTGCCAGAACGCTCTGATACAAAAACATGTGCTGTCCCTTCCTTATTAATTATTTCAGCAATGTTGTACTCGTCTTTATCACTTTTATAAAGTGCTTCATACTCAGGATTATCACCAAAAGGGTCTGTAGCTTTAATCAGCGAGTATGCCTGTGTCATATTTTCCGAGTAAAATAGGCTGTTATCAGAGTGAACTGCAATATAATAAGGTGAAATTGCTGGGGTAACCGTTAGTGTGCGTTTAATAATATTATTTTCATCAAACACAATGGTTGAAAGCTCAGAGTCTTCAAAAACAATCACGCCTTTATCGTCTGCAAGCCAGTCAAACGCGAAGCTAATTATGCTTTTCTTTGCTTTAAATAACCGCTTGGTTTCATGAGTCTCAAAGTTGTAGCTAAATACAGAAAAAGGCTTACCCTTTTGACTAAGTACATATGCTATTTTACTACCAGAATGAGATAAACGAGGCATGATTACGCCATACATGACGCCTGGTGGTGGGATCACTATGAATTCTTTTTTAAGTTCTAAATCATATTTATATAAACCTGAACCCTCATGCTCATTTTTATATTCGGTGTAATAAATATGCTCACCACTTTCGTCTACTTGCGCATAACCTGTGTATCTAAGGTCGCACTTTTTAATTAAAGTAGCCTCTCCTATAACAGGAAACTGGCTTAAATCAACGAGAACCATTTCACACTTTTGCTGCTTTAAGTTGGTCGCTTGTAACAACACAGAGTGCTGATTTAACTGCCACGATAAAATAGATACTTGAAAGCCAGGATAGGTAATTTCAACTTCCCTTTGATCAGATAGTCGCTTTACAAATGCATGCATTATGTCATTTTCAGGTTCAACATTTGTATAAGCTAAATATTGTTTATCTGAGGACATCTCAGGGTGAACCTCACTGCCTATATTCCACGTGCTTGCTACCTTATTAACCGTGATCTGTTTAATCTTTTCGCTAGAAGGTGCATTAATAAAAAACAACCCAAACCATACTAAAAAGCACAGGCAAATAATGACGAGTAAAGAATAAATCAAAAACTTTTTACTATTCTTTCTTTGAACTGGTTGAGAAGTAGTTGCAGTAGCTATCTCTTCATTTTTGGCAGAAATACCCGGTGAGTCAGGCAAAATGTTTGCAGACTCTTTGGAAACGTTTGCTTGCGTTAAACGCTCAGGTATTACTGTTAGGCTATATCCTTTACGGTAATGCGTTTTTAAAAGCGGCGCTTTTTCAATTGGGTGGGCAAGCTGCTTTCTTAACTCTGAGATTGCACGGTTAATCGCATTATCATCAACAAAGCTCTGTTGCCACACACTCTCAATAAGCTCTTGGCGGGAAACAATTTGTTGAGGCTTGTCTATAAAGTGAAGTAATAGCTTTACTAAGAGTGGCTCTAATTCCCTTTCTAAATGGTTTGAAGTAATCACACAGCGATTACTAATAAATTGCCAAGGTCCGATTTGATAATTCATAGTCTTTACGTATTTTTATTTTTATAAACCGTATCACATCTACACTTTCTTTTATAGAAAAAGCATTTTAAACCTTATATTAGCATTATAAGGTTTAAGGCTAACCCTCTAAATTAAAACAATTATTTAATTTAAAAACCTTATCTATTAATTGCTCATAACTAGATAAGCGACTCTCAATAAATTCAGCGATATTCTTTAAACCGTCATCAACAAGCAGCTTAGTAAAAAATCATTTGTGATTCTAAATTGGCTGCAATTAAAAATATAAAAGGTTTAATTATGAATAACACAATGAAAAAAGTACTACCGGCTTTACTACTAGCAACTGCTTTTAATACAACTTCAGTTATTGCAGCTGACACTAAACAACACACCGTTCAAAGTAATTTTAATCAATGCATAATTGGTGAAAGCGTAGAGGCGATTAACCCAGTTAATAAAAAGCAGCAAGAAACAAACAACATAGACGCCACTGAGTTTTTAAAAAGTAATATTGATACGCAAACGTTACTTTCTTTAATGGATGAAAAAATATCAGCTGAGCTTGACTCTTCAATGAGCAAAATAAACACGCAAATTGATAAAGGCCTTTCAAAGGTAACATCGTCAATCACTGCATATTTCAGTAATGTGTTATCGAACTAAAAACAATAAAATTAAAGGTTATATTAAGGAATTATCATGAAAAAATTCACAAAAAAATTAGTATCTGCCAGCGTATTACTTAGTTGTAGCTTTTTAGCAAATACAGCACAGGCTCAAAGCTCTGTATGGCAAGTAAGTAATGGCAATGACTCACTATTTATTGGCGGTACAGTTCACATACTACCTAAAGCTGAAATGCCACTGCCCGCTGAGTTTAACCATGCTTATGAACAAGCAGATACAATTATTTTAGAAGCACCGTTACCTGACCCAGCCGACACCAATGCACAAATGCAAATGTTAGGCGCGCTATCGTATAAAAATAACGAAACGTTAAGTCAAAAGCTAGAACCCCAGATTAAAGCTTCACTTGAAAATAAGCTTAGCGAGTTTGGCGCTAACCTAGCTAAGTTAGATGGTTATCGCCCTGCTATGGTTAGTATTGTTTTAATGTCGATGGAGCTTCAAAAACAAAATATAATGGGTGAAGGGGTTGATGCTTACTTTACTAAAAAAGCGACTGAAGATAACAAAACAAAAAATTACTTAGAAACAATGGAATTTCAGTTAGAGCTTTTTAAAGCAATGGGTCAAGGCAACGAAAACGATTTCATTAAACGTAACTTAGCCGAGCTTCACAACTATAGCGATATGTTTAAAGGGCTTTTAGCTGCATGGCGCAAAGGTGATACAGACACCCTAAATAAAGTGGCACTTGAAGATATGCAGAAAAATGATCCGAATAGCTATAAACAGCTTATTACAGATAGAAATAATGATTGGTTACCAAAAGTAGAAGCCATGTTTAATAACGATAAAAATGAGTTTGTACTCGTTGGAGTTGCCCATCTTGCAGGACAAGATAGTTTACTTACCTTACTTGAAAACAAAGGCTATAGCGTTTCTTTAGTCAGTGTTGATAGCACAGCAGATATAACAGTAAGAAGAGCTGAGTAATGGATAAAACAGACAAACTAGCGATATCGCTGCTGTTTCTATTTGGCTCTATCATGTTGATATGTGCTATATAAAAAATGCCGCTAACAAGCGGCATTTTTTATTTTAATAAACTTACCCGCGCGGAATAAAACCAAGTGCATCGTAAACTGATTTAAGTGTTTTCTCAGCACGTACGCTGGCTTTTTCAGCACCTGATTTCATTATGCCATCAAGTAGATTTTGATCATCTCTGATCTCTTTAAAGCGTGCTTGAATAGGCTCAATCATATTTACAACTGCATCTGCTGTATCTTTTTTCAAGTGGCCATACATTTTATCTTCATATTCAGGAACTAGGTCTTCAATTGAGCGCTTAGTTGCAACACTCAATAAAGTAAGCAAGTTTGATACGCCAGGCTTTTCTGTGCGATCAAAATAAATACGTGCTTGTTCATCTGAATCAGTTACTGCTTTTTTAAGCTTTTTCACAATTTGCTTAGGCTCATCTAATAACATGATGTAACCATTTGGGTTTTCGTCAGACTTAGACATTTTTTTAAGTGGGTCTTGCAAGCTCATTACGCGTGCACCAAACTCAGGAATGTACGGCTCTGGTAATTTAAATACGTCGCCGTATAAATTATTAAAGCGTGTGGCTATATCGCGAGTCAGCTCTAAGTGTTGCTTTTGATCATCCCCTACTGGTACTTGATCAGCTTGGTATAATAAAATATCCGCAGCTTGCAATACTGGATATGAAAATAAGCCCACGTTTACGTTATTTGCGTGCTTAGATGACTTGTCTTTAAACTGAGTCATTCGATTAAGCTCACCCATTTGCGCGTAACAATTTAATACCCACGCTAATTGTGCGTGCTCAGGTACTTGCGATTGTACAAATAACGCAGACTTTTCAGGATCAATGCCACATGCCGCGTAAAGAGCAATACCATCTAACACTCGAGAGCGCAGTAATTCAGGCTCTTGGCGAACCGTAATAGCGTGTAAGTCTACTAACATAAAGAAACTTTCGTGGTCTTCCTGTAACTTTAGCCACTGGTTAATAGCGCCAACATAGTTGCCTATTGTCATACCACCGGTTGGCTGAATGCCGCTTAAAACTACTGGTTTACTCATGATTTTCCTTTATTTTGCTTAATGAATAATATTTAACGCTGCGTTAGAACAGGTATTATATCTAAGAAGTTATCGCATAGGTACTGCGGATTATAATCCTCAAGACTTTCACCTTGGTTATAGCCATAACTAAGTGCAATTACGTCTATATTAGCGGCTTTAGCTGCAAGTATATCGCTTTTAGAATCACCTATCATTATTGCTTTATTAGGCTCCGCATTTAGTTTTTTGCAGGCAAATAGCAATGGTTCTGGCGACGGTTTTTTTGCCATGTCGTCACCGCATACAATCACATCAAAATGACTCGTCAGTGCCAGTTTATCGAGTAGTTTTTCTGTAAATATTCGAGACTTATTAGTGATTAGTGCTTTTGGCATACCACGAAGTGCTGCAAGCCCAGTTTCCACGTGTTGGTACAGCACACTATACTCACCAACTTGTTGTTCATAGTGCTTATAAAACCGTGATATTGCTTTATCACTAAGTGACTCGTCTAAATGTTCACTCACTTGCATATCGCCACTCAAAGCACGCTTAACGAGTACTTCTATGCCATTACCTACCCAGCTTTCAACTAAGCGTTGGCTAACGATAGGAAAAGCGAGGTCACTCAAGGTTAGGTTAATTGCAATATACAAGTCGTAAACGCTATCAACCAAAGTACCATCTAAATCAAATAAGGCGACGTCGTACTTCATTATTTTACACTTCCAAGCTGCTCACGCATTTGATCAATCACCACTTTGTAATCAGGTTGGTTGAAAATAGCGGAGCCTGCCACAAACATATCTGCACCCGCTCGAGCCGCTGCTGCAATATTATCGACTTTAATACCGCCATCTACCTCTAAGCGAATATCACGACCCGATGCAACTATACGTTGCTTAGCTTGTCGTAGCTTTTCAAGCGTATGAGGGATAAAACTTTGTCCGCCAAACCCAGGGTTTACCGACATTAGTAAAATGGTATCTAGCTTATCAATAACATGATCTAAGTAACTTAGACTCGTTGCAGGGTTAAACACTAAGCCTGCTTTACAGCCATGATCTTTAATTAACTGTATTGTACGATCAACGTGTTCACTGGCTTCTGGATGAAAAGTAATAATTGATGCGCCAGCCTCTGCAAACAGTGGAATAAGACTATCTACAGGTTTAACCATTAAATGCACATCGATAGGTGCTGTTATACCGTAATCTCTGAGTGCTTTACACACCATTGGGCCAATTGTGAGATTAGGTACATAGTGATTATCCATCACATCAAAATGAACCACGTCAGCACCCGCATCGAGTACTTTATCAACATCTTCGCCTAGTTTTGCAAAATCAGCAGACAAAATAGAAGGGGCAATTAAATATTTTTGCTCTGGGTTAAACATGATTAACTCCATCAATAAATAGTATATTTCGTTAATGTAACTTAATTAATGAAGTTACCCAAGAACGGATAAAAGATAATGATGGATCCCTAAAATTAAAAAGAATAGTTAAGTTATTATTTTTAATAATTATTCACTATTATCTTAAATATTTAAGTTTGTTATTTAACCAACCTTTGGTATGATTAAAAAAGTAACAAATAATTAGGCCTACATATGCGAGCTTTTAAAACAGGGATATTAATTGCATCGGCATTATTGTTTATTGGGGCGTTTAGTTTCTCTCCAAATTCTGAGCCGGAAGTTAGCTCAGTAAATAATTGCCATTATCAAAATCTATCTGTGGTTTCTAAAAATACTGCAGAAGTGTGTATTAAGATAGAAGAGGATTCGTCTTGGGTTTCGTGGATTACTGGTGATAGTAGAAGTGCGCAATTTCATTATTTAGATTTATTAGAACTACTTACCAGCTCAGATGATTCGAAAAAAGCGCCATCTTTAAAACCTCTATTTTAATATAATGCTGCAACTTTTTAGCGCGTTACAAAGTGTGCTAGCAGCATTTTTTGGCGTTCAATCAGAAAGTAAACGCAATTCAGACTTCAAAAAACACTCTCCATATTCAATAATTATAATTGCGATTGTGCTTTTTATAGTTTTTGTATTTTCGATTTACGCGATTGTTACTTTAGTGGTAAATACATAGCCATTAACTCATCTACTTTATTACGAGAACCGCCTTTAGGGCTAATAGTCCGCTTTACTTGAATTTGATCCAATGATGCCTGGCTATAAATCTTTCGTGTCCATACTGTATCGTGGTTAGATATAAGTACTGGTGTATTATTTTCAAATGCTGCCCGCTCTGCCAAATTAGCTAAGTTAGCCTGATCATCTAAATTAAAGCCACCCTTTGCATAAGAGGTGAATGATGCAGTTTTACTTAAGGGTACATATGGCGGGTCGCAATAGATAACTGCATTCTCAGGTACCAATTTAAATACATCATCGTAATCTAAACAGGTGAAAGTTGCTTGCTGAGCTTTCGCGGCAAAAAAATACATTTCTTTTTCAGGAAAATAAGGCTTTTTATATTTACCGAAAGGCACATTAAAAATACCTTTTAAGTTGTATCTACACAACCCGTTATAACCATAGCGGTTCATGTACAAAAATAACATTGATCGCTCATATACATCGCGGCTTTGATTAAACTGTACACGATACTCATAGTAAGCGTCAGGATGGTTATTCAAATCAACAAATAGCTTTTTTGCATCACTAATAAACTCATCTGGTGAATTTCTTAGTTCTTTGTATAAGTTTATTAAATCTGCATTTATATCATTAAGAATATAATGTTTAAAATTACTATTTAAAAACACCGATCCAGCACCAACAAAAGGTTCAACCAAAGTGTCTGCTTGCTTGCTTGCTTGGTTTAGTCGCGCGTTAATATCATCAACGAGGCTGTATTTTCCGCCAGCCCATTTAAGGAAGGCTCTACTCTTTTGCTGCATTGGCTCTTTACTTCAATCTGGTGTTACGCGATTTTACACTAAAGCGATTTAATTTACTGATCAACTAGTGCTATTTCTTGTTTTATTTTGCTAATTTTTTTATAAAAAGGTTTATTTTTTAAAATGTCAGAAGGCAATGTTTTCATTGCCAATTTTGCATCCTCTAAACTCGCAAAATTACCAAACGTAACTACCCACCAAATTTTGTTGTTTCTTTTAGTTTGATAAGTATAGGCCTCACCTTCCAGTTCATATTTAGTCATAAACTCAATACTAATTTGCTGCTGTGTTACGGCTAATAACTGAATTACAATGTGGTGAGTAGGCTGTTGTAAGTACCAATTCTTTTCAACATCTGATTGTTCATTCTTCACTTGCGGTTTAGGTGGCTCTTCAGCTATTTTTATATTTGTAGCTAACCGTTCCGTTTCTACGCTCGCTTTTTTTAAGCTTTGCATAATTGCGGGCACATCATTCTGGTGCTCTTTAAGCTTCGTCTCGTTTATTACATCTGGAAGTATTTGGGGGATAGGCGCTTCATTAGGAGACATGAGTTGATTACTTACTTCACTCACTGGAATGGCTAACGTTAGCAACTCAGGTTGCTCCTGCTGATGATATTGCTGCCACCATTGCGTCATATTTGATTTATACAATAAACCTATAATTAAGAACATTATTATCAACAGTAAAGTTAATAAGTGTAATCGCCACGATACTTTATCTTTGACTGTAAAATCTGCCACATGTTCAGTGGGTTGCCATGCCAACAATAAGCTAGGATTCCCTCGAGCTTCAGACAAAAAAGTCTGGAAAACAGGATCCTCGTCATAAGGAAGAGCAGTGAAGTACCAACTCATAAGCTGCTTACTTTCTCGTAGACTTAAAGGCTCTAAATAAATTTCAACAACATCATTAAAAAACAGTTTTGATTGTGAAGCGACCATAATATACAAGGTACTTGGACTCATTTTAGCCAATGACTCAAGCTCAATGAGTATTTCTTCTGAGAGATGTCTACCACCGTCAAGCACCCACAAACAAGGCCCACATGTTTGCTGTTGAAGCAATTGATAATAGTTTTCAGATAAGCTTAAGTTATGATCCACCAAAGGAGCATTAAAGCTTTGTTCTAATAACTGACTCATAAGCTGAGTATCAGTCATTTTTCCTGTTACTTGTACAAAAGCTTTATTGAAGTCATTATATTTATCGGTAATGAAGGTTTCGAGCATATAACTTTTACCTAGCCCTGATGTGCCAAGTAAAACGATAAGGTTTTGCCCGTATTCAAATTGCAACGCGATTCTATCCACCAAAGCCGCACGGCTTGGTAAAATTTGTGACTGCATTTATTGCTCGATTAAGGCTCGAACTTGGTCGTCAGATACATCATCAACTAATGCGCATTGACCAAATTGGGTTGGTAAAACAAACCGAATTGTACCTTTTTTATTCTTTTTGTCTTTACGCATATGCGTTAAAAACTGCTCGCTTGTCATTTCTGTAGGTATTTTAGTTGGTAAGTTATATTGCGTAATAACATCAATAATACGTGCCACTTCATCAGCACTCAAGTCTTTGCGTGTATGAGCAAGTTGTGCGGCAAGCACCATTCCTGTTGCAACAGCTTCACCATGTAGCCAAATACCGTAACCCATCTGCGCTTCAATCGCATGGGCAAATGTATGACCCAGATTCAAAAGTGCCCTAAGGCCTTGCTCTTTTTCATCTTGAGCAACAATTAAAGCTTTAATTTCACAACATCTAAAAATAATATGCTGTAAACACGCTTCATTTAATTGCTGTAAGTCTTTTACGTTTTTTTCTAAATAACTAAATAATTCAGTATCATAAATCAATCCATATTTTATAACCTCAGCCATACCGGCAGCAAACTCTCTTGCTGGTAGCGTATGCAAAGATTTGGTATCAATAAAAACCGCTTGTGGCTGATAAAATGCCCCAATCATATTTTTACCTAAAGGATGATTTACAGCTGTTTTACCACCAACTGATGAGTCTACTTGCGATAACAATGTGGTTGGTATTTGAATAAATGGCACACCGCGTTGGTAACATGCAGCTACAAACCCAGTTAAGTCACCTATAACACCACCACCTAATGCAATTAAGCACGTATCACGACCGCAGTTATTTTGGAGTAAAAAAGCAGATATTTTTTC
Organism: Pseudoalteromonas sp. B62; assembly: GCF_037162565.1. Taxonomy (NCBI): domain Bacteria; kingdom Pseudomonadati; phylum Pseudomonadota; class Gammaproteobacteria; order Alteromonadales; family Pseudoalteromonadaceae; genus Pseudoalteromonas; species Pseudoalteromonas sp. B62. The sequence goes on along the minus strand of NZ_JARLVB010000002.1, from coordinate 1,478,207 downwards.
AAACCATTCTAGTGATTTGTATTGCTCACCGTCAGGTATGACAAAAGAGAGTGGTTTTAGCTCAGCTAACGAATCAAGTAGTCCTTGTAGATATAAAGGTGCAACTGTGTCATTAGTAATGATGATAGGCCGACAATCACCAATGTAGTGAATTAGGCGGCCATTATCTTGAAGTGCAGATTGACCAATATATATAGGATAACTTCGCTCGTCCAAATTAACAGTTAATTCAAGCATGCTCAGTCTTCCTTTATTATTGGTTTTTAAAAATCTAATTTCTCGATGATTTGGTTAGCAACAACTTTAGCGCTTTGCTCATCAGTGCGTACAACAAAATCAGCCACTTCTTTATATAACGGTTCGCGTTCTTCTGCTAAGCGCTCTAGTACATCACGAGGTGCTTCTTCAGTTTGCAGCAATGGGCGACGCTTGTCGCGTTGTGTGCGTGCAACTTGCTTTTCTATAGGTGTCTCTAGGTATACTACTATACCGCGAGCAGAAAGCTTGTTTCGGACTTCTTTACTCATTACTGAACCACCACCAGTTGCAAGTACAATACCTTGCATCTCAGTTAAGTCGCCAATAACAGATTCTTCACGAAGTCTAAAGCCTTCTTCACCTTCAAGATCAAACACCCAGGCAATATCTGCACCGGTACGGCGTTCGATTTCTTGATCAGAATCAACAAATTCAAGGTGTAATTGATCGGCAATGTGACGACCAATTGTGCTTTTTCCAGCCCCCATGGGGCCAATTAGAAATATATTACGTTTCTCAGCCATATCTTTTAGTACAAACGAACTCTAAAATTTGAAATAAAACCCCGCCTAACGACCTGGCCCCAAAATTAAGGAGGGGATTATCTCAGTAATTGCTGGGGTATTTCAAGTCAATTAGAATAAAAAGCCATATAACGAGCAATTAATCTGAATAATCGCCCATTGGTTAACAAAAATACGCCTAATTTTAGTCTATTTGTATTTTTGGTGTTACAAAAATAAGTAATTCTCTCTTTTCGTTAAACTCACTTGTACTCTTAAACAGCCTTCCTAAGTACGGAATATCACCAAGTAGAGGTACTTTTTTAGTCGAATTTATGATTTGCTGCTGAAAAATACCGCCGAGCACGATTGTTTGCCCATTTTCCACTAGCACTTGTGTCTGAATTTGCTGAGTATCAATTGCAACAGCTGGCCCAGTTCCTGTTTGAACTGTATCTCCTCGCGTATCTTGAGTAATAATTAAATCCAAAATAACTTTATTATCAGGAGTTATATGAGGTGTTACTTGTAAACTCAGTACTGCTTTTTTAAAGCTAACCGTTGTCGCACCACTAGAAGCTGACTCAACATAAGGTATTTCAGTACCTTGCTCTATTCGTGCTTGTTGTTGGTTTGCAGTAGTAATACGAGGGCTCGCAATAATCTCACCTTTGTTTTCTTCCTCAAGAGCTGTTAACTCTAAATCAATCAAAGTACCGTTAGCTAACTTGGCGATATGCATGCCGATACTTGCTGATGGGTTTGTCACGGGTAAATTCACGTTTAAACGATCAGAGATATCAGGAATGATACCATTTGATATTGTATTAGCGCCTTCAAGTGTACCTGATATGCCATCACTGCCCTGCTGGTCGCTAAACCCCCAACGCACACCTAAATCTTCGGTTACATTATCACGCACGGTTACCATACGTGATTCGATTACAACCTGTCTAACCGCTATATCAAGTGTTTCGACCATGCGTCGCACGCTCTCAATACTTTTGGCCGTATCTTTGAGTAATAATGTATTAGTACGCTTATCAACAGATACGCTACCACGTTGAGTGATAATACTATTTGTATCTGTTTTTAATAAATCAGCAAACTCTTCTGCTTTTGCGTAGTTTAAACGAATGTATTCACTGTAAAGCGGCTCTAAGTTTTCTACGTTCTGCTTTGCTTGTAAATCTTTAGCTTCACGTGCTGCAAGCTCTTCTGATGGGGCAACCATCAAAATAGAACCATCCATACGCTTGTCTAAGCCTTTAATTTTAAGTACAACATCAAGCGCCTGATCCCAAGGCACGCCATCTAAGCGTAATGTAATATTGCCTGTCACCGAGTCACTAGTGACTAAATTAAAGTCATTATAGCCCGCTATGATTTGTAACACTGCACGAACAGAAATATCTTGAAAATTTAATGTCATTAGGCGGCCTTGGTAATCTTTACCACCATCTAAATATGCATTTTGCGTTTCGTCTTTTTCCACCGTTAAAGTAAGAATATTATCTATTTGTTGGTAGGTAAAAGTAAAAGCGGCATTTGGTTCAATAACAACGCGGCTTAATCCATCTTCTTTAAAAGTTTCAATGCTGCTTACTACGGTGCCAAAATCGAGCACATCTAACTCATACAGTAAGTCATCTAAAATATCTGTATGATGAAAATCAGCAATAATTTTACCACCACTTTCATGCACTTCTATTGCGGCTTGCGTATCTTGTAAGAACACCAGTATTTTTGCCTCGCCCTTCTCCCCCGACGAAAGTCAATAGACTGAATCCGATTGATATAATTTCCAGACACTGCATCAGAGTTAGTTGCTTCATCATCAACGTCTTGCTCTGTTAATGGGTTATCAGAAACACGTAAAGACACTAAATTATTATTAACTTCCGTCTCATAGATTTTCAAACGAGTAAGATTTATTGTTACTTTTAATCCCTTATCAGTAAGTACATTAGTAACATTATTAATACCAGCTTGGTTTACCTGTACATTTTCAAGACCTTGCTCTAATTGTGCCGAATCAAACATCATTTCAATTCGTGCCGGGCTATTAAATACTTGTATTTTTGGTTCTTGCGTTAACTTTTCATCAAATACCAGCTGCAACTCGGTTTCACCCTTGAGTAATGGGTTATAACGAATATCATAGAGCAACGGCGCTGCAATAGCTGAATTGGCTATAACCAGAGCTAAAGTTGCAAATAGAGCTCGTTGAATACGGTTGTGCCAAAGTACACCCTTATGCATTTTGTTCTTACCTTTTTTGTTATTAACCTGCGCCATTGGTTGCCGCCTCTAACATTTCTAATTTAGTCAGGCGCTCTTTCCAACAACCAGACCCATCTGGGATTAATTCTATTAACTCAATATAATCATTATTTACTGATTGTACTTTGCCATCATAGCTACCTAAATAATTACCGACTGTAATACGATGTAAAGTATCGTCTGTAGCTGTAATGAGCGCCCAAGCTTGTCCACTTGATCCGATTGTTCCTTTCATAGATAAATTATCCAGTGGGTATTTTTCTAAGGTTTCACGTTGGCGTTCAGGATCCGGATGTAAACAATTTTTAACTTGAGTTAATTTGTTTTGGATTATTTCAGGCTGCGGGGCCACAAAAGGACTCCTTAGCTGCCCAGCGTTATATTCAAAATGCTCGAACTTTGTTAATTCAGGAATTGCTTCAACTCTAGCAGTCGTACTCGCTTTAACTTGATCTATAAACTCTTTTTGTTCTGAGGTATCGTCGTTACAACCACTTAGCAGGAGAGCAACTATAGGAATAAAGGAAAAATGCTTCACTTTACCTCCCCTTCTTCATAGCGATAAGTTTTTGCCACCACACTAAATGTTAACTGCTTTTCGCCTGAGGATGAAATAGAAAAGTCGTGTAAGCTCACAATACGCGGCAATTGAGCCACTTTTCCCACAAATTCACCAAACTCATGATAAGTACCTACAACCTCTATTTTAATAGGTAGCTCAGTATAAAATTCTTTTTCAACTTCTGGCAGCCAGCCAATCTTTAAAAAAGTTAAACCACTTGTAGTTCCCACATAAGATAAATCATCTAATAAACCAGGGGTTTCATTTGAGGTTGGTAAACGCTTTAATAATTGAGAAAATTTCTCCTCCATTTTAAGCATTTGTTCACGATAAATATCAAGCCTGCTGGCTACAGCATATTTGGTACGATAAGTTGTCCGTAATTCAACTTCTTTTGTAACCGCATTATGGTAACTATCAATTTCATCAGATACCAATAAGCTATAACTAAAAAACAGCACTAAAGCAGCAACAAATGTAGCGCAAATAACCTTAACAGCAATTGGCCATTCGCCAATATTATCAAGTTCAATTTCATTCCAATCAATATCACTAAACGCTTTTAAATCAAGGTTCATTTGGAACCTCACCAATTTTATCAAATGGTTTAACGTAAAACTCCATATTGAAATCACTAAGTAAACGAGAAGATTGATTGCCAGCAACAATGCCTTGCATTGTTGGGCGCTCTAATAAATATGAGTTTTGTACTTCTCTAAGCATGTTGGAGAGGCGGTTATTTGATTCACTGCGCCCTAATACATGAATTCTATTGCCTCGACGTTCTAACTTAGTTAAATAAACACCAGCGGGGACTATTTTAGCAACTTCATCCATTATTTGAGTGCCTAAGTTACGACTGCTCTGTAATTCTTCAATTAGATGCATACGTTGTTGTAAGTTTTCTTTCCTATAATCTAAATCTCTAATATCACTAATTTTCTTATCTAATAGACTAATTTCTGAACTGAGGTAGTTATTTTTTAAATTCTGTCCATCCTTTAAAGCAGTATAGAACGAGTTCAATACATACATACTTGCAAAACAAACAATAACAACAGCAATTAAAATAGTAACAAATTTCTTTTTTGACTCTTCGCGTTGCAATTCACGCCAAGGTAATAAATTTATATGTGGCATGATGAAAAATTCCTTAATGCCAGTCCTGTCGCAATAGCAAACTGTGTTCTATGGCGTTGCATTACATTACGGTCTACCTTGGGAGAAATTTCCATATTCGTAAACGGTTCTACAACAATGGAGTGGATACCAAGTTCTTCTATTAATAAACGATCTAGCCCATTTATCATGGCAGTTCCACCGGTTAGAACAATATAATCAATTTGGTCTTTACCGCTGGTAGTCAAAAACATCTGTACCGCTCGACGTACTTGTTGAAGTAATGATGTTTGAAAAGGAGCAAGTACTTCAAAAGTGTAATTTGGCGGAAGATCACCCGATGTTTTTCCAATTTCAGCTTCATCGAACCCTTTATTATAGTAAGCAACAATACTATTGGTATATTGATCGCCGCCAAAAACTTGATCGCGGGTATATATTGTTTCACCGGCTTGTACAACACTCACCAACATCAACACAGCACCAATATCAACTACAGCAACACACTTATTAAAGGCATCGCTTGGTAACTGCTTGTAATAAACATCCATCGAGCGGCTCAATGCATAGCTTTCTACATCAACAACTTTCGCTTCTAAATTGGCAACTTCTAAAGCACCAACTCGCGCTTCGACACTTTCTGTGCGGGCTGCAGAAAGTAACACATTCATTTTACTTGGATCGGCTTCATTTGTTGATAATTTTTCAAAATCTAAGCTAACTTCATCAAGGGGGTATGGAATAAGGCTATCAGCCTCAATTTCAATTTGTGATTCAAGTTCAGCGTCAGTTAATGACACATCCATAAAAATAACTTTAGTAATAACTGTTTGGCCAGAGACGGCTACAGCAGCAGATTTTAGTGATTTTGGTAACTTTCTTTTTAATTTTGATATTACATTACCAATTGCTTCAATATCTTGAATAATACGTTCGCTCATTGCGCCCTTAGGCATTGGTTCAATCGCTAATGCTTCAAGACGAAATCCAGTTTCAATTTCACTTAAAAGTACCGCCTTGATAGAGTGCGATCCAATATCAATTCCTACCATCATTTTTGACGGCTTTTGAAATAGTTGACTTAGCATGTTTGAAACTTGGCCTTTGTTTTAATAATAAACAAGTTATAATTTTTATCTTAAAAAATATTATTCATTTTTTAATCAATATATACTAGCAGTCTCCATACATAATTGGGAGTCCATTTAGGGAAATATAAGTGATTTTATTAAAACGAACTTTACAATTTTTTATCATTTGCACATTACTTGGGCTGATTACTTTAATCAGTCTTTATTACTACGTTAAACCTGATATTCCAAGTGTGCAAGTTTTAAAAGATGTGCAATTACAAACTCCTATGCAAGTATTCACTAAAGATGGCCTTCTGATCAATCAATTTGGTGAAAAAAGACGGATCCCCGTAACGATTGACGAAATACCAAAACCTTTAATAAATGCATTTTTAGCAACTGAAGATAATCGTTTTTATGACCATGTGGGAATAGACCCTATTGGTATTGTTCGTTCTGCATTGGTTTTGATTTCAACAGGCGAAAAAAAGCAAGGTGCAAGTACAATAACAATGCAGCTAGCTCGAAACTTCTTCTTAACTCGTGAAAAAGCTTATATTCGTAAAGTTAAAGAAATTTTTATAGCGCTTCATATAGAAAATTTACTAACGAAAGACGAAATTCTTGAACTCTATTTAAACAAAATAGAACTAGGTAACCGTGCTTTTGGTATTGGCGCTGCTGCACAGGTATATTACGGAAAAGAATTAAAAGATCTTACACTTGCCCAAATGGCGATGATTGCCGGCTTACCCAAAGCGCCATCAGCCTTAAACCCGATCCGTAACCCAACTCGCGCAAAATCTCGTCGCAATGTTGTTCTTGGCCGCATGTTAACAGAAAACTACATAACACAAACACAATACAACGATGCCATCAGGCAACCTATTACAGCTTATTTTCACGGTGCAGAAATTGATCTGTATGCTCCTTATATTTCTGAAATGGTGCGTGCAGAAATGGTGGCACGTTACGGAATCGATAAAGCCTATAACTCAGGTTATAAAATATTTACTACTGTTGAGTCACAAGTTCAAAAAGCGGCACAAACAGCACTCATCAATAATTTACACAATTATGATATGCGCCATGGTTATAGAGGCTCTGTTAAAACGTTGTGGGATCCAGAAACACAGCCTGTATTTAGCAAGTCTCAAATACTCAGTGAGCTAAAATCTGTAAATGAGTTTGGCCAATTAAAAGCGGCCGTTGTAATCGCAGTGAATGACAAAACAGCTGATGTATTACTTAAAAGTGGCGAGCAAACCACACTAACTTGGGATAACCTAAAGTGGGCTCGTAAATACATTACGCGTTATCGCCAAGGCTTTGCACCTAAAGCAGCCAATGAAATACTCGCACCCGGCGAACAAATTTGGTTACGTAAAAATACCGACGGTAGCTATTTACTTAGCCAAATTCCTGAAGCATCTAGTGCCATCGTTTCTCTTGACCCACAAAATGGGCGCATTAAAGCGATTGTGGGTGGTTATAGTTTCGAACAAAGTCAATATAACCGAGCAGTACAAGCTAAGCGCCAAGTAGGCTCTAATATAAAACCTTTTATTTACTCTGCTGCACTGGAAAAAGGCTACACCTTAGCCTCAATATTAAACGATGCACCAATTAACCAATGGGATAAAAGCCAAGGTGTTGCATGGCGACCAAAAAACAGCCCCGCTGTTTATAATGGACCTATTCGTATTCGTCGTGCTTTAGCACAATCTAAAAACGTTATTTCGGTGCGCTTGTTACGCGGAGTTGGCCTACAGCGTACGGCAGAGCACCTACTAAAATTTGGCTTCAAAAATTCAGATATTAATCGCAGTGAATCACTTGCGCTTGGTAGCGCTTCTATTACGCCGCTTGAACTTGCACGCGGTATGAGTGCTTTTGCAAATGGCGGGCATTTAATAGAACCCTACTTCATTTCTGAAATTCAAGATGCTTATGGTGACGTGTTATTTAAAACAAACCCAACAGAAGCTTGTGACGATAGCGATAGTACGTTAAGCGTATTGAACAACGATGTAACAATGCAGAATTTCGAAACTGAAAAGCAACAAGAAAAAAATGCGCACCACGGATTATCTCTAAACAGAATGCATTTTTAATTGCTGATGCAATGCATAGTGGTATTTGGGGCGGTGGTAGTTGGGCACATAAAACAGGCTGGAGCGGAACAGGCTGGCGTGCTCAAGCATTAAAGAGACGTGATCTCTCAGGTAAAACAGGCACGACTAATGACTCAGTAGATACTTGGTTTAGTGGCTTTAATCGTAATGTACTAACGTCTGTATGGGTTGGGTTTGATAACCCCGGTAACTCGTTAGGCCGCTCAACATATAATAACAACCTTGATAGCAGTCAAATCTCAGGGGCAGAGTCAGGGGCTAAAACGGCGCAACCAGCATGGATTGAGTTTATGAAAGTAGCACTTGAAGATGCACCAGAAGCGCCTATAGAACCACCCGAAGACTTAGTATCTATTCGTATTGATTTAGCAACAGGTTTACTGAGCCACAAAAACGATTACACAAGCCGCTTTGAATATTTTGACAAAGGTACAGCCCCAACTAAGTATGTACTTTCCCAACCTACCGATATATTTGAGGAAGATACAAAAACAGAAGAAGAGCTATTTTAAATAGCGTTAAATAAAAACGGCAGCCACTTTAGGCTGCCGTAATGCTACCTTAAATTTTGGACCAGCCAATACAAATCAGAATGTACACCCGCTGCAGTGACCTCTTTACCAGCACCAGGGCCTTGGATAACGAGCGCGTTATCGCTATACCACTTACTATTTATAACAAAAATATTATCTCCTGGCGTTAAACTAGCCAAAACATCACTTTGTAATACATACGCGATACCGACTTTCGCTATTACTTCATTTTCTGCGATTTCGAGCAAGCCTGTATAACGAAGCACCGAATTTTGTGCCTTAGCTCTCTTTGCATGCTCTTGAATAAAGCTATCTAACTGGGATTTTTTACTTAAAAAATCATCCCAACTCCCTTGCGCAAGCTCATCAGGCATCAATGCCGAAAGACTAATATCCTCAAGATTTAATTCAACCCCCAACTCTCTGGCTAAAATAAGCAATTTTCGCTGCATATCACGCCCAGATAAATCCTCGCGAGGATCGGGCTCCGTAAAACCCATTTTTTGCGCTTCGAGCACTAAATCTGAAAATATAATCGAACCATCATACTTACTACACAACCACGATAACGTCCCAGAAAACACGCCCTCAATACGTGTTATTTTATCGCCACTATTTTGTAAATCAGCAAGCGCAAAATTAATGGGTAAACCAGCCCCCACACTGGTGTTATAACGCCAATGTAAGTTGCGTTCAGAGATACTTGTACGTAGTGCTTTATACCAATTAGTAGGAGCTGTACCTGCATACTTATTAGCACTTATTAAATGACAATCCATTTCTACAAAATCAGGATATAACCGGCTAAACTTTTCACTCGCTGTTATATCTACAATCACTTTATGTTCGTAATCAAGTTCATCAATTGCATTTAATAATGTTTGGTTTTGATAATCAGACGCTTCAAGTTGAAACTGGGTTTTCCATTGCGATACACCAATCCCATTAGGATTAAAAAGCATTTTTTGAGAGCGCACTAAGCCAACAAGCTTAATACTAAAGTCATCTGACAAGCGCTCAACTTGAGTAGATAACTGTTCAATAAACACCTCACCTACATTACCAAGTCCAGCGACTATTAAAGCAATTTCCTGGCCTTTGTTAATCAGCTTATCGTGTAATATGCTAAGTATATCGCTATCAATCACTTGATCAGTAAGTAATAAAATATAGCCGCTATCTTGGTGTGCAAATCGTGGTTCAATCGCATGTGAATTTAATAAATTAATCGCCAATAAGTGCAATTTACTAATATCTTGCTCTGGCGCTATCACAGCACACCCGTGTAAGCTCGATTCGTTAATATTAGCTCGACCTTCAAAATAGCTAATAACCTGATGCGTCGAAATAGCTGGCACAACTAAGTACGTCTCACCATTTTGACTAAAGTGATGCAAGCTATGCTGAATAAGCTGACTCACATGCGCAATATCTCCTTCACTTAAGTTTTCAACTATCAATAAATCAATATTTTGTAACGTTGTTATAAAGCGCTTTTGTTTGGCACTACCTTCTTTAACGATGTCAGTAGAGCTAGCTTGTACATCAAAACTACTTCGTACTGATAATTTTATATCCGTATTTTTAAGAGGAGATAATGTTTTAGCATGCAATACGGGGTTACCTAGCCGTGCTAATAAATTGGCCTGTCCACGACACACCTTCGCGTATTTAATCGCTTTACTAACTTTACGAGGGTCGGTACTAAATACACCTTGTGTATCAGTCCAAATACAGACTTGTTTTGCATGACAATAATTAGCGAGTAAGGTCGCACTATAATCACTTCCATTACGACCAAGCGTTACAGTATCCCCTGCTGTATTAGCTGCAATAAATCCAGTCACAACGTTAATTTTATTATGCGCAATTAAATTTGCGCACTGTTGAGTATTTTGTTCATGTAATAACTGCCCATCATTTAATGTAAATAAAGCACGCGCATCGTGAACACACGCATCAACATTAAGCTCCTGCAGGTAAGCAGCGAGTACGCGTGCTGACCATAACTCTCCATGAGCAAGCAATTGGGCTTCTTGTAGCTGCCCTGTTTGCGCTAACAGCGTTATTGTTGATAGCTCTTCATTCAATATTTTTAGAGCGTTACGCTTTGTATTAGCTTGTAATAACTGCTCTATTAAATCTATTTGATGATTATTTAACTGTAATAAAATATCAGCAATTACATGTGTATCTTGCTGCTGGTAACTTTGCCATAACTTAACTAGTGTATCGGTTGTTTTCCCAGCTGCTGATACCACAACGCAATCACCAGGTTGTGTGTGCTCTAATATAATACCCGCAACACTTTTGTAACGCTGCGCTGAACTTAAACTCGAACCGCCAAATTTATGTATATTTTTAGTCATGTTAGTTACCAAAGCGCGGGGTAAGCGGCACTTAACTTAGCATCACCGCTCGATGTTCCCGCACCTTTAGTTAATCGATTTGTATTGTTTTTTCTGCCAGGTTTTACAAGTGTAAATACACGTTCAAGATCTGCTAATAAATCTTCAATGTCTTCTATTCCGACAGAAACACGAATAAGCGTATCACCAACGCCGGCTTCTAAGCGCGCTGTTGCATCCATCCCTGCATGCGTCATGGTAGCAGGGTGGCATATTAAGCTCTCAACGCCGCCTAGCGACTCAGCTAAACTAAAGTTATGTAGACTAGTTAAAAAAGCCGCAGCATCGTTTATATCGCCTTTAATATCAAAGCTAACCATGCCACCAAAACCAAGCTGCTGTGCTTTCGCTAATTCATGTTGGGGGTGCGACTCAAGCCCAGGGTAATAAACTTGGCTAACGAACTCAGATTCTTCGAGATACTTAGCTATTGCTAATGCATTTTCTTGATGCTGCCTTAATCGCACATTTAAAGTACGTAAACCACGAAGCGTTAAATAGCTATCAAAAGGTGCCCCTGTGATACCAATGTTATTAGCCCACCAAGCAAGCTCGTCACCGATCTCTTGTGTTGCAGCAATAACAGCACCGCCCACTACATCTGAGTGTCCGTTAATATATTTAGTGGTTGAATGCACCACAATATCTACACCAAACTTAATCGGATTTTGTAAAGCAGGCGATAAAAATGTATTGTCAGCGGCCACCAGTGCGCCACACTGCTTAGCAATATCAGTAACCGCTTTAATATCAGTTAAACGTAGTACAGGGTTACTTGGTGTTTCAATCCAAATGAGTTTTGGTTTAATTACTAATATTTTTTGAAGACTTTCTGGTTTTGTTAAATCTAAAACCTCAAGCTTTAGCAAGCCACGCTTTTGCAGGGACGTAAATAAACGGTAGCTTCCACCGTAGCAGTCGTGTGGGATCACTAACGTGTCGTCGTGATTAAGCAGCTGAGTTGCTAAGTGTACAGCCGCCATGCCTGTGGCTGTAATTATGCCGCGTACTCCACCTTCGAGCTCAGCAAGGGTCTCGGCTAAGATATCGCGGTTAGGATTACCGCTGCGGCCATAATCATATTGGCGTTTAGTATCAAAATCGGCAAACGAATAAGTAGTCGATAAATAGATTGGCGCGACCACTGCACCGTGGTGTTTATCGGCTTCAACACCACTACGGACCGCAATGGTTGCTTTGTTTTTTTCGCTCATATTCGTCACCTGATTAATTTGGATGTTTAGACGTCTAAAAGAGTAGTTTATTCAATTTGAGAAGTCAAAACATTTAAACAGCTAGATGGCCAAACAACTAGTATTTGACTATCTTTTTTAAATCGATAGAATTTCACGCATATTCACACGCATTTTAGCGCATGTGAGCAATTAATAATCTGAGGCAACGATACATCTTATGGCTAAATGGAATGGTGAGTATATTCACCCATACGCAGAACACGGGAAAAAATCAGAACAAGTTAAGAAGATCACCGTTTCGATCCCACTGAATGTATTAAAGGTATTAACTGACGAACGTACTCGTCGTCAAATTAATAACCTGCGTCACGCAACAAACAGTGAGCTACTATGTGAAGCGTTTTTACATGCATTTACAGGTCAACCTTTACCTAATGACGATGACTTACGTAAAGACAACGCTGAAAAAGTACCAGAAGAAGTGAAAAAAATAATGCAAGAAATGGGGTTAGAAGTCCCTGTTTTAGATGACGAATAAATAGATAAAGTAAAATAAAAAAACCTCAGTAATTACTGAGGTTTTTTTATGATTAAATTTTACGGTATAGATTTACTGCATATAGCTTTCTGGCAAATCAATTTGTGCTACACCCGACTCAACAGCAGCAAGAGCAACCGCTCTTGCTATACGTGGTAATAAACGTGGATCCATCGGTTTTGGAATAATATATTGAGCACCAAATTCCAGCTTATCAACACCGGCGGCTTTTAAGACCTCTGCTGGTACAGGCTCTTTTGCAATGCTACGAATCGCTTCTACTGCTGCTATTTTCATTTCATCGTTAATTGCACTTGCGCGCACATCTAGTGCACCACGAAAAATAAACGGGAAACACAAAACATTATTCACTTGGTTTGGATAATCAGAACGCCCTGTCGCCATAATTAAATCGTTGCGTGCGCTGTGTGCAAGTGCGGGATCAATTTCAGGGTCGGGGTTTGAGCACGCAAACACAACCGGCTTATCAGCCATCAGTTTTAAATCATCGGCTGCTAACAAATTAGGCCCAGATACACCAACAAATACATCAGCATCAGCAATAACATCTTGCAACGTACGCTTATCCGTATTGTTAGCGAATAGTTGTTTGTACTCGTTTAAATCATCACGACGAGTATGAATAACGCCTTTACGGTCAAGCATGTAAATGTGTTCACGCAGTGCACCACACTTAATTAACAGTTCCATACAGGCAACTGCAGCCGCACCAGCACCTAAACATACTATAATAGCCTCTTCTATCGATTTCTCTTGCACTTCAAGTGCATTCAACATACCAGCGGCTGTTACAATTGCAGTGCCGTGTTGATCGTCATGAAAAACCGGAATACTACAGCGCTCAATCAATGCCTTTTCAATTTCAAAACACTCTGGGGCTTTAATATCTTCAAGATTAATACCACCAAATGTATCGGCAATATTAGCAACCGTGTTAATAAAGTCTTCTGTTGTTTTATGCTTCACTTCGATATCAATAGAATCAAGGCCTGCAAAGCGCTTAAATAACAGCGCCTTGCCTTCCATTACAGGCTTTGATGCCAAAGGGCCTAAATTACCCAAGCCCAAAATTGCAGTACCATTAGTGATAACTGCAACCATATTACCTTTACCGGTATATTTATAAGCATTTGCAGGATCAGCAGCAATTTCACGCACAGGTTCAGCAACACCTGGGCTATATGCTAAAGCTAAATCTTGAACCGTTTCGGCAGGCTTGGTTAGCTCAATGCTGATTTTTCCTGGAACGGGATGAGAATGGTAATGTAGTGCTTGTTCACGAAAGTCTGACATAACGCGATTGTATCCTGCAATTTAAGTTAAAGTGAGAGGTGTTGTCTGGGTTACGATACCCTTATTATTTTTAAATTCCAAGCAATATCAGGTCTATCCTGTTATATGCTAGATTCATTAATTTTAAGAGGTTTTTCAGTAACTTTGCGAAGATATAGCGACATTTCATAAATAGAAATTCATATAAAAAGCATTTTTAGAGGTACTTTTAGCCGCGAGCCGCTTTCTCTAAAAACGACTATCAAATTTTTAGTATAAATAACTATAAACAGCTTAATAGTCTACTTTAAAAACATTTATCTTCACGTTAGCTACATTTAACAACTTAGTTAAAAAATGAACACTTCAAAATATAGAGACTATTACGTACTTTGTCTGCAAAGGTTTATGCATACTCAGAATAAGAACAAGAAATAGTTATGCAAAGGAGATAACGTATAAATAGGCAGGAAAAGCACGTAAAGATAAATTTCAGGCACAAAAAAAGCACCCTAAGGTGCTTCTTTTAACTAAATAGCAAAAATTACTTCTTGCTACCAAGTGCACCGAAACGCTTGTTGAAACGATCAACACGTCCGCCAGTGTCTAAAACTTTTTGCTTACCAGTGTAAAACGGGTGACACGCAGAACATACGTCTAAGTGAATGTTTTTACAAAGAGTAGAGCTTGTTTCGAATTCATTTCCGCATGAACATGTTGCTGAAATTACTTCGTACTTAGGGTGAATACCTTCTTTCATAGAAACCTCTAGTTAAGGCCGCATCGCTCTCCAAACCCGTAGTTTGGTACCATACGTCGTTAAAACAAATTTGTTGGTGGCGGATTTTATCCAACAACTACCGAGCACACAAGGTTTAATTATAATTTTTTGCTAAAAAAGTAACCAAATAATAAAATGACTATAATTTGCTAGTAGGTTTTTAACTGTATATTTAGTACATTACACCATTAATTTTATTGGTTGAGTTGTTATGCGTTTTGTTGAAGTTGCTATTAAAGTCCCATTACCGCGCACCTTTGATTATAAAGTAGATGAACAGCTCTCAGGCTTGGTTTCTGATCTGAAGCCCGGAATGCGCGTTTTGGTACCCTTTGGTAATCAGCGTAAAGTGGCTGTTATATTAGCAGTAAAAAAGAGTACTGAAGTACCCGAGAGTAAAATTAAAAGCATTTTTGAAGTTATCGACGATACCCCAATATTATCTAGCGAACATTTAGATCTCCTTAGTTTTACAGCGCGTTATTATTGTTACCCACTCGGCGAAACGATTCATATAGCTCTGCCTAGTGCACTACGCCAAGGTGAATCACCAGACAAAACAAGCATTAACATGGTAATGCTTACCGAAAAAGGCGCTAAAGTACCATCATTAAAAGCTAAAACTCAACTCAACTTATTAAAACAGTTATCACAATCAGGTAAGTCATCGTTAACCGAACTAAAAGCACTTGGCTTTAGTAAAAAAACAATAGATAGCCTCATTGCTAAAGAACTCATCACACAAACTATCGAACACGATAACCAATGGCAAAGCGTTGCGCCAACCGTCGGTAGTAAACCGGTACTTAATAAAGAACAAGCAGTGGCCTGTACAGCAATCAATCAAAGTACCGGCTTTAGCAGCTTTTTATTAGAGGGCGTAACGGGCAGTGGTAAAACTGAAGTGTATTTACAGTGCTTAGAAGAAATATTAAAACGTGGCGAGCAAGCCCTCGTACTCGTGCCCGAAATCGGCCTAACACCGCAAACGGTAAACCGTTTTCGTCGCCGCTTCCCAGATACACCTGTTATGCTTTGGCACTCAGCACTTACCGACAATGAACGCCTACAAACATGGCGATTTTGTGAAAAAGGCAGTTGTGCGATAGTTATTGGCACACGTTCGAGTATTTTTCTGCCATTTTTAAAACTCGGTATGATTGTTGTTGATGAAGAACACGACTCGTCATTTAAACAACAAGATACCCTTCGTTACCATGCTCGTGATTTAGCCGCTTATAGAGCTTTTCAGCATAAAATTCCGCTTATATTAGGCAGCGCCACACCCGCGCTTGAAACGCTCCACAAAGCACTTAATAACAAATATCAGTTATTAAGCTTAACCGAGCGCGCGCAAACAGCCACCGACAACCAGTTTAAGTTACTCGATATGAAAGGTCAGCCCGACCAAGCAGGTATTGCACATGCTAGCCTTGCCACTATGCGACAGCATTTAAACCGCGGTAAACAGGTTATGGTGTTTTTAAATCGTCGAGGTTTCTCACCCACTCTTATTTGCCATGAGTGTGGCTGGCTAAGTGAATGTAAACGCTGCAGTACCAGCGCCACTTTTCACAAAGCGATTGGGCAAATGATCTGCCATCACTGTGGCGACCAGTACCCTGTTCCTCACCAATGCCCTGATTGTGGCAGCACGCAAATATTTCCTAACGGCAAAGGCACAGAGCAAATTGAAGAATTTTTATCAACCGAATTCCCTGATACACCCGTTACTCGCATAGACCGCGATTCAACTCGCCGTAAAGGTAGCCTTGAAAAGGCACTCGATGAAATTAACTTAGGGGGCGCGTATTTTAGTAGGCACACAAATGCTTGCTAAAGGTCATCACTTTGCAGATGTAAGCCTCGTTATAATTTTAGACGTTGATAGCGGGTTATATTCATGCGATTTTAGAGCGACAGAGCATTTAGCACAGTTAGTTACTCAGGTAGCTGGTCGTGCAGGACGTTCAGGGGAGCCTGGCCAAGTATTATTACAAACACACTTTCCAGAGCACCCACTTTTACAAGACTTAGTTAATAACGGTTATCAGGATTTTGCCCGTTTTGCCCTTAGTGAGCGCGATGATGCGGACTTACCACCCATTACAAATATGGCCATTGTCCGTGCACAAGGACATAGTATTAAACTAGTCGTCGATTTTTTGACGGATTTGGTTCCTGTGAATGGGGTATCTGGTATACAATTGCTCGGTCCGATCCCTGCACCTCTTGAAAAAGTCGCAGGTATGTATCGCTTTCAATTACATATTCAAGCGCAAGATCGTCGCATATTACATCAGTACCTTGCGCAAATGGTTGATTATTTAAGCTCAAGCAAACTTGCACAAAAAGTGCGCTGGAGCTTAGACGTAGACCCTATAGACATGATTTAGGTTAAGGCCAAAATAACGCTATGGCACAGCACGATTACATTAACAAAAAACCAGCAAATAGAAAAAACACTAAAAAAGCACCCACTAAAAAACCATTTCCAATTTTTTTAGTGAGCATTGCTATTTTACTTGTAGGTGGTTTCGTTTACGGATTATGGTTTATTAAAAGTAATGCCGATCCAAAACTTGTCGAAAAGCAAGCTCACCCAACTGCGCCTGAAAAAGTAGAAGTTGTTATTCCACGCACGCCGGAATTTATTAAAGAAATTAGAAACCACGAAATTCAAGTTGAAGTAAAAGAGCTTGAACAAAAAGGTCCTTATGTTATGCAATGCGGTTCGTTCAGAACTCATGCACAAGCTGAATCGTTAAAAGCTAAAATCGCATTTGCAGGGCTCATTTCTGAGATAAAACAGGCTGAAGGCAGCAATGGTACTTGGTATAAAGTGCGCCTAGGTCCTTATAAAACCAAACGCCAAGCCGAAAGCGATAAAAACAAACTTAAACGTGTAAAAATAGTCGGCTGCGGAATTTGGGGCTGGACTTGAAAATAAACCATTCACCCATATAACCTCATCATAATCGTTTTTTACGAGTTGCCTCTGCAGCTCGATGATGAGGAATAACATGACTACTATCGTAAGTGTTCGCCGCGGCGACAAAGTTGTAATTGGCGGCGATGGCCAAGTGTCCCTTGGTAACACCGTAATGAAGGGCAACGCCCGTAAAGTTCGACGTCTTTATAATGGCAAAGTAATCGCTGGGTTTGCCGGCGGTACTGCTGATGCCTTCACTCTTTTCGAACGCTTTGAAAGCAAATTAGAAATGCACCAAGGAAACCTAACTAAAGCCGCAGTAGAAATGGCTAAAGATTGGCGAAGTGACCGTGCACTTCGAAAACTCGAAGCACTGCTCGCTGTAGCAGACGAAACAGCCTCTTTAATTATTACCGGTAACGGTGATGTGGTTCAGCCAGAAAATGACCTAATTGCAATTGGCAGTGGTGGTAACTTTGCCCAATCAGCAGCAACAGCCTTATTAGAAAATACCGACTTAAGCGCTCGTGAAATAGTAGAAAAAAGTTTAACTATTGCAGGCAACATCTGCGTATTTACTAATAACTTCCAAACAATCGAAGAATTATAATAGGAACTATTATGTCTGATATGACCCCAAGAGAAATTGTTCACGAGCTAGATCAGCATATTATAGGTCAGGCTAAAGCTAAAAAAGCAGTGGCTATCGCGCTTCGTAATCGCTGGCGTCGTATGCAATTAAATGAAGATTTACGCAGCGAAGTAACACCAAAAAATATTTTAATGATTGGTCCAACCGGCGTAGGTAAAACAGAAATTGCACGCCGTTTAGCAAAATTAGCGAATGCGCCATTCATTAAAGTAGAAGCGACTAAGTTCACTGAAGTTGGCTATGTTGGTAAAGAAGTTGAGACAATCATCCGCGATTTAGTCGATGTATCAATTAAAATGACTCGCGAACAGCAGACTAAAAAGTTTAAACATCGCGCCGAAGAAGCAGCAGAAGAGCGCATTTTAGATGCCCTTTTACCTCCTGCAAAAGACCAATTTGGCGAAAGCCAACGCGACGATAATTCATCAACACGCCAAACATTCCGTAAAAAGCTACGTGAAGGTCAGTTAGATGATAAAGAAATTGAAATCGATTTAGCACAAGCACAACCAAACGTAGAAATTATGGCGCCTCCTGGTATGGAAGATATGACCAACCAGCTACAAAGCATGTTTCAAAACATGGGCGGCGATAAGCGTACTAAACGTAAACTAAAAATCAAAGAAGCCTTCAAACTATTAACGGAAGAAGAAGCCGCTAAATTAGTAAATCCTGAAGAGCTAAAAGAACAAGCTATTTTTGCAGTAGAGCAAAACGGTATTGTGTTTATTGATGAAATAGACAAAATTTGTAAGCGCGGCGATTCTTCAGGCCCTGATGTGAGCCGAGAAGGTGTTCAGCGCGACTTGCTACCGCTAATTGAAGGCTCAACAGTAAACACTAAACACGGCATGGTTAAAACTGACCATATGTTGTTTATTGCCTCTGGTGCGTTTCAGATGGCAAAGCCATCAGATATGATCCCAGAGCTACAAGGTCGCTTACCGATTCGAGTAGAACTTGAAGCACTCACTGCAGATGACTTTAAACGCATCCTTACAGAGCCTCATGCATCGCTTACTGAGCAACAACGCGAGCTACTTAAAACTGAACAGGTATCAATTGAGTTTAGTGATGATGCAATTGAGCGTATTGCTAAAGCCGCTTGGCAAGTTAACGAAAAAACCGAAAACATCGGTGCTCGTCGTCTTCATACTGTAATGGAAAGATTGATGGAAGAGATTTCATACGATGCTTCTGAAAAAGCAGGTTCGTCTTTAGTAATCGATGCCGCTTATGTTGAAAAACACTTAGGTGCACTTGTTGAAGATGAAGACTTAAGCCGCTTTATTCTATAAAACGAATATAAACGTTATACTAAAAGCCTCCATATTGGAGGCTTTTTAATGGGATATATTAAATGAAACACGTAACAAAAGTGCATTACCACAGTGTGAGTAAAAATCTAGATGTTTACTTTGATGATGACAGCCAAGCCGTCTTTAGCTGTGAATTTTTACGTGTTCACTCCCCTTCTGCTGAAGTACAAGGCCATGGCTCTGGTCCAATGAAGCTAGTACTTAATAAGCAAGATGTAGGAATAAAAAGTATTGCACCTGTTGGACACTATGCCTTGCGCTTAGATTTTGATGATGGCCATAATAGCGGGTTATTTAGCTGGCACTATTTTGTAAAACTGCAAGAGCAGCACGATACATTGTGGGCTGAATATTTAGAGCGTGTAATTGAGCTCAAGCAAAGTAAAGACAGTGTACCAATAAAGTTTATTCCTTAAACTTTATTGGTTATTTTTTACAAGCTTTATTTATACCTTAAACTTATCAATCGCGCTAAATAACACACGAGCCTGCTCAGATACTTCTTCACTTGTTTGTGCATTGTTCGCGGCATGCCCTGATGCATCTTGAGCAATATCACGAATACGCACTACATTTTTATTAACCTCTGACGCCACTTGGCTTTGCTCGTCAATTGCGACGGCTATTTGAGTACTCATTTCCATTATAGTTTGTACATCTTCCGTAATTGCACCTAATAATTCTCCGGCCTTAATCGCTTGCGAGGCACTTTCATCGCCTTGTGAACGACACTGATGCATAATACTCACAACTTCTTGAGTGCGCTGTTGTAATGTATTAATAATCCCTTCAATCTCGCTAGTAGACTCTTGTGTACGTTGTGCAAGTGAACGGACTTCATCTGCTACTACGGCAAAACCACGACCATACTCACCAGCTCGAGCAGCTTCAATTGCAGCATTAAGTGCGAGTAAATTTGTTTGCTCAGCAATACCACGGATCACATCAAGCACAGAACCAATTGTCTCCCCATCTTTTTCGAGCTGTGATACCACACTCGATGCATTCCCAAGGGATTCAGATAGGTCTCTAATATGCTTAACCGTTGAATCCACTTCATTACGCCCTTGCTGTGCACTTAAGTTGGTCGATTCCGCTTTTTTGGCTGCTGCTTCGGTATTATGAGAAATATCTTGAATAGTCGCCTGCATTTCAGTTGCCGCGGTTGCTACCATATCTGCTTCATGAAGTTGCTCTTGCATACCTGAACTTGTTGCTGCAGTGCTTTCTGATAAATGCTCAGTGGCTACATTAAGCGTATTTAAAGCCGTGTTGACTTCATTTATTAAGTTTCTAAAGTCACCAATGAGGCTATTAAAATCGATTGTCATGGTGGTAATTTCATCTTTACCTGTTTGCTCTATCATCACACTTAAATCATTATTACGACGAATGTCGTTAATGGTGTGATAAACACGCTCTATAGGTACAATGATTGAGTGACTGGTAAAGTAAACAAGCGCTAGAACAATCACACCTGCAATTACAAAAACCAAAATGGCTAAAAATTGTGCTTGCTCTACACTCTTTTCAACTTGTAGTTTTGTTTCTTTAACAATTTGAGTAACAATTACATCGCTTTTATTGACGCTTTCTCGCATCACACCTAACGCACCAGAATTAAGGTCTAAGCCTAATGTTGTTTGCGCTTGTACAAGTGTTTCAAACTCATTTTGATACATATCAATCAAAGGGGTTATTTTTGCTTTGTAGCTGCTTAGCAGATCAGTCGATGCTATCTGTTGCTTAAACGTATTTATGCCTCCATTAAATCGCTCTAAGTATTTAATATCAAATCTCAGCATAAAATCTTTTTCTGAGCGCCTAAGTTGCAACATAGATGATAAAAGCTTGTAGTTTTGCTGCTCTTTCAGCAGTACTTCGACTTCATGTACAGCAGCTCTGAGCTTACCATATAAGCCATCTTTAGGATTCAGCCCAATCTCTTTTTGTAATTTAACAACAGTATTAAAATCATTGTTATAGCTATTAATTAGTTGCTCAAAATGCTCAACCTGAGCAGCAGAAATATCTTGTTGGCTCATTGATTGCTTTAATTTTGTAATTTTACTACTTAACTGCTTAAAATCAGTTTCAAATTCAGTTAACGCTTCTTCGTTCTTATAAAATAGAAAATTTTTCTCATGTTTACGCAGTGCGAGTGCATGTACATTAAGCTCTTCTGCTAATTGAATAGTCTTATTTAAGTTTAAGGTTGTACGTGATTCAAAAATGATCACACATAAAAGAATCACCATAGCTAAACCAACAACGACTGCATTTAATTGCAAACGTCGTTTAATAGTTAAGTTTTGTAAAAAAATCATCGCAAGCGCCTTTATTAAATATGCTTTAATATTATAGCTTATTGAGTCAAAACAACTAATTAAATTAATAAATTTTATTTTATATAGTTATTTAGCGCTGTTAATTTTAGTTTTCATCATTATAAATTCACACTTCCCCATAAACCTTTATGTAATGAGTGTGTATTATTCCATTGTTTTTTAAGCAGCCAAAAAATCAAAGGAGCGGGATCACTGGGGTAATTAATCTGCTTATTTTGTGGCGCAGTATTCCAATCATCAAGCGCTTGGGGATTTAAATAACTCATTACATGTGCCATACCCATTGCAAGTAGCGTTTGTGCATTAGCACCTTGCTCAAACTGTCCGTCTAAAGGTTTTAATAATAATTTTTTTCCTAATTTTAATGCTTCACTAGCAAGCTCAAACCCTGCGTTTCCTATTACGCCACTTGTATTTGCTAAATCATTTAAAAAGCCAGTGCGTGAAGGGGAACGCAAATGTATATGTCCAATAGATTGATTACAGGCGTGCGGGTGATAACAATAAAACTCTTTTTCGGGGAAGTCTTTTAAATAATCTATAATACTGTCTAAATTTTCGAAAGGTAAATACACCAATACTTTATTCATAACCGCCACTGGATTGCCATGTTGATGATTAGCGATAAAAGGGGAATAATATTATGCGCGAAAGGCTGCCAATGAACACCTAAATACGTATTGGCTGGTGCGTAGTATTTAATAAGTGACTTACGTAAAATCCCGCGACTAAACATAGGCACACTACTGGACAAAAATGCGGCCTGATGGCTAATTCCAACAACCGGAATTCCAGCCCTTTTTGCAGCCCATGCAGAAACTGGCTCAAAGTCATTGAGTACAAAATCATACTGTTTTACATCGAGCGACTTTATATCTGCAAGCAATTTACAAGGGCGCGCATTGCTAACTGTTCGATAGCTTTTTACTTGACCATTTTCTGTATCAAAAGATAACCCCCGAAAACTTTTATACTGCCCAAACTCTTGCATATCAAAGTAGTCTTTTTTAGCACGTCCCGAAAAAATATAATCAACATCAATTCCTAATTCCTTAAAACCACTAGCCATGACCCGAGCGCGAGTAATATGACCATTCCCAGTACCTTGAATACCATATAATATTTTCATTCAGGCACCACTAATGCTAAAGAAAATATCGCACATGAACTACCAACCACAGCACCTAGAATAATATCCGCGGGAAAATGAACCCCGAGTACAACTCGAGAAATTGCCACTCCCGAGGCCCAGCCAAATAGTAGCCAAGTATATTCAGGAAAAAATGGCTTAAGATCATCGCAACTAAAAACGCAGCTGCACTGTGTCCTGAAGGTAAACTAAATTTATCACTAGGTACTATGTAAGCGTTTGTAACTAAACAATCGCACGGCCGAACCCGAGCAAAACGATTTTTAGCTAAAAAGTAGATAGGTCTTTCTATCGCAAATCCGAGTAGCAAAGTTACTGGTAATAACTGATATGGTTCATTGTTACTTAACCACCATACAGCCCCACATATGAGTAGATAAAGGCCACCATCACCACTTTTTGATAGTCCAAATGCGATTACTTTCAGCCATGAAGGCGATTTACAATTAAACAGAGTTAAAAATAATTGCTCATCTATTTGAGCTACTTTTTTAAGCATATTATTACCATCCATCACTTACTCCTAGCTGCATAATATATGAACACTGTTTTAGCTTAGGTGTTGTAAATAACAATTGCGTGACGCTTTTAAGACACTATTGTTGCTTTTATTGATTCCCTTCTTATTTTGCCTAAATTTACTGCGATTAAGTCGTTGTTATTGCTTATGAGGAGGGTATACTGAGGTATAAATTAATGTACCTTTTGAGGATAAAATAATGGATTACAGCACTTCTGATTTATGCGACCACTTTGCTGATGTGGTTGACGTGCTAGAACCAATGTTCATCAACTTTGGTGGTCGCCACAGTTTTGGTGGTCGCATTAAAACGGTTAAATGTTTTGAAAATAATGAACTGATCCGCGAATTACTTTCTCAAGATGGTACTGGCTTAGTGCTTCTTATTGATGGCGGTGGTTCAACTCGTCGTGCGCTTATCGACATCGAAATAGCCGAACTTGCACTCGAAAATAACTGGAATGGCATTGTTGTATACGGCGCAGTACGTCATGTCGATGAGCTTGAAGAACTTGATTTAGGTATTCAAGCAATTGCCTCAATACCGGTTGCTGCCGACAGCGAAGGTGCTGGCGAAGACGCAATAGGTGTTAACTTTGCTGGTGTATCATTTTTTGATGACGACTTTATTTATGCTGACAGTACTGGCATTGTTTTATCTGCTGAAGAACTAGAATTGGAAATCGTAGAAGCATAACGTGACCAAGCATTTAAAGGTATATGATGAAAGCGCGGTTAAAGCGATTTGCTCTATCCGCGCAAACGAAAAAAAGCTTGGCAAGCAATGGCCTTGCTCGATACTCAAGTTAATGTGCAACAAGCACTTATTGATGCCGGACAGTTTGGTATTCGCTATGTATTACTCGGTATTTGCGAAGATATTGGCCCCAAAGCAAACCTAGGAAATGGCGGTGCAGACGGAGCGTGGCCGGCTTTTTTAAAGCGTTTTTTAAACCAACCTCATAATCAATTTATTGCTACACAAAAAGTACTTTTATTAGGTGAAGTCAATGTTGATGATCTAATGGCAAAAAGTAAGCAGCTTGATAATCAACAGCCTAAACAGTTAAATCAATTACGAGATTTATGTCAGCAACTCGATGAACGAGTAGAAAATGTATTATCCCTTGTATTTAAAGCAGGTCTTGAGCCAATTATTATTGGCGGGGGGCATAATAACTGCTTAGGTATTATTCGTGCTTTAAGCAAATATAAAAATACACCGGTTAATGCCATAAATTTTGATCCCCATGCCGACTTTAGAGACTGTGAAGGCCGTCACAGTGGCAACGGTTTCCGGTATGCGTACAACGAACAACTCTTAAATAATTATCACGTGATTGGTTTGCACGAACTGAAAAACAATCAAGCTATTCTTGAAGCTATGGCTAACGCTAATTTTAAATTTAATAGCTACCAATCGATAAAAGTGAGACGGGATATTACACTCACTCAAGCCGTTAATAATGCACTAAATAGCTTTGATAACTTACCACTTGGAGTTGAAGTAGATTTAGACAGCATTTCTTACATGCCAGTAAGTGCCTATACGTGCAGTGGATTTAACGTGGACGACAGTGAGCACTTTGTGCATTTAGCCGCTAAAAACCGTCAGTCTCAGTATTTACATTTATGTGAAGCTGCACCAAATCAGCATCCAAATGACGTTGAGAATGGCATGCAACACTGTGGGCAAGTAATTAGCGCGCTAGTGAATACCTATTTACAAGCTAAAGAAGGTCTTTAGTAAACGCCTTACTTTTATTGAAATAAAATTAATATTGCTATTTACCGTGAAGTAGGAGGAATATATTCCCCTTGTGTTAACTGCCACTGCTTTAGCCAGCTCATTAAACCAATACTACTCAATGGATGACCAAAGTAATAACCTTGTGCAGCATAAGCATTTAAACTTTTAACAAATCTCAGTTGCTCAAACGTTTCTACGCCCTCAAAAATAACTTTAGTCTTTTGCTGGTTATGCATTTCAACCATGCCACTAATTAAACTGCGTATATTATTTTGATTGCTAAAATCAGCAGTTAACGACGGTGCAACTTTAATATACTCAACAGCTAAATTGGGTAATTTAGACAGTAGTACTGGATTATCGCCGAGCCCATCAACACAGACTTTTAATCCAATGTTATTGAGCCTAGCAATCATCGCCCTACCTTTATTATCTAAATTGGTAAAAATGTGTAACGGGCATTCAACAATTAAATCCCCAGCCTCTAGTTGATGTTCACTTGTGATGCGGTCAACAAACTCAACAAACTCTTCGTTAAGCATTTCAGGACCAAATACATTAATACTAAGCGGTATTGCTATCCCTTCTATACGCAATGCCATTGCGAGTTCTGCCGCACGCTCTATCACAAAAGTAGCTAATGGATAAGCCAATCCTGCAATTCTAATATCATCAATAAATCTATTTGCAGATAAAATACCTTGCTTTGGATGCTGCCAACGTAACAACAGTTCTAAAAATTCTATTTTTCCATCATCATTACGAATAATTGGTTGAAAATAGAGCTCTAGTTCACTTGAAAAGTCGATATTAGCTAACTCTTTTAAGCGTGCTTGTTGCTCAAGTTGCTCTACCATCATTTGCTGATGATACGGGACCACCTTTCGTTGAGGGTGACTATCAAGCGCTAAATATGCGTAGGATATTAAATCATCAAAATTATTTTCTTGTGCCCCGCAATCCACATAACTTGCTCGTGCGTTAACCTCTACGGTACAGTTTGCAACGTTAAAAGGTTTTAATGTTGCACCAAGAATGTGCTCTATAACGTGCTCATGAAGATGATTTTGAGTCGCCAAACTACAAATAAAGGCAAAGTTAAGTCCACCTAAATGCGCCAGTTTTTCTTGCGACCCTAAATCAACAATCTCATCGTTTTCTAATAGTTTTTTTATTCTATTTGCTGATTGAGTCAGTAATAAGTCACCGAAATCTCGCCCTATTTGCTGGTTAACTTGTTCAAAGCCCTCTAGGCGAATAATGACTAGTGCTGCCTTTATGGGTGTATCATCACACCAGGCATAATAGCCTTCTCGTAACTTTTTTCTGTCTGCAAAGCTAGAAAGTGGTGAATTTTCAATAAATATTTCTTGCGCTTTATCTTCGACAATCACTTCCTCAGCCAATTCATCTTCACTGATAAAACCGGCAACAGCTAAGAATAAAATAGCGATAACAATCCAAAATAAAGGGATTGCTAATAATAAATGTGCAGAAAAAAGTACAACAAATAACAAACTAGCAAACGAGCTGATGATGATCAGAGTCCAATTACTACGCTCAAACGCCTGCCACAAATGAAAACAAAACCCAAAGGCAAGTAAAATAGCTAACCAAGCATTACCCAGACTTAAAATTGCTAAACCAACAGCAGCAATGCATAGGTAGCTAAACTTCATACCGCTATTTTTTATAGTAAATAAGGACGCGATCATCGCCATTAACAAGGCACCACTAAAAAATATCGGGAAGTTACTGTCGGTTAAAAAACTCAAATTAGCACCACTTGTACTCGCTAAAAAATTCAATAAAAGCATGTTTATTATGGACGAAATTAATACTAACTAAGTTTACCCAAAATCCATAAGTTTAACAGTCTATTTACGCCAAATTGGTAACTTAATTGTGACGGATGATTTATTTGCCAATGCGCAATGTCAGCTCTTGCGCCAACCTTTAAAACACCACGCTCATCTAACCCTAGAGCCTTAGCTGCATTTCGAGTAACACCAACTAATGCTTGCTCAGGTGTTAATCTAAATAATGTGCACGCCATGTTCATCATCAAGTGCACTGAACATAGGGGAGATGTACCTGGGTTAAAATCACTCGCAATAGCTATCGGTACTTTATATTGATTAAGTAATTCAATAGGTGGGAATTTAGTTTCTCTTAAAAAATAAAATGCGCCTGGCAATAACACCGCTACCGTCCCAGCGTCTGCCATAGCTTTTACACCCTCTTCGTCAAGATGCTCTATATGATCCGCCGAAAGGCCATTAAACTGCGCCACCAGCTCAGCACCATGTTGATTAGATAACTGTTCAGCATGGCATTTTACTGGGAGGTTATGCTTTTTAGCTGCCTGGAAAACGCGTTTGGTTTGCGAATAATTAAAGCCTACATTTTCACAAAATACATCGACTGCATCAGCAAGATTATTAGCCACTACCTGATCAAGCATGTCAGTACATACCAAATCAATATATTCATCAGCACGGCCTTTGTATTCAGGCGGTAGAGCATGCGCCCCTAAAAAAGTAGTTTTAATATCAATAGGGTGATGTTCACCTAATAAACGAGCGACTTCTAATATTTTTATCTCGTTTTCAGTATCTAGTCCATAACCCGACTTTATTTCAACGGTGGTTACACCTTCTTTTGACAACGTATTTAAGCGATCTTTTGCATCAACAAATAGCTGTTCACGATCGGCTGCTCTTGTGGCTTTAACCGTACTTGCTATGCCACCGCCTTGTGCTGCGATTTGCTCATAACTTACACCCTGCAAGCGCTGTTCAAACTCTTGCGATCTTGAACCTGCAAATACTAAGTGCGTATGACAGTCTATTAGGCCCGGCGTTAACCATTGTCCTTTTACACTCAATGTCGGCGTTGCAAACACATCAAAACTAGGCAATATTGATTGCTCTCCAATCCACGCAATTTTACCATTTTTAATGGCTATAGCAGCATTTCTAATTGCGCCATAAGGGGCATTTATATTGCTATCCATAGTGGCAATATTGGCATCAGTTAAAAGTAAGTCGATTTCTTCTAACTCATAATTTTGTGTTGTACTTTGCATATTGCAGCCCTTTTCACACCGTGAATAATGAAAATATAGTCTAACAACCCATCTTGTATATACAAGATAATTGTGTCATCTTATTATATAGTTTATTTTTAATGTAACCATAAATTTAATGACGACACCTAAATTTGCGCAAATAAAACAATTCATTGTTGATAAAATTCGCAGCGGTACGTGGCAAGAAAACCAACGTGTTCCCTCTGAAAACGAACTAAGTAGTCAATTTAGTGTAAGCAGGATGACAGCCCGCAGAGCACTAAGCGAATTAACCGAGGCAGGTATTTTAACCCGCAGCCAAGGGTTAGGTACATTTGTAGCTACATTTAAATCGCAGTCATCGTTACTTGAAATAAAAAATATTGCTGATGAAGTAAAAGAGCGTAACGGCAACTACACCTGTAGCGTACTCATACTCGAATCAATAAATGCAGTCGCACCTATTGCCATTGCACTTGGTGTTGAGGTTGACAGTGTTGTATATCGAAGTGTACTTGTGCATAACGAAAACGACAGCCCTTTGCAGCTAGAAGAGCGTTTTGTAAATCCTGCCCTTGCGACTGGCTACTTACAACAAGACTTTAGCATGCTTACACCTCATGAATATCTATCTAGTGTTGCCCCACTTACCCAAGCAAGGCATACCGTAGAGGCTATTATGCCAAACAGCGAAATGTGCCAATGGTTAAACTTATATAACGAAGAGCCATGCTTACAAGTTATTCGACGCACATGGTCTATTAACGGCATTGTAAGCTTTGCGCGCCTTGTATCACCAGGCAGTAAATATCGCTTAGGTGGTCACTTAACATTTAAAAAATAACAAACAATAGCGCTTACTGCGCTTTTTTTATAACAAATCACCTTGTATATACAACAGGAGAAAAACATGAACAACCGACTCGACACAAGTCGCGTAATACGTGCACCTCATGGCGATAAAATAAGTGCTAAAAGCTGGCAAACTGAAGCAGCTAAGCGCATGCTAATGAATAATTTAGACCCTGAAGTAGCAGAACATCCTCATGCACTTGTTGTATATGGTGGTATTGGCCGAGCGGCTCGTGATTGGCCAAGTTATGACAAAATTATAGAAACCCTCGATAGACTCGAAAGCGACGAAACCCTGCTTGTACAATCAGGAAAACCCGTTGGTGTATTTAAAACCCACAGTAATGCCCCTCGCGTGCTTATTGCTAACTCAAATCTTGTTCCACACTGGGCAAATTGGGAGCACTTTAATGAGCTCGATAAAAAAGGCTTGATGATGTACGGGCAAATGACGGCGGGTTCTTGGATTTATATTGGCTCGCAAGGCATAGTACAAGGAACTTACGAGACCTTTGTAGCTATGGCAAAGCAACACTTTGCAGGTAGCGCTAGTGGTAAGTGGGTATTAACAGGTGGTCTTGGTGGTATGGGCGGTGCGCAACCACTTGCAGCTACAATGGCTGGCTTTAGTGCACTGGTTGTTGAATGTGATGAAAGCCGTATCGATTTTCGTATAAAAACAGGCTACGTTGATGTAAAAGCAACAAGTCTTGAACACGCACTGCAATTAATAACCGATGCATGTGTTAAAGGTAAAGCCCTCTCAGTGGGTTTACTAGGTAACGCTGCCGATATTTTTAGTACACTGGTTAAAACAGGCATTACCCCTGATGTAGTCACAGATCAAACATCTGCTCACGACCCATTGAATGGTTACTTACCACAAAACTGGACAATGGAGCACGCTGCAAAAATGCGTGAGCAAGATCCAAAAGCCGTAGTAAAAGCTGCTAAACAATCAATGGCAGTCCAAGTTAAAGCTATGCTGGCACTACAAAAAGCCGGTGCCGCCACTACTGATTACGGTAATAATATTCGTCAAATGGCGTTTGATGAGGGTGTTACCAACGCATTTGATTTTCCTGGATTTGTACCTGCCTATATTCGCCCTTTATTTTGTGAAGGTATTGGACCATTT
Source organism: Pseudoalteromonas sp. B62 (assembly GCF_037162565.1). NCBI lineage: Bacteria > Pseudomonadati > Pseudomonadota > Gammaproteobacteria > Alteromonadales > Pseudoalteromonadaceae > Pseudoalteromonas > Pseudoalteromonas sp. B62. The sequence continues at coordinate 1,447,794 of NZ_JARLVB010000002.1, read as the reverse complement.
AGATGGGTAGCATTATCGGGCGACCCTGAAGATATATATAAAACCGACGCTAAAGTAAAAGAGCTTATTCCTAATGATGCACATTTGCATAACTGGCTTGATATGGCGCGGGAACGCATACAATTCCAAGGTCTACCTGCACGTATTTGCTGGGTTGGGCTAAAAGATAGAGCACGCCTTGCATTGGCCTTTAATGAAATGGTTAGAAATGGCGAACTTAAAGCCCCTATAGTTATTGGTCGCGATCACCTCGACTCTGGCTCAGTTGCCAGCCCTAACCGCGAAACAGAGAGCATGAAAGATGGCTCAGATGCAGTGTCGGATTGGCCATTACTCAACGCACTGCTTAATACCGCAAGTGGCGCTACTTGGGTGTCACTTCATCATGGTGGCGGTGTAGGCATGGGATTTAGTCAGCACTCTGGTGTAGTTATTGTTGCCGATGGTACTGATGAAGCTAAAGAGCGTATTGCTCGCGTACTGTGGAATGACCCTGCAACAGGTGTAATGCGCCATGCTGATGCCGGATACGACATAGCAAAAAACTGCGCTAAAGAACAAAATTTAGACCTACCTATGTTAAACGAGGAATGATCATGTTCGAACTTACTCTCACACCCGGATCACTTGATTTAAACACACTAAGAAAAATTAATAATTCAGCGGTAAAGTTAAGCCTTGCAAAACATGCCGAGTCGCAAATAGCAGCAAGCGCGCAAACCGTTCAAAACGTTATTAATGAACACCGCACTGTATACGGAATTAACACCGGCTTTGGATTATTAGCCAATACCAAAATTGCCGACGACGAACTTGAATTATTACAGCGTTCCATTGTACTTTCACACGCTGCAGGTATTGGCGAATACATGGATGACAGTACAGTAAGGTTAATGATCATCTTAAAAGTAAATTCGCTTTCGCGCGGCTACTCGGGTATTCGCCTGCAAGTAATCCAATTTTTATGCAGCTGCTTAGTAGCGAAGTATATCCATGCGTGCCTAAAAAAGGATCCGTGGGGGCATCGGGAGATTTAGCCCCTCTTGCGCATATGTGCCTACCTTTATTAGCTGAAGGTCAAATGCGACATAAAGGAGAAATAATTAGCGCAGCACAAGGGTTAAAAATAGCGGGACTTGAACCCCTTACACTTGCAGCCAAAGAAGGCTTAGCATTATTAAATGGCACACAGGCGTCGACTGCGTTTGCACTACAAGGCCTATTTAGAAGCGAGAATTTATATGCACAAAGCTGCGTTATCGGCTCGATAAGTATAGAAGCTGCAATGGGCAGTCGCGCGCCATTTGATGCACGTATTCATGAAATTCGCGGTCAGCGCGGACAAATAGACACCGCTCAAGTATTTAGAGAGCTACTCGATACGCACTCTCAAATTAGTGATTCCCACGTCAATTGTGAAAAAGTACAAGATCCATACTGCCTTCGCTGCCAACCTCAAGTGCTAGGTGCTTGCCTAACTCAGATACGCCAAGCTGCAGAAGTGTTGCTATGCGAGTCGAACGGTGTAACCGACAATCCGCTAGTTTTTGCCGATGTAGGCGACATAATATCGGGAGGTAACTTTCATGCAGAGCCCGTTGCAATGGCCGCCGATAACTTAGCTATCGCAATTGCCGAAATTGGCGCATTAGCAGAAAGGCGAATTGCATTACTTATCGATTCAAACCTATCCAAATTACCGCCATTTTTAGTTGAAAACGGCGGTGTAAATTCAGGATTTATGATTGCCCAAGTTACCGCAGCAGCGCTTGCATCAGAAAACAAATCATTAGCGCATCCGGCTTCGGTCGATAGCTTGCCTACATCTGCAAATCAAGAAGATCATGTTTCTATGGCAACCTTTGCAGCAAGGCGCTTAGATGAAATGGCCAATAATACCCAAGGTGTTTTGGCAATAGAATGGTTAGCATCGGTTCAAGGGCTAGAATTTAGAAAGCCGCTTGAACCATCAGATAAAGTGCAAAGCGCTAAAGCGTTGTTACGCGAACATGTGAGTTATTATGATAAAGACCGCTACTTTGCTCCCGATATCGAAGCTGCTAATACATTACTAAGTGAAGGTAAGCTATGCGACTTCATAGAGAGCAGTCCCCTGCCTTCAGCATATTAAATACCGTGCTGATAGCTAAACCCTAAGGCTTCAATGGCTGAGCCTAACACTTTGCGCTCAGCCGAATAAGTTCCTGTAAACGTTGGCATTTCACCACCATGTTGCTGACACTTCATCGCGTAATATTCAGCTTTTGTGGGGTGCGCAGGATTAACCACATTATAAATATTTTGCCCTACTTGCCAGTGCTCTATCACCGCAAAAATAGCATTAATGACATCTTGTTGATGCACCATATTTACTACTTGCTCACTTGATGTATTGAGCTCTTTGCCTGCCACAAAACGCCCCGGCTCTCTATTAGGCCCAAGTAATCCAGCTAAACGCAGCACTTTGCCATCTTGCTCAAGTACTTGCTCTTCTGCCTCATAGAGCTTTATTTGGCGCTCGTTTGTGCATGAAATATCGCTACTTTCGCTATACACACCAGGCTCTTGATCGTATACCCCGGTTGATGAGCACAATAAAAAGCCCTTTGCGTTTAACTCCTTTGAAAGCTTAAGCGCTGCGGTGAGTATTTCAGGATAATTACTTTTACTGTGCCTGCTACGTGGTGGAATAGCACATACCCAATAAGCATCTTGTAAATCAATTTGATGTGTTAGTTGTCCATCTTCAAGTGCAAACTGACGCTCAAAATCAAACTCGTGTATATCTGTTCTATGCGTTCCTTGTACTTGCCAATCAGCTTTTTGCGCACTTACGCATAAAGCATGTCCTAACCAACCTGCACCTAATACTACCAATTTATTGCTTTTATTTTTCATTTTCACCTAAGCCTTTATTTTATAAGGAAAACAAGTGTAAAAACCTAACTTTAATTCAAATTAAAACTAGATATGATTATAACCACTCTACTAAATCAAAAGCGTATGTGCACTGATGTAAAAAATTATTTTACAAAAAAATCAATCATTTTTGAAGTATTGTTGTTGGTTAATTAAATAGATTAGGTGCAAAAATAGCGCGTTTAGAATTCATATCCATGCGTTAAATTTAAGCATGAATGCCCCCTTGTTTTTAATTTATTTAGCACCATATCTTTACAGTTCGCTACTATTTTTACTGTAATTGGGTAATACAAAGTTATTTTTACGAACCAGATCAAATTTTTCGATTTTATATACAGATCTTTTTATTGAGATAGTTTGTTGTTTGGCAGAGTCTGGTATAGTAGCGCACGTAATAAACAGTGCTTTTTAGCGGTTTAATACAAAATTGCTAATTAATATGTTCTAAGTGTTACTTGAAAGCATATATTAATTACCAATTATTAAAAATGGGTTAGCCGATAATCGGCTGACAAAGAATACATTGTAACGGTTTTATCATGATATCTAATTTATTTACCAAGCTTTTTGGTAGTCGCAATGACCGCACTATTAAAAACTTTAGAAAGACGGTCGCGCTAATTAATGCGCTAGAAACGCAACTTGAAGCGCTTTCTGATGAAGATTTAAAAGCTAAAACAGCCGAGTTTAGAGAACGTTACGATAACGGGCAAAGTCTAGACGATATTTTACCTGAAGCCTTTGGCGTGGTGCGTGAAGCGTCAAAACGCGTTAATGGCATGCGCCATTTTGACGTACAGCTATTAGGCGGCATGGTTTTACATGAAGGCCGCATCGCAGAAATGCGTACTGGTGAAGGTAAAACACTTACAGCGACTTTACCTGCTTATTTAAATGGTTTAACCGGTAAAGGCGTTCACGTAATTACCGTGAATGACTATCTTGCTAAGCGTGATGCCGAAACAAACCGTGCGTTGTTTGAATTTTTAGGCCTTACTGTAGGCTGTAACGTACCTGGTATGATGCCACAGCAGAAAAAGTTAGCGTACACTGCTGATATTACTTACGGTACAAATAACGAATTTGGTTTTGACTATCTTCGTGACAACATGGCTTTTAGCATTGATGAACGAGTTCAACGTCCATTATTCTATGCTGTAGTCGATGAAGTGGATTCAATCTTAATTGATGAAGCACGTACCCCCTTATTATTTCAGGCCCAGCTGAGGATAGCTCTGAGCTATACACTGAAATAAATACCATCGTGCCTTTACTTGAACTTCAAGAAAAAGAAGACGAAGAAGGTATTGAAGGCGACGGCGATTACACGATTGATGAAAAGTCTAAGCAAGTTCATTTAACAGAACGCGGTCAAATTAAAGTAGAAGAGCTACTTACTGAGCGCGGCTTAATTGAAGAAGGCGATTCGCTTTATTCAGCAGCAAGCATTACGCTACTAAGCCATGTTTATGCCGCCCTTCGTGCTCATAAGCTATACCAAAAAGATGTTGATTACGTTGTAAAAGAAAACGAAGTAATCATTATCGATGAGCATACGGGTCGTTCAATGGAAGGTCGACGTTGGTCAGAAGGTTTACACCAAGCTGTTGAAGCTAAAGAAGGTGTGAAAATTCAAAATGAAAACCAAACGCTTGCCTCTATTACGTTCCAAAACTACTTCCGTTTATACGAAACATTAGCAGGTATGACAGGTACTGCCGATACTGAAGCATTTGAATTTCAGTCAATCTACGGCCTTGATACCGTTGTTATGCCAACGAATAAGCCGATGGTTCGTGACGATCGCGCCGATTTAGTTTACCTAACGCAAGAAGAAAAGTACGAAGCTATTTTAATTGATATTAAAGATTGTCAAGAGCGCGGACAACCTGTGCTAGTTGGTACTATTTCAATTGAAAGCTCTGAGTATCTATCGCAGTTTTTACGCAAAGAAAAAATTAAGCACAACGTACTTAATGCTAAATTTCATGCGCAAGAAGCAGATATCGTTTCAGACGCTGGCCTACCAGGTACAGTAACAATTGCAACAAACATGGCCGGTCGTGGTACCGATATCGTGTTAGGTGGTAACTGGAACAGTGAAGTTGAAAAACTTGAAAACCCGACTGATGAACAAATAGCTGAAATTAAAGCCGCTTGGAAAATTCGCCATGATGCAGTAATTGATGCTGGTGGTTTACATATCATTGGTACTGAACGTCACGAATCTCGTCGTATAGATAACCAATTACGTGGTCGTTCTGGTCGCCAAGGTGATGCTGGTTCAAGCCGTTTTTACTTATCGATGGACGATGCGCTAATGCGTATATTTGCCGGTGAGCGTATGACTAACATGATGCGTAAATTAGGCATGCAACGCGGTGAAGCAATTGAACATCCATGGGTTAACCGTGCGATTGAAAATGCACAGCGTAAAGTAGAAGCACGTAACTTTGATGTACGTAAGCAACTACTTGAGTACGATGATGTAGCAAACGATCAACGTCGTGTTGTTTACTCTCAGCGTAACGAACTACTTGAAGAAGGCGATATTTCAGAAACTATTACTGCAATTCGTGGTGACGTACTTAGCAATACAATTGATCAGTACATTGCACCGCAAAGCCTTGCTGAAATGTGGGATATTCCTGGCCTTGAAGAGCGTTTAAAACAAGACTTCTTAATTGAGTTACCTATTACTCAGTGGTTAGCAGATGACAATAAGCTATACGAAGAAAAGCTTCGTGAGCGTATTGAGCAGGCGGTTGAGCAGTCATACAAGCAAAAAGAAGAGCAAGTTGGCGATTCTGTTTTACGTCAATTCGAAAAAGCGATTATGCTACAGAGCCTTGATCAGCATTGGAAAGATCACCTGGCTGCTATGGATCATTTACGCCAAGGTATTCATTTACGTGGTTACGCGCAAAAGAATCCTAAGCAAGAGTACAAGCGTGAATCGTTTGAGCTGTTCTCCGAAATGCTTGAAAACTTGAAAGTAGATGTTGTAAGCATTCTAAGTAAAGTACAAGTACGCGCAGAAGAAGATGTTGAAAAAGTAGAAGAGCAACACCGTAAAAGTGAAAATGCTCCTCGCGAATACCAACATGAAGAAGCTGAGCACGTAGGTGGCGAAGCGCCAGAAACAGCGACAGTAATGGCTCGTACAGAACCAAAAGTAGGTCGTAATGACCCTTGTCCTTGTAAATCAGGTCAAAAATTCAAACAGTGTTGCGGTAAATTAAAATAACCCAATATTGTCAGTAGCTTATTAAAAAGCGGCGCTAGCGTCGCTTTTTTTATGGAGTTTTAAAGTAATGACTATAGAAATTGTACATGTAGCTGTTGGTGTTATTAAGAAAAATAACGCTATATTCATTTGTAAACGTGCAGATGAACAACATCAAGGCGGTTTATGGGAATTTCCTGGTGGTAAAGTCGAAGCTGGAGAAAGTGTGTTTGTTGCACTTAAACGCGAGCTTATTGAAGAAGTTGGACTAACCATTCACAGCTCTAGCCAATTGATGGTGATTGAACATGACTACGGCGATAAATGCGTTAAATTAGATGTGCACGTAGTAAGTAACTTTAGCGGTGAGGCACATGGCGCTGAAGGGCAACCTAGCGAATGGGTAGCAATTAGTGAATTAGAAAATTATGATTTCCCTGAAGCGAATGCTGAAATTATCGAAAAAATAGTTGCCCGATACGCATAAAAAAAGGGCATAGGTGAGCACAATGAATATCTCAATACAAAATAAGCTAAGCGAACTGTTAACACTGCCCCCTGAGCTAACTCAAGTTAGTGCGATTGGTAGCGGTCATATAAATAGTACATGGCTACTTACAAGTATTGATAAACAATTTATTGTGCAAAAACTTAATACCGAGGTATTTAAAAACCCTGCTCAGTTAGTGAATAATGCAAAACTGATTGAGCAGCATTTAAATGCTAAACAACTGCAAAATAATTACCCTCTTGAAATAATCAAACATATAACTACACAAAACGACGAACACTTAATAAAAATTGATAATGCGTATTATCGCGTCCTTAACTATATTAGCGGTAGCTACAGCGAAGACGTTGTTAAAAATACCCAGCAGAGCGAGCAAGCGGCTTACGCCTTTGGCGTATTTGCTCATGCATTACAAGATTTTAATGCGCAACAGCTACACACTGTAATCCCTGATTTTCATAACTTAGCGATGCGCTTTGAGCAATTAAATACCGCAATCACAAATAACTCTGTAAATAGAGTAAAGCACTGCGCTGACGAAATAGAATATTGCTTAACGCAGCCGCATTTAATTACTGAGCTTAGTCAGGTAGCTAAGCAAATACCGCTTAGAGTGTGTCATAACGATACAAAAATAAATAATATGCTGTTTTGTAATACAACTCACAATGCAAAAGCAGTTATTGATTTAGACACCTGCATGGCAGGATTTTGGCTTTATGACTTTGGTGACATGGTACGTACATTTTGCTCCCCCGAAGCCGAGGATTCAACAAACTTACACAACGTTGTTATTCGAAAAGGTATATTTTCAGCCATTGTTAAAGGCTATGTAACGCCATTAAAAAGCAGCATGAGTATACTAGAGCAAGAAAGCTTATTATTAGGCGCTAAAATAATGCCGCTTATGTTGAGTGTGCGCTTTTTAACTGATTACTTAAATAACGATGTGTACTTTAAAGTATCTCATGCAGAGCATAATTTAGAGCGAGCACAAAACCAACTCGCGCTTTATAAAAACATACTGAGTAACGAAGAATGGATGCACGCGTGCTTAGTCGATGAACAAATTCAAGATACAAAAAAACCAGTAAGCTAAAAACTTACTGGTTTTTTGTTATTTATAGCAATGCAATTACCAGATTTTTACGCGATCTTCTGGTTTGATATACATTTTATCACCTTCTTTTACGTCAAACGCTTCGTAAAACTCAGGCATGTTCGACAAGATACCGATTACACGGTAGTGGCTTGGTGAATGAGGGTCTGTTAATAAACGATTACGTAACTCTTCATCGCGGTAGTTACGACGCCAGATTTGTGACCAACCCATAAAGAAACGTTGATCGCCTGTGTAACCATCTATCACGGGTGCTTTTTTATCACCTAAAGAGAGCATATACGCTTTATGCGCAACGGTTAACCCACCTAAGTCACCAATGTTTTCGCCAAGCGTTAGCTCACCATTAACACTTGCATCTTCAAATGGTTTATATTCGTTATACTGTGCAACTAAAGCCGCTGTACGCTCTTCAAATTGCTTAAGGTCAGTCTCACTCCACCAGTTACGTAAGTTACCGTCACCGTCGTATTTAGCACCTTGGTCGTCAAAACCATGACCAAGCTCATGCCCAATTACCGCGCCAATTGCGCCGTAGTTTACAGCATCATCCGCTTCTAAATTAAAGAATGGCGGTTGTAAAATAGCGGCTGGAAATACAATTTCATTGTTTACTGGGTTGTAATACGCATTGACTGTTTGCGGAGTCATGTGCCACTCAGAGCGATCAACTGGTTTACCCAATTTAGCAATCATATCTGCGTATGCCCATTCGCTATAACGGATGTAATTGCCTACTAGCTCGTCTGAGTTAATCTCTAGCTCTGAGTAATCTTTCCACGTGTCTGGGTAACCAATCTTAGGCGTAAATTTGTCTAATTTTTCTTTCGCTGCAAGCTTTGTTTCAGGGCTCATCCACTCAAGATTTTCAATAGCAACGCCATAACCTTTAATTACGTTATCAACTAATTCTTCCATTCGTGCTTTAGCTTCTGGCGGGAAGTTATCTTTAACGTATACCTTACCTAAAATTTCACCAAGTACACTGTTAGATGCATCAACCGCTTGCTTCCAAAGAGGTGCTTGTTCTTTTACGCCACGAAGTGTTGTGCTGTAAAAGTCAAAGTTAAGGTTAACTAAATCTTCGCTAAGTAGCTCTGCATAACCACTTACAAAATGAAATTTTAAGTAGTTTTTCCACGTTGCTAAATCAGTGTCTTTGTAAATAGTAGCAAGTGCTTCTAAATAGCTTGGTTGACGTACAATAATATCACTTGTACTCACGCCCGCATCTTTAAAGAATGCAGCTAAATCTAGGTCACCCATCAACTTACTAGCATCTGCTACTGTCATCTTGTTATAAGATTTAGTTGCATCACGGCTTTGCACACGGCTCCACTGAGCATCAGCTAGTGTTTTTTCAAATGCAAGTACGCTCTTAGCAGCTTCTGCTGCATTTTTAACGCCTGACTTAGCTAAAACATCAGTGATGTATTGCTCGTAAGAAGCGCGAATTTTAGTGAATTTTTCGTCATCTTTTAAGTAATAGTCACGATCTGGTAAACCAAGACCCGACTGAGATAAATACAATGCATACTCGCTTGAGTTTTTAGCATCGTTATTTACAAACCAACCAAACGGTAAAGTACCGCCTTGTTTTTGAATTTTAGCCATTAAACCCACTAAATCAGCTTTAGATTTAACGCTATCAATTGTATCTAATGAAGGTTGTAATGGCGTAATACCTAGCTCATTACGCGCAGATTGATTCATGTAGCTTTTATAAAATGCGCCAATTTTATACTCATCGCTGCCTTTTTTAGCGGCCTTATTCGCGGCTGCGTTTTCAAGGGCAATTTTCATCGCTTTTTGTGACTCATCATATAGCTGCGAAAAAGAACCGTAGTTAGACTTATCACCTGGTATTTCAGTTTTTGCTAACCACTGTCCATTTACATGATAATAAAAATCGTCTTGTGCGCGTACTGAACTATCCATATTCGCTAGTTCAATACCAAGCTCTAGTGGCTTTTCAGCGGGTGCTGTTACTACAGGAGTATCGGTTACTTTAGTTTCTTGTTGTTTTTCACCACAACCTACTAGACCAAGTGCAAGCGCTATGCTCGCAGCGGCCATTGTTACTTTATTCATAATGATTCCGTTTGTTAGTTAGAATTAAATCATACCAATCTGCTTATGTATGGGGTCTATTTAACGTTAAGAAAATTACGCTAGAACTAGGCAAAAGTTTTTGTATCTAGTTGTTCTAAATAAAAAATTTTTAACGACGTTATAGTGCAATTTAATTCGTTAAATTGATCAAAGGTTTATGCAGGTTGGTATCACATACCAACTCCATTAAATTCTTGAATATAGCAGGAGTAAAAATAGCACTGCCTGTACGCTTTTACTTAATGGAATGGGTATCAAGGGAGCTTTAAATAATAAAGCACACCACGCAGTATCATAAACCTCATTAAGCCAACAATAAAATGGAATATGTAACAAAGTATTTTGAATGCGGTGAGCTGCAAAATTAGCCCCACCAATAACAAGATGGTGGGTAGTTAAGGCTTGCTTTTATTTTTTCCGTGAAGCGCTAAACGCTCTAGTTTTTCTTTTAAAGAAGGGGTGCAGAAGATGCTATCGCGTTTAAGTAATCCGCTGTTTGCTCACTCATTTTACGTGAGTTGGTAACTGCAGGACTGCCCGACTTATTCGCTGTACTTAATCTTTGAGTTGCTTGAGGATTTGCAGTTATTTTTATTTGCCCGAGTTCTGCCATTCCGGCAGCTCTAAAATGTGAAAGCATATCCATTTTTAAATAATTAAGCCTAAGCGCGATAGGTGCAGACACGGCTTCTATCATTAGCGTACCGTCTCGGTAATTACTGACTCGGCATTTATCACCCAATTTAGGACCTAAAAAATCTTTAAGTAGTGTTTGCTGTGTATCAAGTGCTTGGCTTTTGCCTGCATAAGCCGATAAACGATTATTTAACCCCGCCATAATATCGGTTAGCGGTTTTGGTGCATATCTATCTTTAGCCATTTTACACCTCGTAAAAACTCACTTAGACCCAGAGATAATACTCTGAGTCTAAGTATACACTGCGTATTAATACTACGCGCCGGCTATTTGCATTTGCTCTATTAGTACTGAGCCTGTTTGAATACCACCACGGCTTTCTATATCACCACCAATGGCGGAAATACCTTTAAACATGTCTTTTAAATTACCAGCAATGGTAATTTCGCTTACCGGATATTGAATTTCACCATTTTCAACCCAAAAACCAGCAGCACCACGAGAGTAGTCACCCGTTACGGTATTTACGCCCTGCCCCATTAGCTCTGTAACTAATAAGCCAGTACCCATGGTTTTTAATAGTGCTGTTAAATCGTTATGAGTTTGCTCAACGAGCCAGTTATGTATACCGCCAGCATGTCCTGTTGGCATCATGTTCATTTTACGCGCAGCATAACTTGCTAATAAATAAGTTTGTAACTCGCCGCCTTGAATTATTTCTCTATCGAATGTTTTAACACCTTCGCTATCAAACGGTGACGATGCCAACCCTTTTAAAATATGTGGGCGCTCAGCAATATTCACACAATTACTAAATACCTGAGTGCCTAAGCTATCAAGTAAAAAACTTGATTTACGATAAAGCGCGCCACCACCAATTGCCGACACCAAGTGACCAAACAATGAATTTGCAATATCTGCTCTAAAAATAACAGGCACTTTCATTGTGCCTAACTTTTGGCTGTTTAATTTAGCTAAGGTTTCAGCTGCCGCTTCAAGACCCACTGCCGCAGCATCATTTAAACCAGCCTGATCGCGAGCAACTGTATAAGCAGAGTCGCGCTGCATGTGTTCGCCATCTTTACCTATTACCATAGTACTAATACTATGACGAGTGCGCGGAAAACCTGCAATTAAACCGTGGCTGTTACCATAAACACGTAATCCCTGATGCGATGAAAAACTCGCACCATCAGAGTTAACAATGCGCTCGTCTGCATTTAATGCAGCTTGCTCAGCAGCATGACAAAGCTCAATGCCTTCCTCAGGACTTACATCCCAAGGATGATATAAATCTAAATCTTTAGGATTAAATTCAAGTAACTCTTTATCAGCAACGCCGTTAAATGGGTCATCAGATGTAAATTTGGCTATATCAATCGCTTTTTCGACTACCGTGCGCAATGTTTTTGGATTTAAATCAGCCGTTGACGCCGAGCCTTTATTATTACCAACATATACACTAATGCCTAAGCCGCCGTCTTGGTTGAACTCAATGGTTTCTACTTCACCCATTCGTGTACTAACCGATAAACCAGACGTGCTAGACATCGCAGCTTCTGCAGCTGTAGCGCCTAATTTTTTAGCATGTTCGAGTACTTCTGCTACCGCATCTTTAACTTGCGATATTTGAGAATAAATTGGATCGTTTTGTTGGCTTTTCATAAATTAAGTCCTGAGCCTTAGAGGCATAATGCACGCATTTCTTATATTTAAATGCTAACACACTCAATGCATCACATCAGCTAATATTCCTAAGTATCATATTCATGTATAATGGCAAAAGTTATTTTTATTTAAGAGCACCCCATGGCAAAGAAAAAAGGCAAGCCTGCTGAAATTGAAGAAGAAATTGAATATGTATCAAGAACGGAGCTTAAACGCGAAGCGCAAGAGTTTCATCAGTTAGGTACTGAAATTGCCAAAATGGGTAAAAAACAGCGCGAACGCCTGCCATTAAATGACGATTTAAAAGAAGCGATGGTTGTTGCTGATAAAATAAGTAACAAAAGCGACGCGTATCGCCGCCACTTAAATTACATCGCTAAAACACTGCGTACTGTAGAAAACATTGATGATATTAAAGCGATTATCGATGTGATGCTTAATAAAAATAACCAAGCTGAAGTATTGGTCAAAAAAATTGAGCAATTACGTTCAGATTTAATTGAGCAAGGTGATGACCTTATCAATGAGACTATTGAGCAGTTTCCATCTCTTGATCGTCAACAAATGCGCCAATTGGTTCGAAATGCGGCAAAAGAAGCGAAAGCTGAAAAGCCGGGTAAAGGTTATAAAGAATTATTTCAATACCTTAAAGATGCTCATACTATTACGTATTAATTAGGTCGTATTAAGTTATATTTTATTAAAAAAGGTGCTTCGGCACCTTTTTTGTTATAGATCAAATCGCCTTCCTGAGTACTTTTTTATAATCCCCAATAAATAAATACTTAGGTGTGCGTGATGATTAAACTTCCACAATGGGATGAAACCCTAATAAACAAATATAATGTGTCTGGTCCGCGTTATACCTCTTATCCCACGGCTTTATCACTGCGTGACGGATATCAGCAACAAGACCTACTAAGCGCTATAGAATCGTCAACAAGTCGCTCTCTTTCTTTATATATTCACATCCCGTTTTGTAGTCAGCTTTGCTACTACTGTGGCTGTAATAAAATAATTACCCGTCATCAATCTAAGGCAGATACGTATCTCGACTTTTTAGCAAAAGAAATTACTGCCCAAGCGCCTTTATTTAAAAGCTACACGGTTGAGCAATTGCATCTAGGTGGCGGTACTCCCACCTTTTTAACCGCAAAACAAATGACCCGTTTAATTAAACTTTTAGAACAACACTTTAATTTTACACGCACAACAGAGCGCGGTATTGAAATAGACCCACGCTCACTTGCCGATAATATGCTTGTTGATTTAAGAATGCTTGGCTTTAACCGTGTCTCATTTGGGATTCAAGACTTTAACGACGACGTGCAACTTGCTGTTAATCGCCCGCAAAATGCAGATACCGTTAAGCAATTAATTACACAAGCTCGCGAGCTAGGATTTCAATCTATTAATGCAGATATGATTTACGGGCTACCTCTGCAAACGCCAGAGAGCTTTAAGAAAACTATAGAGCAACTTATTGAGTTAAGCCCTGACAGAGTATCAGTGTTTAACTACGCGCATTTACCAGAGCGCTTTGCTGCACAGCGTAAGATTAAAGATGCAGATTTACCCAGTGCTCATAATAAGCTCACCATGTTTAAAAATACGCTGGAGCAGATGACGCAAGCAGGCTATCAATTTATTGGTATGGACCATTTTGCAAAAACTGATAATGAACTAGCTGTTGCGCAAAATGAAGGCAAGTTACATCGTAACTTTCAAGGTTATACAACCCATGGAAATTGTGATTTATTAGGTTTAGGCGTGTCATCAATTTCACAAATTGGCACCGCCATTTTACAAAATCAAAAAGAATTAAAACATTATTACCACAACGTAGAAACACAGAGCGGCTGTGCGCTTAATAAAGGAATGCACTTAACACATGATGATGTAATTCGTGCTGATGCAATTAAACAGCTCATTTGCCAATTTGAATTAGATATACAAGACTTTAGTAAAAAACACGCGCTTATATTTAATGACTACTTTGAGGATGCATTAGTAGCGCTGGCGCCACTTATAAAAGATGAACTAGTCACCATAATTGATAATAAAATTAGCGTAACACCACGCGGAAACTTATTCATTCGTATTATTTGTATGTGCTTCGATGCTCATTTACAAAAACAAATAAATGCGACGCGTTTTTCAAGGGTGATTTAGCCTGAACTCTGGATAATAAATACATCGGCACAAAAAAAGCAGACCTAGGTCTGCTTTTTGTATTTAAGTTGTAGCTTTAATTAAAAACGACTTTATCGCTACCTGGAGCGGCTTTAAACTCGATAATAATTTTAGCGCAATCCGCTTTAACTTCATCTTTAAGTGTTTTTTCAGCTTGCCAGCGAGCCTTATCTAGCTTAAAAATCTCTTTTTTAGAGTATTTTTTACGTGCATCGTGCGTCGGCATTTCTTTAACTACCTGATACATTTTATAAATACCAGGATACTGCGTCGTTAAATCACGCTCGCTTTCAAAGGCATACTGAGACATAAGTACCCAAATACGTAAACAGCCTTCAGAAAACTCACACTGCTCTTCATTCATTGCACGTGCGATTAAATGAATACTATCGGCTAGTTTTGCGTTTCGCTTTAAACGCGACTTTTCAAGCTTTTGCTTTTGTTCAGCCTGCGTTTTAGCAATTAACTTTTTTTGCGCATTTAACTTATACAATAACTGACCTGCATAAAATGCCAAGCCAGCTATAATAGCAGCGCCTAAAAGTAAGGCTAAAATTACCGCGGTACTCATTAATTACCCTTATTAATTACTTGTCTTCTTCATCATCTAGCCATTCATTTGCTAGATCATTTGATAAATACTGATCAAAGTCAGAATTTGACTTGTCTTCATCACTAAAGTCATCTTCAAGCTCTGGTTCATCTTCGTCTTCAAGACCTAACAATTCACATAAAACTTGATGACGAGCAATGCGGCTATTAAAATATTTAGCATCTTTGCCTGTTAGTAATTCACCACCTTCATGGCGCTCAACTAATTTAAGTAAACGCACATCGTTCTCAAGCGCTTCAAGCTCTTGCTCTGGTGTAAACTCTGGCTGTACAACTTTTTTAAGCTCAATAGTTGGCTTCAGGTTACGTTTCATTTCTACTTTTGGTTCAACAGCAGTTGCAACCAATGGCACTGGTTTTTTACTACCAATACGCTTATCTCTAGAACCTGATTGTGAATTTTGGCTATCACCATTTAATGCATCCGGTGCATTACGCGAACCAGGCTTAGCGCCTTTGGTTTTTTTAACTCGTTGCTCTTTTAACGCACGCATCTCTTTAAGCTTATCTTGGCTTAAACGTACAGGTCCATTTGCTGGGCTTTTGCGTGACTTTTTCGTTCTACTCATATCTTGATCGTCTCACTTAAGAGGTTTTGAGCGAGGCGCAAATTAATGGGCATCGCAATGCTGGCATAGCCAGAAGAATTCAGTTTGCGCTTCAGAGGTTGGGCTTCTCTGTGTTATAGCGCCTAAACTAGCTTACTGCTAGTTATTAAACGGTGGGTATTGTAACAGGACAAATAAAAAGGCGGTAGAGAAAACATCTCTACCGCCTGCTAATCTGAGCGCCATTATCTGGACACTTCTCCCTTCGACTTTTTTTAGTCTTTATTATTTTTATTATTATTAGTCCGTATTGTTATTATTTTTACGTTCCTTGTAGCATTCCATTTTGTTTTTATTATTAAACTTCCATGAGTTTTTATTATTATCGGTCTTCCTGACTCTTTTTTATTATTTCCTTTAGTAGCACCAATCTTGTGCTATGTAGTCGTGCCGCGCTACTTTCCTTATAGCTATTTCCGTTTTTTTATTGTTTTTTTGCGACAGGGGTTAATCTACTCGTTAATAATTTTGTTACAACTAATTTATATCTTTTTTCTTACACTACATACATTAACAAATTTAACTTATTTTAAATTACAATGAGTTAATGAAAAAAATATTTAAAATAAGACTTTTCTTACACCACTGCATGGTCAATGTCTTACAAAGCATAACGGTAATATCGCTAATTTCGGACACAAAAAAAGCAGCTTAAGCTGCTTTTTTATACATATTGTAGTCTATTCATTAATTAAAAATAAATAAATACGACTTTAGTGTAAACCACCTAAGTACTGAGAAAGTACTTCAATGTCTTTATCTGTTAATTTTTTTGCAATATCGCCCATCATGCCATTTAGGTCATTATGACGTGTACCATCACGGAATTTTTCAAGCTGAGCTTTGATGTATCCTGGATGCTGAAAAGAAATTTTTGGAAACTTAGCAAGTGACGAACCGTTACCACGTGGACCATGACATGCTGCACATGATGGAATTCCACGCTCTGCATCGCCTGCTTTAAAAAGCATTTCGCCAACATCAACGACATCTTTAGGTGTAGCACCTTCGGTCATGTTCATTGAAGAAAAATAAGCTGCTAGATCTTTCATGTCTTGCTCGCTAAGTGGCATAGCCATAGCGCTCATTACTGGATCCATACGCCCTTCTTTGCCGCCTGACGTCATACCTAATTTTAAATCCTGAAGTTGCTTAAGGATATAATCTGGATGTTGACCTGCAATTTTAGGGTAAATATTAACCGGCGCATTACCGTCTGGGCCGTGACAAGCCGCACACGTTGCTGATTTTTCTTTACCTGCGTTTACATCGCCATCAAATGCTGTTGCGTTGCTTGCTGACAACGCACCAAGCAATATTGTTAAAGATAGTGCTATTTTTTTCATGGTGAATTCTCTGTTTCCGACCCTGTATCATCTACAATCGTGATGCTGTAATACATATATTCTACACGATAATAAATTCTCTGGCACGTTTTCTACACATATTAAGCTTATAATTTACAGGGTTTTGACTTAGATTAAGCTTTAACATGTTTTAAATGTACCATAGGTACTGTTTTTAGGTGGTTAAATACGCTTTTTAATACATCCTTTATAGTATAAAATACGTGCCCTGAGTGAATTTGGTTTACTCAACGTTATTTTTTTAAGTTTTAGGAGAGCCTGTGCTCAAATCTCGTATCAAATATAATACTGCGTCTTTCGTAACAAGCGCTCCCGACATTACTAAATTACCTGCTGATACGGGAATTGAAGTTGCGTTTGCCGGTCGTTCCAATGCAGGTAAGTCGAGTGCATTAAATGCATTAACCGATCAAAAGCTAGCACGTACAAGTAAAACACCTGGGCGTACCCAGCTAATCAATACATTCGATTTAGCGGATGTTGACGATATGCGCCTTATCGATTTGCCAGGCTATGGCTTTGCTAAAGTACCAATCGAAATGAAAAAGAAATGGCAAAAGTCGTTAGGCGAATACCTACAAAAGCGTCAAAGCTTAAAAGGTATTGTTATTTTAATGGATATTCGTCATCCATTAAAAGACTTAGACCGTGATTTAATTAATTGGGCAATTGGTAGTGAAATTCCAGTATTAGCACTATTAACTAAAGCCGACAAACTAAAGCAAGGCCCTCGTAAATCACAAGTACTGCAAGTTCGCCGTGAATTAAGCACGCTTGATGGGGATATTACAGTTCATGCATTTTCATCATTAAAAGGCACGGGTTTACCAGAAGTAGCTAAAAAGCTAGATGAATGGTTTTTAGGACCTGTGATTGCTATACCACCTACTGATGAAGTAGTCACTGACGAAACTAACCCAGAAGCTTAAGATCTGGTGTTAGGATAAATAAAACTGCTCTTTGGCAGATTTAATAAAATAGCCGAGCTTATCAGACTCGGCTTTTTCAGCCCACTGATAAAATACACTGCGTGAAACTCGCGCACTACACCCATACGGTAGCTTTAAATAAGGCACCTTTGAACCTTTGTAGTCTTTTATATGCAAGGGCTGCTGAGCGCTCACCAGCCACTGCCTAGCTAGATTATCAATACAACACAACACCTGTCCTTGCGCTGTATTTTCAAAACGCCAATCAACAATAATAAACGGCGCATCATCAACCGTTATTGTTATTTTTTCGACAGGTGTTTTTAAATAAAATTGCTCACCTTCTTTACACAATACAGAAGCAAACAACTTCACCATGGCTGGGCGTGTTATTTCGCTGCCATCGTAAAACCATTTCCCCTCATGATTAATAACAATTGGCAGCTCCCCACAATGGTTAGGCTGCCAACTATCAAAAGGTTTGCTTGGCTCGCTTAATTGCTTGCTAAGTTCACTTAAAGAAATCACTGTTTTTAAGTGTAATTGCAAACGTAACAGGTACTGCTGTTGCAATTGAAGGTAAACCCGCTAATTTTTGCAGTTGTTTAACGCCTTCAGTTACACCAAAATCACTACTATTAATAATAATAGGTGTTAATGATGATACGGTTAAATCGCCACTTTGCGTGCTATTAACGAGTACATCAATAGCCAATGATTTTTTATTACCATGAAAATCAAGTTCCGCTTCAATACCTTTCAATACATATTGACCAGATTTTTTAAGATTACTCAGCTCTTTAGTTAAATTTGCAGTTAAAACAGCATTGGGGAATTTAGCTGCTTCAAATAATATTGCTGTTAAACGCTCATTACGAATAGGAATTAGAGTTTCGGCTGATGTTAAATCAACATTAACGCTAAACTCACCTTTATCAGAAAGCATACCTTCAAGGTTAGTAAAATGGTGAGCTTCAGCAATCGAATCTTTTTTAATTGAAACAAAGCTTAGTTGGCTTTTATCATTCACTAGCTGCCAATCGGCCTGAGCAACATTAGAAATAACTAAACTTGATAAAGAAAAACCTGCAATAGCTAATGCTTTAAACATAACGCACTCCTTAGTAATAAAATGAAAATAATAATATTACTTTGATGGTATCACCTGCGATGTACCCAAACCACCTCGAAATGACGAATGAATAATACAATTGGTATAGCGCAATAAATAATTTTTTAGATAGGATTTTCAGGTGTAAAACAAAAAACGGCCCACCAAACAAGTTGGTAGGCCGGTATAGCAAACTGGGGAGAAGCTATCAATTTGTTGCACCCTTTCAGATGCATCATCAACAGGATGTCCTACAGGATAGGACAGGCGGGACTTTAACAAAAGCATGCATTAAAATACAATCATATTCCTGTAAAACAGCTCGAATTGACGAACATATAACGATTTAATACAAATAGTTGCTTAAATTAACCTTATTTTAACTAAAGCTTGCACATAGCTAATTGAATCGCTGTTATTCGCCCTTTTACTTAAACATAAAAAAAGCGCCAAAAGGCGCTTTAATTAAAATGCTCAAATTGCATTAATGGGCTTGTTCCCAGTTGTCACCCTCGTCGGCTTCAACAATAAGTGGCACATCAAGCGCTGCAGCTTGCGACATCAGTTCACAAATATGTTTTGTATATTCTGGTGCGCAGTCTGTTTTAATTTCAAATACTAATTCATCGTGTACTTGCATTAGTAGCTTAATCGTATTTGGCGCCTGTTCGTGTACCCAACGGTTAACACTCAGCATTGCTTTTTTAATAATATCGGCGGCAGTACCTTGCATTGGTGCGTTTATAGCAGCACGTTCGGCTCCTTTCCTGCGCGCGCCATTACGTGCGTTTATTTCTGGTAAATGTAGGCGGCGACCAAATATTGTTTCAACATAGCCATTTTCAGCTGCTTTTTCGCGTGTTGTTTCCATGTACTCTAATACACCTGGAAAACGCTCAAAGTATTTATCTATGTAATGCTGCGCTTCATGGCGTGGCACATCTAGTTGACGTGCTAAACCAAATGCCGACATACCATAAATTAAGCCAAAGTTTACTGCTTTCGCCTTGCGGCGCATATCGGTAGTTACATCATCAAGCTCTACACCAAATACTTCAGCGGCAGTTGCACTGTGTACATCTAAGCCGTTAGCAAATGCATTTAATAAACCTTTGTCTTGTGAAAGGTGCGCCATAATGCGCAGCTCAATTTGACTATAATCGGCAGCGACAATTTTATAACCATCTGCAGCTATAAACGCTTCACGAATTCGACGCCCTTCTTCTGAACGAATAGGAATATTTTGTAAATTAGGATCGGTTGAACTCAAGCGCCCCGTTGCAGTAATTGCCTGATGATAAGACGTATGTACACGCTGGGTTTTCTCATTCACCATTAATGGTAATTTATCGGTGTAAGTTGATTTAAGCTTTGATAAACCACGATGCTCTATAATTACTTTAGGTAGTGGATAATCATGAGCAAGCTCTTGCAATACTTCTTCTGCGGTAGAAGGTGCACCTTTAGGTGTTTTTTTGATGATAGGCAGGCCAAGCTTTTCAAACAACAATACTTGTAGTTGCTTAGGAGAGCTTAAATTAAATGGTTCGCCTGCTATTTCAAATGCTTCTTTTTCAAGTTCAATTAAACGCTCGCCTAATCGTTGGCTGTGCGCTGCAAGCATATTGCTATCTATTGCTACACCGGTTCGTTCAATATCAGAAATCACACTAACAAGTGGCATTTCTATATCTTCGAATACGGATTTTAGCTTTTCATCAGCCGCTATTTTTGGCCAAAGCACTTCATGTAGGCGCAAAGTAATATCGGCATCTTCTGCAGCATAAGGCGCAGCTTTTTCAAGTTCAATTTGGTTGAAGGTAAGTTGCTTTTTACCTTTGCCAGCAATATCTTCAAAGCTAATATTTTTATGGCCTAGATATTTAAGTGCTAGCGAGTCCATATCATGGCGTGTACCCACACTATTAAATACGTATGACTCAAGCATGGTGTCAAACTTAATACCATTTAGCGCAAAACCTGCATTCGCTAATACACTTTTGTCGTATTTAAGGTTTTGCCCTACTTTAGCTTTGTTTTCATCGGCCAAAATTGGACCTAGCTTTTGCATTACAAATTCAAGGCTTAGTTGATCAGGCGCACCTGGGTAGTCATGCGCTAGAGGTAAATACACAGCTTCACCCGCTTTTACGGCAAAACTCATACCCACTAATTGCGCTTTCATGTAATCAAGGCTGGTAGTTTCTGTATCAAATGCAAATAACTCGGCACTATTTAATTGCTCTATTAACGTATCAAATTGCGCTTGCGTTAAAATAGTTTCGTAATGAGCATCTTCTACTTTTGGTAATTCAGTGGCTTCGGTAGGTACAGCTAGATGTGTTTCTGCATCTTTAGGGTTATCTAGCAACTCAGCTAACCAACGACGGAATTCGCACTCACCATATAGTGCAATTAATTCGTCTTTATTTGGCTCTTGTAGTTTGAACGTATCAAGATCTGATTCGACTTCAACATCGCACTTAATTGTTGCAAGCTCGTAGCTTAAAGGCAGATGATCGAGAGCTGCAGCTAACTTTTCACCTATTTTACCCTTGATCTCACTTGCGTGATCCATTACACCTTGCAACGAGCCATATTTTTCTAACCACTTAACCGCCGTTTTAGGCCCACAACCTTCAACACCAGGGATGTTATCGACCTTATCGCCCATTAATGCTAAGTAATCAATAATAAGTTCAGGACCTACACCAAACTTTTCAACCACAGTAAGGGGATCTGAAATACTGTCGGTCATCGTGTTTATGAGCGTAACGTGTTCATTTACAAGTTGCGCCATATCTTTATCACCAGTGGAGACGAGTACATGTCGTTTTTGCTCTGATGCTATACGTGCAAATGTGCCAATAACATCATCGGCTTCAACACCTTCGATGCTAATTAGCGGAAAACCCATCGCTTTGATAATACTGTGTATTGGTGCTATTTGTGTGCGTAAGTCATCCGGCATAGGCGGACGATTTGCCTTATACTCGCTATACATGTCGTTACGGAATGTTTTGCCTTTTGCATCAAATATAACCACCATGTGTGAGGGATCATATTGTCTGATCAAGCTTTTAAGCATGTTGATCACGCCGTAAATAGCGCCCGTAGCCTCACCTTTAGAATTAGTTAAATGCGGCGGAGAATGATAAGCACGAAATAAATATGACGAGCCATCAACTAAAATAAGTGGGTTTTCGGGGATCTGAGCCATGGTGAATTTGGATCCTAAATGCAAAAAATTAAGGTGATTGTAAGCATGCCATAAGGTAGGAAATAAAACGACTGTGAATTATCAATCATTGTCTCATTTCAACTTGAGCAAGCTGTGGATAAGTATGTAGATAACAGCCACAAAAAATTCTTCCAAAGCATAATACAATGCCTAGAAAATACTTTAACTACATGTTTTTATTTAAAAAAGATAATACGAGGTTCTTTTTTTATTCTTTTAGACCAATGTGGAAAAAGGTTTTTTAACGACTACATCCGCTGTTACTCACTTCGATTATAGTCATCCAACCCAATAACCGGACGAGTATTCTAGCATAATGGATCAAAGATCATAGCGATCCTTTATACTTTTTTTCATTAGCTATAATCACCAAAAGATATATACCGCATTACAACTTACCTAGCGTACAATTTTCACACTGAAATTAATTTAAATAGACAATTTAGTACATGTTAAACTTCAAACTATAAGCTTAATAAATTTAATTAAGGAATATAAAAGCATGAAAAAAGTAGCTGTAATATTAGCAGGAAGTGGCGTATACGATGGCAGTGAAATTAATGAAGTAGTTTTAACGCTATTACACATAGCCAAAAATGGCGGGGCTTATCAATGTTTTGCACCTGATATTGAGCAACTTCATACCATTAACCACTTAACAGGCGATGTTATGCCTGATAAACGCAATGTATTAACAGAAGCTGCTCGTATTGCACGGGGCGACATAAAATCCCTGATTGACCTAGATGTAGCTCAATTTGATGCGTTAATTGTACCTGGTGGTTTTGGTGCGGCTAAAAACTTATGCGACTTTGCAATTAAGGGCACAAAAGCAAATATCAATCAGGACGTACTTAATACTTGTAAAGCATTTGCTAAAGCAAAAAAACCTGCTGGGTATATGTGTATTGCACCCGCTTTGATCCCATTTATTTACGATAATGCCCAACTCACTATTGGTAACGATGTAGATACAGCACAAGCACTAAGCACATTAGGCGCCAAACATATTAACTGCGCAGTGGATGATGTAGTGTTCGATGAAGCAAATAAGCTAGTTACCACTCCTGCTTACATGTTGGCACAATCGATTCTTGATGCGGATGCGGGGATCGCAAAACTAGTTACTAGCGTATTAACAATGAATTAATTTTGATCTTAAGATCTAAGAAGTTAATTATATGACTGATTACGCTTATTAAATTGCTCAACAAAAAACAATAAATAATTAAATTTTATTGCGTTAACGCAAAAAGTAGTCAGTTTTACTAATAAAAACGTCTCTTAGCATTTTATAAATTGGCTCAGAGAGTTATAATCGGTTTAATTTCCGTCATCTATATCGTGATTGATCACGTTCAAATCGAAGTGAGCAAGGCAAAATGAAAAAATTAACAGCTGCTGCATTATTATTGCTAGCAACCACCGCATACGCACAGCCATATGATAACTCTATGACTGAAGATGCAATTAAAAAACGTCTCGCGCCGGTTGGTGCTGTGTATCTTGAAGGTGATAAAGCAGCTGTTGCTGCAGTACCTACAGGCCCACGTTCTGGTGAGCAAGTATATCAGGGGGCATGTTTTGCATGTCATGGCACTGGTGCACTAGGCGCGCCAAAGTCAGCTGACGATTGGGCTCCACGCATAGCTAAAGGTAAAGACACTTTACTTGGGCATGCAATTAATGGTTTTAATGCAATGCCGCCAAAAGGCACTTGTATGGATTGTTCTGATGATGAGATAAGCGCTGCAATCGATTTTATGACATCTAAATAAGTATTTGCAAAATAAAAAAGGTTTACCTATGGGTAAGCCTTTTTTAATACCTTTTTAACGCTTTTAGCGCCTTAATTAGGGTAATATCCACTTGACGATCGCCGCTAAAAATGAAATTATAAGTCTAATAACTATACAATAATAATAGTCGGTTAACGTCATTGGAAGATAAACTCTCAGCATCGAGTAAGTTAGCGTATCAAAACAAGCGCCTTAAAGTGCTACTCGAAAAGTACAAACAATCCCATCACCTACAAAATGCGCTGATCCAACTATCAGAGCAAGCTAGTACTGTTGCTGAGTTAACTCTGTTATATCCCGCTATCCATGACATTTTACAAAAATATGTGCCTAGTAAAAGTTTTTATGTCGTTTTATCGAATCAAGACACACAATCATTAGAGCTTTCTTACTTTTCAGATGAAAAAGATGGAATTGCAGTTGCACTCAACCAAACAAACAGCTTTGATGAAGGCGCGACTGGCTATGTATTTAAACAAGGCAAAACAACCTGTTTTACTAAGCAGCAAATGCAAGACGCAGCTGCAAAAGGTTTATTTAAAGCATTAGGCACCCCCGCCGAGCATTGGGTTGGCGTACCTGTTTATCAGGAAAGAAATATCATTGGTGTGCTCGCTGCGCAAAGTTACGATACTCGAAAAGGTTACAGTGACCAGCAAATACAATTGCTTGAGGTTATGTCACTTTACTTAGCAACAGCAATAGAGCGCGTTAAAAAACGAGAGCTATTAGAATCAGAAGTTAAAATTCGTACCCGTGCACTCACTCAGAGTAATGACGCATTAAACCTAGAAATAGAGCAACGAAAACGCGCACTTCAACGTCAACAAATTCTATTTAAAATTTCAGAATTAGCGACTCAAGCTAAAAACCTTAACGATGCTTACGTTAAAATACATGAAATAATAAAAACAATTACCTATGCAGAAAATTTATATATTGCACTTTATGATAAAGAATCTGGCTGGATCAGCTTTCCTTATTGTGTTGATGAATTTAAAGATAATACGCAACCAAGACGCTTTGCTAAAGGCTATAGTGAGCTAGTTATAAGCACCGAAGAAACACAACTTATACATCCGTGCAGAGCAAAAAAATTAATAGAGAAAGGCGTAGTACAACGAGCTAAACCAGTAAAAAAAGAGCAAATGGCCACCAGTTGGTTGGGTGCTCCACTAAAGACCTCGCAAGGAGTTATGGGTTTAATTGTTTGCCAAGCCTATTACAACAAACATATTTTTAACCAAGATGATTGCGAACTTATCACCTTTGTATCGCATCAAATTGCAGCTGTATTGCAAACCAAACTAGCTAACCAAGCAATAAAAAAAGTCACCAAGAGCTAGAGTTTCGGGTGAGCGAAAAAACGAAAGAGTTACGTCAAACTAATTTACATTTACAAATGCAAATGGAAGAGCGAAAAAAAATAGAACAGCAGCTTTATCATGATGCACATCATGACTCTCTCACTAGTTTGCCTAATCGTAGTTTATTTTTAACACAACTAGAAAAAACGCTACAACATTTTCAACGCTTTCCTGAACATCATTTTGCTGTGTTATTTATAGATTTAGACAAATTTAAAGATATAAACGACCAGTTAGGACATCATGCCGGTGATCAATTTTTAATTAGTGTCGCAGAGCTATTTTCTCAGTGCATACGCGAGCACGATTTACTTGCTCGCTTAGGCGGGGATGAATTTGTTATTTTATTAACGCATTTAACCGAGCCACAGCAAGCGGAAGACGTTGCAAATCGTATTATTGATTTAATGAAGAAACCATTTAGTTTAAAAGGTACCTCTCTTCAAAGCGGAGCGAGTATAGGAATAACCTACTCAAAGCACGACTATACACACACAGACGAAATTATTCGCGATGCTGATGCAGCTATGTATTATGCAAAAAATTCGGGCCGAAATCGCTACGAGTTATTTCATCCACTCTTGTCACAATCAGTATCACAGCAAGAATTACATATATTGCATCATTTAGATGCATTACCAATGAGCTTTAGAAGCTCAGAAATTATTACCTTAGATGAGCAACATCAATCTGAATCATTATTTGAAGCATTTGGTGAACACCCAATACTTGGTTTTACTAGCTTTGATATTTTGAAAAAGTTTGCATCCGACAAAGAACAGCATCTTGAGGTAGAATTACAGCTACTACAACGAGCTTATGCACAAGCGCTTGAAGCTAATGTAAGCATGGCACTTGTGCCCTGCTCTTGCTTGTTATTAGAGCCTCATGAATTTACTTTATTCACCGAAGTACTGAGCAAACAAATTGGCCAAAGCCAGCTTTGTCTATTATTTGATGAACAAGAAATTCGCCATGCATGTGCTACACAACTCGAAAATCTAAAAAAACTTCCCCAGCTTGGCTACTCTATTGGATTAAACAATTTTGCTAGAGATAGATGTGAACTTAATTTATTAACCGACGTTAACTTCGACTATTTATTACTAAGTTCAACATTTAGCAAGCGTATTCTACAGCAGGAAAGCTATGATTTTCAGTTACAAGGCGTATTAGCAATAACTAAACTTAAAACAATAAAGGTAATAGCCAAGGGCCCTTCAATACTCAACTTTAGAACATTATTAGATAAACACGGTTTAGCTTTTTTTGTCGGTAAACAACATTCTCTTGTTTGCGCTGAGCAATCACCAACAAGCACAACGCAATCACAGCTCAGCTAAGTAATTACCCTTTATAATAGTTAATTACTCAGGTTTTTTATTAAACATAGCCCGTAAATTAGCGACTCTTGCTTGGCCTTTTTCCATGCGCTCTGCTTGCGTATTTGGCGCCTTTTTGTTTTCGAACGCGAGATCGTCCTGCGGTAACTCTTGTACAAATCGGCTTAACTCAGTTTGTGAGGTTTCACCAAATTGACGACGAATTTTTGCATAAGTAAGTGTTAACTCCTGCTGTGCACGAGTAATACCAACATAAGCTAAGCGGCGCTCTTCATCTACGTTGTCCTCATCAATACTGACCTGATGCGGAAGTAAGCCCTCTTCCATACCCACCATAAATACGTATGGGTACTCTAAGCCCTTTGATGCATGTAGTGTTGATAAGTGCACTGCATCAGTTTCATCTTCTTCTTCGTTACGCTCAAGCATATCGCGAAGGGTTAGCTTACTAACAACCTCAGCCAATGTCATTGGTTCGTTATCGGCATCACCGGTCAACATATCGGTGATCCAGCGATATAGCTCGGATACATTTTTCATGCGCATTTCAGCGGCTTTTGCGCTAGGGGACGACTCGTACAAATACGCCTCGTAGTTAATATTACGGACTAAATCTTTAACTGCTTCGAGCGTGTCGCTTCGTACCGCGTTATCAGATAGCTCAACAACCCAACGAGCAAACCCAGCAAGCGCATTAAAGCCACGCCCTTTTAATCTGTAGCCTAAATCGTTATCAAAGCAAGTAGCAAACAAGCTTGCATGTTTTTCGTTAGCTAATGTACCAAGCTTTTCAAGGGTAACCGTACCTATTTCACGTCGCGGTGTATTTACGATACGTAAAAATGCATTGTCATCATCTTGATTAACTAGCAAACGTAAATACGCCATAATATCTTTAATTTCTGAGCGAGCAAAAAACGACATACCGCCACTAATTTTATAAGGGATACGGTTACTCATTAGTGATTTTTCAAAGCCACGTGCTTGATGATTACCACGATATAAAATCGCGTAATCTTTATAGCTGGTTCGCTTCATAAACTTATGCGAAATTATTTCAGCAACTACGCGCTCAGATTCATGCTCTTCATCGCGACACCCTATTACTTTTATCGGTTCACCGTAACCTAGCTCACTAAATAGCTTTTTCTCTATATCGTGAGGGTTATTGGCAATTAAAATGTTAGCCGCTTTTAGTATTCGCCCTGCACTTCGATAATTTTGCTCAAGCTTTATTAGCCTAAGCCCTGGGTAGTCTTTACCTAATAACACTAAGTTTTGCGGACGTGCACCACGCCAAGAATAAATTGATTGGTCGTCATCACCTACCACGGTAAAACGGGCACGCTCGCCTACTAGCAATTTAACGAGCTGATATTGGCTCGTGTTGGTATCTTGATACTCATCCACCAGCAAATATTTAAAGCGTTGCTGCCAACGCTCACGGGAAGTGGCATTATTAGTGAGTAACAAAGTAGGGATCATAATTAAATCATCAAAATCCAGTGCGTTATATGCACGTAGCTGATTTTGATAGCGAGCATAGAGCTGTGCAAACAAGGCTTTTTGCGCATCGCGCGCTTCACGCATTGCTTGCTCTGGCAGTACTAATTCATTTTTCCAACTACCAATTTCCATTTTAAGTAGTTTGAGTAGGTCTTTGTCTTTTTTTAGTTCGTCTTCGGTGAGCTCACTAAGAAGCTGATTAGTATCTTGATCATCAAATAACGAAAAGCCAGGTTTAAACCCCAATGTGCTTAACTCTTTTTTTATTATTTCTAAACCTAGTGTATGAAACGTTGATACCCATAAACCTTTAGCGTCTTGCTTACCGAGCGTTTGCAGTACTCGCTCACGCATTTCTTTAGCTGCTTTATTGGTAAAAGTAACGGCGGCTATATTTCGCGCTTTGTACTCACATTTTTTCACTAAATAAGCGATTTTATTCGTAATAACACGGGTTTTACCAGAGCCTGCGCCTGCGAGTACTAAGCATGGACCACTAATATATTTTACGGCTTCATCTTGTTTAGGATTGAGTTTCATAACGACCAAAGAAATTTAAAAGACGCACAATTTTAACGTAACCATTACTGCGAGCATAGCAATTGCCTTAATTAATTAAGGTAAAGATGATCATGTGTTAAATACCGTGGGTATAAGGTAATATTAGTTATTATCATTTAGGCAATGCCGAAGGGACAAATATGATCAACCCAGCAAAACTTGAAGAAATTGCTAAGCAAATTACTAGCAATATGCCACAAGGTGTAAAAAACCTAGCAGACACACTCGAAGGTAAAACAAAGCAAGTTTTACAAAACAAGCTTGCTGAGATGGACTTTGTGAGCCGTGAAGAATTTGATGTGCAAAGCCAAGTACTTATTCGTACTCGCGAAAAGTTAACCGAACTTGAAGCTAAAGTTGCATTGCTTGAGCAACAACTTAGCACTGAGACTGATACTGAATAATTACAAAGGCAGCTTAGGCTGCCTTTTGCGTTTTACTAAGTTTATTCAAATAGCTCATCAAGTACGTAATAAAATAACTTAGTCTGTTGCTCTAAACTCACACTCAGCATTTTTTGCGCAACTTGCTCGCCAGTTATTGGTTTGTAACGCTTTAAAAATGGAAGTCGTGTAATAACAGGAAAAATAATACTGCCTATTTTTTCTGCCACTCTAAATTGCTCACGATCACCTAACAATAAAGACGGTTGAAAAATGCTGACTTTATCAAAAGCGAGTGCTTTTATATGCTGCTCAAGCTCACCCTTCATTTTTAAATAAGGGCTATTGCTGTGCGTGTTCGCCCCGCTTGATGACACTAAACAATAATGCGTAACGCCATTACATGCCGCTAACTGCGCCGCTATAAACTGATAATCAAAATCAACTTTACGCTGAGCTTGTATCGATCCAGCTTGCTTACGGGTGGTGCCCAAACACGAAAACAATACGTCACCTTTAAACAGCTCAACGTATTGAGTTAATTTTTCAAAATCAATAACATGATTAACTAGCTTTGCGTGTAAAATAGGCAAAGCCCGACGGCTCAACGTAACCACTTTAGTATAATGCTCGCTATTAAGTAGCTTATGGAGCAACTCATTACCGACCAAACCTGTAGCACCAATTAATACCGCCGTTTTAGTCATGAATTTATTTACTCTCACCCACTTTATTAAGTACGTGTTGTACTGCTCTTTTATAGCTTTGCGTTTCTTCGCTCGCGCACGTCACTACAGATTCTAGATCATGAAGATGCCCGTTTTCTAAACCATACACCCAACCATGAACGCTTAGCTCTTGGCCACGCTCCCACGCATCTTGCACTATATTAGTACGGCATACATTACGTACTTGCTCTATTACATTTAGCTCAATAAGGCGGCTTAATCGTTCGCTTTCTGGCATTGCGTCAAGTTGTTCAAGGTGCTTTTCTTTTACATCCCCTACATGGCGTAGCCAGTTGTCAATAAAGCCAAATTTTGCATTGCTTAAAACGGCTTGTACGCCACCACAACCGTAATGCCCCACAACCATGATATGTTTTACTTTTAAAACCTCTACAGCGTACTGCATAACCGATAAACAGTTATGATCGGTATGTACAACCACGTTAGCAACGTTACGATGTACAAATAATTCGCCTGGTAGTAAATCAACTATTTGATTAGCAGGTACACGAGAGTCTGAGCAACCAATCCATAAATATTCAGGATTTTGTTGCATAGATAAAATTTTAAAAAACTCAGGGTCTGCTTCACTTGTACGAGCAGCCCAACGTTTATTGTTATCGAATAAATTTTTTAACTTTCTCATTGCATCTCTTATTAAGTCGAGGGCGGAAATTTAGTGGATATTAGCAAGAATCAAAATATTGCGAGGCGTTAACTGCTTTTCACAAAACGTTTTAACGCTTACTTGATAGCCTTGCTGTTGCAAATATAAAGCACGATCGAGCACAAGCCAAACCTCAATTGCCCTTCTGAACACATGTCGAACCAGTTCAACGCGATCTGTTATTTTTTTCGAGCCTGCCCAATAGATAAATATTTATTGTAATCAGTATCTTGAGGTATTTTTAGTGTCTTTTTTTCTGCTGCCCATCCGCAAAATGATTTAAACGAATCTGAGAATATAGCTTTATTAACCGAAGGAACACTTACGTAGTGTTGTTCGCCAGTAATCGACTTTCTTAGTGCATCAAAACCGAGTCGCCATTCTAGTTCTGTTTTGCGCACTTTTTCTAAACGAGAAGGCGCAGTAACAGTTTCTTGTAAAGCGAGCTTTAAATCGCGGTGTGTTAGGTTTAGTCCACTTTGTTTTGCAACCTCACTCATTGCAAGGTATTCATTAGCCGTAAATAAATGATAACAACAAGGTGAAAAACTAATTTGTTGTACTTTTGCTAAACTTGCTTGGCGCATAAATGTTTGGTGTAAACCTCCACATGCGTGAAGTGCTACAGCATGCATATCTGTATTAAAAAATTGAGTGATATCGTCTTTTAATACATTTGCTTGGCTAAAGTGCATTACCAAGCCTTGTTGCTGTACACTTTTTTGTCCTTGCTCGCATAAGCTTTGTTGCAGTTCAATACTATGCACATTACTTGCGCCATTAAACGCAAGCATTCGCCCTAAGTGCCCTTTACCGGCGCACCATTCTAAAACTGGTTGCTTAGTATTAGGTAGTGCAGATACAAAATCTTTTAACTGCTCAAATTTACGGCCTTTAATGCCGTTACTCAGCCAAAAAGGATAATCAACTTTCGCGTGTGCGGTGCTAGGTAATTCGCATAAATTAGCGAGCTCATCAAGTTGGTTTATATGATTGCTAAAAAATTGATATAGTTTATCTTGATCATTATCAAGTGCGATTACTTGATCATCCGTTAGATTATTGAGTGTGTCTTGTAGATCTCCCCAAGGAATCGCGTCAAAATCAAACGCAGTGCACTGCCAATAATGACGATTACGCATGAGTAATGAATCAAGTGCAAAAAATTGTTCCGCTAAAGTCATAACTGCTTAAAGTATAAAAAAGACAATTAATTATACCAGCTCGATAAACTCTCATTAAGTGGTTATTTTTTGCTGAATATTAAACGTAAATACAGAGGAATAGAAACAATACTAATAATCATCGCAGCAATTAACATCCACGATAACTGCACTTTTTCGGGTTCTTGATATTTATATATAAAATTCGCTTTCACCTCATCAAATTCATTTTGCTCAATTGCATATAGATCAGCAATTAAACGCCATTTTGCTATCGACATATGCCCTAAACTGGTCGTGGGTGGCGTTATATAATCCCTTAGTACTTCGGCCTCAAAAGCGAGCTGATGAAAACTTTTACTCGGTGCATATCTTTGCTGGGTTACCGCAATAGCTTCATCCATATTCATCATTGCATAGCGCCAGCCTTTTAGGCTTGCTTGATAAAACTTTTCCACCGTTTGCGGATTTTTTTAAGCATACTTTCGCTGGTAAATAAAATATCTCCATATACATCCATACCATAACGCTGTGGGCAAACAAGTCGATGAGCTACGCCTTGTTGAGTCATATAATAAGGCTCTGTAGTAACATACACTTGCATAGCATCTAGCTTGTTTTCAATCCAAGCCTGATCTGGATTTTCGCCATCGTAAAGTTTGAGTTTATCGACATCAACGCCACTGCGTTTAAGCATAATAAGTAGTTCGGTACCATCATTTTTGCTCACCGCAGTGATACGTTTATTAACAAAGTCACGTGGATGAAAAATATCAGACGTGTCTTTAACCATCCAGCAGTAAGGTGAAAACTGTAATAAGGCAGCCATAGCAACAAGAGGTTGTCCATTAATACGTTGCTGTAAAATGCCTGAATGTCCGACACCAAACTGTGCTTCTCCATTGGCAACAGGACCAAAAGTATCAGGCATCATTGGATTAGCTGGTTTTATAGTTACATCAAGGCCTGCTTCATTATAAAAGCCTTTTTGCTCTGCCATATAATAACCGGCAAACTGAAACTGATGCGTCCATTTTAGCTGTAATGTAACTGATTCTTGCGCCACTATGTGACTACAAAAAAAACACAATACAAAAATTAATCCTTTTAATAGCAACCAAGTGCCCTCAAAAAGTATGACGATTACCTGTAACTATATGTAAAATTTACGATAAAGCAAGCACCCTAGTTAGGTGCCTGCCTTTAAAGAAGGACTATACTGAGGCGAGTTTTTCGGCTTTTTCTGCTTGCGGCTTTGATGTTAAAAATTGGCTAAAGCACGGATTTTGTGTTTCATCTTGTACACTGTAACCTAAACGGTTTAAGTGCTCGTTAAACATCTCATACTGACTTGGCTCAATAGCAAAACCTGCCAGTACATTCCCCATAGAACCACCGTGATTACGATAATGAAATAAGGTAATGTTCCAATTACTACCTAAAGTATCTAAAAAGCGTGCAAGCGCACCTGGATATTCAGGAAATTCAAAGCGAAGTAAGCGCTCATGTAATTGCTCTGGTGCTTTTCCGCCAACCATATAGCGCACATGTAATTTAGCGAGTTCGTTATCCGACAGGTCGCAAAATTGGTAATCATTATTTGTTAAGTCTTGCTTTAGCTCATTAAGCTCTTGCTCGCCTTGGCGCAGGGCAATACCTACAAATATTTGTGCTTCACCAGGTCCTGCATAACGGTAGTTAAACTCAGTAATAGCACGGCCACCTAAAGAAGCACAAAACTGTTTAAAACTGCCTTTTTCTTCTTTAATAGTAACCGCTAATAACGCTTCGTTTTTTTCACCCAGCGCAGTGCGCTCTGCAACATAACGCAGGCGATCAAAGTTTAAATTAGCACCGGATAAAACAGCCGCTAAATGTAACCCTTTTAAACCCGACTGCTGGCTCCACTTTTTAAGCCCTGCCGTTGCAAGTGCACCTGAAGGCTCTGCTATTGCACGGGTAGATACAAAAATATCCTGCATGGCAGCACATATTTCGTCGCTGGTGACGGTTATAACTTCATCACAAAACTTTTGCGCTAAGCGAAATGTTTCAGTGCCAATAATTTTAACCGCTACGCCATCAGCAAAACTACCAACGCGTTCAAGCTCTACCGGTTTGCCTGCTTTAAGTGCCGCTTGTAAACATGCACTTTCGTCGGCTTCTACACCAATTACTTTTATATCTGGACGCAGCGATTTAATATAAACCGCCATCCCAGCAAGTAAACCGCCGCCGCCAACAGGAATAAACACCGCATCGAGCTCGTTTAATTGCTGCATAAGCTCACGTGCTACAGTACCTTGACCAACAATGACGTCTGGGTCATCAAATGGTGGAACAAATATACCGTTTCGTTGCTCTGTAAGCTCAAGCGCATGTGCTTTTGCGGCATCAAAATGATGTCCATGTAGCACAACTTCACCGCCAAGCGCACGTACCGCACTGACTTTTATTTCAGGCGTTGTTACTGGCATTACAATTGTAGCTTGATGCCCTAAGTGAGAAGCACTTAGTGCAACCCCTTGAGCGTGATTACCCGCTGAAGCAGTGATAACCACTGAGCCTTTAGGTAATTTATTTAATTTGTTATACGCACCGCGTAATTTAAATGAATACACGGGCTGTTGGTCTTCACGCTTTAACCAAACATGGTTACCTAATTTAGCACCGAGCTCAGCCATTTCGCTGACCTCGGTAACTTTAGCCAAAGGCTCCATGTTTGCTTGAATAATAGCGCGAAAATAATCGAGCTCTTGAGAGACCATAATTAACTAAGCGCCTCCAATTTAGCTAAGTCACGCACTGCGCCTTTATCAGCACTTGTTGCAAGTAATGCATAAGCCTTTAAAGCAGACGATACATAGCGCTCACGATCAACTGGTTTGTACGCCAGTTTTCCGCGTGCTAATTGTTTTTGTTTACGTGCTTCAAGCTCTTCATCACTTAACGCTAATGTGATTTCACGTGTTGCGATATCAATAATAATTTTGTCGCCATTTTCAACATAAGCAATTGCACCACCACTTGCCGCCTCTGGCGACACATGACCAATTGATAAACCCGAAGTACCACCCGAAAAGCGACCATCAGTAATAAGTGCACATTTTTCAGCTAGGCCTTTTGATTTTAAGTAGCTAGTTGGGTATAGCATTTCTTGCATACCAGGGCCTCCTCTAGGGCCTTCGTAACGAATAACCACGATATCACCGGCTTTTACTTCATCGTTTAAAATACCTTCTACAGAATCATCTTGTGACTCGTACACGACTGCAGTACCTTCAAAATGTAGCATTTCATCAACAACGCCAGCGCTTTTAACAATACAGCCATCAACTGCTAAATTACCCGAAAGTACAGCTAAGCCACCGTCTTGGCGAAAAGCGTGTTCGACACTTCGGATACACCCATTAACACGGTCATTATCGCCCTCGTCCCAACGACACTCTTGGCTCATTGCTTTAGTGGTACGAATGCCTGCAGGGCCAGCACGGTAAAATTTGCGCGCTGCTTCGTTAGTAGGATCTGTTGCATCCCATTTTTTAACGAGCTCAGCCATAGTTGACCCTGCAACATGATTAACTGACATATCAACTAAGCCTGCTTTGCCAAGTTCACGTACGATTGCCATCATGCCGCCTGCGCGGTGCACATCTTCAATGTGATATTCAGGTGTCGCTGGTGCAACTTTACATAAAAATGGTGTTTTACGAGAGAGCGCATCAATGTGCGACATATCAAAATCAACGCCCGCTTCTTGCGCTGCAGCGAGTAAATGCAATACCGTATTTGACGAGCCACCCATTGCAATATCAACAACCATTGCATTCATAAAGGCTGTTTTGTTAGCAATAGCACGTGGCAATACATCTTGATTATCTTTTTGATAATACTCACGACATAAATCAACAATACGAGCCCCCGCTTCAACATACAGTTGTTTACGGTCTTTATGAGTAGCAAGCGTCGTGCCGTTACCTGGCAATGCTAAACCTATTGCCTCTAACAAACAGTTCATTGAGTTTGCAGTAAACATGCCTGAACACGAACCACATGTTGGACATGCAGAGCGCTCAACTTGTTCTGAATCTGCATCACTTACCGATTCATCAGCGCCTTTAACCATGGCATCGACTAAATCAAGTTTAATGTCGATGTTAGCAAGTTTAGTTTTACCCGCTTCCATTGGGCCGCCCGATACAAATATTACCGGTATGTTTAAACGTAGCGCTGCAAGCATCATCCCAGGAGTGATTTTGTCGCAGTTTGAAATACAAATCATCGCATCGGCGCAGTGACCATTCACCATGTATTCAACCGAGTCAGCAATTAAATCGCGTGAAGGCAGCGAATAAAGCATACCGCCGTGTCCCATCGCAATGCCATCATCAATCGCAATAGTATTAAATTCTTTAGGGACGCCACCGGCCTGTGTAATGGTTTCAGCCATAAGTTCACTTAGCTGATTAAGGTGAACATGCCCTGGTACAAATTGTGTAAACGAGTTAACTACGGCAATAATCGGCTTACCAAAATCGGTGTCGGTCATACCTGTTGCGCGCCATAATGCACGAGCGCCTGCGCGTTTACGCCCTTCAGTTGTTGTTGCACTTCTTAATTTAGCCATAGTTACCTCAGTTTTTGCCGCAATATAAGCGGGCATTCCTCATTCTAAAATTGGTGAATAACCGAGAGACTCAGTTACTCGTAAATTATTTTTTAATTCGTAATTATACAGCCTGTTGTTGCTGTAAATTTTGTAAAGTGACTTCTTTGACATCCACCAGCTTATTTAACTGGCTGGTTAATAGGTAAATTGGTTTATCACTATCTACCGTCATGTCTACATTATAAAAACCATCATCCATATTGAGCTGAAAATGCGTAAGGTCAAAACCACGATGACGCACCACTCGTAAAAAGCGCTCTACCGCTATACTTTGGCTTTTTAATGCAATAGTTAGGCTATGTTTCATTTTGCTTTCTCCGTCATCATTTCGTCGTTAGCAGCCCCAGGTGGTACAAGTGGCCAAACATTTTCTTTATCATCAATACAGGCATGTACTATGTACGGCCCTTTACTATTAACTAATGCAGTTATCGCATCATCAACTTGATTAGCGTGAGTTATTGTTTGCCCAGGAATACCAAATACAGCAGCTAATTGAACAAAATCTGGGTTATCCGACAGGTTAGTTTCAGAATAACGCCCTTCAAAAAATAGTTCCTGCCATTGGCGAACCATCCCTAAACGTTGGTTATCTAAAATTAATATTTTTACAGGTAAATTATTACGGCGAATCGTGGCCAACTCTTGAATATTCATCATTATTGAGCCATCGCCCGATACAGTAATAACAAAGTCATCAGGGCGTGCTACTTGCGCGCCAATAGCCGCAGGTAAACCAAAGCCCATTGTGCCTGCACCACCACTACTTAAATGATTACTCGGGTGAGTAAACTTCATGTGTTGTGCTACCCACATTTGATGCTGACCCACATCGCAGCACACAACCCCTGTATTTGGCATGCGTTGGCTTAGTTGGTTTAATAAGTACGGTGCAAAAACCTTCTCACCTGGGTAGTCGTAACGCCACGCATGCTTAATATTCATTTCTTTATTTGTGTCACACCACGCTTTAGGGGTTACAAAGCACTCAAGTGCGGGTAGCGACGTTTTTAAATCAGCAATTAATGAGGCTTTAGCAGGTTTTCGCTTACCGACTTCAGCGGCATCTATATCTAAATGAATTACTTTAGCTTTAGCTGCAAATTTAGCTAAGTTACCTGTTACGCGGTCATCAAAGCGCGCCCCTATACATACAAGTACATCACATTCTTGTACTGCGATATTAGCAGCTTGACCACCATGCATACCCAACATACCTAAGTAATGTTCGTAATCTGGTAACACACTACCCAACGCTTTAAGTGTTGATACAGCTGGCATCTGCGTTTTATTTAAAAATTGCATTAGCTCGTCTTGCGCATCAGCGGCTTGTACACCACCACCTACATACGCTACAGGCTGTTTAGCCTCACTCAACAATTGATTAGCAATAGCAACTTGCTTTAAATCTAACTCTGGTAAGTATTCATCAGCTGCTAGCCAAGGTTTAAAAGGGACTTGCGCCATTTGAATATCTTTTGGGATATCGACAAGTACAGGGCCTGGTCGGCCGCTTTGCGCTAAATGAATCGCTTCTTGTAATATCTCTGCTAAGTCTTCAGCTCGTTCTACCATGTAGCTGTGCTTAGTACACGAAAGCGACATACCTAGTACATCTATTTCTTGAAACGCATCTGAACCAATAGCTGCAGTAGGCACTTGGCCAGTGATCGCCAATAATGGTACTGAGTCCATCATCGCATCAGCAAGAGCGGTTATTAAATTAGTTGCACCTGGGCCCGATGTTGCAAAACATACGCCTAATTTACGTGTGCTGCGAGCATAACCAACTGCTGCAAACCCTGCACCTTGCTCATGGCGAGTTAGGTAGTGTTTGACTGGCGCGCCATACAGCGCATCGTAAATTGGCATAATAGCTCCGCCTGGGTAGCCAAATACTTCATTTACGCCGTGTTTGGTCAATAAATCGATTGTTAGTTCTGCGCCTGTCATTAATAAACCCTCATTCCTCAGTGACAACCCAATTACATTTTTACGCTAAAAACTTTACCCTAAAAACTAAAAAGCCCTCCGAACGGTTAAGTGCGGAGGGCTTTTTTAATGCTTAAGTTTTTAAAGCACTACGAAGCCCTCGCGGGAATAATCACCACGATAATAATCAGGACTAGGTTAAGTGCATTTGTAAGCATGTAATTAATACCAAATTTTGTTCAATTA
This sequence comes from Pseudoalteromonas sp. B62, assembly GCF_037162565.1. Taxonomy (NCBI): domain Bacteria; kingdom Pseudomonadati; phylum Pseudomonadota; class Gammaproteobacteria; order Alteromonadales; family Pseudoalteromonadaceae; genus Pseudoalteromonas; species Pseudoalteromonas sp. B62. Next base: position 1,409,173 of record NZ_JARLVB010000002.1, on the reverse strand, counting down.
TCGCGAAGGTTATTCCTTCGCTCTCTTTTTATATTAGTACCGCGCTAGGCCCTTTAAGTCAACACCAAAGTTAATCTAACAAAAAGACTAAAAGGCAATTTATCAGGTTTTAAAATTCATTATATAAACTGGTGGTGGTTTTTTTATGCTCTAATTTCATTCTCAGAAATTCACTATTCTTATATCCCTTATTTAAGGTTTGATTAATTTTTAAGAATATTTTTATAAATAAAATTATTTATCACCTTCAGGTAATGCGTAGCTTCTCTTAAGCTGCCCTTAAGTATTGTTGCATAGCATGGCGTTGTTATTTTAAACGAGCCTGTATATGAACGTAGTTAGCCAAACACCAGCACAAAAAAAGCCAAATCGTAGTAAACGGTTTTACATTCACTGCAGTGCAAATGCCTTTGTAGTGATGATTGCCTGTTATTACTGTTTAGTTATAAACATTCCTTTTATTCAAGGTTCGTTTAGCGCCATCACCTCCCTTACATCTTTTTCGTGGCTATTTTTACTTTCAGTGCCACTACTGTTGTTATGCCTTTTAATCATTTTCTTTTCGATAGTGTCGGTTAGGTGGTTACTAAAGCCAATTAACTACCTTTTACTGATAATTTCGAGCGCTGTGCTTTACGGCTCATTAAATTACGGCGTCGTGTTTGACTATTCAATGATTCAAAACACATTTGAAACTGATTTAAGCGAAGCGTTGAGCTATTTAAACCCGCAGCTCATAGGTTTTCTACTGCTGTTTTGTGCGCTACCTGTTTTTGTATTAAGCAAAGTAAAAATACACTTTACCCGCCCTCACCAAGAAGCGATTAGCCGCATAAAACTTATTATTGCCTGCTTAACGCTAATTGCTTTAGTGGTCGCTAACTTTTACGCCGACTACGCAGCCACAGGCCGCAATAACCGTATTTTAAAAAAAGAAATCATTCCATTTCAATACCTCTCTAGCGGTTATAAATATATGCGCGATCAGCTGCTGTATACCAATATGGAATTTAAAAATATAGACGCAACACCTACTCTTATTGCACCCAATACCACCAGCGTAACCGTTATAGTTGTTGGCGAAACCGCACGAGCAGAAAACTTTACTTATCAAGGTTATAAGCGCAACACAAATTCTTACACACAAAAGTACAATGTTACATATTTTAATAATGTGGCGTCTTGTGGCACCGCTACTGCAGTGTCTGTGCCGTGTATGTTTTCACTGCAAACACAAGATAACTTTGATCGATTAGCAGCCGACAACCAACAAAACCTGATTGATTTAGCACAACAAGCTGGCAGCGATGTACTGTGGGTTGATAATAACAGCGGCTGTAAAAACGTATGCACCCGTGTTGTTAACATTGACATCCCAACCACCCCATCAGCACTTTGCGATGGAAAATATTGTTTTGATGAAGCACTGCTTGTTCCACTTAAACGCAAACTCGCTAATTTAAGCCAAGCTAACACCGTTATCGTCCTACATATGATGGGCTCACACGGACCAACCTACTTTAAACGCTACCCAGAAAAATTTAAGCAATTTACGCCCACGTGCGACAGAAGCGACATTCAAAACTGCTCACTCGATGAATTAGTTAATACCTACGACAACACAATTGCGTACAGCGACTTTGTTAACGCCCAGGTAATTGAGCAATTAAAAGCACTGCCAAACAACATAGATAAGCAGTTTTTATATGTCTCTGATCATGGTGAATCACTTGGCGAAGCTGGTGCTTATTTACATGGTTTTCCGTATAGCTTTGCCCCAAGTACACAAACACATGTCCCCCTTTATATGTGGGCTGATGAGCATAACCAGCGCATTACCAATACCTGTTTAGTTAATTTAGACACCACTGCTGCACGCTCACACAACAATATTTTTCACACCCTTTTAAATTTAATTGGCATTAAAAGCAAAACGTATCAGGCATCGCTCGATTTACTTGCTAGCTGCCAAACAACACCAAGCGAAATAAAAATATGAGTAATAAAACCGTTATAAAACGCCAAGGCTTAATGCGCCTTATTTTTACCTTAAGCCATTCTTTTAACGGCTTAAAATGGATGAGTCGATTTGAAGCGGCGTTTCAACAAGAGCTAGCACTGTTTTCGTTACTCGGTGTGTTTGTGTGGCTACAAGAAATTGCACTAAGGGATAAATTACTGCTTGTCGCCAGCCTGCTTTTTGTATTATTTGCTGAGCTGGTAAATACGGCAGTTGAGGTTGTAGTTGATAGAATTGGCAGTGAATACCATGAGCTTTCAGGGCTCGCTAAAGATATTGCCTCTGCAAGCGTGTTTATAGCTATGCTAATTGCCGCACTTATTTGGTGGGCTGTGTTATGGGCATAAAGCTAACTTTTATACCTAAAATAACCAGTTTAATATTTAAAGTAATACCTAAGGTACAAAATGCACTTGGCCCTGTATGGATTTTTGTTGTATTTGCTGTTTTAGCACTTAGCTTTTTAACACTTGCTCGCTTTGGTTTAAGTGTATGGCAAGGGGAGCGTGTATTTGGATCGCATGCGTGGTTGTCTATATTTATAGGTGGTTTAAGAGTTGATATAGCCACTCTAAGCTACATTATTGTGCCCGCATTACTACTTACCTTAATGATGCAAAGCGTAGGTTGGCAAAATAAAGTACGCGGCCTCATTAAAATTTATTTAGTGACGATGTCTGCTTTACTTGTTTTTTTTGAAGTGATTACGCCTACGTTTATAAACGAGTACGATTTACGCCCTAACCGCTTATTTATAGAATATTTAATTTATCCTAAAGAAGTCTCAAAAATGATTTTTTCAGGCTATAAGTTAGAAGTATTTATTGCTGTTATAGCACTTATTCTAAGCTGTAAATTTGCAAGTAAAGTATTTCGCAATCAATGGCAAAGCAAGTCATCACTAACAGGCTTAAACCAATCAATTTTAGCGCTCGTTTTAGTATGCTTAACTATTTTGGGCGCCCGCAACTCATTAGGGCACAGACCACTTAACCCCGCCATGGTCTCGTTTTCTACTGATCACTTACTTAACGACTTAACCCTTAACTCACTTTATAGCGTCGCGTTTGCAGTTAAGCAACTTTCTAATGAGCAATCAAGCCAAGACTATTATGGCAAAATGCCCACCGATGAATTGCTTAGTATTGTGCGCAGTAACATGCAAGACACGCAAGCCGCATTTAGTGATGTAACCGCCCCTACAAAAACGTTTCATGGCGCAAGTAATACAGGTAAACCCAAAAATCTAGTCATTATTTTACAAGAAAGTTTAGGTGCTCGTTATGTAGGCACGCTTGGCGGTTTACCGCTTACACCTAATATAGACGCCCTTTATAAACAAGGCTGGGGGTTTGATAATTTATACGCCACGGGTACACGTTCAGTACGTGGAATTGAGGCAGTAATTACAGGGTTTACACCAACGCCTTCGCGTGCAGTTGTTAAGCTTGATAAATCACAACGTGACTTTTTTACCATTGCTGATTTTTTAGCGAAGCAAAATTACAACACGCAGTTTATTTATGGTGGCGAAAGCCATTTTGATAACATGCGCAGCTTCTTTTTAGGCAACGGTTTTAAAAGTATCGTAGATACAAATAACTTTAAAAAAATAGACTTTAATGGCTCGTGGGGCGCATCAGACGAAGACTTGTACGACCAAGCCGATATAGAACTTACTAAGCTTAAAAATCAAAACAAACCATTTTTTAGCCTTATATTTTCAAGCTCTAATCATAGCCCGTATGACTTTCCTGACGATAAAATAACGCTGTACGATAAACAAAAACAAACCCGTAATAATGCTGCCAAGTATGCCGATTACGCACTAGGCACCTTTATCGAAAAAGCTAAAAAATCGAGCTACTGGGATGATACTGTATTTATAGTTATTGCCGATCACGACTCGCGCGTATCGGGTTCAAATTTAGTACCGGTTGATCACTTTAAAATTCCGGCCGTTATTTTTGGAAAAGGTATTACCCATAAACGAGATAGCCAACTAGCCAGCCAGCTCGATATTCCTGTTACTCTACTGTCTTTAATTGGCGCAAGTGGTAAGCACCCTATGATAGGTCATGATTTATCAAAGCCAATTAGCGACAACAAACAACGCGCAATGATGCAATACGACAAAAACTTTGCCTACATGCACGATAATAAAGTGGTGGTGTTACAACCACAAAAACCAGCAACCACCTATACGTATAGCAATAACCAGCTTGTACCATGTGAAAATGATGAGCAACTAGTTAAAAAAGCCCTAGCCCACGCGAACTTAGGTAATCTAGCTTATACAAATGGTTGGTATCATTAACCAAGTGACTTGATAATAAAGCCTTGTTAAAGTAACAAGGCTATTTTTATAAACCGAGTAAACATGAAAATCCTCGTTATTGAAGACTCTGAAGCACTAAGACGCAGCTTGCAAGTTGGCCTTAGCAACCTTGGTTTTACCGTAGATGAAACTGGTGATGGCTCAGAAGGGTTGAGTATGGCACTGAGTGGAAACTACGACCTCCTCGTACTTGATTTAATGCTACCGAGCGTTGATGGCATGAGTATTTTACAAGCACTGCGCAGCAGTAATAGCCAAAGCCGTGTGCTAATTTTATCGGCACGAAGTGAGCCTCAAGATAAAATTAACGGCCTGATGAAAGGCGCTGACGATTATTTAACTAAGCCATTTTCGTTTGAAGAACTCCATGCTCGTGTCCTTGCATTACTTCGTCGTGGTTCACTGCAAAACCAACAAAATACCCTAACCGTAGGTGATTGCGTATTAGATCTTTCCCTTAAAACTCTTCACTACAAGCAACATGCTATTGAGCTCACGCGTAATGAATACAAAATAATAGAATGCTTATTTAACGCCCCAGAGCGAGTATTGGGGCTTGAACTTATAAGTGAAGCGGTGGTAGGTCAATTTGATATGCTCTCTAAAAATGCGCTTGAAGCACACATCTCAACCATACGTAAAAAAGTAAGACAATTTGATGGCGAGCTCCCGATAAAAAATAAACGTGGATTTGGTTATGTCGCAACAACAAAATAAAAATCACTCAATAAAACGTAAACTCGTTAATAATATTAGCGCCGTGATCTCGGTTATTTTATTCACCATATTTTTAACTGTTGATTTAAGCGTTGATACTTGGGTGGAAGATCAGTTTAATCAGTCTTTAACTAATAAAGCTAACTACTTAAAAACCTTAGTTGAAGATGACAACAACGTGGTTGAATTTGATTTTGCTGGTGAGTTTATGTCGGAGTATGAAGCAGCCGATGCCACGGAGTTTTACCAGTTATGGCATGGCCGTGATGTGTTTGAGCGCTCGGACTCATTAGCGCTTTATGAAAATGCTAACCTGCCTTTTTTAGAAATGCCGATAAACGAATCTAAAATTATAGATTACGAGCTTCCTAACGGGCGTGATGGCCGCGCACTTATAAGTCACTTTGTAGCCCAAAAAGACGATAGAAACCCCACCCACTCTGCTGTTTTTAATACCATGACGCTTGCGATTGCAGCGCCGACAGCCGAACTTAATAAAGTACTGATTATTATTGATGTGGTCTTTATTTTAACCTGTGTACTTGGTGTGTTTGGTGTGCGCTATTTAGTGACACGTATTGTAAATAAAGGCCTGCACCCGCTACACAATTTAAACGATCAAATTAAGTTACTCGATATTACCGGTGTTGCGCAAACAATAGAAAGCGACTTTAAAGTGGAAGAAATAGAACCTATACGTAACGAGCTAAATAAGTTTATTACCGTTAATCAGCAACTCTATAGTAATGAAAAACGCCTAACAAGCGACATTGCACACGAGCTTAAAACCCCTATAGCTGAACTCATAAGCCTCTCAGAGGTGGCTATTCGCTACCCTGACGATAAACGTATTAGCGATACCTATACCAGTGATGTACTTAATATTTCACAGCGCATGAAAACAATTGTTAGCAACCTATTACTGTTGCAGCGCTCAAGTAGCAGTACAATGCAATTGAATGCGCAAAATATCATTCTAAATAACTTAGTAAATCAAATTATTGATGAGCTGACCTTTAAGCATCCAAGTATCAAAACGCGTTTAAATAACGAAATAAGTGACGAGATTACACTTAATGTTGACGAATTTAGTTTAAATACCATTTTATGTAACTTAATCGATAACGCACTATTTTATGGACTCCCTGAGGCGCCAATTAAATTAACTGCCGTAAATAACAGCACAAACATAACTATCTCTGTTAGTAACAAAGTAAATAAACCACTAAGTGGTGAACAGCTAACTGCTATTTTTGACCCGCTCTATCAGCTAGATTCATCTAGAACTAATAACCAGCGCCATGGTTTAGGATTATCTATTGTGCAGAGCTTATGTAACTTAAATGGCTTTACTATTACTGCCAGTAATACCGAAAACAATACGCTAACGTTTATGTTAACGTTACCTCTGAAGTAAATTTAGGTTAGTATTTACACTACCAACCTTCGAGATTTTAAGGACAAACCATGAATGCTCTTACCCGTGTTAGCCACTTTTTTATTGTGGCGTTACTTATAACATTTAGCCTTAACAGCTATGCAGCTCCTGCCTTATATAAAATAGAAAAAAATGGCGTCAGCTCTTACTTATTTGGCACCGTACACGTTGGTGATGCCAGCATGAAAGGCTTACCTAAAAATGTAACCGATGCAATTAGTGCAAGCAAAAAAGTGATTGTTGAAGTTGATATAAGCAAACTTACTCCACTTGAAATGCAGCAGCGTTCAATGCCATTTATGATGCTAAGTGACGGTAAAACATTACAAACTGAGCTTTCAAAGCAAAATTATACCAAGCTAAAAGATTACTTTGCTAAAAAGTCGATTGATATTGCTATGTTTAATGGCTTAAAGCCTTGGGCTGTTATGGTGACTATGATGCAAATTGAATTTCAAAGTGCAGGTTATTCAGATAAAACCGGCATAGACAAGCAAGTGCTTAGTTATGCTAAAGAGCATAATATTAAAATTGGCGAGCTTGAAACCCTAGAACAACAACTACAAATGTTTGATGGTATGGTGCTATTAAGCAATGAAATGATTGAAGAAACCTTTGAGCAACTAGCCGATATTAATACTTACTTTATCAAGTTAGTTAATGCGTGGAAAAGCGGTGACATGGACACACTAACCGATTACTACAACATGAGTTTTGATGACAGTAATTACGGTGAAATTAGCGAGCAAGTAATGCTAACTAACCGCAATAATAATTGGGTTAAACAACTCACACCGCGTTTAGCAAACGAGCAGCTATTTATTGCTGTAGGCGCTCTGCATTTACCTGAAAAACACGGGTTACTTAAACAACTTCGAGATAAAGGCTTTAGCGTTACTCGTCTTTAAAATAAAAATGACCCCAATAGAGCTTACGTAAACAAACTCGCTAAGTAAGCTCATAATGTTTAGGTAAATTATGAAACGTTTTCAATTTGAGATTTTATTTTTTCTCACGATGCTTTTTATCAATGGAGTATATTACTACCAAGAGGGGTATTTTAAACCAAGTGGTGGGTTAATCCTTGCCTCTATTTTTATTGCGATTGAAATTGTTATTTACTTAATAGAAAGCATTAATAAAAAATATAAAAAACGAACTAACAACTAAAGTCTTCCATTTTTAAGTAATTCTCTATTCCTTTAATTTTGTCTGCCGCATGATGATTTACATAAATCACAGTACTTGTATTAGCAGCACAAACTTTCTCTATTAGTAGCAGTACACGTTGCCTGTTTGCTTCATCCAAGCCTAAGCAAGGCTCATCTAAAACAAGTAACGTTGGATGTTTTACCATAGCTCGCACAATTAAAAGCATACGTTGATCGCCGTACGAAAGCTGGGTGAATGAGGTATTTTGTTTATCACTTAAACCAATAAATGCCAGCCACTGTTGAGCAATATTAATTTGTGCGTCGCTCGGTTTTTGATATAAACCTATGCTGTCGTAAAATCCTGAAATAACAGTATTTAAAGCCGATATACTTACGCGGTAATCCATATGTAGCGCGTTAGATATAAAACCAATATGCTGTTTTATATCCCAAATACTCTCCCGGTTCCGCGTTTAAAACCGAACACTTCAATGTCATTGCTATAACACTGTGGGTTATCACCTGTTATTAAATTTAATAGGCATGTTTTGCCTGAACCGTTCGCTCCACTAAGCTGCCAATGCTGATGCTTTTTTATAGTCCAATTGAGATTTTTGAATATGCTTACATCACTGTAACTAACTTTAGCATTACTCAATTTAACTAAGGTATTACCGGTGAATGCCTTTTGCTCTTGTTCAGTATCCGGAGATGGCACATCCAATGAGGTATGTTCTAAATGAAGTAGTTTTAGTAAATCACTCAATTGCTCACTGTCTGGCTTTGCCAAAGTATGTAACAAGCAACCTTGGTTTACATAGCCATAGTGAGTAATGAATGAAGGGATTTCGTCTAGGCGGTTTAGTACAAAAACAAAAGTAATAATTTGGCTAAGTTCTATGAGTATTTTATTAAGCTGCTGGCAAGATTGTACGTCGAGTCCATGAAATGGCTCATCAAGCACGACTAACTCACTATGGGAGCTGAGTCCTTTTATAAGTAGGAGTTTACGAGTTTCACCCGTTGAAAGGTCTCTAAAATGCCTATTTAGTAATGAGCTAAATTTAAATAATTCTATTAGCTGCGCTAATAATTCATCATTATTACTATGCCCTGTAAAAATAAGGTCTTTAACGAGAGTGTGCTTTTCATGCTCTAATTCTTGAGCTAGTAACTGTTTATGTGAATCTGAAGACACGAGCATAAGCTTATTAATACTACTTATACGCTTACCACTTTCGCACTTAGCCTCACCGATTAACGCAGCTGTCAGAGCAGATTTACCAGCTCCATTAGCACCTAAAAGTAACCAATGTTCTCCTAGGTTTACTTGCCAATCTAAGTTGCATATATCGTAACGGCTTTTACCTTGCCCTTGTAAGTAACCATTAAATTGCTCAAGCGTAATTGACTGCACTAACTTTTCCTAATAAACCTTAAAACAGCAAGTTAACGTATATTAAAAGTGCTTAGCAAGCTTGTTATCCGCAAAATTAATTTATTTCACTAACAACGCTAATACTATTTAATGCGTCTTTAATTGCTTGCTGGCTTATTGGCTTATGAATATGGAGGTTAGCTCCGTATTCATAAACTCGCTCTATATCATTTTGTGAGGTATTTGCTGTTATAACAATAATTGGCATTACTTTATTAAGATCGGAACGTATTTTTTTAATAGCCTCAAACCCATCCATTACAGGCATATTTAGGTCCATAAAAACAATATCGTACTGATTTTCACTCACCATATCACACGCGACTTTACCATTTTCTGCGCAATCATAGCTTAAACCTAATAAACTAAGTATGCGGGTTAATAACATAGTGTTTAATGGGTTATCTTCAACGACTAAACACGTTAGCTTGTCGTTTACTTTAAGAGGTGTTGGGAGGGCTTTACTTATAGTCACTGGTAAATACAAAGACACCAAAGCACCATGAGTTTTATTATTTGTAAAAGTAATTTCACCATGCAGTGCTTTTACAACGTATTGAACCCGGGTTAGGCCAGTTCTTAACCCTTGAAAGTGATTGGTTTGTTTAAATGAGTCAAATTCAAGACTGGTAATCTTCTTCGAAAAGCCACTGCCAGTGTCACTCACCGTTAAATGAAATTCATCATTTAAAAGCTTAGCTGAAACAGTAATTTCACCTTTTTGTGTAAACTTAATAGCGTTACCAATTAATTCTGTAAGTGTGTGCTGCAAACGTTGATGATCCAGTTTACATACACAATTTAACGATTCATCTAAACGACTAACTAGTTTTAGGCCTTTTTGCTTACACGCATGCTTGTAAGCTATTACTACTTTATTACACGACTCTAAAAGGTTTTCATCATTTAAATGCGGTACCCATTTACCTGCACTTAAAGCCTGCAAGTCTTGTAATTCATCTAATATGGCTATTAACCTAAGCGCGCAATAGTTAGCTTGGGTTTTAACGCTTTGCTGTTTATCAGAAACCTCTAGCTCCTCAATAGACGTAATAAGTCCCTGCAAAGGTGTTCTAAATTCGTGACTAGCTCTGGCAATAAAATGTTCTTTATTTTGACTTGTTTGATAAACAAAATCTTTTTGTTTTTGTAGCTCTAAAAGCGTGTCTGAAACCTCTTTTTCCATTGGTATAAAAACAAATCTTAACTCAATAAGTAATAATGTCATTGCCAATAACCAGCATAGTATCTCTAGGTTGGCGACCCAATTTACTTTTTTAACAGCTTGAGATTCAAATAAGCTCACTGCCTTATCAAGCTTTGTTAATAACGTTTCAACATGCTTAATAGAAAATACTGAGTGGTTTATCTCTCCTTGCTGATACAAAAGCCGCTCTGTTTGTTCTATATAGTCAAATACCGCTTTATCTAACCCTATCGTTTCACCAAAATATAAGTCTACTAACGCTGGATTTAAGTAAATGTATTCGTCATCAGAGTTTTTAGTTAATAATGTTTGATGGGACTTTTTAAATGTATTGAGGGACTTCTCAAGTGACTCAGTATGAGCTGGCGAGTAATTACTGATGTTAAGCATAGCATTACTGTGCCAAGCAATTTTCTGTAGAGCATACGCTGGCTACCAGCGATGTTAATAATTTTTGCATCAAACTTTTGAACAGAAAAACTATGCTGCATTAATAAAGCAGAGCCACTTATTAATAGCGCTATTGCAATTAGTGCCCATCGGTAACGTGTTCTCACGCTTTTAATAATATTGAACATGTATAAACCAGTTTTTTTATATAAGTGTAGACTAATTTTTTAAAACGAAGAATCAGTCAAAATAATTAAGCGAATTATTAATACCCAATAAAAAAGCCCAGCATCAAGCTGGGCCATAGTAGTAAAATTATATTAGCGATTCTCTAATCGATTATAATCGAACATTCCATATTCTATCCCACGATACTTTTTAGCTGTATCGTGCAATATATCGCTGTATTGCCAAAACTGTGGATGAGTACGTCGAATACCAAACTTAGATTTCAAAGCACCATAATCGGCTTCTATTTGCATCATAGGCAATTGCTCGGCAAAAGCATTTACTTGCTGCTCGTTATTTAAATACCAAATAGCTGCAGGGTAATCACCGATAAAGCCAGGAACAATAGTCGCGGTATCTTCATCATAAGCACGTTGGCCATCTTCGTTTAATAAACTAGATATATTGTAGTGCGCATTATGATGAATAATAGTGTAGCCCTTATGGCTATCATCTTTTTGCTTTACAAGTACAAAAGAAAGCTGAGGTAACAAGTTTACCGCTTTTGCTGGCATATTACTTACTACATTTAACGGCTTTGGTACTTCAGTGTAGTTGTATCTTTCACTTAAAACTGGCGCTAAGGCTTCTTTCATCAAAGTATATAGTTCATGCTGTGGATCATCTGTTACATAGTTAATACCACTGGGCTGGCTAAATTCTCGGTTATTTTTAAAGAACTTAGATAAGTCAGGTGGTGAATTACGATACCACTGCTTTTTGATTTGATTACGTTTAGCCTCAGGTAACAATGCTAAAAAGTTTTGCTCTCCCTCTAAACGTAAAAAATCCATATATAGGCGTGTCACTAATTGATGGCCTATATTTCCGTACACATCAAAGCCTGCTACAAGCAAATAGTGAATACGCTCAAACAAAGCATAATCTAATATCCAGGTGGTTTTAGGCTCTTGACCAATAAAACCTTTAACTACAGTTGCACTATCAAAATGGCGGAAAATAGTTAGTGCCGCATTTTTATTATGCTCATCACCTTTCCAAAGTAAGTCTGTTGTAAGGTGCTCACCACCTTTGAACATTTTGTTAGCCAACTCTACTTTCGCCTGTAAATACTTTTTCTCGCGAACTGAATATTTAACCCAGCTAGAAATGGGTAAGGCATTACTCTCCTCAGCGGCAGGAAGTTCTAATGCCTCTTCATGTTGCATTAGCATTTCCCCTACAGCCGGAGTCGCTACTTTATTAGGATCAGCAAAAGCCACCCAAAAATGATCGTTTATAACATTTAAAGCAATCTGACCACGACAAACAGGCCCTTTTATAAAGCCCATAATAATTAACTCTGCCTCATCAAGCATAAATTGATACTTAGAATTAATTGGAATAACTTCGAAAGTTTTAAAAGGGTTAGATGCTGCCTTAGCCTCATAACTAGGCATTTTCGTAACAGTATAATCTGGCGCAATAAACTGCTCATATAAACGCAGTAATTTAGCTTCATTAAGCTCAAGTGGTAAATGTGTTTTAGAAAGTATGGTTGTACGTTCTTGCATAAAACGATAATAAACACGGCTAACTTTAGGGTCATCGTATGGGCGGCGCGTGTTAATTAACTTTATTTCCTCACCAGGAGGCGTACTTGAGCGAACTAATTTGAAAAAGCTTTGTGGGTTTTCTGAAGTAAAATAAATATGTGCTAAAAACCAATGCTCATAAATATACCGTGCTGATAACTGATACTTTAAGCTATCTTGATTTAAAAATGCTTCCCAGCCCGCTATTTTATTCTGATCATATTTACTTGGTGGCTGAATATGTGACATTTTACCACCACCTTTAAGCCAGTTCTGTAAGTGATTAAACTCTTCACGCGAAACACCAGGTAAACCATAAGGCATGCCGCCATGAGGTTGATCACTTGCCAATCGATCGAACTCACCCATTGTTGCGCAGGTTTGCGAACGCGCTAACGAAAAGTCAAACTCATCACCTAACACTTCATTTACTGGCAATTCATGGCTTTGCTTTAACACTAAGCTATTAAATAACACACTGCCCGCTAAGTTAGCTTCTTCACTTTGCACGCGCTCATTTAGCACTGGCGTAAAGTTTTTCTCTCGCCATTGCTGAGTATTAGTTGCATCAAATAATAAACGGCTTGGGGTTGTTGCCAATAAACGAGTTCCATCGTAAACGAGCTCTTTACTCAAACCTCGGTCAATACCTTCAGGGGATGAGAGCTTCAGTTGACATGGTGCATCGTAACAACCATGACAAACTACGCAGCGGGTATCGAGTACAGGTTTTACATTTTGTAAAAAATCAGCACCAGCACCTGTTGTATGAGGCACCATTCTCTCTTGTGTTTGTTCAGGTCCAAAAAGATCATCGTAGTGAGCATTTCCCAAATATGCACAACCACTTAAAATAATGAGTACTATCGTACTTATTAGTATTTTTCTCATTCGTCGTCCTCATCACCTAAATCAAAGGTGGGCATCATATCCATTTGAGGAGAAACGAATGTATTCTGACCTTCAGTATTCAAAACAATACTTAAAAGAGGGCCATGCGTTAATGTTATCTGCGCATCGTGCTCTTGATCTAATATAGCTAAGTACAGAGGATTAGTTATAAGCAACTCATAACCGCTAACAGTAATAGCGACACTGCTATCTTCACTTGGGTTCTGGCAAATTTGAGCAAGTAACTCATCATCAAGTCCAATTGATATTTCAAAATCAGGCTGCTCTAAGTCTCTATTACTTAATGATTCATCTAATAGAAATAAAGGGAGGGTTAAATTACTATCTTGTTCAAATTCCATTGCGTTCTCTGCACTTTCTGACGATTTAATTGACGAGTATTATATCAAACTAGCGAGCAAATTAACGCTAAAGCTAATTTAACTGTGTTTAAACGTCATCCATAACAGATTCGATCACCGAAAATACAGCACCTTGAGGGTCGCATATAACACTAAAACGACCAACATCGGGGATATCTGTTGCAGGAACACATACTTGTCCACCTAAGCTAGCGGCTTTACTAACAATTACATCGCAACTCTCTACTGCAAAATAAATCATCCAATGAGCAGGGGTATCATCAGGCCATTCACTTGTCATTTCAAGCATACCGGCAATTGGTTGTCCATCGACTAAAAATAAAATGTAGTCCATCCCTTCCATAGGCTTTATTTCGCTTTCCCAGCCTAGTAAAGCACAGTAAAAGTCTCGACTTACTTTACTATCTCTTGTTGCTAACTCATGCCAATAAGGCGTATTTAATTCACCTAAGTGCTTACAACCTTTATGCTCATTCCCCTGCCATAGTGCAACAGTTGCGCCTACTGGATCTTTTAGCATCAACATTCGTCCTGCATTCATAACATCATGAGGACCGGCAATAACCTCAGCACCTAGTTCTTTTGCTTTTAGCGCACAATCATCAATATTATCGACGGCAATGTAAGCCAACCAATGACTTGGGATACCTGCACTAATTTGCTCTTTAGGCATTTCGTACATTGCAGCGATATCATCACCTTGCTTTTGTAGCATGGTGTAGTATATGTTCTCTCCAATAGGTTGATCGTCATGCCCCCAATCAAATAATGATGTATAAAACGCCTTACCGTCTTTCCAATTGTGCGTACAAAGCTCTGACCAACAAAAAACACCATGCGGGTGGTTTTCAACTTTACTCATGATTAAGCCCTTATTATTCTAATTTTACCTAAACGAACTCTGTCACATTTTATAAACTACATAATTGAACAGATCATAAATTGAGATTAGAGCAATAACTAAGCGGAGTCGATAAAAGAAGGACAAAAATTCGTTATCCAGTTGTTTCATATTTGAGGTTTTTAACGCAGTTAGGGTCAGATTTAATCCCTCAAATTGATTAAATATTATTGCTGATTGATACAAATTATTCGCCAAGAAGCGCTTCGCTTAGAGGAATACCTAAATCACTTTTCTGCAGAAGTAAAAAAGCCCGAATCGTTAAATTCGGGCTCTCTACAATTTGAAGTCGGTGCGCTACGCAGTAGGATGTCGTAGTGCCCACAGCGGTAGAAAGTCACAGTGAAATGCTACACTATCTTTGTGTCAGGGCGGCCTTCAGTGGGTCTCGCCTTCGAGCTGTTTTGTTTCACTACTGAGTTCGGCATGGGCTCTTGGCTATTTATTAAATCCAAAACAGCAAAAAACCCGTCACATTGCTGTAACGGGTTTCTTTAATTTGAAGCCTGGTGATGTCGTAGTGCCCACAGCGGTGGAGAGCCACATAGCAAATGCTACACTATCTTTGTGTCGCGATATGAGTGTGTGTTAATTGCGCACATTTCACTTTTCTGCAGACGTAAAAAAGCCCGACTATTTCTAGTCGGGCTCTCTACAATTTGAAGCCTGGTAATGTCCTACTTTCACATAGCAAATGCTACACTATCATCGGCGCTGTTTCGTTTCACTACTGAGTTCGGCATGGAGTCAGGTGGGTCCAAAACGCTATTGTCACCAAGCAAATATGGTGCAAAGAATTAATGACAAGCACGTAGTGCTACCATTTTCTTTGCGCAAGGTGCCTAAACTGTTAACGCTACGCGCTAAGAGTCACCTCTTGAATTTGGAAAATATCTGATAATATTTTTTAAGTCTTTCTAAGTAATGTCTACTTTAGCCATATTAACCTCTTCGCTTGCTTCACTATCACATAAAACGCGTTTGGCGTTGTATGGTTAAGCCTCACGGGTAATTAGTACAAGTTAGCTTAATGGCTCACACCACTTCCACATCTTGCCTATCAACGTTGTAGTCTTCAACGGCCCTTCAGAGACTTTAAAAGTCTAGTGAGAACTCATCTCGAGGCCTGCTTCGCGCTTAGATGCTTTCAGCGCTTATCAGTTCCGAACGTAGCTACCGGGCAATGCCATTGGCATGACAACCCGAACACCAGCGGTTCGTTCACTCCGGTCCTCTCGTACTAGGAGCAACCCCTCTCAATTCTCAAACGCCCACGGCAGATAGGGACCGAACTGTCTCACGACGTTCTAAACCCAGCTCGCGTACCACTTTAAATGGCGAACAGCCATACCCTTGGGACCGACTTCAGCCCCAGGATGTGATGAGCCGACATCGAGGTGCCAAACACCGCCGTCGATATGAACTCTTGGGCGGTATCAGCCTGTTATCCCCGGAGTACCTTTTATCCGTTGAGCGATGGCCCTTCCATTCAGAACCACCGGATCACTATGACCTACTTTCGTACCTGCTCGACGTGTCTGTCTCGCAGTTAAGCTGGCTTCTACCATTACACTAACCGTACGATGTCCGACCGTACTTAGCCAACCTTCGTGCTCCTCCGTTACTCTTTAGGAGGAGACCGCCCCAGTCAAACTACCCACCAGGCACTGTCCGTAACCCCGATTCAGGGGCCAACGTTAGAACATCAAAACTACAAGGGTGGTATTTCAAGGTTGACTCCAACAAAACTAGCGTCTCATCTTCAAAGTCTCCCACCTATCCTACACATGTAGGTTCAATGTTCAGTGCCAAGCTGTAGTAAAGGTTCACGGGGTCTTTCCGTCTAGCCGCGGGTACACAGCATCTTCACTGCGATTTCAATTTCACTGAGTCTCGGGTGGAGACAGCGTGGCCATGGTTACACCATTCGTGCAGGTCGGAACTTACCCGACAAGGAATTTCGCTACCTTAGGACCGTTATAGTTACGGCCGCCGTTTACCGGGGCTTCGATCAAGAGCTTCTCCCTAAGGATAACCCCATCAATTAACCTTCCGGCACCGGGCAGGTGTCACACCGTATACGTCATCTTGCGATTTTGCACAGTGCTGTGTTTTTAATAAACAGTCCCAGCCACCTGGTCACTGCGGCTCCCGTCCGCTTAGAGAGCAAGTCTCATCACAGATAGGAGCGTACCTTCTCCCGAAGTTACGGTACGATTTTGCCTAGTTCCTTCACCCGAGTTCTCTCAAGCGCCTTAGTATTCTCTACCTGACCACCTGTGTCGGTTTGGGGTACGATTCCATATAATCTGAAGCTTAGAGGCTTTTCCTGGAAGTATGGCATCAGCAACTTCATCACCGTAGTGACTCGTCTCGTGTCTCAGGTTTAATGTTCGTCCGGATTTACCTAAACAAACGCCCTACTCACTTTCACATAGACTACCAACGCTATGCTTGCTTAGCCTGCTCCGTCCCCCCATCGCAATTATATCGAGTACAGAAATATTAATCTGTTTCCCATCGACTACGCCTTTCGGCCTCGCCTTAGGGGTCGACTTACCCTACCCTGATTAACATGGGATAGGAACCCTTGGTCTTCCGGCGTGGGAGTTTTTCACTCCCATTATCGTTACTCATGTCAGCATTCGCACTTCTGATACGTCCAGCATACCTCCCGGTACACCTTCAACCGCTTACAGAACGCTCCCCTACCACTCAGAATAAATTCTGAATCCGCAGCTTCGGTGCATAGTTTAGCCCCGTTACATCTTCCGCGCAGACCGACTCGACCAGTGAGCTATTACGCTTTCTTTAAAGGATGGCTGCTTCTAAGCCAACCTCCTGGCTGTCTGGGCCTTTCCACATCGTTTCCCACTTAACTATGACTTTGGGACCTTAGCTGGCGGTCTGGGTTGTTTCCCTCTTCACGACGGACGTTAGCACCCGCCGTGTGTCTCCCGGATATTACTTTACGGTATTCGGAGTTTGCAAAGGGTTGGTAAGTCGGGATGACCCCCTAGCCTTAACAGTGCTCTACCCCCGTAAGTATTCGTCCGAGGCTCTACCTAAATAGATTTCGGGGAGAACCAGCTATCTCCCGGTTTGATTAGCCTTTCACTCCTAGCCACAGGTCATCCCCTAACTTTTCAACGTTAGTGGGTTCGGTCCTCCAGTTGATGTTACTCAACCTTCAACCTGCCCATGGCTAGATCACCGGGTTTCGGGTCTATACCTTGCAACTATTCGCCCAGTTAAGACTCGGTTTCCCTACGGCTACCCTATTCGGTTAACCTCGCTACAAAATATAAGTCGCTGACCCATTATACAAAAGGTACGCAGTCACCCAACAAGTGGGCTCCTACTGCTTGTACGTACACGGTTTCAGGTTCTATTTCACTCCCCTCACAGGGGTTCTTTTCGCCTTTCCCTCACGGTACTGGTTCACTATCGGTCAGTTGGGAGTATTTAGCCTTAGATGATGGTCCACCTATATTCAGTCAAAGTTTCACGTGCTCCGACCTACTCGATTTCACTTAAAATGTCTTTTCATGTACGGGACTATCACCCTGTATCGTGGCGCTTTCCAGCAGCCTTCCATTAACACATAATAAGCTTAAGGGCTGTTCCGATTTCGCTCGCCGCTACTTTCGGAATCTCGGTTGATTTCTTTTCCTACGGGTACTTAGATGTTTCAGTTCTCCGCGTTCGCCTCGTTAACCTATGTATTCAGTTAACGATACCTGCAAGCAGGTGGGTTTCCCCATTCGGAAATCCTAGTCTCAAGCGCTTTTTACTAGCTTGACTAGGCTTATCGCAAGTTAATACGTCCTTCATCGCCTCCAACTGCCAAGGCATCCACCGTGTACGCTTAGTCACTTAACCATACAACCCAAACGGGTCTTTGTTTTGTGACAGTTTAACTTCGCCAGAAGTCAATATTGAATACTAAAGTAGATACCAATCAATCAACTCATAAGAGTTAACTAAATGGCACTCAATGGTACTGCTACCATTGTTTTTTTACTTTTGAAAACTCTTGATAAATACAATGTATTCATCAGAATTTTATTATCAGCTTTTCCAAATTTTTAAAGAGCATATTAATTAGTTATCCCGAAGAACAAGCACTAATTAACAATCATCTGTGTGGACACTACGAACAAATAAGTTCTAAATCGTATAAGGAGGTGATCCAGCCCCAGGTTCCCCTAGGGCTACCTTGTTACGACTTCACCCCAGTCATGAATCACTCCGTGGTAAACGTCCTCCCGAGGGTTAGACTATCTACTTCTGGAGCAACCCACTCCCATGGTGTGACGGGCGGTGTGTACAAGGCCCGGGAACGTATTCACCGCGTCATTCTGATACGCGATTACTAGCGATTCCGACTTCATGGAGTCGAGTTGCAGACTCCAATCCGGACTACGACGCACTTTAAGTGATTCGCTTACCTTCGCAGGTTCGCAGCACTCTGTATGCGCCATTGTAGCACGTGTGTAGCCCTACACGTAAGGGCCATGATGACTTGACGTCGTCCCCACCTTCCTCCGGTTTATCACCGGCAGTCTCCTTAGAGTTCTCAGCATTACCTGCTAGCAACTAAGGATAGGGGTTGCGCTCGTTGCGGGACTTAACCCAACATCTCACAACACGAGCTGACGACAGCCATGCAGCACCTGTATCAGAGTTCCCGAAGGCACCAAACTATCTCTAGTAAGTTCTCTGTATGTCAAGTGTAGGTAAGGTTCTTCGCGTTGCATCGAATTAAACCACATGCTCCACCGCTTGTGCGGGCCCCCGTCAATTCATTTGAGTTTTAACCTTGCGGCCGTACTCCCCAGGCGGTCTACTTAATGCGTTAGCTTTGAAAAACAGAACCGAGGCTCCGAGCTTCTAGTAGACATCGTTTACGGCGTGGACTACCGGGGTATCTAATCCCGTTTGCTCCCCACGCTTTCGTACATGAGCGTCAGTGTTGACCCAGGTGGCTGCCTTCGCCATCGGTATTCCTTCAGATCTCTACGCATTTCACCGCTACACCTGAAATTCTACCACCCTCTATCACACTCTAGTTTGCCAGTTCGAAATGCAGTTCCCAGGTTGAGCCCGGGGCTTTCACATCTCGCTTAACAAACCGCCTGCGTACGCTTTACGCCCAGTAATTCCGATTAACGCTCGCACCCTCCGTATTACCGCGGCTGCTGGCACGGAGTTAGCCGGTGCTTCTTCTGTCAGTAACGTCACAGCTAACGGGTATTAACTACTAACCTTTCCTCCTGACTGAAAGTGCTTTACAACCCGAAGGCCTTCTTCACACACGCGGCATGGCTGCATCAGGCTTGCGCCCATTGTGCAATATTCCCCACTGCTGCCTCCCGTAGGAGTCTGGGCCGTGTCTCAGTCCCAGTGTGGCTGATCATCCTCTCAAACCAGCTAGGGATCGTCGCCTTGGTGAGCCATTACCTCACCAACTAGCTAATCCCACTTGGGCCAATCTAAAGGCGAGAGCCGAAGCCCCCTTTGGTCCGTAGACGTTATGCGGTATTAGCAGTCGTTTCCAACTGTTGTCCCCCACCTCAAGGCATGTTCCCAAGCATTACTCACCCGTCCGCCGCTCGTCAGCAAAGTAGCAAGCTACTCTCTGTTACCGCTCGACTTGCATGTGTTAGGCCTGCCGCCAGCGTTCAATCTGAGCCATGATCAAACTCTTCAATTAAAAAGTTTTATGTCTTTCGACAGCTCAATGAATTCTGAATTTTTTAATATCTTTCGATATTGAATTGACTGTGCCGAATAATTACCTAAATAACTATTCTGTTGGTCACTCAGTTTTCAATTGAGACTCTAATTTGTTTGCCTCGCTAATTACCCATAAAGAATAAGTAGTTTGGCTGTTAGAACTCAATCTGTACGAGTGCCCACACAGATGATTGCTTTATATTGTTAAAGAACGTTGCGATTATAAAGTTGAACTTTATCTCGCTAGGGCTGCGCATATTACGCTTTCCTATCTTTTGTCAACACTTAAATTTAAACTTTCTAAAAAGATTCAGTTTAAGTTTCATTTAACTCTCTGAGTAGTTCGTGCCTCGCCATGCGTTGTCCGCTGCGCGTCGTCATATCCCATCTCAGTGGGGTCGCATTATAGGGAGATCCGAAAACAGATCAACCCTTTTTTGAAGAAAACTTGAAATAATATGCTGTTCGCTGAATATTCATGCCAAACACTACAAAACCTATGCTTAATTTACGTTTTAATTACTTTATTAAGTAATTTAATGTAAAAAGCCCAGTGAAAATCACTGGGCTTTTGCTAAATAATAATTGTTTCGTCCTGAAATGTGTTTACACATTTAGGATTTATTATGACCAAGTCAAATAATACACTGATCAAAGGAACACAACGAGATTATTCATTAGGCTTTAAATTACAAGTTGTTGTAGTGGTACAGTGATTTTGGCCACCCATTAAGAAAGAAATGTTATGCTAACTAAGCATACAAATTTGGGTGAAAAAATGACGAAATTAAAACGCGCAACATATTCAGCGGCAATTAAATTAGAAACGGCTCAGCTTGTAGTAGACCAAGGTTATACGCAAGAAGACGCAGCAAAAGCGATGGGGGTGGGTAAATCAACCGTAAGTAAGTGGGTTACTCAATTAAAGCTAGAACGCAATGGTCAGTCACCATCAGCTTCACCAATGACGCCCGAACAAATTGAAATCCGTGAACTTAAAAAGTAAATCCAACGCATTGAATTAGAAAAGGATATATTAAAAAAGGCTACCGCTCTCTTGATGTCCGACTCCCTGAACAATTCTCGTTAATCGAGAAGTTAAATCAACGAGAGCGTTATCCAATTAGTCTGCTGTGTAGCGTATTCAATGTGCATCGCAGCAGCTATAAGTACTGGGCCATACGGGATACAGCGCCGACACCTGAGCAAGCAAGGTTAGAGGCTGAAGTAAAAGCAATACATGCGATGAGTGGTGGTTCAGCAGGGGCACGGACAATCGCAGCGATAGCAACGAACAATGATTTTGAATTGAGCCGTTATCGTGCAGCTAAGCTAATGGTTAAATTAAAGCTCGAAAGCTGCCAAGTACCTCAACATTCATATAAACGTGGTGGTAATGAACACCTTGAAATCCCAAACCTGCTTGATAGACAGTTTGATGTTGTTGAGCCGGATACCGTGTGGTGCGGTGATGTGACGTATATTTGGACAGGCAATCGCTGGGCTTATTTAGCCGTGGTTATTGATTTATTTGCACGCAAAGTGGTTGGCTGGGCAATGTCGTTGTCACCAGATACTAATTTAACGCTAAAAGCGCTTGAACTCGCATATGAAAGCAGAGGGAAACCGACAGGACTCATGTTCCATTCAGACCAAGGTAGCCATTATACAAGTTTAAAATATCGCCAACGTTTATGGCGCTATAAAATCACACAAAGTATGAGTAGACGTGGAAATTGTTGGGATAATGCGCCAATGGAGCGATTTTTTAGAAGCTTTAAGACGGAATGGATGCCAAAGATTGGATATGGAAACTTTATAGACGCTAAATATAGCGTAAGTGATTACATAAATGGATATTACAACAATGTTAGGCCGCATCATTGTAATGCCGGTTTAGCGCCAAATGAATCTGAGGTTAGATATCAAGATTCTAAAACTGTGTCCAAAATTAGTTGACCACTACATGTCGACGCTGTAGAAAAAGGCGATATGACTTATAAACAAGCCCAATAAAATTATGGCATACAAGGTCGTTCAATTGTACTTACTTGGTTAAGAAAACACGGTAAGGTGGTTTGGACTCAATCACCTAAGATGACTATGCCAGCATCACCTAAAGCTAAAGAAAGCCCCGCTCCAAAAATCAAACGCCTCGAACGAGAGCTTGAAGATAAGCATTTACGTAACCTGTTACTCAATGAAGTGGTTAATATTCTTGACGCTGAGTATGGGACAAGCCTTCGAAAAAGTATATTGCCAAGGAGCAAGAAGCCTTCAAAAGCAAAAAATAGTTAGCTTAGAACGTGCTTGCAAGCAGCTTGGTATAACCAGACAAGAGATATATCAACGAGAGAGCAGAGCTAAATTGCGTGCTAGTGAATTAGCACCAGTTAAAGCGATGGTATTGGAAATACGACGCTTTATGCTGCGTTTAGGTGGAATAAAATTATACTTTCTACTTAAACCCAAATCCATAGAGCAAGGCATAAGTTTAGGTCGAGACGCTTTCTTTAGTTACTTGAGAAATTAACATTTATTGGTTAAACCTAAGCGTAGTTATACAAAAACTACTTTAACTACTTTTAGTAAACATTGGATGAAAAAGCATCCTAACTTGCTTAAAGATATGCAACCATCGAGGCCAGAAGAGGTTTTGTAAGTGATATAACCTACGTCCAATCAGCGCAAGGTGTTCACTATCTATCGCTAGTAACTGATGCGTATAGTCGCAAAATTATGGGTTATGAACTCAGTGATGAAATGAAGGCGACAGATGTTGTTAAAGCATTAGATATGACAATCAATAATCGTCAGTATCAATGTAGTACGATTCATCATTCAGATAGAGGATTGCAGTATTGCTCGCAGGTATATCAAGTAAAGCTTAATGAAAATGGCATTATTCCATCAATGACCGATGGCTATGATTGCTATCAGAATGCACTGGCGGAGTGTATTAACGGCATATTGAAGCAGGAATTCTTACTCTATAAATGTCAAAACCTAGA
Organism: Pseudoalteromonas sp. B62; assembly: GCF_037162565.1. Lineage (NCBI taxonomy): Bacteria > Pseudomonadati > Pseudomonadota > Gammaproteobacteria > Alteromonadales > Pseudoalteromonadaceae > Pseudoalteromonas > Pseudoalteromonas sp. B62. Next base: position 1,385,783 of record NZ_JARLVB010000002.1, on the reverse strand, counting down.
AGAGCTAAAGCAGCTCGTCGATGAATCAATATTGATATACAATGAAATGAGGCCGCATTTGAGTTTTGGAATGAAAACACCAAACCAAGTGCATAAAAAAGACCAGGAGCAAAAGCTACTGGCCTTCAATTAAAACCGTCAACGTATTTTAGGACGGGACAAGGATGTTTTGAGTCAAATATTAATGGTGGGCAATATGGTAGGCTTAGCAATCATCAAAAAGACTGACTGGTGGACAATTGGTTTATATGAAACACATTACAGCAAAACAAATTCAAGCATTCGTTAAAGATGAATCTAAACGTCATCCAATAGGAGGGGTTATATTTAGTAGTTCGCAAGGCGGCTACTCCTCATTGGATGTTACGTTACTCATCTAATGGAAAAAGAAAAGAGATTACGATAGGACAGTACCCTTTCGTTGGCAAATGCCAGATCAGATGCTGCAATTAAAAAGAAGAAAGTTAATAGTGTTGAATCGCCCCGAGTTCATTGGAGAACAGTTTGTTTAAGCCAAGCTACTTTACCTGACTCATTTAAATTGTCATAGTAATCAGTTTCATATTTAGCTGGTGAAACATATCCAATTGAAGAAAATAAGCATTGATTATGAAGCCAATTAATCCACTCTAAAGTTGCTTATTCAACAGCATCAACATTTTTATAAGGTGTATTAGTTCAGACAAGATCTGACAATTCAACTTGAAAAAGTGAGAGTTACCCGTTTTGATAAAGGTGTCGAATCTTTAAATCAAAACAAACAAAAAGGTAACTCTCATGTTGCATACTAACAATCCAATCATAAAACACAAAGCTGGTTTACTTAACCTTGCCGAAGAACTAGGCAATGTATCAAGAGCCTGTAAAGTCATGGGCGTATCACGAGATACATTTTATCGTTATCAAGAACTCGTTAATGAAGGTGGTATTGATGCATTAATCGAAAAGAACCGCCGTACACCAAATATAAAGAATCGCGTTGACGAAGAAACAGAGCAAGCCGTCATTAACTATGCAGTTGACTATCCTGCTCACGGTCAACATAGAACCAGCAATGAGCTTCGTAAGTTAGGCGTGTTTGTCTCAGGTAGTGGTGTTCGTTCAATCTGGTTGCGTCACGATTTAGAAAACTTCAAAAAACGATTGAAAGCATTGGAAAACAAAGTCGCTAATGAAGGCATTATTTTATCTGACGCTCAAGTTGCTGCGCTAGAAAAGAAAAAACATGACGATGAAGCCTGTGGTGAAATTGAAACAGCGCATCCCGGTTATCTTGGCTCACAAGACACATTTTATGTTGGTAACCTTAAAGGTGTTGGTCGTATCTATCAACAAACCTTTGTGGATACCTACAGTAAAGTCGCCTTTGCGAAGCTCTACACAACGAAAACGCCAATTACAGCGGCTGACATGCTCAATGATAAAGTATTGCCTTATTTCGAAGGTCACAAATTGCCTATGCTTAGAATATTAACTGACCGAGGAACTGAGTATTGCGGGCGAGTTGAGCATCATGATTATCAGCTATATTTGGCAATTAACGACATCGACCATACAAAAACGAAAGCAATGTCCCCGCAAACAAATGGTATCTGTGAGCGTTTCCATAAGACGATTTTGAACGAGTTCTATCAAATCACATTCCGCAAAAAGTTGTACGATTCAATGGAAAAACTACAAAAAGATCTGGACGAATGGATGGATTACTACAACAATGATCGGACTCATCAAGGAAAAGTATGTTGCGGTCGAACACCACTTGAAACATTACTGGATGGAAAAACGGTTTGGGCAGAAAAGAATTTAGCTCAAATCTAAACTAACAGTCACCATTAGAAAAATGGGTAACTGTCAGATCAAGTCTGAGCTAGTACATATAAGGTCCATTCCTGCGAATAATTTCTGTTTTAAATAAGCCATTTATTGTTGCAGCCAATGAATTATCATAAGTATCACTCACACTGCCTACAGATGTTTGAATACCTGCTTCAGCAAGTCGTTCTGTATATATTATGGACAAATATTGACTTCCTTTATCGCTATGGTGAATAAGTCTTTTTGGATCCTCATGATCCCAAATAGCTTGCTCTAACGCATCAAGAATGAGACCAGTGTGCATCGTCGTTGATACACGCCAACCTACAATGTATCGTGAGAATACGTCTATCACGAAGGCCATGTAAAAAAATCTGCTCACGTAGCGACATAGGCAATATCAGCCACTCACAGTTGATTAGGTTGCTCTGCCGTAAATTGACGATTAACTAAGTCCTTTGGCTTATCTTGTTGTTCATCTAATATCATTGTTTTACATACTTTACCGCGACGAGTACATTGGATACTCATACCTCACATTAGTCGCTCTACGGTGCAACGGGCAACTTGGTGACCGTCAAGTTGTCGTTGTTTCCATATTTTTCTTGCCCTATAAAACTGACATATTATCCTCCCACACTTGGCGAATGAGTATCATCAGCTCAGCACCACGCTTTTTGCGGTAAGATAGTCGCTCAGGCTGCCTCTATCGCTGTTTGCGAGCGTAATACGTTGAACATGCAATATGCGTATTCTCATTACTTTGATCACCGATTCTCATCAGCTTTGATCGCTTGATTTATCATTTTGTAGAGCCATTTTTAAATTAACTTAACTGATCATCATCAGTCAATTCATTTAACTGTTTTCGTATCGATTCTCCTTTTAAATTCAACTTAATTGCACCATGAATCAGCCTATCTAAAATAGCATCAGCATGCGTTGATTCACCGATCATTTGGTGCCAATTTTCCTGTGGTAACTGACTAATGATGATGTGTGATTTATAACCATATCTAGCATCGATTAATTCAAGTAAGTCACTTCGTTGCTGAGCACTGAGTGGCTCTAGCCCCCAATCGTCTAAAATAAGTAAGTCGTATTTAATGAGTTTACCCAATAATTTTCGATAACTGCCATCGGCCTGTGCTAGAAATAGACTTTCAAGTAATTCTTTTAATCGAATATAGAAGACACTTTTCCCTTGTAAACAGTGCTCGTGACCCAAGGCACACGCGAGGTAGGTTTTGCCACAGCCTGTGGCGCCTGTAATTAATATATTCTGATGTAAACTCAGCCAGGTGCTTTGGCTGAGGCTACGTATTTGTGCTTTATCTAGATTGCGCTTCGGCGAGTAAATGAGTTGATTTAACTGACCCGGTACGCGGAATTTTGCTTGTCGCACTAGTCGCTCTATTTTTCTTTGGTCACGCGTATCAATTTCATGCGTTAGCAATAAACTGACGCGCTCTATAAAGCTTTGTTCTTGATATAGGTTTGGCTGTTCAAGCTGCTGCTTGAGTGCTTGCTTTATACCCGATAACTTGAGCAGTTGAAGTTGCTGATTAATTGTTTCTATCATGTTTGCATTCCTTAATGGTAGTAATCTGTGCCACGTATGTTGCTATGTGTAATTGGCTTTTCTGGCTCTGTTTGGAGTGTGGGTAATGGTTGTTGGTCTAACCCTTTTTGCAGCATTTGCTTAATAGATCTGAGTGTGGTCGTATTCATGCAAATTGCTCGGTAGCATGCTCGCTCGAGGCGTTCCTTTGAATACGTTTTAGCTAAACTTAACACCCCTAAACAAGTGCGATAAGCTTGCTCTGGATGACGTTTGCTATTAAGCAATAATTCAACGACTTGATGAGTATAATCACCGATACTCAATGCCCATGAGCGTAAATTTATCGGTGACTGCTCATGCTGTTTTTGATGCGCCTTTGGCATATGATGTGTCTGTGTCGTATGTCCGCCTAAACGGTTTGAGCGTGGATGCTGTGCTATTAAAGTACCGTCATAATAAAGCTGCACGAGTTGATTGGATATGTGTGCGCGTAATTGTTTTTTAACCCACAGATAAGGCACGCTGTAGTAATGTTTTTCTATTTCAACATGGTAATCAATATGCACACGCACTGTTTTGATTTGTGTATATTGATAGGGCTTTTCAGGCAATGGCTTTAATGCGTTTTTATCCACCATATCAAATAGCTGTTTACGTGATTGTTGATATTGCTTCATCACCTTATTGTTCATCATATCCAGTAGCTTTGCTATTTCATGATTGAGTTGCGCTAAGCTGTGGAAGGTTTGGTTACGTAAGCGTGCCATGATCCAACGCTCAACAATTTGTACGCCCACTTCAGCCTTCGATTTATCTTTGGGTTTATAAGGTCTAGCCGGAATGACAGCAACGTTAAAGTACTCGGCTAACTGGTAGTACGTCGGATTTAAATCAGGCTCGTAGCGACAGGTTTTACTGACAGCACTTCTGAGATTGTCGGGAATAACAACGTCAGGAACGCCGCCTAAAAATTCAAAGCAACGCGCATGACTCATTACCCAATCTTCAAGTTGCTGACTATACGTTGCTTCAGCATAGGTATAATTTGATGCACCTAGCACAGCAACGAATATCTGAGCAGTGCGTTTTTCCTGTGTCGTCGGACAAGTAATGGTAATTGTGGGGCCACAATAATCCACAAACAGCTTTTCACCCCCTTTATGCTGCTGATGCATTGAGAGTCGTTGCGTACCTAACCATTGTTTATAAGCTCGGCAGAAGTGACTGTAGCTGTAATAAGGCTCACCCATTTTTTCAAGTAACTCATCAAACACGAGCTGTAATGTTAGGTGTTTATGTTGTTTTAAGTCTTTATTGATATTTAACCAGTCAGGCGTTGGGTGTCTTTTTTTACGCGTTGAGAAGCGCTTGAGTTTGGTGTTGAAAAATGTATTTTGCTGTTTATCCTCAGGTATTGGCCATTGATTTAAGCCTAACTCATTGGCCTTTTTAAGGTAATTAGCCACAGTACCAGGTGAAATATTTAAACTTCTGGCAATCTCTCGATGGGATAATTGTGCTGAGTACTTCAGCTGTAAAATGGAATGTAATTTACTCATAGATATAGGTCTTGTTGTCATTGTTGTTATCCTCATCAAACGATTCAGATAACGGTTTAACACACCTACAAAAATGATAAAACGTGAACTCGGTTACGAGTGGTATTAAGCTTTGAACGGCAAAATCATTAAGAGCATAAAAGTGATCATTTACAAGTGATTTTAGTGATCAAAGCTTAATGAGAATAAGCGATCAAAGTTAATGCAATTGGGTGATCAAAGCTGGAGAGAATATGCACAATAGACAATTCATTGCAAATTGACTCGATACTGTAATGCTCACGACAAGCATCTATAAAAGTCACGCTTATTTCTATTTGCGGTCGAGCTCCGCTTGGGCGAAAAAAGTCGCAGCTTGCCTTAAAATATCATTCTTTCGCTTTAACCCTTTATTTTCACGCTCTAAAACAAAAAGTCGTTCTTCAGCTGATTGAATGTTAGATGATGGTTTTGATGGTTTTGATGGTTTTGATGGTTTTGATGGTTTAGATGGTTTAGATGGTTTTGATGGTTTAGACGGTTGAGCTTGAGACTTCTTAACCCATGCTCCAAGTATTTCTGGAGTACACCCCAGTTTATCTGAAATCGATACGAGTGCAGCCTAAAAAGAGGGACATTCATGCTGCTGTGTAATAACAAGCCTAATTGCATGTTCAAGAAATTCTGATGTATAGCGATTTGATTTTTTCATAGTTCCAATTTCTCAAGTTATTGAGTCTCTAGCAAACACGGAGCGATCCAGTGTTGATAAACTTAATCATTGCACAAGAAAACGAGGGGGTATAAAACCCCTTATGAATTATTTATAGGACAGTCAACAAAACTGGTGAACTGTATAAACAATTGCACTTATTACTTGAATTCAAGATTCGATAACCCTCCTGTACTTGGCTTCAAATCGGGTGAGCTTAAAATCACTTGTAACGCAGCATCGTAATAACTCAAGATCTGCTCACGTGCAACTTGGTCAAAAACACGGTTCTCAAAGCTCAGCCTAAGCCCTAGCTCCCCTTGCTCCCGGCGGTGTATATAAACACATTCCCAGATATAGCTAGAAGTATTGTTTCCATTAGCAGCACCATCATCGCCTTTGCTGTGGTTTACTTGAAAGTCTACATAATTAAACAGGCAACCTGAAAAATCTAGCAATAACGTTTGTTGTAGTTGTGCCACCGGATATTGCCTATGCTCCCAACTGTCCTTTTGCAGGAGGTCGACTAAGTTAACAAGTTCACGCCAACTTTTTCTGTTTGTATCTACCGCCAAAGGCAGAGGGTTCAGAAACAGACCAATTGCTGTATCACCGCCATTAACCTCTAGCCGGCCATGGCGAACGATAGAGCTGGTAATTTTGTCGGTACCGTTAACCTTTGCCAGTACCCACATATGAGCAGCCAAAACAATACTTCGCGGCGACACCCCCATTGAGGCTGCCGTATTTTCAAGTTGGTCATGTAAAATAGACAGGTCATTGCTGATCCTGTAGATGTCCTTTGCAGTTTTTCCTGTCCAAGTAGGTAACTCAGCATTAGCAAGGTGGCTTTGCCAAAAGGTATAGGACTCGTTGCTTTGTAAAGCTTGCATTTCGGCTGCAATGTACGTATTAAACTTCAAAGTTTCAGGCTGACCCTGAGCCCCATTCCCTTCCACATAGTCCTCATAACGCTGAATAAACTCAGGCAACAACATGGACGCACTCCATCCATCTAAAATGGAATGGTGATTGGCAAAAGTGAAGGCGCATTCGTTATTACCATAGATATGTACCGTCATTCGCCACAAAGGAATACTGGTATCAAATCGACGTTGTGACTCAACTTTAAACCAGGCAGCATAATCATCTTCTATTGACTCGAATGTTCGACCTTGCCAATTAACAACTTGGATCGCCCCCTTGTAGTCGCGTAACACACACTGCACAGGCTCTTCATTTGAAAAGTCAAATACCGTTCGCAATATAGCGTATTGCTCAACCATATCCTGCCATGCAGCCAGGAATAACTTCTCATCCCACGGCGAATTCATTTTTTCTGACATTATATCGTGATAGCTTCCATGTAATTGACTGTGATCTATAAATACCCTTTGTAGATAAGAAAGTGGATAAGCATCTTCGTAGGCTTTTGTGTCTATAGCCTCTTTTGTTTTGTCATTGAGCAATGCAAATGGGGCAACTTGCGCAGTGATATTCTGACATTCAATGCTGTCGCTGCTTATCGCCATCGCAAGCTCCGCAACTGTTTGATTTGTAAATAAGTCCTTTACGCTAAAAAGTATTCCCTTTTCTTTGGCAAGTGCAACAAGGCGAACCGCCAAAATTGAGTCACCACCCACACTAAAGAAATTATCTGTAATACCAATAGCCGACTCTTTCAATACGATTTGCCATATCTGGCAAAGTTGCACCTCTAATTCATTGGTAGGTGGCATATAGTCTTGTTCAATACTATATTCCGGCTCAGGTAAAGCTTGCCTGTCAACTTTACCTGTTACTGTTATTGGGAAGTGCCTTAATACAACAAATGCCGATGGCAGCATATAATGCGGTAACCTAGTTTTTAAGTCGTTCCTTACAGCCTTGATAAACGATGCATCAGTGGGTTGCTGATGGCCTGACTTTTGTAGATAAGCCACCAGCCTTTTATCCCCTAGCGCTGCTTCCTTAACTAATATTAAGGCTAGTTTGACATTAGGGTGTTTGTTTAATTCAGCTTCAATCTCGGGTAACTCTATGCGAAAACCGCGTATCTTTACTTGGTGATCTACTCGGCCTAAAAACTCTAGTGTACCGTCACTTAACCAACGAGCCTGATCCCCTGTCTTATAAAGTCTTCCGCTCCTAGTAAATGGGTTGGCAATAAATTTTTCATCAGTCAGTTTAGGCTGATTCAAGTAACCGCGGGCAAGGCCTTCCCCACCTATGAGCAGTTCACCTGCAACCCCTGCTGGCTGCAGCTGGCTTTCGCTATTAAGAATATATAAGGACGTATGGGCAAGCGCACTACCTATAGGAATAACAGAGTCCTCGGCTATATCTTTTTCTGTTACATCAGCATAGCTCACATCAATAATTGATTCTGTTTGGCCATAGATATTCATGCAGCGGGCATCGCGAGTAACCACTTTTTTTAAATTTATAAGGTCTTTCCCGTACCAACTTTCAGAGCCAACCAGTATGTAACGTAGGACACTCAAAGTTTCCTTTTTACTCAGTAAGTACTCTGTCATCATTCTAAGAACAGCTGGCACAAAGTCGCCGAAACTAACCTGTTCTTCTTGCATTAAAGCTACTAGCTCCTCTGGTGTAAGCAGTGTTTCTTTGCTCGAGATAACAAGTTTGCCACCTGTCAATAATGATTTTACCATATCACCTAAGCAGATATCTACAGTGATCCCTGCCATTTGTATAACGCAAGGAGGTTGTTGATACAGTGAGAAAACTTGATCCCACCCATGCAAGCGTACCATCATGGACCGATGCTCAACCATTACCCCTTTGGGTTTACCAGTGGAACCAGATGTAAATACGATATAAGCGAGATTGTTAGGCGTTAGGCCGATGTTTTTTCGCCCGATGTTACCACAAGCCCTTGTGCAGGCCTTAGCTGTTAACGCGTCAACATCTATTACGTGGAGACCGCGCCTAATTGAATTAATGGTATCGACGAATGCTTTTTCGGTAACGAGGTTATTTATTTTTGTTTCATCTAATAAAGCGTTAAGGCGCTCTACTGGAAAGCTGATATCAAGTGGAACATACGCCGCACCTGACTTTAAGATACCTAAAATACCCACAACCATGAATTGAGAACGTTCCAGGTAAATGCCCACATGGGACTCCGGACCAACTCCCTGTTCACGTAAATGGTGGGCGAGTGCATTGGCTTGTTGGTTCAATTCATTGTAAGTAAGCGTGAGGCTGTCAAAGACCACTGCAATCTTGTCTGGGTGTTTAGCTACTTGTTGCTCAAAAGCTTCATGTATACAAAGTTCATCTGTAAAAGGGGCTTTAAGTTGCTCATTTGATAGCCCCAGTACTTGCTTAATCGATTGGTCGAGTTGTTCAAACGAAAGTAGCGGTAAGCGATTTACAGGGTATGAGGGCGAGGTTATCGCGTTTTGAAGCAAGGTTTCAAATCCATTCATCATTTTAGTAATGGTATCTGGCTGGAATAAGTCAGTTGAAAACTCCCACTCCATCACAAAGCCATCTGTAACAGGAAGTGCTGTTAAGGTTAATTCAAACTGGGAAAACTCAGACTGATGCTCCAGGTGACCTAACGTGACATCAGGGAAGTTAATTTCCATATCATCACGATTACCTCTTCCCCAATCCTGGAAAGACAGCATCACTTGGCATAAAGGCGCGTAACTCATACTACGCTCTATTTGTAATTCATCGATTATCTTATCAAATGACAGCTGCTGGTGAGCATGCGCATCTAAAATGGTTTGCTTGCTGGCTTCGATTAAATCGCCGAAACTTTGCTCTCCTGAAAATGTTAAGCGCAGCGGCAATGTGTTAACAAAAAAGCCGACTAACGGCGCTAACTGTGCTTTTTCCCTATTTGCGATTGGCGTACCAATAACAATATCATTTTCACCACTGTAACGTGATAAGAAGTAACTAAATGCTGCATGCACAACCATGAATAAAGTGGCATTGTGGGAATGTGCTAATGCCTCTAATCCATGCTTTATGTCAGCGCCAATATGCTGCCTAAGCGTAGCGCCTCGGCTTGAAATTTGCTGCGGACGGGTATGATCTAAAGGCAATGCATGAAGCTTTGGAGCAGCCTGTAGCTTGTTTTTCCAATAACTCAGGTGGTTTTCCAATACGTCATCTTTTAAGTAGTTGCGTTGCCATCGAGCATAGTCTGCATACTGAAGACCTAGCGCTGGAAGTGGATCATCCTGTTTGTCCAGGTAAGCGCAATAATAAGTCTCTAACTCTTGAACAATAATGTTCATCGACCAGCCATCAGTATTAATGTGATGCATACTGCCCAACAAAACAAACCGCTCAGCTTCTTCCTGAACTAAGAAAAGGCGCAACATAAGATCCTGACTTAGATTAAACGGCTTTTGCGATTCCTCGGAAATTAGCCTGTCCAACTCGCCTTTTTTGTTGGCTGCATCTTGAATATCAATCACAGGCAACTGAAACGGTTGGTGCTTGCGAACAACCTGATAAACCTGATCTGCATCTTTTATAAGTACAGTTCGCAAACTTTCATGGCGTTGCACAATTTTATTAAAAGCATACTGCATTGCAGCCACATTCAGTGAACCATTAAAAACCATGGTCATTGGAATATGGTATTGCAAGCTTTCCCCTGCCATTTGGTCAAGCACCCATAAACGCTGCTGTGCAAATGAAGGGGGAGCAATATCCTTATTGGTGCTGATTTTCAGGTTTTCATACAGTATCTTAATGTCAGCCTTGTTTTTCTGTAGCTTTTGTTTGATGTCATCGGTCAACGCTCCCTTAGCCGCATTTACTGATAACTTGTCATCTTGTAATGAGATAATTATATCCAGCTCTTGGGCTTCGACCAGAAACGGAAGTAAGCTCATAGTTCAAACTCCTCACGTTCACTAGCGGACACTTGTTGAGCGTTTGCTATTAACTCAGGGTTGCTGCCATCTTCCTTACTGAGTGTTGTTGCTAGGTCAACCTCAACTGCAAACTGGCGCAAGTTTTCGGTATTGAATAAAGTGGATACCGGCAGCTCAACATTAAACTCCTGACTGATCTGAGCAAGTAACTTGGTTGCTAATAAGGAGTGGCCACCCAGGTGGAAAAAGTTACCAATTACACTTACTGGAGCATCTAACTGCAACACGCTTTGCCAAAGCTGTGTTAGCTTCTCTTCCGTTGGCGTTTCCGGTGCGACATACTCAATTGATTCATTGGCATAAGTCGGAGCCGGTAAGGTGGAGCGGTCAATTTTACCATTGTTGTTAAGGGAGAACTTATCCACGATGACAAAGGCAGCCGGCAACATAAAATCAGGTAGCTTGCCCTTAACATGGGATTTTAACCGTATTTCTAGCTCGGTATCTGCTTGCTGGATCATTGCACCATTAGTCGTGACGTAAGCGACCAATCGTCTATCACCAGGCGCATCCTCTCTAATCATAACAAGTGCCTCAGCGACATCAGGGTGTGCAGACAGGCAAGCTTCAATTTCACCTAACTCAATGCGAAAGCCTCTTAGTTTTACTTGATTGTCGGCACGGGATACAAAGACAAAATTACCATCAGGTAACTTTCGAACGAGATCCCCAGAGCGATAAAGACGCGCACTTGGCTCATCATTATATGGGTGTTGGATAAACTTTTGCTGGTCAATGTTGACAGAATTGAGGTAGCCCTTAGCGAGCCCTGCACCACCAATGCATAACTCACCAATTGCGCCATCTGGCAAGATTTGCAAGTCGGAAGATAAAACCCATAACTCAACACCATTTATCGGCTTTCCAATAGGTAAAATATCGATGGGATCGAAATCACTACTCACTGTATGGCAAGTGGTGAATGTGGTATTTTCTGTTGGGCCGTAACAATGAATAACCTGTATTCCTGGCAAGGCTTTAACCATCTTTTGAATTGCATATGGTGAAGTCACTTCACCGCCAACAAGCACCTGTAAACCGATCCAGTCCGGCTCTGCGGGATCAGATGATACATCTAATACATTAGCCCATTGCTCAAATAGTGCAGTGGTAATAAACAGAGTATTGACCTTACGTTGTAAGATAAGCTTATTTAGTATTTGGATATCGATATAATCTGACGGGTAGAGGCTTAATTGCCCGCCATTTAACAGCGCCCCCCATACCTCAAATGTTGTCGCATCAAAGCTGATAGAGGAAATTTGTAGCATCTTGGTATGTTCATTGAGTGCAACGTAACCGGCGTCAAGCACTAGGCGCAATACCCCTAACTGGTTAACCATTACGCCCTTAGGCTGCCCCGTCGAACCAGAGGTATAGTTAATATAAGCCAAACTCTGCGTGTTAATGTCAGTGATGTTTAGATCAGTAACAGGTTTAGCAAGTAATGCCATCAACACCTGGATATCATCGACACAAATACATATCTGTTGGTTGCTGCCCAGTGGAAGCTTACTTGCAATCGCCTGTTGAGAAAGCACAACCTTTACCCCTGAGTCTTTTAACATATAGGTTAAGCGTGTTTCAGGATAGTTGGGGTCAAATGGTACATATGCACCACCTACCTTCAAAATCGCTAATATTGAAACAATGAGATCAGGGCAACGGGTAAAACTGACGCCAACCAACTCCCCTGGAACAACTCCCTGCTGAATGAGGTAGTGTGCAAGCTGATTAGCTTTAGCATTTAATTCAGCATAGCTTATAGTGCCCTGTTCAGAGATGACGGCAGGCGCATCCGGAGACTTACGGGCAAATGATTCAAATGTCCCGCTTATACTTAAGCTTGGATCAATTACCGTTTGACGATCTACGCTTGCTTCTTGCTGCATATGTTGCCGCTGCGAAACTGAAACAAGTGGTAGTGACAATACTGGGCTCTTTGGCGACGCCGTGATATGGCTTAGCAATACCTCAAAAGCACTGGCCAAAGCACTTATAGTCGAACTTGAAAACAACTTAGGGTTGTACTCCCAGTCACAATTTAACCGCCCGTCCTTATCTTCAATATTCAAGGTGATATCAAATTTGGCTATGCGCATGTTTTCAGCAAGCGGTGTAAATGTTAAGCCATCAAAATCAAAGTCAGGTATTTGGTTGTTTTGCAAAGAAAACATGACCTGAAAAAGAGGGGTGTAACTCTCGCTTCGCGCTGGATTCAGCGTTTCAACAAGGCTATCAAAAGGCACATCCTGGTTGGCATAAGCATCTAATGTATTTGCCTTAACTTGCTGAATATATTCTATAAAACTTGGGTTTCCTGTTAACCTTGTACGTAATGCAAGGGTATTGACAAAAAAGCCGATGAGGGGAAAAGCTCAGCTTGGGTGCGATTGGCAATGGGAGTCCCGATCACAATATCTTTTTCGTTACTCCAACGGTTTAGTAACAGTGCAAAGGCGCCTTGCAATAACATAAACAAGGTACATTGCTGAGACTGGCATAAGTCCTTTATCGCAGTTGTTAGCTCGCCATCCAGAGTATATTGGTACAAGGCGCCATCTTGGGATGGCCGAGAAGGTCGAGGGTAGTCTAACGGCAAGCTATGCACTTCGGGCGCATCGGCCAAGGTGTCCTTCCAGTATGCTTGCTGCTTCTCTAATGCTTCATCTTTAATGGCGTTACGTTGCCAATTGGCAAAGTCTACATATTGAAATGCAAGTTCAGGTAGAGGATTTATCTGATTATTGTTGTACGCACGGTAAAGCGAATTTAGCTCTTGCAGCATGACACTGACAGACCAACCATCTGTGGCAATATGATGAATTGTGAACAATAGTAAACTTTCGTTTTCAGATTGTTTTATGAGCAAGATCCGCAACATTAGGTCTTCTGTGAGATTAAATGGCTTAGTTGCCTCGTCCAGAAGCTCCCCATTAATCTCACTCTTAGAGGACGCCATCTCTTTAATGTTCAACGCAAAATTAAATGACTCCTTTACGACTTGTAAAGGCTCCCCATCACGCTCAATAAAAACGGTTCTTAGGCTTTCATGACGCTCGATAACCGTTTTAAAAGCACGAGTTAATGCTTCAACATTTAAAGGGCCAACCAGCTTAAAGCCGCCTTGAACGTGATAACTCGCATTAGAGCCTTTTAGCTTGTTAATGAACCATAACCTTTGTTGCGCAAATGAAAGTGGAACACCGCTGGCCTTCTCTTCTTTGGTGACACGTATCATCTGATTTTGCATCGTACTCGATTTAACGTGTTCCAATAATTGGGCTTTATGTTCTGTAATGGCATTTGCCACGTCTTGGGTAATGCACCCCTTTGCTGCATGTACCTTTAGCTGATCATCGGCTACTTCAAGTGCCACTTTTTTATCATTTAAAAAATTAACTAATGCTTGAAAATTCATACTACAAAATATCCGTTTTAAAAACTGTGATTAAATTAAGGTAATTAAGTGTGGTCATATTGCCAGACCTTCAGCGATCAATTGATAGTGCTTTAGTAAATCTTCAGCAGTTTCGGTAACAGTTAATAGCGTTAGCTCATCCAGCTCAAGCTCCTCAATAAGCTGGGTTAGCTTTTCACTCACTTGCGACTGGTTGCCAACAATCAAGGTGTCATTCATTTTCGACTCAATTTCAGGATCTTTTGATACCTCAATCAACTTTTCACTTTCTGCCATGGATGGGAATGGGATATTATGACCGCCTCTCTCGGCAAGCATACTCCAGGCGACAGAACTTAGACTCATGCGTTTCGCCTTGTCCTCTGTATCGGCGCAATATGCTGCAACGGCCAAGTTAACAGCTGGAGCCTTTAAAAATGCGGAAGGTTTAAAGTTTTCCCTGTAAGCCTGAATCGATTGTTTCGCCAATTTCGGGTTTGCAAAGGACGCATAAGCATAACTAATCCCCCTTTCTGCCGCATACAGTGCCGAACCAGGACCTGCACCTAGTACCCAACATTCAAGCTGAGGCGCTCCTTCAGGAGATGCGTAAACGGTTTTTTCATCGTTAAGGTAAGCATAAACTTCATCCTGCTTTGCATTAATAATGGAAGGACTAAACTCATGATCACCCAATGCTTGGAGTGCGCCATGTACCGCACCGGGAGATCGGCCAACCCCCAAGTCAAAGCGCCCCTCACAAAGGGTTGATAACATTTTAGCCGTTTCTGCAACTTTTAAAGGGGCATAATGGCCAACAAGGATGCCTGCTGTTCCAACCCGAATTGTAGAAGTCTCAGCGCCAATTTTAGCGGCCATAAGTTCAGGGCAAGCACTGGCAAACCCTTTCTGATTATGGTGCTCTGCTACCCAATATCGGTGAAAGCCCATTTCCTCCACTTGTTTTGCCAAGGCAATTGAACGGTTGATCGATGTAACAGCAGTTTGCCCCGTAAAAATAGGAGATTGGTCGAGTGCGTTTAGTTTTATTTTTTTCATTACGCCTCCTTTTGAATAAATGGTTCAAGTGTCTTTGGGTTTACAGGAGGGTTAGACAGTGTTTCTTGTATATGGCCTTGATCAAATTTAATGATTCGATCAGCGGCGTCGAAAAATAAGTCATCATGACTAATGGCAATGACGGTTTTTCCTTGTTGCTTTAATTCAGGTAGCAACTCTCGATAAAAGAACTCCCTATAATAGCTATCCTGATCGGCGGCCCACTCGTCAAACAGGTAAATATCAGGGTCTAATATCAAGGCTTGAATTAACGCAAGTCGCTTTCGTTGGCCAGAAGAGAGCTTGGTCGTTGAAATGCGTCCCTCTTTGTATGTCACTTTTGTATCTAGTGACAGGCGCTTTAAGTAGTTGTCAACGACACTTTTTTCCGCTGGATTGCCATACTGGTCAACAAACCAGTCAAACAAAAAGAAGTCAGAAAAAATCGCGGCAACACGTAACTGTTTTTGAGCGGTATCACTAACAGTGCTAGTTATAAGCTCAAGTTTACCGTGTTGTGGCTGATAGAGCTGGGTAACAAGCTTGGCAAAGGTCGACTTGCCACTACCATTACCACCAATCACAAATAATACTTCTCCTTGTTCTACACTTAAGTTTAAGGGGCCAACAACAAATTGGGAGTCGTCCAGGTTTTCGGTGTCATAGTGAAAGGTACATTCCTTCATAGCCAGCTTAGACCATTTTTGCTGTATTGCTTCGCATGTTTCAGAATTCAATTGGGGAGCATTATCTGACGACAAGTCAATACCAAGAGACAATATCTTCTTATAGGCCACGGCACCCCTAACGCACTCTTCAACAGAACTGATCATCATGCCTAACGGTCCAATAAGGTAGATGGTTACAAATACGTAAGCCACCATTATATCCAGCGGTAAATGATTAAAAATAGCTGATGAGAATACAACGGCCCCTAACGCAATAAAGATAATTACGTTTGTCCAGTTGTTGCTTATATTAAAGAGTGTCTGCCCTTTAATTTCGAGAGCACGAATATGATTAATGGTCGGGTTAATTTCGTTATCAAGAAAGTATTGCTTTCCTGAAGGGTTTAAATTGAGCTCTTTTGCACCCTCAGTCAGGCCACGATAGCTTTTATACAAGCCATCTTCTTGATCTCGTATTTGATTAAAAAAAGCTGTCGCACGGGACATGATTAAGTTTGTGATTAATAAGCCCAAGACTATCACGCTGAATAAAATCAAAAATGACTGCCAAGATAAATGAGCCAGATACCCAAAGCACAAAATAACCAAGATGCTATTGAAACATAATGCAGGAAAAATCAGCATCGCAGTGGACAATCGGTTGACGTCCGTAGACAATGTTGCCTGAAGCTTATGTGGACCTAATTTTTCCAACTCACTATACCGCATAGCTAAAAGGTGTGAAGAAAGTGTTTTTCGTAAACTTCTCACTGTATTTGTGCTAAAGATGGTGACACTTTGTTGGGCAATGAACCCGCCCACCATTACTGCTATGGCACCTAAGGCATAGAACGAAAGGCGTTGAAGGTAATCAACGCCTTCACCTGCAAGTTTTACCTCACTTTGTATTGCTGAAATAAGCCATAATGAACTTACGGCACTGGTTATGCTGCCAATTATAAATAAAGGCAATAGTTTCCAGTATCGCTTTAACCCTTTTATTATCATGTTGTTACCCTTGAATTTTGGAGCTTCACCGCATTGGATATGTCCAGTTAGCGGTGAAAGCGCCAATATATTTAATTTAAAAAACGAGAGATTCCATTGCTTCTGTAGTGTTACGGAAATTAACGTCTATATACTGCGCCAACTCTTTTATCGTTTGATGTTCAAAGACCTGGTTAAGAGCAAGGCTGATATTGAGTTCCTGGTTAATGACACTTACAAGCCTAGTGGCGCTGAGTGAATCACCTCCTAAATCAAAGAAGTTACACTCCACACCAATTGACTGATTCTTAATTTCATTAATCCAGATAGACAGTAACTTTTCTTCTGTTTCAGTTGAAGGTGAGGCTAATTCTGTTGCTGGTATCGCACTCAATGCTGAAGCAATTGAGTATTCTTTTAGCGCATTACGATCAACTTTGCCGTTTACAGTAAGGGGGATGTCTTCAATACCTATAACCAAAGAAGGGACTAAGTAATGGGGTAAGCGTGCTTTTAGAAACTTCTTCATAATGCCGTTGGTTTCAGCTATTTTTGAAGGCAAGCCACCAGAAACAAAGGCTATTAACTTTTTGCCCTGCTCGTCGCAATGCAAGATGGCAGCGGCATGGTTAACATCCGGGTGACATTCAAGTGCACGTTCTAATTCGCCTGGTTCAATCCTAAAGCCTCGCAGCTTTATTTGATTATCAACCCGGCCAAGCATGTTGAGCGTACCGGACTGGTTCCAGAAAACCTGATCGCCTGTTTTATATAGCTTGCGCTTATTCCCGCCTGGCCGAAGTTGACACTCAATAAACTTGTCATCTGTTTGAGCTTGGTTCTCATAATAGCCATTTGCCAACCCATCACCCGCCAAATACAACTCACCAGGCGCACCAACAGGTAATAACCGCTGCTCCTTATCCAATACGTAGGCATAAGTATTGTCCAGCGGTGATCCAAGTGAAATGGCATACCGGCTATCAACCGCCTCCGGAACATGGAAAAACGTGCTAAAAACCGTATTTTCTGATGGCCCGTAACCATTAAATAGCTTAATGGTGGGGTCTTTTTGGTAAAGTCGGCTTGCTGAAACCGGGTTTAACACATCCCCGCCAACAGTCAGGTAGCTTAACCCTGTTTTACCGTAAGGTAACTGCTCAACCCATCTTTCAAACAATGCGGCGGTTAGAAATGCGGTGTTTATATTATTTGCTTTTATTACCTGGCTAAGCTTGTTCAAGTCAATGTGCTGTTCAGGGTAGATAACGAGCTCTCCCCACTTAACAGAGGAAGCCAGATCTCCTCAGTTGCGGCATCAAATGCTAATGCAGATAAATGCAGCATCACCATATCATTCTTTGGTAGCTGACGGACAGACTGGTTCTTCAGTAGCCTGAGCAGCCCCTTTTGGGTAATCTCAACGCCTTTAGGCACACCTGTAGAGCCCGATGTAAAGATGATATTCAATAAGCTCGAAGTACTGTCTTTACTGGCATATTCACCTGACAGTAGGCCTGCTTTTGCAATCGCATTCCTTAACTCGCTACTGTTTGCGCTATCAATTGTTAAATCATCAGCAAAGCTAGCCTCGTAGAGCATATAGTTAGCGTCACTGGTTTGTAACATTTGCTTAATACGAGGTACTGGATACCTAACGTCAATGGGTACATAACAGGCCCCCGTTTTAAGAATGCCTAATATTGAAATAATCATATCCAAAGAGCGTGACGTAACTACAGCAACCCTATTGCCTGGCAGCACGCCTTGCTGGGTTAAATAGTTTGCAAGTTGATTACTTTTATCTTCAAGCTGCCTGTAAGTCAGCTGAGTTTTAGCAAAGCGAACTGCCAACTTGTCAGGCGCTTCAGCCGCGTGCTGCTTAAACACTTCACAAACTGAATAACTTCCAAGGTCTAGTGATGGCTTACTGTTAAATGCCAAGAGCTTGGTTTCATCTTCCTGACCGCAAGCGTATAAAGCGGTTTCTGGCGCCGAAGTCATTACACGTACTGTGGTTTCATAATACTGCAGCAGAAGTTCTATTTGCTCATCCGAAAACGCATTCTGATCCCATGTCATGCCAATTTGCAGTCGCTTGTCATCTGCTCGGTTGAAGTTAACTGAGAGTTTAAATTCGTTTGCCGTATGTGCTTTAACACCTTCAACCTTGTTTAAGTGTTGGCTGGAATCATGGGCAACCGTTGTAAAATCCAAAAATTAAAAGAATAATTAAATAACGCTGTTTGGTTTGTGGCTTCCAGGATACCGCTCAATGGGAAGTGCCTTTGCTGCCAAATTTTTTGCTCCCCTTGGCTCACCGCAATGATAAGCTGCTGCCAACTTTCCTGCTCCACTTTTAACCTAAAGGGCAAAACGCTTACAAATAAGCCTAGGCTTTGACTACTATTCTCTAGTTCAGGCCGTCCATGAAGACTCAGGCCTGTAATCAAGTCCTCTTCCCCTGTAAAGGTTTTCAGTACATGCATGTGGGCAGCGAGCGCCACTGACTTTAAGGACACTTTTAGTTGTTTTGCCAACTGCTCTAACGCATTTGTCAATGCCTCATCAAATGAATGGGTAATGCTGGTACGTTTATTTTTACTTACTTGGTCAGGTGCAGGCAAAGATGCAAACTCAGCGTCTTGCAAATAGTCACGCCAGAATTGGGTGTTAGCGCTGTTAGCAATTGCCTCTTGCTCTGCTGCGATAAAGTTAACATATTGGGGTGTATCAGCTAATTGTGCTTCACGCTGTTCCAGTTCGGCCTGATAAAGCTCAGAAAGCTCCTTAAATAAGATCTCCACGCTCCAGCCATCCAGCAATGCATGATGCTCCACCCAGGTCATTTCAGACTTTTGGCTAGACAAATTGTGTACATGCACGCTAAATAAAGGAAGCAATTCTACATTAAGTCGCTTGGTAAGTGCTTGGGTATAGGCTAGGTCTAAAAGCTCCTGTTGCTCTTTTGTATCAAACATACTCAAGTCGGTGTAACTCAGCGGTAATTCAATTTTCTGGTGCACAAGTTGCAATGGGATACTGAAGCCCTGCATATGAAAGCTGGTACGCAAAATGTCATGTCGTGATACCAAACGAGCAAGTGCAGTTTTAAACGCGGCAATATCAATTGAAATATCTAAACTGATCCGGGAGACGTTATGGTACAAGCCTTTCGTTTCAACGCTGCCTGAACTAACTTGGCTGTCATAATGGAAAATCATCCCTTCCTGGAGTTTAGAAATTGGGTAGGCATTGATAACATCCGGAGGTAGCTTTGTTTTATCGCTGTCGGGGCAGAGTGAAAAAAGATCCATTATTTTCGAAGAAGCTTGCGGCACTTGCTTTTGAATACAAGCGGCTAAGGATTCCAGCACAGGGTAAGCGAATAAGTCTGCTACATTGATCCCCAGTCCTGATTCACGCACTTTACTCACTACGGCTAACGACTTGATCGAGTCACCACCTAAGTCAAAAAAGTGGTCGTGAATACCAACCTGCTCAATATCAAGTACGCTTTGCCAAGCATCTGCGATCACTTTTTCAGCTTTGGAAGATGGTGCCTCGTATGCCTTTTGAGCAACTTGAATCTGCTCAGGTTTTGGTAAAGCACTTCGTTCAACTTTACCATTTTGGTTTAAAGGCAGTGCTTCCAAATATTGAAATGTGACCGGGATCATGTACTGAGGCAATGTTTTATTCAGGTGCTGAACAATCTCATCAATGTCATGCTGCTTATCACTCGTCTTGTTAGATGGCACTAAATATGCGGCAAGGTTTTTATCCCCGTCCGCGTTTTCAAATGGGTTAACCACTGCCGCTGAAATACCGCGCAATTGGGTAAGCGCTGACTCAATTTCCCCTAACTCAATTCGAAACCCCTAATTTTAACCTGTTGGTCTACCCGTCCTACATAATGGTACTCACTACCTGGCATGCGTTTTACCAGGTCACCTGTGCGATACAGCCTTAAGCCCGGCTGAGTGGGGTGCTCAACAAACCGCTCTGCTGTTAACTCGTTTCTGTGCAGGTAGCCTCGTGTCACCCCTGCGCCAGAAATATATAACTCACCAGCAACCAGGTCAGGCACTGCTTGTAAAGACTGGTTAAATACAAAGCCCTTAAGGTCATTTAACAGTTTGCCAATCGGGCTTGAGCGCTTATTACAATCATCAGGTGTAACGCGATAATAACTTGCATGAACCGTTGTTTCTGTGATGCCATACATGTTAATTATTTCAGGTGCTTTCAGTGCAGGGTTATCCGCAAAGCAATCAAACATTGGCGTTAGCTTGCTCGGTTCTAACGCTTCTCCACCAAAAATAATATAACGCAGTCTATTAGCCGCTATACCCTTGATAAAATAAGGCATCAGGTTATAAAAAGCTGTGGGGGTTTGATTTAATACCGTCACCTTATTTTGTATCAGTAAGTCTTGTATTTGCTCTGGTGAACGACATGCCTCTTGAGTGGCAATGACGAGCGTCCCCCCATATAACAGCGCACCAAAAATTTCCCACACCGAGAAATCAAAAGCGTATGAATGAAACAAAACCCACACATCTTGCTCACTAAACTGGTAATAGGCATTACAGGCATTAAATAAACGCACTACATTATTGTGCTCAACCATTACCCCTTTTGGCTGGCCGGTAGAACCGGATGTGTAAATAATATAAGCAAGGGAGGTTCCGGTATTGCGACTCTCGGAAGGGGAACACTTATGTTTTGCTCTGGTAGCGAAGCTAACTGCTCTTTGACCTGAGGCCGGTTCAGGCTAACAAGCTCATACTCTTTGTTATCATCGGCCAAAATGTCAGATACGCCTTCTTGCGTTAAAATTAGCTTTAATTGGCTATCTCGAGCAATATATAACAGACGACTTTTGGGGTTGTTAGGATCGAGTGGAACATAGGCAGCGCCAGCTTTTAGGATCGCTAAAATGGCGACTATCAGCTCGATGGAACGGTCACACATTAAGCCAATTAAGCTCTCTGGCGGTAGCGCCTGTTGCTTTATAAAATGTGCAAGCTGGTTGGCCCGTCTATTTAGCTCGTCAAAACTGACTTGTTCGTCACCCAAAACTAAAGCTGTCTTTTCTGGGTACGTCTCAGCAGCTTTCTCAAATAATTCGGTAATTGTTGACGCTTGCGAGAATAACGCTTGCGCATCCAACTCATCTTGTTGATTTTCCTTTTGACGCTTAATCTTGCTCAATAACGCCTGGCGCTGCGCAGGCGACAATTGATTTAACTTGTTTAGCATGTCTTTTTTGTTATTTTCCATATTCATACTTCTTATAATTTTTCTTCTGCCATTAACAGCTCAGCAAGTTCCGCTTCACTTAGGTCATTTAGTTCATCTATCAGCGCACTCATTGACGGTTTGTCATCAATTTCGTCTTGTTGCATTTCGAGTGAACCAACTAAAGCAGCAGAATCCGTTTGGCTTACAATGCTGTTGATAATTGCCTTGAAATGTTGAGATATTTGATTGATGAGCGTTGTGGAATATTCGCCACTTTTGTAGCTAAAGCGCACCCAAAACTCCTCGTCAGGCACGACTGCGACAGACAAACCAAAGTCGATATGCTCTTTGGCGCTTACCTGCTCAATTTTAGTTTTGGTTAACGCCTGAGAGGAGTTAAGTGCTTCACCAGTAGGGTAGTTCTCGGTTACAAGCAAGGTATCAAATAGACGCTCACCCGATTTAATGCCTGCATTTTTCGCTTGCATGCAAACGTCATTCAGAGGCAAATAATTATATTGGTTACATTCAAGCTGCTGCTTTTGTAGCGTTTGCAAATAGCTTTCAATGGTTTGTGTTACGTCGAGATGAGAAACCAATGGTAAGGTATTGATAAACAGCCCTACCATGGTTTGTATGCCGTCAACATCACAGTCACGACCAGAGACTATGGTGCCAAACACCACGTCATCGGATTGCGTATATTGACTTAACAGATACGACCAAGCCATTTGCATAACAGTATTAAGTGTCGTACTGCGCGCTCTGCAGAAGCGGTTTAACTTTTGGCTAAGGGCTACGTCAAAGGTAATGACTTTCTCACAATATTCCCGCAGACCGCTTTCATCTTCTGGTGGCATCAATAAGCAAGGCTGAGTCACGTTCTCAAGCTTTCCTTGCCAAAACTGTAACCCTTGTTGCTGGTTTTGCTTGAAATACCAATCAATATACTGCTTGTAGTCTGTAACAGGAGGAAGTTGATAGTTATTACCGTCAGACTTATTCTCTGCAAGACTAAACACTTCACCTAAAATAATGGGCAGGCTCCAACCGTCAGACAGGCAGTGGTGCTGACTGAAGAGCAGCCTCCAACGAGTAGATGAAAGTTGTGCCAAATAGATGCGGGTAAGCGGCTCAAGGGTAAAGTCGCAGCCCCTTTTATAGTTCTGCTCAATAGCTTCTTCCCACTTTGTATCTTGTATTTCTAAAGTTAATCCAGACCAGTCAAACTGATGCCACTCAAATTGCCCGGTTGGTAAAACAACTTGGTGTATATTGGCGCTTTCTATGCCCACAAAACGCGTACGCATTATGGAATGGCGTGCCATTACTTCTGACCATGCTTCTTGCATTGCGTTAAAACTGGTATTTGCACTAAACACAATATCCTGATGCAGCATATAGGCTTTTGGCTCTTTAAGCGTTTCAAAAATCATCCCTTGCTGCATAGGGGTAGCCGGGTATAGGTCTTGCGTATCTGAAAATTGATGCTGCCATTTTGCCAACTCTGTTTGCTTAACATTGGCTAATGGGTAATCCGATGGCGTGAAGCAAGGTTGAGCTTGTTGGCAATGGGCAATAACATCAAGCATCCCTTGTTTCAGCTCCTTTACTAGGCCTTGCATATTGTGTTTGCTATATTCAAGGGCGCTATAATCAAGCGTGAAGCTCAGCTGACCTTGCTTAACCCAGCCATTTAACCCCAATTTATGCCAACGAGGGTGCCGCCCACTTTGGTGTTCGCCTCGACCTTCTTTAGCTTCACTAAAGCTGTTGCTGCCAAGCGATGCCATTTGCTTGTCGGCATCAAACACACCTAAGTAGTTAAATGCTACAGACTGATAATCATGACTAAGTTGAGCATTCGCTTCATTATGGTTGTACTTCAATAAGCCGTAGCCTAAACCATTGTTAGGAATGGCCCGTAATGTTTCCTTAACCTTCAGAATGACCTGCTTAAGGTGCGCTTGTATGTCCTGCCCCTCATTTGCCTGTTCGATGTAAACAGGATAGAAGCTTGTAAACCAGCCCAGTGTTTGACTGATATCCTGGTCGCTAAATGGCACATCCCGGCCATGACTTTCAAATATAAACTTAACGCTATCTAAGCCCCCCAACGGCACAAGCCAAGGTGCATTCCTGATAGCAGCAGCTCATTGATATGTGTGCGATATGTTGAGTTAGATAGCTGCAGCAACAATTCGGTTTCGGCTTTATCCAGTGTAAAGCTTACCTTTTGTGTGGTAGCAATCGTTGGGTTGCCTGAAACGCTATGTTCGGATGGTAAATTAAATGTTCGATTTTGTGCTCGCCAATATTCGAGCTCATCTACAATTTCTTCCTTGTTTGAGGAATCGACAAGGTCACTTACAAAGGCCTGATAAGACGCGGTTTTTCCTGGTAATGCAACACTGGCATCATCACCTTTACTTAGCTGCTTATATGCAAGATGCAAGTCATCTAATATAATCCGCCAAGAAACCCCATCAATTACTAAGTGGTGGAACAATAAAAACAACCGTTTTTCGCTTCGAGGTTCCTCTCCTTCCTGTAACAAGACGGCTTTAAATAACGGGCCATTTTGAAGGTCGAAGCTCTGCTGCCACTGTCCACACTGAGCTTCAATCCACACTTCCCACGCTTGGCTTTCAGGCCTTACCTGGCAGGAAAGGCTATCATCTAAAAACGCTTTAGTAAGCGGGGTGTGCAGCGCTTGCCAGTGGCCATCCTCGCCTTGATTGAATACTAGCCGTAATGCATCATGGCGTTGGTATAGTGCATCAACAATCTTCGACAAATGTGCTTCAGTTAAGTCAGCTGGAACATGAAGCAGTAGTGAATGATTGAAGTGTTCAGGTTGCTCAGTGTTTTTATCAAAATAAAAGTGCTGGATAGGTAATAACGGCATATTGCCAGTCACCGCCTCTTGCAGCCCTATATTAACTGACTCAAAGCGCACGACTTTTGCAAGCTCAGTAACTGTTGGGTTATCAAAAAGTGACTTGACGCTTAACGAAATGCCTTGGTTATTTGCCCTTGATACAAGTTGTATAGATAATATTGAATCACCGCCAAGGTTAAAGAAATTATCGGTTAAGCCTACTTTTTCAATTCCAAGAACTTGTTGCCAAAGCTCACATAGTGCAATTTCAAGTGCACTAGTTGGCAATTCCTGTTCAGGTGCCGACTGGCTAAGCTCAGGTTCTGGCAGTGCTTTTTCATCCAACTTACCGTTATTTGTTAGTGGCATTTTGTCCAAAAAGACGTAATGGGATGGCAACATATGGCTTGGCAAATGCTTGCCTAAATAGCCTGTTAGATTGGCCACCATATTTTCTCTTGAATGTTTTGTATCTAAAGCCTTTCCTTTGAGTGTCACGTAGGCGACAAGCTGTTTAGCTTTTGCTTTACCCCTTGCCTTCACATAAGCTTCCGAGACATCTTCAATTGCTGATAAGTGATGCTCAATTTCTTGCACTTCAATGCGAAACCCACGTATTTTTACTTGGTGGTCTTTACGACCTGCAAATGCTAACTCTCCATTTTCAAGCCAACGCGCCCTGTCACCTGAGTGATATAAGCGGCTAAATGGAGCGCCTGGCAAAGAGGTTTCTATAAACTTTTCTTTGGTAAGTTCGGGCTTATTGTGATATCCCCTTGCCAATCCGACACCTGATATATATAACTCACCAGTAACCCCAATAGGCACTGGTTTTAATTGCTGATCAAGAATATACACTTGGGTATTCGCGACTGGGCCACCAATCACAGGGGTTTCATTGTGCTTAAGCTCTTTCATGGTAGTCACGATTGAGCATTCAGTTGGGCCGTAAAGATTATATAGCCGGCACTGCTGGGTCCATGTATTAACCAGGTCTTTTGTGCAGTTGTCCCCACCCACCATAATGACTTTTAACGATGGGATTTGGCGTACCACCTGAGCCCCTAATAACGCAGGGG
This sequence comes from Pseudoalteromonas sp. B62, assembly GCF_037162565.1. Taxonomy (NCBI): domain Bacteria; kingdom Pseudomonadati; phylum Pseudomonadota; class Gammaproteobacteria; order Alteromonadales; family Pseudoalteromonadaceae; genus Pseudoalteromonas; species Pseudoalteromonas sp. B62. Next base: position 1,359,905 of record NZ_JARLVB010000002.1, on the reverse strand, counting down.
TCATCGCACAATAGTTAATATCGTGCGATATCATAAACTGGGTTAGATCAATTTTAGCGTCAACAAAGTGAACCTGGGCCCCTGCACATAGGCCGTGGAATAAGCTTTGTCCGCCCGCATCAAACTGCATTGGAAGAACATGCATAATACGTTCGCCACAGCTGATATCAAAAGTTTTGATATCATGCTCGATCAGGTTAACGATCCCTTTGTGCTCTAACATTGCCCCCTTGGGCTGGCCAGTTGTACCAGAAGTATAAATAACATAGGCCAGTTGGCTTGGCTCCCCACATCTGGGTAAGTTGTCCTCGCTATGTGAGCCAAACACACTTGGCTCATCAACAACCAATAATTCCGGTTGAGATGAGTTCATCTCAGTGACCTGACTTAGCTGCTCAGTAAATTTTGATTGGGTTAGTAAGATAGGCGCTTGCGTATCTTGTAATATATATTGCACACGCTTTTGCGGGTCATTGGGTGAGATAGGCAAATATGCCCCACCAGCTTTCAATACTGCGAGAATACTTATAATCAGCTCAACATTTCGCTCTAGGTATAGAGCAACAAATGTATCTGGCTTTAAGCTCTCACCATAACGAACTTCATACTGATTACGAATGCCACGTGCTAATTGGTTAGCTCTTGTGTTTAATTCCTGATAAGTAAGTTCAGTTTCAGCAAACACTAGGGCGATATTGTCAGGTGTTTTTTCAACTTGCTGTTCAAACAACTCATGGATCAGTGCCTCTTTCGAGTATGGGCAAGCCGTATTGTTGAAAGCGCTTATTAATTGATGCTGTTCAGTGTCTGGTATTACTGACAAAGTGTTAGCAGCTTGTTCAGGCGCTTGTAATAGAGCAGTCATAAGCCTAGACGCAGCTGTTGTAACATAACTCATCACACGCTTACCATTAACGCTACTATCTACATTTAATGTCAGATGATACGTGTTATCTATATCATCAACTGATAACCCAAGTGGGTAGTTTGTGCGCTCGTGTGCTTCTAAAAAAGTAAACTCATTGTTGGCATCCCGTACTGGCTGATTTTCAAAACTAAAACGGCAATTAATGATTGAGCTAAATAATGGGGCATCGCCCTCAATATCGCAGCAGCTCTGGGCTTGTGTTAGCGGTGTATACTCATAAGCAATTAAATTCTGAATAGATTTACTGATGGTATTAACCAGCGACAGCACGCTTTGGTTGTTCAGTTGCGCTTTTATTGGCAGCGTGTTTATCAATAGGCCAACCATTTGCTCGGCCCATTGTGAGCCTTGCAGCCTGCCAGACATTACCGTTCCAAAAACCACCTGTTCTTTACTGCAACACGCAGATATAACAAGTGCCCAAACCGCATGGAAAAATGCACTTGGGCTACAATGATTTTCACTTGTCCATTGGCGTATTTGCGCTGATAAATCGAATGATAACGCGGCAGCGAGCTCTGTTGCTTGTACTTTTTGGTTAACACTAAGCAGGTCAAAAGGCGCTGTAGGCTCTGAAACATCACTTAGCATTGCCTCAAAAGAGCAAGTTGCATCGGTATGCTTCTGATGGTGCTGTATTTGCCCAACAGCTTCCCTATATGGGATAGGGCTGGGTAACGTTTCTGTATCCCCCTTAAACCAGGCTGACAACTCATCTACAATAATGTTTAGGCTGGTATTGTCATCAACTAAATGATGCCAAGTTAACTTAACATAATGCTCAGCTTGTGCTGTTTCTACAACAGCAAGGTGAAACAATGGTGCTATGGCTAAGTCCATGCTGGTGATGATGTTTTGCTTTAAAACAACTAATGCATCTTGCCCATTCACAGCCTGTAACCATTGCACTGGTATTGACGCACTACGCTGTACAACTTGAGCAGGCGTGTCTAATTCATTCCAGAAAAAGGCGGTTCTTAGTGCGTCATGCCGTTGTATAACAAAGTTCAGCCCTGCCACAAATTTTTCAAATGAAGCTCGACTATTTACGCGCAAGTAAGTCGTTATTACATAGGGATCATCTTCTGGGGCTAGCATGTGGTGATACAACATACCTTCTTGAAGCGGGGTTAGCGGGTAGATGTCTTTGATACATGGCATGCCACCAGGGATTTGGCTCGCAATATGGTCAATTTCCTGCTGCGTTAAATCGATAAGCGGCAACATGTCAGGACTAATATTTTCACAACTTTCTGGGATCGCACTCGCCGGGGTTTGATAGACGTCAAATTGGTTTGCAGGCTTAAGTTCTTCAGCCAGCTCAGCTAAGTTTGCAGCAGCAAATACAGACTGAACAGTAAGTTCCCACCCTTGCTTTTGAATAGCCGAAACCAGCTTTACGACAAGTAGTGAATGCCCGCCAAGCTCGAAAAAGTTTGCAAGCGTACTTATTTTATCTGAATCCAAGTTAAGTACTTCAGACCAGGCATTAACTAAAATCTGCTCTTTATCTGTTTGCGGTGCTTTGAATTCATGCTTCGAGGCTGTTTGCAGTATCGATTGCGCCGGCTCGGGAAGCATTTGTTTGTCAACTTTACCATTTGCCGTGAGTGGCCACTCATTCACAATCATGATTACTGGTGGCAGCATATAGTTAGGTAACACCAATGCAATTGCACTTTTTATTTGCTGGACAATAGCGCTGGACTCTTCCTCCACATGACATGGGGTGTTTAGCTTCACGTAGCCTACAAGTGACTTTTCACCAGCGTGGTTTTCCTTCACTAACACTAAACTGGAGTCTACTCCATCACATTCTGCCAGTTGGTGCTCTATTTCTCCAAGCTCAATTCGAAACCCCCGAATTTTTATCTGCTCATCTGCACGACCAATAAACTCAAGTTCACCATTATCAAGGTATCTGGCCAAGTCACCTGACTTGTACAGCCTCGCATCAACCTTGGCAGTAAATGGATCAGGTATAAACCTTTCTTGCGTGATCTCCGGTTTATTTAGGTACCCTCTAGCGAGCCCAGCTCCCCCTACATATATTTCACCAACAGTGCCTTTTGGCACTAGCTTTTTATGGTTATCTAACAAATATATGGTCTGGTCAGCCAATTTATTACCGACAGATGCGGGGTTACGTCAGCCTTGCTTAATGGCTTGTAAGTAACATGTACGGTTGTTTCGGTAATACCATACATATTAATTAACTTAGGTTGCTGATCACCAAAACGCTCCCACCATGGCATTAGGCTTTCTACTTGTAACGCTTCACCACCAAAAACAACACACCTTAAATAAGGCAGCTCAATATTCTGTTTTAGTATAACTTCAGAGAGTGAGCTAAAAGCGCTTGGTGTTTGGTTCAAAACGGTTACATTTTGGGCTTGGCACAAGGTGGCAAACTGTTTGGGATCTCTAGTGCATGCGTAATTAGGGATGACGAGCTTGCCGCCATAAAGTAATCCGCCCCATAACTCCCAAACACTAAAATCAAACGCAATGGAGTGAAATAATGTCCAGGTGTCAGAAGCACTGAAATTAAAATCACCTTCAGTTGTTAAAAACAACCGGCATACGTTTTCATGGGTTTGTAGGACCCCTTTCGGCTTTCCTGTTGAGCCTGATGTATATATGACGTAGGCCAAGTGATGAATTTGTAAATTTTTATTGGTTACCGATGGGTTATCTGTCGAAAAACGCGCTAGCTCACCTTGTAAGCATGCATCATCCAAACAAATTGCTTGTGACCTTTTAACTGATGTTTGATCAATTAGGCTACTGAGGGTAATAACAGTATCTAGCTTAGCATCGTCTAACATATACTTTAGACGCGCTTCCGGGTAGTCTGGATCTAACGGTACATAAGCGCCACCGGCCTTAAGAATAGCTAAAATAGCAATAACCATTTCAATAGAGCGTTCAAAACACAACCCGACTAATGTATCGGGTGAAATATTCTTATGCTCACTCAGGTAGTGGGCAAGTTGATTGGCACGACTATTTAATGCTTCATAAGTCAGCTGTTTTTCTTCAAAAACTAAGGCCACCGCTTGAGGGTGCTTTTCAGCCTGTTGCTCAAATACCTCATGTATGCACTTGTCGTTTATGTAGTCTGATTTAGTTTGGTTAACATGCTGGGTAAGATATTTATATTCATTTTGGGTAACAATGTCATAGCCACTTAATGGCTTATCTGCATCTAAAGTAAGCTGGCTCAAATAGTGAAAAAATTGTTCTGACCATTGCGCTATTTGCTTATCTGAAAATAAGTCCGTATTAAATTCCCACAAAAAGTCAGCACTTGAACCTGCTTGTGTAACCTCTAAACTCAACTCAAACTTAGCAGTTCCGGTATTAAGTTGTTTTACTGACGTTTCTAACCCACTTAATGTCAACGTTTTAGGATATGCTTCCTGAAAGCTAAATAACAATTGCGCTAGTGGAGAAAAGCTTAGGCTGCGCGTGAGGCCCAAGTACTCAACAATCAAGTCAAAAGGCACTTCATCGTGCTGAAAGTCCTTCATCACGGCTTGTTTTACGCCTCTTAAGGCTTCTTTAAAACTCAACCCAAAGTCTGCACTCATTCGAATAGGTAGTGTATTGACAAACATCCCTACCACTGCACCTAGCTCTTGCCTGTTGCGTCCTGCAACGGGTGTTGCAATCACAACGTCTTGCTGATTACTTAATTTCTGTAAGAAGCTCCCCCATGCCGTTAAAAGGAAAATATAGGGGGTTACTTGAGATGATTTAGCCAAGTTGGTCACATTGCGCCATAAGTCAGCATCAATAGTGTAAACTTGCTTGTCACCTCTGGTACCAAGCTTTGCAGGCCTGTTGTTTGTTGTGGGCAGAGCATGCATAACAGGGCTATTTGCCAACCGCTGCGCCCAGTACTCTAATGAGCTGTCAAATCCACCTGCCTGAAAGTATCCCTGCTGCCAAGCCGCATAGTCACCGTAATGTAGGCCAAGTGAAGGTTGCTCTGTGGCAACTAACACTTTTTCGTTTACACGGGCCTGATAGAAAGCAGCAAGCTGATCAAATAGTAACTCTATTGACCAACCATCAACAGCAATGTGATGAAAGGTTAGTTGTAGGGTTGAAACATCAGCAGCTTGTAGGTAAACCTGCGCCCTAAGCATCGGAGAGCTTGCAAGGTTAAAAGGGCGTTGGGCCTCTTCGGCTAACTGCTTGTTTATGAATTCCTCGTCTACGTTATCAGCTTGTATCGTTTGCAATTTTACTGCAATGTCTTGGCGAAAAACTTGACTGGCTTGCCCATTAATTTCATAAAATTGGGCAGCAAGCGAGGGATTTGCCTTAAGTAAATCATTTAAGGCACCTTCTAGTGCCTGTACCTGAATCATCCCCCTAAGTTGATAGGCGATTGACATATTGTACGTGGATGTTTGACCTTCCAACCTATCTAAAAACCACAAGCGCTGCTGACTAAAAGACAGTTCATACTCGTCTTTTTGGGTACGAGGAATCGCCTGTTCAGAGGCCAAAAAAGCAACTAACTCGTTTTTGCTTTCACGGATTTGACTGCCAATATCCTTAGTAATCGCACCAGCCGTTGCTTGGCTTTTTAACTTCCCATCACTTAGGAAAAGTGTTATCCCCTTGTCTTTTAAATACTTGATTAATACTGCAACCTTCATAATTACCACTCCAACTCTTCAGTATTTTTTTGTTCTTCATTAGCATTAACCATGAACTTTTGCTCTATAAATGCGGACAGCGATGCAATAGTATAATGTTGCATTAAATCTTTGAGCTGCAGCTCAAAGTGAGGATAAATAGTGTTGATCTGCATAACTATTTTTATCGCATTGAGTGACGCAATCCCTAATTCATAAATGCTTTGCTGAACTCCAATACGTTCAATACCTATTTCTTGGCGCCAGATTTTGGCCAGCAACATTTCAATCTCTGTACTTGGCTGCTGGAAGTTATCCTGTTCATTCTTCTTAGTTGGTAAAGCTTTCCTATCTACTTTTCCGTTAGCCGTTAAGGGGATGCTTTCTAACAGAAAATAATTAACCGGAAGCATGTAGCTAGGCACCTTTTGTAATAGGTAACTACGACATATAGGCTCAAGAATAGAGAGCTCAGCGTTGCAACTTGTCGAGACAAGATAAGCATTTAAAACCTTGGCACCCTGTTGGTTTGTCATCACCTGACAAATTACTTCTTTGACTTCTGTTAAGCTATTAAGGTGGCTTTCAATTTCACCTAACTCGATTCTAAAACCATTTATTTTCACTTGGTGATCAACGCGTCCAATAAACTCAATATTGCCATCCGTCATTAGGCGCCCTAAGTCGCCAGTGCGGTATAGTCGTTGATTTAACTGAGAGTGAGCAATATAGCTGTAGTTGGTTTTTTCAATATCGTTAAAATAGCACTGTGCAACTCCTACGCCCCCAATATACAATTCGCCTTCGGCGCCAATTGGCTGAAGTTTTTGCTCATGGTTTAGCACGTAAAACGACTGGTTAAGCATCGGCTTACCATAAGGAATGCTTTTCCATTCAGAACAATCCTCATGTATTGGATAGGTAATCGACCAAATAGACGCTTCCGTCGCTCCCCCAAAGCTATGGATCTGGGCTGGCTTGCCAGCACCTTGAAAGCACTGTTTTAATCTATTTGGCAACTTAGGAGGCAGCCAGTCACCGCTTAACATCATATGCCTAATTGGTGCCTGCGCGTCTTTGTTATTTAATTCGAAATAACTTACAAGGAGCTCTGCTGAAGCTGGAACCGTGTTCCATATTGATACGTTGTGTTGCTCTATCAATTGCGCCCAATGCGAAGGCTCACGCTCTTTCCCTGCTGTTGGGAAAATGATCGTTCCTCCCGCTGCCAGCATGCCAAAAAATCATACACATTCAGGTCGAAACTTAAGTCAGATACTGCGAGAATCTTATCTTTTTCGGTGACATTTAAGCGTTCATTAATGTCCCTTAGCGTATTCACAGCGCCTTTATGAGCTATCGCAACTCCTTTTGGCTCACCGGTAGAGCCTGATGTAAATATGACGTAGGCAAGTGCCTCAGCTGAATTGATTGCCTTAACTTGTTGCATCCAATCTTGTCCTGGCTTTTGTACTGGTGACCCCTCAGCGATTAGGCAACTTATGTTCTCAGGCAAGTTAATCGCTAAATCAACTGAGCTAATAACGGTTTCTATGTTGGCTTTTTCAATTACCTTTCGTACTCGCTCTTGTGGCCAATGGGTTTCAAGTGGTATATAAAAATGCCCCGAACACATAATAGACAGTGCTGCAATTAACTGCATGCGTCCTTTGGGTAAGTAGATTGCGATTGGCTTTCGTGTGTCTGGCGTTGCCAACGAAAGCTGAGAGCTCATTCCAGCAACATGATGCAATAATGATTCGTAAGTTAACGCTCCTAGCGAGTCGTTCAAGGCGACGAGTTCTGGAACTGCTTTTGCTTTCGTTAAAAAAAGATCATGGATGGAAGGGCTATCTGAATAGGCCTTAAGCGTATTATTGTAATCTTCAATATGCTTCCAATCTGCTTGACTTAATATGTTGATATCTTTAATCGATGTGTGCTGTTGCTCAGGCAACGACATTAACAAGTTTGACAAGCGATTTATCACTAGTTCGGCTTCATCATCGCTGTAATATGCTAAGTTGTGCTCGAGGGTTAATACGAGGTCTTGGTGTTCACCTAATTCAAGTAAAGAGATATTAAGTGGAAAGGGGTCATAACCTAAAGTGACATAATTTGTCTTTGTTTTCGCACCTTCTGGGTGATGGTTAAAGCTCATCTTGATGTAATTGAATACCACATCAAAAAGTAATGTTCTTCCTTGATTATAAATATCAATATCTTGGGCTATCTGTTCCAAAGGCATAGCGTAATGCAAATTGTCAATATGATTTACTTCTTTAATCTTTTGCAATAACTCACATAATGTCAGCGTTGTACCAAAATTATACCTTGCGGGCAGTATTTTAGAGTACATACCCACCGTTTTTTTAGAGCTCAGTTTCTTTCGATTATGAAATACCTGCCCAATAATAAGCTCATCTACATTGCAGCTGTTGAGCATATATACATAAATGGCCGCTTGCATCAATTGGTTGATACCTACGTTAAGCGATTTTCCTAGCATTTCTATTTTTTGAAATGCAGCACGATTAATAGTGATTTGCTTAATGCGGCTAGGCACAAAATCCTTGTCAGCATATTGATAACTATAACGAGGAACAACAGCTTGGGCTGGTAGGCTTTTTAAGCGTTCTACCCAATATTGTCTGTCTTCAGAAAATCTATCCGACACTAAGTATTCAGCTTCATGCTCTACTTCCTTTTTAAAGCTAGGTAGGCTGCTTTTGATTTTATCTAGTTTTTCTGAAACTGAATTTGATAAAAGGGCATCATAAATGTGGTAAAGGTTTTTAGTAAAAAGAGAAAGCCCCCAGCCATCACAGATAACATGACTAAAAACAAGAAAAAGCTCATATTCCTGGGCTGTCTTTTTGATCAATGCCCCTTTATAAAGGTTGCTATTTTCCTTGGTTATAGGCGCTGCTATAAAATCTTTTGACCACTCACTAACCTGTTGTTCAATGGTTGATTCCGACCAGCTTTGAACAAAAAGATCAATAAACACCAGCTCATCAACAGTGTGCTTTTCATAGCTGAAGTCTTGTTCGACGCTACCATCATCGTGTAATCGAATTAAAAATGTATCGTGATACTCGATAGCCAGCTCGTACGCTTTTTTGAAAACTGGTTCATTTATAAAACCGCTAATATCAATGCGTGCAACAAGGTTGGTGATTGGAAGTTCTGGATATTTTTTTGATTAATGTATACGTCTCTCTGAACACAGGTCAGAGTGCTATCTGTATTTGTACTCATGGCTAAGCCCCAAGGATAAATAAATTAACTTAAAGGTTATTTAATGATGTGTGCACTTTCAGAAGTGTATTCTCTTGCTTTCCAAGTGCTCTCCAAAAGTAAACACCTTAGTAGCCAGCGATCATTGCCATCGTACTTTGGTTGATAATTACTTCTTGCATGAACAACTCTTCGGTTATCAAAAATCAATAAGTCTCCCTTCTCCAACACGACGGTCTTCTTGTTGCGATTAATTGATTTTTGTAACTCTATATAAGCCTTTTGGGCGGACTCAGTTAGGCATGTCGTAAACGGTGGATCAAATACAATTTCTTTGTCCAAACTTCCGTTTAGTACAGAACACAGTTGGCTTTCTTCAACATCTTCAGAAGCGGAGGAAAACGTTGTATCTTTTTTTATTAAAAACTGCTTTTTCTGCAACTCTTCTTCTAAGGACTTATCTAAATCAATGTTCTTAGCTTCAAATATATAAGTTTCTGCTTGAGGGTCTTCCCTTAAGCAAAGTAATGCAACAAAGTCAGCCTTAGCATCGTGAAAGCCATCTTCCACATGCCACTCTAAGAAACATTTATTTGAGCCTATTTGCTGGTTTCTATCTTTAAAAAGAGGAAAAACATCATCAATATAGTCAAAGTGTTTTTTGCCTTCAAAATTATAGATATAGCCTAAACCTGAAACCAATATACTTAAGAGTTTGCGGGCAAAGAGCATACTTTCGCCGTGGCCGGTACCTTTACTGCTAGGCGTAGCCTGAATCTCACTAGGTAGTGGAAGCCCTTTTATTAAAAGGTGATGAGTTCTATTTCCTTTTTTTAGCTCGAATAGTTTAGCTAACAAGGTTTGTGGTAGGTTCGGAAATTGTTTCCAACAAGAAAAGTAAAATTCGTCAAAGTCTGCTATCGAATAGTTTAGTGTACATAGCTCGACAATGGCTAAAATCTGCTTTTTTCATCCTCATTAATTTTTAATACATTGATACTTTTACTTTGTAATGAGGGTGTTTCTGATTCGTGGGTGCTTATATTATCCTTCTCAGGAAAAGGCAACTCTGATGTGCTTATAATATTTAAATCCATTTAAATCCACTTTTTATTATTATAAAAATTAATTTATGGGCCAATGTATATTAAGTAAACAAAATATGTCAAGAAAAAATATAAGCACTTTCCCCTCACAAGGATGAATTAATCAAAATAAAATCAAGACAATATCAATAACCAGGCTTTATTGAGTAGACTTTAGGTCTGTGTTGTTACTCGTAATATTCTAGATGCTTTCAAACAAAAAATTAACACCTTATTAATATGCATTATCTGTAACAAGTGTTCCAACTAGGGTTCCATTTACAAAATAAACTCCAGAAAAAGGCTCCCTTCTTCAAGCTCATCTGTTAATTTGACTTTTAATCTTAGACGAAATGTTTCTGTACAAATAGAAATCATTTCCACGACATCAAAATAAAAGTTTACTCTTGGATATATTGCTTTAAACAAACTTTCTTTTGCTGAAAAGACAAGTGTCAATGCTATATTATTGTCCAAGTGTAGTGGTAAAGTAATTTTGGCCACCCATTAAGAAAGAAATGTTATGCTAATAAGCATACAAATTTGGGTGAAAAAATGACGAAATTAAATTAGAAACGGCTCAGCTTGTAGTAGATCAAGGTTATACGCAAGAAGACGCAGCAAAAGCGATGGGGGTGGGTAAATCAACCGTAAGTAAGTGGGTTACTCAATTAAAGCTAGAACGCAATGGTCAGTCACCATCAGCTTCACCAATGACGCCCGAACAAATTGAAATCCGTAAACTTAAAAAGTAAATCCAACGCATTGAATTAGAAAAGGATATATTAAAAAATGCTACGGTGAATTCAATAGGTCAATGCAACACCTTATAATTGATTACCTAGATTCAAATTGTAAGTGCATAACTTGTTTTGACTAGATTAAGTGGTCAGTTGCTCATAAGCTAACTACTTTTTCTCCGGCAAGAGATTTTACTATGAGACATTACAAACAACTGATCTATGCGCAAAGATGCCAGATCGCTGTTCTAAAGAAAAGCGGTTTTACGCAACAAAGTATTGCTGAGCTAACTAATTTATCGCAATCTACGATTTCAAGAGAGCTTTCTAGAAATACAGGCAAGCGAGGTTACAGATACAAACAAGCTCATGAGCGGGCTTTGTCTCGCCGAAGAAGTGCAAGAAAACCACTTAAGATGACACTTGAAATGATGGCTTTAATTACCCAGAAGCTTAATGAGAAGTGGAGTCCTGAACAAATAACGGGATGGTTGCGCAAGGAAAATAAAAAATCGCGTTAGCATTGAAGAACGTCCACAAATAGTTGATGAGAAAGGCCGTATCGGAGATTGGGAAATAGATACTTTCATAGGTAAAGGCCATCGAGGCGCCCTTGTTACCATTGTAGAGCGGGTCACCCAATTCACTGTATCAACTCAGGTGGCAGGCAAAACAGCACAAGCCGTTACTGCGGCGACGATAGAACTATTAAGGCCATATAGGTCAGCGCTTCATACCATCACGGCTGACAATGGAAAAGAGTTCGCTTATCATGAGAAAATCACAAAGGCATTAAGTGTTCCTGTTTATTTTGCTCACCCTTATCACTCATGGGAGCGCGGATTGAATGAAAACACGAATGGATTACTACGCCAGTATTGGCCGAAGAGCACAGATTTTAAGGCGGTAACACCAGCGCAAGTTATACCAGTACTTGAGCAACTTAATAATCGTCCGAGAAAGACACTTGGATTTGAAACGCCTGCAAAATTGATGCAGGATCACTTGGCGGCTAAAGCCGCCTAAACGTTATGCACTTCAGATTTGAATCCGCGTTATTAATTAGGTGGTTATGACTGACTTATCAAAACGTGGTTTAAGTGATATTGAAAAGCTGAAAGCATGGTTCTTATGGCGTGAAGGTAAAACGCTTAGCGAAATAGGCTTGACGCTTGATAGGCATGCTGGTTCTATATTCGGTGTACTTAAACTAAAAGGTGGAATATCGCCAGTGCAACGAAAGCGTCGATTATCGTTTCTTTCTTTAGAAGAGCGAGAAAATATATCAAGAGGTTTAGCTTCAGGCTTATCTATCAGGGTAATAGCTCGTAATGTAGAAAAGGCAGCGTCAACGGTAAGCCGTGAAATCAAACGCAATGGTGGTATTGCCAAATACCGTGCCGTTACGGCTGATAAAAATGCGCTAGAGCGAGCATTAAGGCCAAAGCAATGCAAATTACAAAAAGGTAATCCACTTAGCGATTTGGTTGAGTCTAAGCTACTAGACGACTGGTCACCAGAGCAAATTTCTGGCTGGTTAAAAATAAAACACCCAGCATCATCTGAAATGCATATTTCACATGAGACTATTTATAAAACGTTATTTATCCCATCACGCTATATTTTCGAAAAAGCAGTCCTTAGCCATCTTCGCTCAAAACGTAAGTTGAGGCATGGTAAACGCTCAACAAATAAGGGAATTTATAAAGGTATTATTGATGCTAAAACAATTCATGAAAGGCCCCATGAAATTGAAACACGAGCAACTCTAGGTCACTGGGAGGGCGATTTAATATCAGGAAGTAGCAACTCACATATAGCAACATTGGTTGATCGAAAAACACGGTATACAGCTTTGGTACAAGTTGATGATAAGGATACTAACAATGTAGTAAATGCACTTATTCTGAAATTTAATGGTTTACCAAAGGCACTTAAAAACACACTAACATGGGATCGGGGAATGGAATTAGCAGACCATAAAAGATTTACTAAAAATACGAATACAGATGTTTACTTTTGTGACCCGAGTAGTCCGTGGCAAAGGGGAACAAATGAAAATACAAATCGCCTATTAAGGCAGTACTTCCCCAAAAAGACAAGTCTACATGGCTTTGACCAACGTTATTTAAATAAAATCGCTAATAAACTAAATAATCAACCAAGAAGGATATTAAACTATTTAACTCCTAATGATATGATTAAAAACCATTTTGCACTGACCACTTGATATCACCACCGCTCTCTTGATGTCCGACTCCCTGAACAATTCTCGTTAATCGAGAAGTTAAATCAACGAGAGCGTTATCCAATTAGTCTGCTGTGTAGCGTATTCAATGTGCATCGCAGCAGCTATAAGTACTGGGCCATACGGGATACAGCGCCGACACCTGAGCAAGCAAGGTTAGAGGCTGAAGTAAAAGCAATACATGCGATGAGTGGTGGTTCAGCAGGGGCACGGACAATCGCAGCGATAGCAACGAACAATGATTTTGAATTGAGCCGTTATCGTGCAGCTAAGCTAATGGTTAAATTAAAGCTCGAAAGCTGCCAAGTACCTCAACATTCATATAAACGTGGTGGTAATGAACACCTTGAAATCCCAAACCTGCTTGATAGACAGTTTGATGTTGTTGAGCCGGATACCGTGTGGTGCGGTGATGTGACGTATATTTGGACAGGCAATCGCTGGGCTTATTTAGCCGTGGTTATTGATTTATTTGCACGCAAAGTGGTTGGCTGGGCAATGTCGTTGTCACCAGATACTAATTTAACGCTAAAAGCGCTTGAACTCGCATATGAAAGCAGAGGGAAACCGACAGGACTCATGTTCCATTCAGACCAAGGTAGCCATTATACAAGTTTAAAATATCGCCAACGTTTATGGCGCTATAAAATCACACAAAGTATGAGTAGACGTGGAAATTGTTGGGATAATGCGCCAATGGAGCGATTTTTTAGAAGCTTTAAGACGGAATGGATGCCAAAGATTGGATATGGAAACTTTATAGACGCTAAATATAGCGTAAGTGATTACATAAATGGATATTACAACAATGTTAGGCCGCATCATTATAATGCCGGTTTAGCACCAAATGAATCTGAGGTTAGATATCAAGATTCTAAAACTGTGGCCAAAATTAGTTGACCATTACAAAGCTGAGTTGATGGAGATAAATAAGCTCATTTTTAGTTACGATAATACTTTCAATGCTTTGTATAGTTTTTATATCTAGCCATTGTTCTATGTCTACTCCGACATACTCGCTATATACCTACCTGCAAAAAATTCAGCTTGACGCTTCACTACTGCGTTTTTTAGCTCATCAGGGAAAGTTACACCGTAGAGCTTAAATAAACCTATATCATAAGCGATATATCAAAATCACAGCTAATTACTTCGATATTGTTTAACTAAATTGAGGTAAAGAGGGGATCCACAGTAATGAGAATAAAATCACTATCTACTGACATTCTTCAGCAACTTCTATTGTTTAATAGGTCTTGTATTATTCTATTTACTTGTTTCAATACATGCCCACTATGGCTATCCACAAAAAAATGGTCTCCGGGTAATATATGGACATCACATGGGGCTTCAAAGTGTTTTCCCCAACTTTGAAGATCCGATAAAGTAATGTCAATATCTTGTTCACCACCTAATACTGAAATAGGGCAATTAAAAACATCGTCACCTTTATAAATATATTCATGCGCCATTTGAAAATCAGCCCTAAGCGTAGGTAAATAAAGCTCCATTATCTCTTTATTCTTTAATACTTGTTTAGGTGTACCATTTAGGTTACTAAGCTCATAAATAAACTCTTTAGCCGGTAAATGATGTATAGGTTCCTTCCTCGGGTGGCAATTTGGCCCTTTACTCCCAGAGGCAACAAAATGTATTGGCAATATTAGGTCTGCTTGCTTTATTTGATTCATTAACTCAAATGCAACTCTGCTTCCTAAGCTATGACCGAATAGTATATACGGTTTGTCCATAATGCTTTTAAAGTCAACAAGTAAAGACTGAATTAAGTCATCCATGTTTGAATAAGGATGCTCATTAAATCGATTCCCTCTACCAGGTAATTGAATTGCTACTAATTCAACGCAAATCGGAAGTTTAGAAGCCCAAGAAAAAAATTAGATGCGCTCCCCCGCGTAAGGAAAGCATATAAGTCTTAGTTGAGGAGCCAATTTAGGCTGAAATTTTGTAAACCAAGTGGATGTTAACATAGTTGATCAAATAACCATTTAAGATATTTACTATACATAAAGCTGAATACCTCAGTATTTAGCATTTTCTTACTTAAGAAGAGTTAACTTAAGACTAAAAAGCCCTTCTTTATAGCTTTTTAGTACGTAACCTATTGTACTAATAACCTAAAGTTGGCAAATTCCTAACACCTCAGCGTCTTTTTAATTGACTATTTGTTGCTGTTTATGGCTTTATTATCAAAGTGTTTGTCTCGTTTTAACAAACTAGAGCTTAAATTGCAAACGCGATTTTTAATCGTCACTAAAAATTTAGACTCCTAGGGTAATCCCCCAATCTTCATGATTTTCGGTAATGGCGACACGCATTGACCCCGAATGTAAAACATTGTCAGATAGTAACTGTAATTTACTATCTACATCATCATAAGCCACGACATTACCCAATATATTATCAGCATCATTTTGTTTGCTTAATTTACTAGGATTTTTAGGATATTGAATTGCAGAAATAAGCGCTCTTTTGCCATTACTTGCTATACCACCGCAGTTGAAATTAAAATTCGCAATAGTTTTTTCATCAGAAAAAATATACTCTCCATCCTCAGAACATACAGTTATAAAGTGTAGTGGAATATTACGAGCGAAAATTGACCACCTTACAAAAAACTAACCTCTATAAACTATGAGCGGCGCTCATAGCTTTTATTCCATCCTATAACGACGCTTTGATGATTTTTTGACTCAAAACTAAATTTCTAACACTCTGTAATAACGTTATTTCATTAAACCTTACTTTTGTAGTAGAAAAGATTAACTGTGTTTAAACTTGCTCATAATGGCAATGTACTACTCGATACGCGTAAGTCTGCACCCGCCAGTGCTACTTTTATCATTGAAGCAATTGAACAATCGCCTTACAGCGAGTGTGAAATCGATCATGACGCCATAAATAACTATTTTAACAGTCCGACACCTGAACGAATCTTAGTTGTTGCAACACGCCACGATGCAACCTTAAGCGTTGAGATCAGTGATGATAAAATGCTAGCCACCGGCACGCTCACTCGCCAAAGGTGGTGCAACACTCAGCTTTGATGAAGCTAAAAAAGAATTAGTTAAAGCGCATGTTGCTAGAGGTTATAAACAAGCATTTTTAGAGCAGCTCTTACAAAAGAAATTTGAACTTCTACCTGGATCTCTAGTTAGCGGGGCCACTTCACTTGCTAAGGGACGTTTACCTACTGACGGCCAAGATAGCAAATTTAAAGCCATGGTTAAAACCTTAAAAGACCGCCTTAAAGCACTCAAATTAAAAGAAGATGGTAGTGTTGATATGCGTGATTTTGGTAAATTAGCAAGTGTAAAACCGGGTGAATTACTAATCCAGCAGCAACCTGCTACTCCTGGTCAAGAAGGGTTTACCGTAATAGGTAATGTTTTACTAGCTAAACCCGGACAAGTTCATGCCTTAATTGCAGGAGAATGTACTGAAATATCCAAAAAATCCAATGGAATTACTTTCTACTATTGCTGGCGTGCCTGTAGAAATAAATAACGGCATGCGTGCTGATGATATTTTTACTATCAACTATGTCTCTGTAAAACAGGTCATATAGCCTTTGAAGGCAGTGTGATAGTCAGTAGTAGTGTAGAACCTGAGATGCGGATTAATGTAACTGGCGACATCACCGTTTTTGCCGCTGTCGAATCTGGCGAATTAACCACCGGTGGCGATATAGTTGTAAAACAAAAACTTATTAGTCACCAAAAACCTGAAGATAAATCGCTGTCTTGCAGAATAATTTGCGCAGGCTATGTGCATGCCTCACACTCTCAATATTGCTACACTGAAGCTGATAACATATTGCTTGACCGCCAAGCCAGCCATAGCTCAATGAAAGCAAAAAATATAATTCAAATTGGTCAATCAGAACTACCTAAAGGAAAGCTATTTGGGGGTGAAGTGTTAGATGCTACTAAATTAATTGCTGGAGAGATTGGTAATGAATCAGGAACTAAAATGGCAATCAATTTAGCCGCTTCAGCCACTCAAATGACCAAAGATATTGATAAGTCTTTTAGTGAATTAACAGCTGCAAATGAACAGGTTGATAGTTTACAAGCCGCATTAGAAAAGCAGACTTGATTAAAGATGCAGATAAAAAAGAGAACTCATGAACAAAATTGGTTCCACGCAGCTACATCATAGTCAACAAGCTGAACAACTAGAAAAGCAGGTGGCGAGTTTAGAACTAGAACTTAATACCTTGCTTGATGAAGCCATTCTAACCGTAAATACCGTTTTACATTCTGGGGTGGAAATCCATATCTTCAACAAACTGCTTAAAACAACCCGTAACTTTCCACCAAGCAGTGTCAAGTTAGAAAATAATAAAATAGAAATTGAATTTAAAACTTAATTATAAGGGGCTGTTAGTAACAGCCCCTTATTCTTTATTGTAAACCATATACATTTTCATAGGTTTGCGCTGGCCACACACCTA
Organism: Pseudoalteromonas sp. B62; assembly: GCF_037162565.1. NCBI lineage: Bacteria > Pseudomonadati > Pseudomonadota > Gammaproteobacteria > Alteromonadales > Pseudoalteromonadaceae > Pseudoalteromonas > Pseudoalteromonas sp. B62. The sequence continues at coordinate 1,342,538 of NZ_JARLVB010000002.1, read as the reverse complement.
CCTGCACTTGCCCTATGTGTTGTTTTTGTAATTAACATGTCATAGTGCCCACAGCGATGGAGAGCCACATAACAAAGTACTTTTAATGTTTTTAATCGGGTACATTGCGCTCTGAGGTAGTCGATGCGTTCTTTTGTCCGTGGGTTTCGAGATGCTCAACCCACGCTACGGTGTCTGGTTGTTCACTGTGCAACATAAACGTCCGGCGATCTCCACCTAGATATTGATGTTCCAAAGCAATAATCGTTCGATGTCTGGCTCAGGCTGACAAAGCTCATCGAGGCAATGCATGATTTAATCAAATGGCGTTAAGGCGTTGGATTTCGCAGTTTCTATGATGCTGTATAGGTGGGCGCTTGCTATCACGCCGCGTGAGGTTTGGCTAAACATCCAAAAAAACGGTTTGATAGCGCGCTCGGCGCGGTTATTGTCGATATTAAGCTGACCATTCTCAAGATAAACCATAAGTTTATGCCATTGATTGGCGAGATAGGTTGCTACCTCTGCTAATTTGGTTTTCCCGACTAAACGAGGCTGGTTTTGCGCTAACCATTTGCAGCTTGTCGATAATAGGTTTAGCTTGTTCTTGTCTTATTTCATGCTTTTGTTCTGGTGTTTTATCGTTGAGTTTTGATTCAATGCCGTACAGTTTTTGAATAAGACTCAAGACCACGTAGGTTTTGCCTGTCTTGTTTTACCCTGCACGTGCTTTACTTCAATAAATTTACGACGTGCATGGGCCCAGCAACCAACCAATGTTGATTGCGTTTATACATACGCTTGATAACCATAAACCTGTAAATACCCCGAATAGCCATCCAGATAATTAACCACGCAGGAAGCTGCTGCCCGACTGTTTTGATAGTCGTAAAGCACGATGTTTGGTACTGCGTTGTGTCTATTTATAGTCGATGGCGAATCCGAGCCGGTACAATATAGCCACATGTAACTTTTTACTTTGTCGGTGTTAACCACATTGACCGCCTTTTCATCGGTATGTATCGCGGGTTGTTTAAGTAACGCGTGTTTCAGACACTGTATCAGCGGTTCAAACAAGATAGCGGATTTGAGTACCCAGTCACTCATGCTTTTACAACTAAGCTCAATACCGTATTGCTTGAATATCGACTCTTGTCTGCGCACTGGCAGTGCATATTGATATTTGCTGGTGATGATTTGACCTATCAAACTGGACGTGACTATGCCTTTCTTGATGCGCATGTTTGGTATCTTAGCTTGTTTAATACTGTAATTCGACCCTGACTTATCATATTCACGACACGCGTACTTTGGGCGAATATACTCAATGACTTTTACCTTTGCGGGTACGAAGTCAAGCTTTTCGCTGACGTCTTCACTCATTTTATGCAACTCATTACCACAGCAGTTACACAATTTCCCTTCTTCGGCAATGTCATGAATAACTTGCTCACGGGGTAAGTCTTTTGGTAATGGTTTGCGAGTGCAGCTAATCTCTTGCGTAGCAAGCTCATCAAGTTGCTCAATGATGTCTTCGGCTTCATTGAACAATTCACCTTGTGCGTCAAAGCCTTCGGTACTTTTACCAAATTGTTTTTATTGCGCTAGCCGGAATTGTTCCTCTAGATACCTGTTTCTCGCAGTCGCTTGTGCTAATTTCTCAGCGTGCTCTGCCAGCAGCGCCGGATCGTCTGGTAGACGGTTAACATCAATATTCATCCTTCTATTTTATAATATTTTTTTCCGTAAACTAGCTTAATACGATGGTTGATATTGATCTCGCGACGATCTAAATAATGGTAGCGTTTTCGATGTTAATTTGTTGATGCCCTATGACATCATACCGAGATAATAACCAATGTAATTGTTGCTCGGTTAAACTCATTGTGTCGGCGCTGAGGTTTTTCGGCCATTTGAATTTGTGCTTATCGAGGCGTTTATACCATAAGGCAAAGCCTGTGTTATCCCAATACAATATCTTCAGCTTATCCGGCTTTTATTACAAAAAACAAACACGGCACTGGATAGTACTGACAGTTCGAGTTCACTTTCAACAATGGCCGCTAAGACATTAATGGATTTTCTGAAGTCGACAAACTGATTGCAAAGGTACACGTCAGGCACATCAATAAACATGTTCATGCTTGCAGCGCCTTTATTAAATTAGCTACCCATGTAGGCAAGATCACGAACTTTACCTTGACTTAAAAGTATGATCTTATACTCCTATTTTAAGGAGCATCCCCATGCCTAACATTAAGCTATTTAAATATTTCGAATCAATCGACGACCCTCACCAACAAGGTAAAGTTGTTCATAAACTATTTGATATCATATTCTTAGCTGTTAGCGCTGTTGTATCAGGCTGTCAGGGCAGGGAAGAGATTGAAGATTTTGGCCATGATAGACTAGATTGGCTCAGAAAATATGTTCTTCTTGAACAAGTGACGTGGTTTAATGGATTCGACTACCCCAGTTAAGAGATAATCAACTTAACTGGAGATCGATAATGACAAAACGTAAAAAGTATTCCAAAGAATTTAAACTTGATGCTATCGCATTAGTTGTTGAGCAAAACTACTCACAAGCAGAAGCCTCTAGAAATTTAGGGGTAAATCCCAACATGCTTGGTCGCTGGATAAAAGAAGCTGAAAATGATGATGGGCATGCTTTTAGAGGGAACGGTAATTTAACCCCTGAGCAAGAAGAGATCAGAGAGCTAAAAGCGCAAGTGAAACGCCTAGAAATGGAGCGTGAAATATTAAAAAAAGCGACGGTCTTCTTTGCCAAAGAAACGAAGTGAAATATTCGTTCATAACCCAATACAAGAAGACCTGGCCTGTGGCGACAATGTGCCGAATACTGGGTGTAAAAAGTAACAATTACTATAGTTATCAAAAGCGATTCTCAACTAAATCAGAGGATCCAACACATCAAGAAATGATTGATTGTGTCAAGGACATAGCGCACTTCAGTGATAATACTTACGGTGAAAGGCGTATTCAGAAAGTCTTAAATGCACTCGGTTTTCCGGTGAGTCGTCACAAAACAGCACAGCTAATGAAAGAGGCAAATGTCTGGGTGCGTTATAAAAAGAGATACAAAGTGACAACGAATAGTGAGCATAATAAGCCTATTTATCCCAATGTACTTGAGCAAAACTTCAACGTTGAAGCAGCTGATCAAGCCTGGGTACAAGATATCACTTATGTTTGGACTGCAGAAGGTTGGTTGTATCTGGCGGTAGTGATTGATTTATATTCGCGCAAAGTCGTTGGTTGGAGCATGGGCTCACGAATGAAAGCGCAGCTTGTCTGTGACGCACTGACTATGGCGATGTGGCAACGCCAGCCCAAAACAGGGTTAATTATCCATTCAGATCAAGGGGTTCAATATGCAAGCCACCAATATCGTAAATTGCTCAAGTCAAATGACTTCATTGGTAGCATGAGTAAGAAAGGCTGTTGCTGGGATAATGCTGTTGCAGAAAGCTTCTTCGGTAGTTTGAAGCAAGAGCGCGTGCATTGGAAAAACTACCCAACGCGTTATGAGGCTCAACAGGATGTAATGAATTACATCTGTATGTGGTACAACAGTCGTCGCTTACATTCGTACTTAAATTATCAAAGCCCAAATAACTTTGAAGAACGAATCGAAACATTAGATATGGTTTCTTAACTAGGGTGACTGAATTTAGTTGACCATGTCAAAGGGATCCCTCGCCATGACACAATTGCTCGTGTAATGAGCCGTATTGACATGACGCAATTCCAAGATTCCTTTTCTTCTTGGATGAAAGCCTGCTCCAAATTAACTCAAGGCGGTGTAGTTGCTATTGACGGTAAACGATTGAAAGGTTCATTAAATCAATCTGATAGACGCGATGCACTTTATATGATCAGTGCATTTGCATGCGAAAATGGTGTTGTTTTGGCACAATGCCCTGTTGATAAGAAGTCGAATGAAATAAAAGCGTTGCCAGAGCTGCTTGAATTATTAGAGATAAAAGGCTGCTTAGTAACGATTGACGCTATGGGATGTCAAAAATCAATTGCAAAAAAATAGTTGGTAAAGAAGCCGATTACTTACTTGCGGTAAAAGCAAACCATAAAAGGCTACTGTCACAAATAGAAGATGTGTTATTACCTGAGGTAGCACGACAAGCATCTGATGGGCTCTTGTTTAACGAAGCCGATTATCAAAAAATAGAGAAGAATTTAGGTGCTGTGCAGTGAGCCATAACGTGAGCGGTTTATCAGAAACGATACACTGGGAAGGTGTGTAAACAGTGGGTGTTATTGTTTCTTATAGAAAAGAAAAAGGTAAATTAAGCAATGAGTTATGCTATAGATACTATATTAGTTCAGCGGAAGAACTCGCGAGAGGAGCACGACAACATTGGCAAATAGAAAATGGATTACATTGGCGTTTAGATGTAGGATTTAAAGAAGATGAGTGTCGAATTAGGCGCAAAGGTGCAGCACCTGTATTTGCGGGGCTGAGACACATCGCATTTGATCAGCTAAAAGCAGAAAAAGCTATGCGCAGTACAGCCTACCTTGAAAAGGTATTGAACGCATAGACCTTTTTCATGCTCTTGCCCTGCCATGTAGGCTCAGATGAAGTTGGTATAGTTAAATGCGTTTCACCATGTGATAACGTGATTGAGGCGTTCACTTTATGAGGAATGGCTTTGCTTTGCACTTTAACCAATTTAGGTGCTTTTGCAGCGTCTTGTAACTTAGACCGATATTTATAAAAGTTTGAAATGGGTAACGTGTTTTCTTTACAAAATGCGACAATAGATAAGTCGCTGGTTTGTTGCTGATCAATCTGATGGGTGTTGGTATCAGTGTGTGTTAATTGCGCGTATTTCACTTTTCTGCAGACGTAAAAAAGCCCGACTATTTCTAGTCGGGCTCTCTACAATTTGAGGTCGGTGCGCTACGCAGTAGGATGTCGTAGTGCCCACAGCGGTAGAAAGTCACAGTGAAATGCTACACTATCTTTGTGTCAGGGCGGCCTTCAGTGGGTCTCGCCTTCGAGCTGTTTTGTTTCACTACTGAGTTCGGCATGGGCTCTTGGCTATTTATTAAATCCAAAACAGCAAAAAACCCGTCACATTGCTGTAACGGGTTTCTTTAATTTGAAGCCTGGTGATGTCGTAGTGCCCACAGCGGTGGAGAGCCACATAGCAAATGCTACACTATCTTTGTGTCGCGATATGAGTGTGTGTTAATTGCGCACATTTCACTTTTCTGCAGACGTAAAAAAGCCCGACTATTTCTAGTCGGGCTCTCTACAATTTGAAGCCTGGTAATGTCCTACTTTCACATAGCAAATGCTACACTATCATCGGCGCTGTTTCGTTTCACTACTGAGTTCGGCATGGAGTCAGGTGGGTCCAAAACGCTATTGTCACCAAGCAAATATGGTGCAAAGAATTAATGACAAGCACGTAGTGCTACCATTTTCTTTGCGCAAGGTGCCTCAATGTTAACGCTACGCGCTAAGAGTCACCTCTTGAATTTGGAAAATATCTGATAATATTTTTTAAGTCTTTCTAAGTAATGTCTACTTTAGTTATATTAACTTCTGTCTAAACTGTCGCATAAAACGCGTTTGGCGTTGTATGGTTAAGCCTCACGGGTAATTAGTACAAGTTAGCTTAATGGCTCACACCACTTCCACATCTTGCCTATCAACGTTGTAGTCTTCAACGGCCCTTCAGAGACTTTAAAAGTCTAGTGAGAACTCATCTCGAGGCCTGCTTCGCGCTTAGATGCTTTCAGCGCTTATCAGTTCCGAACGTAGCTACCGGGCAATGCCATTGGCATGACAACCCGAACACCAGCGGTTCGTTCACTCCGGTCCTCTCGTACTAGGAGCAACCCCTCTCAATTCTCAAACGCCCACGGCAGATAGGGACCGAACTGTCTCACGACGTTCTAAACCCAGCTCGCGTACCACTTTAAATGGCGAACAGCCATACCCTTGGGACCGACTTCAGCCCCAGGATGTGATGAGCCGACATCGAGGTGCCAAACACCGCCGTCGATATGAACTCTTGGGCGGTATCAGCCTGTTATCCCCGGAGTACCTTTTATCCGTTGAGCGATGGCCCTTCCATTCAGAACCACCGGATCACTATGACCTACTTTCGTACCTGCTCGACGTGTCTGTCTCGCAGTTAAGCTGGCTTCTACCATTACACTAACCGTACGATGTCCGACCGTACTTAGCCAACCTTCGTGCTCCTCCGTTACTCTTTAGGAGGAGACCGCCCCAGTCAAACTACCCACCAGGCACTGTCCGTAACCCCGATTCAGGGGCCAACGTTAGAACATCAAAACTACAAGGGTGGTATTTCAAGGTTGACTCCAACAAAACTAGCGTCTCATCTTCAAAGTCTCCCACCTATCCTACACATGTAGGTTCAATGTTCAGTGCCAAGCTGTAGTAAAGGTTCACGGGGTCTTTCCGTCTAGCCGCGGGTACACAGCATCTTCACTGCGATTTCAATTTCACTGAGTCTCGGGTGGAGACAGCGTGGCCATGGTTACACCATTCGTGCAGGTCGGAACTTACCCGACAAGGAATTTCGCTACCTTAGGACCGTTATAGTTACGGCCGCCGTTTACCGGGGCTTCGATCAAGAGCTTCTCCCTAAGGATAACCCCATCAATTAACCTTCCGGCACCGGGCAGGTGTCACACCGTATACGTCATCTTGCGATTTTGCACAGTGCTGTGTTTTTAATAAACAGTCCCAGCCACCTGGTCACTGCGGCTCCCGTCCGCTTAGAGAGCAAGTCTCATCACAGATAGGAGCGTACCTTCTCCCGAAGTTACGGTACGATTTTGCCTAGTTCCTTCACCCGAGTTCTCTCAAGCGCCTTAGTATTCTCTACCTGACCACCTGTGTCGGTTTGGGGTACGATTCCATATAATCTGAAGCTTAGAGGCTTTTCCTGGAAGTATGGCATCAGCAACTTCATCACCGTAGTGACTCGTCTCGTGTCTCAGGTTTAATGTTCGTCCGGATTTACCTAAACAAACGCCCTACTCACTTTCACATAGACTACCAACGCTATGCTTGCTTAGCCTGCTCCGTCCCCCCATCGCAATTATATCGAGTACAGAAATATTAATCTGTTTCCCATCGACTACGCCTTTCGGCCTCGCCTTAGGGGTCGACTTACCCTACCCTGATTAACATGGGATAGGAACCCTTGGTCTTCCGGCGTGGGAGTTTTTCACTCCCATTATCGTTACTCATGTCAGCATTCGCACTTCTGATACGTCCAGCATACCTCCCGGTACACCTTCAACCGCTTACAGAACGCTCCCCTACCACTCAGAATAAATTCTGAATCCGCAGCTTCGGTGCATAGTTTAGCCCCGTTACATCTTCCGCGCAGACCGACTCGACCAGTGAGCTATTACGCTTTCTTTAAAGGATGGCTGCTTCTAAGCCAACCTCCTGGCTGTCTGGGCCTTTCCACATCGTTTCCCACTTAACTATGACTTTGGGACCTTAGCTGGCGGTCTGGGTTGTTTCCCTCTTCACGACGGACGTTAGCACCCGCCGTGTGTCTCCCGGATATTACTTTACGGTATTCGGAGTTTGCAAAGGGTTGGTAAGTCGGGATGACCCCCTAGCCTTAACAGTGCTCTACCCCCGTAAGTATTCGTCCGAGGCTCTACCTAAATAGATTTCGGGGAGAACCAGCTATCTCCCGGTTTGATTAGCCTTTCACTCCTAGCCACAGGTCATCCCCTAACTTTTCAACGTTAGTGGGTTCGGTCCTCCAGTTGATGTTACTCAACCTTCAACCTGCCCATGGCTAGATCACCGGGTTTCGGGTCTATACCTTGCAACTATTCGCCCAGTTAAGACTCGGTTTCCCTACGGCTACCCTATTCGGTTAACCTCGCTACAAAATATAAGTCGCTGACCCATTATACAAAAGGTACGCAGTCACCCAACAAGTGGGCTCCTACTGCTTGTACGTACACGGTTTCAGGTTCTATTTCACTCCCCTCACAGGGGTTCTTTTCGCCTTTCCCTCACGGTACTGGTTCACTATCGGTCAGTTGGGAGTATTTAGCCTTAGATGATGGTCCACCTATATTCAGTCAAAGTTTCACGTGCTCCGACCTACTCGATTTCACTTAAAATGTCTTTTCATGTACGGGACTATCACCCTGTATCGTGGCACTTTCCAGAGCCTTCCATTAACACATAATAAGCTTAAGGGCTGTTCCGATTTCGCTCGCCGCTACTTTCGGAATCTCGGTTGATTTCTTTTCCTACGGGTACTTAGATGTTTCAGTTCTCCGCGTTCGCCTCGTTAACCTATGTATTCAGTTAACGATACCTGCAAGCAGGTGGGTTTCCCCATTCGGAAATCCTAGTCTCAAGCGCTTTTTACTAGCTTGACTAGGCTTATCGCAAGTTAATACGTCCTTCATCGCCTCCAACTGCCAAGGCATCCACCGTGTACGCTTAGTCACTTAACCATACAACCCAAACGGGTCTTTGTTTTGTGACAGTTTAACTTCGCCAGAAGTCAATATTGAATACTAAAGTAGATACCAATCAATCAACCGTAAAACGTTAATTAAATGGCACTGAATGGTACTGCTACCATTGTTTTTTTACTTTTGAAAACTCTTGATAAATACACTGTATCTATCAGAATTTTATTATCAGCTTTTCCAAATTTTTAAAGAGCATATTAATTAGTTATCCCAAAGGGACAAGCACTAATTAACAATCATCTGTGTGGACACTACGAACAAATAAGTTCTAAATCGTATAAGGAGGTGATCCAGCCCCAGGTTCCCCTAGGGCTACCTTGTTACGACTTCACCCCAGTCATGAATCACTCCGTGGTAAACGTCCTCCCGAGGGTTAGACTATCTACTTCTGGAGCAACCCACTCCCATGGTGTGACGGGCGGTGTGTACAAGGCCCGGGAACGTATTCACCGCGTCATTCTGATACGCGATTACTAGCGATTCCGACTTCATGGAGTCGAGTTGCAGACTCCAATCCGGACTACGACGCACTTTAAGTGATTCGCTTACCTTCGCAGGTTCGCAGCACTCTGTATGCGCCATTGTAGCACGTGTGTAGCCCTACACGTAAGGGCCATGATGACTTGACGTCGTCCCCACCTTCCTCCGGTTTATCACCGGCAGTCTCCTTAGAGTTCTCAGCATTACCTGCTAGCAACTAAGGATAGGGGTTGCGCTCGTTGCGGGACTTAACCCAACATCTCACAACACGAGCTGACGACAGCCATGCAGCACCTGTATCAGAGTTCCCGAAGGCACCAAACTATCTCTAGTAAGTTCTCTGTATGTCAAGTGTAGGTAAGGTTCTTCGCGTTGCATCGAATTAAACCACATGCTCCACCGCTTGTGCGGGCCCCCGTCAATTCATTTGAGTTTTAACCTTGCGGCCGTACTCCCCAGGCGGTCTACTTAATGCGTTAGCTTTGAAAAACAGAACCGAGGCTCCGAGCTTCTAGTAGACATCGTTTACGGCGTGGACTACCGGGGTATCTAATCCCGTTTGCTCCCCACGCTTTCGTACATGAGCGTCAGTGTTGACCCAGGTGGCTGCCTTCGCCATCGGTATTCCTTCAGATCTCTACGCATTTCACCGCTACACCTGAAATTCTACCACCCTCTATCACACTCTAGTTTGCCAGTTCGAAATGCAGTTCCCAGGTTGAGCCCGGGGCTTTCACATCTCGCTTAACAAACCGCCTGCGTACGCTTTACGCCCAGTAATTCCGATTAACGCTCGCACCCTCCGTATTACCGCGGCTGCTGGCACGGAGTTAGCCGGTGCTTCTTCTGTCAGTAACGTCACAGCTAGCAGGTATTAACTACTAACCTTTCCTCCTGACTGAAAGTGCTTTACAACCCGAAGGCCTTCTTCACACACGCGGCATGGCTGCATCAGGCTTGCGCCCATTGTGCAATATTCCCCACTGCTGCCTCCCGTAGGAGTCTGGGCCGTGTCTCAGTCCCAGTGTGGCTGATCATCCTCTCAAACCAGCTAGGGATCGTCGCCTTGGTGAGCCATTACCTCACCAACTAGCTAATCCCACTTGGGCCAATCTAAAGGCGAGAGCCGAAGCCCCCTTTGGTCCGTAGACATTATGCGGTATTAGCAGTCGTTTCCAACTGTTGTCCCCCACCTCAAGGCATGTTCCCAAGCATTACTCACCCGTCCGCCGCTCGTCAGCAAAGTAGCAAGCTACTTTCTGTTACCGCTCGACTTGCATGTGTTAGGCCTGCCGCCAGCGTTCAATCTGAGCCATGATCAAACTCTTCAATTAAAAAGTTTTATGTCTTTCGACAGCTCAATGAATTCTGAATTTTTGTTTTTGTTGCCAAAAACGAATTGACTGTGCAGTTATTATTTTCACTTTTAAAAAAGTGAAATCAAAACAGCTCAAGGCTGAATCTTTTAATAACATATGGTCACTCAGTTTTCAATTGAGACTCTAATTTGTTTGCCTCGCTAATTACCCATAAAGAATAAGTAGTTTGGCTGTTAGAACTCAATCTGTACGAGTGCCCACACAGATGATTGCTTTATATTGTTAAAGAACGTTGCGATTATAAAGTTGAACTTTATCTCGCTAGGGCTGCGCATATTACGCTTTCCTATTTTTTTGTCAACACTTAATTTTGGTAAACGTTAAATTTATCAACACTAAGTTTTACTTAACACCCTGAGTAGTTCGTGCCTAGCTATGCGTTGTCCGCTGCGCGTCGCCATATCCCGCCTCAGTGGGGTCGCATTATAGGGGGATCCGAAAACAGATCAACCCTTTTTTGAAGAAAACTTGAAATAATATGCTGTTCGCTGATAATTTGAGCTAAACAGGTTGAAAACACAACATAACTAGCAAAACATTAACAAAAAAAGGCACTTTCAGTTTTCTTATTGTCTAAAAGTGCGCTTAAGCGATCTTCATATAAAGGCTTACACCCCAAATGATCAACACGATCGTTAATGAAAGTGTTACAGCTGCAGATCCCATATCTTTGGCTCTGCCTGACAATACATGTAATTCTGTACTTACTCGATCAGTTAATGCTTCGATGGCAGAATTTAGTAATTCAACTATTAGTATAATAAGCAATGAGCTTACTAGGACTGCCCAATGTAATAATGATGAGGCAAGCCAAAATGAGATAGGGAATAATATAAGGCTTAGGAGTAGCTCTTGTCTAAATGCAGCTTCTTCTTTAAATGCAGCTTTAAAGCCAAGGTAGGAGCAATAACTTGCTTTAAAAACACGCTTAAGGCCTAAGCCATTTGGTTTTAATACATCTTTCATTAATAAACTCTATGAATGAAGGTCAAAATAAAGCCCCGCACTGCGAGGCTTTTTATTTACGCTACGCCGTATTGATCACGGTAAGCTTTAACTGAAGCTAAATGCTCATCCATCGTTCCTTGGTTTTCAAGGTAACTAATAAGATCAGCTAATTTTACAATAGAAATCACTTTGGTATTAAAGTCACGCTCAACTTCTTGAATAGCAGATAACTCGGCTTTACCTTTTTCTTGGCGATCTAATGCTATTAATACACCGCTAAGATCTGCGCCATTTTGTGCAATAATTTCCATTGACTCACGAATAGCAGTACCTGCGGTTATTACATCGTCCACCAGCATTATTTTGCCGTTGAGTTCTGAGCCTACTAATGTACCGCCTTCACCATGTGCTTTTTTCTCTTTACGATTAAAACAGTAAGGTACATCTTTATCATGGTGATCTGCTAATGCAACCGCTGTCGTTGTCGCTATTGGGATACCTTTATACGCGGGACCAAATAGTACATCATACTCTATCGCTGAATCTTCTAATGCTGATGCATAAAAACGACCTAAGCGTGCTAAGTCACGACCTGTATTAAACAAACCGGCATTAAAAAAGTACGGACTTGTACGGCCTGACTTTAAAGTAAACTCACCAAATTTTAATACCTGCTTCTCTAGAGCAAATTCTATAAACTCTTTTTGATAATCTTTCATATCGAGTGGCCTACCTATTTATGCTAATGCTTGCTTTTGTACGTCAATGATTTCACGAATAGAATGTTTAGCTAAAGTAAGTAACTCATCTAGCTCATCAAACGAGAAAGGTTCGCCTTCGGCTGTACCTTGAATTTCTATAATTTTACCTGTTTCGGTTAAAATTACATTCATATCAGTCTCAGCAGCTGAATCTTCAATGTATTCTAAATCGCTAATTGCTTGGCCTTTATATATACCAACTGAAATAGCTGCAATCATATGTTTAAGTGGGTTTGAATTAATCATACCTTTTGCACGCATATGCGTTAACGCATCAACAAGTGCAACACATGCACCACTTATAGAAGCAGTACGTGTACCGCCGTCAGCTTGAATAACGTCACAGTCAATGGTAATTGTGTTTTCGCCAAGCGCTTTTAAGTCAACAGCCGCACGAAGTGCACGTGCAATTAAGCGTTGAATTTCCATAGTACGGCCGCCCTGCTTACCACGTGCAGCTTCACGAGCATTACGCGTATGCGTTGCTCGCGGTAACATACCGTATTCAGCATTGATCCAACCTTTACCCTGACCTTTCATGAAACGAGGAACGCCCGATTCGACAGTAGCTGTACAAAGTACTTTGGTGTTACCAAACTCAACAAGTACTGAGCCTTCAGCATGCAAAGTATAATTACGTGTAAATGTAACAGGTCTAATTTGGTTAGGTGTTCTTTCGCTTGGACGCATTGACGATCCCCTTAATTCAGAATTTGCGACATTATAAGTGTATGTGGGTATAGATACCATGCTGATTTAAATAAATAGCTGTATGCAAAATATTCAGTGTATTAAATTTTCCCTAGAGCTTAAGCAGTGTTACGGTATAATCATCATAGTATTGTATTTATAAATTTAGGAAAATATCCATGATCCACAGTATGACAGCTTATGCGCGTCGCGAAATAAAAGGCGATTGGGGAACTGGCACTTGGGAAGTTCGTTCAGTGAACCAGCGTTACCTTGAAACATTTATTCGTGCACCAGAGCAATTTCGTGGCATGGAACCGGTTATTCGTGAGCGCTTACGTAAACACTTACAACGCGGTAAAGTTGAGGTTTTTTTAAAGTTTGTAGCAAACCCTGCTCATGTTGGGGAGCTATCAATTAACCAAGCTCTGGCTGAGCAACTTATAAATAGTGCTAAATGGGTTCAACAACAAAGTAATGGCGACATTAACCCTGTTGATATATTACGTTGGCCTGGCGTTATGGAAGCACAAGAACTTGATATGGATAGCGTTAATACAGCGCTAATTGTTGGCCTTGATCAAGTAATAGAAGATTTTAAATCAGCACGTGGCGATGAAGGTGCAAACCTTGAAGAAATGATAGCAACCCGTCTTGATGCGATTTTAGAACAAGTAGAAATTGTAGAAACGCACATGCCAGAAATTGCTAAATGGCAGCGTGAAAAACTGGCTCAAAAATTAGAAGACTTAACAGCAAACATTGACGAATCGCGCCTTGAACAAGAACTTATTTACCTTGCGCAAAAACAAGACGTGGCTGAAGAATTAGATCGCTTAAAGTCTCACGTTAAAGAAACTAAAAAAATCCTTAAAAAAGGAGGCGCATGTGGCCGCCGCTTAGATTTTATGATGCAAGAATTTAATCGTGAAGCTAACACGCTAGCGTCTAAGTCTATCAATAGTGACATCACTACTGCAGCCGTAGAGCTAAAAGTACTAATTGAACAAATGCGTGAGCAGATCCAAAATATTGAGTAATACTTCTGAGTATACGTTCTCAACGCCCTATAAAACCTAGCATTTGCTAGGTTTTTTGTTTTCTTTATTTATTAAATTACCGTATCCATTCAAACGGCTAACTAGTAAAAGGTAATAATCCCTGAAAAATAATAGAAGCTATCGTTTATTCATTATGACTGATGATTATAATCACGAAGGACTCACAAAAGGTGCTGAATTACCACTCCCAGCCGAGCGTGTTATTGGTCACTTAATCAAATTATAGAATGGCGCGGAAAGCCTACATTTATCAGGTGTGACAATTAACCCGAATATACTAATTATTCATTCAGGTACCTTATGTAGCATGGTTTAACACGACTGGCTAAGCTACTATATTTACGTAATATTAGTGAGTTACAAGATATACCTAAAGATTGGTTATGGACTTATAATAATGAACAACCTAACATCGAGTTAGACGATACAAAAACTAAAATAATAACCACGTAGATATTCTACTACCCGTCTATATTATGAATGGGGATACAGTGGAAACAGTAATAAATAATAATTAAGAACAGGCTTATAAATATTAAAACTAAGTTTTAGCAATCTTGTCTGTAACTTACTAAATATAAGGAAATAATTTAAATGATAGGGATTTTCAAATCCGCTTTACATGCTCTATTTGGCCGAAAAAAGCATTTATAGATTTTACTCCTAGTAGCTCAACTCAAACGACCCAACTTTCTAGCAGCTCAGCGAAGAAAATCAATAATTTCAAAGTGAGACATAAAGAACCAAAAGCTACCCCAGAAGTAGATAATGCAATTATCAACGAAAATAAAAATAAGGATCGCTGCCAACGTATCCTAAATTACTGGTTAGATGCTGAGTTGTTTGATTTACCGGAGTGTCCTGTTGATTATAAAAAGAATCTTATCAGTGAACCGGCTGATAAGTTTAAAACAAGTTGGATAGAACAAGCCGAAGACAAGTTCAAAGATGGCAAACTGGAAATAACTGAAAATAGCCGTTTAATGATTATGTTTCAATGTCATCGCGCAGGCTATATTGCTAAAGATGATGAAAAACACCCTAACTATAAAACGCCTCGTACATACCTTGTTGGACAAGCACTAATACCTCGTTGGGATGAAGATAGGGAGATTATTGTATGGTCACGTTCAGAAGAAGATGAAGACCTGATTATTAACTTGGCAACTATTCGTACATTATATCGTCGCTGCAATTCATCTATCCCTGATAGTATGAGCTTGTCTGAATGGGTAGAAGCTCGAATGGAAAATATAGAAACAGTTCTCCACTCAGGTTTTCTGTCTGAAGATGAAAATACGCCGCTGACATCAACAGAGTTGAGCAAAAGAATTCTACTATTAAACAGAGAGTTAGCTGGACAGTTCTGGCCTGATGAATTATCTCGACAGTTTATGATAGAACAATGCCAGCCAATTGATCCTAGCTATGATTCCAATTCAGATATACCTGAAGTTGGAAAAAATCAGGAGCCGTTACATTTCGTTGGCGTTTTTGTTATTACCCGGATGGGTTAGAGAGTAAACAACTAGGTCCATTTTTTGTTGATGATCTTGAAAGGTCCATTTCAGCTGTTAGTAAATGGGGTACAAAGGGCTTATCTTTACCTTTGAGATCTTATTTACTCGGACGTAAGGATAAAACCGAAGTCCCGGAAGCAGTTAACCAAGGCGACTTTTTCTGGCCTTTAACTAATGGCATTATATATGGACGTTGGCCTGAGAACCCCGAGTTTGGCCTTAGTTTGCTGCAGTCATTTGCTGTGAATACAGCAAAAAAGGCAGGCGATAACCCTGTTGTTGCTGTCAATGGTCCTCCTGGGACAGGTAAAACAACATTATTAAAAGATATTATTGCTGACAAACTTGTTTCGCGTACTCTGTTATTAAAGGAGCTTAGCGATAAAAATGACTGGTTCAGTGATGAAAAAGTCACTCGCTTAATTATGCAACACAGTATGGTTGTCGCTTCTAGCAATAATAAAGCTGTTGAGAATATATCTAAAGAATTACCTTCCTTATCAAAACTTCATAAAGCGTTCTCCTCCAAAACCAAGCATTTTAAAATCGTTGCCCCAGAAGGTGACTGGGGGTATTTTGTGCAGTGTTGGGGAATTCAAAAAACCGTAAAGCATTTAAACCACTTTTGAAGGCGCTCTCTGCGCATCTCAATAAAGTGAGTGATTTCTTTCACCTTGATTCTTTAATGAAAGATTTGAAGAAAAAAGGCAAAGAAAGTGCAAAAGAAATTATTGCTAACTTTGTTCAGTCATTACAAGAGCAAGAGAAGCTTATGTTGTTGGCCAGTGATATTAAGAAGTGTCATGCTAACAATAAGTATAATAAGTTTTTCTTACCTTTTACAGACGCGTTAATTAGCATAGAGCAGTCAGAATTATCAATAGATGCGTTTTCAACTAATTGGGCTAAATTTACTAATGAACAATGGCTAGCAGTGATAGAAGCTTTAGATTCTTTTAAAAAACAGTGGTTTGGTAAAAAACTTCATCAAGACCATAGTGAACGAAAATTTAAAACAGCTAAAAGTGATTTTGAAAATGCCTTTGCAAAGATAAAAAAGTTAGCTGATAGATCGTCTAAAGAATGGGTGTTTGATCATGATAGACACTTAATTGGTACAAAGGCTTATTCGAAAAGAAGTGACGAATCTTTCGAAGAAGCAGAAAAAAGATTGCAACAACAATCACCTTTAGGAAGTGAAGAGCTAAACCGTTGTAGAAGTGAATTATTTATTTATGCTATGGCATTGAATGAAGCGATTCTTGAGCAAGGAGCAAGTCAGTTTAAAAAGCACTGGGGAAATCTTGGTCAACTTATTGATGGTCGACTAGAAACTAAAGAAGCTATTGCTGAGCATCAACAATTATGGTCAATGTTGTTTTTGTTTTTTCCTGTGATTAGTACCTCACTTTCTTCAGTAGAGAATCAATTTAAGTTAATGCAAAAAACAGGTGGTTTTGGCTTATCAATGATCGATGAAGCAGGTCAGTCTGTTAATTATCATGTGGCTGGCCTTCTACAAAGAAGTAGGCAAACTATTTTTGTTGGAGATCCTATCCAGCTTGAGCCAGTAGTAACAATGCAACCTTCAATTGACTTAGCTATAGCAGCTGATTTCCTTCCAATTTCTAAAAAAGATACCGCTCGCCAGTGGGGAGATGATTACATAGTTAGTACTAGTTCTGCTCAGTCTCTTGGCGATAATGCAGGGCAATACATTGCAAAAATAGGTGAGCGAAAAGTAGGTATTCCTTTATTAGTACATAGACGGTGCACCGAGCCTATGTTTTCTGTGGCAAATAAAATTGCGTACGATAACCGCATGGTTCTAGCTAGCCAGCCTTTTAAGTGGAAGGCTATTCAGAGTGGCTGGATAAACGTTTCGGAAAAATCTGATGAAATAAATAAGCAGGGATATGCTAATCAAAAAGAGGCAAGAATTGCACTTGACGTAGTTCAGTTTTTGGTTAAAGAGCAACCCGAAATGGTTGCTGGAGGAGTGTACATAATTACACCGTTTTCTAATATGAGTGCTGTATTGAAGAAAGAGTGGGAAAGTAGATCAAACGATTCAGGTAATCATGACTGGATGCAGGAAGCGTTAGGTGAAAGTAAACAGAAACAAAACTTAGCTACTTTTGCTGAAGATAATATTGGTACAGTTCATACCTTCCAAGGGAAAGAAGCTTCAACAGTAATTATATGTACCGCAGCGTCTAAGGTGCGTAATAAAGCAGGAGGTATAACATGGGTTAATGGGAAACCTAATTTACTCAATGTGGCCGTTACTCGGGCAAAGCATCACTTATTTGTTATCGGAGATATCAACGACTGGTCTACTGATACTTTATCCTCTGAATTACAGCAAGGAGGTATGAATTGCTATGACAGCTTTGACCACTTTACCGAGAAAGAATCAGTGCTGTATGACGATTTCGAAGAAAATAAGGTAATGACAAAGCAAGCTTCTACAGAAGTAGAGTTTAACTTTGGTTAGTTTAATTCGAACCTTTAATATTGGGTAAGCAGAATCGCATTAAAAAGCCTAGATTTTTCTAGGCTTTTTTGTTTTCTACCGTTCTAGGGGCTGTTGATTTTTCAAGTATACTTTTTAAACAGCATCGTGAGCGGGTATAATTTACTTCGCCAAAAACAAAAAATAGCGACTCTCTATGCTAAGACTAATGTTAACAGATGAACGTTGGGAAATCCTTTACAAAGCAATGCTAAGTTCGGGGAGAATTTATGATAAGCCTGCGCATCAAATAACCACGGAAGGAATACTCTATCGAATGCGAACAGGTTTACCATAGCGTGATTTACCAAAAGAATTTGGATGCGCTGGAGTAAGGTTTCTCGCCGATTTAACCTATGGTCAAGTAAGGGGGTCTTATCTCATGCTTTCAATATATTGGTGGATTCTGAAGACGTCGAATGGCTCTTTATAGATGGGAGTATTATCAGTGCTCATCAACATGGAACGGGTGCAGCTTCTTCAGCGACCGAAGATATAGGGAAGAGCCGAGGAGGCAACTCAACCAAGATCCATTTAGCGTAGATAGCGGCGGCTTACCTGTTTACTTTGAGTTTTCACAAGGACAAGTAAACGATATCGTTCATGCAAAAAGTTTGATAAAAAACTCGCCGAAAGCTGAACATGTTGTCGCAGATAAGGGCTATGATAGCGACACTTTTCGTGAAAAAATAGAAAAATGGGAGCAGATTCAACAATCCCAAGAAGGAAGAGCCAGAAGAAAGGTAATAAGGATGTTGATTGGTGCTTATATAGATACAGACATTTGGTTGAGAATGCATTCGGTAGAATTAAAAATTATCGAGCAATAGCAACAAAATACGATAAATTATCGCGTAATTATTCAAGTATGATTACGCTTAGTTTTTTGATGATGTGGCTGCCAATGCATGCATGAACAATTTATATACAGCAAAGTTCAACAGATCCTAGGGCAAGGGTAATAGCATGAAAAAAGCGGACTACTTGTAAATTTTAGTGATAAGCACGCTGGAGTTAATCTAAACAGACTGAGAAACATTCAAAATCTAGATCGCTTTTGTTGATTCCATTTTGAGCTACCCTTACCATTAGTGTCCTTGCCCTGTCAAACCATCAAAGTGTATTATGTAGGTACTAAGCTATCCCCTAAATAGTTACCATAACTAAATAAAACTATAATTAACTATGCAACGATCAAATATGTAGGATACATAGAACTATGTCTAAATTTCCAAGTCTATCTACTGTTAGCCGAATAAGAGGTTTGTCTGCTTTATTGCTATTTTTTTATTGATCGTAATTTTATATTCTCTAAGTACTTTGCAAACCATTGAAAAGGAAATGCATGAGTTAACTAAAGTTGATATTCCATTAAATGAAAAGATTAATGAAATAGAAATATTGCAAATTAAGCATCATTTATTGATGGAGGTCTCTGAAAGTAAATACTTTAAAAACACTGAAATTCAAAAACATTTAGGGCTTAAAAACAATATAAAAGAAAGTATTGAACATCAGATTGTACGAATTAGATTAGCTTTAAAAATCATTGAACAGGGTATAGCAAACGAACACATTGCTGTTGTCCAAACAGCACACATTTCTGCTATTGATTCAATAAAAAGATTAGATCAACTATATTCTGATTATAAAAATTACCTAGCAATTTTGCCATTAAAAAACAAAAACTTAAGTATAGAACAATGGAATCATGCCAAACAGTTAGACACGCAACTTGATAATGAGGTTGAGGCCCTTTTATTAAAGTTAGAAGAAGTTACAAAGGAAGTCTCTATTTATACCAATAAACACCTTCAACAATTTGTTATTATTAATTTTATTTTAGGACTGTGTGCTCTAATAATTGGTTCTATTATGACTCAATACATTATTAGCTCTTTCAGAAAGACATTCTCTCGAATTCATGACCATTTAGAGACAATTCGTGGTTCACTAGCCGACTCTGATGTTGAAGATGTGCCTGTTCAAGATGAAGCTAAAAAAGATGAGCTTAGATACCTAGAAAAAAACTTACAAACACTTTCCGAAAATTTGTCTCAAGAGCTAATAAATAGAAAAGACGCTGAAAATAAATTACTAGAACTTGCAACAAAAGATAGATTAACAGGGGCTTATAATAGACATCGTTGGGAAGAGCAGCTTACTCATGAGTTAAAAATAGCGTCTAGAGGCGGATTACTCGGTGTACTTGTACTAGACGTAGACCATTTCAAAAAAGTTAATGATAGTTATGGACATGATGTTGGCGACAAAGTTCTTATAAAATTAGCCCGTGAAATTACTAATGAACTCAGAGAAACAGATCTACTTTATAGACTCGGTGGTGAAGAGTTTGCTGTATTAATTCGCGGGCAAAGCAAAGAACAGTTACTCCATTGTGCTGAGCAATTAAAAGCTTATATAAGCAATATTAATTTCCCTAAAATAGATCATATAACGCTAAGTATTGGAATTACGAGTTATAAGCCAAATGATACTGAGAACACTTTTTTTAAGCGTGCTGATATTGCTCTTTACGAAGCAAAAGCTGATGGACGAAATAAAGTAAAATTTGCTTAACCCAAACCCATTTTGACCTAGTTGAGTACCATTCACTAAATACAGTACAATGCGGGTATTAAAGGCTTAGTTTACTCGTAATCCAAGCCTGTTTATTTTTAAATAGAGAATGTAATGGTAAAATCGCGCGGAAACCTATTTATTTTATCAGCCCCTTCTGGTGCTGGTAAATCAAGCTTAATCAATGCGTTATTAAAAAAGCATACTGATATGAAAGTATCGGTCTCGCACACGACTCGCTCTCCTCGCCCCGGTGAAGAAAATGGCGTGCATTATCATTTTGTCTCTACAGATGAGTTTAAAGCGCTGATTGAAAAAAATGACTTTTTTGAATGGGCTCAAGTATTTGATAATTACTATGGCACATCAAAGCAAGCTATTGAGTCGCAACTTGATGCGGGTATTGATGTGTTTTTAGATATTGATTGGCAAGGCGCGCAGCAAGTGCGCAAAATTATGCCAAGCGTACAAACCATTTTTATTCTACCTCCTTCAAAAAAAGAGCTAGAGCAGCGTTTAAATAACCGTGGCCAAGATTCGGCTGACGTTATTGCCGGACGTATGGCACAAGCACAATCTGAAACGTCACATTATAACGAGTACGACTTTGTAATTGTAAATGATGACTTTGAGAGCGCACTTGCTGATATAGAAATGATTGTGATGGCTCAACGCTTAACCCTAAAAGCCCAAGAAGATCGTCATCAAGTTTTACTAAATAGTCTGCTTAAATAATTTAAGCCTATTTAAATTAGGCTTAGGCGAGTAAAACTGATAAAAATTGAACACTGGCTATTGGCGAATGTGGCTCCTTGGAGTAAACTACGCCTTTGCTTTTAAATTATTTTTGGAGTGCTGTGATGGCCCGCGTAACAGTTGAAGATGCAGTAGATGCAGTTGGTAATCGTTTTGACTTAATTTTAGTTGCGGCTCGTCGTGCCCGCCAAATTGCTGTTGGTGGTAAAACGCCACTAGTAGACCCTGAAAACGATAAACCAACGGTTGTTGCTTTACGTGAAATTGAATTAGGTTTAGTTGATAGCGCTTCAATGGACTTAATTGACCGTGAAGAACAACAACACCAAGAAGCAGCAGAACTAGCTGCTGTTGCTGCCATTGTTGGTGGCAATCAATAATCGACCTCCCGGTCTGATTTAGCCAACGGCGCAGTATTTCTACTATAGCCGTTGGCAATCCATTCTTTTCATCGTATATTCGTAACTTACCTAATTTACTTCACTAGGGCCTGTTTATCTTTCGAGGTTAAATTTGCAGCAGCATGCTTGGTATTTAGGCAAGGCAGAGCCTATGTAGTGTGGTTATTCCCCATGCATAAGCGATAACGCAACATAAGTGCCTAACATGCTCAGCCCGAAGGGTTCTGCCTAGGGGCAATTTACTCTTTGTTGCTCGGTTTTTATTTAGCCCGCTAGGCTAAAAACCTCGCGCCGCGATTAAATCGCCCCTAGATTGAACAAATTTTAATCCTGAAAGGTCAACGGGCCCTAGAACATTGGAGTGTAAATGTATCTTTTTGAAGGTCTAAAAAAGAAAATATCAGAATACTTACCTGCTGCTGATGTAGAGCTGGTACAGAAAGCCTATGTGGTAGCCCGAGAGGCCCATGAGGGTCAAACTCGCTCAAGTGGCGAACCTTATATTACTCACCCTGTTGAAGTAACTCAAATTCTTGCCGGCATGCACCTCGACCATGAAACGCTCATGGCCGCGTTAATGCACGATGTAATTGAAGATACTGATTTTAGCCAACAAGATTTAGCTGAAATTTTTGGTGAAACGGTTGCTGAATTGGTTGAAGGTGTAAGTAAGCTCGATAAGCTCAGCTTTAAAGATAAAAAAGAATTCCAAGCCGAAAACTACCGTAAAATGATTATGGCTATGACTCAAGACATACGAGTTATTTTAATCAAGCTTGCTGATAGAACGCATAATATGCGTACATTGGGTGCTCTTCGCCCCGATAAACGCCGCCGTATAGCACGCGAAACACTAGAAATATACGCGCCGATAGCAAACCGCTTAGGTATTCACGACATTAAAAATGAGCTTGAAGATTTAGGTTTTCAAGCTCTATATCCTATGCGCCATCGTGCACTTAAATCTGAAGTTGCAAAAGCACGTGGTAATCGAAAAGAAGTTATTTCAAATATTCAAAACGAAATTGAAGCGCGCCTTGAAGAGTCAGGCATAAAAGCGACGGTATCGGGCCGCGAAAAGCACCTTTATAGTATTTATAAAAAAATGCTTAATAAAGAACTGTTATTTAACGAAGTCATGGATATTTACGCGTTTAGAATTGCGGTTGACTCTATGGATACGTGTTATCGCGTATTAGGTGTTGCTCACAGCCTTTATAAGCCTATTGAAACGCGCTTTAAAGACTATATTGCAGTGCCTAAAACCAATGGCTATCAGTCACTTCATACTTCTTTAGTTGGCCCACACGGCATACCTGTTGAGATTCAAATTCGTACTCACGACATGGATCATATGGCAGACAAAGGCGTGGCCGCACACTGGATGTATAAAAAATCAGGTGATGGCGCGGGCAATACGTCACAACAACGTGCTCGCCAATGGATGCAAAGTTTATTAGAGCTTCAGCAAAGTGCTGGCTCATCATTTGAATTTATAGAAAATGTAAAAACTGAGCTATTCCCTGAAGAAATTTACGTATTTACGCCAGATGGCCGAATCGTTGAATTACCAATGGGCGCAACAGCTGTTGATTTTGCATACGCTGTACATACTGACGTTGGAAATACGTGCGTAGGGGCAAGAGTAAATCGCAAACCTTACCCTTTGAGTAAAGCGCTTGATACCGGCCAAACAGTAGAAGTAATTACTAGCTCTGGGGCTCACCCAAATGCAACTTGGCTAAACTTTATTGTTACCGGTAAAGCACGGTTAGGCATTCGTAACTACCTTAAGAGTCAGCATCACGAGGAAGCGCTGTTATTGGGCAGGCGTTTACTCGACTCCGCACTTGGTGAAAATAAGTTCGACAGTATTCCTGATGAGAATATAGCGCGAGTACTTGAAGAACATGAACTTTCTACACTACTTGAGTTACTAGTAGCAATAGGCTCTGGTAATCTGATGAGCATGTTAATTGCTAAACGCTTATTACAAAACGAAAACGATGATTTAACAGACATTACCAACCAAGCCAAAGCAACCATTATTGGCACCGAAGGTATGTTAGTTAATTACTCTAAGTGTTGCCGCCCTGTACCTGGGGATGCAATAACTGCACATATAAGCCAAGGCAAAGGATTAACTGTTCATCGCCAGGAATGTAAAAATATTCGCGGCTGGGAAAGTGAGCGCTCTAAATACTTAGTTGTAAAGTGGGACGATAATCCAGAGAAAGAATATATCGCAGCCCTTAGAGTCGAGATTATTAATCATCAAGGGGCGCTTGCAAAGTTAACCAATGTTGTTGCGACTACCCAAGCCAATATTGTGGAAATAGCCACTGATGAAAAAGAAAGTAATTTATACGTGATAGATTTAGGGGTTACCGTTAAAAACCGTATCCACGTTGCTAACATTATGCGACGCATTCGCGTTATGCCTGATGTACAAAAAGTCTATCGTAAAAAATAAAATAGGAAACACATGAATAAAGCATTTATTTCTACCGACAAAGCGCCTGCAGCAATAGGCACATATAGCCAAGCAGTTAAAGTAGGAACGGCTGTCTACTTATCGGGTCAAATACCATTAGTGCCTGAGACTATGGAAGTTATTTCGGAAGACTTTGGCGAACAAACACATCAAGTATTTAAAAACATTGCTGCTGTATGTGAAGAAGCTGGGGGTCAGATACACGACCTAGTTAAGGTGAATATTTACCTTACTGATTTATCTAACTTTGCTATTGTTAACGAAGTAATGAGCCAATACTTCAAACAACCATACCCTGCTCGTGCCGCAATTGGTGTGCGTGCATTGCCAAAAGGTGTGCAAGTTGAGATAGATGGAATAATGGAACTACCTTCAACTAATTAGTATTACCTACGAGCTATGGTCCCAGCTATAGCTCTATTTCTCCATAACCTCGTTTTGTTTTCTTGACTCAAAAGTAAATTTCTAGCAATCTGTTATTATGTAATATACTCAAACTTAACTTAAGTAGTAGAGAAGGATTAACTAGTGTTTAAGCTTGCTCATAATGGAAATATTTTACTTGATGTAAGTAAGCACGCTCCGCCGAGTGCTGCGTTCGTGATTGAAGCTCTCGAAATGTCGACTTTTTGTGACTGTAAAATCGATCATGAAGCCATAAACAACTTCTTCAAAAATAAAAATACTGAGTCAGTTTTAGTTGTTGCAACTAAGTACGATGCCGTAATCAAAATAGAAATTAGCGATGATAAAATGCTAGCTATAGGCGAGCTCACTCTCGCTCAGGGCGGTAAGCAGCTAAGCCTAGATGATGCGAAAAAACACCTTGTTAAAGCTGGAATAGTTCGTGGCTACAAGCAAGTATTTTTAGAACAATTACTAGAAAAACAAGCCGAGCTATCACCTGGGACAATCGTTAAAGGTACTCTCGCCAAAGGGCGGCTTCCAAGTGATGGATTAGCGACAAAATTAGTAACAGTGGTAGAAACCCTAAAAGATCGTTTAAACGCGCCAAAATTAAAAGAAGATGGCAGCGTTGATATGCGTGACTTTGGAAAACTCGCAAGTGTAGAACCTGGTACAGTACTTATTCGACAGCACCCCGCAACCCCTGGTAAAGAGGGCTTCACAGTAGTCGGTGATATACTTACCGCTAAACCTGGTGAAAATAAACAACTGGTCGCAGGTGAAGGCACTGAAATATCAAAATTAAACCCTATGGAATTAGTCTCTACTATTGCCGGCGTTCCTGTAGAAATTAATAACGGAATGCGTGTAGATGATATTTTTACAATATCTGATGTAAATGTGAAAAGTGGCCATATCGACTTTGAAGGCAGTGTGATTGTTACACGAAACATCGATCCTGGTATGAAAATAAACGCAAAAGGCGATATTACTATTTTAGGTACTGTCGAATCAGGAGAGCTTACTGCTGGCGGTAATATCACTGTGAAGCAAGGTGTAATTGGCCATCAAAAGCTTGAGGATAAATCGTTATCCTGCAAATTAGTTTGTGCTGGAGATGTCCATGTTTCTCATTCACAGTATTGTTATATAGAAGCAGCTAACATATTTATTGATCGCCAAACTAGCCACTGTGTTATGAAAGCGAAAAAATTACTACAAGTTGGTCAAACAGACTTACCTAAAGGTAAAATTTTTGGTGGTGAAATACTGGATGCTACAACGCTCATTGCTGGTGAAATCGGAAACGAATCAGGCGCAAAAATGGCAATAAATTTAGCAGCTTCAGGCGCTGAAATAACTGCTGACACAGACAATTGCTTTAAAGATTTAGCAAATACAGATCAACAATTAGATACTCTTCAAGCTGCTCTCGAAAAAGCTGATTTAGTTAAAGATATTGATAAAAAGAATCAGCTAATTGCCAAAATTGGCGCTACACAACTGCATTATTGCCAACAGGCTGAACAATTAGAAAAACGCCTTTCGAGCTTAGATCATGAGTTACATGATTTGCTTAGTGATGCAAACCTTGCTGTTAACACTGTTTTGCATTCTGGAGTAGAAATTCATATTTTTAATAAAGTACTCAAAACAATCCGTAATTACCCACCATGCAATGTAAAGTTTTTGAATAATAAAGTAGAAATCGAGTTTAAAACACACTAGAAATGAGTGCAAATACAGGCACTCAAATCAATAGCTCCTCATATACCCTAAAGTAAATCACTTACTGTATCGTAAGTTTTATTTGGCCACACACTAACCTGTACTTGTCCAATATGTTGCTTTTGCAGTAGTAACATAGCCAAGCGCGACTGCCCTATTCCACCGCCAATTGTTTGCGGAAATTTACTTTGTAGTAGCGCTTTATGCCAATCAAACTCTAAGCGGTCTTCATCTCCAGTTGTACTTAACTGCGCTTTTAAAACCTCAGGGCTTACACGTATACCCATTGATGAAATTTCAAATGCATCTTCAAGTACTGGATTCCATACTAAAATATCACCATTTAAACCCATGTATTGATCGCATGTTGGCGTAGACCAATCATCGTAATCTGGGGCTCTTACATCGTGAATTTTGCCATCTCCGAGTGCGCCACCAATACCAATTAAAAATACAGCACCATATTCTTGTGCAATGGCTTTTTCGCGTTGCTTAGCGCTAAAGTCAGGATACATTTTACGTAGCTCTTCACTGTGTACAAACTTAATATTGTCCGGTAAAAAAGGCGTCAAACCATAAGACTCACTTACAAAAGCTTCCGTCTCTTTTATACCTTTATAAATAGATTGAACAGTTTGCTTTAGTGTTGCCAGCGAACGCTCTGTCGTTTTGTTAATTACTTTTTCCCAATCCCATTGATCAACATATACAGAATGAATAGGACTTAATGAATCTTCATCTGGGCGCAAAGCTTTCATTTGAGTGTAAATACCCTCACCAACACCAAAGCCATAAGTTGCGAGTGTTTTACGTTTCCACTTAGCCAGTGAATGCACCACTTCGTAGCGGCTATCTGAAATCGCTTTCACATTTACAGCAACTGCGTTTTCATGGCCGCTTAAGTTATCTTGCGTGCCGTCGCCAACCTTAGCCAAAATTGGGGCTTGAACCTCAACCAGCCCAAGTTGGGTTTCTAGTTGCTGTGAAAAAAATTGCTTAACTTTACTTATTTGCTGCTGTTGCTGGACATAGTGTGAACTCATAATAATTGGCCTCATTCCCAGTTATTGTTACTTGCTTAATTGATAAAAACGCCCTAATGAGCGCCTTTAATGAAGTTAATGTAACGATTTAAAGGATTAATTCAATATCCCATAACAAAAATAGCTTTAATATATAAAAAGCATTAATTAAGTGGTATAAAAACCATATATTCGATAATTTTATGACAAATATATAATGGAAAATTATTTAATCGATAATCTCGATAAACAGATACTTCATGCGTTAATGGCAAATGCCCGTACTGCGTATGCCGAATTAGCAAAAAGATTTAATGTAAGCGCAGGGACAATTCACGTAAGAATTGAAAAAATGAAGCAAGCAGGGATCATTATAGGCACCCAATTAACGATTAATACTAAACAGCTGGGCTACGATGTGTGCTGCTTTATAGGCATTAATTTAAATAACGCACGTGATTACCCGCAAACGCTTATAAAGCTAGAAGCATTAGAGGAAGTGGTAGAGGCTTATTACACAACAGGTAACTACAGTATATTTATAAAGGTAATGACAAAGTCCATTGATCACTTACAAGATGTGCTGATTAATAAAATACAGGCAATAGAAGCCATTCAGTCAACAGAAACACTTATTTCTCTACAAAATCCAATTAGCCGTACGGTAATGCCTTAACTGCAAAAATCTCGTATAATTGCCGAAAAAAGAGGATAACCATGCAGCAAACTCGCTATCAAAGAATCGAAGACGTACTTTCGCGCCGTCAAACAGACCTAACCGTGTGTTTAGAAGACGTGCACAAACACCATAACTTATCTGCAATAGTACGAAGTGCTGATGCGGTTGGTTGCCATCACGTACATGCTGTATGGCCTGAAAAGCAAAAATGGCTAACAAATAATACCTCAGGTGGCAGTAAAAACTGGCTAGAGACGCACTTACATAGAAATATTGATGATGCCGTTACTGCAATGCGTGAACGCAATCCAGAAATACAAATACTCGCAACTCATCTATCAGAAGATGCCGTTGATTTTAGAGAAGTAGATTACACCAAGCCAACGGCTATTATTGTTGGACAAGAAAAAACAGGGATCTCAGAAAAAGCCCTAGAATATGCTGATCAAAATATTATTATTCCAATGCAAGGCATGGTGCAATCACTAAATGTTTCAGTTGCTGCTGCGCTAATATTGTTTGAAGCACAGCGCCAGCGTGAACTTGCAGGTTTATATAATAGAGATATGTTGAGCGCTGAAGTTAAACATCCACTTTACTTTGAAGGCTGCCACCCTATTATCGCAAGGCAGTGTAAACAAAAAAATTACCTTACCCTGCACTTGATGAAAACGGCGAAATAGTCGCTGATGAGCAATTTTGGCAAGCTTTAAAACATACTTGATGCACTTACACTCTGTAAGTACACTTAATCTACATTAAATAATAAAAGTTGAGCCTAATTTGTCTAAACCTAGCTTAAGCCAATACCCAATAACAGAACTTAAAGGGGTTGGTCCAAAAATGGCCGAGCGCTTGTTGAAGCTAGGTATTTTAACTGTACAAGATATGCTCTTTCATTTACCACTTCGCTACGAAGATCGCACTCGCTTATACGCAATTAATGAGCTGCTACTTCATAGTCATGTAAGTGTGGAAGCAACAATTGAAACAAGCCAAATCACGTTTGGTAAAAGGCGCATGCTTGTTTGCCAAATCAATGATGGTACTGGCAGGCTAACACTACGATTTTTTAATTTTACCGCCGCACAAAAAAACGCATTTAGTGCTGGTAAAATAATACGTTGCTTTGGTGAAGTGCGCCGTGGCCGTGTTGGCTTTGAAATGAGCCATCCTGAATACAGCATCAGCGATACCTCTAACGAGCAACCTGTAGCGACGACATTAACGCCCGTTTATTCAACAACCGAAGGTTTAAAGCAACTATCGATTAGAGCTTTAAGCGAACAGGCGATTGATTTACTAAATAAATATTCAGTAGAAGAACTACTGCCTTCACAGTGGCAGCCATCAAATATGCCACTAAGTGACGCTTTATTATTACTGCACCGCCCACCAAATGATGTTGATGTAACTGCATTAGAACAAGGTACTCACCCTGCTCAACAGCGCCTTGTATTTGAGGAGTTACTTGCTCAAAACCTCAGCTTATTAAAAGTACGAGAGCAAGGGCAACAAGTTAAAGCCGTGGCATTAAATCCGGTAAACACATTAGAAAGCCAATTTTTAGAGCAACTTCCTTTTGCACCCACAAATGCGCAAAGCCGCGTAGTTGCTGAAATTAAAGGTGACATGCAACACGCGTATCCAATGATGCGTTTAGTACAAGGCGATGTAGGCTCAGGTAAAACCCTAGTAGCAGCACTGAGTGCACTAACAGCCATTGCGCAGGGCTTTCAAGTCGCTTTAATGGCTCCTACTGAAATTTTATCAGAGCAACATGGCGTTAATTTTACAACGTGGTTTAATCAACTAGGTATAACCGTTGCTTGGCTTGGCGGTAAAACAAAAGGCAAAGAGCGCGTAGCAACACTTGAAAAAATAGCCTCTGGTGAGGCGCAAATGATTGTAGGTACTCACGCTTTATTTCAAGATGAAGTTAAGTTTAATAACTTAGTGCTTATCGTTATTGATGAACAACACCGCTTTGGTGTTCATCAGCGTTTATCACTGCGTGAAAAAGGTAAGTTTGGTGATTGCTATCCCCATCAACTTGTCATGACTGCAACACCCATCCCACGCACACTCGCTATGACAGCGTATGCCGACTTAGAAACCTCTGTAATTGATGAGTTACCACCAGGGCGTACGCCAATTACAACAGTGGCACTTCCAGACACTCGCAGAGACGATATTATTGCCCGCGTTAAATTGGCGTGTAACGAGCAAGGTCGACAGGTTTATTGGGTATGTACACTTATAGATGAATCTGAAGTACTGCAATGCCAAGCCGCCGAAGACAGTGCACTGCAATTAAAAGAAGCATTACCAGAGCTAAACGTAGGCTTAGTACATGGGCGAATGAAATCAGCTGAAAAACAAGCCATTATGAGCGAGTTTAAGGCAGGTAATATACATGTTTTAGTTGCCACTACCGTTATTGAAGTTGGTGTAGATGTTCCTAATGCGAGCTTAATCATTATAGAAAACCCTGAGCGCTTAGGCTTAGCGCAGTTACACCAATTACGTGGGCGAGTTGGCCGTGGCGCTACTGCATCGCATTGCGTGCTTTTATACCACGCACCACTGTCTCATACTGCTCAAAAGCGATTAGGTGTACTACGCGATAGTAACGATGGCTTTGTGATAGCAGAGCGCGATTTAGAAATTCGTGGCCCTGGTGAAGTTCTCGGCACAAAGCAAACTGGTTTAGCAGAATTCAAAATTGCAGACTTAACGCGCGACAAACAAACACTTAATCAAGTAAGAACTATCGCGCAGAAAATGCTAAAACAATACCCTCAACATGTAGATCCTCTGATTCATAGGTGGCTTGGCAATAAGTCAAACTACGCACAAGCATAACCCTCATTGAAATATATTTTCACTTTTCTGCAGACGTAAAAAAGCCCGACTATTTATAGTCGGGCTTTCTACAATGTGAAGTCGGTGCGCTACGCAGTAGAATGTCGTAGTACCCACAGCGGTAGAAAGTCACAGTGAAATGCTACACTATCTTTGTGTCGTGGCGGCCTTCCGTGGGGCTCGCCTTCGAGCTGTTTTGTTTCACTACTGAGTTCGGTATGGGCTCTGGCTACCGCTTTTATTTTCACTTTTCTGCAGACGTAAAAAAGCCCGACTATTTCTAGTCGGGCTCTCTACAATTTGAAGCCTGGTAATGTCCTACTTTCACATAGCAAATGCTACACTATCATCGGCGCTGTTTCGTTTCACTACTGAGTTCGGCATGGAGTCAGGTGGGTCCAAAACGCTATTGTCACCAAGCAAATTTGGGCGTTAATCCGTATCTCTACGCACTAACTGAATTTGGAAAATATCTGATAATATTTTTTAAGTCTTTCTAAGTAATATCTACTTTAGTTATATTAACTTCTGTCTAAACTGTCGCATAAAACGCGTTTGGCGTTGTATGGTTAAGCCTCACGGGTAATTAGTACAAGTTAGCTTAATGGCTCACACCACTTCCACATCTTGCCTATCAACGTTGTAGTCTTCAACGGCCCTTCAGAGACTTTAAAAGTCTAGTGAGAACTCATCTCGAGGCCTGCTTCGCGCTTAGATGCTTTCAGCGCTTATCAGTTCCGAACGTAGCTACCGGGCAATGCCATTGGCATGACAACCCGAACACCAGCGGTTCGTTCACTCCGGTCCTCTCGTACTAGGAGCAACCCCTCTCAATTCTCAAACGCCCACGGCAGATAGGGACCGAACTGTCTCACGACGTTCTAAACCCAGCTCGCGTACCACTTTAAATGGCGAACAGCCATACCCTTGGGACCGACTTCAGCCCCAGGATGTGATGAGCCGACATCGAGGTGCCAAACACCGCCGTCGATATGAACTCTTGGGCGGTATCAGCCTGTTATCCCCGGAGTACCTTTTATCCGTTGAGCGATGGCCCTTCCATTCAGAACCACCGGATCACTATGACCTACTTTCGTACCTGCTCGACGTGTCTGTCTCGCAGTTAAGCTGGCTTCTACCATTACACTAACCGTACGATGTCCGACCGTACTTAGCCAACCTTCGTGCTCCTCCGTTACTCTTTAGGAGGAGACCGCCCCAGTCAAACTACCCACCAGGCACTGTCCGTAACCCCGATTCAGGGGCCAACGTTAGAACATCAAAACTACAAGGGTGGTATTTCAAGGTTGACTCCAACAAAACTAGCGTCTCATCTTCAAAGTCTCCCACCTATCCTACACATGTAGGTTCAATGTTCAGTGCCAAGCTGTAGTAAAGGTTCACGGGGTCTTTCCGTCTAGCCGCGGGTACACAGCATCTTCACTGCGATTTCAATTTCACTGAGTCTCGGGTGGAGACAGCGTGGCCATGGTTACACCATTCGTGCAGGTCGGAACTTACCCGACAAGGAATTTCGCTACCTTAGGACCGTTATAGTTACGGCCGCCGTTTACCGGGGCTTCGATCAAGAGCTTCTCCCTAAGGATAACCCCATCAATTAACCTTCCGGCACCGGGCAGGTGTCACACCGTATACGTCATCTTGCGATTTTGCACAGTGCTGTGTTTTTAATAAACAGTCCCAGCCACCTGGTCACTGCGGCTCCCGTCCGCTTAGAGAGCAAGTCTCATCACAGATAGGAGCGTACCTTCTCCCGAAGTTACGGTACGATTTTGCCTAGTTCCTTCACCCGAGTTCTCTCAAGCGCCTTAGTATTCTCTACCTGACCACCTGTGTCGGTTTGGGGTACGATTCCATATAATCTGAAGCTTAGAGGCTTTTCCTGGAAGTATGGCATCAGCAACTTCATCACCGTAGTGACTCGTCTCGTGTCTCAGGTTTAGTGTTCGTCCGGATTTACCTAAACAAACGCCCTACTCACTTTCACATAGACTACCAACGCTATGCTTGCTTAGCCTGCTCCGTCCCCCCATCGCAATTATATCGAGTACAGAAATATTAATCTGTTTCCCATCGACTACGCCTTTCGGCCTCGCCTTAGGGGTCGACTTACCCTACCCTGATTAACATGGGATAGGAACCCTTGGTCTTCCGGCGTGGGAGTTTTTCACTCCCATTATCGTTACTCATGTCAGCATTCGCACTTCTGATACGTCCAGCATACCTCCCGGTACACCTTCAACCGCTTACAGAACGCTCCCCTACCACTCAGAATAAATTCTGAATCCGCAGCTTCGGTGCATAGTTTAGCCCCGTTACATCTTCCGCGCAGACCGACTCGACCAGTGAGCTATTACGCTTTCTTTAAAGGATGGCTGCTTCTAAGCCAACCTCCTGGCTGTCTGGGCCTTTCCACATCGTTTCCCACTTAACTATGACTTTGGGACCTTAGCTGGCGGTCTGGGTTGTTTCCCTCTTCACGACGGACGTTAGCACCCGCCGTGTGTCTCCCGGATATTACTTTACGGTATTCGGAGTTTGCAAAGGGTTGGTAAGTCGGGATGACCCCCTAGCCTTAACAGTGCTCTACCCCCGTAAGTATTCGTCCGAGGCTCTACCTAAATAGATTTCGGGGAGAACCAGCTATCTCCCGGTTTGATTAGCCTTTCACTCCTAGCCACAGGTCATCCCCTAACTTTTCAACGTTAGTGGGTTCGGTCCTCCAGTTGATGTTACTCAACCTTCAACCTGCCCATGGCTAGATCACCGGGTTTCGGGTCTATACCTTGCAACTATTCGCCCAGTTAAGACTCGGTTTCCCTACGGCTACCCTATTCGGTTAACCTCGCTACAAAATATAAGTCGCTGACCCATTATACAAAAGGTACGCAGTCACCCAACAAGTGGGCTCCTACTGCTTGTACGTACACGGTTTCAGGTTCTATTTCACTCCCCTCACAGGGGTTCTTTTCGCCTTTCCCTCACGGTACTGGTTCACTATCGGTCAGTTGGGAGTATTTAGCCTTAGATGATGGTCCACCTATATTCAGTCAAAGTTTCACGTGCTCCGACCTACTCGATTTCACTTAAAATGTCTTTTCATGTACGGGACTATCACCCTGTATCGTGGCGCTTTCCAGCAGCCTTCCATTAACACATAATAAGCTTAAGGGCTGTTCCGATTTCGCTCGCCGCTACTTTCGGAATCTCGGTTGATTTCTTTTCCTACGGGTACTTAGATGTTTCAGTTCTCCGCGTTCGCCTCGTTAACCTATGTATTCAGTTAACGATACCTGCAAGCAGGTGGGTTTCCCCATTCGGAAATCCTAGTCTCAAGCGCTTTTTACTAGCTTGACTAGGCTTATCGCAAGTTAATACGTCCTTCATCGCCTCCAACTGCCAAGGCATCCACCGTGTACGCTTAGTCACTTAACCATACAACCCAAACGGGTCTTTGTTTTGTGACAGTTTAACTTCGCCAGAAGTCAATATTGAATACTAAAGTAGATACCAATCAATCAACGTAAAACGTTAATTAAATGGCACTCAATGGTACTGCTACCATTGTTTTTTTACTTTTGAAAACTCTTGATAAATACAATGTATTCATCAGAATTTTATTATCAGCTTTTCCAAATTTTTAAAGAGCAAGAGATACAAAAACCTCTCAAAATTAAACACACTCTATTCTCAGGCGGTTAATGGCCCGATAAAGAATATTTATTTTTAAGAAGTAAAAGTGGTGGAGCTAAGCAGGATCGAACTGCTGACCTCCTGCGTGCAAGGCAGGCGCTCTCCCAGCTGAGCTATAGCCCCACATATGCTGGTACTTACTGTTTTAACCATCTTCTTGATTAGACAAGAAGTGGTGGGTCTGAGTAGATTTGAACTACCGACCTCACCCTTATCAGGGGTGCGCTCTAACCAGCTGAGCTACAGACCCAAAACAATAAGTGTTGTTCTCTTTACAATAACAATCATCTGTGTGGACACTACGAACAAATAAGTTCTAAATCGTATAAGGAGGTGATCCAGCCCCAGGTTCCCCTAGGGCTACCTTGTTACGACTTCACCCCAGTCATGAATCACTCCGTGGTAAACGTCCTCCCGAGGGTTAGACTATCTACTTCTGGAGCAACCCACTCCCATGGTGTGACGGGCGGTGTGTACAAGGCCCGGGAACGTATTCACCGCGTCATTCTGATACGCGATTACTAGCGATTCCGACTTCATGGAGTCGAGTTGCAGACTCCAATCCGGACTACGACGCACTTTAAGTGATTCGCTTACCTTCGCAGGTTCGCAGCACTCTGTATGCGCCATTGTAGCACGTGTGTAGCCCTACACGTAAGGGCCATGATGACTTGACGTCGTCCCCACCTTCCTCCGGTTTATCACCGGCAGTCTCCTTAGAGTTCTCAGCATTACCTGCTAGCAACTAAGGATAGGGGTTGCGCTCGTTGCGGGACTTAACCCAACATCTCACAACACGAGCTGACGACAGCCATGCAGCACCTGTATCAGAGTTCCCGAAGGCACCAAACTATCTCTAGTAAGTTCTCTGTATGTCAAGTGTAGGTAAGGTTCTTCGCGTTGCATCGAATTAAACCACATGCTCCACCGCTTGTGCGGGCCCCCGTCAATTCATTTGAGTTTTAACCTTGCGGCCGTACTCCCCAGGCGGTCTACTTAATGCGTTAGCTTTGAAAAACAGAACCGAGGCTCCGAGCTTCTAGTAGACATCGTTTACGGCGTGGACTACCGGGGTATCTAATCCCGTTTGCTCCCCACGCTTTCGTACATGAGCGTCAGTGTTGACCCAGGTGGCTGCCTTCGCCATCGGTATTCCTTCAGATCTCTACGCATTTCACCGCTACACCTGAAATTCTACCACCCTCTATCACACTCTAGTTTGCCAGTTCGAAATGCAGTTCCCAGGTTGAGCCCGGGGCTTTCACATCTCGCTTAACAAACCGCCTGCGTACGCTTTACGCCCAGTAATTCCGATTAACGCTCGCACCCTCCGTATTACCGCGGCTGCTGGCACGGAGTTAGCCGGTGCTTCTTCTGTCAGTAACGTCACAGCTAGCAGGTATTAACTACTAACCTTTCCTCCTGACTGAAAGTGCTTTACAACCCGAAGGCCTTCTTCACACACGCGGCATGGCTGCATCAGGCTTGCGCCCATTGTGCAATATTCCCCACTGCTGCCTCCCGTAGGAGTCTGGGCCGTGTCTCAGTCCCAGTGTGGCTGATCATCCTCTCAAACCAGCTAGGGATCGTCGCCTTGGTGAGCCATTACCTCACCAACTAGCTAATCCCACTTGGGCCAATCTAAAGGCGAGAGCCGAAGCCCCCTTTGGTCCGTAGACATTATGCGGTATTAGCAGTCGTTTCCAACTGTTGTCCCCCACCTCAAGGCATGTTCCCAAGCATTACTCACCCGTCCGCCGCTCGTCAGCAAAGTAGCAAGCTACTTTCTGTTACCGCTCGACTTGCATGTGTTAGGCCTGCCGCCAGCGTTCAATCTGAGCCATGATCAAACTCTTCAATTAAAAAGTTTTATGTCTTTCGACAGCTCAATGAATTCTGAATTTTTTAATATCTTTCGATATTGAATTGACTGTGCCGAATAATTACCTAAATAACTATTCTGTTGGTCACTCAGTTTTCAATTGAGACTCTAATTTGTTTGCCTCGCTAATTACCCATAAAGAATAAGTAGTTTGGCTGTTAGAACTCAATCTGTACGAGTGCCCACACAGATGATTGCTTTATATTGTTAAAGAACGTTTTGAGTCGCTTTAGCGTCTCAAGGGATGCGAATAATACACCCTTTATTTTTCGAGTCAACACTTTGTTTTAAACTTTCTTTTGGAAGATTTAAAACCGAAGTTTTATTTAACTCTCTGAGTAGTTGCTGCCTTGCTATGCTTCGGCGTTTCCCGTCTCAGTGGGGTCGCATTATAGGGAGATCCGAAAACAGATCAACCCTTTTTTTAGATCTTTTTACTGTTCGAACAAAAATAGAACAGAGCCGAGTGAAATCATATTAAAACCTTAGTAAAACGATGTTTTTTTGTGCTCTTCTTTATTATTTAATACAAATATCATTGCTATGTTCAATTAAGACGTTAAGATAGCAAGTTCACAATGTTAAATTAATGTTTATTTCCTGTTTATTGGTAGATCTAAAATGAAATTACCCGATCAAAAAGCTTTTATCTTCTCTGTTATTCTTGCTGTAGTTGGTTTTGTTGTTGTTAAGTTTGCTTTAGCAAGCCTGGCACTAGACCCTGCGCTTCTATTTGGTGTTGGTTTGTTAGTAGGCGCACTTGTTATTGCAGCAATGTCGTCTGATGTAACTGAAGAAGCCGAAGTAAAAACAAAGACTCTCTATGTTGGTAACCTTCCTTACCGCGCAAATGAAGGTGTTGTTCGTGCATTATTTGAAGAACAAGGCAAAGTATTCAATGTTCGTTTATTAAAGGATAAAAATACTGGCAAGCGTCGTGGTTTTGGTTTTGTTGAAATGGCACAAGCTGATGCAGACAATGCAATTGCTAACTTGAACGATAGCGAGTTCCAACAACGTACTTTAAAAGTACGTGAAGCAAAACAAAAACAAGAAGACGATTCTAATGCTCTACGTACTGAGACGGATCAGTCAGTGTAACTAGCTTTACCGCTAGCTTATTGCTAAACACATCAGCCGTTGCATAATATTGCAGCGGCTTTTTTATGTCTGTTCGCTTATTCACACATAGGTTAAGTTGGTTAAGTAGGTAGTTGACTCTGTTTGCTATCGCTACACCTGAATCAAGTAATTTTACATTCCCTTCAAAATACTGACTAATCGGCTCTACTAATATCGGAAAGTGCGTACACCCTAGTACAAGTACATCTATAGCTTTATCTATATTTAGGCCATCAAGCACTTGGTGCAACTTGTTTGTATCTAAATAGTCTGTAAAAAAGTGTTGCTCAGCTAGTGTCACTAACTCCACACTGCTATATAGATTAACGATTACATTACGTGCATGTTCAGCAATTAATGTTTTAGTGTATGAACTGGCGACCGTGGCTGGTGTGGCTAATAAGCCAATATGATTTGAGCGTGTTAATTCTGCGGCAGGCTTTATTGCTGGCACAACACCTACTATAGGAATATCTGTCACTTGGCGAACAGCACTAAGTGCAGATGTAGAAGCCGTATTACACGCTATTACTATTAAATCAACGTCAAGCGTGTTGGCTTTGATGAAATGAATAAGTGAGCACAATCGGTTGATTATTGTTTGTTGGGATTGAGCACCATAAGGTAGGAATGCATTATCCATAAAATAGCTGTACTGAGCATTGGGGATACTGTGCTTTATATGTTCAAGTACGGTAGTTCCACCAATACCTGAATCAAAGACCATTATATGCGCTGACAAACTACCGTTCCCACTTTACTTTAAGAACGGCAGTTTGCCATGAGGTATTTATAAAAGAAAGTAGTTTAGCTTTGTGTGGTTTCTAAATCGGCAAGATCATCGGCCGCTGAATTTAATTGATTAAGGTTTTTGAACATAGACTTTGTGTAATCTACTAACTTATCTATTTGTTCCTGATCTTGATTTAACCATTGTAGAATGCCAGCTAGTTGATTTTGTAATCCAAGTTCACCCGCTTTTTCAAAAGCACTTTTAAGGTCGTCATTAAAAGGGGCTAAACCCTCTGCTACTTGTTTTTCTGGTGCTGGTTTATATTCTTCATAGCTTTTAACTGTGGCTATTGTTTTTGTTTGGCGTAAATCCATAGAAAAAGCCACCAGCTGATCGCTGTCTAAACTCAGCTCTTGTGCTTGTTCAAATGCTTCATCTAAATCACCACCAAAAAAGGTTTTACTTAAATCTTGTAAGTCTTCCATCATCGCATTAATCGCTTCTTGCTCTTGCTCATTTAAGTCACCATTAACCGACATCGAAAATGATACCTGTCGAGATTGCGATGATGAGCTTGCAAACGATTCACTATCACTGTTTCTCTGATAGCCACTCGCCGATTGAGATTCAAATGCATCCGCAAAGCTAATACTTACCTCATCGCCTTCTGCGGTAGTGAATTTATACTCTGCATTGCTAGTCATACTGACATATTGAGCCTGACTTATATTTACGCTGGCAGGTTGTGGATTAAATAGCGACTCTTCAAATTTATCAAGCCCATTGTAAATTCCCTCTTTGGACTTATTGATGCCCTCTTCCATTTCGTCATTAAATACACCTGTACCTTTGAGTTCATCAACAGCGTCGTCAATCCCTATTTGGACTCCTTTGCGCGCATCGCCTAACATGTCTTTAAGCTTTTCATCATTAGCGCCATTAGCTTTTGCTTTATTTACAGCGCCGCTGACAAAATCGAGTACGTTTTTTACGATTTCATCAAAATCAAATAGTGGTTTGTCTGCTTTTTTCTGCGATAGGCAATCCAAGCTGCTCAGCCATTTTATCGCCAAGCACTTTTGCAGCTAATTCTTTACCACGTTGCTGGTAACTATCTTGGGGAGATTGAATAGTAGGTTGCTGTATATCTGCTTTATTATTGAATTTATTAATGTTGTTGTTTGGCGTGAAGCCATAGTTACCTATTTTCATGTTACATCTCCTAAGCGTGCGTAATTTATTATCGGCTATAACAATAAAAACTAAAGTACAATGTGCAATAAAACAGCATAAATGCTAGCCAAAACTAGACAAATACGCAGCGCTCCCTACAATAGCGCCGATAAACAGATCTTAGATAAGGTAGTAGCGTTAATGGCAGTTATTAAAATAGATACCACACAGTACCAAGCGCAGTTAAGTGAAAAAGAGCAGCGTATTAGTGCGCAGTTTCAACGTTTTGGTGTGGAGCAACTAGAAGTATTTAGCTCAGAGCCAACTAACTACCGCCAACGTGCTGAATTTAGAGTATGGCACGACGGTGACGATCTGTTTCACATTATGTTTGATCAACAAACAAAAGAAAAAATCCGTGTTGATACATTTGATCCAGCAGCGCCTTTAGTAGGTGAAATAATGCAGGTGATGATTGAAAGCCTCAAGCCTTGTGAAATATTGCGTCGTAAGTTATTTCAAATCGATTACCTATCAACGCTAAGCGGTGAAATTTTAGTAAGCTTGCTTTATCACAAACCACTGGATGATGAATGGTTAAGTGAAATTAAAGCACTTAAAGAAAAGCTTAGCAGTAAATACAAAATTGACTTTATAGGCCGTGCTCGCAAACAAAAAGAAGTACTAGGTGATGACTTTGTAACTGAACGTTTAACAGTTAATGGTCAAGAGCTTATATATCAACAAGTAGAAAATAGCTTTACTCAGCCTAATGCAAAAGTAAATATTAATATGCTGGAGTGGGCGCAAGATTTATGTAAACCACTTAAAAATGATTTATTAGAACTGTATTGCGGTAACGGTAACTTTTCAATTGCGTTAGCGGGCTGTTTTAATAAAGTATTAGCAACAGAAATATCAAAATCATCTGTTCATTCTGCTCAATACAACATTGCTAAAAATAACGTAGAGAACTTAGATATTATTCGTATGTCGAGTGAAGAGTTTACTCAAGCAATGAATGGCGAGCGTACTTTCTCTCGTTTAGATGGTATTGACCTTAAAAGCTATGACTGCCAAACCATATTAGTTGATCCACCGCGCGCGGGCATGGATGAATTAACGTGTGATTTAGTGGCTAACTACGAAAGCATAATTTATATATCGTGTAATCCTGAAACCCTTGAGCGTGACCTTGATCACTTAGCACGTACGCACAACGTTAAGCGCTTTGCTATATTTGATCAGTTCCCATATACACATCACATTGAGTCGGGCGTTTTCTTACAACGCAAATAGCCAGCCAAAATTAAAGTGCCAGTACTTTTATAAGTGCTGGTATTTGCTCTTCACTAAATACTTGAATACCATTTTTTATTAATAATGCTGCAGTTAAACCTAGTCCTTCGATTTTTACTCCGCGATGCTTTCCATCATATATTGTATTTCGTCCGCAAGAAGGGCTCGATTCTTTAAGTAGAGCAAAACGAACTTGATTCTTTTTACAGAGTTCTAGCGCTATATTAGCTCCAGTTTGAAACTGTTCTGTTACATCTTCTCCTAAATTTGTAACTACACTCCCCTGTATTATTTCAGCAGGAGCTCTAGGAGTAGGAAGCCCACCAGCGACCTCAGGACAAAACACAATTAATCTATTTTGTTTTTGCCACAAATTAAGCTGTGGATGCAAAATTGCGTGTCCTCTACCATCGTAGCGAACAGGTTGCCCTAGTAAACAACTCGATACTAATATTTTTTCCATCGCTATATCCTTATAAAATAAAAAAGCTCCTTAAGGAGCTTTTTTATTTTGGCTAAATTTATTTATTAGCTAGGTAATTAATTAATTTTCCAATATCTTCTGGTTCAGTAATACCCGACTCACGACCTAGGTTTAACTTGTACTTACCATTTACAATAAAGGTAGGTACGCCACGTAGTGCGCCTTTTTCTTTAAAGTAGTCTTGATCGCGTTTCATTTTAGAGCTCAGCGTACGTACCGAGAAGCTTTTAAACAGCTTATCAAACTTATCACCATCAACGCCCTGCGCTACAAATATATCTTTTACATCTGCAAGCTCATTAAATTTAGCGCGCTTTGTATGGATATGATTAAAGATTGCAGAAATAATCTGATCTTTCTGTGGGAGTACTTCAGCTGTCGCAAGTGCTTGGCTCATCATCTGTTGGTTTTCTGGGTCACGTACACCTACAAAATCAACATGACTCTTTTTAAATTTAACGTTTTTATCAAGCTTAGGCTTAAACTCACCAATTAGTGCCTCCATGTTATTACATGCAGGGCAGTAAAATGAGAAAAACTCTTTAACTTCTGGCTTTTTAGTTGCACGCTCAGAAACAACGTCGTAATGCACGCCTTCTTCATACGTTGCTGCAAAGCTTGCTGCCGCCATAGGAAGTAATACCGCAAGCAAACCTGCTTTAACTAATTTAATCATTATTATGCTCCGAAATTATAAGGCTAATAAAAACGCAACTAGTTCATCAAACTGTTGTTGGCTTTTAATTGTATTAATATTAATTTTATATTTATCGTTAACAATAAAAGTAGGTACACCTGTAAGTGCGCCTAATTTTGAATATTTGTTTTGATTATCTTGTAATGCACGCTCAGCTGAAATAATAGGCATGCTTGCCATATCTTTATCAAACGTTTCGCTATCAATGCCATTTACTTCTAAAAGTTTTTTCAAATCTTTCATCTCAGTCAATGGTGCACGTTGAACATGAATACTTTTAAATATTTGCTCTGTGATAGCATCTTCTTGCCCATGTTTTTTGGCAATCAGATAGGCAAAGCTCAGATTGGTTTGCGCCTGTGGTGAAACACCACCTAAAAAGTTAACATGATTTTTAATAAACGTTGCACCTGTTGGTAAGCTTTTTCTATTGCCTGAGCAACAGGTTCAAACTTAAAGCAATGCGGGCAATAATATGAAAAAATTCCGTCACTTGTGGTGTTTTACTTTTCTCTGCATTAATAATTGTATATTGATTATCAGCTTCAAATTGTGCAGCAAATGCCGCAAATGGTAAACAAAGAAGTAGTAGGCCTAGTTTTAATTTTTTAAGCATTTGTATCTCGTTGTACTTGTCTTTAAATAAAATATTACGGCAATAACTTTAACGGCGCTTCTTGCAGTGCTGCAAGTTGCTCCTTCAGTGCTAAAATTTGTTGCTCCCAGTATTTGTCATCAGCAAACCATGTAAAGTTCCGCACAAAGGCAGGATCGCTCCATCGTTTAGCTACCCATCCCATATAATGGATAATACGCATTGCTCGCAGCGGTTCAATTAATTTGAGTTGAGAGTGATCAAAATCACAAAACTCTTCATACGCATTTACAAGGGTGTCTAACTGTAACAGTTGCGTCGCTCTATCGCCACTGAGCATCATCCATAAATCTTGGATTGCAGGACCTTGACGGCTATCATCTAAATCAACAAACATTAGCGCATCACCCGCCCACAAAATATTACCAACGTGGCAGTCACCATGTAAGCGAATACTTTGCACATCTTTATACTGTTTTTGCGCCTGCTCTATCACTAAATCTAAAATAGTATAAAAGGCAGTATTTATTCCCATGGGCACTAAGTTACTTTTTTGAAGATGAACTTTGGCTGTATGCAAATACTCATCACAGGTAACTGTTGGCCTGTAAGTAAAAGGTTTTGTTTTAGCTACTTGGTGCATACGGCCAATTAATCGCCCCATTACATCAAGCTGATCTAAATTATCAACCTCAAATAAACGCCCGCCTACACTTGGAAACAACACAAACAAATACCCTTCGTGTTCAAACAAGCTTTGCCCATTATATAAAATAGGGGCAACAACGGGTACTTCCGCTTCTGCTAGTTCAAATGCAAAGTCATGCTCTTCTTGAATTTGCTCTTTACTCCATCGCTCTGGGCGATAAAACTTCACTACGTAACGCAGGCCATCATCGGCTTTAAATTGGTACACTCTGTTTTCATAGCTATTGAGCGCCAATAAACCAGATTCGGCGTACACACCTACGCTTTCTATTGCATCGAGTATTAGGTCGGGTGTTAAGTCAATAAAACTAAATTTACTCATACTCTTCTTATATAAAATAAAAAGCGGGTTATATACCCGCTTTTGTTAATTGCTATATCAACTTACCTATTTAAGGTAGGTTGTGATTATCGCGCTTTAAAAAAGTTACTCGACTGCGATATTGTCTCATCCGGCGCATCTACCGGTGAAAGCACAAAGTTAAACTCTGTCATCGGCGCCTTCAAATCATAAGGATCCATTACAAGCGACAATGGCACATTATGAGATTGCCCTGCCTGCACTGTAAATGACTGCTTACCAATATATTTAAAGTTATCTAACCCTTGTACTTTAA
This sequence comes from Pseudoalteromonas sp. B62, assembly GCF_037162565.1. Classification (NCBI taxonomy): domain Bacteria; kingdom Pseudomonadati; phylum Pseudomonadota; class Gammaproteobacteria; order Alteromonadales; family Pseudoalteromonadaceae; genus Pseudoalteromonas; species Pseudoalteromonas sp. B62. The sequence goes on along the minus strand of NZ_JARLVB010000002.1, from coordinate 1,298,705 downwards.
TATTAAAGGTTTGCTCGTACTGCGCCTTGTTAATTACCTTTAATGTATAGGTGTTCTCTACTAAACCATCAAAATCGACACGATATAATTGGTTTCGGTCACGAATGATATCAAAGTCCATTGTTTTACGCAGTGCGATATTAGCTACAAGCGCCCCCGTAAGCACAACAAGTATAACTGTGTAACCAATGATTTTAGCGCGTAGTGGATTAGTTTTATTTTCAGGTGTTTCGAGGTTTCGCTCTGTCGTATATGAAATAAGCCCACGCGGATATTCCATTTTATCCATTACGCCATCACACGCATCAATACACGCGCCACAGTTTATACACTCAGCTTGTAGCCCATTTCTAATATCAATACCCGTTGGGCATACTTGAACACATAAATTACAGTCTATACAGTCGCCTAGTTCTAAATCTTTATGGTCTACTTTACGTGAACGAGGACCACGGCTTTCACCTCGGCTTTCATCGTACGTTACTGTGTATGTGTCTTTATCAAACATAGCTGATTGAAAACGTGAGTAAGGACAAATGTGTAAACACATAATTTCTCGCATCCAACCGGCATTGCCATAGGTACACACAGCAAAGAATATAATGCTTACTAATGCATAACCGCCTACGTTAAACGTTACAAAATCAGGAAGTAACTCTCTTATCGGCGTAAAGTAACCGACAAAGGAAATAGCGGTATATAACGAAAATAATACCCAACTAGTATGTTTTGCCGTTTTACGCCAAAACTTATCAAAATTCATGGGCCGTTGATCAAGTTTTTTACGTTGATTAGCCGTGCCTTCAAACTTCTCTTCGAACCAAATAAAAATAAAGGTCCAAACAGTTTGTGGACATGTGTAGCCACACCACACTCGCCCATAGAAGGTGGTCACTAAAAACAGCGCAAATGCTGCCAACATAAAAATGAACGCGAGTATGGTGAAATCTTGTGGCCACAACGTTAAACCAAAAATATTATATTTTTGCCCGATTAAATCAAACAGCACAGCTTGTTGGTCGTTAAAATTAATCCATGGTAGTGCCATAAATGCAAGCAAACCTAAAAAACCAATACGCTGCCTTAATAATTGATGAAGACCTTTCACTGCTCGCACATAAATACGATTTCGGGGATTAAACCTGTCATCTTGACGGCTTAAATCCGGTTTTTGGATTTTTACCTCCACAGGAATGTTTTTTACTTTAATTTGTTTGTCCATCGAAGTTCCTCAACGCCGCTTGGAAATAAAAGTTTAGCAATATTCAAATGCCCTATACAGTAAAGTGTAGCAAGTTACTTGCTAGGCATGATCAGTTTGATAAATCATCATTTGAATACTTTCAGATATTTCAGAAACATCTGATTGCTATTAAGCATTATACCAATATTGATTAAAATTACTGGCATAGATCGCTAATAATTTATTCATCTCAGTTACTTGCTTTTAAAATGCATTTTATTACACTGCATGGTAATTCAACCTCATTTAGATCAAGGTTTACGTGCTCATGAAAAAATTTATAATACTGGTGTTAATGATCCTTGCTTTTTTTACGATCGATCATCCACTTATAAAAGAACCTCGAGAGAAATTACTAGGTGAAGGTATTAGTTTTTTAAGCGAGACAACTAAAGTCAATCGCAGCCCCGCAGCTAATATGACTAAAAGCCGTATAAAATCACAATTAAGACTGTCTGACTCAGGGAAAGAGTACGTAGAGAAAACCTTTACAACAGACGAGTCAGTGCAGTTGTTTAATTTACGTTATTGTCGTGAGCGTGAGTTAAACCTATATTTTTACGATGAGCGTTTAAATACTGTATGTAAAATAATATCTGAAGCGTTAGAACAAAGGCGAGCAAAGTAATGGATTTTTCAAAATTAAATAAGAAAGCCAGTGACTCGTTTCATAAACAGCGCAACATGCTTAAAAACTAGCGCAGGGAAAAACACTAAAGTGCGAGAAGTGCAGTGGTGTTTTAACGCTAAACCTAGCGACCACCGAAGCTGGTAAAGGAGTAGTAAGGTGTAAGCAAGGTTGTACTGACATTATTCTGGAATTGGGTACTTAATCTGAATTTTGGATAATAAACCAATCCCAAGCCGCTATTTAACGTTGAATTTACTTGTAATAGGCCCACGTAATAAAAATAACCTGAGCACTAAAAGCACACCTAGTCGTCCCAGCCTTCGTCTGTATATAAGCCACTATTAAGCGCTACAATCTCAACAAGTTCAGCAAAACCTAAAGCAAAATCGCCCATTAGCTCATATTGCTGTAAACAGAGTAACTGCTCATTCATTAAATTTTGTGCTGCAATTTGGCTAATAATTTGCTCATCGAGTGCAAAAAAGCTCAGTGTTGCTTGAGCGCTCTCTAGTGCTTCTTTATATTGTACTTCTAATTGTGGGGCATCTAGCAGTTTTTGAGTGTACATTGTGGTTGCTTGTAAAAAACCTTCACTCCAGCTTTTACAAAAATAAATATCATAATTAGCAGGCAATTTATAACCAGCTTCAAACACCTGTTCGCTAATTTGATGATATAGCGCCATAAACAAAAACAATGTCTCTTCGTCTAAATCATTGGCTTTATTTGATAATATTGTATCGAGCCATTCATGCACATCAAGTGGTTCAGGAGAGCAAATTACGCCAAACAAATAACCTTGGCTTTGTAATAATGTCATTGCTTGGGGCTGGGTATCTAAAAATGTGCTGAGCTGCTTCGCGTGCAACTCAGTAAATTGAGGTAATTGCATTAAAACTCTTTATTAGTAAATATTAAAAATTGAGCGGGTAACGACCTTGATTATCTGGACGACCCAAAAACTTAACCGCATCATGTACATCTTTTGGAAGACTGGCATCAGGTTTAACATAGCCCGCGACTCTGAAGTCAAAATTAGCTTTAAGTGTAGCATCAGCCTCAAGGCCTAACGTATTATCTGGATCAATTAATATAGCAATATCGCCCGACTTACAGCTTAATTTACCAGCCAGAGGGCCAATATTAAACCACCCATTTAAGCCTTGTACGTCAATATTAGGACTCGCTATTTCACCCTTTAATGAATCACAATATGGTGCACCGGTGCTGTATTCATCAATTTCCAAAATTACACGCCCTTTAGCGGTTACAGGCAGAGGAAGTCGCACTCGTTGCATTGCACGCTCTACTGTCGAACGAACAAGTCCATCAGTCACTATAACTTCCTTATTAAAAAGCCCATAGCTTACATCCGCATAACCCGAAATATCACTGCGCTCACGTGCATTGCCAAATTTTACATTAGTATTTAGTTTACCTATAAATAACTGCCAGCCAGCAATATCCCAACGGACATTATTTAACTGCTCGTCATCAAAACGGACCTGCATCATTTGACCTTGCCAGACAGTACCTACAGTTTGCCCTATTTCTAATTGTTTTGGTAAATACGGCTTTGCGATATCAAGCGCAATAGCTGCCGGTAATTTCATAATACAAAACACGATAAAACTAAGTAAAAAGACAATCGATAACGTTATTATTTTTTTCATTAATTAATTCTCTAATACCAAACGACTTACACGAACGTAGCCCGATTTATCATCACGACTTAAATCTAAATTTTCGACACGTAAACCATGCTGATTCACCAATTCGTCAAGCCATTCTATTAACTGGTTAAACTCTACGGAATCAAGTGTTAAACGTAATGAACTATCACTTGGCTGCATTTTACTAATACTGATATTATAACGACTACGCGTTGAGTTAACTATCTGGCTTAAGTTTTGGTTGCTTTCTATTCGCGTATTACCTGCGGCTTTAAGCTTAACAATACTTTCATCGACCCAAACTAATAACTCTTGCTGCTTAATTTGTGATTTTTCAGCTCGCTCAATTGCATTATTTAATGGTCTAAAAATTCCCATTACTAATACAAAAATAATAAACACGCCACCAGCACCAACAACTAATTGTTGCTCTTGTTCTTTTAGCGAACGCCAATATTGTATTAACTGCTTTTTCATACTGCACCTCGCAGTTTTATTTCACCTACAACAAAGTCACCATCATTGTTTAGTGACCCCTGTTCTACGGTCAAGCCCTGCTTTTCAAGAATACTTTTAACTTTACCAAAAGTTTGAAAGTCTTTAGCTCGGGCACGAATGCGTAACTCATTACGACGTTTATCGTAGCGAAGCGTTTCGGGGGTAAATTCACTCACTTGCGAAAAAACATCTACTAACTGAGCTGTTAAATCTAAAAACCCAGCATCACTTGTACCTTGTACTTTTTTTAGTGCACCATTAATTTGGCTCTTAATTAACTGTGGGCGTACTTTAGTACCTGGAAATGCATTTTGATAGCGTTCTACAACTTGTGCTTTTGCTATATCAACTTTGGTATTTAATTGATGCAACTCTAACGCCTTTATTGCGATTGTTGACGCTAAAGCAACGCCGGCAATAATTGCCGCACTTTGCCAGTATCCCCACCACAATGTACTTTTCTTTTTAAGCTGATACATCCCTTGACGAAGATTAAATTTAACCTGTCCAAGCTGCTTTGCAAATAATGCCAACGGTAAATCGTAATCACTCGTTTGTGCTTGCAAATTTACACTCTCAGGAAAGTGATTAGCTGGGCTAAAATGTTTGATTTCAGGATTACCCATGGCAGATAAGTAACCGTTTAACCAACTGGTTTCTACAGCACTGATATGCCATTGACCTTGCTTAAATAACCACTGATTATTAAGCTCTATTGCAGTGACTATATCGTTATCAGCAAAAGGGAGTAATAGGGCATCAGGAATAATTGTATATACCGCTAAGTGATGTTCGTTAAATAGTGCTAACCATTGCTCAAACCATTCTCTGTCAGTCATTGCAATTCGAACTGCGTGCTGTTCGCCAACCATTGTTGACTCACCAACAGCAATAAATAACTCATCGACATCACACGCTATATCTTCTTCAAGCATATAGGGTAAAGCTTGTTCTAATTTGCGATTCCACTTTGTTGGCAAAATGACTGTTTTCAGTTGCACCTGATCGCAAGGAAGCAATACGATCACTTCCCGACTTTGTGCTTTTTCGCTCAGCTCACTTAAGTGACTCGCATTTAATAGTTCACCACTTGCTATTATTTCTTGTTCTTGCGGTGAATAAATTAACCAATTAAGGCTATCTTGTTCAGTTTGACCCGTGCGGATCAACAGTATCTCTGTCACTGTACGCCTCCAAATTTTCGCGCCAGTATCGTTACGTCGCCATTTTCGGCGTACAGTAAGGTGGTCATCGAAAAACGCAGGTCAACGAAATTTGCCTGCGTTTGTAATTTAAAATAACTACTCTTCATATCAAATAAGTTTTCAACAGCTTTGACGTTTTTTCCGCCTTGTTGCTGAACCACTTCAAAAAACTCATCTTTACTATCAAAGCCCGCCTGCGGACGCGCGGCAATAACCGCTTCAGCTCCTGATAAACTAAGCTCATCAATTAATGCGCTAAGTATAAGTGCTTGCTCTGGTGCTAATGTATTTACGTTAATAGAAAGCAGCTTGCTGCCAGGAATAACACATATATAAGGTAATACCTTTTCCATTACTAAAGGATTAAACCCTTTAACTAAACGCAACTCTGATGTAGAAGCGAATAAACTATTTGCAGTCATATATGGGAATTCACGTGATAAGTACTCGTCTTCTTCAGCGCCAGAGCGATAGGTTATGCTATCGCTATCAAGCCAATCAAATACACTATCGGCCATCGCCTCTTCTGATTCATTCGCTGGTAAATCATCTATATTTTCAAGAAGAGCAAACAAAGCTTTGTGCGCTGGGTTTGTTTTTTCTGCGCTGTTTGGATCGGGCTCTACGGCTAACGCATTCAAATTTAAGCATGCTTGTAAATCAGTGATTTTTCCACTCAACGTACCGTTATCTACAGGGTAAGGCACATCACCTTGTGTTGCCCATACTTGCTCTAACGTGGTTTTTTCTGCATCATCTTTTTTACTTTGAATAAGGGCTTTAATGGCAAGTTCTTCTGCGCCATAGGCATACCATTTAGCTTGCTGATGCCCTTGTAAATTGGTACTTTTTTGGACTTGCACCATTAAGTTTGCACTCATTTCTACAGCTAGAATTGCAGCCAAAGCAACAATAAATAATACAATGACTAAAGCGGCTCCACGCGAAGAGTGCTTATCCATTAAGGAGTCCCTCCGCTTGTTCTGTTTGAGGTTGTATTAGTAGAGTTCGTACTTGGTGGTACTACTATTTTCCCTTGCCCCGGCACTAAAAACACACGACGAATAGGTTCTGCGTCAACTTGCTGTAGAGTAACCGCAACGGCTTTAGGCAACGCTTTAATTTCCCATTTATCTTGCCATTCATTTTTATCATCTAAAAATTCAAACTTTAATTCTTCAATCCCTTCTAGAATAACTTGTACTCGCGGCTCCATGTTATCAAGCTGATCGACATAAACACGGTACACGCGCTCTAAGTTATCATCTATAACCCTATATCCAACGGCTTGAAGTTCAGAGCGTGGTAGTAAATTAATCGGGTTTATCCAACCATCGCGTACAAAAGCAATCCCATCATATTGACTATCAAGAACATATCGTCCGGCCAATAAATACAGCTCTTGCACATCACCAGATTCATTACGCACCGCTCGCTTTGTCATTTGGCTAAAATCTTGATCCATCAGTCTAAATGTAGTTTGTAGTCCATTAAGCTCGGCTATTTTTTCATCTGAGGCATCTTTCGCTCTCGTGGTGGTATCTAATATTTGGTGCGTAGCAATAATTACAAAAGCTAAGATCCCCAATGCCACCATAACTTCGAGTAATGTAAATCCACGTTGCTTCACTTACTTCTTACCTTTATTTAAATAGGTTGTAAGCTCATAAGTAGATTGCTCATACTTTTCATCGCTAAATACATTAATGGTCAGTTTTACAAAATTTTTATCTGCAGTAGGAATTACTTCTTGCTGCCAAAACCACTCTATCCCTGCCATTACTTCACTGCCTCGTGCGCCATTTTTACCTTGCCACTGCTCACCTTTAGTGCGCTGTTCTATTAAAACATTCTCAGCAACCCATGAAGCGTAAGTTTGCTCTTCAATCGTCGATAGATGGTGAATATGCTCGCCTGTTGCTTGCATAGCGGCAATACCTGCCATGGCACAAATACTCAATGCAACGAGCACTTCAAGTAAGGTGAAACCTTTATGGTTATGCATTTATTCTGGTTCTCGACGTAAATTAACTGGGGCTGTAAATTCACCTTCAATATAATAGACAGGCTCACTTTGCTCTTTTAATTCAAGTATTAGCTGAAATGCACTAACCTCTCCTGATGATAAAATAAGTACTTCTGGAATTTTAAGTTTTTTAAGTTCCAGCAAACTATCTTCGTCACCACCACTCATTAACTCACGCCAGTTAGCTTGCTCAAGCAAGTTATCTTGTGCCCAAGCTAAATCTTCAAGATTAAGTGTTACTTTAAAACGCTCATCAAACTCCGTTGGTTTAAACAAGTCTTCTCTATCGAAGGTTATCCATTTTTCGCCATCAAAAACTAAAAACTCAAACACATTGTCATCTAAGTGAAAACCAAGCTCTACCTGATTTAAAATAGCAAATTCTGACGCCATATTAATGGTGGTATGCAGCCTAAGTGCCTGAGTATCTAGCTCATCCTCAGCTCCGCCTTCTAAGCTGTATACCACCATTTTTGTGGCAAAAGCGATAATCACTAATACCACTAAAATTTCGATCAAACTAAAACCACGCGTTTTTGCGTTTATACGCGTAGAGCTTACTTGCATAGTAAGCTCTCGTTATTTACGTATAAAAACAATGTACTCTTAATTTGCATTATTGTTTTTCTTCATCCCAGTTCCCAATATCATCATCGGTTCCGGGTTCACCATCTGGGCCAAAAGAGAAAATATCAAACTTACCAACTTCTCCAGGGCTAATTAACTGATAAGTATTACCCCAAGGATCCTCTGGTAGTTCACTGATAAACCCACCATCTGGAAAGCGTTTAGGAACAGGCTCAATACTTGTTTTATTAACAAGGGCTTCTAAACCTTGCTCTGTGCTTGGATAACTTTTATTTTTAAGCTTGTATAGGCTCATTGCATCTTCAAGCTGCTGAATATCTAAATGCGCTTTATCAATAGCAGCCTCTTCTTGTTGACCCATAATATTTGGTGCCACAATTGACATGATCATTCCGATGATAACAAGTACCACCATTACTTCTAGTAAAGAAAAACCTGATTGTTTGTTCACGTAATTACCTCATTATTCTAAAAATACTAATATATTAAAAAGTTATTTTAGGTTAAAGCCCAACGGCTTTATTCATTGCCATAATTGGCTGTAAAATTGCCATAACGATAAAAAGTACAATAACGGCCATTGACGCTATCATCGCGGGTTCTAATAACTTAAGCGACACATTAACCATACTTTCAAATTCGCGATCTTGGTTATTTGCAGCACGTTCTAACATTTGCTCCAACTCTCCAGATTTTTCACCACTGGCTATCATATGCAGCATCATGGGTGGGAATAATTTTGTTTGTTGAAGCGCAGCCCTTAGACTCGCTCCCTCACTTACTCTATCAGAAGCGTCAGCAACTGCTTTCTTAATTTTTTCGTTAACTAACACACCTCCTGATATTCGCATCCCTTCAAGTAGAGGTACCGAACTTGATGATAAAATACTTAGCGTGCGTGCAAAACGAGCTGTATTAACACCACGTGCAACTTTGCCAATTCCCGGCATATGCAGCACCTATCGTCCCACCAAAAACGTATTTTTGGCTGTTTCAATGCATGCTTAATCCCAATAGCTATGCCTGTAATAGCAATTAAGCTAATAAACCAATAATTTTGCACAAAATGACTGCCGGCCATTACCCATTCTGTTGTCCAAGGTAATACTTGCTTGGTCTTTTCGAAGGTTTTTAATATTTTAGGTACAACTGTACCTAATAAAACCGACACAATACCAATTGCAAACACCACTAAAATAATAGGATAAACCATTGCTTGAGTAATTTGGCTTCGCATATGTTGACGCTGCTCGGTGTAATCAGCTAAGCGGTTAAGTACTTGGTCAAGGTGGCCCGACTTTTCACCTGCGGCAACCATTGCACGGTATAAATCGTCAAATACATGGGGGAACTCGCTCATACCATCAGCAAGCGTATAGCCTTCAACAACTTTTGAGCGTACTGACATAAGCATGCGCTTTAAACGCGGCCTTTCACACTGCTCAGCTACAGCCATTACCGCACCTTCAACTGGCAGTGCTGATTGAATCAGCGTTGCTAACTGACGAGTAATAAGTGCCAGATCAGATGTTGATATAGTGGGTTTAAAAAAGCTACCAAATAAAGGAGCTTTTTCACCTTTAACTTGTTTATCACTTTGCGCTGCTGGAACCACTTCGAGCGGCGTTAGCTTTTGTTCACGTAAAACTTGACGTATTTGTCTAGCCGTATCAGCTTCTAAAATACCTTTTTTTCTTTACCTCTACCATCGAGAGCACGATACTCAAACGCCGCCATAATTAACCTTCCTCACGGGTAACACGTAATACTTCTTCAAGTGTTGTTTTACCTGCGAGTACACGGCTACAGCCATCTTGGCGAATACTAGAGCTACGCTTACGAATGTATTTTTCTACGCTTTGCTCACCTTTACCGTTGTGAATCATTTCGCGTATTGTTTCATCAACTACAAGTAACTCATGAATACCCGTACGACCACGGTAACCGTTAAAGTTACACTCTTCACACCCGACCGCTCGGTAAATTGTCGGTTGGCTTTCAAAAGAGGCGCCTAACAGCTGACATTCATGCTCATCAGCCGTGTGACCTTCTTTACAGGTATTACATAACGTACGTACTAAGCGTTGCGACAACACACCGAGTAACGACGATGAAAGTAAGAATGGTTCAACACCCATATCTTCCATACGTGTAATTGCACCCGATGCGGTATTTGTATGCAGAGTAGACATAACAAGGTGACCGGTAAGTGACGCTTGAACACCAATTTGCGCCGTTTCAAGATCGCGTATTTCACCCACCATTACTACATCAGGATCTTGACGTAATATTGCACGTAAACCACGCGCAAAGGTCATATCAACTTTAGCGTTAACCTGTGTTTGACCAATACCCGGAATCTCATACTCGATTGGATCTTCAACTGTCAGAATGTTGCGATCGCGTGAATTGATTTGACTCATACCAGCATACAACGTAGTACTTTTACCAGAACCCGTTGGCCCTGTGACTAAGATAATGCCATGCGGTTTACTGATTAAATCAGAAAACAATGCACGATTTTCTGCGGTCATACCTAAATCTTCTAGATTTAAACGTGCGTTATTTTTGTCAAGTAAACGCAGTACTACACGCTCACCAAAGCTTGATGGCATTGTAGATACACGTACATCAACTGCACGCCCAGCAATACGCAAACTAATACGGCCATCTTGAGGAATACGTTTTTCGGCTATATCAAGCTTGGCCATTACTTTAATACGCGATACAAGTAACGATGCGAGTTTACGATTAGGCTTAAGGACTTCTTTAAGTACACCATCTACCCTAAAGCGAATAACAAGCTCTTGCTCGAAGGTTTCGATATGAATATCAGATGCCCCTTCCTTTATCGCTTCACTGAGCATGGCGTTAATAAGTTTGATGATTGGTGCATCATCATCACCGGCGAGCAAATCTTCTGTTTGTGGAAGTTCATCGGCGAGTGAGAACAAATCAACCTCATTCCCTATATCTTCCATCATTTGTTGCGTTTCAGAGCTATCACGTTGATAAGATGCTTCCAATAACAACTCAAACTTATCGTCAGCCAACTGCTCTAATGTAAAACCATTACCTGCAATACGGCGCACTTCTAAAAGTACTTCTACGTCAAGCTCACCACGATAATATACAATACGATTATCTTTATTTTTACTTAGCAATACACCTGCGCGCCTTGCATAAGAAAATGGTAAACGTTTAGCTGGTAACTCTATTAATACATCATCTGCTAATAGCGCATCCTGATGATGCGTATTAGGATGAACCACATCTTGGTTTATCTCTTGTATCGCATTAGTCATCTTTACGCTCTTGTGCATTTTGCTTACGTAAATGTTCTTCATACGTTGGTGGAAGTATTAATTCATCGTTCCATTCAGGCAATATTGGCGAATCAGTCGCTGGCATTAAATCAATCCCATCTTCGCGCTGTTTAAATTGCTCACCACGGATAAAGTTATACTTATTAAAACTTAGCTTATTCATGCTTACACCATCACGAATAATTGTTGGGCGAATAAATACAATAAGATTACGCTTACGACGTGTTGTATTGGTTGATCTAAACAAGTGACCTAAAATAGGAATGTCACCTAATAATGGTACCTTCGATACGCTTTCTTGCACGTCTTCATCAATTAAGCCGCCAAGCACAACCATACCGCCATCATCAGCCATAACAGTTGTTTTAATTGAACGCTTATTTACTGAAATATCAACTGCCGTTGCACCACTTACACTTGATACTTCTTGTTCAATAGTAAGTTGTACCGCAGAGCCATCATTAATCTGCGGGGTAACAATTAGTTTAATACCTACTTCTTGACGTTCAACCGTTTGAAATGGGTTAGCATTATTACTGCCGGTTTGTGATCCAGTAATAATAGGTACTTCTTGACCGACTAAAATAGATGCTTCTTCGTTATCCATTGTAGTAATAGACGGTGTAGCCAAAATATTCGAGTTTGTATCGGTAGCTACTGCTTGAATGATTGCACCCCAGTCATTTTTAACAACACCCAGCGCCAGACCATTAATGCCACTAAGTAAGGAAGCTAATGGACCATAATCACCTTCGGTTGTTTCTGTATAGGGCGTTACAGTACCAGATTCTGTTCCTATTATATTTTTGGTAACCGTTACATCTTGTGCTTGCTCCGCCGCAACAGCTAATGAGCCAACGGGAACCGTAGTGCCGTTGTTAAACTGTAACATACCGCCCTGCTCAGAAATCCACTGCAGGCCTAAGTTAACCCCGTCGCCTTCCATTACTTCAATAATAATTGCTTCAACTAATACTTGTGCACGACGAATATCAAGACGCTCAATTACCGACTCTAGTGAGCGCATGGTGTCTGGCTGCGCGGTAATAATTAATGAATTTGAATCTGGGTGAGCTTCTATACTGCTTTCATTGCTGTTTCTGCTACGAGTTTTAGTTGTGCCGCCTTGCGCGTCATCAACAAGTGACTTACTCACACCTTGCAATACTTTTACTAAATCTTCAGCTTTAGCATAATTGAGGTAAAACACCTTGGTGTTACCTTGGCTTTCTAATTCACCATCTAAGCGTTTAATAAGTTCTATAGCACGCGTACGTGCTTGGCCTTCGCCACTTACAATAACGCTATTAGTTCGGCCATCGGCAACCACTTTAGGAATTAAAAATTCAGGAACACTGCCTTTACCACTGTCTTTATAAATGTTATCGACGACCGATACTACATCATCAGCAGTTGCATACTTAAGCTTTACTATATCTACACGCTTGTCACCGGCTTGATCAACCGAACGAATAATTTCAACTAATCTATTAACCGACGCAGCATGGCCCGTTAACATCATTACGTTAGCCGCATTAAAATTAGCAACATGACCACCATCTTTTTGATCGCTAAACTGACGAACTAATGGACCTAGCTCTTGTACGCTTACGTTTTTAACGCGCACAACGCGTGTAATCATCATGTCGCCACTAGCTTCATTACCCTCTGTAATAAGTGGGACATTTGATTTTTTAGCGTCTGAACTTTTCTCAACCTTAATAATGCCATTGTCCATTTCAACAGCTGAGTAGCCATAAACTTCTAATACATTTAAAAAGAACTGATAATAAAGTGCTTCATCCATCAACTCATAACTGCGCACATTCACTTTGCCGCGTACATTTGGGTCAATAATCACTGTTTTATTAAGATTTTTACCAACAATGTTAATAAACTCGTTGATATCTGTGCCTTTAAAGTTAGCTGCATACTCAACAGCAGAAACAGACAAAGAAATACTTGCTGCTAAAAAGTGCTGCATACTTAGCTAACCCTTTTTTAATTTTTTTGAGGTGTAGCACCTGAACCATTATATTAAAACTCCAAAGCTAAGTTATTACAGGCTAAATTGCACATCTAGTTGCTCGCCATCACGTTCTATAGTGATATTAGCATCTGTGCTATTGCGCAGCTCATTAATAGCTGACATTGCCTGTTTTAAATCTGTTAATTGATAGCCATTAATCGCAATAGCTAAATCGTTATTTTGTAATCCCATTTGCTTAAATAGCTCAGGTTCTTTTCCTGGACTTAAGCGATAACCTATAAGTACTCCATCACTCATCGCTTGTGAGACACGTATATAGTCAAATAATTTACCTGGTTCTTCGAGTAACTCTTCACGTGTTTCTATTAAGGCTTCTCTTACTTGTGGATCTGCGGTTGCATTTATTTTTTGATCGTTTGATGCTATTAGCATCTGTGGTCCCATTTCTGAATCGTCTCGGGCAGCAAGAACAGGCATTGATACTTTTTTTGTGAAATCTAGACCATCAAGCATTAATGTTTCAAAGCCACCACTTACGCTTAAAATTACACGATCTGGTAATATTTGTGCAACTTTCGCACGTGTTCCTTGTATAACTTCTTCCGCTAAGTAACTTATTTGTTTTCCTTGTGATTCTATAATAGCCACACCTGCTTTATCATCATGGCTTACCGCCACTATGCCTGTTAAATTTATACTTAAGCGTGTTTCAGGTGCATTGTTAATAACTTGTGATTGCCGCGTAGTACTATTATTTGTTGCAACTTTTTTACCAAACAAAAATTGCTCCACTATATGCTGCGTAGAGCGATTACCAGCGACACCCTTGGTTTGATTAGCGTAGTGCATTGGAGTAAGTGGAGATACAACCGGATTTGGCCACATAAGCCAAACCAATTTTGATAATAAAAAAGCAAGATAAACAACAACTAATAGAGTCACTAATGCACTTAATTTTGCATGTGGTAAACGAATTAAAAATTGTTTAAGTTGCTGTATTTGCTGTTCCATAAATAATATTCTTATTTTAATTTACTGCGTAAGCGCGTACCCATAGTACCCTTTCATTTTTCATTCAACAAGCACGCTAATATTAAACTTTGTAAACAGAATGAGTTGACTCACTCTCTCAAGGTAAAACAGACTGCGATTATAATACCTTCAGCCTACAATGATTTCATGATAAATTTTAAGTTATAACACACTAGATTAAATGCCTTATGAGTAAAAAAAGTAACAGCCACGTAAGTTCAGACCATAAAGATGAGTTAAAAGTTCGATTAGATAAGTGGTTATGGGCCGCTCGCTTTTATAAGACTCGTGCGACTGCACGTGAAATGGTACAAGGCGGCAAAGTGCATTATAATGGACAGCGTACAAAAGCGAGTAAAATAGTAGAAGTTGGCGCAAACATAAAACTTGCACAAGGAGTAGATGAAAAGCTGATAACTATACTCTCAGTGCTTGAAAAACGCCAAAGCGCCCCCATTGCACAGACCATGTATCAAGAATCTGATGCCAGTATTGCTAAACGCGAAGAGAACAGCATCGCACGTAAAAATAACAGCTTTTTTGCCCCTCATCCGGATAAAAAACCGGATAAAAAGCAAAGACGCGAACTTTTAAAAATGAAATCAAGTTAGGTATAGCCGCTCATGCAACAAGATTTACTTCACCGTTATTTATTCAACGAACTAGATGTTCGTGGCGAACTCGTACAAATCGAGAATGCTTACAATGAAATGATTGCCGACCATAATTACCCAGACCCTGTTAAAGCATTACTTGGTGAGTTACTCGTTGCAACCTGTTTACTTACTGCTACCTTAAAGTTTGAAGGTGAAATTGCTGTACAGCTTCAAGGTGATGGCCCAGTTAAATATGCAGTTATAAATGGTGATGACAAACAAAACATGCGTGGTATTGCGCGCCTGCAAAGCGAAATTACGGGCACAACTGTAAAAGAGCTTATTGGCCAAGGCTATATGGTAATCACTATTACACCAGATAAAGGTGAACGCTATCAAGGGATAGTACCGCTAGAGCATGACACTCTTAGTGAATGTATCGAAAGTTACTTTGAGCAGTCAGAGCAGCTAAAAACACGCCTTTGGTTTGCAACCGACACAACAGCAGGTAGCGCAAAAGCATGTGGTCTATTTTTACAAGTACTCCCAGTTGATAAACAAAAATCAATTGAAGACTTTGCACACCTAGAAGCATTAAGTAACACGATTAAAAATGAAGAGTTGTTACACTTAGATGCGAACACTGTTCTTACACGTCTTTATCACGAAGATAATCCTCGCGTATTTGAACCTCAAGCGATTAAATTCAAATGTGGTTGCAGTCGTGATAAAACAATTACTGCACTTGTTAATATTGGACAAGAAGAACTACTCAAAGATGTAGCTGAGAAAGGGACTGTTAACATTAACTGCCATTACTGTTTAAAAGAGTATGTTTTTAACGAACAAGACATAAAAAGCATTTTCAACTAAATGTTCAGCTTCATCTATATATAGTAATTAAAGCCGCAAAATATGCGGTTTTATATTATAAAAAGATGATACCGGTGTCATATTTTCTGCTAATTTCATGACACCGGTATCATTGAAATTATTCATGTTTTTTCTTAAATATATGTGTTTTTAGGGGCTTTGCGGGCTCGAATATCTTAAAACCTTCTGTTACTATAATTTCAGTTTAAGGGCACTGATAACCCCAGAGCTATCCGTTCAAACTCTCACACATAGTTAGGTATAAACATGACTACAGGCGCTACACGTTTTGTCGATTTAACCGCAGCTGAACTTGTCGAGCATGCGATCCGCCGTGGCGAAGGTACTTTAGCCGCAAATGGTGCTTTTGTTGCAATTACAGGAAAACGAACTGGCCGTTCACCAAAAGATCGTTTTATTGTACAAGAAGCGACAACTCAAGATGACATTCAATGGGGCAACGTTAACCGCCCATTTAATGCAGAAAAATTTGACGCATTATGGGCTCGCGTAGAAGCACATGTTCAAAGTAATGACCACTTCACCTCTCACCTAGAAGTTGGCGCTGACCCTGAGCATTATTTACCTGTAGTCGTAACTACAGAAACAGCGTGGCACCATATTTTTGCCAAAAACATGTTTATCGAACCACAAAACTATAACGCCTCAAACTTACCACAATGGCAAGTAATGAACGTTCCTTCGTTTGTATGTGAGCCGGAACGTGATGGCACAAATAGCGATGGCACCGTTATTATTAACTTTGCACAGCGTAAAGTATTACTAGCAGGTATGCGCTACGCCGGTGAAATGAAAAAATCGATGTTTTCTGTACAAAACTTCCTACTACCAGCAAAAGGTGTATTACCAATGCACTGTTCTGCTAACGTTGGTGAAGCAGGCGATACAGCATTATTCTTCGGTTTATCTGGTACGGGCAAAACAACTCTTTCAGCAGATCCTACTCGCTTTTTAATTGGTGATGACGAACACGGTTGGGCACCTGGAAGCGTGTTTAATATTGAAGGCGGTTGCTATGCTAAATGTATCGACCTGTCACAAAAGAACGAACCTGTAATTTGGAATGCAATTCGCTTTGGTACTATTTTAGAGAATGTAGTGCTAGATGAGAAGGGCGTTCCTGATTTTCACGATACAAGCCTTACTCAAAACAGCCGTGCAGCATACCCACTTGAACACGTTGAAAAACGTAAAGTAGAAAACCGCGCAGGCGAACCAAAAGCAGTTGTATTTTTAACCTGTGATGTAAGCGGTGTATTACCACCGGTATCTGTTCTTAGCGAAGAAGCGGCTGCTTTTCACTTCTTAAGTGGATACACAGCTAAAGTTGGCTCAACTGAGATTGGCTCTACTAGCGATATTGAATCAACATTCTCAACCTGTTTTGGTGCACCATTTTTCCCACGCCCTGCTGGTGTTTACGCTGAGCTTCTTATGAAGCGTGTACGCGAGTTTGGCACTAAAGTGTACCTTGTGAATACAGGTTGGACTGGCGGCCCTTACGGTACAGGCAAGCGCTTTGATATTCCAACGACTCGCGCTTTAGTTGATGCTATTGTATCTGGTAAATTAACAGGCGTTGAGACTCAACATATTGATGTTTTAAACCTAGATGTGCCAGTTGCCGTTCCGGGTGTAGATACAAACTTACTTAACCCTATTAATACGTGGGAAGATAAAGCTAAATACAATGAATATGCAGCAAAACTTGCCGCAGACTTCACTGAGAACTTTGCTAAGTACGACGTATCAGATGATATAAAAAATGCAGGACCTAAAGCTTAAATAAACTTTAAGATTGTATTTTAACGCCAGCCTTGAGCTGGCGTTTTATTTTTTAAATATGCATTGTAAGAAGTGCGACAAAATGTCGCACTTTTCTTCTCTAAAACACTATAAAATACCTAATAATTATTGTTTAAGTACACTCACTTATTACGGCTACTTTATTCATGCTTCCAAAGCTTTCTTGGCAAAAGATATTTAGACGATTACACTTTTATTTAGGTTTATCAATAGGATTTTTACTCACTGTTATTGCATTATCTGGCTCAGTATTAATATATTACCCACAAATAGATTCACAACTGAACCTCACTAAAGTAAATATAAAGCATACAGACAAAGTCGACTGGGATTTGGCATACAAAAACTTAAAAACGGCTTTTCCAGATAAGTATGGGCCCTGGCGGCTTGAGGTAACAGATGACAATTCAATCATACCGGCTCGTTACTATAACCCTGTAGAAACACAAAATCGTGAATTTGCAACCTTAATGATTTGGCTCTCAAATGATAAATATAAAGTAATTCGAAAAGATTACTGGGGCGATTATTTTGTTACGTGGTTATATAACCTGCACTTTTCATTACTCACAGGAAGTACCGGCATTATAATTGTGGGGTATATAGGCATTGCCACATTAATCCTTCTCATATCTGGGTTATTAGCATGGTGGCCAAAAAAAGGTCAATGGATAAAATCGTTAAAATTTAAACGTCGCAGTTCTAAAATAGGCCTACTTTATGACTGGCATAAATTAATTGGTTTAAGCTTGTGCATCCCATTATTAGCTCTAACGATTACAGGGATTATGCTTGCTATTCCAAAGCAGACAGATCCTATATTAACCGCTTTAGTTAGCGATATAAACTCCCCTTCAAAAACACAAATACAACCGAGTAAACAATCTAATATTCCTTTATCGCAAGCGATACTAATAGCTAAAAAAGCATTACCCGGTGCGCGTTTAGCTTGGATTGAAACACCATCAAACTTAAATGCTATTTACATATTGCATATTCTCTCCTGCTTTGATCACCCAATTGCATTAACTTTGATCGCTTATTCTCATTAAGCTTTGATCACTAAAATCACTTGTAAATGATCACTTTTATGCTCTTAATGATTTTGCCGTTCAAAGCTTAATACCACTCGTAACCGAGTTCACGTTTTATCATTTTTGTAGGTGTGTTAAACCGTTATCTGAATCGTTTGATGAGGATAACAACAATGACAACAAGACCTATATCTATGAGTAAATTACATTCCATTTTACGGCTGAAGTACTCAGCACAATTATCCCATCGAGAGATTGCCAGAAGTTTAAATATTTCACCTGGTACTGTGGCTAATTACCTTAAAAAGGCCAATGAGTTAGGCTTAAATCAATGGCCAATACCTGAGGATAAACAGCAAAATACATTTTTCAACACCAAACTCAAGCGCTTCTCAACGCGTAAAAAAAGACACCCAACGCCTGACTGGTTAAATATCAATAAAGACTTAAAACAACATAAACACCTAACATTACAGCTCGTGTTTGATGAGTTACTTGAAAAAATGGGTGAGTCTTATTACAGCTACAGTCACTTCTGCCGAGCTTATAAACAATGGTTAGGTACGCAACGACTCTCAATGCGTCAGCAGCATAAAGGGGGTGAAAAGCTGTTTGTGGATTATTGTGGTCCCACAATTACCATTACTTGTCCGACGACACAGGAAAAACGCACTGCTCAGATATTCGTTGCTGTGCTAGGTGCATCAAATTATACCTATGCTGAAGCAACGTATAGTCAGCAACTTGAAGATTGGGTAATGAGTCATGCGCGTTGCTTTGAATTTTTAGGCGGCGTTCCTGACGTTGTTATTCCCGACAATCTCAGAAGTGCTGTCAGTAAAACCTGTCGCTACGAGCCTGATTTAAATCCGACGTACTACCAGTTAGCCGAGTACTTTAACGTTGCTGTCATTCCGGCTAGACCTTATAAACCCAAAGATAAATCGAAGGCTGAAGTGGGCGTACAAATTGTTGAGCGTTGGATCATGGCACGCTTACGTAACCAAACCTTCCACAGCTTAGCGCAACTCAATCATGAAATAGCAAAGCTACTGGATATGATGAACAATAAGGTGATGAAGCAATATCAACAATCACGTAAACAGCTATTTGATATGGTGGATAAAAACGCATTAAAGCCATTGCCTGAAAAGCCCTATCAATATACACAAATCAAAACAGTGCGTGTGCATATTGATTACCATGTTGAAATAGAAAAACATTACTACAGCGTGCCTTATCTGTGGGTTAAAAAACAATTACGCGCACACATATCCAATCAACTCGTGCAGCTTTATTATGACGGTACTTTAATAGCACAGCATCCACGCTCAAACCGTTTAGGCGGACATACGACACAGACACATCATATGCCAAAGGCGCATCAAAAACAGCATGAGCAGTCACCGATAAATTTACGCTCATGGGCATTGAGTATCGGTGATTATACTCATCAAGTCGTTGAATTATTGCTTAATAGCAAACGTCATCCAGAGCAAGCTTATCGCACTTGTTTAGGGGTGTTAAGTTTAGCTAAAACGTATTCAAAGGAACGCCTCGAGCGAGCATGCTACCGAGCAATTTGCATGAATACGACCACACTCAGATCTATTAAGCAAATGCTGCAAAAAGGGTTAGACCAACAACCATTACCCACACTCCAAACAGAGCCAGAAAAGCCAATTACACATAGCAACATACGTGGCACAGATTACTACCATTAAGGAATGCAAACATGATAGAAACAATTAATCAGCAACTTCAACTGCTCAAGTTATCGGGTATAAAGCAAGCACTCAAGCAGCAGCTTGAACAGCCAAACCTATATCAAGAACAAAGCTTTATAGAGCGCGTCAGTTTATTGCTAACGCATGAAATTGATACGCGTGACCAAAGAAAAATAGAGCGACTAGTGCGACAAGCAAAATTCCGCGTACCGGGTCAGTTAAATCAACTCATTTACTCGCCGAAGCGCAATCTAGATAAAGCACAAATACGTAGCCTCAGCCAAAGCACCTGGCTGAGTTTACATCAGAATATATTAATTACAGGCGCCACAGGCTGTGGCAAAACCTACCTCGCGTGTGCCTTGGGTCACGAGCACTGTTTACAAGGGAAAAGTGTCTTCTATATTCGATTAAAAGAATTACTTGAAAGTCTATTTCTAGCACAGGCCGATGGCAGTTATCGAAAATTATTGGGTAAACTCATTAAATACGACTTACTTATTTTAGACGATTGGGGGCTAGAGCCACTCAGTGCTCAGCAACGAAGTGACTTACTTGAATTAATCGATGCTAGATATGGTTATAAATCACACATCATCATTAGTCAGTTACCACAGGAAAATTGGCACCAAATGATCGGTGAATCAACGCATGCTGATGCTATTTTAGATAGGCTGATTCATGGTGCAATTAAGTTGAATTTAAAAGGAGAATCGATACGAAAACAGTTAAATGAATTGACTGATGATGATCAGTTAAGTTAATTTAAAAATGGCTCTACAAAATGATAAATCAAGCGATCAAAGCTGATGAGAATCGGTGATCAAAGTAATGAGAATACGCACATATTTAGATTTCAAACTGTAGACGATCCTTCGTATCGCTTCCCACATAGCTATATAGAGGTTAATGCACTTACAGGAAAGTTAGAGATCGTGTTTAATATAGATAAGCAAAGTACGGCTAGTAAAATAAAAAACTGGATACACCCTCTACATGACGGCAGCATTGGCGGTAACATTTTAAAAGTCATTTGGGTGTTGAGTGGCTTCGGATCTGTAGCATTGTTCTTTATTGGCATATATAGATGGTTAATTAGAACCAAGAGAATATAAAATAAACTTTAGTTTAAGGAGTACACAAAACACTTTTAGTAAGTCTTATCGATAGTTTTTAATATAAAGTATATGGCCTTAGTTAATCTTAGGATTAAAAATTAATAACGCTCAGTACATATGAAATTAAAGCAGCCCCTAACCGCCTATCTGGCTATAAAACAATTAATGAATGCTGGTAGATAACGTGGCTAGTTTACACAGGCACTCCATAAGTACTATTAAATATCATGCCCTTTAGATTTAAGTTCATGTGTAAAACCTCTGTATCAATCTCTACCTAACTATTTTCATTCTCTTCAGTTAACCTACACAAAGCGTATATAAAGGCTTAAAGGTCATGTTCAATACTTATAACAAGACCAGATAGTTAAAGCTTTTATATTAGGTAAGATGTTAAACCAATTGGTATTATTTACCCACAGTACAAATGCTACCACTCATTGTTGAGCGAAGGTTTTTTATGCTTTTTACGGGAGTCGCAACGCTCGCCCGACCTACGTGATGGTGTTGATGTAAGTGTGTGTTAATTATCCGCATTTCACTTTTCTGCAGACGTAAAAAAGCCCGACTATTTCTAGTCGGGCTCTCTAAAATTTGAAGCCTGGTAATGTCCTACTTTCACATAGCAAATGCTACACTATCATCGGCGCTGTTTCGTTTCACTACTGAGTTCGGCATGGAGTCAGGTGGGTCCAAAACGCTATTGTCACCAAGCAAATATGGTGCAAAGAATTAATGACAAGCACGTAGTGCTACCATTTTCTTTGCGCAAGGTGCCTCAATGTTAACGCTACGCGCTAAGAGTCACCTCTTGAATTTGGAAAATATCTGATAATATTTTTTAAGTCTTTCTAAGTAATGTCTACTTTAGTTATATTAACTTCTGTCTAAACTGTCGCATAAAACGCGTTTGGCGTTGTATGGTTAAGCCTCACGGGTAATTAGTACAAGTTAGCTTAATGGCTCACACCACTTCCACATCTTGCCTATCAACGTTGTAGTCTTCAACGGCCCTTCAGAGACTTTAAAAGTCTAGTGAGAACTCATCTCGAGGCCTGCTTCGCGCTTAGATGCTTTCAGCGCTTATCAGTTCCGAACGTAGCTACCGGGCAATGCCATTGGCATGACAACCCGAACACCAGCGGTTCGTTCACTCCGGTCCTCTCGTACTAGGAGCAACCCCTCTCAATTCTCAAACGCCCACGGCAGATAGGGACCGAACTGTCTCACGACGTTCTAAACCCAGCTCGCGTACCACTTTAAATGGCGAACAGCCATACCCTTGGGACCGACTTCAGCCCCAGGATGTGATGAGCCGACATCGAGGTGCCAAACACCGCCGTCGATATGAACTCTTGGGCGGTATCAGCCTGTTATCCCCGGAGTACCTTTTATCCGTTGAGCGATGGCCCTTCCATTCAGAACCACCGGATCACTATGACCTACTTTCGTACCTGCTCGACGTGTCTGTCTCGCAGTTAAGCTGGCTTCTACCATTACACTAACCGTACGATGTCCGACCGTACTTAGCCAACCTTCGTGCTCCTCCGTTACTCTTTAGGAGGAGACCGCCCCAGTCAAACTACCCACCAGGCACTGTCCGTAACCCCGATTCAGGGGCCAACGTTAGAACATCAAAACTACAAGGGTGGTATTTCAAGGTTGACTCCAACAAAACTAGCGTCTCATCTTCAAAGTCTCCCACCTATCCTACACATGTAGGTTCAATGTTCAGTGCCAAGCTGTAGTAAAGGTTCACGGGGTCTTTCCGTCTAGCCGCGGGTACACAGCATCTTCACTGCGATTTCAATTTCACTGAGTCTCGGGTGGAGACAGCGTGGCCATGGTTACACCATTCGTGCAGGTCGGAACTTACCCGACAAGGAATTTCGCTACCTTAGGACCGTTATAGTTACGGCCGCCGTTTACCGGGGCTTCGATCAAGAGCTTCTCCCTAAGGATAACCCCATCAATTAACCTTCCGGCACCGGGCAGGTGTCACACCGTATACGTCATCTTGCGATTTTGCACAGTGCTGTGTTTTTAATAAACAGTCCCAGCCACCTGGTCACTGCGGCTCCCGTCCGCTTAGAGAGCAAGTCTCATCACAGATAGGAGCGTACCTTCTCCCGAAGTTACGGTACGATTTTGCCTAGTTCCTTCACCCGAGTTCTCTCAAGCGCCTTAGTATTCTCTACCTGACCACCTGTGTCGGTTTGGGGTACGATTCCATATAATCTGAAGCTTAGAGGCTTTTCCTGGAAGTATGGCATCAGCAACTTCATCACCGTAGTGACTCGTCTCGTGTCTCAGGTTTAATGTTCGTCCGGATTTACCTAAACAAACGCCCTACTCACTTTCACATAGACTACCAACGCTATGCTTGCTTAGCCTGCTCCGTCCCCCCATCGCAATTATATCGAGTACAGAAATATTAATCTGTTTCCCATCGACTACGCCTTTCGGCCTCGCCTTAGGGGTCGACTTACCCTACCCTGATTAACATGGGATAGGAACCCTTGGTCTTCCGGCGTGGGAGTTTTTCACTCCCATTATCGTTACTCATGTCAGCATTCGCACTTCTGATACGTCCAGCATACCTCCCGGTACACCTTCAACCGCTTACAGAACGCTCCCCTACCACTCAGAATAAATTCTGAATCCGCAGCTTCGGTGCATAGTTTAGCCCCGTTACATCTTCCGCGCAGACCGACTCGACCAGTGAGCTATTACGCTTTCTTTAAAGGATGGCTGCTTCTAAGCCAACCTCCTGGCTGTCTGGGCCTTTCCACATCGTTTCCCACTTAACTATGACTTTGGGACCTTAGCTGGCGGTCTGGGTTGTTTCCCTCTTCACGACGGACGTTAGCACCCGCCGTGTGTCTCCCGGATATTACTTTACGGTATTCGGAGTTTGCAAAGGGTTGGTAAGTCGGGATGACCCCCTAGCCTTAACAGTGCTCTACCCCCGTAAGTATTCGTCCGAGGCTCTACCTAAATAGATTTCGGGGAGAACCAGCTATCTCCCGGTTTGATTAGCCTTTCACTCCTAGCCACAGGTCATCCCCTAACTTTTCAACGTTAGTGGGTTCGGTCCTCCAGTTGATGTTACTCAACCTTCAACCTGCCCATGGCTAGATCACCGGGTTTCGGGTCTATACCTTGCAACTATTCGCCCAGTTAAGACTCGGTTTCCCTACGGCTACCCTATTCGGTTAACCTCGCTACAAAATATAAGTCGCTGACCCATTATACAAAAGGTACGCAGTCACCCAACAAGTGGGCTCCTACTGCTTGTACGTACACGGTTTCAGGTTCTATTTCACTCCCCTCACAGGGGTTCTTTTCGCCTTTCCCTCACGGTACTGGTTCACTATCGGTCAGTTGGGAGTATTTAGCCTTAGATGATGGTCCACCTATATTCAGTCAAAGTTTCACGTGCTCCGACCTACTCGATTTCACTTAAAATGTCTTTTCATGTACGGGACTATCACCCTGTATCGTGGCGCTTTCCAGCAGCCTTCCATTAACACATAATAAGCTTAAGGGCTGTTCCGATTTCGCTCGCCGCTACTTTCGGAATCTCGGTTGATTTCTTTTCCTACGGGTACTTAGATGTTTCAGTTCTCCGCGTTCGCCTCGTTAACCTATGTATTCAGTTAACGATACCTGCAAGCAGGTGGGTTTCCCCATTCGGAAATCCTAGTCTCAAGCGCTTTTTACTAGCTTGACTAGGCTTATCGCAAGTTAATACGTCCTTCATCGCCTCCAACTGCCAAGGCATCCACCGTGTACGCTTAGTCACTTAACCATACAACCCAAACGGGTCTTTGTTTTGTGACAGTTTAACTTCGCCAGAAGTCAATATTGAATACTAAAGTAGATACCAATCAATCAACTCATAAGAGTTAACTAAATGGCACTCAATGGTACTGCTACCATTGTTTTTTTACTTTTGAAAACTCTTGATAAATACAATGTATTCATCAGAATTTTATTATCAGCTTTTCCAAATTTTTAAAGAGCATATTAATTAGTTATCCCGAAGAACAAGCACTAATTAACAATCATCTGTGTGGACACTACGAACAAATAAGTTCTAAATCGTATAAGGAGGTGATCCAGCCCCAGGTTCCCCTAGGGCTACCTTGTTACGACTTCACCCCAGTCATGAATCACTCCGTGGTAAACGTCCTCCCGAGGGTTAGACTATCTACTTCTGGAGCAACCCACTCCCATGGTGTGACGGGCGGTGTGTACAAGGCCCGGGAACGTATTCACCGCGTCATTCTGATACGCGATTACTAGCGATTCCGACTTCATGGAGTCGAGTTGCAGACTCCAATCCGGACTACGACGCACTTTAAGTGATTCGCTTACCTTCGCAGGTTCGCAGCACTCTGTATGCGCCATTGTAGCACGTGTGTAGCCCTACACGTAAGGGCCATGATGACTTGACGTCGTCCCCACCTTCCTCCGGTTTATCACCGGCAGTCTCCTTAGAGTTCTCAGCATTACCTGCTAGCAACTAAGGATAGGGGTTGCGCTCGTTGCGGGACTTAACCCAACATCTCACAACACGAGCTGACGACAGCCATGCAGCACCTGTATCAGAGTTCCCGAAGGCACCAAACCATCTCTGGTAAGTTCTCTGTATGTCAAGTGTAGGTAAGGTTCTTCGCGTTGCATCGAATTAAACCACATGCTCCACCGCTTGTGCGGGCCCCCGTCAATTCATTTGAGTTTTAACCTTGCGGCCGTACTCCCCAGGCGGTCTACTTAATGCGTTAGCTTTGAAAAACAGAACCGAGGCTCCGAGCTTCTAGTAGACATCGTTTACGGCGTGGACTACCGGGGTATCTAATCCCGTTTGCTCCCCACGCTTTCGTACATGAGCGTCAGTGTTGACCCAGGTGGCTGCCTTCGCCATCGGTATTCCTTCAGATCTCTACGCATTTCACCGCTACACCTGAAATTCTACCACCCTCTATCACACTCTAGTTTGCCAGTTCGAAATGCAGTTCCCAGGTTGAGCCCGGGGCTTTCACATCTCGC
Source organism: Pseudoalteromonas sp. B62 (assembly GCF_037162565.1). Taxonomy (NCBI): domain Bacteria; kingdom Pseudomonadati; phylum Pseudomonadota; class Gammaproteobacteria; order Alteromonadales; family Pseudoalteromonadaceae; genus Pseudoalteromonas; species Pseudoalteromonas sp. B62. The sequence continues at coordinate 1,272,263 of NZ_JARLVB010000002.1, read as the reverse complement.
TTAACAAACCGCCTGCGTACGCTTTACGCCCAGTAATTCCGATTAACGCTCGCACCCTCCGTATTACCGCGGCTGCTGGCACGGAGTTAGCCGGTGCTTCTTCTGTCAGTAACGTCACAGCTAGCAGGTATTAACTGTTAACCTTTCCTCCTGACTGAAAGTGCTTTACAACCCGAAGGCCTTCTTCACACACGCGGCATGGCTGCATCAGGCTTGCGCCCATTGTGCAATATTCCCCACTGCTGCCTCCCGTAGGAGTCTGGGCCGTGTCTCAGTCCCAGTGTGGCTGATCATCCTCTCAAACCAGCTAGGGATCGTCGCCTTGGTGAGCCATTACCTCACCAACTAGCTAATCCCACTTGGGCCAATCTAAAGGCGAGAGCCGAAGCCCCCTTTGGTCCGTAGACGTTATGCGGTATTAGCAGTCGTTTCCAACTGTTGTCCCCCACCTCAAGGCATGTTCCCAAGCATTACTCACCCGTCCGCCGCTCGTCAGCAAAGTAGCAAGCTACTCTCTGTTACCGCTCGACTTGCATGTGTTAGGCCTGCCGCCAGCGTTCAATCTGAGCCATGATCAAACTCTTCAATTAAAAAGTTTTATGTCTTTCGACAGCTCAATGAATTCTGAATTTTTTAATATCTTTCGATATTGAATTGACTGTGCCGAATAATTACCGAAATAACTATTCTGTTGGTCACTCAGTTTTCAATTGAGACTCTAATTTGTTTGCCTTACTTAGCGAACTAAGCTTGGCTGTTAGAACTCAATCTGTACGAGTGCCCACACAGATGATTGCTTTATATTGTTAAAGAACGTTTTGAGTCGCTTTAGCGTCTCAAGGGGTGCGAATAATACACCCTTTATTTTTCGAGTCAATACTTTGTTTTAAACTTTCTTTTTAGAAGATTTAAAACCGAAGTTTTATTTAACTCTCTGAGTAGTTCGTCCCTCGCTATGCTTCGGCGTTTCCCGTCTCAGTGGGGTCGCATTATAGGGAGATCCGAAAACAGATCAACCCTTTTTTGAAGAAAACTTGAAATAATGTGCTGTTCGCTGAGTATTTGAGCTAAACGCTCAAAAACACAACTAAACCATCTCTACCCAGCGGTTTATAAAGCTATTTAAAATTAAAGTTATGGCAACCACCTATGGGTATAGATATATTTGCATCATCTATGCTAAAAAAGCTAGCCAATAGAGCAAGAGTCGTATAACTAAAATCACTTAAATTAGTCAAAAGCTGAAAATTGAATTGACTGGGCTATGTTTAACCATAGTTTTACATATTTAATAAGTAAGTTTACTTAACCTTACGATGAAGTTCATAGTATCGGTATAGATTAGAAAGAATACGTTATGTCTTATAATCACTCCTATAAATAGTGGAAATGATCTTTAGCTAGAATCTAATAGGCTATTTTGTATAAATGATAAGTGAAGAGTAACTAGGTAGAGCTATTAAAGCAGCTGTCAAAACAACTTATCGATTCAGAATCTATGAGTCGATACCCATAATAGAAGATAATTACTGATTCATATAGGTTGACAAATTTTAGGCAAGAAAAAGCCGAGCATAAGCTCGGCTTTTAGGTTTCTTTAAGACTTACTCTGCAGACTGTGCGTCTTCTTGAACTGCTTCGCTAGTCGCTGGGCGACCAACTAGTTCAATATAAGCCATTGGTGCATTATCACCAGTACGGAAGCCACACTTAAGAATACGAGTGTAACCACCTGGACGATCTGCATTACGCGGACCGATTTCACTGAATAATTTACCAACAACTTCATTATCACGCGTGCGAGCAAACGCTAAACGGCGATTTGCTACACTGTCAGTCTTAGCCAGTGTGATTAAAGGTTCAATTACACGACGTAACTCTTTCGCTTTAGGCAAAGTAGTTTTGATGATTTCATGTTTCACCAAAGAACCTGCCATATTGCTAAACATCGCTTTACGATGGCTACTGTTACGGTTTAATTGACGACCACTCTTACGATGGCGCATGACCCTATCCTTCTAACTAAACTAATATAGTGATTTAGATTATTCAGCTAAACTTGCAGGCGGCCAATTTTCTAGGCGCATGCCCAGAGAAAGACCACGTGAAGCTAGCACGTCTTTAATTTCAGTTAGAGACTTCTTACCTAGATTAGGCGTTTTAAGAAGCTCAACTTCAGTGCGCTGAACTAAATCACCAATATATTGAATTTGCTCGGCTTTCAAACAATTTGCTGAGCGTACTGTTAGTTCAAGATCATCAACTGGACGAAGTAGAATAGGATCGAACTCTGGCTTCTCTTCTTTCTCTTCTGGCTCAGTTACATCACGTAAATCTACGAATGCATCTAATTGCTCAGCTAAGATAGTAGACGCACGGCGGATCGCTTCTTCTGGATCTAAAGTGCCGTTTGTTTCCATATCAATGATTAATTTGTCTAAATCTGTACGTTGCTCAACTCGAGCTGATTCAACCGAGTACGCAATACGTTCAACTGGGCTAAATGATGCATCAAGCAACAATCTACCAATTGGACGCTCATCGTCATCAGAGGATAAACGACTAGATGCCGGCACATAACCACGACCACGTTCAACACGAATACGCATGCTGATCTCGCTGTTATTTGTAGTTAAATTACAAATAACGTGATCTGGATTAGCAATTGTTACATCGCCATCGTGCTGAATATCAGCCGCAGTAACAGGGCCTACACCAGATTTAGTCAGGGTCAGAAAAACTTCATCTTTGCCTTCTAACGTTACTGCTAAACCTTTAAGGTTTAATAGTATTTCAATGATGTCTTCTTGAACGCCTTCTTTCGCGCTGTACTCATGTAATACACCGTCGATTTCAACTTCAGTTACTGCACATCCAGGCATAGATGAAAGTAATATACGGCGTAAAGCATTACCCAGAGTATGGCCAAAGCCTCGCTCTAATGGTTCTAAAACTATTTTAGAACGCGTTGGGTTGATAGCGTCGATGTCGACTAACCTTGGTTTTAGAAATTCTGTAACAGAACCCTGCATTTTATCCTCTCTTAACTCTTAACTTTACTTAGAGTAAAGTTCGACGATTAGTTGTTCATTAATGTCCGCAGACAGGTCTGAACGCTCAGGTAGACGCTTAAAGCTGCCTTCCAATTTCTTACCGTCAACTTCAACCCAAGTCGGCTTTTCACGTTGCTCAGCCAACTCTAGAGCAGCGATGATACGTGCTTGTGTCTTAGACTTCTCACGGATTACAACAGTATCTTCTGGTGTAATTACGTATGAAGGAATGTTCACAACACGACCATTAACTAAAATCGCTTTATGGCTTACTAACTGACGTGCTTCTGCACGTGTGCTAGCAAAACCCATGCGATATACAACATTGTCTAAACGTTGCTCTAAAAGCTGTAACAAGTTTTCACCTGTGTTGCCTTTAAGGCGAGCAGCTTCTTTGTAGTAGTTACGGAATTGCTTTTCTAATACACCGTAGATACGACGTACTTTTTGCTTTTCACGTAATTGTAAACCGTAATCAGATAAGCGACCTTTACGAGCGCCGTGCTGACCAGGTGCAGTCTCAAGTTTACACTTAGAGTCGATAGCTCTTACGCCGCTCTTAAGGAACAGGTCAGTACCTTCACGACGACTCAGCTTGAGCTTAGGGCCCAAATATCTTGCCATGTTATTTCTCCTAACCTATTGTTAAACGCGACGTTTCTTCGGTGGACGACAACCATTATGTGGTATTGGCGTCACGTCAGTAATGTTGGTAATACGGTAACCAGCAGCATTCAAAGCACGTACAGCAGATTCACGACCTGGACCTGGACCTTTGATGAAAACTTCTAGATTCTTTAAACCGTATTCTTGAGCAGCAGTACCTGCACGCTCTGCAGCAACCTGAGCAGCAAATGGTGTAGATTTACGTGAACCACGGAAACCTGAACCACCGGCAGTAGCCCATGATAATGCATTACCTTGACGGTCGGTAATCGTTACAATAGTGTTGTTGAAAGACGCATGAACATGAGCCATACCATCAGCAACTTGTTTTTTAACCTTTTTACGACGAATTGGTGTCTTAGCCATAATACTATCCCCTTATCGCTTAATAGGCTTACGAGGACCCTTACGGGTGCGCGCGTTAGTCTTAGTTCTTTGACCACGTAGTGGTAAAGAGCGACGGTGACGTAGGCCACGATAACAACCAAGGTCCATTAGGCGCTTGATATTTAAAGTAACTTCACGACGAAGATCACCTTCAACAGTGTACTTGCCAACTGCATCACGCAGTACGTCAAGAATTTCGTCTGAAAGTTCACCGATTTTTGTGGTTTCGGCGATACCAGTCGCTTCTAAGATAGCCTTAGAGCGAGTCTTACCTATGCCATAAATAGCTGTTAAACCAATAACTGCATGTTTATGATCAGGGACGTTAATGCCAGCAATACGGGCCACTAACACATCTCCTATATTCGAATTTGGTAATCATAAGTTTGAAAAGCCCGTAAGGATACTCAAACGAAGACCAAATTACTACTAAAAACACAGGCCGAGAAAACTCAGCCTGCACGACTGTTTACTTAGCCTTGCCTTTGCTTATGCTTAGGCTCACTGCAAATTACGCGTACTACACCAGCACGTTTAATAACTTTACAGTTACGGCATATTTTCTTAACGGAAGCACGTACTTTCATTGCTCAACTCCGTAAACTGACCTTATCGACCGTAGCCTTTAAGGTTCGCTTTTTTCAGCACAGAATCATACTGATGAGACATCAGGTGAGTCTGTACTTGTGCCATAAAGTCCATGATTACAACAACGATAATCAAAATTGATGTACCGCCGAAATAGAATGGCGTTTGCCATGCCATAGTCATGAATTCAGGCACCAGACAGATAAAGGTTATATACAAAGCACCTGCCAATGTCAGGCGTGTCATCACTTTATCAATGTATTTAGATGTCTGCTCACCTGGTCGAATACCTGGGATAAATGCGCCAGATTTCTTAAGGTTGTCTGCAGTTTCACGCGGGTTAAACACCAACGCTGTATAGAAAAAGCAGAAGAAGATAATAGCCGCAGCTAAAACAAGTGAGTACAACGGTTGACCTGGAGTCAGCGTAGTAGCAACAGCTTGTAATACATCAGCGACCGGACCTTCACCTTGGCCGAACCAGCTTGCAATTGTACCAGGGAACAGAATTATACTGCTAGCGAAGATTGGTGGAATAACACCCGCCATATTTACTTTTAGTGGTAAATGCGTGCTTTGAGCAGCAAATACTTGACGACCTTGTTGGCGCTTTGCGTAGTTAACAACAATACGACGTTGTCCACGTTCAAAAAACACTACAAGATAAGTAACAGCGAATACGATTACCGCAACCATCAACAGTACAAAAACATTCAAATCACCTTGGCGCGCCATTTCGACTGTCGAACCAATAGCAGACGGCAAGTTAGCTACAATACCAACAAATATTAGAACAGAAATACCGTTGCCGATACCACGTTCTGTTATCTGTTCACCCAACCACATAAGGAACATAGTACCAGTTACTAAACTCACCACTGCGGTGAAATAGAAACCCATACCAGGGTTAACTACTAACCCCTCCATCATGCCCGGTAAGCTAGTAGCAATACCGATTGATTGAATAGTAGCTAGCACAAGCGTGCCATAGCGTGTGTACTGGCTAATTTTTTTACGCCCTTGTTCACCTTCTTTCTTAAGCTCTATAAACGGAGGATACATATGCGTTAATAGTTGCGTAATAATCGAAGCCGAAATATACGGCATAATACCCAGTGCTAACACTGAAGCTCGCTCAAGTGCACCACCACTGAACATGTTGAACATTTCAACAATGGTGCCCTTTTGTTGCTCGAAGAAATCGGCAAGTACAGCGGCGTCAATCCCAGGGATCGGCACAAATGAACCTAGACGGTAAATTATGATAGCACCCAATACGAAGAGTAATCGGCGCTTCAATTCCGAAAGTCCACTTTGTGCACTTTGTGTATCTTGACCTGGTTTAGCCATTAGTACTTCCTTAGTCTTCTACCTTGCCTCCGGCAGCTTCAATTGCTTCGCGAGCACCTTTAGAGGCTTTAAGGCCTTTAACGGTAACAGCGCGTGAAACTTCGCCAGATTTAACAACTTTAACGAAAAGAACGTTCTTTTTAACTAGACCAGCTGCTTGTAACGCGCTTAGGTCTACCACATCGCCTTCTACTTTAGCGATTTCAAAAAGGTTTATTTCTGCAGATACTAAAGATTTGCGAGAAGTGAAACCAAATTTTGGTAGACGACGTTGCATAGGCATTTGACCGCCTTCAAAACCAACGCGTACTTTACCGCCAGAACGTGACTTTTGACCTTTGTGACCACGACCACCAGTCTTACCTAGACCAGAACCGATACCACGACCAACACGTTTTGGAGCAGTTTTTGAACCTGCAGCAGGTGAAAGTGTATTCAAATGCATCGAATTAACCCTCTACCTTAACCATGTAAGAAACCTTGTTTATCATACCACGTACACATGCTGTGTCTTCTAACTCAACAGTGTGGTTGATACGACGTAAACCAAGACCGCGTAATGTAGCTTTATGTTTCGGTAAACGACCGATAGAGCTTTTTACTTGTGTTACTTTTACAGTTTGATTTGCCATGGTTACCCCAGAATTTCGTCTACGCGAAGGCCACGTTTTGCAGCGATAGACTGTGGAGAATTCATATTCTCAAGAGCCGAAATCGTTGCACGTACCACGTTGATCGGGTTAGTAGAACCGTAACATTTAGAAAGTACGTTCTGCACACCAGTAACTTCTAGTACTGCACGCATAGCACCACCTGCGATGATACCAGTACCTTCAGATGCTGGTTTCATGAACACTAGTGAGCCAGCATGACGTCCCTTAACAGGATGCTGTAATGTATTGCCATTTAGGTCTACGTTAATCATGTTGCGACGTGCCTTTTCCATTGCTTTTTGAATAGCAGCTGGAACTTCACGTGCTTTACCATAACCAAAACCTACTTTACCTGCGCCGTCACCAACTACAGTTAGTGCAGTAAAGCTAAAGATACGACCACCTTTAACTACTTTAGACACACGGTTTACCGCGATTAGCTTTTCAGCTAGATCAGGCTGTTGTTGCTTTGCTTCTACGTTAGCCATTGTCTACTCCTAGAATTGCAAACCGGCTTCACGCGCAGCATCAGCTAGCGCCTTCACACGGCCGTGATATTTAAAGCCACTGCGATCAAAAGCAATCTTTTCGATGCCTTTGTCAGCCGCACGTTCAGCAACCGCTTTGCCAACTGCTTGCGCAGCTTCAACGTTACCGGTGCCTTTAACTGTTTCGCTAATAGCCTTTTCAACAGTAGAAGCAGCAGCCAGTACATTACCCTCAGCATTTACTACTTGAGCATATATGTGACGTGGCGTGCGGTGGATAACAAGACGCGTTGTGCCTTGTTCAATATAATTTCTACGAGTGCGTTTAGCACGACGTAGACGAGCTGTTTTTTTATCCATCGTCTTACCTTACTTCTTCTTAGCCTCTTTACGGCGTACATTCTCATCTGAATAACGAACACCCTTACCTTTATAAGGCTCAGGTTTACGGTATGCACGAATGTTAGCAGCTGTTTGACCAACTAACTGCTTATCTACGCCCTTAACTAGAACTTCTGTTTGGCTTGGTGTTTCAATCGTAATTCCTTCAGGAACTGCGAAATTAACTGGGTGTGAGAAACCAAGTGTTAAGTCTAAAACTTTACCCTTAGCTGCTGCACGGTAACCAACGCCTACTAACTGAAGTTTCTTCTCGTAACCTTCATGCGTACCAACAACCATGTTGTTGATTAGAGCACGAGCAGTACCTGCTTGAGCCCATGCATTAGCTACGCCATCACGAGGTAAAGTTGTAATAACGTTGTCATTAACTTGTACTTCAACAGCGTTGTTGATAGTACGAGTTAGTTCACCGTTTTTGCCTTTAACTGTGATTTCCTGGCCTTTTAATGTAACTTCTACACCGGCAGGAACAGTAATTGGTGCCTTTGCTATGCGAGACATAGTTCCCCTCCGATTAAGCTACAAAACCAATGATTTCACCACCAACACCAGCACTACGTGCTGTGCGGTCTGTCATTAGGCCTTTAGAAGTTGATACGATAGCGATACCAAGACCACCCATTACCTTAGGTAATTGGTCACGTTTCTTATAGATACGTAAACCAGGGCGACTTACACGCTGGATATTTTCAATTACAGCTTTGCCTTCGAAGTACTTTAACTCGATAGAAAGCTCAGGTTTCGCTTCACTGTTAACAGCGAAATCTACGATGTAACCTTCGTCTTTTAGTACTTTAGCTAATGCTACTTTCAGCTTTGAAGTTGGCATCGTTACAGATACTTTCTTCGCTGATTGACCATTACGGATACGTGTAAACAAATCCGCGATAGGATCTTGCAAGCTCATAGTCTTACTCCCATGATTCTATTACCAGCTAGCCTTTTTAAGGCCAGGAATTTCACCGCGCATAGCTGCTTCGCGAACTTTAATACGGCTCATGCCGAATTTGCGAAGGTAACCATGTGGGCGGCCCGTAATGTTACAACGATTACGTTGACGTACAGGGCTAGAATCACGAGGTAAAGCTTGTAGCTTAAGAACCGCGTCCCAACGATCATCTTCAGATGTGTTAACATCTGTGATGATAGCTTTTAGTGCTGTACGCTTTTCAGCGAATTGAGCAACTAGTTTTGTGCGCTTAGCTTCGCGCGCTTTCATAGAATTCTTTGCCATAACCCTACCCTTATTTCTTAAATGGGAAGTTAAACGCTTCTAACAACGCACGGCCTTCCTCATCAGATTTCGCAGAAGTAGTGATAGTAATATCCATACCGCGTACACGGTCTACTTTATCGTAATCGATTTCTGGGAAGATGATTTGTTCACGTACGCCCATGCTGTAGTTACCACGTCCATCAAAAGACTTAGCACTTACGCCACGGAAGTCACGAATACGTGGGATAGCGATTGATACCAAACGCTCAAAAAAGTCCCACATACGCTCGCCGCGTAGGGTTACTTTACAACCAATTGGGTAACCTTCACGCACTTTGAAGCCAGCAACAGATTTGCGTGCTTTAGTGATTAGAGGTTTCTGACCAGAGATTGCTGCAAGATCAGCTACTGCGTGATCTAAAATCTTCTTGTCAGCTAGGGCTTCGCCCACGCCCATATTCAATGTGATCTTTTCGATCTGAGGGACTTGCATGACAGAGCTGAAACCAAACTTCTCTTGAAGTTCAGCTACTACTTTGTCTTTATATACTTCATGCAGTTTCGCCATCATTCTACTCCAACTATTAGATAGTTTTACCAGTAGATTTAAAGATACGTAATTTCTTACCATCTTCAATCTTGAAACCTACACGATCAGCTTTACTCGTTTCCGAGTTGAAGATCGCAACGTTTGATGCATCCATAGATGCTTCTTTCTCAACAATACCGCCAGCTTGGTTCAATTGTGGAACCGGCTTTTGGTGTTTCTTGATCAAGTTTATGCCTTCGACAAAGATTCGACCAGATTCAGTAACAACTGAAAGCACTTTTCCGCGCTTACCTTTGTCTTTACCTGCTAGTACGATTACTTCGTCATCACGACGTATTTTTGCTGCCATGATTGGCTCCTTACAGTACTTCTGGGGCTAGTGAAACGATTTTCATGAACTTATCATTACGAAGTTCGCGAGTCACAGGGCCGAAAATACGTGTACCAATTGGCTGTAAGTTATCATTTAAGATAACAGCAGCGTTGCTGTCAAAACGGATCAGAGAACCATCTGGACGGCGAACACCTTTTCTGGTACGCACAACTACCGCGTTTTTAACATCACCTTTCTTCACTTTACCGCGAGGAATAGCTTCTTTAACAGAAACTTTAATGATGTCGCCAATCGCTGCGTAGCGACGGTGTGAACCACCAAGGACTTTTATACACTGCACTTTGCGAGCGCCGCTGTTATCAGCAACTTCCAGCTGAGTTTGCATTTGGATCATGTTAATGACCTCCGGTGTAGTAATTACAACGTGTCTTAAATTTGTTTAAAATCAAGACATTTCGATTAAATCCCACTCAAAAACAAACGAGTTGTCTCTTAAGGGCGGGCAATTGTACCAGCATTGAGGGGGTAGCGATAGGTTATTTTTTAATTAATTTGGAGTGATGGGAAATTAAAGCTGAGCAATTCCGGCTATGTAGCTATTTTACAGGTGGTTACAAAACAAACAAGGCACCTGTAATGTGCCTTGTTTGTTTAGAGCGCAATAAATTAACCAAATAAACCTTTTAATTTATCTTTAATCTTATCTTTTGCTTTTTCTTTTGCCTTTTCTTTTGCCTCATCGACCTTTTGTTTAGCTTCATCTTTGAGCGCACTGCCAACGTCAAGCTTTATACCTACATCGTGGAAAGGGCCTTTTATGCGAAGTGGTATTTTAAAGCCTGTACTGTCATCAGTCGTTCCCTGTCCTTCAATCGATCCAACTATGCCTGTAACCAAACGGTAGTTAACCGTTGTTTGGGGTAAATCAACATCGCCTTCACCTGATATTCTAATAAGTGGGCTGATAAGTGATAGGTCGGTATTTTTGCCAACACCATTAGTAAAGTTGAAGCTTCCCGTTAGTGCAGAGAAATCTGTTTGCTCTGATTCTTCAAACCCAGTATCTAACCCTTCAGATGCTGCACCAAAGTTTCCTGAAATAAGCTCCTTACCTTTACGTACCATTTCAGCTATATTCGCGCCTTTTACAGCGCCATCAGCAAACTCAAACCCAAGTTTTCCGTTAAGCGCACCAATAAACGACTTTTGACTTTGGCCAGTTGTGCTTAGGTTCCAATTTAAAGAACCCTTACCCATTAGCTTGTCAAAACCTGCCGCATCCGCTAATAAAGGCTGTGCATCTATACCAGCTAAGTCAAAGTTAGTTGATATTTTATAAGGCACTTGTTGTGCGTTTACATTGATAACGCCTTTACCTGACCCTTCATAAGCAGAAAAGCTATCTAGGCTTAGTTTTGCAACGCTATCTTTTAAAACAACAGTAAATTGATTTGCGCCTAATTTAATATCATTGGCTTTTAATCCACTTGAACGAATCACTACATTTGCATCTAGTGAATTTAATGCACTTAAATCAATCTTAGTGTCATCCCATACTATTGGCTCTGCAGGTTTATCTTCTTGCTCTACTGGCTCTTCTTGTTTTGCCACTGCTTCAGGTAGGTACGGGTTTAAGTCAAGCATACCTAAATCAATATCTGCATTTACTGCTAAACGCTTACCTAGGTTAAGCTCGCTCTTACCTTTTATTTCTAATGCGTCTAACGTCGCAACTAAATCTTCTAAATTAAATTTCTCACCTAGTAGGTGCATTTTACCGTTTACACTAAATCCGTTAAATGCATTGTCTTTAGCGTCTAGCTCTACACCTTGCCATTTCGCAATACTTTTAACAGACTCACCGCTTAGTGCTAACTGACCTTTAATATCTTGGCCTTGCTTAGCTATGCTCCCTTCGAACGTTAAATCAACTAAACGAGAATCTAAGGTTTGTTTAACATTAAAAGTAGCACCTTCAATTGCTTTAGCTGGAGTATCTAATTTTATATCAAGCTCAAAACGCTCCTGCATATAAGTAATACCCCCTTTTACTTCTAATGTTTTACGAAGTGATGGAAGTAAAATAGCGAGTTCTAAATCACTAATTTGTTGCTTAGTACCTGTTTGACCATCTAGATAAGTAAATGTACCGCCATAAATAGCAACCTCACCTAGCTCAATATCAAAGTTATCTGGAAGCTTTATTGCTTCACCTGATTGGCTTTGCTCTTTAGGTTGCTCTGCAACTGCATCAAACAACTGCCAATTAGCTTTACCATTTTTGTCGGTTTCTAATAGGATATTTGGTTCGTTTATAACAAACTTATCTAATTTAAACTCACCACCAAATAATGAAAACCAAGGTATATGTACAGCAAGCTGTTTCAAACTCGCCATGTCGGCGCGCGAACCTGATCCCATATTTGCAAAATGCACGTCGTTAAGTTCTAACTTTAATGCAGGGAATACGCTAAGTGTTTTATCACCTTTAATAGTAAGAGTGCGCCCAGTTGTTTGTTCTACCTGCTGCGACACTTTATTAAAAATAGTATCAGTAGGAATTAAAAACGGTGCGGCAACAATTAGTGCTATACATAATAAAAGTATTACACCTACAATTTTAAGTAAGGTTTTCATGATCGTCCTTTCAAACGTGCAAATAATGCTCTTATCATAGCGAGTGTTAGCTTTAAAATCATTGCTGAAGTTGTAAAAATGCTATTTAGTTTAACTTATTTGGCATGATATGAATCCGTGCTGAAAATTTCAGCATAAAAAACATATAGTAGAGTACTAATGAAATGGTTAATGCTATAAAAAAGCATTAACTAAATAATTCAATTTAATGTTCTTGAAATTAAACATTGTAAATTTAATGACAATATCTCACAAAAACCTCAAATCAAAATAACTAATATTTACCTATAATTTAATCTTGATACATTGAAAAGTATACATATTTATCCCCTGTCACTATTAAGCATTGAGGACAGCGCTGTTGTTATTGATGTAATTGCGCTAAAATAGACCAGCAAAAAAATATATATCTAATCCGGAGATTCTACAAGGCATGAAAAAACTGCTAATTTCACCGTCAAAAATGACGCTAGGCGAACAAGAAAATCAAATCTATCAGAACATTCTGAAACAATCTTCAGAGTTAAGCCTTAACCTTATGGCCGTGAAAGTAGAAAACCACCCTGATGATTTTTTACCTTGGTGTTACGAACTATTAAATGCAAGTAGAGATCGTATGAACTACGATTTACTAGAGCCGCAACAATTACCTATACTTAAGAAGCTACACGATCAGCTTATTTCAGCTATCAGCTTTTTACAGGTTAAAACTTTACGTATTGCTCCGTGGCCTGTTGTAAGTGTATTTGTAGAACAACACAAAGACGTTATTGCTCTTGATGAACAGCTTCGCTTAGTAGACTACATTAAAAGCATTCGTGAACAATCTCTTAAAGATATGATTCCTGAAGATTTACTTGCGTTTAGCGGTAAGCATATGGCGTCACTTGATCCAAGCACATACAACTTTGATGTTGAATGGTTTGCCTCAACTAAGAGTGCAAAAAGCTTTCATCAAATGCTTAGCGATTTACCAGGTGATTTTGATGCAGCTCTAGCAAACATCCCACTTGAAGGTGATATCACTCAATATGAATACCAGCAATTTGTTGCTGCTTACTCAAAAGTGTTTACCGACAACAATGAAAAACCAACGCTAGCCCCTGCAACTCGCTTGCTAGCAATGCGTCGCCCTGATTTATTTACTCCGATTACAAATAATCGATTAGATGCATTATGTGGCGCTCTTGGAGTTCCAAAACTTAAAAATAGTGATTTTGAGCGTTACTGGCAAGATATCGTTAAAGGTATTCAAGCTATGTCGTGGTATAAAATGGCTAATGCAAGTAACGAACTAGAGGAACAGTTAGTTGCTATTAAAGCACTGATCCCATGTTTCTTTTATTATGCAGACACTAAAACACCTGACAGTTCAAACTACATCAAGTTACTTAGCAAGCCTAAGCGTAGTACAACAACGACAGGTAAAACTCAACGTAGAGGCAAAGAGTCTGCAGAAATTCTAGTAGACCGTGCTCTTGCTGCTGACGATATTCCTGAGCATATTCGCAGCAAACGTGACTCGATCATTAATGAAGTACAAAAAGGTCGAGGCGTTAACGAAACAATTAGTCTAATGCGTACTATTTTCGGCTAAATAAATCTAACCTAGCTGTACTTTAATGGTGCGGTTAGGTTAATTTATGCACCAGCAGCGTGCGAACACTTATTAAAATTACCTCAATAAAAAAACACTACTCCTTTGTAAGTCATTATTTTTAAATTATAAAAATACATTTTAAAGTAAATAAAACCAAGCTGGCACACACAGTGCACCACCTCCCCAGTTAAACAATAAAAATGCATCCAATTAAAAGGTTAAAGCAATACATAATAAAACCTTGGCATGCAAAAATCATATAACGGGAAATGGACATGCTCAAACTAAAAAAAACAATTGCGATTAGCACCATCGCATTAATGGCTGCAACATCGGTAGTCTCAACATCGGTTCAAGCTGAAGTAACAGCAAATGCGGCAGCAACATCAAATTACTTATGGCGCGGCCAAGAGCAAACGGGTGGTGATGCGGCAATATCCGGTGGTATTGACTACGCTAATGAGTCTGGTTTTTATGCCGGTACTTGGGCTTCAAATGCATCTTGGGCTGACGAAATGACCTACGAGCTTGACTTATACGCAGGCTTCGGTGGCGACATTAACGAAAGTGTTAGTTACGATGTTGGTTATATTTATTACGCTTACCCAGACGCAGCTTCTGAAGCTGACGCAGATTTCTCTGAAATTTACGGTAGTATTAGTGTTGAAGGCTTCACGTTTGGCGCTTCTGTACTTGCAACATCAGCTGCAAGTGGTGACGGTACAGACTTTGGCGACTCACTTTACCTAACTGCTGATTATGGCTTTGCTGTCGGTAGTAACGGTACTGAAATGGCACTACATTTAGGTCATTACTCTGGTGATTTTATTGGTGACGACAATATCTTAGATTACGGTATATCTATTTCAAAAGACGGTTTTACTTTTGGTTTGTCTGATACAGATATAGATGATTCAGATATTAAAGCCTACGTAGCTTACTCTGTAGACTTTAACTTATAAAAAAGAATGTGTTACTTGCTGCAACACGAAGGGCCTTTTGGCCCTTTTCTCGTTTATAATATTACTTGAATGGTACCTTAGTACAACTCACTTCAACTGTTTTAGGGTACCAAGCCGGAGCAATTTGATTAACAGCCACCTCTGCCAAACCATTAGTAAACGATTTATACGTATGGACACTTTGCCATTCACCTTGTGGGCAATGAGTACTTAAATCTAACGGCTTAGATCCTTCATATAATGCAAGAGCAAAATTATGATGCCATTGTGAACTCTCTTGAGTTTTATTGCTCACGTTGTCTTGTACACCATTATCAAAGTAAATGTTCGTACATCCCGTTAATATAATCAGCATACAACTTGTTATAAGTAACTTAATACTCATAATGCCTCTCCTACTATTTCATCTTGGCACCATACTTTAATAGTGTGAGGTGCATATATACCAAATGTAATTAAACTAAGTGCTCCATCACTAAACGTTTGTTGTGACTGCATTTGAGTTACTGATTTATCTACACATACTTTTTTCACATCAACGCGCTCTTCTCCAACCAATCCCCATAAAAAGAACGGTCGACTATCTTCATAACTCGCTTTGCTTGTTATTTTGGCTGCTTGCTGTGGCTGAATTGTCACCGCAGAGCAAGCGGTTAGACTTAGTATTAAAACGCTTATCATTAGCTGCTTCATTCTTATCCCTTGTTGTTTACTCTTAATGACAGCAGTGTACAAAAAACTAAAGTTAAGTTAGTAAGAAGGTGTGGGGAAAATGTAGCGGTTTATACAAAAATTTATACAATTTTCTACAAAGTTTAGGATGAGGGCTACTTACTAAATGAGTTTAGATATAGTAAAAATAACTTTACTGTTAGCTATCAATAACCTCTTTCAATAGCTATAAAAATGCCAGTCAGTAAAACAACTGGCATTTTTTATACTGCATTTAAAAGCTACAGTGCTTTAATATTATCGCCACTTTTCTTGTCAATTAACTTAATAAAAGGATCCACACCTGCAAATTTAGGTAATTCAGTTACCTTTAGTATAATGGTATTTACACCCGTTTTTATCTCGTGCTTTTGCATATAGATCACAGCACTTTCACTATGTACCTCATTCGGATCTGCGCTAAATAAAGCAACATCTATCATTTGCGCTAGCGGTACATCTTCTTCATTACCTTCGCCATCGGCATGCTTTTTCGCTGCAGCAATAGTCAATGTAATGATATGTTCCCCATCAGCAGATTCAGCCTCTTGCACATCAACATCACTGATTTTTAAATCATATAACGTAATGGCATTAAATTGATCTTCAATGAATGCTTGTTCTTGCTCACTCGCTCCTCGCTTTAGATAGGCAATAAAGTCTAACGTGGTTGGGTAAAACTCTTGCGCATATTGGTAATCTCGCAAAAACGCTCGCAAAGCGGCATTTACGCGCTGCTCACCTAACAAATCATGTATGGCCATCATTACCACGGCACCTTTGTTATAGTGGATATACTGCTGCCCTGCGGCGCGTGCAAGTGTACGTTCCTCATAAAGCTCTGTCGTGCGTCCTAATAAGTAACGATCAAGTTCATACTTTAAGAATTTACGAAGGTTGTTTTCACCATACTTTTCTTTCATCACCATGATAGCTGCATATTGCGATAGCATTTCAGATAAAATATTAGAGCCTTCGACATTCGCGCCAATCACTTGGTGCGCCCACCACTGGTGCGCCAATTCATGCGATGTTACATAGTAAGGAAAATTAATATTATCTGGGTCACGTGTATCTGTAATAAACCCCATATTTTCAGAGTACGGTACTGTATTAGCAAAACTCTGCGCAAAACTACGATAGCGAGGAAACTCAATAATACGCATTTGCTTATGCTGATAAGGACCAAACTCTTTAGAGAAGTAATCTAAAGAATCTTTAGTCGACTGAATCATTGCATCTACATTCCAAGCATGATCTTTGTGATGGTAAACCTCAATATGTACGCCATTATGCTGCTCTTTTTTCACCTCAAGCTCCATTGAGAGTAAAGTGTAAAAGTGCAACATAGGTGCATCCATTTCGTATACAAATGTGGTTCGGCCATTTTTAGTACTTTGTGATTGCAAGTAACCTGGAACCATCGCAATTTGCGACTCATCAGTGGAAATTGTGGCAGCAAAACTTACATAGTTATCTGCAAACAAAGGTTGATTATGATACTGCGTTTCTTCAATTTTATTACCGCGTTTTAACTCTGGTAAACCCCTTTGACGACGCTCACTTTTATCTTGTATTTGCTTACCAAAGGAATAACCAAAACTCGGGAACAGTGCCGTGTTGTCAATAAAAGTACCGTTATACACAAGTCGCTCATCGCTTCCTCTATCTTCAAACCCTTCGGTATAACGCTCTACACTCATTGTAATTTCGCGGCTCTCGTTTGGTTGCATGGGTTTAGTAAAATCTAACCAAGCATGACGATACTGCTCGTTTAACTCCCCAAGTTGCGCGCCATTCACCTCAACACTCCATTTATGAGTATGATCAGGCTTATTTACTAATATTCGTGTAATCGGTTGTTGCGATTTATTCTCTATCTGCATTACCACGGTAGCTGTAATACGACGTTCTTTAGGGTAGATATCAGCAGTAACAACAACATCTGTTGGAATAGGTAAAGCCGCATCTACAAACTGACCAAACTCACGCTCATACTGCTCTTGTAAGTCTTCATACTGTTCACTGGTTATAAATTGATTGAGAACCGTTGTGTTGTAGTAAATAAAACTTCCTACACCACCAAAAATAAGGGTACCACATACAATAACCGCTTTACCTGAATTGCCTAGCTGATAGCCTAACAACTGAACGCGTGCTTTTAAATTTTGCCCAGCCCCACGAGGCCAAAGCGCATAGCTAAGTGCAGCAATAATCATACTAAAACCTAACCAGTATAAATTATACCAATGCACCGCAGTTAAAAAGTGGCCATAACCATTAATATCTGAATAAGGCGCCTCTGGTGTCCGACCTATTACAAACATATTATGCTCAAAACCATAGTTACTCATCACCAAAGTAGCGATAAAATACAGCACATATAATCCCATACCAACGTATTTATTTGGGCTAATCACTTGTAATAAAAAGGCAAAACCACCTTGGAAGATAAGGCCGAGTACAAATAAGTAACCGAGTCTAATTACATATTGTGCAATATCAAAGTTCGCCATGCCCATAATCATTTGATAAAACAATGTCACCACGGAGCCAAATGCACATAACAATAATAAAACAGCACTCAGCGCTACATATTTAGAGCCCCAAAAAACCCAATTCGCAACAGGGTACGCATCGATAATATCGGCCATTCGTGATTCACGATCATGCCATACAAGTTCACCACAATAATAAACAAGTACTATCATCATCAATATACCAAAGCTACCTTGAATAAGCTCAACCATTCTAAATGTGACAGGCCAAACATCCGTACCGTATGAGCCCATAGAACCAACTAACGCAGGTATTAATGTCGCTAAAGATAAAATAAGTAAAATACCAAACGAATAGCTTTTTATAACTTGTTTGACTTCAAAAACAGTACGCGTTAAAAATTGCGACCACGCATTATTTCCCGTCGCTTTTGCCGTTATATTAAACTTAAGTGCAGCTGTATAATTAGTATTATTATTCTTACTGGCCTTGCCTTTCACTTTTTGCTTTTGAGCCAAGTGATGAGATGTATTGAGTGCTGCAATTGCCAATGCTAGTAAGGCAACACCAACCCAAATTAACCTATTATGTAATAACTGATCAGTTAACGTAATTTCCATTACATTACGCTCTGCTATTGTCCAGTATTCCATCTGCATTCTCATTGCCGACATACCAAACATATCAAGGTAAGCTGAAATTTCACGATATTGAATATCAGAGAAAATATTAGATCCAACCAGATAGCTAATAAGTAGAGCAACAGCAACTAAATAAAGCGTTACCATGCTACGAAAGCGTATTGCCACAGCATTAATGAGTGATGAGACAACAAACAAAGAAGGTGCTGCAATATAAAAGAAAGGCACTAAATAATAACTTAGTTGGTTTTCGCCTATCATTTCACTGTCTAACCAACCCATTAAGCTACCAAAACCACTACCAACCCACACACCCAACATAGTGCTTGAAAACACTAGTAGCGTAACTAAATAGGCCCCGATGAATCTTCCAGCTTTATACTGAACTATGTTCAGTGGCTTACTCAATACTAATTCGTTGAGCTTATTCACGTCATCACGAATGGCTGAGCTTCCAACAAAGTTGACCACTAAAAAAATAGCAAACACCGACATAATCGCAATAACTTGCAAAATTGCATAAGGAGAATTTATATTTACATTACTGCTTCCCCCTATTTGCACCGAGTCAGAAACCGATGCCATAAAAGTAAGAAAAAACAAAATAAGTGACGTGATATAGAAAGAGGGCTGACGCATAAAATAGCGCAGCTCAAATTGCATCATTTTAAACAACATAATCAGTATCCTTATGCTGCTTTATTGCGGTGTTGGTGCAATGTTGAAAAATAGACGTCTTCTAAATCAGCAGGCTTAGACTCAAACCCTTCTGGCGCATCGTCAGCAAACACACTGAGTAATGTTTTGCCTGCAAACAAACGCTTCGCTATTACCGGTAATGATTGCTCCAGCTCTGCAGCTTCTGCTTGGCTCATCGCTTTGTGCCATATTTTTCCCTGCAGCGTGTCAGTCAACTCAATTGGGTTGCCTTCAAGTAAAATTTGGCCACTTGCTAACACGGCCATATTTGGGCAAAGCTCAGATACATCTTCAACTATATGGGTTGATAAAATCACCACTTTACTTTCGCCTAAACCGACCAATAAGTTATGAAAGCGATTGCGCTCTTCAGGATCTAGCCCTGCTGTTGGCTCATCTACAATAAGTAAATCAGGGTCACCTAATAAAGCCTGTGCAATACCAAAACGTTGGCGCATACCGCCCGAGAAACCACTCACGGCATTTTTTCGATGATCATATAAATTAGTTTGTGCTAACAACCCTTCAACGGCCTCTTTACGTTCAGCCTTATTACTTAAACCTTTCAAAATCGCCATATGATCAAGTAAATCATAAGCACTAACACGCTGATAAACACCAAAGTCTTGTGGTAAATAACCTAAACGCTCACGTAAGCTTTTAGGTTGTGTTAGCACATCAATACCATCAAATACAACGCTGCCACTATCGGCTGATTGCAGTGTAGCGATCGTTCGCATTAATGAAGATTTCCCCGCACCATTAGGGCCCAGTAAACCAAACATCCCTTTAGGAATAGTTAAATTAACACCTTGTAATGCATGAACACCGTTATCGTAGGTTTTTGATAACCCTTTTATTGATAGCATTTTACTTCCTTTGATTTTAATAATTATTTTTTCTAGTCTGTTATATCACAAGAAAAATAGGAACATTAGTTACTTATCAGTGAAGTTTGTAACAAAAAATAAACACTAATAAGACTTGCATGAGCTATATTCACTCGGTATAAAAACTACACACTATTTATAAGAAGCGAAAAGCCATGCAAAAACATCAAAGCCAACCACTGAACGATTTTATAGAATACCCTCACGGTGAAATGCTAAAACGTGCTAACGAGTTTTTACAAACCAGCCAACGCCGCCATAGTATTCGTAGTTTTAGCGATCGCCCTGTCCCTAAAGATATTATTGAAACCTGCATTAAAGCTGCGGGCACGGCACCAAGTGGTGCAAATCATCAACCGTGGCATTTTGTGGCAATAAACAGCAGTGATATTAAAAAACAAATAAGAGAAGCGGCCGAAAAACTAGAGCGCTCTTTTTATGAAGGACGGGCAGGTGAAGAATGGTTAGAGGCATTAAAGCCACTGGGAACCGATGCCAATAAACCTTATTTAGAGCATGCGCCTTGGCTTATTGCGGTATTTAGTCAAAAAAAGGGGGCGTAAGCACCGATGATAAAAATACTAATTACTACGTACACGAATCGGTTGGTCTAGCTACCGGCTTTTTAATTCAGGCTTTGCATCGCAGTGGTTTGGCAACCCTTACTCATACTCCAAAGCCAATGAGTTTTTTAACCGACATATGTGGCCGCGATAGGGATAACGAACGCCCATACATGCTACTTATTGCAGGTTACCCAAGTGATGATGCAACAATACCTGCTCATGCACTGGATAAAAAATCTATTGATGAAATAGCTACTTTTATTTAGTGTTTTCTGCTCGGCAAAACCACTCATATAGCAAAGCAATGATCGACTCAACTTTTGGGTCGGTCAATGAGTAATAAATAGTGTGTCCATCTCGGCGGGTCATAACCATATCCGCCTTGCGTAAACTGGCTAAATGTTGAGATAGTGCAGATTGAGCCAAGGGCACATTTTTATTTAATTCACCAACACTTTGCTCACCTTGTAGCAAACTGCATAAAATCATTAAACGATTTTTATTAGCCATTAATTTTAAAAACTGTTCGGCTTGTTCTGCATTCACAGCGAGTTGTTCAATATTCATTTAATCACATCATTTATAAATATGCTTTTAAGTATAGACTTTTACATTAGATAACTCTAATATAAATTAACATTAGGTATTACTAATATAAAATTGAGATTATAATGAAAATAAGCGATGCGATACTTTTAATCGGCGGTAGTGCAGTAACAATATCAGTACTTTTAAGCTATTTTGTACATAGTAATTTCCAGTTTCTAACATTATTCATAGGTATTAACTTAGTGCAGTCAGCTTTCACAAAGTGGTGCCCATTAATGTCTTTTTTACGCAAAAGAGGATTCACAGACTAATGCTTACTTCAATTCCTGACTTACTAAAAGTTATCACACCTAACCAGCGGCGTATTGACGCAGCGCAAGCAAAAATAGAGCTCGAACAAAATAAAGGCCTACTTATTGATGTGCGAGAACCCGCAGAGCACGCTACAAAAGCCGCTATAGGAGCAATAAACATTCCGCGTGGGTTACTCGAAATGAAATTAATGGAAATAGAAAAAGATGCTGCACGGCCAATATACTTACACTGTGCAAGTGGTGCTCGCGCAACATTGGGAGCAGAAGCGTTAACGCGTGTTGGTTATGAAAACGTTAGCGTTATTACCTGTGATGCAAATCAAATTTGTAGCGTATTTTAAGCATCAACTAAGTACTTATAATTATGCGCCTAACAAAGGTAGGCGTTTAACTTTGTGATAAGTCAGTGCTAATTTAATACACTCTTTAACTGGGTGTTCTGGTAATGGCTTTTCACTATTTAATACAATTGCCCGGTTACCTTCAAAAGTGAGACTGTGGGAATACAACTCTCTAAATGTGCTGACTAGCTTTGATTGGCAATGAAAAAACAAATAACACGATGAGCCCTTAAAGCCTATGCGAATGGGGCTGCCATTTATTACGTTATAACTTGGCTCTCCCCACTTTAAAGACTCTTCAACAGCTCCTAAGTTTTGCTCTTGTGCTACGGTATAAATTAACTCACGTAATTTTATAAGCTTACTTTTTGCTATCTCAGGATAATTATTAAATATATTTTTTATATCCGTATTCATAAAAATATCCTTGTAAGCGCTCTACCTATACTTAAAGATAAATTACTTTTGTTGTTTTTCATCCAGTAAAACAAGTAGCATTTGTTCTATATTTTTTACACTATAAGTCAGCGCTCTTAGTAGCTCTTTCTCACTTTGCTCTGTCGACTGCTGCGACGTTTTACCTTGATTAGCCAATACATCTTTTTGTTCAAGTATCGCCTCTCTAAACTCACTCGCATTAACTACACCGAGCAAAGATACTAAAGCGCCGTGTCCTGATTGCCCTGCCGTTTCAAAACTTAAACGATATAACCCAAAGAGCCGCATTAACGGGCCTTGGCTCAACCCAACATCAGTTATTTTTTCAAGCGGTATCGACTTTTCCTCTTTAAATAATACCCCACGTTTAACTACTAGCTTTTGTGGTAATAGTTCAGCAGACATCGCAGCTAATATTCGCCCAGCCGCCAACCACACTATAAATAAAATCAAAGGGATGAGTGGAATAGTAACCAATGCTAAAAAACTAATGAGTGATGCAGTAACCATCCAGTATTGTTTTACTTTAAAATCGAATGATGCACTTTTTAAAATAATTTCAGCCATAATCATATTATTTCTAATCACCATAAAAATTTAAAGTACTCCATTACAAAATTGAATGCAATTTCATCAAATATAAAGTTATAAAGTTATTCTAAAAATATGTTACTTATATTTCGTAATACATATAAAAAATTGCAATCCAAAAAACCACTAAACACTTTACTTCAGCTACTTACATATATTTAAAATTTCACACACTAACTTACAACTCAAAATACTTATAACCGTTACACTCACTGCGTCAAACCAATAACGAATCTTATAACTACATTAATAGCGAAGGTAATCATGAATACCTATGTGAAAAAGAGTTTGCAACTGTTACTTAGCACATTAGCCTTATCAAGCCTAATGGCTCAAGCGCAAGATAAATCTCCGTGGTCGGTTGGTGCTGGGCTTATTTCAACTGAATCTCCCTATGCGGGCACAGATAATAGAACATTGCTCTTACCTATGATCAACTATGAAGGTGAAAAATTAACCTTTAGAGGCTTTGTACTCGATTACAAATTAGTTGAAAATAAGGGGTTTAATTGGTCAGTAATACTAGAACCCGGTCAATTTTTTGATTCGTCTGATTCTGATCTCGCCGAGATTAAAGCACTCGACGATCGCAAAATATCTCTCTATGCAGGTTCTAAAGTAAGTTATACCACAGGGTATGGTAGTTTAAGTGCCAGTGCGTCACACGATATATTGGGCCATGGCGATGGCGCAAAATTAAAAGCTCGCTATAGCTACCCATTCAAACTTTCTAAACAAATTATGTTAATACCTTCATTTGGAGTTGAGCTAAGCAGTAGCAAAGTATCAAATTATTATTACGGTGTTACAAAGGGCGAATCAAACACTTTTGATGCATACGAATTAGGCTCTACAGTGAATTATAATGCCGGTATGCTACTCAGCTACCAGCTTAATAAAAAATGGAATGTGAGTGCTATGATTAACTACACACAACTAGACTCTGATATTGAAGACTCGCCAATTATAGATACGTCGAGTATCTCAACTGCCATGATGTCGGTTAGCTATCAGTTCTAATTTAAAACATAGAAGCCGAGCATATATAATGCTCGGCCTCTAAATGCTATTGTTGATTAATTATTACCTTTATATTATTTCTATCAGGGCCAATAACGCTAAATGTATAATTACCCTGCTCAGCAACGCTCAAAGCTATATTAGTACCCACCGCTTCCAGTAAAGTCAGTTCACCTATATTTACAATTGGGGATTCACCTACACCACCGTAATCAACGGTACTCCAATCCTCAGAAGCCACTTTAAACTCATAATCACCCGCTTCTAAAGCTAATGACGTTGTATAAGTAGCATTACCCTGATAAATAAGTGGGTTATCCGTACTCCATTCATTTAAATTGCCTCGAATAAATACTTGCGTATCAGCAAACATTTCCGCATTTAAAATGATTAATGTAACGGCGCTTAAATCGCTCGCATCCAATACAAATTGATATTCGCCATCATTAGCAATATCTATAGTCATATTTGCGCCACCAAGTGCTAATAGTTTAGCTTTGCCTAAAGTTGCACTAATATCGCTATCAGCAGAGCCATAATCAACCGAACTCCAGTCTTCAGAGGCAACTTTAAATTCGTAACTCCCTGCAGCGAGAGTATTAGTAAAAGTATAAATACCCTTTCCTTTGTAAATCAGTTCGTCTGTGACTCCCCAATTATTTAATGTACCTCGCACAAAAATGGCATTACCAACAAATGGCTCCTCGTTATAAATTTTAAGTGTTGGGCTCTCCTTATCGCTAGCATCAAATACAAACACATAAGTGGCATCAATAGCGGCAGTAAAAGTCATGTTAGACCCACTAGCTGTTAGGGGCTCACTTTGACTTTCAATTACTTCTTTATCAGCATCTGATAGCGCACCAAAATCGACAGTAGACCAATCTTCTGAGGCTATTTTAAATTCATAGTCACCCGCACTAAGCGTAACAGCTAAGCGGTACTCTCCATTACCAACATATTCAAGTACATCACGAGTACCCCAATCATTTAACGAGCCGCGCACATAAACGGCAGTACTCGCAAAAGGTACTACATCGGGGGCGCCCACCGTTGCATTAGCACTTAACCCTACACCTTGGCCATCGTCTTGCGGCTTAACAAATACCGCCATTGTGTATGCTGGTACGTTAAAGCTACCTTCACCATCTCCTTGAGTAAAAGAAGCTGCAGCCATCATTGGATCAACACTATCTTTAAGTATACTGTGTAACTCAAAGCCATTCGCCGTTGGTATGCTATGAGTAAGCAACTGCTCGGTGCTATTAATAACCACAACGAGCGCATCGTTGTTTGCATCAATGTCGGTTAATCCTTCGCCATCATCAATACTCATAACAATTAAGCCATGTTGCTGGTTTTTGCCCACATTATGAAAACCAACACGTTCTATTACATCTTGCTCTGTGGTTAATCTAAATAGTGGGCTAGCACTGCGAATAGCTAAAAACTCTTGAAAAACCCCACCAGCATAAGCAATATTTTGCGGTTGTGCAGCAGCTTGAGGATTACCCGAAATAGGCATTATTTCAGACCATTTTTCTTGATTTTTTTCAGCGTTAGGTAAACCAATATTCCAATTATTATTTTGCTTAGTTAAATCAACTGCATTAAACCAATCTCCAGCATTGTAGCTATCACGATCCATTGATTTTGAACGCAGTAAATCAGCGCCCAGTTGCATAAATGGGATACCTTGGCTCACAAGTGGCACTGCGAGCGCTATATTATGGGCGCGTACACGCTGTTCAATACTCATGCTTGCAATATGCTTGTATTGCAGTTGATCCCACAAGGTTTCGTTGTCATGTTTAGAAACATAGTTAATGCTATCGGCAGGATCAAGTGCATACGCTGTTGGCTGAGTATTCCACGTAAAGCTATTGCCCTTCGCTGAATTGCCTTTAAAGTCTTTTAGAATATAGTTTTGTAAATTGCCAGCAAGCGATAACCGCAATGTATCTTGCTCAGCTAAATTACCATCGGTTGGGTTATTGCTAAACAATGCTCCACCTCGAATAGCCTCGCGGATACGGTCGTTAAAGGTACCCACCTCTGAACCCGCCATATCGGCTTGTTTTGCTTGCGTAAATAAACGGTTATTAGCTACTTCACCAAAGTCCCAACCTTCGCCATAAAAATAGTTATCTGCATCGATTGCTTGAACCGCTTCACGCGCTGCTAAAATAGATGACTTAGGCATATGCCCCATCACATCAAAGCGAAAACTATCATAACCAAAGTCACGGGCTAAAATCACTAATGAATCAGTGACAAACTTATCCATCATGACATGCTCAGTGGCGATGTTTTCACAACATGTTGATTGCTCAATGCCACCACTCACTTCGTTGTACCTGTGATAATAGCCGGGTACTAATTTATCAAATACCGACTTATCCCAAATACCTGATGCTGTTGTATGGTTATAAACAACATCCAGCACGACTCTTAAGCCAATTTCTTGTAGCGACTGCACCATAGCGCGCGTTTCAACTACGCGAGCAATACCCTCAGCCGTTGAGGCATAAGACCCTTCAGGGGCAATAAAATGATGCGGATCGTAACCCCAGTTAAAACCATCTAGATCACGCATAGCACTGGCAAGTGCTTGGGCATCGTCAGAGCCTGGTAAATAACTTTGTAGCAACTGGACAATAGTGCTGTTCTTGTCTTCTGTTTTACAAGCGTCTGCTTCATCATTTATACGTTCACATAAATTACCTAACGTATCGGTTATTTCAACTCGCTCTGCGGCATTTTCTTCAATAGTGCCAATGTCTGTCACTGGTAGTAAATGAAAGTGAGTTAAACCCTTATCAGCCAACTGCTTAAGATGCTGCATTGGCACGCTTTCGCGCTCTGTAAATGCAAGGTATTTACCGCGATTTGGTGCACTAACACTGGTATCGCGCACACTAAAGTCACGTACATGCCCTTCATAAATAATCGCATCTTCTGGATTGGTAACGGTCGGTATACTGCGTTCATCCCAGCCCTGTGGTTTGGTGTCATCGTCATTTAGGTTGATTAGCTGCGAATACAAGCCATTGCTTGATACATTGAGTGAATAGGGGTCTGTACTCCATAAACTTTCAATCGCTTTAGTGATTGGGTGATATACATCAAACGCAAAACGGTAGTAATGGCGATCGTATTTAGTATCTAAGCTGATAGACCAAATGCCAGTATTACTATCAAATAGCATTGCACTGCTATGCACTTGTGCTTTATCGGCATCAAACACATTAAGTATCATATTATTGGCCGTAGGTGCCCATACTGATACATCAATTGCATTGTTATTGTAATTAACGCCTAGTAGCGCCTCGTTAGCATCATTTTCATTTTGCGTATAAAGCGCATCTAGTGCTTTTGCTGTTTGAACGTAACTTGCTTCAAGAAGTTTGCCATCAACATCAAAACCCGCCACTAGCAGTTGTTGTTTAATTAATTGCTTAGCGGCCTCTGCATCCCAGTTACCTTGATAAGCGGTCCAATCACTCAAGTGCGGTACTTTTAGTGCTTGCTCATCGGTTAAGTTGGTTTGTATCAACTCAATGCTTTGACCATTTAATCCAGTCTCTTCATCAACCTTTAAATCTGCGCTTGCAGAGCTATATAATTTAATGATTTGACTCAGTTCATTACTCGGTTTGTATAATACTGTATTTAAATCTATCCAATGTGCAGAAGCCCCTGCAATAGCAACCGGACGCTCACCTAAATTTAAAATAGGAAACTCAAAAACAGACGGCTCACCATGTAAAGTAAAGTTCATACGCTGAAATTTTTCGTCGTCTTGCATTAATGGCATTGTTAAATCAACATCACCAAATGCCTTACCATCACCTTCTGTGCCTATATGAATAATAAAATTAGCGCACTCGTTGTAATCGGCTTTGAGCTTTATAATCCAATAAGCACCATAATTCGGATCTATCCCATCATGCACATGGCCGTTTTCCCAATCGCTCGTATCAAAAGGCGGTGCAAAAGCATCGCACACATCGTTATTCCACGAATGCAATCGGTAACCTTCATAGTTAGCGTCTGTTACGCGGTTATAAAATAAAATTGCCTCATTATCGCCAGGAAATACAACAGGATCAGGTAACGTTGGATCAGCGCCAACAATACAGCTTTCATTTTTTTCGTCGGGAACAGTTGGCGCTGCGCATTCAATCGGCTCAGGATCGACACACTGTGTGCCAGTTTCGTTTGGTACTTGAGGTACATTACAAGTGAGTAACACTTGCCCCGATTTCACATCATCACCACTGCCACATCCAACTAATAGCATTAAGTTTAAGGCGACTAAGAAGTAACTATATTTTTTAATTTTTTTCATTTTTAAACGCTCCAACTTGCTAAATTAATGACTATAAGTAAAACCAAGATAAAGCTGACGACCAAAGTACTGAGTCGTACCGGTGCGTTGCTTTGTGCCAAAGTAGCTTTGGGTCGGTTCGTCTGTCAGGTTATTAACTTGCAAAAGCATTGTGAGGGAATCAGTAAGTTTGTATGACGTTTGAAAATCTATCACCGTTTCAGAGTCAAAATTAACAACTTGTTCGTTGATAGCGACTTGCTCAGATACAAATTCATCACGATAACGTGCATTTAAACGTGTTTCGAAGTTGTTATTTGAATAAAACAAAGTCGCGTTAACTACATTATTTGAAAGCCCAGGTAAAGATTGCGATACGGTATCGCCTCCTAAACTGGTAATAGACGAGATTTCGCTCTCGGTGTAAGAGTAACTACCGTTGATCCCTAACCCATTAAATGGCTCGGGTAAAAACGTAAATACATGGGTATAAGCTAACTCTAACCCTCTAATATAACCGCCCTTGCCATTGTTAACGGCGGTGGTGTAAATCCCATTGGTTGTGGCAACTTGTTCACCACTTATTGGGTCTTCAATAAAATCAGGTACGTTAAAACCATTGCCTTTAAAGTCGAAGTTTTCGATTGATAAGGTTTCAACAAACGAGTCTATGTTTTTATAAAATAGGGCTGCGGCTACAGACCCGTTACTCTCTTCAAAATAATATTCGTAAGATAAGTCATATTGGTCGGCATAAAAAGGCTTTAAAAATGGGTTGTTATTGCTCGAACCATTAATGACCCCATCATCACTTACGTTAGCACTGGCATCACCGGCAAGGCGGTTTATTGGTGCTCGCGACATCACTTTAGCGGCAGCAAACCGCAATTGAGAATTGTCATTCAATTGCAGGTTTAAATTAAGTGATGGTAAATAATCGGTGTACTTTATCCCCAGTACATTGGGTGCATAAAGGTCGTTAATAATCCCGTTTTCGTCGACAATATTTTGTGCTCCCAAGCGGGCATCACCATTTACGTTTTCAAGTACGGTTGCCGACTGGTCTGTCTCAATTCGACGTACACCCACGTTACCTAACAACGCTAAACCAGCAACTTCAGTATTTATATTCACCATCACGTAAGCGGCCAATACATCTTCAAACACTGAACCACTTTGCAATAATGTCCAGGAGTAATTACTAGTATATCCTTGGGCGTCATCAACACCGTCTGCATTACCCCATGTTTGCACTGGTTGTGGTGTACCATCTGGAAACCATGCGTTTAGCGCTTTGTCTAAATCAATGGCTAAATAAGAGGGAAAATAACTAAACTCACCTTGCCAATCAACAATTGAGGTCATCTCGTCTGTTAAACGCATCGGAGGCTGTGTTGATGAAAATGCGCCATCATTTCCGTATTCAAATACCGAACGCTTACGGCTATATTCTCTATCAGAATAGCGTGCACCAAACTCAACGGAGCTAAATATATCGTTTTCTAATTCGTATTTAAAGTCGAGCCTAAATGCGGTTACTTCATCTTCGGTTTGATCCGGGTAAATACCGTATTTACTAACCATAACGCGGTTTATATCGCTAAATGCAGCGGCTTGATTAAAGCCAACATCGGGTAAACTTAGGCCATTTAATTGATAGTTAATCGCAACGTTCGTATCAAACACAGGGGCTTCTGCGTTGGCATCTTCAGCTACTAAGCTCCATAACAAACCATTTCTAAAGTTACTTTTAGCGCGTGATAATGACACGTCTGCATTAACGCTTAAACGATCATTCACTTGCCAATCAGCGTTAACACCAAAGCTATCTACTTCGTCAAAGTCTTGGTTATCATCATTTACTATTTCAACGCGAGTATAGCTTTGTGAAGTTCGATTTACAGCAGCGCCAATAACTGTATTTCCATCAAGCTGAGGATTTGCATATGCTGCAGAAGGGCCACCTAACTTCACCCTAAAACCACGAGCAAATGACTTTTTATCAAATCGAGATAAAAACGCATCCCCTTTAAGTCTAAAGTTATCAACAGGTGCCCACTCTATTGCGGCTAAATAACCATTTCGAGTTTCTTCTCCACCTGAGTGCTGTAGTTCAAAGCCTTCACTTATGTATTCGTTTGCTGGATTTTGCGTTGGCCCATTAGTGTCGTTAGCGAGCCCATCAACATCTTTAGTATCATTGTAAGCAAGGCCAATAAACTGAGTTGCGACGCTTGGCTGAAATAATCGCGCATAACCAAGTGCTACGCCAAGTGTGTCATCGAGGTATTTACCTTGATATGAAAAACTAATCCGGTCGCCAAACTCCGTTGCATCAAATACCTCTGACGCACGGTCGTTATACATGCCTCGCACATTGGCTACAAATTTATGCTGTTGTGAATTATTTAATGGGCTTGCTGTTTCAAGTTCAACAGTGCCCGCTACACCGCCTTCAATTAAGGATGCTTTGGGTGATTTATATACCGCAGCAGAACTAATAAGTTCAGAAGGGTATTGGTCAAACTCAATACTACGACTACCACTGGTCGATACTTGCTCGCGACCATTTAATGTCGAAAAAACAAAGCCGCCCGAAAGCCCACGGATGTTAATTTGTGCAGCTTGGCCGCCGGTTCTTACCGCCGATATACCAGGTAAACGCGTCAGTGCATCAGCCATTGATATATCAGGTAAAGCACCTAAGTCATCCGCTGATATTTGCTCCGATACCGTATCGCTAAAGCGCTTTTGATTCAAAGACTGTATTAAGCTGCGGCTAAAGCCGCTCACTTCAATTACTTCTAAGTCTGCTTGAACTTTTTCAGGTTTACTTTCGTCCTTAGTTTGGCTTTCATTCGCTATTGCGCTATTTGCAGCAAATAATGCCAGCATTAGCGCGCTTAATTTGAATTTTTTCATGTGTGCGTACCTTTTAGTTATTGTTATGCGTTATGTCAGTCAGTGCAGTTAAAACATAACCAACAAAGTGTAACTAAAAGGTAATCAAATTGTGATGAATACGTATGCATCATAGAGGGCTTTGGCTGTAGCTATTTTGTACAAATAATTCAGCAACAACCGATTATAAAACTACAAACCAATTACCACCCTTATGGCTAGGGCAATAAACACAACACCCAGTATTTTGTCTAACCACGGGTTTTGCTTAGTAAAACCAAAACGATTTTTAGACACCTCAGTTAGCACTGCAACTAATAAATACCAACCAGTATCAATTACAAACACGGTTAAGCACATAATAATACCAATGCTTAAAGTGAGGTTTTGCGGATCTATAAATTGTGAGAACAACGCTAAAAAGAAAATCGCGAGTTTAGGATTTAAAAAAGCAATCGCGAATCCATCTTGTAGCGCTTTACTCGCACTTACTTCACTCTTTTGTACTTGCAGCTCGTTATTACTTGGTTTTGCTAGCAGTATTTTTAAACCTAAATAGGCTAAATACGCAGCGCCTAAATACACCAATATTTGGTATAGTGTTGGAAATTGAGCCATTAATGCTCCTAAGCCAAGTAATGAGGCAGCAGCATAAAGCCCAACGCCAATACCATGACTGAGCGCAGCAAGCATACCGTTTTTCATGCCACCACTAAGCGTGTGCTTTAACACCACCGCAAGGCTTGGCCCTGGCGACATCGCGCCCATCATGCATACCAATGCCAAACTCAACCAAACAGATAAAGCCATTTATGTTCCTTATAACTTATGGTTTTCAATAGCTAATCCGCATACGTACTTACCTATGCTTTTTTATTTAACCTGAACTCTGGTTAAGAAAGTTACTAACGCATTGAATCATAATGATATTTAAATTTATTTTCTCTAGCCAGAGATTTTCAGTGAAAACAAGGCGAATTTACGCGTCAATAGCGGGCCTATTGCAAGTAAATTCAACGCAGTTAGCGCTGAAAATAGCTGCTCAAGATAGATTTATTATCCAGAATTGAGGTTATTTACTATCTAAAGTATATTCAAAGTCATAGTAATGAATACCTTGCTCTATACGAATTTTCATACTGCCGCTTAAGCCTTCAAGCTCATCAGTACCTGAATCGGGAATGACGTTTAAAATAAGGCTATCTTGACCTTTATTCATAGTGCCAAAGTGTTGCAGTACAAAGCTGCCTTTTTTGCCTTCAAGCTCCCCAACTACTTGCTCAATAGCAACATAACCTGCACTGCCTTGCGTTGGCGTCATAGCACTGAGCATTTCGCCTTGGCTGGTGGCATTTAAGCTACCTTTAAATGTTTTATCTATCGACATACGCCCTAAATTAATGCCTTGCTGCCCTTTGGCATAACCTTCAATGGGCGCTAAAGTGACTGTAAATTCACCGTTTATTATATTTGTAGTCATAACGAATCCTTATTGATGATATTTAATACTATTGATTTTTAATTCGATGATGCCATATCTATACCTTAACCTTCAAAAAGAATCCACTATGTCAAAAGAAACATCTATAGCCGAAAAAGCTGCGTTTAGCAGTTTATTACCTGTTTTTGCGTTTATTAAACCGTACAAATGGATGGTAGTCGCCGCCCTAGCTGCGTTATTAGTTACCGCAGGCGTTAACTTGTCATTAGGGCAAGGTGTTAAATTTGTTATTGATCATGGCTTTATTGCAGGATCAAAGGCCCAATTACAGCAGGCCGTATTAGTACTTATTGGTTTAATCAGCTTATTAGCAGTAGGCACTTTTAGCCGTTTTTATTTAATGTCGTGGATTGGCGAACGAGTAAGTAACGATATTCGAAAAGCCGTGTTTAATCGTATTGTAACGCTGCACCCTAGTTACTTTGAAGAAAACCGCAGTGGCGAATTAATGTCGCGCTTAACAACCGACACCACTTTATTGCAGTCAATCATTGGCTCGTCATTTTCCATGGCACTGCGCAGCGCACTGATGTTGGTAGGTGGTTTAGCCATGTTGTTATTCACTAATTTAAAGCTCACTTTAGTGGTAGTTGCCTGTGTGCCGCTGGTGTTAGTGCCAATGATGGTGTTTGGCCGTAAAGTACGCAAACTTGCCAGCTCCAGCCAAGATGCGATTGCCGATATCAGCACTTATGCAGGAGAGATCATTCAAAATATTAAAGTAGTGCAAAGTTATAGTCATGAACAACGTGAGCAAGCCGCATTTGCCGTTGAAACCGAAAAAGCCTTTAAGGTTGCGAAAAGCCGTATTAAACAACGTTCATTTTTAATTGCAGCGGTGATATTTTTAACCTTTAGCGCCATTAGTGTGATGCTGTGGGTCGGTGGTAGTGATGTACTGGCAGGGACTATGAGTGGTGGTGAGTTAGGTGCATTTGTGTTTTATGCCATTATGGTGGCAATGTCGGTAGCAACGGTGGCCGAGGTCTATGGCGAGCTGCAACGCGCGGCGGGTGCCGCAGCAAGACTACTTGAATTACTCGCGGTAAAAAGCGAAATAGTTAACCCAGTACAACATCTTGATGACCAGTTACACAACAATACTGATTTAGCCGCCATAGAGCTCAGTAGTGTTACCTTTAACTACCCGTCTCGCCCTGATGTTAGTGCACTTAAAAATGTATCACTCAGTATTCAACAAGGGCAAACCGTGGCGATTGTAGGCCCTTCTGGTGCTGGTAAAACCACGTTATTTGAATTACTACAACGTTTTTACGACCCTGCCACTGGCGCTATAAAATTCCATGGCATTGATATAAAAGATCTATCACTGAATATGCTACGAAACAGCATGGGCATGGTGGCACAAAACCCGATATTGTTTAGCTCTGATGTGATGCATAACATTCGTTATGGCAACCCAGATGCAACCGATGAACAAGTATATGCCGCAGCCAAACACGCTCATGCCGATGAGTTTATTGCGCAACTACCTAATGGTTATGAAAGCTTTTTAGGTGAGCAAGGAGTGCGTTTATCTGGCGGGCAAAAGCAACGCATTGTGCTTGCGCGAGCAATCTTAAAAGATCCTGAAATACTACTGCTTGATGAAGCAACCAGCGCCCTTGATGCACAAAGTGAGCATCATGTGCAAGCCGCGCTGGAGCACTTAATGCAAAACAGAACCACCTTGATCATTGCTCATCGCCTCGCCACAGTAAAACATGCAGATATGATTGTAGTGATGGAACAAGGAGAGATAATCGCAACAGGGACTCACCAACAATTGCTAGCGAGTAATCCGCTTTATCAAAAATTATGTGAATTGCAGTTTAATCGAGATTAACAGGCTACAGAAGGCGAGTTTTGAAAGATAAGCTGACAACTCATCACTAGGCGCTTGCAAAAAAAAGTGGCAACAAGTAAGGATGTAGTTGTAGTATCTGAAACTTTTCATTTATTTACTAACAAAAATGGGGAATACTATTATAACCTTACAAAATAAAATAAAGTTTTATGTTAAAATTTATATTTTCCTTATTATTAATATTATTTTTACCACAATCTAAAGCGTTTACTTTAATTGAAAATGTGACCATTTCGAACGAGCGGATAACAATCCCTATAAATGGTTATAATGATCCTTTAATATTTGCTTCTGTACCGACTTACAATGATATAGAGCCCGGTGTAATTTCAATATCAAATGTCACTACAAATAGCTTTGATGTTCAATTCAAAGAATGGCCATATTTGGATGGAATTCATGGCGAAGAATTTGTGTCTTTTCTTGTAATTGAAAAAGGGCGTCATCACCTTGAAGATGGAAGTATTTGGGAGGCAGGAAAATTTTCATTGAAAACAAATTCCTCCCACATCTTTTTTAATGAGAGTTTTTTCATATTCCTGGAGTGTTCCTAAGCGGCCAAACTCAAAATAATTCAGATGCATATTCCTTAAGAGCCTCAAGTGTATCTAGGCAAACTTTCGGGGTTAGTCTTAACAAGCAAGAGTCAAGTACTGCACATTTTGAAGAGGAAATAGCCTATCTTGCAATATACAAAGACTCAAATGCTGGAAACACTGATGAGGGACTAGGATATAATTTAGTACAAGAAGCTATTAATGAGTTTGGCTTTCAAACAAGAAATGGCAATTTATTTTTACAAGAAGAACAATCCAAAGACACAGAAACTAATCACCTTCTTGAAGTTGTTAGTCTTTTAACCCTTAAAAATAAGTTATTTGGGCAAGATAATACTAACTATGGTAAAGACACAATATCTTTACGAGTTGACTCATCGAGCACAATTAAATTTATTCCAGGTGAAACTACTGGCCAGTTTGGCAATATTGCTTTAATTGGTACTAATGATTTGACTGAAACTTCATATTCGGCTAGCCACAGCTATGCTCTAGATAGTCCATCAGGCGCATTTGATGGTTACAACTCCTCAATCAAAGTGAATACAGACACCATTTTACCAAAAATAAAACGCGGAATTTGGCTTTCAACTATAGTTCAGGAACATTGGTTACAAGTGGCATTTAAAAATCGCGCTTATATCACATCATTTAGAGTTATGTTGTATAGCGGCGCATCTGATCCAGGTATGGGAGTTAAAGATGTTACCCTTCAAGTTTCCGATGACAACATAAACTTTCTAGATCACGAATCTTTTAATATACCAAAAACCCTTGACAATATTATTGAACTTTCAACACCAGCTATTGGGAGATATATTAGGCTCAAAATAAATACTACTCACGGCCACAGCTACAGAGCAATAGGTGAATTAGAGTATTATGGTGGCTTTGTAGCTACAAGCACTACAGAACAGCCGGAACCAGAACCTCCATTAAGTAACGCTGTGACATGTGAAACTATAAAACAAGAAAACCCTCAAGCTCAATCTGGTATTTATGAAATCGATCCTGATGGTGATAATGGAATTACACCATTTTATGCTCAATGTGAAATGGACCACCTCGGCGGTGGTTGGACTTTAATAGCTCATCATAAAGACGGATTGGACGATATTGCAATAGCCTCGCCACTAACAGCTAATGAATTAGGTGTGATTTCAAATACTCATTGGCATGCAATAAAAAGCAGTATGACAACTGGTATGATGTTTATTGATGAATATGGGAATGTTTCTAAGCTAAGTAAGAGCAAGCTTGATAATGCTAATTGTGTATCACCA
Source organism: Pseudoalteromonas sp. B62 (assembly GCF_037162565.1). Taxonomy (NCBI): domain Bacteria; kingdom Pseudomonadati; phylum Pseudomonadota; class Gammaproteobacteria; order Alteromonadales; family Pseudoalteromonadaceae; genus Pseudoalteromonas; species Pseudoalteromonas sp. B62. Next base: position 1,235,679 of record NZ_JARLVB010000002.1, on the reverse strand, counting down.
AACGAAGTTACAGATTTAAGTCATCCTCCTCTCGCTTTTGATACTGCTGTAATATGGCAAGATGAAACTTCTGGCTGTAGTTTATCTGGCCTTGATTACTCATTTGTCAGCTTAAGTATAGAATCAACTAGCCGAGGTGATAACTACACTAGCATCGGCGCAGCACTTTACCAAAACAGTATAAAGTTTGATATTTGGCCATATTTTAACAGTCAATATAGTGGTGCAGAACAAGATTCTTTATTTTACTATGTCAAATAAGCAAACAATGATCTGCAGAAGTAATCGTAATGCCTAAGGTACACTCCTTAATTTTGTGAAGTTCACATGCTTGCAGTGAAACTAAGTTCAGTTTCGTTGCAAACATGTGTATGCACCCCACAATAAAACTGCAGTTAACCTTCGGTATTTGGTACGATTTGAATTTCCACGCGGCGGTTTTGCGCGCGACCGTTGGCGCTGTCGTTACTGGCGATTGGGCGAGTTTCGCCGTAACCACGTGTACTAATACGCCCAGCTAGAATTTGCTGATTCACTAAGTAACCTTTCACACTCTGCGCACGCTGTTGCGATAACGTCATGTTGTAGCTATCTTTACCTGTGCTATCGGTATGGCCTTCAACACTAAGGTAAGTTTTTTCGTACTTGTTCATTACTTTTGCAATCGCGTTTAACGTGTCGTTAAAACCTGATGAAATATAAGATTGATCCGTCGCAAAGGTAATATTTGATGGCATAACCAAACGTAAGTTGTCGCCTTCACGCACAACTTCAACCCCAGAACCCGCTAGCTCATCACGAAATGCTTCTTCTTGTTTATCCATGTAGTCGCCAACAGCAGCGCCCGCAAGTGCCCCTATTGCTGCACCAATAAAAAAGCGTTTATCTTTATGGTTACTCGTAGCTTTACCTAATACGCCACCTGCAGCAGCGCCAATTGCTGCGCCTTTACCTGCGTTATTCATTTCACAACCTGAAAGCAATACAGCTAATACGGTTACGCTTAAAAGTGATTTAGTTAAAGTCATGATGTTACCTATTCAATAAGAATTTAGCAGGAGTATGCAAATACACGTATGAACAAACTATGAAGAGAGTGCTAAAAGCAGCGCATCTTGCTTGATTGTTAAACAGACCTCAAACTAATGTGCCGTTTTAATAAAAATGTCATACTACGCTGTGACAATTTAATGAATTTTACAAAGGATATTGGCGCAATGTTAATTGCTATTTTTAGACAATTTTTTTTACTAGGGTGCATGAGTTTTGGTGGCCCCGCTGCGCATTTGGGTTACTTTAAGCGCCACTTTGTAGATACATTAAATTGGCTAACTAGTGCCCGTTACGCACAGCTTATTAGTTTAAGTCAAGCACTGCCAGGGCCTGGCTCTAGCCAAGTTAGTTTTGCGATTGGTGTTGAGCGGGCTGGGGTACTTGGTGGTATAGCTGCTTTTTTAGGCTTTACTCTGCCTTCGTTTTTAATAATGGTGCTGCTTGCGGTTAGTGCCCATCAGTTTGATGCTGTTTACTTTGCTATTATTGCAGGCTTAAAGTTATTTGCCGTTGTTATAGTCGCTGATGCAACACTTAGTATGGCTAAAAGCTTTTGTACAAGTGCTGCGCTTAAGTTACTTGCGGTAATGAGTACACTTGCTTTGGTGTTATTTCCAATGATGGGAACTCAAATAGCAATTTTAATCACCGCTGCCACAATAGGTGCTATATGGCCTTTATTAAAACTTGGCACAGTAGCAAAAGGTGCTAGCAGTACAAAAAGTAATATTAATTGGATTGCACTGGGGTTGTTTGCGCTCTTACTTGGTGTTAGCTTTATTCCACTAGGGTATGAGTTTGCTTTGTTTACCCCTTTTTACCAAGCGGGTGCAATGGTGTTTGGCGGCGGACACGTAGTACTGCCGGTACTTCAAGCTGGCGTACCAGCATTGAGTGATGATCAGTTTTTAAGTGCTTACGCGAGCGCGCAGGCAGTGCCTGGGCCTATGTTTACTATTGCTACTTACTTAGGCGCACAACTTACTACTGAGCAACCTCTAGTGGGCGCCCTTATAGCTACACTGCTTATATTTATGCCTGGTTTTTTACTTATACTGGCGTTTCAGAAGAGTTGGATTAATTTGGCAAGTAAGCCACGTTTTGCAAGTTCAATAGCGGCGCTTAATGCAGCGGTAGTCGGTTTTTTAGCGGCTGCACTGTATTCGCCAATTTGGACATCGGCTGTGCATAACTTTTGGCAAGTTGCGTTAGTAATAATTACATTTGCATGGCTGCGATTTAAAAAGCCACCTATTTGGTGGCTCTTAGCTTTATTTATTGCTGTGGGTCTTTTACAACACTATTTGCCATCACTCTAAATGTTGGCTTATCTGTTTGTTGCTCGTTAGGTGGGCTTAATTGTCCACTTACACTTTGATACGCTCTAAGCCCAAACACGGGTAATACCGCAAGTAAATGATCCATTATTTCGGCTTGTAAATGCTCGTACGAAATCCAGCGTTTGTCTTCACTAAAGCAATAAAACTCAATAGGTAAACCATGGTTTAGTGGTTGTAGCTCTCGTACCATTAACGTAAGCGACGTATTAATTTTACTGTGCTGTTTTAAATAGCCTTCAGCATAGCGACGAAACAGCCCTAAATTAGAAACTTGCGCAGGTAGTGTCGTTACTCGGATATAGTCATGTAGCGGAATAGCCGCATCAATTTGCTTTCTAAACTCATCACTTACTAAACAAATACTGTGCATATCTATATTAAGTGAACGTTTAATACGCCTACCGCCCGACTCTTGCATCCCGCGCCAGTTTTTAAACGAGCCCGCCACCAACATATAAGTTGGAATAGTTGTGATGGTATTATCCCAGTTACGTACTTTTACTGTGTTTAAACCCAAATCAATCACTTCGCCATCGGCGCCGTAGTTTTCTACTTGGATCCAATCACCATACGTTACTAAACGATTTGCAGCTATTTGAATGCTCGCTACAAAGCCTAATATGGTGTCTTTAAATACTAATAATGTAACCGCAGCAATAGCACCAAAACCAGAGAGAATATAAGTGGGTGACTTCTCAAGAAAAATGCTCACAATTAAAATTGCACACACAATAAAGGTGATTAGCTTAACAACCTGAATTAAGCCCTGAATAGGGACTTCACGAGCAAATTCAAGTTGGTTATAAATAGCGCCAGCAATACTCACTATGCTGCTTATAATAAAGCCGACGTAGATAATTAATAAAGCCTGCCCCACCGTTTTTAATATTTCGGCGGCCAATTCGTTAACCGGATAAACACTGTCGAAGGTCGCTAAAAATAAAACACAACAAAGCAACCCTGCAATACGTTTGTTGAGCTTGGTTAACATTGGAGAAAGTGCACCAATCCGCTCGGGAGAAAGCTTAGTTACTATTTTTTGAATGCCTGGCAACATTAAACGACGCGTAAATAAATACAGTACTAATAGAGAACATACGCCAATCGCAGTAGCTGTAATTGAGCTCAGGAAATCTGCATCGGGCACTTTATCAAACCAAGGAGTAATTAACTCCTGTAGGTGGGTGTTGGTCATAGTGTTTCAATTTCCTTACTGATTTGTGGTTCAGGTAAATTTTGCTGAGCATAAATATCGGCAAGCTGCTGATCTTTAGCAACCCATAGCTCATTCACATAATGCTGAAAATTAACTTTAAATACGTCATCGCTTTGATAGCTGCCCTGCATTTTCTCATCAATAGGGATAACCTCAATCGACACATAAATAGAATCTAACTCACCTTTTAACAAGTTACGGCAAACATGATCTGTTTTGCCGCTATATACTAAACTTGTATTAAGCATGGCATCAAATTGATCGGCTAATACTTCAAGCGCAAAAGCAATGCCGCCCGCTTTAGGTTTTAATAAATGCTTAAAAGGACTTTGTTGCAGATTATGTTTGGCTGGTGTATAGCGTGTACCTTCAACAAAATTAATGATGGTAGTAGGATGATGACGGAAATTACGACAGCTATGTTTAGTTCGCTCTACATCAAGCCCTTTGAGTTTAGGATTTTTAGCAAGCTGCGCTTTGCTTACCCGTTTCATAAACGGCATACCCATAGCCCACGCACCAGTGCCAATAAAAGGAACGTATTTTAATTCATCTTTTAAAAAGAACTTAGGGGCAGGCAAAGCATGTAATGAGCTAAGTACGGTTATATCTAACCAACTCGCGTGATTACAAATAAGTAAATACCAACTTTTTGAGTTTAAGTCGCCACTTATATCAACCACAATATTAGGGCAACCTAACCAAAGCCCTAAACGATTGCCGTTACACCAACCACGATAAGCGCTGTGCAATATAGAATTAACAATAGGTAGAGGAAGCAATAACTTAATAAGACCCAGCATTAATACCAGCGACCCAAAAAGTATGACATTAGAAAACAACACGCAGCCTACAATTAAGCCGTTAAGCCAATTTGGTAACCACTTTTTTAGCATAACTGTAAGCTCATATTTTTTACCTTTTCTTTATGGTTTTTCGAGCGATTGCAATGTTTGCTCTTTATTTTCCCATAAACGATTTAACTCACTTTGAAAGCGAATTCTAAATTCAGAATCACCGGTGTAGTCACCAATAAGCTCTTCGCTTACCGGCCTTACTTCCACGTCTACGTTGATATTTTTTACCTTACCACCAGCAAAATCCATAAAAGTAGGGATGCCATCGGGGTAATGAATTGTGACGTTAACCACTTTAGTAATTTGCTCGCCCATTGCTTGCATTACAAAAGCAATACCGCCCGCTTTTGGTTTTAATAAATGTGGGAACGGGCTATTTTGGCGCGCATGCTTTTGCGTAGTAAAACGAGTGCCTTCAACAAAGTTAACCACACTTACTGGCATCTCTTTGAATTTTTCGCAGGCTTTACGCGTAGTTTCTAAATCTTTACCACGCAGCTTTGGATTCTTTTTTAATTGGCTTTTACTTGTGCGCGTCATAAACGGGAAATCAAGCGCCCACCAACACAAGCCTAAAATGGGCACATAAATAAGCTCCTTTTTTAAAAAGAAGTTTAAAAATGGAATTTTACGATTAAACACGCGCTGTAATACTAAAATATCGACCCAGCTTTGGTGGTTTGCTATTACTAGGTACCAATCTTTTAGTTTTAGGTCTTCAAGGCCAGTTACGTTAAGTTTTGTTGGCGTAAATAACATTTGATTTAAGCTATTAAAAGTGACCCAAATAGTTGCACATTGTTTAGCAACCCAGCTCATTAATTTTTGCAGTGGCTTAATAGGGATAAGCTTTATAAGCCCACAAATAAAAATAGGCACAAACCAAAAGAGTGTGTTTATTGCGTACAAAATAATACTAAGTACACCGCGAATAACTGACATTACTTCTACTTCCTTTAAACATGGCGCAGCAACTAATACTGCGCTTTCAGTTGCTTACAAATTAATCTTCAAAATAGGTATAACCTTCAAGGCCTGCATTAAGCTCAGCTAAATAACCTTGTTTACACTGCATCGATACATCAAGTTTATTAACTTGGTACGCAAAGTTGTCAGCTAAAATGGCGCTATCATAGTCAACAAACTTTAATACATCCTTAACGCTATCACCTTTTATGGCATTGGTTAACACATAACCTTCGTCGTTAAGCTCTACATGCACCGAATCGGTATCACCAAATAGGTTATGTAAATCACCTAAAATCTCTTGATATGCGCCCACCATAAACATCGCAATATGGTATTGCTCGCCGTGTTTATATTCTGGTATTGGTAGGCTAGTTTCGATACCAGCACCTTCAACGTATTCGCGGATTTGCCCGTCAGAGTCACAGGTAATATCTTGAATAATCGCGCGCTGAGTCAATGGCTGAGTTAAATTTTCGATTGGCATCACCGGAAACAACTGCTGAATACCCCATACATCAGGCAATGACTGAAATAATGAAAAGTTAACAAAGAGTTTATCGGCCAACTTTTCGTTTAAATCGTCGAGCACTTCACGGTGCGCGCGCGCGTTATTACTAAGCGATGCACGTACACGATGTAAAATAGTAAAATAAAGCTGCTCTATTTTTGCCCACTCTAGCATGCTTACTAAGCCATGCACGTACTGATCGTGCGCTTCGCTAAATAAGTGCATAGCGTCGTGATAAATCTCTAATGCCATACGCGGGTTTAAACGCTGTAAACACTGCCACATTTCATCAAGCACTAATGCGCTATTTTCAAGCGGTGGCTCTGGATTTAAATGATTTGGCGCTTTTTCTACGTCTATTACATCGGTAATTAATACCGCATGGTGAGCCGTTAAAGCACGCCCAGATTCGGTGATAATAGCCGGATGGGTAAGGTTATGTTGGTCGCACACGTCTGCAAATGCATTCACTACATTACGCGCGTACTCTTCTACTGTGTAGTTCATTGAACACGCACTGCGTGAGCCAGAGCCCTCGTAATCAACGCCTAAGCCGCCGCCCACATCAACGGTATTTAACGGTACATTTAATTGTGTAAGCTCAGCAAAGTGGCGTGCGCATTCACGTAAGGCACGGTGAATATCACGAATATTGGCAATTTGAGAACCAATATGAAAATGCACCATTTGCATTAAGTGCAGCTTATTATGCTTTTTAAGCACTTCAACAGCACTTAGTACTTGGCCTGCCGTTAAACCAAACTTGCCTTTTTCGCCGCCCGTGTTTTGCCACTTGCCTTTACCTACTGAGTTTAGGCGAATGCGAATACCAATAGCCGGTTCAATGCCTAGGTTGTCTATTTCTTCAAGTAGTGTGGTCAATTCTGAAAGCTTTTCTACCACAATTTTTACGCTGTGGCCCATTGCTTGACCAATACACGCTAAACGTAAAAACTCACTGTCTTTATAGCCGTTACACACAATAGTAATTGGCTCTTTTGCTACGCCCAAAATAGCCATAAGTTCTGGCTTTGAGCCTGCTTCTAGGCCAACAAGTCCGCTTGGATGCGCTAATAGTTTACTGACTACAGAACGTTGCTGATTTACTTTTATTGGGTAAACACAGGTGTATTTACCGTTATATTCACGATTTGCTCGCGCTTGCGTAAACGCGTTAGTAAGTGTGTCTACACGATTTTTTAAAATATCGGTAAAGCGCACTAAAACCGGCAACGTTAAACCTTGTTGTTTAAACTGCTCTGTTAATTGCGTTAAAGAAATGGCCGGTTTTGTTTGGTCGCCATCTGGGTAAGCTACCAGTTCGCCTTGTGCGTTAATATCAAAATAACCATCACTCCAATGAGCAACGTTATAAGTGGCGCGTGCTGTTTCTAAACCCCAGGTCATGGCAACTCTTCTTTAGTCAATTAGGTATAAAGCCGCATTTTAATACGTCACTATCCACTAGGCTAACAAAAATTGAACTTTCACTCACTCCTAACTAACTTTATTCGTTAAATCAGTTAAAATGTCGTTGAGCAAAACGCCAAGCACTGGCAGAATTGCCCCTTTTTCATACTCAACCTAAAAAGTGTAATAGCAACTATGGCAAATTTAGATCAAAGTAAGTGGTTTACTGAAATTAGCGACCGCGATGGCAGCGCATTTTCATTACGTATTAATAAAAAGTTAGATGAAAAACAGTCTCCTTTTCAAAAGGTAGAAATGTTTGAAACCACAGACTTTGGTAATTTAATGATCATCGACGGGTGTACTATGGTCACAACCCGCGAAAACTTCTTTTATCATGAGATGATCAGCCACCCTGCACTTTTAGCGCATCCAAACCCTAAAAACGTGGTTATTATTGGCGGCGGCGACTGCGGTACTTTACGCGAAGTATTAAAACACCCAGGCGTAGAAACTGTAACGCAAATAGATATCGACGAAGTAGTGACGCAAATGTCGTTAAAATACTTCCCAGAGCTTTGTGAATCTAACAACGACGCCCGTGCAACGGTTATGTTTGACGACGGTATTAAATACATGCGCGAAGCCGCTGGCGAATCTATCGACGTGGTTATTGTTGATGGCACCGATCCGGTGGGTCCAGGTGAGGGCTTATTTAACCATGCGTTTTACACAAGCTGTTTAGATGCACTGCGCTCAGGTGGTATTTTAGTACAACAAAGTGAATCGCCACTTATGCACATGCCATTATTAGTTGAAATGCGCGAAGCAATGCTAAGCGTAGGCTTTAACGATTTACAAACACTGCCATTCCCACAACCAATTTACCCAAGCGGTTTATGGTCAGTAACACTTGCACGTAAATCACAAGCATTTAACGGTTTCAGAGAAGACGGCGCAGCACAAATAGCCGAGCAAAGTGAATACTACAACAGCGGTATTCACCATGGTGCACTCGCTACACCTAACTACATGAAACGCGCATTCGATAAAAAATAGTCCCATTCACTTAGATATAAATTGCATTAAAAAGGGGCCCTAATAGGCCCCTGATTGTTTTAATAGCTCACTGTTTAAACTTTAAAACGATGCACTAAACGATTTAACTCATCGGTTAATTGTTCCATTTTTTTAGATACATCTTCAGTTGTTCGTGCAAGTGCAACACCTTCAACAGTTTGATCATTTAGTGATGATAAATTTTGACTTATTTCGTCGGCGACCGTAGTTTGCTCTTCTGTAGCCTGCGCTGTTTGCATTGCCATATCGTTCACTTTAGTTGACGAGCTTTGCATTGCATTAAGTACATCATTAGTTTGAGTAAATGACCCCACAGCATCATCAGCAAACTGCTTTCCTTCATCAATTGCTTTTATAGATTGCTCAACACTTGTCGCAAAGTGCTCAATCATTTGTTGAATATCGTTAGTGCTGACCTGTGTACGTGTTGCAAGCGTTCTGACTTCATCAGCAACAACAGCAAACCCTCGGCCATATTCGCCAGCACGTGCTGCTTCAATTGCTGCGTTTAATGCTAATAGATTGGTTTGCTCCGCAATAGCACGAATAACCTCTAATACTTTGGCTATGTTATCTGAACTTTGTTGTAGTTCAGTTGAGCGCGCCATCGCCTGATCCATATTTTGTGAAAGAGAAACAATACGAGCGCTCGAATTAGCAACGGCAGTTAAACCTTGTTGCGCCAAATTTAAAGAGTTATCAGCCTCACTCGAAGATTGTTGAGCAACTCCTGCAACTTCTCTACTTGCTACACTCATTTCATGTACAGCACTGACTATAGACTCAGAAGCCTGACCTAAAGCTTGGTTTACACTGTTATTTTGATTCGCAACCTTACTTAGCTCTGCACCTAACGTATTTAGTTCTTTTGATTGCTCTAAAATATCGCGAATGAGCTGCTGTAAATTATCTAAAAAGCCATTAAAACTAGTAGCAAGATCTGCAAACTCATCTTGAGATGTTACTTGTATACGCCCCGTTAAATCACCATCCCCCGATGCAATATCATTAATACGTTCTGTAACATAATTAATTTGTTGCGTTAACTGTTTAGGTATTATATAGCTAAACCAAACGGCTATTAATAAAATAATTATAACGAAAACTAACATCATCAACTTAGTCGACTCTATTTTTTCGGATAATTTATTAATTTCTTGTTCGGAAGTTTTTTCAGCTAACTCTCCAGCGCGGTCAAGCCTTACTCTTAAATCAGCAAATGTCTGTTCCGATTCAAACTGTTTTGCCTCACTCTTATCAGCCATATAATCGTTAGAAGCATTAAACCAAGCGTTAAAAGTAGCATCAAAACTTCTAAATTCATTTTTGATTTCAGGAAAATCAGTGAGAAGTTCCAGATATTGCTTTAATTTTTGTATTACTTGCGCTGCATTTTCTTTGTAGTCTGCCTTATATTTTTCAATATCATTAGTATGCGAAACAAAGTTTAACTCTGCGAGCTTAGCTTGATATAAGTCACGATCCGCATTTAATGCGAGTGAAGTTGCCTTAATAAATTTTTCAGATTGCACATCCAATGCATTTTTTTGTAGATTAATTAAATGGGTGTAGCCAATAATTAACGACAATACTGCAATTCCTAAAATCACTATAGGAAAAGAAACTTTAACGCGAATACTATGCAAATTCATTTATCACTCCTGACGGGATTACACACTATAACTAAGTTTTAAAAAGGCAACACATGCATTAAATTTATAATTTCCATTGCATGTTAAGCATTACTTGCTGTTGTGAAATAGACTGTTTAAAACCAATTGCAGCTCTATTTTCAACTACACTTTTAAGAGTAGCTCCTTCAACACCTATTTGTAACTTTTCACTCAACTGATAACGCCATGTTGCAGTTATACCTTCACCATGACTGCCATTAGGGTCAAATACAGTGGTATCGTTATCTGTAACTTTAAAATAATCATAACGCAACGATACTCTGTGCTTACCTTCTTTATGACTAATCATTAAATAATGACTATAGTATGTATTGTCTATTAACGCATTATATCCCATTTCAGTTTTACCACTTAATACTTGCGCAATGAGGCGTGTTTTTTTATTTAACTTATAGAGCCATGCGGCGCTGGTAAACCGAGTATCCCACGCATATTGTCCTGAGCTAATATTAAGCTTGGTCGGATCGCCATTGTTATCATAATAATAAATTCGAAATTGTGATTGTTTTAAGTAATCCCAGTGCATACCCACATAATAACCAAAGCGACCATCCACCTCTTCAAACGGTAATACTTGGTTAGCTTGCCAACGTAATTGGGATTCATTTAATGCTGCTATAGGTGCAAACCTGACGCCTTCGTTAAATGTTGTTTGCCTGTCATGTAATGCAAAACCACGCCATGCGAGCAATGTACCTGCGGGATCATTTCCTTTAAATGTAGCTCCTATAACGCTAAAGCCATGTGCACTATTAAAACGCTTTGCAGGTCGCTTTATAGTAACCTCAACTCCGACAGTACGTAGTTCTTCACCAATCCAACTATTAATTGCTGAATTTGTATAATTATATGGCGACGTCCAGCCAATATCTGGGTTTTCTAAAGACATTAATGGATAAAAGCCACCTACACGTACATGCCATTTATAGTTACTGTTAGATAACGGTTGGTACTTTATGTAAGCTTGCGTTAAACCTAAAGCCACATCAGGGTCTTGATTTATATTCAGTACACCATGAGCCGACCAACTAGATGCTAAATCAACATTAAAATCTAAAATACCTTGTGATAAAATAAGCTCATCGCTTTTAGCATCGTGCCGATACAATCCAATACCGCCCTCTTGAAAACTAAGCGTATCATCACCTTGCACTGCTCTAACTTGTATTAAGCCTTTTACCTGTGCACTTAACGCACCACTAAAAATACAATACAACACAGCAGTGTCAGCTTTAGTAAGTTATTAGTAATCATCGAATTCGTCCGTGGCAAAATCAATTTGTTCGGTTATAGTTTGCTTTATTTTATAAGTAAGTGGGGCTGAATTTACAGTTACACTCTCTGATTCAACATTACTAATATCACCAAATCCTGAATGCCATACATTGAGAGTGTATTCTCCTAAAGGTGCTGCTAAATCAACCTTTCCTGTTATATCGGTAATAGCAAAAATAGTGCTATCAACCACAACGATATAACCCAACATCCAATCATGAATATTACACCCAAGCTCTACAACACCGGTTTGCTCAAACACCAAGGGCGCTTTAGGTTGTTCTTTATATAGCTTTAATTCGAATGTTTTAGCCTTAGAAAACGAATACACATGATGCATAATAGAATCTGCATTTGGAAACTCCACTTTAGCGTTTTGCGGTACAACTAAAATGCGTGGTGTAAACTCTCTGTTTTTTGACTCATTGCATAAGGCGCATCCGGTGCAATGATTACTTCTGAAGTGTTTTTTGCAGTTAGCCACACGACGGCATTCGCCATTGGTTCATCTTTTGTATTTTTAATTGTTATTTGAATTGCCGCTGCTTGCCAACTTAAAACCATTGATATTATAAAAATTAAATACTTAATCATTCGCTTACCATTCTTATTTTCAACTTATTTATATTATAGACCGGTTAGATTACTTATTTCTTTCTATTTTTTATAACATTGAATACGTATGTAGAAGTTCGTATTCCTTAATAACTGCCTTTATGCTGGTTAATTCATACTGGCATACCAAGGATCTCATAATGAGAACATCAACACTTTTACTTTTAGCTTTTTCGAGCAGTTGTTTTGCTCAAACAGCGACGTTGCAATCTCCTAATGGCAATATAAAAATAACTATATCAGACGAACTAAATACTCCAACATATTCTATTGATTTTAAAAACAGACCAGTAATAACTAGCTCCGCTCTAGGGTTTGAATTTAAACAACAAGCACCTTTTAGCGAAGGCTTTAAAATAGCAAAAACCCAAAAACAAACCGTTAATACTCAATGGCAGCTGCCTTGGGGTGAGCGCCAAACAGTGACTGATAAGCATAATGAAGTTGCCGTAACATTTAATAAATCACAGCCTCAAGGTGGTACTTTCACCGTAAAATTTAGAGCCTTTAATAATGGTATTGGCTTTAGGTACGAAGTGCCTGAACAAATAGGTTTCGAAAAAACAGAAATAACCAAAGAGCTTACCGAGTTTGCAATAGCCGACAGTAACAATGCAACAGCATGGTGGATACCTGCTCGCGGTTGGAATCGTTATGAGTATGTTTATAACACCACCCCGCTTAATGACGCAGCTTTAGTGCACACTCCATTTACCTTTAAAAATAAAGATGGCATACATTTAAGTATTCACGAAGCTGCACTTGTTGATTACGCCGCCATGGTACTTAATCAGCGTCGCCCTGGTACATTTCAGGCAGATTTAACACCTTGGTCAGACGGTATTGCAGTTAAAAAACAAGGCGCATTCAATACCCCGTGGCGTACAATCCAAATGGGCGAACATGCTGTTGATTTAGTTAATTCGGATATTATTTTAAATTTAAACGAGCCAAATAAGCTCGACGATGTATCGTGGATTAAACCTGGTAAATACGTCGGTATTTGGTGGGGAATGCACATAGAAACACAAACGTGGGGGAGCGGCGAAAAACACGGAGCAACCACAAAAACAACTAAATACTATATGGATTTTGCAGCACAACACGGTTTTGATGGCGTATTAGTTGAAGGCTGGAATATTGGCTGGGATGGTGATTGGTATTTTAATGGCGATGTATTTAATTTTACAAAACCTTATGACGATTTTGATATTGCAACACTTGCACAATATGGCAAAGAGAAAGGCGTTCAGCTCATTGGTCATCACGAAACGTCAGGTAATGTGAGCAACTATCGTGATCAAATGGAAGACGCCTTTGCTCTTTACGAAAAATCAAACGTAAGCCAGGTAAAAACAGGTTACGTAGCTGATGGCGGGAATATTAAACGCATAGATGAAAACGGCATAGCTCGTCATGAATGGCACGACGGCCAGTTTATGGTTAACGAGTATCTTTACAACATAAAACTTGCCGCAAAGCATAAAATTAGTATAAATACCCACGAGCCGATTAAAGATACGGGTCTGCGCCGTACCTACCCCAATTGGATTGCGCGTGAAGGCGCACGTGGACAAGAGTTTAACGCATGGGGCTCCCCGCCTAATCCACCTGAACACATACCAATGCTTGCCTTTACCCGCATGCTTGCAGGCCCAATGGACTTTACACCTGGTATTTTTGATATGAGCTTTAATGGCTTAGGTGATGACACAAATCGCCCACAAACTACACTTGCCAAACAGCTGGCGCTTTATGTTGTTTTGTATAGCCCAATTCAAATGGCGGCCGACTTACCTAAAAATTACTTAGCGAAGCCCGACGCATTTCAATTTATCCAAGATGTTCCCACCGATTGGCAGCAAAGTATTGCCCTAGATGGCGAAGTAGGAGACTTTATTGTATTTGCCCGCAAAGAGCGTAAAAGTGGTAAATACTCAGGAAACGATTGGTACTTGGGTGCCGTTACCGATGAAAAAGCCCGTACGATTAAAGTAAAACTCGATTTTTTAGATCAAGGCAAAAAATTTGAAGCACAAATTTATAAAGACGGTGAAAATGCCGAGTGGAAAAATAACCCATACGATTTAGCTATCGAGAAACGTATTGTAACTGCAAACGATAAGCTTACTTTAAAACTAGCAACAAGTGGTGGTACAGCAATTCGCTTTAAAGCACTTTAAATAACACAAAAAATATACCAAGTAACCTGGGCTATTGGCTTTTCAAGATTGAAATTCAACCCAGGTGCTATTTAATCGCGGTGCGAAGCTTGTAACTTAAATGGCAGCGTGCACTTACTTGGTATTTATGAGGGATAACCATGTACATTAGGCGCAGCCTTGCCTACAAACCAAACACACACTTTTTAAATAACCCTTTGTCAGCCTCACCTATTCTTTTTTAGATATGCTATTTGCTGTAATACTCTGTAATAGATTTCTTTAGCGGCATCATCTACCTTTATCAATAATTCCACATAAAAAAATTAGTATTGGATAACAATAATCCTAAGTTGCAGCTAAAACGAAGAAGAACATAAAAAGTGGTTACTCATACAGCTTAGGCATTTAATACCTATTTCTTGCAATCTCGATTGCCAATCTCACAGCATTCCGACTGCAATATTGAAAACAAATAACAACGGTAGTTTTATTCTTTTTTTCGTAAAAATCACGCAGCTGAAATTAATAAAAATACAATATTTTCTCAAAACCAATTTATATCTCAATAGCTTAAAAGGAATACTTACAATGGCTAAAAAAGAAAATCCAACAAAACCATCAGCTAACAACATACCTTGTTGGTCAGATAATGAAAGTGTTGAACAAGCCTGTAGACGTTTAACTGAGATGTTTGTTGGCCTCGGCCAAGTACCACGTATTGATAAAGGTCAACAACCTGCGCAACGTGCCGTTTTTAGAAAGCAACATGGCATCGCATACGGTAAGTTTAAAATTAATCCAGACATAGACCCGCAATTCAAAATTGGTATTTTTTCTAAAAGTGAATATGAATGCGCCATACGTTTTTCGAGTGATACCACTCCCTCCTCCCCCGATTTACACAGCACACTTGGTTTAGCAATGAAGTTGTTTGCGGTCAATGGAGATAAATTAATTGGTGAAAGCAATACCGCTGATTTTATTTTTCAAAATATGGATCGTTTTTTCACTAAAAATGCGCAACAGATGTGCCAATTTACAACAGCAGGTGTGATTGATAAAGATTATGATGCTTACCTAAATGACCCTAAAAATAGTGACGTTGCTAACATCCTAAACGACATGCAAAAAGTTGAATCGAGCTGCTTAAGTGCCAAATATTGGGCTATTTTGCCATTCAAGCTAGGTGATCAAAAAATTGTTAAATATCGCTTAGTTCCTGAAGAGAGTGAAGTCGGCGCGCCATGCGTTGATAACAATTACCTTGCTTTAGATTTACAGCGACGATTACGAGAAGGGAGTGCTAAATTCCGGTTTGAGGTACAACTACGTACAAATCCAGAAACAATGCCACTCGATGACGCTCAAGCAGTATGGAGCACTCAACAAAGTCCTTATGTGTGTATTGCTCGTCTACATCTAGCACAACAAAATATTACAGCAATTGGCCAAGCCGAACTTGGTAGTAACTTGGCATTTAATATTTGGCGTACTTTAGCCGCCCATGAACCACTTGGCAGTATTGCACTTGCACGAAAGTCAGCCTATGTAGCCAGTGCAAAAGCACGTCACACAGCTAACGGACAACAGCTACAAGAGCCAACTAAATTAACTAACTTCAATCCAGAACAAGCACAAGAAGCGGATTCTGAATGTATTGTTTATGCCGGAATTTACCCTCCTATTGGCGTAATGCGCGTTGGCAACAGCAAGGACGATTATTTTATTGGTCCGCAGCAACCTCAACCAGTTCCCAATAGTGACGAATATGCGTATCGCGATAAAAGCGGTGCACTTAAACGCCAAGCTGCAGAGTTTAGAATTTATGGTTTTAACGCTGCAGGTAAGGCTATAAAAGAGATTACACTAGATAATGCAGATATCACATGGCACGCCCAACTCGCCAATCAAAAATCATCTTGGTACGAGTTTCAAATTGCTTTAGATATTCCTGAAGCCGCAGACGCTCCACCTTCGCTACTGCGTAATAATAATGTAGCAGACCGAGATAAACTTCATATTAATGGTGGTCAGCGCAAGCTAAGTGGTAAAAACGTAAATAGCAAAAACGAACATAACTTTATTGGTAAGTTTATGGACGAAGATGTCTACTTAGGCGAGATGCGCAGCGATAACCACGGTCGATTAATAATGTTAGGAGGACATGGTGTTGCCCGTAATTTAAAAGGCGATATTGCGGTAACTTTCGCCAACAACGAAGGTTGGTATGACGATATATCCGATGGCCCAATTACTGCCGAGGTTGTTCATAATGGTGTTGCATTAAGAGTTGAACCAGCTTGGGTCATTTGTGCGCCGCCTGATTATGCGCCTATGCAAAAATCAGTTCGTACTATGTGGGATTTAATGCGCGATGTTGCTGTTAATAGTAGCATGCTAGCACGACCACAACGCCCATCATTCACAGAGGATATTCAACCTATATTTTCT
Organism: Pseudoalteromonas sp. B62; assembly: GCF_037162565.1. NCBI lineage: Bacteria > Pseudomonadati > Pseudomonadota > Gammaproteobacteria > Alteromonadales > Pseudoalteromonadaceae > Pseudoalteromonas > Pseudoalteromonas sp. B62. Next base: position 1,219,046 of record NZ_JARLVB010000002.1, on the reverse strand, counting down.
AGGATGACCAATTTACAGTGGGTTAATAGCGGCTTTGCTGGTGCATTCGGCTGGGGTGGTCAATTTGATTATACGACCCCAGAATGGTTGGCAAAACTTAGTGACCCATCACCTGCATATCAAGAGCTCCGCCGGACTTTATCTAATAACTTTCGTCGAACTGATGTATCAGGTGCACAAGCACCTCAACTATGGCCTTGGTTATATGGTGACGCTATTAGCATCCCTCCAACAGGCTCAGTACGCCAGCATGCGACTTTGTCTAATTTACAATTGTCGTTTTTAGACCAGTGGGTAAAAGGTGATTTCATTAATGATTACAAACCACAATCACGCTGCCCTGTGCCAACTCAGCCACCAACTATTGATGACTACCCTGTTGCCGAACAGCCTGAACAGCTAACGCGTGGTGCAATGGAGTTTTGCCTTGCTGATGCATTTCATCCAGGCTGTGAGATGACTTGGCCAATGCGAACGGCCGGAATGTATATGTCTCCATTTCGACTAAAACATGCATTACCTGATACACAAAGTGATCATTGTTATTATGGGCCTATTATGAATCATGATATTTATACTTTAGCAAAAGGCCCTTTGTTTGGTGGCCAAGTAGCAGGAGGGATCACACGTTGGATGGCTATTCCATGGCAAACTGACACGGCCAGTTGTCGCGATGGTTATAGCTCTGAGTATGACCCATTTTTACCCACATTTTGGCCAGCTCGTGTTCCCAATCAAATAATGAATCAACGACGCTATCAACAGGTTCTTGATACATCATTATCTGATAGTACCCGCCAGCAAGCGTTTGCATATAGAACAGATTGGCTTGATGACTTGCCCCTACATGGTAACCCTGCAACCTATACCAACCAAATAAATAGTATGGTTGAGCACTTTGCAGAACTTGCTATTGTACAAACACATACTGGTGCTATTAACGACGAACAATTCCCCAACACTATGCAGGTAGGCATGCTACCTCATAATAAAGCAGGCGAAGGTTTAGTTAACTTAGCCAGTAAAGCAATACAACATAGTAACGTTACTCTCTCTGTAGATTTGACTCATAATCGAAGCAAAGTAGATTTAGGCGTGACCGAAAAAGCCAACCGTTTTCATCGCATCAAAGGACGTTGAAATCGCTATGCCAATGATTAAAAATGAGGACGCAAAAAACAGTGTTGTGATCATTGGTGCTGGCGTGGCTGGATGTATTGCCGCGCTTGCTTTGTGCGATTCTTATAAGGTGACGCTTATCGATAAATCAGCATCTCCTGAAGAACGTATTGGAGAGTGCTTAGCACCCGCAGCAAGACGAATTTTAAAACAACTCAACTTACTAACTGAATTTGAAAGCCGATTAGAAACGGATATTGCACTTCCTCATCATTTGCCTAATGCCGGAATGCAAATAAGTTGGGGTCAAGAAGCCCTGCACATTGCAGATAACCTCAATAACCCTGATGGTTTCGGCTGGCGACTAGACCGAAAAAGGTTTGAGTTGTTTTTACGTGAAAAAGCCCAACAGCGAGGCGTAGAATGCATTTGGCCCGCTAAATTAATTAACAGTCAATACAAAGAAAACTCTTGGCATATTACACTTATAAATTCAGACTTAAATGAAGATCAGGAAGTAACCATAGTATGTCCATTCGTTATTGATGCAACTGGTCGCCAAGCACATTTTGCCAAAAAGTATACCGATCGCCAGCAAAGTGATCGCCTCATATCATGTTGGGCAACTTTAGATGACAATAGCGAAAATAAACTGGGCAATATTCACTCAACTAATAATGGTTGGTGGTACAGTGCTCCACTTCCAAACCAGCGGCGTGTTTTAGCCTTCCAAACTGATTCAGACCTAATGCCTAAGGGGCTGCATCGCGATCCAGCATACTTTATTAAGTATGCTCAACAACACTCATCACTCGCAAAATTACTAAATGACAATCAAAAAACGCTAAATTTACAGGGCATTGTAAGTGCTAACTCAACACGTTTGAACAACTTTTCAGGTCAACAATGGGCCGCATTAGGTGATGCAGCTATAAGCTTTGATCCCTTGTCATCACAAGGAATTTTTAACGCAATGGCAAATGCGATGCAACTCGCATTACTGCTTAAAAAATCAAATATACTAAAAATTATCGACAATGATATACAACAGCACTTTAATAAAACTTACCAACAGCAAATAGAGCAAATATGGCGTCATTATTTACACCATCAACATTTCTTTTATAACCAAGAACAGCGCTGGTCTAAAATGCCTTTTTGGCAACGCAGACATCAATATAAAGCATAACCATGATTATTTTTACGCTAGAGTGTTGATCTTTCATGACTAAAGCTACTTTAGCTAGGGGTGATTACCCTAAGATGGCCTCGACTACCGTACGCGTAATTTTTTGTTACGCCATTACCTGCAGTTTGATTTAACTGCCCAAGGCCATAAGTAGCGCCATCATAGATATACGTTAACGTATTTTCACCTGTTGCGATGCGTCGAGTAACGCGCCCAAGTACATCGGTTACATAACTGATGGTTTTATTATCCGCTCGGGATTCATGTTGTAATTCACCAACACCATTATATTGAAAATTAGTAATACCTTGATTTGGATCGTTTACCTGTACTTTTTGACCAAGTGCATTGTACATTGCCACAATGTTATTGCCGTTAGCATCTTGAATAACGATTGGTAACCCTTGCCCATTATAGCTATAACGCGTAATTCCATTGTTTGCATCAGTTGTTTGCATTAGTTGCTTAAGGCTATTGTAAGTACGCGACATATCTTGCGAAAAAACTTGTGCCTGTCCTTTCTTTTCTTTTCTTTTCTTTCATTATGATTTCAAACTATTTGAGTGTGTGCTGAAGTAAGTAACGGCAAATTCCTCATTCAACTCCTGCTTTAGCTCAGCGAAAAGCATTTCACCTTCCTCTTCAAACGCAACTAGAGCTTGCTCATTGCTGAATCCAGAAGTTGCAGGGGTTTCACGGTTCATTGTTTTATCATATTCGTCGCCCCAAGCATCAATTCTTGCAGCTAAACTCTCTGATATTGGCAGTGATGATGGTGCTATATTATCCACGCCGTCACTGAACTCTTCCCATAACGGATAGCAATCATAATCCGTCATCAATTTAATCTTTCTCATATTGTTCACCTATCTCGCAGGGTTAGCCCCAACAAAAAAACTTGTGCCTGTCCTTTCTTTTTTCTCACTGTGATATGAGATACGTGATAATAAAATAAAGGCATCAATTTTGATGTTTATACACCAGCTCGTCTTGACTTCAAGGGAGCGTCCATATATGTCTAGTTTATCAACAACTAAACTAGACAGCCACTTCAATTGAACAAACAAAACGTTGCTATTAAATTTGATTTTTTTGTTAAAAATTTATCTTTCACTGCTCGGTTATTTGCATTTCATCCGTAAAAAACAAATTAGAACGCTTAAAATTAAATTCGTCGCATGGAAATAGCTGCATGGTGCAGTTGTGATTTATTACTGAATAGTTTTACTGAGTAGCTTACGTTTTATGCCAGTAGCTTTTCGCAGTTACTGATATTCACCCGCCGCTTTCTGTTTAGATTTTCACAATAACTTACTTGTGAGCTTGGCTTGCCAACAGCACCATGAAATACGCGTGTAAATTGCGTAGTCAGTTTTAACCAGTTTTCTGGGGATATATTTAACCTTTCAAGCAAAGGAAGGTTCATATTATCAATATACCCGCGTTTATCCTCTCGTATTATTCGTCCTGTTAATTCAACAAGCTCAAGGTACGATTTAAGCTCAAACGGCAGCCCTTTTGGCATTGTTTGACGAGGCTTGCCTGCAAAGCGCAGTAGTGGTTTTGGTTGCTTACCTTCTTTTGCGTGTGTTATGCGTTGCTTGATGCTGGTATGGTTTGACTCTTCGGGCGTTTCTGCCATTTTTGCTCTAATGGGGTTTAAATCAACATAGGCCATACAGGCAGCAAGGGCTGCTTCATCTAATAATGCTTGAGACGTAAAGCGCCCCTCCCAAAAGCGGCCTGTGCAATTATCTTCTTTATTTGCTCTGCGGGCTATATCTTCATTTAGTAACCGCATAAACCAGCTAATATTGGATAGGCGCTCGCGGTATTGGTTTACTGTTTGGTTAAAAAAGATAAGTTCAGCTTTACTTAGCTTTTCGCCCTGTATGTATTTTTGTGTAAGAGCGGTGCCTTTACACAGCTTATGCCAGCGAATAACAATCGCTTTATCATTCAGCCTATTCGCTTTCTTATCATCAACATACAATACTAAATGGGTGTGATTACTCATTACGGCATAAGCACATACATCAATACAAAATATTTTTGCTAATTCCAGTAACTTATCTTCAACCCAGCCTCTGCGATGCTCGTAAGATTGACCAGTAAAGTGGTCTTCACCACACAAAAAAGCACGGCGCACGCAACGCGAAATACAGTGGTAGTATTTTGTATCAATCAAACTTATTTGTCGTTTTCTTGCGATGGCCATGTGACACCCTGATTATATTTTGCACTAATTAAAAGTTAGCGCAAAATATAAAAAATACAAACATTAGGATGGGTGTCTTCTTAAGTTTTTCTTGATGAATAATTTTAATGAAGCGATTGATAGGAAAAGGCAAGGTGATCTATCTCATTATTTTCCTTTAGCACTTGAAACCAATTACAAATGGTAATGTACCGTTAATTGCATTTAAAATATCAACACTTGGGTAGTTCCCCTTTATCGATGTTACCTTACCATTTTCATTAACAAAGCATGCTTTCGAAAAAGTAAATACTAAAATTTCAGTTCGAAATGAGTTCACGCACTTTTCAGGTATTGCTATAAACTTATCAAAAACGTGACTAATATCTTGACTTGCATCGAGATTAGAACGAAACCAAGCGATATCAGCGGAAATTATTATCCATCCATTCACCCTTTTTATTTGTACCTCATTAGCACCCAAGGTAAGGGCGTCATTTAATATACCCGATGCAATTTCATTTCCCGGAGAATCTATATTTGACAGATATTTTTCCGGTTGTTTCTTAATCAAATCTGTAGGTTTAGAGACTGGTTTTAAGTCTTTTAATGTATATTTTTTCATGGTGTAGCTACTATTTCTTGTGCTTTTCTATAAGAATTAAAGGTTCCAAACGCTTCAGGTGGAACTAAGAACTCGTAACCGTCGGCTTTAAATCCTCCGATTGGAATTTTATTAAAACTAGCTCCATTTGCATTTAAGCCTCCAAGAGCTTTATTTGATATCATGAATTTAATTACAGCGCCTTCCCCACGGCGTAATGCAAAAAATTCAGCATCATTATAGTCAGTCGCCATATAAAACCCCGGTAAACCATCTATTTTATTTCCTGATGCAATTACTGCATTTAGGGGTTCACCATTTAAAATTCGAAGAGCTGACTGAACATCAGTACCATGATACAAGACGATTCCGCCATCAGCACTCCTTACTCTAGCGATAGCAGCCGACTGCTCTTGTTCGTAAGATGATATATTTGCAGCTATTACTGGAGCTGCTAGATCTTCCATTTGCTCATCAGTAGCAGTAGAGGTAGGAGCTAAAGCCATACCAATTACACCGCCTTTTTTGAGGGATTTCAGCCCTGCCTGAGCAACACCTTTCACCGTTTCACCTACAGAGCTTCCACTTTGCTGGGTTTGCGGTGAAGTAGTACTGGTTTGCTTAGGAGAACCAATGTCCATCGTGGCTACCTTCCCACCACTGAATGTCGCTGAAAACGATTGTGTAGCCCCATTAGAGTAAGTTGCAGTTCCACTGGCACCTGTTACAACTTCTCGTTTTATCCTTGATCCAGTAACAGCGACCTTTTCAGTCTGTTCCGTGTACTCAACCTTTTCTAACTCAGGTTCTTCTGGTGAATAACCTGTTGGATCAATACCGGACAGCGGATTGTTCATGATGTAGGAATAAGGATTAATCCCCTGTGAACCCTCATGAACAAACGGGTCCACCGACATAAACCGACCAAGGTTATAATCGTACACCCGACCGTTCATATGAATAAACTCTACATTATCTAAATGTTCGTGGTCAGTAAAGCCTCTTCGTGTTTTGGCATCCGCCATATCACCGAGTTTTGAATCTCCAAATGCTTTTAAGCCGCCACTGGCTAGCCGTGGTTTACCAAATGGGTCAAAATTTCGCTCTGCTTCTACTTGTCCGTTATGGTCGGTAAATACGCGTGCACTGCCTAAGCGGTCTCGATGGGTATAACGAATACTTGCACTGGCCCCTGTCGTTTGGCTTATAACGGCTATGTCGTCTATGTAAGCTCGCCATGTGGTGTTGCTGCCGTCGATTTCTTCTTCATACAACTTATCGCTATAAAAAGTGGTTACGCTGCCATTCACTTGCTTAAAGCGCATGTGTTGTGGACCATAGGTAAAGGTGAGGGTTTTACCGTTTTTTATAATTTGTGTGGGTTTATCCATCGCGTTGTAGCTGGCACTGGTAAGGCCGTCGCCCTGAGTCATATTACCACGTGCATCATAACTAAATATTTTCCAACTGCCGCTGCGTAGCACACGCTTTACTGCATTTGGCCCACCTGTTGCACCGTTAGTGTAATCGTATTGTGAGGCGTAATCCGATTTTGATAACAGGTTGCCCACCGCATCATAGCTGTAGTCAATCGTGGTAATGCCATTAACAGCGTTACTTTCTAAACGGTGCAGTGCATCGTAGCTGTAACTTTCACTAAAATTGTGCTGGTTGCCAATATTCCCCGAGGTGATATCAACAGCTTTTAAATTACCAAACCCATCATACGCTGAGTAATTAATACTCATGATATTGCTATTATTTTTAGCAATGGTTTTAAGGGTCATCTGACCATTCTTAAGGCTGTAAGCGGTATTTTCACTTAACCCATTACCTAATGTCCCCTGTGATATATTACCAAACACATCATGTTCAATGATAGTTTTAAACACATAACCACTGGCGGCATTTTTTACCTGCGTTTGATAGCCTGCATCGTTATAAATGTACTCTAAGGTAAGGTTATTCGGGTAACGTAGCCCTTTTACACGGCCATAGTTACTGTCGTAAAATGTGGTTGTTGTGTAGCTTTTACCACTACCAATAATAGTTTGGCTACTAGGACGGCCTCGACTATCGTATGCGTAATTTTTTGTTACGCCATTACCTGCCGCTTGATTTAACTGCCCTAGGCCATAGGTAGCGCCATCATAGCTATACGTTAACGTATTTTCACCTGTCGCGGTGCGTCGTGTAACGCGCCCAAGTACATCGGTTACATAACTGATGGTTTTATTATCCGCTCGGGATTCATGTTGTAATTCACCAAAACCATTATATTGAAAATTAGTGATACCTTGATTTGGATCGTTTACCTCTACTTTTTGACCAAGTGCATTGTACATTGCCACAATGTTATTGCCGTTAGCATCTTGAATAACGATTGGTAACCCTTGCCCATTATAGCTATAACGTGTAATTCCATTGTTTGCATCAGTTGTTTGCATTAGTTGCTTAAGGCTATTGTAAGTACGCGACATATCTAGCGTGATGCCATAACAACTATCATAAACTGTTATGCCTGTGGCAAGTTCGCTGTATTCGTAGTTTGTAGTCATATCACCGCAATGTTGATTGGTTACTTTTTCAGTTACGCGACCGAGTGTATCGTGTGCGGTATAAAATGTACCAAATACTGAGGCATGCTCTTTATGTGGTACAGATTCAAATGTTTTATAACCTACACTGTTATAAACAACATCACTGAATATCCAATCGCTATCAAAACCTTGTACGGCAGTGCGTAGTGTACGACCTAACTTATCTATATAGATTTTTTGGGCTGGTTGCCCGGCTGCCACCTTTAAGACTTGTAAAGCTGCGTGTTCGGGAGCTTGTGTATCCGGTGTTTGTACTGCACTGTACTGAATGGGCATACCCGCAGTTTGAACGCTGTACGGACGGTTGTAATCATCATAGCCATAGTTGGTTACTTGATAATTACTGCCACTGAGTTGTTGGCGTGTTTGGGTTACCTGCCCCGTGGCGGGGTTCACATTGGTATAACTTATATGCCCTTTAGCATTGATTTGCTTGTGGGGGAAATAGCCGTCGCTTGCCTCGCTGATGCCATTTTTACTGTACGTAGTTGATGTCGTCCGCGTTTGGTCAACCCAACTGCCGCTACTGTTGCGTACTTTGGTTGTTTGACTTACAAGGTGCGGTAAGCCGTAATCATTAAAAGCAGTCGTAACTGTACTGCCATTACCCGAAATAGCTGAGCCTATTTTACCACTAATTTCGACTACACCAGCCTGACGACTGCTATGATATTGAGAATAAACAGTTGTATTAGATGTTTTTTGATCGAGTGTTACATTCGTTATTGGATCATTACTATTACGCTCTTTAATTGCGTTTTTTGTCACTGTTTTATTAGTGAGTTTATTTAACCACCAACTGCTTTTATCGTTCTGATAAGTACTAGTTTGGGATGTTGTATATACTCCCCAGTCGTCATTAATCTCTACCGAGTTGGCTGTTACATTTGCATATTCATCAATTCCAATTATGGTTTTATTGGTAGATGTAACAACACTTTTAGAATCAAGATCTCGCGTTAGCTGCGTTGTAGAACGAGGATATACATTATAAACACCTGATATAGTATGGTTCAGGTTATCCTGCCAGTCAGTACTTGAATAACTTAATGCATTAGCTTCCAGACTTGCTGATTGTAATAAATTATAACTTCGCACGTTATAGTCATTTACCGCAAAAGTAGCTTGGCGTTCTAACTTACCCTGATACGGAAAGACTTGTTTAAAGTCTGATTGTGTAACGAGCCCTCGACTTACATCTTTTTCTATAATGCTTTTAAAGCCCATAAAACCACGGCCGAACTGGTTATACACAGCGCCTGCATAGCTATACGCTGTTTCTGTCGTGTCGTTCAAACCATTACTTTGCAGGAATGAATTCACAACGTACATGCTAGATGCAAAATTAATATACCCTGGCTCTGATATAATGCTGTTTCTCAGTAAATCATATTCAACTTTGCTACTCGATAATGGTCGTTGCTGCCATTTGGCTTCTTTACCTAGGCCATCTTTAGCTGCTAACATAAGATCTACAGGGGCATAATCACGACCGCTCACTCCTGAACCAGTACCGTAATTACGATTTATAAATACACCGTATTGTTCAGTATATGCAGAAAAAGTCCCCTCAGCATTTCCTTGATTAGAAAACCCAGGCTCTGATGTATGATTAAATACTAAGCTTCTTAAGCCTGTTCCGTATGCATCAACAAATGCTGAATCATATGGGTTCCCCACCAGATTTGTTTCGCTTTTAGTTACACTCAACTCCCCGGCACTATTTTGACTAAAATGTAATGCATCAAATTGATAAATACTTTTATCGAGTGAACTACTATCAATTGGGATTAAAGAGCTTCGATCTCCTGGTCGTGTTTCCCATTCACCATATAACTGATCACCACAAAAACGATTTCTACCTAAAGAAGTGCAGCGGGTCAGTAACCGCTTACCTGGCATCAATAGTTCAGGTATTCCGTCATAGTTAATATCTTCAATAAGAAAGCCTCTTCCATATTTAGGTACTCTTCGCGTTATCCACTCCCCAGCGTTATAAAGTACCTTCTGCTCTACCGTTTCGATAAGATTGTTACTAAGGGTATGTTTTGCTGTAAATACTAATGCCCCTTTATTTAATCTATAAGTAAGAGAAATAATATTTTCGTTATATTCCCACCCAAGCCAATCAGTTAATCCATCACCATTTAAGTCAATAAACATACTTAACTGAGGTTTTAGCGTTCCTAAGGTAACGCTAAATGGCAAGGCATGATCGTTTTGATAATTATCATCACCCAAAAGTAATGTTTTTGGGCGGGCCTGTAATGGCGGAATAATATCTTTAGCACCCGTACTAACATGCATTATATCTATTGTGCCATCGCCGCTAATATCACCTAATACTGTATAGTCATCTAAAAGAACAGTGGTATATAAATCGCTAGCTGTACCTTTTGTAAGACTAAAGCTAAATTCAGGACGAACGTAAGGTCTGCTTACATTTTTTTGATGCAAGTAAAGTTCAATTTTAGGGGCATCACTTGCAATATAAAGTAATATGTCTGGCCAACCATCATTATTAAAATCTGCAATTTGCCGAATATGGCTTTCTCTTAATTCAGGTTTTAAAGAAGGAGGCATTTCGATATTTGTCGAAATTAATCCTTCACTAGACAAATCGAACATTAACTCTTGATTTTTAATTGACCATTCATCAGTTATTCCATCTAAGTCAATATCCCCTTGGCTGCATTCATGTCTAAGTGTAAATCGGTTAAACTGGCATGAATCTAACGCTATATTGTTGTTGCTAAAGTCCCCCTCAGCATTAACAAAATAACCTGACCAATCTCTTACGCCATCACCATTTACATCGCCTCTTGGTAAAACCTTGCTTATTGATTTTTCGTTAGGATAAAGTATGTTACTTTCCCCGCCTAAAGGCTCCAGCATTAATACTTCTTGAGTATTATTCCAAGTAAATAAAGTTGAAGGTAAGCAATAATTATTGCTAAAACATTGAGAAACCTCATCTAACAGTTCTTTACCCGATGCAGTACTCTTTTGGTAATTTAGCTCATAACTCCAAACATTTTGATTAACGTTAAAAATATCAACCTTGTGGAGTCGTTGTGTAACAACTGAGCGACCTCCAAACGAAAAGCGTTCGTGTATTTTATTTCTCGGCTCATAAATAAATTGTACTTTTTGCTCTCCTTTATTATTAACCGAGCTACCGGTATAAGAAATCTGATCTAGCAACAACTCTGCAGTTCCATATAAGGCATAGTCATAATGAATATAATTATTCTTGGTTGCATCATGTTGATATTCAACCAACCACGAATAAGTAGCGGTCCTACCTTCATGTATTACTTTTGAGTCAATTGTTTTACCAAAATATGACACTCGACCGTTTTTATACTCAGCTTTAAACCACGTAGATGTGCCATTTAGTGAGCCACTTTGCGTTACACGCACAAAACTATCAATTTCAGTGCGGTATTGTGTGCCTGAATTACCATAACTACCCGATGTAGCAATTAAACGCTGGCCGTCTAAACAAAGCCGATCGTTACTATTATATTGTGGACTTTGTGTAAACCCATCTTGTGCATAAGTTGCAGCGCAGCGTGTAATACTAGAACCAACTGAAAGAGCCCACCCAACACCCGCAATACCATTACCACTACGAGATGAATAATTTAATGATATTTCTGGCTGCATTCCAGAACGCCCAGGGGTAAGCTGAATCGGAAGTTGATATGTAGCCGCACCACCACTTACACTAGCCTGCCCCTTAATTGCACCAATTGCTGAAAAGTCTGGTGCTACAATATCAGTAGACTCTTTATCTAAAGGAATAATAACCGAGGTCTCTGTTGCTAATTCTATTGGTGATTGAATTAATACACTTATAGACTCAGTGGTAACGAGTTCATTCTCATCTGTTACCCTTAGAACTATATTAGTACTTCCACTTTGGCTTGAGGCTTCAACTACAAGGTGGGCTTTTCCATTTATAAAAGTAACTTTTAGCTCTTTAAATAATGATGGATTCATAGCATCAACATCCAATCTTAAAGAACCCAAAGGTGTTTCTTCATCACTAACACTAAAATCAATACCGATACTTTCATTAGTCAACAGCTTAATCGAATTAGCTCCAGTAATACGTGGCCGATCATTCACACTATTTACAGTGAGCCTAAATGTATCGTCTCTCGTCGCACCGTGACTGTCTTTAACACGGATACGAATGTCTGAATACCCATACCTATTCGCCACCGGAGACATGCTCATTGTCCGCGAAGCGCCACTCCCTCCAAAAACAATACTATTCGTCGGCAATAGTGAAGTGTTTGAGCTGCTTACAACAGAAAGACCAAGGCTTGAAGTGCTTGTTTCAACATCACCCACTGTAAAGCTTATCGCTTTTGTGATGTCTTCGTTTGTTGACTGATTCGCTATATTTGTGATCGTTGGTGCATCGTTCACACTATTTACAGTGAGCCTAAATGTATCGTCTCTCGTCGCACCGTTACTGTCTTTAACACGGATACGAATGTCTGAATACCCATACTTATTCGCCACCGGAGACATGCTCATTGTCCGCGAAGCGCCACTCCCTCCAAAAACAATGCGATTCGTCGGCAATAGTGAAGTGTTTGAGCTGCTTACAACAGAAAGACCAAGTCTTGAAGTGCTTGTTTCAACATCACCCACTGTAAAGCTTATCGCTTTTGTGGTGTCTTCGTTTGTTGACTGATTCGCTATATTTGTGATCGTTGGTGCATCGTTCACACTATTTACAGTGAGCCTAAATGTATCGTCTCTCGTCGCACCGTTACTGTCTTTAACACGGATACGAATGTCTGAATACCCATACTTATTCGCCACCGGAGACATGCTCATTGTCCGCGAAGCGCCACTCCCTCCAAAAACAATGCGATTCGTCGGCAATAGTGAAGTGTTTGAGCTGCTTACAACAGAAAGCCCAAGGCTTGAAGTGCTTGTTTCAACATCACCCACTGTAAAGCTTATCGCTTTTGTGGTGTCTTCGTTTGTTGACTGATTCGCTATATTTGTGATCGTTGGTGCATCGTTCACACTATTTACAGTGAGCCTAAATGTATCGTCTCTCGTCGCACCGTGACTGTCTTTAACACGGATACGAATGTCTGAATACCCATACTTATTCGCCACCGGAGACATGCTCATTGTCCGCGAAGCGCCACTCCCTCCAAAAACAATGCGATTCGTCGGCAATAGTGAAGTGTTTGAGCTGCTTACAACAGAAAGCCCAAGGCTTGAAGTGCTTGTTTCAACATCACCCACTGTAAAGCTTATCGCTTTTGTGGTGTCTTCGTTTGTTGACTGATTCGCTATATTTGTGATCGTTGGTGCATCGTTCACACTATTTACAGTGAGCCTAAATGTATCGTCTCTCGTCGCACCGTTACTGTCTTTAACACGGATACGAATGTCTGAATACCCATACCTATTCGCCACCGGAGACATGCTCATTGTCCGCGAAGCGCCACTCCCTCCAAAAACAATGCGATTCGTCGGCAATAGTAAAGTGTTTGAGCTGCTTACAACAGAAAGACCAAGGCTTGAAGTGCTTGTTTCAACATCACCCACTGTAAAGCTTATCGCTTTTGTGGTGTCTTCGTTTGTTGACTGATTCGTTATGTTTGTGATCGTTGGTGAATCGTTCACACATGCAACATTAAAAGTAAGCTTAACAGGATAACGAGTCACATTTTGGCTTACAGTTTGATAATTAGCTGAATAGGTTCTATAGGATGCGTATTGTATTCGAGGCTTTTCTACATCATCTTTTGTTGCAAAGGCAAAAAAGCTTTGGAGAATATTTAAAATAGGACTTGTTGAGTACTCAACAAGCTCATCGGATTCTAGAGATATAGACCTAATTGGGTTATTGCCAGAATCTATCAATGAGACATTTATCGTTGTTGTATCTACACCACAAAAATTAGCCTTTGGTTTATAAACAAATGAATCTGTATTAAAATTTAAAGTCCCGTTTTTTGGTTTTATAATGGCGGCTCCAAAAAAGGCTTCCCGTGCGCCTATAACACGCCAAACCTCCCAAATTCTAACTGTTTTACTTCCATCTTCAGTTAAATTAAATTTATCAGTAACAGCCGAAGCCATTGAAGATAAAACTAATAGAAAAAAGCACAATGTAAATTTCACAAAACAATCCTTGTTGGTTGTTATTATTTTATTTAAATATTTACATGTTTGTTACCTGGGAACAACATCAAATAATCGAACAAATAAAAACCTACCAAAGAAGAACAAAAAAAACAGTGACTTAAAAACTAAGCTTATTAAAAATATACAAAGTAAATTCAAATAGATTTATAACAAAACTAAAAGTGGGAGCTGAAATATTAATTTCAACCTTCTAGAACCTACTGGCCTTTCATGATTAAAACTTGTTCTATCTAATTATCGCAGGAAGTTTGCAGCTTAGTGGGCTAAGTAAAAGTAAACCGTCTCTAGGGCAAACCCAAAGGGCTGCGCATGTTTGGCATTTATGGGGAGTAAAAATATATATTAGCTATCCAATGCTAATAATTTTTCTAACTACTCGAATAATTACAAATCAAGTAGCTATAAAAAGTAAGGTCACTATTTAATCTTCGTAATACCAAATAGCTTAATTAAGTAAGCTATTTTGAGGTAAGAAAACAGTGTCGATAATAAGGCAAAAATTCGTTATTTAGTTGTTCTATATAAGAAATATTTAACACAGTTAGCGTCAAGTTTAAGCTCTCAAATTGCTCAAAGATTATTACGAATTGGTATTAATGTATTAATGATGTAACAGCTAAAAAGCATACTAAAAAGCTGTATACAATACCCTAATAAAAACGATTAATACCTGACCGTACAAGCACATGTATTTTGAAATATGTGGAGGTAATCATATGGCTTATACCTTGTAAGTCCATTTGGTATTAAACACTTAGTTTACAGTTAGTAACTACACAGCTATTCGCTTTAAACAGCTTGGTTAGTTACTTTTATAGGCAAGTATATTTGCGCACTTAGCCCGCCTTCTGGACGATTTTCAAGCATCACTTTTCCATCGTGCATATCTACTATACGCTTGATAATTGCCAGCCCTAAACCACTGCCTTCGCTCCCTCGAGCAGCATCACCTTGCTTAAATGGTTCGAACACAGACTCTAACTCACTTTCAGGAATGCCTGGGCCATTATCGTTTACTGCAATAACGACATATTTTTTATTTGGACTAAAATAACTAAGTACTTCTATATCATCTTGTGAATAACGCAGCGCATTACCAATCATATTTGTTATTACACGCTTAATAGCCACAGAGCTTAGCGGTATATTGCCAATACTTGGGTTCTCTTTAAACGTAATTACACGTTGATGCTTTAGCTCCGAATGAATAACTTCAGCCACCAGTGCATTTATATTTTCACAGGTTAGTTCTTCACGCTTATGATGGCGTAAGTACTCGATAAACTGGTCGATAATACCGTTCATGTCTTCAATATCGTAAATAATACCTTCGCGTAAGTACTCATCAGCTTCAGCCATCATTTCAGTCGCTAAACGAATGCGTGTAAGCGGCGTGCGTAAATCATGTGACACACCAGCCATTAATAAACGGCGGTCATTCTCAAGTGCAGCAATACCCCGCGACATCTGATTAAACGCGCGCGTTACTTCTATCACTTCTGTTGAACCTTCCTCTGCTAACTTGGTAGTAAAATCACCTTTACCAACTTTTATTGCGGCTTGTTGTAACGCTTTAAGCGGCCTATTGAGGTGCCTTGCAAACAACCACCCACCTAACACACTTAAAAATCCGATGCTTGATAAATAAAAAGTTAAAAACTCTAAATTATTCTCTTGGAAACCAGTTAACGGTACTTTAACCCAGTAACCGGGAGCTTGGGGGGCTTCTACCCAATATATGAGTGGACCAGTTTGGCTAATACGCACACGCGAGAAACCATTTAACTGTTTCGTCATACTGCGCGATAATCCTGAATACTCACGGCTTTGCCCTAGCCCATTACGCATTGCCTCACGTTGAGTCATTACTTCAATTCCAGTGATTTCAAAAAACTTTTCTGAAACCTCGTCGTTTATCTCAATGCCGTCTTCCCAATCTATAAATACGGTTTTTATTTGCTTTGCGAGCATTAAATTTACTTGCTCAATTGTAGGCTTTACAACATATAAGCTTACTGTAACGTAAGACACTATTTGGTTTATTAGTAATAATGCGGCTACCAAAAAAACCGTTTGTCCAAACGCACTACGCGGAAAAAATCCCATATAAATTACTTTTCACCATCAGGAACAAATACATACCCCAAACCCCATACGGTTTGAATATAACGCGGATTGGCAGCATCAATTTCAATCATGCGTCGAAGTCGCGACACTTGCACATCAATACTTCGCTCAAGCGCACTGTAATCACGCCCACGCGCTAAGTTCATTAGCTTATCGCGGCTAAGTGGCTCTCGTGGATGCGAAACAAGCGCTTTAAGCACTGCAAACTCACCACTGGTAAGCGATATTGTTTTGTCCCCTTCACTCATTTCGCGCGTTGCTAAATTAAGGGTGAATTTACCAAATGCGATCAAGTTTTCTTCAGCAGCAGGGGCGCCTGGAACTTCTTTTGCGCGGCGGCGTAAAATAGCTTTAATACGCGCAAGTAATTCCCGTGGATTAAATGGTTTTGGGATGTAATCGTCAGCGCCAAGTTCTAAACCTATAATTCGATCTACTTCATCGCCTTTAGCAGTGAGCATAACAATAGGGATTTCGTTTTCTTTTTGGCGTAACCTACGACAAATTGACAATCCATCTTCACCTGGAAGCATTAAATCGAGAACCATTAGATGAAAATTTTCACGTTCAAGGAGTCTGTCCATTTGCTCCGAATTTCCTGCGGTTCTCACAATAAAACCTTGCTCTACTAAGTAACGTTCAAGCAAACTGCGCAAGCGCATATCGTCATCAACAACCAATACTTTTGTGGTCTCGTGTCCCATAATCTCTTTCTTATTTTTATATCCAATTATTAGTTAATATAAATGAAAAACTGAATAATCAAAAACTAATTACTTGCTTAGATTGTTACTGAACATTTCAAAGCTTACTTGCTCGTACTTTATTACATTTTACGCTCGACAAGTTTTGGCAAATTTAATAACGTGCACACCATTAGAGTTAATAAAGAATTCACCATGAAAACAAATTTAGTTACCCGCGAAGGTTACTTACAATTACAACAAGAACACGACCAACTATGGAACGTTAAACGCCCAGAAGTAACAAAAATAGTCAGCTGGGCGGCCAGTCTCGGAGATCGCTCTGAGAACGCTGACTATCAATATAACAAGCGTTTGCTACGCCAAATTGACCGTCGCGTACGCTATTTACGCAAACGCATACCTGATTTAAAAATCATCGACTACTCTCCCGTTCAAGATGGAAAAGTGTTTTTTGGTGCATGGGTCGAAATTGAAAACGAAGAAGGTGAAACTAAAAAATTCAGAATTGTCGGACCTGATGAAATTTACGACCGAAAAGATTACATATCAATAGACTCACCTATGGCGCGTGCATTGATTAAAAAGCAAGTAGATGACGACTTTGAAGTACCTACTCCTCAGGGTAAAAAGCAATGGTATGTAAACAGTATTGATTACCAAAAAAGAAATAAAAAGTTTTGATTCAGATCATGTTAACTTTTGATTGTGTAAATTAGGTCAATAAGCTATAAATGAATTATTCAAGTTGATTTGTTTAATTTGAAAGCAGTTAATTAAGGTCGTGGGTATGTCAAACATAGTACAGCGCATATTAAATAATGCCGTATTGTTTGCACTTTTAATGAGTGTAAGTTTGACGCTGCATGCCAATAACACTGAAGTAAACCTTGATAACGCTAAACTATCTAATCACTTTATTGCTTGTGATATTCCTGACCAGGCAAACCTCGATTTTGACGTAGACTCTCACGTTAATACTATTACCTTTAGGTCGCCTCAACCACTTCCTAATGTCGTAGATTCTTTTTATAAGAGCACCAATCTAAACAGACCTTTTAGCACTGCGTACCAACGCGGACCACCTAGCTATTTAATTTAATTCATTATTTTACAACTTAATTAAATTTTATAACGACTAAGGTGACTACTATGTCTAACTTTAAAGAATTACGTACTCAAAGCATTTCTCACGGCGTTATTGCAAGCACATTTGCAGATGACCAACCATTAATTGATTTAGCCTCTCCGGCATTAAAAGTGGTAAATAATTTCACTCAAAAAACACCTGTCCGCGCCCAGTATGAAACAACAATTGAAGCAGCACTAAAACAGATTAGCGCTCAACAATCTGATTTTGTCTTAGTAACGGACGACAACCAAAAATTAATTGGAATAGTTTCAAGTGCTGATTTACAAAGCTCAAAAATCACGATTATTGCCCAGCGTTTAAATACACCGCGTAATGAAGTTAGCTTACGCCACATAATGACACCAATAAGTCAGTTAATGAGTGTAAGTATGCAAAGCTTAAGCTACGCATGTATTGGTGATGCGTTGCAAACAATGGAGCATCAAGGGGTGATGTTTTTATTAGTGACTACAACTGACAATGAAATTTGCGGTTTAATCTCAGCACGTCAAATTACTAAAGCGCTACATATCCCTCTGCATATTACCCCCATAGCTAATTCATTCAGTGAAGTATTAGAAAACATAGAGCACCCTCACTAGGGGCTCTTTTAACGCTATAATTACCCAATCAAGCCAACCATCTTAAAGCAAGGAAAATAGCTTGCTTTAAGAGCTTTTTATTACAACCTCGTGTGATATTATTCAAGCAATTAGTCGTATCAGTTAACTTACTAACTGGTCTTATTTTTGTTTAAAAAGGTTTTTGCATGAGCGATATCTCTGCACGTTTAGCCGGTGAGCTAAATGCACAACAACAGCAAGTTGTTGCTGCAACAAAGTTACTTGATGAAGGTGCAACTGTGCCTTTTATTGCTCGTTATAGAAAGGAAGTAACCGGTGGCTTAGATGACACCCAATTACGCCTTTTAGAACAGCGTTTATCATATTTACGTGAACTAGAAGAACGCCGCAGCTTTATTTTATCAACCATCGAATCTCAAAATAAATTAACAGCAGAGTTAAAGGCAGATATTAGTACTGCGCAAAGCAAAACTGAACTTGAAGATTTATATCTCCCGTATAAAGCGAAGCGCCGTACTAAAGGCCAAATA
The DNA here is from genome assembly GCF_037162565.1 of Pseudoalteromonas sp. B62. Lineage (NCBI taxonomy): Bacteria > Pseudomonadati > Pseudomonadota > Gammaproteobacteria > Alteromonadales > Pseudoalteromonadaceae > Pseudoalteromonas > Pseudoalteromonas sp. B62. The sequence goes on along the minus strand of NZ_JARLVB010000002.1, from coordinate 1,200,071 downwards.
GCAATTGAGGCCGGATTAGAGCCACTTGCTGATGCACTGTTTAAAAATGCTAACCTTGATCCTGAACAACAAGCTGAACAATTTATAAATATCGAAAAAGGCTTTGCTGATATAAAGGCAGTGCTTGAAGGTGCTAAGTTTATTTTAATGGAGCGCTTTGCTGAAGACGCAAAACTACTTGCTAAATTTAGAAGCCACATTAGCCAAAATGGCGCAATTCAAAGTACCGTTATTAAAGGCCAAGAACAAGCTGGCACTAAATACCGTGATTACTTTGAACACCAAGAGCTTCTAAAAAAAGTACCTTCGCATCGCGCACTTGCAATGCTGAGAGCTCGAAATGAAGGTGTACTTCAGTTAAATGTTAACCCTGAGCCTAGTGCTGAAAATTCAGCGCAACTTTGTGCCAACATGATTGCTGAGCATTACCGTTTAGATATTAAATATAAAGCGGCAAGTCCTTGGTTATTAAACGTTGTGCAATGGGCGTGGAAAATTAAATTAGGGCTGCATTTAGAAAACGAATTTTTTGCAGCCATGCGCGAAAAAGCAGAAGCTGGTGCAATCGACGTATTTGCTAAAAACTTAAAAGATTTATTAATGGCTGCACCTGCAGGCCCTCGCACTACACTTGGCCTCGATCCTGGTTTACGTACAGGCTGTAAGATTGCCGTTGTTGATAGCACAGGTAAATTACTAGCTACACAAACTATTTTCCCTCATGCTCCACAAAATCATTGGGATAAATCGTTGCGTACGTTAGAGCAACTTTGTCGTCAGCATAAAGTTGAGCTAATTGCGATTGGTAACGGTACTGCATCACGCGAGTCAGATAAGTTAGTTGCTGAACTTATCAAAGCAAACAGCGAACTTAAACTTAGTAAAATTATGGTTAGCGAAGCGGGTGCATCGGTTTACTCAGCTTCTGAATTTGCAGCTAATGAATTTCCAGATTTAGATGTTTCTATACGAGGCGCTGTTTCTATTGCGCGCCGCCTACAAGATCCTCTTGCTGAACTTGTTAAAATTGAGCCAAAATCAATTGGTGTTGGCCAATACCAACACGATGTATCGCAAAGCCAATTAGGCCAAAGCCTTATCTCCGTTGTTGAAGACTGTGTAAACTCAGTAGGCGTAGATTTAAACATGGCATCGGTACCGCTACTTACACGCGTATCTGGTTTGAACAAAACATTAGCGCAAAATATCGTTAATTATCGCGATGCTAACGGCACATTTACTAAACGTAGTGAGCTTAAAAAAGTTGAGCGTTTAGGGCCAAAAGCATTTGAACAAGCGGCTGGTTTTTTACGTATTAACAATGGTAGCGATCCGCTAGATAACTCATCAGTTCACCCTGAAGCTTATCCTGTTGTTAAACGTATTTGTGAACGCAATAGCGTCGATGTCAGTAACCTAATCGGTAACAGCGACTTTTTAACTAAACTTGCTGCTAATGATTACACTGACGAAAAGTTTGGCTTACCAACCGTTACCGACATTATTACTGAGCTTGATAAACCAGGTCGAGATCCTCGTCCTGAATTTAAAACAGCTGAGTTTAAAGCCGGTGTTGAAAAAATTAGTGATTTAAAACCAGGTATGATTTTAGAAGGCGTGGTTTCAAACGTTGCTAATTTTGGTGCGTTTGTTGATGTAGGTGTTCACCAAGATGGTTTAGTACATATTTCCGCGATTACTAATAAATTCATATCAGATCCGCGCGAAGTTGTTAAAGCTGGTGATATTGTAAAAGTGAAAGTCGTAGAAGTCGATGCAGCGCGTAAACGTATAAGCTTTACTATGCGCTTAGATGACGACATTGACACAAGTAATAAGTCAGCAGCTCCAGCTACGCAAAAGCCACAAGCACGTGCTAATAATTCGCAACCTCGTGCTGCAAAGCCTAAACGTGACAACGGTAATGCGTTAATGGGTAATGCATTTGCCGATGCGTTCGCTAATGCTAAAGTGAAAAAATAATAGTTGTACAACTAGGGCGTGTTGACCTTTCGTGGTTGAATTTGCAGCAGTATGTTTGGTATTTGGGCAAGGCAGAGCCTATGTCGTGTGGTTACTCCCCATAAATAGGCGATAACGCAGCATAAATGCCAAACATGCGCTGCCCTTTGGGTTCTTTCTAGGGACGATTAACTCTTTGTTGCTCGGTTTTTACTTAGCCCGCTAGGTTACAAACCTCGCGCCGCGATTAAATAGCCCCTAGATCGAACAAATTTCAATCCACAAAGGTCAACACGCCCTAAACTAAAACGAAAAAACCGCGTAAGCGGTTTTTTTGTGGTTATGTTTTGCTAGATTATTAACTTAACGCTGAAAAACTACTTTGGTTCGCTGGCGATGTCGCCATTTGATAAAAGTTAGCAATACGCCCTGCACGTGCCTCAACATCGGCATCACGTGTTTGCTCGTCACTTTTAGCTGTTTTTGTATCGCTGCTTTCATCGCTAGAGAATGAAGCTTCAAGTTTACTTTTTGCGTCTTCGTCATCTTCTTTTTCAGGTTGTGCAAGCTCAGCCTGAGCCGCTGCTAGCTTTTGCGTAGCATCTGCAGCAATAGAGCGATCAGCTCCCGAAGGCTCAGCAGGAGCTAATGCAGCAGCGCGCACCGTTTGCATTTTATCAATCGTCGCTTGTGGGTCGCCGGGTATTTCTGATACATCAATTTGTACTTCTCCGCCAACTGCGTAATTAGTACCATCGGGCCCGCGTTGATATTCATAACTTGGCGAACCTGCATGTTGTCCACCTACAGAGGCATGCGCTTGTTCGTGTATTCTGACTTCGGTATCTCGAGCCTTTAGCTCTTTAATTTGTAGCTGTTCTTGCTCTAATTGCAGCTCTTCTTGCTCTAATTCTTGTTGCTCACTTGCTTCGTTTTCTTGTTCAGAGCCTTCAGGGTTTTCTGAGTTTTCATCGCGTTGTTGAACTGATTTTTCGTCTGTTGTTTTTCCCGTTGCATCATATGTTACGCTATCACTTCCACCTGGCAACTTCGCTTTTTCAGCGTCACTTTGGGCTTTAGTTTCGGTATTACTTGCGCTACTTGATGCTGGTGCAGGAATGACTTCGCGTAGTTGGTTGTCACGTCGTGCAGTTTCCGTATAAACATTTGCAGTGTTTATATTGATAGATGGAAATGGCGTGACAATATTCATAATACTAAACTTTAATATCGATTAACGTGCCAAGTACATCATCGGCCGTTTGAATTGATTGCGTATTTGCCTTGGCATTAAACTCTTCAACTTTTAAGTTAACAAGCGCTTCATCAACACGGGCAGGTTGTGCTACAGGTGCAGTAATAGCTTCTTCAGGGCGTGCTGCCGTAAGCTGACGTTGCTGCGCTAACTGCGCGTCGTCTTGCTGTTCAATATTGGCACGATTAATCTCAGCACTGGCCTTTTCGATACCTTGGCTAGCACGATTAAATCCTTCAACACCGTTATTAAATACAGATCCGATTGGCATATTAAAACCTCCACCAAATTAACATTGCTTAATTATCGCTCAGGTTATGCACAAAATAAAGCTTTAAACTGCGCTATTTTCAGCTCAATTTTAAAGCATTGATTTAACGACAGATAAAAACTCTCTCTTATGAGAAATAAATGGGGCGTGCGATGCTTTATCAAGCACTTCATATTCAAACTCAGTATTTAGTGCTGATATTTCCGCAATCACTTTATAAGGTACAAGTGCATCTAAACGCCCGAATATACCTTTAATAGAGACCGGGCAACGAGTAAATAACTCACGCAAGTCTTCGTTTTTTAAAATATCCAAACCTGCCATAAGCGCTTCAGTATTTGGTGCGCTGTACTGATTTAGTAATAGTTTAAGTTGCTTTATATCATCCCTTGCCGACTCACTTCCCATCGCTTGAATTGCTAAAAATCGCTCTATCGTTTTTTCTCTATGATTAACTAGTTGGTCTTTAAATTGTTCTAATACTTTGGAATTAATACCAGGCCAATCTATTTGCTCTGCAAAAAATGGCGTTGATGCAACCAATATTATTTTTGACACTTTTTCAGGCCAATGCTTAGCAATATACAGTGCAAATAAGCCTCCTAATGACCAGCCCATTAAAATTGATTGTGGTTGTAGTTGTTCACTCAAAAGTGCGGCTGCATCATGGAGTGTATAAGGGCTTGGGCAAGCAATACTATTACCAAACCCAGGTAAGTCAAGGCTGCGTACATTCCCTGAATATAAAAATTCAAGCTCTGGCTGAACCAACTGCCATACCCCCTGATTCATTCCCCAACCATGTAATAACACTAATTCGTTTTGCATATTTGCATAATCTTAACCAAACTTAAGCTCATAATAACGATTAAAGAGATGATTGCAATGTACGGTTCAAATCAATGAATAAAGCCATTTTTAACTGGTTATTTCCTGCTTACTGCGTTCAGTGCCAGTGTATTATTAACGCATCATTAGGACTGTGTGAACATTGTTTAGAAGACTTGCCATTGTTTAATTTAAACGAGCATACCAATTTACTTCATCGCCCCGATATTGTTGAAATGTTTCCCAATTGTGAGTTTGATATGTTATTTGCATGCGCATTTTATCAACCTCCATTTGAGCACTGGCTTAAGCAACTTAAATTTAATAACCAAATTCATTATAAAAAGGCATTGCAGCAAGTCATTAAAAAACAGCTTGTACAACTGTTTGCTCAGAGCCAAAACTTACCTGATGCTTTTGTTATTTTACCACTGCATAAAAATCGTTTTTTTGACCGTGGATTTAATCAAGTTAGCCAAGTATGGTATCCATGTTTAACTAATTACTTACCATTGAGTAACGTACTTATTCGCGACAAAAAAACACAGGCTCAGTCAAAACTATCAAAAGCAAAGCGTATGAAAAATTTAAAAAATGCCTTTATTTGTACACAGGATATGCGCGGTAAAGCCGTCGCTATTGTTGATGATGTAATGACAACGGGCGCTACATTAAATGCAGCGACTCATACATTAAAACAAGCTGGCGCTAAACAAGTATGGGCTTTTGTAACCTGTTTAACACCTATTTAAAGCAAGTGAGTATCACCCTTTATAGCGACTCACTTGCTTTAGTGATTTTAATGGTTAGTTATTAACGATTAAAAGCGAGCTCTTACACCCAAGCTAACTGAACGACCAGGTAAAGGTGCTTCATCTTTTAAATATGAAGAATGCACCCGCCCTTCTTTATCAGCTAAATTCTCGCCTTTAATATAAATAGTCATATCAACATCGCCTAAATCAAGATAATAATTAGCTGAAGCAGAAAGCATAGTATAACCATCTGTATTAGTTTCATTTTCGGCTATTTTATCTTGCTTACTGTTACGGATAACTTCTACTTCAGTATGCCAATTTCCATACTCGTAGTGCACAGATGATCCAAATCTCATTGGTGGTATTCTTGGTACATTACCGCCTGCATCTAATTTAGCGCGTGTATAATCGGTAAAAACTTCTAAGCGCCAGTCATCATTTAAATGCCAATCAACTTGTGCCTCGTAGCCGTATAAGCGTGCGTCTTGCTGTGCAAACAACACAACAGGTAAGCCATCGGTTTCTTCATCTGGCTCACCTGATATAGCAACTTGCTCCTCAAAGTCAGCTGATGTAATAAAGGCACCATCGCTAATAACTAAATCTGTAAAATCTTCAAAAATATAATTATTAACCTCATTATTAAACACACTAACGCTGGCATTCCATGTATCTGCATTGTAACGATAAGTAATGTCTAAATTATTTGAGACCTCTTTGTCCATGCTTTCACCAGTTTGCACAACATTATATTGGCCGTTGTCGTCGTTAAGCTCAAACCCACCGCCTATTTCATAAGTACCCGATCCAATATGAGGACCATATGCATATATTTCTGAAGCTGATGGTGCACGTTGTGAATAGGCATAATTAAAAGCAAGTGAGTGTTTATCGTCAATACTCCAAACCACTCCAGCAGAGCCTGATACGGCTGTGTAATCTTTATTTTCGAACGAAATATCATTTGATGCACTTAGCTCAGTAAAAAAGTCATTATTTACATTATGCGTTGATTGCTCAAAACGAGTACCAAGTTGCCATAAAAGTGGGCCTACTTTTTTTCTTCCATTAAAAAAGCAGCAATACTGTCTGTTTTAGTGGGAGGAGTAAATGCTTCCTCACCTATCGCTTCAAAATCACTTTTATTATAATGTAAACCAGCAACCCCCTTCCAGCCATATACAGGTGCATGTTCAGCCCATAATCTAGACTCTATACTTTCGTTTTTAAACGTAGTGCCAATTTCTTCACCTTCAATTTCTGAGTGTTCATAGTCTGTATACGCATTTTGCCAATGTACGGCTTGAATAAAGCCATCTAAATTATTCCAGTCAACTACGCCTTGATAGCGATCTTGGTCTAACTTTATAAACACGCCTTCTTCGCCCGGTAAACCGTACTCAGAGTCCATATGTCCATACGAAAACGCAACACGTGTATCATCGGTTATCCAACCCGCACCTAGATTATAACCACTGGCATCAATGTCTGAGTTTGCAAGAGTTGTGCTACCGCCCTCTTCATCTATATTTGCCGGCACTGGGATTTTATAATCATCGGTTTTTCGGGTATATCCATCAATATGGAAAGCGAAATCACCTGAACCTGCATTTAAATCTGTTGAAAGTGTTTTAGCATCAGCAACATTATCGTATTGTGCAAATACTTCACCACTTACGCCTTCCTGCCTTTGTATGGGTAAGCGGTTATCAACCACATTTACCACTCCGCCAATAGCACCGCTTCCGTATAAAAGCGTAGCTGGGCCTCTTAGTACCTCAATTTGAGTGGCGGTAGATGTTTCAGTTGATACTTGATGATCCGGCCCTACGCGCGATGCATCAGACGCACCTAAACCATTTTGCACAACCTTAATTCGCGGTCCATCTAGGCCACGAATAATGGGGCTACTTGCAACAGGACCAAAGTAAGAGCTATGTACTCCAGGTACATTCTTTAAAGTATCACCTAACGTTGCAGCTTGGTTTTGATCTAGCGCTTCACCACTCAAAATGGTTACAGGTGTACTTGATTCAAGCACGGTGCGCTTTAGCGGAGAAGCCGTAATTAGCACTCTTTCTATATCTGTTTCATCTTTTTGGATGTTTTTGTCAGCTGCATATGCCGTGCTACTCATTGCTGTTAATAAGGCAATCACTAAAGGCGAATAATTATTTTTCATGTCGTTATCTCTAAAAATACACAATAAAACTTACTCGTTATCATTAAATAACGAGCGTTTGAAATACATTTAACTGGTTAGCTTTAAAAAACGACGGGTGGGTCTTTGTTACCTGTGATTGCAACAAATACACTGTAAAAATGCTGACTATTTAATTTTACTGAAGAAAAAGAATGAACGTCTGACTCAAAAAGAGTTACTTTGCCGGGTATGGAATCGTCTAAATCAAGAGAGCTTGAGCATAGCTCACATTCTTGACCCGTTTTTAATACGTGAGAAGTGTCGTGCCAAGCAGAAAAAACACTGGATAGCACAACAAACACTAATATATATTTTAGTGGTGTTGTTTGGTTTCTAAGTGAATCTAATGTAAGCCTCGGCATAATAGATATAATATAACGTTACTTACATTTGTGTCGATATATTAATTTACTTTTTATCTACTTCGCATATAGACCCTGTTAAAAAACCTCTCAACAGGGTCAATCTTTTATACTTTAAAGCTATCCCACGGGCCTGTAATAGCAAGTGTTTTAGTGGGTGAATATACGTTTACAAATAGCGTGTTACCATCAGGTGAAAAGCACGCGCCAGCAAGCTCTGTTTGCGCGGTTAAGCGAGCAAAGGTATACACATCTCCGCTAGGTGTTACACCACGTAAATGGTTGTCTACTACGTCGGTATACTGATCTTCACATACGATTAAGTGCCCATTAGGTGCAACCGTTAAATTATCACCAAAATTAAACAACGATTTATCTTCACTTTCTACAAATAATTGCATTGTCCCTGGTGATGAGCTTTCATTCTCTTTGCCTTCAAACTCTGAGGGTTGGTATTTCATAACTTGCCCAAGTTGTTTTTTACCGCCATTAGTGCAGCAAAAATAAAGCTCTTTATTACCCCAATGCACACCTTCACCTCGAGCAAAAAGTGCAGCACCTTGCTTATGTCCACGTACTCTTAAATCATCTTTAGGACTTTGTGGCTCATCTAAATCAACCCACTCAACATCAAAACTGGTATGTAGAGGCATTATTGCTTCACTCCAATTTCGAGTATCAAACTGTGGAGTACTCTTTATAGCCATCGCTTGCAACTTGCCGCCGTTTTTAAGCTTGCCGTATTCATTAGGAATAAAACGATAAAATAAGCTATCCCCTCTGTCTTCAGTAAGATAAACAATGCCTGTACGTGGATCTATTGCAGCCGCTTCATGATTAAAGCGCCCCATTGCAACAAGTGGTTCTGGTTTTACCAGACCTTTTGCCGTTGCGGGCACTTCAAATATGTAACCGTGAGATTTACCTAATCCATCAGCTTGATCCGCAACGGTTTCTTCACACGTAAGCCAACTTCCCCAAGGAGTAATACCACCAGAGCAATTACGTATTGTTCCGCAGAGCGATAGAAATTCTTGTTCTTTTTTATGCTCTTTAATATTGTAAATAATGTGGCTTGTACCACCAGGGAGCGCTACACCATCATTAAATATATCGTAAGCTAAAGGCGTTTTATGCAACTTAATACTTGTTGCCGCCTGCTTAATATTTTTTGGTGAAAGCTCATGGTTACGTACCAATGCCACTCTTTCATTATCAAGCGCAATACACCCCATACCATCGGCTTTATCTGGCACAGATAAGCCATCGTCCATTTTATCGCCCAGTTGAGAAATAACGCGGTAACTAAAACCTGCAGGTAAATCGAGTAATTTATTAGAGTCAGGAATTAAAGAACCATATGCCAATACACTATCGGTCAAGTTAGCTAAAGTAACTTTACCAAATGCACTTCGGGAAAGACCAATAAATGCGAGTGTGCCAGCACTCAAAAGAAACTGTCTTCTGGAAATCATATTTAAGCCCTGTAAAGGTAATACTTTTAAATGAAGGTAGATAATAAATTAAAAATAATTATAAAAACTCACTCGGGCTATAAATTCATGAAAATGTCATATAGCAAGCAGGGAGGTAATATAATTAATAACTAAAAGTCATTAAACAAAAAACAGGCTATATAAAAGCCTGTTTTTAAATTCAAAAAGTAATTATTATTCGCCATTTGCCCTAAAGGTATGTCCAAAAAATAAAGCATTGCTTAGCAGTCGACTAGTACCATACCAGTAACCTCTAAATACAGGATCGTCGGTCATACCAATCACAGTGCCTCGCCCGTATGAGTGCGCAATTAAGCCAGCACCACCAGCAACTTGCTCAACATTAACGGCATCAGTAAAACCTGCCAATAATGGTTTTTTAGTGTAGGTAAGTACATTTACGAACGGCGCATCGGAAGCTTCAAGTAACCATGTGCTGTTTTTAAATACCGGTAATGTATTACGATTAAGTGAAAAACTAAGTGGGTGAGTTAAATCTACATTGGTATTAAAAATGGCACCTGCAATGCGCTGACGTCCAGCTAAATGATCTTTGTCGCCATAACTTAAACCTGTCGTATTAAATGCGCTCGCTACATCTTGTCGTGATAGATAACTTGCTTTAAGTATTTGCTGATCAACTAAAAATTTAGCGCCCCCTTTATGACCCCAAATAACACCACCTTTTCTTACCCAGCTTTTAATTGCCACTTTGTCGGCATCAGATAAGCTATTGTAATTGCCATGAGCAAGTACAATATGGCTGTAATCACTTAGCTCAAGTGAGCTAAAGCGGTTCATTTCAACAATTGTTGGCGCTGCGCCAACAAAGCGATCTAGGTAATACCACACTTCGCCTACTTCGTACTGGCTCGCGCCCTGCCCACCAATAAGCAGTACCTTTGGCGCACTAACAACGGCCATTGATCGTGAACCTAAATCAGCGCCTTTACTTGTTAAACCTGATGTAATTGGTTTAATTGCAATACCAAATTCACTTTGTGCTTTACTAAGCTGGGCAACCCAATCGATATTTGTTTGTAGGCCTGCTGGAATAATAATACTACCTGGTTCGAAGTTTACCTCCCCCGATGTTGATTTAGCAGTTAATGAGCTCAATGCAACGCGTGCTTTAATACCTTGTTTAAGTAAAGTATTGAGCATTTTAGGGGCTAAATAATCGTCCCATGCAAAACCAAAGGCATAACCATTTTTTAAATCGGAAAAAGATGTTTTTACCGCTTTATTCCAAGCAGTATCTGCAACATCTAAGCCCCAATTGCTTTTAACTTTTGCAAACGGTAAATTAAAAGCATGCGCTAGAGTCCAACCCGAAACATCATAGAATGTATTATCAGCAAAGTTTTTTTGCTCACTAAAAATAGCTTTTACTAAACGGTATTGCGGTTGCGCTAATGGCACAAAATAACTATGAGTACTAAAACTTTTTCCATTTGCTTTTAATGGTTTAGTAAGTGGGTAAGCGTTAATTTGATGCTGTTTTAGTAATTCTAAAAAGTGCTTAGTACGGGTGTTGTCGCTCGCGCCTTCAACAACATAACCTTCAAAGCTCTCGTCACTGGCTAAATCAGCTGCCTGATTATAAAACTTCGCTTGGTAATCTAGTAACGCCTGGCGATTATCAATGGCTGCTTTAAAGGTTGATAAGCTCGTTAATAGCTGATTTTTAATAGTAAATGCAAAGCTTAAAGGTCCGTTTATAGTTTCTTGAATATGCCCACGAGAACTCGCTTGCTCGAATAAAATGCCTACACCACCATTTACATCCGGGTAGGTCGAGCCTTTTCCGTAATAAAAATCGTCAAAACTTTCTTCTGTAAAATAAAGTGCGTTATTTTCATCTAAAGTTTTTGCATGATAGTTGGCAATCGCTTTCGTTAAAGTTACATTTTCATCTGGTGTTATTGGGTGTTTACGACTTGGGATACCTGGCTGAAAAAAGTAACTGCTATTTGGCCCCATTTCATGAAAGTCAGTTAAAATATTTGGTTTCCACTGATGAAATTTGGCAATTCGCGCGCGCGATTCAGGATGCTGTAGTAATAACCAGTCACGATTTAAATCAAACCAATAATGGTTAGTACGGCTACTTGGCCAATTTTCAACATGTTCACGGGTCTTAGGATCAGACGATAAGTTCATACCTCGGTTACTGTTGGCCCAATTAGCAAAACGAGCAAGCCCATCAGGATTAAGTGAAGGGTCGAGTAAAATAACTGTGTTATTTAATAGCTCATCTATTTCAGCACTTTGAGCAGCTGCTAAATAATAGGCTACCAATAATGAAGCGTTGCTGCCCGATGATTCATTGCCGTGTACACTATAACCCATCCAGACAACAGCAGGTTGGTCTTTAGTTTTGTCAGTGTTGTTACTTAAACGCGCCAAATGAGCTTGGCGAGTTTGCTCTATGTTTGGCAACTTGTTGGCGGCAGTAATTGTTAGCATCACAAGCGGGCGTTGCTCATGTGTACGGCCAATAATTTCAAAGTTTATGCGGTCACTTTTTTTCGCAAGTACTTCCATATAGCGCACTAACTGGTCGTGTCTTACATGCCACTCCCCCACTTGATAACCTAGCACTGCTTCAGGGGTGGGAATGGTAGGGTCAAATTGAACATCTTGCTCAAAATAATAAGATAGTGGCTTTGCCATACTTGAAAAACTCAGTAGTACCACCATTATTGTTAACATGAACCGCATATAAATCACTCTAAAAATGTTTGTTAATTGCACGCTACCATTGCTTAAAATAGATGCCAACTTTTTACGCTCAACACTAGCCGCAACACGATGAGCGGAGTATGATATGCAGTATCCGAGTAATTTAGTCAGGTATAAAGCCGTTTTTATGATTTCTATTTCCGAAACAGCGCAAGCGCATTTTGCTAAACTATTAGCAGATCAATCACAACAAACCAATATTCGTGTTTTTGTTGTAAACCCTGGTTCATCACAAGCGGAATGTGGTGTGTCTTATTGTCCAGAAGACGCTGTTGAAGCCAGCGATATTCGTCTAAATTTCAATGGTTTTGATGCTGTTGTAGATGCAGAAAGTGCGCCATTTTTAGAAGAAGCCGAGATCGATTTTGTTACTGACAAAATGGGCACTCAATTAACGCTAAAAGCGCCGAATGCTAAAGCTCGTAAAATTGGTGATGATGCATCATTAAATGAACGCGTGCAGCACATGCTTGAAACTGAAGTAAACCCGCAACTAGCAAACCATGGCGGCCAAGTAAGTCTAGTAGAAATAACAGCTGCAGGCATTGCTATACTTCAGTTTGGTGGTGGTTGTAATGGTTGCTCTATGATCGATGTAACGCTAAAAGAAGGCATCGAGAAAGAAATGATCGCTAAATTTGAAGAAATCACCGGTGTTGCTGATATTACAGAGCACGAAGCGGGCGATCACTCTTACTATTAATTATTATAAATGCTAAAGCCACTTATCTATCGTTTAGGGAGTAACCCTAAACTTAGCTTAAAGCGCTTTTTTCGCGGCTTAGCACTATTTGTGCTAGCCGTGGTATTCATCTCCCTTGGGTATTACACTCATTACAGTTTGCAAATAATTGGCGTTGCAATTTTAGTCCCTGCACTGTTTTTTGCAGCTTGGGGTTATTGCGGGATTTTTGCTAACCGCTTTTCACAAGTAATTAAAGGCATTGGCCCAAAAAATCACGATCCCGATTTATGGAAATAAATAATCATCGCACTTAATCTAATAGCTTGTTATTTTCTTTAAGCCTTTGGTATTTAATAATCAAAGTCACGCCCCGCATTAACATAAAACAGCTCATAGCTAACCATAGTCCATTATTTTGTAATTCGTTAAATATCCAAAACACCCCAAAAAATCCAACTGTAGCCGAAAAAAGCATACTATTACGCATATCTTTTGCACGTGTTAAACCCACAAAAACACCATCAAATAAAAAACAACTCATAGCAAGTAATGGAAGTGCAATAACCCAAGGCAAATAAAGCGTCGCCTCATTAATAACCTCTGGCACATTGGTTAAAAGCATAATAATCTGAGCACCAAAAACGGCAAAAAACAGGCTATACAACAATCCAAACATCATTCCCCAAAATACACTGATTTTTACCCATAACTCTATATTACTTACACTTTTTTGGCCTTTTGCTTGCCCTACTTTTGCCTCACTAGCATATGCAATACCATCTAAAGCAAAACTAACTAACATCAAAAAGTTAAGTAGCACGGCGTTAGCAGCGAGTGTCGTTTCGCCAATACGTGCACCATAAAATGTCATAAAGCTAAAACATAATTGCAGTATTAAAGAGCGAATAAAAATATCGCGATTCAAACTCAATAATTCAGCCATTTTGCTAATACTCAACCAATTCGGTACATTGAGCTCAATATCTTGTTTTTTAGCTAGTTTAACCACTAAAAAAAGTGCAAAAATTAGTGCGGTATAGTCAGCAATAAGTGACGCCCATGCAGCACCAGCAACCGCCCAATCAAGGTAAACAACAAAGTAAATATCGAGTATTATATTGACTATGTTTGTTACTAATAATAAATAAAATGGCCCTCGCCCGTAATGTACACCAAGCATCCAACCCAGTAACACTAAATTACACAATGCTGCTGGAGCACTAAAAATGCGGATACTAAAATACTGATATGCTTGTGTGAGTACATCGCTATTAGCAGCAGATAAAAATGCAATAGCATGTTTTATCAAAGGAGATAAAGCGATAAGTAGTACAGCAACAAGACTTGCAAGTAATAAGCTACGTTTAAGTAAGGCGGCTAATTGAGTTAAATCATTTTCTCCGTAAGCCTGAGCGACCATGCCAGTCGTACTCATTCTTAAAAATCCCGCTAGCCAAAATAAAATAGAAATAACAGCAGAACCAAGCGCAATACCCGCTAAATAGTGAGCGCTCCCTAAGTGCCCAATGACAGCAGTATCAACAATTCCTAACAGTGGTACTGTGATATTTGATAGAATCATCGGACCGGCTAACAACAACAAGCTTTTATGGTGTGCTTTATTATGTATAAGAAATTGTTTCATTTAGTATTATTTTCTCTCATTAGTGTATCTCTACGAGTTCAAGCTGCTGTTATTTTACAATACCATCATGTTAGTGAAAGCCTTCCTGCCGTAACGAGTGTTAGCGCGAATACATTCACTAAACATTTAAGCTATTTGAAAGAGCATAACTTTAACGTTATTCCTCTTAATGAACTAATAAATGCACTTCAGCAAGGTAAAACATTACCTGAGAAAACCATCGCAATCACTTTTGATGACGGTTACAACAACAATTACGACGAAGCAGCGCCAATTTTAGAGAAATTTAATTATCCATATACTATTTTTGTAAATCCAAAATTAATTGATGAAGGCCAAAGTTATGTAATGGGCTGGGATAAACTCAAAGAGCTTAGCAAAAAGGGCGCGCTTATAAGCAACCACAGTGCTCAACATGATTATTTGCATATTAAACTTGATAACGAAACGGATGCCCAGTGGAAAATACGTATCAAACAAGATATTTTGTATTCACAACAACGTATAAAAGAAGAGGTTGGCCAAGACTACAAATATTTAGCCTACCCGTATGGTGAATTTAATAACGAATTACAAGCTCTTGTGACTGATCTTGGCTTTATAGGTATTGGTCAACACTCTGGGGCGGTGAATAAAAACTCAAACTTCAGTCGCTTGCCGCGTTTCCCAGCTTCTGGGTTTTACAGTAAACTAGATACGTTAATCACAAAACTAAATTCTCATGCTTTTAATATTACAAAGTTAACGTATCAAGATAGCGTGACAACACAAAACCCACCAACACTAACCATAGAGTTTGAAATGGGAGATTTTCATAAAACACAGTTTGCCTGCTATGTCTCAAATATTGGCCAAGCAAGCTTAAATTGGATAAGTAAAAATACGGTTGAAGTCACTTCTCCAAAAGAGCTAAATAATGGCCGTTCTCGCTTTAATTGCACTGCGCCTTCGATTAAAAACCCGAGTGACTATTATTGGTTCTCACAGCCGTGGGTTATTGAAAATAATTAAACTTTAATAGCCTGATTCAATAGCCGCTCAGTTACCTTATCCAACGCAACAACTTCGTTTGCTGCGTTTAACTCCACAGCAGCTTTTGGCATTCCCCAAACCACAGACGAAAATTCGTCCTGAGCTAGTGTGTACGCGCCACCTTCCCTTAAAGCGAGCAATCCTTTTGCGCCATCACTCCCCATTCCGGTTAACAACGCTGCCACAACATTCTTAGCGTTAATTTCTACTAATGAATTAAACAATACATCCACTGCTGGTTTATGCCGATTTACAGGCTCATTATCATCAAGTTCACAATATAAGTGTCCCCCATATTTTTTAATGGTTAAATGCAAACCACCAGGAGCAATATAAGCGCAACCTGCGACTAGCTTATCACCCTGCTCTGCTTCTTTAACACTAATGATACATGTACGATCCATCCTTAAAGCGAACGAAGTACTAAATACAGGGGGAATATGTTGAGTAATAACAATCGGCGGGCAATTAATAGGCATTTTTATTAATACTTCTTTTATCGCTTCAGTACCCCCGGTTGATGCGCCTATAGCAATAACTTTATTTAATAAAAACTGAGCATTGATAGGTAAAGGATCACTCGATGGTAACGCTTTTTTATAACTTCTAACTCTTGCACCAGCGGCTACTCGTACCTTTTGCTGAACTAAATACGCATATTGGCTTATTTTATCTTTTATATTAGCCGTTGGTTTAGCTATAAAATCAATCGCACCGAGCTCTAGTGCCTCTAATGTAATTGGTGAACCTTTTTGTGTTAATGTAGAAATCATCACTACAGGCATTGGCCTTAGGCGCATTAGATTTTTTAAAAAGCTAATACCGTCCATTTTTGGCATCTCTACATCCAATGTAAGTACATCAGGGTTAAGTTGTTTAATCATTTCTCGTGCTTTATATGGATCCTCAGCACTACCTACAACTGTAATATCTTCAGCTTGCTGTAAAACGTCAGTGAGTAATCGCCTAATTAAAGGAGAGTCATCTATTATGAGTACTTTAATCATAAACACACCTAAAACAGTTCAATATCCGTAACTACATCTTGTTTTTTAAGGCTTTGTAAATAACGAACTTCACGCTTCTCAATAGTATTGTTATGTAGGTTTTTCAACTTTTTCATATGAACTTTACCAGTGTGGGGATGAAAAAATATTTTCCTTGGCCAAGGGCCTCCCATATCATGCGCCACTAAATTAAGGGCTTCCTCTTGAACATAAGCGGTAGCAAAACTAATATTACCCAAACCGATATCAGTCATCGCGCTAATAATTTTCCCCCCACCAAACAGCTTAATTTTTAAGTTTCGACGTGAAGCTCCATTTTTTAGCACTTCGTTTATTAAATATTCCATAGCCCAGTTACCGTAACGACAACTTAAGCTATGTGCATTATTAAGCTCCACTCCTTTTTGAATTGGCAGCATAAAATGGTTCATCCCGCCAATTCCTAGTACTTCGTCATAAACGCAAGCCGCAATACACGAACCGAGTACTGTTGAGATAAGTTCATTGTTTTTTGACACATAGAACTCACCAGGGAGCACTTTGGCAACAACGCTCTGCCGACCTGAATCCCAATACCGCTTAATATGCTCAAAGCTAGGTAATACTGTTCTAAATTCCGCGTGCATTACTGCCCTTTTGATACATCGTTTTACCTAAGTTTTTATATTGAGAATGCTCTTTACCCATACTTTCTGAGTGACCTAAGAACAAATGCCCTTGCTCACTCAATATATTAGCGTAGCGTTCAAAAAGCTGATCTTTCGTTTCTTTATCAAAGTAAATAACTACATTACGACATAAAATAAGATCAAAAGGACCATTCATTGGCCACTCTTGTAATAAGTTTAAACGTTTAAACGCTATACATTCCTGCAATTTTGGCTTTACTTTATATGCCTCACCATCCTTACTTTTTAAAAACCAACGCTTGAGCTGCTGCTCACTGAGTCCATTAACATTTGCAGCGGTATACATGCCACTTTGCGCTTTTGCTAACACGTTTGAATCTAAATCTGTGGCTAAGATCTTCACATCCCAATCACTCGGAAATGCAGCATTTAATGTCATTGCTAAACTGTAAGGCTCCTCCCCAGTTGAGCAACCAGCAGACCAAAATCTCACGCGTTTGCTGTGCTTATTTGTTTTTAAAAGGACAGGGATAAGTTCAGATTTAATAAATTCAAAATGATGAATTTCACGGAAAAAAGATGTTAAGTTCGTTGTTATAGCATTAATAAAGGCATCGAACTCTTGATCTTTATTCTTTTTCAAGAAAGCTAAATATGATTTAAAATCAACAAGGTTTCGCTCTCTAATACGTCTTGCTAAACGCGAATAAACCATTTCTCGTTTATGTTCACCTAATACAATTCCGCATGCGTTATAAACAAGATCGGCAATCTCTTTAAAATCTCGGTCGGTAAATAAAAACTCTTTCATTATTCACTCTCAATCAAGCCAACAAGCAATGCCTCAATGTAATTACATAACAACGAGGCCGAGAAGGTGAGTTGTTAAAACTCTTCCCATTCATCTGCCGAGTCAACAAAATTATCTCCTCGCGTTTTACTGCGAATATAATTATTCTGCGGCCTTTGAGATAGCGCTGGCGTTCGCATCGTAGGTGAAATCATCGCTGTATCTTGCTGACCTAAAGAGAAAAAGTTGAGTAACCGCCGCATTTCATTTGCCTGCTCAGCCATAGACTCGCCAGCGGCAGAGGCTTGCTCTACTAAAGCAGCATTTTGTTGAGTCATTTCATCCATTTGTGAAATAGCTTTATTTACCTGTTCAATACCGGCGCTTTGCTCTTCGGATGCTTCTGTAATATCAGAAATCATTTGTGTGACTCGTTGTACTGAAACAACAATTTCTTTCAGTGTAGCGCCTGATTCATTAACTAATTGAGAACCATCAGCGACCTTACCTACACTGTCTCTTATTAATTCTTTAATTTCTTTAGCTGCGCCCGCTGAGCGCTGAGCTAAGTTACGAACTTCCCCTGCAACAACCGCAAAGCCTCGCCCTTGTTCACCAGCTCTAGCAGCCTCTACAGCAGCATTAAGCGCCAATAAATTGGTCTGAAATGCTATTTCGTCAATGACCCCAATAATGTCAGCAATTTTTTTGCTTGATTCATTAATCGCCGACATACTCGTGACAGCTCTGTTAACGACTTCGCCACCCTGTATTGCTTTTTCACAGGTTTCTTCTGCCAAATCATTTGCTACTTTTGCGTTATCAGCATTTTGGCGAACGGTACTGGTCATCTCTTCCATGCTTGATGCTGTTTCTTCAAGTGATGAGGCTTGCTCTTCTGTTCGCTGACTCAAATCAGCATTGCCTTGAGATATCTCTTCAGCGCCACTTGCAACTAAAGTAGCCGATGAATTTATCCGATTTATAACTTCGGTGAGCTTATCTGCTGTCGTATTTGCATCACGTTTGAGTTTATCAAATGAGCCTTTATATTCTTTCTCGATTCGTTTTGACAAATCACCATTTGCCATAGCATCAAGCATATCTCCAGTATCGGCGACAGCATCATCAACAATTTTAACTAAACTATTTAGCCCTTGAGCTAAACGTAAGAAAAATCCTTCTTTTCCATTTTCAATAACTCTTGTATCTAAATCGCCTTTACCTGCTGCACTAATGAGCGTCGCAATTTCTTTTTCTATAGCAACTTCAGCAGTCCTATCTTCCCATTCTACAATTGTGCCTAACTTTTTACCTTCTTGACTAATCCAAGGTGAAGCTATTAAGGTAAAAGTAACACCTGCTAAAAGTAATTCAGCTTTATGTGGTTTATCCAAATTTTTTAGTAACTCACGTTGGTGCGCAGGGTGCTTATGAAAGTCATCAACGCAGGTACCTATAAGATTATCTACAGAAAAGTTTGGTAATACTGTTTGCAGTTCTTTTTCTCGTATTTTAAGCATTTTTTGAACGCAATCGTTCACAAAAATAATATTAAGCTCTTCATCGGCAATCATTACATTTGCCTGGCAAACTTTTAGGGCATTAGCTAAATCGGCTGCCTTTCTAGAAGCTTTTTCAAGCTCTTTTTGCGCTGTAATATTTGTAGCGTACTTAATAACCTTAAAAGGCTTACCATTCATATCATAGATTGGGTTATAAGAGGCTTGTATCCAAATTTCTTGGCCTTGCTTTCCTATTCGTAAATACTCACCTGAATCAAACTCACCTCGACCAAGTTTAGTCCAAAACTCTTTGTATTCATTGCTATTTGCATATTCCGGTGCGACAAATAATCTATGATGCTGACCTTTAATTTCATCAAGCTGATAACCAAGAGCATTTAAAAAATTATCATTAGCGCTAATAATACTGCCATCTAAACTAAATTCGATAACCGCTTGGGATTTACTAATTGCACTAATTTGTCCGGCAGCATTTGCCGATACCAACTTTTGATCTGTGATATCTGTAGCAAGTTTAACGACTTTGAGTACTTGGCCCTCAGAGTTAATAATTGGATTGTAAGTAGCCTGAATCCAGACCTCTTTACCACTTTTAGCAAAACGCTTAAATTCATCGGAAATAAACTCGCCATTGCGAAGACGCTGCCAAAAATTTTTGTAGTCATTACTTTTAGCATCATCATAATCTACAAATAAAGAATGGTGTTGTCCTTGTACGTCTTCTAATTGGTATTCCATTACGCTAAGAAAGTTAGCATTTGCGGTAATTATTATTCCGCTTGGCTCAAACTCAATCACAGCTAATGACTTATTTAATGCGCTTACAATTAAATCATTACTTGATTCTGACTGTTTTGGATTACTAAACCATCCCATGCCCATCACCACCTTTAAGTTTATTTTTTATTACTTTATTTAGTTATTTTATAAACTAAATATTCATTGTTTTTTGTAAGTCGATCAACGCCACCATTTTATCGCCCACATTGACCAACCCAGCAACGTACTCACAATTATTTGATTCAGATAAACTAGGAACAGCTTTAGCATCTTGCTCTACAATACTGTAAACATCAGAGACTGCATCTACTGCAATACCTATAATTTTACTGCCCTGTTCAAACTCTATTTTTATAACAATAACCACTGTCAATGGTCCATAATCAGTACTTGGTAAGCCAAACCGTAAACGTAAATCAATAATTGGCACAATTGTGCCCCGCAAGTTAATTACGCCTTTCACAAACTCAGGTGCGTTAGGTAGTACTGTAATTTCCTCCCAGCTACGAATTTCTTGTACTGTTAGAATATCAACGCCGTACTCTTCATCAGCCATAATAAAAGTTAAAAATTGCTTCACTCCTTGTTGCTGCTGAAGGTTTAATTGGTTACTGAGCTGGCTTTGCTCTGAGTTCATAACGCCTCCAAAGTGGCTTGCGTTTCAATGGTTAGTTCTTGACTGCCTGGTTTTTTTAAACCTGAGAGCTTTATTAAGCCACTAATATCCACAATCAGCGATACGCGCCCATCTCCTAAAATAGTAGCACCCGATACGCCATCAACTTTGTGATAGTTAGCTTCTAAACTTTTAATCACAACCTGTTGCTGAGACAATAAATCATCAACTAAAAGTCCTACTTTTTGGTTATCAGTTTCAACTACTACGAGTAATGTTTTATCTAAAGACTCAATCGCATTTTGATGATTAAAAATAGCGTATAGACGTAAAATAGGAATATATTCATCTCGAAGTCTGAGTACATCAAGGTCTTTACCCACTCGACTTACTTTTGTGATATCAATTTGTAATGACTCAACAATCGAAATGAGCGGTATAATATAGGTATGTTGAGCGACTTTAACGAGCTGACCATCTAAAATAGCTAACGTAAGCGGTAATCGAATTGTGAATGTTGAACCAATACCAGGGGCCGATGTTACTTCAACTGAACCATTTAAAGATTGAATGTTACGCTTAACAACATCCATGCCTACACCTCGACCCGATAGCTCACTCACTTCATCCATAGTAGAGAAGCCAGGCATAAAAATTAGTTCATTGATTTCATCGTCCGTTAAATTACTATCGGCTGTAATTAACTCATTTGCGATTGCTTTTTCTTTAATTTTTTTGGTATTAAGGCCTTGACCATCATCCATTATCTCAATAACAATATTACCGCCTTGATGAAATGCATTTAACGTGACAATTCCCACTGGATTTTTTCCTGCAAGCACTCTTTGATCTACGGTTTCTAACCCATGATCAAGTGAGTTTCTAAGCAAGTGCACCATAGGATCTGAAATTTTTTCCATCACGGTTTTATCAAGTTCGGTTTGCTCACCAATCAACTTAAGCTCGACTTGCTTATTTAGCTTTTGTGCTATGTCGCGTACCAATCGAGGAAAGCGACTAAATACAAAATTAATTGGTAACATACGAATACGCATTACGTTTTCTTGTAAGTCACGTGTATTGTGTGCAAGTTGCGCTAAACCCTCTTTCAACGAAGTAATCGTCGTTGATGTTATTTCCTGCTCACTTAGCTGATTCAGCATAGCTTGAGTAATTACCAGTTCACCAACCATGTTTATTAATGAGTCAACCTTATCAATGCCAACACGGATTGAGGTTGACTCTGGCGCACTAGCGACTTTTTTATCTTTATTGCTACTTGGTTTTGATTTGGCGGGTAAGGTTGTTATTTTTTCTAATTTTTCAGGTTGATCTGAGAGAGCTAAATCATGGTTATGATCTGAAATACTAGCTGGTTGTTCATCATCAAATGATCTTACACATAATTCAACTGTAATATCTGCATCATCTTCTACCCATTCAAAGACTTCTTTTATCGCCTTTTCGTCATGGCTTGTATTTAAAAAAGCGCCAGTGTAAAAAACATTCATCGTAACTTAACTCCGTAATATCAGGCACTGAATCATAAAAAACGGTTGTTTTTAATTCACCTAACTCAGCAAGTTCACTGATCATGTACAGCGGCTCATTTCCTGTTTTAAATAAGTGATGATGAGGCTTAAAGTTAATTTGATATGTGTTACTAGTCGATAGCACAGCTTCGTTTTGTGGCTTACTCTCCAATACGTTGTCTTTTTTCTCTAACACATGTTCAAATTGCATCCGCAAAGCATTAGCTTCAGTTAAATCAGACGCTTGATCTGCTTGAAGCGCGGCAAGTAAACCTCGCAAGCAATCAACTGCTTTGAGTAATAAATTAACGTGTTCAGTGCTAAGTTCTCGCTCTCCTTGGCGGATCTGGTCTAATAGTGTTTCAAGTACATGGGTAAAATCAGCAACAGAACTAAAACCAAAAGTACCACTTCCCCTTTAATTGAGTGAGCAGCTCTAAAAATAGTGTTGATAGTTTCTAAGTCTTCCTCACCTGGCACTAAGTTTAAAAGCTCAGCCTCCATAGTATCTAGGCCTTCAAAACTCTCTTCAAAGAAAACTTCAAAAAATTGACTCAAATCTATACTCACACAATACTCCTTCGCTAGCGAATAACCTTTTTAATAACGGCTAATAGCTGTTCTGGGTTAAACGGTTTAACTATCCAACCTGTTGCGCCAGCGGCTTTACCTTCTACTTTTTTTCTAAGCCCGACTCTGTAGTGAGCATAAGTAATGGTGTAAATTTATAATTAGGTAAGCCTCGCAGCTCTCTAATCAACGTAATACCATCCATTATTGGCATGTTTACATCCGAAATTACGACATCAAAATCTTGTTGTTTAGCGATAGCTAATGCTTCACTTCCATCTTTTGCTTCAATTACATCAAACCCTGCTGTTTTTAGAGTAAAACTTACCATTTGACGCATTGATGCTGAGTCATCAACCGCTAAAATTTTTTTCATATGAATTCCTAACCTTTACTTTCAAGTATTAAGTAATGACTTAAACCGAGTTGCTCAATTGAATGTGTTAATGCTTCACTCGCCCCTACCCAAATTATTTTATGCTTAATGATAAGCAGATGTTTTTGCAAAGCACATAAAAGTTGAATTGAAGCAGTATCGGCAGACATTACATCGCTAATATCAAGACAAATATCATTATTACTATTGAGTTCTTTTAGTAAATCTTGATGCAGTGTTTCAGCTTGCATAATGACAAGTTCACGTGGAAGTTTTAACATTTAGTAAGTACATTCCTTGTCAATTTATTTCATAATAAAAGCTTAGACCTAGTTATTAAAAATGCCATAAAAGGGCCTAAAAAAATTAAATTAATTTTTGTAACAGGAATGAAAAACAAAAAAAGGATCATAAAGCTCCTTTAAAATACATGAAAAGTTAAAAACTAGTTTTTATAGTAATCGGCTATTTTTTTAAA
Organism: Pseudoalteromonas sp. B62; assembly: GCF_037162565.1. NCBI lineage: Bacteria > Pseudomonadati > Pseudomonadota > Gammaproteobacteria > Alteromonadales > Pseudoalteromonadaceae > Pseudoalteromonas > Pseudoalteromonas sp. B62. The sequence continues at coordinate 1,176,525 of NZ_JARLVB010000002.1, read as the reverse complement.
CTCTTCGGTTAAAGTCGTCGCATTAATTAATGGCACACTACCTTGTTTAAATTCGGGTTTAAAAATAGCTCTTACGGCTCCATGTTGATCAACCATAGCGACCGAAGCACTATGATCAACTGCATATTCTGATTCACTACTATCGCTAATGGCGTAAATTAAGCCAAGCTCTCGAACAACAGGAAAAAGGTGTTTATGTTCCCCTGATACAGCTAAAAAATCAGGGTTAAAGTAATCTATATATTGCTTTCGTTTAGCTGGTGTATCGCGTTTTGGATCAACCGATAAAAACCAAACTTGTAGCGGATAATCTGCCTGTAAGTTTTTATAAACAGCATTTAACTTAGCTAGTGTTAATGGACAAATATCTGGGCAGCTTGTGTAGCCTAAAAATACTAAATTCCACTGTCCTAAAAATTGTTGCTTAGTCACTAATTCGCCGCGCTGATCGTTTAACGTAAAATCAGACAGTGGCTTTGCATTTTCGTAAACTAATGCATCTACATCTGGTGGACTATTTTCATTTGAACATGCTGATAAAAACAAAACTAAAACAACAATTAATCCAAGCCATAACTGCTTCATAAAGGGAGCCATTTATCTATAAATAAGATTACAAAGAGTACCATTAAATGAATAATCGAAAAACGAAATAAGCCCATTGCAGTCTCATCATTTCCAGCAATTTTTAATTTGACCGCCTTATATATAAACACTGCATTTAATACACATGCGCCTATTAAATAAATTACTCCAGACATACCGATTAAATAAGGCAATACGCAAACAACAGCGAGTAAAACAGAGTAGGCAACGACGCAGGTTTTACAAAAGTCGATTCCATGGGTTACCGGTAACATAGGGATTTTAGCGCGTTCGTAATCACTTTTTCGTGCTATAGCCAGCGCCCAAAAGTGTGGCGGAGTCCAGGTAAATATTATCATTACAAGTAACCAAGGGGCTGCTGCCATTTGGTTTGTTTCTGACACCCAACCTAATAATGGAGGCATTGCGCCAGCCAACCCACCTATAACAATATTTTGCGGTGTAGCACGCTTTAAAAATGATGTATAAACAAATGCATAACCTACCAATGCAAATAACGTTAATATAGCGGTTAAGGTATTAGCCCACACCATTAGCATAATAAAACCAGCAACCCCAATAATAGCTGCAAAGCTAAGCGCATGTGTTTTACTTAGACGCCCTTTAGCCACAGGACGATGACGAGTCCTTGCCATTTTTGAGTCTATCTCGCTATCAACCACGTGATTAATAACCGCTGCAGCAGCAGAAAGTAGCCCTATACCTAACAAGCTAATAAACTGTACAGCCATACCACGCCCTACATCGGGAGCCAGCGCTAAACCAACCCAAGCTGTTAGTACCAGCATGGCTACCACTTTAAATTTACTAATTCCTAAGTAGTCTTGCAGCAAACTATGAGTACGCGAAATTAGCGATTGAGTATTAACGGGTAGCAGTATTTTTTTATCAATTATAAGTGCCATTACATTTCCCCTTTATGTGCGTGATTTTAGGTAATAACACAACCTAACCATGCTTAATAACAGTATGGCAGCCATCAAATTATGCGCCAGTGCAACTCCCAACGGAATATGCAAATGTACTAAAATAAGCCCTAAGCTAATTTGGCAAAGCAGGACAAGTAATACGCTCACCACGCAATTTTTAATTTTTTTAGAGTACGCTTGGCTGTATATTTTCCACATAATTAGCGCCAGAACGATGCAAGTAACCAGTGCCCAAATGCGGTGTAATAAATGAATAGACATACGCGCTTGCTGCGATAACACACCAAACTCATAATTACTGTGCTCAAGTGGTAATTGAAATACGCTACTCAATGAAAACGGTTGTGCGTAATTACACAATGGCAAACCACTACAATGAGGAGCGGCGTAATTTGCAGCCAGCCAACCACCAAGTGCAATTTGGATAATTAATACACTGAGCGCTACTAAACTTAAACCAAAATAGCGTTTTGCGCCGCTATCGCCACCCATAATAGGTTTTGCGGTTAGCCGTAAATATAAAAGCGTTATAAGTGACAAAATACTAAAGCCACCTAATAAGTGGCCCATTACAATAAGCGGCTGAAGGTTCATGGTTACTGTCCACATACCAAGGGCAGCCTGAAACACCACGAGTAGAAGTAAAGCTAAAGGCAATTTAACTGGCGTAGTTGGATATTGGCGCTTTAAAAAAGCCAACACAAATAAACCTAAAATAAGTAAACCTAAAGCACCTGCAAAGTAGCGATGAATCATTTCTTTCCACGCTTTTGCTGTTTCGAACATCATATCGGGGTAGCTTTGAGTTGCTAAGGCTATGTCAGCCTCATGCTTAGGTACCGTTAAAAAGCCATAACAACCAGGCCAGTCGGGGCACCCTAAACCTGCATCGCTTAAGCGGGTGTACGCACCTAAAGCAACTACAATCAAAGCGAGTAACCCTGTTATTAATACTAAGTTTTTATAATTTTTATACATCAGATACTCCAACTTAAGCTCAGCTTAGTTAGCTAGAACGAGAATAGTTAAGTAATTTTTTTAGATCTTTTAATAACCCTTTTTGTACTAAACGGTTTTCTTGTGGCTCAGCCTTAAAGGGATATTCAAGTACCACTAACCCCATATGATCAATTAAATATAAACTTGCAGGATTTAAACTCTGTTGCTCTGTAATAATTTTCCATGGTAGATTTTTATTGTCGGGACTTCCCATTACAGCCATATCAACCTTGCCTTGGTTTTTACCAAGTGCCACATATAAGTTATTCAGTGCATTGAGCTGTTCGCTGCATGGGGTGTTACATTCGTTTGAATAATTAAGTGCAATAGTCCATTGTTTGGGATTATTTTGCGGCCAATTTTTAAGTTTTATTTCTTGGCTTAAAAACTCACCATTATTAGTAATTGCAGTAGGCAACCAATCAAACTTTAAAGCGCCATATGCCAAAGCTAATGGGATTGCGCAGCAGCCCACAAACAACAAAAGGGGATTATTTTTCATTATGTGTCCTTTTTTTACTCGCAAAAATAGCCACAACAGCACATGCAACAGCAATTAAAAACCATTGCACAGCGTAGGCATTATGCTTTTGAGGGCTCATAACAACGGCCTCATAATGAGGTGTTGCAATCTCATCACCAGTACCTTGTCTGTAAGCCATAAAATTAATTAATGATTGCTGGCTTTGAGTGCTCAACATATCCAAGTCGATAGATTGGATTCTTGTAGGTAAGTCGTTATTTGTAGTTTTATCTTCAAGCGTAAAGCTACTTAAATTATTTTCTTTTATTTGCGCTTTAAGAATAAAAATACCTGTAGGCAGAGTAACCTTTGGCAGTGCATCTCTAGATATAGGCGCTTTTACCCATCCTAAATTAACTAAAATCACTTTTTCTTCGGTGTCTGGCTTTAGTAAAGCAAGTAAGTCGTACCCTACTTGCCCGTTATAAACTTGATTATCTAAAAGCCAATATTGGTTTTGCACAAATCGCCCTTTTAACTCAACCAATACACCAGTTTTGTTCCAGCTATCAGGCAGGTTAAGTAATTGAGACCAGCTCATCACACCTCGAGTCTGTTGCTTAGCAATAGCGGTTAGTTGTTGCTGCTTTTGCTCACCTCGCTCCAACTGCCAAAACCCTAATCGCACACACACAAGTACAACAACCACAACCATACAAAGTGTGATTAGTGAGCTAAGCTTTTGTTTGTGCCATAAAACTAACTGCATAAAGGGTCAACTCAGTGATTATTAAAATTATTATCGTACTGTTGTTAATATTTATACTTTTTAACTTATTTAGAGCATTGTTTATTATGGTGTCAGGGAAAACTGAGGGACGACCTATGTCTCACTTTTTAGGTCGTCGCGTATTGTTTTCGGTCGTTGTTTTAGTTGTTGTTATTGCAGCGCTTAAACTTGGTTTTATTAAAGCAAATAATTCGCCAATAAACGCTACAGCACATATACAAATACAAACAAACACAGCCACACCACATCTACAAAGTGCCAATACCAAGCAGCTGCTTGAAAAGCAAAGTGCTTATCTTTAGTAAAGTGCCCTTTTAATATCCGTAAAAATATTACAAATAAAAGTACGGTTCCTAGCGTTACATGCATGCCATGAAAACCAGTCAATAGAAAGAACGTATTACCGTAAATGCCCGCATCTAGCGTTAGATTAAGGTCATTATATGCATGCATGTACTCCTCAACTTGCAGCCCTAAAAAGCAAACGCCCAATAAAATAGTAGCGCCTAAAAAAACCTTAAGTGGAGTGCGTTTATTGTTTTCCATCGCTACGTGGGCAAAATGTAAAGTAACTGAGGAAGTAAGCAGTATTAAGGTATTTATAAGCGGTAAGCCTTGCCAGCCCATAGCTTGAGTAGTTTCGCCAGCAGGTGTTGAAACTAGCGGCCAAACAGCTTCAAAAGTTGGCCATAAAACCTCGTTAGTCATTGCATTATTGCCTGCGCCTCCAAGCCAAGGTACCGACAATACCCGTGCATAAAAAAGCGCACCAAAAAAGGCCATAAAAAACATAACTTCAGAAAAAATAAACCAGCTCATACCTTGTCTAAAAGAGCGATCCATTTGTGCTGAGTACAAACCTTGGTCCGACTCACTAATTACATTTTTAAACCAGCTAAACAACATATACACAAGTACAGCAATACCGGCATAAAGCAGATAAACCCCGCTACCACCTTCTTTACCTACACTCATAACTGTTAAGCCTGCCCCTACTGCAATAAAAAACAATGCAACAGCACCTACAATAGGCCACGGGCTTTGTTCTGGTACATAATAATGCTCATATTCTTGATTCATTTTATTTACTCCTAGTTTCACACTAGTTTAAAAAGCTAGTTATTACTTGCCACCAGCTGTTCACTAATATCAAATACGGTATAAGATAAAGTTAATTCTTCAATATCGCTTGGCAGTGCGGTATCAACATAAAAAAGCAATTTAAATTCAAGTTCTTCCCCTGCTTTTAGAGGTTGCTGATCAAAGCAAAAACAGGCTATTTTATGTAAATACTTTGCCGCTTTACCTGGTGAGACTGATGGTACAGCCTGCATTACTTTATCTAGGTTGCTGCTATTTTTAGCACTAAACATTACCTCACGCATTGCACCTGGTTTTACCACTACACTGTATTCTTTTGATTTAACTTCAAACGGTGCACCACTTTGTGCGTGAGTAGTAAAGCTAACGCCGACTTCTCGGTTTTGTACTATTTGTGTACTTTGCTCTGCTTGCTCAAGCGAAGGCTTTCCATTAAGCCCTGTTACATCACAAAACACGTCATACAAAGGTACTAAAGCAAAGGCAAAGGCAAACATGCCTATGCAAATAAGTACCAAACGTTTGAGTAGCGGTGTGTGTGTCATTACTTAATAACCGGCGGCGTAGAAAAAGTATGATATGGCGCTGGAGAGTCAACTTCCCACTCAAGCCCTTCTGCCCCTTCCCATACTTTTGCAGGCACTTTATCACCGCCACGCGCGCATTTAATTACCACAGCTACAAACAACAATTGCGATAAACCAAAGGCAAACCCACCAATACTTATGATTGCATTAAAGTCGGCAAATTGAAGAGCGTAATCGGGAATCCGACGCGGCATACCGGCAAGCCCTACAAAATGCATAGGAAAAAACAGTACGTTCACGCTCACCAGCGATAGCCAAAAATGCCATTTAGCCAATGTGATATTAAACATATTGCCTGTCCACTTGGGCAGCCAGTAATAGGCCCCCGCCATTATCGAAAATACAGCCCCTGTTACTAATACGTAATGAAAGTGCGCCACTACAAAATAAGTATCGTGATATTGAAAGTCAGCAGGTGTAATTGCCAGCATCAATCCCGAAAAACCACCTAAGGTAAACAGCACAATAAACGCAATACTAAAAAGCATTGGCACTTCAAAAGTTATTGAGCCTTTCCACATTGTGGCAACCCAATTAAATACTTTTACTCCTGTAGGTACCGATATAAGCATGGTCGCGTACATAAAAAACAACTCGCCAGCGACCGGCATCCCAGTAGTAAACATATGATGAGCCCATACAATAAAGCTCAATAGTGCTATGGAGGATGTGGCGTATACCATTGAGGCATAACCAAAAAGTTTTTTACGAGAAAAGGTAGGTACTATTGTAGATATAATGCCAAAGGCAGGAAGAATCATTATGTATACTTCGGGGTGACCAAAAAACCAAAAAATGTGTTGGAACATCACCGGGTCGCCACCGCCTGCGGCATCAAAAAAGCTGGTCGCAAAGTACTTATCGGTAAGTACCATAGTGACAGCCCCTGCAAGTACTGGCATTACCGCTATTAATAAAAAGGCAGTAATTAACCACGTCCATACAAATAAGGGCAACTTCATCCATGTCATGCCTGGGGCACGTAAGTTCACTATGGTTACAATCACATTGATTGCGCCCATTATTGAGCTAATTCCCATAATATGTACGGCAAATACAAACAATGCAGTATTATCATTACTGTATGTTGTGGACAGTGGTGCATAAAAAGTCCAACCAAATGCAGGACCCCCACCAGGCATAAATAACGATGCCAATAGGATTAAGAACGCAAACGGTAAAATCCAAAAGCTCCAGTTATTCATTCTTGGCAATGCCATATCTGGCGCGCCAATCATGAGTGGTATCATCCAGTTAGCAAGGCCTGTAAAGGCTGGCATAACCGCACCAAACACCATAATTAAACCATGCACTGTGGTCATTTGATTAAAAAAGTGAGGGTCGACCAACTGTAAACCTGGTTGAAATAGTTCAGCTCTGATCACCATAGCCATTGCGCCACCAATTAAGAACATGGTCAGCGAAAAAATTAAATATAAACTACCTATATCTTTATGATTAGTTGTGTAAAGCCAGCGTTTAAAACCTTTAGCTGGGTGATGAGCATGATGAGCTTCATTGGCGTTAGGTTGTTCTACTATGCTACTCATTAGTTCGCCTCCACTTTGGCATCAAGTGCTGTCTGTATTTGACTCGGTTGAATAACATCACCCGTATCATTACCCCACGCATTACGTTTATAAGTAATAACCGCAGCTAATTGCTTTATAGATAACTGCTTGGCAAAAGCTTGCATTGCCGTACCGGGTCGTCCATGGATAACTACATCAATGTGATCTTTTATATCGCCAAGCACTATCGGACTGCCTTTAAGTGCAGGAAATACACCCGGTAACCCCATGCCCGTAGGCTGATGGCACGCTGCACAATTAGCCATATATACTTGTTCGCCTAAAGTCATTAACTCTTCTTTTGGGAGGGTTTTATCAAGTAATGCGGCATCTGCTAATGCTGCTTTTTGTTTAGCCTGCTTTGCATCTGCTAACCATGTTTTAAAATCAGCCTCAGATTTAGCAACCACCACAACAGGCATGAAGCCATGATCTTTACCACACAGCTCGGCACATTGGCCTCGGTAAGTACCTTCTTCGTTAATATTGGTCCATGTTTCGTTTATAAAGCCGGGGTTCGCATCTTTTTTAACTGCAAAATCAGGTACCCACCAAGAGTGAATAACATCATCAGAAGTCATTAAAAATCGTACTTTTTGATTTATTGGCAGTACAAGAGGCTTATCAACCTCAAGTAAGTAGTTAGGGTTTTTATCTGCAAGATTCGCTATTTCATCTTGCGGGGTAGACAAAATAGAGTAGAACTCTACATCTTCGCCCATATATTCATAATGCCATTTCCATTGCGAACCCGTAATTTTAATAGTGAGATCAGCTTTGCTGGCATCTTCCATTGCAATAAGGGTTTTAGTGGCTGGTACTGCCATAGCAATTAAAATAACAAACGGAATTGCAGTCCAAAGTATTTCTACTTTAGTGCTTTCGTGAAATTGGGCAGGTACAGCCCCTTTAGATTTACGGTGATGAATAAGTGCCCAAAACATAATTGCGAACACTATCACCCCAATCACACAACATATTATAAATATGGTCATGTGCAGCTGATATACATTATTGCTTATATCGGTTACGCCTTTGCGCATATTGTATTGGCTGTTCGCCAAAACTGAGTGCGAAAAAACACATAATATAAGCCACAAGGTAGAGGTCAGTTTACCCATGTGACGGCTCCTTTGATGCTATTGCGAATGCAAAGCGAAGAGGCATACGGCTTAAACGCCAATTCGTTATTTTTATTTTTTTAGCCAATCTTATTTAATATTGATTGGTTTTGCTGCGCCAACAACGAGTTTGTGTATATTGTGTGTTCTCAAAACTAAAAAGCTGTGAGTTATTATTAGCTCAGCACATTAATAATTAGCTAAAAAACGAACAACAAGCAAGTTTTAGTATAAAAAACAATCAGGTGATATTGAGTAATTAATAAAAAGTCAGTAATCAACTAGTCAACAGGAAGTTCAAAATATGAGCAAAACAAAGGGGTTTAACGTATTCGGAGGGGGAAATATAAGTGCAAAAAAATTTACAGCTAAAATAATTAGTTGGCTGTTTACGTCATATTTTTAGTGCTAATGTTAAAACAAAAATGCGTGCTAAAAAGCACGCATTTATAAAAATAAATTAAAAACTACATCCAATCAGCGTTTCTTATAACTCCAACGGCTAAACCTTCTATATTAAAAGATTCATTTTCTAGATCAACTTCAATTGGCGAAAAGTCGTCATTCTCAGCATGCAATAATACTTTTCGGCCTGCTTTTTCAAACCGCTTTACGGTAACATCATCATCAACACGAGCAACTACAACTTGTCCATTTTCTGCAACTTGAGTTTTATGCACAGCTAACAAATCACCATCCATAATACCTATATCTTTCATGCTCATACCGTTAACGCGCAATAAAAAATCAGCAGCTGGTTTAAACATTAATGGATCAATTTTACAATGACTCTCAACGTGCTCTTGCGCCAAAATAGGCTCTCCCGCTGCGACTCGCCCGATAAGAGGTAAACCTAACTGTTCAGGCTCTTCTTCCTCAACAAGTTGAATACCTCGGCTTGCACCTGGTTTCATCTTAATAGCACCTTTTTTAGCAAGCGCTTTTAAATGCTCTTCAGCAGCATTGGCACTTTTAAAGCCTAATGTTTGTGCAATTTCAGCACGTGTAGGAGGCATACCAGTGTCTTTAATAAAAACTTTAACTAATTCGAGAATTTGAGCTTGGCGCTTCGTTAATGGTCGCATACAACTGGTTTTCCATACAGTACATTTAACTGTGAGTATATACAGTTAAATAAAAATCGCAAATTTAAATTACATTGATTGCTTGCTGTTAATAAATCACTTTTACACTTATGTAGAAACAACGACTGCTTACATAAAATAAACATTTGTATCTTTATATTTACGATTAAGGGCTAATTTGATGACAGCCACATGTTAATAAATTGAAAACAACTTATTAACATGTACACTTTATGTGTACAAACACTTAAAAGGATTATCAAATGAAAAAATATTCACCATTGTTTATTGGCTTATTGTTTAGCGGCTATGCGTATGCCCAAGTCCCACTTTTCGAAGTGCAGCACTCTAACTTTACGCAAAACATTAATAAAGAAGGTAATGCTCAATCTCAATTTGGACAACCGCTTTTCGAACTAAGCGCAAAAACCAATGCATTCTTTTTACCTGTTCAGGGAAGTGACATTGAATTTATCAAAAGTACAGCAAGTACATCAGCAACTGGTAACTTAATTTGGGTAGGTAAAAGCTTAGATGGTGACGAAGTAACACTGATAAAATCTACAAAGGGATTTCTGGTACGATAAAGGTAAATGAACATGTTTATAAATTGCAACCGAATAAACATTCTGGTCATAATTTTATTGAATTAGATCCTGCCAAGCAACCTGCTGAGCATGCACCCGATTATCAGCAATCTAGCAACACTATTTCAATCAGTGAACAAATTTTAACAGAACAAAGCTTCCAAACAGCTATGGCAACTAACGCGCAAAGCAATATTAGCTTACTCGTTTTATACACCCCAGCCGCAGAACAAAAATCTAGTGATATTAATAGCTTGATTGATCTTGCAATAGTAGAGACTAATCAGGGTTACCAAAACTCAGGTGTCAACGCAGTTGTTAGTTTGGCCCATGTAAGCCGAGTTAATTATACTGAAGCTACAAATTCAGGTACGGATTTAAATCGTTTAGCTACCAAAAACGATGGTTATATGGATGAAGCGCACACACTACGAGATCAATACGGTGCTGATGTAGTCATATTAATAAACGACGTTAACGGCTACTGTGGCCAAGCCAAAGCAATTGGTGCAAATGCTAACAGCGCATTTGCGATGGTTGATTATGACTGTGCAACCGGCTATTACTCTTTCGGTCATGAAATTGGTCATTTACAAGGTGCTCGTCATAACCCTGAAAACGATCCATCAACATCTCCTTATTCGTTCGGCCATGGTTATCAGCAACCTCAATCACAATGGCGTTCAGTAATGGCTTATAACTGCACAAATAACTGCACAAGAATCAATTACTGGTCAAATCCAAACAAATCATACAGCGGAAGTGTTATGGGAACTCCATCAAAACACGATAACGCTAGAGTCTTAAATTTAACAAACCCCACAATTGCAAATTTTAGATCTGCATCTAGCCCACCGGTAAATAACAATACACTGCAAAATAACCAATCTATCGTTGTTAGTGGTGATCGAAACAGTGAGCAATTGTTTACTTTTACAGTGCCAAGTGAAGCTGAGCAAGTCACATTTTCGACCTCTAATGGCACTGGGGATGTTGACCTACATGTAAAATATAATGCAATTGCAACGAGCAGTAACTACGATTGCCGACCGTATAAAAACGGAAATAATGAAAGCTGTAGCGACACCCGCACTGGTAATTACTCTATTATGATTAAAGGCTACAGTGCTTTTAGTAATGTCGAGTTAATAGCTAGTTACCAATAAAAGATCTGGCTAAGTATAAGCAAGTAACATTATGCTGCTTGCTTATATTTAGCCTAGGGCGATTTCTTCTTTACTGCTCGATTATATCAATAAACTACGATATCCCTATTATTACTTCTTACTATCCGCCTCACGCTATCTGGCTATAAATTTAGATCCACTTTTTTATTTTCATTATCTTAACTTTATGAAAATATAAGCCATATTTTTACTACTATTTTAAAAGGTAAGCTTATGAGTATTTGGTATCAACCTGTTACTTTAGAGTTTTGCAAACAGCTAGATGAGGGTATAAACGGCCAAGGTACACTAATGAAAACCATGGGAATTGAAATTACCGAAATTGGTGATGATTACCTCGTAGCAACTATGCCTGCCATACCAGCGCATCATAATCCAATGGGCATGGTGCATGGAGGAGCCAACGTAGTGCTTGCCGAAACAGTGGCAAGTTATGCAGCTAACTTCGTAGTCGACTTCACTCAGTTTTATTGTGTCGGACAAGAAATTAGCGCCAGTCACTTAAAAGCATCTCGTAATGGTACTTTAACAGCCACCGCAAAAGCGTTTCATATTGGTAAGCGTAGTTCAGTCTGGGAAATAAAAATTACTAATAGTCGAAACGAGCTTTGCTGCGTATCAAGAATGACCGCAGCCGTAGTAGAGCGAAGATAATTACTTACTGTTACTTTTCGATTGGGTAAATTGTAATTTCCATACCCGCACCAATAGCAGATATACGTAATAATGTATCTGCATCTAAAGCTTGGTTAAAACACTTAGGCGATGTGCCTGATTCAAAACCAATATCAAATGTTCTACGTGAACAACTTAGCCATTGCTTTAACGCATTACGCGAACACGATTCAATAAGCTCACAGATATGGTTAATTGCTTTATCTGGTGTACCTACTTCACCTGTAGCTTCAATGCGGGCTAACTGACGGTATTCGTCTTTGTCATAATGTAAAACTGTAGCGACTTTTTTTAAGTCTGCCACTAGCACGCTAATATCCTGCTTTGATTCAAGCTCTAGATCTACATTTAAAAATTGAATTTCCGACATTGTTTAGTATTTATCCTCTAATGATTACACCGCAAACTTTAACGCAGTTTTACTTTTATACCAAATCAACTATGTAATATAAGCTGTTTTATATGGTAAATAGATAGTTTTACGCATTTATAATCCATTATTTAATATTTATCATTTTTAAGTACAAACAATACTTTTTTATAAACTCCATGGCCTGTTGACCTTTGAGGATTAAAATTAAGTGAATTATTGTTTAAAAAAGTATAAAAAATAACCTTGACTTTTATATGCCACCGGTGGCATTTTAAATATGCGGGTTAAATACACTGTTTAAAGAGGTGTATTTAAATAAAGCCAAACACACCTCACTCATATTTACGCTTACTTATAACACAAAAAATAAGTGCAAAATCTGAACTGAGTGGCATTACCTAAATTCAGCAGGAACACACAATGAAAACGTCAAAAAGATTCACTCTCAGGCCACTTAATTACATTATTAGTGCATTATTAATTAGCACGACAGCTCAAATCAGTGCTGAAGAAGCCGAACAAACAAATATAAAAAAGAAAAGTGAAATTGAGTTAATCGAAGTTACAGGCTTTAGATCATCACTTAATAAATCGCTGGCTACCAAAAGGTTTGAAGTAAATACCACGGAATCAATTGCAGCCGAAGACATTGGTAAATTTCCAGATTTAAATATCGCAGAGTCACTACAGCGAATCCCTGGTGTCGCAATTTCGCGAGAAGGAGGAGAAGGACGTCAAATTACTCTACGTGGTTTAGGCCCATCTTTTACCCGCTCAACCCTTAATGGTATGGAAGTTCCTGCTAGTACAGATGGGACTGATTCGGGTGGTGGTGTAAATGGCGGCAGAGCATTTGACTTCAACGTTTTTGCATCAGAGCTATTCAATCGCGTTGATATTCAAAAATCACCAACAGCTGCAACCGAAGAAGGAGGTATTGCAGGTACTGTCGATATGTATTCAGCAAAACCTTTTGATTCCCCCGGTCTTCATGTAGCTGCGTCGGCACAGGCAGGCTATAACGATTTAACAGAAGAGACAGACCCTAGAATGGTATTTATGATCAGTAATACATTTGCTGACGATACCTTTGGGGCTTTATTCTCTGTCGCTAAATCAGAGCGCACAGTTCGCCAAGAAGGTTTTGGTACCGTTCGCTGGACAACCCCCGTCAAAGACGGCGGCGGTGTCTATGCTGACACATCAAATACTGACGTTATTGGCACAGCTGATGTGGGAAATTGTGAATTTGAAGGTGAGCAAGTTGATGATGTAAATTGCCTATGGACTCCTCGACTTCCCCGCCCTGATTTTTTTGGTAATGAACAAGATAGATTAGGTTTTACAGGCTCATTACAGTATGCGCCTAACGATGACTTAGTAATTACCTTCGATACCTTGCATTCTACCCTCGACAACAGTCGTACGATGTATAATTTCTTCGAAATGTTCAGAAATACATTTAGCGAGATCACTCCAGACTCTATTACAGTTGCCGAAAATGGAAAACAAATTCAGGCAGGTACATTTAGTGGAGTAAAGTCCCGTGCAGAAAGCCGTCAACAGGTATCTAAAACAAAATTTAAACAGTATGTGTTATCTGGTAAATACCACCTATCTGACTACTTAAAATTAGATGCAATGATCGGCACCGCTGAGTCAAATGCTCGCTCTGAGCAATATCGTTATAATATGACCAGCAATACACCTCATACCGTCTCAATTGATTTTGGAAATAGCGCAAATACTGCAGTGATGGATTATGGCTATGATAATTTAGATGCAAGTTCATTTAATTTAACAGACGGTCGACTTCGTGCTACGGATGTACTCAGAAAAAATGATACTGCCAAATTAGATTTAACTTACGAAACAGACTTTATGAGCATTAAAGGTGGGATTGCTTATAACGATAGAACAGTAAACTATGATGAATCGCAAATTAATGGATTTCCGGATCAAGAGTCAGCCGTCGGCTTTTCACAATTAATGCCTTACGATGATTATGGTTCAGGCTATGATGGTACGTTGCCGCAATTTATTGTGGCCGATTTTGATGCAATTGAATCACAACTACTCAATAAAGAGTGGACGGCGCGAAGTGCACAAAGCTGGGAAGTTGAAGAGGAAACCATCGCTGCTTATATTCAATCAGATTTTGAATATGAAATATCTGATATGCTCCTACGAACAAATGTAGGCTTACGTTATGTAAAAACAGAAACAACATCAACGGGCTTTATTCAAAGCGATCCTGTTGAAATTGAAAATAGTTATGATAATGTTTTACCTGTTTTAAATTTAGCACTGGATGCAACGCAAGATGTTGTTGTACGTTTAGGGTTATCCAAAACCATGACTCGTCCAAGCCTTGGCTCACTAAACCCAGGTAACCCATCATTCTCCTATTTAAATGGAACAGTCAGTGCGGGTAATCCATTTTTAGACCCATTCACCTCAACAAATACTGATTTAGGTATCGAATGGTATTTTGATGAAGAGTCGCTACTTGCTTTAACTGGTTTTTATAAAGATATAGGTACTTTCATCACCAGCTCAACTGAAGAAAAATTAGTTGACCCTGCATACTTACCTTTCATTGATAACGATCCGCAATACGATCCATCAAGTGCACTTGACCCAAGAACAACACCCTACACCCATTACGTACCTGTAAATGGCAAGGGAACTGTTGTTAAAGGTATTGAGCTAATATATCAACAGCCATTTAGCTTTTTACCGGGGTTATTAAAAAATACCGGTATTGTTTCTAACTACACTCACGTATCCGCAGGAGAAATAACGGGGCTTTCTAAAAATTCATATAATTTCACACTTTATTACGAAGAAGAAAATTATGGCGCTCGCGTTTCAATGAATAAACGCGATAACTACATTACTGATTATACTGGCAGTAATGGTAATGCTGAAGAAGCAACAACAGGTCCAGCACATTATGACCTTTCTGCTTTTTATAACCTCAATGACAATGTAACCGTAACATTTGAAGCTATTAACTTAACCGATGAATACGAGCGTTTGTATACCACTGGTGACGGAACTCTTAATTTACCACGAGAGTATAATCATACTGGTAGGCAATTCTTTTTAGGTATTCGCTATAGTATGTAAGTATCTTAACCAAAGCTCAGGTTAAATAGCTTATACAAAGCTGATAGTTTCCCCGCACTATCAGCTTTTTTTACAAAAATAAAAAGAGCAAGTACCAGTAACCATTTCAAGCTAAATTCTAAGTCTTCTTTATCTTTTTTAATCAACAGCTTAAACTAGCCATTCCTGTAGTTCACATATGTGATGGATATGACTCGATTTATTCTGGCCTTATTGGCTTGTTTTTTGTGTGTTTCGGTATCAGCGGAGCAGTTCACCCGTTTTTCTACTGCAAAAAAACACCTTATTAAAACCCTACCTGACAACGCTAAAAGCATCTACTGCGGCTGCGACATTAAAAAAGAAGGTAAAAAACTCGTTCCAGATCCCGCAAACTGTGGTTACGTTCCGAGAAATACGCTTACACGCTCAGGTAAGATAAACGTGCGAGCACTACGCATTGAGTGGGAACACATTGTTCCGGCGTGGGAATTTGGTCATCAACTACAATGTTGGCAAGATGGCGGGCGAAAAAATTGTAGAAAAGTAAGTGCTAAATTTAGAAAAATGGAAGCCGATATAAACAACTTAGCGCCAGCTATTGGCGAAATTAATGCCGATCGCTCCAATTATCGATTTGGCATGCTTAACGAAAACGCCACACAGTATGGCCGCTGCGAAGTAAAAGTAAACTTTAAACAACGTGTAGTTGAACCGCCTGTTTATGCGCGAAAACGTATAGCCGACACCTATGCTTATATGCAAAAAACCTACGGTTTAAAGATATCAGATAAGCAACAAAAGCTCTTTAATGCATGGCAAAAACAAACGTTTGCAGCGCAAAGTGATACTAAAAAACTATAATTTAATTGGTTGCGCACTATTGAGTAAATTTTATAGTGCGAGATTAAGTTAGTAGCCTAAATAATTATCTAAAATATGCCCACTTTTAAACGGTATTATAAATCTTGATGCGGGCCAAATATTTCGTAATGAATGTGCTCACTTTTAACACCGAGCCCAAGTAATTGGTTTTTTATAAATGCCATGAACCCCGCAGGGCCACACAAGTAAAAGTCGCCATTACTCAATGGTAACTGTGCTTGTACTGCGTTTAAGTTCATCAACCCTGTAAAATCAGCGCCCTCTGTCGCTTGGTTAAACCAGGTTATTGTTTGCAAGCGGTTATTCTGCGCTGTTAGATCATATAAATATTTTGAAAACGAGTGCTGCTGAGTATTTTCGCAGGCATGTAAATACATAATCTCTTGATTAGAATTATCACTTAATAACGTTTCAAGCATAGCCAGCATTGGCGTTTGCCCAACACCTGCTGAAATGAGTACCGCTGGACTTGTGTTATTGCGTAAAAAGAAGTCTCCTGCCGGCGGGTATAACTCAACAATAGTGCCTTGCTCTAATGAGTGTAAATAATTAGACACCATGCCAGGCTTTGGCTGTAGCTCTTTTTTAACACTAATACGGTAGTTTTTAGCGTTACTTTTTTGTGAAATAGAATACTGGCGAATTTCTTCATATTCAGCGCCCTCTGGCTTAACTTTAATACCTAAATACTGCCCTGGTTTATGTGTAATAACAGCTTCGCCATCAACTGGCGTAAGTGTAAAGCTCGTTACTAGTTCTGATTCAGCCTGCTTGCTGGTTATTTCAAATTGGCGAGTTCCCGCCCAACCACCGTGTTTATTTTTACTGTGCTCATACAAAGCAGCTTCTTCGGTTATACAAATATCAGCAAGTACGCCGTAAGCTTCGCGCCAAGCGTATTCAACATCGGGAGTAAATTGCTCAGGAATAAGCTCTTTTAAAGTACCAATTAAATGTGCACCTACAATAGGGTAATGCTCAGGTAAAATATTCAAGCTTGTATGCTTATGATTAATACGTGTTAGCGCTTCTTTTAATACGGCTAAATTATCAATATTTTGTGCATACGCAGCCAATGCATTAAAAAGTGCAAATTGCTGACGACCTGTATCTTGATTCGCCATATTAAAAATATTTTTAAGCTCAGGATTATGGCTAAATAAACGCTTATAAAAATGATCTGTAACAACCGTACCTGCCTGCGCTAATAACGGAACTGTGCTTTTTACAATCTCAATAGTTTTATTAGATAACATATGTGTTTCCTATGGATGAACTAACCACGACGCCCATCAACACGACGCCGCGTTAATATAGGTGTGCAGTGAATTAAAAATAATGAAAAAGCCACTAGCCACAGCAAAGCACTTATTTGCCAAGCAAGGTGAGGCCCAATAATAAAAGGGAGTAATGAACGAATAATAGCGGCCACAAGCAAAAGCGCAAAAGCAACAGCCATGTAATGAGGAATAGCGAGTGTACGCCCTGTATGACCATGCGATACACGCGTCATCATTGCTAAAATCATCATACCTATTGTGCCAATAGTGATTAGGTGCAGCGCATCTTTAAATTGTATTGCACTGCTATAAAAGCTAAATACAACCATCATTAACCCTACGCCTAACGTAAGGTACGAAACATGCAAAGACCATAACAACGGCACTCTCAATACCTTGCTATCCCAACAACAACCAGTCCTAAGCAGGTGAAGCACAGCAACCGTTGCAACAACCAACGCAGGATTAATCGTGTTCAAAAACAACTTGTTGATAAAAAATAAAGTGATAGCCACAATAGATAAATACATCACCGCTTTATCTATTTTAGGAGTGCGAACTTGCTCGGTTAAACCCAGACCTTTAGCGGTAAAAAATGGTAGAACGCGACCCGCAACAATGCCAACTAGTAAAGTAATTACCAGTACTGCGGTATCAACCACACCAAGTGCAAGCTGCATGTTTTGTTTTAAAACAAGTATTAAATACAATACATTGAGCCCACAAAGCACAGCTAAAATAGCTAAAAACGGATAGTTACTTTTGCTATTGGCTTTTAATAACATATTAGCCAACGCGGCTATGGCGCCTAGCCACCAAATAACTTGTAATGTAAGTGCAGCATATAAATTAAAATGAGCAATATCAGGCAGTACTACAAAAAATGCTAAGCGCGCTGCAAGCCATATAAACGTAAGCCACATAAGGGCTTTCCCACTTATGCTCGGTACGCCTGTCCATGTTTGTGCAGCGGTAAGTAAAAAGCCAACAGCTACAACTCCTGCAAAGCCAAACAGCATTTCGTGCGCGTGCCATAATGTCGCAGGTATCGATGAGTGCCAACTTGCATGGCCTGTTAAAATAAGTAGCCAATACCCCACCGACAAAAATGCCAATAAGCCACCGCCTAAAAAGAAAGGTCTAAAAGCGAGCATCCATAACGGCCATTGAGATACTTGATGAATAGCAACGCGTGCTGGCATTGGCTCAGTTAAGTTTATAGGGCGCATTATCGTACCTCCTGCCCTAAACCATACTGATCAAAAAAGTTCTCAGCGCACGCTAGTGCCTCATACAGTGAACTAAACTGTGTTTGATTATTTAAATTATTCAGCATTAGAGTGTTCATGGCGATCTCTGTAACCAACTACGTTACTTAGCTATTACACATACTGTGCCAACAACTTTATTCATTTAAATTCAATAAGTTAAATTAAACCACTTTACACTATGAGTCTTTATGACCTACTATAAATTAACTCATAAAAACACAAACAGGTCATTTTGACATGAACCAGCAATTCAACCTTACCCAAGTTGCTCTAGAGCTTGCTCAAAGTACACTGCACGAGCATAGTTTTGATCAATTACTAGCAACGGTTGAGCGGGTGATTCCTAGTGATGCAAGTGCGTTATTAGCGCTTCAGGGCGAGCAATTAAAACCACTGGCAATTAAAGGATTAATGCCCGACAGTTTAGGCAGACGATTTAAAATAGCAGAGCACCCTCGCCTAGAAGCTATTTGCAAAAGCACACTTGCGCTGCAATTTGCGCACGACTGCCCACTACCCGATCCATACGACGGATTACTATTAGCTAAAACCGGCGACATACCGGTACATGCATGTTTAGGTTTACCTCTTTATGATAAAAACGCGCTACTTGGCGTACTTACGTTTGATAGCCTTAACGCCAATGCATTTAACAGCATAAGCGCTGATACACTCAATACTTTACAAACGCTGTGTAGTGCGCACTTTAAAACGGCCTTAGAACTTGCCCATTACAAACAGCATGCACAGCACTCAAGTGCATTAGTACAAGAACTAAATCGTGAAGCATTAACACGGGACGGCGGTGAAATTATTGGTCAAAGCCCGCTAATGCAAACACTTAAAAACGACATTAAACTCGTTGCAGCATCTAACTTTAGCGTGCTGATATTAGGTGAAACAGGGGTAGGGAAAGAACTTGTTGCGCGTAACATTCACTTAAATTCAGCTCGAAAAGATCAACCGCTTATTCACTTAAATTGTGCCTCACTTCCCGAAAACCTCGCCGAAAGTGAATTTTTTGGTCATTCTAAAGGGGCTTTTACAGGCGCACTAAATTCGCGCCAAGGTAAATTTCAATTAGCTGATGGCGGCACGTTATTTTTAGATGAAATAGGCGAACTACCCCTTGCCATGCAAAGTAAACTATTACGAGTGCTACAAAGTGGCGAAATACAAACGGTAGGAGAAGACACGCCAAAATACGTAAATGTACGCGTTGTTGCTGCAACCAACAGAAATTTAAAAGAAGAAGTAGCTCAAGGTCGCTTTAGAGCCGATTTATACCATCGCCTCAGTGTCTACCCTATTACTGTGCCACCACTTAGTAAACGCGAGCACGACATAACACTCTTAGCTGGTTATTTTATTGAGCAAACAGCCCGTAAATTAGGGATAAAACAATTAAAACTAAGCCCCGAAGCGCAAGCATTACTTAATCAGTACAGCTGGCCAGGTAACGTGCGCGAGCTTGAACATGTCATTAGCCGCAGCGCCCTAAAAGCAAAACAAAGCCAATGGCAAAATCCAATAATAACCATTACAAGCGAGCACTGTGATTTAACCCCGAGTGCGCTGCAACCCCCTATAGCAGCGAGCCAAAGTACAACCAACACCTTAATCAACCAACCTTTAAAGCAAGCTGTAGAATCGTTGCAATACAACGTAATTACTGAGCAATTAAAGAAGCATAACTACAACTGGTCAGCAGCAGCAAGAGTACTTGAATTAGATAGAGCTAACTTAGTACGCTTGGCTAAACGCCTAGGGATAGAAGTAAAAAAAACACTATAATCATTTAAAACGCTGCTAAAACTATTGATTAGCAGCTAACTCACTAAAGTGTGTTTTTAACAACCCTGCAAAAGCTTGTACTTTAGCAGTACGATGCACTAAGTGATGCGTGACTAACCATACATCGGTAGGCCAGCTTAACTCACTGTGTAATATAGGCACTAAATCAGGATATTGCGCCGCTACGTCATGCTGCAATCCGCCAATGCCTAGCCCTTTAATTATTGCACGAGTCGCTTCTGCGGTTTCAGATACTCGCAGCTTTATTTGCGATGCGGGAATATGTTCATCAGCCCACGCAAAATAAGGCACGCGGGCATTAAAACCTGCCACACCCGATACAAAATTATGCTGTTGTAAATCACTTAATAATTTAGGCATGCCGTATTTATTAATATAACGTTTATTAGCGTATAAGCCCGATGAAAGCTGGGCCAAATGTTGAGCAATATAATCGCCTTCATCAGGCCTTGGGCCTGCACGCACAGCAATATGTGCTTGCCCGTGATCGAGCCTTAGCCTTTTTTGTTCTAAAATAACTTCTAACTGCACCTGCGGGTGTAACGCTTGAAACTGCTCACACACATCCCCAAGTATATCCATAAAACCGCTTACCGTCGTTAGCAACAAACTCCCTCTAAGTGTACTGTCTGCCGAAGCAATATCGTTATGAAGCTGCTCTAACGAACTATGAATAGTCTGCGCCGTTGCAAATAACTTAGTGCCAATTTCAGTTACTTTGTAACCACGAGCATGGCGATGAAAAAGCCGTGCGTTTAAGTTTTTTTCAAGATTATTAATTCGTCTAAGTACTGTGCTGTGGTGCACATTAAGCTCTTCTGCTGCCGCTGTCAGCGTGCCTAACCGTGCTACTTCAAACGCTACTTTAACGTCTTGCCAATCTTCAAATTTTATCGCCATGCTGCTTACCTTATACTTATGTGCATTTACGCACATAAGTGTTGCGTTTATTGGGGTTTTCTACAAGCAAAATTTTGCTACATTAGCCATGAAACTTTAAACACTAAAAGGTCACTAGCATGTCAGCACCAAAAATTATCGCCCTAGCAGGAAGTCTTCGCCAAGAAAGCTTTAATCAAAAAATTATTAATGAAGCAGCACGTTTTGCTCTACAAACAGGTGCTGAAGTAGAAGTAATAAAACTAAACGAATTAAACATCCCACTATTTAACGAAGATATAGAAGCGCAAGGCACACCAAGCGATGTACAGCTGTTGAAAGACAAGCTACGTACAGCCGACGGTATTTTACTAGCAAGCCCAGAGTACAACGGCTCTATTACCGCAGCACTAAAAAACGCCATTGATTGGGCATCGCGCACAGAACAAGGTGCTGTTCCTGCTTTTCGTAATAAAGTGGTCGCTTTGTTTGCAGCATCGCCAGGTGGGCTTGGCGGATTACGAGGTTTAAATCATGTGCGTGATATATTAAGCGGCATTGGTTCGTTAGTGCTTGCCGATCAGCTTGCTGTGCCCGCTGTACACACTTTGTTTGATGAAAATGGGCAAATAAATGAACCTGTAACGGCTGAAAAAGTATCAGCCCTTGCTCATCAATTAGTAAGCGTTGCAAGTAAGTTAAAATAACTTGCACGCCCGCCTACTTACTTTGTCGCCGCTATTTTTGCGGCGATAAAATCGGTATGCGTTACATATAAAAGCCCTGCTACTTTACGTATAACGTAGTCTTCTTGGGGATCTATTTCTCCATCGGCATACGCTAAGCGCCATAATAACTCTATTATTTCTATTCGCTGCTCCGCGCTACAATGCTCATTAATCTGTTTTGAAAACTGAAAGTAATCTATCGAATCATCTAAGCTACTTGCCGCATTATTAGTAAGCTCATTAACCTCAGTGTCTGTTAAATTAAAGTACTTTTTTAAGGTTACAGTCAGGGTTTGTTGTTCATCATGTTCAAGCTTGGCATCAGCGCGCATAACTTCAATTAACAATGCAGCAACGGCTGTTTTTAAATCGTGCTTTTGCATACTTGGCTGCTGGTCATCGAATACAGCAAAAAGTTGTTTTATCTGTTTGAACATCACACTTTCCCTTTTGGGTGTTAGACTAAACGAAAATTAATCGGCCTTATAACTCATATTAATGGGTATAAAGTTCGCAAATTAAAGGATACATTTTTATGAAAGGATTAAACTCTCCACGCTTCACTATAGGCGCGATACTGGTCGCCCTTTCGAGCGCAAATACAGCCTTTGCTGAAAAAGCCGAAACAGAAAAACTCTACGACTTTGACAACAAAGTACATTACTACCAAACAAAAATTGGCGAAGACAATTATAAAATAAAAATTAAGTCTGACGATTACAAACACTTTTCCAACCAAAGCGTATTTTTATTACGCCATGCTGAGCGCTTATGTCGTGGCAACACCTTTATGTTGAAAGTGCTTGAAGGCGTGCAAGAATATGAACGTTTTCCAACTAAGCCACGCGCCTATCAACCAGATTTAAGTGTTTTACTACAATGCGAAACTAAAGAAGATACAAGCAAGGGCAAGTAACCTTAGTCTTTATAACCCCAAGGTGCTGATGGTGGATTAATCGGCTGAGTTAAATCAAAATCCACCTTAAACTCACGTCCTTGGCGAATTAATCGATAAGTAAATACTTCCGGGTAAATATACATTTGCCATGTATTACCTACAGACTGTGCAATGCCTTGTTTTACAAATAACTCTTTAGAGTACTGGTCTGCTGGAAACGACTGCATTTGTGCAAACCCTGCATCAAGCGTATGGCCACCATACATAGTTGATGCGTCGTCGCTGCCATCTTTATGACGATGATCGTGCTTTAAACTCAAGCCACTTCCCGTTTTTGTTATGATCCATGTACGTGATGCATCATCACCCACGTGAAACGGTACTTGTAGCTCAGTGTCGGTACATTTACGAACATGCATAACCAGTTTTTTATTCTCAAATGAACTTGGTCCTTTTGCATTATCTACACTTACTTTACCCTCAAACGCTTTACCACAATGCGCGGCAATACTATTAAAAAAGGCATCGTGAGTAGGAATAGACACCAAAGGTGCAGGGCGTGCAAAGGCTGTTGATGTGGCAAGTATTAGAGTTGCTGCCGTTAATAATTTCATAGCAAGTTCCAAAAAATATTTAATGAAGTAGATTAACGGTTTCTCATTGATAAAGGAAATTTAATAGATTAAAGGTGTATAACACAGCTAACGTTGAATGCCTTCATACGAGTTAAACCTGAACTTATGATTTAACAAATAGCTATAGTCGTGTCAAAACACCTCTCAATAGTGCTAAAGCGATTGCACCCAAAATTGACACATGGGGGAAAAAATCTTATGATTAAAATTCGAGCAAAAAGGATATCACTATTAATTTAATGGATAAAAACAATGATTAAATTTTTTTACTATAGTTATCATGTTGGCACTACTCCCTCATAAGCTAATGGCGAATGATGCGAGGGTATTTTATTTCAACTCAGCTAATGGCGATGAAATTAAAGCAATTGCAAAAAGGGATGCCTCAGGGCTTATGCAATATACTTTCACTGTTCCTGAAAATACTAACCCTTATAACGCTTTTTACGATTTTGTATTCTCAACTATGAATCAGGAAAATTACGAATACTTTGAGCTTAGGCCATGTTTTGATTGTCACGAAAACTACTCATTTGAAGAAAATGCTAATACAGAAAATAGCAAATTACTTTCACGTAATGAGCCTGTTGTAGAACGTAGAACAATAAAAAGCAAGCGAGACTTGGCCAATACCCTTTTGGAAAGTATTGCAAATAATTTAGGCACTAGAAGTGTTAATGCTGTTTTTGATGCTGCCACACAGAATCAAACAAGTGAATCAAGTCAATTTCAAGTGATCACTGTAGGTAGCGACAGAAAGCCCGTTGGTCTATGTCTAATAACTCAATCATCATGTGACACCATGAACGACGTATCCGCAATGTCTCTAGGAGGCAGTCAATTTGGTTTTGAAATTAGTAAAGTTTCTGAAATGGATCGCTGGGAAAGAGTCAGAGAAATTGAAGCTGCAATCGAACGATATGCCAGAAGTAAGCGATACCAATGCAAAGTTGTTGTTACCAATAGCGGTAACGGTGATGTAAGACAAATAGTTTGTTTTCCATCATACTAGCGTAATGAAACGCGGCCTTAACCGCGTTTCGGTGACACCAATAAAATCTAAGCAACTTAATAAACGCTCTTTTACGTCTTTACGAATACCAACACTAATTGGCCAGACTTATCGCTTGTTAGTGTTTGGTTTTTAGGCAAGGCAGAGCCTATGTAGTGTGGTTATTCCCCATAAATAGGCGATAACGCAGCATAAATACCAATTGATTTAGGGGAGTTTAGTTGCATCTCTATTCTTTATTGTTTTTATTAACAATCCGAAAGTAACAGAAGTATTATTTCTCCACAAATAAAACGAAATTAACGGCTGCTATCAATAAGCTTTTCAAACAAAGCGGCTTTTACAACCACTAAGACTAAAGGATAACAACCTGCCATTAACACTATTTCCCGCTATAAACAGTGATAAAACTCCTTGAAATAAAAACCAAGCCATTGATTTGTAATAACTTTAAATCATTTTGTGTAGTTTTATAATTTTTAACGTAAAGCTGATTGTCAGATTAACTGTATTAAAAACAACCATGCACGACCTTTTGCCTATACATAGCAGCCCAAAAGCTGATCTACCCTGCATGTTCAATATTCATTTGCTTTAACAAAAGCCGTATTTATTTGATTAAGCAACAATGTTGCAGGAGAACGCATGCAAACTAAACCACCCGGTGATGCACCATCAAACACGCACAAGAATGCTCAAAGCTACGAGCAGCTTCACAAACCGAGTTCAGAGTTTAATACTCGCGACGAGTATCTCGAACATGAATTACAGATTATGCAGCCTAAACGCTGGCGTCCTAATTTACCGTTTAGAGATTACCGATTTGAATTTGAAGACACCATTCCAGCAATGGCGGGCACTATTGGTAAAGTCGTTATGGTGGGGGCTATTGCGGCAACATTTGCAGCACCTCTTGGTTTAAGCGATGCCTTTGTTTTAGAAAACGTGCGCTACGAATTACTCATTGTTTCTATTTTTATCATCTTATTCTCAGGCTTTATTTTACCAACAGCTAACTTGGCTGGTACTCATGGCCCTCTTATACCGTTAATTCCTATTGTAGTTGCAGCTGGCGGCCACCCTATGGCGTTTGGCTTACTCATTGGTGCCTTTGGTTTTATTTTGGCCATAACCAAAGGAGGAAGTATGCTCGCACGCCTAACCAGTAAAGGTGTATGTGGCGGGCTACTCATTTATTTAGGCTTTATTGGTACTATTTCGCAGGTTAAAAAGCTGTTTGCCTGGGCTGAGGCCATTGATATGGCGCATATTGCGTTTATTGTTATTTTAGCCACCATTTTATTGTATGCGCTATTAGAGCACTTTAAAAAGCGTTGGTTAGCCGTGCCGTTAAGCTGCCTTATTGGTGGTGTGGTTGCCTTTGCTTTAGGCGCACCGTTTGAGTTTCATACTGCACCGGGTTTACCAAATATGAACCCAGCTTATTGGTGGGGTGAAAACACGGGCTGGATGCTTGGCCTGCCAACACTTGAAAGCTTTGTGGTTGTACTCCCATTTGCAGTGCTCGCCGTTGCTATGTGGTCACCAGATTTTTTAGGTCATCAAGTATTTCAAAAAATAAGCTATCCGCAACGTACTGAAAAAGTACAAATGAATATCGACGACACCATGCTGAGCGCATCGGTTAGACAAACATTTGGCTCACTTGCCGGTGGTGCTAACTTTACCTCATCGTGGGGAACCTACATTGTACCTGCTGCTATTGCTAAACGCCCTATTCCGGCAGGCGCCATTTTAACAGCCGTATTTTGTATTATTGCTGGTTTATGGGGTTACCCTATGGATTTAGCCATTTGGCAACCTGTGCTTTGTGTTGCGCTTATTGTAGGAGTGTTTATTCCGCTACTTGAAGCTGGCATGGAAATGACGCGCGAAGGCAAAACAACGCAATCAGCCGCTATTGTGGTATTTGCCTCAACCTTAGTTAATCCGGCTTTTGGTTGGTCGCTTACTATGCTACTTGATAACTTAGGGCTTATTGGCTGTAAAGAACGTAGCGCTGAGCTAACTAAAATGAGCCGCTGGGTGATTCCACTTATTATGTTTGTGCTACTTACTACTGTAATGGCAATTGTAGGCATGTTACCTGGTATACCTGCGTTAATGGCTGACTTTAGACATTAAGCCTTAGGTACTGAACATAATATTTACCCACAAAAAAACACGGCAATTGCCGTGCTTTTTTACGTGTAATGAGTGTTCTAAAAGAACTTTTCTCAAACTCCTTTTTACTGATCATTACTTAGGCTACTAGGTTGCTCGTAATTATTAATAGTGTAATGTATATCTAAAATTTTTAAGGATGAAAATAGGTCGCATGAATAAACTAAACAATCAAAATAACTACCTTAATAGCACAGAGGTTGAGAGCAATAAGCGTCTAGTTAAAATAAGTGTAAGTAGAAAGAATATTGTTATAAAGAATAATATGGGGCGCTTTAAAAGAGGTCCCTATAAAGGGGCTTCCTTATCATTGAGCCCGGAAGACATAACTACGCTTTATGAGACAGGTAAAGCCGTTGGTGAGTATGCTTTAGCACTATCCACCACATACGTAGTGACCAGGCTATTTACCAACAGAGGAGCTCAGGCATCTAGAGGAACAGATAAAATATGCAACTTTATGAAGCCAATTCGTAAAATTGTCTGCGGCAAGCCTCTTTATTATAGAGATAGAATCCAAGATTCTGATGGAAGAACAATTGAAGTATATACATGTGATGATGGCCACGAGTTTACACAACCAACTATATCAACATCTAAACTGAATCATAAAAAAGCGCGGCTTATTAAGTAAGCCGCGCTTTGCTTTCATATGTAATTAATTGCTTTTTCGTTACTGCCAAGGACGCTCAGCAGCAAGCTGTTTTTCAAACGCATCTATTTGTGGGTTTAGTGTTTCGGTTACACCAATAAAATCTAAGCCACTTAATAGGCGCTCTTTTACGTCTTTACGAATATCAAAACTAATTGGCGCAAACTTACTGCTTGTTAGTGTTTGATTTTCAAGGTCGATTTCAATGTTTATATCGTCGTGCTGCTCGCTAAGTACAAACAATTGCTCAAGCGTATCGGCAGGTAATGCAATGGCTAACATTTGGTTGTTACCACAGTTATTAAAGAAAATATCTGCAAAGCTTTCAGCTAAAATAACTTCAAAGCCATATTGCTTAAGTGCCCATGGCGCGTGCTCGCGAGATGAGCCACAACCAAAGTTGTCGCGCGTTAATAATATTTGCGCACCCTGGTAGCATGGGCGATTTAAAATAAAATCAGGGTTTGGCTCGTCGTTATCTAGGTAGCGCCAATCATAAAACAATGCCGCATCAAAGCCTTCGCGGCTCGTTGATGTTAAAAACTGCTTAGGAATAATTTGGTCAGTATCTACATTGTTTTTATCAAGTGGAGCCATTAAACCACTAAAAAATACGCTCATTAGGCTTCTCCTCTAATATCAACAAAGTGACCATGTATTGCAGCGGCTGCCGCCATTGCAGGGCTAACTAAGTGGGTACGCCCGCCACGACCTTGACGACCTTCAAAGTTACGATTAGAAGTAGATGCACAACGCTTGCCTGCTTCTAGGCGGTCATCGTTCATAGCTAAACACATAGAGCAACCTGGTTCCCGCCACTCAAAGCCTGCGGCTTTAAAAATATCGGCTAAGCCTTCGTCTTCAGCTTGTTTTTTAACTAAGCCAGAGCCCGGTACAATTAACGCCTCTATGCCGGCTACAACGTGCTTGCCTTCAACAATTTTTGCCGCAGCACGTAAATCTTCAATACGGCTATTAGTACATGAGCCAATAAATACCGTGTCTACTTTTGCGCTTGATAATTTATCGCCCGCTTTTAAGTCCATGTATTTAAGTGCGCTGCGAATAGCATCGGCTTTAATTAAATCAGGCTCTTTATCTGGATCGGGTATGCACTCATCAACACCAATTACTTGCTCTGGGCTTGTGCCCCAAGTAATTTGCGGTTGAATGTCGTCGGCATTTAGCTCAACAACTAAATCAAAGTGTGCGCCTTCATCTGTTTTTAAGGTTTCCCAATATTTAACGGCTGCATCAAAATCTGTGCCTTTAGGTGCAAACGGACGACCTTTTAAGTAATCATAAGTAATTCGGTCAGATGCAATTAAACCCGCTTTTGCACCCATTTCTATGCTCATATTACATAGCGTCATACGGGCTTCCATTGAAAGCGCTTCAATGCCTGCACCACAAAATTCTGCTACATAGCCTGTGCCACCAGCAGTACCTAACTTGCCAATTACCGCCATAATTAAATCTTTAGCCGTAACTGTTGGACGCAATACACCGTTAATTTGAATTTTTAACGATTTCGCCTTTTTTTGCTGTAGCGTTTGCGTTGCTAATACGTGCTCAACCTCAGACGTACCAATACCATGCGCTAATGCGCCAAACGCACCATGCGTAGAAGTATGGCTATCGCCACATACAATGGTTGTGCCTGGCAAAGTAATACCTTGCTCTGGGCCCATTACGTGCACAATACCTTGGTTAATTGAGTTTAAATCGTAAAGTACAATACCAAACTCTTTACAGTTTTTATCAAGCGCCATTAATTGGTTTTTAGATACTTCGCTTGCGGCATCAAGTGATCGGCTCTTAGTCGATACGTTATGATCCATCGTTGCAAAGGTTTTTTCTGGGCAACGTACAGTACGGTTTTTTTCACGTAGACCTGCAAAAGCCTGCGGAGAAGTAACTTCATGCACTAAATGGCGGTCAATATAAAGTAAGTCGGTTTGCTCGTTTATGCTGGCAACGGTATGTGCTTGCCAAATTTTGTCGTATAACGTTTGGGCCACTTGCTAATTCCCTAATCTGTTTGAGTTGCAGCATAACGGTGCTGCAACTTTAATATGTTATTAAATGCGTGAAACGATAGCTGCTGCCACATCGCTTGTACTGTAACCGGCATTTGGATATATATCTGGCGTGCCTACACCTGCTTCTACAGCTTCTGCTACTGCTTTTTCAATGGTCCGCGCAGCTTCGTCTTGCCCTAGCGAGTAACGTAACATTAATGCGGCACTTAAAATTTGTGCTATTGGGTTTGCAACGCCTTTACCTGCAATATCTGGTGCTGAACCGCCTGCTGGCTCGTACAACCCAAAACCCGACTGATTCAAGCTTGCCGAAGGTAATAAGCCCATTGAGCCTGTGATCATGGCGCACTCATCTGACAAAATATCGCCAAATAAGTTATCGCAAAGTAGTACGTCAAACTGGCTCGGCTGTTTAACTAGCTGCATCGCTGCGTTATCTACGTAAATGTAATCTAGGCTTACTTCTGGGTAGTCTTTGCTTACTTCGGTTACTACTTCGCGCCATAATACGCTTGATGCAAGTACGTTGGCTTTATCAACAGAAGTAACATGGTTACTACGTAATTTTGCAGCTTCAAAAGCAAAACGTGCAATACGTTCAATTTCTTTACGCGAGTATGTTTGCGTATCAAATGCAAACTCTTCTTCGCCTTCGCCGCTACGGCCTTTTTCGCCAAAATAAATGCCGCCGGTTAGCTCGCGCACACATAAAATATCAAACCCTTTTTCGCTAATATCAGCGCGAAGTGGTGACGCTGCACTTAATGCAGGTAATAACTGTGCAGGGCGCAAATTACAAAACAAACCAAAGTGCTTACGAAGCGGCAATAATGATGCGCGCTCAGGCTGCTCATTTGGTGGTAAGTTTTCCCATTTAGGACCGCCTACCGAACCAAATAAAATAGCGTCAGCGTTTTCACATGCAGTAAGTGTACTTTCTGGTAATGCTTTACCAAATTCGTCAATGGCTGCGCCACCAATTGCATAATGTTCACGGTTAAGGGTAAAACCAAACTTATTGCTCACAGCATCCAATACTTGCTCTGCTGCTGCCATTACTTCTGGACCAATACCGTCGCCAGCTAATACTGCAACGCTGTAGTTTGTTTTACTCATCCTGCTTTCCTTTGTTGTTTTAAATCAGACACTTTTTGTGCACGATAAATTAAGTTATAAACACGGATCATGGCGCGTACCGACGCTTCAACCACATCCGCTGCAATGCCCGCACCGTGGTAAGGTCGGCCATCGTATTTAGCTATAATATTTACTTGCCCTAATGAGCTTGCACCTTGGCCTGTCGCTTCTAAGTTATATTCAATCATTTCAACGCTCATACCGGTTAAGCGCTCAATCGCTGCAAACGAAGCTTCAACTGGGCCATTACCTGTCGCGGCTTCTTGTTTTGCTTCGCCATCAATTCGCATGCCAATGGTAGAGCTTGCTACCGATTGCGAGTTAGAGGCTGAGTTAACAAATTCTAATTGGTATTTTTCGTCTTTGTCGTTAATTTGATTAAAGTAAATCATCGCCTCAAGGTCGTAATCGTATACTGTGCCTTTTTGGTCAGCCAATTCGATAAAGCTTTTATATAAGCCATCCATATCGTAATCAGATTTTTGATAGCCTAACTCTTCTAAGCGATGCTCAATAACATGACGACCCGAACGCGAAGTCATATTTAATTGGTTGCTTGGCACACCAACGCTTTCTGGCGACATAATCTCATAAGTATTTTGCGCTTTTAATACACCGTCTTGGTGAATGCCTGAGCTATGTGCAAAGGCGTTTTCGCCAACAATCGCTTTATTTGGTTGTACTGGCATATTACAAATTTTAGCCACTTGGCGAGATGCGCGGTAAATTTCTTCACTTTTAATATCTGTGTATACTTTTAAGTGGTCTTTGCGCATTTTCATGATCATCGCCACTTCTTCAAGCGAGCAGTTACCAGCCCGCTCACCAATGCCATTAATAGTACACTCAATTTGGCGCGCACCGGCTTGCACTGCAGCCACAGAGTTTGCTACTGCTAAACCTAGATCGTTGTGGCAATGCACACTTAAACGCGCTTTATCAATATTTGGCACGTTATTCATTAAGTGGCGGATCATTGCAGCGTATTCGTCTGGCGTTACAAAACCAACGGTGTCTGGCAAATTAATAGTTGAAGCTCCGGCGTTAATTGCCTGCTCAACAATTTTACATAAATCCCAGTGCGGCGTACGACCGGCATCTTCACACGAAAATTCAACATCATCAGTATAGTTACGTGCCAATTTAATTGATTTAACGGCCATTGCCGTTGCATCATCTAGGCTCATACGTAATTTATGTTCAAGGTGCAAAGGGCTTGTTGCAATAAAAGTATGAATACGGCTTTGTTGTGCAGTGCGAAGTGCTTCGCCACAGGCTTCAATGTCTTTAGCAACAGAGCGTGCTAAACCACAAATAATCGGGCCTTTTACCTCAGTTGCAATACGTTGCACCGAGCGAAAATCAGCAGGGCTCGAAACCGGAAAACCCACTTCCATCACATCCACATTCAAGCGGCTAATTGTATGTGCTAATTGAATTTTATCATCTTCAGTAAGGCTTGCTTTAAGTGCCTGCTCACCATCACGTAAGGTGGTATCAAAAATCCATACTTTATCTTGCTCTTGCATAACTGCCCCTCATTCCTATGTTACCCAAATTTCAATTAATCCCAGCCGCGAGATAAAAAAAACCCCGCAATTGCGGGGTTTTTAGTGTTCAACTCGATGCAAACACACTAATCCCCGCTCACTTGCCATAGCAGTAAGAGGTTCAGTTTTAGTGTAATTAAACGAATAATATGCATCTTGTTTTCTTGTGTGTGTGTTCAGTGAAGCCTATTTTTAACATTACAAAGCGATGGAAGCAAGCATAAAAATTCCACAAAACAGATTTAAAAACGATTCAATTGGGTTTTTTAATTCAAGCTAGGTGCTTATTGAGAATTAAAATAACAAATACGCGACTAGTGACGCTTAAATTAATAAGCACTGCAATATACCGTGCTTATATTAACTTTTTGCAATTTTTTTAAGCTATGCTTCTTTACTCGTTTCTCTTACGTAATGCCCGGCCCCACGAGTAATATAACGTAATTGCCAAATAACGCGCTCAATCAATTCGTCGCGTTGCAATCCTTCTATATCGAGCGCTTCTGCACCCGCATTAAATACGAGCGTTACCATAGATTCCGCCTGAATATAGGCATGCATAGCATTACATTTAGTTTCACTTTCTAAATAATGAGCCAGCTCTAAAATAAAATGTTTTACCTCGCGGGCTACAGCGGCTCTAAATGCTTTAGAAGTCCCAGAGCGTTCTCGCAGCAACAATCTAAATTGGTTACTTGAGTTATCAATAAACTCCATAAAAGTAACCACAGAGGTATTTATAACACTGCCGCCATCGTTTGCTATTCGTCTGCGTGCTTGACGCATTAGTTGACGAAGGGTTAAACCGGCTTCGTCTACCATGGTTAAACCTAGCTCATCCATGTCTTTAAAATGACGATAAAAAGACGTTGGGGCAATACCAGCTTCTCGTGCTACTTCGCGTAAACTTAAATTCGAAAAACTATGATCAGCACTCAGCTGATTAAATGCCGCTTGAATTAACGCCTGTCGTGTTTTTTGTTTCTGTTGCGCTCTAACACCCGACATCAACAGCTCCCTGAATTATTTTATATGAATATTTAGTGATATTAGGTCAATTGTACAGTCTAATACTTGACGACGAGAGTTTGAAATACTATTTTAGCTTACAGTTGTACGCTGAGATTGAGAATTATGAATAAACCACCGATTATTTGGACAAACGTCCTATTTTTTAGCCTAACCTTTTTGGCGGCTGCCACACTTGTACCTTGGTACGCCATTAGCTACGGATTTACCAGCGCGCATTGGATTGCTTTTGTTGGCTGCATGTTTTATGCAGGCTTATCAATTACTGCCGGCTACCATCGATTATGGGCACATAAAACCTATAACGCACACCCTGCTGTTGAATTTATTTTTGCGCTTGGCGGTGCTTTTGCACTACAAAACAGTGCTTTGCATTGGAGTAGCGATCACCGTATACATCACGGTCAAGTTGACGACCCAATAAAAGACCCTTACGCGGCGACCAATGGTTTTTGGTATAGCCATATCGGCTGGATGTTACGTGACTACCAAGGCGATAGCTACAACGACTATAGTAATTGTCGTGATTTACAACGAAATAAAGTCGTTATGTGGCAACATAAGCACTACTTAAAACTAGCTGTTGCTATGAACGTAGGTTTGCCTCTTGCACTTGGTTTATTAGTTGGTGATGTGTGGGGTATGCTAATTCTTGCAGGTTTACTACGCTTAGTACTAAGCCAACACTTTACCTTTTTATAAATTCGGTTGCACATATTTGGGGCTCTCGCCCATATACCGAAAAAAATACGGCACGCGATAACGGCTTTTTAGCGTTATTTACATACGGTGAGGGGTATCACAACTTCCACCATATTTTTGCAAGCGACTACCGTAACGGTATTAAATGGTTTCATTACGATCCAACAAAATGGATGATCCGCTCTTTAGCAGCTGTTGGTTTAGCTAATAAATTGAAGCGTACACCTGTTGAACGTATCGAAAAAGCAAAGGCCGAAACGCTAATGAGCAAAACGCAAACGCGTCTTGCAAAATTGCCTTTAGCACAAGATAAGATTACATTATTACAACAAGAGTACGATTTACTGCTGAAAAAACTGCAAAATTATTGTTCACTACAAAAACAAGTGTTAGAAGTTAAAAAAATAACATGGCAAAGCAGTGTGAACGCTCAGCATTAATGGCACAATACCATGAGTTGGAAGCCGCCTGGGAAAATCAAAAACAGGCATGGCTAGCACTTAATGCGAGGTTATTAAAAGCCTCTTTTAATTAATTTAGGAGTGGCTGTGGCCAAACAACCAGAACAAAAAAAAGTACCCGTGACATACCAATATGACGCAATTATTATTGGCACGGGTCCTGGCGGTGAAGGTACCGCCATGAACCTTTCAAAAAACGACAAAAAAGTAGCGGTTATTGAACGCCAAGAATCTGTTGGTGGCGGTTGTGTACATTGGGGCACAATTCCTTCAAAAGCGCTTCGCCACTCTGTTAGTCGTTATATTGAATATAAAGCAAATCCGTTATTTAATGTTGGCGAGCGCCCTAGCCGCTTAACATTTCCTGATATTTTACGTCACGCCAGTTCGGTTATTTCTAAGCAATCTAATTTACGCAGTAGCTTTTACGATCGTAACCGCATTCATATGTTTCAAGGCGATGCGAGCTTTGTAGATAAGCACACTATTGAAATAAAACGAAATGACGGCTCAACCGAACGACTGACTGCTAAAACGATTGTTATAGCAACGGGTTCGCGCCCTTATCGCCCGCCAGAGGTGGATTTTACGCATTCTCGTATTTACGAAAGTGACACAATACTTGGCCTTGAGCATGACCCTCATCGCGTACTGATTTATGGTGCAGGTGTTATTGGTTGTGAGTACGCGTCAATATTTAAAGGTTTAGGCGCTAAAGTTGATTTAGTTAATACACGCGACCGACTACTTGCCTTTATGGATGCAGAAATATCTGACGCGCTTAGCTATCACTTTTGGAATAGCGGTATTGTTATACGTCACAACGAAGAGTTTGACCGAATTGAAACGCGTGATGATTGCGTTATTATGCATTTAAAATCAGGTAAACGTGTAAAAGCTGACTGTATTTTATTTGCTAATGGCCGTACTGGTAACACTGATACACTAAATCTTGAAGCCATTGGCTTAAAAGCCGATAGCCGTGGCCAATTAAAAGTTAACGAAACATACCAAACAGAAATTGATAACGTCTACGCTGTAGGTGATGTAATTGGCTATCCAAGCCTTGCAAGTGCTGCGTTTGACCAAGGTCGTATAGCTGCTGATGCAATTGCATGTGGTAACTGCGATGACAGACTGATTGTTGATATTCCGGCTGGTATTTATACCATCCCAGAAATGAGCTCAGTCGGTAAAACCGAGCAAGAGCTTACAGCCGCTAAAGTACCGTATGAAGTTGGCCGTGCTCAGTTTAAGCATTTGGCACGTGCTCAAATTGCTGGTACTGAAGTAGGTAGTTTAAAAATATTATTCCACACCGAAACCAAAGAAGTACTTGGCGTACATTGTTTTGGCGAGCGTGCCTCTGAAATTGTTCACATTGGCCAAGCCATTATGGAACAAAAAAATGGTGGCAATAATATCGACTACTTTGTGAATACCACATTTAACTACCCGACCATGGCTGAAGCCTACCGTGTTGCAGCATTAAATGGTTTAAATCGCTTATTTAAATAAGTAGTTTTAAATGCCTTTATAAATAGGTAACAAAAAACCCGCAACTTAGCGGGTTTTTTACTTTTAAACAGTTTTAAAGCTTGTTTAAGTGACTATTACTTATGGTACTTAGCACTTAGCTCATGTACTGCATTAATGAATACGCCAGCATTTTCAGGGTCTACATCTGGTGTAATACCGTGGCCTAGGTTAAACACGTGGCCATTACCTGTACCGAAGTCTTCTAAAATAGTGCCTACTTCTTGGCGAATACGCTCTGGTGTACCATGTAACATAGATGGGTCCATATTACCTTGTAGAGCTACTTTATCACCCACACGGCGTTTAGCGTCGCTAATATTAATAGTCCAATCAAGGCCGATTGCATCACAACCTGTTGCTGCAATAGCTTCAATCCATTGACCACCATTTTTAGTGAACAAAGTAACCGGTACTTTACGACCATCGTATTCACGAATTAAGCCATCTACAATTTTATGCATATATTGCAGTGAAAACTCGTTGTAATCGCGCGGGCTTAATACACCACCCCATGAGTCAAATACCATTAGCGATTGCGCGCCAGCTTTAATTTGAGCATTTAAATAATCAATAACTGAGTCAGCTAACTTATCGAGTAATAAATGAAGTGTTTGCGGTTCTGCAAACGCCATTTTTTTGATTTTAGCAAATACTTTGCTGCTACCGCCTTCAACCATATAAGTTGCTAGCGTCCAAGGTGAACCAGAAAAACCAATAAGCGGTACTTCACCTTTAAGTTCACGACGAATAGTGCTTACCGCGTTCATTACGTAGCCAAGCTCGTCAGTTGGATCAAGTTTTGGAATTTTTTTAACATCAGCAAGTGATGAAATAGGACGTTCGAACTTAGGACCTTCGCCAGTTTCAAAGTACAGACCTAAACCCATTGCATCTGGAATCGTTAAAATATCACTAAATAAAATAGCAGCATCTAACGGGTAGCGACGTAGTGGCTGCAGTGTAACTTCACATGCAAGCTCAGCATTACGGCACAGGCTCATAAAATCGCCCGCTTGTGCACGTGTAGCGCGATACTCTGGTAAATAGCGTCCTGCTTGGCGCATCATCCATACCGGAGTTACATCAACAGGTTGTTTTGCAAGTGCACGTAAATAACGGTCGTTTTTTAATTCGCTCATGGCGTAAATGATCCTAAGACTTGTATAAATTGTGCAAGATTGTACCACCATATTCTCCGACCCTCTATTGCTTAGGGACGAAAACAGCCTTACCTAGAGGCAGATCAATATAATCTACGGTTTCAACCTATTTTGACTATAAAACAAGCAAACAAACCATAACATTTAAAACTTTTTATTAATATGTTTGCAACATCGAAAAAAGCTTGTTATTGTTTGTCCCGCGTTAACAAAAACAATAATAAAAATCTTAAAATAATAAAAATAAAAGTTTTAAAATAACAACAATAAAAATTATCTCATAAAAATAAGAAAGCTTGTTATAACAAGCCAATGAAAGAAATTAGACCACCTTAACCGGTGGTTTTTTCTTGCCTGCAATAAATCTCACCATTTACCATTCAATAAATTACATCGCTTTTAGAACATCTATTTTACTTGTTGATATACACGCAAATTAAATATATCTTGATGTATATAAACTTATTATACTTAATTTAAAGACCAACCCAGCTAGGAGAACAGTTATGCTGACGCGTGTAGAAAAAGCTCAACAGAAATGGGGTGGTAGCCACACAGTAATCGATAAATGGTTAAATGAACGCCAAGAGCTTATTGTGCTCTTTTGTAAAATGGCTGGTTTTTCTCCATATGATAAAAAAGATCATGCTTTACCAGAGCCTGCTCAAATTGAATCTTTTTGCCAAATTCTGATGGATTACTTGTCTGCTGGTCATTTTGAAATTTATGATGACATTGCTAAAGCTTGTGAAAATAAAGGCCCAAAAAGCCAAGAACTTGCCAATGCAATTTACCCGCGTATTTCTAGTACAACTGATATTGCACTGGATTTTAACGATAAATACGCAGAAGTAGATAAAGAAGACTTATTAAAAGATTTTGATAACGATTTATCTGTTATCGGTGAAGCGCTAGAAGCACGATTTGCGTTAGAGGATGAGCTTATTGACAACTTATTTTCTAATCACACAAATTAATACGTTACTTACACGTATTAAAAAAGGGACCTAAGGTCCCTTTTTGCATTTACACAATAAGCTTATTATTGTGCTGGTGCTTCTTCATTTTGAATTTCAAGTAATTCAACTTCAAATACAAGTGTTGAATTAGCTGGAATCTTACCTAAGTCACGGTCGCCGTAAGCAAGTTCTGAAGGAATAGTGAACTTGTACTTAGAACCCACTGACATAAGTTGTAAACCTTCAGTCCAACCCGCAATTACGCGGTTAAGAGGGAAAGTTGTCGGTTCGTTACGTGCATATGAGCTATCAAACTCAGTACCGTCTAATAAAGTACCTTTGTAGTGTACTTTAACTACATCAGTTGCTACTGGCTTTTCGCCATCGCCTTCGCTAAGTACTTCGTACTGTAGGCCAGACTCAGTTACTGTAACGCCTTCTTTTTTAGCGTTGTCAGCTAGGTATTTAACACCCGCTTCTTTGCTTTTTTCAGACTCTACTTTTGCTTTTTCTTCTTGCTTAGTACGTACTGATGTATCTAATTCAGTTAATACTTCACGAATTTTTTCTTCGTCAAGCTTTGCATTGCCAGCAAGTGCATCTTCAAAACCACGGATTAAAAGTGCTTGGTCTAGTTCAATACCAATTTCTGTTTTGTCTGCTAGGTCTTTGTTTAAAAAGTTACCCACAGATGCACCAATACCGTATGCTTGTTGCTGTTCAACAGTGTCTAATTTAACTTCAGCTTGTTCTTTTTTTGCTTCTTGATTACAAGCTGTAAGCGCTAAAACTGACGCTGCAATCAATGACAATCTAATCGTCTTTTTCATTTTAAATCTCCGACACACTTTGCAGTTGTCATTTTAATGTATTATTACTAGTTAAAGATTAACGGCCCACATGATAGGCTGCTTGTTTAATGACTAAATTCCACATTGTTAGCTAAACTAAAAACATATCCAGTGATTAGACAAACAACCTAGGCATTTAACGCGTCCTAGTCTAACCTCTCAATCACTAAGAGTTAAGGGAAATACCTGTAATATGTCGATATTTCGTACTTTTTTAATCGTATTTAGCTGTTTTTTAGCCATCGCCTGTACCGATAAAAAACAACAGGCTGTAGCAAGTTACGAACATGCTGCACAAGGTGCGTTTTCATCTACACTGTCAAACGATGGTAAATACAGTTTGATCTCCTCTATCAACCATGGGGTCGCCCTATGGGATAATCAACAGCAGGTACTAAAATACCAATGGTTTCAGCAGCAAGATCAAGACAGTTTGGTATACGCCGTTGCTATTGCTTTTGATAACAGCGTGGCTGTTACCGCCGAAAAAACCACGTTTGCTGTGTGGGATATAGCCACAGGCAAAAATAAAGGTTATTACAAAATACAAAAAGCCAGTATTCGCGATATTGCTATTAGCAATCAAGGCCGTAGTGTTTTATACGGCCGTAGCGACGGCGTTGTCGTATTTGTAAACCTAGAAACCGGACGTCGCATTGAGTTTTTAGGCCATCAAGATAAAGTTAACACCGTTGACCTATCACCTAACGGACGCTTTGCTTTGAGTGGCTCTAACGATTATGTTGCTTACTTTTGGGATACACGTACTGGGCAAGTAATTCATCGTTTTAATCACCCAACGCGTGTTACCCAAGTAACGCTCGATCCACAAGGTCGCTATGCGTTTACGGCCGATAGTATGGCACAAGCAAATGTATGGAAGCTGACTACAGGTGATCTTGTGAGTAAACTGAAGTATATTGCGCGTCAGAAAATTTTTACTGCTGTGCGTTTTAACGAACAAGGCACTTTGCTTGCAACTGGCTCGCCAAATAAGCGCGTAGATTTATGGCAAATACCAAGCGGTGAAAAAATTCAAACTTGGCAGGTTACCCCGCGCGAAGGCAGTAAGCCTAAATCGGCGGTGGTGCTAGATGTGACATTTACAGATAACGGTAAGTCGTTGTTAACCGAAAGCTCCAGCGGTATCGCAGAGCGATTTATTATACGAGAGAATAATGAACACAATTGAACATCGCTTAATGGAACTTGAAGCCAAAGTGGCTTTTCAAGACGAAACAATTGAAGTCTTAAATGATGAAATAAAAGTGCACCAGCAACTGTTAGCAAAAATGAAACGCCAAACTGAGCTGCTAGCAGAAAAAATTAAAGAGTCGCAGTCATCATCGTCTATGATGTCTGAAGCACCTGAGCCGCCTCCACCGCACTACTAAAGCCGGTAAAAATTAGGCAATAAAAAACCGGGTTAGTCGCCCGGTTTAAATACCCCAATTACTTGTTCAAATTGGCGAGTAGACGCCTGAACAGCGTTATCGGGTTGCGCCATTTTATGGCCACACTCAACACACTCTACTTTTTCAACATCATGTTCTCTGTATAGCATCATAGTATCCATGGCTTTGCAGTCAGGGCACGATGCACCAGCAATAAATCGCTTCTTTTGTCTCACAACATTTTTCCTGTGGTTTGAACTGCTGTCATTTTATCGTATAACTTCACTTGTTGATACGCTTGATAAGCGCATTAAGTTCTATGGTATGATAACGCCAACTTAACAAGGGCACAGCAAAGTAACGCATTCATGATCCAAATCTCAGAAATAGAACTACTTCGTGGCGGAAAAGCCTTATTAAAAAACGCATCAGCTACGTTATTCCCAGAGCACAAAGTAGGCCTTGTTGGCGCTAACGGCTGTGGAAAATCAACGTTATTTGGTTTACTAAAATCAGAACTACAACTAGATGCCGGTAACTGTAGTATTCCAAAAGATTGGTCTATTGCCTCTGTTAAGCAAGAGACACCTGCACTTGAAATAAGCGCGATTGATTATGTACTGCAAGGTCACCCAGAATACTACGCAATGCGTATAGCACTGCGTGAGGCCGAGAAAATCAACGATGGCGACACACAAGCCAAAGTACATATTCAGCTTGAAAACATAAAAGGCTATAGCATTGAATCAACCGCAGGTGAGCTATTACATGGTCTAGGCTTTGCCAATAACCTTATAGAAAACCCTGTAAGCTCGTTTTCGGGTGGTTGGCGTATGCGTTTAAACCTTGCCCAAGCATTAATACGCGACGCCGATTTACTACTTCTTGATGAGCCAACAAACCACCTTGATTTAGATGCCGTTTATTGGCTTGAACGCTTTTTACGCGCTTACACCGGCACCCTTGTACTTATATCGCATGACCGTGAGTTTTTAGATGCGGTGGTTGATCAAATTTGGCATGTAGATAAGCAACTTATCAACGTTTACAAAGGTAACTACTCGCAGTTTGAACGCCAAAAAGCAGAACGTTTACTACAACAACAAGCAATGTTTGATAAGCAACAAGATCAAATTGCGCACCTTGAGCAGTTTATAACGCGCTTTAAAGCAAAAGCCAGTAAAGCTAAACAAGCACAAAGCCGTGTGAAAGCACTTGAACGCATGGAAAAACTAGCGCCGGCACATGCCGACTCGCCATTTAACTTTGAGTTTGCAGAGCCAAAAGCATTACCAAACCCACTAATGACAATAGATAAAGCCAAAGCGGGTTATGGTGACGTCACTATTTTAAATAATATCGAGCTAAACCTTGTACCAGGCAGCCGAATTGCTTTACTTGGTCGAAATGGCGCAGGTAAATCAACATTAATTAAACTGCTTTCTGGTGATTTAGAGCCGCAAGCTGGCGAAGTTATTCAGCATCACGGATTAAATATTGGTTACTTTGCGCAGCATCAGCTTGAATCTCTTGATTTAAAAGCCAGTGCAATAATGCACTTGCAACGCCTCGACCCAAAAGCCACTGAGCAATCACTACGTGACTTTTTAGGTGGTTTTGCCTTTATTGGCGATAAAGCCCTTGAGCCCGTAGCCCCATTTTCGGGCGGCGAAAAAGCACGTTTAGTACTTGCCATGTTGGTATACCAAAAGCCAAACTTATTATTACTGGATGAGCCTACAAACCACCTTGATTTAGAAATGCGCCATGCACTTGTTATGGCACTACAAGGCTTTGAAGGCGCCATGGTTACCGTATCGCACGACCGCCATATGCTTAAAAATACCGCCGATGAGTTTTACCTAGTAGATGACGGCAAAGTAACCCAGTTTGGTTACGATTTAGATGCGTATTACCAGTGGTTACTCAATGCCAATAAAGAAGCGGTTAAAGCGCAGCAAAGCGACGAGCCTAAAGCAAACCCAGGTGTTAATCGTAAGGAACAAAAACGCTTAGAGGCTGAGTTTAGAAAGGCCACTCAGCCACTTAAAAAGCAAATTGAAAAGCTTGAAAAGCAACTCGATAAATTCACCGCAGAACTAGCTGAAGTTGAAGAAGCACTCGGCGATAACGAACTCTACAACGACGATAACAAAGCCAAGCTTAAAGAGTTATTAGCTAAGCAAGCAACCCTTACACCTAAACTTAACGACGTTGAAGAAGAGTTACTTATGGCACTTGAAGAAATGGAAGAAAAAGAGCAGGCATTCGCCGATGAACTTGCTCAATAGCGATGACTTTTGGCAATTTGCGTGCACTTTGTACGCAAAGCCTGAGCAACAAACTACCTTGCTGGCACTACAAAACCAGCAAGGAAAAAATGTTAATTTATGCTTATTACTGCTTTATTTAGATTCATTAAATTTAAGTATTAATACCCAACAGCTAAATGAGTTAACGCAAGTAGTGAGTGAGTTTGATACTCACGTATTACAACCCCTGCGCGCCGCACGCAGCTATTTAAAAACTAATCAGAATACGATAAGTGATTACGCTACAATACGCGCAGAGTTACTAAGCACTGAGCTAAAGCTTGAAAAACAACAGCAATGCATGCTCATAAGCACCGCTAACGGTCTTAAATTAAAAACTTCTGATACACCCAACAATATAAATCTATACGTGTAAGTAAATACATTTCATACATTGTTGAAGTACGCACCGAATCTATAGAACCCCCTCTTAAAGCATGATCTAAATCAACTTAGCTTCACTCCTACACCTGCTTAGAAAAATTACTTGATCTCGATCACGTTGCGACCTGCAAACACCGCCTATGATTAACCCATCAACAACGAGGGGAACAACTTATGAACGTATTCTTTAGAGACTTTTTTACAGATCCAGTTTTATTTATGTCTTTTGGGTTTTTAACCATTGTTGTTTCTTTGTGTATCTTTTTTGCTTTTTTCTTTTTGAAAAAAATACATGACGCAGAAATTCCCGAACAAAATTAAGCACGACGCACAAAGCGCCCTATCAGTTACTGATTAGGCGCTTTTTATTCTTTTTGATACACTAGCGATTCTTTTTTGCAAAGTGTGTAGTACAAATATGATCCCACAGTTTAAACCCGCATGGTGGATGACAAACCGTCACGTTCAAACCATAATGCCGCGTTTTTTCCGCCCATTTCATAACACTAGCTACGAACTTGAGCAACTTGATACACCCGATGGCGATTTTATCGAACTTGCTTGGTCACTTCCGCATAACGAAACTGCACCTCTTGCTATAGTCCTTCATGGCCTTGAAGGTAATATAAATAGCTTTTACGCTAAAGGCATGATGAAGGCGTTAAAAAAGCAAGGTTATGCAGTTGTGCTTATGCACTTTAGAAATTGCTCAACCGAAGTAAATCGCTTGCCTCGCGCATATCATAGTGGTGATACCGCCGACTTAGCTTTTTTTATTAATCATCTAAAGCAACAATATCCAA
The DNA here is from genome assembly GCF_037162565.1 of Pseudoalteromonas sp. B62. NCBI lineage: Bacteria > Pseudomonadati > Pseudomonadota > Gammaproteobacteria > Alteromonadales > Pseudoalteromonadaceae > Pseudoalteromonas > Pseudoalteromonas sp. B62. The sequence continues at coordinate 1,132,778 of NZ_JARLVB010000002.1, read as the reverse complement.
ATAGACCTATGGTTGCCGTTGGCTTTTCTCTTGGCGGTAACGTACTTGCCAAATACTTAGGTGAACAAGCACAAGCATGTCCTTTAAGCGCGGCTGCGGTTGTTTCTGCACCTTATGACTTATCGTCATCAAGCGATGTAATTCGTAAAAGCCTAGGTAAAATTTATCAAAAGTATTTGCTCGATCGCATGAAAAAGTCGATGCAACGTAAGTTGCCACAAATTAAGCAGCAAATATCTATCACTACCGATCAATTAATGAACATTGACGACCTATTAGAGTTTGATAACCAGCTAACGGCTCCTTTGCACGGCTTTGAAAACGCTCACGATTACTATCGTCAAGCCAGTGCGATGCCATATTTAAAGCATATTGCTGTGCCTACATTAATTATTCATGCAAAAGACGACCCCATGCTCTCAATTAAAGCCGTACCGAGTAGGCAAGACGTAAGTGAGCATGTTACGCTGCGCATCTCTGAAAAAGGAGGGCATGTTGGCTTTATTGCCGGTAAAAATCCGTTTAAGCCTATATTTTGGTTAGAAAAAACCGTACCCAATTACTTTGGGCAATATGTTTTAAATAAAGTGAATAATGAGCAACTATGATCATCCCTTTTGAGCAACTCGATAAAGATACGCTATACAATTTAATAGAAAGCTATGTTTTGCGCGAAGGCACCGACTATGGAGAAATAGAGGCTAGTATTGAATCTAAAGTAAACCAGGTTAAGCTTCAGCTTAAAAATGGCGAAGCCATGGTGTTTTTTTCAGAGCTTCATGAGTCTGTAACCATTATTTCGAAAGGCGAATTTAAAGCGCTGCAAAGTGAAGAGCATCAAGCAGAGTCGTTTGATTAGCACTTGTAACTTTTGAATTGAACGTACACAATGGCTTTTTACCCTAAGAGCCAAAACATGATAAAACTCAGCACTCTAGTGGTAGCCATATCACTAGCTTTAACTAGCCAAGCCCAAGCAGAACAAACAATAACAGCATCTGACAAGGCAATTAAACTCGCTAAAGACACCATTTTAATTGATACCCATATCGACGTACCTTATCGAATTCACGAAAATTGGGTTGATGTAACTAAAGCAACAACTGATGGCGATTTTGACTACCCTCGCGCTGTAAAAGGCGGTTTAAACGCACCGTTTATGTCAATTTATATTCCTGCGCATTTGGAATTTGAAGGTAAAGAAAAAAGCTACCAGCTAGCCAATCAAATGATTGATAGTATGGAAGCCATAGCCCAGCGCGCACCCGATAAGTTTGCTATTGCTAGCTCAAGCACTGATATAGAAGAGCAATTTAAACAAGGCAAGCTTTCTATAGCGATGGGTATGGAAAACGGCTCTCCAATCGAAGGGGACATGAAAAACCTTCAGCACTTTTACGACCGTGGTATTCGCTACATCACGCTAGCGCACTCGCAAAGCAACCATATTTCGGATTCATCTTACGATATACGCCGTAAATGGAAAGGCTTAAGCCCATTTGGTAAAAAGCTTGTCACTGAAATGAATAATATTGGTATGCTAATCGATGTATCGCATATTTCTGATGATGCGTTTTATCAGGTTATGGAGCTTTCTAAAACACCAGTAATTGCCTCTCATTCATCACTTCGTAAATACACGCCCGGCTTTGAGCGTAATATGAATGACGATATGTTATTAGCGCTGAAAAAAAATGGCGGCGTTATTCAAATCAACTTTGGCTCAAGCTTTGTTACCGCTAAAGCAGGTAGTTGGGGCAAGCAATTAAAAAACACAAAAGAGTCAGCTAAAAAAGAAGGCACTAAGTTAAGTAAAGATTTTGATGCTGCGTACCGCGCTAAAAACCCATACCCATTTGCAAGCCTTGAGCAAGTACTTGACCATATTGATCACGTAGTTGAGCTAATTGGTATTGATTATGTAGGTATTGGCTCTGATTATGATGGAGTTGGCGATTCATTACCTATCGGTTTAAAAGATGTATCTAGCTATCCTAATCTTGTTCAAGGTTTAATGGACAGAGATTACAGCGACAAAGATATTAAAAAGATTCTTAGCGGTAATTTATTAAGAGTTTTAAAACAAGCTGAAGAGTATACGAAAAAGCACTAAAATTTTAGCTGTAAGCAAAATGACCTAATACACCTAATATTATAAACGCGGTCTTGGCCGTGTTTATATGACTAATGCTATGGCAGCTTTAGCTTTATTAAAGTGTTATTTATAATATCGTATATAATATTATGTGCATGTTCTGCTTCTTCATCATTAGGTTCCTCTTTCTTTCTCTCTTCTTTATATTCTCTTAAGATATCTTTAGGATTTAGCTTTCCCTCTCCTAGCTCTATTTTTTTATTTGGCTTATCTATAAAAAATTCATATATATTAACTAAATCGTTTGATTGCTTTTCACTCAATACATTATTGGCTCTGGCATTATCTTTAATTATATAAAGCAAATTTTCATACTCTTTGGATATTCTTCCATTAGATAAAAAATCAGTCCAAAGTCTCGATCCATTTTCTTTATCTATAAGATCCTTCAACTCATAAAGTTTTAATGAAAGCCTTTCTGTTAATTGAAATTTGGCAAAGTTATTGGATTCTTTAGCTACTTTTAGCGAGTTTTTGGCAATTTGCCAAGTAAGGATAGCAATAAACAAAGTGACAATTGCTGTAGAGCAAGTCACTATTTCTGCAATACTTAATTCCATATAAACCCTCTGTAATATTGGTAAATAAATTAATATAACAAACATTAATAAGTCCCAAGTGGGACATTTTCTATCTATTTTTATAAGGTAGTTAAAAAAAGGGTCCAAATTAATTCCTTTTTATTTTATTGCTACAGCTTTACTCTAAAAGCTGTTTTAGGATGCCCAAAGCCGCCTTATTTGGCAAATAATACCACAAAGAATTCCCTCGGGTTTCGTAAAACTCAACCCAAGCTACGGCAATAAAGCGATATAGGAGCTAATCACTTTTCTTCAGGCATTAAAAAAGGCCACCTAAGTGACCTTTTTATAACAATTAACTTAAAAGCTAATTATTACGCTACGATAGTTGCTACAACACCAGCACCTACAGTACGGCCACCTTCACGGATAGCAAAACGAAGACCTTCATCCATCGCGATTGGTGCGATTAGAGTTACTGTCATCTTGATGTTATCACCAGGCATTACCATTTCTACGCCTTCTGGTAACTGTACGTCACCCGTTACGTCAGTTGTACGGAAGTAGAACTGTGGACGGTAACCTTTGAAGAATGGAGTATGACGACCACCTTCATCTTTAGAAAGTACGTATACTTCTGAAGTGAATGTAGTATGTGGGTTGATTGAACCAGGCTTAGCTAGTACTTGACCACGTTCAACGTCTTCACGTTTAGTACCACGTAGAAGTGCACCGATGTTTTCGCCAGCACGACCTTCGTCAAGAAGCTTACGGAACATTTCAACACCAGTACAAGTAGAACGAGTTGTATCATTGATACCAACAATTTCTACTTCGTCATTGATGCGGATGATACCAGCTTCAACACGACCAGTTACAACAGTACCACGGCCTTGGATTGAGAAAACGTCTTCGATAGGCATGATGAAAGGCTTATCGATGTCACGCTCTGGCTCTGGGATGTAAGAATCAAGTGCGTTTGCAAGCTCAACAATCTTATCTTCCCACTCTTTCTCGCCTTCTAACGCTTTAAGCGCAGAACCAGCGATTAGAGGTAAGTCATCACCTGGGAAATCGTATTCTGAAAGAAGTTCACGAACTTCCATTTCTACTAGTTCAAGTAGCTCTTCGTCATCTACCATGTCACATTTGTTCATGAACACGATGATGTAAGGAACGCCAACTTGACGAGAAAGAAGAATGTGCTCACGTGTTTGTGGCATAGGGCCATCTGTCGCAGCAACTACTAAGATCGCGCCATCCATTTGAGCAGCACCAGTGATCATGTTTTTAACATAATCGGCGTGACCAGGACAATCTACGTGTGCGTAGTGACGTGTAGGAGTATCGTATTCAACGTGAGACGTTGAAATAGTGATACCACGTTCGCGCTCTTCAGGAGCGTTGTCGATTGATGCGAAATCTTTAGCAACACCGCCGTATACTTTTGCAAGTACGTTAGTGATTGCTGCAGTTAGTGTAGTTTTACCGTGGTCAACGTGGCCGATTGTACCAACGTTTACGTGCGGTTTTACGCGTTCAAACTTTTCTTTTGCCATGACGGAACCTATCAGTTTTGTGTATCTAAATTACATATGAAAATAATCCACCAGAGGTAGATTAAGTTAATTTTTTCAAATAGTATTTTCTGACAGATAAAGGAAGTAATCAAGGAGATTCTTAGGACTGGTGCTGATAGGCAGAGTCGAACTGCCGACCTCACCCTTACCAAGGGTGCGCTCTACCAACTGAGCTATATCAGCAACACAAGAACTGGAGCGGGCAGCGGGAATCGAACCCGCATCATCAGCTTGGAAGGCTGAGGTAATAGCCATTATACGATGCCCGCATAAAAATCTGTTCTTAAACTACCTCTAACCGTCAAGAATAAAGTGGTGGAGGGAGCTGGATTCGAACCAGCGAAGGCTGAGCCGTCAGATTTACAGTCTGATCCCTTTGGCCGCTCGGGAACCCCTCCACGATAATTCTCTACTAATTCACTTCCGGTAAAAGGAAAGTGGTGCCGACTAACCGAGTCGAACGGTTGACCTACTGATTACAAGTCAGTTGCTCTACCAGCTGAGCTAAGTCGGCACTGCTTTAGTACGGGGCGAGATATTAGAGTAAGGTTTATTGGGATGCAACAATAAAATTAAAAAAAGTGTAAATTTTTAGTTTAAATGCTCAATATTCACGCGAAAACACGTTTTTTGCACTTTTTTATACTGTTTCGGTTAATTCGTACCAATAATTCAATCCCTTCATTACGAGTAATGAATCAAAAATACTTCCCTCAAATTGCTGTTGTAAAAGTAAGCCATAGCCACCAGCAAAAATTATTTGTACTTTTTGCCCTGTTTTTTTATCCGTTAAGTGCAACTTAGCTTGCTCAATTGCTCCAATGGTTGCCACTAATGCACCATTTTTTAAACCATTAGGCGTATTTTTACCCAGTTCATTGGTAAACGGTGTTTTACCGTCATCAAAAACACGTTGAGTATTTTGTGTAAGTGATGAAGTCATTAAATCAAGCCCAGGTAAAATCCAGCCACCTAAATGTAATCCTTCACTATTGAGCACATCAATTGTTGTCGCAGTACCCGCATCAACAACAATGCATGCTGTGTTTGGATATAACGTAAAGCCTGCAATAAGCGCAAGCCATCTGTCTATGCCTAAGTTACCCACATGCTCGTAAGCGCATACAAGATCTCCAAGCGTTTTGGTTACCTTGGCCTCAAAGCAAGTAATATTATTGCTAGCCGCTTGCGCGAGAATATCGCTTAGTAAATCACTGCGCCCTACACATGCATAAATCACTTCGGTTATTTGTAACCAAGGCAGGTTATTTATATCTGCCGGTTGTGCTTGCTCGTTATGCCACAACACAGCTTTTAATGATGTATTTCCTACGTCGATCAGTAATCTCATACTTGCGCCTTTCTAAGGGAGACTTCCCCACCGTAATAACTTTTTACTTCCCCGTCTTGGCGAATTCGTATTCCACCTTGTGGGTCAATACCTTCGCATATTCCACGCCAGCTTCGGTGCCCTGTATTTAGCTCAACATAATCGCCAGCAAACGCATTAAGCGAATTCCATTGCTCATACATATCTTGTAAGCCAGTTTGACGATACTGCACTAAACGCTGCTCTAAATGATAAGTAAGTGACGCCACCAGCTGGTTTTTATCAAGCTTTTGAGTATGTTGATTTAAGTCGGTCCACGCTTGGTCTATATGTTGGCTAAAACTCTCAGGCATTTGTAAATTAATACCGATACCCATCACTAACTGACAAGGTCCTTGCGGTTGTCCATCTAATTCAACCAATACACCTGCAAGCTTTTGCTTATTTATATAAATATCGTTAGGCCATTTAAGCTCTACATCAATTTGGTATAACGCTTTAATTGCATCATAAACTGCAAGACCTACTGCAATTGATACGCCCATTGCAGCTTGTAAGCCGTCATCTAAACGCCAAAAGTAACTGTAATACAGATTAGCGCCGAATGGGGATTGCCAAACACGGCCGCGTCTACCACGTCCTGCTTGCTGCATTTCAGCAACAATAACAGTGCCAGACTCAAGCGCTGTTTTGGCCTGTATACGGCGCATAAGCTCGCTGTTTGTTGAATCAATAATAGGGTGTACTTCTACATCGGCAGTATTTGCACCTAGCGCTTTGTAGTGCTGATCAATTTGCGTTTTATTTAAAAGGCCCACCTGACTATTCAAACAATAGCCTTTGCCAGTCACTTTAAAAATATCCAAGCCCATTTCTTGTAACGCTTTAATATGTTTACTTACTGCAGCTCGGCTAATGCCAAGCTGTTCACCCAGCGCTTGGCCAGATACAAAAACACCTTGCTTTAAAGCATTTAAAATAGCGAGTTTGTTTCCATCAGGTGCTTTCATTGCTTAGGCTCCGCGTTAATATGGCATTCGCTGCGTGCATCCATTAAACGTACTTCGTGCTCTAACATAATGTTGTAACGCGTATAAACCACTCGCTGAATGTGTTTAATTATTTTTATTAGGTCGCTGCCTTCACTATTTCCGTGATTAACAAGTACTAGTGCTTGTTGTTGATGCACTTCAATACCTGCCTCGCGGTGCCCTTTTAAACCACTTTGATCGATTAACCAACCTGCCGCGACCTTATGATGACTTTGCCCATATTCGTAATGAGGTAAATCAGCAAATTGCTTTAATAGCTCAGCTAACTGCTGGTTGGTTATTATAGGGTTTTTAAAAAAGCTACCCGCATTGGCAAGTGTATATGGGTTAGGTAATTTGCTATTGCGAGTTTGTATTATTTGATCGAACACAGCCTGCGGCGTAACAACCTTAAGTTGCTGCAAAGGGCCATAACTCAATACTGGTTGCCATTTTTTTGGGAGCGCTAAATGTACCTGCGTGATCACCGCTTTATTTTTAAGGGCATGTTTAAATATTGAGTCTCTGTAAGCAAATTCACATTGTTCGTTATTTAATAAATGCATAGTGTTAGTGGTTAGATCAAAGTATTCTACCAACTCAATAAATTTAGCTATCTCAATGCCATAAGCACCAATATTTTGTACCGGCGATGCGCCAACAGTCCCTGGTATAAGTGCTAGATTTTCAAGCCCCGGTATATTTTTCTCTAATAAATAACTGACTAGTTGATGCCAGTTTTCGCCTGCGGCAATACTTATTAGTTTGTCGCTCTCACGCTCGGTAATTTTAATACCTTTTAAGGCTATCTTTATAACCGTACCCATGTAGTCATTTAAAAATACGGTATTACTGCCCTCGCCTAGCAAACAAAACGGCGCGCTAAAACTTTGCGTTTTAAGTTGCTCAAGCTGAGTAATTTCAACAAAATTTTGGCATTGGCTGTTTAATGCGAATGTATGTAAGGAGTGTAATGAATGCGCCACAAAGCTCTCTAAAAATACCGGTAACTAATCGCAATAGTTTACCTCATCATCGCAAATGTGGCACTAGATTGTAAAAATCACTCAACCCGCCGTGTCAATCGTGATATAAAACCTGCACTTTTTATTTGTGTTCAGAGTAATGATGAAAATTAAACCTCTTTTTTTAAGCCTCGCTATGGCGGGTATGTGTTCGCAAGCAATGGCTAATGCGATTGACCAAAACTCGTATGCTAACCTTGATGATGTTGTTACTACTCACTTAAACCTTGATTTAGATATCGACTTTGCCGACAAGCAGTTAGAAGGTTTTGTAGAGCATACTCTTCAGTGGAACAACAGCAAAAGTAGAACTCTGGTACTTGATACCCGCGACTTAGACATTGATAAAGTAATGTACAAAGATCAAAGCGGTAACTGGAAAAAAGCGACTTTTGATTTAGCTAAGCGAGATGACGTTAAAGGCTCAAAGCTTACTATTGTGTTTAAAAACCAAGCTGAAGTAGTTCGTATTTACTACAACAGTCGCCCAGAAGCTTCAGGCCTGCAATGGTTAACACCAGAGCAAACGGCAAGTAAAACGCATCCATTTATGTACAGCCAATCGCAAGCAATTCATGCACGTAGTTGGATCCCAGTGCAAGATACACCCGCAATGCGTGTAACTTACTCTGCACGAATTCATACACCAAAAGATATACGTGCTGTAATGAGTGCCGATAACAAAGATGCGCTTTATAAAGATGGCGACTACATTTTTGATATGCCACAAGCAATTTCACCTTACCTAATTGCTATTGGCGCAGGTAACTTAGAATTTAAAGCAATGTCGCATCAAACAGGCATATTTGCTGAGCCGACAATTTTAGATGCCTCAGTTGCTGAATTTGACGACACCCAAGCCATGATCGATAAAACAAACGCGATGTACGGCGAATATGCATGGGGTCGCTACGACTTATTAATGCTACCACCAAGTTTTCCGTTTGGTGGCATGGAAAACCCACGCTTATCATTTATTACTCCAACTGTTGTTGCTGGTGATAAAAGCTTAGTTAACCTTATTGCTCACGAGCTTGCTCATTCTTGGTCAGGTAACTTAGTAACTAATGCAACGTGGGAAGATTTATGGTTAAACGAAGGTTTTACCTCGTACGTTGAAAACCGCATTATGGAAGAAGTATTTGGCCGTGACCGTGCGGTTATGGAACAAGCACTTGATTCAGCGTCTTTACGCGCACAACTTAAAACAATTGATGCACCAGATACACGCCTTAATTTAAAACTTAACGGCCGCGACCCAGACGATGCATTCAGCTCAGTGCCTTACACTAAAGGTCAATTATTTTTAATTTACCTAGAAAACAAATATGGTCGCGATAAGTTTGACCCGTTTGTAAAAGCGTACTTTAAAGAGTTTTCGTTTAAATCACTTACTACCGCGCAATTTGTTACTTACTTAAAAGCTAACTTAATTGAAAAGTATCCTGGTGTTGTAAGCATGGATAAAGTAAACGAATGGATTTTTGAACCTGGATTACCAAGTGATGCGCCAAACCCTACTTCTGATGCATTTGATAAAGTAGATACAGCAACAGCAGCATGGCTAAAAGGCGACACAACAGCAGCTCAACTGCCAACGGCTGATTGGTCTGTGCATGAGTGGCTACACTTTTTAAATAACTTACCACGCGATTTAAGCATAGAGAAAATGAGCGAGCTTGATAGTGAATTTAACCTAACGCAATCAACTAACGCTGAACGTGCGTTTGCTTGGTTTATGCTAGCAGTAGGTAATGGTTATCAACCAATTTATCCTGCGCTTAATAAGCACTTATCAGGTATTGGCCGTCGTAAGTTAATTGTGCCGTTATATAAATCACTTATCACTAACGGTAAAAAAGAGTGGGCACAAAGCGTGTACTTAAAAGCACGCCCTGGGTATCACCCTCTTGCACAAGGTACTATTGACGCATTATTTGAATAAATAGCGTTAACTAGACACTAAAAAGGGCCAAATTTGGCCCTTTTGTTTTTCTGTTATTTTGTCACTTTTTCTAAAAAAGCTTTACGCTCTGACGTTGTGGCTTGTTGCCACCAAAAATCAAGCATATTCGCTGCGCTTGGCATCCCCTGACTATTAACAGGCCCTAGTGGCTTATTTGATTTTTGAGAAACAACAGCCGAACTTACCATTGGTTTCATCGGCTTTACTTTTTCCATTTGATTATTGGAAACAACAGTTAAGGGTTCAGGCAGTGAGCTGCCTTTGGCTTGTAAACTCACCTCAGGTACTTCTGCAAATAGTTTCGCCGACACGGCGTTATCTGCCCGATTAAACACCAAAGTGTAATTTTTCCCAGCTTCAACGGTAACATCTACCCAAAACGGTTCTGACTCAATCACTTCATGATCGTCAAAGCCTTGTTCATATAAGTCGGTATATTTTAATTTTAGCTGATAAGTACCCGGCGCAAGCTCTAAATCATCAACCCGACTAAATAGAGAGCTTTCTATAACACGCTCTCCAACTTGTAATGGCACAAACTCTTCAGGGAAGTGAATATTTTCTGCCATACTCGATACACTAAATAACAGCACTGCCGCACTGCCCATTAATACTGATTTACGCATATTTACTCCTTTAGTTATTTTCAGTTTGACACTGCTATGAAATTTTGTCATTAGTGAGCCTAAATTTCATAATATTTAATTAGGGACATACCATGAGTCAAAATACAATTTTTACAAAAATAATTAATCGTGAAATTCCAGCAGACATTATTTATGAAGATGATGATACCCTTGCATTTAAAGATATAAATCCTCAAGCCCCATTCCATGTATTGATTATCCCAAAAAAAGCAATTGCCACTATCAATGATATAAATGATGAAAATTCATACTTAATTGGCAATTTATATACCGTAGCAGCAAAGTTAGCTAAACAACATAATTTTGCAGACAACGGCTATCGAGTAGTAATGAACTGTAACGAGCATGGTGGGCAAACTGTATACCATATACACTTGCATATGCTTGCAGGGAAAGAGATGGGCTGGCCTCCGTATCAAGATGTTAAAAAGAGTTTTATTTAAATAATGACTTTTATTGTACTCTTTTAATATACGTTAAGTGCTAAATGTTAATATTTCTCATGTTTAACAAACGAAAAACAATTACTTATTTGCAACATTTTATGTTTAAATAATCGTAAAATCGTACTTGTTTTCAAGTAAAATAGCGACTTTCTAATACAAAAGGTGTGGAAGTCGTGATAAACTTAATCAGTCAGCTTTATAAAAGAGTATAAAAATATGAGCAGTTCTGCCTTTTTGTTATTAGATCAAGAGCCAATTAATACTATTGGCATTAACGTTTTAGAACCTTTGTTAAAAACGCAAGGCCTTGACGTAACCACAGGTACAAACATTTTAGATATACCTGAAGGGACTCGATTACTGTTTATTGAAACATCAAGTAAAGATGCATGGGGAAAGCTAAAAGAACAATTAGTAAACCTACGCGTTAAATGCGATATCATATTATTTAACCTAGACGAAAATCCAGAACTAGCTAACCGTGCATTATTAAGCGGTATTCGTGGTGTGTTTTATACGACTGATAACGCCGATGTATTAATGAAAGGTATTCGTTTATTAATGGAAGATCAGCTTTGGTATCGCCGTGATATAATGTGTAACGCATTAAACCGTATGCTGCAGTTTAATAAAGATGCACTTCATAAGCTAACCGAAGGTGATATAGAACCAGTTAAATTAACTAAACGAGAAAAAGCAATTATCTCGTTAATGAGTAATGGTTCTAAAAATAAAGAAATTGCTGAAGAATTAAGTATTAGTCCGCACACTGTAAAAACTCATCTATACAGTGCATTTAGAAAAACTAAATGTCGTAATCGCATTGAGCTATTGTCTTGGGCGCAGCAAAATATACCAGACGAAATTCGTTAAATACGCATTTCGTTTAAATATAAAAACAGACACTTAGGTGTCTGTTTTTATATTTACTACCCACTTGTTAAAACATCACTTCGCTGGAAACTAAATGCTCGACTCTTTCACTCTTTACTTTGCCAGCATAGCCATAGTGGTTGTAATGACCTTGCTTAATTTTTTAACATGGCGAACAAACAAGCAAACTCCAGGTACGCTGCTTTATATTTTTTACCCTATTTTATTACTGGGTTCTGTTATTGGTTTTACCCTTGTTGGTAATACACATAATTTAGTTATTATTAGCATTGCCAGTAGCATGATGTTTGCAGCTTCTATTGTGCATTGCCTATCACTCAGCCAATTTTTAAATTATCACGGTATTGGCTTCAAATTAATCTGCTCATTTACTGCTTTTAGCGCTGTAATGCTCGGTTATTACACCTTTTATGATCCCTCTTTACACGAACGAGTTATTGCATCTGATATACAACATATAGCTGAAGCTATATTTTTATTATTTATATTTATCAAACATGCCCGTGCGCCCTATCCTAATGGCAGTATTGTATACATTATTATATTGACTCTCGTTGCTTTTAGTTTTATTGGCCGCTCGTTATTTATGGACGATATTGAACAAAGTAATCTATTAATTAATGGCTGGTTTAGCTCACTATTATTTTTAAATGGCGTCATTGCACCTATGTTCTATGCTGCAGGCATGGCCTTATTGTGTAATGAACGCAGAGAACAACACCTTAATAAATTAGCGGATAAAGCACAAAAAGACTTAGAAATACGCGGACTATTTCTCTCAACTATTAGCCACGAAATACGCACCCCACTGAATGGTATTTTAGGCAGCGCTCAGCTTGTCATGAACCAAACAAGTGATACCCGTAATAAAGCTTATTGCGAGGCAATTATAAACTCCGCCGAATCACTCAATTTACTCGTAGATAAAGTACTTGATTACGCAAGCCTAGATCAAAGTGATGAAGCACTTTATGAAGAAGATATAGAATTTAAAACATGGCTCAATAATTTATGTCTATTACTGAGCCCACTTGCCGAACAAAAACATCTTAAATTTGAGCTTGTGTGCAATATTCCAGAGCAAGCTTGTTATTACTGCGACCAACAAAAACTTAGGCAAATTATTATTAACTTAGTGGGTAATGCCATTAAATTTACCGACCACGGTGTTGTGAAAATTCAAGTTGATTTAATTTTAGAGAAACAACTTGAACACACCATAAAAATAAGTGTGAAGGACTCTGGCCCAGGCATAGAAAACGACGAGATAGCTTACTTAACAGAACCTTATGTACAAAGTAGCGCAGGTAAAGAAAAAGGTGGAACCGGCCTAGGTTTAGCCATTACCAGCCGTTTGCTTGAAAAGCTTAGTAGCCGACTCGAAATTGCAAGCCAACTCGGTACAGGCAGTGTATTTAGCTTTATCGTCACTTTTACTTTGGGCGAACTAAGTTTAGTAGAGCAGCGACACCAGACTAAAGATTACCTAACAGGCCTTGATGTATTATTGGTTGAAGATTTAGATTTGAACCAAAAAATTGCTATCGAATTTATGGCCGACGATGAGCACAAAATTAAGCTCGCAAAAGATGGGAAAAGCGCTATTGAGCTTATGCAAAAACATCACTTTGATGTAGTGTTACTTGATATGAACTTACCTGACTTAACAGGCCAAGAAGTACTTAAACGCCTAAAGCACATAGATCATAAGAATCAACGAACTCCCGTGCTCGCTTTTACTGCAAGCCTTAGCCCCGACGAAGTAAAAGAATATTTAGAATTAGGAATAAAAGATATTGTTGGCAAGCCTATTAAACACCAAAAGCTTCGCCAAGCACTTAGCGACTCTCAATCAAATCAAACGGCTAATATTACTGTAGAACTTATTGACACTTTGTACGACGAAACCGCAGCAGAGACACTAACCACTTCGTTTAGTGAAGATGAAGTATCGTCTATTTATAACGAATTTGTACTTTCAGCACGAAATAAACTCATTCGTTGCCAAGAGCTTACTGCTCAGCATCCAGAGCAATGTATTAAGCTTTTACATCGCCAGGCAAGCACAGCCTTACAGTTAGGTTTTAATCGTTATGGTATAGCGCTAAAAAAATAGAGCGCCGCTTACTCGATAAAAAACCACACAACGACATGCTTGATGAAGCGCTAGATCTGTGGCAACAAAGCTTAGAGCAATATTTAAAGTTTGTGCGCGGGCAGTTAGAGTGAAATTAAAAAAGCGTTAAGGTTTTTTAAATTTCACTTTAAGTTAATCAAATCTTGCTACCTCTTCAAAGTTAAGACCTGTGAAACCATGTGCTTGCAAGGCACAAAAGAGGTTTAAAGAAACATCTTTATCATTTTTACGAGAATCAAAAATATATGTACCTTCAAATCGATCTTCTGGCATTTTAAATATACAGCTATGCTTAGGTAATTTTTCTTTTTGAATATCGCTTTTTGTAATCCAATATTTAAGCTTGGCAGCATAAAAGTACTCATTTCAACATCTAAGATGCCCTCTATTTTTCGAGTGACATTATAAAAGTACCAGTTGTCATCACCTACATAGAAAGGCAATAACTCTCCCGAATCTTCAAAAATCTCCGCCAATTCATTTGCTACATGATCCCTTATAGCAAGACCCTGTAAATTTATTGCTGCCATATCACCTATAGGAGTCTTTTTTCTTGATTATAATGCGCACTAAAATTTATTAATGTCGACTCTTTTGATGAACCATCAGGCTTCCATAGGTCAGGTTCACATAAAGCTTCGCTATCAGGAAATATGACTCTGTAATGATTAACATCCGGCGTTATTTTATAAATTACTTTACTCATTAATACTGAGACATCCTTTTTGATATAAATTTAATTTTTTAATCTCTTCCATATTTATCATCAAATCGCTCTATATCGTTTTCATCTAGTACAGCACCGGTTTGCACTTCAATGACGATTAACGGCTCTTTTTGATTATTAGCCAAGCTATGAACTTGTTTTGCGGCGATATAACACGATTGGTCATGCGTTAGCGTATACGCTTGCTCATCAATACACACATCTGCAATACCCGAAACCACAACCCAATGTTCAGCGCGATGCTGATGGCGCTGCGTCGAAAGCTTAGCACCGCTGTTAACAGTAATTTTTTTAACTTTAAAGCCAGTGCCCTCAACTAAAGTACGGTAATTTCCCCACGGGCGAAAAACCACTTGATGATGGTTAAGTTTATCAGCCTGTGTTGTCGCAATTTACTTGAGCAACAAAGGCAGAGAATCCAGCTCATTTTGATTTGCGATTAACGTGGCATAATGAGTATGAATAATCGCTAAATGACTCACTCCAAGCGTGGCTATTGTGTGCTCAGCCTCGTTAATAACTAAGTTATTAGTGCTTTTTTGAGCCATATAATTAGTATTTAAACTATTACCGTTTTCATCTTTTTTTGTAAGCGCATCAAGGGATGAAAAACTGCCTACATCACTCCATTTTAAATCAACAGGCATAACAACTACGTTATCGCTTCGCTCTAAAATAGCGTAATCTATTGAATCGCTTGGGCAGTGTTCAAGCGCACTGCTGCTTGGGCGGGTAAACCCTAAATCTTTAGTAAATAGTGCTACAGCGACACTCATTGCTATTTTTGGCGCAAACCGTTCCAGCAATAGCCGCGCCTTGTTTTATATAGCCATAGCCATAGCCAGTATATGCCTCTATAGGCATAAGAGAAAACGTCACTAACTTACCTTGCTCGGCAAGCTTTACAGCTTCAGGGAGCTTAGTCGTTGATATATCAAGTTTTTAATACATAGTGGGCGGCTAATGCGATGGCTGGAGCGGTATTTTTACCTTTGGGTTCGAGTAATAATGCAGTAGGAATTGAGCTTTCAGCCTGCTCGGCGGCAATAAATCGGTGCTGCTTATTACACACTAAAATAGCATTATCAAACAACTCATTAGAAACACGCGCCAATGTACTTTGCAGCAATGACGTGTTTTCATTTAGTAGTGGTAAAAATTGTTTAGGCATTGCTTGGCGAGAAAGCGGCCACAAGCGAGAGCCTATGCCACCAGCTAAAATTACAGGAGTGATTAAAGTGTTCATGATGTATATTAGCCGCCAACAAAAATATCAGCGACTATTTTAACACTTTATTGGCTCTGCGCTAAATTAACGTGTCTATATTAATGTAAAAGGGTCTGCATCTAAATAGGCAGGAAACGCTGCTTTAAACTCATCCAGTGGTGCTTTTTCAAGTGTTATAGTAACTAGTTGCTCGGTGTCATCTTGCGCTTTAGTTAATGCATCGCCTTTAAAGTCGTATACTGCAGTACCGCCATTGTGCGCCACGCCATTACCGTCGTCACCCACTCGATTAACGCCTACTACGTAACACAGGTTTTCCATTGCGCGCGCCATAAGTAACGTATCCCAAATATGGCGGCGCACAGCTGGCCAATTTGCTACGTTTATCATTACATCGTAGTCGTTATTATTACGTTGAAATACCGGAAAGCGCAGGTCGTAACATACTTGCGGTAATAGTTTAAAACCGTTGATTTCAAAAACTTTACGCGCTTGCCCTGCTACAACGTAATCGCCCTCGCTGCCTAAGCGAAATAAATGGCGTTTATCGTAATAACTCACCTCACCATCGGGTTTTACCCAATAAAACCGATTCGCTTTTTTATCGCCTTGTGCAACAAGTGCCGAACCTGCAATAACCGCATTATGTTTATGAGCCTGCGCCTTTAACCACGTCAGTACTTTACCGTTTTCGGGCTCTGCACAATCTAAATTGATAGCAAAGCCAGTCGAGAATGTTTCGGGCAGTAAAATAAGATCGGGCTGATGCATAATTGCTTCAAGCTGCTTATTAAACATGGCTAAATTAGCATCTTTATCAAGCCAATAAAGCGAGCTTTGCAATGCTGTAATGGTTAAAGTTGACATAATATTTGCGAAGCCTCTATGAGAGTGTTGTCGTTTTTAGCAAAGCATAAACGAATTACTTTGTCGGTTGGTGCCTTTTGATAAAACACACTTAACGGAATAGCCGCAACACCTGCTTGCTCAACTAACCAATGGCAAAAATCAATATCGTTTAAATCCGATACATCACTGTAATCTAACAATAAAAAGTAAGTGCCTTGGCTAGGTAAAATTTTAAAACGGCTGTTACTTAAATGGCTCGCTAATAAGTCGCGTTTTTGCTGATAAAACCCGCTTAGCTCATCTATATGCTCACCTTGCTGCTCGAGCATATCGGCAAGCGCATGCTGTGCGGGGGTAAAACTAGAAAACGTAACGTACTGATGAATTTTTCTAAATTCGACAGCTAAATCGGCAGGTGCAATACAGTAACCCATTTTCCAGCCCGTGCTATGAAATGTTTTACCAAAACTCGATATAACAAAGCTTTTGGTAAATAATTCATCATCGCGTAATACACTTAAATGCGGTTGTTCATCAAATGTAATGTGCTCATATACCTCATCGCTTATTACATATAAATTGTGAGTACCAACTAACTCTTTAAGCACTTTTATATCTTGTGGCTGTAATATTTTACCGCTTGGGTTATGAGGCGTATTTATAATAATTGCACGGGTATTTTTAGTAATTGCTTGGCTTACTACTTGCCAATCAATAGTGTAATTTGGCGCACTTAAAGCAATGTGTACCGACTTTCCACCAGCGAGTTCAATTGCCGGTTGGTAAGAGTCATATGCAGGGTCAAATACAATCACTTCATCACTGGGGCGCACAATTGTTTGAATAGCCACAAACAATGCCTCTGTTGCACCCGAGGTAACAGTCACTTGCTCAGCTGCGTTTATATCAGCTGTATATTTGCGCTTTGCTAAATCAGCAATTTGTTGCTGTAATCTTGGTACACCACTTGAAGGTGAATATTGATTAACGCCCTGCTGCACATAATAATTTAACTGCGTTTTTAAAAGATCAGGAGCATCAAACTCAGGAAAGCCTTGAGAGAGATTAATTGCCGAAAACTCATTAGCCAATCCGCTCATTTGGCTAAATATACTAACGCCTAAATTTGGTAATTTACTTTCAAACACGAGATGCCCTTAATGATGGTTTTGCGCTTAAAGCGATGCTATCATTGCTTAAAACAGAAGTATAGCCGTCTAAAAACAATTAACTTTACGCTCATTAGTGAGGAATGTATGCAAAACAATACCGCTATTTCACAACTTATTGAAGCCGGAAAATGGGTTAGCCAAAAAGGCTGGGTACCCGCAACAGGCGGAAACTTTTCAGCTCGTACTAGCACTGGCTTTGTTGTTACAGCAAGTGGGCACGATAAAGGCTCACTGACGCAAGCGCATTTTTTGCAATTAGATCACCAAGGCGAGCGCCTAGCAGGAGCTGTAAAACCATCGGCAGAAACACAATTACACCTAAGTTTGTATCAGCTTATACCTGATGCACAGTGTGTTTTACATACTCACTCTGTAGCCGCTACCGTACTGTCGCAAATTACCCAAGAGCATCAGCTTGATTTAACAGGCTATGAAATGCAAAAAGCACTGAGCGGCTTTACTTCGCACTTAGAAACACTGAGCATTCCTATTTTCGATAACGATCAAGATATTGACCGATTAAGCCTGCTGGTCAGTGACCATCATTTACATACGCCTATAGAGCACGGCGTACTGATACGTGGTCATGGTTTATATGCAGTAGGACGTAATATTGATGAAGTTCGTCGCCACTTAGAAGCCTTAGAGTTTTTATTTAGCTGCGAACTAGAGCGCCTAAAAATAATAGGCATTCAAGCGGGAGTAACTAAATGATTAAAGCCATTTTAACCGATATCGAAGGCACAATAACCCGTATTTCGTTCGTTAAAGAGGTGTTATTTCCTTACGCGGCAAAACAGTTACCTACCTTCATACGTGCTAATGCTAATAAACCGGATGTAGCCGAGCAAATTAATGCCGTAAAAGCCCTTATCGAAAAGCCAAACGCCGATATAGAAGAAGTCATTAGCGCCTTACTTACCTGGATTGATGAAGATAAAAAAATCACTCCACTTAAGCAGTTACAAGGCTTAATTTGGCAAACAGGGTATGAACACGGCGATTTTAAGGGTCATTTATACCCAGATGCATTTGATTTTTTACAAGCTCAACACAACAACGATATTACTTTGTATGTGTACTCATCTGGTTCGGTAAAAGCGCAGCTGTTGCTTTTTAAATACAGTGATTATGGCGACATTCGCAGCTTTTTTCTGACTTTTTTGACACCAAAGTTGGCGCAAAGCAAGAACGAACTGCCTATAACACCATTGTTGAACTGTTACCGTTTCAGGCAGAAGAAATACTCTTTTTAAGTGATGTAACCGGTGAGCTTGACGCCGCGCAGGCTGTGGGTTTAAAAACACTACATTTAATTCGTGATGGGCAAGCAAGCACTAAAGCACACCCTTATATTAATGACTTTAGCCAATTTAAATTGGAGCAATTAGTATGAGCCAATTAACGGTGTATGCCGACAACAATGCAAACAAGACACTTGTGAGCACATCAAATACTGATGATATTGCAAAGCAGCTAGCTAAAGTAAACGTACGTTTTGAACAGTGGCAAGCAAATGCAGATATTAATCAGCACACCACCCATGAGCAAATTATTAGTGCGTACAAAAGCGATATACATCGGTTAAAAACTGAAAATGGCTATCAAACAGTAGATGTTATATCTCTAGCTAAAGGTAACCCTGGCGCATCAGAGCTGCGCAAAAAGTTTTTATTTGAACATACTCATAGTGAAGACGAAGTACGTTTTTTTGTAAAAGGCCAAGGGCTATTTTGCCTGCATTTAGGCAATAAGGTTTATCAGGTACTTTGCCAACAAGGCGATTTAATTTCAGTGCCTGAACTTACCCCGCATTGGTTTGATATGGGAAGCGACCCTGAGTTTACTGCCATTCGCTTATTTAACAATACAGAAGGCTGGGTAGCAAAAAGCACTGACTCGTCTATTGCAGAGCAATTTCCACTATTATCGTAAGTTGGTCATTCAAAACCTTGGTCCACACTAATACATAACGTGGACCAAAAATACCGCGAAGTTACTTAAGCTTTATGAGATCGCCATTTTCTACCTGACTTTGGTTATAAACCCCCGTGTCTAACACCCACCCTGTGACCAGCTTTGCCGGCGTTATATCAAATGCTGGGTTATATACATTAGCATTGGTGGGTGCCCATAAAGCCTCACCAAAGCTACCGCTCACTCCGCGCACTTCTTGAGGATTACGTTGCTCTATTTCTATATCATCACCACACGCGGTGTTGGTATCAAGCGTGGTAATAGGCGCAACTACATAAAATGGAATGTTATGAAAATACGCAAGTACGGCTAAATTATAGGTGCCCACTTTATTAGCAAAATCACCATTGGCGGCAATACGATCAGCCCCTACCACTATTTTATCTACCTTACCTGCAGCCATTAAGCTTGCCGCCATATTATCGCAAATTAATGTGTAAGGTATTTTCCAGCGCTCAAGCTCAAAGGCAGTTAAGCGACCGCCTTGTAATAATGGTCGTGTTTCATCAACCCACACATGTACGTTGCCATATTTTTGCTGCGCTTTGTAGACAACACCCAGTGCAGTACCAATACCAGCGGTTGCAAGCGCCCCTGTATTACAATGAGTTAATATGTTGTCGCCACTATTTATAAGCTCGGCACCACGATTTGCCATTCGTTCACACAGCTCAATATCTTCAATAAACAACCGCTCAGCAGTACTAACAATACCGGCAACATAATCGCTTTGCGTTAAAGCTTTTCGCAATGCCGCCATACAATGCATTAAATTAACCGCCGTTGGACGAGTGGCTTCTAGTTCATTGATTGCTTTTTCAAGCTCACTTTTCACTACCCCTTGCTCAGCTAAATACGCCACTAACAAGCTCGCGCTTAAACCAATAAGTGGAGCTCCACGCACTTTTAAGTTAATGATCAGCTCTTTCATGGTTTCTACATCATGGCACTGATGCCATACCTGCTGGTGAGGTAGTAAATATTGGTCGAGCACACTAAGCGACCCGTTTTCATATTTTAAACTGCTTGCGATTAAATTTTGCATAATGCTTAAGGTATTAAAAATGCGTAACGTTATTTTACACCACTTTGAATAACTCTCAAGTTAGACTTGTAGACATCTAAACATTTAAAGGTATAGAATGCTTAAAAGCTGATTTTTGAGATTAAAACCATGACTAACTATGTTGCTTTTAACGCACAGCGCGCTATCGATTACGTATCGACATTAATTGAATCTAAACAATGTAATTTTTTTGATTCCGGACAAACCTTATCTGCGTATGAGTTTGGTGATGGCAATCTTAATTTAGTGTTTAGAATTACTGATGAGCAAAACAATAGTGTTATTTTAAAGCAAGCTCTGCCTTACGCGCGTTGCGTGGGTGAGTCGTGGCCATTAACACTTGATAGAGCCCGTATAGAAGCACAAGTTTTACTTAACCATGGTGCTATTTGCCCTACTTATACTGCTAATGTTTTACATTATAGTGAAATACAAGCCCTTACTATTTTAGAAGATTTAGGTAATTTACAAATATTGCGTACTGCACAAAATAATGCAGAGCAATTTCCTAAATTGGCACAGCATGTAGCTACCTACTTAAGCCACACCGGCTTTTATAATTCAGATTTTTACTTAACCGCGCAAACTAAAAAAGCGCTCGTTAGCCAATTTACTAATCCTGAGCTTTGCCAAATCACTGAAGACTTATTTTTTAGCGACCCGTACATTGGGCACGAACGCAATAACTACCCAGATCAACTACAAAGCGAAGTTGATGCAATACAAAAAAACAGCGCATTAAAGTTAGAAATAGCAAAATTAAAAGCTAATTTTTTATCTAACCCGCAAACATTACTTCATGGTGATATGCATAGCGGCAGTATTTTTGTTGATTGTAATAATACAAAGATGATCGATCCTGAGTTTGGTTTTTTTGGTCCTGTTGGGTTCGATATTGGCTCTTTTATTGGTAATTTACTTTTAAATTACTGCGCACAATACGGGCATATTGAAGATTTTGTGGCTCGTCGTAATTACCAAACACATTTACTTAGCTGTATCGTAGACACCTATAGTTTATTTGAGCAGCAATGGCTTGAATTAATACGCACTAAAACAACAGATGAATCACTAGCGCCAGTAGGCTATGCGCAATACTTTATGAAAAACGTATTGCAAGATGCTGTTGGTTACTGTGGTGCTGAGCTAATTAGGCGTACTATAGGGCTTGCGCACGTAAGCGATATAGATAGTATTAGTGATGAGAATGCGCGCCTTACAGTGCAAAAACAAACATTAGCACTAGGCGAGCAACTTATTTTAAATGCACAAACATGCAACAACAAAGAAGCATTCTTTAGTTTATTAATAAGCCAATTAAACTAACAAACATTAAAAAGGCGCTATTAGCGCCTTCTAGTTAGTTAAAACTTACTTGTAGTTTTCGTAAATTTTATCAAGCGGTTCCGAAAGCCCACTTTCTTGCACTATACGTACATGCTCACGTTTTAATTCGCGTGCACTAGTCACACCACAAGAATGAGCTATTAGCCCAGCGCCATAATGAATGTATTTATTATAGTTAGCTACTCGCTGCGCTTTATCAGCTACATCTAAGCCGCGTTGCAAACGCTCGTTATGCGTAGTGATCCCGGTTGGACAAGTATCTTTATTACATTGCATTGCTTGAATACAGCCCAGTGCAAACATATGACCACGAGCCGATACAACAAAATCAGCACCGAGCGCCAATGCCCAAGCAACCTTTGAAGGAACAATTAATTTACCAGAAGCGATTATTTTAATACGATCTCGAAGCCCATGTTTTTCAAGCATATTAACTACAAGCGGTAAACTTTCGCGCAGTGGTAAACCCACCGAATCCATAAGCGGTTGCGGTGCTGCGCCCGTACCACCATCAGCACTATCTATGGTAATAAAGTCAGGTGCAGACTCGATACCACGATGATTTATTTCAGCGAACAACGTTTCTAACCATCCGTATGCACCAATAACAGCTTTAAACCCTGTAGGCTTACCTGTCGCGTTACGTACAGTGGCAATCATATCAAGAATATCGGCTGGATTTTTAATTTCAGGGTGACCATTGGGGCTAATCGAATCTTGCCCTTCTGGTATCCCCCTAATTTTAGCTATTTCGGCATTAACTTTGCGCCCTGGAAGCATTCCACCCTTGCCAGGTTTAGCGCCTTGGCTCATTTTTAGTTCGAACATTTTGACTTGTTCGTGAGCCGCTATTTCTTTAAGTTTTTCAGTACTTAAATTACCGTGCTCGTCTCGTGCACCATATTTAGCGGTACCAATTTGAAAAACAATATCAGCCCCACCTTCTAAGTGATAAGGGCTTAATCCCCCTTCACCGGTGTTCATCCAACAACCTGCTAACTTAGCTCCTTTTGATAAAGCACGTACAGCGGGTTTTGATAACGCACCAAAGCTCATACCTGATACATTAAATAGCGAGTTGGTGGTGTAAGGTGTTTTACAGTATGGACCCAAAGTAACATTACTCGGGTCGAGCGCTTCTTCATCTAAAGTAGGAAACGCACAGTTCATAAACATAACTGTACCCGTTACTTCTAAGCTTTGCGTAGAGCCAAATGCCGCAGTACGGTCAACATCTTTTGCAGCACGATAAACCCAGCTTCGTTCAGCTCGATTAAATGGCATTTCTTCTCTATCTTGCGCAAAGAAGTACTGCCTGAAAAACTCCCCTTGGCGCTCAAAAAAATACCGAAAACGCCCTATCACGGGGTAATTTCGCCTTATAGCGTGCTTAGTTTGTGTAATATCGCGAAAATAAAAAACAATTACAGTAAGCACAACGCACCCGAGTAAAACTATAAACATACTTGCAAATATATCGATACTAAACATTATAAAATTGCTCATTTATGACCCTTGGTGATTTTTAAAATAAAACCTAATAAGTACTGACCGCTTTAATGAACTAAATGGCTCATCATAATTACTAACCTGCTTACTTAAAATAAATACAACTACTTACCAACAGAGTACTAACTTACATAGCTATAAAAACAACTCAGTACCCATTTTTAAAAATTATACTTATTTACTTTCCAGCTTAACTGATTCATTTTTTATATACATACGTACTTGTGTTTCTAGCACTGATAAAGGTACTGAACCATGGCGTAATATTTGATGATGGAATTCACGAATATCAAAATTTTTCCCAAGCGCTTGCTCTGCCTCAGCGCGTAAACGTTTAATAGTTAACTCACCAATTTTGTATGACAGTGCCTGTGCTGGCCACGATATATAACGATCGGTTTCCGTTTTAACATTATGCAGCGAAAGCGCGGTGTTTTCGCTCATAAAGTTCATAGCCCGATCTCTACTCCAGCCATACATGTGCATTCCCGTATCAACAACTAAACGTGCTGCTCGCCACATTTCATAAGTTAAGCGACCAAAACGGCTATATGGGTCTTGATAAAAGCCAGCTTCTAAGCCCAAGTATTCAGAGTAAAGCCCCCAACCTTCGCCAAATGCCGAAAGGTAAGCATCACGACGGTAGCTCGGTAGATTTTCAAGCTCGGCATTAAGTGATATTTGTAAATGATGTCCTGGTACTGCTTCGTGCAGAGTCAACGCTTCTAAAACATAGAGAGGGCGCTTATCTAATGCGTAAGTATTCACCCAATAATAACCTGCTTCATCATCTCGATTAGAGCCAGAATAACGGCCTGTTGTGTATTTAGGAGCAATATTGGCTGGTACGGGGGCTACGCCATAAGGTTTACGTGGCAAGGTATGAAATAGCTTAGGCAGCTGTGCATCCATTTTTTTAGCAATATAAGATGCTTCTTTTAAAAGCTGCTCTGGTGTTGTGGCATAAAATTGTGGATCCGTACGTAAAAAGTGAATAAATTCGGCGAATGTGCCTTTAAAACCTACTTCAGCTATTACGTCCTCCATTTCACTGCGAATTCGAGCGACCTCTTTTAATCCAAGTTCATGAATCTCTTTAGGCGTCATGTCGGTAGTAGTGTAATACTTAGCTCTGTTTTTATAAAATGCCTCGCCATTAGGTGTATCTGATATGCCAACGCTTGTGCGTGCACTAGGTCGATACTGCTGCGTAAAAAACACTAAATAATTTTTATAAGACTGTATAACATCTTCTTTTATAATGTTTTTAGCTTTTTGTTGTAGTGCCTTAAATTCACTATCGCTCAAACCAGCAGTATTAGTTAAAAAAGGTTTATAAAACTCAGATGTAGTTATATCGTCAACAATGTAAGCATTAATTGAATCTTCGTAACCCTCTAGCACAGCTTTAGGTTGAGTAAGGCCCGTTTCTATCCCTTTTTTCATCCAATATATGTTTTGTTCAAAAAACCGCGGAACTTGCGCCAAACGTGCAAGGTATGTATCGAAATCTTGCTGATTTTTATATTGAGAGCTATTGATGATGTATGATAATCCAGAGTGAAAACCATACTCTGATGTAAGCGGCATATAATGCGCATTGAATATATACTCATCAACGCTGTTTTGTACTTGTGCTCGAATAATGCTGAAGTTTATTTGATTTTCATCACTTAATTTATCAATGCTGACGGTATCTAAATCGGCAAGTAACTGTGTTTTATTCTTATATTCTTGCGCTAAAAATTCGGGCGATAGATTTGGTAACAAGTAACCTTTAACCCCTTTTGTATTGCTATAAGGATTAATGCTTTGTCTGTAATCAACAATGCTTTTGGCTATCTGCGTAAACTGTTGATCTGCATTTTGCGTTGTTATTTGACATGCACTTAATGAGCATAAAAACATGAAACCAAGTAAATAATGGCGCATTGGCCGCTGTAAAAAATGATTCATTGTAATTTAACTTGACGATGTAATAGATATCACAAAGCTATCGTAGGCTAAATAAATAGCAAGTAAATGAGACCAATCAACGGTTATAAACCTTACTAAAACTAAGTGTATTTCGAGAGTAAAGTATATCAACAGAAGTAAAAACAAGCTTAATTGATGAGAAAAGCAGCTATTGAGTTGTTAAAATGAAAATTTAAGTTCCGTAACTCTTTTTTTACTTTTAAATAACCGCCATAACGATTACTGTAGTAAAAAATAATAAAAGCTCGGATGCATAACCGCCTCACGGAATGAGATATTTAAATTAACTCTTATGCGTACTCAGTTGGTATTTAAAAATGATGTTCCATGATTCCATGGCAATTGCACAAGAAAAAATGACTAAAGTGTGTGTGTTTTTAGAGCGTTATGCGCTGCCGCCAACCCCGCTTAATTTTCAAGTGATTTATACCTATATTAGCCAATCCAATATAAACCTTAAAAATGCACTAGAACGTGCGATTGCAACAGAAGAAAATATAGACAGTGTTTTAATTGAACAATTATATTTTCAATTTTTAAATGAAGGGCACACAACTCAAGTCTCGATGATTCAAAATGTTGACGGTATTATCGGGTCACTTTCTCGAAATGCTCAAGCAACAGAAAAACAAATTATCCGCTTTGCTGATCAAGTAAATGAATGTGTGCATACGCTTGATGAAAACAGTATAGAACAAAGCCGTAAAGCCCTTAAAATCCTCAATACACAAACCGTAGAGTTACTAGAGCAGCATAAACAATTTAAGAAAGAACTTAGCAAAGCTAAAAAGTTACACGAAAAAACGCAAAAGCAATTAACTCAGCTCCGAAAGCAGCATATAGTAGATAGCCAAACGGGCCTTTATAAACGTCATTATTTAACTCAACAAACCCAAGTTTGGACAAATCAAGAAAAATCCATTTGTGCCATTGCTGTTCAAATAGATAACCTTGATCACTTTGTTGATAATTATGGTGATATTCTTGGTGAAGTTATTTTGAATAAAGTCGCTAAGCAAGTACAAAAGTATGTATTCCAAAGCGGTTTACCTGGACGGACTGCTAAAGACCAATTTACTATATTACTCGCCGACATTGATCCTGAAACGGCAACTTTAATAGCCGAAAAAGTACGTAATGGGGTAGAAAAGTTGCGATTTGTTAGCTCAAAAAGTGGCACAAAACTACCCGCTATAAACTTATCATTAGGGATTGCACAGCATCAGCAACAAGATGATTTTAATCAACTTGCTAAAAAAGCCTCAAATGCAGCTTTTAAAGCTCGATCTCTTGGGCAAAGTTGTTTTATTGCTGGGCATTAAATCACCTGATAAATCATATTCAAATTGCACCTGCAGTACACAATAAAGTACACTAGTGCTTATTGCCACGATAGAGATTAATCATGAACGAAACACCGCAAAAGACCACGCATTTTGGCTATAAAACGGTAGCTGAAAACGACAAAGCCTCAATGGTTGCAGACGTATTTCACTCAGTTGCAGCAAAATACGATGTAATGAATGATTTAATGTCTTTTGGTGTGCACCGCTTATGGAAACGTCAAACTATTGCCAGTTCTGGTGTTCGCAAAGGCCATCATGTACTTGATTTAGCTGGCGGCACTGGTGATTTAACGGCTAAATTTAGTCAATTAGTCGGTGAAACAGGTCAAGTTGTTTTAGGCGATATTAACTCCTCAATGCTCAAAGTGGGCCGTGAGAAGCTGCATAACTTGGGTCTTGTTGGTAATATTGACTACGTACAAATGAACGCCGAAATGCTGCCATTTCCAGATAATAGCTTTGATGTGATCACTATTGCTTTTGGTTTACGTAATGTAACCGATAAAGACAAAGCACTTCGTTCTATGTACCGTATTTTAAAGCCAGGTGGTCGCTTACTAGTGCTAGAATTTTCCAAGCCTGAGCATGAAGTACTAAGTAAAGCTTACGATTTTTATTCATTTAATTTATTACCAACAATGGGCAAACTAGTTGCTAACGACAGCGAGTCGTACAAATATTTAGCCGAATCGATTCGTATGCATCCAGATCAAGATACCCTTAAAGCAATGATGGATGACGCTGGCTTTGAACAAACAACTTATCAAAACCTAACAGGTGGTATTGTTGCACTTCACCGTGGTTTTAAATACTAAGGCAGAGTGATATGGCGCTTGAACAAGTAACTGAAAAAAATAATGATAGGTCAACCACATCTACTTTTTTCATGTTGCCTAACTTTGTACTTTCGCTTATCGAGCATGTACTTAATCAAGCACTTAAACTCGACCCAAAGCTTTCAAAAAAACTAAATGAAGTTAAAGAGCTGCGTTTAGTTGTTGAAGTAAGAGATTGGCAACAAACAATCCAACTCGTTTTTGCTGATAAAAAACTACATTTATATACCGCACAAAGCAGTGATAACGCTGATTGCATGATAAGCGCCGATATAGATACGCTTATTGCGCTAAAAAATCCAGCGATGCTTACCCAGCTAATACGCCAAGATAAACTCGACCTGCAAGGTGATTTAAATATTGCCCAAACTTACAGTAACGCATTTTCGAGTTTAGATATTGATTGGCCAGAACAACTATCAAAGCATATTGGCGATGGCCCGGCCCAGCAACTTTATTTACACTTAACCTCGCTCAAGCAGCAAAACAGTAAAGTAAAAAAGCAGTTAGCCACTACACTTACTAGTTTATGTCAGGATGAGCTTGCTATAACTATTCATCCCTTAGAGCTTGAGCAATTCAAACAACAAAACCGAGTAATTAAAAGCCAAGTTGCTGCTATTGAACAGCGTATAAACGCCTTATTAAACATCGTAACCCGCTAAGGATTTTTTGTGTCGACTGCACGATTGTATTACATCACTAAAACACTACTTAGCTACGGGTTAGATGAGTTAGTCCCTAAGCATAAAACGCCCTGGTTTGCCAAAATAGTGCGTGGAAGCTTTTTTGGCTACGCAATCAGCATAAAGATAAATCCGTAGGGTTGCGTTTACGTCTTGCATTACAAGAACTTGGTCCTGTATGGATTAAGTTTGGCCAAATGCTCTCCACCCGTCGCGATTTACTACCACACGATATAGCCCTAGAGCTCGCGTTTTTACAAGATCAGGTACAACCTTTTGAAGGTGAACTTGCACAAGAAATCATTGAAAAAGCACTCGAAATTAATGATATAAGTGAATTATTTAGTGAGTTTTCACAAACACCGCTGGCCTCGGCATCTATAGCGCAAGTACACACAGCAAAACTTATTGATGAGCACAACATTGAGCAAGATGTTGTAATAAAAGTTATTCGTCCAAATATTCATGAACAGATTAATGCTGACTTAGCGTTAATGGAAAAGCTCGCTAAAGTACTTGCCAAAGTACATAACGAGTCAAAACGCCTGCGCCCTGTAGAAGTTGTTAAAGAGTATAAAAAAACACTCCTTGATGAACTCGACTTAATGCGAGAAGGCGCTAATGGCATTCAGCTTAAGCGTAACTTTGAAGATTCTGATTCTCTTTATATCCCTGCA
The DNA here is from genome assembly GCF_037162565.1 of Pseudoalteromonas sp. B62. Classification (NCBI taxonomy): domain Bacteria; kingdom Pseudomonadati; phylum Pseudomonadota; class Gammaproteobacteria; order Alteromonadales; family Pseudoalteromonadaceae; genus Pseudoalteromonas; species Pseudoalteromonas sp. B62. The sequence goes on along the minus strand of NZ_JARLVB010000002.1, from coordinate 1,103,649 downwards.
GTTTATAGCGATTATAGCCGCCATAATATATTAGTGATGGAGCGTATTTACGGCATACCTGTCTCTGATACTGATGCACTATTAGCACAAAATACAAATATGAAATTACTTGCTGAACGCGGTGTAGAGGTGTTTTTTACACAAGTATTTAGAGACAGTTTTTTTCATGCTGATATGCATCCTGGCAATATATTTGTCTCTCGCGAACATCCTGAAAACCCAAAATACATTGGTATAGATTGTGGTATTGTTGGTACGCTTAATAAAGAAGATAAACGCTATTTAGCTGAAAATTTCATTGCCTTTTTTAATCGTGATTATCGCCAAGTTGCCCAGCTACATGTTGATTCAGGTTGGGTACCACCCGATACCAGCATTGAAGAATTTGAATTTGCGATTCGTACAGTGTGTGAGCCTATATTTAACAAACCACTTGCTGAAATTTCATTTGGTCATGTGCTTGTTAATTTATTTAATACCGCACGCCGCTTTAATATGCAGGTACAACCTCAACTCGTACTACTACAAAAAACTTTATTGTATGTTGAAGGGTTAGGCAGACAGCTTTACCCGCAACTGGATTTATGGAAAACAGCTAAACCCTTTTTAGAAGACTGGGTAAAACAACAAGTCGGCCCATTATCTGTATTGAAACAAATGTATGCTAATTTACCTTTTTGGGCAGAAAAAATGCCCGAGCTACCGGATTTAATTTATCAAAATTTAAAGCGAACTCCTCGCACTCAAGTACAAATACAAAAGGTATCTCAAAAACCTTTAATCTTGGGCTTGTTTGGTAGTGCGACAATAATCATGTCAGCTCTTTGTTATTTACAGCACGATTTAATTGCTGCCAGCATCGCTATTAGCTGCTCTGCTGTTAGCTTTATAACTGCATGGCGCAGCGCATAAACTAAGTGCTATTTGCGTTATTGAGCGTATAATTAGTATTTAAAATATACATTTAATCATTTTATAGACTGGAGATAACCATGGGTTTTGGTGGTATTAGTATTTGGCAATTATTGATTGTACTAGCAATCATCGTTCTTCTTTTTGGTACTAAAAAGTTACGTGGAATGGGTGGGGACTTAGGCGGTGCTGTTAAAGGCTTTAAAAAAGCCATGTCTGATGAAAAAAGTACAGAACAAGACACTACCGAGCAAATCCAAAAATCAGAAAATGCAGCTCCAAACGATCCAGCTAACGCTGAAAAAACCAAAGATAGTAATAAGGTTTAATTAGCATGGGAATGTGGGAGCTTGTTATTGTTCTTATTGTTGGTTTAGTGGTTTTAGGCCCTGAACGCTTGCCTGTGGCTATAAGAACAGTGAGCCGCTGGATTAAAACAGCCAAGTCGCTAGCTAATTCAGTTAAAGCCGAAGTCAGTGAAGAGCTGCGTGTGCACGAACTACATGAAAACCTTAAAAAAGCAGAACAAAAAAATCTAAAAGATTTGAGTCCAGAACTACAAAACTCATTGAGCGAGCTACAACAAGCAGCTCAATCAGTTACCCACAGCTATAAAAAACAACCGCCAAAGACAGAAAACAACCAACATATTGATGAAAAAAAGTGAAATTAATTTCCTTTTCAATGGTCAACTTACTAAATGGTATAAATAATAATGGTTGAGCAAGTAAAATCGGGGTTTGTGGCTCACTTAATTGAGTTACGAGATCGACTTATAAAAGCACTATTGAGCATTTTCGTTATTTTTATTGCCATAGTGTATTTTGCAAATGACATTTACGCTTTTGTTGCACAGCCGCTAGTCTCACATTTGCCAAGCACTGCAACTATGATTGCAACTGATGTGACAGCACCTTTTTTCGCCCCTTTTAAACTGACTTTATTTGTCGCTTTATTTGCATCTATTCCATGGATATTACATCAAATTTGGGGGTTTATCGCACCAGGGTTATATCAGCACGAAAAGAAAATGCTCATGCCTATTCTCGCCTCTAGCATAATACTGTTTTATGGTGGTATAGCCTTTTGTTACTTTGTAGTACTGCCAATTATTTTAGGCTTTTTTACAAGCGCAGGTCCTGAGATGATGACTCTTGCGCCCGACATAAGTAGTTATTTAGGATTTGTATTAAAATTATTTTTTGCTTTTGGTGTCGCGTTTGAAATTCCAGTTGCCATTATGCTGCTATGCTGGAGTGGCGCAACAACGACAACAAGCTTAAAAGAAAAACGCCCTTATATCGTGGTAGGTGTTTTTGTAGTCGCGATGTTTTTAACACCGCCCGACGTATTATCACAAACATTACTAGCGTTTCCGATGCTGCTTTTGTTTGAACTAGGCTTAATTTTAGCGAAATTTTATACCGCTAAACCACAACAAGAATCTGAGGAATAAAATGAAAAAACAACTACTCTCACTATTGGTTTTATTAAGCGCACCCACATTTGCTGCGCAAACAGAAATTAACACTCAAGCATTACAAGCATGTAGCTTTATTGAAAACGACTTTAACCGTTTGCTATGTTACGACAATACTATTGCGGGTAAATCGCTAACCAAGCCATCAGTTTCAAAAGTTTTAGCACCACCAACAACAAATACTAACGTGCCAATACCTGCTCCAACACAGAAAGCGTCATCAGTTGCAAATGCCGATGATTTTGGTTTAGAGCATAAAGAGATATACAAAGAAAAAGATACTGAAATTAAAGCTACAATTACTTCAATAGAGAAAGCAGCTTATGGTGAGCTCATTATTAATTTAGATAATGATCAACAATGGCGTCAAATTGGCTCTGATAGTATGCGCTTAAAAGAAAGTGATACGGTTGTTATAACTCGTGGTGTTTTTAACTCATTTTTATTAAAAAAAGCGAATCAAAATCGCTCTATTCGCGTTAAGCGCACTAAGTAATGTCGTATACCTTAATTGATGCTGGTGTTAATTTAACTAACCATCAGTTTGATGAACAGCATCAAAGTTTTCATTCCTTTAGCACCAATATGATTTTGGTCCTTTTATTGATGATGAACATTTTGGCGGGTGAACTGATCATCCATTTGAAACATTAAATTATAACGACCTTCTTGTTGTTTCTTGGAGCAAAGATGTTTCTTCGACGATGAATCAGATGGGCATTGAGCTTTGATGAGACGTGAATCGGCTGTTCGATGGATGCACTAAATGAGAATGCCGACTTTGATATGAACTTCGCTTTGTAAGTTGGAGTTCTGTTTTCTTTGTTGTTGTTGAGATGCTGAAAATGTGCTACTTTATTGATTGTGTGCATTTTACCATATGGTATGCAACTGGTTAAAGTTTTCAGCTGGATTTGGGCTACTTGTTTGCTACACGAGCATTTGGCAACATTGGTTGTTGGATAGTTCATTCTTTGGACATTTCATTTGATTCTGCATGATTGCGTGTTCATTTCATTGAATACATTGTTGTGGCTTTACTGGGCTTAGATGACACGAGTTGAAGCAAATGACAATGAAGCAATAGCACTTCTGGTTATGATGACAAAAGCTTGTAGGTGATTATGATTTTGCTGATTATGATTTTGCAGTCTGTAGATGGTCTTTAATGGTCTTTAATTGATGGTCTTTAGATGGGAGTGTCATTTTGGTAGTTATTCTGCTTTGTGCCTTCGTTGGCAAGGTTGTTCTGCATTGTTGGTACCCAAGCTTTGCCTTTGTTGTGCCATGTTCTGGTTTTTCATAGTATGTTCAGTGTGTCTCTGATGGGTTTGTTTGTTGACCTTTAGCTTGTTGATGGGCTTTTTGTTAATATTTAAGCTTGATCACGTATGATGATGTACCCTTTGTGCCCTTTATCACACTGTGTCTTCGTTGGTAGTTTAACTTTGCTGGCAAGATGTGTTGATTAGCGTGAAGGGTATGTATTTCAATTTCCTTCATTAGGCTTGCTCTGATTTTAGTTATTTCTGCTAGCTTTTAACTTCTGCTTTTATCTTCTGCTCTTGCACTATAATGTATTTATGCATTAATTTTATTATACTGTTTTATGATTTATTTTTTTCCGAAAATACGACTACAACGGGTATACAGCAACTAATGAGCTCTATGTTACTGATGCTTATTACCTTGTTGTTTTTACCTTTACAGCAACTCATTTGCCAACCTAAACGCTCTACGCTGTTAAAGGTACAAACGATAATAACCAGCCTATTTGCCATTTCATTACTATGTGTTTGGCTGCTACCTAACTTAATCGTTACTTTATTTAGCCTTGTAACTATTCCTATTATTTTGTGCTTTTATATTATCACTACACTTATATGTACTCGTAGTGACCCATCCAAACAAAATAAAGGCCTTTTACTGACTTTAATCTTCTTCCTTATAGTTATGGCCTACTTTATTGCTACAGCAATGGGCTGGTATTCACTTGGTCAGAATAGTTTAGTTATTGTCTTTATTTGCTTTTTTAGCTGTATTTTTTGTTTGTGCTATACCGTAATGGAAAAGTTTATTTTGCAACGCGACCAACAAATAGTTACGCAGCAAACCTTGATTGCTAAAAATACGGCGCAAGATACACTCTTAAACGAACGTCTAGCGTTACAAGAGAAAGCTCGCCGAGAGTTAGAAGCGCTTGTCGACGAACGAACCTTTGAACTGCAAGTAACCTTAAGAGAGCTTGAAGAGAAAAATAGAGAACTTGAGCAGCTTAATACTGAAGATGCTTTAACCGGTATAAAAAACCGTCGCTTTTTTGATAAGAAATTAATAATGGAGCTTCGCCGTTCTCGCCGAGAGCAAACGCCATTAAGTATTATTATGCTTGATATAGACCGCTTCAAAACAATTAATGATACGTATGGTCATTTAACTGGCGATCAGGTTATTAGAGCGGTGTCAGACATTATAAAAAATAATCTAAAGCGTCCACTTGATGAAGTTGCACGCTACGGTGGCGAAGAATTTGTAGTGCTGCTTCCAAATACACCCAATGAAGGCGCGTTAGATATTGCAGAACAAATACGCGAAACAATTGCGCAAAGTACTGTAATTGTTGCTGGCACTGACATTAAATTTACAATTAGTGCTGGTGTTTACACTAGCGTCGCAGATGATCTTAACACCCCCGAAATATTTACCGAGCACGCTGATAAAGCCCTCTATTACGCTAAACAGCACGGTCGTAACCAAGTAATTAATTTTCCAATTCCACAGTAGGAGTATTCTAATATGGCCCAATCAGGACTAGACCTTTTTCCGTATACTCGTATGCGCAGAATGCGTAGAAGCGATTTTTCTCGTCGTCTAATGGCTGAAAACCAACTTAGCGTAAACGATTTAATCTACCCTGTTTTCGTACTTGAAGGTAAAAATCGTCGTGAAGCGATTGAATCAATGCCCGGCATTGAACGTTTATCAATAGATTTATTGCTTATTGAGGCAAAAGAGCTCGTTGAGCTCTGCGTGCCAGCCATTGCAATCTTTCCGGTAACGCCTACAGATAAAAAGTCATTATTCGCCGAAGAAGCTTACAATGAAGATGGTTTAGTGCAGCGAACTGTTCGCGCTTTAAAAGAAGCTTACCCTGAACTCGGTGTAATTACTGATGGTGCACTTGACCCATTCACTACACATGGGCAAGACGGCATCATTGATGACTCAGGTTACGTCATCAATGATGTAACAACTGAAATATTGGTTAAACAAGCACTTTCTCATGCACAAGCTGGAGCCGATGTTATCGCTCCTTCAGATATGATGGATGGCCGTATTGGCGCAATTCGTGAAGCACTTGAAGCGGATGGCTTTATCCATACTCGCATTATGGCTTATTCAGCTAAGTATGCCTCTAGCTATTATGGTCCTTTCAGAGATGCAATAGGTTCTGCAGGGAATTTAAAAGGTGCTGACAAAAAGACCTACCAGATGGATCCTGCAAACTCTGACGAAGCAATACGTGAAGTTGCATTAGACTTACAAGAAGGCGCTGATATGGTTATGGTTAAACCTGGCATGCCTTATTTAGATATTGTACGTCGCGTAAAAGATGAATTTGGCGTGCCAACTTTCGCCTATCAAGTTAGCGGCGAATACGCTATGCACAAAGCCGCAATCGATAATGGCTGGCTGAACGAGGAAGCAACAATAATGGAATCTCTCTTGGCATTTAAGCGAGCTGGTGCTGATGGTATTCTGACTTATTTCGCTAAACAAGCTGCACAATACTTAAAAAGTAAATAATGTAATACAATAGTCACAATTTCGCTATTTTTGCTTTCATTTTATTTACTTATTGTATTTTATTTGTAATAAATTTTCCTTAAACTAAGTGTCCCATTTGGGACACAATACACGGGAAAAAAATAATAATGTTTAAAACAAAAATAACGCCACTAGCGCTTGTTATAGCAAGCCTTAGTGCACCAGCCTCCGCTAATCTTATCATTTCGGAATATGTAGAAGGAAGTAGCAACAATAAAGCAATTGAGCTTTATAATAACTCGACTGATTCGTTATCACTTGCTGGCTATAAATTAAATTTATATGTGAACGGTAAAACAACGATACAATCTACGCTCGACTTATCAGCTACTTTACCTGCCAACGGAACCTATGTAATCGTAAACCCAAGTTCAAATGATGAGCTAAAAGGTAAAGCTGATTTAGAGCATAGTGTTACAAGCTTTAACGGTGATGATGCATTAGTTCTAATTCAAGGCGACACTGTCATTGATAGTTTTGGTCAATTTGGTACGGATCCGGGCTCTTATTGGTCTGAAGGTGGCGTACAAACACAAAATAAAACACTTCGTCGCAACGATAGCGTCCTCGTTGGCCGTACCTCGCCAAGCGCTCCTTTTGACCCAAGCGAAGAATGGGTGCAATTTGACCAAGATGATTTTTCTGGTTTAGGCGTATTTGGTAGTGACTCCGCTCCAGTACCAGAACCTGAGCCACTAGATCCATTAGTATGTGGTGCAGATAAAACATTGATTAGCGCTATTCAAGGCGATGGTGCAGCAAGCCCTCTTGTGGGTAGTGTTGTTGAACTTGAAGGCGTTGTAACAGCAGACTTCCAAGGCGACGATGAGTTAAAAGGCTTTTTTATAAGCTCACTTGCTGCAGATATAGACGCTAACCCACTGACTTCTGAAGGCCTGTTTGTTTACTTTGCAGATACTGACGTAAGTGTAGGCGACCATGTACGTGTGCAAGGTACTGTTGAAGAATATTTTGATGCAACACAAATCGGCAGCGTAAGCCAAGTAGCTGTTTGTGATACTGGCTTAGCTTCAACCGCTACAAAAATAACTTTGCCTTTAGCTGATGCAACTTATTTAGAATCGTTTGAAGGTATGCTAGTAACGCTAGAACAGCCATTAGTTGTTACCAATAACTTTGGCCTTGGTCGATATGGTGAAGTTGAAGTCGCGACTGAGCGCTTGTATCAAGGTACGCAAGTTGCGTTACCTGGTGATACTGCTAACGCAGTTGAAGCCGAAAACTTAACTAAGAAAATATTAATCGATGATGGCTCAACTGTTCAAAATCTAGATCCTACAGCCTATCCAACTCCTGGTTTATCAGCAGAAAATACATTACGTACTGGTGATACAGTAAATACAGTGACTGGTGCACTTGCTTATAGCTTTAGCCTTTACCGAATTCACCCAACTGTAGCACCTCAATTTATTGCAACAAATGCACGTAAAGACGCACCTGAACTTAATGCTGAGGCAGATTTACGTGTAGCAAGCTTTAACGTACTTAATTACTTTAATGGTGATGGCCAAGGTGAAGGGTTCCCTACGAGTCGCGGTGCAGATTCTGAAGCTGAATTTATTCGTCAAGAAGCCAAAATTGTAAGTGCCATTAGCGCAATGCAAGCTGATGTTGTTGGTTTGATGGAAATCGAAAATGATGGTTTTGGTGAATTTAGCGCTATTGCTAGCTTAGTTAATGCATTAAACGAAGCTGATGCAGCTAACCAGTATGCATTTGTTGACTTTGGTCTTGATCAAATCGGTACAGATGCAATCACGACTGCGTTGATTTATCGTGCTAATAAGGTAGAAGAAGTCGGTACTGCCGCTATTACTACTGATGCACCATTTGATTTTAGTAATCGTACTCCTATCGCACAAAGCTTTAAATCTTTAGCAACTGATGAAGTATTTACTGTAGCCGTAGCGCACTTAAAGTCTAAAGGTGGTTGTGGTAGTGCAAGCGGTGCGAACGAAGATCAAAATGATGGCCAAGCTTGTTGGAATGAAATACGTACACAAGGTGCGAATGCATTCGCAGATTGGCTTGATAGCAAACCAACGGGTGTTGACGACGAAGATACTATTCTAGTTGGCGACATGAATGCTTACGCAATGGAAGATCCAATACGTGCGTTTGCTGATAAAGGATATAAAAATGTAGTCGCAGAGCTTGATGGCAATACTCTTGCTTACTCTTATAGCTTCTCTGGCCGTGCTGGTAGCCTTGACCATGCAGTAGCTAGTGCATCATTACTTAGCAAGGTAGTATCAGCTAAAGATTGGCATATTAATGCTGATGAACCAATTTCGCTTGATTACAATGTTGAATTTAAAAGTGATGCTCAACAATCAAGTTTATATTCTCAAAGCGCATACCGCGCCTCAGATCATGATCCTGTAATTGTTGATATAAAATCTGAAATTACGCTAACACCAGAAGAGCAAACACCCGTTATTACAGCGAATCAAACGTTTGCTATTGATGAAAATAGCGCGATTGGGACAGTAATTGGTACGCTTGATTTTAGTGACCCTAATGCAGATGAGTCACCAGTTGTTAAATTTATTGTATCAGGAAACAGCAGTGTTTCTATTAACAACCAGGGACAACTCATTGTAGCCGGTGAGTTAGATTACGAGTTTGAAAACCGCATTACCTTATCTGTTCAAGCACAAGATAGTGCAGGTAACGTATCTAAAGCTGAAAATGTAGCTATTAAAGTTAATAACCTACGTTCAGATGACGATAACGATGCAGGTTCATTATTTTGGTTAACACTTCTTTTAGCACCGCTATCAATCGTGCGTAGATTTAAAAAGAAATAACTAATTTAGATACCCTTAAAAAGCCGCAATCGCGGCTTTTTTTATTTTTATACAAATGTAATTCAGACAAGCTTCAGTAAACACCTCGTAATATCGCCTTATTATATAAATCATCGTCAACTAACTAACCAAGTAAGAAGCAACTACATAGCCGTGGGTGTTTTTTACACGAAGAGTGGTCGAGATCTTTTATGCCTCTTACTTAGCTTTTTGATTTTTAATGTATTTATTTAGGTTTAAAAATTGCTTAAGTAAATAACTTAGTCTCAACCCTAAAAATAAGTCGTGTTTTTATAAAGGAATGAAAATGAAACAATTTACCCATCGATTATCAACATGGCAAAAGAGCTCAAAGCCACTCTTGGGTCTACTTATTATATTTTCGGCTTGGGGTAACAGCAATCAAGCATTTGCAGCTACAACAGAAGCAGCCATTCCACAAAGTAGTTTATTTGACGTTGTAAGCGCGCGTGCTAAAAAACTAGCAAGTGAAGAATATATAGCTCCAAAAAACATTGAACTCGATGCTCTCAATAATATTGATTATCAAGATTATCGCTCTATCCGCTTCAAACAAGACAAGTCAGTGTGGAAAGACGAAGGTCTTTACGAGCTACAGCTATTCCACCCCGGTTTTTTATATAAAACACCCGTTACAATTAATACTGTTAATAGTGACTCAAAACGCACCCGCCTCCCATTTAGTACTGACTTTTATCAGTACGATGGCACTGCTGCTCCTCTAAAAGAAGAAATTACTAAAAGCATTGCCAATACTCAGCTTGGTCACGCTGGCTTTCGATTACATTACCCACTAAATACCAATGAGTACAAAGATGAAGTAATGGTATTTCAAGGTGCATCTTATTTTCGTATTGTTGGCCCAAAGCAAGTTTACGGATTGTCTGCTCGCGGTTTAGCGATTGATACTGCAGAAGCTTCAGGCGAAGAATTCCCAATGTTTAAAGAGTTTTGGTTAGTTAAGCCAAAACTAGATCAAACTAATATTGTTATGTTTGCACTACTTGATAGCCCATCAGTGTCGGGGGCATATAGGTTCGATGTAGACCCAACCACAAATACGGCTGTAAAAGTAAATATGCAAATATTTGCACGTAAAGACGTTAAAAAACTAGGTATTGCCCCCTTAACGAGTATGTTTTATCACGGTGAAAACAGTACTAAATTTTTTGATGACTACCGCCCTGAAGTACACGATTCAGACGGTTTATTAACACAATCGCAAGATAATAAATGGGTGTGGCGCCCACTTAACAATCCCGCGCAACTAAGCGTCACTTCTTTTACATACGAGAACCCAAAAGGTTTTGGTTTAGCGCAACGCGATCGTGATTTTAATAACTACTTTGATACAGAAGCTCATTACCACGACCGCCCTAGCCTTTGGATTGAACCAGAAGGTGAATGGGGTAATGGTCGAGTTGAGCTAGTAGAGATACCAACTGACACAGAAACTAATGACAATATAGTAAGTTATTGGGTACCTGAAAAACCCTTCAAAGCGGGAGATTCATTAAAACTAAGCTATAAAATGACGACTTTTAATGCCCATTTAAACCAACATGAAAAAGCACGCGTGGTGCGTACTAGAATTGGCAGTGCAGCACTACCAGGTGAAGACAATCCTCCACCAAAAAGTCACCGTCAATTTACTGTCGACTTTTCAGGACCAGAGCTTAACCAGCTCTCTAAAAAGCTAGATTTAAAGGCTGATATACAGCTAACAACAGGTGAAGTGAGTGATGTAACAATACAAAAGCTACCTGATACATATGGATGGCGTGTGGCCTTTAAAATCGCCCCACAAGACGGAAAACCAGTAGATATGCGTTTATCGCTAAAACTACGTGAAAAAGAAATTAGTGAGGTATGGAGCTATGTTTGGTATCCAAATGACATCAAGTAAGCAAAACAAGGGAACGTCAATGCCTTTCAAAACAGTTCGTGTATGGCTGTTTGCTATTGCAGCTCTTGGCATATCAGGTTACGGCATATCTATTATGTTTGAAATTTTAAATTCAAACGGTATGACCTTACTTGAATATGCATTACTCGCCCTATTTTCAATTACGTTTGCGTGGATTGTTACTGCATTTTGTAGCGGTACAATTGGTTTCTTACTGCAACTACTGCGCATCGATCCACTAACTTTAAAGCGTATTAAGTCAATCTCTTTCGACAGCCAAGCACTTGCTAAGCAAAGAACAGCGGTTGTTATGCCAATCTATAACGAAGATACTCATCGTGTTATCGCAGGCTTTGAAGTAAGCCTAGAATCACTAAAAGAAACAGGGCAACTAGATCACTTTGACTTTTATTTACTTAGCGATACCCAAGACCCACAAATAGCCAAAAACGAGTTAAGTGCATGGCATGCATTGTGTGAGCGATTAGGCAGTACAGCTAAACACGTTTTTTACCGTCGCCGCGAAGATAATAAACACCGCAAGGTAGGCAACCTAACTGATTTTTGTGAACGTTGGGGCAGCCAGTACGACCATATGATTGTACTTGATGCTGATAGCGTAATGACCGGAAAGTGCATGCTAGAGCTTACTACAAGCATGCTAAACAACCCGCAAGCAGGCCTTATTCAAACAATTCCTATCCCCGTTCGTCAAGATACTTTTTTTGGCCGCTTTTTACAGTTTGCATCCGTACTTTACAGCCCAATGCTAGCGACTGGTTCTGCTTTTTGGCAAACCGATAAAGCAAACTATTGGGGCCACAACGCAATCATTAGAGTTGAGGCGTTTATTACCTGTTGCGGTTTACCAACGCTTAAAGGTAATGCCCCATTTGGTGGTGAAATACTAAGTCATGACTTTGTAGAAGCCTCTTTGTTACACAGTGCTAATTGGGACGTATTGCTACTATCAGACATTGAAGGGAGTTATGAAGAAGTTCCAAGTAACATTTTAGATTATGCTGTACGCGACAGACGTTGGGTACAAGGGAATATCCAACACCTTGGTTTACTGTCCTCATCAAAATTAAAGTTAATGAGTAAATTTCATTTTTTACTGGGAGCAACGGCCTATATTTCATCGCTAATTTGGCTATCAATGCTCGCACTAAGTACGATTGATGCCGTAACACGTGCGCTTAATAGCGATGTTTACTTTAATCGCGCGTACCAATTATTTCCGACGTGGCAAATTGCCAAAACCGAACTGATTGATTCACTACTTTACTTAACAATCATAATTTTACTACTACCTAAATTAATGGGTGTTATTGTTACATTAGTGCACAGAAACAAACGCTTTGGTGGTTCAATTAAGCTGATACTAGGCTCAATCATTGAAACCGTATTTGCTATTATTGTTGCACCATTAATGATGGTATTTCATGCTTACTTTGTTATATGCGTATTTTTAGGTAAAAAAGTAAAGTGGGATGCACAGCCTCGTGAAGGTCGAATGGTTCCTTGGAGGGAAGCGTTTGGTTATACGCTATTTTCAACTATCGTCGCGATTGCATGGGGCAGCACAGCGTATTACTTTACCCCTGTATTTTTTGGTGGTTGTCGCCAATACTATTAGGCTTAATACTCGCAGCACCTATAGTCCGTTACTCAAGTAGCATTAAGCTAGGCGTATTCCTTAGAGATCTAGGTATATTTATTTGCCCTAGTGAAGTAGATAACGATGCTACTTTAGAAGCGCTTAAGGTTCATCTCAAAAAGATTTCTGTACCTCAAGAAGGTCAATATCCAACAACTATTCCAACACTGCCAAAAGAGCATGTGGTTACAATGCCCATTCAAAGCTTTAATAAGCCACACAAGCTAAAGATGAAAGCGCTAAAAGCTAAAGCGATAAAAAAGTTTAATTAGCGCTAAATAAAAGAGCCGTTAAAAACCAAAAAAGGAGCAATAAGTTGCTCCTTTTTTATTGTCTAATAAATATTTTTCCGCATTAAAATAGTTAACCTGAGCTCTGGTTAAGAGATTTACCAACGTCTTGAATTATAGTGATATTTAAATTTATTTTCTCTAGCCAGAGATTTTCAGTGAAAACAAGGCGAATTTACGCGTCAATCGCTGGCCTATTACAAGTAAATTCAACGCAGTGAGCGCTGAAAATAGCTGCTTGAGATAGATTTATTATCCAGAGTTCAGATTATACCAATCTGCTTATATATGGGGCCTATTTGACGTTAAGAAAATTACGCTAGAACTAGGCAAAATTTTTGTATCTAGTTGTTCTAAATAGAAAATTTTTAACGACGTTATAGTGCAATTTAATTCGTTAAATTGATCAAAGATTTATGCAGGTTGGTATTAGTTAAGATCTCCCATCAAAAATTAACCTAATAAAAAATAGCAGACCACATAAATGAACATGCTTTTATTAAAAATATAGAGCTACTCCTCCTTGGCATATTCTTATCCAAAAATTATAGGCAATAAAAAACCCGCAACATGTGCGGGTTTTTTTAAAGAGTTAAAGAGCTAATTACTTAGCTGCTTTTTTCTCTTTTTCTGCAGCGATTACAGTTTCAGCTACGTTAGCTGGACATGCAGCGTAGTGTGAGAACTCCATAGAGAACTGACCACGACCCGATGTCATTGTACGTAGTGTACCGATGTAACCGAACATTTCTGATAACGGTACATCTGCCTTAATACGGATGCCTGTTAAACCAGCTTCTTGGTCTTTCATCATGCCACGACGACGGTTAAGGTCACCGATAACATCACCAACGTGATCTTCTGGAGTGAACACGTCAACTTTCATGATTGGCTCAAGAAGTTGTGCGCCCGCTTTAGGGATCGATTGACGGAAAGCGCCTTTAGCAGCGATTTCGAACGCGATTGCAGATGAATCCACGGCATGGAAGCCACCGTCGAAAAGTTCAACTTCAACGTCAAGTACTGGGAAGCCAGCTAGAACACCTTCGCCCATCATTGACTTAAAGCCTTTCTCAACTGCAGGCCAGAATTCTTTAGGTACGTTACCACCAACAACTGATGATTTAAACGTGAAGCCTGAAGCAACTTCGCCTGGCTTGATACGGTAGTCGATTTTACCAAACTGACCAGAACCACCAGATTGTTTCTTATGCGTGTAGCTATCTTCGATTTCACGAGTGATAGTTTCACGGTAAGCAACTTGTGGTTGACCAACAATAAGGTCTACGCCGTAAGTACGCTTAAGGATATCTACTTTGATATCTAAGTGAAGCTCACCCATGCCTTTAAGAATAGTCTCGCCTGAATCTTCATCAGTCTCAACTTGGAAAGATGGATCTTCTGCAACCATTTTACCGATAGCAACACCCATCTTCTCATTACCGCCTTTATCTTTAGGCTGTACAGCAATCGAAATTACTGGAGTTGGGAATACCATTGGTTCAAGTGTTACAGGGTGCTTAGGATCACATAAAGTGTGACCAGTTTGCACGTTTTTCATGCCTACGATAGCAATGATGTCACCAGCTTGTGCGCTAGTTAATTCGTTACGGTCATCTGCTTGCATCTCAACCATACGGCCAACACGCTCAGTTTTACCAGTAAACGAGTTAAGGATAGTGTCACCCTTATTTAGTTTACCTGAGTAAATACGTACGAATGTTAATGCACCAAAACGGTCATCCATTATTTTGAATGCTAACGCTTTGAAAGGTTCATCTGCAGAAACGATTGCAAATTCGCCATTTTCGTTACCTTCTTCATCCATAAGAGGTTGAGGATCAACTTCTGTAGGAGATGGTAGGTAATCAACAACAGCATCAAGAATAAGCTGCATACCTTTGTTCTTAAACGCAGAACCACAGTATGTAGGGAAGAAAGCAAGCTCACGAGTACCTTTACGGATACAACGCTTGATGTCTTCTACAGAAGGTGCTTCACCTTCCATGTAAGCTTCAAGTAGTTCATCGTCTTGCTCAAGGGCAGTTTCAACAAGCATTTCATAATACTCGTCAGTTTTTTCTACCATGTCTGCAGGAACGTCTGTAATTTCGTAGTTTTCAGGAAGACCAGTGTCATCCCAAACGTATGCTTTTTTAGTTAAAACATCTACAACACCAACAAATTCATCTTCAATACCAATTGGTAAAGTCATGATTAGTGGTACAGCACCAAGTACTTTACGTACTTGCTCAGTTACACGGTAAAAATCAGCACCCATACGGTCTAATTTATTTACGAAGATAATACGTGCAACTTCTGAATCATTAGCATAACGCCAGTTAGTTTCTGATTGTGGTTCAACACCACCAGAACCACAGAACACACCAACACCGCCATCTAATACTTTAAGTGAACGGTAAACTTCTACTGTGAAGTCAACGTGTCCAGGAGTATCGATAACGTTAAAACGGTGATCTTTCCAGAAACAGCTTACAGCCGCAGACTGAATAGTAATACCGCGCTCAGCTTCTTGTTCCATGAAGTCAGTAGTAGATTCACCATCATGAACCTCACCTGTTTTATGGATTTGACCAGTAAGCTTTAGGATACGCTCAGTAGTCGTGGTTTTACCCGCATCAACGTGCGCGAAAATACCAATGTTTCTGTACTTCGATAAATCTGCCATTAATTTTACTCTTAATAAAGTCGATAAATTATTCGGCAGGAGTATAACATCACTTAAAGCGAACATCACCATGCAAGCCGCTTAAAATGCAATCAATTCAATATATTTTTTTATCGTCGTCATCTATTAAATATCAAACATAACAAAAAAAACGTAAGACATTGAAACAAATGAAATTTAATATTTAAGCCTTAGGTACAAAAAGTTACTTCGCTATTTTATAGCAACGTTCAGGGCGGCCAATACTGCCATAACTTTGATCCGCTGTTAACTTACCTGATTCAAGCAAATACTCCAAGTAACGGCGTGCTGTAGAGCGACTAACACCAACCAAATCGCCCATTTGCTGAGCGGTAAATGCAGTGGTTGCGTGCTCTACAAAAGCATCATGTATTTTTTGCAGGGTAAGTTGATCGACCCCTTTTGGTAAACGAACAGACGTGTTGGTTTGCTGCTTTGAACCAAATAACATATCAACCATTGACTGCGTTACTTCACTTGCATCAGAAAAACATTGCTGACGTGATTCAAAACGTGCGAGTGCTTGATCAAGTCGGTTTAACATTAATGGTTTTACTAAAAAGTCGCATGCACCTAACTGCATTGCTTTTTCAAGGGTTTCGACCTCTTTTGCAGCAGTGAGCAGCATAACCTCACTTTTAATCGTTCGACGTCGTAAGTCGGTCAATAAATCAAGTCCGTTACCATCAGGTAAATGTATATCGAGTAAAATCAAATCGGGTTCAATTGCATGCAGTAAGGCTGTTGCCGTGCTTAAATTACCTGCAATGCCCACTACCTGATACTGTGCTTGCCTTAAACTTTGCTTTGGCGTTTGACTACCTGCGACACCATTTGGTAATAACAAGTACTGCGCTAATAGCTGTGCTACCTCTACTTCGTCTTCAATTATTACTACTGAATACGTCATGTTTAATGCTCTTATTATTTTGGAATGTAAACACTTAGTCTTGCACCAAGTAGGTCTGACTCACCAATTTCTAACGTGCCACCGCATGAGTCTAAATTTGTTTTTACTAAATATAAACCAATACCATGCTCTGCTCCTGATTTAGAGCTGTACTGAGGGGTAAAAATAACATCATGGTCAGAACCTAACCCAAAGCCTGTATCTTCTACATCAAATAAGAGAGTTTGGCTGGTTTCATCAACGGTTACCCGTACTTTTGCAGAGCGAGAGTTCGATGACCTAATAGCAGCCTCAATCGCATTATCTATAAGGTTACCTAAAATAGACACAACTCGCTCGAGCATATCTTTACGTGCAATAACACCAAGTAGGCTGTCGGGGTTAAGCTCAAGCGCAACATTTAATTCTCTTGCTTTATGATATTTACCCACCAACAAACCAGCAAGCACAGGGTCTTGTATGCGCTCTAACAAGTTATGAATTTGTGCCTGAGAGCCCTGGCTTTCTTGCCCTATTATTTCTATAGCTTGTTCGTTTTTGCCCATTTGCACTAACGCACCAATTAAGTTGAGCTTATTAGAATAGTCATGAGTTTGTACCCTTAAAAGCTCTGCAAAAGCCTGAACTTTAGTAAGTTGTTGGCTTAAATACTCAAGTTCATCAGAGGGGCGCATACTCAGTAAAATACCATCCGCCTGCCCTTGCACTTGCAAAGAAAATCTCGATAATATAAGGCGTTTATCGGCGGCAAATAATTCAAAACCCACTATTTTACGTCGCTGATTACGCAATAAAAATTCTGCATGTTCAGGTAATAAATCGTTTAAGCTGAGGTTCTGATTAAGAATTGAAGTTGGTTTATCTAATATTTCGCAGGCGCGTTGATTGAGTTTTCGTACTTTTCCGTCCGGGTCGAGTGCAATAATACCGCTGCGTACCGTATTTAAAATTGCATCTTGTTCTGAAAACAAACGTGCAATTTCATCTGGCTGCAGGCCAAAAATAGCATTTCTGACACGCTGTCCAATATAAATAGCCGCCAGTATACTTAAACCTACAAGTATTAAGCCCCATATTAAAATTTCACTACTGCGAGAGAGAATAAGCGGATCGATTGATTGTACTAAAAAACCAACCGATACAACGCCTACTATTTCATTATTACCTGCGTACACCGGCACTTTGCCACGAATTGATTCACCTAAGCTACCATGGGCCACCGAAATATAGCGTTCACCTTTTAATGCAGCTTTGCTATCGCCTCCGACCATTTTTTTGCCAATTTTATCTTCATCTGGATGCACAATACGAAGCGCATTTTCATCGCCAACAACAATAAAATCAGCACCTACAAGCTGTCGTAAATCTTCAATTTTCATGTT
Organism: Pseudoalteromonas sp. B62; assembly: GCF_037162565.1. NCBI lineage: Bacteria > Pseudomonadati > Pseudomonadota > Gammaproteobacteria > Alteromonadales > Pseudoalteromonadaceae > Pseudoalteromonas > Pseudoalteromonas sp. B62. The sequence goes on along the minus strand of NZ_JARLVB010000002.1, from coordinate 1,085,719 downwards.
AATAGCGGTTAAGTCACTAGGTATTTTCAGTGCATTAATTACATCAGCACGTGTGGCAATACTGCTTGCCACAGCTAATGCTTTATCACCAATATGGTTATGTAAGCTTTGCGCTGTAAGTTGATACACCAACGCGCCAAATAATAAAGCCTGCAATACACACAATCCTGTTACCCAAATAATTAATCGTGTTTCTAATCGCTTAGGTTTTGTGACCATGTTTTGCAATGGATTTAGCTTGTTGGTGTTTTTCATTTCATTCTCAATTATGCATTTACTTTGTCTGCACGGCGTTGCATTAAATAATCTTTTAACGGAAACAACAGCACTAAAATTGAAATTACAAATATGCTCAATGTTAGCGGACGATCCCATAAAAAGCTTAATGAGCCATCAGAAATCATCATTGAACGACGGAAGTTTCGCTCAATCATATCTCCTAATATAAAACCTAATAATAGTGGTGCCATAGGAAATGACAGTAATCGCAATACTAGCGCAACCACCGCAAATCCTACCATCATAAATAAGTCGAAGGTATTGAAGGACACTAAGTAAACACCAATTAAGCTAAAGAACAATATCATCACGGTGAGTACCGACTTAGGCATTGCTAATACTTTTGCAAAGTAAGGAATAAGCGGCAAATTTAAAATAAGCAGTACAATATTACCAAAGTACATACTTACAATAACCGCCCAAAATACACTTGGGTTTTCTTGCATAAGCATTGGACCTGGTTGAATGCCGTAAGCAATCAAAGCACCTAGCATAATTGCCGTAGTACCTGAGCCCGGAATACCAAGCGTTAACAGTGGAACAAACGATCCTGTACACGCCGCATTATTTGCCGACTCTGGCGCAGCTAAACCACGTAATGAGCCTTTACCAAACTTTTCTTTCAAACCTTTTGGCGCTAAATTTCGCTCTGTTGCATAAGCCATAAAGCTTGCAATAGTTGCACCAGCACCCGGTAACACCCCCACTATAAAACCTAAAATAGACGAGCGACCAATCACTGGTGCTATCTCTTTAATCTCGGCTTTACTTAACTTGGTTGAACCTATTTGCGGTGTGTCTGAGTCATTAATGTTTTTAGCATCTTTTTTCTCTGGTTTTACAACATTTACAAGCGCCTCGGCTAATGCAAACGTTGCCATAGCAACCAGTAAAAAGCTTATTCCGTCGAGTAAATCAGGTTGCCCAAAGGTAAATCGGTCAGTCCCTGATGATGGATCAATACCAACCGTTGCTAGCATCAAGCCAAACACAGTCATCATCATTGCTTTTAAAAATTGCCCTTTATTTGAAAATGCTGCAATAGCTGTTAAGCCTAAAAACATCAACACAACATAATCAGGGGATTGAAAACTCAATGACACTTTTGCTAATAAAGGTGCAGCTACCATTAATAATATGGCGCCAATCGTTCCGCCTATAAAGGAGGAATAAGCAGCAATTGCCAATGCTTTACCTGCATGCCCTTGTTTAGCAAGCGGGTAGCCATCAAAGGAGGAAGCTACCGTACCCGCCACGCCAGGCGCATTAATTAAAATAGATGACGTAGAGCCACCAAAAATAGCGCCGTAATAAACACCCGCCATTAAAATCATGCCCGAATCGGCGCCAATGCTGTAAGTAATTGGGATCATCAAGGCAATTGCGGTAATTGGCCCCAATCCTGGTAACATACCTATAAAAGTACCTACCAAGCAGCCAGCTATAACGTACATTAAATTATTAAAGTCGAGCACGGTCGACAAACCAAGCATAATTCCATCAAACATAACTTAACTCCACAAATCGCCCGGAACCAAGTAAATACCCAATACTTGAGTCATCAAAAACCAAAAAACCACCGCAACCGGTATCGATGCAAATAGCAAAATTCCCTTACGTCTTTCGCCCATCACAAAAAAGCCCGCAAGCAAAAACGCACTAGTAGAAATTAAAAAACCAATTGGCTCCAGTGCCGCGCTATAAATTACCATTAATATTAATAAACCAAAGGTGCGCAGTACGTGTGACTTTTCAAGAACATCATCAGTATTAGTTTTCTCTCTTGGTTTAAGCAATGTTGAACCAATAGAAAGTAAGCACACCACAATACCAAACCCGGCATATACTTTAGGAAGTGTCGCTGAGGTAACCGTTTCGTATTCTTCAAACGGTAGTAGCGGAATTTGCCATGCAACCACAGCGTATAAAGTAAATAGCGCCAAGAATAAACTTGGCCCTATTAATTCTCGATTCGTCATTTTAAAACCTCGATTACGGCAATGTGCGGATAAAGCCAAGCTCTTCCATTACAGCTCTAAGCTGCACTTCTTGTGCTTCTAGTGACTTAATAAACTCATCTTTTTCTTGAAAAAGATTTAGCCAACCGTTACGAGCTCGTACAGCTTCCCACTCAGGTGTACTTTGCAACTCACGTAGTTTTTTTGTGTACTGTGCTAACTTTTCAGCGGGTAAATTAGGTGCAGCAAAAAGACCACGCCAATTAACAAATTCCATATCGTAACCTAGTGACTTAAGTGTGGGTATTTTTGGGTAATCAGGTAAGGGCTCACCCGATGTAACCGCTAAAATACGTGCTTGACCACCGTTAGCTACTTCAAGCGCTTCACTTAAGCCAGTAGAAAGTAAATTCACTTCGCCTGAAAGCAACCCAGCCTTAGCTTTACCGCCTGCATCGTAAGGAATATAACGTAGGCGTCGACCATCTATACCCGCAGCTTTAACAGCTTGAGCCGCCACTAAGTGATCCATACTGCCGCGAGCAGAACCGCCCGCTACTTTTACCGAACTTGGATCTTCTTTTATTGATTTAATAACATCCTCCCAAGTTTTAAATGGAGAATCGTTACGCACTACAAACGCGCCATAATCTGCAATCATACTGGCTACAGGTGTTAAATCGCGATAGCTATAAGGAATTCGGCCACTTAACGCGCGCAATACGATAGGCGTTGAGTTAACCATTAAAATATCGCCCTTTTTAGTGCCCGACTCAATTAAATACGCAATAGCACGACCGCCTCCACCACCAGACATATTTTGAAAAGATGCATTATTTTCAATGCCTGACTTAACTAAACCTTCGCCTATACCACGGGCTGTTGTATCCCAACCACCACCAGGTCCGCCAGGGATTAAAAAGTGAGTGTCGGCCATTGCCATTGGGCTGCTAAGTACTAACGATGCTGCAAGTATGGTCGTTTGTAATGATTTAAATAATTTCATTGTGTGTCCCTTTAAAATAAATACTGCATACGTGCACTAAAGCCCATACCAGAGTCTTCGTCGCCAACCAGCGCAGTAGTACCGGCACCTTCTACATCGCTGTAAATTAGATTACCCATAAACTTAATATCACTACTTACGTAATAAGATGTACCTAATGTATAAGTTGTCGCTTTTGTGCCTTGTAAGCTACTTGTAGCATCTACTTCTGAAACACGTGCCACCAACTCCCATGCATCTTTAATATTTTTAGGTTGTACAAATAATGCAGAGCTCGCTTTGTATTGGCGCTGTTCTCCACCTAAAAAGTAACTTGCCGATACATGAAAACCATCAAAGCGCTCGCCATCTAAAAAATCAGCACTATTAGCGGCATCAAGTGAGCGGCTTGCATATTCAGCCTCAAGTGTTAAAGAATCCGCCTGATAAGCAAACTCAAGACCGGTTTGCGATAAACTATCAAGTGGGCTTGTTACACCACCAGCAGCATAATCAACAAGGCGAGTATTAGTCTCGCGCACTTCACCACGCGCAAAACGTGCGCCTAATTCATTGCCACCCATATCGCGATATGAATGCCACACGCCTAAATGAATTACATCGCCAGGTGATGTACTCGACCATGTAGCACGCCCAGTAATAGCAAGAGTAAGCTTATCGTTTTCATCGCTACCTGTTGCACCAAATGCATCATTTTTATAAACGCCTATCGCGTAACGAAAGCCAGAGTCTTTAAAATATTGATAGGCAGAAGCGCCCCAACGAAAAAATGGGAGAAAGTATTGGCAAGCGAACTACGCTCAATTGTATTAATGTGCTTTGAACTGGTTAATGCATTTAGCGATATATCTTCGCGAATTTTACCTGCTTTAACTTTAAGTCCGTTATCAAACGCATAGCGAACACGCGCCATCACTATTTCAGCAGTGCCTTCGGCAAACTCGAGTAACAACTTGTGATCCCAATTTCCGTGCTCACTTTCAACGTAAGTACGAATACGACGAGGGAAAAAATTGCTCCCGCCAGAGCCCTCGTTATCAGCATTGTAAGCACCATCAAAATAGTTGTAGTCGAGCTGAACCCGTCCACCAAACTCTAAATTAAAACCACTGGTTGTTTTTAGTGCACTTACTTCTTTTTGTAACGCATCTAATTCCTCTTGTAGTTTTTGCGTATCGTTATCGGCTAAAACGGATGTACTTGCTAATGCTGCAGCAACTGCCAAAGCGAGTTGTGTGTTACTTGCTTTCATTATTTTCTCCACGCTTGTGTATGTATTTATTGTCAGGTAGATAAGCGACGACAAACTGCTATCTAACTCGCAGCTTATTGTTAACGTGAAATTAACTAAATATTTAGAAGGTAAGGTGCATTGATGATCGTTATATGCTTTTTGCTCATAAAGTTCATGAACAAAAAGAGCAAAAACAGTTACTGTTATATTTTGATTTATAAACACTTTTAAAGGTTTGAATGATTACCGTACGAATAAATAGATAGGATTTTTGCAGCTCTAATAAAGCCCACAATAAAGTAGGCTTAGCTAATTATGATTTAGCAATACAACTAGAAAATCATTTTAGGAACATTTGAGGGGGTTAAGCGTTTCGCACTTACCATAGCAGTTTATTTATATACTATTAATTAACTGCTCAACAATGAATTTGTTAACATCACATTGTCAAAAAAGCCTGAATTTGGTACATTATTCCTTCAATAGTATTTATAAAAACAACTATAAGACCCTACAATGAAATGGAACTTCCTTCGACTCAGCTCTTGGCTAATTGCACTTACCTTATTAATTTTCTCTCATAATATTTTTGCGCAGCAATATAAAATAGATAAACCAGCTAATTGGGTTAATACACATATTATTGAGCAACCCAAACATTCCGACATAACCAAGGTACGTGACGGCACACTTTATTTGTTACTCGATAACCAATCCTATATACCGAGCAGACAAAAACAGCAACGCTATACGCGTTTGGTTATGAAAGCTTTAAATCAAAGTGGTGTTGATTATATAAGCCAGCTTAATCTTGATTTTGATCCAAGTTACGAGTCGCTAACACTAAATAGCTTAACGATTATCAGAAATAATGAGCGCATTGATAAGCTTGGTAGCGCGAGAATGACGATTATACAGGGTGAATCTGAGTTAGCTGAGCGTATTTATAATGGTAGCTTATCACTCAATATTATTATTGATGATATGCGCAGTGGCGACATACTCGATTACAGCTACACAGTGGCAGGTAGCAACCCTATATATGCTAATAAGTTTAGTACAAGACGCACGCTGAACTGGTCGGTACCCGTAGTGCAACAAAATATGCGTGTACTTTGGGGTAAACAAACGCCTTTACATATTAATACAATAAACGGCGCAGCTGATATTCAAGAAACGCTTAACAAATATGGCAAAGATTATTCTATAACTCTTTTGAAGAACCTTTACTGGAGCAAAACTCTCAAACCCCAACGTGGTACGACCCGTATACACAAGTTTACTTTTCTGAGTTTGACGATTGGGGTCAGGTAGTTAACTGGGCATATCCGCTTTATCAATCAGCCATAGAAACCCCAAGCAGCATTTTAGATATAGCTGAAGAAATAAAAGCAAAACACACAAAAACATCAGATAAAATTGCCGCAGCACTGCGCTTTAGCCAAGACGAAGTTCGATATTTAGGGCTTGAAATGGGCACTAACTCGCATCAACCAACGTCAGCTTCAGAAACGCTTTCGCTACGATACGGCGATTGTAAAGATAAAACAGTACTGCTTATTTCGTTATTAAAAGCGATGGATATAGAGGCCTTCCCTGCGCTAGTTGATACAGAGGAAACCAAACGTTTAAAAGAACTTCCACCTTCAGCAAGTGTATTTAATCACGTAATTGTTACGCTAAAGCAAAACGGAGAGCGCTACTGGCTCGATCCTACGGTCAGCTACCAACGAGGTACTCTCGAATATTTAGAGCAGCCTGATTATGGCTATGCCCTAATTATTGATAAAGGTGAAAGCGCTTTAACGTCAATGGCGCAAAAGCCTGTACATACAAATGTATCTGTAGAAGATAACTTTTTTATTGCTGAAAAAGTATCTGAGCCATCACGTTTTGAAACCCAGTACACTTATGCTGAATTTGAAGCAATTAACCGCAGAAGCAATATAGCCAGCAGTGGTCTAAATAGCGTTGCTAAATCTTACTTCGAGTATTACCAAGGCTTTTTAACTGGTTTATCAATCAATGAAGCAATGACTATTAGTGAGCAAGAGCAAACGGGTAAACTAATAACCAAAGAGTCGTATTTAATTAGTCAATTTTGGGAAAAAACAGACGAAGGCTACGAAGCTAGTTTTTACGCGAATGAAATACAAAATAGCGTTTACGAACCAAAGCAGGTAAATCGCACCGGCCCACTTTACTTTGACTATCCCAATATAATTAACACCACAATAAAACTACATTTTGCAGAAAAAGGTTGGGGATTTGATAGCGATCAAGAAGAAATTGATAACGACTACTTCAACCTAAAAACAACTACTGAATTTAATGATAATGTTTTAACACTGAGTTATGACTATTACGCAAAACAAGATCATATTAAAGCGGATCAAATAGATGATTATTTAGCACAGCGTAAAAAGTTAATATCAGCAACCCATTACTCTATTCTAAAATATGCAAAGGCGAGCGAAACTACTCAAACATCAGCTGATGTGCTAGACAGCCTTGGTTATAGCTGGCTTAAATATGTATTGGCTGGCTATATTTTAGTGCTCATATTCTTTTTCGCCGATTGGCGATTAGAGTCAGCAAAAAAAGTGAAATTTGAAGATAGTCCATTTTATGCAGTATCTGTAAGTAAGTTTATTATTTACAGTATTTTAAGTTTAGGCATATTTGTTAACTATTGGAGTTATCGTAATTTTAAAGCCATTAAAGAGCGCGACAACTCAAGTATCATGCCTATTGCTCGAGGTATATTTGCGTTTGTATGGTATTACCCTTTGTATCTCGCACTTGCAGAGCACAGCCAACAACAGTTAAACAAAAATAGAGTAATGCCAAACTGGACTGCCTTGACTCTTTGGCTAATGGTACTTGCCAGCGCCTTTGCTTATCGAATGGACGAATACGCAACCATAGTGATTTGTATAATGCCATTTTTATGGTTGCCTCTAGTTAGTTACATTGAGCAAACCGATACAAGTAAAGAAGCCCTACATCACAACTCGCACTGGCGAATTAGACAGTATTTAATCTCGCTTACGTTTGCACCTCTATTATTTTTAGGCGTACTTCAAGAAGTAAATATTTTACCCAATGCTGCAATTATAAAAGGCGATAGTTTATGGTCTTACCAAGTACACTTTTTAAAACGTAATCGCCTAACACCTGAAAACGAAGAAATACTTTATTTTTATAGCGATGCAGTATTTGATTACCGAGAAGACGGTAACGGAATAACCGAGAACTATATTTTTAGTTACTACAAAAACGATGACGGTAAGCTTGAATCAGATCTTAGTCACTTTAAAGACATAGAAAAAATAGAAACCACATACGGTAAAACCAAACTTGATAACACAAGCATTAAAGTAATAAAAACTGACGGTAGTGATTTCTTGCTCATTGTAGGGCGTCTAAACAAGCAGGATAAAGTACTAGTGGAGCAGATTAATTTACGTATAACAGCAAATAAAGTGCGTTAGTGGCTTAAAATATCCAGTTAAGTACGAATATTTTTAGCCATAAATTAAAGGCTGTTGATCTTTAGGGGCTAAGGTTTTACAAGCAATGCTTTTATAATAAAAATTCATATCAAATTATTTAATAAGTATTAAGCATCTATTTTTTATTCTTAATTGTTCAACCAAAGTAAGTATTTTTATTAAATGTCAGTGCTAACTAGCCGATTTATATATGAATAAAAAACAAACTCTTCAATAATAAGAATTATTTGCATTTGGGTGTTGACAGACACTTGAATCTAACTGATAATCACTATCAACAAGGCGGCAAACATACTGACTTGTAACGGAATGAATTGATTTGTTTCTCGACCCTGAAACAACGTGTGGCGCACGTAAACAGCTATGGTTACTTGTTATGAACCGCAACGCCCCTTGATGTTGATGATGAGTAACCGCCCTACTATTTTACTTGCTACATTGCTCATATCGGTGACGGTAGATATGAAACTAAAAAAGCCCTTACGGGCTTTTTTTATGTCTGTAATTTAGTTGGTTAAATTAAACTAAATCAATTAACGACGGTTTTTACGTGCTCGCGCTCGACGCTGAAGCTTTTCTTCTTCTTTAGCTTGTTTTTTAGCCTCTGCTGCCGCACGTAAACCTGCAACCATTACTTCTTCTTCCTCACGCATTTGCGGAGTTTCCATCGTAATACGGCCAATAATACCGTCGCGCAGTTCGTTAATTAGGATTTCAGACATTTTGTACGTGTCGATTTGGTTTCCACCACGAATACAACCACGCTTTTTACCTGCCATTTCGACAAACTCCCAGTCACTTTCAGGCAGTTCAGCGATTTTATAGCGCGCTTTTAAAAGCTCAGGATAAGCACGTAATAAATATTCAGCGGTATAACTTGCTACTTCTTCATACTCAAGTGCGGTATCACGAATGGCACCTGTAGCGCCTAAGCGATAACCTGAGTTTTCGTTTTCTACTTTTGGCCAAAGCATACCTGGCGTATCGTAAAGCATAATACCGTCTTCAAGCTTAATGCGTTGTTGTGCTTTCGTTACAGCAGGTTCATTACCTGTTTTTGCAACTATGCGTCCAGCCAATACATTGATCAACGTAGATTTACCCACGTTAGGAATACCCATTATCATGGCTTTTATTTGCTTATCGGCGCCTACTTTATGCGGCACTAACTTTTTACACAGTTCATTGATACGATGTACTTCAACTGCCTTATCGTGACCAAAAGAAATCGCTTTAACGCCATTTTCTTGTTCAAAGTAATCCTTCCAAATTTGCGTCATTTTAGGATCAGCTAAATCAGCTTTGTTCAAAATTTTGATGACCGGCTTACCTTCACGCAAGGTTGCCACCATCGGGTTTTCGCTACTGTAGGGAATGCGCGCATCTAGCACTTCAATGATCACATCCATTTGTGGCATTATTTCTTTAATTTCATTACGGGCTTTATTCATATGCCCAGGGAACCACTGGATAGCCATTTTTAACTCCTAACGTATAATTAACCGCTATTTTAACTGGCAATTCATTTAATTGCGCTATACTGGCGCAAATTTTTTTAGATTAGTTGTTATGGCTCTTAAATCCACCATTATGAAGGTGCAATTATCGCTTAGCGATATGGACCGCCACGTTTACCAAGATTTTAGTTTAACCTTGGCACAACATCCGTCAGAAACCGACCAACGGTTAATGATTCGCTTACTCGCTTTTGCACTCAATAGCTGTGATGGTTTAGAATTCACTAAAGGATTAAGTGCTGATGATGAGCCTGAACTTTGGCATGTAAGCTATAGTGAAGAGATAGAGCTGTGGGTTGAGCTTGGCTTACCAGATGAAAAACGCCTTAAAAAAGCCTGTAATAAATCTAAAAAAGTGGTGCTATATACTTATGGCGAAAACAATCAAGCAATTTGGTGGCAAAAACATCAACCTAAATTGTATGAATTTAAAAACCTGAGTATTTTTAGCCTTGATTACGCAGCCACACAAGCACTTGCTGCTTTGGTTGATCGTGGCATTAAGCTCGCCATTACCATTCAAGATGGTGAAGCATGGGTAAATACCGATACAACTAATATTGAAATAAAACCACAGCAGTTAATGTAACTAATCACTTTTTTGAGGGCGTATGAAAGTTAAACACGTTATTGTTTTACATGGCTTGTATATGTCTGGCTTTGTTATGCGCCCACTGTGCTCTCGCTTGGAAGAATCTGGTGTTAAGGTATTAAACCTTACTTATAATACGCTTGATCCAAACCGCGATGCTATTTTTGCTCAAATTGATGAATTTATTGCAGGTGAACCTTCTGCACTCGTATGTCACTCAATGGGCGGATTAGTCGCTCGCGCATACCTAGAAGCTAATTCAGTTGCAAGCCAACACATTACAAAAGTAGTTACTTTAGGCACGCCTCATCAAGGTAGCCATATTGCACAAAAAATGAAGCAAAAGGGTTTGAGTCTTTTTTAAAAAATAGCGTTGAATTTTTGCTTACACAAAATGGTAACTGGCCGTTTAAAGCGAAGCTTTTTAGTATTGCAGGTGACTTACCCATTGGTTTAATGCCCCTTATAGTTAAAGGCAGTAAATCAGATGGCACTGTATTACTTGATGAAACTAAGCTCAAAGGTATGGCTGAACATAAAGTGTTCCATTTAAGCCATACCAGTATGATTTACTCACGCGAAGTGGTCGACTACATTTTAAAATGCTTAAGCGAGAAAGATTAATCCTCAGCATTGGCTGCTATTTTATAACTAATTAAAAATACCACTGCCAGTATCAGCGGAATGGGCGCTGCTATGTAACCAAAAAAGTCTGAATTAGCAAAGCTTGCACCTGCTAAGTGCGCTACTAGCCCAAGCACAAATGCGATGACTGCAATTCCTACCACGATTAACTCTGCTTTATTTTGTTTCGCTGTTTTTGCATGCATGTTATCTCTCCTAATTATTTCGACAACATTATTATGCGCCGTTAGGATGGATGATTTTTGACCTACATCAATAAAAAAATAGCTAAGTTATTACCTTGAATAAAGTTTGTTTCAGATCATGATTTATATACTTTTAAGTTTTATTTATTTTTGAGGGGTAGTATTTTTATTAATCAGACCCACTTCTATTAATAGTCTAAAGTGAATACAGATACCAAGAACAGTTGATAGGTTAAAGCGATTAACCAGATAAATTTAAACGATTTTACTAATTTATCGAAATTAGTAATACTTATCACAAGTTCACAAATCAACGGTTATTCAAGGAGCAAGTTATGTCACAGGTAAACGCAATAGGTCTAAACAGTGCAAAAAGTGATGACATCGTAAAATCACTCAATACGCTATTAAGCAGCTACCAAATTCAATACATGAATGCGCGTGGTTTTCACTGGAATATTAAAGGCCGTAACTTTTTTGAGCTACACGTTAAATTTGAAGAAATTTATAACTTATTACTTTTAAAAGTAGATGAAGTTGCCGAACGTATTTTGACGTTAGATGGCGCTCCATTACATGCATTTTCTGATTACCTCGAAGTAAGTAAAATTAAAGAAGCTAAAGGTATTAGTGATGGTGTTACAGCCGTAGAGAACCTACTTGCTGGTTACAGTACGTTAATTCACATGCAGCGCGATATTTTAAACCAAGCAGGTGATGCAGACGATGAAGGCACAGCCTCACTAATGAGTGATTACATCTCAGAGCAAGAAAAACTGGTTTGGATGTTAAAAGCTTACTTAGATTAATTTTAATCTAAAAAGATAAAAGCCCTCATAGAGGGCTTAATTAGGGATAAATCGTCGAATAATCAAACGTTTCGATTATTATATTAACCCCTTATTCAATCTAAACAACGCACCTGTTACCAGTGGCGTTTTTTTGACTTAAGTGGGTGTAATGCTCATATATTGGGATAAACAATGTATAAGCATTACTACTACATTATTTTCCCCCATGAAAAAGCCCCAGCAATACTGAGGCTTTGTGAACGTTACTAATTAAGTAACTATATTAGTGTCGTTATTGTTGGTTAGAATTTACTTCTAAAACCTATGTAGAATGATTGACCAATTGGGTCATACGTACCTGCATCTGTTTCAGTACCAGTACTTGAACCGCTCACACCCGATAAAATGCGTGGTGGCTCTTTATCAAATAAGTTACTCGCACCAGCGTAAAGCTCTGTTGAATCGCTGATATGGTAACTTGCTTGAACATCATGATATGTCACTGAACCAATCCCTACTCCACCTGGAGCAATACCAAAACCACTTAAGAATTGATCATCAAAGTCTGCAGCGCCAATGTAAGTTAAGCTCCAGTTAAAATCAAAGTCGTTAAGTTTATAACCAAAGTTCCAGTTAGCTTTATGCTCTGATGCACCAATTTCTCCAGCAAACTCATCTTTATCAGCGCCAGGAAGTGGGATGCTATAACCATCAATTAGGTAAGTATAAGCAAGGCGAGTTCTAAACGCACCTGGGCCAATATCAGTAGAGTACGTTAGTGTTAAATCAACACCTTCTGTACCTAAACCACCACTGTTAGATACACCACTGTCAATAAACTCTAGTGAACCAGCACTATTATTACCTGATGGCGCACTACGACGAGTTACAAAGTCACAAAAGCTTGTATCGCCACCACCATAACATTGGTCAAGAATAAACTGACGAGGTGTTGATACGATTGCATCTGTAATTTCGATATCAAAGTAATCAAGCGTAATGTCTAGGCCTGATATTAGATTTTCTGGTGTAAATACTAAACCTACTGTTACAGAGTCACCAACTTCTTCTTTTAAATCTTGGTTGCCACGGTTAAAACCACTAATACCTTGTAAGTCAGACTGGTTAAGCGTGAACTCGCCATTTGAGGCGATATTAGTTGTAACACCAACATCTGTACGACAAGCATCACCTGCAGCACCACCGCCACTATTAGTAACACCTAAACATGGATCGTTTAAACCACTTGGGAAAGTTTGTGAAGGTGGAGAAAATAGTTCATCGATATTTGGAGCACGTGTTGAACGTGCACGGGTAGCACGTAAACGTAAGCTATCCATTACTTCCCAGTCTATACCCACGTTCCAACTTTCAGTATTGCCTACTGTAGAGTAATCAGATAAACGCACTGCTGCATTCATCGTGACTGAATCAAGCACGGGGATGTTTGCTTCTACATAATATTCAGTTACATCAAACGAGCCTTCTGTTGCTGGAATTGCATTACCCGCATTAAGGCCAGCTTGCTGTAGAGCATCAAATTCACTACGTGAGAACTCTTCACGGTATTCAAAACCAGCAGCGATACCTACCGTACCTGCCGGTAAATCAAATAAATCACCTGAAATATTACCACCAATGATTTCTTGCTCAACCGACGTTGAAAGTGAGCTAGGTGCACTTACAAAATCAATAGCACCTTGCGATAGCGAATTGAAACCGTAAATGTCTACCGGCGCACAGTTAAAGCCACGTGCTGTCGCATCGATACAAATAGCCTCATCAGTAATACCATCACCATCTAAATCTTGGCTATCGATAACAGCCTCTAAACCTTGACGAAAGCTTTGTACGTTAACCAAACCACCTGATACTTGTGACTCTTTTGTTTTACCGTATACATAGTAAGTATCGTAGAACCAACCATCTGCTATTTCACCTTGAAAGCCTAGTGCTAAACGGAATGTATCACGCTCAGCTCGTGCTCCACGGTTACCGATATCACTTAAGCGCTTTGCAAAAAGATATCACGCATACCATCACCGTCGGTGTCGGTTGCTGCGTTATATATATCATCAGGTACAAATGCGTTACGCAATATTTCACCGTTTACATTAAATTCAATTGGTACTTGGCCATTTGCATAGATGTCGTCAGAGGCAAAAGGAAATGGCTCTAATTCAGAAACGGTTGTTGTTGCAGCGTAAGTACCTTCATAAAAAAGCTATGCTTGTCGCTTAGCTCGTAGCTACCATTTGAGGCAAATAAGTAACGTTCTGTAGGTATCGCTATCGTACGTACGCCACTTCGGTTAAAACCATTTGCAGCTACGCCATCGCCACCGTTAGTACTAAACGAGTTTTGTAGGGTGTTTGCATCATTAAACGTAAATGTTTCATCCCCAGCGCTAAAGCGACCCTGTGGCGGAAATGAAGATAAAAATGGACTTACAGCATCAAATATAGAGCCTGGGTTTGCTACTGGATCATCTTCAAAGTAAATACCTGAAAATTGGTCTACTGCTGAGCGATCACGATCACGTGAGAAAACAGCTCCTTGATCAGAGTAACCAAGGTGAAACATTGCACGCCCTTTACCATCTGAACTTGATAAGCCTGAAGTGAAGTTAAACTGACGCGACTCGTCATCACCTTCACTTGACTCACCATATTGACCATCAAACTCAACGCCTTCAAAGTCATCTTTTAAAACAAAGTTAACAACACCAGCAACAGCATCAGAGCCATAAACAGATGAAGCACCACCAGTCATAATTTCAACTCGCTCAATAAACTGGCTAGGGATAGTATTCAAATCGACAGCAGAACTACCTGGTACACCTGATACATAACGACGACCGTTAACTAATACCAATGTACGGTTAGAACCTAAATTACGTAAATCTACAGTCGCAACACCCGCACTAGCTGTACTAAAGTTTGAGTTAGTACGGCTAATAGCTGGTGTACCAAATGCTGGATTATCTAGTAGTAAATCTTGAATATTTAATGAACCAGATGCGTCGATTGCTGTGCTATCTACAACTTGAATAGGCGCTGATGACATCGCCTCAGCTGAACGAATACGAGAACCTGTTACCTGAACTCGTTCTATTTTTTTATTTCATCCTCTTCGGCTGCAATACCTTGAAATGAAAATCCCGCAAGTAATACGCTGCTTAGCGCTACTGTTAGCGACGATTTTTTAAATAATCGCTCACTACCATTGTTAGTTAATACCATGTAATTCCCCTGAATTATTTTTTCTTGAATTGTTATTTTTGTAACTAAATAGTTACTTCGCGGACAACACTAAGAGGATTAGCATTGAGACTCTATACGCGTTCCTTACAAGGCATCTATATTGGTACAAGCTGCAAGTTTGGCGGGATAAGTGAGCAAATCACGATGACTTTATAAAAATATTATGTTTTCGTAACATTTTTTTCCATTAAGTACGGTCTTTATTAATCTGTACAACGAGGATATAAAATAATGGCAGCTTCTTTTCATGCATTAACATTTGTTAGCAACACTAAGTTTGCAACATTTTTAACAAGTAGAGTGCAAAAACATAGACACTTTGAATCTCAATCCCTAACACAACAAAAGAGGTTAGATCAGATAGATACAAGTCAATACAACGTACTTTTTTATGAGTTAACAAGCATGTCTGACCCTATGCAAATAGTGCATTTAACTGAACTTGCTAAAAAACTGAAATTAGTCATTATTGCCCAGTCGGACCGTTTTGCGAGTTTTGCTTTTGAAGTGGGCGCGGTTGATTTTTTAATATTAGATTCAACTGCACCACGTATTGATAAATGCTTTGAGAAGCTTATACATCTTTGCCCGATTGCAAATGAAACAGAGCGTCAATACCGAGAAAAGAACCAACAAAAAAATCATCATCACATATAGTAGTTAAAGATGTAGGTAAGGTAAGATTAATTGATATCAATGATATTATTTGGATTAATGGTGCGGGCAATTATGTAGAGCTGCATTTTACCCAAGGTAGTACACCGGTATTACACCGCGAAACCATGAAAAATATTGAGCAGCAGCTAGAGCCTGAAGGGTTTATTCGTATTCATCGCTCAACGCTGGTAAGAAAACAAGCTATTTGTGAACTGATGCCTACTGACAGTGGCGATTATAAAGTAAGGCTAAAAAACGATATGTGCTTAAACCTTTCAAGGCGCTATAAAGGCTGTTTAGAGAGTATTATAAGCCCTCTTCAGTAGCGGTTTATAATACTCATATTAATTACCAGTTCTGTTTTATATAACTGTCATTTGGACGCTCTAATAAATAGCTTTCAGTATCTTTATAAAAATTAACTTCTACATCGCTATTTTTCCATACTTTTTCAAACATGTTTTTAGCTATGATATTAATGTTTATATAGTCAACTCGTTGATAGCCAAGTTCTTTTACACCCGCAAAATAGGCCTCTAGCGAATCAAGACTATCCAGAGTTAACAGCTCAGACTCTTTTAAGTTAACAATCACAAACTTAATCGTATTTTCAGGGTGAGTGCTCAATTCTTGAATAACACCATTAGTTAATGATGTTATACCTTCATTATTAAAGCTCCCCTTCAATTTTAAATACATCTGAGGGGGCTTTGAACAAATCTGGAATTCGCCATGTGCTCCAAACATAAATTGCCTTACAGATATCAACTTATATATAGAATAATACAATTTTCCAATTTTGCAGTTAATTTAACAGAGCAATAAAAAAGGCCATTTCGAGGGCTTTTTCTTCTAAGCTTTTAAAACGACCTGATGCACCACCGTGCCCTGCATCCATATCTGTTTTAAAGACTAAAATATTACTATCCGTTTTGAGCTCACGCATTTTTGCAACCCACTTCATAGGCTCCCAATACTGCACTTGCGAGTCATGAAGACCGGTAGTAACGAGTATGTTCGGATAGTTTTGGGCGCGAATATTGTCATAAGGAGAGTAAGCTTCAATTACATCATAAAACTGAGGCTCATTTGGATTACCCCATTCATCATATTCATTTGTTGTGAGCGGAATACTCTCATCAAGCATCGTGGTTAATACGTCTAAAAATGGCACGTGACAGCCAACACCGCAATATAACTCTGGTGCTTGGTTTACAACCGCCCCCATTAATAAACCACCTGCACTGCCGCCTGAGGCAAACACCTTGCTGCTATCACAATAGCCTTGTGCAACAAGCGCTTTTGTCACATCAATAAAGTCACTAAAGCTATTTTGTTTATGCTCTTTTTTACCTTGTTCGTACCACTCGCGACCTAGCATTTCAGAGCCTCGAACATGTGCTATTACATAAACAAAACCACGATCGAGCAAGCTCAGCGATGAACTTGAAAAACTTGGATCAATCGTATAGCCATACGCACCATAGCCGTATTGAAATAACGGATTTGAGCCATCTTTTTTAAAGCTGTCTTTTCGATAAACAACAGATGCGGGGACTTTGATTCCGTCGCGAGCAGTTACCATTAATCGCTCCGACTGATAGTCATCGGCATTAAAACTACCCAGTACTTTTTGCTGTTTAAGTAGTGTTTTTTCGCCTGTTGCTAAATCAACGTCATATAAAGAACCTGGTGTTGTTAAGCTTGAGTAATAAATACGTGCAGTGCGAGTGTCTGGCTCTGGGTTCATTGCTATTGCAGCATAATAACAAGGATCGGCAAACTCAAGTGCCATACAATTTCCTTGCCTATTAACAACTACAAATCGAGCTTGCCCTTGCTCGCGTTCACTCAATACTAAAAAGTCATTAAATAACTCAACACCTTCAAGCAGTACATTTTCTCTATGAGCTGTATGCTCAAACCATTGTGTTTTATCAGCAATCGTTTCGTTTGTTGCCGTCATTAATCTAAAGTTTTTAGCTTGCCAGTTAGTCACAATATAAAATGTGTCACCTAGCTTATCTACGTCAAACTCGTGGCCATCTTCACGCGGCATTAATGCTTCAAATTCGCCAGTGGGCTTATTAGCATCAAGCACCCATGTATCGTTGGTCTCTGTCGATGCTAAATCAATAATAATTAAGCTTTCGTCGCGGCTTTTACCAAGCCCCATAAAAAAGCTACTATCTTGCTCTTCGTAAACCATTACGTCTTGGCTTTGCTCGCTACCAAGCTCATGCCGAAACACTTGATAGCCTAATAATGTTTTTAAATCTTTTTTAACATAAAAAACGGTTTTATTGTCATTAGCCCAAACAACTTGCCCTTCTGTGTTTTCAAGTACATCAGGTAGCATCTCACCTGTTTCAAGGTTTTTAAAGCGCACTAAATATATACGTCGGCCTTCAGTATCTTCAGAATAAGCCATAAGTTGTTCACACGGGCTAAGAGCGACTTCACCTAATTCAAAAAATTCGAACCCTGCCGCTAGCACATTTATATCTAGTAAAAGCTCTTTATTATCAGCCTCTATGCTGGTACTGCGGTAATGGCGTGAATATTCATCATCGCCACGCACTTCTGAGTGATACCAATACTTTCCGTCTTTCACAGGTACCGAGTTATCGTCTTTTACAATACGCGCTTTAAGCTCTTCAAATAGTGTATTTTGTAATGGTTTTATAGGTGCTAACTGTTTATCACAATAGGTATTCTCAGCATGCAAATGCGCTAGTACGTGTTCATTTTGACGTTCATCATCACGCATCCAATAATAGTTATCGACACGTGTTTTATTATGCGCATTGAGTATATAAGCTTGCTTTTTAGCGATAGGGACGTTAGACAATAAATTTAGAGAGTGATCAGGATGAGGCACAGAAAAGACCAATTTGAAAAATAACAATAATTGCAGTTTACCATAAAAATAAAAAAGCCCACTCAATAGTTGAGAGGGCTTAGAAGGTAATACGTTTCATTACTAAAATCGTTCTACCTATGGGAAGAAGGTTATTTATATTTATTAATCTGATACTTGTATCCATGCCATAGCCCAGCTTTGTCCAATGCCGGGTTCAAACATAACTTTATTCTCATCATTAACACGGCAAAATTCATTGAATGGCCAAGGCCTACATTGATAAATTTTTCCCGTTTTAGGTTGTAGTACTTTTGTACCTGCATTGTAAGAATCGCTACTTTGTGGATAAATAAATTCATATGCGTCACATTCTTTAACTACATAATCATCACATTTCGCGATGCAATGAAAATCAACTTGGGCTTTACAAATACCACTACTTTGCAATGCAAAAATTTCGTTTTGTCGATAAGCAACAACGAGCCCTTGTTCAGTCATTCGCCCTGCGCTTATTAATGGTATATGCACATTAATGTGCTCGGCAACTAAACGCGGCCATGCATGGGGTTCACCTTGCTCTAACGAGGTGATTTTATAATCAAACGATAAACTGACTAGCTCTCCTTGCAAGTCATAAAAGGTTACACTCACCACATCACCAATAAATAATTGGGTATGATGATTTAAACAACCTATAGTTGACCACTTTCCACAGGCCAACGACGTATGCATAAACACAGCAACACCTTAAGAGTCACAAACTATTACCCATACCTATATGGATACACAAAAAATACATCTAGGGCAAGTTATACGCACTAATAAATCGTGCAAAAATTTATCCTCACCTTAATAAGCTAATAACTTGATGATTATAATTTGCAACCACACAACAATCAAACAAAAGAATGTAATCAAAATAAAAAACCAACCCTTTAAGGTTGATTTAATGTGTTTTTAACTAAATAAATAAGTTAAAGGCTCTTTCGCCCACGTAAATATCAGCAACACCAATAAAGATATAAATATTAACCACGCAGGCCAAGACGCTTTTGTTACTTTAGCCTCAGAGTCATCCGCTTTTAACTCTTTTGAGCCTGTGATCATCGCCTTAACTAGCGGTTTTCCTTTTATTCTGTAAACAATAATAGCCAATACATGCAAGCCAATAGCATAAAGTAAAATGTCAAAATTCAGCTCATGTAGCCAATTGGCAAAATCAATCGTATCGCTAGACACATATTGAGCAAGCGGCCCGTCAGTTAAAATACCATCACTGCTCATTAAGCCACTTACAAGTTGCGTTATGATCAATATAAAAAACACTATCACCATACAGCTACCGAGTGCAGAATGGCCTAACGATTCGCTTGGTATTTTTAGCGCCTTTAAAATAGCACCAGGAGAGTGCAGTAACCCACTTAATCTCGCGGTTTTACTACCAATAACACCCCATATTAAACGTGTTACTATAAGTGCTAAAGTAAAAAAACCTGCAACAAAGTGAAGCTCAATCATGCCCTCTTCAATACTAAAATAAAGCACTGCAATACTTACAACCAAAAACCAATGGAAGCATCTAATAAACCCATCCCACACTTTTAACGTCGTCATTGTGCCTATCCTTAAAAAAACAGTATTATTTAATTTGTTAACTACTTTAACATCATAATATTAAGGTATCCTTATGAGCCATTCTACAAGCCGTGAGAGTAAATATCATGCAACCAGTTAAAAAAGCTATTTTAAAAGGCTTTTTAGATATGCTACCACTGTGTTTAGCCGTTGTTCCTTGGGGTATTTTATGCGGCTCTTTAGCGATTCAAAATGGTTTTAGCGCCTTTGAAACCCAAGCAATGTCGTTATTAGTATTTGCAGGCTCTGCACAGCTTGTTGCGATTGAACTTATGGCGGGCAACACACCATTGCTCACAATTTTATTCACAACGTTTATTATTAGCTCTCGGCACTTTTTATACGGCTTAGCTGTGCGTCATAAGGTCATTGATCAACCTATGCGTTGGCGCTTACCGGTGAGCTTTGTTTTAACCGACGAGCTATTTGCATTTTCTCATCATCGAAAAGCGTATAGAACAAAAACACGTTTAATATACGCATTGAGCGCTGGTTTTAGTTTTTATATTGCATGGAATATTTGGACATTAATTGGCATTGTAGCGGGCACAATGCTGCCCGACTTAACTAATTTAGGGCTCGACTTTGCGATTGCTGCCACGTTTATCGCGTTGGTTATTCCGGGAATCAAAAATTTGGCCTCACTTGTTACGGTAATTGTAGCAGGCGTTAGCGCAACGCTTTTAAAAAGTACCGGATTTGAGTTATGGCTTGTTTGCTCAGCGCTGCTGGCAATGAGCGCAGGTTACGCTACAGCAAGACTAACCGCTAAAAAGGAAGCAACGCTATGATGACAACTATTTTACTCATGGCGTGCATTACATTTTTTACGCGTTATTTATTTTTACACCGCGCTTTACCGTTTAAAGTAGGTCCTAAAATGCAGCAATTTTTAAGCTTTAGCGCACCTGCGGTGCTTACAGCAATTTGGGTGCCTATCGTATTTTTAAATGAAGATGGCATTAACTTAAACTGGCAAAACCCTTATTTAAGCGCAGCGATAGTCGCCATTATTGTTGCCTATAAAACACATAATATTTATTACACAACGCTTGCCGGTATGGGGCTATTTCTAATTTTAAATTAGAGTGCTCTTTATACTTTATGAAATACTGTGCTCAGGTTAAAATACCGGTAACAACAATAAAAAGACGCCAAAATGCACGAATTTCATCAATTAAGCGCAACAAGCTTGCAGGGTCAACCAATTAACTTTAATGATTTTGAAGGTAAAGTTGTGCTTATTGTTAATACAGCAAGTAAATGTGGATTTACCTACCAATACGAGTCGCTGCAAGCTTTACATAATAAGTATGCCAGCCAAGGTTTAGTAATTTTGGGGTTTCCGTGCAACCAGTTTGGTCAACAAGAACCCGGCGGCGCAACACAAATAGAGCAAGGATGTTTAATCAATTTTGGCGTGAGTTTTTTAATGGCGGCCAAAGTAGATGTAAACGGTGAGCATGCACATCCCGTCTTTCGTTATTTAAAATCAGCCTTGCCTGGTTTTTTAACACGCAAAATAAAGTGGAATTTTACTAAGTTTTTAATTGCCGCAGATGGCATGCCAATTAAACGCTATGCACCTTTTACTAAACCCGAAAAGTTAGAACTTACAATCCAAAAAGCATTAGCGCAGGCTAAAAGCACGCTTTAAAAGTAATAAAGAGGCGCGAGGCCTCTTTATTGCCAATACTATTAAAACTTAAACATATCGACTAACTGCACATTTAAACTCTCAATATTAATTGGTATTGTATTTATACTAGCGTGATTTAGTCGGTGTAATCGCTTAAATCGTCTTCGCCTAGATTTTTACGCAAGCGTTTTTGCTCAAGGTAGTCTTCCAACTTTTTCTTAACCTTTTGCTTGTTCTTATCGTGTTGATTACGTCCGAGCATTTCGTACTCGTCTTCAACAAAATCGTCATCTAGCGCATCGTAACTAAATGTCTTACCCACAACCCACTCCATAAAGTGTTTGAGACCAGCCAAGGATTTTATTATCGCAATAGCCGGTAAATTAAAAATGTTTAACACCAAAATGCGCTGCAAATTAGCATCAAAATAAAGCCACGTGACTATCGTAAATAGTCTTCATGTCAGTAATGTGAATAAATAGCGTTAAATTTCAATTGTGGAAAGTGAGAGTTTTTTATCGTATCGATAAATATTACTTATAGATTTGTAGAACTTAGTTAATTTGACTAAAAAATAGTTTGTTTTTAACTTAACCCAACCTATTAAAAAGGCCTCGAACAAATTAACTTACTGTTTATTATAATAAAAAAATAATGGCATTAAACTTGTTATTAGTTAATAGTCATCAACAAAAAAGCAGAGAATACACATGAAAAAATTACTATTAGTTAGCGCATTAATTTGTACACCAGCAGCTATGGCTCATAACGACAACGATTCTGCAATTTCATTTAGCAGCGATGAATGTAACGTCGAATTTAAAAACGACGTACGTATTAAACCAAACGAATTAGAAATTTTTACTGCCAATAATAAAACCATGCTATTTAATACCCATGGTGACTTAACCGTAAATGGCGAATTTGTAGCACTTAATAACTCACAACGCGAAGCGCTAACCAGGTACTCTGATAGCTTACGCACTCAATTGCCTGAAGTAGCTAATATAGCGCTTGAGGGTGTTAAAATTGCCGGAGTAGCATTAGAAGAAGTAGGCAATGCATTTAATATTGACGGCCTTGATAATATGTCAGAGCTTATGGACGACATTAAAATCGAAGTAGAAAACACATTTTACCAGCAAGGTACATTTGTGATGGGCCAACAAAGTTTTAATCAATTTGGCTCAAACTTTGAACAACAATTTGAGCAGCAGATAGAAACAGCGGTTGAATCAGCAGTGATGCAATCAATGGGCAGTATTTTAGTTGCTTTAGGTTCTGAGTTACTTGGTTCAGGCGGTGATATGGATGCCTTTGAACAACGTATGGAAAATAT
Source organism: Pseudoalteromonas sp. B62 (assembly GCF_037162565.1). Taxonomy (NCBI): domain Bacteria; kingdom Pseudomonadati; phylum Pseudomonadota; class Gammaproteobacteria; order Alteromonadales; family Pseudoalteromonadaceae; genus Pseudoalteromonas; species Pseudoalteromonas sp. B62. The sequence continues at coordinate 1,062,601 of NZ_JARLVB010000002.1, read as the reverse complement.
GGGCGCACAAATAGAAGAAAAAGTAGAGCTACATGCAAGCGCACTAGAAGAACGTGCTAACTCTTTATGTGGAAACTTTGCTGATATTGCAAAACAAGAAGAGCAATTAGTAATGCAAGTGCCAGAGCTTGAAGGTTACCAGTTATTTAGCTTTAAACAAATTAGTACAGCAAACGTTATTTAACATCCCTTTGGCAGCACTTAAGTTTACTTAAATGCTGCTTTTTTGTGTTTCGCAAACTTATACCAACCTGCATAAATCTTTGATCAATTTAACGAATTAAATTGCACTATAACTTCGTTAAAAATTTTTTATTTAGAACAACTAGATACAAAAACTTTTGCCTAGTTCTAGCGTAATTTTCTTAACGTTAAATAGACCCCATATATAAGCAGATTGGTATTACTTTTTAGCTAATAAAGTAAGCTTACCCAATGTAACTATTGCTTGCTCAGTTTGCGCGCTCCATTGCACACCATAACTTAACCTTACACAGCTTTTATATTTATTAGAGGCTGAAAAAACAAGCCCAGGGGTAATACTAATACCAACCTCAAGCGCAAGTAAAAACAATGTTTGGCTATCGTACTCGCCTCCTAAGTCTAGCCACATTACGCAACCTCCTTTTGGATCGCTTATACGTGTGTTTTTTGGCATTGCTTGTTGTAAGCACCATCGCATACGCTCTTTATTATCGCGCAAGCGCTGCCTAAGTAATTTTAAATTTCGGTCGTACTCGCCGCTGGCAATAAATTCAGATAACGTCCATTGGTTTATTAAAGAAGCAGAGCAACTTAGCGCTCTTTTATATCGCCTTGCTTGCGTTGCAAATTTACCCGCAACTAACCAGCCTACACGATAGCTCGGCGCTGCCGTTTTAGAAAAAGATGAGCAACTAATCACTAATCCTTTTTTAGAGTACGCTAAAGCAGGTGTGCCTCGTTTTGCCGTAAAATATAAATCGCCGTATACGTCATCTTCGATAAGCACTACGTCATGACTTTCAAGTAGCTCCACCAGCTGCTGTCTATTTGTATCAGGCATAAAGCTGCCCACAGGGTTACTAATTGCAGTCGAGAATAAACACGCTTTTATGTCATGCTCATTTAAAGCGCGTTCCAAATCACTTAACCAAATACCATTATCTGGGCACAATGGTATTTCGAGCGCTTTAAGCCCTAGGCTTTCTATTAACTCGATAATTCCGTGATAACAAGGCGTCTCAATAGCAACTACATCGCCAGGCTTTGTTACACATTTAAGCGCAATAGCCATGGCTTCTTGCGCACCATTGGTGATCACAAGCTCGTCCATATCAATGCCAATACCAAAATCTAAATAGCGATGCACCAATTGCTTTTTCAGCGGTACAAACCCATCTGTTGGCCCATAGTTAATAGCTTTACTGCCCGCAATTGTCATTACACGGCGCATGTTTCTGGCGAGTGCTTTATCGGTGGGTGCAGCAGCAATTGGATTAGCAATACCAAAAGGGACTACGTTAGCTTGATGAATCGCACTGTACACCTGCTCTATTAAGGCTTGTTTATTTACCACAACAGGCTCGCGACTTAATTTAACGCGCTTAGGCAAATTGCGCGCCATGCTAACGACTTTTAAAAAATATCCCGATTTTTCACGTGCTTCTACTAACCCCTGATCTTCAAGTACTTGATACGCTTGTTTTACGGTAGGGATACTTATGTTTAAGTTATCTGCCATTTTGCGCAGTGATGGAAGTTTTTCGCCAGGCAGTAAAACCTGCTGGGCGCTCATATCTCTGATCAACTGAATAACTTGCTGATATAGAAACTCATGCCCCTGGCTATTTTTTTCTTATCATCACGCATCCAAATCTGTATAGGTTACATTTTTACTTTTCTGTATATGGTAAGTATACAGATAGGTCTTAAAATAGCCATTCAATCGGGCTTTGGAGAGTAACCATGAAAAGTGCAGCGCTATACATTACAACCGTTTTAATTTGGGGTTCTACTTGGTTAGCCATCGAATTTCAACTGGGCGATATTGCGGTAGAGTTATCGTTATTTTATCGCTTTACTATTGCAGCGCTTTTGATGTGGTTATATGTAGCGTACAAAAAACCCGACATGCGATTTAAATTACTAGATCATGGCTTTTTTGTTTTATTAGCCATTTGTAATTTTGGATTAAACTATTTAATGCTTTACTGGGCGCAAAATTACTTAACCTCCGCAATGACCTCAATTGCCTTTTCAATGCTGCTGGTTATGAACATAGTCAACACCCGACTATTTTTTGGTAAGCCAATCTCAAAACGAATTTATACAGGTGCTGTACTCGCTGTGTTAGGTATTACGTGTCTGTTTTGGCCACAGTTACAGCAGTTCGACTTGAGTAATGGTGTGTTGGTCGGGTTACTACTTGCCCTTGGTGGCACCTTTGTGGCTTCATTAGGAAACATGGTAAGCGTTCGTAATTCTCGTAAGCAAATTGGTGTATTGCAAGGCAATGCATGGGGTATGTTATACAGCGCCATAGGTTTGGCTTTATATGTATTAATGAACGATGTGCAATTTAGTTTAAATGCTCCACCAAGTTACTGGTTATCACTGCTTTACCTATCAATATTTGGCACCGTAATCGCTTTTGGGTGCTACTTTGCACTGCTAAGAAATATAGGCCCTGAAAAAGCCAGCTACGTTATTGTTTTATTTCCATTAGTGGCAGTAACACTGAGTAGCTTTTTTGAAGGCTTTGAATGGCATGCAAATACCTTTGCAGGATTTAGCCTAGTGCTATTAGGTAACGCCATTGTGCTTACCCCAACAAAACAAATTAATGCCTTTATAGCAAATAGAGCAATAGCTAAAAGTGGCTCCGTCCCCAGTTAGACGCGTTATTTAACGCAACTAACGCAAAGCGCCTACAGTATGTAGGCGCTTTTTTATTACCAATATAGTGAAAAACAAATAAACTCATCATTGCAGTGCCATTGACTCGTTACAATAAACGCCATCATCAATGAACAATTTCAAATAATTTAAGCTGTTTTTTGATTATATATTTACCCACATTAGTAATTATCAATAACAGCAACTTTACTGATATAAAACATAGCCGCAAAGCATGAAGAAAAACACTTTAATCAAAATAATTTAATCTGAATAATTAGTCAAATAAAACAAAGTAAAATGCATAAACAAGCACACAAGTCTTGCAATTATAGAGTAGTAGGTGTTTTGTTTTTTAAATAACTATTCAAAACGCTTATTTAAAAAGTAAAATTGAACGTATTTGAAAACTTTTCACATCAAAATAACTAATGCTTCACACTCAATTTTTATCGTTGTATTTTTAATCAGTTAACGTGCAAAATGCACGCGATTTCAACAGACAAACTCGGAGCAAGGTAATGAATCCAATTAATACATTAAACCAAACGGCATCTGCGCACATTGCAGTTAAACCAACTAACCGTAAAGCAAAAATGTTAGCTAGACTTAACACTATTGGTAAAAGGTTAGCACTTAGCGGCGCAGCTCAATATAAATAATCACCCAACCATGATTATTTTTGCGGTGCAGCAAACACTCAACCACTAAATGAAGCCTCTTCTTTAGCTCCCACAGTTTGCTGCAACCTATTTATTATTCAAAAACTACCTTAATTTCCATTTATTTACAAAAAAAACCTCATTTACGTACAAATATTAGGCAAACAGTCATTTTGCTATTTACACAGCGGTATCACCTAAGTATTATTCTGCGTCACGGAGAGATGGCAGAGTGGTCGAATGCACCGGTCTTGAAAACCGGCATGGGTTTATAGCCCATCTAGGGTTCAAATCCCTATCTCTCCACCATATTTTAATTGGTGGCTTTTTTACTTCCATCAATACAAACGGTTATGCGTTGGAGAGGTGTCCGAGTGGCCGAAGGAGCTCCCCTGCTAAGGGAGTATAGAGTTTGTAGCTCTATCGAGGGTTCGAATCCCTCCCTCTCCACCATACTTAATTTAAACCACTTAATTGTGGTTTTTTTGTGCCTAAAATTTATAAAAACTAAACAAATTGTGCCTTGTAATAACTTCGGGCATTATTAACACAACTTTAGCCACTTTAGGTTTAGCTATGATCCGATTCATATTGCTATCAGTTTGCGCGGCAGTTCCATTTTTTACCTTGGCACAAAGTACAACAGTGTATAAGTGTGTAATTAAGGGCGTTACTACCTTTAGCCAAACGCCTTGCGCTAAAGATGCACAAGTTATTACTCTTAAAGATATAAACGTAATTGAAGCATATAAAAGCTCTACGCCCGATAAAGGTATTAGCGACACCTCTGTCGATGACTACTTAGAGGTTCAACAAATAGAGCGTGAAATAAAGCGTCTTGAGCTATCTATTGCACAAAACCAAAAAGAATACGCAGCTAAAAAACAGCAGATAGATTACATGACTCAAGATAAAGCCAATCGTTTAGGCGCTTCGTCTATTGCTGATGCTATCGCAACTAAAACAAATTCGTTAAAGCAAGCTTACGACGCATCAATTAATCAAATGCAGCAAAAAATAGAGTCATTAAAACAAAGACAGCAGCAGCTTAGTCAAAACCCTTAAGTGCTCGTTTTACTATCGAAATAAACTGCTCAACGTCTTCTTGAGTATTATAAATATGCGGTGATACTCGTATCCCAAATTTACGGGCATCTACACTGACTTTCGCTTTATTAAGCGCTGTAAGTACATGGTCTTGCTGCCTGTTAAAAAACAAAATAACAGTCCCGCTGCATTTATCACTACTCATAGGTGATGCAACATATTTGCCTAGTTGCTCATGAATAAGCATAAGCATAGCTAAATTATGATCCCTTACCTTGTGAGCAGTTAGCTCTGCAAAGTAAGCAATGCTATTTTCGGCAATAATATAAGGCGCTACAGAGGGAGTGCCCCCCAAAATTTGAGCGCACTGGCGTTATATTCAAAGTGGTTAATATCGAACTCAAATGGATTTTGATGCGAAAACCAACCCACATCTTTAGGCTCACAGAACTTTATTTGGTTTTTGTTAACCCATAAATAAGCTGCACCTGGGCCACCACATAACCATTTGACGCTCGAGCCAATCATAAAGTCAGCATCGAGTATGCTTAAATCAAGCGGTATAACACCCGCTGACTGAGCAACATCAACTATTGACAGACTATTAGTTAATTTACTTATAGCTACAATATCGTATACCGGCGCCTGCACACCTGTATTTGAATATACATGGCTTATAAAAACTAAGTCGATATCACAAGTTATATAACGTTGCCAAACACTAATATCAGTTAGATTTTCGTGCTCTGGTATAAACATAATTTGCGCACACTCTGGCAACGCTTTTTGCATTGCAAAACCCATGCTCGGAAAATCACTTTGCGCCATAAGCACTTTACAATTTTTTTGCTGTAATCGAGGGTGCGACATAAGCAACTTTGTTAAGCCACTTGATAAATTAACCTGAGGACAAAACTGCGAACTAGGCGCATTAAATAACTTACCAAGCGCGGTAGTAAATTGCTCAACTGCGGGCAGCCATTGTTGCCAAGGTTCTTTATTTGAGCTCTCCCACGGTAAAAAGTAGTGCTGTGCTAAATATTGCTGTGTATTTTTAAGAGGACGACCAACCGAGTGGTTTAACAAATAACAACCATCAGCCATACAAAAATCATTTTCAAGCATGCTATTTAACCCATTCTTTAAGTGTATTTAGATCGTCAAAACGTGTTTTTATATCATCGCGTTTGGCACTGGCTCGCCTATCTCTTAATTTTTCGAGCGAATCAAGTAATACATGAAGCGGCGGACCACTTGCTGTTACCTTGCTCATATGCTGCTGTTGCATATTTTTTGAAGGCTGAGCAATAAATTTTTCAACCAATTGATTATGATGACCGACTGCGGTGTCGCCATGTAATTTACACACTTGAATAAATAACTTTGCGTGGCTTTTAAACCAACCTGTATTTTTATATTGCTCAGCTTGTAAAAAGTCATCCATAAAGCTTTGCATACGCATGGCTTCTCGTAGGATTTGTTGATCCTCCGGCATCATATATAAAAACTTATCCACCAGCATTTGCGAGTAACTAGGTTCATTTGCGCTACAAAGCCCTAGTAACATATCAATCACGTTAATACCTGCAAAGTCACCAGCATTTGCACCTCTGTAAACCTCTTTACCTACACGGTACGGTTTATAATAAGGGCGAACGCAGTTAAAAAAGCGATCTGTATCGAGCTCAGAATAAAGTGCATTATTTGACTCAGTTACATCTATAAGCGCTTGTTTAGCTACTTTTAATAACTCACCACACAAGGGGTGTGAAATACCTAACGGCAATATTTTTAATAAAGCATCACTTGCACGTTTATAGGCCAAAATACCTTGGGTGTTGTAATCAATAAATAGCTTTTCATCAGGTAAATTAGTAAATCGTTTATAAATACCGTTAAGTGCTTTGTTATGAGTAGTTAAGTGGGCGGTAGCAAAACGAGGAGTTACGCCAATGGATGCGCCTATATGCATAGCAAGCGCTGAGGCTTCAATTAGTGGAGAGGTCGTTTCTCTGCTTGGCTCAGTAATTTCATGGCGCCTACACGCTGCCATAAACAATCCTACGTTACCGAGTAAGTCAAAAGCGCTATCAAAGCCTTGATCTGTGTTTCCCTCGGCTAATAAATTGCTAATTAATGCGTTGCCTTCTTTTTCTAATTGTTGCTTTAAGGCCTCACCTATTCCTTCTACATTTGCTTTATCGGTTTGTTGCCAATAGAGCTGCTCAAGTTCACTATTTAAAGTGACAAATCCTGTTCGTATCCATTGATCGAAAGTAGCGGTATGTGTGTTCATTGTTGTGCTCTATTATTTTTATAATTAAATGCTAACAGAGTTTAATGAGAGTAAAACGCCAAAAAAAATAGTAAAAACTGCAATACTTAGCAATAATCACTACAAATATAAAAATAATTAATAAAAGCCGACAACTATGTTAGATAAAAAAGATCAGCAATTACTCATTGCACTGCAAAGCCAAGCTCGTATGTCGGTTTCAGACTTAGCCAGCAGTATCAACCTATCGGATACACCTTGCCTAAGGCGTATAAAAAAGTTAGAGCAAGAAAACATTATTACCGGCTACCACGCCGCCATAAATCCTAAATCACTTAACCTTAATGTGTTGGTATATGCGTTTGTGCGATTAAACCAAAACTCGGTAAGTGCTGCAGAGCAATTTGAGCAACATGTAGAAAAATTACCACATGTATTAGAGTGTTGTGTAATATCAGGAAGCTATGATTATTTATTAAAAATCATTGCACACGATCTTGAGAGCTACGAAACATTTGTAAAACATCAACTAGGTAGTTTAAGTTGTATTGCAAATATAGAATCAACAGTCGTGTTAAAGCAGTCATTTAGCAAAAAACAGTTACCATTATAAAAATAACCAAAATAACTTACTGTTAGCTATACTGATATTTCAAAACGATAATAATAATTGCTTGGACCTTATGTGAAAAATTTTAACTCTAAAAATCATTCCATTATTTTTTACATTATGTTTGCTTTAGCATATTTTTTAGTCGGCATTGCACTCACTAAACTTGCTTTCAACTCACAAATAATTCCTATTTGGTTACCCGCCGGTATTGCTTTAGTGGGGTGTTATATATGGTGGTGGCGATTTATTCTGCCATTATTTATAGCTTCTATAGCTTTTAATCTTAATGTTTTTAATAACTCAGTTCATGAAATGGTACTCATTGGCAACTCATTTAATGAGGCGATGTACATCTCTTTTGGTGTTGTAATACAGGCAATGGTAGGTGCGGCGCTTTTAAAATTTTGGTTGGGCCATCCGTTACGCTTTAAAAAACGCAAAAATATCATTTATTTTATTGTTGTAGTAGCCATTTTAGTGAGCTTAATTTCGGCTAATTGTGGTGTATTTGCACTGAGTGAATTCAACCCTGTTTACAGTATTAATAATCACTGGAAAAATGTTACTTACTGGTGGCTTGGCGATACTTTAGGCGTTTTAATTGCCACTCCATTGTTACTGTCTCTGCTACCACAAAAGTCGAATCAATATAATATATCTGTATTACCGACTCTTGCAGTATGTTCAGTTTTATTTTTCTCGGTTGCCGTTACAACTCAATTGTATGACCGAGAAAATCGTATCAATACGATTAAAATTGCTGAGCGTGAAGTTCACGTTATAGAAAATAGCTTATATAGGTACACAAATCGCAGTATTATTGCCGTGCAAAGTTTAGCTAGCCAAGTCCAATCATCATCGAAATTAAATCAGCAAGACTTTTATTCTTATGCAAGCCAGCTACTCAAACAACATTCATTTATTAAAGCTTTATCGTGGAATGTAAAAATAGACCAAGATCAGCGCAATGCTTTTACTGAAGAAATCTCAAATATTTATCATTTAGATATTGATATCGTAGGTAAACCACTTGAGGATAATGACCCTCTCGTTATTGTTAAATATATTGCACCTTTTAACGGTAATCAAAAAGCGATTGGATTTAATGTCTTTTCAAATTCAGATAGAAAAGCATCATTACTCAACCCTGCCATTAAATATTTACCTATTAGCACTAAAATAATCCAACTGGTGCAAACCAAAGAGCCAAGCCCAGCTTATTTATTATTTGCACCTGTGCACTCTCAAAGTATGAGTGGAGAAAAAATTAAAGGCTATGCCACTGGTGTGTTTTTAGTGCGCAGTATGATTGAACAAGCTATTTCTGAGCAACAATCAGACATGTTCTCGATTGGTATTTATGAAGATATAAACGAGCCTCCATTTTATACTAATTACTCAAAGAACCTCGACCAAGCACAAGGCAGTCGCCCAATGTCGTTCAATGTCGACTTTGGTGGGCAACAATGGGTTGTAAAACTATCACTAAAAGAAAAGTTTTTATCACAGCACAATAGCCAACTCACTTTATTATTACTTATACTCCAAGTGGCCGTATGCTCATTAATTTTGATGGTATTACTACTATTTAATCAGCAGCAAATTGCGCTAACTCGCCAAGTAGCTGAGCGCACTTACTCTCTAGTACAAGCTAAAAAGCAATCTGATTTAGCTAACCAAGCTAAAAGTCAGTTTTTAGCGAATATGAGTCATGAAATACGTACGCCGTTAAATGCTGTAATTGGCTTTTCGTCTCTGGCGCGTAAAGAAGATAACGCAAATACACTCATTGGCTATTTGGATAAAATAAACTCATCTTCAAAAAGCTTGTTAAATCTAATAAACGATATTCTCGATATATCAAAAATAGAATCACAACGCTTAGTTCTTGAATATATCCCATTTGATTTAAATGCACTTGTACAACGTATTAATACCATGTTTGAACAAAGCGCTATAAATAAAGGCCTTGATTGGAAAATTAACTGTAAATTACCAGCCGACACATGGTTTATTGGCGATTCTATGCGGATAGAGCAAATACTGCTTAACTTATGCAGTAATGCTATTAAATTTACAAAAAAAGGCAGCGTTACACTAAATATCGATACCGAGTTTGTATCTACCAATGAAGTAAAAATAACAATTAACGTTGTTGATACTGGTATAGGCATTAAATCAAACCAACATAACAAACTGTTTAATGCGTTTACTCAGGCCGATAGCTCTACTTCACGGCAGTTTGGAGGGACTGGCCTTGGTTTAACCATCGCTAGAGAGCTGAGCCAATTAATGAACGCCCAAATAACGTTGCAAAGTGAATTAGAGCAGGGATCTACTTTCACATTTGAGATACAGCTAGAAACAACAGAGCCAGAAGAACTCCCAACCATAACGACTGCAAATACCAATGCTGCATCTTTAAGTATTCTTGTTGCAGAGGATAATCCTGTAAATCAAATGGTCATTAAAGCAATGCTTGGGTCGCTAGGTATTGTGCCGCACATTGTTGAAAATGGTGAGCTGGCGGTCAACATTGTAAAAGAACAACATTTTGACTTAGTGCTTATGGATTGCCAAATGCCCATAATGGATGGTTATAGAGCCACGGCACTGATCAGGCAATTTAAAACAGACGAAGAGCTCCCTATCATTGCTTTAACCGCCGACGTTATGCCAGAGGATAAAGCACATGCACAAGCTGTTGGATTTAACCAGCATCTTGCAAAACCGCTTGAACTCAGTAAGCTAACCGAGTGTCTTGTCCAATATGCAGAAGTTAATGAACAATAGTGGTTTAATTTCAAACATATTTTTTGGTTTTATTTTAAGTGTTTTTTCGCATATTGTTGTCGCTCAAAATTGTATATCGCAGGCGAGCGACTTCAAATTTATAACAAAAAGTAAGCAACAAGGCTTATTACGCTTTGAAAATGAGCACAATCACCAGCGTTTTAATTACCACGCCCTTTTACCATTCAATCATTACTTAGATTATGCGTATAAACATATAAATAAAGCCAATCCCCGTGCAAATATGCCATGCCCCGTTATTACACAAACGTATCAGCAATTAGTGACACAAGGTACGCGAAAATCAGACCCTACTATTGTAGATATTATTGCCCCTTTTGAGCTTACGCATCCAAGCAGTAATAAAGTTGCACTATTAATCCACGGGTTAACTGACTCACCCTTTACGTATCACGATTTAGCACAAGTGTATTATCAGCAAGGCTATACCGTGCGTACTATATTATTACCAGGGCATGGAAGTGCCGCAAGTGCTTTACTCAATGTAGAGGTTAGCCAGTGGCAACAGGCAATAAAGTACGGAGTTGAGCGATCGATGCAAGACTTTGATGAGGTGATACTTGCAGGTTACTCTACCGGTGCAGCGTTACTTATTGATTACGCAACCAAACACACTGTTTCGCCTAAAATTAAAGCGCTTATGCTTTATTCGCCCGGCTCTGAGCCGCATAATAAGTACGGCTGGATAGCAAAGTGGATTGATGCCATACCCTTTGTTAATTGGATAGATAAAGACGCCGATGTAGACTTTGCTAAGTATGAATCATTTCCTTTAAATGCAGCTGCCGCTTCATACGATGCAATGTCACTTGCAAGCGTAAGTAGTTTAAACAAACGCCCTGCACTTAAATTGCCTATTTTTAGTGTACTTTCCGACATTGATACCACGATAGATACGCGTGCCACGCTAAAATTATTAAGTGCGTTGCACAAAGGTAATTCAGTAAAATATAAGCCGCTCGATACTTTAGTACTTTATGGAAGCACTGATATTTTACCGCCAGACTTTGCTAGAGACTACACAGTAAATAATCCGCAGTGCACAACGCCTCAGTGTAAAAAAGTTCATGGTATGTCGCATATTGCTGTTGTTAACTCACCGCAAAATCCACATTATGGAATTAACGCAACCTATCGTAATTGTGGCAGCTTTATTAATGACGAGCCCCTGTACAAAACATGTAAAACAACAACAAATCCACAACTAGGAGAGCGTACAAGCGCCAACTTAAAACACTATCCGGCTTTACAACGCTTAACTTATAATCCTCATTTTACCGAGCTTAAAATGCAAATTAGTACGTTTATTAAAAATGTAGAACAGCTTAGAACAACTACAAGGTAAGTAGTCATGGGAACGTTTTCGCACCAATGGTTTAGCAGTATTAATGAGATTGATCAGGCGCAGTGGCAACGTTTATTTGGTGATGAACCATTTACTCAACATGCTTTTTTATATGCCCTTGAACAAAGCCAATGCGTAACACAAAAAAGCGGTTGGCAGCCCCATCACCTCGCTATTTTTGAAGATGATACGCTCGTTGCACTTGCACCCGGGTATTTAAAAAGTCATTCATATGGCGAGTACGTATTTGACTGGGCATGGGCTGAGGCATACGAAAAACACGGTTTAGAATATTATCCCAAGTGGCTATCTGGAATTCCCTTTAGCCCTATTGAAGGCAAGCGTATTGCTATCGATCACGCTAACCCAAATGCGGTGTATCAGTACATTACAGAGCAACTTAGCATACACAGTGCTGAGCAAAAGTGGTCGGGTTGGCATGTTAATTTTTGCGACCAAGCCCAAGCGACTTCATTAACTGAGCAACATGCCATGTTAAGAGTGGGTGTGCAATTTCAGTGGTTTAATAAAGGTTTTGAAACCTTTGACGACTTTTTGCAAATACTTAGCTCACGAAAACGTAAGTCACTTAAAAAAGAGCGAGCTAAAATAGCGCAACAAAATATTGATATTGAATGGCTGCAAGGAACGCAAATTACGCCCGAGATAATGCAATTGTTTTGTGAGTTTTATCAGCGTACCTACTTAAAGCGTTCTGGTCATTTGGGCTATTTAAATATGGAGTTTTTTACGCTTTTACATGCCTTAATGGCTAATAATCTCGTTATTATGCTGGCCAAAAGAGACGATAACGTGATTGCTGCAACACTCAGTTTAGTAGGTGCAAATACGCTGTATGGGCGCTACTGGGGAGCAAGTGAGGAAGTAGATTCGCTTCACTTTGAGTTGTGTTATTACCAAGGTATTGAGTTTGCAATAAAACATAAACTCAACTGTTTTCATTCGGGTGCACAAGGTGAGCACAAAATAGCACGCGGATTTGAACCCGTACTTACCTACTCTGCTCACCATATTGTTGATGGCGATTTCAGTAATGCAATAAGCGACTACTTAAAGCGTGAACGCGGCCATATTGATATATATAAAGAGCAATGTAGCTCATTACTGCCGTTTAAAAACGAGTAACTGATTATTTGCAGGCATGGCAGTATCGCTAATAAGCGTAAGCCCTGCTTGCTTAGCTAGTTGTTCAACTGCTTCAAAATCTCTTATTCCACTTAACGGATCGCGCTCTGTTAAAAAGGCACTAAAGTCATCATTACTTGGGCTGGTAAATTCATCTTGGTATTTGAATGGCCCATAAATACACAACATACCGTCGCTATTTAAGTGACGTTTAACACCGTCAAAAAAACGTTCAACTAATTGCCAACTTACAATATGAAATGTGTTTGCAGTATAAATAGCGTCAACCTTATCTATTGGCCACTCATTATTTAAATCAAGCTCAAGTGGTGCATGTAAATTAGTTAAATTAGCTTCGTGGTGCCATAAATTAATCCCTTCGTGGTTTATAGCGCGATCACTTGTATGCCATTGTAAATGTGGTAATTGTTCTGCAAAAAACACACTATGTTGGCCGGTTCCTGAGCCTATTTCAAGCAATACTTTCGTTTTATTAAGTACCTGAGTAAGCACTTTTAAAATAGGCTTTTTGTTATTTTCGCAAGCTTGTGAGAAAGGTTTAGCCATTACTTTGCACCAAATGAGAAGCATATTGCACAACAATATCGCAAATTGCTAATTTTGGGTAACTAAAATTGTATCGAGTATTTATAAAGACTATTAAATTCATAACTCTACAACTAATTTAAGGCAGTGGTATGTATTATGCTTTAGTTATATTAACCCTTACTTGGGTTAATTTATGATTTAATTAATAGGAAAATATTATGCATACTCCCTCTTATACAGCTGTAGATGCAGCTGTTGCTATAATTGAAAAAACCACCGACGATCATAGTTATGCCGTTGATATGAGAGCTACAGTAATCGATTTACTTTCGCATCCTAAACATAATCAAAAGGCGATAACAAAACATGAAACAGATCAGATATTTATTCTTGGCTACAATTAAAACTCAAATTAATATCGCAAATAATTTTAATAATAACTGTTTACACTGAAACCGATTAAGTGTAATGATAACTATTATCGTTAACTTAAGTCGGTTTTTTTATGTCTTCAAATCATGCACAGCATCGTTACCATCAAGAACTCTCTTGCCATTGCTTAAGACCCGGCCTGCATGCACCCATGCTCATTGCCGATTACATAGAAACCGCCCTAAACGTCGCCAAAAACTTTGAACAACAGCGAAATCCTTTGCTTCAAGAGTTTTATCTTAGGCGCACACACCATGAAATTATGAACAAAATGTGCGACCCTCTTATCCATAATGCTATTCGTAAGCAATGTTTAGAGCAGTTATACAAGCCATTATTAGCATTGAAACGGTTTTATAAAGTGCATAACAATACTGCACAATTTTTAATACTGGAGCGTGAAGCTCGTATTCTTAGCCACGAATTCAACCCTTTTTAAGGAGCACACTATATGAGCAACTTTAGAACAGAATCAGACAGCATGGGCGAGCTACAAGTACCTACTGATGCGCTCTATCAGGCGCAAACACAACGAGCAGTTAATAACTTTGCGATTAGTGGCCTTTCTATGCCAAAGCAATTTATCACTGCACTGGCTTATATAAAGCAAGCCGCTGCACAAAGTAACTGCGAGCTTGGCCATCTAAGTAAAGACAAAGCAAATGCTATTGAGCAAGCTTGTCAAAGTATTATTGATGGCGAACACATTGAGCATTTCCCCGTTGATATTTTTCAAACAGGCTCTGGCACAAGCTCAAATATGAATGCCAACGAAGTTATTGCAACGCTTGCTAGCCGTATAGGTAATGAGAGTATTCATCCTAATGATGATGTAAACATGGGACAAAGTTCTAACGATGTAGTCCCTACCGCTATCGCACTCAGTAGTGCAATAAATGTAGTGTATGAATTACTTCCTTCGCTTGAAAACTTATCGCAAAGCCTAGAAAATAAAAAAGCTGAGGTAGGCCATATAGTTAAAACGGGCCGTACGCATTTAATGGATGCAATGCCAGTTACATTTGATCAAACACTAAGTGCATGGCAGTCACAAGTTAATCATGCTGCAGCAGGAATTAGACATAGTTTAGAGCGTGTATGCGAACTTGCACAAGGTGGTACAGCGGTTGGAACAGGAATAAATGCAGACCCTAAATTTGCAGTAAAATTTACAGAAAACCTAAGTGCCAATGTAGGCATTAGATTTACGCCTAGCAGTAACTTTTTATAACATAGGTTCACAAGACGCCATAGTTGCGCTTTCGGGGCAATTAAAAGTACTCGCTGTCGCACAAATGAAAATAGCGAACGACCTACGCTGGATGAACTCAGGACCACTTGCAGGCTTAGGTGAAATAGAGCTTGAAGCGCTTCAACCAGGCTCATCTATTATGCCTGGCAAAGTAAACCCTGTTATACCAGAAGCCGCTGCAATGGTAAGTGCACAAGTAATAGGTAACGATGCCACTATTACGGTAGCCGGCCAAGCGGGTAATTTTGAGCTGAATGTGATGCTGCCAGTCATTGCGTATAATATATTGCAAAGCATAGAGTTACTTGCAAATAGCGCACAAGCACTGGGCGATAAAGCCATTGCCAGTTTTAAGGTGAATCAGCCAAATATAGATAAAGCACTCGCTAAAAATCCAATTTTAGTGACGGCGCTCAATCCTGTGATCGGTTATGAAAAAGCAGCAAAAATAGCAAAGCAGGCTTATAAAGAAGCCCGCCCTATTATTGATGTAGCTGAACAGGAAACTGATTTACCACGCAGTGAACTCGAAAAGCTACTTAATCCCACCAAACTAACGCAGGGCGGACTTTAATTACTTGATTATATAGTTTTTATTGCCGTAAAAAATGCACAGTGTATGATAGTGATGAATATTTCATCACTATCAAGGTTTATTATGCGTACCCCATTGTTAGCCATACTTTTACCTCTTTGTTTAACTGCATGCTTAGATAAAACACCAGCTGAAACAGATCAAGTAACAGTCACCTCTGAAACTGAAACATCAAAGCCAGTACTTCAAAAATTACAAGAGAATACTAAAACACAAAAAAATCAGTTGCTGAAAAAATCCCGAAAGCCGATTTAAAAGAAGTTTCAATAGAAGATATCAGAGCAGCTAAAACCGAGTTAAATACACTTATTGCAGACACGCAATGTGATACAAGCACGCAATGTAGGGTAAATGCAGTGGGTAGCCGCGCATGTGGTGGACCGAGTAGTTTTATTGTGTATTCAACAAAATCAGCGTCTGAAGAGCAAGTAACAGCCTTAAGTGATAAAGTTACTAAGCTTGAAAGTAACTATAATGCACAAAAAGGGATGATGAGTATTTGTCAGCATTTAACAACGCCAAGCACGCAGTGTGTTGAAAATAAATGTGTTAAACTTGAAGGCTCAGCGGTAAGTGCATTTTAAGGATAACGTTATGAGTTGTTTATCATCGGCAATTAAACTATCAATTTTAAGCGTTGCTAGCAGCATTTTATTACTAAGTGGTTGTGCTAGCACTATAACGTCAAGCAATGAACAAAGTAAAAACTTGTCTGACTTAAACTATGAGCTGAATTACATGGTGAGTGATAATAGCTGCACCGCTAGCTTTCAGTGCAAAGTGCTTGAAGTTGGCGCCCGCGCATGCGGTGGACCGAGTAAATATGTTGTTTACTCAACACTTAACACCCCGCAAGAAAAAGCTGAAAATATTGCGCAACTCATAACAAAGCAAGAAAAAATAAAAAATGCAGCACAAGGCTTAACCGATTGCTCCCCTGTACTTGAAGTACAATCGCTGTGTATTAATCAGCAATGTCTGTCGTTTGATATAAAGTAAATCAAACTTAATTTCAGCGTTAACTTAAATACGGAATTAACGCTGAAATTACTACCACCAGTATCACGCAAATACCCGCTTTTATAATGTACTTCATGGGCATTGTTTTAAGCACCCAATACGCATAAATAAAACGTACAAAATAACTCGCCGCTGTACCAAACAACGCAAAAATAATTAAGTAAGCAATTAAAATAATATTCATAATAATCTAGTGTAACTACTTAGTTTTTTTAGTGTGAGCAATTAGTAAGTCAGCTACTTGTTGTTTTACGGCTCGCTTATCATCACTTGAGACATCAAAGCGACTGGCTAGTTGCGCAATTTCATCATCATTTAAGTTAAACGATAAACGTTGACGCGTTTTTTTAGATTTTACATCTAAGCCAAGTATTTTACGGATCATATCTGACGGCGTTAACTCTTGGTCTATAGCTTGCTTTTTTATCAGCTTTTTGAACTTCACTGCTTAGATCAAATGCCATTTGTGTGGCACGCACAGCTTGCTCCTGACGTAGCCACTTGTCTTTAGCATCAATCACTTAGCATCTCCGGGAAACAAGTCTACAATGTCTGACATTGGACGCATGAGCGTTAGCGATACTTCGGTTTCGCCGCCATCCCAAATTTCGATATTTAAACCAAAACCTTCATTATCTGACGCTAAGCAAATCATTTCACATGGCTCACCACCTTCTTGCTCATAACGAGGCAAAGTTTGGTTGCGGTAATCTTTATTATGGAAATAACACACATAAGGCGACTCGCTTTGTTGATAGCTTTTAGCTAAAAACTGCATAAAGCGCTCTGGTGTATTTTGCACTGTAATGTGGGTTAACGACTCTTCATCAAAAATACGCGCAAACTCATCAAGGCCAAATATCTCCTCAACTTCGTTTCGCTGAATTTTAATAGAAAAGTTAGCCCACTCCTCGCCGTCATCTTGCTCAATTTGTAAAAATACAACTTGGTCGCTGTTTGTCTCAAGTACAAATTCAGTATCGCTACTATGCTGATATTGGTAAGTCTGAATACCAGTAACACGTAGCGTTTCACCTTTTAGCCATGCCGGATAAGCAAAGGAGTCGATAACGCTAAACATGTCGCCTTTTTTAAGCTCGCTCGGATGATTAAGCTGACGCTCTGGCTCTTTTTTAGATTTGAAAAAATTAAACATAGGAAGGCTGCCCTCTAAGCAAAAAAGTAACTGAGCAAAACTCGGTTACCTTTTTAAAGTATAAACGTAATGGTTAGCTATTTTGCTTCGCTTTGATGCGAGCTAAAATATCAGCGCTTTTTGGACTTGTGTCGCCAATGCCTGCTTCAGCCATTTTTGCTTTTAAGTCATCGCCATTTACGTCTGACTCAAGTTGTTTTGCAGCACCTAGCTGGTCGCTACGATCTTGTTGGCGCTGTTTAATGCGTTCAAGTGATTGACGAGCCGATGTCATAGACGAGCTGTTTGTATTAAGCGTGCTGTTAACAGCCATTGTTGCTTGCTGTACGCTTTCAGTGGTTTTAACCATTGTAAGCTGGCGCTGATTCTCTTTAATCGATTTTTCAGCATCTTTAACTTGCTGCTTAAGCGTAACAATGTGATTGCTAAAGCCAGATAATACTTGCTCGTTTTCAGCTTTTTCAGCTTCAAAGTCACCAATTTTTTCTGCAATTTCTAATGCTAACGCTTCGTTGCCCTTTTCAAGAGCTTGGCCTGCATACGCTTCATGTTCAGCGATTGATGCATCTACAGCGCTAATTTTACGCTTAGTTTGCATTTCTTTAGCCATTACTTCAGTAAGGCTTTTTTTAGCACGGTGAAGTGCATTTTGCGCGTCTGCAATTTCTTGCTCAAAAATACGGATACCATTTTTGTCTACAATTGCTTCGCCTGCTTCACGAGCGCCGCCACGTACTGCTGTAAATAATTTTTTTAAAATACTCATAATCTTAACTCCACTAACTAGCTATTAATCGTTTAAATACAAGGTCACGGCTTCTAGTGCATCGATAGCGTTATCGGCTAATGTCACTAGTTCGTGGGTAACGTCATCTAATGATGAATTTACCGACAGTGCACCAAAAATCGCGTATTTGTTATCGATTTTAGCAAATGCACTCAGTGGAATTGGCACGTTTAAACGTAGTAATGTTTCGTTCAACTCGTTGCGTAATTCACTCTTAACTTCATCTTCGTCAAACAAGTAGCTAATACATAATAACTGCTCTTGCGTTTGTGTAACAAAAATTGGAAGTTCATCATTTCCATCAACAATGACTTGTAAAACATCTTGCTCGCCTGGGTTGGCAATCAAGAAAGACTCAAAGTTAGCACCTTCAGTTTCAAAAGAAGCTAATTTTATTGAAAGTTCATTTAATTCCATGTCTCTGCCTTTTGTCGTTTGACATATTATGTCTGAGTTAAGATTTTCACGGCCGACATATTATGTCAACCATGTTTTTTAATTTTTATACAATTCGCTTTCTATTTGCCATGCAGTTCGGTAGTAATCATATAATTGACCAGAGCCTAACCTGTTGACCTCAACACTTTTAACTTGTTCAAAGTATTGATTGGGAAATACAAAGCTTGCCAATAAATATTCTTTACTAATCCACCTTGATGGCACAGGCATAGCCGTCGCATCATTAATACGGCCACTGGCCGACTGCCCCATTTTAGTAGCTATAGTCCAGCCCCACTGCCCAAACGAAGGTATGTTTTGCTGATACTGCTCAACATACTCAAACCCAGCCGCTTTAACTGTTTTAGCAATGCTTAAAAACGCTTTTTTAGCGTGGTAAGGTGAAGTTGATTGAACCGCCATTGCGCCATCGGGTGCTAATAACTGACGTACATGATTATAAAAGTAGTCACTGTACATTTTATTTAGATCAGGGTGATTTGGGTCCGGTAAGTCAATTAAGATGGTGTCGAACTGCTTAGATTGATCAAGCAGCTTTTCTACTTCTAAAAATGCATCACCCACAATTATGTTGGCTCGCGAGTCTTGCATCGATTTATTGTTTAGCTGTAGTAATCGCTTATTGATGTGCTCTGGCGGCGTAAAGTCACCGTCTTTATGACCAAATAAATTGAGAAGCTGCGCATCTAAATCTATTAGCGTTACTTCACTTACAGGCCACTTTAAAACATCTCTAAGTGCAAGCCCGTCACCACCACCAATTATTAATACACGGTCGTGTCTGTTAGAGGCAAGCATTGCAGGGTAAACCAGCATTGAATGATATATTTGCTCATCAATACTTGAGAACTGTAAACGCCCATTTAAATATAAATCGGTGATTGGCTGAGGTTGGTTTTTGCTTAATCTTTCGGTTAAAACTACGTGCTGGTATTTGGTTGCTTGCGAATAAATTACTTTATCTTTGTATAAAACATTACTTAGATTGTTCATCCAGCTACTGCCAAATACTAAAATAAAGCCAAACAATGCCAATAGTACTATATGGCAAACTAAAAGTGCCTTAGCAAAGCGCACATGGGTATGGTAACGCCATAAAAACGCGAGTCCTGCGATGATATTAAATAACGCCGTCCACGCCGCAGCTTGCATTATAGGCATTGAGAGCATGATGCTTACCCAAATGGCGGCACCAATACCAGCACCAATATAATCGGCACCATAAATAGTCCCTGCGTTGTTTTCTAAAAAACGGCCATAAACGTGCTGACGAATACGCGCTATAAGCGGTATTTCCATACCAATAAATAAGCCCAGTATTAAACCAAAAACATAAGGTAGAAAACGTGACCACTCTTGTAGCTTTTGAAATACGTAACCATTAAGTACAACATCAGGGGGTAAATTAAAAATGCTCGAAAATAAATGAGGAAGAGAATAACTTACAGCTATTACACCCGCTATCGCTAAAATGCAGCCCATGCCAACCAAAGCAATAATGCTTTCTAGCCAAGCAAAAGCGGTAAATGCATCTTTAAACCAGCGCGCTAAAAAAGCGCCTAAGCCCATTGCTACAATCATAGTACCAATCATGGCGTAAATAGCGCTTTCTACTGAGCCAAGTACACGGCCCGCATAATGAGACAGTAAGTATTCATAAATAAGGCCGCATCCAGCAAGCACGGCCATAACAGTAATTAGTAATATATCGTGCCCAAGTAAGCGAGACTTACTTGGGGAGTGTTGGTTGATGACACTGATTATGCGCCTAGTAAGGTTGCCATAGTGATACCTACAGCAAATGATACTGCTGCAGAAATAGTAGCTACACCTACATTTTTTTGACGATTAACTTCATCGGAAATATCGCAACCAGATAAAATTATTTTAATTGTCACTAAGTGCAAAATAATAAATGCGACAAGGCTCACAACAGCGCTAATAGCCCAGTATAGTAAACTCGCATTAATATTATCAGCAGCGTATGGCGCAACACCCGTTGCAGCTGTAATAGCTAATGCACTACCTATTAAAAATCCAGCATAACGAATACCCACAGCTAAGTTACTATCAACAATTGCTTGTTGTAGGCAGTCGCCGCTTTTGTTTGTACGCTTAAATAACTGCACTCGGTATTGGCTAACAAGTAGTAATACAACACTACCTATAATAAAGGCGGCAATTACAATTGGAAGACCATGCCAGCCATCAGTAGCCACCCATAAAAGTGCTGAGCGAATAACTATTGCAACGCTAACAACATGACCAAAATCAATTATTGAAGCTGTAACGTTACCTTTAACTATTTCGTTGTGCAGGCTTACTTTACGAAGCGCTACTTTATCTTGGAAAAAGTGGCCCAACTTAATAAGTACAATAGCTAATGCGCCGTAAGCTAACATTTGCAGTGCTTCTTGTTGCAGTGTTGCAGCAAAAGCACCACTACTTACACCTGTTAATACAATCGCCAGTGCCACTAAACCAGCGGCAAAGCTAATACCAAAAGCAAAGTTATCACGCTCTGTTATTTCATCATTTGCGTGTAAGTTTGAAACCCAGCCTTTTATATATTTAAGGCTTACAAATAATAAAACAATAATTGCAAAATCAATCGCCAACGCTTGTAGCGACCACATAGTTATTCCATTAAATTCATACATATTATTCTAACTCCAACTTATTCTTTTACTTACCACGGCTCACGCCACGAGAGGTTCTGCTACCGCTATCACGCACCGTTCCTGAGCTATTGCTATAACTGCTAGAACGAGAATAACTACTGCGGCTTTTTGGTGGCGTATAACTACTACGGCTTAAACCGGATGCACCTGTTTTTTTACTCGCATAAGGGCTTGTAAACTGCTTACCTTGGCGTTGGTATGTTTGGCGCGTGCGTGTTTCTAGCGCGCTTTGGGTTTTAATTTGTTTAGGGCTTGAATAACGCGAACGGCCATAGTCATTGTAATAACTATACTTTCGGCGCTTACTCCAGCTTCCATATTCAACACGATCAAATACATCACCTAAAATACGGTACATCCCGTACCATTGCCAAAAGCTAATACCGTTACTATTTGATTGCCAGTTACCATAGTTAGGGTTACCTACCATTTGGTTACCAACACCCTCACCTTCAGCTTGCTTACTAATTGCGCCTACACGCGCTAAAGTGCCTTTGGACATATCAGCTAGCATATTAATAGGATCGGTTAGCGCATCGGAAAATAGCGTAGGTTTAGACGCATCACGCAACAAATCAATGCTATGCAACGTATCTTCGTAAGGAGGAATTAAGTAAGTTCCTTTAATATCTTTAAGTCGCTGTGTTAAACCACTATAAAGTGCACCTTGGCGCGTTGCATCAAGGGTAATTACATCAACAACTTTTGTAAGCTCTGGTTGTTGTTTTTTAAGGAGCTCGCCATATTCTTTAAGTAATATAGCATTGCGCACATTCCCATTATCGAGTGCAGTACCAAGCTGAGACAGCTCCGTATCTGCCTTTTTAATAGACTCTTGAATTGTTTGTTGCAGCTGCTCTTCTTTAGATTGACAACCCATAAGCACTGCGAACAAACAAAACAGGCTTATAAGTTTCCAAGCTTTAATATTCGACATTCATGTCACCTGATTTACTAAATTAACGCAGCTAGTTTTACACAGGTCACTTATTAAACCAAGAATGAAATTGCAACAAAGTGAGAAGAAGTAGCTAGCTTTTAAATCCGACTGTGATTTAGTGAAGATATTGAGTTGTATCGCCAAGGTTAGAATTGAAGTAGAAGCTTTATAAGGGTACTTTCAGTGCTTTTACGTTGGGAGTCGCGCTCGCCCGACCTACGAGATGGATGTTGCTGTGAGCGTGTGTTAATTGCGCGTATTTCACTTTTCTGCAGACGTAAAAAAGCCCGACTATTTCTAGTCGGGCTCTCTACAATTTGAGGTCGGTGCGCTACGCAGTAGGATGTCGTAGTGCCCACAGCGGTAGAAAGTCACAGTGAAATGCTACACTATCTTTGTGTCAGGGCGGCCTTCAGTGGGTCTCGCCTTCGAGCTGTTTTGTTTCACTACCGAGTTCGGTATGCAAGTTCTATATAGCCTATAGGTTTTTTCTAAACCTCAGAAAGCAAAAAACCCGTCACATTGCTGTAACGGGTCTCTACAATTTGAAGCCTGGTAATGTCGTAGTGCCCACAGCGGTGGAGAGTCACATAGCAAATGCTACTTTATTGTGATCCAAGTTAAGAAAACTAGATAATAAAATTCGCGAAAAATATGGGATAAGCGGGGATGACTTGGGATTTAGTGGGATAACATTTTAAACAGTCTTTAAAATAGTGAAAGCCTAGTTCCTGCACTAATCAATCTTTTATAAAATGGTTCCCTTGTTCATATTTATCAAGATTCTCAACCATCAAATCAATCACACCATCTAAGCTGAACAGATCTATGTAAGGTACGAATAAAATAGGTTTGTTTCTTTTTAATACGCCTGGCGAATGCCTATCTTTAATCCTCATACCTGTAACGAATATTTCAACAAAGAATCCTTCAAACATAAAACAGACAGTGATAGAACCTTTTCTTACAGTATCTACTCTACAAAATGGGGCACTTATAATTTCCTTAATTGCTTCATCAGAAAAACCTTTCTCGTCGCTCATATCAGTAACTCTACTAAGTTGTATATGAAACTCACAACTAGGTAGCTTGCCCTCATCATTGAAGACTTCCTTTAAAAGTTTGTGGTGTGATTTAATTATCCTAATGCCAGAGTATGCTTTTTGAGAAGATAAGGCGGCTCTGTAATAAACAGATAGAAAGTATTTTATAAGTTTGCTTTGATCAATGTTGATGAAGGAGATACCACCTGAAGATTTTATAAAGCCTTTTTGTCCTCTTAAAACAGACAAAGAATATCTTTCAAACTCAATATTTAGAAAATGCTCGCATTCTTTACAAAGTTGAGGTTCTGCCCAGCTGTCACTTGAATATTGTATTGGTTTATCATCATTAGAGAGGGAAATTCCTTTACCAGACATTGTTTTGAATAGCTTTTTAAATACTGCATTACCTATGGCGTGTGATTTTTGAAGTTCCTTTTGCTGTTCGCACAACTTACATTTGCCTAAAGTTGTCATTATTATCCTTATTTATTGAAATAGATTACAGAAAAAACAAATATGAAAACTATAGCGATGCTAAAAAGTATGCGTAGATATTCACGCTCTTTTTCTTCAGTTTCATTTTCAATTCTTAAAGTATCAGCTTCTATTGCTTTAGCCTTTGCATTATACATATCGGCTTGTGCATTTAGTCGTGCTATATGATCATTTACGATTTCATCATGAATGGTCATAAACTCTGAGGCTTCTTTTGAAGGCATAGTTGCTTTGATTTTATCTAGAGTAGCTAAATGATCTTGTTCCAGCTGTGCTTGCAACTCATGTTCTGTTTTATTGAATAGCTCAATATAGTTTAGTGAAAATTGTTTAACTAGCTCTGCATTCATGATGTTCCCCTGTAAAATGCTGTTTATATAAATGTACCATCTGAATAAAAAAACAACAGGGAAAAGTTATCTTAATTTTTGCCATAAAAAAGCCCCTTTCGGGGCAATTGGTTGGTTAGAATAGCTCGGGTTGTATTCGCTTGGTTTCAGCGGCGTGTACAGCGCGAACAATCTGGTAGATGCGTTGCTCAGATAGGTTGTATTTCTTAGCAAGCTCTGTGTGGTTGTTACCTCGAAAATCTTGGTAAATTTGGTTGTGCTTAAGTATGGCGTCAAGCCCAACACCTTTAGGGATATAAACGCTCATGCCACCGCATTGGTGGCGAAAGTCATCAACAATTAACGTAGCCAATTTAGTGGCCTGTTCTTCGTCAATTTTATTCTCTAAAAGCATACGCTCAATTGAGTCTAGCAATATCAATAGAGTTTCAGCTGTTTGCGCTTTGCCACTCATAACTAGCTCCTATACTTGGCTAGGTTCTCTTGCCACTTCTTAGTTGACTCTTGCAGTGTTTCAGGGCGTTCGACTTTCATTTCGATGGCCTGATTAGCAGAGACAACCGTTTTAGATGTTTGGCTGTTTAAGAACTTTTGTTCCTCGGTTTCTAGCACCTTTTGTAAGTAAGCGTGATCATCACCCATGCGACGATAACCGTTGCGCTCCCAGTGGTCACGAATGCTGGCAACGGTAATGGTTAGCGCTTGGGTAAATACTGCTAAATCGTGCTGTTTAGTTAGCTCTATTATGTCCTGGCTTAACTTTAATTGGCGCGCGTGTGATAGGTCTGATTTGTCAGGCGTGAACAATTGAACATAATCAGCTAGTGCCGCACTGGCGTGACCAGGCAGCGCAGTGTAAATGCACAGCAGTTCGTCAGAGGCTTTGTTGTGTGCAATCGCTGATATATCTAATAAACCTCGGCAATGAGGGCATTTAGCTAGTTTTTGCATTGCCTGCCTCCTTAGCTTGATCCACAGAAATACCAAAGCGCTTAATAAACTCGTTGCAGTCTTCAAAGGCTTGTAAAATTGTAAGGTACCGCGCACGTTGCATATTAACGGGAATATTTAAACGGCTTGCTTGCAACTTGGTTTGAACGGCAAACATTTCTGTTGAGTCGTCTAGTGATTCCATATCAAGGTCTTTGTAGTAGCGCAAAACAGCGGCAATTTTTACCGTCATCGCTTGTTTCATTAAGCGTAAATGGTAGCGCTTTAAACGTTCAATTAACTCATTTGATATGGGGGCCATCCAGTCTAAACGTTCAATTTCTTTGCCATCGTTTAGACTTTTTGATTGCTTTACACACCACTTTTCAAGAGCAATATAACTGCCGTTTTCAAGCAGCTTATGCGCTTTCATCATGGTCCATACTTGGCCTAGCTTTTTAAGCCTGGGTTCTTTATCAAGTAAGGCTTGATCAATCTTACGTTTTACCGGCTTTTTCTTTTTAAAACCGAGCTTTTCCATGCCTTTAATTACTTTATCGAGCTGCTTTTTATCCATCTTAGTGGTGCTGTCGATACCCGCCCAGGCTTTAAGGTTTGCACGGTAAACATCATCGTCCATATTGAGATCACGTTTAGCGATTTGGATAAGCTGAATTAACTTTTTCATTGGTTACTCCAAAGCCGCCAGTAGGCGGCATATCGTTAAGCGGTGATGGCTACACTAGGTTGATGAACGGCCAAGGTTTCTTCTTTAACAAAAGCAACCTTGGCATTGGCGTTATTAACTTTGGCTTTGTTAAAGCTCTTGAACGCTTTTTTGTATGATGGCGTTGTAAGCATGCAACAACCATCTACACGTACGTTGTAGGTTGTGGCTCTCATGCTGACTTCTCCACATCACTTAAGTGATCAACAGGCACATGCACCGGTTTAATAAAAAATTGCTCTTTTTGATTAAAGGTAATGCCAGCAATATCTTTAACTTGTTCACGGTGTTTAATGAGGCCTGTTTTATTCACAGATGTTTTAACGCTAAGCAAATCAGTCAGTTTTAATTGCTCTTGTAGCTTTGCTAACGCGTCGATCACATCTTGGCCGTTCTTCACTGTGACAGATAGCGGTGGTGTGCGGGTGCCAATTTCACCTACTGTATAAATGCGCGACTTTTTACCCGCAGGCACAATGTCTTGCTGGTTGGCGCTAAAGAATATTTGAGCCGATTTACTCAATACCTTAATTTCGTTATTGATTGCCGTGGCTTGTTCTTTTAACGATGTCTTGGCATCTTCAATCGCCTGATTGGTTTGTGCAGTCGCTATGTCTAGCATTGTTTGCAGTTGGCCAATGCGGAATATGGTTTGTTCTAATTCATCTGAGCTGCTTACAGACAGCATATCGTCTGATTTTACGCGGCGGTTTGTTGGTTTAGCCATGGCGTTTATCCTTCATATTGTGGATTTGAGTTTCAAGTTTGTGGGTTGCGTCTTGCAGTTGCGCTAAAGTACTTAGTGCATCGTCTTTACGTCCCGCTAAAATTTCGCCATTAACCAGCTCAGTTAATTGTGCAATGGTATAAATTGATGGCGCGGTATTTTGGGTTAATCGGGTAGTGCTAATTTGGGCTGTTGCACTGTTCATGGTTTATTCCTTACGCTGCTTTTTCTTGTAACCAAGCACGGGCAGCGGTGATCACATCGGCTTCGTTATTACCACTAAATGGCAAACCAATATCAGCTATTACCGCTTGTGCTTTAGGTGTTAGGTTCTCGATGGTAATGCGCGTCGTTATCTCAAATTGCAGTAGGTACTTAGCGCGTTCTTTTTTTGTTTTTAACTGGCTCAAAAGTGCCTTGTCAAAATCAGTAATTGATAAAAAGGCCATGTTAGGCTCCTGGTTTATGTTGAAGTTTGGTTTGCTCTTGGCCATGCACAGGGCGATGCAAGCACTCTTTTTTACCTGCCTTAATACCGTCAAGAATTGCGCGGCTGGTGTTCGCTTTTTTGCCTCGCTTTAACGGTGAGCTGCTACTCAGGTCGGGGAACTCTTGCGCCATGTAGCGTTCAATAATGCTGGTTTCTTTTTCGCTAAGGGCGAACTCTTCAACCGTGCGAGCAATACCAAACACCCAGCCCTCAGCAAAGCGATCGCCACGGGCTACTTTAGTTGCACGCTTGCACTGCTTAGGTTGCTGCTTTACATACTCTTGGCGAGTTTGTTTTAGCTTGCTCCAGAGCACTTCGTAGCAATATTTAGCAAGTTCTGGTTGTGGGTTAATACCAATAAAGGCGACTTCTGAATTACTAAACAAACTGGACGACATCACAAAGCGCACACCAAATACCCGTTTGATCAAATGCAATAAAGCTGCGTGATAACTCACTACTTTTTGCAATCCGTTTCAACACGTTCATGCTGTACATAGCTAAAATCAATGTCGCTTTCGCTTACCTTATGTTTGCGCATTAGGTTTTGCGCTTGGCGCATCGCAGCAGCTGCTTCGTGTTCGTTGGTTGCCTGCTTGGCAAGCGCTAAACACTGACGAATTTTTTTAAGAATGCGGGCATCCATAGCTAAACCCTCACGTATTCTTCGGCAAGTTCTGCCGTAATGCGGTCTTCGCCTAGGTCGGCTGCTTCGTTCATCAGGTTTTTCATCAGCGTGTTTACGTTGAGTGGGTAACTCATATCAACGGTTTCATCAGGGCGGCCAGTGGTGCGGCCAAACTTGCGAATACCACGCAGCGCTTGCTGCATTTTTTCAATAGCGGCGGGTTCAATCACTTTCTCAGGTACCAAGTTGGCGGCTTTGAGTTTGTGATCAATGTAATCTTTAAGCTCAGTACCAAGGGGCGGCACATTTAGCTTATTTACGCGGTATGCAAATTCGCGCACGTTCATTGAGCTTAAAACTTTGTCCAGCTCGGTTTGGCCGATAATGCAAATACCAATTAACTTAGTGAACCCTTCGCTTAGCTCCCACAGCACCTTTAATTGCTTAATGGTTTCTTCGTCTAGGCGGTGGCCTTCGTCAATAAGTAAAATATGGCGGTTGCCAGCGTTACAGCTGCGGGTAAGTTCATCACGTATAATCGAATCACGGTCTTCGCTACTACGTGGCAGCTTAGAAATGTTCAGCTCACGACAAATAGCCTCACTAATCGAGCTTGAACCAATTTTCTTTTTATCAATTCGGGCAGGGCGAATAACCCGAATATTAGGGTGCTTAGCGCGTATTTCTTCAATGGTAAAGTTCATCATTACCGTTTTGCCGCTGCCGCATTCACCCACCAGTGCCATTAAGGTACCTACCTTTGCACAGTTGATAATTGACTCAATCATGTAACGTTGCTGAGTGCCTAAATACACATGGTCAATGCTATAAATCTCGTTATCCCATGGGTCGTTATAAATTTTAAAGTGTTGTCTTGCTCTTGGTGTAAGCATTTGTGCCTCCGGTAATTCAATGACTATGTGCCCGTTAATTGAGTCTTCGTGACCAATGATCAGGCGCTTGGTTTTATGTGCATGTTTCCACTGGCTACCCGTGGTTACAGCGTTGTTATGTGGATCATCCAAAAATATTTGGTAAACATTGCTTTCAACAATTAACCCGTTTTCAATGGCAAATTGTTCTAAGGCTCTTTTGATTGCATCACGCGAAAACGCACGTTTAGGCCAGTCAGATTTAGTGACTATTTTGTTAAGCGTGGCCTCGCTGGTTTTAACGTTTGCATTGTGATCTAACCACTGGGCTAACTGCTTATAAGTAATGCCACGGTTAGCCATCATGCGGCCTAGCTTTATCTTCCAGGTCTTTCGGCTTAACTTCTTTTTATGCTCGTTGGGTTCGCTCATGCCACCTTCCTGTATTGCGTTGGATAGGCGGCTAGCACGCGGTTAAAAAACTCATCGCGTTCTTGCTCGTCATTAAAAATGTACCGGCCTTTTTCGTCGGCTAGTTCCGTCCAGCGTTTTGAATCAACCAACTTCACATGCACCATATACACGGTGCGAGTACGGCCAGACACAACGTTAAACGGTGCATGTTCGGCTTTGCGTAGTTGGTGCTTTTTACTGTTTCCCATGGTGGTATCTCCTAACGGGTAAAATTAACCACGTTTAAGTGGTTTGGTTTGTCAAAGGTTGCTAGCTCGTCAAGTAAGCTAGGTAATTGGCTTGCATCGATACTGCGATCAGCAAGGTAGATTTTTTCTTCAGGGGTAATAGGTGTGCCGCGCTTTGCCACAATGGCTTTACGCAGTGCAACGCCGGCTAAAGTGTTTGTTGGTTGCTGTAAGCCGGTATCAACTTGCTCACCACGAACACGCATAAAGTCAGGTGTTTGCAGCTCGTTTAAGTGGCTGTGTGCATCTAGCGCACCACCAAACGGCACTGCTTTTTTACCGCGCTTAGCTTTTACAATTTCTTCATCGCTCATGCCTGGATAAGCACCACGCTCGGCTTGCTTACGGGCAATATCTAACGAGGTATCTTTAGGGGCTTTCATTTGTTGGCCAATCACTGCGCCGTTTACATCAAAGCCTGCTTCGTCGGTTTCAATGGGGGCCACGGTATGTATTTGCTGCTCGCCTTGGTGCTTGCAGTACACCAGTACTTCGCCACGTTCTGATAACGCCATAGGCAGCACTAACACTTTTAAGCCTTTGTAAATGCCAACAAGGCCATCAAGCGCATACTTTTGGCTGCGTTTAACGCCCGGGTGAACAAACGTGATCGACAGGTCAGGCCTAACCATGCGGGTTTCTTCTTTATGGGTAAGTAACC
The DNA here is from genome assembly GCF_037162565.1 of Pseudoalteromonas sp. B62. Taxonomy (NCBI): domain Bacteria; kingdom Pseudomonadati; phylum Pseudomonadota; class Gammaproteobacteria; order Alteromonadales; family Pseudoalteromonadaceae; genus Pseudoalteromonas; species Pseudoalteromonas sp. B62. The sequence goes on along the minus strand of NZ_JARLVB010000002.1, from coordinate 1,032,324 downwards.
AGCGGCAAATATCTTCGCTTGGTAGGTCGCGTACTTTGCCGTGCGCCATGCGTTTCATCCAAAACTCATAACGGCCTTTACCGTGGCGGCTATGTTTGGCTGAGTAATGCGGTATTTGATCTGCGTTGTAGGCGTTCTGCCATGCAATAGCATGCTCGTTTAGCTCTGCAACGCTGTTTACTGGCTCAAACATCAACCGCGACTCAAACAGTTTTTCAACTAAGTTGTTGGCGTTTTCTACTTGGCCTTTAGCGCGTGCGCGGCCCACTTCGTGATCAATCACATCAACGCTTAATGCATCCAGGGCGCGAAGAACTGCCCCCGCTGTATTGGCTGAACCTTTATCCATTACTAAAATGTCAGGCAGGCCACGTACTGGGCACTTTTCATCGTTGTGCAAACCCCAGCACCACAGTAAAAAGTCATACAGGTTTGCCATGGTTTCACCGGCGCTTTCGTAATAGCGCACACGTACCGCACCTGAATAATGATCAGTTAATACATAGCGCCATACGCGCAGGTTTTTTATCTTTTCAAGGTTTTCAGGCTTGTTTTTGTAAAACTCGTCATCGCTCATAAAGCGTTGCACACGGCCTTTTTTACCGCCTGGCGGGTAGTAAATTAAGCACAAGCTTGGGTCAACCTGATGCACATGGTTGGGGTAAAGGCTACGCAGCTGCACATGTGCAGTACTTTGGGTAAGCATTTTTGCGGTAGCGTTTTGCTCACGTAGTAAACGCCTAACCGTGCTGTTACTTTTAAACTCACAGCCATTAGCCGCTAATATGCTTACGGCATTGGGCGTTTCAACAATTTGCTTACCGTTTTTACGATTACCCACAGCCAGCATGGCTTTAAGCTTATCTAGGCTTTCAGGGTCTTGGCTGCTGTTACCTTTGTCAGCTCGCGGTTTACGGCCACTGCTGTAACCTAGTTTGGCTAACTCGCGGTAAAACGCATCTTTACTTAGCCCAAGTAGCTGTTTAGCTTCAGCTAAAATAGTGCCTTTTTCGCCATGTTTGGCGTTTTCGATACGCTGCTTAAAACCAAGTAAAATTTCGTCAGCCATGATGCTTACTCCTCGTTGCTCATGGCGCTGTCGTTAAGCTCTTGCAGTACGTCAAGGCTGGGGCGCATTTTTGGTAAGTAACCCTCAAGAATGTTTGATGTTTCAAGCCATGCTTGGGCAAAGTCTTCAGCGAGGGTTTTAAAGCTATGTAGTAAGCCTGCTGCTAAGTACTCGGTTACTTGGGGTGATAAGTTACCGTCATCTAAAAAATGCTCACGCAGTGCTATTAAGCGGCTTAGCGATTCAACGGCGTTGCTTTCGTACTTGGTAGCTTCAAACAGTAGGTGCTTGGTTTGGTCTACCCAGGCATCGGCTTTAAACTTGGTGCTTTCAAGCTCCGATTGGTAGTCCATGGCTTTCATTTGGTATTCGTCCCGCATACGAACGGCTACTTGGCGTTGGTCGTCAATCTCTTTAGCTTTTTTCTTTTCGGTATCAAGCTCTTTTTTGTGCTGAGCTTTTAGGTCTTCAATTAGCTCTTTAACAGCTTCTTTATCGCCTGTTTCTACTGCCTCAGACTCAATGATCAATGCTTGCGCATCAGTAGGTAATTGGCGCAAAGCTTTTAAATCTCGGTAGCCTAAGCGCATTGAATGGGCTTGCTCAAAGAACTCTTCACCAAACTGACAAAGGTTTAACAGCCGTTCGTCTACACTTTTTCGGCTAAACCCTAAAACCTTTTCGCAACATTGCTCCCAAGTGGAAACAGTTTCCAGTTTTCCAGTTTCGTCAGTATAGGTTAACCCTTTGTAATTCTTGGATTCTTTAACCTGTTGTAAAATCTTTAATTCGGAAACCGTTACCAGTTTTCCGATAAAGTTGAATGCTTGAATTTGCCCAAGTTGCATTAAAGCATCTTGTTTTGATGCAAGTATTTTGGTGGTTTCAACAGTGATCTGTTGTTCTTGTGCTGTTAGTTCGTTGCTCATACGATTGCTCCATAATTTCTACGGTCTTGTTCTAGTTGCTGGCTGCGCTGGGTAATCGCCAACTGGGCGCTGTTGGCTAAGGTGATTAGGGCTGGCCCTAAGCGCACTTTGTTTTGATCCCATGGGCAGTGCTCGGCAAAGCCTGCTTGGATCAGGTTTTTAATAACTGCCGTTGCCTGTGATTGGGTGATGTTTAAACGCTTGGCTAATTCGCCAGGGCGTAGGCCATCGGCTTCATAACCGCTGAGCGCTTTAATGGCGCTTAGGCCGCGCTGCATGGTGCTTGAGATATATTGATCGCTCATGCTGAAACCTGCTTGCTTTGGTAGAACTCGCGCAGTTCTTTAACGCAGCTAGGGCATGCGGCCTCTATTTCAATGTGGCTGGTAGTAACTTGTCGCCAGCCCATATAACTGGCTGCATCAATAAATGCTTCGACTGGTATGGTGCCGTGCTCTACACGTTTGCAGCAGTTGCACTGTAGAGTGATTTTTGGTGATTCAACCTTGAGCTGCGCTATAGTGATTTTTTGAGTTAGTAATTTCATGCTTTGTATTCCTTGTTAGCCATTGCTTTAAGCTGCGCCATAGTCATCAAAAACACCGTTTTAGTGCTACTTGGGCGAAATTTAGACGGTTCTTGGTCTTTGATAGGGGCAGTGTTCATGGCTTTTGCTCTTGGTTAGTTAACCGCTGAAGGGTGATCAGCTTTGGCTTGGGTAAGGAGTGATTGGGCTTTGTTTTGTAGCTCTTGGGCTTCAAGTTGAAAACGCGCTGCTTGCTCTAACATTTGGCCGCGTTCGTCAAAGCAGCGGTGTAAAATTGGCTTTAATAATTCGTTTACTATATTGATACTGCCCACCGCCCAACAAAAAGCGGCTAAGTACTCCATTGGCATTGATTGGTCTGAGCTTGGCGCTAACCATTTATTAAGCTTGCCTGCGTTAATAACTGCATCGCCTGCGAGTGCATCGTTCATGCGATCAGCTATACGGGGGCGTGAATAGCCAGAGTCGTGAATGGCTTTGTTAAGTGCTGCTAGGTATAAATAACGTACATCACAATTTGGGGCTTCTTCGGCGTTTAATATGCTGTTGTTGTTCATCTTTGTATTTCCTCTGTGTTTTAAAAATAAAGTAATTTTGGTGGTAGAAATTACCTAAACCTTTCCCTGTTCTTTTTTAGCTGGCGACCGATAATGAGTTATGTGCAGGAGGGATGGGCTGTCCTTTCCGTAACGCGGTAACGATCTGATTGGTCCTTTGGGTACGATCCTTAGGACCTCTTTTATTAGGAGAGAAATACGGTTCTACATCACCAAATACTTCTTCCAGTGGAAGACCAAGGCACTGACAAATTGCCACTGCAACGGGTTTTGAATAGGTTTCTCGTCTTGAAACTCTAGATATGTGACTAGAGGTAACTTTCAGCGCAGCAGCAATATCCGAAAAGTTGATGTCCTTTTGCTTCAATGCATCTCTGATTTGTTCATGACTGATAGCTTTTTTAACCATAATTATGTAACCTTTTATAGTTGGTGAAAAAAATATTGTTCGTAATTAGTGTGCAATCTAATTTAACCGAACAATAAAATGATTGTCAATAAAACATTTTAAAAATTGTTATTACTAAAAAATGGTTGACTAAACATTATGGTGTTCGATAAGGTAGATTTAATTGATACCGAAGCCGTTATTGAAAGGCTAAAAAGAAAGATAGGAACAACTAGCAATCGACAATTGTCGGTTGAGTTAGGTATGTCTATAAACGCAATTGCGCAGAGTAAAGCAAAAAACACTCTGCCTTATGGCAATATCGTTGAGTATTACGTAGCTAAAGGTTATGACTTGAATGAAATTTTTACTGGTAAAGGCTCGGGATCAATTACCCAAAAAGCCGCAGCCCCATCAAGTGATGCAGCGCTAAGAGCATTAGAAATGGTCGAGCGTATACTTGAAAAGGAGCTGTATAGTAAAGACTTGCCAGCGGATAGATTATTAATAGTGGCTAACAAATTAAGGCCCGTATTAGTAAATGCCTGCTTTGAAAATGATTTTTGCGAACCGATTGTTGAAATGATGGCAAAGGGGGCGCTAACGTTGGCATAAATGGAGTTATACCGAATGTTTAAAAGTATTGTACTTTCAGCCCTAGCATGTGCAGCATTTGCTGTGTCGTTTTCGTCTGATGCGCTTGAGCCATTAACTGATCGAGCGCGTGTATCATCTATGCAAGCCCAGCTACTGTTACCTGACAGCAGTAGCTTAAGTGTCGATATGAACTTTGATTGTGGCTCGGCTTTTGAGTCAACGGGAATGATTATTACCAGTGAACGCGGCGCGCAGTTATTAGCGGCCGCTTATACGCATTTATACGGGCAGGAAGCTGGCGAGTTTGTAATGACGCAGTGGAACACTAAAAAACACGTAGACGACCCACGCAAACCGACCTTTCTTATTGTAAAACCCCCACAAAATATTAATTGGCAAGCGCCAAAATTAGCGAGTAACAGCCTTGTTAAGGCACGCTCGCTGCAAGTACAAAGCGCTGAAACGAGTGACGCAACACCCGAATACCAAGCAATGCTTGAGTCGTTTTGTGGTACGCGTAACCACGTACAGTACTGATAGTAAGCTCTTATAATAATAAATGGCGCAGCCAATAGCTGCGCCGACCAAGGAAAGAGGGCATTTATCATGTCTGTTAAAACACGTTTATATAGTGGGCTGTTTTTTATTGTGTATTGCTTATTTTCAACAGGGGTAAGCGCACACGATACACCCAAAAATATGACCCAAGTGGTGCAAGGTAAAAATGGTTTTATGTACTTTGCCAGCCACGAAGGGCTTTATAAATACGATGGCTATCACTTTGCATTGGTGGAGTCTTTGCCTGGTGAATGGGTTTACTCATTAACCAGCAATGCCGATAAAAGTACTTTGTATGCAGCGAGTAATGGCCGTATTTATGCTTATGATGTTTTAACAGGCCTTGCTGAATCGTTTGCTGATGTAAATAGCAAAGATATGGCAGTGAATGGCTCGCATGTATATGCTGCCACTGCGCAGGGCGTAGAGGTTATTAGTAAAAAGGGAACTGGCCATTTACAGGCTTTAGTGGGGCAAACCGTTTTTAAAGTGATCTCCCATGATGGGCAAGTTTATGCACTTACCAATACAGGGCTTTGGCATTTAAATTTAAACCACCAACGCCAGCTAATAAAGATGACCGTGCACAGCGGTTTAATTGCCGCCGTGAGTGATAGGCTCTACGTAGCACACGAAAATACGCTTTACAGCTTTGATTTAATTACCGAGCAAGTACAGCAAACCTCTCTTGAAACCACACCAAGCGCCATGACTATTTACAAAAACAGCTACCTTGCAATGGCTATGGCGGGTGAAGTGCGCTTGTATTCAACGCTCGATAAACAGTTTGTAGCGGGTGTTTTAAACAAAAGTAAGCTGTTTTTTAACAGTGTGTATGCTGACTCGCAATCAAACTTGTGGGCAGTTGCAGATAACGAATATGAGATCATCACTCAAGATTTAAACCAATTTAATTTGCCACTGGTGAGCCGTTACAACGTGCTTAGCAGAGATAACGATAGTTTATTGATGGGCACTGATGCAGGTGTTTACCGTTTTATACAGCGCCAGTTTGTGGCAATGGATGCTCTAAACAACTCATTAAAATACGCACAGAGTAGTGAAGTAACTACCATTGCCAGCGATAAAGTTATGTTAGTTGGCACCACGAATGGTTTGTATGTTTGGCAAAATGCGCAATTAACCAAATTGTTGGATGGCTATATTTTAGGCATAGAGAGAATTGCCGGCTGTTGGTTGATTGCTACTAGCGACCAAGGTGTGGTGGTGATTGACGATAACCTGATGGTTGAAAAAGTACTTAACGTAGAGAGCGGCCTTGCTGCAAATGAAATATTAGCGACCAATAAGTTTGAGCACTTATTGTATATAAGCACCAGTAATGGGCTTAGTGTGTATAACGTAAAAACGGGCAATATAAGCCATAGTCTTACAGCACAAATAGGCAAAGTAAGTAAGGTTACAATGCTGGGTAACAATGTGTACGTGGCTGTGTATGGCGGCGGGCTTTATAAGCAAACTAGTAACGGTTTTACGCTATTAACCAGCCCGCGCTTTATTACTGACTTAAGTGTATTTAACGCCAACCTTTATATTGCTACAACCAATGGCCTGTTTACGCTGGTGGATGATAGCGTTGTTGCAATACCGCATACCGAAAAGCAGTATTTTGGCGCTAATAGTTTAATGGCCTATAACGGCGCTATGTATGGCGTATCGAATAATGGTTTGCTGGGGCTAAGTGACACTAATTTGCAAAATGACAAACGCATTGCTGTGTCTTCTATTGATGTAAATAGTGATCGTGTAAGTATGCTTGAAAGCGTTCAACAGGCTAGTCAACTCACCCTATACTTTAGTAATTTTGATTATGCGCTTGCTCAATATTATGACTACCAGTACAGCCATAATAATGGTGACTGGATAAGCGTAAATGAACCGGTTGTACACTTTACCCAGCTAAACGAAGGTGAGCATTCAATTGTTATGCGTGGCTCATTAGATGGTAAACACTTTACACAAAGCGACCCTATTACTTGGCGGGTGACAGGGCCGTTTTATCAAAGTAGTGTGTTTATTAGTTTTTGTGGAGCTTTAATTATTACCTTGTTTGGGGTGTTGTCGTTGGTGTTTATTAAGCGACATAGACAAATGCGCGAAGTGTTTAGGCGTATGCGCGACACTAAACAGCAAACTGCATTAAGCTTGGGCTTTAGAAAATTAGTGGCAGGTTCGCACTTATGCCAAGGCGATGACTTGCAATTAAGTGATGGCCTGTTGCAGTTGGATGAAGCCAAAGATATTTTATTGCCCGTGGTATTTAGCCATGGGGCGCTGGGTAATACCTCGCTGGATGATGGGTTAAGAATGCTGTCGGCTAATACGTCGTTGCAATACAGCAAAACAGAGGTTGAATTTAATTTGGCGCTGGGCACTAAGGCGCTGCCTGAAAAGTTAAGCCAGGATATTTACGCATTTATTAACCATGCTTTTATTAATGCATTGCAGCATGCACAAGCACGATACATTGAAGTGAGCGGTAAGCGCAGCAAGAATGATTTTGTGATCACCGTGCAAGACGACGGCAAAGGCATTGCCTTTTTAGATCAGTTTATGCGCTTTGGTACAGGCCTTGAGTCGATGCACGATATAGCGCGTTCGTTAGATGGGCGCTTAACTGTTCGCAAAGGTAAAATGAATGGCACCGTGGTGCAGCTGAAGTTCTCTATTTCTGAGAAAGCTGCCACCAGAAAAGCAAAGGAGGTAGCAAAGACATTATGATAAATATAAAAAGTTATATTAATTATCCTATCGAAAAATTGTTACTTATGTTTAGGAACAACCCTGACTTAATTTTTGTAAAAAATGAATCTGTATTTAACGACTGGCCTGAGTACGTAAGTAACTATGAAAAAGTCCTTACATCGGCAAACGTCGATTTCTCAGAAATGCATGATGATGATAAATTTATGGAAACTAATAAAATAATACGTCGTCTCATTAATGATGGTTTTATAAATGAGTGGTGCCCAAAAGTATATAAAACTATAGATAACAAGAGTGGACCTAAATCTAGAAATTTATATAGTCACTTAGCTTATAATTTAACAAATAAAGGGCTTGACCTAGTTTTAAAGTTAGAAGCGCACAACGATGCTGAGCGACGACATAATGATACCCATAAACACAACACCTTAATGCGCTGGATTGCGGGGTCATCTTTTTTATTGTCATTGGTGGCTGTTAGTGTTTCTGCATATTTGGCTTACATTGCTAATCAAAATATGCAACTTAATCAGCAGCGCTTAGAAATCCAGCAACAGCAAATAAAAGCACTGAGCGATAAAGTTATAGAAGAACTCCCAGCAAAACAACTAGCAAAACCTAAACCTACAAAACCTGCTAATTAACCCCCATTTTTACTAAAACCCTTTAATTTAGCCCCCCAACAAATAGCGCCACACTGGCGCTATGAAAAAACTTATTCCAGCCGACCTTACCCCGCATTACAGCCGTGCCTTTTTATTTTGCATGGACTGGATTTATGAGGCAGAAGGAGGCGACTCTGATCATAGTGCCGACAAAGGTGGCCGTACTCGCTTTGGTATTAGCAAAGGTGCTTACCCTGGTGTGGATATACCTACTTTAACGTGGCCGCAGGCTATGCGTATTTACCACCGTGACTTTTGGCGGGGTAGCCGCGCTAAAGAACTAGCTGAGCATGGCTTACTTGAACTTGCCTTTTTACATTGTGATGCCGCCATAAACCACGGCGTGCCACTGGCCAACATGCTGTTACAGCAAGTGCTGGGTGTGAAGGTAGATGGTATTTTAGGTTCGCGCACCCTTGCTGCAGCTATAAACCACAACCAAGAAAATTTACTGGTTGATTACTTTGCCCGCCGCGCCAGCAAATACAGCCGCATTGCAGTGAATGACCCTAGCCAAATAACGTTTTTATATGGCTGGCACCGCCGCCTATTTAAGCTTGAAAACCGCATTGAAAAAGCGGTAATGAACGAGTCATTTTATTGCTCTTGGGATTTTGTATGAAGAGCATTCCACTTTATGAAAAGCGCGGTTATGAGATGCGCATTAGTACCTTTGCTAATGGCGAAAACCCCGATCCTCAAACCGTTTGCCCCACAGGCAATCCCACATTAAAGAACGCGTTTTTAAAAGGCTGGCACTCAATAACGGGTGTGCGCCTTGAAGTAGAGGCGCGTGTTTTGAATTCAAAAAATACAGTAAGGAGTTTGCCCCGTGGACGAATATGTTAAGTGGTACCCATGGGTGCAAGGTTTTGTGCTGGTGGTGTTTTTTGTGGTGGTTTACGCACTTAAAAAATCGTTTGCTAGCAAAGACGATGTGAACAGCCAAGACAAGCGTTTGCAAACCGTTGAGCAAACCTATGTGACCAGTAAAGATTTTACCAAAGTGAACGAAACCGTGCAGCGCATTGAAGTTGAGATAAAAGATTTACCGCAAGACGTAAGTAAATTGACCCAAGAAGTCACTAAGTTGCAAAGCGAAACCAAGCATCTACACGATATTTTAAAGCGTATAGAGCACCCACTTAATTTAATTGTTGCATCAAAAATTACAGGTGATCGAAATGGCAAGTGAGTTTCAGGTAGAGGTATGGCTATTAATATGTTTGCTCATTGCGGGTGCATTGTTCTTTTTGTATGTGTGTGGGCGGCTTGGTTATGCGCTGGGTGGTTTTATAGTGGCGTTTATTTTTAAACGATTTTTTAAGGATGGGGACAATGAAAGAGCTATTTGAAGCTGATCAGCGTTTAGTTATTTTGCGTGCCTTAGCTGAGGCCGCAGGCTATAGCGCTAACTGTAGCATGTTGAGCTGTGTGCTTAGCTCGTATGGGCATCAATTGAGCCGCGACAAAGTACGCGCGCACATGCGTTTTTTAGAAGACGTTAACACCATTACTATTGATGTGGTGGGTGATAAAACCTTAGTGGCTAAAATTACAGAGCAAGGGGCTGATGTAGCTGCAGGGCGTAAGTTTGTAGATGGCATTAAGCGCCCAGCACCTGGGGGCATTTAATTATGGCACGCGGCAATAAGATAGAGCGCTTGCCAGATCACTTACGTGAAAACCTACGTGAAATGCTGGCAACCAAACAACACACCTGCCAACAAATAGCCGATGCAATTAACGAAGAACTAGCGGCGCTATCTGGCGTGCAAACCGATGTTGAAAGCATTGATGACAACACCGTGTGGCGTGAAAAAAAACGTATTGAGAGCATTGCTGACGAAATACGCCGCAGCCAAGCCTATGTTGAGTCGTTATCTAAACAATGTGATTTAACCAGTATTGGTGACACTGGCCGCGTGCTTATGAGCCTGCTGCAAAGTGCGGCGTTTAAAACAACCAGTAGCCTAATGGGCGGCGAAGACCCCATTGATGCCGACACACTTAACGACCTTGTAATGGCCGTTGCACGCTTACAACGCAGTGCAAACCACAACGCCGACTTAGAAAAGCAAATAGCAGAAAAAGCCCGTAAACAGGCGCTAGCTGAAGCACAAGCTCAGGCTGAAAGCGCAGGTAAAGCGGCTGGTTTAAGTTCTGGCAATATTGATTTAATACGCCGTGCAATTGCAGGAGAGCGTTTGTAATGGCTATGAATGAAGAAGAATTAACCGCGATTTTATTACCGTATCAGGCGGAATATGTGTGGGATCAATCGCCGGTTATTCTTTATGAAAAGTCGCGTCGTATTGGTTTAAGTTGGGGCGAGGCGGCGGCCAGTGTGCTTGATGCCGCTGCAAGTAAAGCTGCTGGCGGCATGGATTGCTGGTACATAGGTTATAACAAGGATATGGCCGAAGAGTTTATTCGTGACTGTGCCAACTGGGCTAAAAGCTTTAACGAAGTGTGCGGTGATGTAAGCGAAGAGATTTACGCTGATGAAGGTAAAGACATTCTTACCTATGTTATTCGCTTTGCCAGTGGCTTTAGGATTACCGCGCTTAGCTCGCGCCCGTCTAACTTACGGGGTAAGCAAGGGCGAGTAATTATTGATGAGGCAGCGTTCCACGATAACCTAGATGAACTAATAAAAGCGGCATTCGCCTTATTAATTTGGGGCGGTAAGGTACGCATTATTAGCACCCATGACGGTGAAGAAAACCCCTTTAATCTATTAATTAAAGAGTGCCGCGCAGGCACTAAACCTTATAAGGTTTACCGCACAACATTTAGAGAAGCATTAAGCCAGGGCTTGTATAAACGCATTTGTGCAATGAAAGGCACAGAGTATAGCCAAGAACTCGAAGACGAATGGGCCAATGGCATTTATGACTTTTATGGTGATGGCGCTGCAGAAGAACTTGATGTGATCCCAAGTGCAGGCGGCGGTGTTTACATTAACCGCTTGTTGGTTGAGCGCTGCCAGCACCCAGACAGTAAAGTGATCCGCCTAGAAAAACCGGATGACTTTGTAACGAACCCTGAGCGCACGCGCATTATTGATAAATGGCTAGCAGACACTTTAAAACCATTAATTGATGCTATGCCTGGGCAACGCACTGTGTTTGGCCAAGATTTTGGCCGCAGTGGCGATTTAACCGTACTTTGGCCCATGCAGCAGCAAAGCCCCATCAAGTACCACACGCCTTTTTTAGTTGAGCTGCGTAATATTCCGTTTGATTGCCAAGAGCAAATAGTGTTTTACCTGCTGGATAACCTGCCGCTGTTTTTTCATGGCAAATTTGATAGCCGTGGTAATGGCCAGTCGATTGCTGAAAAAGCCATGCAACGTTATGGCCCAAGCCGTATAGATTGTGTGATGCTGTCGCGCCCTTGGTACAACCAATTCTTTCCTAAATACAAAGCCGCGCTTGAGGGGCAGTTTATTACTGTGCCTGAAAGTGAAGATGTAGTGGCCGACCACCGCCGTGTGATTTTAGAAAAAGGCCAACCCAAAATGGATGATGGCCGCGACAAAGGCAGTGATGGTAAATGGCGACACGGTGATACAGCCGTTGCTGGGGTGTTGGCTAATGCCGCCACATTAGAAGAAGGCGAACCCGCCGCAGGTGCCACGGTTGCAAAAAATAAGCAGTCAATTAAAAACCAGCCATCGCGGTTACAAGGTCGAGCAAGACCAGGTGGACTGTTTAAGCGAATTACCGGTTATTTTAAAAATTAACGCTGACGCGCTCAGCGCGATTTTAAGGCTGTGTTAGCTGCATTGAATGGCATTGCACGCAAAAACGAATTTAAAGCCGCTTAGGCAAATGTAAAAGATTTACAAAAGGGTTGAAAAGCTATGTTTGGTTCTAAAAAACGCAAGGCAAAGCAAGAGGCAGAATTTGCGGCAAAAATTGCAGCAATTGTGACTGAAATAATTGCCACAAAAAATTCAGCAAATGAAAATACCACCACGTTTAAAGAAGCCGCAGGGGCGATGGCGGGCAGTATTGACGCAGACGATCACTTGTATTCTAAGTTGTCGGACGATTCTAACCGTAACTTAAGTGGCCCTACACGGGTGCGTATGAACAAAATAGCCCCATACCTTTGGCAAAGTAACATGATTGCCAACCGCATTATTGAATTACCGTTGGCCTACCTACTGGCCGAGGGCGTTAAAATTACCAATGACGATGAAGACTACCAAGCGGTAATTGATGCGTTTTGGAATCACCCGATTAATAACATGGCCATTAAGCTTGAAAAGAAAGTGAGAGAGCTGGCGATATTTGGTGAGCAGTTTTACCCAGCATTTGTAAACCCCTTGAGTGGTGAGGTGCAATTAAGTTATTTAGACCCCGCCCACGTGGAAGAGGTAATTTACGACCCGCGCAACCCAGAGCAGCCAGTAGGCGTTAAAACTAAACGCATGAGCAATGGCCGTCATTATTTTTATAAAGTGATCATCAATGGCAGTGAATCGGTATTTACCAAACAAACCCAGCGGCTACGTGAAGGCTTTGCCGATGGTGATATTTTTACTTTGCAATAAACAGCTTTTGCGCCCACGGACGGGGCAACTCCGACTTAACCGCGCAGTGCGACTTTTTAGATTTGTACGACGACTTTATTTTTGGCGAAGGCGACAGAGCCGAAAACTCCCGGGCGTTTGTGTGGGACGTAACCCTGACAGGCGCTGATAAAAACAAAGTGACTGAGCGCGCCTCAGAAATTGAAAGTAACCCACCGCGCCCAGGCTCTGTAAATGTGCATAATGATTCTGAAGTGTGGAAGGCTGAAAGCCCATCGCTTGGTACTGGCGATACCGAAGCCCTGGCTAAGTTATTTAGAAACCACATGCTAGGTGGTGCAACCATGCCGCCGAGTTGGTTTGCTGATGGTGGCGACGTTAACCGTGCAAACGGTGAAGCCATGGCGGAGCCCACCTTTAAAATACTTGCCATGCGCCAGCGCTACATTATTTACATGCTGCATGAAATAGCGACCTTTGTAATTCGCCAGTATTACACAGCAACACTAGGCCAAGAGCCAGACCGCACGATTGAAGCCGATGTGTTTAAGTCAAAAGTGGTGATGCCAGAAATGACCGCTAAAGACATTAGCCGTTATGCCGCTGCGCTACAGCAAGTAGTGGTGGCTGTAAATCTTGCGATTACACAGGGCATTATTACTGAAGAAACGGGCTTAAGTGTGATTGCCTCAATTGCTGATCGCTTGGGTGTTGAGATAGACCCAGCCACTGAGCTTGAGAACGTAAAAACTGAAATAGCGCAAAAAGCCAAAGACCAGGCAAAGGCCGATACCTTTAATGCCTTTGATGGCGCTGACGATGATAATGCTGATGAAGCGGCTAATGAAAAAACAGCCGATAAAGAGTTAACTGATGACGCCGAGTGAGCGCACAGCGGCGTTTAATAAAGCCCGTACCGCACAGCTCAAGGAGTTGCTTAAAAACAAGCAAGGGCTGTGGGATTCGTTATTGCGCTTATTAGAGCTGGCTGAAGAAAACACCCAAACCATATTGCAAGGGCAACCAACCGATTGGCAGCAGTGGCATTACGGTAAATTGCAGGGGCAAATTAATCAGGTAATGCAAGAACTGGGTGAGCGTAGCGCGGCGCAAATTACGGCGTTTTCAAAAACAACGTGGGTGGCTGGGATTAACTTAATTGATGTGCCACTTAAAGCCGGTGGTGTAACGGTTAACGCCATGACGCAACTTTTACAGCACCGCCAGCTTGTGGCCATTGATAGCTTTATGGTTGACCGAATTAAAAACGTGCTCAGCGGTAAAGCCGACTTTATACGCTCGCAGCTGGGGCTGGTGATGATGGGTGCGCAAGATGCCAACACCGCTAAAAAAGCCATTGCCGAAAGCTTAGGTGATAAAAAAATGTGGCGGGCTAAAACCATTGTCAACACCGAGCTTAGCCGTTTATACAATACCGCTGGGCAAATGCGTATGACCGAAATTGGTGATGCAGTACCAGGCATGGAAAAAGAATGGCGTATGGGTAGGCGCAAAGAACACCGCGCTAATCACTTGGCTGTGCGTAATACCCGCGTTGCTGCAAGCAAACCATTTATTGTAGGCGGTATTAAAATGATGCACCCACACGACCCCAAAGCACCCGCTAAAGAAACCGTGAATTGCAGCTGCTTTACAGTGCCGGCAATGGCGCATTGGAAAGTTGATAAGACGCGTGCAGTAATAGAATAAGTTATGGTATTTTAAAGGGAGTTTAAATAGTTTAAAGGAATAACCTTGAGTAACTTTACTGAAAATCAAATAATTAAGTGGCGGGATAGGTTCTCGCTTTGCCTAAATCTAACTCTGTTCTTACCTATACTTTTGTTTTTTTGCAGTTGGCGCTGGTTGGGCCTCAGCTTAGTTTTGACGTTAGGCAGCTTAATAATTGGGTTAATTTTGAAAAAGTTTTTTCATTGCCGATTGGGTTATTTGCTTTACTAGGCGCAACAACTACTTTGGTCGGTGTTTACCACCGTAGCCTTTTATTAAACCGACAGTTAGATAGAGTGCAAGAACAAATAGCCATATCGAATAAGCAGTTTAAGCGTTCTGATGAACAGTTTAAGTTATCTCAAGAACAGTTTATGCTTGCTCAAAAGCAATATAGTTTGGTTTATACAAAAGAAAATTATGTACTTTACTGTGAGCATAAAAAGCAAATTGAAGAGCATTGCGAGAAAATCATGAATGGTTTGCGTAAAAGAAGTGATAGATACTTTGAAATTGATTATGAAAAAATGTATAGATATTCTTTTCCTGAAAATTCATACAATCAAATGGACAATTTTAGTCTTAATAGTGTTGGAGCCGCATTTGAAATTTCAGGAATAATAAAAGAGAACCTTGAAAAAATGTGTGAAAGCCTGACTCCATTTATGCACCCTGATTCACCAAGTTATAAAATTGATGCATGCTTTGCTGGTGTAGGTGTATATCTTTTTAAACCTAAGTTGCAAGACCTAGAAGATCCACTATTAAAAATTGAAATATTCCTTGAAACAACATATGAAATATGTGGAATACTACGTCGTATTTCTATAATCAAAAAAGAAAGTTTTACAGAAATTCACCAGAACATAAAGCTTATTGAGAAGAAGTATAAAATAACTTAAGCAATTAAATTTTCCTAAAACCCTTTAATTTAGCCCCTCCCCACATTCCCTTACATTAAAAACTCATTAGCCAAACTAACAACCATTGAGGGCGACATAATGAGTTTTTTTGCATTACTGACCAAGGGCCATGCGTTACTAGAAATAGCAACCAAAGTGCTCGACATTGTTGAAGACGTTAAAGAGATTGGCGACGACAAAAAGCCTAAAACGGATGAACGTGGTCAACCGATTATTAAAAAGCAAATCCGCAAAGTTCAACCTGAAGAAGTGTTTGATTTTAAAGTTGAGCGCGAAACAGGTGTTGTAAAAGCACTTACCAAAGCTGGCCAACGTGTGGAAGGTGTACTTGCTGCTGCCGACCTTGCCGAAGCTTTACTGGTTAGTGATGGTGCGAGCGATGTTGGTAAAAACTTGCTGGAGCAAGAAGCCGCTGTCGCTGATAAAGCCAAAGAATTACTTGCTAATGCAGAATTGGACGCTGCAAACAAAGCGAAAGACGCAGAGAAGCAAGCGGCGGATATTATTGCTAAAGCCCACGCTGACGCTAAAGCGATGCTTGATAAAGCGCCCGCTAAACCTGCTGCAGATAAAGCGGCTAAGTAAGGGGCTAAATTATGTTGACCTTATTACCCGCAGGTACTGGCTTTTTAGGCAACCGTGCGTTTGTTGAGGCTGAAGCATCTGATTACCGTGATGTGATGGACTTAGTGCGCCGTGAGCTTGTAAAAGTGATCTTACCTAATAACTCTACTGGCGAGTGTTGGGTAGATATTACCGCTTTTTACCCTGAGCAAGTGGTGGTTAAGAAAGGTGGCCGTTACTGGGCATACGCTTACACAGTGAACGAAGCAAACCAAGTTACGTTTGATGCACCGGTTGAAGTAGTTAAAGAGTTTAAACCAGCAGGTGTTGTAAAGCTGACCGAAGCCTGGTTTGACGAAAGCCGTTTTATTGAAGCCAGTAACATTAAGCCAAGTAAGTTTTTAGTAACGCTTATTGAAGTTGGCAAAAGCTTAAATGGTGTGAACTACCCAGCCCACGTTCTACGTGAAGCAGCCCATTTGTTTAACGGTGCCAAGTGTATGGTTAAGTCTGATGACGACCATATAAAAGGCGGCGCTCAACACTTTAACAACCTGATTGGTCAGTTTGCTAATGCCCAGTTTGTTGAAGGGATTGGCGCAGGTAAGCAAGGTGCTCTGCAAGCTGATTTAACCGTGCTAGAAAGCTCAGGTTATGCAACTAAGCTACGTGAAGCCGTTGATAACAACATGCAAGAGCTGTTTGGCTTAAGCATTGATGTAGACGGTAAAGCCACTGGCAAAGGCGCTAACCGCACGGCTAAGCAATTCCTCAAAGTTAATTCCGTCGATTTGATCATGGTACCTGGTGCAGGTGGTCGGATCGTGTCATTTAAAGAAGCTCATAATCAAGGCAATGTCATGAATGAACAATTGTTGCGCCTAATCGAAGCGCTTAAAAAATCGAACCCCGCGTTAGCTGCATCTGTGACAGCTGACGATGATGAAACCGCCATTGTGCAATTAACCGAAGCACTGGCAAAACACGGTGCGCCAGAGCCTAGTAACGGTGAAGGCTTAACCCTTGCCGATGTGAATAAAGTAATTGTTGCAAGCCAACGTTTAGTTGAAGCAAAGCAAAGCGCGGTGGCGTTAATTAACCAATCGACTTTGCCAGACGCCGCCAAAACACGCTTAACCGAAAGCGTGCAAAGCAAAGATGACGTAACCACTGAAATGGTGAAAGGCTTAATTGATGCTGAAACCAGTTATTTAAAACAGTTTACTGAGTCGGGTAAGGTGAACATGCCGCATGGCGTGCAGTACTCCGATAACCCAAGCGGCATTGAAATGCTCACGGCATTATTTGACCCTGCTAACAAAGACGTTGTGAGCCTTAAAGAAGCTTACATTGACCTAACCGGTGATAAGCATTGTACAGGTAAGTTACGTGATTGTAGCCGCACCCGTATGGTCGAAGCACTTGATAGCGATAGCCTGCCAAATGTGCTGGCTGATGTAATTAACCGCCGCGTAGTTGATGTATATGGCAGCCTTGAGAAGTACCAGCTATGGCGCAAAGTGTTCCGCATTGGCACTGCAACTGATTTTAAAGATCAGAATGTCACTGAGTGGGGTGGCTATGGCGACTTACAAGAAGTACTTGAAAGCGGTGCTTACCCAGAGCTTGCAAAACCTTCCGATAGCAACGCGAAATACCGTGTGAGCAAAAAAGGTGGTATTGCAACCATCACCATGGAAATGATTAAAAATGATGACCGCAACATCATTACGCAAATTCCTAACAAGCTGGCCCGTGCTGCTGCGCGAACGCTCAGTAAGTTTGCATGGGACTTTTACATTAACAACCGCAATGCACCGGATGCTAAAGCGCTGTTTCATGCTGACCACAACAACCTGTTTAGTGGTGCACTTGACCAAACTGAGCTGATGGCCCACTGGCGCGCAATTATGAACCAGCAAGAGCTTGATACCGGTGAGATGCTAGAAATTGAGCCAGCATTTTTACTGTGCTCGCTGGGTAATGTGGATGCTGCATTTGACTTGTTCCAACGCCTGCAAAACAACGACAAAGGTTTTGCTCAGCAACTAAACCTCGAAATTCTGCGGGTTCCTGGTGCGACTGATCCGAATGATTGGGGCTTAATGACCGACCCAGGCGAGCTTGCTAACTTTGAGATGGGCTTTTTAGATGGCATGGAAAACCCTGAAATCTTTACGCAAGACATGCAGAACGTGGGCTCGGTGTTTACGAACGACCAAACCACAATGAAGATCCGCCATATCTATGGTGGCCAATGTACTGACTACCGTGGTGCGACTAAAGCGATAGTTATTTAATTTCCTTGGTGAACTGGTGATGGATGACACGTTGCGCACGGATGCGCTTTATAAGGGTTTTTATTATGTATGCAACACGATTGCCAAGTTATGTACAAGACGAGCAAGGCATTTTAAGCGCTGAAGAAATCAATAACGCGTATGCCGATATGCTTGCTAAGTACCAAAAAGACACGGGCAATTTAGATATTGCAATTGAACATGTTGATGCCTGTTTAAAACTGGCCGCAGCAAGTTGTATTGATATGTTAGCGACCTATTTTGCTAACAATGATAACAGCACAATTTCAAGCGATAGCGTTGACCACGGCAGCAAAGCCGATAGTTACCGACGCATTGCGAACGGCTACCGCAGCCAGTACAACGCGGTAGTGATCAATGACAATAAAAGCTCTGCGTATGGTAAGCCAGTTGCGTTACCTAAGCGCCAACGGTTGCGCTAATGACAGTACGAATTACCGCCCAGGGCTTTGATGCGTTAACTGAGCTTTGGCAACACTCCCCCGCGATTGTACAAAATGAGTTGTCGAGCGCGATGAATGAAGCCGTGGCGTATGCGCAGCACCAAATTGTAAGCCGTACACCTACGGGAGCCGGTGAAGGTGGCCACTTAGCGGCCAGTATTAACAGTGAGGTGATGATTAACCCGAGTGTGCAAATTGGCTATGTGGGTACCAGTAAACTTTACGCTGAAGCGGTAGAGCTTGGCACTAAGCCACACATGCCACCCATTGAGCCTTTAGTGAACTGGGTAGAAGCCGTATTAAACCTTGAAGGCTTAGAGGCTGAAAAAGTAGCCACGTTAATAGCACTCAAAATTAAGTCTCGCGGTACTGAGGGGCAATTTATGTTTAAAGAAGGCTTAGAGGCCAGTGAACCTTATATTCAAGAGCGTTTTAACCAAGCAATGAAAACGCTGCTGAATACATTGGGAGGCGGTAATGCTTGAACAGCTTAGAGCGGCCATTGTAGCGGTGTTAAACGGTGCCAACATTGGCACGTTTTACCCTAAAGAACGTTTTAGTAAAAACATGAACACGCTAAAAGATATGTATGGCCAAGGTGAGGGTATTGCCGGCGGTTATATACGGTTAAAGCGCCGCAAGCGCCAAAACCCGTACGCTACCCGAACCACTAAAACCTATACGTTTGATGTGGTGTTTTTACAAAGCTTTGTTGACGACGACAGCAGCCAAGTGGCCTTTGAAGATGCCATTGACGCATTAGATGACGCCTTTGCAGTTGATCCGCTGTTGAGTGATTTGGTTGACGATTTAGACGATGGCGATGACACCGGCCTTATTTTAGATGACCAAACACCGGTGATGTTTTGTGGCGTGTTATGCCACCAGGCACGAATGCATTTAACCGTGAACGTGAGTAGTTAGGAGAGCATGATGAGTAAAACACCCAGCCACGGCGGCAGCTATACCAAAGACGCAAAAGGTGAGTTAACCCTAGTTGCGCGTACACAGCCGGTTGCCACGGTTAAAAAACCAGTTACTAAACCCGTAAAAGCAAAGGGGAAAGACAATGATTAAGTGGAGCCAAACCAGCCTTTTAGCCGCAATAGAAGCGACCTATGGCACGTTGCCAGCGGTGCTAAATGCGATGCTAACCAAAGATATTGAAATACGCCCGCTGGAAGGCGAAGAGGTTGAACGTGGTTTAAATACGCCGTATTTGGGCGCTGAAGAAACCATGTTTACCAACGAGTATGCGGGGATCAGTTTTAAGGTTGAGCTGGTTGGTTCGGGCACGTTGGGCTTAGCGCCTGCATGGGGGCCACTGATGCGCGCCTGTGGTATGGCTGAGGTAATTGTGGCTGATACCAGTGTTGAGTACACGCCTGTGTCTGACTCGGTTGAATCGGTAGCGATGCATTTTCAGCTTGGCCGAAATAAGCACACGCTGTTAGGTGCTCAGGGCAGCTATACCATTGAGCTTGAAAAAGGTATTCCTTATTTGTCGTTCGATTTTAAAGGGCTTTATGTACCACCCAGTGATAACGCATTGCCTGCTGCTGACTTTAGTGCATGGCCTAAACCAATTCCGCTCGGTCCTGGGCGTACTACTGACTTTTTATTGCATGGCTTTGAGGTTGTGCCGTCAAAACTGAGTATTGATAGCGGTAACGAAGTGGAGTTTGACCCAACGCTTACTACGGCAAAAATTGAATTTTTAGACCGTGCAATGTCTGGCTCTGTGAATATTGCTGCGCCTAACATTGCTGATATCGACTTTTTAGCCGTGCTCTTAACTCGCAAACGGGCAACTTACAAATTAAGCACGGCCCTGCAGGTGGCCACCGCGTAACAATTAGCTGCCCTAAAGTGCAAGTAAAACAGCCTAAGTATGTTGAGCGCACTAAAAAAGCAGAGATTGAGATGGCACTGGCTATTTTACCAAGCGCCGGCAATGACGAATTTAGCTTGCTACTTGATTAACTTTTTAAACCAATTTAAACACCAGGAGAAAACAATGGCTTTTTCAATCGTAACCATGCAGAACCTTGAAGTTAAGCAGCCGGTTAAATTTACTTTTGACGGTGATACTCATGAGTTTACAGGCAAGTTTAAGCTGCTTGATGACAACAGTAATGAGCAGCTTGCTAATGGCGGCGACCATGATTTTATTAAAAAGATTTTGGTGGGCTGGGGTGATGACTTTGTAGGCGAAGACGACAAGCCATTGCCATTTAATACGGAGAACTTGGCTGCGTGTTTAAAAATTAGTTGGTGGCGCACCGCTGTGATTGACGCTTATTTTGTTGCGGTTGCCACGGCCGGAAGAAAAAACTACTAGAGGCTGCACGCTATTGGGTAGCCGATGAACACCCAGATACAACCCATTTAATAGATGTATTAACTCAGCAAAACGCACCAAAGCATGTAATTGACCAAGTTAAAGCGCTCGACCTAGACAAAGAATTTAATGTGTTTAGGTGCAATGCGCTGGCCCTTACTGCGTTTTTAACGGTGTCAACACAATGGCAAGGAGACGGAAACGGCATTAGTTACAGTAATGCCGCCGTGGCATGGAAGCTGGCTGGGTTAGAGATTACGCCTGATACGTTTGCAAAGTTTCAGGTATTAGAAGTTGAAGCAATCAACGCAGCACGAGAGCAACATGAGCCGATATAATTTGAGTTTAAAAGTACTGTACGATGGCCGAGCAATCAGCCAGGGTACGCGTACTAATGCAAACGATATACGCTCGTTACAAGAGCAGGCTCAGAAGCAAGTTGAACAAAAGTATGATGGAAAAGCTGTTAACCAAGGTACGCGTGCTAACACAAAAGATGTACGAGCGTTGCAGCAAGAAGCTCAGAAACAAGTTGAACAAAAATATGATGGAAAAGCTGTTAACCAAGGTACGCGTGCTAACGCAAAAGATGTAAGAGCGTTACAGCAACAATCTCAGCAAAATATTGTGCCAAAGTACGATGGCCGAGCAATTAGCCAGGGTACGCGTACTAATGTAAACGATATACGCTCGTTACAGCAACAAACACAGCAACAAGTTGCGCAAAATCGTGCGTTAGCCACCAGTAATAACAGCGTAGCGCAAAGCTATAGCGGTTTAGCTACGGCCGTTGGTGGCTTTATGGCGCTTAATTTTGCCAAGCAACAAGTGCAAAATATTGGCCAAATTCAATTACTCAATGCCCGTTTACAAGGGCTTACCTCATCAAGCCAAGAATACGCCCAAGTGCAACGTTACTTGATAGAAACAAGTAATAAGCACAATAAAGTGTACTCGAGCATGGCAGATAGCTACAGCCAAGTTTTAGCCTTAAGAAATAGCGGCATTGTTACAGACAAGGAAAGCAAACAAATACTCGAAGGTATGAGTAATGTAGCCAGTAAATTAGGGGCTGATACAACTAAACTTGAGCTTGCTATGTACGGTATGGCACAAGGTTTTAGTGCTGGCATATTGCAAACTACTGAGCTAATGCAAGTTACTGAACCCTTAACTGGCTTAATGCAAAGTTTAGACAAAGCAGCGGGACTTACTGCAGGCGGCTTTAGAAGGCTGGTTGGTACAGGGAAAGTAACTAGTCAGTTTTTTAAAGAAACACTTATTAAAGCGTTTGATGATTATGAAGGTGCAGCGCTGCGTACGGCACAGACCATTCCTGGCTCACTTAATCGTACCGAGACTGCTTACGAGCAATTAGTTAACCGCATTGAACAACCTGTGAGTTTTGCACTTGTGCCGGCGATTGATGCGGTAACGGGTGTATTAAATGAACTGACTACTAATCAAGAATTGGTTGAGGATATTACCACTGCCGCCACAGCCCTTGCCATAGTATTGGGTGGGCGTTTAGCAACGAGCCTTACTGTTAGCGCTGCTGGCTTTGCCAAAAGTACTATTGCCAAAGCACGGCTAGCCCAAGAAACCGTTAAGTTGACTGCAGCAGAGCTTGCAGCGGCACAGGCTAATTTACGTAGTGTGCAAACAACCGTTAATTTAACGGGTGCGAGTAACATTTTAGCACCCGCTAAAGCGCGGTTAACTGCGGCTACGGTTGCTCATACTGCGGCTGTTCGTGGTTCTAATGTTGCGATGCGTGCGCTCGGTGGCACTATGGGTTTACTTGGTGGGCCAGCTGGTTTGATCATGTTGGCGGCATGGGGCATTTATGAATTTGCGAGCAGCTCTGATGATGCTACTGATTCAGTTAACAAGCTAAAAGAAGCCAGTAAGGATTTAAACCCGTATGCAAACCTAACGGGCAAACAAGCACAGGGCTTGTTGTTATTAGCGCAAGGGCGTTTACAAGGGGCCATTCAATTAGCTGATGAAGCTCGCCAGCGTTTTAATAATCCGTTTTTAAAAGGCAAGTTTGACGATGTGCAAGCAGCAGAACAGCGCGTTACTGATTTAAAAAATGAAATTGTTGCGCTGCAATCGGTAGTCGGTAAGCCAGCAGGCAAAGCGCCTGAGAAAGGCCAAGACCCAAAAGAATTAGCTAACTTTCAAAAAGCCAATGCGAATTATCAGCAACGCCTGGCTTTATTGGGTAAAAACACTGAGCTTGAAAAAGTTAACTATGAAATCGCCAGCGGTAAATATGCAAGCTTGCTCCCCGCTCAGCAAAAAGAGTTGCAAAATTTAGCAAAGTTAATCGACCAAAAAAACAAGCAAGCAGACTCTGAAAAAGACTTTAGCCAGCTTGAGGCTGATTTACTTACTGAAGAAGACCGTATTCGTCAGTCATACACGCGCCGTATTGATATAGCACGCACAGCGCTTGATGAGCAAGGCAAAGACAGCACCCGTTATGCTGAAATTGAGCTACAACTACGCCAACAACGTGATGCTGCCCTTGATAAGTTAGCAACTGATAAAGCAGCACGCGATGCACAGCGCAAAAATGAATTACGCCAACTTAAAGACCAAACCCGCCGTGACCGCTACGAAACAGAAATAGCCGAATTACAGGGCTTTCATGGTCGCTTAGAAGCTGAAGAAGCCGCACACGAAGACCGTAAACGCCAAGTGCAACTTAGATACGCTGGCAACTATGGCCAAGTAGTACAGCAATTTGTTGATTTAGACCGTGCCAGCGGTAATGACCGCGTGGCGATTGGTTTAGATATTGGTGAGAACTTAGCGGGTCAGTACGCCACTCACAGTAAAAAAGCCTTTAAAGTGCAGCAAACACTGAGCATTGCTAAAGCATTAATGAGTACCTATACCGCAGCAGCTGCAGCACTTGAATTGGGCCCTATTGCTGGGCCAATTGCTGCAGGTGTAATAACTGGTTTGGGTATCGCTCAAGTGAAGTCTATTAAAGACCAAAAGCCACCAGGCTTCCAATATGGAGGTTACACCAATAGCAATAAACTCATTGAAATTGGTGAACGCAATACCCCTGAGCTGCTTGAGCTGGGCGGTAAAAACTATATTGCGGGCGGTAATGGTGGTCGTGTGTTTAACCCAAGCCAATTACCCACTGCTAAACAAGCACCAGGCACAGGCGGCAATACGGTTGTGAATGTAACTGTACAACTAATAGAAGATGCCAGCCGCAGTGGCCAAGTAGAGCAAGAACGCACCAACGACAGCGAATTTGTTATTAAAGCCTTTGTGGCCGATATACGCCAAGGCGGCGATGCGGCAGGTGTGCTTAGCACAACATTTGGCTTACAGCGTACAGGAACTTAATGATGGTTAATTACCCGTTGTCGCTGCCTTTACCGCGCTTAAAAGAAGTGTCTTACAAGCGACAGTCAAACATATTACGAACAGAAATGAGCAGCGGCCGTGCCCGTCAGCGCCGCCGATTTTTAAGCGTACCGACATTTATGGAAGCCACATGGCGCTTTAGAAAAGACGAAGCCGTAGCATTTGAAGGCTTTGTTGACCACGGCGTACAGCTAACAGGCTGGTTTTTGATGGATATTTTAACGCCCAAAGGTGTTGTTAAACACCAGGTGCGATTTGTTAAAGACCCACTAGAGAATTTTAAGCCAATCAGCGCACTGGTATGGCAATACCAAGCACAGGTTGAGGTTAAAGAATATAAAGCAGCGAGTGAGGAAGAGGCAGTTAACAGCACCTTAGCACCACAAACGCTAGAACAATTTGTTAATGGTGTTGAAAACGCCTTAAGTACTTATCAGGAGATTTAGACATGGCATCCTTTTTTAGTTTAGTAACCGAGCTTGAAACGCTGTTAGAGCAGTTGAATACAATTTTAGCGGGTGCTGATGATGAGACTGTAGAAGTTAATGGTTTAACTAAAGATAGTATTTCAAAAGCCGTTAAAGATAACTTTGCATCTTTACAGTCGATGGTTCAGGGACGGTTGTCTTTTGAAAATAAAGCCGCGCTTGATGCATTTGGTGCTCCAGCAAATGCTGAGTTAGCTGAAGTTTGGGACGACAGTTTAGAGCTTAATAATGGCTTGTACGGTTATAAAGGCGGTGCATGGGTTAAAAGTCCTTATGACCGCTTGACCAATGTAAGTAAAGAGCTGACACAGTCTAGCTCAGCATTGGATCATATTTTTGGTTTGACTCGAAATAAAGCAGAAAACGCAATACAAGGCCAAGCTGTTAAATATGCTGATGGTACTCAATTTAGTGCATCAGGCTGGGAGTGTACAGACTACATTCCTGTAAGCAATAGCAGTTACATCGTTCGTGATGCATTAATCCTGATAGGTCAAAATACCTCAGTAGCTAGCATTGCATTTTATGATGCTAGTTATAATTATTTGGGTTATTACAACAACCAAACTAAGAGTGAAGTTGTTTTGGTATCAGAGCATTTCCCAAGTGCAGCATATATTCGTGCTTGTAACGTAATTGGCAATGATTTTTCCGTGACTGTAGAGCAAGATATTGAGTCAAAAAATGTGAAAGGTTTGGACGATTTATTAGATACTGTGAGCAGAACAATATCTAAAAATGAAGCTGAAGCATTTGATGACATTAACAACCAAAGAAAGTATCTAAACCTTGAAGGTGAGTTAGTAACAGCGCAAAACTGGATTGTGTCTGATTTTATCGCTGTTAAAGTCGATGATGCTTTTACATACTCTGGTCAGTCTTCATCAACTGTTGCATCAGTTGCAGGCTTTGATGATGCTTTAAATTTTGTTGAAGTATTACGAGCAAACACAACGGCTGGTCAAGAATACAGCTTAACAATCACGAATCCGGCAATAAAGTTTGTTAGAGCAAGCGCATCATTTATACAGCCACATTCATTTAAGCGAGTCACTACGTTTGTAGATAAAACCCAAGTTTTTGGGATATCAAATGAGTTTGAAAAAATAAACAAATACTTGTTGAGCAAACCTAATCATGATTTTTCAGGTGAGTTATTAACTGGCTATATTGCAATAAATGGTGAATTTGTTGAAGTTGCAGAAAACTGGGGGGCGACAGATTTTATACCTTGTTCAAATGGTGACATATTCACTTACACCGGTGGTAGTTCATCAATTACCTTGAACATGGCTTTGTATGATGAAAATAAAGTGTTCATTAAAGGAATGCCAATTGCACCAAGCAATTATGAAAACCTAACAGTTATCGTTGATGAAACCACTGCGGCCTATATTCGTGCGTCATTCAAAGAGCCTGAGACTACAGCAAAAGCTTTTCTTGGCACAAAAGTGTATACAAGGGAGCAAGGGGAACCCGAAGGCAAGCTTACTTTAAAATACATAGCTCCTAGTGAAGTGTTTGCACTAAAAGGTGAGCCTATTTATTTAAATGCCCGTGGTATTCTGGCTGATAGAACGGTACCACTTGCATGGAATTTTTCACAATCAAGCGAAGAAGTAGCAAAAATAAGCCCAGCTACAACGGATGATATCAACGTTAAGTTAAAAGCAAGAAATCATAATGGCAATCAAGCGTTTGTTGCTGATATCACTGTTAAAGTTTCGGATGTTCCTGTTTCGCCTAGTAACCCTGAAAATTTTATTTGTTTAGGTGATAGTTTAACAGAGGGAGTCTCTAACTCTGGTATTCAAGGAGCTTATTCAAATGAACTTTCTCGAAGACTAACAGGTATAGGTACAGAGCTACTTTCTGGCGCACAATCACCAGCTCCATTGGCTTTAAGCAATATTTATTTTAGAGGGACCAGAGGTGATCAGGCGGTTAAGCATGAGGGCCGAGGAGGCTGGAGACCTTCTAATTATTTGAATAATGCAAGTGTAGGCGGAGTTACAAACGCCTTTTGGAATCCATCAACATCTGAGTTCGATATTGACTATTATTTGCAAAGTAACAATTTCGATTGGCCTTCAGTTGATGATGGCGTAATTAGTGATGGTTCAAATCTGACTATGATCATTTTGTTAGGTTGGAATGATGTATATAAAGCGACAGCAGAGTCTTCATGGGTGAATACTCAACAACTCATAAACAAAGTTAAAGAGAAAAAGCCTCAAACTCGGTTTATAATTGTTGGCTTGAATCCCGCACCAAAATTAAATCACAAGTCTTTTTCTGGAGAACGATGGGTATCGGAATTAGACGTTTTTGAGAGTGCAGTTTACGAGTTTGGGAAAGCTTACAAAGCTGGCTGCGAAGAGCTTACTAATTGTGAATTTTTACAGCTGTCTGCTGTATTTAATCCTGAATTTGCTTATAACCGCTCAAATGTGTCTCTTGGGCTTAGAACTGATGAAGTTGCTTCAGCAGTAACCGATCATGTGCACCCTAACGAGCAAGGCTATGCCCAGTTAGCCGATGCACTATTTTATAATATCGTTTATAGGTATTGTCAGTAATGAGTCAAGTACTCCAACGCATCTACGCCAGCGCCCCGACGAACGACTTGCCGATCCATACATTGGAACTGCAAGCCGATTCATTTGGGGTTATTAGGCTCTGTAATGGGTTTGATAATGTAACTGCTGATATTGAAAGTGGCGAAACTGTACTTTTTGAGGCGAGCGGGATGGGGGTTTCACTCCCATCTCGCGCTGTAAAAGGTCGCCAAGATTTACAGTTTCAGCTTGATAATGTATCGGGTGAAGCACTGGAAAAAGTCGATGTTGCTAAAGATGCTGGTGATAAGATTAAAGTGATTTATCGCGTTTATACGGCGAGTGACTTAACTGAACCTGCCGAGCCACCCGTAGAAATGACAGCTGTTAGTGTGCAAGCTACAGCAATGCGGGTGAATGTAGTTGCATCATTTAATGACTTGGTGAATAGAGCATGGCCAAGAGACCGCTATACGCCAGATATTGCTCCTGGTTTAAAGTACTTTAGTTAATCCTATGATACATATTAATGACTACTTAAATGTCCCTTACGTTGAAGGCGGTAGAGACATGAATGGCCTTGACTGCTGGGGCGCAACACGGTTTGTACTCCACCACATATTTAACCTTCCTTTATTTACTTCATTTGGTCATATTCGTTCTAAATATAAATCTGAATTTAATGGTGCTTACTCGGTACTTGCTGAGCAGTTTAATGAGTGCAGTCCAAAAGATGGTGCAGTAGCTTGCGGATTCACTGCAGGCAACATGGTGCATATGGGTGTGTGTATAGAATTAGATGGTCAGTTAATGATATTCCACACGTGTAGAAAGCATGGTGGGTCGTTTGTAAGGCTTGCAGCATTTAATCGATTATTTTTTGAGGTCAAATTCTATGAATACGCAGGTTGAAATAAAGGTTTACCCTAATAAATTAGACGCTGAGTTGTTTGAAACGTGTTTTGCAGAACCAGGTATTACTTTGCACGATTGGCTAGTTAAAGCAGTGCCTGCTTATTATGAATCTGACCAGCCACCATTTAGTGCCATTATCAATGATAATTATATTCAGCCAAACTTATGGCCTAGCTGTGTTTTAAAGCAACATGATGACGTTAAATTAATAGTTGAAGCGAAAGGTGCTGAAGCAATCGCGTATGCGATCATTGCAGTTATTGCGATTGGTGTCGCTATCTATGCGACTAACCAAATACCTGATAATTATAATCCTACTGTGCCTGACGGCAGCAGTATTTATGATGTTAATACTCAAGGTAATAAGCCTAGACTGATGGGCATTATTCCTGAGAGTGCTGGCCGTCACTTAATCTTTCCTGACTACCTGACGATGCCACGGCGTGAGTACATCAATAATGAGCAATGGCTCTACCTTATGTTGTGCGTTGGTAAAGGTGAGTATGAAATTTTAGATGATGAGGTGTTAATTGCTAATACTCCTGTTGCCAGTAAACCCAGTGATGTTGAATACCAAATTTTTGGCCCAGGTGAAGATGTTACTGTGCATGAGGCTCATCGCAATGTTTATACGTCTAGCGAAGTTGGCTCCACGTCAGGAAGCACGGGGATAGAATTAAAAGGCCGTGTAACAAATACTGGTGGTTTGAATGGTCGATATATATGGTCATTTGAAGGTGATAAATTAGTGGTTCACCGAGAAGATTTTGAGCCAGAAGTCGGCACTATAAGATATAAAACAACACCCCCTTTGCAGTTGGTGAAACCCTAAAAATAGAAGGATCCTTAAGTGGTCAAAATGATGGGTATTTTGAATTGCTTAATGCTAGTACATCAGGCAGTGAAGTTAATAAAGTCGATGGTCAAAATCAAGATGATCCTACGTGGATTTCGTTTGTCACTGAGCTTAATTCAAACGCGAATGTACTAGTTGAAGGTGGTGGCGGGGATGGCCAATTTAACGGCCCTTTTTTGCGTGCCCAGCGGGTGAGAAAACTCAGAAAATATGGGTTGATTTTACATTGCCTCAGGGGTTGGGGGAGCTAGATGATGATGGGGATTTTCTAAGTCGTTCAGTAACTGTAAGAATCGAATATCGTGACGAAGGCGCTCAAGAGTGGTCTTTTGTTGAGGAAACATATAGTAATTCAACTAACGATCAACTAGGCAGGACATTGCCTATTGATCTACCGACTAAAATCAGGCCTGAAGTGCGTATTAAACGTATGACTGCTGCAAATGACGATACTCGTATTAAAGATGAAATTTATTGGACATCGTTAAAGGCTGAACTTGATAGTGCGACAAACTATGAAGGTATGACAACAATTGCAGTTAAAATTCGTGGTACCAATGCATTGGCTGGCTCCGCTGAGAACAAGTTTAATGTCATCGCTACCCGAATTTTACCAGTCTATGAAAATGGGGCTTGGAGCGCACCACGGCCTACTACCGACATTGCTCCATTCTTTACTCACGTTATTAAAAGCTCAGGCCACAGTGATAGCAAAATTGGTTTAGATGAAATCAATACATTACACCCTGTTTGGCATAATCGCGGTGATGAATTTAACGCTGTATTTGATAGTGGTAGCACTATGTTTGAAGTATTAAAGCGTGTACTGGCGGTTGGTTTTGCAGAGCCAACAATCGACTATGGCCGAATTATTCCGGTGCGTGATCAACAGCGCACTATATTCCAGCATATGTACCAGCCAGATAACTATATCGGATTTTTAGAGCGCACAATTACGCTGATAGATGACGATGAACATGACGGTGTTGAAGTTGAGTACTTCTCACCAATTACATGGAAGTCAGAAACAATCTTGTGTTTACTCCTGGTGACTTAGGTGTTAACCCTGAGAAGGTAAGAGCGTTTGGTATTACTAGCAGGGATAAAGCATATCAATTTGGCATGCGTAAGCGCCGTGCGCGTCGTTATCGCCGTACAAGCTTTGGTTTTAAAACAGAGATGGACGCATTAAACTCGCGTTACTTAGATTACTGCGCATTAGCAGATGATATTCCAGGATACGAACAAACGGGACGGGTTGAATATATAGTTGGGCGTTCGGTTTATGTTGATGCTGTATTAAAGTGGCAAAGCGGACAATCACACATCTTAGCGCTAAGAAAGCCTGACGGTACTTTATCTGGCCCTTACACTGCGACTATCGGCTCATCAAGCAATGAAGTTATAATTGATAGTGACATAGACTTTGCACCAGTGTTTGATGGTTCAATGGAACTACCTTTATATATGTTCGGGATTACAAACAAGTGGTGTAATGCTGTGCTGATAAGGGATATCAAACCATCGTCGGTTGATAAAGTTAATGTTACTGCAGAACTGTACGACGATAGAGTTTATCTTGACGATAATAGTTTAGCGCCTACTTAACATAATAAATGTTCAGCCAATCAGCAGACAAAATTAAAGCAGCTTAAAGGCTGCTTTTTACTTTCATATACTCAAATATCCTTTAAAATACTGCAAGGTTTAGTTTTCGCAGTTTTCGCGATTTTCTATAGCGAATTTTCGCGGCTTGCATCATTATTGGCCGACTGAAATACTGAGAAGTTTTGTTGTGATTTTAACGTAGGGAGTCGCTACGCTCGCCCGACCTACGTGATGGGTGTTGCTGTGAGTGTGTATTAATTGCGCATATTTTACTTTTCTGCAGACGTAAAAAAGCCCGACTATTTCTAGTCGGGCTCTCTACAATTTGAAGCCTGGTAATGTCCTACTTTCACATAGCAAATGCTACACTATCATCGGCGCTGTTTCGTTTCACTACTGAGTTCGGCATGGAGTCAGGTGGGTCCAAAACGCTATTGTCACCAAGCAAATTTGGGCGTTAATACGTATTTCTGCGCACTAACTGAATTTGGAAAATATCTGATAATATTTTTTAAGTCTTTCTAAGTAATATCTACTTTAGTCATATTAACTTCTTCGCGTGTTTCACTATCACATAAAACGCGTTTGGCGTTGTATGGTTAAGCCTCACGGGTAATTAGTACAAGTTAGCTTAATGGCTCACACCACTTCCACATCTTGCCTATCAACGTTGTAGTCTTCAACGGCCCTTCAGAGACTTTAAAAGTCTAGTGAGAACTCATCTCGAGGCCTGCTTCGCGCTTAGATGCTTTCAGCGCTTATCAGTTCCGAACGTAGCTACCGGGCAATGCCATTGGCATGACAACCCGAACACCAGCGGTTCGTTCACTCCGGTCCTCTCGTACTAGGAGCAACCCCTCTCAATTCTCAAACGCCCACGGCAGATAGGGACCGAACTGTCTCACGACGTTCTAAACCCAGCTCGCGTACCACTTTAAATGGCGAACAGCCATACCCTTGGGACCGACTTCAGCCCCAGGATGTGATGAGCCGACATCGAGGTGCCAAACACCGCCGTCGATATGAACTCTTGGGCGGTATCAGCCTGTTATCCCCGGAGTACCTTTTATCCGTTGAGCGATGGCCCTTCCATTCAGAACCACCGGATCACTATGACCTACTTTCGTACCTGCTCGACGTGTCTGTCTCGCAGTTAAGCTGGCTTCTACCATTACACTAACCGTACGATGTCCGACCGTACTTAGCCAACCTTCGTGCTCCTCCGTTACTCTTTAGGAGGAGACCGCCCCAGTCAAACTACCCACCAGGCACTGTCCGTAACCCCGATTCAGGGGCCAACGTTAGAACATCAAAACTACAAGGGTGGTATTTCAAGGTTGACTCCAACAACAACTAGCGTCTCATGCTTCAAAGTCTCCCACCTATCCTACACATGTAGGTTCAATGTTCAGTGCCAAGCTGTAGTAAAGGTTCACGGGGTCTTTCCGTCTAGCCGCGGGTACACAGCATCTTCACTGCGATTTCAATTTCACTGAGTCTCGGGTGGAGACAGCGTGGCCATGGTTACACCATTCGTGCAGGTCGGAACTTACCCGACAAGGAATTTCGCTACCTTAGGACCGTTATAGTTACGGCCGCCGTTTACCGGGGCTTCGATCAAGAGCTTCTCCCTAAGGATAACCCCATCAATTAACCTTCCGGCACCGGGCAGGTGTCACACCGTATACGTCATCTTGCGATTTTGCACAGTGCTGTGTTTTTAATAAACAGTCCCAGCCACCTGGTCACTGCGGCTCCCGTCCGCTTAGAGAGCAAGTCTCATCACAGATAGGAGCGTACCTTCTCCCGAAGTTACGGTACGATTTTGCCTAGTTCCTTCACCCGAGTTCTCTCAAGCGCCTTAGTATTCTCTACCTGACCACCTGTGTCGGTTTGGGGTACGATTCCATATAATCTGAAGCTTAGAGGCTTTTCCTGGAAGTATGGCATCAGCAACTTCATCACCGTAGTGACTCGTCTCGTGTCTCAGGTTTAGTGTTCGTCCGGATTTACCTAAACAAACGCCCTACTCACTTTCACATAGACTACCAACGCTATGCTTGCTTAGCCTGCTCCGTCCCCCCATCGCAATTATATCGAGTACAGAAATATTAATCTGTTTCCCATCGACTACGCCTTTCGGCCTCGCCTTAGGGGTCGACTTACCCTACCCTGATTAACATGGGATAGGAACCCTTGGTCTTCCGGCGTGGGAGTTTTTCACTCCCATTATCGTTACTCATGTCAGCATTCGCACTTCTGATACGTCCAGCATACCTCCCGGTACACCTTCAACCGCTTACAGAACGCTCCCCTACCACTCAGAATAAATTCTGAATCCGCAGCTTCGGTGCATAGTTTAGCCCCGTTACATCTTCCGCGCAGACCGACTCGACCAGTGAGCTATTACGCTTTCTTTAAAGGATGGCTGCTTCTAAGCCAACCTCCTGGCTGTCTGGGCCTTTCCACATCGTTTCCCACTTAACTATGACTTTGGGACCTTAGCTGGCGGTCTGGGTTGTTTCCCTCTTCACGACGGACGTTAGCACCCGCCGTGTGTCTCCCGGATATTACTTTACGGTATTCGGAGTTTGCAAAGGGTTGGTAAGTCGGGATGACCCCCTAGCCTTAACAGTGCTCTACCCCCGTAAGTATTCGTCCGAGGCTCTACCTAAATAGATTTCGGGGAGAACCAGCTATCTCCCGGTTTGATTAGCCTTTCACTCCTAGCCACAGGTCATCCCCTAACTTTTCAACGTTAGTGGGTTCGGTCCTCCAGTTGATGTTACTCAACCTTCAACCTGCCCATGGCTAGATCACCGGGTTTCGGGTCTATACCTTGCAACTATTCGCCCAGTTAAGACTCGGTTTCCCTACGGCTACCCTATTCGGTTAACCTCGCTACAAAATATAAGTCGCTGACCCATTATACAAAAGGTACGCAGTCACCCAACAAGTGGGCTCCTACTGCTTGTACGTACACGGTTTCAGGTTCTATTTCACTCCCCTCACAGGGGTTCTTTTCGCCTTTCCCTCACGGTACTGGTTCACTATCGGTCAGTTGGGAGTATTTAGCCTTAGATGATGGTCCACCTATATTCAGTCAAAGTTTCACGTGCTCCGACCTACTCGATTTCACTTAAAATGTCTTTTCATGTACGGGACTATCACCCTGTATCGTGGCGCTTTCCAGCAGCCTTCCATTAACACATAATAAGCTTAAGGGCTGTTCCGATTTCGCTCGCCGCTACTTTCGGAATCTCGGTTGATTTCTTTTCCTACGGGTACTTAGATGTTTCAGTTCTCCGCGTTCGCCTCGTTAACCTATGTATTCAGTTAACGATACCTGCAAGCAGGTGGGTTTCCCCATTCGGAAATCCTAGTCTCAAGCGCTTTTTACTAGCTTGACTAGGCTTATCGCAAGTTAATACGTCCTTCATCGCCTCCAACTGCCAAGGCATCCACCGTGTACGCTTAGTCACTTAACCATACAACCCAAACGGGTCTTTGTTTTGTGACAGTTTAACTTCGCCAGAAGTCAATATTGAATACTAAAGTAGATACCAATCAATCAACTCATAAGAGTTAACTAAATGGCACTCAATGGTACTGCTACCATTGTTTTTTTACTTTTGAAAACTCTTGATAAATACAATGTATTCATCAGAATTTTATTATCAGCTTTTCCAAATTTTTAAAGAGCATATTAATTAGTTATCCCGAAGGACAAGCACTAATTAACAATCATCTGTGTGGACACTACGAACAAATAAGTTCTAAATCGTATAAGGAGGTGATCCAGCCCCAGGTTCCCCTAGGGCTACCTTGTTACGACTTCACCCCAGTCATGAATCACTCCGTGGTAAACGTCCTCCCGAGGGTTAGACTATCTACTTCTGGAGCAACCCACTCCCATGGTGTGACGGGCGGTGTGTACAAGGCCCGGGAACGTATTCACCGCGTCATTCTGATACGCGATTACTAGCGATTCCGACTTCATGGAGTCGAGTTGCAGACTCCAATCCGGACTACGACGCACTTTAAGTGATTCGCTTACCTTCGCAGGTTCGCAGCACTCTGTATGCGCCATTGTAGCACGTGTGTAGCCCTACACGTAAGGGCCATGATGACTTGACGTCGTCCCCACCTTCCTCCGGTTTATCACCGGCAGTCTCCTTAGAGTTCTCAGCATTACCTGCTAGCAACTAAGGATAGGGGTTGCGCTCGTTGCGGGACTTAACCCAACATCTCACAACACGAGCTGACGACAGCCATGCAGCACCTGTATCAGAGTTCCCGAAGGCACCAAACCATCTCTGGTAAGTTCTCTGTATGTCAAGTGTAGGTAAGGTTCTTCGCGTTGCATCGAATTAAACCACATGCTCCACCGCTTGTGCGGGCCCCCGTCAATTCATTTGAGTTTTAACCTTGCGGCCGTACTCCCCAGGCGGTCTACTTAATGCGTTAGCTTTGAAAAACAGAACCGAGGCTCCGAGCTTCTAGTAGACATCGTTTACGGCGTGGACTACCGGGGTATCTAATCCCGTTTGCTCCCCACGCTTTCGTACATGAGCGTCAGTGTTGACCCAGGTGGCTGCCTTCGCCATCGGTATTCCTTCAGATCTCTACGCATTTCACCGCTACACCTGAAATTCTACCACCCTCTATCACACTCTAGTTTGCCAGTTCGAAATGCAGTTCCCAGGTTGAGCCCGGGGCTTTCACATCTCGCTTAACAAACCGCCTGCGTACGCTTTACGCCCAGTAATTCCGATTAACGCTCGCACCCTCCGTATTACCGCGGCTGCTGGCACGGAGTTAGCCGGTGCTTCTTCTGTCAGTAACGTCACAGCTAGCAGGTATTAACTACTAACCTTTCCTCCTGACTGAAAGTGCTTTACAACCCGAAGGCCTTCTTCACACACGCGGCATGGCTGCATCAGGCTTGCGCCCATTGTGCAATATTCCCCACTGCTGCCTCCCGTAGGAGTCTGGGCCGTGTCTCAGTCCCAGTGTGGCTGATCATCCTCTCAAACCAGCTAGGGATCGTCGCCTTGGTGAGCCATTACCTCACCAACTAGCTAATCCCACTTGGGCCAATCTAAAGGCGAGAGCCGAAGCCCCCTTTGGTCCGTAGACGTTATGCGGTATTAGCAGTCGTTTCCAACTGTTGTCCCCCACCTCAAGGCATGTTCCCAAGCATTACTCACCCGTCCGCCGCTCGTCAGCAAAGTAGCAAGCTACTTTCTGTTACCGCTCGACTTGCATGTGTTAGGCCTGCCGCCAGCGTTCAATCTGAGCCATGATCAAACTCTTCAATTAAAAAGTTTTATGTCTTTCGACAGCTCAATGAATTCTGAATTTTTAATATCTTTCGATATTGAATTGACTGTGCCGAATAATTACCTAAATAACTATCCTGTTGGTCACTCAGTTTTCAATTGAGACTCTAATTTTTTTGCCTCGTTACTTGCTCAATAAAGAACGAAGTAGCTTGGCTGTTAGAACTCAATCTGTACGAGTGCCCACACAGATGATTGCTTTATATTGTTAAAGAACGTTTTGAGTCGCTTTAGCGTCTCAAGGGATGCGAATAATACACCCTTTATTTTTCGAGTCAATACTTAGTTTTAAACTTTCTTTTTAGAAGATTCAAAACCGAAGTTTTATTTAACTCTCTGAGTAATTCGTGCCTCGCTATGCGTTGGCCTTTCCCGTCTCAGTGGGGTCGCATTATAGGGAGATTCGAGCGGGGGTCAATGTTTTATTTCAGCTTTTTGACAATTAAATGAATTTAGTATGAAAGCTATACAAATAAAGGGCTACAGGATACTTTTAGTTTAAAAAACACGCACAACATATGTATCTATTGATGAGGTATTAGTAAGGTTTAAACTAAGCTGTATGTTAAACAAACAACACACAGCTTTATTTTAAATTAAAGGTTTATTTAGATGCTATTTCCCATACGGCAATGGAGCCTGATATTTCATTTCCAACGATTAAGAGTGGGTTTCCTGTAGCACTCTGCTCTGCTGGAACGAATTCCATTCCTTCAGGCGCTAAATCGCCTGTAATATTAGCGTCTTTAATTAAGCCTCTATTATAGAAGTAGTCTTCAAACTGCACATTGTATGGATTAGTAATGTCGTACACCATAATGCCGCCCATACGCTCAAGCCCTATAAAAGCAAATGTACGATCGTCAATTTTACCAATAGTCAGCGCTTCAGGCTCTGCGCCTTTATCATCTGAACGTGAGTCACCTTTGTTTTCATCTTCATTATTGTTAAATGATTCACCATGCACAGATGCTGTTATACGTGCTATATCGTCGCCTGAATCAAAAACCACCAGCCCATTGCTATCCCAAATAGTAAAAGAACGTGCGCCATAGCCGTAAAGCGATTCGTATTGTCCGTCGTTATTGGTATCGCCTTTTATTGTTGTTACTTTTAAGCGACCAATATCATCATCGTCATTATTTAAGTAATCAAAATTAGCAGCAAGCGTTAAGTCTTCAACGCGGCTTTCATCTATATAAGCTAAGCAGCCATCGTCTTTATCGTAATCAAGTCCGCCCTTTGCTATACAGTCTGCTTCATCCGTTGTATCAAAAAAGTATTCTCTTGCGTCACCTTCGTTGGCAGTAACTATAAAGTTAGCGCCTTTCCAACTAAAGCTTGAGATAGTATCGGGCTGGTACATACCATAGAGCCCTGGGTATGATTTAAAATTAACGCCGCCGTCTTTATCTGAGGCATCAAGTTGTAAGCTTGACCAATCTTTAAAGCCTAAGCCCTTTAGCTTAAGACTGTTGTCTTGTAGGTTAACTATTGCAAGTGCATTGTTTTCTTGAATAGATACATAAGCATATTTGTTATCTTTAGAAATGCTAACGTACTCGGGCTCTAAATCCATAGCTACTGTAGTATTTATTAGATTACCGTTAATAGTACGACCATTTGGGTTTGCAAAAACTCCCCTTGCGCTTCTAGTTCGGTTTGTTTGTTGTTATAGGCTTTAAAATCAATATTTATTGCTGTATCGGCTATTACATTATTTGTTATATCGATAATACTAATAGAACCTTCAGGATCTACGCTGTAGTCGCCACTTGGTTCACCTTCGTTAGCAACCACTGCCTTTGCGCCATCATGGGTGAACGTCACCATGTCTGGTAAAAATCCGACTGTAACATTTTTAATAAATACAGGTGAGTCGCCGCTTATATCGTAAAAAGCAATTTGACCTGCATCACCCGTGCTTTTAGCAGCCATTGCGACCGCTAGTAAATTATTATTTTCATCAATAGCAATGCTGTTTGCATCGCCTTGGGTATGCTCGTTTAAAGACAACATAATAACGGACGTTAAATTTGTGGCGCTGATAACCCCTTCGTTATCTTTAACGAGTGCGGCAGTATCAAAGGTGTCGGCGGGTAAAATATCAACAACAGCGTCATCGCCTGAACTGTTAATAGCGTAAATCCATTTTTTAGATGCTTGGTATGCAACTATTTCAGCCGCACCTTCTGGGCTTTGTGCATTTAGTACACCTCTACCCACAAGGTTAATATTTAATGCTGAATTAGCATTTACACCATTTATCCCATTAATGCCATTTGCGCCTTGTTCTCCCTGTAATCCTTGAGAGCCGTTTTGACCATCGTCACCATCAAGTGCGCAACCAGTAAGAATAGATATAAGTGACAGCGCAATAATTGATTTTTTAAACATATGATTTTCCTTAGTATTGTATTTGCTAAATATCAACACACAGGCATGACAAGATTATGGCAGTTTTAATACAGCCTCTTAGCCTAAGTAATTAGCTTATACGCTAGCGGAGTAATTAAAATTAAAGCGGCCGTATAACCAAGCATTTTTGCACTCGGGGAATACTCTCGTTTAATTGCAACCCCTAGCAAAGGTCTAAGTACATCAATACGTGTAATACTCCATGTTATAACCCCGCAGAGAGACCAAGTTCCTGTAATAATGATAAATGGCTCAACAACAGTCCCTAAACTTAAAGGTTGCAGTAAAAAACACAAAATAATCAAAATGCTTTGATGCAATAAATAAAAGGGAAACACCCATGCATTGAGCTGCTTTAAATAGTAGGTATTAAAATTTAAAAATCGGTGAGCGAGCGCAAGTACAAAAAATACACCTACAACACGTTGAATATTGTAGCTACCGCTTAGAATAAAATGAGGAAGAGTAAACGCCTTCTGATAACTTAATATTATAAGTACAAACAAAACCGAAAAACACAAAGCCAGTAATACCAAGTTTTTATTTAAACTGTTCCAAAAGTAAGTGTTTTTAGCAAATATGTATCCTGCGAGTAGCAGTATTAAGCCGTTAGTTTCTCTGATTGAATCGCCAGTTAAGTAATGGCTTGTAAATAGTGTGGCAATAGTGAGCAAGGTAATTAAAAACCCAAATGACATACCCGCTTTAACAAATGTTTTTAAAGGCGCAATAAAGGGCAAGCGTGCAAAAAGAGCTAGAACAATAATGATCAGCATAAATTGCCACAACGAGCGCAAATACCACAAGTGATTTACATCCACATGCGGCCACACTCCAGACTGATAATTAATAAAAAGCGTATTGTTAGTCTCTATAAAAGCTAAATAAAATTGCCAATAACTAATATCAATAACA
Source organism: Pseudoalteromonas sp. B62 (assembly GCF_037162565.1). NCBI lineage: Bacteria > Pseudomonadati > Pseudomonadota > Gammaproteobacteria > Alteromonadales > Pseudoalteromonadaceae > Pseudoalteromonas > Pseudoalteromonas sp. B62. The sequence continues at coordinate 992,925 of NZ_JARLVB010000002.1, read as the reverse complement.
CCGTGCTGCGACATTTCTGCAAACAGCTGTAAAGGCACTATTAACCATAAACCCACCAGCAAGGGTAATAGTAAAAAAATAGAGCGATATAAAGTGAAATGTAACCAAGACTTAAAGCCACTTATTTTATCAATCATAAAACGCAGTGCTACGCCCGATATAAACCAAATGAGCAACATACGCCAAGGTGAAAACATCAACATTAAATATTCAACATACTGTGATGTGTAATTACTTTTAAAATGAAATCCCCAGTTTTCGCTATACAACATGCCAATGTGATAAAAAATTAGCGACGCAAATGCGATTACCCTAAGCCAATCAAGATAATATTTACGCAAATTAACTAATGAAGGTTGTTGTGTTTGAGTGTTCATGCTTTTACTACTTTATGTATGTTATGCGTTATTCATACCTAAAGCTCTCGCTAAAACTATCTACAAGTGCTTATATTACAGGCAATAGTGATAAAAGGTGGTATACAGGGATAAGCGTGCCACATTAGCAATAAGCATACATTTATGAACCTACAGCACTTTCAACGTTTTCAAAGCATTTACGCATCAGTATTACTGTGTGCTTACGTATTAATTAATAATACAGTAAACGCTACAACCCAAATAATGGAAGCCCAAAGAGAAGGCGCTTTAACTTTTTTAATGTGGGAGCCATTTGTTTGGGAGTATTCAAGTGCCTTGAGTACTTTGCTTATATTCCCTATTTTAATTTGGTTTTTAAGACACTTATCTTTTAATTGGCAAAATATTACGGCCTCATTAGGTATGTACTTTGGTGCCTCTATTATATTTAGCGTGTTACACGTTGGTATTATGGTAGGGATTCGTAAATTCATATATTTGTTGAATGATGGGTCTTACAACTTTGGACTTAGCTGGTTTGAGCTTATTTATGAATACCAGAAAGACGCTATAAGCTTTGTGTTTTTCATCGTACTTATCAAAGTATATCAATATGTGGTGCAGCAGTTACTAGGTGAAGCCTCTTCAATTGAAGAAAGTGAGCAGCAAACAACATCGACCATAAACCGCCTATTAGTTAAAAAGCTCGGAAAAGAATTCATTATAAAAATAGAGGATGTTGATTGGCTTGAATCGTCGGGTAATTATGTAAACCTACATATAGGCTCACGTATATATCCGTTAAGGGCAACGCTTACAGCATTAAGTAAACAACTTGAAGTGCAGGGGTTTTGTAGAATTCACCGCAGCCATGGCGTAAAACTCGATAAAGTGGAGTCCATTACACCACTACCCAGTGGCGACAGTGAAATAAAACTAACAACAGGTAAAGTACTAAACCTATCTAGACGCTATAAAGAGCAATTTAAACTAACGTTGCAATAATACAAATCAAACAAGCGATAATGGCTTACACTAAAATCAGTGGCCAAGTTTAGTTGGCCACCAGCTTATCTGACACACTTAACTGTACATCAAGATCTGAAAGCGCATTATTTTGTTCAAACAAACTTGAAGAGGTTTGCCAAGTATCGATTTGATGCTCATTTAATTGTAGTTCCAAGTTTTTAGCCTTTCACTCAGTTAAAAGGCTATTTAAATCACTGCGAATTAATATTTGCGGATTAAATAACTTTTGCGGTACATCAATTGGCTTAATTTCATCATAAGCAATCACTGTTTTTTTACCTGGCTGCATTTGATCGATTAACGACATAGAAATCACTTTAACTTTGTTGTTTCTCTCACCTCTTTCAAAGGTAGCCGTTTTGGCATGTTTGCCAGAACGAAGATACAACTCTGCTTGCAATGGAAATAAATCGGCTTTATCAACGGTAAGTTGAATTTTTTGATAGCTCGCCTTTTCTGAATAAGCCGTTAAATTAAACACTATGACAGCTTCATTCGTTTCATAAGACTCTATATCGTAATCTTGACTCCAACTAAGTGTCGCAATATCGCCCAGTGATGCCTCCCCCAATAATTTTTGTAAAGGGGTTATGCGTATTGGTCGTCGGCTTTTCGGCATGAACATCCAATAATCATTTTCCTTCATCAAGACCTTTTGTCCTTGCTCTGAAGCCGTTTTAAAAACAACAAGTGATTGTTTATTGATAGATGAATAAACATCATATTGCTTTTCACTTTTTAGCTTCTCTTTATTATATGCACTGACTGTTGCCGAAATTTTTACTGACTCTGCTTCACTTCGATAAGCATCAACGTTGACAAGAGCTGCTTGCAGATCAAATCCACCTTCGTATTGTTCATTTACAGTTTGCGCAACAGCTGATACAGAAATAAGCAACAGCGCACAGATAGATATAATATTTTTAAATTTAAACATGACTTAGCGCCTCTGTAATTGATTTTGAACTGCCTTTATATGCAGCCTTTAGTGCCGCTAATACACATACCAATACCATAGTAAGTAATACAATACCTGCTACTTCCCATGAGAAAGTAATGGTTAAAGGGTAACCCTGATTGCTACCTGGCGGTGGTGGCATTTCTAAACCTAAATAAACCAATCCCCAAGCAATGAAGGCAGATGCAACAATACCTAACGCCGCGCCAATGAACCCTATCATGCTTGACTCTAATACAAAGTTACGAATAATTTCCCATTGATAAGAGCCCATTGCCGATACAGTCCCTATTTCACGGGTTCTTTCACTAACAGTCATCGCCATCGTGTTTGAAATTGAGAAGAATACAAGTAACACCATAATTCCACCTAACAGGCCAAAAATACGGTTATAAAGATCTTTTACTGACTGATAATAGAATGCGCGCTTCCACCAAGGTGTAAACTCCAATGACTGGTCACGCTTCTGATAATCTAAAACTGTTTGTTGTGTTTTACTTATGTCAAATAAGTAAACCGACAATGAGCTGACTTTCTCGGTATACAACAATGATTGCGCATCTGATAGTTTCACATAGAGCTGTCGCTTATCTAAATCTGGCACACCTGTCGTATAAATACCCCTTATTGTAAAATCCATCGCATTCAACGCACCATCTGTCGTTGTCGACATGAGCGTAATATAATCCCCCACAGTCACCTTTAAGTTGCGTGCTAGCTCCTTACCTAATACAACTTCTGCTTCATCTTCATTACCAAAGTTTGATAATGCTTTACCTTCTAACATTGTTAAAAAAGGCCCTTTAACCATAAACTCTTCGGGGTCTACACCCAGACCAATAAAAATTGAGCTTTTTTCACCGTTAGATACAAGACCATTGAAGTTTATGCGTGGCAATACACTTTTAATGTCTTCGTCGGTTTCAAGTTGAGCTATTAACTTTTCAATATCAGATAAACCATATTGCAGCGGTGTATCTTCTTCTTCTTTTAGAAATTTTTGATGTGTAATAATAAAATTACCTTCATCTCTAGCCGCTTTTTCTGCCAGTGATTGATAAGTAAATAAGGCAAAACCACTCGTCGTTAAAATAGCGACAACGGCAACTGCAGCAACTAATATTGTGAATAATGAACGCCTACCATTTCGGCAAACGTTAAAAAATGCAAATGAGATCCAACGCATTATCCTGCTCTCCTATGAGTTTCATATGGATTAAATGCCGATAAATTACCATCAGCTAGATTTAAAACACGATGGCAGCGATCTGTCATACGGTGGTCATGTGTTGCTACAATAAAGGTACAACCTAGGTCATTGCCTAAATCACGCATCAGATCAATGACCATATTCGCGGTCGATGTATCTAAATTTGCGGTGGGTTCATCCGCAATCACAATCTCAGGTCGCTTAACCAATGCTCGAAATAGCAACACGCTGCTGTTGACCACCTGATAATTGATCTGGGCGTTTAGATATATGATCTTTTAAACCAACTTTATTAATAATATCAACAACTTTATCCATTCTTTCTCGCTTATTCATATTAAGCATTAAAAGTGGATACTCCACGTTTTCATAAACAGACATCACTGGGATCAAATTATATCTCTGGAAGATAAATCCTAGTTTTTCACGACGAATTTGTGTCATTACTTTTTTATCTTTTGAGACTGCTTTACCTGCAAGCCAAATTTCACCTTTATAGTCATCGTCAAGCAAGCCACAAATGTTTAAAAGTGTTGATTTCCCGCTACCTGAAGGGCCACATAATGCAACAGTTTCCCCTTTTTTTATCTCAGTAGATACGCCTTTTAATGCGTCGACGACTACTTCTCCAGTCTTGTAAGACTTAACAATGTTCGAAAATTTAAGCATTACAATTATCCTTTTTCAGCCTTTGAAAGGCGCGCTAGAGCGTCAGACTTGTCGATGAATAATTTAGCTCTAGTTTGATCTTCTAATTTATTTGCAGCCAATGCGGCACATCTATAAGTTGATTGTTTTAGCTGTTTATCTAACTTTGAAAATCCATCACTATCGGCCAATACTTGATTTAATAAATAAGCACCATGTTCAGCACGATTCATCATTTTTGGTACCTGCGCAAAGGTACAGCCAGCAGTCACATAAACGCTTGCTTTAAGTGGATATGGCATTCCTTTAACTTGCTTAATTGCTTTATTTAATTTCGCAATGCCGGCTTCTGCGAATTTCATTTTTTGCCAAGGTTGACTGGTGTATCGTGCCTGCGTTGTTTCAGCACTTCCTAACATAGCTAAAACAACGGGATTTGATGCTTTATTGTTGAGTTCAGAAAGCGCGTTCACAGCAAGTTGATTTTGCTCTTGGGAGCCAGTAAGTCCCTGTTGATATGCTGTAATGACATGCGCTGGGATTTCACTTGCAGTAACTGAAGAGCTTGCTAGTACAACGCCTAAAAGCATTTTTTTAATCGTAGAAAATTGGTTCATTATCGTTATCCTGTATTGTTTCTGTTGATGAACATATCTTAAGAAACAATCACCATAGAATGTGAGGCAGGCGATAATCGGTTGAATAGGGAGATAAACGGGAAATAGTAATGATGAATATACTTTGTAGTTCTTTTTTAGTGGAGCGATCAAATTAGTAAGTTGAATTATGATAGTGATTAGAGCGCACTCAATACAATCAAAAAAGAGGTAAATCATGATTTACCTCTTTTACAGTATTAAATCCGCTTCAATAATGGTTGGTTATTTTTTCTGTTACATCTGCTTAAATAAATGGTGATATTTTCTACTCACAGAAAGTTTTTCATCACTCCCTTTCAAGTATATATAGACATGACCTAAATCATCTTTAGATACATGATCAATAGTGTCAACTCGAACAATACAATTACGATGAATGCGCCAAAAAGTATCAGGCTCTAACTCACTTTCTAAATGAGTAATAGATGTTTTTATTAAATGCTTCTGTTGCCCAGCAGTAACTTCGGTGTACTTATTGTCGGCGATAAAATAATCTACGTCATCAACATCAATCATATATATATGATTGTTTTTACTTGCTTTAATCCACTTTAAATACGCATTAGATGATGCTAGGTTATTACTCTGCATTAACTGGGAGAACATAGCCTGTAACTGTGTTTGTTGACTAGTATCAGTGCTTTCGGATGACAAAAGCTTTTTTATTCGCTGTACGGTTTTTTCAAGCCTTATTTTTTCTAAAGGTTTTAAAAGATAGTCAATTGCTTGGTTCTCAAATGCAGTAACTGCATATTCATTATAAGCAGTTACAAAAACCATAATGGGGGTGAGTCATCATCACATAGTTTTTTAGAAACTTCTAAACCATCCATTCCTGGCATATTAATATCTAAAAATACAACCTTAGGTGTAAATGCCTCGGTCAGTGCTAAAGCTTCTTCACCATTAGCTGCTTGACCAACAATATCGATTTCAGGCCAAACCTCTTCTAACATCATTTTCAAATGTGTACGCAAAATGGGCTCATCGTCAGCAATAACAACTTTAACTCGGTGAGACATTTAAGGGTACCTCCATAGTGACGGTCACAATACCCGCCTGACTGTGATCAAATAAAAGGCTGGCTTGTTCACCATACAATTGTTGTAATCTGGTTTTTACGTTGTTCATCCCAACTTGTGTGCCTTTGTGATTACTGCCTTCATTAGGTGTATTATTCGTAATGCGTATTAATAAGTTATTTTCTTCCTTTTTGACTAATAGAGTCAATTCTCCACCCGATGTTAACTGTTCTATACCATGTGTGACGGCATTTTCTATGAGAGGTTGAAGTAACATTGGAGGAAACAAAATATCATCGGTTATTTTATCCGTTACGTCATAGTGAACATTAAGTCTATCCCCTAAACGTATTTTCTGTATGGCCAAATAAGCTTTATTAAAACGTAATTCATGGCCGAGGGTTAACCACTCAGACCTCGTCCTATCTAAACTTTGTCTCAATAAAGCCGAGAGCGCGGCTAACATCTTATTCGCCTGTTTAGTATCAACAGCTATCAATGCTTGAATATTAGCGAGTGTATTAAATAAAAAGTGCGGCTCAATTTGAGATTGTAGTAACCTTAATTGAGTTTCTAACAGTACTTTATCTTTCTTTATTTGATCTAATTCAACTTGTGCTAACGATTGTTTTAAATTCTGTGCTTGTGCACTTCGATAGTATGTAAAACTCACCACCACCATAATAAAACTGCCAATCAGAAAAATACCTACATATTGTTGTAAATCACCAATATAGCCACCAGTGCTTTTCACAACACCTAATAAGAGTGGCGTCAGTCCCCACACAATAAAAGAAAAAAGAGTAGCTAAGAAAAACTGCAAGGCAAGATTCATTTGTGGATAATGCCGCTTTAACCATTTACGGCATAAGCGAATACTGAATCCGACTCCAAGAGAGATCATAATTGAAATAACAGGATACTTAGCCCACCCAATAAAGTGAATCAGTAACCCAAGAGAAATACAGACTACAGCTAGCTTTAAATTACTCACCCAGCTTTCTGACCCTGAGAATGGTTTAATAAAAGGCATTAAATTACAACTTAATTTCGACGCTAAAATATCCAGTTTTTTGATGGCTTAGCTGCTCATATATTGTTTCGCTTCCGCCAGCATAGCTCCTATAACCGAGACAGAGACGACCATTTTTAAAACCAGAGTAACACAGCTCACTATTTATTAACATGCTGTTATCCTGAGGGTTTGTTAACCATGTCATCGAAGGTTGCCAGGTAGAATTAGATGTTCTCAAATGCACCATCACACTATCTCTGAATAGATTTTGTGTCGAAAAGTGAGCTCGATATAATCTCAATTGATGATCTTGGACACCTTCATTAGCGCGTGCAATTAATGTTCGCCATTGCTTGTCACTTGGTGCTCGACCATCATGCCAGTATTCTACAATGGCTGTTACCCCCATCGAAAAACTGTAGTTAAAACCCACTAAAGCTTGCAAACTGCCTTTGCGCCAAATTGTTTCAACATTATCATATGCAGATAAAGTATTCTTATACAGTTGAGTAACTTTAGGCGAACGATAGTTTTGCTGCCAGAGTAATGAACTATGTAATTCTAAGCTATCACCTATTACTGCAAGGGTACTTCCACCAATTCTAAAGCCCAGTTTATCGTCATAGTGCGCTATTGCTTGCGCTTCATAACCATCAAAGAATTGATAATAGCGCCCACCACAACCGTAACTTTGTGCTACTTTAATGCCTCGTTCAAGATAATCAGGTTTCGTTTCATTGCAAATCACAGTGATATTTCCTGATTCAGTAAAGTAGTCCCCCGTTATCATTAGCACACCAGGGGTACTGCTGTATATATCGCTAATGAGTCAGTCGCAGAAAACATGTCTAATGGTCTAAATCCATAGGCAACATCCCAATCAAGCTTCTTTTCCCTACAGATAAAAACCAATTTTCCGTACTAAAATCATAGAACGCTTCTGAAATAGTAAAATCGGTTTCACTCGTCCCACCTTCTTTATATACGTTAGCAGTTGCCGCAAAACGCAACCCTTCACCTTCTAAACTTACATCCAGAGCCGAGAAAAGAGATGAAGTATTTTTAGTTGCAAAAATTGCTTGATTCGTCCCTTTTATATTTTGCCCATTAATACGAATTTGACTATCAAACTGTAATTTTTCTGTAAACTGTTTTGCTTCACTCACTGAAGATATAACCATCACGAACAGCACATATATTTTGCAAATAACACCCAATATTATTTTCATCTTATCCTCCTGATTTGCAAAAATTGTAAAGCGATAATGTGAGCTTGGTAAATGAGGTGACGGATGGCTTTATAGGAGGATAAAAGGGAATAATGGCAGATAAGGCTATCTGGTTAAAACAGCTTATGATCGGCTATAAAGATATTTGGTGCCTTTTAAAAGCCATGAGGGGAAAAGAGGGAGTTATAAATAAAGAAAAATAGTATGCCTAGAGCGTGTTGATCTTTCGAGTACACTTTCTAGCCAACCCACTACGATTCAGGTTTATCGTTGGAAAACAAAAAATCTCTTGTGTAATTGACTAGATTATCTGGTTTTTAAATAAAAACGGCTAAAGCAATCTTGTTTTAATTTTAACGATTATACTCTGCTCTAATTTTCTGTATAAAAACTTCAAGCTCATTAAGCGTTGGCTCAATGCCTTTTTCATTATGCATTTCAAACCAATCGGCTATGTCGCTAATTATTATAGAACCGTCTTGTAGGCATAACTCATCGTTTTTTAGCCAAACATCAGGCGCTCGAAGTGAGGGTCCAGTATACCAACTACAATAAGTGTAACCTTGGCTTTTTAAATTAGACTCTATGACAAGATTCGTCGGGATTGATAGAATTAATAAAACAATTAAACCTACAACTGCACTTTTAAATGCATTAATTAAAGTTAACTTTATATCAAACCCCAAAAAGCGCTGTAAAGTCGATAAAAACGTTAGAAATAAGCAAGGTAATAATAAAAAAGATAGCAGTATGGTGGCTTGCTCTTTGATAAAAAATTGAGGCCGACTAACTAAAAATATTGTTTCCACTTCGGAAAAAAATTTAAGGCTATTTTATAGCACAGTCCCCCACTAACAATTAACAAGAAAAAAACAGATGCTAATTCTTTCATATTTGCAAGAGATAACTTTTTATCTGCTTTTTTCCATTCTAAAATAGGCATTAGTTATAGCTCATTTCTGTTTCAACTTATATTCATCAACTAGACCGCAATAAACACAGCTCCTCGGTTGCATAAAAGTGAGCCATGAAATAGTTCTACATAGATGTTAGCTTATTACTCTTTAATGGTGACTTTTCACTACTTATAATTAGTATAATCATCACGACTTTTTCTAGTTTCTTTTATAAACTCTTTTAGCTCATCAACAGAGGGTTCAATACCTTGTTGGTTTTTTTGCTCGAACCAATCGGCTATATCACTGATTATGACAGAGCCATCTTGTAAGCATAACTCATCGTTTTTTAGCCAAACATCAGGACCTCTAAAAGATGGACTAGTATACCAATGACAAAAACTATAACCCTTCCCTGTTAATTTAGACTCGATATAAAAACTATTAGTAATAGATAAAGTTATATATAGAGGAATTGCCCAAAGCATAAGTTTTACCATTAGCTTTATTGTTTTCTCGTTGTGAAAATTGAATACCTTTTGAAAACCGGCAATTGTCATAAGCACAGGAAACGGTGTCATTGCTATTATTGGAGCCAACAGGCCACTTTCTCTAATATAATAAAGCGAGTCATCAAAATAAACATTCTCAACAAACCCGTAATAAGAGAAATAAAATAAAGTCATTGAGAATAATACAAAAACAACCAAGCCTATAACAACTGTTAGCTTATGCTCGAGAGTTTGTTCTAAAAAGCGTTCTTCAGATTTTTGCCATTCTAAAATAGACATCAATTGTACTCATTTTTACTACGATTAAGATTTATTGTTGGAACTCCAAACAGAAAGTTAAAAAAAGCATAAGGATCTTCACTAAAACCCTTTTCTAATTTTTTATTAACCTCAATAATCTCAGAGCGAAGATTGCTTTCAAGTTCTCGCAACTTATAAGCAATGGCATCCGCTATAGGATCTGTTGAAAAACCCATAGTTAAGGCAGTAAAAGCTATACCTACACTGACAACAATAAGGAGAGGTATTGCAGCAGTAGTAACAATAATGGCCCCAGCAAAAGCGGTTGCAAAATAAGTAACTGCAAATGTTGTAGCTATAGCAGCTCCAACAACTGCCATATCGACAGCTATACCTGCGACTAAGTCATGCCATGTTTTTTGATCATTTAAAAACAAATCTACACTGTGGAATGTAACTGAAATTAATAAACTAACTACAAAGCCTCCTTTCATTGCTTTAGAGGCTTCTAGCTTGCCTACGCCGATAGTAAAAAGCCTAGGATTACTTGCTAAATAATGAGTTCCAGTTAAATGAGCTCTGATACCAGGGTAAGAAGTGATTATAATAGCGGGGGAGCCATTATATATTTTGATTTTAAACTTACCAAACGTATTACCTTGGCGCTTCATTACTTCTGCAATAATGACTAAAGCTTTAATATCATCAAATAGAGGATATAGACCAGCCCCTGCTTTCAAAGGATCTTTAATTCGTTTCCATTTACTTGATAGTGAATTATGCTCTTCCAGTAACTTATCAAGCCAATCAACCACTTCTGAACGAAATTTACCTGCTTCATCTTTACAGAAATAATGTAGTCTACAAACTCTGCAGAGTTCATTTGTATCAGCGTGTGATTGTTACCTGATAGAATGCTTTTTATTTGGCTTTGACGTTGCCTTTCGGCAATAGCACGGCGAGCATGAGCTGACATATAACACTTCCTTGAGTATATTTTTTAATCCGTTAACCATAAGTTTAAATAATAGTCAAAATATAAGCAATAAAAAAGCGAGTATATAACTCGCCTTAAAAAGGTGTTGGCTTATTATTTTTTAACTGGGCGTTTCCAACCTGTTAAATTACGCTGTTTAGAGCGTGCTATTGCTAATTGGTCATCTTCAACGGTACTGGTGATCACAGAGCCTGCACCAATTGTTGCAGTTGCACCTATATTTACTGGGGCAACAAGTGATGAATTAGAACCAATAAAGGCATTATCGCCAATAATAGTTTTTGATTTATTAACACCATCGTAGTTACAGGTAATAGTACCCGCGCCAATATTCACTTTTTCGCCAATTTCAGCATCACCTAAGTAACTTAAGTGGTTGGCTTTTGAGCCTTTGCCTAAACGGGTTTTTTTCATCTCAACAAAGTTACCAATGTGTGAGTCTTCTTCCATTACAGCGCCTGGGCGAAGCCGAGCATAAGGACCCAACGTACACTTATCTGCAACTGTGGCATCTTCAATCAGCGTATTAGCTTTAATAATAACGTTATCGCCTATGGTACAGTTTTTAAGGACACAGTTAGGGCCAATTTGTACATTGCTACCAAGGGTTACATTACCTTCAAAAATAACGTTTATATCAATAAGTACATCTTCACCGGTGGTAACTGTTCCACGCACATCAATACGCGCAGGATCAGCAAGTGTTGCACCATTTAACATTAGCTCTTGCGCTTGCCATGCTTGGTAAGCACGCTCAAGACCAGCAAGTTGTACGCGGTTATTTGCGCCCTCAACTTCCATTGCATGGTCTGGCTGAGCTGAAGTAATTTTTACACCTTCACTGTGCGCCATTGCAACGATATCTGTTAAGTAGTACTCGCCTTGTGCATTATTGTTAGATAAGTTACCTAACCATGTTTTTAATAGCTTACCGTTAACAGCCATAATGCCTGTATTTACTTCGTTAATAAGTAACTGCTCTGAGCTTGCATCTTTTTGCTCAACAATACCGACTAACTTACCACCAACACGAAGCATGCGACCATAGCCATTTGGGTTTACCAAATTTACCGTTAATACCGCTAAACCATTTTTAGGTGTTGCAGCTAATAAGCGCTCTAGAGTTGATTGTTTTGTTAGCGGTACATCGCCGTATAAAATCAATACTGTGTCTTCATCGTTAATATGAGAGTTGGCTTGCGCTACTGCGTGGCCAGTACCGAGTTGTTCTGCTTGGAGTACCCAATTTACATCGTTATCGGCAAGTTGTTGTTGTAATAGTTCGCCGCCATGTCCATAAACTAAGTTTGTAGTCGTTGCACCTAATGCCATCACATTATCAATAACGTGCTGTACCATTGGTTTACCTGCAACTTTGTGCAAAACTTTAGGTAGAGCAGAGCGCATGCGAGTACCTTTACCCGCAGCAAGAATAACAGTTGTTAGAGCCATTAAAACAATTTCCTTTTTTCGTTGTTTTAGCTAAATAAGTCTTATGTTTGTGCAGAAGATTACGTAAATCACTTCTTGTGCAAATACTCAGTAGGTTAGTTTATTAGTACTGAATCTTGACTGAAAAACACACTTAATTGAATAGCGTTATTGTAGCGAGGATTCGGAAAGGATATAAGTGAAAATTGCAATTACAGTACCCCTGTAGAACACTCATAAAAAACAATGCAAGCAATTGATTTTAAATGAATTATCAACATATTCAATAAGCAGACCAATGAATAGAGGTTTATTAGTAACTAGGTCACTTCACTAAAAACACTAACTAATCGCTTTCCTCTAATGAAAACCTCACAACTTCGTTATTTACTAGCTCTACTATTTCTAATGATAGAATGTTTCCTGAACTTGAAAAATTAACTTCTCGAATAACATCTTCTGCTTTACTAATCTCGAATACTTTATTAGGAGCGATATTAACGCCTTTGGAAAAATCATATTCGTATACAGCTTTCCCTGTTGAATGATAAAGTTTATTTTGGTTTGTTGATAAAGAGTGTTTATAGGCTGATTTTTTTACTTTAAAGCCTTTTGTTTGTTCCCCAGTTGATAAGTCGAAAAATATCAACATATCTAAACTATTCAAAAAACGAGTTTGTTATTTTGTAACTGACCAAACCACACTGCATTTTTTACTGGTAACAATATACTATTAGAATTACTTCTATTAAAAATATAAGAGCTGCTGTTTGCACTAGGTTCATCCTGCACAATATAACCAATATTTTTATCTAGTAAATAATTAACCGAGATCAAATCACCTTTGGGGGTAATAACATCCTTAACGGATAACTCTTCATACTTGAGTATTTCTATTTTCTTTTCATCAACGCCAAAAGCTTCTTGGGAATCAGAAGATATTTTAAAGTCCTTATATCTTAAATTTACCTTTTTAGACGTGAGCTTACCGTCTTTGAATACTGTATTTAATTTAACAGATTCCCCATCACTACTTAAAAAAACAACATTTTCTCCAACTGTATTTGCAAAGCCACTTTCTAGCTTTGATACACGCTCAAAGTTTTCAGAAGTTAAATCGAACCTGTAAATATTATGAGAAAAAGGGTAAGTAAGCCCTAAAATATTTTTATTATCAATTGGGTAGGTTGATGAGTAAACACTTTCACTATCCACTTTTGTTTTACTTTCTAGACGGTTATTTTTTAATGAGTATTGGTAAAGAATCTCTTCAATATTGTCAAACCATAGCAGTGAATCTGTCTCATTGTTGTAGTTAATTGACCATATTCTATTCTTAGTCTCATAAAGCTTTATTTGGGCACCACCTTCTAAATCCGTCATGTATAATTGACTGGAATTAAATTGGTGTCTTTCAAAAATAATTTTTTTTGGTTTTTTATAAAATATAAAAGTTTATCACCATACGAATTTAAGTTTGGTGAACTTATTTGAAACTCCTCACCTGTACTTAGGTTTCTATTAACAAGGACCGATAATTCAGAGCGATTTCTGTAACCATATTTAGAATATATATAAGAGTTGTTACCTAAACTTACAACATTCATTAGGTTTGATGGCTCACAATCAAATAAAAACTTACTATCAGCATTACTTGTTAAACCGACTTCCCACAGCTCACATTTACCTTCGCTTTCTAGACTATAAATTGCACGCTCACTATCAATAGACCAACCTGCAGGGAATATATTAGCATTAACTTCTGAGATTATTCTCTCTTGACCGGTATGTAAATTTTTGATTAAAAGCGATGAGTATAGTTGTTCTTTTTCAAGGAGTGTAAGTGCAACAGTTGAACTGTCTGGAGAAAGTACCATTCGGCTATATACGCCTTGTCGCCAAGATAGAACTTCCTCTTTAAATTTTTTATTAACAACATTTAAGTTTTTTGTTTCAACCTTGGGAGCCGTATTTTTTTGGCCAACTTTGCCTGGATCTAATACGTTTAAAACAATGTAAAAACCAATAAAAACGACCAAAGTGAATATAGCCAATAACTCAATTGATATTTTTTGTTTTTTATTAGGTGTTTCTTTTAATGCATTAACTTGGCTGAAAGACGAATTACCTTCTTCATAATATATAATCTCTGGCTCTAAAAAGAAGCTATACCCTTTTCTATAATGTGTTTTTACCACTAGGCCGCGTTGCATATCTGATTTCAGTACTTTTCTAAGCTCTGAAATAGCTCGGTTAATGGCGTTATCGTCGACATAGTGCTGACACCATACGTCATCAATTAAATCTTGACGTGTGATAATCGACTCTTTATTAAGAATAAGGTAGCTAAGAATTTTGAACAGCAACGGTTCTAACTCCCTCTCAATTACACCATCATTAATAGTTTGCCGTCTGGGATTTAAACGCCAGGCTCCAAACTTAATTTCTGCTATTGATTCTGAGAAAGTTGACGGTTTCATTGGTAGGTCACTACGTCCTTATAGCTAATAATTCGATGTAAATTTAATTATTAAAATTGTTTAGATTATCAGTAAGGCCTGATAGAGTCATCTATACGAGTACAAAAAAGCCCACTTAAAGTGGGCTTTTCAAAACCGGATAGGCTTACTTGTGACGTAATTGCTGAATTACGCGTAACTGAGCAACTGCTTCTGCCAGTCGCGTAGCCGCTTGTTGATAATCAAACTCAACAGCTGACGAATTCGCCATATGTTCTTCAGCTTCACGTTTAGCTTTTTGTACAGAATCTTCATCTAAATCTTCACCACGAACCGCAGTATCTGCAAGAATCGTGATGTGATTTGGTTGAACTTCTAATGTACCGCCAGCAACATATATCACATCTTCGTGACCAAATTGCTTAACTAAACGTACCATACCAGGTTTAAGGGCAGTTAGTAATGGAGCATGGCCTAGGTTTACACCCAGCTCGCCTTCACTACCAGATACTTGAATCGATTCAACAAGACCAGAGAACAAACTCTGCTCAGCGCTTACTACGTCAAGATGTACAGTCATAGCTGTCATACTACCCTCCTAGTTACATGCCTTTGGCTTTTTCTTGAGCTTCTTCGATAGAGCCAACCATGTAGAACGCTTGCTCTGGCATATCATCAAATTCACCGTTTAAGATGCCTTTAAAGCCAGCAATTGTATCTTTTAGTGATACGTATTTACCAGACGCGCCTGTAAACACCTCTGCCACGAAGAATGGCTGAGATAGGAAACGTTGGATTTTACGTGCACGAGATACAAGTTGCTTATCTTCGTCAGAAAGCTCGTCCATACCTAGGATTGCAATGATGTCTTTAAGTTCTTTGTAACGCTGAAGAACTGTTTGAACGCCACGTGCTGTATCGTAGTGCTCTTGACCAATTACTTGTGGGTCAAGTTGACGCGAAGATGAATCAAGTGGGTCTACCGCTGGGTAGATACCAAGTGATGCGATATCACGTGAAAGTACTACTGTTGCGTCTAAGTGAGCAAAGGTCGTTGCTGGAGATGGATCCGTTAAATCATCCGCAGGTACGTATACCGCTTGGATTGATGTAATTGAACCAGTCTTAGTTGAAGCGATACGCTCTTGAAGCACACCCATTTCTTCAGCAAGTGTAGGCTGGTAACCTACCGCTGATGGCATACGACCAAGTAGTGCAGATACTTCTGTACCAGCAAGTGTATAACGGTAGATATTATCTACGAAGAAAAGTACATCGCGACCTTCATCACGGAACTTTTCAGCCATAGTAAGACCTGTTAACGCTACGCGTAAACGGTTACCTGGAGGCTCGTTCATCTGACCGTATACAAGCGATACTTTATCAAGTACGTTTGAATCGTTCATCTCATGGTAGAAATCGTTACCCTCACGTGTACGCTCACCAACACCTGCGAATACTGAGTAGCCGCTGTGCTCGATTGCGATGTTACGGATAAGTTCCATCATGTTTACAGTTTTACCAACACCGGCACCACCGAATAAACCAACTTTACCACCTTTAGCAAACGGACATACAAGGTCGATAACCTTAATACCAGTTTCTAAAAGTTCAACTGAACTTGATTGCTCTTCGTATGAAGGCGCTGCACGGTGAATAGACATACGGTCTTCTTCGCCGATTGGACCCGCTTCATCAATTGGCTCACCAAGTACGTTCATGATACGACCAAGCGTTGCTTTACCAACTGGAACTTGAATCGATTCACCTGTATTCATAACTAAAGCACTACGACGTAAACCATCAGTAGTACCCATAGCGATAGTACGCACTACACCGCCACCTAGCTGCTGTTGAACTTCTAGAGTCAAACCAGCTAAATCGCCATCTGTTACTCTTAGTGCGTGGTATACCGCTGGCACGCTATCTTGTGGAAATTCAATATCCACAACGGCGCCGATAATTTGGACGACCTTACCTAAACTCATGTCTATTCCTCTCGTTAATCTTTACCTGAAGCATTAAACTGCTGCTGAGCCAGAACAAATCTCACTAATTTCTTGTGTGATTGCTGCTTGGCGAGCCTTGTTATAAACAAGCTGTAGCTCGTCCATAAGGTCACCTGCGTTATCAGTTGCAGCTTTCATTGCAACCATACGAGCAGCCTGTTCTGAGGCAGCATTTTCTACCACACCTTGGTATGCTTGAGACTCAATAAAGCGTACTAACAAAGACTCTAAAATAGCCTCTGGGTTTGGCTCGTATAAGTAATCCCATGTGTGAGCAGATACTTCTTCTTCAGCTTTTGGCAAAGGGAGTAACTGATTCTATAATTGGCTCTTGCTTCATGGTATTAACGAATTTGTTATATACCAAGAATAAACGGTCTATTTTGCCTTCAGAAAATGCATCAAGCATAACTTTTACAGGACCAATAACGTCTTGTACTGAAGGTTTATCTCCTAGGCCCGCTTTTTTAGCGAGTAGTTGACCACCAAAACGTTGAAAGAAGCCAGCTGCCTTACTACCTAAAGTAGCAAATTCAGCATCAACACCTTTCTCTTTCCACGCTTTAACATCAAGTGCAACTTTCTTAAACTCGTTTGAGTTTAGACCGCCACACAGACCACGGTCTGTAGAGATAACAATATAACCAACTCGTTTTACTTCACGATCTTTTAAGAACGGGTGAGTAAAATCAAGATTTGCTTGAGCAACACGACCAATTACTTCACGTAATTTATTAGCGTATGGACGGCTTGAAGCAACGCGTTCTTGCGCCCTTTTCATTTTAGACGCAGCAACCATTTCCATTGCGCTAGTGATCTTTTGAGTGTTTTTAATACTCCCGATCTTGCTTTTAATCTCTTTTCCGCTGGCCATGACTCTCTCTCCGAATCAAGGTGTGCTTTAGTTTCCTAAAGCGCACCATTAATAACTAAATTACCAAGTTTGCGTAGACTTGAACTTCGTAAGAAGTTCTTTAAGCTGCGCTTCGATCTCGGCATTCAAGTTACCAGTTTCATTGATTTGAGCCACAAGCTCTGCGTATGTGCTAGTTGCATAAGAAAGTAAAGCTGCTTCAAAGTCACCGATTTTCGCGATTTCGATGTCTTGAAGGAAGCCTTTTTCAGCGGCAAATAACGACAAAGACATTTCAGCAACAGACATTGGCGCGTACTGTTTCTGCTTCATTAGCTCTGTTACACGCTCACCATGCTCAAGTTGAGCACGAGTAGCATCATCAAGGTCAGACGCGAACTGCGAGAACGCAGCTAATTCACGGTACTGAGCTAGGGCTAGACGGATACCGCCACCTAGTTTCTTAACGATTTTAGTTTGTGCAGCACCACCAACACGCGATACCGAGATACCAGCATTTACTGCCGGACGGATACCTGAGTTGAATAAGTCAGTTTCTAAGAAGATCTGACCATCGGTGATAGAGATAACGTTAGTCGGTACGAACGCAGAAACGTCGCCGCCTTGAGTTTCAATGATTGGCAATGCCGTCAATGAACCAGTTTTACCTTTCACTTCACCATTAGTGAACTTTTCAACGTAATCTGCGTTTACACGCGATGCACGCTCTAAAAGACGAGAGTGAAGGTAGAATACGTCACCTGGGTATGCTTCACGGCCTGGTGGACGCTTAAGTAGTAATGAAATTTGACGGTAAGCAACTGCTTGCTTAGACAAATCATCATATACGATTAATGCGTTTTCACCACGGTCACGGAAGTATTCACCCATAGTACAGCCCGCGAACGGTGCTAAGTACTGAAGTGCCGCAGATTCAGAAGCAGATGCAACAACTACGATAGTATTTGCTAGTGCACCATGCTCTTCTAATTTACGAACTACGTTTGCAATAGTAGATGCTTTTTGACCAATCGCAACGTACACACACTTAACGCCTGTGTCTTTTTGATTGATGATTGCATCGATTGCTAGTGCAGTTTTACCTGTTTGACGGTCACCGATGATAAGTTCACGTTGACCACGACCAACTGGAATCATCGCATCGATAGATTTATAACCAGTTTGAACTGGCTCATCTACTGACTTACGCTCGATTACACCTGGTGCAATTTTTTCTACAGGTTCAAACCCGTCGTTATCTAAAGCGCCTTTACCATCGATTGGAGCACCTAGTGTGTTTACAACACGACCAAGTAGACCAGGACCAACAGGAACTTCTAAAATACGACCAGTTGTATATACTTTTACGCCTTCAGTAAGGTCAGCGTACGGACCCATTACTACTGCACCAATTGAGTCGCGCTCAAGGTTTAGTGCGATAGCATAACGGCTGCCAGGAAGCTCAATCATTTCACCTTGCATACAGTCAGCAAGACCGTGGATGCGGATGATACCGTCAGTAACAGATACAATAGTACCTTCGTTACGAGCTTCACTTACAACTTCGAACTTCTCAATACGTTGTTTGATCAGATCTGAAATTTCAGTGGAATTAAGTTGCATGCTCTTTTTCCCAATTACGATTGTAGTGTTGTAGCTAAGCGGCTTAATTTACCGCGAATAGTACCGTCGATTACAGTGTCGCCAGACCTAATAATAAGCCCACCAACCACTGACGCGTCTTCACTACAATTCAGCTTAACTTTGCGTGCGAAACGTTTTTCAAGTGCCGCTACCAATGACTCTTGTTGCGCAGCAACAAGAGGAGTTGCAGAAATCACATCTACTTCGATTTCTTTATCGTATTGTGCTTTAAATTCAGCAAATAACTGTGCAACTTCAGGTAGAGCTGTCAAACGTCCATTTTCAGCCATCACCTTAACTAGGTTCTGACCTTGTTCGTTGAGCTGCTCAGCACAAAGTTGAATAAATAATTCAGCTTGTGCAGTAGCTGTAGGCATACCAGCTAAAGCGGATGATGCTTGTTCATTGCTGGCTACGTGGCCTGCAAAGAACAACATATCATTCCAGCTTTCTAGAGTGCCTTTCTCAACGGCAAGTTCAAAAGCCGCTTTAGCGTATGGGCGAGCGATAGTAGTCAAATTAGACATGCTCATACCCTCCTAATTACAGCTCAGCGACAAGTTTTTCAACGATGTCACTATGTGCGGCTTGATTAATTTCACGCTCTAAAATACGTTCTGCACCAATCACTGCCAGTGTTGCTACTTGCTTACGTAGCTCTTCTGTTATGCGATTACGTTCAGACTCAACTTCAGAGTGCCCTTGAGCAATGATACTTTCACGCTCTTGCTGACCACGAAGTGTTTCTTCGTCAACAATTAGCACTGCACGCTTTTTAGCTTGATCAATGATATCAGCCGCTTGAGCTTTTGCATCTTTAAGCTGTTCAGCAGCTTTCTTTTGCGCAAGTTCTAAGTCTTTTTCGGCTCTATCAGAGGCAGCTAAACCATCTTCGATTTTTTTCTGGCGAGCTTCAATTGCACCGTTTAGTGGTGGCCATACATATTTCATACAAAATAATACGAACACCGTAAACGCAATCAATTCACCGATAAGAGTGGCGTTTAAATTCACAACCGCTCCTCCTTAAATAGTAAGCTGTTCAAAAAATAAAATTAAAGTACGAACAACAATACCATAGCGATACCAACACCAATCATTGCTACAGCATCGATTAGACCAGCAAGAATAAACATCTTAACTTGTAGCGATGGTGCAAGCTCAGGTTGACGCGCACATGCTTCAAGGAATTTACCGCCCATGTTACCAAAACCGATTGCTGTGCCGATTGCACCAAAGCCGATTAGTAAAGCTACTGCGATATACTTAAGACCTAATACTAGTTCCATTTTTTTCTCCAAAGTTTCAATTGTAAATTAAAGTTAAATATTAAAGGTTATAAAAATTAGTGATTATCTGAGCTTGCCATACTTAGGTATACGATTGTTAGCATCATAAATACGAATGCTTGCAATACAATTACTAAGATGTGGAATACAGCCCAAACAAAATGCAATGGTAATTGCATAAATCCGATAGCGCCGATCAAGATGAAAATCAATTCACCTGCATATAAGTTACCAAACAAACGTAGCGCTAATGAAAACGGTTTAGAAACCAGCGCAATCAGTTCAAGTAATAAGTTAAACGGGATTAAAAGGATTTGTAGTGCAGTATTATTTGAACTAAACGGGTGAAGTGTTAGTTCTTTAATAAAACCACCGATGCCTTTTATTTTAATTGAGTAGCCTATCATTAAAATAAATACGCCAAGCGCTAGCGCCGCAGTCATATTAATGTCAGTCGTTGGTACAATTTTCATGTACACATCGTGTGAATCCATACCAAACGCAGTTTCACCAACAAAACCAGCTAATGCAGGTAAAAAGTCAACCGGTATTAAATCCATTAAGTTCATTAAAAATATCCAAACGAATATTGTTAATGCTAATGGTGCAATAAGCTTGCTTTTACCATGGAAAGTATCACGTACGTTGTCACCAACAAACTCTACTACCATTTCAATGAAACATTGAAATTTTCCAGGTACACCTAGTGTTGATTTTTTAGCGGCACTACGAAAGATCCATAAAAATATAAGACCTAAACCGATAGACCATGCGAGGGTATCTATATGCCATGTCCAGAATCCACTGTCCGTACATGCTTTATTGAAGGCGAGACCTGTATCGGTCGAGCACATCTTAGCATTGGTCAAATGGTGCTGGATATGGCCAGATAGAGTAACTTCTTCTGCTGCCATGTTATATCCCAAAAGTTAATGTTTAAAAAAACGGGTGCGAACAATCCAGTAAAGAGCGCCAGTATATAAGTACTAAAAAAGGGTAATAAAATTACCGGAAAATGCTTCAGTACTAGCGCAAACAATACAATTGTTAGCATAAATTTTAATCCGTTGCCGCGTTTCAACGAGGCATACGCTTGATTTGCTCGACTTGCACCCATATACCTAAATGCATAAAGTGCAAATACAAAGTGCGGAAGTACTGCGACAAATCCACCAGCGAGTGATGAAAGCGAAGCATTGGCTCCCGAACTAAAAAAATAATTACAGCAGCAACTAATGCTACAACACCCTGAAGGCAAATTAACTTTAATACGGCAAGTCTATATGGACTCGCTAACTTATCAGTCACGTTTAGTTAACCTTTATTGCGTTCTAATTGTTAGGGTGTGAAAACTGGCGAAATTATACTTAATCCTGCCAGTTTTGCAACTTGAGTAGACGGTTTGTAACACGAAATAGCTACAAATGTCTCTTTTTAGACATGTAGAAAACTAATGGTGGGTATTGTCTTGATTAATGCGATTTAAAATGCCGTCAAGTTCGTCCAAATTAGTATAAGAAATAACAAGCTTACCTTTGCCTTTTTTATTGTAATTTATTTCAACTTTGGCACCTAGGTTTTCAGCAAGTTGTTGTTCTAATTGCTTAACATCTGGATCTTTTTCGGTTATTTCTTTAGCTGGCACTGGTTCTAAAATTGAGCGAACTAATTTTTCGGTTTCTCGAACTGTTAGTGCTTTAGCGACAGCTAAACGAGCAGCATCTGACTGCGCTTCGCCTTCAAGGGCTAACAGGCAACGAGCATGGCCCATTTCAATATCGCCATGCTCTAACAAAATCTTCACATCGTTATTTAAGTTATTTAAACGCAGTAAATTAGTTACAGTCGTACGTGATTTACCTACCGCATCAGCTACTTGTTGATGTGTTAATTCAAATTCTATTAGTAAACGATTAAGTGCAACCGCTTCTTCCATGGCATTTAAATCTTCACGCTGAATATTTTCTATCAGCGCAATCGCAACGGCAGCTTCATCGGGTACATCTTTAATAATACAAGGTACTGTTTCAAGCTTAGCTATTTGCGCTGCGCGCCAACGACGCTCACCGGCGATAATTTCAAAGCTATTATGTGCAATAGGGCGCACAACAATAGGTTGAATAATACCTTGTGAGCGAATAGAACTAGCAAGCTCTTCTAGCGCCTCTTCAGACATGTCTTTACGAGGTTGGTATTTACCAGAGTGTAAAAACTCTATTGGAAGTTTTTGTAATTCACTGTTATTTGGCCCAGCTGCATTTTTTACAGCTTCAGTCACGTTTGATGTGTCTTGTTCCTTGCTTGCGCTCGGTGCAGGCTTTGACGAACTTAAAAGTGCATCGAGTCCTCGGCCTAAACCTCGTTTTTTAGCAGACATGTTATTTTTTTACCTCAAAGTTAGGCGACAACGGACGCTGTTTTTTCTTTTCTGCGTAACATTTCACCAGCGAGTGCTAAATACGCTTTAGCGCCACTTGATGCCCGGTCATAATACATAGCTGGAGCACCAAAACTAGGTGCTTCGGCTAAGCGAACATTACGTGGGATCACCGTACGGTATACTTTATCGCCAAAATGTTGTTTTAATTGTTCTGATACATCATTTGCCAAACGGTTACGCGGGTCATACATAGTACGAAGTATGCCTTCAATTTGTAAACTCGGATTCACTAATCTAGCAAGCTGCGTAATCGTATCCATTAATGCGGTTAACCCTTCAAGTGCATAATACTCACACTGCATTGGTACCAAAATAGAATCAGCCGCAGCCATAGCATTAACAGTTAACATATTTAAAGAAGGCGGACAGTCTATAAAAATAAATTCGTACTGGTCCTGAATTTTTTCAAGCGCGTTACGTAAACGCACCTCACGGGCAAATAATTCCATGAGTTTAACTTCTGCAGCGGTTACATCACCGTTTGCAGCAATCATATGGTATTCGCCAGACGTTTCTTTGATGATAACGTCTTCTATAGGTTTATCTTCAATAAGTAAGTCGTAAATAGTTGGCACATCGCCGTACTTATCTACGCCACTCCCCATAGTCGCATTACCTTGCGGATCGAGATCAATTAACAGCACTTTACGTTTCGTTGCAGCCATAGACGCAGCGAGATTAACAGCGGTTGTAGTTTTACCCACTCCACCTTTTTGATTTGCTAATGCGATGACTTTTGCCACAGTATCTCTGATCCCTAGTCTTTAGAAAGAATAATTAAATGTCGTTGTGCATCTAACTTAGGCACTTCTAATGCAATTTTTTGCTCAAACTTGACGCCTGCAGGTAATGACTCTAGCTCTTCGCTAGGGAACACGCCTTTAAGTGCTATAAATTTACCCGAATGATCAATTAAGTGCGAACACCAGTCAACCATATCTTGTAATGAAGCAAATGCGCGACTGAGTACGCCGTCTAATTTAACACTTGGTTGATATTCTTCAACTCTAGACTGCACAGGGGTTACATTATCAAGACCTAGTTCATGTTTAACATGCATTAAAAATCGCACACGTTTACCTAAACTATCTAATAGCACAAAATGTGTATTTGGTAATGCAATTGCCAACACGATACCCGGTAAGCCAGGGCCTGTACCTACATCAATATAATGATGCCCGGGTAAATGAGGCGCAACAACTAAACTGTCCATAATATGCTTAATCATCATTTCTTCAGGTAAACGTACTGAAGTTAAGTTATAAGCTTTATTCCACTTATTTAATAACTCAACGTAACGGACTAGCTGTTGCTGTTGTTTTTCTGTTAGCGCAATATCAGTTTGCGCTAACAATGTAGTTAATTGTTGCTGTAACACTATGTACCCTTATCGTTACGCAGATTTGCGTAATAAGCCTTGCTTCTTCAGATACACCAATAATAGCGAAATCGCCGCAGGGGTGATACCAGAAATACGCGATGCTTGACCAATAGTGTCAGGACGTGACTCAATAAGCTTAGCAACTACCTCATTTGATAAACCAGATACGGTTTTGTAATCAAACTCTTTTGGTAAAATTGTTTGCTCATGACGAAGCTGTTTATTGATTTCATCTTGTTGGCGCGCAATATAACCTGCGTACTTAGTATGGATCTCAACTTGCTCGAGTGCTGCTTTATTTGTGAATTCAGATCCCAATCCGTCAATAGCCATCAGATCGTTGTAACGTATCTCCGGACGGCGAAGTAATTCTTCCAAGCTTGCTTCACGCGTAAGCGGGGTTTTAAGTAATGCGTTTACTTGATCTACAACGGCATGATCTTTGTGGATCCATGTATCTTTAATGCGTTGTTTCTCTTTTTCGATTACTTCCATTTTTTCGTTAAATGCCTGCCAGCGTTCGTCATTAACCAAACCAAGCTCACGGCCTTTTTCAGTTAAACGAATATCAGCATTATCTTCACGAAGTAATAAACGATATTCAGCACGGCTGGTAAACATACGGTAGGGTTCTTTTGTACCCAGTGTTGCTAAGTCATCGATTAATACACCAACATAAGCTTCATCACGACGTGGTGTCCAAGAATCTTTGCCTTGCACTTTTAGCGCAGCATTCATACCTGCAATTAAGCCTTGTGCACCTGCTTCTTCATAGCCGGTAGTACCGTTAATTTGACCCGCGAAAAATAAGCCTTCAATAAATTTAGTTTCTAAAGACTGTTTTAAATCACGTGGATCAAAGTAGTCATATTCTATTGCATAACCTGGTCGACAAATATGTGCATTTTCAAAACCAGAAATAGATTGCACAATCTCAAGTTGTACATCAAACGGTAAACTAGTCGAAATACCATTTGGATATAATTCGTATGATGTTAAACCTTCAGGCTCAACAAATATTTGATGTTTATCTTTATCTGCAAAACGAACAATTTTATCTTCAATTGAAGGGCAGTAGCGAGGACCAATACCTTCAATAACACCTGAGTACATAGGTGAGCGATGTAGGTTTTTACGAATAACATCATGTGTTTTTTCGTTTGTGTAAGTGATGTAACACGGTATCTGTTGTAGGTGATCTGATTGTTTACCCATAAACGAAAACACAGGTGTTGGTGTATCACCAGGCTGTGCTTCCATTTTTGTAAAATCAACAGTACGTGCATCAATACGTGGCGGTGTACCTGTTTTTAAACGATCAACTCTAAATGGATGTTCACGTAAGCGATCAGCTAAAGCGATTGAAGGAGGATCGCCTGCACGGCCGCCTTTGTAATTTTCTAACCCTATATGGATTAAGCCACCTAAAAAAGTACCCACGGTTAAAACAACACTTGGTGCACTAAAACGCAAACCCATTTGAGTTACTACGCCAGTAACACGATCGTTTTCAACAATAAGATCATCACACGATTGTTGAAAAATTTTAAGATTATCTTGATTTTGCAATGTTGTTTGAATAGCCGCTTTGTACAAGGCGCGATCTGCTTGTGCTCGAGTTGCACGAACAGCAGGTCCTTTTGAAGAATTTAGTGTACGAAATTGGATCCCGCCTTTATCAATGGCCTGTGCCATTGCACCACCAAGCGCGTCAATTTCTTTTACCAAATGACCTTTGCCTATCCCACCAATCGCTGGGTTACAAGACATTTGACCAAGGGTATCCATATTGTGAGTCAGTAGCAGGGTATTCATCCCCATACGGGCAGCTGCTAATGCGGCTTCAGTGCCAGCATGTCCACCACCTACTACGATAACGTCAAAATTTTCGTGAAAAATCATTAATGGGATCCTACTTAAATCAAACCGGTAAACTTCAAAAGGGAGCGTATTCTACCTAGAAATTGGCAGAAGATAAATGATTAAACAGTGGGCAAGATCTAAGTATGTGATCTCTAATAATATAAAGGATCTTTTAAAGAGATCTTTTATTACTATTACTACTACTGATCGACTTTTCTGTTGATAAGGTTTAGATCTTCATTAAAAACATCAAATTAGATCAGATCTAAAGGTGTTAATATGATCGGATCATCCCGCAAATAAGCTCTGACCAAAAAGGCACTTTATGCACAGGGCTGAATCAGTTAGATCTTATCCCATGGATAAGCATGCTTTAAAAAGCAGTTTATTCAATCTTTATCCACAAAATCTATTAAATTATTAGTAAATTGTGGGTAACTTTATATGTAACTTTTTACTTGATCTCTCTATTTTAAGCCTGTTTTGGTTATCCAAGAGTCTAACCATGCTAATGCGGTGTCCTCTGGTAGTGCTTCATCGAGAATATTAAGCTCTAAGCGTTCTGCTACTTTTATAGCGCCTTTTTGAGCTAATAAGGCATCTATATTACGTCCAGCCTGGTTGTAAGTGTCATAACTGGTATCACCTAAAGCGATTACTGAGTATTTTAATTGAGATAAATCATTAGCTTGAGTCACATCTTCAACAAAGCTAATAAAGTTTTCAGGGTAATCACCTGCGCCATAAGTAGATGTGCAAATTAACCAAATGGTATTTTGCTGATCAATATCGCTAAATTCAGGTTGATCATGTAGTTGTGTAGTAATACCAAGGTTATTTAGCGCGTCGCTTAGTTGCTCTGCAACATACTCGGCTGATCCCATTTGGCTGCCAACAATAAGATTTACTGAACTCATGAATATTAGTGATCACATTTGTTTTAATTGCTGACTATGATAACTGAGTGAGGGTAACAGTAAAGTTAAGAGTGCCATTTTGTATAACTATTTTTGCAGTAATTTTACACTCATTCAAAAGCGCTTCTTTAAGTTGTTGATAATATAGGATTTAACAAATTATCTTTAAATGTAATCTTCTGATCAAGTTGTTGATAACAGTGGGGAAAGCTCTGTTTAAATAGGCTTGTTAGGTTGTTTTATATCCGCTAAGTTATTGATATTTCTAATCAGTAAAAAGTTGAAATAGTAATTTATATATTAAAAGTAGATGTTGATCATAATGTGGATATAAAGCCTGTTGATAACCTCAAGTTTAGATCTAAAATAAATTTTTAAAATGATCTAATAAAGCAGATCTAATGAAATTAATTAAAAATAAGCTCATAAACGGATAAATATTAATAAATAGTGAGGTTTTTTCAGCTTATTTACCTGTTTTTGGTATTTGTTTGAGCTGAAAATTAGGTATTGTGGATAAGTGATCTCGGTATTTTTAATTTTATGCGAATTTAGAGCTGCTATTTTTTTTAATTTTGCTGGTTGAGTTAGCAGATCAAAACTTTTTAATACTTAACAGTTGAGTTATTTTATTTAAAAATCACAATGATTATCAAATTATATGTTATCAAAAGTAAGTTTTTTAGAATAATAATCAGTGTTTTTTAGCTCTTTAATTGAGCAAAAAGCATCATTCTTTGCGTGTATGAGGTGTGTTTTAGTGCATTTTTGTGGGCTAAAGTAAGTATAAGAAAGCCATTTATAACTAATTTTTGTATGAAGTATAACGCTTTAAAAGTGTGTTATTGTTTGAAAAATGTATCGGTTTTGTATTAATAATAGGGGTAATTTACGCTATTAATGTCGCTAAAGAGTATATTCCACATTGTTTAATCTACGTAATCAGACCTCTCTTAGCACGTAACAAAGGTAGCTTTGAATATGATTTATCGACTGTAACTCTCAGGAATTAGACGTATAAATAGCATATTTTAAAGCCTAATTTTTTATATGAAAAAGAGCACCTGAGTGCTCTTTATAATAAGAATATGCTTGTAATAAGGTGTTTATTTACCAATACAAAACGAGCTAAATATCTTTCCTAGTAAATCGTCAGAGGTAAATTCACCGGTTATTTCATTCAAATATTGCTGTGTTAAACGTAATTCTTCAGCCAGTATTTCACCGGCAATGTGCATTTCTAATTGTGTTTTACCGGTATCTAAATGATGGGCCGCACTTTCCAGTGCATCCAAATGACGACGGCGCGCCATAAAGCCACCTTCAGTTGCACCTTGAAAGCCTATACAGGCTTTTAAATGCTCGCGAACAAGTTCAATACCGTCAGCATTTTTGGCACTTAAGCTGATGACCGGGTATTGTTGCTCTTGCTCCATTCCTACTATATCACCCGATAAATCGGCCTTATTTCTGATGACTGTCACGCCCATACCTTCTGGTAATTTTGCCATAAATTCAGGCCAAATTTTATGCGGGTCAGTATCTGTAGTATCGGTGCCATCAAGCATAAATAAAACGCGATCGGCTTGGTTTATTTCATCCCATGCACGCTCAATGCCTATTTGTTCTACGCGATCGGGGCTTTCGCGCAGGCCTGCGGTATCTATAATATGCAGTGGCATACCATCTATATGTATATGCTCTCGTAGTACGTCGCGAGTGGTACCGGCTATTTCTGTTACGATTGCGGCTTCACGACCAGCTAGAGCGTTGAGTAGGCTTGATTTACCCGCATTTGGGCGACCAGCAATAACAACACGCATACCTTCGCGCATTATGCTGCCTTGCTTGGCTTGATTAGTTACAGTATTGAGCTGATTTATAATGGCATCTAAATCACCTGACACTTTACCGTCAGATAAAAAATCAATTTCTTCATCAGGAAAGTCTATTGCCGCTTCTACATACATACGTAAGTGAATTACTTTTTCTACGAGTGTTTCTATGTGCTTAGAAAATTCACCTTGCAGCGACTGTAGGGCGCTTTTAGCTGCTTGTTCGCTGGTGGCATTAATTAAGTCGGCGATGGCTTCTGCTTGTGTTAAATCAAGCTTGTCGTTCATAAATGCACGTTCAGAAAACTCACCTGGCTTTGCTAAGCGAACGCCCTCGATTTTACTAATTTCTTTAAGTAACATATCCAGTACTACAGGGCCGCCGTGGCCTTGTAGCTCAAGCACATCTTCGCCTGTAAATGAGTTAGGACCTGCAAAGTAAATGGCAATACCTTGATCAAGTTGCTCGCCAGCTAGGCTTTTAAATGGCACGTAATCGGCGTAGCGAACTTTAGGAATTTTACCTACCACTTTTTCGGCAACGCTTTTAGCAAGGCTGCCTGAAACGCGAATTATACCAACGCCACCACGTCCGGGAGCGGTTGCTTGTGCTGCAATTGTATCTTGATTGATCATGCTATTAATTTGCCAACGATGAGTAACTTTATGGCGGTATTGTAACCTATGAAATAAACACTCGCGAATACTCTGGTGAAAAACAGGCAATAAAAAAAGCGACCTAAGTCGCCTTTATATAAGTAATATACCCAAACCATCTCGATGTGGCTTGGGTATAGGCAATTAGCCTCTTACTTTAATTCCTTTCTTTTCCATGCCACGGTAGATGATTAACATCTGGACAATAGAAATAAGGTTAGACACTAACCAGTAAAGAACTAAACCCGATGGGAACCATAAGAAAAATACAGAGAAGATAACCGGCATAAAGGTCATCATTTTTTGCTGCATTGGATCAGTAACCGTCATAGGTTGTAGCTTTTGCGTCACAAACATACTCGCACCAAATAATATAGGTAATACGTAGTATGGGTCTTTCGCAGAAAGGTCAGTTAACCAAAAAATGAATTCAGCGTGGCGAAGTTCAGTTGACTCTAAGAATACGTAGAACAAGGCTAAGAAAATTGGCATTTGTAGCAAAATAGGGAAACAGCCACCCATTGGGTTAACTTTTTCTTTTTTGTACATTTCCATAGTTGCTTGGCCGAACTTTTGACGGTCGTCACCAAACTTTTCTTTAAGAGCTGCCATTTTAGGCTGTAGGGCACGCATTTTTGCCATTGAAGTGTATTGCGCTTTAGTAAGTGGGTACATTAACGATTTAACGATAATAGTGATGGCAATAATTGCTACACCCCAGTTACCTAAAATGCTATGTAGCCATTTTAGCAATACAAATAAAGGTTGCGAAATAAACCATAACCAACCGTAATCTACAGTTAAGTCTAGGTCTGGGTGAATCGCTTCAAGAATATCCGATTCTTTCGGGCCCATGTAATAAATAGCAGTTAGTGTTTGCTCACTACCAGCTTGAATATTAACAGCTTCATCTTTAGCACCAATAATAGCGGCATTACTTTTTGTAATTAAGCTATAAATTGTATTTGATTGATCCTGCATTGGAACCCAAGCACTTACAAAGTAATGTTGAATAAAGGCAACATAACCACCTTGGGTGTTTTTGTTTAGGTTTTTATCAGCCATATCTGAAAAACTATACTTTTCGTATGGTTCTTCGTCAGTACCGTATGCAGCACCTAAATAGTTTTGATCAACCATGCTGCCTTTTTCTTGTACTGTGCGCTTAATTTGCGTGTATAGCTGTACTTGAAGCGGTGCGCTGGTGGTGTTGTTAATTTTGTATTCTAAGCCTACGTCATACTGACCTTTTTTGAATACATACGTTTTAGTAAAACTAACACCATTACGATCTGTAAACTGAAGTGGAACGCGAAGCTCATCACCCGTTAAGGTATATGACTTTTGTTCGGTATTGTAAGTAGGGCGACCGTTAGCTGATGCGTCAGGGCCATTTAAGCCAATTAAGCCACTTTGTGAAAAGTATTGTTTGCCATCAAACTCACCAAGCAACATAAAAGGAGTGTTACTTCCTTTGGTGTCTTCGTATTGAAGAAGGTCTGCTTCAACAATGTCACCGCCTTTGGTGTCAATTTTAACTTTAAAAACGTCAGTTGTGATTTCAATAACTGAACGTTTAGCTAAAGTTGCTGAAGTAGGTAATTCTGAATCTGACGATGAAGGAATATAATCATCCGACTCTGGTGAATTTGCTTTTAGTGTTTGTGTTGTGGCACTTGGATCGACTTTAGGCTTGTTGTAATCATTGTCCCATTCTTGGAACAATAAAAACGACACTAGCATTAGGCCAATTAATAAAAACGTGCGTTGCGATTCCATAACAGCTCTTATTTCTCGTGTTGGTGGTTAATATGGGTTAATTTTTCAGGGACGGGGTCGTCTCCGCCTGAATGTAAAGGATGGCATTTTAATATGCGTTTCAAAGCTAACCAACTACCTTTTACCGATCCATGCAATTTAATTGCTTGAATAGCATAACTAGAACAGGTTGGATTAAAACGACAATGCGGACCTAACAGCGGGCTAATCCACTTTTGATAACCGCGGATAAATAACACTAAACAAAAAGTTGGTAAAGCAACAAGTGGTTTAAGTAACCTCATGATGTTTATGCCCCTACTTAAGTTTAGTGAGATAGATATCATGTATTTAAAGACTCAATT
Organism: Pseudoalteromonas sp. B62; assembly: GCF_037162565.1. Lineage (NCBI taxonomy): Bacteria > Pseudomonadati > Pseudomonadota > Gammaproteobacteria > Alteromonadales > Pseudoalteromonadaceae > Pseudoalteromonas > Pseudoalteromonas sp. B62. Next base: position 961,250 of record NZ_JARLVB010000002.1, on the reverse strand, counting down.
AGAAATTTTAAATGCATGATTAAAAGGTGAGCTAAAGATACATTAATTAACCCTGCAATTCTATTGCAATTAGGTTTGTTTATTAGATTTAGCTGATTTGTTTGGGCGTTTCTTAAAAGGTGGCGGTTTAGGTGCACCTGGTTTACAGCGTTCGTTAATTTTTCGCCATAATTTAGTAAGTTGTTTGGTTATTTCTTCATTAGACTGCTCATCAATACCATTTTTAACCATAAGCACAATATCAATATTATCGATGCTGTGTTGATTTAAACGAAAACTTTCGCGAGCGAGACGTTTAATACGGTTTCGTTGGCATGCCTTTTTTACACGTTTTTTAGCAACAGTAAGCCCTAACCTAGGTTTATCTTGGTTATTTGGTTTAGCTAATAGAGTAAAGAAAGGAGTTGCAGCCCGAGCGGGTTCATTAAATATGCGAGAGTAATGCGAGGGAGTTAACAGACGTAACTCCCTGCCAAAGCTAAAGTCTTCCACTTATAAATTAAGCAGAAAGAACTTTGCGGCCTTTAGCGCGGCGACGTGCTAATACTTTACGGCCATTTACAGTTGCCATGCGAGCACGGAAGCCGTGTGCACGTTTGCGTTTTAAAACGCTAGGTTGAAAAGTTCTTTTCATAACAATCTCATCCGATCGGTTAAAGTTAAAACATCCTATACAGGTCGCGATCCTGGCATAGGTGCCATTGCGAGCGCGAGATATTATAGATGAAGTGACTCAAAGTCAATCATAATTACAGCCTATACTAAGTGTTAGTTACTCTATTCATGGTGATCGAGAATTATGATCCACTAGGATCATCATAAATAAGAAGTTTTCCACAGCCCCTGTATAAAAAGTGAATAAAAGCAGGGGAAAAGTAAAATGGATCGTAAAATTGGTTCGCGATCTTAGTGTTATTTTGTTATGATCTGTCATCAGGCTTTGAAATAAAAGCTTATTTAAATCAGTCTGTTAATGTTTTTATACAGCGATATCAACAATTTTATAAAAATCAATCTTTTACTTGTGGATAAAGTGTCTTCATAATACGCGGCCTTGGGCCACTTATTTGGCTATTTTGACGCAATAAATGCATGATTTTTAATCATTAATGATGTGCGGGAATAAAAATTATATCTCTGGGAGTTTAACTGTGTATCTGTCGGTTTGGCAAAGTTGTTTATATGTATTGCAAGATGAATTGCCTTCGCAGCAGTTCAGTATGTGGGTAAGACCACTTCAAGCAGAAAGTACCGAAGATACCTTGACGATTTATGCACCTAATCGCTTTGTGCTTGATTGGGTGAGAGAAAAGTACCTCAATAGAATTAACGAACTATTAGTAGAAATTTGTGGTGTTGAAGCACCAGAGCTGCGTTTTGATGTAGGAAGTAAACCTTTATTAAACGCTCAAGCTGCACCGGTTGCAGAAACACAATCTGCGCCAAGCGCACACGCTTCAACAAAACAGCAACCTCGTGAGCAAAAGCCGGTGGTTGAGCCTGCACCTAAATCAGGTTACAAATCTAATATTAAAGAGAACTATACCTTTGATAGCTTTGTTGAAGGTAAATCAAACCAATTAGCAAAAGCTGCGGCCACACAGGTTGCCGACAATCCTGGTTCTGCTTTTAACCCTGTATTTATATACGGTGGTACTGGTTTAGGTAAAACTCACTTATTACATGCAGTAGGCAATGGCATTATGGCAAATAAGCCAGACGCTAAAATTGTTTATATGCATTCAGAACGCTTTGTTCAAGACATGGTAAAAGCACTACAAAATAACGCAATTGAAGAGTTCAAACGTTATTATCGCAGTGTTGATGCATTAATGATTGATGACATTCAATTTTTTGCTAACAAAGAGCGCTCCCAAGAAGAGTTCTTCCATACCTTTAATGCATTGCTTGAAGGTAACCAACAAATTATTTTAACCTCTGACCGTTATCCTAAAGAGATTGAAGGCGTTGAAGACCGCCTTAAATCACGTTTTGGTTGGGGTTTAACTATCGCGATTGAGCCACCAGAGCTTGAAACACGCGTTGCTATTTTGATGAAAAAAGCACAGCAAAGTAAAATTAATTTACCACACGAAGTTGCTTTTTTTATTGCTAAAAAGTTACGCTCAAATGTGCGTGAATTAGAAGGTGCACTTAACCGTGTAATCGCCAATGCTAACTTTACCGGTCGTCCAATTTCGATCGATTTTGTAAAAGAAGCACTGCGCGATTTACTTGCTTTGCAAGACAAACTGGTTACGATTGATAATATTCAGCGCACCGTAGCAGAGTACTATCGAATTCGTGTATCAGATCTGTTGTCTAAGCGCCGCAGTCGCTCTATAGCAAGGCCTCGCCAAGTTGCTATGGCATTATCTAAAGAATTAACTAATCACAGCTTACCTGAGATTGGTGACGCATTTGGTGGACGCGATCATACGACCGTATTGCACGCATGTCGTAAGATAAAATCACTACGTGACGAAAGCCACGAAATTAAAGAAGATTATCAAAACTTAATAAGAACATTGTCATCTTAGGGCTGACTTTATTATGCAAATAACAATATCAAGACAACAATTTTTAAAGCCATTGGTGCAAGTGTCAGGTGCAATAGAGCGCAAACACACACTACCAATTTTATCTAACGTTTTGTTAGTGGTAGAAAACGGACAACTTTCAATGACAGGTACAGACCTTGAAATTGAATTAGTTTCTGGCGTATTTGTAGGTGACGATATTGCCGATACAAAACTAACGTTACCCGCTAAAAAGTTACTCGATATTTGTAAAAGTCTACCAGACGGTTCAGACATTACTTTAAGCTTGCAAGAGCATCAATTACTTTTAACCAGTGGTAAAAGCCGTTTTTCATTAACGACATTATCTGCTGATGATTTTCCTAATCTAGAAGAGTGGGACGGAGAGGTTGAATTTCAACTAACTCGTTTAGAGCTTCGTAAGTTACTCGAAAGCACGCATTTTTCGATGGCGAATCAAGACGTACGTTATTATTTAAATGGTATGTCGTTTGAAGTAGATAATACTGATATAAAAACAGTCGCAACAGATGGCCACCGTTTAGCGATTGCGCAAAAACAGCTAACGCAATCGCTTAATACTCAGCGTCAATTAATAATACCTCGTAAAGGTGTGCAAGAAATAATGCGCCTTATGGTCGCTGATGACGAGTTAGTAACAATTCAGTTTGGCGCTAATCATATCCGTATTATCGATTTAGAGTTTACATTTACAAGTAAGCTAGTTGATGGACGTTTTCCAGATTACCGTCGTGTATTACCGCGTGGTGGCGACAAAGTTATTACAGCTAACCGTGAATGGTTACGTAGTGCATTTCAGCGTGTGTCTATTTTATCTAATGAAAAGTTTCGTGGTGTACGCTTAAACTTATCAAACGGTTTATTAAAAATTACGGCTAATAATCCAGAGCAAGAACAAGCGGAAGAGGTTGTTGAAGTAAGTTACCAAGGCGCGGATCTAGAAATAGGCTTTAACGTGTCTTACGTATTAGATGTACTAAACACATTAAAAACAGAAGACGTACTATTTACATTAGCCGACTCAAACAGCAGTGCATTAATTGAAGGTGCAGGCGATGAAGAAGCAATGTACGTTGTTATGCCTATGCGTTTATAAGACTATAAATACACAATGAGCTTAAGTCATTTGAGCCTCAAATATTTTCGTAATATTGAGGCGCTGACGCTAGAACCAGTTAACGGCGTTAATATAATATATGGTGAAAATGGCAGCGGAAAAACCAGCCTTTTAGAGGCTATTTATTACCTTTCTCACGGCAAATCTTTTCGTACTCCAAAACACAAAAGTATTATCGCGCATCAGCAAGATCAGTTTGTAATTCACGGGCGCAAAACAATACACGACTTATCTATTCCAATTGGTATTAGTAAAACCCAAACGGGTGAAACTAATTTAAAAATTCAAGGTAAGGCGAGCCGTAAAATATCAGAACTTGCTCAACTTATGCCGGTACAAATTATTACACCAGAGAGCTATTCTTTATTTTTTGGCGGGCCAAAAGAGCGCAGAAAGTTTTTAGATTTAGGTTTGTTCCACGTGGAACATGAGTTCTTTTTTTGTGGCAATCGTTTAATAAAGTACTTAAACAGCGTAATGCATTGTTAAAAACTAAGCCAAAGAATTATTTTGACCAAATTAAGTTTTGGGACAAAGAATTTGTTAGACTGGCTGAAGAAATAAATAAATTAAGATTGGCGTATATAAGTAGGTTTAAGCAGCAGTTTTTTGATAAAATGTGTGCAGAATTAACGCTTGTACGCGATTTAGAAATGACCTTTAATGCAGGTTGGAAAGAGACTGAATCTCTTGCAGATGCGTTAGAGCAAAACTTTGAGCGAGATGCTCGCCAAGGGTTTACAAGTAAAGGGCCTCATAAGGCCGACTTTAGTTTTAGTGTCGCTGGCAACAGTGTGGAGAATACATTCTCACGCGGTCAATTGAAGTTATTACTATATGCGTTAAAAGTTACGCAAAATAGCTTAATTGAGTCAGAGACAGATAAGCAATCTATATTGCTAATAGATGATCTACCTTCAGAGTTAGGCGAAGATACAAAAGAGAAAGTGGGACAATTACTTGCTCACTGCAGTTCTCAAATTTTTATCTCTTCAATTTTATCTGAAAGTATTTCTGCTGTGGTGGAACCCATGCAACGAGAACTACAAATGTTCCACGTGAAACATGGCAACCTAATAACAAGATAAGTGGGATTAACCATGTCTGAGAATTATGACTCGTCGAGTATTAAAGTACTTAAAGGATTAGACGCAGTAAGAAAGCGTCCTGGAATGTATATTGGGGACACCGATGATGGCACAGGCTTACACCACATGGTGTTTGAGGTCGTTGATAACTCTATCGATGAAGCCCTAGCAGGTCATTGTGATGATATTTATGTAACTATTCACTTAGACGGTTCTGTCTCAGTACGAGATAACGGCCGTGGTATCCCAACTTCTATCCATGAAGAAGAAGGCGTATCAGCAGCCGAAGTTATTATGACGGTACTTCATGCTGGTGGTAAGTTTGATGATAACTCTTATAAAGTATCGGGTGGCTTACACGGTGTTGGTGTTTCTGTTGTAAATGCACTTTCAGAAAAACTAAAACTTACCGTTCGCCGTGAAGGTAAACTACACGAGCAGTTTTACACTATGGGCGTTCCCGATGCACCTTTAGCTGTTATTGGTGACTCAGAAACGACTGGTACAGAACTGCGTTTTTGGCCAAGTGGTGAAACATTCACAAATTTAGATTTTCATTACGAAATTTTAGCTAAGCGTTTACGCGAGCTTTCATTCCTAAATTCAGGTGTGAGCATCATTTTAAATGATGAACGTGAAGAAAATAAATCTGACCACTTTAAATACGAAGGCGGTATTCAAGCTTTCGTAGAATACTTAAACCGTAATAAAACACCTATACATAAAGGTGTATTCCATTTTACTCATGAACGTGAAGAAGATGGTATTAGCGTTGAAGTATCAATGCAGTGGAATGATGCATACCAAGAAAACATTTACTGTTTTACAAATAATATTCCACAACGTGATGGTGGTACTCATTTAGCCGGTTTTAGATCTGCGCTAACACGTACGCTTAACAACTACATGGAAAAAGAAGGCTTTAACAAAAAAGCTAAAACAACCAGTAATGCGACCGGTGATGATGCCCGCGAAGGTTTAACGGCTGTTGTTAGTGTTAAAGTTCCTGATCCTAAGTTCTCATCGCAAACAAAAGATAAGCTCGTTTCAAGCGAAGTTAAATCTGCGGTTGAGCAAGCAATGGCTGAAAAGTTCACTGAGTTTTTATTAGAAAACCCAGTAGATGCCAAAATTGTTGTTGGTAAAATCATTGATGCATCTCGTGCACGTGAAGCGGCGCGTAAAGCCCGTGAAATGACACGACGTAAAGGTGCAATGGACTTAGCTGGCTTGCCGGGTAAGCTAGCTGATTGCCAAGAAAAAGACCCAGCCCAATCTGAACTATATATAGTGGAAGGGGACTCTGCTGGCGGATCAGCCAAGCAGGGACGTAACCGTAAAAACCAAGCTATTCTTCCGCTTAAGGGTAAAATCTTAAACGTAGAAAAAGCACGTTTTGACAAGATGTTATCTTCGCAAGAAGTGGCAACGCTAATTACTGCATTAGGGTGTGGTATTGGACGTGACGAATATAACCCTGAAAAATTACGTTACCATCGTATCATTATCATGACCGATGCGGACGTGGATGGTTCTCACATTCGTACGTTACTACTAACATTCTTCTATCGTCAAATGCCTGAAATTGTAGAACGCGGCTATATTTATATTGCTCAGCCACCACTTTACAAAGTGAAAAAGGGTAAGCAAGAGCGTTATATTAAAGATGATCCAGCATTAGTTGAATACTTAACATCGCTTGCGCTTAATAATGCGGCTTTATATACAAGTGCAGATGCGTCGGCGCTTGAAGGTGAAGCACTAGAGACAATAGTTCATGATTACCAAAACACAGTTAAAGTAATCGAACGCTTAAAACGTAAATACCCAAGTACGGTAATGGAGCGTTTAATTTATCAAAGCGAACTGAAAAAAGAAGACCTTTCAGATGAAGCTAAAGTAATTGAGTGGACTAAAGAGCTAGTAGACGACCTAATAGCACGAGATGAAGATGCGACTATTTTTAATGCTGCAACAGAGCATGATACAGAGCGTAATTTATATTATCCGGTTGTGAATATTCGTCAGCATGGTGTTGATAAATCGCATGTGTTGAGCTATGACTTTATTACCTCACGCGATTACCAACGTATTGCTGTGACTGGTGTTAACATCGCAAATATCATTACAGAAGGCGCTTATATTCAACGTGGAGAGAAAACACTTCCTGTTGATAACTTTGTGGATGCTTTAGAATGGTTGATCGCAGAATCTAAACGTGGTCTATATATTCAGCGTTATAAAGGATTGGGCGAAATGAACCCAAGCCAGCTTTGGGAAACCACAATGGATCCTAGTGCTCGTCGTATGTTACAAGTGACGATCGAAGATGCCGTAGGCGCGGATCAATTATTTGCTACCTTAATGGGTGACCAAGTAGAGCCTCGTCGTGAGTTTATTGAAACTAACGCATTGCGCGTAGTTAACTTAGACGTATAAAAAGAATATTTACACCAAAAAAGGAGCCTGATGGCTCCTTTTTTATTTTCTTCAATTACACAAACTGCTTAAAACCTGAGTGTACACACGGTATACTAAAGGTAATTTTCACGCTACTTCTTAGATAGTAAAAAGCCAAATATGCAAAAATATGACGTAAAAACCTTTCAAGGTTTGATCCTGGCTTTACAGGATTATTGGGCGCAGCAAGGCTGTGTCATTATTCAACCACTTGATATGGAAGTGGGCGCCGGGACATTTCACCCGCAAACATTTTTAAAGTCTATTGGTCCAGAACCAATGTCGAGCGCGTACGTTCAACCGTGTCGTCGTCCTACGGATGGCCGCTACGGTGAAAACCCAAATCGCTTGCAACACTATTACCAATTTCAGGTGGTTTTAAAGCCATCACCAGATAACATCCAAGAGCTTTATTTAGGCTCTTTAGCGGCTATGGGTATCGATACACTAACTCACGAAGTTCGCTTTGTAGAAGACAACTGGGAATCACCTACGTTAGGTGCGTGGGGCCTAGGTTGGGAAATTTGGTTAAACGGCATGGAAGTAACGCAGTTTACCTACTTTCAACAAGTTGGCGGTATTGAGTGTTCACCTGTAACGGGTGAGATCACTTACGGCCTAGAGCGTTTAGCAATGTACATTCAAGGCGTAGATAGTATTTACGACTTAGTATGGGCTGACGGTCCACTAGGGCGCGTAACCTACGGCGACGTGTTCCATCAAAATGAAGTAGAGCAGTCTACTTACAACTTTGAACATGCAAACGTAGAAGACTTATTTGCACAGTTTGATAAATGTGAAGCAGAGAGCCAAAAGTTAATTGAAGCAAACTTACCACTACCTGCTTACGAGCAAGTAATGAAAGCATCGCATGCATTTAACTTACTAGACGCACGCCACGCAATTTCGGTAACCGAACGTCAACGTTATATTTTACGCGTTCGTGCGTTATCAAAAGCGTGTGCACAAAGTTACTATGACAAACGCGAAGCGCTTGGTTTCCCGCTGTGTAAGGATAAGTAAGTATGTCAGCACAAAATTTATTAGTAGAAATTGGCACAGAAGAGTTGCCACCAAAAGCACTGCGTAAATTAGCAGAAGCCTTTGCTGCAAACTTAACTGCAGAGCTTGAAACACTAGAGTTAGCACATCAAGGCGTAAGCTGGTATGCATCGCCTCGTCGTTTAGGTTTACAAGTAAAAGTGCTTGAAGCTAAGCAACAAGACAAAGAAGTTGAAAAACGCGGTCCAGCAACTAAAGCCGCATTTGACGGTGACGGTAACCCAACAAAAGCAGCAATAGGTTGGGCACGTGGTTGTGGTATTGAAGTAAAAGATGCACAAACACTCGAAACAGACAAAGGAGCATGGTTATTGCACATTGCTAAAGTAGCAGGGCAAGAAACTAAAACGCTAATGACAGGTGCAATTACTAAAGCATTGGCTAAACTACCGATTCCTAAACCAATGCGTTGGGGCGCGAATAAAACACAATTTATTCGACCAGTGCACACAGTAACTATCTTGTTTGGTGATGAGTTACTTGAAGGCGAAATTCTTGGTAAGAAAATAACTAACCAGCTTCAGGGTCATCGCTTTCACCACCCAGAAAAAATTAGCATAAACCATGCGGACGACGTTTTTGACGTACTTAAATCTGCTTACGTTATTGCTGATTACGAACAACGTAAAGCGCAAATTCGTGCACAAATAGAAGAGGCTGCAAGCGCAGTTAACGCTGTTGTTGCAATGGATGAAGATTTACTAGAAGAAGTAACATCACTTGTAGAGTGGCCAGTGACTTTAACGGCAACATTTGAAGAAGCATTTTTAGATGTACCGGCCGAAGCGTTAATTTACACCATGAAAGACGATCAAAAATACTTCCCGTTATTAGATCAAAACGGCAAACTTTTAAATAAGTTTTTGTTTGTATCTAACATCGAAAGTAAAGATCCAAGTGTGGTTATTTCTGGTAACGAAAAAGTAGTGCGCCCGCGTTTAGCCGATGCACAGTTCTTCTTTGAAACAGATAAAAAGAAAACCCTAGAAAGCCGATTAGAGTCGCTTGATAGCGTATTGTTCCAAAAGCAACTTGGTACGCTTAAAGATAAGTCTGAGCGTATTAGTGAGCTTGCAGGTTATATTACTGAGCAATTAGGTGCTGATAAAGACCTAGCGCAGCGTGCAGGCTTATTAAGTAAAACTGACCTAATGACTGAAATGGTAATGGAATTTACCGACGTACAAGGTGTAATGGGAATGCATTACGCTCGCCACGATGGTGAAGCCGAAGATGTAGCCGTAGCGCAAAACGAGCAGTACATGCCACGCTTTGCAGGAGATAACTTACCAACAAACTTAATTAGCTGCGCAGTAGCGATTGCTGATAAGTTTGACACGCTGGTGGGTATTTTTGGTATAGGCCAAGCACCTAAAGGTGACAAAGACCCATTTGCTCTTCGTCGTGCTGCTATAGGTGCACTGCGTATAATGGTAGAAAAAGAACTACCACTTGATATTTTAGACCTAGTCGCTAAATCGCAAACATTGTTTGGCGACAAGTTAACTAACTTAAATGTATCAACTGACGTATTTGAATTTATGCTAGGGCGCTTCCGTGCTTGGTATCAAGACGAAGGTATTGAAGTAGACGTAATTCAAGCAGTGCTTGCACGTCGTCCGACTAAACCTGTTGATTTTGATCGCCGGGTTAAAGCCGTAAGCCACTTCCGTACATTAGACGCAGCAGAAGCGCTTGCAGCAGCTAATAAGCGTGTAGGTAATATTTTGGCTAAAAACGACATTACCAGCCAAGGTAGTGTTGATGAGAGCTTATTAAGCGACGACGCTGAAAAAGTATTGGCATCACAAGTAGCAAAATTTGCCACTGACCTTGCACCACTTTACGCAGATGGAAACTACCAAGAAGCATTAAGCCAATTGGCAGGTATTCGTGAAAGTGTTGATAACTTTTTTGACAACGTAATGGTTATGGCCGACGATGAAGCTGTTAAGCAAAATCGTCTTGCGCTTTTAAGCCAGCTAAGCGGATTGTTTTTAGGTATTGCAGATATTTCTGTTTTACAAAAATAACACCGATTAGCAATTTTAAAAGCCAGCGTTTTGCTGGCTTTTTAGTTTTCACTGTATGCAAAGGAAACCCCATTGATGATTTCTATGAAACGAATTTTAACCTTAGCAATTGCTGGTTTACTCACTGCCTGTACAAGCCAAATTTCGATTAACGATGTATTACCACAGCAAGAGCTTGACCGCACAATTTACTTACGTGGCGACTTTACATTGTGGGATGCAGAACCCCAGTATCAGTTTGCGCCAGTTGGTCCTGCGCTTTATCAAGCACAAGTTAAATTTTCGACGCCTGGTAAAGTGTACGAATTTAAAATAGCTGATGCCGATTTTAGTGAAGGCTACAACTGTGGTTACAGCGACGCACGACCAGCAGGACAAAAGCTAACACTCGGCCAGCCAGCTATCGCAGACTGTAATACTATTTATAATTACTTTAGTTACACACCAGCAATAAAAGGCACGTACATAGTAAGTATTGATTACAGTGACTACGACAAGCCACAAGTGACGATAACGAAGAAGTAGATCAAAGATAAATTATAAGTTTAGCCTTTCATTTATAAGTTTCTAAGTGTAGTTAGTTTATTCATCTGTTAAAGTCTCTATAAAATATTAGTTCTAATTCGGAATTCGCTTTAGGTGTATATTCATACTTTGGTTAAGTTGGTAAGTTATGTCAGATTCAACTAATAATCACTTAGGTAAAGTGGTTGTTAAAGGGTTCAAATCAATAAAAAATTTTGAGCTAGAAATCAAACCGATCAATATATTGATTGGTGCGAATGGTTCAGGTAAATCAAATTTTATTTCCTTGTTTACTTTCTTGAGACACTTATCAGAAGGTAAACTACAAAATTATGTTCAAAAACATGGATCAGCAAGTGCTTTTTTCATTTTGGGCCAAAGAAAACTAATGAAATAAGCATTGATATTGACGTTGGATATAATGGCTATCATGCAACATTTGGACACGGTATTAATGACGATACATTAATATTTAATACGGAATATTGTTCGATAAGAAGCTCTTCTAAAAGTTTTTCTATTCAAGGTACTAAAGGAGAAAGTGGCTTAGCACATAGCATAAAAGCTGATAGTCATCATGTGAAGAAATATACAAAATTATATCTAAATGATTGTCGTGTTTATCACTTTCACGACACTAGTGATACTGCAGGGTTCAAACAAGCCTGTGACCTTGATGCTGTAGACTATTTATATACAGATGCAAGCAATATTGCTGCATTTTTATATTATCTAAAGCATTCAACTTTAGAAGAATATAGTAATGCATATTTAGACATAGTTGAGGCTATACAAAATATAGCACCATATTTTCATGATTTTTATTTGGAACCACGGGGGAGCGATAATTCAAAGCGCATCTTATTAAAATGGTTACATAAACAAAATGACGAACCATTTTCAGCAAATCAGTTATCAGATGGAACAATACGATTTATTTGTATGGCTACTTTATTCTTACAGCCTGAAACGCTAAGACCAAAAACTATTATCTTAGATGAACCTGAGCTTGGGTTACACCCTGCGGCATTAGATGAGTTAGCAGAAATAGTAAAAGTAACGTCAAAGGATAATCAAGTTATCTGTTCAACGCAGTCGGTAACTTTTGCGAATAAGTTTAACCCTGATGACTTCATTGTAGTCGATCAAAATGAAGGTAAATCTGAATTTAAGAGAGTTTCTACAGATGAGTTATCAGAATGGCTAGATGATTTTTCAATGGGAGATATTTGGTCTAAAAATCTTATCGGGGGCCGTCCAGAATGGTAAGAATAGGAATTTCAGTTGAAGGGCAAACAGAAGAGATATTCGTTAAAAAAGTTTTAGCACCTTATCTAGCTCAAAAAAACTTGTTTATGACCCCAATATGTATGCAAGGTGATGTAAATATAGATAAGGTACGTAGCGAACTGAAAAAAATAGCTAATAATTTTGATTATGTAACTACTTTTTATGATTTCTATGGATTTAAAAATAAAGTAGCAGGCGAAACTAAGCACTCATTAGAAATGCGTATTTTGAATGCTGTAGGCGAAAATATTAGAGGTCGATTGATACCTTTTGTGCAAATGTATGAGTTTGAAGGTATATTATTTTCATGCCCAAAAAGTTTTGCATTAATAATGAGACAAGCAAACCTTAAAGAGTGGGCAGATGGTTTATTACAGGAGTTTAGGGGTGATCCTGAAAAGATAAATAATTCGCCGCAGACTGCACCATCAAAAAGAATTATGTCTGTTGTTCGGTACAGAAAAACAACACATGGCCCTCGTATAGCTGAGGCTATTGGAGTAGAAACAATACGAAATAAATGTTCGGGTTTTAATGAGTGGCTTCATAAAATAGAGAAAATTAACGATAAGTAGTCATAAAATAATTTAAAGCCCTTTCTTCACCACATATCTATACGGTGCTTCTTCTGCATCTTTAGCCACCAGCGTGTGATCCATAAACGTACAAAAGCTCGGAATGTCGCGAGTGGTTGATGGGTCATCAGCGGTTATTAATAACGTTTCACCATCGTTCATTTTGCGAATAGCAGCACGTACCATCATTACTGGCTCTGGGCAGCGAAGGCCTATGGCATCTAATTGGTGATCGGGATTATCAAAGCTCATAATAAATTGGCCTGTTTAATTAAAGTGATTGCTGTGTACGCGAGTGCTTAGGTATAGCAATTAGTAAGTTTGGCAGTTTAACGCAATTTTAAGCGTAATTTAACTATTTTACTTATCTTAATATGCCCATTTCATTTGAAACATTATTACTGCAAAATACGTTATTTAATAATACGCCCGATCACATAATTACGCTGTTACATGCTTGTTTGATAATGGGACGTTTTTATAAATTGAAGCTAATAAAAAAGGCGAACTGAATAAAATCAGTTCGCCTTTTTAATCACCAAGATGGTTTTACATGTTTAAACTAATTAGTCTTGAACACGTTCAAATACAGTTGCAATGCCTTGGCCTAAACCAATACACATAGTTGCTAAACCGTATCGTACATTTTTGTCTTCCATTAAGTGAATAAGCGATGTGCTAATACGCGAACCCGAACAACCCAGTGGGTGACCAAGTGCGATTGCGCCGCCATTTAAATTCACTTTTTCGTCAACAACATCCATTAACCCTAAATCTTTCATTACAGGTAATGATTGTGCTGCAAAGGCTTCGTTAAGTTCTACTACGCCTAGGTCATCAATTGTAATACCGGCTTGTGCAAGTGCTTTTTTACTTGCTGGTACTGGGCCGTAACCCATAATTGATGGGTCGCAACCAGCGACTGCCATTGCTTTAATGCGCGCACGAATTGGTAAACCAAGTTCTTTTGCTTTCTCTTCGCTCATTACTAACATTGCAGATGCGCCGTCAGAAAGTGCTGAAGAAGTACCGGCTGTTACCGTACCCGATGCAGGATTAAATACAGGGCGAAGCTTTGATAGGCCTTCTACAGTTGTTTCTGGGCGAATTACTTCGTCGTCTTCAACTAAGATAAGCGAACCATCTGCTGCGTGACCTTCCATTGCTAAAATTTCGCGACGGAAACGGCCTTCAACAGTTGCAGCTTGTGCACGTTGATGTGAACGGTAAGCAAATTCATCTTGTTGCTCACGGCTAATGCCATGAAGCGTAGCAAGGTATTCTGCTGTTAAGCCCATAGAGCCAGACGCTTGTGCAATTGATGTTGCTAAGCCTGGGTGAAAGTCGTTGCCGTGAGTCATAGGTACGTGACCCATGTGCTCAACACCACCAATTAGGTAAGTGTCGCCAGCGCCTGTCATTATTGCGCGTGCTGCGTCATGCAATGCTTGCATAGAAGAGCCACATAAACGGTTAACCGTAACAGCAGGAACGCTGTGCGGAATACCGGCAAGCAATGATGCGTTACGTGCTACGTTAAAGCCTTGCTCTAATGTTTGCTGTACACAACCCCAATAAATATCGTCAATTGATGCTGGATCAACTGCAGGGTTGCGATCTAGTAAGCCTTTCATTAAATGTGCGCTTAGGTCTTCTGCACGTTTATGTTTGAATACACCACTTTTAGAGCGACCCATTGGTGTGCGGATACAATCTACAATTACTGGATTATTCATGATATTAACCTTCCACCTTATAGAAAACACGACCTTCTTCGGCCCACTTGCGAGTTTGCTCAGATACTTGGTAAATAGCACCTAGGTGAGCGTATTTGTCTGCTGCTGCAACAAAGTTAGCTAAACCAGTTTGATCTAAGTAACGGAACGCGCCGCCTCTAAATGGAGGGAAACCAACACCGTAAACTAATGCCATATCTGCTTCTTGCGGCGAGGCAATAATGCCTTCTTGCAAACACAGTAGCACTTCGTTGATCATTGGAATCATACAACGGTCGATGATTTCTTGTTTATCAAATTCTTTTGGTGCGTCTGTAATTGGGCTTAGTAGCTCAACTGCTGTCTCGTCATGAGACTTTTTAAGACGACCGCGACGATCTGTTTCGTATTTGTAAAAACCGGCTTTGTTCTTTTGACCAAAACGTTTTTCGTTGGCAAAAATAGTCACAGGGTCTTTATCCGCACGCGCCATACGCTCAGAGAAACCGTCAGCCATTACGCCAGTACAATGGAACGCTGTATCAATACCTACAACATCAAGTAGGTAAGCCGGACCCATAGGCCAGCCAAATACGTTTTCCATTACTTTATCTACTTTTGCAAAGTTAGCGCCTTCAACCACTAATTTGCTAAAACCTGCAAAGTAAGGGAATAAAACACGGTTTACAAAAAAGCCTGGGCAATCGTTAACAACAATTGGTGATTTACCTAATTTAAGCGCGTAATCAACTACTGCATTAATTGTTTTATCTGAGGTTTTTGCACCACGGATAATTTCTACTAATGGCATTTTTGGCACTGGATTGAAAAAGTGCATACCACAGAAATTTTCTGGCTTATCTAGCGCTTGTGCTAGTAAATCAATACAAATAGTTGATGTGTTTGAAGTAAGTACAGTGCCTTCTGGCATGGTCTTTTCAAGATCAGCGAGTACTGCTTGCTTAACTTTAGGGTTTTCTACTACGGCTTCAACAATAATGTTGGCACTTTGTAGGTCTGACGCGTTAAGTGTTGGCTTAATTTTGCTAAGTGTTGCCAACATTTTTTCCATTGGCATGTGTCCACGCTTAACTTTTGCACCTAATAACTTAGACGCTTCACCCATACCTAAATCAAGCGCATCTTGTTGGATGTCTTTCATTATAATAGGTGTACCTTTATAAGCAGACTGGTATGCAATACCGCCACCCATAATACCAGCACCTAATACAGCGGCTTGCTTAATTTCTACATCGCTGTGCTTAGCAAATTTACGTGCTTTGCCTTTAATGTATTGGTCAGCTAGAAATATACCTGTTTGTGCAGCTGCTTCTGGTGTACGTGCTAATTTAGCAAAGTTGGCATTTTCGATTGCCATTGCTTCATCGCGAGTACAGTTTGCCGCTGCTTTAATAGTACGTACAGCCATAACCGGTGCAGGATAGTGGCCTTTGGTTTTACCCATTACCATACCTTCTGCCATAGCGAAGCTCATGCCTTGCTCAACACGGTTTAATTTAAGTGGCTGTAGTTTTACGTTGCGTTTTGCTTGCCAATCTAACTTGCCAGCAATTGCCAGTTCAAGTGTTGATACACTTGACTCTAAAAGTTTGTCAGCACTAACTACTGCGTCAAACGCACCTACTTTAAGTGCATCTGCTGCGCGGTTTTCTGCGCCTGAGGTAATCCACATCATCGCGTTATCGGCGCCAATGATACGTGGTAAGCGCACTGTGCCACCAAACCCTGGCATTATGCCAAGTTTAACTTCAGGTAGGCCCATTTTAGCTGTTTCGCTTGCCACACGATAATCGGTAGCAAGTGCCCACTCACAACCACCGCCAAGTGCCATACCGTTTATAGCGCTTAGAGTTGGGAATGGTAAATCTTCAATTGCATCAAAAACGTCGGTTGCGTTTTTGATCCACACTACTAATTCTTCTTCAGGTTTAGTAAATGTAGGTAAAAATTCGAAGATATCGGCACCAATAATAAAGTGCTCTTTATCACTGGTAAAAATCATGCCTTTGATATCAGTATTGGCGGCTAATTCTTTTAATGCTGCTGCGCAATCTGAAAGAGTTTTTTGAGATAATGTGTTTACAGAACCTGCAACACAAAACTTAAACTCGGCGATGTTTTCCTTTAGGAAGCTAACTTCAAAGGAATCGCTTTTATATAACATTATTATTCTCCCTAGTTGACGAACTAAGACTGGTACGATGAGTTTGCATTTCAATCAGTGTGCTTGCTTTAAATTAAAAATGCAACGAAAAATTTAACCCGGTTACAATCGACTGGTTAAAATATAGCTGGTTTGGTGCTAAGGTGGTTGAAAAGTTTTTATTCACTACTTTAATTTTTTATTAAAGGACATTATGAAAAAATATTTATTAAGCATTGCGGCAGCTGCATTCATTTTCCCTCTTCATTCTGCCGAGGCAAGTATTGATAACGATGCATTTTTAGATGCTGAAAAAAAAGTCCGTCATGGAAGTTATCAAGATTTTAAACAAGCGGTTAGTAACCTTAACCATCCGTTAAAGCCGTATGTTGAAAAAACGTATTGGCAACGACATCCTAATATTAAATACCAGTCAGAAATAGAAAACTATTTAACTATTTATCAGCATACGCCCCTTGAATGGCCGGTGCGTAAAGCATGGTTAGCGTATTTAAAAAAGAAAAATAAAAAAGCGGCATATATTAATAATTACCGTGAAACATCAAATACAGAGCTTACGTGCACTTATTTGGATTTTCAGCTTGATTTAGGTGCACCTGAAAAAGCAATACTAAATCAAGTAACCGACCTATGGACTGTCGGAAAGTCGCAACCGCAAGAGTGCGACGAGCTTTTTCAGTGTGGCGTAAAAAAGGTTACATGGATAAAGAAACTGTTTGGCAGCGAATTACGCTTGCAGCCGAAGGTGGCAAGCAAAGTTTATTACCTTACTTAAAAACGTTATTACCTAAAAATGAGCGCTACTTGGCTGATTTATATCTAAAGGTGCGTCGAGACCCTAGTGCTTCTGCTGGTTTATATCGATACAAAAAAATCAGCTAAAGAAGGGCAAATAGCAATTTATGGTGTTAAGCGTTTGGTTTGGCGCGATAAAGCACTCGCTTTAAAAGCATGGGAAAAGATAGAAAAAATATTTAAGTACAGCGACGAAGAAAAAGCGGATGTCTATTACACCTTTGCGTTGTCACTTGCTTCAAGTGGGCATAAGCAAGCGAGTTTTTGGCTAAATAAAGTGCCAAAAGAGCGACTAGACAGCAAGCTTATTCAATGGCAATTGGGCAATATGCTCAAAATCCAAGATTGGGAGGGGATTGCTGCATTTTTTACAGGGAAAGAAAATTTAAGCCTCGGCCAGCAATATTGGTTAGCTTATAGCTATGCTAAACGTGGCGAGCAGCAAAAAGCAGACGATATTTGGAAAAAAGTAGCGACTAATCGTGATTATTATGGTTTTTTAGCTGCCGCACGCTTGGGGTTGCCAGTTGATTTAAATAATGAGCCTTTAATAGTTGATAAGGTACTGGTAGATAACGTTAGTAATGCACCAGGCTTTAAACGAGCAAAAGCGCTTTATGATCTTGAGCGCTTCACGTCGGCTCGCCGTGAGTGGAATTATTTAACTAATACCTCTAGTGATGAAGAAAAGCTAGCTGCATCACAACTATCTACAGATTTAGGCTGGTACGACAGTACTATTTTTACTTTAGCAAAAATTAAAGCGTGGGATAACGTAGAGCAACGTTTTCCGTTTGCGTTTCAAGATGTATTTGAACGCTACAGTAAACGCAGCAAAATAGATGTGGCCTGGAGTATTGCTATTGCAAGGCGTGAAAGCTCTTTTGCCCCTGATGCACGCTCTCACGCTAATGCACGTGGTTTAATGCAATTATTGCCAAGTACGGCCAAATATGTAAATAAAGGCAGTGTGTCGAGTAATCGATTATATCAGCCTAAAACAAATATTAGGTTAGGTACCAGTTATCTACAGTATTTAAAAAAGAAGAACCATGGCAACGAAATACTAGCAACGGCTTCATATAATGCAGGGTATCACCGTGTTAAACGCTGGCTACCTGATGAAGCTATTCCGGCTGAATTATGGGTGGAGCTTATTCCGTATCGTGAAACCCGTGATTATGTAAAAAATGTGTTTGCGTATCGTCAGGTTTACCATACTAGAATGGGCCGAGAAGGAAATGTTCTCGCGCCATTGCTTCAAATGAAAATGGGCGGTTAGTAAATATAAGTTTAAAGTGGGGGTATTTACATGCTAGATCCCCCTTTTTTGAGCGCTTTGCGGATAATACCAATTTTATTAAAACATGATCATTCTAGCGCATTAAATAACTCAATAACTACGTTAAAAATTATTTATATAGAACAACTATGTATCATAATTTTAGCCTTGTTATTAAGCTATTTTCTTATCGCTATAATAGATCATTAATTTAATGCAATTGGTATAAGTGGTAGACTCAGAGCAAGTTAAATTTAACAGATGGATTAACAATGGATAAATTAGCCGTTTTATACGCCGAACATATTGCAACACTGCAACAGCGTACTCGTACAATTTGTAATAGCGAAGGGTTAGAAGGATTAGTAATTCATTCAGGCCAAGCTAAGCGCCAGTTTTTAGATGATATGTATTATCCATTTAAAGTTAATCCACAGTTTAAAGCATGGTTACCGGTTATTGATAATCCTCATTGCTGGATTGTGGTAAATGGCTGCGACAAGCCAAAACTCATATTTTATCGTCCAGTAGATTTTTGGCATAAAGTGCCTGATGAGCCACGCGACTTTTGGGCCGAGTACTTTGATATAGAGCTACTACTTCAGCCTGATCAAGTAGAAAAGTTATTACCATACGATAAAGCTAAATATGCTTACATGGGTGAATACATTGAAGTAGCGCAAGCCCTTGGTTTTAGTATTATGAACCCTGAGCCTGTACTTAACTATTTTCATTACCACCGCGCTTATAAAACGCAGTACGAACTTGAATGTTTACGCAACGCTAACCGCATTGCAGTAGGTGGGCATAAAGCTGCACGCGATACATTCTTTAATGGTGGTAGCGAGTTCGATATTCAGCAAGCGTATTTAATGGCGACACGTCAAAGCGAAAATGAAATGCCGTACGGTAACATTGTTGCGCTTAACGAAAACTGCGCTATTTTGCATTACACGCACTTTGATCCAAAAGCGCCACACACTCATAACTCATTTTTAATTGATGCCGGTGCAAACTTTAATGGTTATGCCGCTGATATTACTCGTACGTATGATTTTAAAAAGCAAGGTGAGTTTGCTGAGCTTGTACAAGCGATGACAGTTCAACAAATCGAGTTAGGTAAAGGTTTAAAGCCGGGTATGCTTTATGGTGATTTACACGTTGAATGCCATAACCGTATCGCACAAATACTCAGTGACTTTAAAATTGTTAACCTACCCGCGACAGAAATTGTTGAGCGTAAAATTACCTCTACTTTCTTCCCGCATGGACTAGGGCATCACCTTGGTTTACAAGTGCATGATATGGGCGGTTTTATGAGTGACGAAAAGGGCACACATCAACCATCGCCTGAAGGGCATCCGTTCTTGCGTTGTACTCGCCTGATTGAAAAAAACCAAGTGTTTACTATTGAGCCTGGTTTATACTTTATTGATTCACTGCTTGGTGATTTAGCGCAAACCGATAATAAGCAGTTTATTAACTGGGAAAAGGTAGAGTCATTTAAACCATTTGGCGGCATTCGTATTGAAGATAACATTATTGTTCACGAAGATAGCTTAGAAAATATGACACGAGATTTAGCGCTCGATTAATTCTAGTTAACACCAATTAGTTTATACACGTTAAAATACGTACATTATTTAAAGGGGCCTTTTGGCCCCTTTTTACAAGTTTAAAATATGTCTGAATATAAATACCCTGCTGCTGACGTTTTTCATCAAGAAGAAATTAAAAAAAGTACGTTTATAGTCCACATTGCACACACCCCCGATTTAAATTCAGCTAAAGCATTTATTAAAAGCATTGAAGAAAAGTATAGCGATGCGCGTCATAACTGTTGGGCACATGTGGCAGGCAACCCCGGTGGCAGCCATGTTTATGGTTTTTCGGACGATGGTGAACCAAATGGCACTGCAGGAAAGCCTATGTTAAATGTGCTGGTGGGTTCAGGCCTTGGCGAAATCACAGCTGTCGTCACACGTTACTTTGGCGGCATAAAATTAGGCACTGGCGGACTAGTACGTGCTTATGGTGGCTCACTAAACAATGCGTTAGTGAAATTGCAAACAGTGCTTAAAGTTCCCAGTGTTGAAATTACAGGGAGTAGCGAGTACAGCATGCAAGGCGCGATTGAGCAGTTATTAAAAACAAAGTATCAAGTGCTTAATATTGATAAGCAATTTACTGCTAATATTGAATGGGTGATTACAATAGATAGCCGCGAAGCGCAGCAAGCAATCAAAGATATTTTTGATTTAAGTCACGGCGCAGTTGAGTTAACGATTAAAGAGTAATAACCTACACAAATTGCATGTAATGCATATTCACTCTATTTAATTTGGTTGATACTACTCAACCTGAATTTACTAATAATAAAAGCGATAAGCTAAATGCAATTTCGTACCATCATAAAAATTCTTGGCCAACTCGTTGCGCTGTTTAGTATTACCATGGTGCCCCTAGCACTGGTGTCTTTAATATATAAAGACGGTGGTGGTGTTCCTTTTGTTTTAGCATTTATCTTTAGTGTTGTTATTGGCATGATGGCTTATTACCCAAACCGTCATGAAAATGGTGACTTAAAAGCACGTGAAGGCTTTTTAATTGTTGTTTTGTTTTGGTTGGTACTTGGGGCATTTGCATCGTTACCGCTTATATTTTTACAAGAACCGAATTTATCGCTCGCTGATGCGGTATTTGAAGCATTTTCTGGCTTAACAACCACAGGCGCTACAGTGCTTACCGGTATTGAGTATTTACCCAAATCGGTGTTGTTTTATCGCCAGCAACTCCAGTGGTTTGGCGGTATGGGTATAATCGTACTCGCCGTCGCTATACTGCCTATGTTAGGCGTGGGTGGTATGCAGTTGTACCGCGCTGAAATTCCAGGCCCGGTAAAAGATTCAAAAATGACTCCACGGATTGCTGATACAGCTAAGCATCTTTGGTACATTTATGTGTCGCTTACGTTGACATGTATGCTCGCTTATTGGGCGGCAGGAATGAGCTGGTTTGATGCTATCTGCCATGCATTTTCTACAGTGGCGATAGGCGGCTTTTCTACTTATGACGCATCGATAGGTCACTTTGATAGCCCTGTCATTAACTTTATTTGTGTATTCTTTTTAATTATTGCTGCAATTAATTTTTCGCTACATTATGCCGCTGTATCGAGCCGAAACGTAAGAGTTTATTTACGTGACCCTGAATTTAAAGTTTTCCTATGCATTCAGCTTGCACTTGTAGTTATTTGTTTTACGGTGCTTTCGTCAAATGAAATATATGCTAATGGCGACGAAACCCTTGATCAGGCTTTATTCCAAGCAGTATCAATGAGTACAACGGCAGGCTTTGCTACTGATAACTTTTCAACATGGCCTTTGTTTTTACCTATTTTACTTATATTTTCGAGCTTTATTGGTGGCTGTGCAGGCTCTACCGGTGGTGGTATGAAGGTCGTTCGCGTATTTTTACTTTATTTGCAGGGCGTGCGTGAGCTTAATCGTTTGGTGCATCCTCGTGCTATATATTCAATTAAGTTGGGTCGAAAGGCGTTGCCAGATAAAGTAGTAGAAGCTGTGTGGGGCTTTTTCTCTGCTTATGCGCTGGTGTTTATTATTATTATGCTAGCGCTTATGGGCACGGGTATGGATAACATAACGGCGTTCTCTGCCACTGCTGCTTGTTTAAATAATTTAGGTCCAGGTTTGGGTGATGTAGCATCGCATTATGGCGCGATAACTGATGGCGCTAAATGGTTGCTTACTATTGCGATGGTGTTTGGCCGGTTAGAAATATTTACTTTACTTGTGTTATTTACGCCAACGTTTTGGCGTGGATAAAGCTAACTGTTTTATTTAAAAAATACATTACAAGGGAGAGAATATGCCAATAAGCAATCTTAATAATATAATTATTGGCAGCTTGGTCGACCTAGAAATTTTAACGCCTACCAGTAGTAAACGCATTAAGACTGAGATGGTGGGATTACTTGATGATAAATTTATCATTTTAAATTATCCAAGCTCAAAACGCTTACCTGCGGCAAGTGATTATTTACGTGACGGTATAACCGTTGTCGTGAGGGCTTTAATAGAAGGCAGCGGTGGGAAAGTAATTGCGTTTCGTCAGAAAATTATGTCTATTTCTTCTCATCCGGCTCGGCTTATTTTTATAAACTTTCCTGAGCAGGTTCAGTTATTTAGTTTGCGTTCGCAAACGCGTATCCCTACTTTATTACCTGCAAAGCTAAAACTAAGTGACGACAGAGTACTCGAAGGTGTTATTAAAGATATCTCATTAACGGGAGTTATGTTTGATGTTAGAAGTAATAAAGAGCTTGAAAGTATAAAAGATATGCAATGTACTATTATGCTAGATAGCAGTGCGCAAAATTTTGAAGGCGAAGTGTGTAGCGTTAAAGAGCATGATGCGGGGATCAGATGTGGTATTAAACTATTAGCCAGTGAAGATGAAATGAATACCTTTATGAAAGAGCACTTTATTGATCCCTCCATGCTCGAATTCGAAGTCGGTTAAAAGAGATTTCGCTATTTTGCAACAAAATAGCGATTGCCTGCTTTATAGATGAAAATTATTTGGTTATTATTTTTAATAATTAAATAAATAGTATAAAACAGTAACTTAAAATAATAAAAGATTACCGTAATCTAATTTCATGTAATAAACCCAACCCAAATAAAGCTAAATTTTTGCTTTAAACCTCATCTAAAATATCTAAATTCATAATTTGTGGTTTTTTAATCTAAATTAACCTCTTGTTTTTATGGTCTATTTTGTTTTTTCATATCGCTGTGTTGCTAAAAAGCAACAGGAAAGCACTTGAAATTTATCCATATCACGATTTTATACTGTTAACCACATGAAAAATAACAGCTTTTAAAAGTTGGCACCTAAGTTGTAATAGTCATGGTGTACTGAACTTAAGCGTGATTTAAAGTAAGACACCTTAATCGCACACACATAAATTTGAAGGATACATATTATGAAACGCATTAATAAAGCACTAGCACTTATTGCATTAGCATCTTCTTCAGCCGCTTTTGCTGCAACAGACTTTGATACACTTGATGTAGACGGCAGTGGCACAATTAGTCAAGCAGAAGCATCAGTAGATGCAAAGTTAATGAGCATGTTCTCAGAACTTGATACTGACCAAAATGGTGAGTTATCAAAAGAAGAATTTTCAGAAGCTTAATTAACAAGTATTTATCCTGAGTTGCCACAGACAACCTAAGTAGGCAAGGAGCTTACGAAAGAGGGTAACAAGGAAGTGAAAAATTACGTTTAAGCTAAACGAAGCAACTTTTTTGATAGAACATTGAAGGATTAAACTATGAAACATTTAAATAAAGCACTGGCACTTATAGCTATAGCGTCTTCTTCAGTTGTATTTGCAGCATCAGACTTTAATAGCCTTGATATAGATGGTAGCGGCACAATTAGCCCAAGTGAAGCGGCAGTCGACACCGATTTAATGGCTGAATTTATCGAGCTAGATACCGACGGTAGCGGTGAGCTTTCTAAAGAAGAGTTCGCTAATTACTAGTTAACCAGAGTTCAGGTTAATTAATCTTTTTCAGATTAAACATTTTTCACAGTCAGGGATCTTTGAAAAGGACTTCCTCTTTATTATTTAGGAAATTATTATGAAAACATTAAACACAACACTGGCCGTCATCATTTTAACATCGTCGTCAGCTGCGTATGCCGCCGTTGATTTTGCCTCTTTTGATATCGATAGTGACGGGGTTATCACCAAGCAAGAAGCGCAAGTTAACGCGCAGTTAGTGAAATTATTTGATGACTTAGACACTGACGGGAATGGTGAGCTTTCTAAAGAAGAGTTTGCAAAAGTACAGTAACTCTAAAATGATAATTAACACGCGATTATCAACGATTAAAGCCGCCTTCGCCAGCGGCTTTTTATACGTCATAAGACTACAAAAATATAGCACTTACCTGAAATAGTTTTTCTACTACATTAATGTGTTTTTTATCGATTAAAAACATAATAACGTGATCGCCTGACATAATAATGGTGTCGTCATGAGCAATGAGTACGTCGTCATTTCGTACAATTGCCCCAATCGTTGTACCTGCAGGAAGTTTTATATCTGCAATAGCACGGCCAACCACCTTTGATGTATTCTCATCACCATGGGCTACCGCTTCAATCGCCTCTGCTGCACCTTTGCGTAATGAGTAGACGTTAACAATGTCGCCACGACGTACATGTGTTAGTAATGCCGAAATGGTGGCTTGTTGAGGAGATATGGCAATGTCTATTTCTCCCCCTTGTACTAAATCAACGTAAGCACCACGCTGAATAAGTACCATTGTTTTTTGTGCGCCCATACGTTTTGCAAGCATGGCTGACATAATATTTGCTTCATCGTCATTGGTTACGGCAATAAATACATCAACTTGATCAATATGCTCTTCTGAGAGTAATTCTTGATCTGATGCGTCACCACAAAATACAACTGTGTTATCTAGCATTTCTGAGAGTTGCTCAGCACGCTCTTTGCTACGCTCAATTAATTTAACAGTGTGGTTTTTTTCAAGTGAGCGGGCAAGGCCCGCGCCAATGTTACCGCCACCCGCAATCATAATTTTTTTGTAAGAACGTTCAAGTTTTTGTAGTTCGTTCATTACTGCGCGTATATGTTTTGTAGCGGCAATAAAAAATACTTCGTCATCGGCTTCAATGACCGTTGTACCTAGTGGTTTGATTGCTTTACCTTGGCGGTAAATAGCGGCAACACGGGTTTCTACATTAGGGATGTGTTCTTTAAGTGCAGACAATGCATAACCGACGAGTAAACCGCCATAATAGGCTTTCACTGCAACTAACGAGAGCATGCCATCGGCAAACTGCAATACCTGTAATGCGCCAGGGTAGTCGATTAAGCGACGAATGTACTTGGTCACGAGTGCTTCTGGGGCAATGTAATGATCGATTGGCAAGTCGTCGTTCTGAAAAAGTTTCTCGCGGTATTTTAAATATTGCTCTGAGCGAATACGGGCAATTTTAGTGGGCGTTTTAAAAATACTGTACGCCACTTGGCATGCAACCATGTTTACTTCATCTGAACTGGTTACTGCAATAACCATATCGGCGTCTTCAGCTCCAGCTTGACGTAATACATCAGGATGCGCACTGTGTCCTACTACACCTTGTAAGTCGTACTTATCTTGAAGTTCACGTAATCGGTTACCATCTATATCAACGACTGTAATTTCATTCTGTTCGCCTACTAAATTCTCAGCGAGTGTTGCGCCTACTTGGCCAGCACCGAGTATGATTATTTTCATTATTTACCCGTGTTATAAGTAGCAATTAAGAGCCATTTTTAAATTATAAAAATGGCTAATTTACAGTTCATTAATTTTAGATTTTTTTAACTAGCTTAGCGTAATAAAATCCATCGCTTTCGCCTGGTAGTAGCTGTAACCCTGGCATTGTAACGGTGTCTTTGTCATGCAGAGGAATGTGCTCTGCATCGTCATTATTAGCTAAAAACTTAGCTACTTGTTGCTGATTTTCTTGTGGAAGAACCGAACATGTAGCGTATACCAATGTACCACCTGGTTTTAAAAGTGGCCAAATACTATTGAGTATATCACCTTGTAACTTAGCTAAATCTTCGATGTCTGATGCGCGACGTAACCATTTTATGTCAGGGTGGCGGCGAATTACACCAGTGGCCGAACAAGGCACATCAAGCAAAATACGATCAAATAATTTTTCGTCCCACCAAGTATGTGGTTGCGAGGCATCACCACATTGCAAGTCTGCACCTAAGCCAATACGGGTAAGGTTTTGCTTAACACGTTCAAGTCGAGTTGAGTCGCTATCGAGTGCAAGTACGTCTGCGTCAGCAAGTTCTAATATGTGACAGGTTTTTCCGCCAGGTGCTGCACAGGCATCTAAAATAGTGTCATCTGCTTTAGGCTCTAAAAAGCGTGCTGCAAGTTGTGCTGCGGCATCTTGTACTGAACATGCACCTGTATCAAACTCTGGTAAGGAAAATACATCGCGTGGTTTAGCGAGCTTAATACCGTCTATAAAGTCAGGATTTAAGGTATGTTCAATATCGTTCGCCGTTAGCATATCGCTGTATTCTTGCGTGCTATATTGTGCTTGATTCACACGTAACCACATAGGTGCTTGTTGTTGGT
The DNA here is from genome assembly GCF_037162565.1 of Pseudoalteromonas sp. B62. Classification (NCBI taxonomy): domain Bacteria; kingdom Pseudomonadati; phylum Pseudomonadota; class Gammaproteobacteria; order Alteromonadales; family Pseudoalteromonadaceae; genus Pseudoalteromonas; species Pseudoalteromonas sp. B62. The sequence continues at coordinate 934,354 of NZ_JARLVB010000002.1, read as the reverse complement.
TTTCTGCAAGTATGTCTTCCCAACTATCTGGGTAGGCCTCTTTTACTTGTTTGATAAACCAATTAGGGTGGTTGTATAAACACACAGGGATAAGCTTCGCTTTTTCTTCAAGCTCAATTTGCTGGCGTTGAAAACTACGTAATATAGCGTTAATAAGCCCTTTTAAACCTAAAGCACGTAATTGAGCAAGTGCATTTACAGTTTCAGATATTGCTGCGTGCGGCGGTACACGCATGTGTTGTAGTTGATAAATACCTACATATAATAAAAATTGAAATATTCTGCGTTTACCTTTTAGTGGATCTTCCACTAAATGTTGGCAGTAGTTTTCAAGGCTAGGTAAGTAGCGTAAAACGCCATAACAAATTTGTTGTAGTAGCGCTTTGTCTTTTGGTGGTAAGCCTTGGCTAGCAAATGGCAGTTCTTGATTAAGCGAAGCGCCTTTATCAACTACGTTATATAAAGTTTCAGCGGCAAGCGCTCGTACGTTTTGAACATTACTCATTGTTTTCGCCTAATACTGTGCCAGGGGTAACCCAGTCACTACGACCATTTAAAAAGTCGTTAATTGCCATTGGTTTTTTACCTTGCGGTTGTAATTGCGTAATACATAAAGCATGTTCACCACACGCCACTACTACGCCATTTTTGTCGCTTGATAAAATTTGCCCAGGATTACCTGATTGCGAGGTAACCTGCGCTTGATAAATCTTTACTGTTTGCCCACTCATTTGAGTAAAGCACACAGGCCATGGGTTAAAAGAGCGAATGTTTCGCTCAATTTGCAGCGCACTCATGGACCAGTCTATATTAGCTTCCTCTTTAGAAAGCTTTTTAGCGTAGTTAGCAAGTTCATCGTTTTGAGGTTCAGGCGTGATCTCACCATTAGCTAATTTATTAATGGTTTCAATTAACGCATCTGGACCTAGCTCAGCAAGCTTGGTATATAAACTAGCGCTAGTTTCTGTCGTGCTAATAGGGCAGCGGCTTATATGTAGCATATCGCCGGTATCTAGCCCTTCATCCATTTGCATTATTGTTACGCCGGTTTGTTCATCACCAGCCCAAATTGCGCGTTGAATAGGTGCAGCACCGCGCCAGCGCGGTAATATAGAACCATGCACATTTAAACAACCTAAACGTGGAGCTTCTAAAATAGCTTTAGGTAAAATTAAGCCATACGCTACAACAATCATAATGTCGGCATTTAATCTTGTTAGCTCTGCTAGTGCTTCATCATTTTTTAATGACTGTGGCTGAAAAACCGGTAAGTTGTGCTCAAGCGCTAGCGCTTTTACTTCACTGGCTTTTAATTTTTTACCACGACCGGCAGGGCGGTCTGGCTGGCTATATACCCCCACTATTTGATGTTCGCTTTGTATTAGCGCTTGTAAATGACGTGCGGCAAAATCCGGCGTACCGGCAAATATAATGCGTAATGGTTGAGTCACTGAGTTTTCCTAAGGTGCTTATTACTGTTCTGCAAACTTGGCTTCTTTTTCAAGCTTTTTACGAATACGTTGGCGCTTTAATGGAGATAAGTAATCAATGAATAGCTTACCTTGAAGGTGATCTAGTTCGTGTTGAATACAAATGGCCAGCAGTTCGTCTGCATCTAGTACAAATTCTTCGCCGTTTTCGTTAAGTGCAGAGACTGTTACTGTTTCTGCGCGGTCAACTTTTGCATACGAGTTAGGTACTGATAAACAGCCTTCTTCGCTAATAGTTGAGCCATCTTTTTTGATGATTTGTGGATTAATTAATACCAGTGGCTCATCACGCTCTTCTGATACGTCAATAACAACAATTCGTTGATGGATATCTACTTGTGTAGCAGCAAGCCCTATACCATTTTCATCATACATAGTTTCCAGCATATCTTTAACAATTTGGCGTACTGTATCGTCAACTTGAGCAACTTCTTTTGCTATTGTACGTAAACGTTCATCTGGAAACCTTAAAACTTCTAACCTAGCCATAGTTACCTTTTTCACTTGTGCTTAATTTAGGGTATTGTATGCTCTTATTTTAGCCATTCACGTTCACCTTTAACAGGTTTTGGGCAATAATAATGAAAAAACAATACAAGGAAGCTCAATGAGATCCCCGTTAGTTGCAATCATGCTTGCATTAAGTGCTGCTTTTCCGGCAGTTGCAGATGTGTTGGAAATAAAAAAAGACGCGCCAAAACAGTATGTTGTAAAAAAAGGAGACACGCTCTGGGATATCTCTGGTATTTATTTAAATAAACCTTGGCTATGGCCAGAATTATGGCAAATGAATCCTCAAATAAACAACCCAAATCTTATTTACCCAGGGGATGCGCTAACATTAGTTTACGATGCAGACGGAAAACCTCGTTTAGTGATAAATAAAGCATACAGAAAGCTTTCTCCGCAGGGGCGTATTACCCCTAAAGGTAAAAATGCAGTTACAACATTGCCACTTGAACTAATTAAACCTTACTTGACGTATGAGCAAGCAATTAATAGCGACGAAATAGATAATAAGCCATATGTTTTGGGCGCAAATCAAAATACTAAAACACAGACACTGGGCCATATTTTATATATAAATGGCGATTTAAAATTAAATCAGGCTTACGCCATTTACCATAAAGGCGAACCTTATGTTGATCCTAAAACAAATACTGCACTAGCTAATAAAGCAAGCTTTGTTGGGGTGGTACGTGTATTTAGGCGAGGGGATATCAACAGCGGCGTGCCAGCTTCAGTAAGGGTTGAGTCGGTTAAGCGTGAAATTAAACAAGGCGATTTTTTATTACCGCTAATGCAGGGACAAATGTTGCCAGCATACTTTAATATGCACCGACCTAAACAACCTGTTGAAGGTGCGGTCATTGCTTCTGCTAATCACAGTAGGGAATTCAGCACGATGGACATTGTGGTGCTAAACTTAGGTTCAGAACAACAAGTAGAACCAGGCCACATATTAGATATTGAACGTCAATCACCAGGTGTAATTGATGGACGGCGAGGGCCTCGTTATCCTGAAGACTCCAGTAGCTTTGAAAAACTGGTATCAGACACCAGTGAGTTTTTAGGCTTAGAAGCAGACGAAAACAGTACCGTTTGGACTATGCCTAAAGAAAAAGTTGGCGAGCTAATTGTCTTTAAAGTGTATGACAAAGTAAGTTATGCGTTAATAACTAAAAACCAGCACCCAATTCGCATTGGAGATATTGCAGTTATTCATTAAGAAGTAGCGAGTCGGTGCTCTAGGAGAGAGCATGGATCAGTCATCTGGCAAGCTAGCCCACTGGCTTGCCTTTTATATGTGTAAAGGGTTGGGTATAAAAACCCTTTTAGCACTATCTACAAACTATTCCCTTGGGTCGTTATTCGACTTACCTCATGACAAGCTTTTACAGCTAGGATTAACCGCTAATCAAGCGAGTAATTTACTCAACACTAATTGGCAACAAATCAGCCATTATGAGCAATTAATTGCGCAGCAGGGCATTACCGTAGTCTGTATTTTTGATGCGCTTTATCCAGAAGATCTCCGGCAGATTGCCAGTGCCCCTTTATTACTATTTTGTAGGGGTGATGTCTCGTTACTATCTACCCCACAAATTGCAATTGTAGGGAGTCGTAATGCCACACCTACTGGGCTTGAAATAGCATCAGAATTTGCATACGAGTTAACTTTGGCGGGGATTACAGTTACCTCAGGTATGGCGCGGGGAATAGATGGAGCAGCACATAAGGGCTCTCTTGCTGGTACGGGTAAAACCATAGCTGTGCTTGGTACTGGGGTTGATATTTACTATCCTAAACGCCATAAACTATTAACAGACCAAGTGTTAGAAAGCGGCCTGCTGGTGAGTGAGTTTTTACCAGGAACAGCTGCTCATGCTCATAACTTTCCGCGCCGTAATCGTATTATTTCTGGGTTATCGTTGGGAGTGCTCATTGTTGAGGCTGAAATCAAAAGCGGTTCGTTAATTACAGTACGTTATGCGCTTGAACAAAATAAAGAGGTATTTGCAGTACCAGGTTCTATTAAAAACCCGCTAGCACAGGCAAGTCACTTTTTAATAAAGCAAGGCGCTAAGTTAGTAGAAAACGTGGCTGACATTCTTGATGAGGTGAGTTTTACTTACGACAATAGCGTATGTAATAAAGAACAGCCAATTCAGGCAAATTCTCAATGTGAGGTTTTAAATAGTATTGGCTTTGAAGTAACCAGTGTAGACGACATTGTGCGTCGCGCTCGGTGGCCAATAGACAAAGTACTCGCTAGATTGCTCGATTTAGAATTAGACGATCAGATTGAGCGCGTCCTAGATGGTTATATTAAGTTAAGCGCAGGAAGGTAATATGTTTGATATTCTTTTATATCTTTTTGAAAATTACATTCATAGCGAAGCAGATATATTTGCAGAGCAAAATGAGTTAACCGATGAGCTACTGCGCGCGGGTTTTAATAAGCCTGAGATATTTAAAGCACTCGATTGGTTAGAGCAACTCGCCGATTTACAACACAGCGACGAGTCTCCTTATCTTATTGATAATCCTAAAGATGCAGTTCGTATATTTACCGATAGCGAATGCCAAAGGCTCAGTGCTGAGTGTCGTGGCTTTTTAATTTTTATTGAGCAAATAGGCGTAATTAACAATGTAACTCGTGAGATGGTAATGGACTGTTTAGCCTCTCTCGATAAACCAACTATAAGCCTAGAAGACTTAAAGTGGATTGTACTTATGATCTTGTTTAACGTTCCAGGCTCTGAAGAGGCATATGAGCAAATGGAAGATTTGATTTTTGATGAACCCAGCGAACTTCTTCATTAGAGATAATTATCTTAATTGTACTCAAATTACTTAAAAGGATAAGCACGGCATTGCTTGTATCTTTAAGTGGTTTGGGTATATTAGGCGAAAATTCACCAACCTATTAGGATCACCATGAGTAAAATCGACCATTCGCTTTTCTCGGCGAACAAGCACGCCCTCGAAAAAGAATACGAGATATGCCCACAGTGTGGTTCAGAGTTAGTGATCCGCAATAGTAAATCAGGCCCTTTTTTAGGATGCGCAAGTTATCCCAAATGCGACTTTATTAGGCCGCTGGCACATCACGACAGTAACGAAATCAAAATATTAGAAGATTCAGCATGTCCTGAGTGTAGCAAACCGCTGGTGGTTAAAAATGGCCGCTACGGTATGTTTATTGGGTGTACGGGATATCCAGAGTGTCATTACATTGCTAACGAAAATGAAGAAAAGCAAAGCGAAGATACTTTGCCTAGTTGCCCTAAATGCAAAAAAGGTCATTTAGTCGCGCGCAGTAATAAGTTTGGTAAAGTATTTTATTCTTGTGATTGCTATCCAAGTTGTAAATACACGCTTAATAATAAACCGGTCGAACACCCGTGTCCTGAATGTGGCTGGCCCATCGTCATAGAGAGAAATATGGCAAACGGCACATTACTGCAATGCCCACAAAAAAGTTGCATGCATAAGCTCGCCCCAACTGAATAACGTTTAATTATATCTGGAGACTACTTTGTCAGACCTTTCAAATACGCCCACTGCAATAACGTGCTTAACGCAAGGCGAAGTTATTTTATACCCAACAGAAGCTGTATATGGTTTAGGTTGTGATCCAGATAATCAACAAGCCGTTGAGGCACTATTAGCTATTAAGCAACGCCCGGTTGAAAAAGGGCTTATTTTAATTGCTGATAACTACGGACAATTATTAAAATACGTAAATGATGCAAAAATACCTATGGATAAACGCGCTGATATATTTTCGAGTTGGCCTGCTGCAATTACGTGGGTTATGCCTGCATCTAGAAATACACCCAAGTGGTTAACTGGGCAGTTTGATACTATCGCAGTAAGAGTAACTAACCATCCAACAGTAAAACGTTTATGCCAAGAGTTTGGCAAACCGCTTGTATCAACGAGTGCAAACTTAACAGGGCAAGAAACGGTCATTAGTATTGAGCAAGCTAAAGCACAATTTGCAGAACAAGTTGGCTTTTACGTTGATGAGCCATTAGGTGGCAATACTCAACCAAGCACGATAAAAGACGCCATGACTGGCAAAATATTTAGAGGTTAATATGCAAAGCGAATTATTAGATCAAGTAAAAGCATACTTTATGGCTTTGCAAGACACTATTTGCCAAGGTTTGGAGGCTGCAGATGGCAGTGCTAAATTTATAGAAGATAACTGGCAACGAGCAGAGGGCGGTGGTGGCCGCACACGTGTAACCACTAATGGCACAGTGATAGAGCAAGGTGGGGTAAATTACTCACATGTATTTGGCGCTTCAATGCCAGGTTCGGCAACAGCACATAGGCCAGAGCTTGCAGGACGCAGCTTTCATGCATGTGGTGTGTCGTTAGTTATTCACCCTAAAAACCCTCATGTACCAACAAGTCATGCCAATGTGCGCTTTTTTATTGCTGAAAAAGAAGGCGAAGAGCCAATATGGTGGTTTGGTGGTGGGTTTGATCTCACTCCTTTCTATCCAGTATTAGAAGACGTACAGCATTGGCATCAAGTTGCTCATGATATTTGTGCACCATTTGGTAGTGAAGTTTATCCAAAATACAAAACATGGTGCGACGAGTATTTTTATTTAAAGCACAGAGACGAGACGCGCGGAGTCGGCGGTTTATTTTTTGACGACTTAAACGAACTTGGTTTTGAAAAGAGCTTTGCGTTTATGCAATCGGTTGGTAATGGCTTTTTAGGTGCCTATTTACCTATTATTGAACGCCGTAAAAATGATGAATACACAGAGCAACAACGTGATTTTCAGCTTTATCGTCGCGGACGCTACGTTGAGTTTAATCTAGTGTGGGATAGAGGTACGTTGTTTGGGCTACAAAGTGGCGGGCGCACTGAGTCTATATTAATGTCTATGCCACCACTTGCACGCTGGGAATATAATTATAAACCAGAACCAAGTAGCCCAGAAGCTAACCTATATCAGTATTACTTACGCCCGCAAGAGTGGTTAACTAGCCAGTCTAATGAATTAATCGCCAGAGAATGGCAATTATAAAAATTACACAGTAATCAAAAGGCGCTAATTAGCGCCTTTTTGTATTGTGGCTAAATACAAATTTAATGCTGATTGATCATGTGCGTTGCTAGTTGAGAGAATGATTGCTTTAAGCCTTCACGTAACAACGGATTGTCTATTTCTATATCCAGCGTTTTATTCATGCAGTACATCCACTGATCGCGCAATGCTTTATCTACAGTAAAAGGCATATGTCTTTTACGTAGCATTGGCTGGCCATGTTTTTCAGTAAATAGGTTTGGCCCGCCTAACCAACCAGATAAAAATTCAAAAAATACTTGGCGAATTCGATCTAATGGCAGAGGATGCATATCATATAACGGTTTAGCGTATTCATCTGACTCCATTATGTCGTAGAATCGATTGGAGATAGCACGCGCCCCTTTCTCTCCACCTATTATTTCATACGGTGTTTTTTCAGGAGTAGGATCCTGTTGCTCAGGAGCTGGCTTAGATTTAGAAAAAAGTCGTTTAATCATATTACTTATCATCGTTAATAGGCAGTATATAGCTGCAAAGAGGTTGCTTTAAAATGGACAAATATGCGGTTTTTGGAAATCCAATTAAACATTCAAAATCCCCCGCGATACATAAACAATTTGCTGTATCACTGGGTGAGCAAATCGACTATCGCGCAATATTAGCACCTATCGATAACTTTGAAAAAACAGTATTGTCTTTTTTTGAGCAAGGTGGTGTGGGTGCTAACGTTACAATGCCATTTAAAGAGCAAGCCTATGCAATGGCCGATGAGCTTACGCCATTAGCTAAAATTGTAGGGGCTGTTAATACATTAAAAAAACGAGATGATGGCACATTACTCGGAGATAACACCGATGGTGTGGGCTTTGTAAATGATTTACTTGCTAATAAAGTAGCCATAACTGATAAACGTATTTTAATTATTGGCGCGGGCGGTGCAGCTCGAGGCGTTATTTTACCTTTGCTAGAGCATAACCCTCAGGAAATAATAATCGTTAATCGCACAGCACAAAAAGCCAAAGAACTCGCAAAACTGTTTATTCAATATGGAGCTGTATCTGGTTTTGGTTTTGATGATTTACCAGTAAGCGATTACTCACTAATTATAAACTCTACCTCTAGCAGTATGAATAACGAACTTCCAGCTCTTGATGAAAAACACATAACTAACTGTGAAGTCGCTTATGACATGTTTTATTCACTGCAAAATACCATTTTTATGAATTGGATTGCACAGCATAATATTAACGCTAAGCTTTTAGATGGCAGCGGTATGTTAGTTGGTCAAGCTGCTCAAGCATATTATGTATGGCGTAATAAAATGCCAGAAATACTTCCCGTAGTGGATGCGCTCAAACAAGGAACGCTTAAATGAATCAGGCAATACAGTTTATAGATAGGCTCGAATTTAGAGAGCCCGATCATCAGCTAGTTTTTTTGCACAAGTTAGTGGCATGCTGGTGGAATGTATAATAGAAGTAAATACACTTAAATTAACAGACGAAAGTCACGCAACAGAATATTTTGAACAGTATCGTTTTGATTATGAAGAACGTGCCGAGGAGCTTATCGAAGAAGAAAGCTATAACTCGGCAGGCCAAATTGAAGTAAGTTTATTAACTTAAATTAGCTATTTCAGCTAAGTATTCATCTTTAAGTGACACATAGTTATCGGCAGATATTTTTAAAAAGGCAAGTTCTTGCTCTGTAAGAGGGCGGGCTTGCTTAGCCGGACTTCCTACATATAAGTAACCAGACTCTAAACGTTTGTTTGGTGGTACTAAAGAGCCGCCACCTATAATTACATCGTCTTCAACAACCACGTTATCCATAATAATAGCGCCCATACCTACTAGTATACGGTTTCCTAATACACATCCGTGCAGCATTACCTTATGACCAACAGTTACATCGTCACCTATAATAAGTGGATAACCATCAGGGTTGCTTTTAGTTGCACGAGATAAATGCAATACACTGCCATCTTGTATATTGGAGCGCTTACCAATACGTATATAGTTAACATCACCACGTGCAGCTACTAACGGCCACACACTACTATTATCATCTAAAGTAATATCACCAACCAAAACTGAAGACTCATCAATATAAACAGACGAATTAAACGAAGGTGTTATACCTTTATAAGAACGGATTGCCATATTTAGTACCTTTTAGATAATAGTTATTAGCTTTGAGTGTATCAGCAAGGTGGTTTTTGTACCATACAGTGCACTGTTTGGTTACAAAACTATCAGTTTCAGGGTGTTTAGTTCAGATACTGACCGAACAGCATCTTTTTTTACTTTTTCTTTAAAAAAGTACTTGCGTAAAAATCTGTTCTCCCTATAATGCGACCCCACTGAGACGGGAAACGCTGAAGCATAGCGAGGCACGAACTACTCAGAGAGTTAAATAAAACTTCGGTTTTAAATCTTCTAAAAAGAAAGTTTAAAACAAAGTATTGACTCGAAAAATAAAGGGTGTATTATTCTCATCCCTTGAGACGCTAAAGCGACTCAAAACGTTCTTTAACAATATAAAGCAATCATCTGTGTGGGCACTCGTACAGATTGAGTTCTAACAGCCAAGCTACTTCGTTCTTTATTGAGCAAGTAACGAGGCAAAAAAATTAGAGTCTCAATTGAAAACTGAGTGACCAACAGAATAGTTATTTCGGTAATTATTCGGCACAGTCAATTCAATATCGAAAGATATTAAAAAATTCAGAATTCATTGAGCTGTCGAAAGACATAAAACTTTTTAATTGAAGAGTTTGATCATGGCTCAGATTGAACGCTGGCGGCAGGCCTAACACATGCAAGTCGAGCGGTAACAGAGAGTAGCTTGCTACTTTGCTGACGAGCGGCGGACGGGTGAGTAATGCTTGGGAACATGCCTTGAGGTGGGGGACAACAGTTGGAAACGACTGCTAATACCGCATAATGTCTACGGACCAAAGGGGGCTTCGGCTCTCGCCTTTAGATTGGCCCAAGTGGGATTAGCTAGTTGGTGAGGTAATGGCTCACCAAGGCGACGATCCCTAGCTGGTTTGAGAGGATGATCAGCCACACTGGGACTGAGACACGGCCCAGACTCCTACGGGAGGCAGCAGTGGGGAATATTGCACAATGGGCGCAAGCCTGATGCAGCCATGCCGCGTGTGTGAAGAAGGCCTTCGGGTTGTAAAGCACTTTCAGTCAGGAGGAAAGGTTAGTAGTTAATACCTGCTAGCTGTGACGTTACTGACAGAAGAAGCACCGGCTAACTCCGTGCCAGCAGCCGCGGTAATACGGAGGGTGCGAGCGTTAATCGGAATTACTGGGCGTAAAGCGTACGCAGGCGGTTTGTTAAGCGAGATGTGAAAGCCCCGGGCTCAACCTGGGAACTGCATTTCGAACTGGCAAACTAGAGTGTGATAGAGGGTGGTAGAATTTCAGGTGTAGCGGTGAAATGCGTAGAGATCTGAAGGAATACCGATGGCGAAGGCAGCCACCTGGGTCAACACTGACGCTCATGTACGAAAGCGTGGGGAGCAAACGGGATTAGATACCCCGGTAGTCCACGCCGTAAACGATGTCTACTAGAAGCTCGGAGCCTCGGTTCTGTTTTTCAAAGCTAACGCATTAAGTAGACCGCCTGGGGAGTACGGCCGCAAGGTTAAAACTCAAATGAATTGACGGGGGCCCGCACAAGCGGTGGAGCATGTGGTTTAATTCGATGCAACGCGAAGAACCTTACCTACACTTGACATACAGAGAACTTACCAGAGATGGTTTGGTGCCTTCGGGAACTCTGATACAGGTGCTGCATGGCTGTCGTCAGCTCGTGTTGTGAGATGTTGGGTTAAGTCCCGCAACGAGCGCAACCCCTATCCTTAGTTGCTAGCAGGTAATGCTGAGAACTCTAAGGAGACTGCCGGTGATAAACCGGAGGAAGGTGGGGACGACGTCAAGTCATCATGGCCCTTACGTGTAGGGCTACACACGTGCTACAATGGCGCATACAGAGTGCTGCGAACCTGCGAAGGTAAGCGAATCACTTAAAGTGCGTCGTAGTCCGGATTGGAGTCTGCAACTCGACTCCATGAAGTCGGAATCGCTAGTAATCGCGTATCAGAATGACGCGGTGAATACGTTCCCGGGCCTTGTACACACCGCCCGTCACACCATGGGAGTGGGTTGCTCCAGAAGTAGATAGTCTAACCCTCGGGAGGACGTTTACCACGGAGTGATTCATGACTGGGGTGAAGTCGTAACAAGGTAGCCCTAGGGGAACCTGGGGCTGGATCACCTCCTTATACGATTTAGAACTTATTTGTTCGTAGTGTCCACACAGATGATTGTTATTGTAAAGAGAACAACACTTATTGTTTTGGGTCTGTAGCTCAGCTGGTTAGAGCGCACCCCTGATAAGGGTGAGGTCGGTAGTTCAAATCTACTCAGACCCACCACTTCTTGTCTAATCAAGAAGATGGTTAAAACAGTAAGTACCAGCATATGTGGGGCTATAGCTCAGCTGGGAGAGCGCCTGCCTTGCACGCAGGAGGTCAGCAGTTCGATCCTGCTTAGCTCCACCACTTTTACTTCTTAAAAATAAATATTCTTTATCGGGCCATTAACCGCCTGAGAATAGAGTGTGTTTAATTTTGAGAGGTTTTTGTATCTCTTGCTCTTTAAAAATTTGGAAAAGCTGATAATAGAATTCTGATAGATACAGTGTATTTATCAAGAGTTTTCAAAAGTAAAAAAACAATGGTAGCAGTACCATTCAGTGCCATTTAATTAACGTTTTACGTTGATTGATTGGTATCTACTTTAGTATTCAATATTGACTTCTGGCGAAGTTAAACTGTCACAAAACAAAGACCCGTTTGGGTTGTATGGTTAAGTGACTAAGCGTACACGGTGGATGCCTTGGCAGTTGGAGGCGATGAAGGACGTATTAACTTGCGATAAGCCTAGTCAAGCTAGTAAAAAGCGCTTGAGACTAGGATTTCCGAATGGGGAAACCCACCTGCTTGCAGGTATCGTTAACTGAATACATAGGTTAACGAGGCGAACGCGGAGAACTGAAACATCTAAGTACCCGTAGGAAAAGAAATCAACCGAGATTCCGAAAGTAGCGGCGAGCGAAATCGGAACAGCCCTTAAGCTTATTATGTGTTAATGGAAGGCTCTGGAAAGTGCCACGATACAGGGTGATAGTCCCGTACATGAAAAGACATTTTAAGTGAAATCGAGTAGGTCGGAGCACGTGAAACTTTGACTGAATATAGGTGGACCATCATCTAAGGCTAAATACTCCCAACTGACCGATAGTGAACCAGTACCGTGAGGGAAAGGCGAAAAGAACCCCTGTGAGGGGAGTGAAATAGAACCTGAAACCGTGTACGTACAAGCAGTAGGAGCCCACTTGTTGGGTGACTGCGTACCTTTTGTATAATGGGTCAGCGACTTATATTTTGTAGCGAGGTTAACCGAATAGGGTAGCCGTAGGGAAACCGAGTCTTAACTGGGCGAATAGTTGCAAGGTATAGACCCGAAACCCGGTGATCTAGCCATGGGCAGGTTGAAGGTTGAGTAACATCAACTGGAGGACCGAACCCACTAACGTTGAAAAGTTAGGGGATGACCTGTGGCTAGGAGTGAAAGGCTAATCAAACCGGGAGATAGCTGGTTCTCCCCGAAATCTATTTAGGTAGAGCCTCGGACGAATACTTACGGGGGTAGAGCACTGTTAAGGCTAGGGGGTCATCCCGACTTACCAACCCTTTGCAAACTCCGAATACCGTAAAGTAATATCCGGGAGACACACGGCGGGTGCTAACGTCCGTCGTGAAGAGGGAAACAACCCAGACCGCCAGCTAAGGTCCCAAAGTCATAGTTAAGTGGGAAACGATGTGGAAAGGCCCAGACAGCCAGGAGGTTGGCTTAGAAGCAGCCATCCTTTAAAGAAAGCGTAATAGCTCACTGGTCGAGTCGGTCTGCGCGGAAGATGTAACGGGGCTAAACTATGCACCGAAGCTGCGGATTCAGAATTTATTCTGAGTGGTAGGGGAGCGTTCTGTAAGCGGTTGAAGGTGTACCGGGAGGTATGCTGGACGTATCAGAAGTGCGAATGCTGACATGAGTAACGATAATGGGAGTGAAAAACTCCCACGCCGGAAGACCAAGGGTTCCTATCCCATGTTAATCAGGGTAGGGTAAGTCGACCCCTAAGGCGAGGCCGAAAGGCGTAGTCGATGGGAAACAGATTAATATTTCTGTACTCGATATAATTGCGATGGGGGGACGGAGCAGGCTAAGCAAGCATAGCGTTGGTAGTCTATGTGAAAGTGAGTAGGGCGTTTGTTTAGGTAAATCCGGACGAACACTAAACCTGAGACACGAGACGAGTCACTACGGTGATGAAGTTGCTGATGCCATACTTCCAGGAAAAGCCTCTAAGCTTCAGATTATATGGAATCGTACCCCAAACCGACACAGGTGGTCAGGTAGAGAATACTAAGGCGCTTGAGAGAACTCGGGTGAAGGAACTAGGCAAAATCGTACCGTAACTTCGGGAGAAGGTACGCTCCTATCTGTGATGAGACTTGCTCTCTAAGCGGACGGGAGCCGCAGTGACCAGGTGGCTGGGACTGTTTATTAAAAACACAGCACTGTGCAAAATCGCAAGATGACGTATACGGTGTGACACCTGCCCGGTGCCGGAAGGTTAATTGATGGGGTTATCCTTAGGGAGAAGCTCTTGATCGAAGCCCCGGTAAACGGCGGCCGTAACTATAACGGTCCTAAGGTAGCGAAATTCCTTGTCGGGTAAGTTCCGACCTGCACGAATGGTGTAACCATGGCCACGCTGTCTCCACCCGAGACTCAGTGAAATTGAAATCGCAGTGAAGATGCTGTGTACCCGCGGCTAGACGGAAAGACCCCGTGAACCTTTACTACAGCTTGGCACTGAACATTGAACCTACATGTGTAGGATAGGTGGGAGACTTTGAAGATGAGACGCTAGTTTTGTTGGAGTCAACCTTGAAATACCACCCTTGTAGTTTTGATGTTCTAACGTTGGCCCCTGAATCGGGGTTACGGACAGTGCCTGGTGGGTAGTTTGACTGGGGCGGTCTCCTCCTAAAGAGTAACGGAGGAGCACGAAGGTTGGCTAAGTACGGTCGGACATCGTACGGTTAGTGTAATGGTAGAAGCCAGCTTAACTGCGAGACAGACACGTCGAGCAGGTACGAAAGTAGGTCATAGTGATCCGGTGGTTCTGAATGGAAGGGCCATCGCTCAACGGATAAAAGGTACTCCGGGGATAACAGGCTGATACCGCCCAAGAGTTCATATCGACGGCGGTGTTTGGCACCTCGATGTCGGCTCATCACATCCTGGGGCTGAAGTCGGTCCCAAGGGTATGGCTGTTCGCCATTTAAAGTGGTACGCGAGCTGGGTTTAGAACGTCGTGAGACAGTTCGGTCCCTATCTGCCGTGGGCGTTTGAGAATTGAGAGGGGTTGCTCCTAGTACGAGAGGACCGGAGTGAACGAACCGCTGGTGTTCGGGTTGTCATGCCAATGGCATTGCCCGGTAGCTACGTTCGGAACTGATAAGCGCTGAAAGCATCTAAGCGCGAAGCAGGCCTCGAGATGAGTTCTCACTAGACTTTTAAAGTCTCTGAAGGGCCGTTGAAGACTACAACGTTGATAGGCAAGATGTGGAAGTGGTGTGAGCCATTAAGCTAACTTGTACTAATTACCCGTGAGGCTTAACCATACAACGCCAAACGCGTTTTATGTGATAGTGAAACACGCGAAGAAGTTAATATGACTAAAGTAGATATTACTTAAAAAGACTTAAAAAATATTATCAGATATTTTCCAAATTCAAGAGGTGACTCTTAGCGCGTAGCGTTAACATTGAGGCACCTTGCGCAAAGAAAATGAGAGCACTACGTGCTTGTCATTAATTCTTTGCACCATATTTGCTTGGTGACAATAGCGTTTTGGACCCACCTGATCCCATGCCGAACTCAGTAGTGAAACGAAACAGCGCCGATGATAGTGTAGCATTTGCTATGTGAAAGTAGGACATTACCAGGCTTCAAATTAAAGAAACCCGTTGCAGCAATGTGACGGGTTTTTTGCTATCTGGGATTTAGTAAATAGCCAAGAGTCCATGCCGAACTCAGTAGTGAAGTCAAAGCTTCGACCGATGATAGTGTAGCATTTGTTATGTGACTTTCTACCGCTGTGGGCACTAAGACATTACCAGGCTTCAAATTGTAGAGAGCCCGACTAGAAATAGTCGGGCTTTTTTACGTCTGCAGAAAATTGAAATATAAGGGAATAGCGAACATTACTCACTCGAGGTCCTGCAGTCACAACTTATGTATTGTGTGGGGCAAGTATGTAGAGCATTAAATGTGTTTTGCTCAAATGTTGCAGTTTTGAATGTATGTATTTTAAAAATGGATAAACCGAATCACTTAATAAATTATATTGGTATGATTGATAAATAATCAAACCATTTTTTGAAGTGCATATTCTCTCCTGCTTTGATCACCCAATTGCATTAACTTTGATCGCTTATTCTCATTAAGCTTTGATCACTAAAATCACTTGTAAATGATCACTTTTATGCTCTTAATGATTTTGCCGTTCAAAGCTTAATACCACTCGTAACCGAGTTCACGTTTTATCATTTTTGTAGGTGTGTTAAACCGTTATCTGAATCGTTTGATGAGGATAACAACAATGACAACAAGACCTATATCTATGAGTAAATTACATTCCATTTTACGGCTGAAGTACTCAGCACAATTATCCCATCGAGAGATTGCCAGAAGTTTAAATATTTCACCTGGTACTGTGGCTAATTACCTTAAAAAGGCCAATGAGTTAGGCTTAAATCAATGGCCAATACCTGAGGATAAACAGCAAAATACATTTTTCAACACCAAACTCAAGCGCTTCTCAACGCGTAAAAAAAGACACCCAACGCCTGACTGGTTAAATATCAATAAAGACTTAAAACAACATAAACACCTAACATTACAGCTCGTGTTTGATGAGTTACTTGAAAAAATGGGTGAGTCTTATTACAGCTACAGTCACTTCTGCCGAGCTTATAAACAATGGTTAGGTACGCAACGACTCTCAATGCGTCAGCAGCATAAAGGGGGTGAAAAGCTGTTTGTGGATTATTGTGGTCCCACAATTACCATTACTTGTCCGACGACACAGGAAAAACGCACTGCTCAGATATTCGTTGCTGTGCTAGGTGCATCAAATTATACCTATGCTGAAGCAACGTATAGTCAGCAACTTGAAGATTGGGTAATGAGTCATGCGCGTTGCTTTGAATTTTTAGGCGGCGTTCCTGACGTTGTTATTCCCGACAATCTCAGAAGTGCTGTCAGTAAAACCTGTCGCTACGAGCCTGATTTAAATCCGACGTACTACCAGTTAGCCGAGTACTTTAACGTTGCTGTCATTCCGGCTAGACCTTATAAACCCAAAGATAAATCGAAGGCTGAAGTGGGCGTACAAATTGTTGAGCGTTGGATCATGGCACGCTTACGTAACCAAACCTTCCACAGCTTAGCGCAACTCAATCATGAAATAGCAAAGCTACTGGATATGATGAACAATAAGGTGATGAAGCAATATCAACAATCACGTAAACAGCTATTTGATATGGTGGATAAAAACGCATTAAAGCCATTGCCTGAAAAGCCCTATCAATATACACAAATCAAAACAGTGCGTGTGCATATTGATTACCATGTTGAAATAGAAAAACATTACTACAGCGTGCCTTATCTGTGGGTTAAAAAACAATTACGCGCACACATATCCAATCAACTCGTGCAGCTTTATTATGACGGTACTTTAATAGCACAGCATCCACGCTCAAACCGTTTAGGCGGACATACGACACAGACACATCATATGCCAAAGGCGCATCAAAAACAGCATGAGCAGTCACCGATAAATTTACGCTCATGGGCATTGAGTATCGGTGATTATACTCATCAAGTCGTTGAATTATTGCTTAATAGCAAACGTCATCCAGAGCAAGCTTATCGCACTTGTTTAGGGGTGTTAAGTTTAGCTAAAACGTATTCAAAGGAACGCCTCGAGCGAGCATGCTACCGAGCAATTTGCATGAATACGACCACACTCAGATCTATTAAGCAAATGCTGCAAAAAGGGTTAGACCAACAACCATTACCCACACTCCAAACAGAGCCAGAAAAGCCAATTACACATAGCAACATACGTGGCACAGATTACTACCATTAAGGAATGCAAACATGATAGAAACAATTAATCAGCAACTTCAACTGCTCAAGTTATCGGGTATAAAGCAAGCACTCAAGCAGCAGCTTGAACAGCCAAACCTATATCAAGAACAAAGCTTTATAGAGCGCGTCAGTTTATTGCTAACGCATGAAATTGATACGCGTGACCAAAGAAAAATAGAGCGACTAGTGCGACAAGCAAAATTCCGCGTACCGGGTCAGTTAAATCAACTCATTTACTCGCCGAAGCGCAATCTAGATAAAGCACAAATACGTAGCCTCAGCCAAAGCACCTGGCTGAGTTTACATCAGAATATATTAATTACAGGCGCCACAGGCTGTGGCAAAACCTACCTCGCGTGTGCCTTGGGTCACGAGCACTGTTTACAAGGGAAAAGTGTCTTCTATATTCGATTAAAAGAATTACTTGAAAGTCTATTTCTAGCACAGGCCGATGGCAGTTATCGAAAATTATTGGGTAAACTCATTAAATACGACTTACTTATTTTAGACGATTGGGGGCTAGAGCCACTCAGTGCTCAGCAACGAAGTGACTTACTTGAATTAATCGATGCTAGATATGGTTATAAATCACACATCATCATTAGTCAGTTACCACAGGAAAATTGGCACCAAATGATCGGTGAATCAACGCATGCTGATGCTATTTTAGATAGGCTGATTCATGGTGCAATTAAGTTGAATTTAAAAGGAGAATCGATACGAAAACAGTTAAATGAATTGACTGATGATGATCAGTTAAGTTAATTTAAAAATGGCTCTACAAAATGATAAATCAAGCGATCAAAGCTGATGAGAATCGGTGATCAAAGTAATGAGAATACGCATTGAAGGGTATATGGGCTGATAAAATCATCAGCCCATATATTTAATAATCAGCCAAGTAGTTAGCTATTAGATAAGAATACAGTAAGTTTTTTACCTATTTTTAAATGGTCACTTGAAAGGTTATTCCATTGTTTTAGTTTATTAATACTGACTTTGTAATACTTAGCTATTTTCCATAAGCTTTCGCCTGATTTAACTTTATGCTCGATTTCTTGGGAGTATCAGCTTTTTCCCTGCGCGAATACGATTGCTTTTTAGATTGTTAAAGGCCTTTAACTGATTAACTGTTATTGCATGGCGTTTAGCTATGACACTGAGGCTGTCGCCAGATTGAATGGTGTAGTGTTGCCATTGACTGTAATCACTACTTTTTTGATTTGCGAGCATTGCTTTAAACTCTATTTGCTCATCGGCAAGAACAACGATATGAGGCGCATCAATAACTGCTGGAAAGCGGATTACACCGTAATTTAATGATTCGAGTTGTTGCCACTTCTCTTTGTTATCTATGATTACGGATCCCGAAACTGGTATTACCGCAATGGTATTTTTGTTTGCTATCGCAGGAAATACCATTTTTTGGCTTTTGAGTAGTTGGGCTGCAGCAAGTAACTTAGGGACATATTGACTTGTTTGTTTAGGTAGTTTCAAGCTGAAGAAATCGGTTGGCTTACCCTGCCTTTTATTGTTTTTAATTGATCTTAAAACGCGGCCTTCACCTAAATTATAAGCCGCAATAGCATGATACCAATCGCCATCGAAACGTTTGTATAAATACTCCATAAAATCCAATGCTGCACGGGTACTGTCGATCACGTCTTGTCTACCGTCATACCAAGGTGAAATTTTTACTTTAAAATACTTAGCAATAGAGGGCGTTAACTGCCATAGACCAGACGCATGTTTATGAGAATAGGCGCTTGCATCAAAATCGCTTTCAATAAGTGGCATTAATGCCAGCTCTATTGGTAAATCTCGTTTTTCTATTTCAGTCACTATATGATAAAGATAGGGTGTAGCGCGGCGGCTTATTTCATCCATATAATTAGGGTGAGATAAGTACCAAGCAATGCGCTTGTTCACATCGGGGTGGTTTGAATTAGCAAAACTTAGCTGTGCGCGAATACGTTGCCAAACATCGTCCAGTTCTTTAGGATTTAAAGGCGCGATTTGTTCAATTGCTTTACTTTGTTGATTAATAACAGGCTTAGCTTTAATAATTGTTTTAGGGGCTGGTTGCTCTGGTGTTGTCTCACAGCCAGATAAAATAAAAATCAGTGGCAAAATGCCGATATATCGATTTAAAAACACGTAAAAAACTACTCCGTAATATAAATGCAGTTAACCAAAAGGCGGTTAGCTTAACATAGGAAATGTTATAAACAGCGCTATAATCACCCGTTTAAACTATTTTACAGGTGAGTATTTTAGATGGTATGTATTGTTAAACTCAGTTAAATTAATAGGGTTACAATAATTTATCGATTTAGTATTGGCCAAACGGGCTTGTTTTTTAGGGATGATGGATGCGTTTAATCTTACTTTTTTATTTTTATCGACTTTGCTGAACGTAAATATTGTCGCAGCCACACAAGTCACACCTCCTGTAACTAAAGCTCCTTCGTTGCCTACTACGCAAAATAACCATGATTTGGTATACCAGCAATTATTTAGTATGCACAGCCAACTTGCTAGTTTGGATGAAAAACTACAGCAACAAAAAACACTCGGTAATGATATTAAAACCCTAGAAGCGGCGCAGCAAGCGCTAACAATTCAACTATCTAGATTCCAATCTCAACTTGACGCGCAAAAGAATCTACAAGCTAATAAATTTACTGGTTTTGATGGGCGAATTGGTGATTTAAAAGACTCAATAAATTGGTGGTTTTCTATATTAACGATTTTTCTGGCATTGTGACATGGTCAACTAAATTCAGTCACCCTAGTTAAGAAACCATATCTAATGTTTCGATTCGTTCTTCAAAGTTATTTGGGCTTTGATAATTTAAGTACGAATGTAAGCGACGACTGTTGTACCACATACAGATGTAATTCATTACATCCTGTTGAGCCTCATAACGCGTTGGGTAGTTTTTCCAATGCACGCGCTCTTGCTTCAAACTACCGAAGAAGCTTTCTGCAACAGCATTATCCCAGCAACAGCCTTTCTTACTCATGCTACCAATGAAGTCATTTGACTTGAGCAATTTACGATATTGGTGGCTTGCATATTGAACCCCTTGATCTGAATGGATAATTAACCCTGTTTTGGGCTGGCGTTGCCACATCGCCATAGTCAGTGCGTCACAGACAAGCTGCGCTTTCATTCGTGAGCCCATGCTCCAACCAACGACTTTGCGCGAATATAAATCAATCACTACCGCCAGATACAACCAACCTTCTGCAGTCCAAACATAAGTGATATCTTGTACCCAGGCTTGATCAGCTGCTTCAACGTTGAAGTTTTGCTCAAGTACATTGGGATAAATAGGCTTATTATGCTCACTATTCGTTGTCACTTTGTATCTCTTTTTATAACGCACCCAGACATTTGCCTCTTTCATTAGCTGTGCTGTTTTGTGACGACTCACCGGAAAACCGAGTGCATTTAAGACTTTCTGAATACGCCTTTCACCGTAAGTATTATCACTGAAGTGCGCTATGTCCTTGACACAATCAATCATTTCTTGATGTGTTGGATCCTCTGATTTAGTTGAGAATCGCTTTTGATAACTATAGTAATTGTTACTTTTTACACCCAGTATTCGGCACATTGTCGCCACAGGCCAGGTCTTCTTGTATTGGGTTATGAACGAATATTTCACTTCGTTTCTTTGGCAAAGAAGACCGTCGCTTTTTTTAATATTTCACGCTCCATTTCTAGGCGTTTCACTTGCGCTTTTAGCTCTCTGATCTCTTCTTGCTCAGGGGTTAAATTACCGTTCCCTCTAAAAGCATGCCCATCATCATTTTCAGCTTCTTTTATCCAGCGACCAAGCATGTTGGGATTTACCCCTAAATTTCTAGAGGCTTCTGCTTGTGAGTAGTTTTGCTCAACAACTAATGCGATAGCATCAAGTTTAAATTCTTTGGAATACTTTTTACGTTTTGTCATTATCGATCTCCAGTTAAGTTGATTATCTCTTAACTGGGGTAGTCGAATCCATTAAACCACGTCATTGGGCGGTTTACTTATTTATAAGCTAAGTAGAAAAGAAGCAGAAAATGTAGCGCATCAACAGATGGAAGGCTTTATTAGCAGTAATGCGGATGAAATTTTAGCCAATGCGCAAGTTTCTTTGGAAAAGCAATTAGGTGAGGCTAATACATCTGTTGAAGACTTGAAGAAATACATCGATGAAGCTCATCAGATTATCGAAGAAAAGAAAAAAGAAGTGGAAGCTGCAGCAGAGGATGTACAAAAATCTATCGCAGAGAAAAAAGAGCCAAACCCTGAGTCATTAAGAATATTAGAAAATAGCACGAAGAAAATAAGCAAAGAGCATACAACTGCGCGTGAATATTTAAACCTAGCAAATGTTGGTTATGGGAAAAAGAACTACAAAGAGACTCTAAAATATCTAAATTTAGCTATTAAAACCTTGAAAGATAGTGAAAAACAAACTCGATTTCATGCACAGCTGTTATGGAATATAGCTATTGCCCATTCTATGTTGCAAGATGTAAATGCTGAACTTAAAGCTTATGATGAGTTAATAGAGAACTTTAAAAGTATACATAATGAAGAGAGTTGGGGTTTTGTTGCAAGAGCGATGTTAAACCAAGGTGTCGCTTATGCTAAGCAAGAAAAGTTTGAAGACGCACTCAACAGCTACTCAACTTTGATTGAGCAGTTTAAAGGCTCGTCGAATGAAGAGATTCAAATTCAGGTGGCGATGGCTATGCTCAACCAAGGTAATACTTATGATCAGCAAGAAAAGTTTGAAGAAGAGTTTAATAGCTACACTCGTGTAATTGAGCAGTTTAAAGACTCGTCGATTGAAGAGATTCAAGTGCTCATTGCAAAAGCTATGGTTAATCAGATTTCTATTTATAGTAGGCAAAAGGACTTTTCTACTGCTAAAAACATTCATTCTACGTTGATTCAACAATTTAACAGCTCAGAAAAAAGTGAGATTAAAATCCAAATAGGCTATTCGTTGGCAAATATTGCTGAACTAGCTTTACTATTTGAAACACCGGAACAGGTGCTTTGCCGTGTTACAGAAGTTGAAGAGTTCATAACTGACCAGCAGATTTTAGCTGTGATGCAGTTTATTCGCTTTTTACTTAACGATAAAACGATTGAAGAGGTTTTTGCTGCCTTAGCCGCAATCCCAGCGGAAATGAAATTAAAGTGGAGCTTTAGAGAGATTAAAGATTACCTAGCTAATTTTGAAGGTCAAAAGCGGCAACAGGTTCAAGCTATTGTGAGCTTTTTTGAGCAACATAAAGATATTGAAAAGTTAAGAATTGAGTTAGGGTTAAAAAGTTAGTTTTTGATTTTAATATCTTAATTTGTCGCCATAAATGACGACCTACATGTAGGGCGTGCTTTAACGCGTAAAGAAGCTTGCAGTAGGGTTGCTACTTTGTGTTGACGCCATAAATGACGACCTACAGTGGACGTGCTTTAGCGCGTAAAGAAGTTTGCTGTAGGGTTGCTACTTTGTGTTGACGCCATAAATGACGACCTACACGTAGGACGTGCTTTAGCGCGTAAAGAAGTTTGCTGCAGGGTTGCTACTTTGTATTGTCGCCATAAATGACGACCTACACGTAGGACGTGCTTTAGCGCGTAAAGTAGTTTGCTGTAGGGTTGCTACTTTGTATTTTCATCATAAATGACGACCTACAGCAGGCATCCTTGGGATAACTGAGCTACCTTTTTAAATGAAACTTTGTTTAGAAGAGGGAATTTTGGATGAGTTGGAGTGATTTAAAAAAAGGGCGAGTATCAATTCAGACTGGCGAATATTTTATTACTATCACATGCCAGAATAGGCGGAACATATTTAGTGACTATGAGCTTGCCAATACTTTTTGCAAATGTATTGCTGATAATGAATTTAGCCACCAGTGCCGCTGGTTAACATGGGTTCTTATGCCTGATCACTTTCATGGTTTATTACAGCTTAAAGGGGCTAAGTTAGGCAATGTTGTTGGTCATTTAAAAGGGTTATCATCTTGGCGAGTAAATAAGGTTCGTGGATTTCGTCAAAACGTGTGGCAGCCTGCGTATTATGATCATGCTTTACGAGAAGAAGAAAATAGAATTGAAATAGCAAGGTACATTGCAGCGAACCCTTTAAGGCGTAGCATAGTCAACAAGCTTGGTGATTACCCTTTTTGGAATTCAGTATATTTGTAGGTATTTGTCGCCATAAATGACGACCTACAGTGGACGTGCTTTAGCGCGTAAAGCAATTTGCTGTAAGGTTGCTACTCTGTGTTGTCGCCATAAATGACGACCTACAGTGGACGTGCTTTCGCGCGTAAAGAAGTTTGCTGTAGGGTTGCTACTTTAGTTGTTGCTGTGAACGACGATCTACTGATTACTCACCCAAACACACACCTAAAACATGCCCCTTGTGGTTTTTGTACATAAACCAAATCACCGCCGTGGTTGAGCATAATTTGCCGCGACAAGCTCAAACCAATACCCGAGCCTTGTTGTTTGGTAGTAAAAAAGGGCACGAATACCATATCGATAACATGTTCAGCAATACCAGGTCCGTTATCGCTGACTTCAATGTAAAGCTGTTGTGCGTGATTTTGCGCGAGGGTGAGTTGAATCGTTGGTGCTTTATTAGGATTTTTCGCGTTATGTTGGTGGTTTGTGGCGAGTACTTCAAGTGCATTTTTTACTAAGTTAACCAGTACTTGTTCTATTTGGCTGTTGTCGAGCATCACTAATTGTTGGGTATTAATATTAAGCTCAAAAGTAGTGCCTTGGCTAAGTGCTTGCTGCTGATGTAATGCAACTATTTGTGTGAGCACACTAGCTAAATTATAAGGCGCTAATTTAGGTGTAGGTAAGCTACTTACTTGACGAAAGCGTGCTATAAAATCACCTAAATGCTCAGTGCGAGACGCAAGTGTAGTGAGTGCGAGTTGTAAGTCTTGCTTATCTTCAAGCTCATCAAAGCACAGCGTTTGCGGTAATAAAGAGGTGCACGTGTTAGCGAGTGATGAAAGTGGCGTTATAGAATTCGCTATTTCGTGAGTTAGCACTTTAGTTAAGCGCTTATAGGCCTGCTGCTCTTTTAACTGCAATTGGTCGTGAATTGACTGTATGCTGACAACGCGGCGAACTTTACCTTGAATTTCGGCGATACTGAGTGCAATTGATAATGTATCTTGTTGTTCACCTGTTTGCCAATGCAGGGTATTACGTACGTTTCGATCTGCTTTTAAAAGAAGATCACCCACAGCGCCTAATTCACTCAAGTGCTTAACGTTTTTACCTAAAAGCTTACTTACAGCGGGGTTTGATTCAATCACTTGGCCACTGTTATCAGACACCAATACAGCCAAATCGACATGAATGAGTAATGCTTGTAAAAACTGAGCTTGTTGCTCGGCATTAAAGCGTGCGGTTTGCATTTGCTCTTTTACTTGATCGAACTGCTGGCGCATTGGGTGATACTGGCTAAGACCCAGCGTACTATCGCCATTAGCGAGTGCGCGAATAACTATTTCAGCTTGTTTTTGTTGGCGAGTAAATAGTGTGAAAATATGGGCGCTCAAGGCAATACTAACCAAGACGACTAACAATAATGTTGCCGAGAAACCTTTATTAATAAGTAAGTAGCACAGTAATGCACTGCAGCTGCTTAATGCGACTAGGTTAAACCCGAGGGAAAAGTAAGGTCGCATGTTTATAATCCATACTTTTCAAGGCGGCGATACATAGCACCGCGCGTTAAACCAAGCGCTTTGGCAGCGTGGCTCACATTACCTTGGTGGTGAGTAAGGGCTGCACGAACAGTGCGTTGTTCAAGTGCCTCTAAATCAAAAGTATCGTATGCATTATTATTTTCGATTGGGTTATTAGTGCTGTTAACGTTACTTGTAGTATTACCAACCACTGAACTCACATCAAGATTTTCGCCTTCACTTAATATTACCGCGCGCTCTATTGAGTGGGCTAGCTCACGCACATTACCCGGCCATGAGTATTGGCAAAGTGATGTCATATCATCTGCTGCAATGGTTAAGTCACGTTTGTATTTTTGTGAAAAATGATTTAGGTAATAATCTACTAGTAATGGAATGTCGTCACTACGCTCACGTAAGGGAGGTAATCTGATTTCAACAGTATTAATACGATACAGTAAGTCTTGACGAAAGCGACCTTCAACGACGGCTTGCTCAAGATTATCGTTAGTGGCACAAATGAGGCGAATATCAATATCAATTGTTTTACTACCGCCGATCGGAGTTACTTGGCGGTTTTGCAATGCGGCGAGTAACTTAGCTTGATGTTCAAGAGGTAAGTTACCTAACTCATCTAAAAATAAACTGCCGCCTTGGGCAAGTTCAAATTTACCAATTCGATCAGCTTTAGCGTCAGTAAACGCGCCTTTTTTATGGCCGAATAACTCACTTTCAAATAGGTTTTGCGCCACTGCGCCCATATCTAAGCTCAAAAAGGTGTGTTCGCTGCGCATACTTGCTTGATGAATTGCGTGAGCGGTGAGCTCTTTACCTGTGCCACTTTCGCCAGTGATTAATATATTTGCGTCGGTTTGCGCGGCTTTTTCAATGGTATTAAATACTTGCTGCATTGCTGCGCTTTGCCCTAAAAACTCAAATGATGGCGTGTTTAATGCCTGATTAAGTCCCTGCTTTTGGCGAGTAAGTTTACCAACTCGTTGTTTGTCTTTTGCGTGCGAGAATGCAGCAGCAACCGCGCCAAGTAATTGCTCATTTTGCCAAGGTTTAGCAATGAAATCAGACGCACCTGCTTTAATGGCATCCACCGCAAGCTGAATATCACTGTAAGCGGTCATCAGTAGCACCACAATATTAGCGTCTTGCTCAATGATTTTTTTGAGCCAATAAAACCCTTCTTTGCCGCTAATCGAATCTTGGCTAAAGTTCATATCCAATAAAATCACGTCAATGGGCTGATCGCTTTCTCGTTGCTTGCTAATAATGCTAGCAATATCAAAGGGATTATCAGTAGTTTTGACGCTTTGATAGTGTTGCTTTAATAGCAAGCGTGCTGCAATGAGAATATCGGGATTGTCGTCAACAATTAAAATTGAGCCTGTGTGTTTCATGGTTTTTATTTTTATAGAGTTTTATTTAGCCTAAAACAAAAAAGGAACAGTGTCCATAAATGGACGCTTATTAAAATAAAAAGTGTTCTATAAACGGACACTTATTAAAATAAAAAGTGTTCTATAAACGGACACTTAAAGTATCTATCTGTATAAGGTGTTATTCAAGCTGTTGTAATTAAAGAATAATTAAAGTTGGCATACGCTTTGTAATAGCAATAGGTAATTAGTTAAATTAAACCTGTATTAAGGCGGCAACATGGATAAGAAAATAGAGCGCTCATTTACTCAAAAGTATTTTAAAAAATTCATCTTTGCAACGATGGCCTTAGGTGTTGCGGCGGCTGCGTATGGCTTTACGCAAACTAGCGATACAGGTCGTAGCCAACATGTTGAGCGCAGTAGTCTCACCGTTAGCACAGTTAAACAAGGTGCATTTAAAGATGCCTTAAGCTTACGCGGTCAAGTGGTGCCAAAAACCAGTATTTATCTTGATACTATCGCCGGTGGCCAAGTTGAGGAGCGTTTGGTAGAGCAAGGCGAATTTGTAGAAGCAGGCCAGCCCTTGGTGCGCTTGAGTAATACTAACTTGCAACTTGATGTTATGGGCCGTGAGGCTCAAGTAACAGAGCAGCTTAATTTTTTACGTAATACGCAAATGACTATGGAAACTAGCCGCTTAAATTTACGCCGCGACTTATTAGAAATAGAGTTAAAGATTACGCATTTAACACGCCGTTTAAAACAAACTAAACCATTAGTTAAAAGTGGGGTGTTGGCGCAAGATAAATTAGCAGAGCTTGAGGAAGATTTAAGTTATTACCATGCTCGCAAAGAGCTAACGCTTGAGCGTCAAAAGCAAGAAAAGTCAATACGTGAAGTGCAAGTCGCACAGCTTTCAGATAGCGCTAAAATGCTCGAGAAAAACCTTCAATTTGCTCGTCGAAACCTCGATAACTTATTAGTAAAAGCACCGGTATCAGGTTATTTAAGTGAGCTTGATGTAGAAATTGGCGAATCAAAAAGCAGCGGCGCACGCCTCGGACAAATCGATATTCCTAACGAGTATAAATTAGTGGTACGTCTTGATGAGTTTTATTTAAATCAAGTTCAGCGCGATATGGCCGTGATGATTGAACTTGATGATGACGCTATTACCGCCAAAGTGAGCAAAATTGATAGCCGCGTACAGCAGTCTCAATTTCAAATCGAAGTGGATTTACCAAGTAACATTAAAAGTATTAAGCGTGGCCAAAGCATCGACCTTGAGTTGATGCTTGGCAACAACAAAAACAATGCCTTATTGCTTAATCGAGGCGCATTTTTCACAAACTCGGGTGGTAATTGGGTTTACGTAATTGAGCAAGGTAGTGATAAAGCACTGCGCCGTGATATTCGTTTAGGTAAAAAAATCAACATTATTTTGAAGTGCTTGAAGGACTAAAAGCAGGAGATCAAGTGATCACCTCAAGCTACAGCAACTTCGAAAAAGCACAACAACTACAATTTTAAGGATAACAATAATGATTAAACTAACTAATTTAAGCCGTGTATTTCGTACTCAAGATGTTGAAACAGCTGCACTAAGCAATATTACTCTAACCGTAAAAGAAGGTGATTTTTTAGCAATTATGGGCCCATCTGGCTGTGGTAAATCAACCTTATTATCTATTTTAGGCATGTTAGATTCGCCAACGAGTGGAAGCTTTGAGTTTGCAGGTACTGACATTGCAGGTTATAGCGAAAAACAATTAGCAGAGTTACGTAAAGCCTCGATTGGTTTTGTATTTCAGAGCTTTAACTTAATTGATGAATTGACAGTTTATCAAAATGTAGAGCTGCCTTTACAATATCAAAAAATTTCAAAAAGTGAGCGTAAAGAACGTGTTGAAACCATTTTAAAGCGAGTGGGTATTGATCATCGAGGCGATCATTTACCGCAACAGTTATCGGGTGGTCAGCAGCAGCGAGTGGCAGTAGCGCGAGCTTTGGTGATTAACCCTAAGCTAATTTTAGCCGATGAACCAACGGGTAATT
This sequence comes from Pseudoalteromonas sp. B62, assembly GCF_037162565.1. NCBI lineage: Bacteria > Pseudomonadati > Pseudomonadota > Gammaproteobacteria > Alteromonadales > Pseudoalteromonadaceae > Pseudoalteromonas > Pseudoalteromonas sp. B62. Next base: position 905,822 of record NZ_JARLVB010000002.1, on the reverse strand, counting down.
TAGACTCAAAAAATGGTGATGAAGTAATGGCAATGCTCCGCGAATTAAATAAAGAAGGCACCACGGTAATTATGGTTACGCACTCTGATAAAGAGGGTAATTATGCAGATCGCTTAGTACGCCTACTTGATGGCCAAGTGATGCTTGATAAAGCAAATAACGTACAACAAACGGTGGAGGTTGCATAGCATGTTTGTAAGTTACTTTATTACAGCGCTGCGTTCGTTCAAACAGCAAAAACAACATTTTATTTTAAATGTATTAGGTTTAAGTATTGGCTTAGCTTCAGCTATTTTAGTGGCGTTGTTCGCACAAAATGAGCTGTCTTACGATAGTCAGCAGCCACATGCTGAACGTGTTTACCGCGTAGGCCAAGACTTCTCGAAGTTGGGCTTATTTGTGATCCCAATCTTCAATTATTCACAAGGAGCGAAGGCAGTCGAGTATAGCCAAGTGGAAGAAGTCTTTGGTTTGACTATGGTGTCGATGACTAGAGAGGCGATGGTTGACGTACAGTATCGCGATCAGGGTTTTAAGCTCAGCGATTTATATGGAGCAACTCCAAATATTGAGAATTTTATCAATATGAACACATTGGCTGGCGATTTAAAAAATGCTATGAGTACACCTGGTAGCCTAGCATTGAGTGAGTCTGAAGCACTGCGTATTTTTGGTTCTGTGAATGTTATTGGTAATACGCTACAGCACGAACAAGGGCAATATACTGTACGGGCGGTGTTTGCGGATTTACCAAGCAATACTCACTTTGCATTTAAAAACCTAGTGTATGTAAAACATGACCCGAGCAACCTTATGATGAATAGTAGCTACGTTTATATGCGTTTAGCGCCACAGGCCGATCCAATCGCACTTGCGGATACACTTTCTAAACAATACTTTAATGGGCAAATGGCGGGGCAAATTGCCATTGAATTTCACCCACTATTAGACTTACATTTAATAGCCAAATCACCATTTGAAATGAAAGCGGGTGGCGCAAAGCAAGTCGTGATGATTTGTGTGGGTTTGAGTGTGTTGCTTATTTTAATTGCGGGCTTTAACTTTATCAATATGACGGTGGCGCAGTCCACAAGGCGTGCTAAAGAAGTTGGGGTGCGCAAAGCACTTGGCGCAAGTAAAGGGCAGTTAGTAACGCAATTTTTAGCTGAGTCTATGTTGGTTGCGTTATTGTCGATGATTACTGCATGTGTATTAGTAGAGCTGTTATTACCGAGCTTTAATCAGTTAGTCGATCGTGAGCTAGTCGTAATTTATTTTTCAGCCTTTGGTTTGGGTATTATGAGCGTGGTGATTGCTGTAGGCATACTTGCCGGTTTGTACCCTGCATTGTTTATCTCATCATTTAGCGCTAAACGAGTATTAAGTGGCGATTTACAACGAGGCAGTACAGCTACTTGGGTGCGTAAAAGTTTATTAACCCTACAAGCTTCACTGGCAATAGGCCTGATCATTGCCTCGATTACGTTATTAAACCAATTATCTCACTTACAAAGTCTTCCTTTAGGCTATCAAACACAGCAACGCTTAGTGGTTTCAGAGTTGCCAGTGCAATCGGTATTTACGCAGCAGCCTAGCGCACTCATTAATCGCTTGACGGCTATTGATGGCGTAGAGCAAGCAACGATTATTGATACCCGTTTAACCGTTTCAATTAATAATACATTACAGCCAACTTGGCCCAATGGAGAATCATCAGGTGGAATAACCCCTGTGATAGGTTCTGGTTTTGATGTCGTAAAAGGGCTAGGTCTTACGCTCATTGCTGGTAGAGACTTTAGCCGTGAGTTTTCCTCAGACTGGGCGACGCGAGCAAACGAGGTTACAACGGTGGGTACAATTATTACAGAAACCGTTGCCAAGCAGGCTGGTTATAGCAATGTGGCTGATATTGTTGGACAAACAATTAAAGACACAGGGCGTAATGTGGATATGCGGGTTGTCGGTGTTGTAAAAGATGTAAAAATTGGTAATGCACAAGATGCAAATTCTAACATTATGTTTTTATGTGGCTTTAACTATTTAGCACCGGTATCTGAAGTGATTTTAACAGTTAATTTGCAAAAGCTCCCAGCTATAAAGCAAGAAGTGATCGCAGCCTTGGCTGAGGTGTCTAATATTTATGAGCCAAAAATAAACCTACTAGCTGAAAACTATAAAGCGGTTTTAAAAGCTGATGAGCGTGTTTCTCTTGTGGTACTTATTTTTACGGGCCTTGCGGTATTCTTAACCTGCTTGGGTACATTTGGTTTAGCTTCATTTGCCACAATTCGTCGCCAAAAAGAAGTGGCGGTACGCAAAGTACTTGGCGCATCACGTATTAGTATTATGAACCTACTGGCAAAAGAGTTTTTAATTTTAGTATTGGTGAGTGTAGCCATTGCATACCCAATAACCTATTGGCTGGTGGGCGATTGGCTCGCTAATTTTAATGAGCGTGTTGATCAAGCGCTGTGGGTTTATTTAATTGCAGCCCTTAGTGTTGCAGTAATTACTTGGCTCACGGTTGCAAGCCTTGCTTTTAAAGCTGCAAGCACACGGCCATCGCTTACTTTACGTTATGAGTAAATAAAGCTCCGTGAATTAAAAAAGGGTTAGTGAATACACTAACCCTTTTTTATCATAAAGTTTATTGATACGAAATGTAATACCCAGGTACATGTGCTTGGGTATACAAATGCCCGTCAATGTATGAATCTTGTATTAAAGTTCCAATATTTGCAGCGTTAATACGCATACGAGCCACCATTTCATGGACTGCTTCAGCTGTAAAAACGTCTTCGACAGGAGGGTCGCCAACAAAATTAGTAAACCACGGAAACCAGCTATTATCATTGCCACTTACGCTTTGGTCGGGGTGGTAGATACCGGCCTGCCAGCGATCAAATTTCAGACTTTCTAAACTAAATAGGCCAAAGTTTGCTTGCGTCATACATGCATCAGCGGCTTGGTATTCAGGGTAGCCAGAACTGGCAGCAAACTGATTGCACACATTGTGTGGAAGGTTGCTGGTATTTGCTGCAGAATATTCTACAGCTCTAAACATAACAGGACGAGAAGAGCTACCTGCGGGGAAAATAATATTTGCCGCAACAGGAGAATTCCAACGTTCATTATACATCGCAATTGATAGGCCTAAGTCCTCTTTGTTTATTGCAACGTTATTTTCATGTGTCCATGAGCCGCCAGGATCAACAGGAGTGCCGCTGTTATCGAATATTGTTCCATGTTGGTTTGCCTCCAGTTGGTTAAGTAGGTTTGGCGTTGTATTGTCGACAACCGTTACTGGGATCATGCTACTAGCTGCACTAGGTGTATAATTTGTAGTTGGGTTGTTCAATGCTTTCCAACATAATAAGCCATAACCATAGCCGTCATTTATCATCGGGCAGTTTGCCATATTTGCAGATGATTGGTTGCTTTGATAAGTGTGATTAACCGATGCAGCTGCGGCTTCACCTGTACCTACTAATACTCCCCACGATTGAAGTGTTATTTGTGCATACGGTAGTTCACTTTCTGGTAAATAGAGTGTGGTGCTAGATATTAAGTTAAGCGCTAAATCGAACTCATAGAGCACTACGGGGCGCATTCTATTTTGCTTTTTCTTAGGGTACTGGGCTATCACGGTTTGCTTTGAAGGTGGGGTTAGGTACTTATCACTCACTTGTGCTAATAAATAAATCTGATTTTTTGATATATAGCTGCTTATAAATTTGTTTACGTTCCAAGTTGATAGCTCGCGAGACTTTATAATTTTTGCATTATTATCAGTCAGCTGTAGAGTACTATCTTGTTGCAAAAGCCATGTATTTTCACTCAAACCAATTACTTTAGTATGTTCAAAATTATATTGATTTTGTTGATCATGACTCAGTGTATTTATGATGGCATTACTATTTACTTGGTAGCTAGAAAATGATGTTTCTTCATTGTGATACTGATGTAAAGGCGCCGAATATTGACCAAATAAAGCGGTTAATTCAATTCTAATAGTGTTATCTAATTCTTTAACAACCCACTGATCTTGCGCCTGCTGGTGGAAAGTTATTGGAGTGTATTGACCCTCCTTATCTACACTGTATGCCTGCCATGTTGTTTCACACTTTGATATGCATAACTTAGACGAGCGAACAAGGGCATGTTGTTCCTGTGAGATTAGAGAATCTTGTTCGTCTTCAAATTTGAACCGTAATGGTGTGCCTTTTTCAGTGAGCTCGAAAGAAAAAAGAATACGCCGTTGGTTACCGCTAACATGCAATGTATTGTGATTACTCTGGCCTAATCTGAGTTTGGAATAGGTATTTGATGTGTGTACTTTATCTGCTTTACCTAAAAAAGCTGAGCCATTATTTTGTTTATGGCTTTGCTCTCCTTCTTGGAGTTCTAAAAATTGTAAACGTTGAATACACGCTTCTTCTTTACAAGTTTGTAGCTGTATTTTACGTTGCTGATATGTAAAATTAAACCAAGGCGTTTGAGCTAAATAGCTTTCTTGGTTTGCATAAAATAGTACTGGTAGAGTACTTGTATCGAATTGTTTTGCTATTGCTGCACAATGCATACTTGCTGTTATTGTAAGTGCAGTGATAAAAAATGTAAGTAGTTTTTTCATGATGGTTCCTTTGCTTTAAACATACAAAAGAGGGTAGGAAACACCTACCCTTTATAAGTTTGATCGCAGTGCTTAATATACAACCCCTTGCTGCTGAATAGCATTAACACCTTGATTTAGCTGAATAGATAGCCAGCCTTCTACATCACTACGAAGAGATGCGGTGTTATCAGGACCTGACTGGCTGGCATAAAACCATAAACCGGTAGGCATAGGTGCGGTAACATTTGGGCCACAAGTAAAGTGATTAGCGGCATACATTACAGCGCCAGAGCTACCAAACTCAAAATGACTATCAGAATAACCGCCATAACCTCGTGCTTTAACATGGGCTTCTGAGTCCAGCGTGAAGTGGTAAACTTCGTTAGGTTGCAACAAAAATGGACTTACGTCAGATGAATCAAATCGAGCTCGCATTGTCGAATTTACGCTCGCTTCGTTACCTGAACGGGTAATTATGCCTGCAATATTAGTAATTAAATCACTGGCAAGTTGTGCATCGAGTAAGCTACCCGCATTGTCATTCACTATTGCAGCAGTAATACCTAAAGCTGCTTTTATAGTGCCCAGCACCGAGTTAATATCCCATCCAGTGTTAAAGCTCATTGCTGCACCACCGGCTTTATTAAACAATACAATCTCAGGGGCAGAACCAGGTAAATCAACGGCAAACTTTGCGCCATCGGCAGAGTGTGCATTAGTGGCTTTTGACCAAATTTGTTTTGCGGTCCCTTTTACATGGAAACGCGAGGCATAAGTGCCTCTAACTTCTAAGTTTCCTGAACATGAATTACTTTGATTACAATCAAAACCCGCTTTATCGGCACACAGCATTTTTACCGAAAACTCAGTAGAGTTATGACTTATTGTGTTGTCGTAGCCATAGGCTTTGTGTTTTGACCAACGCTCACCATCTCCTGAATGAAATGCGCCGTAAGCAGTACTGGTAAAGTTAAGTCCGTGTTTAGACATTCCTTTATTGTCGCTAGACGTATCAGTTGAGGCTGATGGGGTTGAAGGGTAATTTGTTACCACAGTACCAGAGCCTGTATTTGGCACTACCATTTGGCAGGCACAGGCTGACTTTGGACCACCCTTTGCATCTTTATTTAATAACTCTTTAATTTCATTATAAGTAGTTGGATCCATTTCCTTGTTATAGCTTAAAACAGAGAGCCCTTTTTTCTTAGGAGCTGCGTAATTTTCAAACCACGCTTCAAATAATCGTGGATTGTTTATTTCGACAAACTCAGCTAACGAAACCATTTTTTGCATTGTTAACCATTGCTTAAAAAGAGCCGGCTTATATTGTATAAGGTAGCGTGCAAGGTAATAGCTATCCTCTGGTGAGTGGTCAGCAAGCACCGTAGACCATAAATCAAGCGCATTTACGTCTATCTCTTTTATTTGGCTTAAGATTTCTTCGGCCCGATAAGTTGCTGTTAGTTTTTCAATATAATGATTGAGTACCGCTTCTTCGTCGTTTTCAGCCATAAAATCAAGCAAAGAAAGCGAGTCAGTAGACCACGCTGAAATAGTCTGCCAAGTTTGTTTGCTAACTTGAGCAGGTGCCATTGCACCATAATCATTTTCTAAAGCGGTAGTACGGTGGTTGGTATTTTCAACAGTACCTGCAAATGCAGTGGTACTTATGATTGCCATATATACAAGAGAACCTAAAGCAAGTGGTGTCATTAATGTACGTTTCATTTTTATTCCTCCATAAATAATAAATAAGCACAAATAATGTGCCCTTTTATATTGCTTGTTTATTTTCATCACGAAAGGAATTAGCAGGGTCAGCAGGGGACGAGTTGGGTAAAAGTGAGAAAAGCAAGGGGATGTAAACATGTTGGATATTGTTTTTTGAATTGAATAAATATATATATCTTTAAATACAAAAGCTTAAAAATAAATTTACCCGTTTTTACCCAATTGCCCCATGATTTTAAGTGTGATTTACCTCTCTTTGATGCACACTTTTTGAGTTGATTTTGTATTTAATAGATATGTAAATACAGTCTCAACAACAGGATCAAGTAAATAAATGGAGGTAAATATAATGAAATATACAATTTTAATATCAAGTCTGTTACTAACAACCTTTGCACATGCTCATAGTGCAAAAATGCTGCAAGAAGAACTGCAAGCTAATGCGCAAAACTGCCCTAAAAAGCAAACAACGTTCCTCGCTTCAATGAAAATATCGACAGGAACGTTTTCATTTTTAAAAAGTGATACAAGTAGTGGGTGTACGGAAAAAAGGCTTTCTGCATCAGGTCGAGAAAGCCCGATGTTAGATTGTGGTCAGTTTGATGATTGGCGTTTAGCTTACGATATGGGAAACAATATGTGTGAGTCGTTACACTCAAATATGATGCGTTTTGACAATACATTAAACCCAGATATGCAAATATTTACTCGCTTTGAAGGTCCTTATGAATTTAAAGGGGACGAACATCATCAAAAATTTAAAGCCAACATGGGCGTTACATTAGCGTGTTATGTCTGTGATACAGCAAAATAGCTAAACCGTAGCACGAGGTGATATAAGTGATACCTTGTGCTTTTTAATTCTGATTCAGGTTAAATAACCTGAACTCTGGATAATAAATCTATCTCTAGCAGCTATTTTCAGCACTAACCGCGTTGAATTTACTTGCAATAGGCCAGCTATTGACGCGTAAATTCGCCTTGTTTTCACTTAAAATTTCTGGCTAGAGAAAATAAATTTAAATATCACCATGATTCAATATGTTAGTAAATCTCTTAACCAGAGTTCAGGTTAAATAGTGAGGTGAGGCTTTAGCAAGTACTTCAAGCTTTTGTACTTGTTGTTTTAGTTTATGTAAATCATCATGCTCTTCATTGCAGTGGTTAATAACATAATGTGCGGTTTTTATTATATTACGCCAGCGAGGTTTTTTAGGCAGTGTTTTAATCGCTAAATAACGCTCTAATGTACGCACCCGCAGCCGACCATCATCAATGTTTACTTTCCACATTTTACTTTCTTCTGCAAGCTCAATTCTTGTTTTTGAGCTTGTTTGTTCCCAAATACTCAGCGATAGCGTCATAACTTCTACAATTAATTGGCGAGTGTCTTGCTCTGTGTCGGTAGCTTCGTTGGGGGCGGCGTTATTCACTGTATTTGGAGGTTTGCTTATTTGTGCTAAATATTTATAGCTGAGCAACACTCCTGCCATAAAGGCACTAAATACCGCGAATACATTATAAAGAGTGAAATAATTATGCTGTTGCTTATTTGGGAGAATATCGGCTTGCTTCAAGCGTAGCTGGTATAGATTGGCCGTATCTGTTCGATTTTGGCGTAACATTGTATTGTAATCTTCAAGCGTACTTAGCGCATCACGGTATTGTTTTGATTGCTGTTGTGACTGAGCGAGTGCGATGTAAAATAACTCTGTTAGTTGGCTGTTTTGATTGTGGTTTTCGGCTAACCCTTGTTTTAATAACACTTGTGCTTCAGTGTCATTACCTTCTAGTTGTTTTAGTTTTGCCTCTATTAATAGCGCCCGTTGGTCGACTTTGTCATTTTGAATAAGGCTACGGGTACGTTTTTGTGTTGCTAGCCATTTATGTGCCTCATTAAGTTTATTTTGAGCTAAAGCGATTTCAGCGAGTAGTAAGTAGGCGCGTGAAGCTTGAGTATGCGCACCACTATTATTTAACTGCGTGAGCGTTGAATTTATAAGATTTATAGCTTTATCAAACTGTAACTTTTTAAAAAACACCTCAGCTAAGCTTATCAGCGTATGGTTTGCCTTTGTTTGATTGCCAAGTTGTGTATGTAGTAAATGTGCTTGTCGAAATGACACGATAGCATCATCTAATTGATTAATATCTCGCGATATATTACCTAAATTATTTAAAGTAACAGCTTGGCGTTTTAAGTCGTTTAATTGCTTAGCAATGTCGTAACTGTTTAAAAATAAAGTTAAAGCGGTGTCTAAATCCCCAAGCGCTTGATATACATTAGCAAGATCATTCGATGTTTGACCTTCATAACTTAAGTTTTTTAACTGCGTAGCAAGCTTTTGTGTTTTATGAAAATAAGTAAGAGATTGAATATAACCTCTTTGTCTGTATGCATTAATACCGAGTTGTCGCGTTACATGATATTGCTGTGAAATACTTAAACTTTGGCTAAGTAGTTGCTCAAGCTCTGAATTTGCTAAGGCTAAATCACCAGCTTGCCTATACAGTACAGCTAATTCTAATTTAGCCTCAAATGATGCTGTTGAGTGTGGCTTGAGTTTACTGATTTTTTGCTTGCAGGTTAAAATGTTACTCGTTATATCAACCGATTTATCCTGCTCACAAACACTTGCCGATACCGGATAAGAAAAAAGTAAAAATATAATAAAAACAATATTTAGAAACATCACTAAGTACGAGTTGCATTTTTGTTAAACTAAAAATAACACAGTATTAACTTTTCGTCATAAAGATTGTATGACTATTAAATGTTACGTATTTTTTGTGCTGGATTTCCTGCAACCACGGTATTAGCGGTTACGTCTTTGGTGACCACCGAGCCGGCACCAATCACGCTATTATCATTAATTTTTACACCACCCAAAATAATAGCTCCGGCGCCAATCCATACGTTATTACCTATGGAGATTGGGGTCGCAAAGTTTTCTTTCTGTAGTCTTTGTTTGGGCTCAACTGCATGAGATACCGCTAATAGCTGTACATTAGGGCCAATTAAGCAGTCACTGCCAATCGTTATTACACCTTCATCAATTGGTGCATCTAATACAGTGCAATTAATGTTTATAAAAGTACGATCACCAATAGTAATTTGATTGCCGTAATCGCAGTGAAATCCAGCTTCAATTATAACGCCCTCACCACATTCCAAAAATAACTCTCTAATACGTTTTAAGTTGCCTTTGCTCGGACTTTTATTGAATAGGCGGCAGGTGTCGCCAGTTTGTTTGCGCAGCGCTAAATATTCTTTGTTTAAACTAGTAAATACTTGCATGTGGTTTCTTTTAAAATAAAGCTTATGGCATTCTACCTTTATTATTATTTGATTAAAGCTGCTTTAATTTCATTCATTCACTTGTCATTTAACTTGTTTCGTTTAAAATCTATTAACTTTCGAAACGAAACTTAATTTATGACTAAACGAAACACACAGCAACGTCGTCACAATATCTTGGTTCAAGTTAATGAGCTAGGTGAAGTCGTGGTTGAAAAGTTAGCACAGCAGTTTCAAACCTCCGAAGTAACCATTCGAAAAGATTTAACCGCGCTTGAAAAAAGTGGTTTATTGCTGCGCCGTTACGGTGGTGCTATTGCACTGCCTAAAGAGATTGTTAGCGATGAAGTAGATTCAAAGCGCAAAGTAGCGATAGCTAAAGCTGCAGCTGCCCTCATAAAAGATCATAACCGAATTATTATAGATAGCGGACGTACTACAGCCGCAATGATCCCTGAGCTTGCAAATAAACGCGGGTTAGTTGTTATGACCAATGCCATTAAAGTCGCGAGTCGTTTACTATCACTTGAAAACGAGCCGACACTTTTGATGACCGGTGGAACATGGGACCCGCATTCTGAGTCGTTTCAGGGGCAAGTTGCCGAAAATGTATTATGCTCTTACGACTTCGATCAGCTATTTATTGGTGCTGATGGCATAGATGTAAAACGTGGCACAACCACTTTTAATGAGCTGGTGGGTTTGAGCCAAGTTATGGCAAAAGCGGCACGTGAAGTAATCGTAATGGTTGAATCAGATAAGATTGGCCGAAAAATACCAAATTTAGAATTACCGTGGAAAATAGTAACCACATTAATAACCGACAACGGCTTAGCTGACGATAAACGCAAAGCAATTGAGGCGTGTGGTGTAAAACTAATTTGCGCAGAGATTATACAATAGCTACTTAGTAGCAAGTATTTAAAAAATTAATGGAGACACTATGTGTGGAATAGTTGGGGCAGTTGCAGAACGTCCAGTAAATAAAATTTTAGTTGAAGGCCTTAAACGCCTTGAATACCGTGGTTACGATTCAGCAGGCGTAGCCTTGCTTGATGGCAATACACTTAATACGGTAAAAGCAGTCGGTAAAGTAGTTAACGTAGAAGCAGCGCTAGAAAAAGCAGGTGTTAGCGGTCATACAGGTATTGCACACACTCGCTGGGCAACACACGGTAGCGTAACAGAAGCCAATGCACATCCACATGTTTCAAATAGCCAGCTTGCACTTGTCCACAATGGTATTATTGAAAACCATGCAAGCTTACGTGCTGCGCTTAAAGGTGACGGCTATGAATTTTTATCAGACACCGATACCGAAGTTATGGTGCATTTAATTCATCAATTACGCCAACAACACACTACATTGTTAGCCTCTGTTCAAGCTGCTGTAAAACAGTTTGAAGGCGCTTTTGGTACCGTTGTATTTGATAAAGACAACGACAACGAAATTATTGTAGCGCGCTCAGGTAGCCCACTTGTTATTGGTTTAGGCCTTGGTGAAAACTTTATTGCCTCTGACCAACTTGCATTATTACCTGTTACTCGCAGCTTCATCTTTTTAGAAGAAGGCGACGTAGCACGTATTACACGTGACACGGTAGAAATTTTTGATGCAGACGGTAACGCCGTTGAGCGTGAAGTGATTGAATCAAACATTACGCAAGATGCATCAGGCAAAGGCGATTACCGCCATTACATGCTAAAAGAAATTTACGAGCAGCCACTTGCTGTACGTAACACGCTTGAAGGGCGTTTAAACGACGATCGCGTAGCAATTGATGCGTTTGGCGAAAGCGCTCAGCAAATATTTAAAGACGTAAAACATGTGCAAATTATTGCCTGTGGTACGTCTTACCATTCAGGTATGGTTGCACGTTACTGGCTTGAGCAGTTTGCGGGTGTTAGCTGTAATGTAGAAATAGCTTCTGAATTTAGATACCGCCAGTCGTTTGTACATGAAAATAGCTTACTAGTTACTATTTCTCAATCGGGTGAAACAGCCGATACGCTAGCTGCATTACGCCTAGCTAAAGAGCAAGGTTACATGGCCTCAATGACCATTTGTAACGTACCTGGCTCATCGCTTGTACGCGAATCAGACCTTGCCTTTATGACTAAAGCGGGCGCTGAAATTGGCGTTGCTTCAACAAAAGCGTTTACTACGCAATTAGTTGGTTTGTTAATGCTTACTGCGTCTATCGCGCAAGAAAAAGGCCTTGATCAAAGCGCAATTGTAAATGCAATTAAAGTACTCCCCGCTAAGCTTGAAGAAACATTATTGCTTGCTGATGGCATTGCAGATCTTGCAGAAGAGTTTGCCGACAAGCACCATTCATTATTTTTAGGTCGTGGCTCGCAATACCCAATTGCAATGGAAGGTGCGCTTAAGCTAAAAGAAATTTCGTACATTCATGCGGAAGCTTACGCCGCTGGCGAGCTAAAACATGGGCCACTTGCACTTATTGATGCCGACATGCCTATTATTGTTGTAGCACCAAACAATGAGCTATTAGAAAAGCTTAAATCAAATGTAGAAGAAGTACGCGCACGTGGCGGCATTATTTACGTATTCGCAGATAAAGATTCACACTTTGAGTCAGACGACACAATGCGTGTAATCAACGTAAACCACACTGACGACATTATTGCGCCAATTGTTTACACCTTGCCATTGCAGTTACTGTCGTACTACGTAGCGGTAATTAAAGGCACTGACGTTGACCAACCACGTAACTTAGCTAAATCGGTTACGGTTGAGTAAAATCAATGAGTTGGTGATTACCCGTTAAAGATAAAAAGGCGCTCAATGCGCCTTTTTAATATGTGCGCTCACTTAAGTTATAAGCAAAGTAGCCATAGGCAATTACTAACATCAAACCTAAAAATGATATGTGCATTATACGAGCTAAAATTAAGTCTATAGGCCGCGCGTGTCGCAAAATCGCTTCATCATTAACTATCGTAGCTTTTACTGACTTTTGCCGTCTAATAACTTTGCCATACATGCTTACTCTTATGCCTATTCCTTTGTCCCAAAGCGGCTCATGTACCCCTTCTTCGCGCAATTTTCTCTCAATGTGTTTCATTGTAATGCGAGTGAAGCATAAGGTTGAAATAAGATAGCTCATTATTATTGGTAAAGAGATAAATAAAAATATTTTTTCAGGCATTACATACATAATTTAAAACCAGTCAATGCTTGAGCTTAAATCATATAATTCGCCAGAAATAAACTTACCAACTTCATCACCCGCTTTACCGACCATGAATCCAGCCCCGAGGCCGGCTCCAATTAAGATAACCCAACCAACTGGCCCCATGGCAATTGCTATACCTACACCAGCTGTAACTGTTGCACTTCCGGCGCCAATGCCTGCGGCTGTCCCTAAACCAAGCCCTGTTGTTTCAACAATGGCACGTCGCTGCCAATCTTTACCTGCTTTGTAATCTTTATAAACGCTATCAGCTCGAAGACCAGCATCAACAGCAATGATAAACTTTCCTGCAAAATTAGAATTTTGTTCTAGTCTACGTAAGTGCTGTATGTTAGCTAAAGAAGTTAATTTGAGGGGAGTAGAAGTTCTTGCGCTTCTTGCTGTATCAATGCCTCGCTGTGCACTAGACCATATATTACCTTTCGCAGATGCTTTCACCTGGCCTTTGAATTTGACCATTTCCCTTTTAAATACAGTATTAAGCTCTAGGTGAGCTTGCTTAGCTCTGTTACCTAGCTTGATTAGTTCTAACTTAGGTTGCTTGTTTTGCGATGCTTTTCTTATTTCAATTAAGCTAGTTTGGTATTTTAGAATTGCTTTTCCAAATGAGCTCAATCTTACTTGGCTTGACTCTAGGGAAGTAAATGCCGCACCAGTAGCGGCAATAGCGTCAAAATTTCTACCTGAAAATTTTAGTTCTGTCAGTTTTCTTACTTTGTCCACGTATGGGGAGATTTCTGCGTCATATAGTGCGGCAATAGCCAAGGCATCTTCATCACCGAAGCTGTTTACTATAGTGCTGACATTTCTTTTTGTATGCTGAGGCCAAGACACAGTACTGTCAAGTGCGCAAGCTATGTCAGGACGAGAACGCCTAAAGTCGCTCATATCCCCAGACTGTGGGGATCTTAAAATAAAGGGGGTTCCTTGAGGTATAAAATTACCTATAATATGAGGGTTATCTTCTCTAAATCGCTTTAGTTGCTCTAAATCACTGGTGTTAAATGGTAGGCTTGCTCTGCTTTTTGTATTAAAGCATAAATCAAATTGAGACATGATATTTCCTTGTATCTAAAACTTATCCATCAGATTACAAAAAATAACACACTTGAAATATTGAAATCAAGAGTACAGTGTGTTTAAGCTATTTTCGTAATGATTGATCTATTTGAAAAATAGTATTAATACAAAGCAATATCCAGGGGATAATCGTTGAATAAAACAAGGTTCATTTTATTAAAACCACTAATCTCTACTTAATAAGCGCTAAATACGCTAAAATTGCAGGCTAATTTTTTAGCAATGAGCCCGTAATAAATATGACCTCAGCCACAAGCCCTAGCACTTTTTCCGAACTTGGCCTTATTCCAGAGCTATTAGCTCGATTAACCGATTTGGAATATACCCAGCCTACATCTATTCAAGCTAAGGCTATACCTAGTGTGCTTGCGGGCAATGACCTAATTGCAGGGGCAAATACGGGCTCGGGTAAAACAGCAACGTTTGCATTGCCTATGCTACAAAAGCTATTTTTAGAGCAAGGCGCTAAAAAAGCAGCGAGCAAAGGCAACTTTGTAACGGGACTTATTTTAGTACCGACGCGTGAGCTTGCTACGCAAGTGGCCGATAGTGTTAAGTCGTATTCTGCTAACTTTAATGGCGCAATTAAAACGGTGGCCGTGTTTGGTGGTGTGTCGGTTAATACACAAATGCAGGCACTGCGTGGTGGTGCTGATATTATTGTGGCAACACCAGGGCGCTTACTCGATTTAATCTCAAGCAATGCCATTAAGCTCGATAATGTAACTACGCTTGTGCTTGATGAAGCCGACCGTATGCTAAGCCTTGGCTTTACCGAAGAGCTGGCTAATTTATTGGCTCTTATGCCTGCTAAAAAACAAACAATGTTGTTTTCAGCGACCTTTCCTGAGCAAGTAACACAATTAACGCAAGAGCTGCTAAATAATCCTGTTGAAATACAAGTACAAAACAAAGAAGAGAGCACACTTGTTCAACGCGTGTTTAGTGTTAATAAAGGCGAAAAAACCACGGTTTTAGCGCATTTAATTAAAACTCACAAATGGCGCCAAGCACTGATTTTTGTCAACGCCAAAAAAGATTGTGAGCACTTAGCCAGCAAACTTGAAAAACGTGGTGTTAATGCACAAGTTTTCCATGGCGATAAAGGCCAAAGTGAGCGAACTCGTGTAATAGAAAAATTTAAAGCGGGCGAAATCGAAGTACTTATCGCAACCGATATTGCTGCACGTGGTTTGGATATTGAAAAGCTGCCAGTGGTAATAAACTTTAATCTACCACGCAGTCCTGCTGATTACATGCACCGTATTGGTCGAAGCGGCCGTGCTGGTGAAGTAGGCTTAGCGCTTTCATTGGTTGATTATGAAGATTTGCATCACTTTAAAATAATCGAGAAGAAAAACAAACTACGCTTAGAGCGTGAACAGGTTACAGGCTTTGCTGTAAACCAAGCTAACCTTGATGCTGCACAGGCGCTTAAAAATGAAAAGCCAATGGCAAAACCAGAAGGCACAGGCAAGAAAAAGAAAAAAATAAAGCCGATGATATAGATGATGTATGGAGCGGCTGGAGAGGGCGCAATTAATAGACACAAAAAAGCCGACATACGTCGGCTTTTTTATTGGGAAGTTAAAAACATGTTTAAAGTTAAATTACATGTTATTTAGTTGTTTAACCATCGCTTGGGCTACTTCTCGTGAAGATTGATAATTGGTACCGGTAATAATTCGACCTTCAACTTCAATAAATGATTGGTTTCGTTGCCCATAATTGAATATTCCACCGCGTTGTTTAATAAGGCTTTCTATCGAAAAGGGAAATTGTTGGTAATAAGCTGCGTCTGTTTTTTCAAAGGCGGTTGGATAGCCTGTAATTTTACGCCCTGCAACTAAGTACTCGCCACTAGCCAGTTTGAGATTAACTATACCAGCGGTGCCATGGCACACAGCGGAAATTATCCCTTTATTTTGTTCATAAACATGCATAGAAATTGCTTGAATGTCTTTGTTCTCAGTGACCTGATACATCGCATTACCGCCACCAACATAGTGAACAGCTAAATACTTTTCAGGGTCGACTTGTTCAGGTGCTAATGTGTACGCTAACTTGTACATAAAGTCTTGATTATAAATGTATTGGCGATGTGTTTTATCTGAAGTATTAATATAGGCAAGTGGTAAGGTACCCCTTTGCTACTTACAACATCAACCTGATACCCTGCATTTATGAACACGTCATAAGCTTCTACTAATTCAGAAAAGCTAGTGCCTGTAGCTAGGGCTGAGTCGCCATGAAAGTCGGCACTCGATACTATAAATAACACACGTTTATCCATCGCAGCTAAAAACTGTTCTGATTGCGTAATATCCAGTTGGCTGGCTGTTTTACTAACAATTTTCCAGCCGTCAGAAAAGCGTTTTAGTAAGAACTGATCGATGTATTGTTTTACGGGTGAGGCGGTCGTTATTTTTGCACGAGCCGTGGCTATATCGTTATCAACTGTTATTGAAAGAATGGCACCTGTTCGCGTTACTTTTTTTGTTTTAAACCAGCTTGCAAATTCCTTTGCCGTAACTTGCCAAAATGGTTTATTAGGGTGGCTCAGAATTAGGCTTGCTTTAGGGTGAAATGCTGAGGTTATTAAGTTTGGATCTGCGTTGCTGGTGCCGTCTATGTATTTTTGAATGACTACATGCACAGCTTGCTGTTGCTCTGAGTTATTGGCTAAGGTTGAAAACTGAGTGATTGCCAGTAGTAATATAAAAAATTTAATGATTGTTTTCACAGTTATAAGCTCTTAATTTAATGTGGCTTTAAATTTAAGCTAAATATAATTAAAACAATGAATTAGTTTATATTTTAGGAGTCTCAAATTATAAATTGAGAGTTCTAAACTTATTTGGAGTCAACCCAGTTTGTTGTTTAAACGCATTATAAAATGTGGATGGTGCGCTAAAACCGCTTTGCTCTGCAATATCATCAATACTGGTGTTTGGGTGTTCAAGCAATAGCCCTTTTGCACATGCCACGCGCAAACTATTGACGTATTGTTTAAAGTTCATTTGATAGTGCTTATTGAGCAGTTGCGATAAAACAGTATGCGATGTTGATAACCGCTTAGCCAAGCGAGGCAAAGTTAACTGTGGATCGATATATAGCTGATCTTTAGCCATCAACTGATTTAGCAAAATAGAGTAGTGTTCTGCCTGTTCTTTAGACAATTTATTATTGGCATATTTATCTATTTTATTCGATGAAGGCGAAGGTGGTTTTAACAGTATTATTGACGATAAATATAAGACGACCGAAAAGCTGATCGCCCCCATAATATAAGAGGTATATGAGGCAGTAAAATACGCCAGCCAAATTAAACTACACCCTACGATAGTTATAAATGTTTGCTCAGAAAGAAGCTGCTTCCAATTACCGGCTACCTCTTTAAAACGAGAATAGTAGAGGTAGCTTGCGATTATAAGGCAGACAAACCATACATAGCTTGAACCTCGATACAGCCAATATTGCCATAATTCAAGATTTTCATTGTAGGGGTAAATCATCCCGATAGTAAAAACAACTCCGACCAGACAAATAAATAGTCGACTAGGGAAGTTATTTACAGTGACTGATTTTGATTTCGTATAGGTGTAGACAACTAAGCAGGGACCAAGTAGGCAGCATGCGGTCAGCCCTATTTGTAAAATACTTTTATCGAGTGTGGGTATAAAATAAAAAGCGACTGACTTAGCAATACGAACACTGATTAGTAACAGTAGGACAGCTAACCATGTGTCTGACGGTTGTTTATTTTTACGAACAAATAGCCATAGTGCTAATATAACGCCATTAAATGCGCCTAATGAAGAAAAGAAAAACAATAGGTATGAATAAGCTTTCATAAAAAGTTAAGTCCATTAATTTGTGTTAACTATCCCAAATTAACCTTTAAATCGCAAATCTATTGGTACGCTTAATTCTTGGAGTCATAAAGCGCTTTATTAAATAAGTAAAAATACCGAACAATTTACAGTATTGTTCGGTATTAGCGTCTCATACTATAGGCGTTCTATCAGCATTCACGATGTTATGTACGCTCATAAACCTAGTGTTCGTGAGCGTGCTCTTCTTCTTGTGCTATACCTAACCAAGTGATAGCAGCAGGTGGGAAGGTTAGTTCTAGTTCACCTTCCACTTCTAGGTCTTCTAAGTGCACTTGTACAACGTGCTGAGCAATAGGGTCGGCTACATAAGCGAAATGACCGTTTTGTGCTACTGTCATACTAAACTTCATACCCTCAGGCATGGTTGTTACGTCTTGTTCAGTGATATCAACTTGACCTGCTAGTTCCCAGTGCGTGTGACCGCCGTGCGCATGTGCTTCAAGTACGTTTAAAAAGCCTAAACTGTCTAGTATTAAAAAGTGCTCGCCATTGGCTGAAAACGAATATGATACCGCACTTGCGCCATCGGCTAGTTGCCATTCTAGCGCTTCCATTTCAGCGTCGCTTGGGTTGATACTTAACAGCACAGCAGCGCCGCCGCCATGACCCGAAGCTATGCCAAAAATTGTGTCGTTGTTTTTGTGGCCGTACAAAGTACCAATACGTTGAGCGCCTACGGCGTTTATATTTACAACTTTTTTAGCGTTGTATACATCACCTTGCTGGTGAGCAATCAATACACCATCGCCACAACCAAATACAACATAATCGTGATTTTGTGCTGCGCCGTGTAAATCGGGGCAGGTTACTTCTAACGTTTGCTCTAGTTCGTAATTACCATCGTGAAGATGATATACACCCACTTGATCGGGAAGTACTTTGGCATTAGATGTGCTACTTGCATCGTCTCGACGAATGGTTGAGAGTAAATGTTCACCGCGAGGCTCAGCTACACCATGCATGTTAATATCATAGTTAATGCCAGTAAGTGTGGCTGTTGCATTGGTAATATCGTTATCGGTTAATACTTCAACCGAAGCAGAAGCGCCTGAATCTGCATCGCCATCGTAAAATATTGCTAATTGTCCGTCGTGAGTTATTAAGTGTGTAGGGCGGCTGCCGCTTGTAAGCTCGTAACTACTAAACACCGGGCTTTGCTCGTAATCATGTAAATGAGCGCCGTGATCTTCGCGCCACATACCGCCGTCTATAAACCCTAGGTAATCTTGAGTACGATTAGCAATAACAGCATAACGAAAGTCAGGTGATGCAGATAACGTGTTTGAGTCATCGTTTAATACAAACGTATCAAGTAGTGCGTTATCGTCTAAATCAAAAAAGCTCGCTTCGTTGCTGTCACCTGCCAGAACAGCAAGCCTGCCAAATGAGCTTATGGTATAGCCGTCGTCATGCTCGTCATCACTTTCATGCTCGTCATCTACCACAGCAATAGGATCTTTTTCTACAATGTTGGTTTCTGCATCGCCACAGGCGGTAATTAATGTGCTGCTTATTGCAAGTGCTATCAATTTTAGTTTGAATAATTTGGTCATATTAGTTTCCCTTTATTTAAAATTCTTTTTAGAAGTAACCGCGAATACCAAGTGAGAAACTTCGTCCTGGGCGTGGCGCTATCTCTTTTAAAAATGAGCTATGCACGCGTGCTTCTGTATCTGTTAGGTTTGTACCTTTTAAATACAGAGATAGGTCTTGATTAAGTATCGATAGGTCGTAACTCACACTGGCGTCAATTAGGGTGTAACCGTCTGTTGCGGTTTCTTCAGGAGCCGTGCGATCTTGATCTTGGTAGCGAGTTACATGAATATGCGCACTTAATTTTTCGCTGTTGTAGCTTAGCTCGCTGCCAAAACGTAGTGGAGGTGTACGCGGCAGGTCGCCGCCGTCTTTTAAACGTGCACGTACATAATCTGAAAATAAATCTAACTTGAACTCATCTGTTAATTGCCACGCAATTTGCGCTTCAAACCCGTGTAAAATTACATCATCTGTTTTAAATAAATAAACGGGTAGCTCTTCTGAGTGCTCGTCCTCGTCGCCATGATTGTGCTCATCTTCATCATGGTTGTGGCCACTGTCGGCGTATAAGCCGGTATTTATTTGGTAGTAATAGTTGTCTACTTGGTTATAAAAGGCGTTAAATATAAAGCCAATATCACCTTGGGTTTTACGAAAGGTTAAATCAATATTATTGGCAGTTTCTAGGTCTATTGTTTGCTCAGACAAACCTAAATGGCCATCTTCATCTAAATCAAATAAGGCGCCAACTTCATAAGTTGCGGTGCCAATATGTGGCCCAAACGACAATAATTCAGACGCAGAAGGTGCGCGCTCTGAGCGCGATACCGAAAGCCCTAAGTTATAGTTAGGTGTAAAGTCCCATACTACACCGGCCGACAAACTGACTGGCGTAAATTCATGCTCTGCATCAAATACGCGAGTAAAATTGGTTTCTTCTTCGTGATTATGATCGTCATGTTCATCACTTTCATTATGTGCATGAGCATTAATACTTGGCAGTAATACATTGCTTGCGTTAAGTTCTACGCGCTCTATTCGGCCACCTAATTGCACTAAAAAGTCGCCAAAGTGCCTTTCTTCCATTAACGCTACAGCAAAGCTTTCGGTCTCTGATGGCGGTGTAAAAGCTTCTTCACCTTGCGCCTCTACATCACTATTTTTATAGTGAAAACTAAAGCCGCCATTCCACTCGCTAAATTGGTTATGTAGTAGGTCTATGCGTAATTCGTTTGTTTCGTTTTTAAAGGTAGTGCCAACAGCGCCACCCTCAATTTCAGCGTGTTCGTAGTCGGTATGGCCAGCGCGCAGATTTACCTTGTTTAGCCACTTATTATTTAGATTGAATTCACCTAGTAATTGCACTTTGGTTTGCTCTAAATCGGCAAATACGCTTTCCTCGTCACTATGCTCACTTTCATCACCATGAGAATGACCAGGAATACCGTATTGGCGATTAAATTGCTCTACTGCTAAGCCAATAAATCCGTTATCCATTAAATAGCTAGCGCCAACAGTAAAACCGTCAGACTCTTCATTACTGTTTTCAACAGTGTAATCACCACTATGGCTTTCACCATCGCTATCTATATCGGCAGCTACAGGCACCTCGTAGTCGTTGGCCTCACGCCAAAATGCATCGGCATAAAATGCAAAAGAGTCTGTACCTGTGGTGGCATTAAACGAGGCTACTTTTTGATTATCGACTGAGTTGTGCTCTACGTTCCATTCGCCGCGTGTTGTGCTGTCGGTTGGTACGCGATTATCAACTATATTTACAACGCCCCCAATAGCGCCACTTCCGTAAAATAAGGTCGCAGGACCGCGTAATACTTCAATTTGTTGTGCGGTAGAAGCCTCTGATGCTACCGAGTGATCGGGGCCAACGCGCGACACATCACTTACATCAAGGCCATTTTGAGTTATAAGTACACGGGGGCCACTTAGTCCACGAATGATTGGTGTACTCGCCACCTTGCCATGAAAATTGGTATTTACACCGGGGAGTTTTTCAAGGGTGTCACCTAGTGTAGCGGCTTGATCGCGCCTTAATTGTTCGCCTGATAAAACGCTGACTGGTGAGGCTGACTCCATAGCCGACATATGAATTGGTGTTGCCTCAATGTCTATTACTTCAATAGGTGAGCGCTGAAGCGTAAACGATACAGAGCGTGTTTCATCTGTGTCTATAGTAATATCACGATGTAAATGCGCATAACCTGGCGCAACGATGTGAAGCTCTTTGAGTCCATTGTTTAGTTTGGCTATTACAAAGTGACCGTTTTTATCGGTGGTGACTTTTATGTCTGAGCCTTCAAGTTCTATTACAGCATTACTTATAGCGCTGCCTTGTGTATTTACCACTGTGCCTTGAATGGTTTTTGCAAGCACACTCGCGGGCAATAAAGCGGCTATTAAAAGAGCTAACTGTGATCTTTTTTCATTCTACCTTACTCTTGGTATGTTATATTGTATCAATTGTGCTTCAAATGTTATAATGTATCAAGTGTAATTAACGATTGTTATTTAAATGCTCATGCAAAAGTAAATATTTATTTGTAGACATTGATTAGTAGAGGAAAAAATGAAATCGAGTCAAAGTGTAATAGATCGTCTAGCAATAGGGCTTTCGTTAATGTGTACAGTGCATTGTTTTGCAACGCCAATTATTTTAGTACTTCTACCTAGTTTGGCAGCACTACAACTAGATAACGAACAGTTTCATATATGGATATTAATGGCTGTGCTACCCACAAGTTTACTTGCGTTAAGCTTAGGCTGTAAAAAACATAAACAGTTTAGTTATATGGCTTTTGGGATTGTGGGGTTGTGCTTAATGTTACTTGCTATTTTTATAGGGCATGAAGGTGCAGAAAAGGCGCTAACTTTAACTGGCTCAGCTTTTATAGCTGTAGCACATTGGTTTAACTACCGCCAGTGTCTTAAAAAAGAAGATGAGGATTGTCCGTGCTCAGGTAATTAATCTTATCAAATAGTTTAATGCCTATATTATGGTGGTATAGCTCTCATCGACTAAATGAATATTGATTTATATTAAAGACTCAGCTTTAAAAGGCGAGTTTTATACCAATCAGCAATAATACTTGATTAATTTGAGGGCTTAAACCTGATGCTAACTGTGTTAAAAGTTTCTGATATACGACTGCATGGATGCAGGAGATAGAGCAATGCAGGAGCAATTAGTGATAACAACTAAATAACGAAATTTTTGCTTTGTAATCGACACGATTTTCTTAACTAAAAATAGCTCACTTAATTAAGCAGATTGGTATTAAATTTAAAAACACTATAAAAACACACAAAAAAAGCGACTACCTAATAAGGTGTCGCTTTTTTAGTAAGCATTATTAGCTTACTTGTAAAAGGCTTCAACAGTGCCTTTTCTTGTAAGTAAAAGTGGTTGCCCGCGACGATCAAGCCCTTTTGGAGATGCAAATTTTATCCAACCTTCGCTGATGCAGTATTCTTCAACATCAAAACGCTCTTTGCCGTTGAACGTGATACCAATATCGTGTTCAAAAACGTCTTCCACATGATGTGGGCTGCGTGGATTAATAGAAAGGCGATCTGGTAAAGCAGGTTTTGCGGTAGTGTCGTTCATGGTCATATTCTATATTGAATGAAGTATGCGCTATTGTAGGCAATACAAAGCTTTCGCTCAAGAGAGATAGTCGTAAATGTGTTTAAAAATGTACTAATTAATGAGTTGTGTATACAAATGAGATTGAGCTTGGAAAATATTTACAGAGGAGGATTTTGAAGATATTTGACTAAAAAATGATAAAGGTAAAAATATTAATGGGTTATCTCTAACCCACTAAATTGTTTAGCAATTAGATGCAAACAATGTTTTCGGCTTGTGGGCCTTTTTGACCTTGTGTAACAGTAAACTGTACACGTTGGCCTTCAGCTAAAGTTTTAAAACCGTCGCCAGAGATTGCGCTAAAATGTGCAAAAACGTCTGCGCCAGATTCTTGCTCGATAAAACCAAAACCTTTTGCTTCGTTAAACCATTTTACTGAACCAGTAGTTGTATTAGACATAATATGTATCCTAAAAAATTAATATAAGTGTGCCTGAAAAGAGGCGATTGAGCCGGAAAAAATAGTTAACTTGAGGATATCGTGTAGGATTATTACTAAAACAACTCGGTACTAACAAATAAAACAGAACTTCTTTCAAACTAGTATTCAAAATGGGTTATTGCTAACCCATTTAACGAAAGCAATTAGATGCTAACGATGTTTTCAGCTTGTGGGCCTTTTTGACCTTGAGTAACAGTAAACTGTACACGTTGGCCTTCAGCTAAAGTTTTGAAACCGTCGCCAGAGATTGCGCTGAAATGAGCGAAAACGTCAGGACCAGATTCTTGCTCGATGAAACCAAAACCTTTTGCTTCATTGAAAAATTTAACTGTACCAGTTGTAGTATTAGACATAATAGTATCCTAAGAATTAATAAAAGTGCGCCTTAAATTAAGGCAATTTAACAGGAAGAAAACATACATTTAACTGAGGATAACGCGAAGGATTATTACTAATATCAACGTGGTACTTACAAATAAATAGGGTTTTCTATCAACCCGATGCGAAGCAGGATAACAGTAAGTTAAGCCGTATACCAAGCTTTATTGTGATTTTATTTTAGAAGTACTAATTTTTTATCTGTTAATTATTAGCCAGTTTACTAACGCCTATGCAGATTTGTTTTTTAAAATTAAATTAAAGCTTTTTAAATCAGTTTGTTATGTTCTATGTGGTGTTCTTTGAAGTGAATTAAATAGAAACCTCAAGTGCTTAAAACGTCTATCACTTATCTGTTTAATTTTTATATGGATCTTAGATTATTTAATTGACTGGCTCTAAATTGCAAATTTAGGTGCTAATAATGTAATCCAAAGTGTTTCAGTAATTATTTTAATAATCGATTCTATGCCCACTTTGATGAGTTTTACCTCTTTTTATATTTATGGAGGCAAGCGTAATTAAAAAATAACAAAAGGTTATTGGCGTTTTTAATCACTATATAAAAGGTGAAAAGTAACTACTTGTTATACGGGCGATACTCAGTTCTATCAACATAGGCGAGTGTAACTCAGTCGCTTTAAGCCAGAGTTATAGCATTTAACATGCTGCGTTTTTTATGTCTTTTTTTGTAAAAT
This sequence comes from Pseudoalteromonas sp. B62, assembly GCF_037162565.1. Lineage (NCBI taxonomy): Bacteria > Pseudomonadati > Pseudomonadota > Gammaproteobacteria > Alteromonadales > Pseudoalteromonadaceae > Pseudoalteromonas > Pseudoalteromonas sp. B62. The sequence continues at coordinate 881,266 of NZ_JARLVB010000002.1, read as the reverse complement.
ATTAGTCACTTTTTGTTCACCAAAATTACCTTTTTTAGTCATATCTTTTTTCTATAGTGCAGCGGTTACTCATTTGAGATTTTTAACTTCAAGCAAAAAATAACCACTAAACAATGGGAATTATGAATGAAAATTAAAAAAGTCGCTGCGGCAATCGCTCTAACGTTTGCGTTTAGCGCAGTGAGCCATGCAGATGTACTACCGCAAAGCCAAAAAGACAGCAGCTGGTATAGTGCTGCGCAAACTAAACTAACAACAAAAACAGCACAAGCGCAGGCTACACAAGCCACTAAAGCTAAAAATGTCATTTTATTTGTGGGCGATGGCATGGGTATTTCTACTCTTACCGCAGCGCGCATTTTGCAAGGGCAGCGTAATAACCAATCTGGCGAAGAAGGTTATTTAAGCTTTGAAGAGTTCCCATACTCTGCACAAGTTAAAACGTATAACGTAGATGCCCAAACTCCCGACTCAGCAGGCACGATGACGGCAATGATTTCGGGTGTTAAAACCGATGTTGGCGTAATTGGTGTAGATGAAGATATTGAACGCGGCGTGTGTTCAACAGTGGCAGGTAATGAATTACTTACAGCTACAGAGCTTGCTGAAATTAAAGGCCTTGCAACAGGCGTTATTTCTACAGCACGTATTACTCATGCAACCCCTGCTGCAACGTATGCTAAATCGGCTGACCGTAACTGGGAAGACGTATCCGATATGCCAGAAGATGCCGTAACGGGTGGCTGTGAAGACATTGCATCGCAACTGGTTAACTTCGAAAAAACCTAGAAGCACGATTTGTAGGGACCGACGTAGACGGCCTTGATTTTGTAATGGGTGGCGGTCGTCGTCACTTTTTACCAAAAGACGAAACAGCTAACTCAACAGATGCAGTAAGTGCTATAGAAGGCGACCGTACTGACGAGCGCAACCTAGTGACTGAGTGGCAAACACAATACCCAGATGCTACGTACGTGATGGATCAAACAGGCTTTGATGCAATAGCGGATGACGCCACTAAAGTATTTGGTTTATTTAACGAATCCCACATGCAATACGAAGCTGACCGCGCAAACGATGTAGCGGGCGAGCCTTCACTTACCGATATGACCACTAAAGCAATTGAAGTGCTTGGTAAAAACGATAATGGATTTTTCTTAACGGTTGAGTCGGGTCGAATTGACCACGCGCACCATGCGGGTAATGCGTACAACGCGCTTAACGACACCATTGAGTTTGCTAAAGCCGTGCAAGCTGCGGTAGATAACACCAACCCAGAAGAAACCCTTATTTTAGTAACCGCCGATCACAGCCATGTATTTACTATTGCAGGCTACCCTAAGCGTGGTAATCCAATTTTAGGTCAAGTAGTTGCAGTAGGTGCAACAACACCAAGCCTAGCCGCCGACGATATGCCGTACACCACAGTCGGTTACGCAAATGGCTTAGGTTTTAGAAATTTAGGCGACGAGACAAATGCTGATGCAAGTTACACAAGTGCTGCTGTTGCAGGGCGTGTTGAGCTAAATGGCGTTGATACAACAACCCCAGGTTTTCACCAAGAAGCAACCGTACCAATGGGCTCAGAAACACACGCAGGTGAAGACATATCTTTACATGCTAAAGGTCCTGGTGCTCAGCTAGCGCAAGGTGTAATTGAACAAAACGTTGTATTTCATCTAATTAATCAAGCTCTTGAATTAACTCAGCAATAATGGCGGCTAACATGAACAAATTAACGGTACTTTCTTTGGCAGTAATGGTCGCGCTAGCTGGTTGCTCGAGTGACGATAACAAAAATGAAAATAATATTATCGCAGTAGATAATACTATTGCAGTGGGCTCTGAGCAGTGCATTAATGGCGGTGTAGAGACGCAAGTAGGCGCAGATACCAATAATAACGACGTGCTAGATAGCAACGAAGTTAACTCAACTAATTTAGTGTGTAATGCACCCGCAACGTCGCTAACAAGCGAGCAGTTAGCCTCGCTCACTAGTAATACTTGGTTTAGTGAAGCACAAACAAAATTAGGTGCTGCACAAACAGCCAGTAGCAACATTGTTACTGAATCAGGCAAAGCTAAAAACGTAATTTTATTTGTGGGCGATGGTATGGGTATTTCTACCATAACCGCAGCACGTATTTTAGCGGGTCAGTTAGAGGGCGAAATGGGTGAAGATCACCAGTTAAGCTTTGAAACTATGCCTTTTTCAGGCTTTGTAAAAACATACAACGTAGATGCGCAAACGCCAGATTCGGCAGGCACTATGACCGCAATGGCATCGGGTGTTAAAACCGACGCAGGCGTTATTGGTATAGATGAAGCGGTTGAACGTGGTAATTGTGCATCAGGCAAAGGGCACGAACTTGTTACCTCGTTAGAGCTTGCTGAAATTGCAGGCAAAGCAACAGGGATTATTTCTACAGCGCGTATTACTCACGCAACACCAGCTGCAACGTATGCTAAATCGGCAGAGCGTAACTGGGAAGATATCTCCGATATGCCAGAAAGTGCCGCGACGTGTGAAGACATTGCATCGCAACTAGTTAACTTTGAAGCCAACTTAGAAGCACGCTTTAGTGGTGTTGATGTAGACGGTATTGACGTAGTAATGGGCGGCGGTCGTCGTCACTTTTTACCAAAAGATGCCGCGTTTAATTCAACCGATGCAGTAAGTGCTGTTGAAGGGGATCGAACCGATAACCGCGACTTAACCGCAGAGTGGAAAACGCAATATCCAAATGGTACTTACGTAATGGATCAAACCGGTTTTGATGCAATAAGTGACGACGCCACTAAAGTGTTTGGCTTATTTAATGAGTCCCACATGCAGTACGAAGCTGACCGTGCAAACGATGTAGCAGGTGAGCCTTCGCTTTCACAAATGACCGAAAAAGCAATAAACGTACTTGATAACAACGAGCAAGGTTTTTCTTAACGGTTGAGTCGGGTCGAATTGACCACGCGCATCATGCGGGTAACGCTTATAACGCGTTAAACGACACTATTGAGCTTGCTAAAGCCGTTAAAGTGGCGATGGAAAACACCAACCCAGAAGAAACATTAATAGTTGTAACTGCCGATCACAGCCATGTATTTACCATTGCCGGTTACCCTAAACGCGGTAACCCAATTTTAGGTAAAGTGGTTGCAGTCGGCGCTACTGAGCCAAGCTTAGCTGCCGACGATATGCCTTATACAACGGTTGGTTACACAAATGGTGGTGGCTTTAGAAACCTAGGTAGCGAGACCAATGCCGATGCAGGTTACGCGTTTGCACCGGTTACAGGGCGTGTTGATTTAACTGATGTTGATACAACCACACCGGGCTTTCATCAAGAAGCACTGGTACCAATGGGCTCAGAAACACATGCCGGTGAAGACGTAGGCGTTTATGCAATGGGACCTGGTGCACACTTGGTAACAGGCACAAACGAGCAAAGCTTTTTATTCCATGTAATGGACTTTGCCGCTGACTTTGTAAAAGCTGCCGATGCAAAAGTAGCGCAATAAATACCGACTAGTTATAAATTTAGTTAAATATATCTAAATAAAGAAACCCGTACATTGTGCGGGTTTTTTGTCATTAAACTGACATTTTTAGTGGTTATGTTATTGCCATAAACTTGAAATATAAATAAGAGATAGCTCAATGAAAAAAGCGTTATTACTAATTTCCACGCTTGTAAGTACAAGTAGCTTAGCCTCGCAGTGCGATATCAACCCAAATATATTAAAAGCAAATTACAGTGTAACCAATACAGTCACTCATTCTGTAAAAAGTACCGCAGCGGCGAATAACAAGCCTGTCACCCAGTCGCTCAACCTTTGGCGAAACCAGCAACAAGTTGCCCATGAAAATGATGTAATGACCGAGCTTTGGCAGCACTTAGCCAATAATCAAATACGACCAATACGTTACTTTAACGCCCAGCAACGCGGTATTGAATATCAACCATCTGAGGTGCGCGGCGTACAAAATTGGAGTGCTAAAACTCAGCTGGTGGATAACCACCTAATCGAAAAAATGACCCTAGTAAGCACAAAAGGCACAGGCTGCGATGAAGTAAAAAACTATACCTTGAGCGAAAATGGCAACGACTTTACCCTCGCCTTTTTTACGCATTCAAAATTAGTTAAAACATTTAGTATTAGTAATAAAAAAAGCCAAACAACGACCTTACTTAGCCTTAATAATGTAAGCACTGATGAGCCATTAATTACCGCTCAATTTGCACAGTGGGATCGCTTTCAAACCACCGACTACGCCGACATTGGCGATAACGAAGGCGACCCATTTTTAGCTAAAATGATAAACCTTGGTTTTATTGAGCACAGCGCAACAGGTTTTTATAACCAGCAGGGCGAGGCTATTCAAGGCGGGCATCACCACTAGGTGTCACCGTTTTTAAATGTAGTAGCTCATAGCTGAAAATGGCAGGTGGTTATGAGCTACAAGTAGATTAATTTAAGCCATTCCTGCCCAAGTAATACTGCAAACACTTTCCCATTTTATAAAACACACCATCAGCTATATAATATTTATAGTTGGTATTAACTTACACTATTTGATATTAATAGAAGTTCACACTACAGGGGCGTTTTGATGTGAAAGTAATGAAATGTCCTTTGATTAAATTATTAGTTGTCATAAGGAAATTTCGTGGAAATATTAGGGATTAAAGTCGATGCTATTGTTCGTCTTATAAGGGAGGTCGTGGTAACTATATTTATCGGCTTAGTAGTATATAAAATGCTAGATGTAGATTTAGCGTTTGATTTTACAAAATTATCAGCGACGGATTTAGTCGCATTGATTTTAGCTATTTTTTCGGTAGGACTCTCAGCTGCTTTCTATTTCGCAGCGACAGGTAGTAGCGCAAAATTCTACGATAATATGCATAAATTCACAAAGGATACTTCTGTCATTTTAGGGCAATTGACTGAGCGCTTAGACTCCGTAGACAAGGGGCAGTCAGAAGTGAAAAGTCGGTTTGATCAATTATATAGCGGAAATAATGATGCCGAAATAAAAGAAAAGGCAAAACAAAAAGAAGACTCTGTGAATAAAAGTCGAGACGATTTAAAAAGTACGTTAGATGAGTGGTTTAAAAAACTCCCAATAGAACAAGTAGAAAAAGATGATTTCAAACGCCAACTTGAAGAAAAAGAAAGACAACTTAGTACTTCATTAGAGCAATTATCTGAGTTTAAATCAGCACAAAAATCTAACCTTATGGATCGTGTTAAAAATCATACTCGAATGCAATTTAGAAAGTTATTAAAGCAAGAAAATGTACCATTTGAAATAATAATGAAAAAAATACTTGAGCGATCTTCGCAATCAAAATACATGAATGATCTATCGGATTTGGGTTTTATTGATAACCCTTCTGCAAGTTCGATTAAAGATGTTACCGATGAGGGCTTTATGTTTTTCAGTAATATTTATGAAAACCTCATCTAATAAGTACATCGATCCCATATTATTCGTCTAACAGTTGGCTGGGTTTATTGCCCGCTGATTTTAGCCAACTGTCATTCGAAATCTATTCGGGGAATACATCATTTACTAACAATACAAACCGAATTATCTGACATTACTCCAAATGAGCATCATCAGGCTTTTTAGGTTTACTCGCTACTTCTGTTAAGCCGTCTTCGCAGTCGCCGCTATCGCAGGTATTTAAATCGCTTTGTGCTTGTTTATCTTGTTGCAGCACTTGCTTTAAATCTTCCATGCGTTGGCGCACGGCTACGCCGTAGCTGGCGTCGTCGCCCCACAGCTCGGCAAGTTGCACAACTGCAGCGCGATCGTGGTCTCTAAATAGTTTTCCGGCGCGATCGGCATCTTGCTTAGTGTTACCTAGTAACTCCAGAGCTTCTACGGCAAGGTTAATAGCTGAGTCGACTGTTTCGCGGTTAAACGCATCTACTTTTAAATTAAGTAACTGATACGCATGGCGGCGGTCGATTGCGCGAGCAACTATTTTAAGTTGCGGGTAGTTTTTATGCGCGAGCTTAATTATCTCAATGGTTTTATCGGGGTTATCAATTGCAATTACCAGCATTTGCGCGGTGTGCGCGCCTGCGGCTTCAAGGAGTTCTTGGCGTGCGGCATCACCATAAAATACGGTATTGCCAAAACGACGTAGTAATTCTATTTGGCTAGGGCTGTGATCAAGTACAGTAATTTCGTAGCCTTGCGCGTGCAGTAAACGCCCCATAATTTGCCCAAAACGTCCGTAGCCCGCAATAATTACGTGCTTAGCGGTGCTAATTTGCTCTGGCTTATCAAACTCAGGCAAAGCACAGCTGCTGCGTTTTTGTATTTGCTCATAAACCATAAGTAATAACGGCGCTATTAGCATTGATACCGCCACAACTAAGGTAACAAGGCTGGTTTGCTCGGGCGTTAAAATACTTAAGGTAGTTGTTACGCTTAACAGTACAAAGGCAAATTCACCGCCTTGGGCAAGCGCTAGGGCAAATAATAACTGCTGTTTGCTGTTAATTTTAAAGGTAACGGCAAGGGCAAATAAAATGCAGGCTTTAACTACTATGAGTAAAACTACTAAGGCAATAACGGTACTAAACTCGTTAAATAGCAGTTCAAAGTTAATTGATGCGCCAACAGTTATAAAAAACAACCCTAACAGTAAGCCTTTAAAGGGTTCTATATCAGCTTCTAATTCGTGTCTAAATTCACTCTCGGCAAGTACAACGCCCGCTAAAAAAGTTCCCAATGCAGGCGATAAACCAATACTTTGCATAACCAGTGCAATAGCGACCACTAAAAACAGTGCAAAAATAGTAAATATTTCACGCATGTGCGTTTGGGCAATGTATCTAAATAACGGGGCCGATACATATTTACCGCCGGCAATAATAGCGGCAATAACCGCGACCGATACACATACTTGTTGCCATACAGGCCAGCTTGCAATAATCGAATCGCTGATTTCTTTTGAGCTAGTTTGCGGGGCAAATGCAAGCAGTGGCAATAGGGCTAAAATAGGAATAATTGCGATGTCTTGAAACAGCAATACCGAAAAAGCGTTTTGTCCGGCTTCTTGCTTTAGCCAGCCTTTTTCTTCAAGGCTTTGCAGTACAATAGCGGTAGAGGAGAGCGCCAGCATTAAACCAATGGCGAGTGCGGTTTGCCAATGCATGGCAAAAAACCAATAACAAAATGCAAAAATAGCCGCTGCCGATAGCACAACCTGTAAGCCGCCAAGCCCTAAAATAGAGTGGCGTAATGTCCACAAACGCGAAGGTTGTAGTTCAAGACCAACTAAAAACAGCATCATTACTACGCCAAATTCAGCGAAGTGCATTACATCGGTTTGATCGCCCACAACACCCAGCGCATAAGGGCCAATGAGTATTCCGGCAATTAAATAACCTAATACTGAGCCAAGTCCGACTCGTTTAGCAATAGGCACAGCGACTATGGCTGCTGCTAAGTAAATTAAAGCAATTTCTAACACGCGTTTATCCTAATAACATCAAGGCTTTTAGAATGGCTTAGCTGCTTATAAAATACAATGGATTATATGGCTCAAAGTTGCTTATTTATCAGTAGTTATAACACTAATGGTTATAACTACTGGGCTAAAAATAGCACTTTATGTTGAAGGGCTTATTTGGGGGCTAAATATTACAAATACTTATAATTGCTGAGCTCGGTTGGCCTGAATCAGAATGGTAAATAGTAATGTTTGAGCTGATTGTATTTTCAACGTTTGTTTCAATTACTGTTACTTCAAACTCTGCTGATGCAGGTAGGTCGATATCTAATTCGCTATCGAGGTAACTACTTCCGCTTTTTTGTAAAGTAAGTGGTTTTGTTTGATCAAAGCTAAATTGAAAGCTATCTGACGCTAAAAGTGTATCTACCATGTTAAAGCGTAGGTTAACGGTGTCGGGGCCTGAAAACTCAGCACACACAAATACTGAAACCTCAACAGCTTGTAAAACGGGCATGCTATTTTGGCCTATATCCACAGTAAAGTTGCTTTGCGTAATTGCTACGGAGTTGTATTCCCCAGCTGCAAGCCTTTGATCTGAAGTTGTTATCGTTATTTTTTCGCCTTGCGCTAAATTAACCTCTTCATCAAAAAAGCCATTTGTGTTGGTGCTGTACTGCTGTCCATTAATTGTTAGCTGTGCATTGCTTATAGCCGCTTTTTGCACATTAGTGAGTTGCCCTTTAATACGACCGGTAAGTTGTGCAGAGTTAGTTACTGTAATTGAAAATTGCACACTTTTTGAAAAGCCATCAGCATCAGTTGCTACAACGGTTAGCGTGTAACTACCTGTCATATCTGCGATAAATTCGGTAATACTTTGGTTTGTATTGCTTAAGCTGGTGCTCGAGCCTGAAGGGGCTGATAGTGTCCAAGCGTAATCGAGAGTGGTTCCCTCTGGGTCGTAACTTTGGCTTACATCAAATTTAACCGTATTGCCCACTATATCGTAGCGTGATTGCTCCCCGTGAAGCTAATTACTGGCAGTGCATTTTGTATTACATCAATTGTTAGGGTTTTTGTGTCAGAGAACTGCACGCCATCGTTAGTGCGTAACGAAATAACAACTTGCCCCTCTACTGATGCGCTAAACGTTGGTTTTGATATTGTATTACTGCTAAGCGTTGCTTGGCCTTGCGACGAAATGATTTCCCATTGGTAACTTAGTGGCTGGCCCTCTGGATCGTAACTATTTGAGGCATCAAGTAAAACTTGTTCATCAACTGTTATGGAGGTTGCATAAGTTACCAAAGTAATAGGCTTTTTATTGCTACTGGCATGCAGTACTGAGGTTGCTTGGTTTGAGCTTAATTGCCCATCAGATAAAGTAAGCACTACAACGTAAGCGCCTTCTTTATCGGCAATAATAGAGGGCATTGCTGATGTACTGTTGGTCAGTTGTGATGCACTATTTACAGGCTTGGCTTGTAACTGCCAGTTATAACTCAGCGTATCTCCGTCGGGGTCGCTGCATTGTTGGCACTGCAAAGTGGTTGATTCGTTTAACGTAATATCACGTTCGGATTCAAGTGTTGCAACTGGGGCTTTATTACTTGTGGTAACAGTTAAAGTAACGGATGCGGTATCACTTTCGCTTTGCTGATCGGTAACAGTGAGTGAAAGCGTGTAATCTCCAACTGTTGACGCTGAAAACCCAGCGGTATGATTTTTCATGTTTGAAAGAGCTGGCGTGCTGCCCTGGGGTTTTGATGTAATTGCCCACGCATAACTAAGCGTATCGTTTTTATCGGGATCAGTACTTTGGTTACCATAAAGTGTAACAACTTCATTTGGGGCAATTGTTTTATTTTCTACGTTTATAACCGCTTGTGGTGATGAATTAGAATTAAGCGATTCACTTTTTATGAGTACGACAGTGCTTGCTGTATCACCTTGTGAATCAGTAACGGTAAGCTCAACTTTAAACTCGCCTATTTCGTCGGCAACAAACTGGCTTTTTACTTGAGTCGCATTTTCAAGCGTTGCATTACTTGCTACAGGCTTGGTAATAAACTGCCATTTGTATTGATTAATGGCGCCGCTGGTTGTGCTACTTTGCGCGCCATTTAAAAGGACAACATCACCTTGCTTAACGGTTTGTGTGCTACCTGCGTTAGCAATTAGTTGGGTATTTGCAGTAACGGTGAATTGTTTTTGTGCCGGTGTGCTTGAAAGCTTGCCGTCATTCACGGTTAATACTAATTGGTACTCTTGTGCTTCAGATACTGAAAACTCAACGGTACTTTCATTATTAACCGTAATCGGTATTTCTACTTGTTCGTTTTTGCTGGTTAATTGCCATTGATAGGTGAGTGCATCGCCATCGGGGTCGCTACTTTGTGCTGCGCTAAACACGAGGGTGGTATTTACTTTAAACTTCGATTGCTCGGTGGTAATAACCGCAACAGGCTTTGTGTTAGTGCTGAGCGGTTTAGTTACTGTTTTGGAGTCTGAACCACCAGAGCCACATGCAACAAGCGTGAATAGAGTCGTGATTAGAATTAAGAGTTTCCATTTCATAGTATTAATATCCTTTTAATAAAGTCGAATACTAATATGTACCGAAATTAGCTATAAAGCAAAAAAATAAATCAAAATAGGTACTTTTTATATTATTTTAGGAAATAGTTAACGTGAAGCAGTGCTGCTTTTAAATAACTTATACTTTGAGAGGAGTGCTTTATGCCCAGATTGATAGGGCATAAAGTATATTAAATGGCAGTTGAATAACGCTTAAATAAAGTTAGTCAGCTACTTTTACTGAACCGCTAATATTATCGATACTTACATCGCCCGAGCCCGACTCAGTGATAGTCAGCCCCTTTGCATGATTAACGCGAATATCACCCGAACCATCTTCAATTGTTACGCTTGAACCAATATGCTCAATAAGCAGGTCGCCAGAGTTATCATCAACATTAACAGCACCGCTAATATGGCTTATTACTATATCACCCGATCCATCTTCAACGTTTAGCGAACCGTTTATGTTGCTCACGTGCATTTCGCCAGACCCATCGTCAATAGTTGCATTGCCGCTTACGTTGTTAATGTGAATACTGCCAGATCCATCGGTTAATTCTAAATTACCTGCGATGTTTTCAAAGTTTACTTCACCTGATCCATCGTCAACAGTTAGGTTTTTAGCACCGCTTATTGTTAAATTTCCTGAGCCGTCTTTTACATCAATATTGCTTTGCATAGCACTTATAAAAATGTCGCCAGAGCCATCATCAATATCTAAATTTAGATTACTTGGCACAGTAACCACTAAATTAATACTTGGAGATTGACCACTGTAAAAGCTAATGCCATTACGGCTTTTATTTTGGGCAACAAGCTTTGCCTGTTTACCGTCTTGCTCGAGCGTTAGCTCGTATTCGTCTTCAATGTCGGCTGTGTAAATAGTGGCATCAACACTGATGCTGGTGGCCGTTTTTGAGCCTTTTATTTCAAGGCTACCTGCGCCGCTTAACACATTTAAATATTCAAGATTATTGCTTGGCAGTGATAGCTGTTGAGTTTGCTTTACTGAGGCAACGCTTGGCGATATATGAAATACACAGCCACTTAATAATAAAATTCCGCCAATAAGTGAAAGTGGTTTTGTAATGCTAGATACAGTTGATGAGCTCATGTTTAGTCCTTTGGTATTTATTGTTTGTATTTATATAAACAATATAGAGCAAAAATGAGGCCGAAATGTAAGCTGTTGTTTTATATAGGGTGGTGGTTTTTTATGAAAGTTGAAATACTAATAAGTGGTTAAAATAACTAATTATTAATATAAAAGGATGCGTGATGCATCCTTTTATAATTGCTCTGCTTTTATTAGTAAACTAATTAAAAGCTGTAAGTAATATTACCGTATAAAAAGCGTCCGTCTAATCCGTAAGGTGCATACGGTGTGTACGGGAATATTTGGCCAAAGTCAGAGTAACCAATGTTATCCACGGTTGCTTGTGGGTATTGATCGAACAAGTTGTTTGCACCAACGGCAAATTTCCAATATTCGTCTGGACGGTATGCCACTTCTAAGTCGGTGATCCATTTAGGGTCTAGGTATTCATCGCGATCAGCTGTAGTTGATATATCAGCGACTTCACCATAACGTGTGGCACGAAGCGTTGTTTGCCATTCGTTAAAGTTCCACACTGCTGATAAGTTCCATTTGCTATCTGGCGTGCCCTCTTCAAAGCGGCCTACTTCACGACGTGCAAACACTACGTAGTCGTCACCTAGTGAGTTTAGTTCGCTTGGGTTGTCGTTTACGTGTGTTACTTCGGTATCGTTAAAGTTAGCTGCTACGTTTAAACGTAAATCACCTAAGTTGTCTAAATCTAGATTATAAGTGGCAACTATATCTACACCTTGCGTGCGTGAGTCGATAGCGTTGGTAAAGTAGCGTACGCTTTCGGTATTTAGCTCACCGGCATTTTGTAGTATTTCTACTACGGCATCGCCCTCTAAGTTTTCAGACAATACAATACGGTCATCAATATCAATGCGGTACGCATCTACGGTTAAGCTAAAGCTGCCTTGCGTGTACATAAAGCCCGCAGTAACGTTTACTGACTCTTCAGCATCTAACGGCTGAGCACCGAGTGCTTGCGCTGCGGCTGAATCGGTTGGGAATAGACCAACTTCAAATGGTTGGTTGTTCTCAAGTACAGTAGAGATTTGGCGGTACGAGCTTTGCGCTAAAGATGGTGCACGGAAACCTGTGCTAATTGCACCGCGCAGCGATAGGTTTTCAGTAATGCTGTAACGCGAAGCAAGCTTAGAAGTAAATGTGTCACCAAAGTCGCTGTAATCTTCATAACGACCCGCTAAAACTACGTTCCATTTTTCTGTTAAGTAGGTATCAAACTCAACAAATAAAGCGATGTTATGACGGCTTTCGTCAGTCGCACTTTCTGGTCCAAAACCAGCAAGTACTTGCGCGCCACCGGCTGCAATTGGGTTACCATCGCTATCAAGTGCGGTGATGTAAGACGCTTCTTCGCCTTCTTCAATTTTGTAGCTTTCGTGGCGGTATTCAGTACCTACGGTAAAAAATACGTCATCAGGTAAGCCTAAATCAAGTGTGGTATTGGCCGTTGCGTTTACTAAAAACTGATCGTAAACCAATGCACCGTTGTCAAATTCGTTTGGGCTGTCGGCACCTAGTGATGTGTTAATACTATTTATAACACCGAAACCAAAGTCGTTACGGCCGTAGTTGGTACTTACATCCCATGTCCAGTCGTTAGTTTCGCCTTTTAAGCCCAGCGCAAATGAGTAGTCTTGTACGTCTGTTTCAATTTGCGGCAAAAAGCCATCTGGGTACACTTCTAAAACGTTACGGCTGTCTTTTGCACGGCGGTAAAAACCACCTGAATTACCTTCACGCTTTGAGTAGCTACCAAATGAATAAAGGTTTAAGCCGTTATCTAAATCGTAACCCATGTTGTAAAACAACGCGTAATCTTCAAGGTCGGCTTTACCAAAGCGGTGGTTGTAACGATCGATAGTAAATTCGCGTGGGTCTAGGCTGCCATCATCAAGGCGGCTGTATTGTTCGCGAGGGTCAAAGCCTGAGCGTTGAGTTGAGTCGTTATCACGGTATTCAATTGATACGTTTACAAAGCCGTTATCAGATAACGCAAAACCAGAGTTTGCGCTAACAGTGCGTGTTGCACCGTCGTTTACTTCGCGGTCGCCACCGGTATTAAACGCTAAGTCGCCGTTTGCATCTGCGTAGGTGCTTTCTAGCTGAGGTACGCCAGCCATTTGAGTATCGTATTTACCGTACGTTACGCTTACGCTACCGCCTTCTGAGGCATCTTTAAGTACAATGTTAATTACCCCAGCAATTGCATCAGAACCGTACTGTGCGGCTGCGCCATCACGTAGTACTTCAACACGCTTAATGGCTGATGTTGGAATCATGTTCAAATCAACAGCGGTAGAGCCTCGGCCAACAACACCTGCTAAGTTTAATAGCGCACCGGCATGGCGGCGCTTACCGTTTATAAGTACTAATGTGTGATCGGGTGCTAATCCACGTAAAACAGCTGGTTTTGCATGGTCAGTACCATCACCCATAGTGGCACTTGGGTAGTTAAAGCTAGGTACTTGGTTTGCTAGTATTTGGCTTATTTCTAGCTGACCCGTACTTTGCATATCACCGCTGGTAATAATATCTACAGGTACTGAGCTTTCGGCAATACTGCGTAAGCTTCTGCGAGTACCTGTTACTGAAATCACTTCAATGCTCTTTTCGGCCTGAACATCTTGTTCTGCAGCAAATACAGAAGAATAGGGTGCACTAAGTGCAGAAGAAATGGCCAGGCTAAGTGCTACTTTTTTGGCTGATAATGGCTTTAACATGATGTTGATTCCCTTGAGGGCTGCTGACTATTGATTTTAAAAAGGAGCGCATCATATAGAAGCGACTATCCTAGTGCAAAGATAAAAACTATCTAAGATATTCTAAGTTGTTAACAAGTAAGGTCACTGTCTACGCGCGATATAGGCGTTTGGATCGTTGTAGTTGCAATCTTGTGTCGAATGGTTGCGAATTCAAGGGGATTTTAGATAAAAGTTAGTAAGACGTAAAAAGGCCAAGCAAATGCTTGGCCTTTCAATTTTTAAATTTAGTAATTTAAATTATTCAGGGGCAACTTCAAGCGTTGTAAATAATGCATAACGTCCTGCATCTACGCCTTCTTCATTTACGGTAACCTTGTTAGAGGTTTCGATTAGGTATAAGCCTGGCTCTTTCCACGTAATTGTAAACATACCGTCTTTATCGGTCGTTACTTTTACTTCGCCACGCTCGTTACGGTAGCGTGTGTCGCCTTTTAAAATACTTACTTCAACGCCTTCACCAGCAGATTTACCATCTTGTAGTAACTGAAAACGTGCTTGTTCACCTACAAATAAATCGTTTGGGTGCGTTGGACCGCTAAGCTCTAAGCCTAAACCTAGCTGTGCAGGTTTTGAGGTGCCATTTCGGCTTACAAATGTATCTACTGTTGAAACAACCTTCGTTGTCGTTACATCTTTTGCATTGCTAGGTAACTCAGCTTCTGTTTTTTTACCAAATACGCGCTTGCGCTTACCTTCTTCGTTTTTATAGAAGGTCATGTACATTGGCTTTTGGGTCATTGCAATGTGGTAAGTGCCTTGCTCTGTTAAGCTTACCGCAGCTGAGCTTTTACGCTTTAAGTAATAAGCACGAATGGTGTCGCTTACTGGCTCACCATTAGGCGCAAGTGCCATTAATAATGTGTCGTCGTACTCGGCGCCTTTTTCTTTAGGTTTAAAGGCTTTGTCTGGTGCAAACATTTCGTTAGAGATACTAGCGTCAATCATTACGTAATGCGCTTTATCGCCTGATAAAGATGTATGCGAAGGTAGTAACCAACGTCCGTGTGCACTTGCTGAAGTTGACACTAAAGCAGATAAGCTCAATGCGCCGATTAATGCCGTTTTTAATAAATTAATTTTCATTGTATTTCCTTAAATTCAAATGATTAAGTAGCAGCTACTTAGTGCTTACAGTGACGAAGCTTTTAGAAAACTCGTTTTTACCATCAATTGTTAGTTTGCCTGATTTAGTTAAATCGAGCTCAACGCGGGTGTAGTCTCTGCCGCCTTCTTCGCGTACCACTTCAATATTTAGTAAGTATTTACCTGGTTTTACTGGGTTACCGTCTAAATCATTACCTTGCCAATTTATGGTGTAAGTACCTGCGCGTTTTGTTGCGCCGCTAATGCCGTCAAAGTTGGCATCGCTTTTACCAGCTTTACGCCACCATTGGCGTAAGTCTTTAAACCATTCTGCTTTTTGCACCCAAAGTGCAAGCGTTGTAACGTGTTTGCGCTCTGGTGTTTCAAGCCAAACTGCAACGTATGGGCGGTGATACGGTTGTACTTCTAAGTCGGGAAGCGTTAATTCAACCTCTAGCTGTGGTGTTTGCGCATGCGCCGTTGTTTGAAAAAACGCAGCTACGAGCAGTAATGCGGTGCTTATAAATAATTTAAATTTAACCATTAAGACACTCCTTTTATTTGTGGAACCCAACATAAATATATAACCAGTGGAGTTGCCACTCCCAGTAAAGTTATCCATATTCCTGCTAAGCGTTTTTTTCTATTTTGAAACAAAATAATCATGCCGGTGATGGCAAATAAAATCATTAGTACGGCAGATATATCAATTACCCAACTCCATACTTCACCGCTGTGGCGGCCTTTATGTAAGTCGCCAATAAGGCTTAAAAAGCCACCTGTTTGGTAATCAAGATTTAGCTCGCCAGTTGTAAAATCAAGCTCTGCGTAGGCAAACCCAGCAGGCAGTGGGTAGTCGAGCATGACAAGCGCGTCTTCTTTTTCCCACTCAATGCTTTTTACTTTTGTAAGTGAATATTGCTCGGCTAGGTAAGCTTCTATTTCAGGGTAAAGCGTTGGTAGCGTATTTAGCTGTTCATTGGCTTTGGTAACTAGCTCTGCTGGAATTGTTGCAGTTACTTGACCGTTATCTTTATCGTTTTTAAGCCAATCAATATGGTTGAGCACAATGCCGCTAACGCAAAACAAAATAAGCAGAAAAAATAAAGCTGTAGAAATATAAATATGTAGAGCGCGACTTGTACTATACAAAGTTCGCTTATTAATAAACGCCATAAATAGTTTAATATTGTAAAATTTACAACATGATAATGATTTGCATTAGTCATTACAAATTTACTTACTTAACTTTACATTAAGATTTTACAAGTGGAGGGTATTTGTAGTTATACGTTTAGTACTTAGGTGGAGTAGAGGGCCTTAAGATAAGGTAAATCATTACCGATATTTCTATCGCTGCAACGAGGTAAATAACCCAAATCGGGGCAGTAGAGTACAGTAAAAATATAAACCCAATTAACATGCCAATGGCGGCATAACATTTTGCTTTAACGGGAACCACTTTGTGAGCTTGCCACTGTTGTAATGTAGCCCCATAACGAGGATGGTTAAGTAACCAGTGTTCTAGCGCGGGCGATGAGCGAGTAAAGCAAGTGAGCGCTAAAATGAAAAATATAGTGGTGGGCATAACAGGCAGTACAATGCCAATAATACCAAGTGCAACCAGTATCAGCCCTAGCATTTTTAGCCATAAATTTTTATAACAAACAAAGGCTGCTCTTATATTCACTTATGCTCATTTTGTTTAATTACGGATACATTAAATTGTAGGCTAATTGAGGCGCAATTCGAAGTACTTATGCCAATTTTATTAAAATCATGATGATTATATAGTATTAAATAGTGACTCATCTCGTTAAAAGTTTTTGCTTGGTTTTAGTGCGGTTTTTGATCATTAAATAGACCAAATATATAAGCAGATTGGTATGAAATAACAACAGCACGCAATAAAAAAGGACAAATGTATTTTGCCCTTTTTTATTGTTGAATAGATTATGTGCGACTTTTTTTAGAAGTAGTAACCTAAATTTATATTGAAGCGACGTTCGGTATCGCCATCTCCTATCATTGTTCCGCCAATAAATGGCTGGTTACGCGCTTGAACATAATCAAAGTAGGTAAAAAGGCACCGGCCGATACACTCACACCTGTTATATTCATCCACGTATTGGCGCTATCGTCTGATTTGTCGTATATGGTGCTGTAGTCGTTATAAAATTGTAGGGCATTTACAGGCCCCCATTCTACCGAATAATTGTAGGCAACGTTAAGGCTAGACATAGTTGCCTCGCTTGAAATCGTATCGTAATAGGCATAGGCTGCAACCGAAATACGATCACTTTGATCGTCTAAGTCGTAGTCATACTCGCCATGTTGAAGCTGAATATTCCAGTTATTAATCTGACTATCAAGGTGTACAGCCCATGCACCATAACTACCTGCTCGGTCTACACCGTCATGTAAGCCGCCACTGAGTAGTGAAATACCAATATCTGTTGTTATGTTTTTATTGTGCTTAATTTGATATGTTGCACGCCCAGCAAAGGTATTGTACTCACCAAGCTCATTAGCTGGTTCTGCATATGTTCCTTCGCTTGCACTGCGGCTACCAACAATATCATAAGAATAACGATGGCTTTTATCTGATGCTGATCCGTCAACACCGCCAAGCTCGTCATTTTTGAAAAAGCCTAAGTCTAATTTCCAGTTATCTTTCAATTTGCGTTTAACGACAACACCTAAATCAAAATCATCTTCTAGGCCAATATAATAGTTGCTGCTAAAAAAGTAGTTATGAGAATTATAAGGACCGTTACCAAATGGCACTTGTGTAATGCCTGCTTGCGCTTCCCAATCATTTGTAAACTCATAACCTAGATAGGCATATTTAATTACGGTCATATAATCAAAAAAGCGAATTTCACCATTTACTGAGATATCGTTAATTTTTCCTGATACATTTAAACGAAAAATATCAAAATCGAAATCACCGTCACGATCTTTATTATCTTCATCGTATGAGGCCACGCTATAGTTAGCGCGAATTGCACCACCGAATTTAATACCGTCGTCTTTTTTTACTGGCTCTACAACAGTTGCTGTTTGCTGAGCCTTTTTACTAATTTTAGCAACTTGCTCTTCATGCTTTTTATTGATTTTCTGTTGTTTGGATTTCTCTTCGATTAATTGATTTTCGAGCAGCTGCATTTGCTGTTTTAGTTGTTTTAATTGGTTTTGAAGGGTGTCGAGATCCGTGGCGTAAGAAGTGCCAGTAACACCACTTAAAATTAATGCTAACGTTAATTTAGAGAGTTTAGTCATAGTAGCTGCTCAGATGTTGATTAAAAAATAAAAAATTCAAGGCGTCAAAAAACGCCTTACGTTTAGAGTAAGTACAAAACTTATGTGTTTTTATTATTTATTCTTTAGGAGCTTGAGTCAGCGCACCAACTTCTAGTAGGGGAGATGCATCTAATTTGTCAGCATCCATCATTGCGGCTACGCGCTGCATTGACGAGAGTAAAAGACTCTGTTCCCATTCAGCAAGTGCAGAGAACTTTTCAATAAAGTGTTCTTGCAATGGCTGAGGTGCTTTTTCAAGTAACTCTTTTCCTTTTTCTGTGAGGTATAAGCTCACTCGTCGTTTATCCATTTGACTGCGTACGCGTGTTACTAAGTCTCTACTTTCGATTCTATCGAGAATATTTGTGACGGTTGCTGGGCTTAAATTGACATTTTGAGCAATACGACTGGCAGTTATGCCGTTTGTTTGGGAAACTTCCTGCATAATAAGCAGTTGTGGCCCTGTTAAACCCGCTGTTTTATTTAGTTGCTTAGAGTGCAAATCAATCGCACGGATCACTTTACGTAAAGAAACTAATAACTCGTCATATTTCTGCATTTTTTTATCTCGTCGAAAAAGCAATAGCTTGCCGTAATCGCGAAATGTTACACATCAAATAAATTGAATTCAAATTATATATTGTATTTCAACCCGCTTTTATTGGTTTTTAATGCTTAGAGCAGAAACTAATGTAAAATTATATTGTTCAAAATTTATTAAATATTCTTAGCATCTTGTATACATTAAGTTGCGCACAGTACGTAGGTTGTGAATAATTGGCAAGTCTTATTACATAGACTTTAGTATTGTTCATTTACAGCTGTTAGTACAAAGTAATTGTTTGTGAGTTTACTGTAGATGTATTAATCGGCAATGAACAAATTCAGCAATCAATATTTAATATCAATAGCGTATACTTTAAGCATGCATTATTGTTTTTGCACAAATATTAAAAATCTTTAGTATCAGTATTATAGGGGAAGGTATGAAATTATCGCCATCAGTTAGCATTGAGCAAAGCGAAACCGGTCTTGAGTTTATTAAAATAGCTAGTGCAAAGTGCGATGCAAAAATATTTTTGCAAGGTGGGCAAATTACCGAGTTTATTCCTAAAAATAACAAGCCGCTTATTTGGGTGTCACAGAGCGAAACCTATCAAGAAGGTGTAAGTATTCGAGGTGGTATTCCAATTTGTTGGCCATGGTTTGGTACACATGCTAATGATGGATGGCCAGCCCATGGTTTTGCGCGCACAAGCGTATGGCAAGCCGATGAAGTACACGAATCTGATGAGCAAATTACAGTTAGTCTAAAGCTACCCATGAAACTTGTTAATACAACGTATTGGCCGCATCAGTCCGCATTAAAAGTTGAGTTTGTGTTAAGTGATAAGTTACAGGTTCGCTTGACGACCACTAACTTAGGAAGTGTGCCATTTAGCTTTACTCAAGCGCTGCATACCTATTTTCCAACCTCAGATATTACAAATACCCATGTTGATGGTTTGCAAGGCGCGCAATATATTGAGTTTAGTGAAGGGCCATTTGTACAAAATGATGTTGTAAGCTTTAATCGCGAAACCGATATGGTTTATACACAAGCAAGTACAGTGCAAAGCATTAATACGCCAGAAGGTGTTATTAATGTGAGCCGCGAAAACTCAAGTTCGTGTGTGCTGTGGAATCCATGGATAGAAAAGTCAAAACGCTTATCTAACTTTGCTGATGATGAATATAAAACAATGCTCTGCCTAGAGGCCGCTAATGTTTTAGGCGATAAAGTAACGCTTGAGCCAAAACAAAGCCACACCTTAATAACCACCATTAGTTGGTAAGTAATTAAAGCAGTAATAGGGATAAATAGTGTTTAACAATCAACAAATAATGGATTTACCAAAGCATAGTGATATTAGCTTTAAGCCATTGGCTGATAAAGCCTTATTACATACACAGCTTAGCTCGCTTCTGTTTTATGTACCGCTAATTGGAGCGCTTATTGCTGTTTGTTATTTTAATAAAGCCTTTGCTAATAATGCACAAACGTATTTGCTAATTGGTATGCCAATTTTGGTGGCCGTATCTATGGCGTACAACATGATAAGTGTGAGGTTGCGAGGTTTTGCAGTGCGAGATCATGACATTGCTTTTAAAAAAGGCGTTATTTGGCAACAAGTGACGGTATTACCTTTAGCGCGTGTACAGCATATGGAAATACACCAAGGGCCAATAGAGCGAAAACTTAGCCTTGCAAGCATTAAATTATTTAGCGCTGGCGGTGTAAGTGCCGATTTACAAATTAGTGGGCTAACCCATGATGATTGTAAAAATATGCGCCAATTTGTACAAAATTACCGTCAAGACGACGCAACTACTCAGGCAACTTTAGTCGATGAGTAATACAACTATCGAAGATAAAGCGAGCCCTATTTACTGGCAAAAAGTATCGCCCTGGGCACTTTTATACTTTGTTGTGCACTTTAGTGTGCGGTTTGTAAAAGATGGCCTTTTAAACTTACTGCCCATGCTTGTGGTGTTTGTTACTCAAGTAGAAAATAAATTATTTTGGGCACAGGTTGCAGGCGGTATTGCACTAATTTTGCTACTTGTTTACTCATTTTTATATTATTTAAATTTTAAGTTTAGTATTAGTAGCGACAACGAAATATTGCTTAACAAAGGTGTATTTAAAAAAGAGCGACTTACGCTTAAATTTGGCCGCGTGCAAAACGTTAATATTGCCGAGCCGTTTTATTTTACCCCCGTAAACTTAGTTAATTGTATTTTTGATGCCGCAGGCAGTGTGTCACAAGAAGTTGTTTTACCTGGCGTCACTCAAGATTACGCACAGCAAATGCGTAAACAAATATTTGATTTTAAAGCGCAGCAACAGCAAGAAATACAAAATACTGAACAAAGCGAAACAGACACTATCGAAAACAGCCTAAGCATTAGTAATAAAGAAATAGCCAAATTTGGTTTAATGTCGAATATGGCTATTTTAGCAATCGCTGCTGTTGCCCCTTTTATAAACCTGATTGTTGATTTTTTAGAGAAGCAAATTATTGCGAAAGTAGAAGGCTTTTATCAACAAGAGCTTGGTATGCTGGCAAGTGCTGCTACTTTTGCGATGATCACCTTAATTGTTTTGCTAGTTTTGGTCGCTGTGATGCTATCGGTGACTATGTCGCTTATTCGTTTTTATAACTTTGAGCTTTATTTTAAAGGTCAAAAGTTTAAACGTATTGCTGGCTTGTTAGAGCGCCATCAGCTTTCTATGAGCATGGACAAGGTGCAATCTATTGTTATTAAACAAAACCTAATGGGGCGATTACTAAAGCGATTTACCGTGGAGTGTTTACAAGCAAGTAGCGGCGGAATAGCAGCCGGTGTTGCAGCTAAAAAAATAAACAAACCTTAGTATTACCAGTATTAAATAGCGAACAAGTTGATAGTGTATGCCAGTGGATTTACCCGTGGTTTAATAGTAAAAAACTCGCTTTTAAGCGCGCAGAACGAGCGCTTTTGTATAAAAATTTAGGCTTTTACTCACTTTTACCCAGTGCACTCGTGTTTGGCTTTTGTTTTATTGCTGATATTAATACTTTGATAAGCCTTGGTGTTTTGGTGGTGCTTTCTGGCTTGGTAACTTTGTCGTATCAGCGTTATGGTTATTACATGCATGAGGATAATGGCCGATATTACATGGTTGTACGCAAAGGTATGATTGGCGTTCATTACCGTGTTTTTGAGCTTTATAAAGCGCAAAGTGCACGCAGTATAAGTACGTACTTAATGAGAAAATCAGGCTTAAAAAGCCTGTATATACAACTTGCTTCGGGCTTTGCATTTATGCCCTATATAAAGCAGCAAGATGCTGACTTTATTATTGATTTTACAATCAAACAGATTGAGTCAGATACTCGCAGCTGGATGTAAATCACCCTAATAAAACATGTGTAAATACTCATTTTCACATGTTTTATTACACTTTCTTACTGCCCATGAAAGACATTTAATAATACTCTAGATGGTATTAAGGAATTCTTTTAGGGACGCTCATGAAAAAAACACTTATCGCATCGGCTTTATTACTAGCAGCACCGAGCTTTGCAGCCGATTGGCAAACTATTCATACCGAACATTTTAATGTTCACTACAGTGTTGAGCATGCTGATTTTGCTAAATCAACTGCAGCAGAGCTTGAAATAGTACGCATCAAAGTGCTTGAGCAGCAAAACCGAGCACTTGATAAAACAGTTGATGTAGTTGTGTTTGATCCCCTAAATGCGGCAAATGGCTTTGCGCTACCTACCTCAAATAATCCTGTAATGGCGCTTTTTACAACCCCACCACAATCCGACACCGTTATATCAAACAGCGCTGGCTGGCAGCAGTTACTTGTACTGCATGAATATATTCACTTAGTACACTTAGCACAGCCAACACGCAATGACTGGCAGCAAAAAGTACGTGGCATATGGGATTTATACGACTTAACCTACAGTGATACACCGCGCTGGGTAGCCGAAGGTTATGCCACATTGATTGAGTCTAAAATGACGGGCCGTGGGCGTTTATTTGATAACTACTCAGAGTCAATACTGCGAGAATTTGCTCAGCAAGGTGCTTTGCCAACCTATGGGCAATTAAATGGCGAGCAGGGCTTTATGGGCGGCTCAATGGCGTATTTAATGGGGAGCCGCTTTTTAAATTGGCTAGAGCAAAACTATTCAGAGCAAACACTCGATAGTGTTTGGACGCGAATGCAAGGCGTAAAAACGCGGGATTTTGATGAGGCATTTAGCGGTGTGTTTGGGCAAAGTGCAGCCAAGCTATACCGCCGATTTATAGCTGAATATACCTATAAAGCAATGCAAATAGAGCAAGGGGAGGTGTTACTTAATAGTGAACTTTGGCTTGAACTTAACTTATATGCAAGTAACCCCGCACTTTCAAAAGATGGTAGTAAAATTGCAATTGTTGAGCGAGACAAAGAGAGTAATACCAAGCTTATAATTTATAGCACTGATGACAACATTAAAGCGCAAGAAGAGTTTACTAAAGCGCAAAAAGAGCTACTCGAAAACGATGCACAAGACATCCCCGATGCAGCGCCAAGTGTGTTTAAGCGCGAACAAAAACAAGTGCTTAATCAAATTAATCGAGCCGGTATTGCAAACCCGCAATGGGTAAATAATACAACGTTATATTTTAATGCGTACAGCAATGAAGAGTCGGGTATTTATAACAAAGTGTCTGACATATTTAGCTATAACACTGACACTGGAAATATTACACAACTTACCGAACTTGCTGGTATACGACGATTTAGCGTAACCAGCAATGGTGAAACCTTATATGGCGAGCAAATAAGAGATGGCTACTCTGAATTAGTAAAGGTTGATCTAAACACGCAAACCATCACACCATTATTTACAAAAAGCCTTGAGACAACTTACGATTACCCAATACTCAGTCCTGATGAAAGTAAATTGGCTTATTTATCAACGTCATTAAATGAAAATTGGCAGTTGTATATACAAGGTGTAGGCGGCGAACAGCTATCAGTACCTATGCCAAACGGGTATCAATATTTAAGTCAGCCGAGCTTTAGTCTTAATGGCGAGTCACTTTACTTTGTTGCAGGCTTAAATAGCGCTACTGATATTTATAACTACAACATAGAGAGTAAAACACTTACCAAGTTAACTCAGGGGCAGGAAGCCGTTGCCCACCCGATTGAAATGGCCGATGGCTCGTTACTCTATTTTTCGATAACCGCAGATGGGCCAAATATAAAAACACTGCCAAAAGCTATAAAGAGCACTGTAGTTACTGAATTTTCGGCTAACAAAAAAGCACCGCTGCTAATTGTAAACGAACATACGCTTCCAAAAGCTAAAATATATACGCACCAAACAACGCAGCAGACAAATTACAACGTACTCGATCAGCACGCTACTTTTGCACTAGGAACGCAGTATTATTCGGCTTCTACCAGTTTGTTAGATTTAAGCATTAAAAGTAGCGACTTATTAAAGCAGCTCGACTTGCAAGCGGGATATAGCACTGATTTACACGATGGAGCACTGCACGGTGGTTATGTGCAGGCAAAATATAATGCGCTTGATGTAAAACTGAAACTTGCACTGTTTGACTATGATTTAAATACATCGCGCCAGTACCAAGCAAGTTTAAATACCGACATAGATGCCCGTGGTGGTTTTGCTGCAGTAAGTTACCCAGTTAAATTTGGGCCGCTAAGTTTAACGCCAGAGATTGCCTACAATTACACTGATTATAAGATAAGCCATAAAAGCTGGACGCGTTTAGGCGTTGCTCAAAATTGGCAATATGATCGTCAAGATTTTGCGATAGGCCAAAGTGTTTATGCGAGTTGGTACGATGGCAGTAGTAAAAGTAGTAATTGGCAAGGCTACGATTTAGCCGCCAAAATTTTTGGTAAGGCGTTTGGTATTCCTCTTTATGCAAACTTTGATCAAAAACAGCGTGATGACAATAGCCTTGCATTAGGTGGTTTTAGCTCAAATCTTATTAATCAGCAACAAAGTAGTGAACATGTACTTTCATCTGATCTGCCCTTTTACAGCGCAACTGCAAAGCGCTATCAAGGCTACGGTGGCGGCTTTAGCTTTAAAGAAGGCATGCCGTGGCTTTATTATAAGCAACATCAACTCGACGACACCGTATACGCACAAAGCTACGGCTTAAAATACCAAGGTGATTTTAGTTTTGGGATGGGGCCCGCGGGTGTAAACGACTTAACCTTTAATATGGGACTGTCGCGAGTAGAAGGCGACAGTTTTGAAGATGAAATGCGTGCTTGGCTGAGCTTCTATTATTCGTTATAAATATTAATCGGCTAAGTTACTTTTCCATCTGCAAGGATAGTAACTTAGCTTGATAGATATCGAGCTTTTGGTTATCACGCTCTAGTTTAATTGCTTTTTCAAGTAAGGTTTGTGTTTGTTTGGTATTGCCTTGTCGATAGCGAACTTTTGCGAGTTCCAAGTATAACTCAGCAATGTAAGGCGCTTTAGTAATGGCTTGCTCAAGGTTTGCTTTAGCTTGATGAACGTGGCCAGCTTGTAAGTTGTTTTTAGCGATCACTAATAATTCGTATGGGTCTTTTTCTTTATTAACTAATTGTGAGGTGAGCTCTTTAACAAGCTCTTTGTCGCCTAACTCTTCAGCTAAAAGCTTATAGTTGCTGATTAAATTAATGCTTATCTCGTTATTGCTAAGTGCTGTTTGGTAGATGTTTTTAGCGCTTTGTAAATCACCAACTCGGCGATGTAAAATACCAGCTATGTTAAATAGTTCTGCATCATTTGGTGTAAATTTATTCGCTTGTAAAATAAGAGAGTAAGCCGTATTAAATTGTTTTTTGGCAAGTGCGTTTGCCGCTAAGTTACTATAAAACTTAGCTAGCAAATCGTTATAAGTTGCACTACCAGAATAGATACTACCTTGAGTCGGGAAATAGTCTATCAGTGTTCCTGCTCTAATAAATTCGATATAATTATCTTCTTTCTTTACTTTGGGAGCATATACCTTTGTCCTAAAGTGATTAGCCACATAGACTATGTTGCTTTCTTTGGCATACACCGGTTCGCTGGTCACTTCCTGGAAACTTGTATCGAGACTTAAGGTTTGTGCGTAGCTTTGTGTTAGTACCGCTAGACTAATGCAATTACCTTGCGATAATTTAAGGGCTTGCTTTGAAGTAAGTGTATCGCCATGGTACTTGAAGTTTTCTAACCGACCTTCTAGATAATTAAAAATAACTTGATCAGCTCGGGTATCTGCTAGATTTTCATTTGCATAGGTTAAGAATTTTTGCTTTTCTGCTTGAGGCAATTCAAAAATGCTTTGCTCGGTTGGTGTGTCCAAGCGCTCAAAAAGCGAATGATTTATAAGACTGGATAACTGTACTTTTTGAGCCGCAGTAATTGCGGGTGTATTTTTACATGCAGTTAAAAAAAGACAAAATATTAATATTATAAACTTCATAAGCCACCTCAATGTGAACTTTGACTTTACATTGAGGTGGTTTTCAAATCAAGCGTTAACTATGCCTCGCTTATTTGAGCGATTTACCTGTGACTGTTTTTTACGTTTTCGGCGGGTAAACCATAAGTAAAAGCCGGTTCCGGCTAGCCATACTGGACTTAAGCCAATTACACACCACAGTATTTTACTAGTAAGACCTGCAAAATAACCAAAGTGAAGTTTTCTGAAGCTATCAATTACTTGCCAGCCAATACCAACTTCGCGAATATCCCAGTTGACCATGTGGTCACCAGTCAATTTATTGTAGGTAACAGTATTGGCGTATTCACTGGCAAGCGGGTTGGCAGTTTTAACTTCTCCAAATACGGTAATATTTTCATCCGGTTCTAATGGCATAACCAAAAAAGTGCTATTAAAAGTAGTTATTTGTTGTTTGCTATTATCTAAAATATCTTGAAACGAGATATCTGCGCTATGTAGCTTTTTGGTTAGCACAAAATGTTCTTCTTCTGCGTGCTCTATTACTTCGTGATACCAAACAGCCCAGTTAAAGTAGCCACCTGTAATCGCTAAAATAATAATGATAGGGGAGCCAATAACACCGGTCATTTTATGGATATCGCTAAGGACTATTTGTAGTGTCGCACGCCAGCGTACACTAAACAGACGTTGCCAAAACTTGCGATAAATAATGAGGCCTGTAATGCCTAAGATTAATAAAAACAAAGCAAAAAAGAAGCCTAAAACAGTACCTGTTTGCCCAGGTAAACTTTTTAAGTCATTTAGTAAAAATGTGTAATGTAGTTCTAAAAACCAATCAGTAAAGTAATGGCTAGTGCCTACTGGCTCCGATAAAATATCACCTGTGTACTGGTTTAAATGAAACTTATACCATTGCTCTGTACCGCGTTTAACTAAGTAAACCCGATCAGCAGTATCATTGTTAAAAATCTCCCAGCTACCCACTAGATACTCAGGGTAAGCATGTTCTGCTTTAGCGATTAATTTATCGATTGCTATACGCTCTGGCAACGCTTTTACAACAAAGTGACTATCAGGCATAAGTAAGCCATCTATTTCACTTTTAAAAACTAATACACTGCCTGTAATACTAATGACAATGAGTGGAATGATTGCAATAAGGGCAATCCAGCTGTGGATCTTAAAAAGTATTTTTCTCATGGATGGTTTTATATGCAGTAGCTAATAACCTGCGCATGATAACAACTATCATTTTTATTTGTAAGTTGCAGTAATGAATTTCAATAAAACAAACAAACTGTGAACTTAATTCTACGGTTTTTGTATACTCAGCTTGCCAGTACCTAAAACAAGTTTTTGCTATTTAGTTGAGTTAAATTTACGCGGCTCTACAATGCCGCGATCATAGTAAAAGCCTTTTAAAACATATGTTTAATAAATGTTTTTATTTCCATTTCTAGTTAACATTTATGTAACGAGTGAGGTTGCTTTGGCGCATTATTTGCCTATATTGTCTTCTTTTATTTTGGTTTTTAGTTTTTTACCGCTACTAAACAAAATTCGAAAAAATCGTAGTGTCTCAGGTTTATCACTATTGATGATGACGTTTGGGTTAGCGCAAAGCCTTTATTTTATAACCTACAATATTTACTTTGAGCGCTATTATATTGCATTACCATTTATTGTAACCGGTGCGTTAAGCGGGCTTATTTTGTATTTTTTTGCACGTTTCAACGCAGCTAAACGAGAGCGCGTACAGCTGGTTACTATGTTAGGTTTTTCGTTACTGCCCTTTTCACTGCTTTTGAATTCAAACCTCGATACTGCAACGGTATTAAGCGCTTTAACGTATGTTGGCCTTGTGATGAGTTCGGTACGTGTTATGCCGCAAACTTATAAAACATTGCGTACGGGTAATGTAAGTAATTTAAGCGCGCGCTACTTTAGCTTGCAGTTTATTGCTGGTATTTGCGGCTTAGTTGTTGAGCTTTCAAATGCAGCCACAAGTACTGCGCACTTACTTATGTTTATTATGTTGTTGCTTACAAATGCTGTGCAATTTGGCTGTATGCAATATTATAGAGTGCGACCTGTAATGGCTTAAAGCTAAAATAAAAGTGCTAATTGAGTTTAGGTGTGGCAGTTTTAAGCTATTAATCATTACAAAGTTTAAACAATGCAATTAACTATTCATCAAATTGATGCGTTTACGAATGAGTTATTTAAAGGTAACTATGCGGCAGTGATCCCATTGAAATCGTGGCTAAGTGACGATTTAATGCTAAAAATTGGCGCAGAAAATAACGTATCTGAAACGGCTTTTACCTGCCAGCAAGACGATGGCAGTTTTGTTATTCGCTGGTTTTCGCCGTTAATGGAAATCGACTTTTGCGGTCATGCCACACTTGCGGCTGCCTATGTTTTATGTGAAGAGCATAATATATCGCAAATTCGCTTTATTGCTGATGCGGTGGGCGAGCTGATCGTTAATAAAAACGCTGATGGCAGCTTTGCAATGACCTTTCCGAAACAAGCACCGGTTGAAGTGCAAAATGTACCGCAGCAATTGCTTGATGGCTTGTCTATACAACCGAGTAAAGTGCTTAAAAACCGCCAAGCTTACTTTGCTATTTATGAAAATGCCGATCAAATACTTGAATTAAAAACTAGCTCAGAGCTTTTAAAAACGCTTTATCCACTTGATGTAGTGGCCACTGCTCCGAGTGCTGAATATGATTTTATATCTCGTTATTTTTGGCCTGCAAGCGGTGGCGACGAAGATTATGTGACAGGTTCTATTCATACTGGCTTGGCACCTTACTGGGCGCTGCAATTAGGTAAAACTACGTTAAGCGCTTATCAGGCTTCAAGCAGAGGCGGGCAGCTAACTTGCGAAGTGGGTGATACAACCGTCACCTTAACCGGGCATGCTGTAAGGTATTTAAAAGGCACTATTTATATTTAATCTTTATTGTTCTTGTTATAAAAAAGGCCACGTTTAACGTGGCCTTGGTTTTACTCAATTGTTAGAGCTGCTTTACGCTTCTAGCGCTTTTGCAATTAAGCGATCAATATATTTTTTATGCGCTTTAGTCGCAGTATCTGATCCCCATGCAACACTGGTATCGGCTATTTGAGTTAGCTGATATAACGCAGCGGTTTTAGCTAGGTTATCAAATTTACTTGCTTTACCAAGGCCTGCAATCGCGATTAGCTGGTTAACATACTCAATTTGTAAGTTGTGGCTAATAGAGTTGGCGTCTTTGCTTTTCACAAAAATGCTGGCAGTTAAATCTTGCATAAACTGAGTTAGGCTATATTCATTACCGTATAGAGCGGTGTCAGAAATACGCAGTAACACAGCAGGGTGTAATAGCTGCGCAAGTACAGACTTTTGCATGCCTAAAATCATTTTGTGTGCTTTAGGGTCTTCATTTTTACCAAAGTGATTAAAGCCACGACGTTGCAGCTGTAAGTAGCTATAAAGAGGTTGCATGTTTTGTAGTACATCTGGTGCAAATACAAACTTTGCGAGTATATCCATCGCTTGTGTTTGACGCTCAAGCGATACCGGTGTAAATGGTTTATCTGCGTTTGCATCACCCACTACAGCGCGCTCAACGTACACACCACCAATCTGGCGAGAAACAACACCTGCTTGAGCTCGGTATTGACCAAATAAGCTATTAGCAGAGGTAACAAGCTGTTGGTAAGACTCACCTTTAACCGTTGCTTTATCTTTTAGTTCAGTAAATAGTTTATTGATAAGTGCCATACGATCTGCGCCATAGGCTGCAGGGTTTGACGACAAATCACCAATCATTACACGTGGATCGATATGGCGACCTGGTGCGCGCATGTCGTCGGCATCGTTACCAAAGGCAAGGGCATGTTCACTTGAACGAGCAAGTATTTTTTCAAGTCGAGCTTGCTCAGCAGCTTCATCTGCAAGCGCTACGCTGTAGCCGTAGTTAATTGCCCAATCATCATAAGGACCTGGTTTTGTTTGAAAAATATCACCTTGCTGCACACCAATTGGGGCAATGTTAGCGGGTGCATAATCCATAACAGAACCGGTTACTATGCCTTGGGTTTTGTTTTTGTCGTGTACTTCTTTTTCATCCCACAAAATAGATGATTTCATATTGTGGTTAAGACCTAAAGTATGGCCTACTTCGTGAAGTACCAGTTGCGTTAAACCTTGGCGAAGCATTTCTTTATCTTCAATTTTGTCGCCGCTAGCAAGGCCTTTGGCAAGCATTAGATTTTGTTGAATCTCATGCCCAAGAGAGCAATTTAGCTCGCCGGTATCTGTTGCTTCACCGTGGCTCATTGTTCCTTGGGTGAAAAGTGTGTCGTAAATCCAGCGGTTTTTCATAAATACAAACTCAAGCATAATGTCTGAGCCCAGTATTTCGCCTGTTAATGGGTTAGCAAGTGCTGGTCCGTATCCGCCAAATGGAGGCTTAGGTGACGAAGTCCAACGTAGTACGTTGTAATTAATATCGCCCGCATCCCAATCCGCATCGTCTGGTTGTACTTTTACTTCCAGCGCATTTTTAAAACCGGCTTTTTCAAAAGAAGTATTCCATGTTAAAACTGCATCACGAATAGTATCGCGCCATTCAACTGGTGTCGTATTCTCTATCCACCAAGTAATTGGTTTTACTGGCTCTGAAAGTGTTGCACTAGGGTCTTTCTTTTGTAAGTCCCAGCGTTTTATAACATCTTGATAAGGTGCCCAATCGGTAGATGTCATTTGATCAAATTGGTTGGTAAAATAACCAATGCGAGCATCATCCATACGGGGTGCATAATTGTTGCTAGGAAGAGCAACAAACGAGTGCTGCACTTTTACCGATACACTGCGAGGATCGCTTACTGCATTAGAGCCACGTACAGTAGGGCTTGGGTTAGTAAATACGTAATCAACTACTACGTCTAAGTTATTAGGGTATGGACGCTGTTTAATAATGCGTGATTTTTTATCGTCTAGTTTACCTACTTTAAAGCGTTTTTTAGCGTTTTTATCTGCTGGATTTGGCGTAGGTGATACTTTATGAAGTGCTTCGCTTAAAAATAACTTATTTACATTAAATGCTATTTTACCGTCTTCTTCTTTTTCTATTTTAATGCTCGCAAGTACCGCTTCACTAATATTGGCATCACTCGCTTTTGAAATCGCACTGCTTTCGTCAAATTTGTAGCGGGGTGTTTTGCTAATAATATCGATACGGTCAAAGTATTTTCTAAATTCAATTAACTTAGTTTCACGGTATGCACCACGATAATGGCCTGCATCTGTAACGCCATCGACAGTGTGCGCAAAATACACAAACGGCGTATTGAGTTGGGATTCGTTAATCACCATAAGGTGCTTACCGGTTTTTTCGTCTTGATAAAGGCTAAATATACCGGCAAATTCGGTTTGTCCTTTGATCATTTCGCTAAGTGTTTTTGACTCTTTTTCGTCTTTTTTATCGGCTGCAAATGCATGGCTGCCAAACGCTAAGCTAAGCGCAAGGGTGATGGACGTTAATTTCATTTTGAGACTTTTAATATTTGTTAATTTAATTGGACTGTACGTAAATTGATTTAATTTCGCACATCTTCGCGATGAAATTTAAGCGTTTAAAGCTAATTGATTGATATTAATAAATAAAAGTTTGTAACAAAATATAACGAATGAGATGAATCACCATTTTATTCATTTTTATACTTATATAAAGTTGTAATTTGGATGTATTTGCAACAGTTGCTTACAAATGTCATCTTAATGTTTCGTATAGCTCTGGTATTATGGTGTTAATAGAATTTTAGGGATAAATAAGATATGCAATCAAATTCACTTAGATGGGTTTTTCCATTCGTCGCGCTTGCTTTAGGTATCGTTGGTTTTATGGCAATTAACGCTATTGCAAAAGAATCAGAAAAAGAAGTTATTGATGCTCGTCCAACGGTGCAAGTTGAGCCTGTTGCTGCTAACGATCATCAAGTTATCATTAATAGCTACGGCGAAGTAAAACCACTTGAAAATACACAGCTTTCGGCGCAGGTCTCGGGTGAAGTATTAAGTTGGCACCCTAATTTTGTAGCCGGTGGTGTAGTTGCTCGTGGCGAGACGCTGTTTACTATTGAAAAAGATAACTATGAAGCTGCAGTACTTGTTGCAGAGGCAGAGCTTGCCCGCGCGCAAGCCGGTTTAATTGAAGAGCAAGCTCAAGCGCAAGTAGCCGAAGACGAAGCCAAGCGCTTTCCAAGTAAAGCGCGTACCGATTTATTTTTACGTAAACCTCAAGTGCTCAGTGCACAAGCATCTGTTAAGTCGGCGCAAGCTGCATTAAAGCGCGCGCAACGTGATTTGGATAATTGTGATGTAACAGCCCCTTATGATGCGTTGGTAATTAGCCGAAATATAGGTGTTGGACAATTTGTCGCTATGGGTTCGCAAGTTGCTGAGCTCAATAATATTGAGACCGCTGAAGTGATTATTCCTATCGCAGGATTCGATAGCGTTTTTTTGCCAGAACGTATTAAAGGCATTACCGCAACGATTATTCAAAAAGGCCTAAACAGCTTTACCCGAGAAGGTGTAATTGACCGCGACCTAGGAATTGTTGATAACGCTACGCGTATGAGCAGTTTAGTGGTGCGTATAGAAGACCCATACGGTCTTAAAAATAAACAACCAGCGATTAAGTTTGGTAGCTACGTACAGATAAATTTTGCCGGTGCAATGCTTAATAATATTTACCGTTTACCGCAAGAGTTAGTTAATAACAAAACCGTATGGATCGTTAATGAAGAGCAACAGCTTGAGCCACGCAAAGTCACAGTTATTCGTGAAGAGGGTGAGTACTTTTACATCAGTGATGGTTTGCAAGCTAATGACAAGCTAGTGATTACGTTGCCAGAGTATCCGCAAAAAGGTATGGCTGTAAAAATTGCGGGCCTTCAAGATACTAAAAAAACAGAGGCACTTGAAAATGCTTCCACTGAAAAATTATAAAGGTAGGCTGAGTTATGAGTAACACTGAACTACCAAATACAGCGTCTAACGCTGAAAAACAAACCGGTATTATTGCTTATTTTGCCAATAACTCCGTTGCTGCCAACCTAATGATGATTTTTATTGTGGTGATGGGGATTATTAGCTTTCTAAATATCCAACGTCAAATGTTCCCTAATGTAGAAATTAACTACATTAATATTGAAGCTAACTATCCTGGCGCTTCACCACAAGAAATAGAAGAAAGCATACTTATAAAAATAGAAGAGTCACTAAAAGATGTGACCGAAATTAAAAAAGGCGTGTATCGCGCATTTAGAAATGGCGGTACAGCAAGCCTGGAAATAAACACCGATGCAAAACTTACCGATGTGCTTGATAAAGTAAAGTTACGTGTTGATGGTATAGCAACGTTCCCAGCCGGTATGGAACCGGTCACCATAAGTCAGGTTGAGTTTAGGCAAGATGTAATAGGTATGACGCTTGTTGCTGACCTACCTCTTACTGAGCTTAAGCCTATAGCAAACCAAATAGAGGATGAGTTACTACAGCTATCTAACGTGTCGTTAGTGGTAAACGATGTTCCTCTTGATGAAATAGCAATTGAAATAGAACCCGATACGCTTCGTCAATATAACCTAACCCTTAGTGATGTAATGAATGCAGTGCGTCGTTACTCAGCTAACTTTTCGGCGGGGCAATTAAAAACAGACGCAGGTGTTATTTCTGTACGCGTCGAAAATCAGTTTTACTCAGGTGAAGAATTTAGACAAATACCGGTAAAAATAGGGGCTAATGGCGCTAAAGTGTTACTGCAAGATATTGCCGTGATTAAAGATCAGTTCACTGAGGGTGAGCGTTACTTTAAATTCAATGGTGAAAATGCGGTTTATATATCGGTAAAAGCGACTGAAGAGCAAAGTATTATCCCAGTTGCTGATTCAGTAAAAGCATTTATAGAATTAAAAAACAAAGAGCTACCCCTGGGGGTTCGTTTAGAGCCATTAATGGATTTCACGTATTACTTAAATGCCCGCTTAGATATGATGGTTACAAACCTCATTCAGGGCGCTATTTTGGTTGCAATTATGCTATCAATCTTTTTACGCTTTAAGTTGGCATTATGGGTAATGATTGGTTTACCAGTGTGCTTTTTGGGCGCAATGATGATGATGCCACTGTTTGGTGTAACCATTAATATTTTATCACTTTTTGCTTTTATTATGGTGCTAGGGATTGTGGTGGACGACGCCATTGTCATAGGCGAAAGTGCCTACACCGAAATAGAGAAAAAAGGCGGCGGTGTTGTTAATGTGGTTAATGGCGCAAAACGCGTAGCAACCCCCGCAACTTTTGGTGTACTAACTACCATTGCAGTATTTGCTCCATTTACGTTATCTACAGGTCCAGAAAGTGCCTTCTTTTATGGTATAGCTGTGGTGGTAATGCTGTGTTTGGTATTTAGTTTGATTGAATCAAAGTTGATATTGCCTGCCCATATTGCCCACACTCATTTTTCACCAATAAAAGAGGGGGCTGGCGAGATCGGTTTAATACGCGATTTTTTGGTTTTGTAAATGGCCCATATAAGCGCTTTGTTGTACGTTGTGTTGAATGGCGTTGGTCAGTATTATTTTCATTTATCGCCCTGTTGATCGTAACCTTTGCTTTAATCTCATCAAATCAAGTTCGTACTGGGTTTATGCCAAAAATTCCGCATGACTACCCACAAATAAATCTAGAAATGAATGACAATGTATCAGACATACAAACAATAAATGCTATTCGTGAAATAGAGGCGATGGTGATTGCGATTGATGAAGATACCGAGCGCAAATATGGTCAAAAACTCATAAGAGATATTTTAGTATTTAACCAAGGGCGCACCGAAGCCCAAGTGCTTGTACCTCTTGTTGATGAAAGTGTACGTCCTTATAACGCGTTTGAATTATCACGCCGTTGGCGCGAAGCCATGCCTGATATTGCCGGTGTTAAATCATTAACCATTTATGATGATGTAAATGGAGGAGGCAGTGACGGCGAATTTGGTTATTTATTATATGGCTCAGATATTGATACATTAAATAATGCTGGTCGTCGCTTTATAGAATTGCTGCAACAGCAAGAAGGTTTGTTTGATATTAGCTCAACAATAGACCCTGCCAGTAAAGAAGTGCAAATGAGCCTAAAACCGGTCGCTTACGACTTAGGTTTAGATTTGGCTTCTATTGCTAATCAAGTTGGGGCAAGCTTTTACGGTGGTGAGGCTCAGCGTGTTATTCGAAACGGCGAAGAGGTGCGTGTAATGGT
This sequence comes from Pseudoalteromonas sp. B62, assembly GCF_037162565.1. Taxonomy (NCBI): domain Bacteria; kingdom Pseudomonadati; phylum Pseudomonadota; class Gammaproteobacteria; order Alteromonadales; family Pseudoalteromonadaceae; genus Pseudoalteromonas; species Pseudoalteromonas sp. B62. The sequence continues at coordinate 845,599 of NZ_JARLVB010000002.1, read as the reverse complement.
ACGTTACCCTAAACTGACTCGAGAGGCATTTTCGTCACTTAAGCATGCGGTTGTTACTACCCCGCAGGGCCGTGAAGTACTGCTTGGCGATGTAGTTGAACTCACTGAAACACCGGGTATTAGTTATATTCGCCGCGAAGGGGGTTATCGTACAGTGTATGTTTATGGCAACATTGATGAGGAAGTGATTGAGCCAAACGAAGTTGTAGATCAAATTAAAGAAAAATTACTACCACAACTTAAAGAAGAGTACCCAAGTGTTAAGTCAGAACTTGGTGGCGCCATTGAAGAGCAACAAGATCAAGCTAATCAGCAGAAGATGTTTTTCTTCGGCGGTATGATTTTGGTGTATATTTTATTAGCCGTACCCCTTAAGAGTTATGCGCAACCACTTATTGTTATGTCGGTGATTCCATTTAGCTTAACGGGAGCAATATGGGGGCATTACTGGTTTGGTTTGGATATAACTTTAATGTCTGGCTTTGGTATTATTGCTGCAGCTGGGGTGGTTATAAACGACTCACTCGTTATGACCGATTATGTGAATCAAGCCCGTAAAGCAGGTGTTAGTATTAAAAATGCTGTAATAGATGCCGGTTGTGCTCGATTCAGACCTATATTACTTACTTCAATCACTACATTTGCAGGCGTATTGCCCATTATGTTTGAAACAAGTTTGCAGGCTAAGTTTGTAATACCTATGGCGGTAGCGCTTGGTTTTGCAGTGATGTTTGCAACATTAATAACACTTATATTGGTACCATGTTTGTATATCATATTAAGCGATATTGGTAACTTGTTTAAGCGCTTGTCGGGGCTTATTAAGCGTATATTTAAACGCAGCCCAGTTAAGGTTTAGTTTAATAAGTAATATATGTATTTCAATAATAGATACAAAAAAGCACGGAACGGTTAACCGTTCCGTGCTTTTTTATTACTTATTGTTACTTCATCAAGCAGCTAAAACAATAATAATTAATCTTTAAATTGTTTATGGCAATCTTTACAGCCTTTAGCCCATGCACCAAAAGCTTTACCGATTACGGCTTTATCGCCTGATTGAGCAGCTAACGCTAGCTTATCTGCATTTGCTGCAAAAGCATTCGCTTTTTCAACGAAGGTTGCATTTTCAGCCCAAACAGCAGCAAGTGCCGCTGTATCGCCTTTATCGGTTCCTTCGTAAAACGCTTCCCATGGCATTTTTGAAAGTGCAGCTGCGTTGTTAGCACGCTTTTTAAATTGCTCTGCGTCAAAAGGTACTTTGCCTTTTAGCATTGCACCCATATCGCTTATTTGTACTGAGATCATTGAAAATGCAGCTTGGCGATACTCAATTGCGTCACTTGGCTCTTTAAATGCAGAATTTGCCGATACGCTAAATGCACACGTTGCTAGCGCTATTGTTGCTAATACGTTTTTTAATTTCATGTTTGCCCCTGTTGGAAATTTTAATTATTAATTAAGTATATTGTATCTAACATCGTATTTATTCAAGCAAATGCGATGGGTTTAATTAAAATTTAATCGTTTATGTCTATGTCAGCAAATATCATCCCGCGACGCATGCTTCGAGTTGCTAAAAATACCTCGCCAAGTAAAGACATAAAGGCACATATAAGCAATGCCATTGCTGCAACAAAGCAGCAGGCAATTGTAACGCCTAAATTTATAGATTGAATATGTGATAAAAACAACAGCATAACCACAGCACATACAAGCAAAGCACTTAAAACACTCAAGCTAAAAGCGATATGTATACATCGAGAGCGCTTTAAAAGGGCGCGAAGTTCTGTAGCCAGTGATTTATTGAAATCTTCATCTGTACTTACCTTTAACCTGCGTTCTAATTGACGTGCCCTATCGGTAATTCGTGCTAAGCGATTAGATAAAACACCCAGTGTGGCAGCAATCCCGGTTATGAGAAATACAGGAGCCACTGCGGTTTGAATTACTTTAGCCATAGTTAAGATGTTAATCACTTCATTATTCATATTTGTCTCAAAAAGGTCGGTTTGTTTACACTTGTTTACAAATTTAGATTGAATTATTGTTACTTCAAATCAATTGCTTAGGCTTGTTTTCTGTCTTTGTGTAGACGCATTGTAATTTGTTTGTAATCAAGGTGTTGCTCAGGGTGGGTGTAAAGTTTTATATTCTAGTTACAAACCAATTACGATTGGTATAAGCACAATAATATAAAACTCGTCCCAGGGGAAATAATGTCTAAAAACATAATAAAAAGAACTGCAATAGCAACTGCAGTATCAAGTGCGTTTATTGCAACATTCGCAAGTGCAACAACTTTACCTACAGTTACTATTGCTCATCACCAAGCAGAGCAAGTTAAAGATACGGTTTCTGCACAGAAAGAACCATCAGCATATATGATCGTACTTCGTGCGACGACCTCTGTTGATGGATTTGTAAATGGTACTTATCAGGCATCAAACAACCGTGAAATTACGGCAAATATTGAGCAGCTTCAAGATACAATGACTTTAGAGCTCAATAGCTTAGATTTTGATGCGAAAGTAATTGGTAAAACTAAAATACTAGCACCAACACTAATTGTTCAAGCATCACCAGAAGCATTAGCTAAAATAGCAAAAGACTCACGTGTAGCTAAAGTATTACCTATGTTTGATAACGAGTTACATGTAGCTGCAACGTCTGACTATATTCACGCTAAACCTTTAATCGATGAGGGTATTGTAAGTGGTAAAGGCCAGCGAGTTGCTGTTTTAGATACCGGTATTGATTATACTCACAAAGCATTTGATGGCGCGGGTACTGTTGAGGCATATGATGCCGCTCAGGAAGATCCTACCGCAGTTACTTGGCCACAAGGTATTGTAAAAGGTGGTTTCGATTTTATTCGCAATGATGCAGACCCAATTGAAAACGATCCTGTTGTTGTTATTCCTGATGTTGATGAGCCAACAAATCACGGTACATCTTCTTCACACTCAGTAAGTGGTATTGCACCTGATGTAGAGCTGTATGTTTACTCTGTTTGTGGTGGTGGTTGTCCAAGTGCGGCACAAGTTGCAGCATTAGAAGCTGCGATGGATCCTAATGGAGATGGTGACATTTCTGATCGTGTAGATGTAATGAATATGTCACTCGGTGGCGAATTTGGTGATACATACACAGGTGGTGGTGCGCAGTATTTAATTCAACGCGCTGTTGATCTAGGTGTAAATATGGTTATCTCTGCTGGTAATGACGGCGATAACCCATTTCGTGTTGGTGGTCCAAGTACAACACCGAATGCACTATCTGTAGGCGCGATGACGCATCCAACAACTCAAGTTAGTATAGCTACTGGTACTGTTGCGGGTGTTGAAGGTAATATCCAAGGTTCAGGGTTTGGTTTGCAGGCTGACTATGCTATTTCAGGCGCTGATATTGACTTAGTTTACCCTGATGCTAACCAAAATGGTTGTGACGAGTTTGCCGCTGATGTTGATTTTACAGGTAAAGCTGTATTAATTGACCGTGGTGCATGTGCATTTACAGTTAAAGTACTTAATGCGCAGAAAAAAGGTGCTGAATTTGTACTGATTGCTAACAATACAGATGATGGTACCCCTGCACCAATGGGTGGCAGTGACGCTGCTGTTACGATTAAAAATGTAGGTATTAATTTTGCTGCAGGTGCTGCTTTAAAAGCGCAATTAGCAGCAGGTAATACGGCAACATTTGATATTGATGTAAAAGTTAAAACAACATCGGGAGCCGTAGCAACATTCTCTTCTCGTGGTCCTTCTATGGATGGTTTATTAAAGCCTGAAATTACAGCTCCAGGTACAAGTATTGAAGTAGCTGCAGCTGGTACGCAAACTGAGAATAACCCTGTATCTGGTACGTCTTTCTCTGGCCCTATAACTGCCGGTGCCGTTGCGATGATTCGCGAAGCTCACCCTGAGCGAAATGCATTTGAAATTAAAGCTACGATCATGAATGCAGCTGATCTAAATGTAACCAACGAGCCGCTAGCAACTAACCCTGACTCAAAGCTTGCTCCAATTAGTATGATTGGTTCAGGCTTAGTTGACGTAACTAAAGCAGTTAATTTACCAGTAGCTGCATGGGTTAATAATACACAATTTAATACTAAGCAAGCTGCGCTTTCTTTTGGTCTGGTGTCTATGACTGAAACAGAGTCGTTAACGCAGACTGTAACGGTTAAAAACTTTTCATCAGACGCTAAAACGTATGCACTACGCACTGAAGCGCGTTACCAGAATGATGAAGATACAGCAGCAATTAGTTGGGATTTCCCTGCATCAGTAACAATTCCTGCAGGTCAGTCAATGAATTTTGACGTGGTACTAACTGTTGATCCTACAAAACTGCCAGTATGGGAATTAGAAAACCCGTTTAGTGCTGACGATATTGCAGCAAGAAGCGCAGCACTTACTTCAGTAGAGTTTGATGGTGCATTAGTATTTGATGATGCAAGTACAGATACAGATCATGATTTACACGTTGTGTATCACGTAATGCCAAAAGCAGCGACAGCGCTAAGTGTTTCATCTCAAATTATAGACAACGAGATGGCACTTATCGTTGAAAATAGTGGTCAAACAGAAATTACGCCGTTCGCAGAAACCATTATTGCAATGGGTACTGAAAAAACACGAGAAGAAGCTGAATTTAATATTATTTCGACTACTTTCTCTGCTTTTGCTGATGACTCTTGTGATTCGGGTATCTTTGTAACATCTTCTATCCAATTACGTGACCCATTAACTCATGTATTCCAAGCTGGCGTTAGACTTGAAATAGATACAGATAATGACGGCGTATATGATCAAATTATGCAAAACTATAACGACCGTGGTCGTGAAACAGCATTCCCTGGCCGTAGCCGTACAGTAATTGGTGAAACTGATGGCGCTGGTAACGATTCGTTAGCATGGGTTACTCCGATGTTTCATTCAGCGGGTGAGAACACGGTTACATTCTCTGCGTGTACAAACTTATTTAACGTAGATGCTTCGCTAATTGGCAAGCAAATGAACTTTAAAGCTTCAGTAGGTAGCCCTGCTTATCAAACGGGTGTGTTTTCTGAAACAGACAGCGTTGAAGGTTCAACGTTATTTGGTACTTCTCCTACTGTAGCATTAACGTCATTAGAGACAGGCGAAGTGGTTTCATCACTTAAACCTGGTGAAAAAGCGATTGTTGAAGCTAGCGGTCCATTTGCATTATCGCAAACATCTGGCCTGGGTGTTGTTAAAGCAATGGCAAGTGCTGATTTAGAGCTTCCTGCAATTGAAGCCCCAATGTTAGTTGGTGGTGAATTTACAGTTTCTGAAGATGCAGAAAATGGCACAGTTGTTGGTAAATTAACAATTACGGAGTCTGATTTTGACTTAGACGTTTCGGAGTACTTCGTTCAGTCTAATACCAATATTGGTCTAGGTGTTGATGAGCAAGGTCAAGTAGTTGTTGTAAATACAGAGTTGTTAGTTGGAAATTCATCAGCTGAAATTCAAGTTGTGGCAATTGATGTACGCGGTAATGTTTCTGAACCTGTAATGGTTAACGTTAACGTTAGCGTTGCTGAAGTGGTAGTACCTCCAGTTGTTGAGACTAAGAAGAAAAGCTCTTCTGGTTCTCTTGCATGGTTAACATTACTAGTAGCGCCGTTTGCATTTATGCGTCGTCGTAAACAAAAGTAATTTTATAACTTAACTGTTATATAAAGGGAGCTTCGGCTCCCTTTTTACATGGCTTCTCAAATTAAATAACGACAAATTCTAATTTTAGATATATTTATACCAATCTGCTTAATTAAATGAGCTACTTTGAGTTAAGAAAATCCTGTCGATAACAAGGCAAAAATTTCGTTATTTAGTTGTTCTATATCAGAAATTTTTAACACCGTTAGCGTCAGGTTTAATCTCTCAAATTGATTAAGTTGGTATTACTTAATAAAAATTAAATACAACAAGGACTTTGACTGATGAAACGTACCCCCTTTGCATTTGCTGCACTGTCGATAGCTATCTTAAGTGGTTGTAATCAAGCCCCAGAAGAGACTCAAAAAAATAATACACAAATTAAAACTGTTCAAGTAGCCCAAGCTATTGCACCTATTGCTAAAAAAGTGCCATATGAGATGACTATTCATGGTGACACACGTGTAGATAATTACTATTGGTTACGTGATGACGAACGTAAAGCGTCAGAGGTTATTAACTATTTAGAAGCCGAAAATACATATACAGATGCAATGCTTGCACATACTAAAACGTTGCAAAGTAAATTGTTTGAGGAGCTAAAAGGGCGTATTAAAAAAGACGATGATTCAGTCCCAGTTAAAAACGGTGATTATTTTTACTCAACGCAAAATCGTGGCGACAATGAATACACGACTTACCTACGCAGTAGTGATTTTTCAGGCACTGATCAGCAAGTTATTTTAGATGTAAATGAGCTTGCTAAAGGCCATGATTATTATGCGGTAAGTGGCTTAGATGTAAGCCCGAATGGCAATTTAATGGCTTATGGCGAAGATACTGTTAGCCGTCGTATTTATAGTATAAAAATAAAAGATTTAACAACCGGTAAATTACTCGAAGACACACTTGAAGGCACTAACGGTGGCATTGTGTGGGCAAACGATAATAAAACGGTTTACTACATTAAAAAAGATTTACAAACTCTACTAGGTTATCAAGTTTATCGTCATACATTAGGTACATCACAAGCTGATGATGAGCTAATTTACGAAGAAACTGATACCAGTTATTACATGGGGATGAGTAAAAGCAAAGATAAGTCAGAGATTTATATTTGGCACAGCAGCACGGCTGCATCAGGTGTGTCGGTATTGAGCGCTGATGATGCTAAGGCAATGCCTAAGCGTTTAATTGAGCGTGAAGCTGGGCTGGAATATGAAATTTCGAAGTTAGGAAATACTTACTACATTGTAACTAATTTAAACGCAGTAAATTTTCAGCTAATGAAAGTGGATATTGATAAAGCAGGTAACAAAGCTAATTGGCAAAGTGTGATCCCAGCGCGCGACGGTATTAAACTCGAAGGCATTGATTTATTTGGTAACTACTTAGTATATCAAGAACGTGAAATGGGTCAGTCAAAACTTATTGCTCGCAATTTAAAAACAGGTAAAGAGTTACCACTGAGCTTTAACGACAGCGCTTATACAATTAGCACTTATGGCAATAATGAGATTGATAGCGATACGTTACGTGTTTACTACACAAGCATGACAACGCCTGATTCATCATACGATGTAAATTTAGCAACAGGCAACAAAACATTACTTAAACAACAAACTGTATTGGGCGACTTTAGTGCTGACAACTATGCCTCAGAGCGCATTTTTGTAACTGCGCGTGACGGTATAAAAGTACCGGTAAGTTTGGTTTATCGTAAAGATGCATTTAAAAAAGACGGTACAAATCCATTGCTGCAGTACGGTTATGGTTCGTACGGGGCAACGATGGATCCAACGTTCTCCAGCTCACGCTTGAGCTTGTTGGACCGTGGCTTTGTATTTGCCATTGCTCATGTTCGAGGCTCGCAAATGTTAGGTCGTCCTTGGTACGAAGACGGTAAATTACTGACAAAAAAGAACACGTTTAATGACTTTGTGGATGTAACCAAAGAATTAGTGACTCAGAAGTATGGTGCAAAAGGGGAAATATTTGCTCGAGGTGGAAGTGCTGGCGGCTTATTAATGGGCGCTGTAGCAAACCAAGCACCAGAGCTTTATAAAGGCATGGTTGCTGCGGTACCGTTTGTTGATGTAGTAACCACTATGCTAGATGCGAGCATTCCGCTTACCACAAACGAGTATGGCGAATGGGGTAACCCGAACGAAAAGGCCTATTACGATTACATGCTATCTTACTCGCCATACGATCAAGTCTCTAAGCAAGCATATCCTAATATGCTAGTAACGACAGGCTTGCACGATTCACAAGTTCAATACTTTGAGCCTGCAAAATGGGTTGCAAAACTTCGTGATTATAAAACGGATAACAATAAATTACTGTTTAAAATAGATATGGAAGCAGGGCACGGTGGTGCATCGGGTCGCTTTAAGCGCTTAGAAGATACCGCATTCTATTATGCGTTTATTCTTGATTTAGCAGGTATTAAAAAGTAACGAACCTGTTGAGCTAAAACAGGTCATTATGTGAATATAAAGTGCTTCTTAAAGAAGCACTTTTTTTGTGGTAGGTTAAAACTAAATATAGTGCCTTTACCAAGTTCACTGTGTACATTAATTTCGCTGTCCATCAGTTTCAATAACCCCCGACATATAGCTAGCCCTAAGCCGCCTTGCTGACGACCCGCTTTATTTGAATTAGTGGCTTGATAGTGAGGATTAAAAATAGCACTCAGTTCATCTTGTTTTATTCCAACGCCAGTATCTGAAACATGCACAAATAGCTGATTGTCGCCACTGCGCTTTACATGTACTGCAATGCTACCACCGCTAGGCGTATGCCTAATAGCGTTATCAATTAAGTTACTTAATACGCGTTCTAATTTTGCGATATCGGCTACAACAGGGAAATCACAAATTGCAGGTTCTACCGATAAATGAATACCCTTTTTATTTACAGCTAAGCTAAATTTAGCAATGCAGTCATAAATTAATTCGCCTAAATTAAAGGTTTCTTTATTTATGTTTATTTCGCCATTTTCTAAATGGGCAAGTTCAAATATTTGTTCTATGAGTAATTTTAATTGTCCGCAATTATTAAGCGACACTTGTAAGTATTCTTGTTGCTCTTTTTTACTTAATTGCTCACCAGATTGATTTAAAACCTCTAAAAACCCTTGCAATGATGCAAGTGGTGTACGTAGGTCGTGCGATAAGTGAGTGAGTAACTCTTTGCGTTGTTTATCGCTCTCTTCAAGTGCTTTAAATTGCTCATTAATGCGGGTAAGCATTGCTTGAATACTGCGACCCAAACTATGTACTTCATTGCTTTTTTGTGTTGAATAGTTACTTAGCTTGGTGTCGGTAAGGCTGTAATTAGCTGCTTCGATATTGCTTACATCACGGGCTAAACGCTGTATTGGATTGGTGAAAAAACGCAGTAAAATTAGCATTGCAATGAGTAAAAAGGCTAAAGCGGAGCCAAGCCATAAAGCGGCTAGCCATAGCCTGTCATTATTTTTTATAGTATTGAGGGAGGTATCGTAGGCTTCACCGCCAATAATTACATATAGGTAACCTTGTAACTTGTCGTGATTAAATACAGGCGCAACCGAAAATATTTTTTGTTGGTCTTTATTGCGCGGATTATCACCATAGATAGGTGCTGCTTTAGGGTCATTAATGAGCTTTTTTAAAGGCGCTAAATCGATATAGTTACGCTTAACTTTTCCTGGTTTTGCTGAGTAAGTAAGAATTTTTCCGGTTTCGTCTACAAAATAAAATTCAAACGCAGGGCCTAATAGCATTAAAGTATGAAAAAGGTTTTCGAGCGCTTTATAGTCGTAAACACCTTCTTTTATCAATGGGTTATCTTGTACTAAATGCTCAGCTAACGCTAAATGCAGATTTTGCTCACCATGGTGTTTTGAAGTAAGTTCTAATTGTTTGCTCCAGCCATAAACAAGTGCACAAATAAAACAAAATATAACAACTAACGATATGGCTAATTTTTGGTACAAAGATAATTTCATAATAGGAGTCTTAATTTAGTTGGCTAGGGTTTAGTTTATAACCCCTTTTTCGGCCTTCTGTTTCTGTAATGCGTGTAAATAATGGTATTTTTAGCATTTCGTAAAAGCTTTATTATTGAAAGCTTCTACTTGTGTGGTTCTGTGATTCAACATACGTGTGTATGTATTTCTTTTTACATTCTACACTTCCTGGTGGCTGTGGCTTTGAAAAAACTGTGATAAACTTGCAGGCACGGTTGTACAGCGGCTGGCTGTTGTGGGTATCCTCAGAAAAGGATTCAGTTGAGCACTGTACCATGGTGGTGGGATCTGAGGGATACTTTTTTTTTGTGGCTAAATAAACTGTTTTGTTTTGAACTTCATTAATGATTGATACCTACAATACACATTCTGTGTGTATGTTTGATTCAGTGTGTGTGTATACACACACACATTCTCTCATTTTATATATGCCTGTCTCACTGTGTGTCCCTTAAATTCATTCTCTCTCTCACACACACACACACACACACACACACACACACACACACACACACACACACTTTCTTTTTTTTTTTTTTTTTTTTTTTTTTTTTTTTTTTTTTTCTTGCTTTTCTTCTTTCTGGCCACGTCACTGTATGTGTGTGTGGGGGGGGGGCTCGGGGGGGGGGGGTGTGTGTGTGATGTGTGTGACACACACTCAGGCACCATGACACCTCTGGGGGGGGGGGGGGGGGGGGGGGGGGGGGGGGGGGGGGGGGGGGGGGGGGGGGGGGGGGGGGGGGGGGGGGGGGGGGGGGGGGGGGGGGGGGGGGGGGGACACCCGACTCTCCCTTCTAAAACACAATAAAGGCACATAAGAACACAGTTCATTGTGCTTTTCATGACAGTTATCAGAATTATGAGAAGATAGCTTTTGTGTGGTTTTCTTGATCACTGGTAGCTTGCCAGTTTAGTGCCACAATCTTAATGTGTATCAGCACTTCATTCAGTAGCTAACAGCAGCATCCGGATTCTGATACACCAGTAGCTTTGTATTTTTTTTCATTTTACCATGTGATATACTACACAAATGTAAGCTGTGGTTGTTTTTTTTTTTTAATGATCTCGGCAGGCAATCTACTGGATGGTTCTCCGGCTGGGGTGTGTGGGTAGGCTGTCTTCATTGCACACACACCTGTCTGCCTGGTGTGTGAGTGTTCTCTGATTTGTTTTTTGGCGGGGGGGGGGGGGGGGGGGGGGGGGGGGGGGGGGGGGGGGGGGGGGGGGGTGTGTGTGTGTGTGCACACCCCAGCCATGACTGTCACCTCAGTGGCAAGTGCTGCCGGGCACTGAGGGGCGTGTGAGGGATTTGTAGCTCCTCCCACTAGCTTCTTTTCTGCTTCAATGCAACATGCTTGTGTAGACTAAGCGCCTTTTTTACTAATTTTATGTTGTTGTATGGTGAAAATGGTTGACCAGCAGTTAAATTACTTACAGTAACGTTAAATTCATAGCTGGTAGCTGTCGGTGCTGGTGTTGGTGCAACTACTTGATCAGGCTCGTTGCTATCATTGTCGCCACATGCTGCAAGAGTAGTTGCAAGCGCTAGTATTAAAGCGCTTTTTTTAAAGTTTTTAAAAGATGACATTATAGCGCTCCTACTTAACCGTAACGGTTAGTTTTGCTACTGGGTTTAACCATCTGTGCACTGTATTGCTTAAGTCACTATTACCAGCGGTTAGATCGTCATCACCTAAGTTACCAGGATGAATATGAATATTAATATTGCTATCGGTGCTTGTTAAACCAGCACCACCGGTACCAGCATTACCACCAGGAGCAGCTGGAATACCAGGCGTACCTGGTGCACCTGAACCTTCTACTACAAGTTCATTATTTTGTTCAGTACCTGCATCGTAAGCATTTAAAAACACAGTATACGTTCCAGCTTCGGTTGGAATTTTCCAGCTATCAAGACCGACAAAACCGTCATTTGTAGGAAGTAGCATTGCGGCAACAGAAAGGTATTCGTTACCATCAGATGTCGTTAGGGTTGCCATTGCAGATACTGTTGGCGCAAGTAGACCTTCAGCCGGGTTTGCAGCCATATCACTACCTGCGGCAGTTGCTTGTGCAACTAGTTCTGCAATATTTCCGCCCTCAGCCATTGTTTGTAATGCGGTAGAGGCTTCCGTTGCTACTTCGAACAGTTTATCTTCACTGTCGTGAGCAGTTATTAATACGGGTGTAAAATGGATGCCTTGAGTTAAGTTGGTTATTTTTAAATCTAACTCTGCGGCCATAGTTGATTGGCTAGCTGCCGCTAAAAGAGTTGCAATTGTTAATGTAGAAGCTTTCATTATTATTTCCTGTAAGTGATGATTCGAGTTAAGTATTGAATAATCGTCTCCAGAAACTCTCACAAACTTATCACTTTTTTATCACAAGATTTTACGTTGTGATTTTTTGCTAATACAGCAGTTGATTTATGGACATTTGTTTAATTAAAAGGCAACATACATGAAACAAAAAGGAGAGTGTTATGGAAGAAAATCAACAGGTTGAACCAGTTAATAAAGATGACCGTACGTGGGCTATGCTATGTCATTTAAGTGCATTAGCTGGATTTATTGTGCCGTTTGGCTCAATAATTGGGCCATTAATTGTGTGGTTAATTAAAAAAGATGAAATGCCAGTTGTTGACGTGCACGGTAAAAAGGCGCTTAACTTTCAAATAACGATGGCAATTGCATATGTAGTTTGTTTTTTACTGATGTTTGTAGCAGTAGGCTTAATATTACTACCTTTAGTGGCAATTTTTGGGTTTGTAATGGTTGTACTGGCGAGTATTAAAGCTAACGAAGGAAAAGAGTTTAATTATCCGTTTAGTTTAAATTTGATAAAATAAACACACAGTTTATTTTTATACCCATTGCATTAAATTAGTGATCTATTATAGCGATGAGAAAATAGCTCAATAACAAGGCTAAAATTATGATACATAGTTGTTCTATATAAATAATTTAAACGTAGTTAGTGAGTTATTTAATACGCTAGAATGATCATGTTTTTAATAAAATTGGTATTATAAACCCAGCTATAGGCTGGGTTTTTACGTTTAGCTATAAGGGCATTATGCTTTATCTCACGTTATTTATTAGCGCATTTATATCTGCCACATTATTGCCCAGCTCTTCTGAGGTGATAATGGTGGGAATGATTGCCCAAGGTAAAGTTAATTTATGGCTTATGTGGTGCGTAGCAACACTTGGAAATGTATTGGGAAGCTGCGTTAATTACTGGTTAGGCACGCAGGTACTGCGTTTTAAAGATAAAAAGTGGTTTCCTGTATCGCAAAAAGGGCTTGATAGCGCACAAAAACAATTTAATAAATATGGTGTATATAGTTTGTTATTTGCTTGGTTACCGGTTGTGGGAGATCCATTAACAGTAATTGGAGGCATATTTAAAGTACGGTTTAGTGCTTTTTTGTTGCTAGTAATGCTAGGCAAAGGCGCGCGCTATTTAGCGGTTATCGCCCTTGCCGTTGGATTCGAAAAACTCATTTAGATACAAAAGTTATTTCGCCCAATCAAGTGTTAACGACACTGAGTCGGCAAAACGCAGTGCATGCGGTTTATCAACACGTGCTTTAGCGTAATGAACACTTGGGTGCGAGTGACAAACCGCAAGAATTTCAGCAACTAATTTCTCGAGCAGTAAAAAGTGCCCTTGCTCTACTAAACTAATCACTTCTTTGGTGATCACTTTATAATTTAGTGCTTGGTCTACTTCATCCGTTTTACAGGCATCATCAGCAGGGTAGTGAATCTCCAGATTGATCACTACGTCTTGCTTTTTTCACGCTCATCGGGGTTAAAGCCAATAAATGTACGCAGTCGCAAATTAGTAACGTTAATAATTGCATTAGCCATAGGTTAACCTTTTATAAGCTGCAAAAATTCGTTACGCGTTTTAGGATCGCTTCTAAAGTTACCTAACATTACTGATGTACGCATGCTTGAATTTTGCTTTTCTACACCACGCATCATCATACACATGTGTTTTGCCTCAACAATAACGCCTACGCCCTTAGCGCCTGTCACTTCTTCAACTGCTTTAGCGATTTGATGCGTTAGCTGTTCTTGAATTTGAAAACGGCGTGAAAACATATCAACAATACGGGCAAATTTAGACAAGCCTAATACTTTACCGTTTGGTATATAAGCAATATGGCAACGGCCAATAAAAGGCAGTAAATGATGTTCACACATAGAGTAAAGCTCTATGTCTTGCACTAACACCATGTCGTCAGCATCAGACGTAAATACCGCTTTATTAGTTATTTCATCAAGTGTTTGACGATACCCCTGCGTTAAATATTCCATTGCTTTTGCAGCACGTTTCGGCGTATCAAGTAAGCCTTCGCGGTTAGCATCTTCGCCTACTGCGGTGATGATTTTTTGGTAACTTTCTTTTAATTCATTATGCATAAATATCTCAGTTTATTTAGCTTATTTACTTTAAATGACGACCGCCATCTACAGGTAAAGAGCGCCCTGTGATGTATTGGCTTTGTAATAGTAAATCAATGCTATTGATAATTTCTTGGCATCCGGGTTCAATGCCCATTAATGATTTTTTAAGGGTCTTAGCGCGATATTGTTCATCGTCATGTTCATTAAAAATAATGAGCGATGGAGCAACCGAGTTCACTTTTATGTTTGGCGCATATTTAGCGCTAAACGATTTAGTTAGGTTGTCGAGTGCTGCTTTACTTGCTGCGTAAGCTAAATGTTTAGGGCTGCCTGTTTCAACTACATAATCAGTGAGGTGAATTATATCGGCAGGTACTTTTTCATTTTGCTGATGTTTTAAAAGCAGCTCTGCGCACATTAAATTAATTAAATACGGTGTTTTGGCATGTATACGCATCATATTATCAAACAGTGCTGCGAAGTCAGGATTGTTAGCTTCGCAGTCCCAGCTTGATGCGTTATGTACAATAGCGCGCAGCGATGATGTATGCATATTAAGCGTATTTATAAATGCACTAATACCGTCATCGGTACTAAAGTCAGCATAAATACATACAGCGCCTTGTTGCTCTAATTTATCAACAGCGCCGTGACGAGTACGATACGTAATAATAACAGCCTGCCCTTGGGCTATATAATGCTGAGCTAGCGCTAAACCAATACGTTGGCCTGCGCCGGTAATTAAAATGGGCGATGTCATATAATGCAGTGTTCTCTTTGGCGGGTAATTAATAAATATTAGCGTGTTAATTTAGTAAAATATACGCAGTCTCTTGATCTGTCGATCAAAAAAGCAATTAATCATTAATGGTATTAATTGCTTTATTTTATTTACTAAAACATTAATCGTAAATTGTCGGAATTGGTTGGCGCTTATGTTGTGTACGCGTGTAAATACTCACAAGCTTTTGTTCAACATCATTAGACACAGGTTTACCTTCTAAAAAGTCATCAATTTGCTCATAGCTTAAACCAAGTGCTTCTTCATCTGTTAAGCCTGGGCGGTCACTTTCTAAATCAGCTGTAGGTGCTTTATCTACTAATAAAGCTGGCGCACCTAGTGCAGTTGCAAGCGCACGAACTTGGCGTTTTGATAAACCAAAAAGCGGCGCTAAATCGCATGCACCATCACCAAATTTGGTATAAAAACCAGTAATGTTTTCAGCACTATGGTCAGTACCTACGACTAAACCTTGGCAAAAACCTGCAATTTCATACTGAGCAACCATACGTTGGCGTGCTTTAACGTTGCCTTTAATAAAATCTATCTGAGCTTGCTCAGGAAGGGCTTCGCTGCTACCAACTATAGCTGCAAGCGCTTGCTCATGCAGTGCATCGGCTGCCGGTTGTACGTTAACGGTCATACGTTTACTTGGCTGAATAAAATCAACCGCCATTTGGGCTTCGTCTTCATCGGCTTGTACGCCATAAGGCAAGCGAACAGCAATAAATTGATACTTATCAGTGTCTAGCTCTTCATTTAGCTGGTTGACTGCTAATTGGCACAAACGTCCACAAGTTGATGAGTCAACGCCACCACTTATACCGAGCACTAACGACCTTGAGTAAGCTGCCACTAAGCGTGCTTTTATAAAATTAACTCGACGGATTATTTCTGCGTTTATATCAATTGTTGGCTGAACTTTCATTTCAGCCATAATTTCGGCGCGCATGGCCAGCTCCTATAGTCTTATATAAACTTATTATGTGATTAAGCGTTTAATAATTAAAGCCCTAAATGGGCTTTAATCTGACGTAGTTCTGTTTTTAGTTGCTCAACTTCTGCGAGTAGTTCGTCTAACTCACTATTTTTAAGTGCATTAACTTTTGGCTCATGAGTATTATTTGTTAAGTTAGTTTGCTGGTCTGCGAGCTGATGTATATAGCGACTTTCTCGCTTACCAGGTTCTCGTTCTAACTTTATTACGTAATCATTTTCAATAAGCTCATTTAGTGCACTCTCTACTTCGTTTACATTATTAAACTCAGCAAGTCGAGTACTTCGAGTTCTCAGCTCTCCTGGTGTCTGTGCGCCGCGTAATAGCAGTAAACAAACAATAGCGCGCTGTTGCTGTGAAAATTGTAAATTACTAAATTCAGTATTACAAAAACGATGGTCGTATTTATTTACGCGACCAGAAAGGCCTTCGTCTATTGTAACCAAACGCAGTTCGATTAGTTCATCAAGTATATTTTGTACGTCGTTTTCAGTGAAATTTACAACAGGATCGCGATTAGACTTTTGATTACATGCATTTGTAAGGCCATTTAACGATAGCGGATAATGCTCTGGCGTCGTACTTTGCTTTTCTAGTAAGCAACCAATAACACGTTGTTGATTTGCTGATAACTGCATAAATAATCTCAAATTAGTAAGCGTATTTTATTAGCTTACACTTTTATTGGGTATCAAGCCATTGGCTAAGTTTAGGTTGTAAAGCGGCTAGATCGAGAGGTTTACTCAAATAGTCGTCCATTCCAGCGGCAAGGCATTTATCTTTATCGCCCTGCATAGCATTTGCGGTTAAGGCTATTATAGTAATATTTTTATTATACTTACCTGCATCGCCTTTTCTTATCGCTTGTGTTGCCTGATAACCGTCCATTTCTGGCATCTGGCAGTCCATTAAAATAAGCTCATAAGGCTCGCCTTGCTTTGTATTGAGCTTAACAATTGCCTCAAACCCATTTTGTGCAATATCAAAGCTCACTCCAGCCTGTTTTAATAACGCTGAGGCGACTACTTGGTTTACTTTATTATCTTCCACTAATAAAATTTGTGGTTGAGAAAAGTTAGTAGCGACCATTTTTGTGAGTTTGTTTTGCAACTGAGCTTGCTTTTGTTGTAGTTCTATAAACTGATCATTAGTGAGTGAATCAAATAAATCAGAAGGCGTTAGCGGTTTGAAAATCATACAATCAATCTTTATCGCTAGCTTTGATTCCTCTTTTGAGTAGCTCATAGGTGCCATTATTACTAATTTACAGCCTTGTATATTTATAAATCTTTTTAGAGCAGTAATGCATTCTGGCGACGCTTTTTCAAAAAAGTAGTAATCAATTAAAATGGCATCAGTATTTTGAACCTCATTATGTGAGTAATTCAATATTTGTTGATAGTCATTGATGCAATCTACACTAGCGCCCCAAACAGAGAGCTGCTTACTTGCTGTATTAGCATTTAAGCTGCATTCATCAATTATTAAAATATGCTTATCTTTAATTAAATGACTCGGTAGATCTTGCTCTTTACTGAGTCGAGGTTGTATCTTTATTGTGAAAGAAAAAGTGCTGCCTTGGCCTTTCACGCTGGTTACACTAACCTCTCCGTTCATGAGTTCACAAAGCTGTTTTACTATTGCAAGGCCTAATCCTGTACCACCAAACTGACGCGTTGTTGAGGCATCTGCCTGTGTAAAGGAGTTAAACAATGTCGCTTGTTTTTTAAAGTCGATACCAATACCAGTATCAATAATAGAGCATTGTAAAAATGAACCGTTGGTTGTGTCATTTATTTTTGCCACAATTATTACTTCACCATTTAAGGTGAATTTAACAGCGTTACCGATCAAGTTATTTAAAATTTGACGTAGCCTGTTTGGGTCGCTAATTATTTCGCTGACTGTAATTTGAGTGGCATCTAAAATAAGCTTGGTATTGTTTTGCTCTACTTTTAAGGCGAACGATTCAACCACCTCACCTAATAATTTAGGTAAGTTAAATTGTACATTGTCGATATCGAGTTTACCGGCTTCTATTTTTGAAAAGTCTAAAATGTCATTAATTATATTAAGTAATGATTGAGCAGAAGATTGGGCTAACTCTATATGGTGTTCTTGTTGTTGATCTAATTTTGTTTGCTTTATTATATTTAACATTCCGAGCACGCCGTTCATTGGGGTGCGAATTTCGTGACTCATACTCGCTAAAAACTCACTTTTTGCGGCAACTGCTTGTTCTGCTGTTTCTTTAGCCGTTACTAGCTCTTGTTCAGTTTCAATACGTTGCTGGCTAGAATGTAGGCTACCTATCAATGCGGCGACAGCGATTAAAAAACTTTCCTCATTTTTAGTCCAATTACGTTTAATTCTACATTGCTCAGCACAAATAATACCCAATACACCACTGCCTGCAGGTATAATTACACACAGCATAGATTTGATCTCTAACGGCAATGAATAATGTGTGGAGAGGGGCGCCAAGGTTGAATTTTGTAAAACATCAGAAGCATTAAATACAGCTTGATGGTCAATAGTATTAAAAAAGTCCGGGAGGTTTTTCCTAAGCCAAAGTAACTCTATTTTATCTGCTGAGTTCAATTCACTGTGCACGGCAAATGGAATTAGTTGGCTTTTGCCTTTATCAAAAAACCGTATGCTGGCGCGCTCAATTTGAAATGCTTGGCAAATAGATTGTGTAATTATGTCCTTGGATTGGCTTAGCTGGCCGTTTAAAATTAATTTATTTATAGTAAGCGAGGCTAAAATTTCGTTATGCAACGCTATAGAGCTACTTTCTAATTCAACTTTTTTCGGGTATCTATATTCTGCAATGATCCAAAAATTCTTACACATCGTCCGTTTTTTTGCTCTGCCTCACCATGCACAAGCACCCAAATTGACTCTCCTTCTGCATTCATTACCTCCAGTTCAACTTCGTATTTTTCGCCGAGTTTTATAGCACGTTCAATTAAAGGTTTAATGGTTTCTCTGCTCGTGCCTTTTTTAAAGTAGCTCAAATCTATTGGCCACTTAGGTTGGGTATTTAATGGGTATTTGAATATTTTTTTGGTCATATCTGACCAATACACTTGCTGAGTTTCTAAATTAAATGACCATGCGCCGATTTGTGCTAAATCGCTCATTGTTTCGAGCATCTTCTCGTTTTGTTGTTGACGATTAAGCATTTTCAAAAAGAATAAAAACGCCCAAGTCAGTAATCCACAAATAATAATAATAGCTAAACGTAATGGCCAAATAGCTGAATGAGGCGGGTTCCAGCCGAGCTTTGGGGTAACGTATAGTTGCCAACTTCCACCTTGAAAGTTCAAAGTGAATTCAAGAGGATTTTGTTCAATAATATTTGAGTTCCCATAAAAAAACTCCCCTTTTTACCTAAACCATTGCGACCTTGTATGGCAACGAGATACTCCTTTTCAAGTTCATAGATTCCAGAGTTGGTATAAATTTTTTGAATATCGAGCACAACTGATAACAAACCCCAAAATTCATTTTTAGGAGGGGTATATACAGGGACTCTGGCTATTAATGCCTCACCTCCTTGCACTAAAGTGAGTGGCCCAGCCATGATGATCGTGTTTGTGTCGCGGGCTCTAATTGCATCTGCACGTTGATTTTTGTTATTTAAAAAATTAAGACCTATCGCTTTTTCATTTCCTTTTAAAGGATAGGTCATTTGAATAACCATATTTGGGGCGCCGCCAATATTACGCAGTTCTTTTGAGGTATTGAAAAGAGGGGCGGCAATCTGTGCAAAGCGTTCTTGCTCTAAGTTTGGCTCTACGGCTACAGCAACACCTAAGCCACGCACTAGTTGGATATTAGAAACTAAAGTCGATTCAAGCTGGGCGCGATAGGTGCTTACTTCGGAGAGGATTTGCAATCGATGGGCGTCTTTTGCTCGATTATAGTTAATACGCTCAAGTACCACACAAACCAATACAGTTAATGTAAGCGATAGCCAAAAGGTCAGCTTAAAGTTATGAACATTCGTTTTTTTATTATTAATCGATGGTGGCATTAGCTGCATGTTGGCGTTAATTAAGGCAAATTAACTATAGCTAATTTATTACGAAAATGAAAACAGCGCTAGAGCCTGTTGGTCTTTCGAGGTTAAAAAATTAATCCTGAAAGGTCAACATGCCCTTAAATACGCCGTTTATTTTTTATAATTAGTTGTTTAACTAGTTACGCATCGCTAACTTCACGCGCCCAATGATTTTGCTTTGCTACATGTAGCTTGCGGTAACCATCAAGTAGCGCCGCATGCTTTTTAAAGCCTTCAAGCGATAAACCAGGAAAAGTTAAACCGTTAAACTGCTTTTCACCTTCGGCAATTTCTATAGCCAGGGCTACATTATTAGCACCAAACATTAAGCCTAGTGCATCTTGGTAATCTGCGTATTCGCGCTCGTCATCGTATTTAATTTCAAGAATCGCTTTTAAACAGCGGAAGTGGCGCATTGCCTCTTCGTTTACTTGGCCTGTATGAAGTATCCAGTCAACCCAATCAATGGCTTCTTCGCTGCCTGCAGCTAAACATAGGTGTGCTTTAAGCTCACCAATGCGCAGCGTGTGCCATGGTGTGTTGGCATCGGTTGCAAGGCCAATAAATTCTGCGGCGCGGATAATATCGCTGTGGCCTGCTTCTTCAAGGCTGTCGTAAATGTCCATCCATTGCTCTGCATCGTACTGATCAAGCGATAGGAATGTTTCGCGGAATTTCGCGCCTTCGTTGTTGTTGCGCCAAATAAGCTCATCAACAGGGTAAATGTCTGACATGCCCGGTACTAAAATACGACATGCGTATACGTTTAGATGCGTGTAATCCATGATGTAGATATCATGATCCATGCTGTGAATTAGGTCAGTACAGAAGTTATATTCTTGCTCAGTTGTGCCGCTAAAGTCCCAGTGTACAAATTCAAAGTCAGCTTTTGCACGGAAGAAATCATGCGAAATCAAACCGCTTGAATCAATAAAGTGCAGTTCAATGTTTTCAGGTGTTGCTACTTCGTCGTTATCAAAGGTAGCAGGTTGGAATACATCTAGTTGATCAAGACGACGACCTTGTAATAATTCGGTAACGGTACGCTCAAGCGCAACTTCAAATGATGGGTGAGCACCAAAAGAAGCAAATACAGAACCATCTGTTGGGTTAATAAGCGTTACGCTCATTACAGGGTATTTGCCACCAAGCGATGCATCGGCAATACGTAAATGAAAACCATGGCTGCGAAGCTCTTCACACGCTTCGTGAATTTTAGGATATTGCTTAACAACATCTTCAGGCACGATTGGTAAACAAATACCTTCGGCGATGATGCGGTTTTTAATAGCGCGTTCAAATACTTCTGATAAACCTTGTACGCGCGCTTCAAACTTTGTGTTGCCTGCGCTCATACCGTTAGATACAAAAATGTTACCTATAACGTTTACTGGAATGTATACATCTTGGTTATCGCGTTGGCGAGTGTAGGGCAGGGTACAAATGCCACGATCATCATTGCCTGAGTTAAAATCAAAAAGGTGTGATGCGTTCAGCTCACGCTCTGGGTCAAAATAATCCCATAAGCTCTCATCCATAATGCCTTGTGGTACTTCATCGCCTTCAACTTCAAACCATTTTTCAGTTGGGTAATGAGTAAACTCACCATTTGCAAACTCTTTACCTAGATAAAAGTCTGCAAAAAAGTAGTTACAGCTTAAGCGTTCAAAGTATTCACCGAGTGCTGAAGCAATAGAGGCTTTGTCGGTTGCGCCTTTACCATTGGTAAACATAACACCGCAGTCGCTGTCTTTTATATGAACCGAATAACAGTTAGCTACAGGGTTAAGCCAAAGCGCTTCTTCAACATTAATGTTTAGGGCTTTAAGCTTGTTTTGCATGGTAGAGATTGACGATTCTAGGTCGCGGTCTTTACCTTTGATAAATGTTTTTTCAGTCATATTGATCTCAACTAGTTCTGCACGATGTGTGGAGCTGACATTATCGTGGATTTTGATGTTTATTTCACCCTTTGCGAGCAAGAACATTATTATTTAATAAAACTGTGGTTATTATATGCTCTCAACGCTTGATGAAAATTATCAAAGGAAAGGTCGATGTTTAAATTAATCAAATGGTTACTGCTATTGACTGTTATTTTAGGGTTGGCGAGTACCGCCGTTGTTTATGGCGTACTTAGCTTAAGTTTACCAGCCCTTGATGGTAACGGGCGTAGTAACGCGGTAGTAGAGCCTGTAAAAATTTCGCGCGATGCATTAGGGCAAGTGGTTATAAACGCAAATAGCCGAAACGACGCTGCCTATGGTTTAGGTTATGCGCATGGGCAAGACCGATTTTTTCAAATGGATTTACTAAGGCGTAATGCCGCAGGTGAGTTAAGTGAGTTATTTGGCGAAGCAGCGCTGGGGCTCGATAAAAAAATGCGTTTTCATCAATTGCGTAAACGCAGCCAAATTATTTTACAGACGCTGCCAGAGGCAGATAAGCAATTACTTAAAAGTTATGCGCAAGGTGTAAACGAAGGCTTAGCGCAAGTAGGGTATTCAAGCTTTGAATATTTACTAACAGGTGCAACACAAAAGGCATGGCAAAGTGAAGACAGCCTACTCGTGATATTTAGCATGTACCTTGATTTACAAAGCGCGACATTTGAGCGCGATCAAGCACTCATTCAAATCGAGCAAGCGTACACAAAGCAAATGGTTGATTTTTTAACGCAGCCGAGTAAATACCAAGCTGCACTTGATGGCAGCAAATTAACGCCTTATAACGGCGGCATACCTACTTTACCAACTCAAACACAACACACAGTTAAAAGTATTGAAGCCAATCAAGAGCGCGGCAGTAATAACTGGGCTGTTACGGGAACGCTTACTAAAACAGGCGCTGGTATGGTGTCGGATGATATGCATTTATCGATGGCAGTGCCTGTAATTTGGTACAGAACACAGCTAAATTACATGCAAAATGGAGCGCCTACCCAAGTAACTGGTGTATCGCTGCCAGGCGCACCTGCCATTGTAGTGGGCACAAACAATAATATTGCATGGGGATTTACGAATGGCTATTTAGATACTGCCGATTGGATTGCTTTAAATGACGAGCGTAAAACATGGCAAGTTGATGAATCGATTGCATTACCCGATGGGGAGGTCGAAAACTACTCATTAATACTCAGTGAATATGGCCCTGTAAAATACATTAACGAAAAGCCTTACGCACTTAGCTGGACTGCACATCAATCTTATGCCGTTAATATGCAGCTAGTGAAGTTAGAACAAGCCAAAACAGTAGATGATGCACTTGCTGTAGCAAGCGATGTGGGCATTCCGGTGCAAAATTTAATGGTGGTAGACAGCCAAGGTAGCGCCGCGTGGAAAAATATCGGTGGTATACCGGCTCGTAAAACACCAAGTGAGCTTGGCGTAAATGCCGATGATTACAGCGTGCTTTGGCAGCAAAACGAATTACAACGGCCCTTTGTTAAAAATCCACAAAGTGGGCGATTATGGACTGGTAATTCTCGCGTGGTATCGGCTGAAGATAACGCGCGTTTTGGTAATGGTGGTTATGCACTCGGTGCGCGTTCAAGTCAAATTCGCGATAGATTATTTGAAAAACAAACATTTGCTGAGAGCGACTTTTACGCATTACAACTTGATAATCAAGCTCGCTTTTTAATGCCTTGGCATGCTCTGCTATTAAAGCAATTAAAAACCGATACAACTAAAAATCAGCAATATATAACAGCACTCGAAAATTGGCAGCAATGTGCATGTTCAAACTCCATAGGGTATACCTTAGTTAAGCGCTACCGCGATGAAGTGATTAATATTTTATTTAGTAATATGGAAGACGAATTAAATAAACAACAAGGCACACTTAAATACGTAAAACGAGATTTAGAGCCCGCAGTTTGGCAGCTTATTAACAACAAACCCAACACATGGATAAACCCACAATTTAAGAGCTGGGATGCACAATTACACGGTGCATTTAGCCAAACTATCACTAAGCTTACAGAACAATTTGGCAATAACGTACAAAGCTGGCAGTGGGGCAAGGTAAATGAGTTAGTGATAGAGCATCCATTTGCAAAGCAAATGCCGTTACTTGCTAAGTTATTAAATATGCCTACAGCTACGGGTTTTGGTGATAGTTACATGCCTGCTGTACAAGGGCGTAGTTTTGGCGCATCGCAACGCTTTATTGCTCAACCTGGGCATTTAGAGCATGCAATTATGGCTATTCCTGGTGGGCAATCGGGGCATCCATTATCTGAATTTTATAGAGCGGGTTTTAGTGATTACGTTGAGGGCAAAAATACACCTTTATTGCCGCAAGAATTAATACATCAAATAGTAATAGAGCCTGCGCAATGAACTAAAGTATAGCTAAACACGTTCTATATAATTACTAATAAAACAACAGAGAACTAAAATGAAAAAAATATTACCCGCATTAATAACAGGTTTATTACTAAGTACAGCAGTGCAAGCAGATGAAGGTCCAGTAACAGCACAAAAATTAAGTGACCATGTATACGTACTATTTGGGCAAGGCGGTAATATTGCAGCAAGTGTAGGCGATGATGGCATATATATTATTGATGATCAGTTTGCCAAGTTATCAGACGACATCAAAAAAACCATTAGCGATTTAAAACCAGGTAGCGCAGAGTTTGTTATTAATACGCACCATCATGGCGATCATACCGGTGGCAACGAGAACTTTGCTAAAGCGGGCGCGCACGTTATAGCGCACGACAACGTACATAAACGCTTAAAAGAAAAGCATGGAGAAGGGTCCGATTTTTTACCCCGCATTAGCTTTGGTCACGATTTAAAACTGCATTTTAATAACGAACACGCGCATGTAGTACATTACGAACATGCACACACCGATGGCGACTCAGTTATCTTTTTCAGTAACGACAACATAGTGCACATGGGCGACATTTACTTTAATTTTGGCAGCTTACCGTTTGTTGATGTAGATAGCGGCGGCAGCGTTGATGGTATTTTAGCGGCAGTAGACGATGTAGTTAAACAAATCGACGACAACACTAAAGTAATACCAGGACACGGTAAGGTAAGTGACCGTTCAGGACTGATAGCGTATGGTGAGCTAGTTCAAAACGCGAAAGACGTAATGCTAAAAGCAATGCAAAATAACGCAAGCTTAGAGCAAGTACTTAAAGCCGATCCATTGGCTGAGCTGAATCTTGAATACGCAGGCTGGTTACCAAAAGAGAAAGTAACCACACTTTTTTATCGCAGCTTAAAGTAGTACATCTAAAGTAAAAAACATGATACAAAGCTGAGTGTATTCTTGAGTTAATCGAGCGTGCATTCGGCTTTTATTTTCTTATGCCTAAAGGAGTTGTGTATGTCGGCAGAAAAAACCCATCTTGAAATTTGTAACTTAACCAGAGAGCAATATCCGCAAATTAAGACCTTGATGGATCAAGCGTATCCCGACTTAGGTGGTGCGTGGCCAAGTCATACCATTTTTAGGTTAATAGACCAATTTCCTGAAGGGCAAATAGGTATTGTAGATGACGGCGTGCTGGTGGGCTTAGCGCTGAGCGTACAAGTTGATTACACACGTTTTTCAAACCCGCATACATACGAAGACATTGCAGATGGTCACGACCGTGTATTTAGCGATACCGACGGCGATGCACTATATGGCTTAGATGTTGCCATTAGCGAAACTCACAGAGGCATGCGTTTAGGTCGTCGCCTTTATGATGCCCGTAAAGAACTGTGCCGCCAATATAACCTACGCGCTATTTTAGCGGGTGGTCGTATTCCACGTTATTACAATCACAGCAGTGAAATGACGCCAATGGAATACATTGCAAAAGTAGATCAGAGAGAGCTATACGATCCTATTTTAAGCTTTCAGCTATCTAACGATTTTCAGGTAAAGCGTTTGCTTAAAAAGTACTTACCAGAGGATCAAGAGTCAGTTGGTTACGCCACTTTACTTGAGTGGAATAACATTATGTATGAGCCAACCGACACGGTACTTGAGTCAACTAAATCGATAGTGCGCGTAGGTGCAGTGCAATGGCAAATGCGTTGTGTTGAATCGGTTGAAGAAATGCTAAAGCAGGTTGAATACTTTGTAGATACCGTATCTGACTACAAAAGTGATTTTATACTCTTCCCTGAGTTTTTTAACGCGCCATTAATGGGCTTAGGAAATCAAAGCAACCAAACTGAAGCAATTCGTTATTTAGCTGAATATACCGAAACATTTAAAAACGCGATGTCGCGTATGGCAATAGAATACAACGCCAATATTATTACCGGCTCTATGCCACTTGCCGAAGATGATAAAATTTATAACGTGAGTTATTTATGCCACCGCAGCGGTAAAATAGACGAGCAACGTAAAATACATATTACCCCGCATGAGCAAAACGATTGGGTTATTCAAGGCGGCGATAAAATTGCCGTGTTTGATACCGATGCCGGTCGTGTAGGTATTCAAATTTGTTATGACGTAGAGTTTCCTGAGCTTTCACGCATATTGGCCAAACAAGGTTTAGATATTTTGTTTGTGCCATTTTGGACCGATACCAAAAATAGTTATTTACGTGTGCGCCATTGTGCACAAGCGCGTGCAATAGAAAACGAATGTTATGTGGTTATTGCAGGCTCGGTAGGTAACTTACCACAAGTAGAAAGCCTTGATGTGCAGTATTCGCAATCAGCTGTATTAACGCCATCGGACTTTTCGTTCCCGCACGATGCAACACTTAACGAAGCCACGCCAAACACCGAAATGCTATTATTTAGCGATCTTGATATGGATAAACTTAAAATTCTTCACAGCGAAGGCACTGTGCGTAACTTAAAAGATCGCCGCGAAGATTTATACGAAGTTATTTTGAAAAAGAGAGACGTTTAATGGCGTGGGTGTACTTAATTATTGCTGGGTTACTTGAAATTGGCTGGCCGATAGGTTTAAAAATTTCGCAAAACGATGATACTCGCTGGCAGGGTATAGCAATAGCTGTGGCATTTATGGTCGCTAGTGGCTTTATGTTGTGGCTTGCGCAAAAGCAAATATCAATGGGCACATCATACGCCGTATGGACAGGTATTGGCGCTGCAGGTACGTTTTTGGTGGGGATATTGTTTTATAACGATGCCGCTACATTTGGTCGTATTGCGGGAGTATTAATGATTATTAGTGGTGTGATAACCCTAAAAATCAGCTCTTAGAATCAGTTCTTAAAGCTATAAAAAATTATAACAGCGCAGGTATAAAAGCCTGCGCTTTTTTGTGCCCTTAATTCGGCAACATAACCAAAACAGCGGCAATGGCTATGAGGATTAAGCCTGCGGTGTCTTGCTTTTTAAGCGGTTGTTTTAGCCAAAGCACAGCAATTAGCATGGTAAAAAACACTTCAACCTGTCCAAGTGTTTTAACGTAAGCAACGTGCTGTAAGCTCATTGCACTAAACCAGCCAATAGAGCCGATACAACTAAAAACACTAATTGCGGCTGTAGTACCTTTGTATTGCCACAGTTTACTAAGTGTTTGCGGCTCTTTTAATAATAAATAGCCCAGTAGTATTAGTGTTTGTAGGCTAATTACAAACAGCAAAACCCAAGCTGCTGAGTGAGGAAATAATAATCCTGAATTTAAGCTTGCTTCTCGTACCCACAGCGATGTAAGTGCAAAGCAAGTACCACAAGCCAGTCCTAGTAATGCTGTTTTAGCATTAAAGTGTTTAACGCTTGTTATGCCGCTGAGTAGCAATACGGCAATAGCGCCAAAAAACACACCAAGCCAACCGAGTAAAGAAAGTGCCGAGCCAAAAAATAATACACCTAAAATGGCAGCTACTAACGCCTCGCTTTTGGCAAGCCCAGCACCTACGGCGTAATTATTCATTTTAAATAGCTTAACCATTAAACCAGTGGCAAGTATTTGCATCACACTTGCGCCTACAATAAATCCCCAAAAGGCATTATTAAACGTAGGCATGGCTGTATCTTGGTATTGATACAAACCATATAAATACACGGCAGCAATGGGGCCTGCGATAATAAAGCGAGAGAGGGTTACGCCAGCCACACTCACATCGTTACTTAATTTACTTTGCAGGGCATTACGCCATGCTTGCATGAAGGCGGCTAAAAAAGTGAAAAATATCCAGGTCATGGTCGTCATCGTTAAAATGTAAGGCAGTAAAGTTAACAAGCTTTGAGAAGTAAAGCGATGCATTAACCGTGATGTTGAATATTCATCATCTGCGACATTATGTCGCACAAGATTGAAGATAAATTTAGTTATAGTAAGCCTGATGTTATTGCTAGCCGCTAGAGTTTGCCATAAAACGCATCTGGCGGCTTTTTTACATTGGTTGTGTTATTTTATCTAATTAACAATAACTCAGAATACCACTATGACTATTTTAATTGTTTGTGCTTTATTGGCTGTATTAATGCCATACATTGCTAGAATCCCTGCCGTAATTGAGTTAAATAAACTCGGCGGATACGATAATAAACATCCTCGACAACAACAAACTCAATTAACCGGTTTGGGAGCACGTGCTTTGGCAGCTCATCAAAATTGCTTTGAGTCGCTAGCTGTTTTTGCGGTCGCGCTTGCGGTAGTTTTAGGTACTAACAATGCAAATGCAGTGACTGAAACCCTTGCCATGACACATATTATTGCACGTGTTTTATTTTGTGTTTTTTATTACTTAAATCTTGATATTATTCGCTCAATTATGTGGTTTATTGGTTTGGGGTCAGCCATTGCCATGATTGTGGTGAGCTTATAACTTTATAGCGTAAAATCACAAAGCAAGCAGCCTAAAAGGGCGCTTGCTTTGTAGTCTTGAAAAATCTAATAAAGTTAGTGCGATACTTTAATTCGCTCTATTAAATCGGTATTAGCAACTTCATTGTTTATTGCAAAATCGAGCTGTACAAGTACGTTTTGATAACCCATTGATGAGGGTTTATATTGCCACTGTCTTAGCGCCTTTTTAGCTTCACGGTCAAATATGGCTTCAGGCTTTGCACTAACAACAGAAACATTAGCGGTTTCACCATTGGGAGTTATATCGTACTTTAATACCACTGAGCCACTGATGCCTTGTTGAGCTGCTTGTTTCGGATAAGGGGGTTCAATACGCATTGTCGGTGAAATGTGATCCTCTTTAGTCATTGCCTCTGGTTGCTTTGCAATCGCCAATCCACTTAGCATACTTGCTGCTACAAGTAATAAGCCACCTTTAGCAAACTTTGAATGTTTTCCGCTGTGTTTTATATTAGTAAGTCGTTGTAACATCGTTTTTTTATCTCCGTAGTGTGAATAAGCCATAAGTCCTGTGGGCGCATTTTCCGCACAGCTTATTAAGGCTTTGCTGTATAAAATGTGTTGTTGTGTGGTTTTATTGGCAAGTACCCGTTCATCACAAGTCAGCTCTTGTAGTCGGCGCATGCTTGCGTAACAAGCCCAAGCTAGTGGGTTAAACCAAAGTAAAATAGTAGGCAGTAATATAAGTGCGTTTGTTAGGTTGTCTTTGCGTTTAATGTGTACGTTTTCGTGCTCTAAAATAAGGGCTAATGTGGCTTTATCGAATTGCGCATTATAGTTACTAGGTAACACCAGTTTACTGTTTAAAATCCCGATCACCATTGGCGTGGCTACATGTTGACTGATGTAAGTTTTAACATCAGCGGTAAGAGTGCCTTCAAATTGGGTTAACTCAGTTAACTGCAGGCTTTTAACAAAACGGGTATGTGTAATAAAACTAGCTATTAATAACCCTGCGGTAATAAGTGCATACATGAGCGCCCAGCTAATACCTACCTCGTTTGTAAAAGGTTGGTTGGGGGTGATTAAGTAGTGACTAATATTACTGTTTTGCAGTGGTTTAATCGCATTTGGTAAATTAGCAATAACCAATGCTGCAGGTAATAGCCATGCTAATTTATATACAAATCGCGAGCCAAGGGCTTTTAAACCAAATCGCTCGAGTAAAATAAATCCACAAAACAAAATACTTAATAGTAGTTGCTGCTCAATCAACCAATTAAAACCAGTTTGAATAACCATGTTAATCCCTTACTTTTGGTTTTTTTCCCAGTCATCTATAACTTTTTTAAGCTCGTTTATATCTTGCTGAGAAAGCTGCTCCGATTTAGCAAAGCCACTTACAAGTGGCGCAATACGCCCACTAAAAAATCGCTCAATAAAGTTTTGGCTTTCTTTTAGGGTGTAGTCGGCGCGCTCCATACAGGGAGTATAAATATATTGGCGACCTTCTTTTTCAAATGTAAGTGCGCCTTTTTTTACTAGTCGACCTAGCAGGGTTTTAATGGTTTTTTCGTGCCATTGCTTATCGTCGCTTAAGCGCTCAATTATTTGGCTCGCGGTGGCGGGGTAGTTAATCCAAAGTGCGTCGAGCACGTCAAACTCTGCTTTTGATAACTCAATCATGCTATTGCCTACAAATGTAATCTTTAATTAAAGACTACACCTGTAATCTATAATTGCAAGTTTATTTTTAACTTTTTGAGATGTAGTTAAGTGACTTGGTATTAGATTTTTGAAATGTCGGTTTTATTAATTTGTATATATTGGTTTTCAGGTAGGTTTAGTTTTGAAAGGGTGAGGTCACTAAATTGCGATCTATATAAATCAATAACTTTGTATCCGCAGTAATGCGCCATTTTACGTATTTGCCTGTTTAGCCCTTGCTTTAAAACAATACTAAACTGATTACTGGCTATTTTATTTACTTCACAAGGCAGGGATATGTGTTTATCAACGGGTACGCCTGCTGCCATTTTGCTACAAAAAGCATCGTCTAAAGGCTTATTTACGGTGACTAAATAATGTTTAGGCTGGTGGAAATCAGGATGTATTAGTTGGTTACAAAAATCCCCATCGTTGGTCAAAATAAGCAAACCACGAGAGTCTTTATCTAATCGACCAATAGGGTAAACACGGGTAAGTGTAGGCAAGTGGTGAATAAGGCTGGCAGGGTCATCAATATTTAATTTGCAGTCAATGCCTACCGGCTTGTGATACGCAAAATAAACTAAATCGGCCGCGCCTTTAATTTCTTTTTCGTTCACTATTATTGTGTCTTGCTCATCAACGTGATCAATATGATTCGCTGGGCGATTATTTACAGTCACCACACCTTCATCAATTAAACGCGATGCCTGTTTACGAGAACAAATACCTGCATGGGCAATATATTTAGCGAGTCGGATTTTTGTGCTCATAACGTGTGATGCCAGCGGCTAATAAAAATTTGATCGCGATTATAGCAAAGCTGCGTATCTATGAGGTTACTTTTAAAAAAGGTGGTTGTTATGGGTATGAAATTCTCAGAATTAAAAAAACATGAGCCATTACAAAAGGTGGTTGCGCATTCTCTTGAAATGGCATTATACCAAGTCTCTGTAATTATAAATAATGTCGAATACTATGTGACAGAGGAAAATGGTGAGTTTATAAAAGCACTAAGTCCACTGCATATTCAAAAGCGTTTTGAAAAAATAGCCTATGCACAAATGATGCTACGCCATACAAGTGCTTACGATGAAATGTGCGGTCAACCCGAAAAAACAGCCAGTAATATGCTTGAAATCCCATTTGGAAAAAATAATCTGTTTTGATTGAGCTAGTTTGCTAGGGCCTGTTGACCTTTCAGGATTAAAATTTGTTCAATCTAGGGGCTATTTAATCGCGGCGCGAGGTTTGTGACCTAGTGGGCTAAGTAAAAACCGAGCAACAAAGAGTAAATTGCCCCTAGGCAGAACCCTTCGGGCAGCGTATGTTTGGCATTTTTGCTACGTTATCGCCTATTTATGGGGAATAACCACACTACATAGGCTCTGCCTTGCCTAAATACCAAACATACTGCTGCAAATTTAACCTCGAAAGATAAACAGGCCCTAGTATCCGCTTTTTAAGGGCGATAAATGTATCAATTAACAGCAGATAATACTGATGCGTTAAACGTAGCGCTTCGCGCGCAAATGGTTGAATTTAACGGCCAGCATTTTGATGCGCAAAGGCTGCCACTAGGCTATAAATTTACTGATGAGCAAGGCGAGCTTGTTGCCGGTATTAGTGGGTGTGTGTTTGGTAATTGGCTAATGATTAACTGGCTTTGGTGTAGCGATATTGCGCGAGGTAAAGGGCTTGCAGATAAACTGCTAACGGAACTTGAACAAGCTGCTATTGAGCTAGGTGCTACAACTGCTCAGCTTGATACACTTGATTTTCAAGCAAAACCTTTTTACGAAAAGCGCGGTTATAGTGTTAAGTATCAACTTAATAATTACCCACGCTCAGGTACGCGTTACTTTATGGAAAAGCCACTTTAATTTTTGCGGGCTATTTTTCTTTTAGTGGCTCGCCTTCAAAGGTAATACCTAAAAAAGGTGTTGCCTCTGGTGCTAACATGAAAGTGCGAATGTTCATATGATCATCCCCTTTTGGGTTTTGCAGCACGTCTTCTCGGTAAAACTTACCAAAGCAATCTAACGTATTTTGTTTACTTAAATCGTTTAATTTAGCAAACGCAAAAATTTTACATGAGCCGTTGTTCTCACTCGCAGCGCTAAGTAATCCATGGTTATTAAAGCCACATGCAGTAAAGTCGTAATTTGCTTCAATCACCGCCATTGTATCGGTAAATTGAATGCTTTTTGGGTTTTCAGCAAGTGCTTTTAAATAGTTATTTAGTGTCATGTGTTACCTTTGGATTTTTAATTATTTAGCGCTCAACTCTAGCTCATCTGTTTGCTGATTTATATTGAATTTAAATCGCGATAAAAAGTTCATCCCTAGCAAACCTTGTCCGCGTGTGTTTTCAATGCTCAACACTTCAAAACCATAAATAATTTGCGAGCCCACTTTAAACGATTCAATTTGATAACGTTTTACAACAATTTGACCGTTAGCTGTGTTTACCGTTACATCGCCTAAATATAAAGGTTGTGGCGAAATTTGCTCAATTATACTTGTAGGTAGTGAGGTTACGCTTGCGCCTGTATCAATCATTAGTTCGGTTGATAGATTATTATTTATTTCGGTGTTTATTAAGTAGTGCGCGCCGTAAGGCGTTAAAGCAACGAAGTCGTCTTGCGATTGTACTTTATTGATCATAGCTTGCAGTGTTTGCACTTGGCTTTTCAGATTGTGCTGGTTTGGCATTCGATCGAGGGTTGCTTGTGCGCTAATTAAATCGCCTTGCTGATAGTAGGCATACGCAAGCGGATATAAAAACTGTGCGTTATCGCTTTTATAGTCGAGCCAAATTTGTGTTTGCTCAATAATAGCTTGCCAATTTTGTTGCTCAGTTAATGTGTGTAATTCGTTTTGAGTGAGCGTATTTAAACGTGTATTTACGTTACTTTGCTGATCAGCAGGCAGTAATGAATTAAGCTCAAATAAAGCAATAATGGCATTTTGTGTTTGCTCGCTATTTATTAAATACTCAACCTGTAAATTAAGTAACTCTACGTTATAAGGGTTATTATTTAATAGCGCATTGAGAAATGATTCGCTAAGTAATAAATTGCTATTTAGCCATATTTTAAGCTGTATCAGCCATGATGAATAAAGGTTTATTGCGATTTCTGGATTGCTGCTTTTGAGTTGTTGATAGCTACTAAGTGCGGCTTCAAATTGGTGTTTTTTAAACTGCTGCTTTGCCGTATTTAATAGCGTATTTTGCTGTTTAGGCGATATGCTTTTTTCAGTACCTTGCGTTTTTTGTACTTTGGTTGGCGCGGGCTGCGGCCACAATAAATAAGCGTTAAGGCTAAGTGAGCCAATTAATAACAAGGTAATTGGCTTGGTATAGTGGCTCATTGTGACCTCTTATTTAATGCAATTGGTATTATTTAATAAAGCGCGTTAGGGCATGAATATTGGCTATTTCAATATCAGCTAGCCCTTTATAAGCATAATTGGCGTCTTGATCGTTTAACCATACCGATTGGCAACCGGCATTATTTGCGCCTTGTACGTCGGTATCTAGGCTATCGCCAATGTGTAAAATTTCACTTTTAGCAACGTTTAAGTGCTCGGCGGCTTTATCAAATAAGGTGCTGTGAGGTTTTGCTTTACCGTGCATACCTGCTTGTAATACTAGCTCAAATTTATCGTGTAAGTTAAAGCGTTCAATTTCAACATTACCATTAGTTATAGCAACCAGCGTAAAGTGCTGGGCTAAGTTATCTAGCAGCTTTAGTACGTCATCGGTTACTACTATTTTACTGCGCGCATCGGCAAAGGCGTTGTAGGCAGCATCGGCATGATGCTCTACCTCTTCCTCATTCAAATCTAGTTTAGAAAGGGCTAAGCGCAATGTATGTTGGCGCCATTTAGTGACGTTATCAGCAAGTTCAGGTAACTGTAATACGGCCTCATTGCGGCATTGTTGCCAGTATTTTGGGCCTTGGGCTAAGTAGCTAGGGAGCGCATTTAAATAATCTTGCTGCGCTTTAACCGCTGCTTTTATAATGGGGTGATTGTTGTAAAGAGTGTCGTCTAAATCAAAGCTCATGACAGAAAATGGCTTAATAGCACGATTAAATCGGATCATTTTTATTTACCTAATCAGTTCGTTTTTTTGCACGAGGGTGAGTGTTGTCGTACACCTTGGCTAAATGTTGAAAATCTAAATGCGTATACACTTGTGTAGCTGACAAACTGCTGTGCCCTAGTAATTCTTGCACGGCGCGTAAATCACCAGATGATTCTAAAATATGTGACGCGAACGAGTGGCGCAGCTTATGCGGGTGAACCTGCGAGCTAATACCTTGTTTTATTCCCCACTCTTGCATACGCAGGCGTACTTGGCGAATCGAAATACGATTTTTTTGGCTACTTAAAAAAACGGCTATTTCATCGGGCTTTGTAAACTGAGGGCGTATTGTGAGCCATTTTTTTAATGCGTCTAACGCTTTTTTACCCACCGGAATTAACCGCTCTTTATTGCCTTTACCACGCACTAAAATTTCGCCATTGGCAGCGCTAATGTCTTGCATGTTAGCGCCAACTAACTCGCTTATACGCAGCCCTGATGAATACATCAACTCCATCATTGCTTTATCTCTAATAGCGAGAGGTTCGTCGTCGGGTATTTCGAGCAAGCGTGCCATTTGATCTACATCGAGGTTTTTAGGTAAAGGCTTTGCAAACTTAGGGCCTTTTATACCCACTGCCGGATTATGGTAATGCGATTGCTCGGCAATGTTTTTTGCTTTTAAAAACTTATACAAACTGCGAATGCAGCTGAGCTTTAAGCTAATAGTACGGCCACTTAATTGTTTTGAACGCAGTGCCATGCTGTAGCGGCGAATATGCTCGCCTTGCACGCCAAACCAGTCATCACATAATTTGTTAAAATAAAGAGCTGCAAAGCTAAGCTGGCTTACGTATTGATTAACTGTGTGCGCTGAATATTGTTTTTCAAACTTTAAATAGTCGCTAAATAGCATTATGGGTGTGCGCCAATTGTCGCTTAATTGGGTAATGTTAGGCGCGTCTTCACTCATGCTAGTTCAAGTAAACGTAGTTGTAATGAACGTACAAAATCGAGAGCAAATAAATTATCTTGTGTGGGCTCAAAATGGTTAGCATTATTGCTACCAAAAGCCAATATGGCAATTGGGTTTACAGCCTCTCCAATTAAGTAAATAGCCGTTGATTGTGTTGTTTCATTAAATAACAACAGGCTTTCTTGTTGATCTATGCGGCCTAAATAATGGCTTGAATTAGTTAGGCGGTGAGCAATCAGTTCATCATAATTTTTGTTGTACTTTAATAATTTACAATTGCTTATTGTTGGGTTTGTGCAAATAATATTTTGTAAGTTACTTGCTAATGTATTGAAGTCGTAGTTACTCCAAAGCTGGCGATGACATTGACTAAATAAGCGATAAACAAACTCGTTTTGAGTTGCGTGTTGGCTCATGGTCTCTATTTGGTTTTTTAAAAGCGTATTATGCTCGCGTAGCTGGCGTTGTTGAATATGTACTAGCGATGTTGTACCTTGAGTTTGCTGCTGCAGTTCAAGTTGGACTAGTAGTTCTGGATGCTGAATTAAAAAATCAGGGTGTTGCTGCAAGTAATCAATAACTTGCTCTTTATTTAGCTCGGTCATAGCGCGACTTGTCCATCGAATACATGCTCTGCTGGGCCTGTCATACGTACTGGGTGACCTTCGCCACTCCAGCGTACTTGCAAACTTCCACCTGGCAAATCGACTTGAACGGTTGTTGATAATTTATTTTGAATATGACCAATAACCATTGCTGCACACGCGCCAGTTCCACACGCTAGGGTTTCGTTAACGCCGCGCTCCCAAACTCTTAATTTAATGTGCTCTTGCGATACAACCTGCATAAAGCCAATGTTCGCTTTTTGCGGAAAGCGTTCATGGTTTTCAAGCAATGGACCCAATATATCAACTTGGGCGGTAGTGATATCGTCAACTTCCAGCACACAATGCGGATTACCCATAGATACCGCGCCACTAAATACCGTGTGCTCTTGCGTTCTAATAATATAAGTAAGCTCACGCTTGCTGGCTTTTAAAGGGATTTTACTTGGCTCAAAATTAGGATGGCCCATGTTAACCGTTACTTGACCGTCTTTTTCTATGTAGAGCGTTAAGTTGCCCGACTTGGTCGATACGCTAATTTTGTGCTTGTTAGTAAGGCCTTTCATACGTACAAAACGGGCAAAACAGCGTGCGCCGTTGCCGCATTGCTCTACTTCGGTACCGTCGGCATTAAAAATTCGATAATGAAAGTCGAGATCGGGAGAGTACGGCGCTTCAACCATCAGTAATTGGTCAAAGCCAATGCCAAAATGGCGATCTGCCAGTTTTTTGATTTGATCTCGCGACAAAAAAACATTTTGTGTAATGTTATCAATCACAACAAAGTCGTTGCCTAAGCCGTGCATTTTGGAAAAATTAACTAACATAGCGCTCTAATTCGGTTTTGCTCTGTGCTAATCATGCCACAGAGCAGCTAGTAGACAAAAACGTTTATGGTAAAACTTTCTCACCTTGATAAAGGCTTTCAATAGTTTCGCGTTCGCGAATAAGGTGATGCTGCTGACCATCTACCATTATTTCTGCAACACGCGGGCGCGAGTTGTAGTTTGAGCTCATGGTAAAACCATATGCCCCCGCACTTCTTTGTGCGAGTAAATCGCCTTGTTTGAGTGCAAGTTCGCGGTCTTTTCCTAAAAAGTCGCCGGTTTCGCACACCGGCCCCACAATATCAAAGTTGTGAGTCGGTGTTTCGTCGTTGCGCACGGATACCGGAATAATTTTTTGCCACGCTTGATAAAGCGCAGGGCGAAGCATATCGTTCATACCAGCATCTACAATGGCAAAAAATTTGTCTTGGTTTTGTTTAATAAATTCAACTTGAGTAACTAAAATACCTGCGTTAGCTGCAATAGCGCGCCCTGGTTCAAAAATTAGTTCAAGGTGTTTATAGTTAGCTAAGCGCTCGGTAACTTGCGCTGCATATTCACTTGGGTGCGGTGGTTGCTCATTGTTATATGGCACGCCTAAACCGCCACCAATATCTAAATGAGTTAGCTCAATACCGTTAGTTTTTAGCTCATCAATAAGCGCCATTAGTTTATCAAGGGCTTCTAAAAAAGGTCTGACTTGCGTTAATTGAGAGCCAATATGACAATCGACACCAATTACTTTTAAACCAGGTAAAGCCGCTGCTTGTTGATAAACACTCACTGCTGTTTGAATATCAATACCAAATTTATTCTCTTTTAAACCGGTAGAAATATACGGATGTGTTTTTGCATCTATATCGGGGTTTACGCGAATAGAAATAGGCGCTTCTAGGTTAAGCTCGCAAGCCACTTCAGAAATACGTTCAAGCTCAGAGGCTGATTCAACGTTAAAACATTTAATACCCAGCTTTAATGCATACGCTATTTCGTCAGACGTTTTAGCCACGCCTGAAAAAACCACTTTAGAGGCGTCGCCACCTGCTTTAATTACACGCGCAAGTTCGCCTTTGGATACAATATCGAAACCCGAACCTAAGCGCGCTAATATATTAAGCACGGCAATATTTGAGTTTGCTTTTACAGCGTAACATACCAGGCTTTTGTGATTTGTAGTGGCGTTAGCAAACGCTAAGTAATGGCGCTCAAATGTAGCACGCGAGTAAACATAACATGGCGTACCGTATTGCTGCGCTATGCTTGCCACACTGACGTCTTCGGCAAATAATTGGTTGTTTTTGTAATTAAAATAATCCATTTATTGCTCCTGACTTTGCTGTGCTTTGGCTTGCTCAGCGGTAGTGGCTGGCTGAGCTGTATTTTGAGGTTGGTTTTGCTCTGTTTGTGGCTCTGGTAAATATAACGGACCGCTTTGTCCGCAGCCAGCTAAGGCGCTTAACAGTACAGTGCTTATTAATAGTTTTTTTAATTGTAAGGTATGTGTCGCTTTCATTAGATTAATACGGTTGCTGGCTTTATAATCGCAGAGTAACAGAATATCTAAAAAATGCAGCTATTCGCGGATGATTTTATTCCTGTTACACTAGCTGCACATTTTTAAAGCTAAAACGTACCCAATATTAGGCGGCTCGCCTGCAAAGGAAATAACAATGACTGAACACGAATATCACCAATTAGCCGAAGCCCTTATGTTCACTATTGAAGAGCAGGTTGATGATTGCGAAGCTGATTTAGATTATGAATCGGCACAAGGTATTTTAGAAATTATTTTTCCTGATAAAAGTAAAATAGTGATCAATAAGCAAGCACCTCTTCATCAAGTATGGGTTGCGACTAAGTTTAACGGACATCATTTTGAAATGCGTGATGGGTTATGGATTGATAACCGCTCTGGCGCTGAATTTTGGGCATTTATTAATGAAGCGTCAACGCGCCAAGCTGGCCAAGAAGTTAAATGGCAATCAACACTATGAGTTTAGAATTTGTAGAATACCCAGCCCAAGGTGAGCACAAAGCGACCGTTATTTGGTTACATGGCTTAGGCGACTCTGGTGATGGTTTTGCACCAGTAGCACCGCAATTAAACCTACCAAGCGAGCTTGGTATACGGTTTATTTTTCCGCATGCGCCAGTGCAACCGGTCACCATAAATGGTGGTATGGAAATGCGCTCTTGGTACGATATTAAATCTATAGAGTTAGATAAACGCGCTGATGAGCAAGGAGTGAGAGATTCGGCTGCTAAAGTAGAAGAATTAATCAACACAGAAATAGCAAATGGCATACCTGCTAATAAAATTATTTTAGCTGGTTTTTCTCAAGGTGGTGTTGTGTCACTGCATTTAGCGCCGCGCTTTGAGCAAAAGCTTGGCGGTGTTATGGCGCTTTCTACTTATATGTGTGTGCCACAAAAATTTGCTGATGAAGCAAAACATACCGATTTAAATGTATTTATGGCGCATGGTAGTCAAGATAATGTTGTACCTTATAGCGCAGGTAAAAGTGCGTTTGAAGTATTAACAGCACATAACATGGATGTAAGCTGGCAAGAATATCCAATGGCTCATCAAGTTTGCGCAGAAGAATTGCAAGCTATTCGCCAATGGTTGGTTGCTCGTTTAAGTTAATTTTGGAATCGCTGAGGTCAATATGAGTCAAAAAATAGTTATTAAAGCAAATGTTAAACGCGAACTACAAGAGAGCTTACCAACGGTAAGTTACGAGTGGAATTGGCGTCGTATTGTGAGTATTGCTATGTTGGTATTAATGACCTCTGCAGCTGTTGTGTATGGTTTAACAACGTCAGTCAGTGCAGAACAAGGCGAGCATCCAAATGAGCAAGAGCACTTTTTAAGTTTTAGTAATAACGCAGAGAACCAGACAATCGATGAAGTAACGGATGTTGAGCCAGAATTATCGGTAAACAATATCCCTGATGAGTCTATGGAGATAACGCAGATGAGTATCGAACCGTTGTCAGCTGCGCAAAACGAAAATCAAAAAACATCTCAAGTAAAACACTAGGCGAAGTCGATCTTGTAAATAATAATACGGCTTTATTAGCTAACAACGATATTGTTACTGATCAAAGCGAAAGCATTAATATAGAGTTAAACTCAAATATTGATAATGAAGTACAAGAAGAAATCGCAGAAGCTCAAAATGAAGCTGAGCTAGCCAATCAGAGCGACTTACTCTTAGAGCTAGAAAACGATGATGGCGCATTGAGTGGCACGGAAGGTTTTTCGCCTACCGCGCAAGTTGCAAGTGTGGCATTGGGCGCGCAAATAGACACGGGTAAAATTAGCCGTGCAGTACTTACTCGAAAAGTAAGCCGACGTGAGCCTACAAATGTGTTTGCTGCTGACATTCGTTTAAGTCAGTTTGAGGAGTCATTATCATTTTTTAGTGAACTTAAAGGCTTACAAGGTCAGCAGGTAAAGCATGTGTGGTCTTTTGAGGGCACTACGATGGCTGAAATTTCGCTCAATGTAACCTCTACTCGCTACAGAACATACTCAACGAAAAATATTATGGCCACGCAAACAGGTCACTGGCGTGTAGATGTCGTTGATGGGCAAGGTAACTTGATAGCTCAAAAAGAATTTAGAATTTTAGCAGACTAAAACTAGCTAAACGCAGTAATTAATTGGATACCCTTATGACAGAAAAAACAAAATTAGTACGTATCGCAACGCGTAAAAGCGCCTTAGCACTTTGGCAGGCCGAATTTGTGAAAGCAGAGCTTGAGCGTTTTCATGCAGATGTGTGCGTAGAATTAGTCCCTATGTCGACGCAAGGGGATATAATTTTAGATACGCCATTGGCTAAAATTGGCGGTAAAGGCTTATTTGTTAAAGAGTTAGAGCAAGCTATGTTAGATGGTCGCGCTGATATTGCCGTGCATTCTATGAAAGACGTGCCAGTAGAGTTCCCAGAAGGATTGGAACTACATACTATTTGTGAGCGTGAGGATCCGCGTGATGCGTTTGTATCAAATAACTT
This sequence comes from Pseudoalteromonas sp. B62, assembly GCF_037162565.1. Classification (NCBI taxonomy): domain Bacteria; kingdom Pseudomonadati; phylum Pseudomonadota; class Gammaproteobacteria; order Alteromonadales; family Pseudoalteromonadaceae; genus Pseudoalteromonas; species Pseudoalteromonas sp. B62. The sequence goes on along the minus strand of NZ_JARLVB010000002.1, from coordinate 804,642 downwards.
TGCTAATTTAGGCGAGTTACCACAGGGCGCTATTGTAGGTACTTCTAGTTTGCGTCGTCAGTGTCAAATTAAAGCGCTTCGCCCTGATTTAGATATTCGTGATTTACGCGGCAATGTAAATACGCGTTTAGGTAAATTAGATGACGGCCAATACGATGCTATTATTTTAGCGGCAGCGGGGCTTATTCGCTTAGAAATGGAGTCGCGTATTGCTGATTACATTGAGCCAGAAGTGTCATTACCAGCAAATGGTCAAGGCGCTGTAGGTATCGAGTGTCGTATTGATGATGAAGTAACAAAAGCATTACTTGCACCACTTGAGCATACACAAACACGTATTCGCGTAAACGCAGAGCGCTCTATGAACCGCTATTTAGAAGGTGGCTGCCAAGTTCCTATTGGTGCTTATGCATTAGTTGATGGCGAGCAAGTACATTTACGTGGTTTAGTTGGTGCTGTGGATGGCAGTGAAATTTTACGTGACGAAGTAACAGGTCATGTAAATGACGCAGAAAAATTAGGTATTGAGCTTGCTAAAAAATTACTAGCTCAAGGTGCAGATAAAATATTAGCTGAAGTTTATAGAGACGCATAAATGACACATATTCTGATAACTCGGCCCGAAGGAAAAGGCGCAGCCCTTGCTCAGCAACTTGAGCAAGCGGGTTATCAGGCGTCTTTGTTTCCGGTATTAAAAATAACGCATTTAACACCCTCTAGCACTGAACTTAGTCCGCTGTTAAATGCGGATAAAATAATATTTATATCGCAAGATGCAGTTAGTGCACTTTCGCAATTAAAACCCGATATAAATACCAAAGCGCAGTTTTATGCGGTTGGGCAACAAACAGCCGACATTATATATGAGCAATTTGGTGTGCGCGCAGCAGTACCAAAGCAGTATGATTCAGAAGGGTTGCTTGCGCTTAAATCACTCGCAGAGGTTGATGGCAGTAATATAGTGTTAGTTAAGGGGCAAGGTGGCCGCCCTGAGTTAGCTAAAACGCTCAAAGAGCGCGGTGCTTTTTTAAATAATTGTGTTGTGTACAAACGTGAACCCACAGAGAGTATTCCCCCTAACTGGACAGACCACTGGAAAAGCCAGAATGTACACGGTATAGTCATAACAAGTAATGCTGCAGTTGATGCTATATTTAAAAGCCTTGCTGCACACCAACTACAATGGTTACAACAGTGCCAATTTTATGTTGCCAGCGAGCGGATAGCCGCTTATTTAAAGCTGCAACAAGTAAGCTTGGCTAATATACATATTGCAGCAGGGGCTAGCGATGATGCTATGTTTACCTGCATAAATCAGCAAGGTAGCAACATGAGCGAACAGTCAAAGCCAGTTACGGCAGAAAAAGCCACACCAACAACAGCTAACACAGCCTCAGCTAAATCAACAAAGCAAGAGCCTGCAGCTACAAAAAATACGGCAGACAAAAATAAACAAAAGGTAAGTAAGGTTGCAGCACTTGCGCTTTTGATTTCGTTAATTGTGGCCTCTGGTGTTGGATACGAGTTTTATCGAAAATTAAATGCTGGTAAGGCGCAAAACCTAGCCGTTAATGAGTTAAGCGAGCAAAATAAGTTACTCGTTCAAGAGCTGCAAGCACTTAAATCGGCGCAATCTAATTTACAGCAAGCGCTGTTTAATAGTGAGAAAAAAATTGCCACAGCCCTCAGTGAAAGTGCAGCTCAAAATCAGCAAGAATTGAAAGCAGCTTTGCAAAAGGCGCAGCAACAAGGCTCGTCTCTAAACCCACAAGAAGTAACCAGTTTACAACGTATGGCTGAGTTTAAGCTATGGGCTGAAAAAGATTACCAAGGCACTAGTGCTGTTTTAAAACGCTTAGATGGATTACTTAGTGAGCACCCAGGAACAGTTGAAGTTCGCCAAGCTATTATGCAAGACATACAAACACTTGATAGCCTCAAACCAATAGCAACAGAGGCTATTTATTTACAGCTAAACAGTGCACTTAATAACGTTGATAATTTAGTTTTTAATGCGGTTAATTTACCTGAAGAAGCAGCTGCAATAGATGAAAATGCTTTAAGTGGTGACGTGAGTGATTGGCAGCAAAACTTGAGTAATAGCTGGAATAAAATTGTGGATAGCTTTATTACTATTCGCCAGCACGAAGGTGTTTCCATTGAGCCATTACTTACGGATCAAGAGCGCCATTTAATAAATCAACGAATCAAGCTTAATATAATTCAGGCACAAGATGCACTTATGAGTAAGCAGGCGAGTATTTTCTTTAGTGCCTTAAGTGAAGCAAAACGTTTAGTTGGTGAGTACTTTAAGCAAGACGATGATACAACTAAAACGGTACTTAAAGCGTTGTCTAAACTTGAAAAAGAGCAGCTTAACTTTAATCCAAAAGTAACCTTAAACAGTACACAAAAGGTTAAGGAGTGGGCGCAATGATAGGGCTAATTATTTTAATTGTAGCTATTGTTGTTGTACTAGCGGTTACTCCATTCGTTCTAGATGAAAAAGGTTATGTACTTATTTCATTTAACAATACGACGATAGAAGGCACGATAGTATCGTTTTGTATAATGGCAGTCATTGCCGCTGTTGTTTTATATTTAACATATAAGTTAATTCGTTATTTATTATCGATTTATCATAATACTAAGCATGGCTTTTTTGCACGTAATCAAGAGCGCAAACAAGCAGCTATTGAGCAGGCTCTGTGGAGTGCTATTAACGATGATTATGAGCATGTAGAGCAGGCTTTATCGGGTAATAGTGTGCCAGATAAGTTTGAAGATATTCGCTTAGCATTACTTGCCAAAGCAGCGCTTGCTAATAATCAAACAGATAAAGCACTTGAGCGTTTATTTGAAATAAGCCCTGAGCATCAACTAAAAGTCGCGAAACTTTGGCTAGCAAGTGGCGATAGTAGCGCAATTGAATCGCAGATGCGTGTAAGCGCCGAATCTAAAAAAGCTACTGCGCTTGAGTTAAAGCTGTATACCGAAGTGTTGGTGCAACAGCAGCACTTTAGTGCTTTAGAAGACATTTTACCAAGATTGTTGCGCAAAAAGGTGTTTTCAAGCGAGCAGTGGACATGTGTTTTTAATGCTTACTTTTCAGCTCTGCCAATTGAAAAAATTACACATAAATATAAACAGTTTCCTAAAAAGCTGCAAGCTTATGCGCATACTGCTTATTTAGCGAAAATGGCAGCGATAGGTCAGCTAGCTGTAATTGAGGGCGACTTGATAAAAATGGTTAAACACAACGAACAGCACAATCAACTTGCCCATATCTTAAATGGCGCAGCCAATGCTGATGCAATCAAGTTGCAGACCTGCATTCAAGAGCGCCTTAAAAAAGATGAAAGTAATAATGCTTTATTACTAGCACTTGCTTGCCTTGCCAATGCACAAGGTGACTATGATTTAGCCGCAAGGGTATTTGATAAAGCGTTGAACTCTGAAAATAAAAAACAGTACGCGGAACAAGCTGCGCTAAGCTATAGTAAAAGTGCACAAACTGAGAAAGCACTGGTTTTGTATCAATGAGCTTAAATATGAAAAACTAAACTAAACTAAACTAAACTAAACTAAATGTAAGTACAGGTATAGGAGCTGAGTATTGAAAAATTTATTCGTATTAACTTTCAGCCTAGCCAGTGCTTACTTTTTAACTGGATTTGCTAGTAATCTTCTTCTTTCTATTGATGGTTATGCCGTTGCTTCATGGCCTCCTTCGGGCATTGCACTGGCTGGACTTTTACTGTGGAATCGTAGAGCTTTACCTGGCATCATTATTGGTGCGTTATTAACAAATATAGTTAACCTCGATAGCGCATCTGATATCTTCAATTGGCAAATTGCCATTCAAGCCTTGTTAGTTACTACAGCGTCTGTGTTGCAAGCATGGATAGGCGCTCAATTTATTACAAAAGTTATAAAAGCCCCCTTGATCTCTCTTCTTTAAAGCATTGTATACAAAGCTTATTTATAGCTGGTCCAGTGTGTTGTGTTCTGGCTGCAGGAGTCGGTACGTTTTTATTAGTTAGTAATCACGTAATACCAGCACATGGCGCTATTGATAATTTTATCGCATGGTGGATAGGTGATAGCGTTGGAGTATTAATTTTTACTCCGCTGGTGCTTGCTGGGTTTAACTATCAACAAGTTCAAAATAGGCTGCAGGTTATTATTCCTTCTCTAATGATATATATCATTATTAGTGCAGGATTTTATACTGCGTCTAATTTTAAAAAAGAAAAAGAAATACAAAAACAAGAGCTTAAAATATTGTCTGTTCAAGATGCTATAAGCCAACGAATTGATGAAGTGTCAGCCCATCTAAGCTTGCTAGCAACATTTTTTGCAAGTAGTGATGAGGTGACTTTTGATGAATTTAAGCTATTCACTTCTAAACAGCTTAGTTATAGTCAAGAAATTGTTGCATTTGAATGGGTACCTTACATTTCAGCAGAGCAATTAGCCGATTTTGAACGCTCAGAAAACACTCAATACATTGATGATTACTATGTAAAAGAAAGATGGTCAGAAGGGGTATGGGAGCCAGTAAGTTCACGTGACTTTTATTACCCTGTACTTTATGCATACCCATTGATTGGTAATGTAAGTGTTATTGGTTTTGACTTAGCCTCAAATAAAGGGAGGGCGGCAGCATTACACAAAGCAAAAATTTTAAATGAGCTAGTGCTGAGTGAGCCAATCGATTTAGTACAAAATACGCAAGAAAAAGGTGTGTTATTTTTGCACCCTGTTTTTGGAAACTCCACTACTGAAGATGACTTTAAAGGGTTTGTTGTTGCAGTAGTAAGCCTTAAAAAATTATCGCAATCGTTATTATTTGATCAAAATAACCTCGTTGCAGCTAGCTTTTTAGATGTGACTTTACCCAATCAAAAACAGAGTATTTACACAGCCGATACTCATTCTTTTGAACTATTAAAAGAATACCAATTACTTATTGGCAAGCGGATCTGGCAAGTGCAATTACATGAGCCTGTAGTTAGAACATCATGGTTAATGTATTGGCTTGCACAAATAGTAGGTATGCTATTTGTGTGGTTATTAATAACTTTTTTGATTTCGGTTACTGGTACAAATATACAAATTCGTGAGCAAGTGGCAAAACAAACTCGTGTTTTACGTCAAGAAAAGCAAAAAGCTGATGAAGCAAGCCATATTAAAAGCCAGTTTTTAGCTAATATGAGTCATGAGGTGCGCACACCTATTAATGGTATAAAAGGACTGCATTATTTAGCGCTGCAGCAAAATGATTGGCCACAGGCTCGAACTTATATAGAGCAAGCGGATGGTGCGCTTGGTGTGTTACTGAGGGTATTAAACGATGTACTCGATTTCTCTAAGATGGAAGCTGGCAAACTTGATTTAGTACAAGAACCCATTAATGTGGGTCGCTTAGTGGATGAAGTGACGAATTTAATGCAATTTGAAGTAGATGTTAAGTCACTGGAATTGCATCTCGATTACGATAAAACAACAAACTTAACTATTCATACCGATCCTATTCGTTTAAAACAAATACTTTTAAATTTACTTAATAATGCAGTTAAATTTACAGCGCAAGGCTGCATAACACTTAAAGTATGGCAATCAAAAAAGATGACTTATTTTAGTGTTAACGATACGGGTATTGGTATTAGTGAAGCAGCTCAAAAACAGTTGTTTAAACCTTTTTCTCAAGCCGATAGTTCTACTTCTCGACAATATGGTGGCACAGGACTAGGTTTGAGTATTTGCAAAAAACTGGTTGAGTTGATGGGAGGGGCTATTGATTTAGCTAGCCACGAGGGTAAAGGCTCTACTTTTACATTTAGTGTGCCGTTGAATTCCCCTACCAAAAGCAGAGCAGGTACAGCAACAATATAATGAGATAGATGTTGAGAGCTTATCGTTTACTGATTATAAGCTGCTTTTAGTTGAGGACAATTCTTTAAATCAACATGTTGCTAGTGCAATATTAAAGACCAAGGGGTGTGTAGCTGATATTGCGAGTGATGGGTTTGAAGCAATAAAAATGTTGACTACCAATAGTTATGACATTGTGCTGATGGATATTCAAATGCCAAATATGGATGGTTTACAGGCAACCAAAGTTATCCGTAATGATTTAGGGCTGATTGATTTACCTATTATTGGTTTGTCTGCCAACGCGCATGATGATGATGTTAAAAAAGCAGTTGCTTGTGGAATGGATAACTATATAACCAAGCCAATTGATGCTAATACGCTATTTAAAACACTGTGGCATCATTTATCACATAAATAAGTTACGTTATTTTTGCACAAAAAGCAGACATATGACCGCTTAAACTTACCGCAAACCATATAGACTTGAAAAATAACTATATCTGCGTATCATGCGCGCAAATTTAACTAAACTGGGTTGCTATTATGATCAATAGAAAATTACCTTTGCTAGATATTCACCGCCATTTAGACGGTAATGTACGTGCGCAAACCATATTAGAACTTGGTCGTCAGTTTAATATAGAGTTACCTGCAGATAATGTTGAGGCACTCATTCCTCATGTTCAAGTTATTGATCCTGAGCCAAATCTTATGGCTTTTTTACAAAAGTTAGATTGGGGTGTTGCAGTACTTGGCGACTACGATGCGTGTAGGCGCATAGCGATTGAAAACATTGAAGATGCTCAAGCCCAAGGCCTTGATTACGTAGAGCTTCGTTTTAGCCCTTACTATATGGCACAAAGCCAAGGTTTACACCCGCAAGGGGTTGTAGAAGCGGTTGTTGATGGTATTAAATCAGCAACAAAAGGCGCAAACATAAAAGCAAATTTAATTGGTATTTTATCGCGTACTTATGGCGTAAAAACATGCCAGAAAGAGCTTGATGCATTACTCGCATTTAAAAATGATTTAGTAGCGGTTGATTTAGCCGGTGACGAAATTGGCTTCCCGGGTGAGTTGTTTGTAGCGCACTTTAAACAGGTACGAAATGCCTATTTAGCATCGACTATTCATGCTGGAGAAGCTCTTGGTGCTCCGAGTATTTGGCAAGCAATTAATGAATTAGGGGCGAGCCGAATAGGGCATGGCGTTAAAGCCATTGAAGATCCAAAGCTCATGGATTACTTACGCGATAATCGCATTGGTATTGAGTCATGCTTAACAAGTAATATTCAAACCAGTACAGTGAGCGACCTAGCTAAGCATCCACTTAAGCAGTTTTTAGATCACGGTATTTTAGCGTGTATTAATACTGATGATCCTGCTGTGGAAGGGATTGAAATTGAGTATGAATATGCAGTTGCAGCACCTCAAGCTGGTTTATCTCAAGCTGATATGGAAAAAGCCCAAGCAAATGCATTAGAAATAGCATTTTTAAGCGATGGCGATAAAAAAGAACTTTCGGCAATCGTTAGCGCACGTTAATTTAAGAGTATTAAAAATGCCGCTTTATATAAGCGGCATTTTGTTATCTGCAATTTAGTGTGTTTGGCAGCTTATGTAATTATCGTAAAGTGCTTTAAGTACATCTGCCCGGCTGATCATACCGATTACTTTAATGCCATCTACAACTGGGTAGTTTTTTGGTTTACCAGGCTGCATTTTTTCAGCAAGCTCAATAATATTTGTATCACCATCTATAGTAACGACTCCTGTTTGCATAAGCTGCGATACTTTTACTATGCCATCACAAAAATAACTGCTTTGCATAAGTGGCTTTAAAAGCTCTTGTTCGGAAATAAATCCGACTAGGCATTTATCTTTATCGAATACTGGTGCACCAAGCAGTTTAAATTTTTGTAGTTCTGCTATGGCTGTCGTCATTTCTGTATCTGGTGTGATATTTGGCAACTTGCGTTGCATAAAATCTTTTACTTTTGTATTTAGCATTTGGGTCTCTCCCGCTGATGTTCTATACAAAGTATGGTTTATAGATAGGGATTTAGGAAATTGTTTATATTGATGGGGTTGATAGATTTTAACTATTAAATATTTGTTGTTATAAAAATAAAGGCACCGATTAGGTGCCTTTATTTATAACTGAAAGTAAATTTCAATTATTTGATAAATGCGAATGCGTCGGCGTACATGTTTTCACGAATTGCACCATGGGTAATAAAGTCATCGCGGACTATACCTATCATGTCAAAACGACCCGCCATATAAATATCATATGGGGCAAGTGATACGATATCTTGCATTACGGCTTTGTGTACATAGCCAGTATGACCTTGCCAATTCGCTGATGGATTTTCTACCACAGGGATAAACTCAAAGTTTTTATGGCTATCGGCCCATGTTTGCATTTCTGTGTGCGCGTATAAAGCTGACTCTTCTTTTACACCCCAGTAAAATAATACAGGACGGTCGCACTTAATTTCAGCTAAGTGATCAGCCATTGATTTTGCGTATGAAAAACCAGTACCGCCGGCGAGTAAAATAATAGGGCGCTCACATTGCAGGCGCAACTGTGAAATACCTAGGCCAGCTTCAATGTCTACTAACTGCCCTGTGGTATGGGCGTTTCGTAAATGTTCTAACGATTGCATTGCATAAGAATCGGCACCAGATGCGCCAATATGCAGTTCTATTGCATCGCACTGTGAAGGGCGGCTAGCAATAGAAAAAGCACGTTTGTCTTTTTCGCCTAATACGAGTTGCATGTATTGGCCAGCTTCAAAGGTCACAGGTTGTTGTGGCTTTAAAATTACTTTATGAACAAATTCTGTAAGTGGGCTGATAGCTACAACTTCAGCTTTTAATGTTTGCATTTTTTACCTTTTAGCAGCGCTTTTAACAGCAGATACGCAATCGAATGACTCGATTCTAGCATATCTGCAGGGTTATTTTATAGCCTGTTATGTACTTACATATAAACACTTAAACAATATTAAGGCTTTCCCAAATATCATCTACACGGTCTTTGGTGTCTTTATCCATAACAATAGGCTCGCCCCATTCGCGGGTGGTTTCGCCAGGCCATTTATTGGTAGCATCCATTCCCATTTTTGAACCAAGGCCAGAGACTGGCGATGCAAAATCGAGATAATCAATAGGTGTGTTTTCTATTAATGTTGTATCACGCGCAGGATCCATTCGGGTTGTTATAGCCCAAATAACATCTTCCCAATCACGGGCATTAATATCGTCATCGCACACAATTACAAACTTGGTATACATAAACTGACGTAAGAACGACCAAACCCCCATCATCACGCGCTTGGCATGGCCAGGATATTGTTTTTTCATTGTTACAATCGCCATACGATATGAGCACCCTTCAGGCGGAAGGTAAAAGTCGACAATTTCAGGAAATTGCTTTTGTAATATCGGCACAAATACTTCATTAAGTGCCACACCTAAAATCGCAGGCTCATCAGGCGGACGGCCAGTAAATGTGCTGTGATAAATAGGATCTTTACGATGCGTTAAGTGAGTGACCGTCATTACTGGAAAGTCATCTACTTCATTATAGTAACCGGTATGGTCACCATAAGGGCCTTCTGGCGCCATTTCACCAGGCATTATGTAACCTTCAAGTACTATTTCTGCACTGGCAGGGACTTGTAGGTCATTTGAAATAGATTTTACAACTTCGGTTCTGCTACCACGTAATAAGCCAGCGAATGCATATTCGCTTAGAGTGTCAGGTACAGGCGTTACAGCACCTAATATAGTGGCAGGATCGGCACCTAGTGCTACCGATACAGGGTAGGGTTGCCCTGGGTTTTCTTTACACCATTCTTGAAAATCAAGCGCGCCACCACGATGTGACAACCAACGCATAATTATTTTATTTTTTCCTAATAATTGCTGGCGATAAATACCCAGATTTTGGCGTTTTTTATATGGGCCTTTAGTGACCGTAAGGCCCCAAGTAATTAATGGCGCTGCATCACCTGGCCAGCAATGCTGAATGGGCAACTTAGTTAAATCGACATCATCACCTTCTAAAACTACTTGTTGGCAAGGCGCTTTTTTAACTTCTTTTGCTGGCATATTAAGCACTTGCTTAAAAATAGGTATAGCGCCTAGAGCTTCTTTAATGCCTTTTGGTGGCTCAGGCTCTTTTAAAAAAGCGAGCAGTTTACCGACTTCACGTAGCTCGCTAACTTCTGTTTGGCCCATTCCCATAGCAACGCGCTTTGGTGTACCAAATAAGTTGGTAAGCACCGGCATATCGTAGCCTTTTGGATTTTCGAATAATAACGCAGGACCTTTTGCACGCAATGTGCGATCAGATATTTCGGTCATTTCAAGATACGGGTCGATTTCTTGGGTGATACGTTTAAGTTCGCCTTTTTTCTCAAGTAAATCGATAAAATCACGTAGATCTTTATATTTCATTGTGGGCCGCTATTAAGCAAAAAAGTTGAAGTATTATACCCATTTCATGCAAGGCAAGTCATTACTTGTACTTAAAACTTAAAGCGCTCTACGGCACTCGTTAGAGAGTGTGCAAGTTGATTTACGTCTTCACTTTCGCTTGCTAGGGTTGTCGCGTTTTTGGCATTTAAGGTGGCTTGCTCTGTTACCTTTGCCATTATTTTTTGGATGTCGTTACTATTAGTTAGCTGTTCATGAGAGGCCTTTGCTATTTGTTCGCTCATTTGATTAACCGATAGTAATGTGCTTTTTATACGCTCTACAGCTTTATTTAGTTCAGCACTATTTTCAACACATTTTTTGGCTTGTTGTTGGCCATCGTTAATTTCACTTTGTGTTGTTTTAGTATGTTGTTGTAATGTTTGGATCATGGTATTTATTTCGCTTGTTGAGCTTTGTGTACGCGCAGCTAGTGAGCGAACTTCATCAGCGACAACTGCAAATCCTCGTCCATTTTCACCAGCTCTTGCCGCTTCTATTGCAGCATTGAGCGCGAGCAAGTTTGTTTGCTCAGCAATACTACTAATAGTCTCTACAATGGCACCAATGAGTTCGGTAAATTCAGCAAGCTCTTTTGTGCTACTAACTGCCTTATCTAAACGGCTTAATAGTGCCTCAATACTTTGGCTATTTTGATTGGCTATTTGGTTAACGTCATTAGCAAACTGTGAGGCGTTAGTTATTTCATTTGATGTGCTATCAGCTTGTTCGTACACGACTTGTGAATTATCTAGCATACTTTGTGCAAGCGCAGTTGCTTGTGCGCTCCGCTCTAGCTGTAGTTGGGCAACAATGGTCATTTGCTGGCCTTTTTCACTGGTTTGAATCGCTGATTTGTCCAGTTCATGTGCATCGTTACTAATTGCTTTTATTAAATGGCTTAAGTCGTCACTAAGTTTATTAATATTGTTAAGTAAAGTGCCAAACTCATCTTTACTGCGTGGATGGCTGCGCTTAGAAAAGTCACCTGAGGCTATGCAAGCTAAATCACGATTTACTTTATTAAGGGGCTTTAGCATTGCATTGGTGGTAAAAATTGAAATTATGATCACCAGTATAATCAGTACAAGGGCGATTATAATTACCGAGCTTGAGCCCATATTAATGGCTGATTTGGCATTATTTTGAAGGGTGTTAAATTGTTCATCAGCAAGTTTATTAAGTTTAAGTAATTGGTTTTCTGTGTTTATAAATTCTTGTTGAAAGCGTTCAAATTTTTGTTGCGCCGTTGTTTTGTTTTCAATCGTTTTCTTTTGTTTTACATAAATACCATTTGGCGCATTTAAGAGATCCCTTAAATCGTTGAACTCAATAGTAAGTTGGCCGATGTTTAGATCATTACTAAAAGGTGTCGCCTGCTGCTCTAGGTAAGTAAAGTTAGGCTGAATATTATCGAGTAAAAACAAAGTATCTTGTTGGTGATTACTTAAGTCGCTAGTACTTGTAGTTTGAGTGATGCTTTTAACATTGTTACTTAAATTAAATAGTAGATCATCAATACGTGTTGCCGTACCAAACATAGAATCGAGTAGAGGCTGTTGTGTTGAGGGTACTTCTAATAGCTCTATATCAAGCAAACGATTACTCAAGCTACTCAATTGCTCAATGAATTCTTTAATAAGTGATAGGGCCGAGTTTTGTGCTTTAAATCGTTGTTCCTTTGCACTAAACATTGCAGCACTTATTTTGCTTAGTTGATTAAAGTTATCAGTTGTTGCTGCAAGTAAAGCTTGCATATTTTGCTGCTGAAACAGTTGAGATTCAAGCGCATTAAGCATTGTTAGAAATTGCTCTTGCTCTGCGTATGCTTGGTCTTTATTTCGCAATAGTGAATCTGGTTTGGTCTGGCTGTAAGCAACAGCATTAAATTTAGTTATGGAAAGAAGTGAAAGCCTTAAATCTTTACTAACTTGTTGTACTGGAACGGCTAAGGTTTCTATACGTGAAGTAGTAATACTAATTTGGTTTAACGACCAATAAAAAAACACACAGCTAGTCAGCATTAACAGCCCTATGGCAGAAAAAGCTAAGATTATTTTATGTTTTATAGCAATAGAGCGCATAACTTCATCAACAAAATTAACACTTTATTTAGTGTAGCAGTGTTTTTTAGATGTTGTTAATTGGTGGCTAATTAATAATGCATTGCTGCTTTTTCCTGAAATTATAAGCATGGCGTGATTATCTTTACCCCAAAACAGTACATTTTCGCTTATGTACTTATTCCCTGATGCACTTTTTTCATGATTAATTAAATGCGTTTTGTTGTTAAAAGTAAGCTCAGCATATTTATCGTTGATAATACTTAGTGTTAGTTTTTTTACCACATAGATAGGTAGTATTTACTTGCTGTTCGCTACATGCGATTAAGCTAAGTAAGCTGACTATAATTGCTATATTTATTTTCACTCTTACCTCCATCTACGTTCAAAATGATCATCTTTGGGAAGCCCTGCCCTTAATTCTAATTAGAGATTAACAAAGCTAAATTAACCGTTGGTGAAAGTAATGCTTTACGTTATGTTTATAGCAATATTTTTGAGCTCGGAAGCTTTATGGCTGGTACTAACCTTTTAACATTATTAGACGATATAACCACTTTGCTCGATGACATTGCGACAATGAGTAAAGTAGCAACAAAAAAAACAGCGGGTGTATTAGGCGATGACTTAGCACTCAATGCGCAGCAGGTTACAGGTGTAGCAGCAGAGCGTGAATTACCGGTTGTTTGGGCTGTGGCAAAGGGCTCATTTTTAAATAAAGCGATACTCGTACCCGCCGCTTTATTAATAAGCGTATGGCTGCCTTGGTTAATAACACCGCTTTTAATGATGGGTGGTTTATTCTTATGTTTTGAGGGGGCTGAAAAAGTATTTGCTAAGTTTTTACCCCACCAGAATGAAGCGATAGACGAAGATGAAAAATTAGATTTAGTTGAGTACGAAAAACAAAAAGTAAAAGGGGCAATAAGAACCGACTTTATTCTTTCTGCTGAAATCATTGTTATTACGCTAGGTACTGTTGCTGGTGCTACATTATTTAACCAAACGTTAGTGCTCTGCGTTATCGCAATTATAATGACTATTGGCGTTTATGGTTTGGTTGCCGGTATTGTAAAGCTGGATGATGCCGGGCTTTATTTACTTAACCAATCAAAGGTGAAGGCTAATAAATTTAAAGAATTACTAGGTAAAGGTTTGCTTGCCGCCGCACCTAGGCTAATGCAGTTTTTAGCGTTTGCTGGCACCATCGCGATGTTTTTGGTGGGTGGCGGTATTTTGGTCCATGGTGTTGCGTTGCTGCATCATATACAGTTGGATGTAACAAGCTATGCTCAATCGGTTGCTGGCGGTACAGGAGAAGTATTAGCACCTCTCTTGTTTGATGGTTTGCTAGGCGTTATTGCCGGCTTAGTTGTTGTGCTTATACATGTAGGTTATACAAAGTTATTTAAAAATAATTTATAGCTGGCGTACTTGTTGCGCCAGCTATATTGAAATTCACTCATTTACAGATAGTTATTTTACAAAGTGACTCCAATTCAAATTGTGCTTTAGTATTTTTTTGCTCAATGGCCTTTTTATACCAATAAATAGCCTGCTGTTGATCCTGATCTATTCCCTGACCATCACGATACATTTGCGCTAAATTTAATTGCCCCCATTGAGAGCCCGCTTCAGCAGCTTGTTTAAAGCTATTAAATGCTTCAACAAACAAACCATCTTTAAAATAAATAATGCCTTGTTGATTGTTTTTATCGAGTTTTAAACCTTTATATAGTGGCTTAGGTTTGGGAGGGAACATCACAAACCCGCCATAAAGGCTGTTGGCATAAGGTCGCTGCACGTCATAAATAGCTTCGTCTTTATACAAACGCTTTACTTCATCACGAGGGAGAGTGATTGTTTTAGTGGAAAAGTAATTGTCTTGAATTAGCTGGCTGGTACGCATTGCCAAAGTAATACTATTATTACGTTTATAGCTGTAGTTGCTTATCTGAAAGGTAATAAACTGTTTATCAAAACTTAAAACTTGAGCAATTCTTAAATTGGTTAGGGTCCAGGGTTCGTGTGTAAATTTGTCGGCGTGTACTAAATAGGTGTCATATATTTTAGGTGTATTCAAATAGCTTTGCTTTTTAGTCTCGGTATCAAGATGCTGTTGATAAAAAAACGAAACAATCCAAAGTAATAAAAATGCGCCAATAAAGTATTTGGGTAGGCTTAGTTTTTCTATTAACGGTAGTTGCGTTATTTTAACCTGTTCGCTTTTTCCGCATTGATAGCACTCGCGTTTATAGCTTAATTTTAAGGCAAGCATAGGTAAAATACTAAACCGTAAATAGCGGCTTTTATTTACTAAATGGTAGGCGTCGCTTTGACAATGAGGGCAGCGTGTTGTTTGTGCAAAATGTGGAAATGATTCACTCGTGTTGAAAAGTAACATAAAGCACGCTCCTTTTTTAATTACCTAAAGGTAAAACAAGAAGCGTGTTAGTTAAAGCCACAAACTGTAAGTAAGTATGTCTGTTATTACTTATTTTGAGCTTTAGGCTTAATTGTTGTTCTTGCATCAGCAGCCATTAGAGCAAATACAGCGTATGCAGCGGTATTTTGACGCAGCTTAGCAGGTGTTACTTTATCAAGCGTATCGTCAGCTGTATGGTGGTAATCAAAGTAATCTGTTCCATCTTGAGCAAGTTCAAAAATAGGTGCTGAGGTTGCTGCTTTAAGTGGAATTAAATCAGGGCCACCATTCGCTTGGTTTTTACCAATATGCTCAATATTTAACGGCGAAAGTTCTTTTGCAATAGCACGCACTACAGGAAGTGACTCTGCGCTTACGTTCGATTCAAAAGCATATACAACATCAGCGCCAAAATCAGACTCAGCTGCTGCAACAATATTGCTTAGCTCGTTTTTATGCTCTGCAAAATAAGCTTTTGCACCCCAAAGACCTAGCTCTTCAGCTGCAAAAAGTACCACACGAATACTTCGCTTAGGACGTTTTACATCGCTAATATGTTTAGCGGCTGCCATTGTTAGTGCAACGCCTGCGCCGTCATCTAATGCGCCAGTTCCTAAGTCCCAAGAATCTAAATGCCCGCCAATTAATACATATTGCTCAGGGTTTTCGGTACCATTAAATTGGCCAATAACGTTATAACCAGTGCCTTCACCAAGGCTTTCGGTTTGCACATTAATATTTACAGAAACGTCTTTATCCAAAGCAATGAGTCGTGCAATCTGATCTGCATCTGGGTTAGCAATGGTTACATTAGGTATTTTTGTAACACCTTCTTTGTAGTAACTACCACCAGTGTGTGCAAAACGATGATGACCAGTACTTACCGAGCGCATCATGTAGGCAACAGCGCCTTTTTTAGACGCCTCTATAGCGCCTGTGCCACGTGCTTTTACAGCAGGTCCGTAACCATTCCCGTCTATATCGCGGTTCATGCGGTAATTAATATACGCAATTTTACCTTTTAGGCTGTTTGCAGGTGCTGCAATTAACTCATCAAGTGTTTCGAATAAGACTACTGGCGCTGTGATCCCATCTTTAGGCGTGCTTATACTGTTACCTAATGCAGTTAAATGTAGAGGTTGCTCGCTTGGTGTTAGTATTTTTCCGCTTTCGCTATAACGGCGCCATTCAGGAAAAGTCGCTTCTTCAAGCCATACTTTATCAAAACCAAGCTCATTAAATTTAGCTTTAGCCCATGCCACTGCTTTTTTATCATTTTCAGTACCAGGTAAGCGAGGGCCAACCTCAGTTGTTAATGACTCTAGTAATTTATAGCTTAGATCACTATTTAGTGCAGAGGTGCGCACTTCATTGACTTGTTGTAATTGCTTTTGGGTAAATTCGGCGTTGTTAGCGTTTGCAGCCATACTGCTAGTAAGCAGCAGTGCGGTAATTAATTTTTTCATTTGGGTAAGCCTTTTTAATAATTAGCGCTATTAGAACATGTAACAAACATGATAAAAAATAGATGAGATGAATAGGCTTTGTAATAGGTTTAATGCTGTTAGGTATAAACGTTTAGATATAAAAAAAACCGCGTAAATGTACGCGGGCTATATTTTAACACTGTTATTTAAGGCATTTAATTAAAAGCTAAATTGCGCTGCTAAACGAAGATTTGTACCCTCGCCAACAGTTACATTACTCGTGCCGCCACCACCTAAATAGCTTTTATCAAATAAGTTTTCGATGTTAAGGCGTAAGTTAATATCGGTATTGCTTAAGTTAAACTTATAAGTGGCGCCAACATCAACACGTGTATATGCATCTTTAGTAATTGTATTATCGCTATCTGCAAAGCGCTCGCCTTCGTAAAAAGCGCCAGCGTTAATGGCAATGGCGTCGTTTAATTCATAACGAGTCCAAAGTGATGCTGACCATTTTGGAGCATCGGTAGGGCGCTTACCTTCCAATACTTCATCGCGTTCAAAGTTAGCATCTAGATACATAGTTGATGCCATAACAAATAAGCGGTCAGTAGCTGCACCTTGTGCGCTTACTTCAACACCTTTATGGCGTTGTTCACCCACTTGGTTTGTTTCACTTGTGAATGAGCCAATAGGCGTCTCAAGCTGTTCGCTAACAAGTGTGCCTTCTTTACTAATATCAAAAATTGCACCTGTAAGCAGTAAACGGTCATCAAATAATTGCCATTTAATACCAATCTCTCTTTGCTCTGAGGTAATGGCATCTAGCTTCATGCCATTATTTACATCGGTTTCATCAACCAGAGTTTCACTACCTTGAGGCTCAAAACCTTCTGAGTAACTAGCATATATAGTTGCCGAAGTATTTGGATGATAAAGCACACCTACCTTTGGTACAAATGACTCGTTATCTGCACCTTCTCGTGTTTGTTTGTCGTAACGGCCACCTAGCGATAATTGCCATTGTGGTGAGAACGAAATTAAGTCCTGAACGTAAATACCGTAATAGTCGTATTCAGTTTCGCTTACTGTATCATCTGTTTTATAACTTACAGATGGGCGTGATGGTTCTGCTTGCCCTGCAGAAAAATCAAAGTAGTCAGCAGAAGTACGGCGTTGTCCGTAGTAGTAATCTAGCGAGTTTGCGCCAATTAAAAACTGATGCTGTAAGCTACCTGTTTTAAATTCACCAATAAAATCAATAAATGCAGTTTTAAATTGCCAATCATCAAAACGGTCGTAAGGACGAGATTCATAGCTGTCACCTTCAGCAAAGCTACTAGGCATGCGAGGTGCTGACTCAAAGCGTTGGCGCTCAAACGTTTGTTCGTTATAGCCAAGTTTTACTTGCCAGTTATCGGTTAAAAATACTTCTAGGTCTACACCTAGGTTTTCTACGGTAATATCGGTGAACGCCCAAGACATATCACGGATTGTTTTATCGCTACCAATTACATTGGCGTTATCATCTATCCATGCGCCAGTATCTAAACCGGCTTCGTCATCTGTGCGGTCGTAATGCACACGGACTAATGCGTTATCGCTAATATCGTAATCTACAACTAAAGCACCTAAAAAGCGGTCGCGTTCACGGTTTTCACCATTTTGGTATTCACGCCAGTAGTCAACGTCTTGCTTTACTAAAATCCCGCGAGCACGTAAATCTTCAGATTCAGTTAATGCGCCTGCAGCATCTACCATAAAGCGAGTTGAACCATGCTGATCTACATCAGCACTGGCATTAAATAATGTTTGTGCGGTAGGCTTTTTAGTTACCATGTTAACCAAGCCACCCGGGCCTGACTGACCATATAAAATACTTGATGGGCCTTTAATTACTTCAACTTGTTGCAAGATTTCGATGGGTTGCTGATAGTGCGACCAATGCTGATGACCGTCGCGTAAATAACCTGTCGATGAGCTCAGCTCAAAGCCGCGTAAGTTAAATACTTCACGGTTTCGTTGTTGTGAGCCAGCTGTTAGGCTTGCGTCATTTGTGAGTACTTCGCCAAGGGTAGTGGCAAGTTGTTCGCTAATAATAGTGTCGGTTATTACAGTGACAGATTGTGCAGTTTCAAGTAATGAAGCTGATGTTCTCATTGCGCCATTGGCGTTATCTACTTTGTAATCGTTAAAGTAGCTACCTTTTACTTCTATGCGTTCAAGGTCGGTAGAGTTTGCATGTGCGTTTGCGGTAATACTTGCTAATAGTGCTATGTAAAGAGAGTTCAGTTTCATTAATTGCTTCCAGGGCAGATATGTAAAAAACAATCGAGATCTTAATGCAAATTACTATCATTTTCAACATCTTTCATTAACCTGTTTATAATGTGTTTGCTAATGGTTGCCAATTACGAATTCTGCTATTATTAGCAGCATATTTAGTGGGACTTTCTCCCATGTTATTTTATTGCTATGGAACTTACTGTGACTTCAACTGCTTTTTCATCTTTGGCTTTACCGGCTGGACTCGTTGATAATTTATCAACACTTGGCTATGCCCACATGACACCTGTGCAAGCGCAAAGTTTGCCGCCTGTACTTGCTGGTAAAGACATCATTGCTCAGGCAAAAACCGGTTCAGGTAAAACTGCTGCGTTTAGCTTGGGTGTGTTAGCTAAACTAAACGTAAAACGTTTTCGTATTCAATCTTTAGTGTTGTGTCCTACTCGTGAGCTTGCTGAGCAAGTTGCAGTTGAAATGCGTAAATTAGCGCGCGGCAT
The DNA here is from genome assembly GCF_037162565.1 of Pseudoalteromonas sp. B62. Taxonomy (NCBI): domain Bacteria; kingdom Pseudomonadati; phylum Pseudomonadota; class Gammaproteobacteria; order Alteromonadales; family Pseudoalteromonadaceae; genus Pseudoalteromonas; species Pseudoalteromonas sp. B62. Next base: position 785,579 of record NZ_JARLVB010000002.1, on the reverse strand, counting down.
TCATAACATTAAAATATTGACGTTATGTGGTGGTGTTTCAATTGGCCCGCAAATAGGTTCACTTGAACATGGCGCGCATATCATTGTTGGCACACCTGGGCGTGTTGATGATCATATTCGTAAAGGTACTTTACGTTTAGATGATGTTGAAACATTGGTACTTGATGAAGCCGATCAAATGCTTGATATGGGTTTTCAAGACACACTTGATGCAATTATTGAGCGTATTCCACAAAATCGTCAAACATTGTTATTTAGTGCTACATTCCCAAGAGCCATTGAAGCAATTGCTAAGCGTGTACTTAAAAATCCAGAAATGGTTAAAGTAGAAGAAGAGCAAGCCAAAAGCACAATTAAGCAGTACTTCTACAAAATGGATAACAATAAGCAGCGCTATCCAACGCTTAAGTTATTACTTCTTAAATTTACACCACAAAGCTGTGTTGTATTTTGTAATACCAAAGTAGAAACACAACAAGTGTGTGATGATTTAGCTGACGAAGGCTTCAGCGCTGTTGCATTGCACGGTGATTTAGAGCAACGCGATCGTGAACGTACGCTAATTCACTTTGCAAATAAAAGTGCTTCAATACTTGTTGCAACCGATGTTGCTGCGCGAGGTTTAGATATTGATGACATGGATATGGTTATTAACTACCATTTAGCACATGACACGCAAACACATGTTCACCGTGTTGGCCGAACTGGGCGTGCTGGTAAAAAGGGCATTGCTTGTTCTATTTACGGTGAAGCAGAAGCGTTTAAAATTGCACAAATTGGCGATCATTACGAGCGTGATATTACTCCAGAGCAAATGCCGCCGTTTAATTTATTAGATAAACCGCCGTACCGCCCTGAAATGGTTACTTTGATGATTGATTCAGGTAAAAAGCAAAAAGTACGTGCAGGCGATATTCTTGGTGCTCTAACAGGTAAGGATGGGGTTGCAGGTCGTCAAGTAGGTAAAATTAACGTACTTGATAACGTAGCATTTGTTGCTGTTGAACGTAACTCATCAAAACCAGCACTTCGTAAATTAACTGAAGGCAACATTAAGGGGCGTAAAATACGCGCTCGTCGCCTTACTCGTTAATTTATATTTGAATGAATGTACTAACGAGCAGCTGCTTTTAGTTGCTCGTATTCTCCTTTTACTTTTTTAAATTTTATTTCGCAGCCGCTAGGCTTGTCGGGATGATTTTTGAGAGCTTGTTGCCGCCAGCGTTTTTGTAGCTCTTTAAGGGTAAAGTTAGTTGGCAGTTCCCATTTAGCAGTGAGCTCATCATAATTTTCTTTTGTTAACGTTACTGTTGTATCTGCATGTTTTACCCTCTCCCAAAAACTAGTCAAGAGTGCATCTATTTCTTGTGCTGAGGCGTCGTAATTTTCCCAGTTTAGATAATAGTCCTTCAAATTTGTTTTAATTGTTAGTGGGTACTCACACTCTTTTTCTAAAAGTTCTATATGCAAAGCTGAAACTAACAATGTTTGTGGATGAAGCTGAGTTTGAAGTTGATACAGTGCATTCATGATGAGAAAGTTGCGCTTAAATAAATCACGATCAGGATTTTTATCAAGTGATTTAATTGCACCACTATTTATAAGTTCTGATGCTAGAATATGAACTTGCCAAACTTGCTTTGTTAATATTAAATCAAATATCTGGTCAATCAGTGGGTTAAGCATTGTTTACGCCCTAGTAATTGGTGTATCTTCGATAAAGATTACATTGTTATAAGTAACAATCTGAAGGATTAAAATTATGCGAGGCAAGTTTAAGTGCCTTTTATTCATTGTATGTAGTGCGCTAGCTCCAACGAGCTGTGCACAAAATGCTACTTTGTTACTTGATGAGTTTAAACAACAACGGCAATGGAGTGCAAAGCTTCAATCTGGTAATACATTGCTGGAAATGCAGGCAACCACCGCTAAAGATCGTGCTTTAGTGTATTCAGAGTTGGGTAACTTAGCATTTTCTAACGGCCAATATCCTGATGCATTACACTATTTTAAACTACTCGAAAAAGAAACATCCCTCTCATTTTTACCTACAGAAAATTTTCGCGCAATAAAAATGCAAGGGGTGATACTGTTTTATCAAGGCTTATTTCAGCAGGCTATTGTTGAATATAGTCGTGCATTGGTTATTGCTGAAAATAACAATGAAAAGCTTGAACAAGCTAATATATTAAATAATATAGGTTTAGCCTATTTTGATATGCATAATTTAAAGCTCACTCTTGATTATTATTTAAAAGTACAAAGCCTCTATGAAACTGAAGGTAGCGAACAGGATAAGGCTGATATTTTGCTTAATATCGCTGGAGTTTATGTGCGGTTATCGCGCTATGACAGTGCATTCGCTATCTATAAAGATGTTCTTCAAGTTTACCAAAAGCTAGGAGATCAAAGTGGTATTGCCCAAGTATATAACAATATGGGTGTGGCTTCTTTTGAAAGTAATCAATTCGACTTAGCACTACATTACTACGAGTTAGCACTGCATTATTATTTATCTGTTAATGACTATAACCACTTATCAACTCAGTACACCAATTTAGCGAATATTAACTTAATATTAAATAAAGTGGATGTTGCCTATGAACAAGCAAGATTAGGTGAGAAATTTGCACTTAAAATTTCAAATCAAAGTTTGGAGCTTAATGCGCTATATGCTTTGGGAAAGGTACAATTTGTAAAAGGGGAACTCGATAAAGCTAAAGTGAGCTTGGAGCGTTCAACAGCGCTTGCCCACGAGTATAAAAGTGAGCGGATGATCCGAAATGGTTTAGGCACCAAGTCATTACTTGAAGCAAGCCAAGGTAATTACTCTAGTGCGATGATCCTTCATGAAAAGTTTATAGGTGAACTAAGACTATTGAGAAGCGATAGTATTATTAATGCATTGGCTGCATTGCAGGATCAATTCAAAGCAACTCAATTAAACCAAGAAATAAAGCAACTTAAGCAAGAGCGCAAAGTACAAGAATTAAAAATGGCTCAGCGCTCTCAGCTCACTTTGTTTGTTTTTGTATTGTTATTCTTGGTTGTTGTGACTGGTGTGGCACTGTATCGGCGTGGTGCAGAAAAGCGGGCGAAACATCACCTAGCTGAGCAGGTTGAGCAGCGTACAGCTGAATTGCAAGCAGTGGCGCAAGAATTAAGAGAAGCTAATGATGTAAAAAGTCAGTTTTTAGCAAATATTAGTCATGAAATTCGCACTCCTCTGACCGCAATTTTAGGCCAAACTGATGATTTAATTAACGGACTGTATGAACCTGAGCAACTTCAAGATGAATTAGAGATAATTCAACGCCATAGTGATCATTTAAAGAGTTTAATTAATGATGTGCTCGATTTAAGTAAAATAGAAGCAAACAGATTAGAGCTCAGTATTTCTTGTTTTGATATTGTGCAATTAATAAATGATGTACACGCTATGTTTATTACTCAAGCCACAGCAAAAAACCTACGTTTAGTGTTAGATAATCAAATTGGTGATGAGTTTTACACAAAATTAGATTTAATTCGTGTTAAACAAATACTCATTAATTTATGTGCTAATGCGATCAAGTTTACCCATTCAGGCCAAGTAGAGATTGTTCTAGATAAGACAGAACAAGGAGTCGTATTGGTCATTAAAGACACCGGAATAGGTATGAACTCAACACAATTAAAACTGATTTTCGAGTGCTTTAGCCAAGCCGATAACAGTATTAGTCGCCGATTTGGTGGTACGGGTTTAGGTTTGAGTTTGTCGCAGCAATTAGCCTCTATGATGGGAGGTTATATTAGTGTGCAAAGCGAATATAAGAAAGGCAGTCAGTTTTCTTTCTTTTTACCGTGTGTAAAAGTTTCGAAAGAGCAGGGTCTTGCCGAATTACAAGCTCCAGTTTTAAAAGACAAGCAGTTAAGTGGGAGGGTTTTGCTTGCTGAAGATCACCCTGATAATCGAAGGCTAATAAGTCGTTATTTACGCTCAATGGGACTCGAGGTTATTGCAGTTGAAAATGGTGAGCAAGCCGTTGAACAATGCTTGCAAGAAGATCCAGATATAGTCTTACTCGATATACAAATGCCAGTGATGGATGGACGAGCTGCCTTTCAATTATTACAACAATGCGGTTTTCAACGTCCTATTTTTGCTTTAACTGCGAATGCAATGAGCCATGAGGTGGATGATTATTTAACACTAGGGTTCAGCGGATATCTAGCCAAACCTATCGATAAAGAATTATTTTATAAAACGTTAACTCAGTATCTTGGTTACACTAAAACGCCACAACAAGTTGAACAAAGTGATATTGATATGAGTGACTTGGTTATTAGTTTTAAGCAGAGTTTTACTTTAGAAAATGAGACTATAACACAGCACTTTATATGTGAAGATTTTGAAGCATTACAAAAAGATAGTCATCGTATTTTAGGTGCAGCGCAAATGTTTGGGCTGGATGAAATAGCGCAAGCAGCTAAAGATCTAGACAGAGCTTTATTACAAAAAGAAGATAATAGGAATAAGCAACATATCAAAGAGTTAGTGTTTAACCTGCAAGCTATTCTTCGAAAGTACATGAAGGTTAACACATAAGTCAAATTGTTATTTATGGTATTAAAAAAGCGCCAAAAGGCGCTTTTTATTTTGAGTTTGGACGCTTCTTATTGACGTCTCATCGAATCAAAGAACTCATCGTTGGTTTTGCTCATTGACAGTTTATCGATTAAAAATTCCATCGCATCAATTTCTGACATGTCATGAACAATTTTACGTAAAATCCAAAGCTTCTGTAGCTCATCTGGCTTAGTTAGTAATTCTTCACGACGAGTACCTGAGCGGTTAAAGTCGATAGCAGGGAATACACGTCTTTCCGCAATTTTACGGTTAAGGTGCAGTTCCATGTTACCAGTACCTTTAAACTCTTCGTAGATAACTTCATCCATTTTAGAGCCAGTGTCAATAAGCGCTGTAGCTATGATTGTTAAGCTACCGCCTTCCTCAACGTTACGTGCAGCACCAAAGAAACGCTTAGGTTTATGAAGTGCGTTAGCATCAACACCACCAGTAAGTACTTTTCCTGATGAAGGAATAACGGTGTTATAAGCACGTGCTAAACGAGTGATTGAATCTAATAAGATAACAACATCTTTTTTATGCTCAACTAAACGTTTTGCTTTTTCGATAACCATTTCGGCAACTTGCACGTGACGAGAAGCGGGTTCATCGAATGTAGAGGCAATAACTTCGCCTTTAACTAAGCGCTGCATTTCTGTTACTTCTTCCGGACGCTCATCAATTAACAATACCATAAGCGTTGCATCTGGATGATTGTGTGTAATCGATTGTGCGATATTTTGTAGTAGCATTGTTTTACCCGCTTTTGGCGGAGCCACTAACAAACCACGTTGACCGCGGCCAATTGGCGATGCTAAATCAAGTACACGGGCTGTAATATCTTCTTTACTGCCGTTACCGCGTTCCATACGAAAACGTTCGTTAGCATGTAACGGAGTCAGATTTTCGAAAAGAATTTTAGTACGAGAGTTTTCAGGTTTATCAAAGTTAACTTCATTTACTTTAAGTAGAGCAAAGTAGCGTTCACCGTCTTTCGGTGGACGGATAAGACCTGAGATTGAATCGCCAGTACGCATGCTGAAGCGGCGAATTTGGCTAGGTGAAACATAAATGTCATCTGGCCCAGCTAAGTAAGAGGCTTCTGATGATCTTAAAAAGCCGAAACCATCTTGTAAAATCTCTAATACACCGCCGCCGAAGATGTTCTCTCCGCCTTTGGCATGTGATTTAAGAATAGCAAAAATAATGTCCTGCTTTCTTAAACGGGCTACGTTTTCGAGCCCCATGGACTCAGCTTGGTTTACAAGTTCTTTTATAGACTTGTCTTTTAATTCGCGTAAATGCATATTGGTGGGTTCTTTATTACAGTTGTCATACTCAAAATCGCTTTGATCGTTGAGTGAGGTTTGTTGAATATAACTAAGGATTAGTTGGCTTTATAAACTAGCAGTTCACTGGCGAAGCGTCCAGTCTTTATACAAAATAAATTCAAAAAAGGGCAAAAAGCCCTTTTTTATAGTTCTAGCTTACAGTTAGATGTTGTTTTCTAAAAACTCGATAAGCTGAGTTTTTGAAAGGGCACCTACTTTCGTTGCTGCAACTTGGCCGTCTTTAAAAAGAAGCAAAGTAGGAATGCCACGAATACCAAATTTTGGCGGTGTGCCAGCATTTTGGTCAATATTTAGTTTAGCAACAGTTACACGGCTGTCGTATTCATCAGCAACTTCGTGAAGAATTGGGGCAATCATTTTACAAGGTCCACACCATTCAGCCCAGAAATCTACTAGGACTGGTTTGTCAGATTGTAATACGTCAGCTTCAAAGCTATCGTCAGTAATTTGGATTATTTTCTCGCTCATTGCGCTCTCCGATTTAGTTAGGCGAAATATTTAGTGCGTATTTAAACACTCTTGTTTCTTATTGCAAGTTTAAACGTTATGCTTAAACGCTATGACTAAGACACATTTAACCGATAAAAAGTTTTCAGACTTTGCTATCGCACCGGAAGTGGTTGCCGGTTTAACCGAGAATGGGTTTGAATATTGCACACCTATTCAAGCAAAATGCCTACCTTTTATTTGTGATGGACGCGATATCGCGGGCCAAGCTCAAACTGGTACAGGCAAAACGTTGGCATTTTTAACTGCCACGTGCCATCGGTTATTACAATCTAGCAAAGCACCTAGTAAACATCCAAGAGCCCTGATCATGGCCCCTACTCGGGAGCTTGCGATTCAGATACACAAAGATGCTAAAATTTTAGCGCCGCACTGTAATCTTAACTTAGGTTTAGTATATGGTGGCGAAGATTACGAAAAACAACGTGCACAATTAGAAAAAGGCGTTGATATTTTAATTGGTACTACAGGTCGCCTAATTGATCTGTATAAGCAAGGCTGTTACACCCTTAATGAAATTGAGGTTGTCGTGCTTGACGAAGCTGATCGTATGTTCGATTTAGGTTTCATAAAAGATATTCGTTATATGTTTCATCGTATGCCGGATACATCAAAGCGTTTAAACTTATTATTCTCTGCCACACTATCGTATCGCGTACAAGAATTAGCGTTTGAGCACATGACAAACCCAGAACATGTTCAAATTGAACCTGATGTTAAAACGGGTAAACGCATCCAAGAAGAGCTATTTCATCCTTCGCAAGAAGATAAAATTAAGCTGTTATTAACCTTAATTGAAGAAGAATGGCCGGAAAAAGCAATTGTATTTGCAAACACAAAACACAGTTGTGAAACCGTTTATGCTTGGCTTAAATCAGACGGTCATCGTGTGGGCATGCTTACTGGTGATGTTAATCAGAAAAAACGCCAAACTATATTAGCGCAATTTAGTAAAGGTGAATTGGACTTTTTAGTAGCAACTGATGTTGCAGCACGCGGTCTTCATATTCCAGAAGTAAGTCATGTATTTAACTTTGATTTACCGGACGATTGTGAAGATTATGTTCACCGTATTGGTCGTACTGGCCGCGCTGGTGCATCAGGCCATGCAATTAGCTTTGCGTGTGAGCAATATGCATATAACCTGCATGAAATTGAAGAATATATAGAGCACAGCATTCCTTTATCGCATTACGATAAAACTGCATTGCTAGATGATTTAACTCAGCCTATTATTCAAAGAAAGCGCAACTATTCAACAGGTCCACGTAGCCGTAGTAATAACAGCGGACGTCGCCCAAATAATAGTTACCAAAAAGGACGGTCGTAAGCGATCGTTTGTATAAGCAGTAGTAACTAGAGGTTTTTGAACGGTGGGGCAACTTAAACCGCAAAAAAATGTTTATGCAGTTATTGATTTAGGCTCAAATAGCTTTCATATGCTTATTGTTAAATCAATCGCTGGTGGCCTACAAACAATAGGCCGCGTTAAACGAAAAGTTAGATTAGCCGCAGGACTTGATACAAAAAATGTATTGAGTTCTGAAGCAATGCAGCGAGGCTGGGAATGCCTTGCTCTTTTTGCTGAGCGCTTACAGGATATCCCCAAAAAAATATCACCATAGTTGCAACTGCAACACTGCGTTTAGCAACGAATGCTGATGTTTTCAAAATTAAAGCCGAAAAAATTCTTGGTCATAATATCAATGTAATTAGCGGAGAAGTAGAAGCGCGCACAATTTATAAAGGTGTTGCTCATACTTCATCATGCACGGGCAAACAGCTTGTTATTGATATCGGTGGTGCTAGTACCGAGGTTGTTATCGGCAAAGGTTTTGAAGCACTGCACTATAAAAGCCTCAATATGGGGTGTGTAACCTATCTTGAACGCTACTTTAAAGATTGCCAATTAAGTGATAGTAACTTTAATACGGCAATAAAAGCAGCTCGCACTGTCATTGACGAAATATCTCCCGAATATAAAGCCGCTAGTTGGAAAGTTGCTTCAGGTGCTTCTGGTACAGTCCAAGCAATTCAAGAAATAATGGTCGCGCAAAATCTTGACGACTTACTTACGCTTGAAAAGCTTAACACGATAAAAAATCAAGCCATTGCATTTAGCACTATAGCCGCATTAGACCTTCCAGGGCTAAGTGAAGACCGCCGCTTGGTATTTGTATCCGGACTCGCTATCTTAATTGCGTTATTTGAATCTCTTGAAATAGAGAGCATGGGATTAGCGGGTGGAGCTCTGCGTGAAGGTGTTTTATATAGTATGGTGCCAGAGCTTCATAATAACAATATTCGTAAACGCACAGTTGATGGGTTTATGAGTCGTTATCATGTTGATCAAAAACAAGCGTGTCGAGTTTCAGGTTTAGCTGTGCAGTTAGCTGCAAATATTAATAAAGATTGGCCAATTGAAAGTTTAAATGGGCTACCATTATTAAAAGCAGTAGCACAGCTTCATGAGGTTGGATTGCTAATTGAGTATAAGCAGTACCATAAACACACTGCTTATATTTTGGAAAATACCGATATGCCAGGTTTTTCACAGTCTGAGCATAAATTAATAGTAGCGGTAGCAGATGCACATCGTTCTGACTTTCCAAAAGACTGCTTTAACTCTCTCGGTATAAATAGTTTATTGGCACAATACATTGTTAGGCTATTACGTATTGCGGTTATTTTATCAATGCGTAGACAAGATGATGTAGTGCCTCATTTTGAGTTAACTGCTAAAAATGAAGTGTTAGACCTTAAGTTCGAAAGAAACTGGTTAAAGGATCATCCATTAATGGCCAGCGAGCTACAACAAGAGTCTAAACAACAAGGTAAACTTGGGTGGAAGTTCATAGTAAACTAATTAAAAAAGGCCCATCAGGGCCTTTTTAGTGTTTAAAGTAACCATTTCGATGCAAATATGTGCGAACAGCATATTATTTCAAGTTTTCTTCAAAAAAGGGTTGATCTGTTTTCGGATCTCCCTATAATGCGACCCCACTGAGACGGGAAACGCCAACGCATAGCGGGGCACGAACAACTCAGGGTGTTAAGTAAAACTTAAATTGAATCTTTTTAGAAAGTTTAAATTTAAGTGTTGACAAAAAATAGGAAAGCGTAATATGCGCAGCCCTAGCGAGATAAAGTTCAACTTTATAATCGCAACGTTCTTTAACAATATAAAGCAATCATCTGTGTGGGCACTCGTACAGATTGAGTTCTAACAGCCAAACTACTTACTCTTTATGGGTAATTAGCGAGGCAAACAAATTAGAGTCTCAATTGAAAACTGAGTGACCAACAGAAGTAACTTATTTATAAGTTGCTTCGGCACAGTCAATTCAATATCGAAAGATATTAAAAAATTCAGAATTCATTGAGCTGTCGAAAGACATAAAACTTTTAATTGAAGAGTTTGATCATGGCTCAGATTGAACGCTGGCGGCAGGCCTAACACATGCAAGTCGAGCGGTAACAGAGAGTAGCTTGCTACTTTGCTGACGAGCGGCGGACGGGTGAGTAATGCTTGGGAACATGCCTTGAGGTGGGGGACAACAGTTGGAAACGACTGCTAATACCGCATAATGTCTACGGACCAAAGGGGGCTTCGGCTCTCGCCTTTAGATTGGCCCAAGTGGGATTAGCTAGTTGGTGAGGTAATGGCTCACCAAGGCGACGATCCCTAGCTGGTTTGAGAGGATGATCAGCCACACTGGGACTGAGACACGGCCCAGACTCCTACGGGAGGCAGCAGTGGGGAATATTGCACAATGGGCGCAAGCCTGATGCAGCCATGCCGCGTGTGTGAAGAAGGCCTTCGGGTTGTAAAGCACTTTCAGTCAGGAGGAAAGGTTAGTAGTTAATACCTGCTAGCTGTGACGTTACTGACAGAAGAAGCACCGGCTAACTCCGTGCCAGCAGCCGCGGTAATACGGAGGGTGCGAGCGTTAATCGGAATTACTGGGCGTAAAGCGTACGCAGGCGGTTTGTTAAGCGAGATGTGAAAGCCCCGGGCTCAACCTGGGAACTGCATTTCGAACTGGCAAACTAGAGTGTGATAGAGGGTGGTAGAATTTCAGGTGTAGCGGTGAAATGCGTAGAGATCTGAAGGAATACCGATGGCGAAGGCAGCCACCTGGGTCAACACTGACGCTCATGTACGAAAGCGTGGGGAGCAAACGGGATTAGATACCCCGGTAGTCCACGCCGTAAACGATGTCTACTAGAAGCTCGGAGCCTCGGTTCTGTTTTTCAAAGCTAACGCATTAAGTAGACCGCCTGGGGAGTACGGCCGCAAGGTTAAAACTCAAATGAATTGACGGGGGCCCGCACAAGCGGTGGAGCATGTGGTTTAATTCGATGCAACGCGAAGAACCTTACCTACACTTGACATACAGAGAACTTACCAGAGATGGTTTGGTGCCTTCGGGAACTCTGATACAGGTGCTGCATGGCTGTCGTCAGCTCGTGTTGTGAGATGTTGGGTTAAGTCCCGCAACGAGCGCAACCCCTATCCTTAGTTGCTAGCAGGTAATGCTGAGAACTCTAAGGAGACTGCCGGTGATAAACCGGAGGAAGGTGGGGACGACGTCAAGTCATCATGGCCCTTACGTGTAGGGCTACACACGTGCTACAATGGCGCATACAGAGTGCTGCGAACCTGCGAAGGTAAGCGAATCACTTAAAGTGCGTCGTAGTCCGGATTGGAGTCTGCAACTCGACTCCATGAAGTCGGAATCGCTAGTAATCGCGTATCAGAATGACGCGGTGAATACGTTCCCGGGCCTTGTACACACCGCCCGTCACACCATGGGAGTGGGTTGCTCCAGAAGTAGATAGTCTAACCCTCGGGAGGACGTTTACCACGGAGTGATTCATGACTGGGGTGAAGTCGTAACAAGGTAGCCCTAGGGGAACCTGGGGCTGGATCACCTCCTTATACGATTTAGAACTTATTTGTTCGTAGTGTCCACACAGATGATTGTTAATTAGTGCTTGTTCTTCGGAATAACTAATTAATATGCTCTTTAAAAATTTGGAAAAGCTGATAATAAAATTCTGATGAATACATTGTATTTATCAAGAGTTTTCAAAAGTAAAAAAACAATGGTAGCAGTACCATTGAGTGCCATTTAGTTAACTCTTATGAGTTGATTGATTGGTATCTACTTTAGTATTCAATATTGACTTCTGGCGAAGTTAAACTGTCACAAAACAAAGACCCGTTTGGGTTGTATGGTTAAGTGACTAAGCGTACACGGTGGATGCCTTGGCAGTTGGAGGCGATGAAGGACGTATTAACTTGCGATAAGCCTAGTCAAGCTAGTAAAAAGCGCTTGAGACTAGGATTTCCGAATGGGGAAACCCACCTGCTTGCAGGTATCGTTAACTGAATACATAGGTTAACGAGGCGAACGCGGAGAACTGAAACATCTAAGTACCCGTAGGAAAAGAAATCAACCGAGATTCCGAAAGTAGCGGCGAGCGAAATCGGAACAGCCCTTAAGCTTATTATGTGTTAATGGAAGGCTGCTGGAAAGCGCCACGATACAGGGTGATAGTCCCGTACATGAAAAGACATTTTAAGTGAAATCGAGTAGGTCGGAGCACGTGAAACTTTGACTGAATATAGGTGGACCATCATCTAAGGCTAAATACTCCCAACTGACCGATAGTGAACCAGTACCGTGAGGGAAAGGCGAAAAGAACCCCTGTGAGGGGAGTGAAATAGAACCTGAAACCGTGTACGTACAAGCAGTAGGAGCCCACTTGTTGGGTGACTGCGTACCTTTTGTATAATGGGTCAGCGACTTATATTTTGTAGCGAGGTTAACCGAATAGGGTAGCCGTAGGGAAACCGAGTCTTAACTGGGCGAATAGTTGCAAGGTATAGACCCGAAACCCGGTGATCTAGCCATGGGCAGGTTGAAGGTTGAGTAACATCAACTGGAGGACCGAACCCACTAACGTTGAAAAGTTAGGGGATGACCTGTGGCTAGGAGTGAAAGGCTAATCAAACCGGGAGATAGCTGGTTCTCCCCGAAATCTATTTAGGTAGAGCCTCGGACGAATACTTACGGGGGTAGAGCACTGTTAAGGCTAGGGGGTCATCCCGACTTACCAACCCTTTGCAAACTCCGAATACCGTAAAGTAATATCCGGGAGACACACGGCGGGTGCTAACGTCCGTCGTGAAGAGGGAAACAACCCAGACCGCCAGCTAAGGTCCCAAAGTCATAGTTAAGTGGGAAACGATGTGGAAAGGCCCAGACAGCCAGGAGGTTGGCTTAGAAGCAGCCATCCTTTAAAGAAAGCGTAATAGCTCACTGGTCGAGTCGGTCTGCGCGGAAGATGTAACGGGGCTAAACTATGCACCGAAGCTGCGGATTCAGAATTTATTCTGAGTGGTAGGGGAGCGTTCTGTAAGCGGTTGAAGGTGTACCGGGAGGTATGCTGGACGTATCAGAAGTGCGAATGCTGACATGAGTAACGATAATGGGAGTGAAAAACTCCCACGCCGGAAGACCAAGGGTTCCTATCCCATGTTAATCAGGGTAGGGTAAGTCGACCCCTAAGGCGAGGCCGAAAGGCGTAGTCGATGGGAAACAGATTAATATTTCTGTACTCGATATAATTGCGATGGGGGGACGGAGCAGGCTAAGCAAGCATAGCGTTGGTAGTCTATGTGAAAGTGAGTAGGGCGTTTGTTTAGGTAAATCCGGACGAACATTAAACCTGAGACACGAGACGAGTCACTACGGTGATGAAGTTGCTGATGCCATACTTCCAGGAAAAGCCTCTAAGCTTCAGATTATATGGAATCGTACCCCAAACCGACACAGGTGGTCAGGTAGAGAATACTAAGGCGCTTGAGAGAACTCGGGTGAAGGAACTAGGCAAAATCGTACCGTAACTTCGGGAGAAGGTACGCTCCTATCTGTGATGAGACTTGCTCTCTAAGCGGACGGGAGCCGCAGTGACCAGGTGGCTGGGACTGTTTATTAAAAACACAGCACTGTGCAAAATCGCAAGATGACGTATACGGTGTGACACCTGCCCGGTGCCGGAAGGTTAATTGATGGGGTTATCCTTAGGGAGAAGCTCTTGATCGAAGCCCCGGTAAACGGCGGCCGTAACTATAACGGTCCTAAGGTAGCGAAATTCCTTGTCGGGTAAGTTCCGACCTGCACGAATGGTGTAACCATGGCCACGCTGTCTCCACCCGAGACTCAGTGAAATTGAAATCGCAGTGAAGATGCTGTGTACCCGCGGCTAGACGGAAAGACCCCGTGAACCTTTACTACAGCTTGGCACTGAACATTGAACCTACATGTGTAGGATAGGTGGGAGACTTTGAAGATGAGACGCTAGTTTTGTTGGAGTCAACCTTGAAATACCACCCTTGTAGTTTTGATGTTCTAACGTTGGCCCCTGAATCGGGGTTACGGACAGTGCCTGGTGGGTAGTTTGACTGGGGCGGTCTCCTCCTAAAGAGTAACGGAGGAGCACGAAGGTTGGCTAAGTACGGTCGGACATCGTACGGTTAGTGTAATGGTAGAAGCCAGCTTAACTGCGAGACAGACACGTCGAGCAGGTACGAAAGTAGGTCATAGTGATCCGGTGGTTCTGAATGGAAGGGCCATCGCTCAACGGATAAAAGGTACTCCGGGGATAACAGGCTGATACCGCCCAAGAGTTCATATCGACGGCGGTGTTTGGCACCTCGATGTCGGCTCATCACATCCTGGGGCTGAAGTCGGTCCCAAGGGTATGGCTGTTCGCCATTTAAAGTGGTACGCGAGCTGGGTTTAGAACGTCGTGAGACAGTTCGGTCCCTATCTGCCGTGGGCGTTTGAGAATTGAGAGGGGTTGCTCCTAGTACGAGAGGACCGGAGTGAACGAACCGCTGGTGTTCGGGTTGTCATGCCAATGGCATTGCCCGGTAGCTACGTTCGGAACTGATAAGCGCTGAAAGCATCTAAGCGCGAAGCAGGCCTCGAGATGAGTTCTCACTAGACTTTTAAAGTCTCTGAAGGGCCGTTGAAGACTACAACGTTGATAGGCAAGATGTGGAAGTGGTGTGAGCCATTAAGCTAACTTGTACTAATTACCCGTGAGGCTTAACCATACAACGCCAAACGCGTTTTATGCGACAGTTTAGACAGAAGTTAATATAACTAAAGTAGATATTACTTAGAAAGACTTAAAAAATATTATCAGATATTTTCCAAATTCAGTTAGTGCGCAGAAATACGTATTAACGCCCAAATTTGCTTGGTGACAATAGCGTTTTGGACCCACCTGACTCCATGCCGAACTCAGTAGTGAAACGAAACAGCGCCGATGATAGTGTAGCATTTGCTATGTGAAAGTAGGACATTACCAGGCTTCAAATTGTAGAGAGCCCGACTAGAAATAGTCGGGCTTTTTTACGTCTGCAGAAAAGTGAAATGCGGATAATTAACACACACTTACATCAACACCATCACGTAGGTCGGGCGAGCGTAGCGACTCCCGACGGTAAAATCACAACAAAACCCCTCAATATCTCATTCGGCCAATAAAGTAGCATTTGCTGCGTGACTCCCACCGCTGTGGGCACCATGACATTCTACTACGTAGCGCACTGACTCAAATTGTAGAGAGCCCGACTAGAAATAGTCTGGCTTTTTTACGTCTGCAGAAAAGTGAAATATGGGGGAGTAACGGACATCACATACTCGATTCTTCTCCAATTCATCTAAATGTACAAGTTGAGCGGAATAGCTCATTATTCCAGTACTAAAGTTAATAACCAAATTTAAAGGTTATTTAAAATAGTCCGTAAGCTTGGGTTTCTTCACTTTCGGATTCTTCTATTTGGGTTGGTTTAAATATCACGCTTGGATCAATTAACACACTGTGCTTTTGTGAAAGCTTGATTAATCCTCGCATCATATTTTTAGTTTGTGGGTCTAGATCAAAACCAACCTCAGTGAGCTTATCCAGTGGCCTTATGTCTTCTTTTTTATAGTCGATATTGTCTTCGACTTTATCTACTAATAAACCAACATGTGGATTTAATCCGTCTTTGGTGGTGAAAACAATAATAGGTTTATAGTCTAAGGTTATTTGCTCTTTAGCTGATTCAAATAAACGCTCAAGCTGAATTAGACTATTACGCTTAATTTTGTCGAGCAGAGCTGATACTTGTTTATGATCACTTTGATTATGGGCTGCTATGGCTGCCTTTGCTGTCTCTAGTAATGATTGGAAAGGCTCGTCAAGCCGAGAGATTGTTAATTTTAAATCTTCATTGTCGGTGTTGAATTCTTTGTAAAACAAAACAAAATCTTGTAGTTCTGCGTCATTATTTGAAATAGAAGCCGAGCTATTTAATACGTTACTTTGAAGGGTATTAAACCAGTTTAATAGTTTGTCTTGCCATATTCTTAGTTGCTTTAGTACATGCGTATTACTTTGTTCAGTTGAGATATTATTTAAAATAATACCTAAATCAAAAACAGGTGTTGGTATATCCATATAATCTTTAACACCAATAAAGCTTTTATTATTGTTTGGTAAAGTTGTTAGATTATTGTCAAAGCGCTCAGTTAATAAAATGTCGAGTATCTTTAGTGAAATTGTTTTGCAGCCCACTTTAAAGTTTATTAATTCCATGCCTTTATCTTAATTTACCTATTAATGCTTTAAGGATAGAACAAATTAAATAAATAGCTTAAAGATGGATAAAATTTAACAGAGATAGGGCAACTAGAAATTATTAGATAGTGCTAGTGAGGTTTTTATGGCACGTTTAAATTGATTGTCAAGCTGTTTTTTTCCTAATAATCCTAAGTGTTGAATCACTTTTTCATTACTTTCATTTTGAAGTACTAACTTTATTAACAGTTGTTTATCAGACTCTGTTAATTGAGATATACAAGAAGGTGACTGGCTCAGTAACTGCCAAAGAGTTGCAGAGATACTAAATTGAGTGAAGTTACTTTTAGTGAGCAGCGCTAGTCGCTCGTGAGTCTCTAGGCTTATTAACTCGTCGCTAAATCCTTCAATTAGAATATTCACGAGTTGCGAATCTAGTGTTTTAAAGTGTGTTAAAAGAGCATAAAAAAAATCGCTTTTAAACTGCTTTTTCAAAGGTTGAATAATTGTACTTTTGTCACTTAAGCATTTAACTACA
Organism: Pseudoalteromonas sp. B62; assembly: GCF_037162565.1. Lineage (NCBI taxonomy): Bacteria > Pseudomonadati > Pseudomonadota > Gammaproteobacteria > Alteromonadales > Pseudoalteromonadaceae > Pseudoalteromonas > Pseudoalteromonas sp. B62. Next base: position 768,928 of record NZ_JARLVB010000002.1, on the reverse strand, counting down.
AGCGCCGAATGTTCAGCGGTGCTTTTATCGCGTTGATATCCCAGTTTTACAGTATCAAATCCTAGGTTTTGCCAAAAATTAAGTAACTGCTCTGTTGCGCCAAAGCTTGCACCAAGCCAACTACATTGGCTTTTTACCTGCGACTCGCAATAACTAAGTAGCTTTTTACCAAGTCCTATATTGTGAGAGCTTGGATCAATCGCTATTCGTACAACGCGAGCGCTCAGTTGTGTTAAACAGTCATTATTAAAGCTAAGTTGTGAGAGTGCTTGCGCCATTAAATGCCCCTGTGGGCGACGCTCTCCACTTATAACTTGTAGGGCAAGTTCTTCACTCAAACCACCTTCTATGGCGATTAAGCATACGCCAACTAATTGATTATTAATTTTGCTAATAAATAGCCGTTGCGATGGTGCGTCTAGTAGCTGGCGTAAGTCGTTGACACTACTTTGATAGTGAGCTAATGCAAGCAGGGCAATAACTTGCTGCAGTAACGGCTCATTATTACCAAGGGACTGCTGTGTTATTTCACTATGAACTGGCTGCTCTAATTCATCACTACTTAACTCTATATATTGTGCATCGAGTGCTAGTAGTGTGCGAATGTGTTGCTCAAGAGGATCGTGTTTAGCAAAGCGCAGGGGCTCATCAAGCGTTACAACTTTAGAGGCTTTATAGTGTGCTTTAATATAGTTACTGAAGCGAATGGTATAACCCCTACCATTGCCTTCATACCCAACCAGAGTGCTTGCAAATACTATACGAGGGTAATGAGCTAGCATTTGTAGTAATAACGGAACAGGGATTGCTGCAGCTTCATCAACGAGTAGTAAATCGCACTCAGGTAGTGTGTTTAATAACGCGTCAGGTGCAACGTAGTGCAAGTTGGCGAGCTGTTTATGTTCAGCGTCGTATTGAAGGCTTAACTCTTGGGCTAAATGTTTAAAGCTGCTATGGGTCGCTTTAAACTGAGTGCTGCAAATAATTACTTTTTTATCAGTTAGTTTTGCTGCGGCTAAGCCAAGTGCTGCCGACTTACCTCTGCCTCTATCAGCATTAATAAGTAAAGGCCTGTTGGCACGACCGTTGGCTACTTTTACTATTTGATCAACGCAGTTTTGCTGTGGTTGATAATCAATTTTATTATGAGCTACATAGCTGGTGTTATGATTAATGCAGCCACTTTTTTCACTAAAATGAAAAGCGGGTAGTTGTTTAATAATAGTCGCGAAACGTTGATTAAATAAGCTGTAGTCAATGGTGTGACCATGTGATTGCACTGTACTTAATGCGGGATCTTGCCAAGAGGCTAAATCATCTAGTTCAGGCAGTAATAAAAACAGTATACCGCCTGCTTTAACGGTGCCGGCAAGTGCTGCAAGTTTATCAGGGTGCAAACCACTAAAACCATCGTAAACAGCATGAGCAAATTCTTGCCCTAAAATTTGGTGAGTGCGAGTAGGCCAGTAGGAATTTTTAATCGCGCACTGTTTTGATACAACAAGTGTATTGTTTTCATCTATTAATGAGTTAAGTAATTCATAACACCAAGCTGAGCTGCCAGTTATTAACACTAGCTGACGATGATGCGCGTCAGCTAGTTGTTGTTCTAGCTCATTTAGGTGTGTTTTATACAGCTTGTAAGCGTGCATAGGCCGTTACTAACCATTTACTGCCAAGGTCGTCAAAGTTAACTTGTACGCGAGATTGCGCGCCACTGCCTTCATAATTAAGTACAGTACCAATACCAAACTTAGCATGCAGTACGCGTTGTCCTAAGTTAAAGCCACTGTCTTCAAATGCGGCATGGCTAACTGATGCGCTAAAGCGCCCCGCAGCAGGCGGGCGAGAAACCTGTGTTTTAATACGGATTTCTTCTACGCAGTCTTCAGGGATTTCGCGTAAAAAGCGAGATGGGCTATGGTATTTTTCTTGCCCGTATAAGCGGCGACTCTCAGCATGGCTAATATATAACTTATCCATTGCTCGTGTCATGCCTACATAACAAAGGCGGCGCTCTTCTTCTAAGCGACCCGACTCTTCGTTGCTTTGCTGAGAAGGGAACATGCCTTCTTCTACGCCTACCATAAACACTAGCGGAAACTCTAAGCCTTTAGCTGAGTGAAGCGTCATCATTTGTACGGCGTCTTCGTGTTCTTCTGCCTGCCCTTCACCTGACTCAAGTGATGTATGGGCTAAAAAGCCTTGTAGTGGTGAGCTGTATTCTTCGTCTTCAGGTAGCTCATACTGATCACACGCACTAATTAGCTCTTCTAAGTTTTCTACGCGAGCACGGCCTTTTTCACCTTTTTCGGCTTGGTACATTGCCATCAAGCCTGAGGTTTGAATTGTGTACTTAGCTTGCTCATGCAAAGTTAGATCGCTAATTTTATCTTCTATTTGTTCAACGAGTTCTACAAACTTACTTACTGCGCCAGAAGCACGACCAGATAAATGCTGTTGTTCTACAATTGCTTTTGCGGCATACCAAAGCGGTAACGATTCTGCTCGAGCGCAGTCGCGTATATGGCTCAATGTTTTATCGCCAATACCGCGTGCTGGCGTATTAATTACGCGCTCAAATGCGGCATCGTCTTGACGATTACCTACTAGGCGTAAGTACGACAACGCATCTTTAATTTCTTGTCGTTCGAAGAATCGCATACCACCATAAATACGGTATTTTAAGCCTTCTTGCAGCATGGCCTCCTCGAGTACACGAGATTGCGCGTTACTACGGTATAAAATTGCGGCATCTTGTAGTGCATTACCTGCATTTAACCAGCTTCGTAGTTTGCTACTTACAAAGCGTGCTTCGTCTAACTCATTAAATGCCGCATAAATAGAGATTGGCTCGCCATCGTTACCGTCGGTCCATAAGCTTTTACCCATACGCTCTGAGTTATTTTGAATTAATGCATTAGACGCTTTCAAAATAGTTGCTGTTGAACGGTAGTTTTGTTCAAGACGAATGGTTTCTGCGCTAAAGTCAGTTAAAAATCGTTTAATATTTTCGATTTTAGCACCGCGCCAACCGTAAATACTTTGGTCATCGTCGCCTACAATCATGATACTGCTTGTATCGCCTGCAAGTAACTTTAACCAGGCATATTGAATGGTATTTGTATCTTGGAACTCGTCTACGAGCATATGTGCAAAGCGTTGCTGGTAATGACGTAGTAACGTAGGGTTATTTTTTAACACTTCGTAGCTGCGTAGTAATATTTCGGCAAAATCAACTAAGCCAGCTCTGTCACAGGCTTCTTGATAGGCGGCGTAAACACGCAGCATCATTTGCTCGTTAATATCGTATGCTTGAATATCTTTAGGGCGAAGTGCTTCATCTTTTTTGGCGCTAATGTACCAGCCAAATTGTTTAGCAGGCCATTTTTTATCATCGATATTCATCGATTTTAATAAGCGCTTGATCATCCGAAGTTGATCGTCAGAGTCTAAAATTTGAAAGGCTTCAGGTAAGTTAGCTTCACGGTGATGAGCACGTAAAATACGATGCGACAAACCATGGAACGTACCAATCCACATACCACCTACAGGGGCTTTTAGTGTTTCTTCAACGCGGCTGCGCATTTCTTTAGCCGCTTTATTAGTAAAGGTTACGGCAAAAATACTGTAAGCAGATGCTTGCTCAACTTGCATAAGCCACGCAATACGATGAACTAACACTCGTGTTTTACCAGACCCAGCACCTGCTAACACCAGCATGTTTTGTAGTGGGGCTGCAACGGCATCGCGTTGTTTGTCATTTAAGCCATCGAGTAATTGTGAAACGTCCATCGTTACGCCTTTTTAATCAATATTGTGGGCAGTATAACAGGTGTTTTTGTTAGGCTAAATAAAATACTGTTTTTATAAACAGCTATTTATAAAATAGCCTTAAAAACGAGTAACTTGCTAATTTTTTGAACAAAAAAAAGCGTAAACGCACAATAAAAATTGCTAATTTGACCTAAAGTTAGCAAAATTTACTAACTCTCTAAATCTAGGCTAATTTAACTATTTGATTTGTAAGCTTTAATAAATTGGCATAGAGTGTGTAAGTAAATAATTATAAAATCAAATAAATACAGAGGTTAGTATGGCAGATCAAGGTTCTGGCGGTAACGTAATCGCAGCATTATGTAATATATTTTTTCCTGGCTTAGGGCAGTTAGTGCAAGGGCGTATTTTAGCGGCTATATTTTTTGCACTCGCTATTATAATAAGTTACGCACTAATTTATGTGCTTGTAGGCTTTGTACTTGTGCCTATTATTTACTTATGGTCGATCATTGACGCAGCGCGTTATAGATCGCGAAGTTAACGGTTTTAAAGTTGAGTAAAATAGCGCCCATGTGGCGCTATTTTACTTTATATGTCCTGTGGTTTACGGGCGTTTACGTATATAATTACGCAATTAAAGATTTACAGGCAAACCCTATGGAATATCAATTTATTCGTGACCCTATTAGTGGGCTACGTATTAAAATAAGCAGTGAACACGCTATTATTGGTCGCTGGCTAAACGAAGAAATAGGCAAAGACAAAGTAGCTATGGTGCAAGCGCTTATTGCATCGGTGAGTTCAAGCTATGAGCCGCTAACGCTAAAAGGCCAAGAAATAGATTTAATATTAACCAAAGACGAAGCACTGTTTGAAGCCCATGCGCTTCATCAAGACAGTGAAGACCTAATAGCGTATCAAGATGACGATTTAGCGCTTGAAGAAAATGGTTTAAGTAGTGGTTGTGGCTTTGAAGATTTCATTGATTTAATTGATTCATGGCATGAGTTTACGACTGGTCGTTAAGTTATATTATCTATATTATTTTTATAAATTTATTTAGAGTAGAAAATTTAAAATGAAAAAAGTTGAATTAAAAATTGTAAATCCTAAAGTCGGTACTGAAATCCCTATGCCAGAGTATGCTACAGATGGCTCTGCTGCTATAGATCTTAGAGCTTGTATTGATGATATTTTACAAGTTTTACCGGGTGAGACAAAATTAATACCTACTGGTATTGCTTTAAACATGCAGGATACAGGAATGGCTGCTACTATTTTACCTCGCTCAGGTTTAGGTCATAAGCATGGGATTGTATTGGGTAATTTAGTAGGATTAATTGACTCAGATTACCAAGGTGAGTTATTCATCTCAGTATGGAATAGGGGGAGTGATGAATTCGCAATAAACTCTGGTGATAGAATTGCTCAATTGATGTTTATTCCAGTACTTAAAGCTGATTTCGTACTTGTAGATGAGTTTGAAGCAACAGAGCGTGGAGCAGGTGGTTTTGGTCACACTGGTGTGAAATAGAGTAGAAAAGCGTGCAAGTCTTGCACGCTTAAAATTGAAGGAAAAGGAATTGAATAATTTTTTTCAAGCTGTGATTGCTGGCGGGATACTGTTTATTCCCGTTTTATACTCTGTTGGTGATTCAGTAAAAGATAGTTTAATCGCTAGCCTTATATACTCGGCTATTGTAGTAGGGGTATGTGGGTATATTTACAAAACTGGTCTCCCAAGCACGCGGTTCGAATTTAAATTAAGATTTTATAAAGCTCTCAAAAGTAAAGTTATTAGACAGGAGGCAAAAAATAGTCGTTCCCTCAGCGACTTTTCAACATGGTTAGCTAAAAATCACCCCTTAGAAAGTCTATTAGCTAACAAACCAATAGAAAAAACACATTTTACTCGTTTTACCAATTTTGAAGCTGCTATCTTTATTTTACTTGTTAATAATGACTATGAGTGCATAAATTGCAGCCAACTTTCATCAGAAGATTTTAAAGAAATTTTTACTAAAGCTTTAAAAGAGTCGTTTTATAAGAGGTTAATGCTCAAAGAGTCCCTGTCGCAAATTATTAAGCCAGATGATTTAGATAAATTACTTGCCAAGTTTGAAGAACAATTAACTGTAGATAGCGATTTGAGTAATGAAAATACTGGTAATAACTTCTTCACTGATAAGGTTAGAGAGCTATGTGGCGAGGGGGCGAAATGAAAATATCAATTTTTTCAACTACTTCACAATTATCACACGATATATTAAAAGATTTAAAAGCTTATCAAACAAGTACCACTAAAGTTGGTATAGATTTCTACATTTGTAGTCCAAATGTGAAATCAGACTCAGCAATTTTGGAATTAATGAAAGAGTATGAGGTCCCCGCTGGTGCTTTACCGTCTCAATTTGTAAAAGTTAGCAATAAAAAAGCACATGTAGAAATGGATATTACCCGCCGTGTATTTAGAGTGTTGCGTTCTTTTAAAGACATTAAAGATAACCAAGAGAGTTATTGTAAAACGTCGGTTTATTTATATAAGAAAAGTTACCCTGGATGCAAAGTTCGCCTTATAGAAAACAAGTTTGTTGAATTACAACCAGGTCCATTAAAGTTTGCGAATAATTTGTATCGCTTTCGTATCGCGAGCACTGATTCAGAAGTAATAAATACCCTTAGTGATGCTGTTAATAATTTTAAAGGCGGTAATGATATTCAATGCATTGAATTATTAAAGCAGCCAATAGAACAGGTCGAAAAGCAGGCATTATTAGAGTTAGCCGAATGGTTACTTTCAAGGGGCATAAAACCAGATGAGTTACCTCGTTATGCAACTGATATTTATGCTTCTAGTGGTGATCAAGAAACTCGTACTAGGCTAAAGTTTTTACAAAACAGAATAGGAACTGCTTATAAGGCTATAAGTAATTTGAGTAACCCTATTAATGAAGAGCTTTATACGGGAGAAAGCTTAGAGCAATCAAACGGGACTGGTATTAGGGAACTAAAAATAGATAATAAAATTAAACATATAACAGTTGCTGCAATTTTTACAAATGACAATAAAATCCTTTTAATTGAAAAAACTAAAAAATTTTACCAGGGAAAGTACAGCCTTGTTGCAGGGCATGTAGAGCATCAAGATAATACACTCACCGAAGCTGTTACAAGGGAAGTTAAAGAAGAGATAGGTTTGAATACAAGTAGCCTAAAATATATTTTTCATATTGGTGATTTAACAGATAAGTGTGGACACGGTGGTGAGTTACATGATTGGCATGTGTTCGGTTCCTATGAAATCATTGATGAAAAGGATTTAAAATTTGGAACTGAAGTTAAAAGTATAAAGTGGGTTCCTTTAGATGAACTTCAAGGCATTAGAGATAAATTAACAGATGGTGCTTGCAAGATTTTTAATGCCATGGGTTGGCTGAAATGAAAACAGTAGTTATAAGGCTAACTGGCGGCGGTGCTATTTCTGAGGTTGGCACCGAAACTGATTTGCCATGGTGGGGGTATAGAAGTATGCATATCACTCCTAGCGTGTACAGTGATTTAACTGCGCTTATTGCCAATAACCCATCAATAAAATTTATATTTGTTTGCGGTGGGATAGGGGCTTTTCTTTTTACTGATTTGGTTAAAAACTTAGCACTGAATACTCATGCGGATGAAGTTGGGAGAGGTATAATTTCGATATTGAATGGTATCGCAATATCATATTTAAACTCATTCTCTATAAATGTCTATCCAAATGAAATACCTGTCAATGAAGTAGGAAAATACTTATCTACAACTGATGCTAGTTGCTTTTTCATTAAGCCTGATACAGGTTGTATTAGTAGTGATTCATTAGCTGCAGAAGCCGCTTTTTTGTCTAAAGCAGAACTTTTGTTATATGTAAAAAAAGGTGCTCCTCAATATCATGTTGGTTTCGATAAACCAACGATCATTAACCGCTGGTCATTAGATGATATAGAGCTTAAATCTCTTACTTTGTATGAAGAGCAAGCCAAACATTATGTGCTCGATTATCAGGCATGCTCAATACTCAAATCTAATACTAACGAAATTTATATTATCCCTCCCGAAATTATTAGAGAAATCAATACGAGCTCTTTTCCTGGCAGTAACTCAGAATTAGTAACAAGGGTGTATTAAATGGTATTAAGTTCCGAAAGCATAAAAAGACACCTAATTGAAGGTAAGCTTGTTATTGAGGGTTTTAAAGAAAGCTCATTCAGACCTGCGAGCTATTTACTGAGGCTAAGTGACCACATACTTTTAATGGAACAGCACGATGGAGAAATTGATACGAAATCTACAGATACGAAATCTTTTTTTAAAGCTATACAAATTCCAATTGAAGGGTATGTATTAAAACCAGGTGATTTTATATTAGGTGCTTCTGTTGAGTATTTGAGTTTACCAAATTCTTTGTGCGGAGAGCTAAGTCAACTATCCTGTTACGCTAGAGTGGGTTTGAGCATTAACTTCAGTGCTAATTATGTTTCACCAACATTTGGTCACAATAACCCGTCATCTATAACCTTTGAGATAAAAAACGAATCTTGTAATGATATCCGTATATATTCTAGAGTGAATTTTTGCCATATACGCTTTATGCAAACTGACTTGGATGTTACAAGTTCATACAATGGAATATACAGTGGGCATAAAGAGGTAAAGGCAGCTGACTTTAGTACAAAGCCAGCGAAAGGTTAGATAATCTTACGATAGTCGGTAACACTTAGGTAATCGGCTATTTCGTTGTGTGGTTGTTGGCTATCAGGGTTAGCAACTGCAAGTAAGTGCTCAATGCCGTATTCTCGTGCGGCATTCAAAACCGCAATGCTATCGTCAACAAATAAAGTGCGCTGCTTATTAAAACCTAAGTCATCTTGCACTTTATGCCACAAACTTTGTTGCTCTTTACTTACTCCATATTCATGAGTGGACACTACACCATCTAGGTAGTTATCAATCGCTGTATGCTCAAATTTAAGCATGACACTCTCAGGGTGGGCATTGGTAAGTAAAATTAACTCTTTGCCTGCTTTTTTAAGCTCGGTTAAAAAATGAGGTACGTCTTCGCGCATTTTAATTAAATGCTGAGACTCTCGTTTAAGCTCCATTATAGGCAAGCTTAATTGCTGCTCCCAATAATCTAAACAATACCACTGTATTTGGCCGCTCACAGCTTGATAGCGTTTTAAAATATCTGCTTTAGCTGCATCTAGGCTAATGCCCCTTGCTAATGCGTGTTGCGCAGGAATAACGTTAAGCCAAAAATGACTGTCGTAATGTAAATCGAGTAATGTTCCATCCATGTCGAGCAAAACGGTATCGATTTTTGACCAATTTAACATAGGAATTTCAACTTATAAGGTTTATTATTGAACTAACTGCCATGATAGCAAATTAACGCCAATGACACAGAAAAAGCACCCAACACCACCACAAATCCTCAGTAACAATGTTGTTGCTAAAAGTCGCCTGTTTACTGTGGAGTCTTTAGAGTTAAAGTTTTCTAATAACGAAAAGCGCCAGTATGAGCGAATTCGCGGCGGTGGCCGGGGAGCAGTGATGATTGTTCCGTTAAGTGCAGATAATGAGTTACTACTTGTACGTGAATACTGTGCGGGCACAAACAATTATCAGTTAGGTTTTCCTAAAGGCTTAATCGATCCGGGCGAAACCCCAGAGCAAGCTGCTAACAGAGAGCTTAAAGAAGAAATTGGCTTTGGTGCTGAGTATTTTAAACCATTAAGAACAGTAACAATGGCGCCGAGTTACTTTAATGCCACAATGCATATTTTATTTGCTAAGCAATTATACCCTCAAACCCTTATTGGTGACGAACCTGAGCCGCTTGTTGTTAAGTGGCCATTAACTCAGTGGCAGTCATTATTAGAGCAAGAAGATTTTACCGAAGCACGCAGTGTTGCAGCTTTGCTATTATTAGATAAGTATTTAGCGTCTGGAGCTGCCGATGAATAAATTAATCGAACCGTGCATTGAATTAGCTGAGCGTGCTGGCGATGCAATTATGGCCATTTATAAAAAAGGCGATATTGGCCAACAAGAGAAATCAGATAACACGCCTGTTACCAAAGCTGATTTAGCAGCAAATGACGTACTGGTTGCTGGATTAAAAGTCTTAGCGCCCGATATTCCTATTATGTCGGAAGAAACACCTATACCAGCACTCGCTGACAGACAAAACTGGCAGCGTTATTGGTTGCTCGATCCGATGGATGGTACAGGCGAATTTATTTTAGAAAGTGGCGACTTTGCAGTAAACATTGCATTGATTGAAAATAACCACCCAGTGCTAGGGGTTATTCATTGGCCTGCCAAAAGTGTGACTTATTTTGCTACAGCTAAAAATGGTGCTTTTAAACGTGAAAACTCAATTGATAAGCAAATATCTGTAGCGCCACCAGAGAACTTAACGCTTGCAGTGAGCCGCCGCCAAAAAATAGAAGCGGTGAGCCAGTATTTAAATAGTCAGTTTACAACGATTGCTGTTGGCTCCTGTTCTTTAAAAGCTTGTATCGTTGCAGAAGGCAAAGCAGATTGCTTTTTAAGAATTGGCCCAACGGGTGAGTGGGATACAGGTGCTTCGCAAGTTATTATTGAGGAAGCCGGTGGCTGTATTACCGATGCAGAATTTAACCCGTTAACGTACAACCAGCGCGAGAGCACTGAAAACCCTGACTTTATTGTTATGGGCCATCCTGATTGGGAATGGCAAAAAATGATAAACCCACACCAAAGATTGAGCGCAGAATAGCGCTTTGGTTGCTTTTTATTCACTTGAACAACATTAAGTAGTTTAAGCCTTGCATTATATGTTTATTCCTATATAGTAGCGCTCTCTTCAAGGCAGGATCGTAAATATTACGAAAATGTTTTAAAGAAATTACAGGCGCGGGATGGAGCAGTCTGGTAGCTCGTCGGGCTCATAACCCGAAGGTCGTCGGTTCAAATCCGGCTCCCGCAACCAATATTTTTATTGAAATTTGGTGCAATAGGTAGTTTTAAAAGGTCGTCGGTTCACTCTTCACCTTCACAACTCCCGCAACCAATTTCCTTAGGGATTGAGGTTACTGTAAACTCTAACTTAAGAGGTTAAATAAAGTAGTCGATAGACTTAAAATATACAGGCGCGGGATGGAGCAGTCTGGTAGCTCGTCGGGCTCATAACCCGAAGGTCGTCGGTTCAAATCCGGCTCCCGCAACCAATTTTTTATAAAGATTTAGTGCAGTAGGTAGCTTAAAAAGGTCGTCGGTTCACTTTCCACCTTCCCAGCTCTCGCAATAAATTTTTAATTGGAAGCCAAGTTGTAATGTAAGCAACTTAAAACAAGTCTACAAATTTCAGGCGCGGGATGGAGCAGTCTGGTAGCTCGTCGGGCTCATAACCCGAAGGTCGTCGGTTCAAATCCGGCTCCCGCAACCACTGAAATTAAATATCTAAAAAATCAAAACAAAATCGCACTCTTTATTGAGTGATTTTTTGCGTTTGGAGTTTAATAAATTATTATAAATTTAAATCCACTGTTACTGCGTAAAACACTTTGCACAAGTAAGCGAAGGTCGTCGGTTCGCTTTTTACAAACTCAAGCTCCCGCAGCCACTGAAATTAAATATCTAAAAAGTTAAAAAAAATCGCACTCTTTATTGAGTGATTTTTTGTGTCTGAAGTTTGGTAAAATTCTTTATATTCTGCTTTATTTAATGACTTTCCTCTAATACCTGTAGCCTTTAACAAATAAATTTTTTAAAAGAGAATTTTATGTTAAAACGGTTAAAATATTTTAAGTAACAATACACATGACAGAACTTTATCACTGGTTTGATTTAATAGGCATTGCGGTGTTTGCTGTATCGGGCACTTTATTAGCGTACGAGAAAAAATGGATGGCTTTGGAGTCGTAGTTTTAGCTACGGTAACCGCAATTGGTGGTGGTACAGTACGAGACCTAATTTTAGACGCTCCTGTGTTTTGGTTACACGATCAAAGTTACTTTTTAGCCATACTCGCTTCAGTATTTGTTACAACACGCCTTATAAATAAGCAAAAGCCGATACCTCATTATATTTTACAAACAGCGGATGCGTTTGGCTTAGCTTTTTTGCCGTAATGGGGGCGCAAAAAGCGCAACTTGCTGGTATGCCTGATATGACAGCGGTAATAATGGGTGTAATTACAGGCTGCTTTGGTGGATTAATTCGAGATGTACTTGCCCGTGAAATCCCTATGTTATTAAAAGGTGAGCTTTACGCTATTACCTGCATAGCGGGAGGCACTGTTTATACACTTAGTATTGGTATTTCGTTAGCAACCGAAGTGGCAATGATATTAGGTATGTTAATGACCTTATTACTTCGTTTAGCTGCAATAAAGTGGCAAATCACATTACACGTTTTTAAATATCCTGACTAAACTGGTGTAATCACACCATTTACTAGGATAAGGAATGTCTTTAGCTCGTATATTTTCTCGTGCCCAAGTGGGTATAAGCGCCCCTGAAGTTATTGTAGAAGTTCATCTAGGAAATGGTTTACCTGCTTTTCATATTGTAGGCCTGCCCGAAGCATCTGTTAAAGAATCGAAAGATAGAGTGCGTAGTGCGCTCGAAAACTCTCAATTTGGCTTCCCCGATCAACGAATAACTGTAAATTTAGCCCCTGCTGATTTGCCAAAAGATGGCGGGCGGTTTGATCTTGCAATTGCTGTGGGTATTTTAGTCGCCTCTGGGCAAATAGTGTGTCCTGATATTCATAAGTACGAGTTTTATGGTGAGCTTGCCCTTAATGGTGAGGTGCGTGGTGTGAATGCTATTTTACCTTCGGTACTTGCTGCAAAAGAGCAAGATCGCTGCTGCTTTTTACCTTTTGCAAATGACAGTCTAGCAAGCCTAGTTAATGGCGTTAAACGCAAAGCCGTAAGCTCTATTCAAGAAGTGTGGGGGACTTACTTAATCAACAACCCTTGCCATTGAATATAGAGTACCCCGACTGCACGCAAGCCCCTGATTTTTTGCTCGATTTAAGCGACGTTAAAGGTCAGCCTGGCGCAAAGCGAGTATTAGAAATCGCCGCAGCTGGCGGGCATAATTTACTTTTTTTAGGCCCCCAGGCACTGGTAAATCAATGTTGGCCCAGCGAATGGCAACTATAATGCCTACTATGTCGGACGATGAAGCTATTTCGACTGCTGCGCTTTACTCTATTATTGGGCAATCTATAGATTTAACTAATTGGCGACAGCGGCCATTTCGTAACCCGCATCATACGTGCTCAGCGGTTGCTTTGGTTGGTGGCTCATCAAACCCTAAACCGGGTGAAATTTCATTGGCACATAATGGAGTGCTTTTCTTAGACGAATTACCAGAGTTTGAGCGTAAGGTGCTTGATTCACTGCGTGAGCCGATGGAGACTGGTACGGTTACTATTTCACGTGCAGCTAGGCAAATGGAGTTCCCAGCGCAGTTTCAGCTTATAACCGCATTAAACCCAAGTCCAACAGGGAGCCATACTGATAAGCGAGCAACTCCCGATCAAGTTATGCGTTATTTATCGCGCGTGTCGGGGCCTTTTATTGACCGTATTGATTTACAAATAGAGCTCCCTCGGTTAACGAGTGTTGAATTACAAAGCACTCAGCCGGAGGAAAGTAGCGCTGAGGTTAGAGTAAGAGTTGAAGCGGCTTATTACCTACAGTTAAAACGCCAAGGTAAGGTTAATGCTAGGCTTAATAATAAAGAAATGAGTGTGCACTGCGTATTAGCGCCTGCAGAGTTGCAGTTCTTAGCCAGAGCAAGCGAGAAGCTGTCTTTATCGCCACGTTCTTATCATCGAGTGATAAAAGTGGCGCGTACTATTAGTGATTTAAAAGGCGCTGAAAATATTAGTTTAAATGAGCTTAAAGAGGCACTTAATTACCGTGCTTTTGAGCGCCTTATTGCGCAATTGACTAAGTATTAAATAGAAAGCATATAACCTTTACCGCGTACGGTAACAATGCGTTTCTGATCTTTTTCGTCATTTAACTTTTTACGTAAACGACCAATAAGTACATCAACAGTGCGATCATTTGGGCTCCAATCTGGCTGGCCTATTTCTTCTGATATTTTTTCGCGGGAAGTTGCTTTACCTGCATTACTAATTAAACAAATCAGCACTTTATGCTCGGCTTCAGTTAAGCGTGATTCAACGCCCGCAGCAGTAATTAATGTGCGGTTATCGGGATGAAGCTTAAAGTCAGCATACTCTATAAACTCTTCGCTTTCGTCGTCTTCTAGGTTAACGGCAACACGCTTATAGAGTGCGCGCATGCGTAGCTCCAACTCAAGTAAATCGACGGGCTTACAAATATAGTCGTCAGCACCTTGAGCAAGACCAGCAATGCGATCGGCTTGGGAGTCACGACTCGATAATACAATAACGCCAATATCGGTCAGTGTGTTTAATTCTTTTGCGAGCTGAAGACCATCGCGCTTAGGTAAAACAATGTCAATTATGGCTAATGATATAGCACCGCGCAGGTTTACTCGCTGCTTTACAATGCTAAGTGCATCAGCGCCAGTGGGGTCGATCTCTATTGTAAATTCGGTATCTGCAAAGTGATTTTGGATGCGTTTAACGAGTAGTTCATCGTCTTCAACCAATAAAACATTAATAGCCATAGTACTTTATTTTGAATGCTTATAGCCTTATATGGTAGCACCATTAGGTAAATGCTGAGAAGGGTGTTTAGTCGTTTTAGGTAACTTAATATTTCAAAAGAGAGAAGGGCGTTATGAGAGGGTGAGATTAGCACCTTTAAACTAATTCAAAGGTGCTAAATAATTAATACTGCTATTAATAAATCTGTATTAAGTCGTTATTTTTAAGGTCCAGGCTCAGTCATTTTTATACATGGAGTCCCACCATTGAGGCTCGTCTTTTAGTTTTTTATCAAAATATGCGAGCATGGTGTTCCACCAATTAAATCGTTTATCGCGTGCAAAAATTTGGTGGTCGGCGCCTTTGTATTCTATTAACTCTACGTCTTTATTAAGCAGTTTAAGCGCAGTGTACATTGTTAAGCTCTCGCCAACAGGTACATTGGTATCGCTATCACCATGAAGAAGTAGCATAGGTGTTGTTACTTTGTCGGCATGAAATACAGGACTATGTTGGCTGTACAGCTCAGAGTTATTCCACGGGAAGCTATTTTTTGATGCTTCGCCAGAATATAAGTAACCCCACCAACCTTCACCCCAATACGAGGTAATATTAGAAATACCCGCATGAGCTATTGAAGCACTAAATATATCGGTTTTAGTTGCTAATAACATGGTCATGAAGCCACCGTAGGATGCCCCTAAATTCCCTATTTTTTTACTATCAACATAGTTGTATTTATTTAAAAAGGCTTGTGTGCCTTCGATAATATCGTCTGCGGTGTAGTTGCCCCAGGCATTAACATGCTGCGCTGAAAACTTTTGTCCAAACCCTGTTGCGCCAGTAGGTTGCACAACATAAACAACGTAGCCATTTTCTGCCCATAAGTTAAACGGGTAACGACCTGTAAAACCACGCGTAACTGGTGAAGTACCGCCGTAATAATACACGAGCGCCGGGTGCTTTTTGGTTTTATCTAAATTGCTCGGAATGTAAACACGGCCAGTTATTTCAACACCATGTTTATTTTTAAAATTAAACTCTTCTAATGTAGGGAGTCGTGTATTTGCATAGCTACTTGGTTTTGAATCCCATATTAAATCTGTTTTATTTTTACTTACGTTCAGGCGCTTTAGTTGTTGTGGCGCTAAAGCGTTAGTGCCACTTAGTAAAATTTCGGTATTACGGTCGTGCGAGTAACTAAATTTTTCAACAATATCCAATCCCGTATTTAATTTTTTAAAGCGCTGTTTACTTAAATCAAATAGATAAAGTGGTTGAGTGTCTTGCTCTGTTACTTTAATAAGTGCGTCGCCATTTTCTAAAACGTGCAGTTGGCCAATCGCGGGGTCGAACTGTTTACTGAGTGCTTTTACGTTTTTACCGCCTTCAGTAAGTAGGTAAAGTTGCCCGTCGTAGTTATTAGCGAGCATAGCTTTTGGTAATGCTCTGCCTGCGCCATTTTTAAAGTCGGGGCCTGCAACTACATAAATATCTTTATTTGTGTATTTGGCTAAATTAAACGTTTTGAATTTACCAAGCGATGAAAGCTTGCTCGATTTTAAATCGAGTTCAACTAACTCTGTTTCTGGGTGGGTTGATGCCTGCATTGCCATTACTGGGCGGCTCATTAATATTTTGCCACGGTTACTATTTGAATCTTCAAGGCTGTAAGAAAGAGGACCTTGGCTAAGTGCTTTTGTTAAACCACTTTTAGTATCAAGCATATAAATTTGGCTGGTGGTACGTGCATACGACCAGCGATCTTGTAGACCTTTATAGTGCTTGGTTAAGCTGTTAGTGCTCTCAGGTGATTTAGACCAGCCAAACAAAAGACTGGTGTCGTTATAAAAGGTAAAGCCATTGGCTCCTTCTAAATCGTTTGCTAATGTTTTTATTGAGAAGTTTTTACGGTTAAGTTGTTTAAGCTCACCATTTAACAAATACACTAAATATTGGTTATCTGGACTCCAAATAATGTTACTTGGTTGGCCTGCTTCGAAGCGATAAAGCGTTTGATTATCTGAATCTTTAAGTACAGTAACTGTATTTGCTTGGTTTTGTGTTTTATCGCTATAAGTGCGAGTAGTAGTAACGTACTGCTTAGCATTAGGTGCGAGTGATAATTGGCTGATCGTAGGGGCATCAAACAATTGTTTTGCAGATAAGCGTTTTGTTTGTGAGGCGCTAAGCGTAATTTTATCAACCTCGCTTTTAGGTGCAAAATCAAGCGTTACGTCGCGCCAATTAGCTACTTGCTGAGCTACTATTAAAACAGTGTGAGTACTGTTATTCAAAGCTAGCTTATAGCTATTTTTATCGCCAGTTTGTAGTTCACCATTAATAAATAACTGACCTTGCTCGAGCCCTTTTAAGGTAAGCGTACCTTGTGTGAAGCGGGTTGTTTCAATATTAAATTTTAGTGCTTGTAACCCACCTAGAGTAAGTGCGTTAATTTTATTAAATGGTTGCCAATTTTGTTTTTTCCCAAATACAGAAAAGCTCTCTGAGTCTGCTTGTAATTGCGGTAATAGGTTGTTAATAATGGTCTCACCGTGAGGTGTTTGAAAAGGCTTTAACTGCATGTCTTCGGCAAGTGGGCCGATAAATTGAATTTTTGATTTATCCAATGGTGCTGCTATTGCTGTAAAGCTTAAGCTACTAAGCGTTAAAAGAGTTGCTGCGCGTTTGACTAGCTTATTTTGATGACACCAAGGTGCGCTAAATTTCATTATTGTGCCTATTATTATTGGAAGTTTGGTCAAATATAGCATGTATTGTTACTATGCTTACATACCCAATATAGAGGAGAGAAAGTGACTTTACTGATAGTTTATATGGTAGTGGCGATTGTGATATCGTTTTTATGTTCTGTGATGGAGGCTGTGCTATTAAGTATTTCGCCCAGTTATGTTGCATCACTTAGAAAAGAGCATCCTGAGCTTGCTAAACGGCTCAAAAAGCTTAAAAACAATATAGATCAGCCTTTAGCTGCTATTTTAACTTTAAATACAGTTGCTCACACTGCTGGTGCTGCCGGAGTGGGGGCACAAGCTGCCGTCGTATTTTCCGACGCAGCTGTGGGTATTGCATCAGCTATTATGACGTTACTTGTATTAATTCTTTCTGAAATTATCCCTAAAACATTAGGTGCTAATTACTGGCGAGCTTTAACGCCAAGTGTGACCTATTCATTACGCTTTTTAGTTATATCGCTAAAGCCTTTTGTATGGTTTGCACAAAAGCTAACAAATTTAATGGGTCCAAAGCACGATGAGGCTTACTATATTCGTCAAGAGATAGAGGCAATGGCTGATATAGGCACTGAGTCGGGTGCATTACATCAGGATGAGTCCGAAATAATTCGTAACCTATTGCACTTTAGACATGCAAAGTTATGCGATTTAATGACACCTCGTACGGTCATTTTTAAAGTTCATAAAGATTTGACGGTTAATCAGTATTTAAACGATCACGGCTCGTCATCATTTTCTCGTATATTGGTATTTGATAAAGACAGCGACGATATTGTAGGGTTTGTGCATAAAAACGATATTATGCTGGCATTTCACCGTTTAGGTACTGATTACAAAATTAGCAAATTGATTAAGCCCATTTATACGGTGCCAACCTCTCAGAATGTATCGTCGTTACTGCAAACTCTTTTAACAAAGCGCACGCATATATGTTTAGTTGTTGATGAGTACGGTGACGTACAAGGAATTGTAACGCTAGAGGATATGATTGAAGCTTTAATGGGATTAGAAATCGTAGATGAGCGTGACCAATCAACTAATATGCGAGCAGTAGCTAAGCAACGTTGGCACAAACGCTTAGCAAGTAGTGCGCATATAGTCAGTGAAGAAGATAAGCACACTCGGGGTGATAATTAGCTAACAGGCCCCGAGTAAATATTAGTACCGCTTTAAGCGGGGCTGCCATCAGTTCTTAGCCAATTTTTAGCCCAATCTATAAATTCATTTTTGGGTTTAGGAGAGCTATATAGAAAGCCTTGTATGGTTAAGTCTTTTTTATAGTGTTTTAGATAGGCAAGCTCTTCTGGTCGTTCAACACCCTCGGCTACTAAATCTAAATGCTCTTTGTTCGTGATATTAACCAATGAACTAACAATAACCTGAGAAAATAAGTCAGTTTCTATATTACTAATGAGAGAGCGATCTATTTTAATTTCAGTAAAGGGTAGGTTTCTGAGTTGGTTTATATTAGTAAAACCAACACCAAAGTCGTCAAGCGACACTCCAAAACCATGCATTCTTAATCTGTTTAATGTTTCAAGCTGTGCGAGGCTTGAGAGTGCATGCTGTTCTGTTATTTCAATAATAATGTTACTGGGAGTGAGTTGATTAAGCTCTAAAATTAGCAGTAATTTATTTGGACAATTTAGATCGTCAAGTTGGATAGATGATAAGTTAAATGCCATTTTAAAATCGTGACCGAGCTGTGCTTTTATATTTGAAAATTCGCTGGTGGCCTTTTCAAAAAGAGAGAATGTAATTTGATTAATTAAATTGTACTGCTCAGCAAGGCTAATAAAGCGATTTGGTAAAATAATGCTACCATCCTTACTTGATACAATCCGCGCCAGTATTTCAACACTCTCTATTTTATTATTAATCGCATTAACTTTAGGTTGATAAAAGGGTGTTACCTCATCATTTTTTAATGCCTTAATAAGTTCACTTTTTGAGATCAGGCTCTCTCTTAATAAAGTGTGGCTATTTAATTTTGCTACTTTGGTAAGTAATTTTCTCATTTGGGATAGTTGAACAGGTTTTGGTATATTACCAATCAGGTGTGCGTTGTGTTGTTTTGCCAGATCAGCTGCTAGGCTAATTACTTTATGGTCCATTTCAGACACAATAATAATTCCGCCTTGATAATTTAATGCTCCAAGATGTCGTATTAATTCCATTCCATCCATTTCAGGCATATTGAGATCGGTGAAAACAGCGTCAAAGCGGTTTATGTCATTGGCTACTTTTTCGAGTGCCTCGGCAGCACTTAAGCAGGTAACAACCTTTTCAGACATATCTAATTCACTGAGTATGGCTTCCATAATTATCAAAATTGCCTTTGAATCATCAACGACTAAAATATTTGGTACCATTTTCTTCATTGTTATCCCTTTCAATATAAGGCGTATTATTACTATAAAAGTAGTAGTATTTTTTACGTTTGTCAGTTTTAAATAATTTTATTTAAAAAGTTACTAACTACCGTTACTCGTGTTTTTTAGCCGATTCGGTATACTAACGCCATTGTTTTAAACGGTTTTAATTATGATAAGAATAGATCTTACTTTAGCTGAACAGCCTTTTTCATTTATGGTTTCAGGGCAAAAGATTATACAAGTTTTTCATGTTCAACAAGCCATTACCTTTGATAATCCTCGTGAAAACTATTATCAATTTACTTACGACAACAAAGTAATAGGTATTGATACAGAGGCAGTGGAAGAGCAAAGCATTTCGCTATTTGTAGATGAGCAATTTGCAACACAACTTGCGTTACCTGCCCCGGTAAATGCAGCACCTAAAAAAGGCTTTTTAGGATTAGCAGCATTAGGTTTTAAGCTTTTTAAAAGTGCCAAGGTAATTAAAGTAGTGCTTGCAGGGGCTTCTGTTGCAGGCTATGCGTGGTTATTTAGTATCGAATTTGCACTAATGCTAATTGGTTGTTTAGTCGTACATGAGTACGGACATGTGCGCGCAATGAAATACTTTGGCATAAAAACCAAGGGCATTTACCTAATCCCATTTGTGGGCGGGCTCGCTGTTAGTGACGATAAAATAACAACGCGTTGGCAAGATGTAGTTATATCACTAATGGGGCCTGCATTTGGTTTAATTACTTCTGTATTGGGCGTGGTTTTATATTATGCCACAGAGATGGAAATATTTGCCGGTGTGGCGGTGCTTAGTGCGTTATTAAATTTATTTAACTTGTTACCTATTTTACCGCTTGATGGTGGGCATGTATTAAAAAGTATCAGTTTTTCAATGCGTTCATGGATTGGTTTGAGCGTATGTTTACTCGGGGTACTATTTGGCTTATGGCTGAGTTACACATTTGGTTTGATGTTACTGGTATTCTTTTTGTTTGTCGGTGCGCTGGAGATTGTATTTGAATGGCGAGGCCGTCACTATTCACATTTGATGCCGCTAGATAAATATGGCCAAGGCTTTTCAGCTGTTATGTATGCAGTTGTAGTGGCTGGGCATGTAGCTGTAATGATGCATTTTGCCGACTCGGAGAATCCAATATTAAGCCTACCGATGACTATTTTATCGAGTTGATAATCTACGATTAAAGAAATATCTCAGTAAGCTGTATACGTAGGCAATACAAAAGGGTACCTATTGTCTACGTATAATTAAGCACTATCTTTAAACGGCTTTGTACTTCTTCAACGAGTAAGTCTGGCTGAAACTTAGATAAGAATGCATTACACCCTACTTTTTCTACCATAGCTTCGTTAAAACTACCACTTAAGGAAGTATTAAGGACGACATAGAGATTTTTAAGCCTGCTATCATTACGTATTTCATGGGTTAAGCGATAGCCATCCATTGAAGGCATTTCAGCATCTGTAATTACCATTAATAGCTCTTTTTCAACATTTTGCCCCTCATCAGCCCAGCTTCTAAGCATGTTCAGGGCTTCTAGACCATTACTGGCAGGGATGATTTCAATTCCTAGCTGCGAAAGTGTATCGCTTACTTGTTTACGTGCAGTGGGTGAGTCATCGGCGTGAAGTATTTTACGTCCTGCAAACTCATTGACGATACCTTGATCAAGTACTCCCTCTGAAATATCTACTTCATATTCAACTATTTCGGCAAGCACTTTTTCTACATCAATAATTTCAACGAGCTGTTCTTGGCCATCGCGCTTTATTTTAGTAAGGGCTGTTAAGTAATGATTTTTACCAACAGAGCTAGGCGGAGGCATAATATCTGACCATGTCATATTGACGATTTGATCAACTTTGCCAATTAAAAAGCCTTGTACGCTTCTATTGTATTCAGTAATAACTAAGTTACAGTCTTCGGCGTATTTTACTGCGGACATAGAAATAGCCTGCCGTAAATCGATTACAGGTATAGATTCACCTCTAATATTCGCAACTCCGGTTATTTTGGAATGAGAATGGGGAATTTTGCTTAAATGTGGCAATTTTACCACTTCCTTTATTTTAAACACATTGAGTGCAAATAAATGCCGACTATGTAAATAAAACAGTAACAACTCTAAGCGGTTTTCACCAACCAACTGAGTACGTTGATCAACCGAAGCTAAAACACCAACCATAATGAACTTATCTAATCTAATTATTTTATAACTATAGTCTACTATTTTTTAACTTCATAGCTCAGTTATTATTTTTCGATTACAGCTAGTTGTTGCTATGGTGGTATAATTTGCAGTACCGTACTACAGAGTAATTTTACTAATCTATTAGCAATAACTATGCATCATATTTTTAAACGTTTTATCGTGTTATTACGCAGTCATATAGAGCAAGTGAGTTGGCAATCTGTTGCGATTGTTACCTTTATGCATATTATTATTACGTGGTGCTTATTAGTGATCGCAAATGAAAAAGCCTTGATACCCCCAAGTACTTTTTTTACTATTACGTAATAACAACATCAACGGTAGGTTATGGTGATTTTAGCCCAACGACAGAACTTGGCCGTTGGGTGGTAGCATTAGTACAGATCCCATTTGGTTTAGCTTTATTTGGTGTCCTGCTTGGAAAAACAGGGCAAACAGTTACTTATTTAATTAGGCGCGCTATGACTGGTGATAAAAGTTTTGCACACAGTATTAACCATATTATTATTTTTGGTTGGCACGACACTCGTACAAAAAAGATGATTGATTACATTTTGGCTGACAGGAAGCGAACTGACCGCCGTATTTTACTCGCGGTAACAGAGCAAATGGATCACCCTTTTTTAACTAACGAACATGTTGATTTTGCACATCTAACCAGTTTTACAAATTTATCCGAACTTGAGCGTGTTGCAATAAGTCGTGCCGATAAAGTCATTATTGATGGGCAAGATGACGATCAAACATTTACTACTGCACTGCGTATAAGCCGTTTAGTTAAGGATGATTGCCATATCAGTGCTCATTTCTTAGATGAGACAAAAATAGATATGCTGTTAGAGCATTGTCAAAATGTAGAGTGTAGCAGTGCTAAATCGGCAGAAATACTTGTACGTTCAATGCAAGATCCAGGTTCTAGCCGTGTACAAGAGGAGCTGCTTTCTACACTCCATGGTGATACGCAATTTAGTTTGGCAATACCTAAAGACTGTAAAGATATGAAATTTGGCACTTTGTTTCATCATTTTAAGCTTGAACATGATGCAATATTATTAGGCGTTGCACACAATTTGAGTGCGCAAAATATGGATTTAAACCCACCGCTTGATTACAAAGTAAGTGAAGGTGATATTTTGCACTACATATCTGTAGAGCGAGTATTAAGTAGTGAAGTTGATTGGACAAGTTTGGAACGATAGTTAGCCTACCCAAGGCGATGAAAAAGGCTCTTTTCTCAGTGTCGTGACTTTTTTGACACAGGTTACTTCTTTGCTTTGGATTGCGTCTAAAGACCGAAAGAATAAAGCTAAGTACTAACCATCTTCACTATTTGCAGCCAGTCATGTTCTGTGACTGGCATAACAGATAATCGCCCTGCTTTTTTAGTGCTAACTCAGTAATTGAATCATTCGCTTTTATATCTTTAAGACTCACCAACTTTTTTAGATGGCTTTGATAGGTTACTTCAACGACAACCCAACGAGGATTTTCGCTGGTGGCTTTAGCATCGTAATAATCACTACTTAAATCAAATTGAGTGGGATCTGGGTAGGCTTCTTTTGTAACTATAGCAATACCCGCTACACCCACTTGTTTACAGCTTGAATGATAAATCATCACCAAGTCGCCAATTTTAACGCCATCACGCATAAAGTTCCGCGCTTGGTAATTACGTACGCCTTCCCAAAGAGTGGTTTGTTTTGGAGCGTTTTTTAAATCATCTAATGAAAACGCATCAGGTTCAGTTTTAAAAAGCCAGTAAGCCATAACAGTATTCCTAACAAATATTTACTTCCCACTATTGTATAGTATCATTTGAATATCAGGGTAATGAGGAAGAAATGATGAGCCAAGTATTAGATGATTTATTGTCGTTGTTAACACTTGAAGAAATTGAGCAAGGTTTATATCGAGGACAAAGCCAAGATTTAGGCTTTGGTGCTGTGTTTGGCGGTCAAGTTATGGGGCAGGCGCTTTCTGCCGCTAAAGAAACTCTACCTGAAGGGCGAATAGTTCATTCATTACATTCTTACTTTTTACGCCCAGGCGATCCGGCTAAACCCATTGTTTATGATGTTGAAACTATTCGAGATGGGAAGAGTTTTAGTACACGCCGAGTAAAAGCGATTCAGTACGGTAAGCCTATTTTTTATATGACTGCGTCGTTTCAGGGTGAAGAAAATGGTTTGTCGCATCAAGCGACGATGCCTGATGTTCCCGCACCTGAAGAACTACGTTCATCGCTTGAGTTTTACCAAGATAACGCTTCACACATTCCTGAAGTCATCCGTAATAAGTTTACCCGTGAGATGCCAATTGAAATGCGACCTGTGACATTTCATAACCCGTTTAAGCCAGAAGTTATGGAGCCAGTAAAACATATTTGGTTTAAAGCCAATGGTGAAATGCCGGACGATCAGCGTATCCATAATTACTTATTAGCGTATGCGTCTGATTTTGAGTTTTTACCAACTGCATTACAACCTCATGGTGTATCGTTTATGCAGCCAAATATGCAAGTAGCTACTATTGATCATGCAATGTGGTTTCATCGCCCATTTAGAATGGATGATTGGATTTTGTATTCAATTGATAGCCCAAGTGCGAGCAATGGTTGTGGTTTAGTACGCGGGCAGTTTTTTGATCGCCAAGGCAACTTGGTTGCCTCAACAATGCAAGAAGGGGTTATGCGCCAGCGCTAACCCCTTCTGTAAATGCATTGCTAGTTACACTGGTCTTGTACTATATCGCTGATTGACTGCCAGACGCGTGCTGGCAGTAATGTTTTAAGGTGTGCGTAGGTTTCACATAGTTGTGTGCTACCTACTAAGCCCTCTTCACCTTCTGTTATTAATGACTCTCCACGTAAGTTATCGATAAAGCTAACAAGTACTTTTTTGTCAAAAAACTCAGGTGTTTTAATGCCATGCAGTGTGCCTAAACGTTGCGCGAGCACTTGGCTTTCTCTTTCAAGTTCTGCTTTTTCAATGCCATCACTTGTTTGAATAAAACCAATTACAATAGCGTATCGTTGCAGAGTGAAGCTAAGTGCTCGTCCAAGCATTTCAAGCTTAGCTAGGCAGTCATTACTGTTCGTTATATGAATGTTATCGCCATCAAACTCAATTAAATTTTGATCAGCAAAGTTAGCTAAAATTCGTGTTATATAGTTTTCATCAAGAGGCTGTAAGTACCATTCTTTAGCAAATAGCGGATAAAATGTTTTTACAAGTTGCTGGCATTGAGTAATCGTAGTGCTGTGTTGTTTAAATAGGTGCAGTGCAATTAAACTTGGTACTGCGAATAAGTGCAAAATATTGTTTCTATAGTAATTAAATAAAACTTTCTCTTTATCACTAATTGTGATTATTTCACCAAATTCATCACTAATAACTTCAAACTTATTAAGCTTTAATGCATGTGTTAGTAATTGCTCTGGTGTTTCGTCAGGCGCTGTTACTTTATCGCTATAACTGGCATCGCGTTGTAAGCGCAGGTAAAAATCAAGTTGTGCTAAAAGTTTTGGCTTACTCAATGCTTGTTTATCGTTAACGAGTAAAATCATCGCCAATAAGTTAACAGCATTAAGTGCTGCTGCATTATTAATTTTAATCATTACTTGATCAGCAAGTTGAGTTACTTGTGTGCCTAACCATTGTGGCTTTTGTACATCGGTAGGATGTATTGAATCACGCCAATCGGGTTGGTTGTCGTTTAAATATTGATTAATTGAAATTGGATCACCAAAGTTTAGATAACCACGACCATAGTTTTTAAGGTTTTTAATCGCCTTAAAAATACCGAAAATAGATTCGCCTTTTTTATCTTTACCATCCAGCTCTTTAAGGTAAGTGTTTATTTCCATTACGTGCTCGTAGCCAATGTACACAGGAACAATAGATATTGGTCTGTCTATTCCGCGAAGCATCGCTTGTAAGGTCATTGAAAGCATACCTGTTTTAGGCGGAAGTAAGCGCCCAGTTCGGCTTCGACCGCCCTCCGTGTAAAACTTAACAGAGTAACCTTTAATAAACAGTTGGCTTAAATACTCTTTGAAGATGGCAGAATAAAGCTTATTACCTGCAAATGAGCGACGAATAAAAAATGCCCCCGAGCGTCTAAATATCCCGCCGGCAGGAAAAAGTTAAGATTAATACCTGCAGCTATATGTGGCGGTACTAAACCTAAATGATATATTGAGTAAGTAAGGAGCAAGTAGTCCATATGACTGCGATGACAAGGCATATAGATTATTTCATGGCCTTTATTAGTCAATTCATGAAGTTGTTCTGTGTGTTTAATATTAATACCGTTATAAAGCTTATTCCACAACCACGTTAAAAATCGCTCAGCTACACGTATCATTGCTTCAGAATAATTAGCGGCTATTTCGTCGAGTAACTTGAGTGCATTTTGACGAGCTTCAGTTTGGCTAATATTTTTAGCTTTAGCTTCATCTAGGATTGCTTTTTTAATTGTAGGGGACGCTAATAAAGAATTAAATAATTGTTCACGAGATGGCATTTTTGGGCCAGTAGCTGCGAGCTTTTGACGTTTAAAGTGAACGCGAGCGACACGCAGTAATTTGTGTGGTAACTCACTTACATCGGCTTTCTCGTTTACCAAAAGCGATAAGTCGAGAGGTTGACTAAAGCGAATAAAGTTATCACGTCCTGAAAACAACACGACAAAAAACTTTCTAAACCAACTAGGTGTTACCGAGTGTGTAATTAATGTGCGTAAACCTGGTTTTTCTTTACCCGGATCGCGGCCCCATAAAATTGTAACAGGTACAACTTGTACGTTCTGTTGACCACTATTAATTAAGTGTTCAATAATTTGCTTACCTTGAGCTAAAGCATTTGTTGGTTTAGCTTTGTCGCCAAATAATGGTGGTGGATTTTTGATTCCAATAAAACGCTCTAAATGCTGAGAGCCTAATACTTGCTCTTCAATTGGGCTTGGCAAACCATGTTTTTTACATACATGTGTGAGTGCCGCTAAATCAAATCGTGAATTTAAACGCACTATATAAAATGTAGGGTATTCTGGGTTTAGATCATACTGCTCAATGGGGTTCTCTGGCAGCACTTTACTTCGTACTAGTAAGCGGCTAAATCCAGCAGACAAAACATTTAAACAATAATTAAAAATACGCATCGACTCACCATATTGAGAGTATTAAAGGCAAAATTAGCGCAATAGGATACCATAATATCTAAAAATTCTTTAGTTTGCGCTATTGAGTAGTTAACTTATTAATTGACTAATAGTAGAGGTATTAGTTCAAGTATAGCCAGTGAGTATGTACGGGCGCTTATTTAATCAAATTAGTAGTCATTGTATTGTTTCTAAATAGTTGTTGCATTTATCACCAATACCTCTATAATACGCAGGCTTTCAAAATTCCCTAGGGAACTAGAAAGGATAAATTAAGCTTGGATTTCAAGCTAATAAACAGGAGTTCCGATTTGGAACTCAACGTAGATATAATCAAACAGCCGACATCTTAAGTTTTAAGATTGTTTCGGTCGTTTTTTTATGCTCTTTTAAATGCTCTTTATATTGAGGTTAAGAATGTCAAATCAACGCATTCGTATTCGCCTAAAAGCTTTTGACCACCGTTTGATTGACCAATCAACGGCAGAAATCGTGGAAACTGCGAAACGCACTGGCGCACAAGTACGTGGTCCAATCCCACTACCTACACGCTTTGAACGTTTTACTGTACTAACTTCACCGCACGTTAATAAAGATGCGCGTGATCAGTACGAGATCCGCACCCATAAACGTCTGATAGACATCGTAGAACCAACTGACAAGACTGTAGACGCGCTTATGCGTTTAGATCTTGCTGCTGGTGTTGATGTTCAAATCAGCCTGGGTTAATCGAAAGATTAGAGAGGTTTTAGGAAAATGGCATTAGGTCTAGTCGGTCGTAAAGTGGGTATGACACGAATCTTCACTGAAGATGGTGTATCTATCCCTGTGACAGTTATTGAAGCGACACCTAACCGCATTGCTCAGATCAAATCTGACGCAACAGACGGTTATAACGCGCTTCAAGTAACCGCAGGCACTAAAAAAGCAAGTCGTGTAAACAAAGCTAAAGCGGGTCATTTCGCTAAAGCTGGTGTTGAAGCGGGTCGCGGTCTGTGGGAATTCCGCCTTAACGGTGGTGAAGGCGATTTTGAAGTAGGCGCAGAGCTTACTGTTGAATTATTCAACGAAATCAACAAGGTTGACGTAACCGGTACTTCTAAAGGTAAAGGTTTCCAAGGTGGTGTTAAGCGCTGGAATTTCAGCATGCAAGACGCTACACATGGTAACTCTCTATCTCACCGTGCTCCTGGTTCAATCGGTCAAAACCAATCACCTGGTAAGGTGTTTAAAGGTAAGAAAATGGCCGGTCATATGGGTGCTGAGCGTGTAACGACTCAAAACTTAGAACTAGTTCGCGTTGACGCTGAGCGTAATTTGCTTTTAGTTAAGGGTGCAGTACCTGGAGCTATTGGCGGTGACGTTATCGTTAAACCAGCTGTTAAAGCATAAGTCCTGGAGATTTAGTGATGGAATTAGCAATTAAAGACGCTTCTGGCGGTCTTGAAGTTTCTGAAGCTACTTTTGGACGTGAGTTTAACGAAGCATTAGTACACCAAGTAGTTGTTGCATACGCAGCAGGTGCTCGTCAAGGTACTCGTGCTCAGAAGACACGTTCTGAAGTAAGCGGTGGTGGTAAAAAACCATGGGCTCAAAAAGGTACTGGCCGTGCACGTGCCGGTACAATCCGTAGCCCAATTTGGCGTTCAGGTGGCGTTAGCTTTGCAGCTAAACCACAAGACCACAGCCAAAAAGTAAACCGTAAAATGTACCGTGGTGCGATTAAAAGCATCTTATCTGAATTAGTTCGTCAAGAGCGTTTAATCGTTGTTGAAAGTTTTGCTCTAGCAGCACCAAAAACTAAAGAACTAGTTGCTAAGCTTAAAGAACTTGAGCTTAAAGATGTTCTTATCGTGACTGAAGAAGTAGATGAAAATCTTTTCTTATCGGCACGTAACCTTTATAAGGTTGACACGCGTGATGTAGCTGGTATCGATCCTGTAAGCTTAATTGCTTTCGACAAGGTACTTATTACAGCCGCTGCTGTTAAGCAACTTGAGGAGGCGCTAGCATGATCCGCGAAGAACGTCTTTTAAAAGTGATCGTTGCTCCACATATCTCTGAAAAAAGCACTATTGCTGCTGAAGAAAACAATACTATTGTTTTTAAAGTATCA
Source organism: Pseudoalteromonas sp. B62 (assembly GCF_037162565.1). Taxonomy (NCBI): domain Bacteria; kingdom Pseudomonadati; phylum Pseudomonadota; class Gammaproteobacteria; order Alteromonadales; family Pseudoalteromonadaceae; genus Pseudoalteromonas; species Pseudoalteromonas sp. B62. The sequence continues at coordinate 739,833 of NZ_JARLVB010000002.1, read as the reverse complement.
AATGACGCAACTAAAGCTGAAATTAAAGTAGCAGTTGAGAAGCTTTTTGAAGTAGAAGTAACTGGTGTTCGCACACTTAACGTTAAGGGTAAAACAAAACGTACTGGCGCACGTTTCGGTCGTCGTAGCGACTGGAAGAAAGCTTACGTTACTCTTAAAGAAGGCAGCGAGCTAGACTTTGTCGGCGGCGCCGAGTAATAAGGGGATAGAATTATGGCACTTCAAAAGTGTAAGCCTACTTCTGCGGGCCGTCGTCACCTAGTTAAAGTGGTTAACCCAGATCTACATAAGGGTAAGCCATACGCACCACTTTTAGAGAAAAACTCTAAATCAGGTGGTCGTAATAACAATGGTCGTATTACGGTTCGTCATATCGGTGGTGGTCATAAACAACATTACCGTTTAATCGATTTTAAACGTACTAAAGATGGCATTCCAGCCACTGTTGAACGTTTAGAATACGATCCAAATCGTAGCGCAAACATCGCTCTTGTATTATATGCAGACGGTGAGCGTCGTTACATTATCGCACCAAAAGGCTTAAAAGCTGGCGATGCAATCCAGTCTGGTGTTGATGCACCAATCAAACCTGGTAATGCATTACCAATGCGTAATATGCCTGTAGGTTCGACTGTTCACAACGTAGAATTAAAACCAGGTAAAGGTGCTCAAATCGCACGTTCTGCTGGTGCATACGTTCAAATCCTTGCTCGTGATGGTCAGTATGTAACATTACGTCTTCGTTCAGGCGAAGTTCGTAAAGTTGAATCTGATTGTCGTGCGACTCTAGGTGAAGTAGGCAATGCTGAGCATATGCTTCGTTCACTTGGTAAAGCAGGTGCAAATCGCTGGCGTGGTATTCGTCCGACAGTTCGTGGTGTTGCCATGAACCCGGTAGATCACCCACACGGTGGTGGTGAAGGTCGTACATCTGGTGGTCGTCATCCTGTGTCTCCATGGGGTAAGCCGACTAAAGGTGCGAAGACGCGTAAGAACAAGCGTACGGATAAATTTATAGTACGTCGTCGTACTAAGTAATATTGAGGAATAGCCATGCCACGCTCTCTCAAGAAGGGTCCTTTTATAGACCTACACTTGCTGAAGAAGGTAGAGAAAGCTTTGGAAAGCGGTGAGAAGAAGCCAATTAAAACTTGGAGCCGTCGTTCAATGATCATACCTAACATGATCGGATTGACCATTGCTGTCCATAATGGTCGCCAGCACGTACCAGTTTTCGTTTCTGACGAAATGATCGGTCACAAACTAGGTGAATTTGCACCAACTCGCACTTACCGTGGCCATGCTGCGGATAAGAAAGCGAAGAAACGTTAAGAGGGGAAGATAAATGCAAGCATTAGCTAAACATAAATTCGCCTCTGGTTCGGCGCAAAAAGCACGTCTAGTTGCAGATCAGATCCGCGGATTACCTGTCGATCGCGCACTAGAAATCCTGGCGTACAGCCCTAAAAAAGCGGCTGTATTAGTTAAGAAAGTACTTGAGTCTGCTATTGCTAACGCAGAGCATAACGAAGGTGCTGACATTGATGAGCTTCGTATAACTACGATCTTTGTGGACGATGGTCCTACAATGAAACGTATTATGCCTCGTGCTAAAGGACGCGCAGACCGCATCCTTAAGCGTACAAGCCATATCACTGTTATGGTTTCAGATAGCTAGGAGTATAAGTAATGGGACAAAAAGTTCATCCTACTGGTATTCGCCTAGGTATATCTAAACCTTGGGTTTCTACCTGGTACGCGAGTTCTAAAGATTTCTCTGATCAGCTTTTTGGCGATCACAAAGTTCGTGCATTCCTTACTAAGGAATTAAAAACGGCTTCTGTGTCTAAAATCGTTATTGAGCGTCCAGCAAAATCAATCCGCGTAACAATTCACACGGCTCGTCCGGGTGTTGTTATCGGTAAAAAAGGCGAAGACGTAGAAAAATTACGTCAAGCGGTAACTAAAATCGCTGGTGTACCTGCTCAGATTAATATCTCTGAAGTACGTAAACCAGAACTAGATGCACAACTAGTAGCAGACGGCATTGCCTCTCAACTAGAACGTCGTGTTATGTTCCGTCGCGCTATGAAGCGTTCGGTACAAAATGCAATGCGCATCGGTTCTAAAGGGATTAAAGTTGAAGTTAGCGGTCGTCTTGGCGGCGCTGAAATCGCACGTTCAGAATGGTATCGTGAAGGTCGTGTACCTCTACATACTCTTCGTGCTGATATCGATTACGCAACTTCTGAAGCCTTAACCACTTATGGTATCATTGGTGTTAAAGTTTGGATCTTCAAAGGCGAAGTTATTGGTGGTTTACCACTAGTACAAGAGCAAGAGAAGCCAGCTAAACGCGCACCAAAGAAAGCCAAGAAAAGTGCTAAGTAGAGGTAGCGACTAATGTTACAGCCAAAACGTACAAAATTCCGTAAAATGCACAAAGGCCGCAACCGCGGTTTAGCGCAAAACGGTAACAAAGTAAGCTTCGGTACTTTCGGATTGAAAGCAACTGGCCGTGGCCGTATGACTGCTCGTCAAATCGAAGCAGCTCGTCGTGCTATGACGCGTCACGTGAAACGTCAAGGTAAAATCTGGATTCGTGTCTTCCCTGACAAACCGATTACAGAAAAACCTCTTGAAGTTCGTATGGGTAAAGGTAAAGGTTCTGTTGAATATTGGGTTGCTGAAATTCAGCCTGGTAAAGTACTTTACGAAATGGAAGGTGTTTCAGAAGAGCTTGCTCGTGAAGCATTCGACCTTGCTGCTCGTAAATTGCCATTCAAAACAACTTTCGTAACTCGGACGGTAATGTGATGAAAGCTAGCGAACTAAAAGACAAAAGCGTAGAAGAGCTTAATGCTGAACTTCTAGGACTACTTCGTGAGCAATTTAATATGCGCATGCAAGCTAGCACTGGTCAGTTAGCTCAGACACACACGCTAAGAACAGTACGCCGCGATATCGCGCGTGTAAAAACAGTTATTAACCAGAAGGCAGGTCAATAATGAGCGATAAAATTCGTACTCTTCAAGGCCGTGTAATCAGCGACAAGATGGAAAAATCTTTCACTATCGCTATCGCACGTTATGTGAAGCACCCAATTTATGGGAAATTCATTAAACGTACGACTAAGTTACACGTACATGACGAAAATAACACAGCAAAAGCGGGTGACGTAGTTACTATCCGTGAATGCGCACCAATTTCTAAGAATAAATCTTGGACTTTAGTAGACGTTATTTCTAGTCCAAAACAAGCTTAATTTTTTAATTAAGTTAGTTTTGTAAAAAAGCCCCGGCATTAGCTGGGGCTTTTTTTTACGTTTAAAAAAGCTGTAAGCGGTAAGTTTTTAGTTATAAGCTGTTCGTAGTTGATTGAAACGCAGTAGTTTGTGTTGAGTTTTATAAAAGCTTAAAGGAAAAGGTCATTAATATGTAAAAAATTTAAACATTAGTTTAAATGTTACTCCTAATGCTTTAGATATACTTAAGTTAATAAATTAATCTAAGCAAAAACTAAATTCGTTTTTTATTCTTTGTACATCACCTTGAACGCTAATTTTCACTTCTTCAAGAATTAGGATTTCTTCCACAGCATCTTTAATCGTGAGATCTCTTTCTCTTTCCTTGTATTCAGCAATCATTTTGGCGAAGTTTTTTTGACCTTTCTTAGCTCTATTACCTGCTGACTCTATTCTTTCTAAATAGTTTTGATCGACGTTAAGTGTTGAGGATTTTACTTTTGCGAAGTTAGCTTCTTGTATAACATCATTCCATAGAGAATTTATATGTGCAGATGTAACTCTTACGATCCTTTTATATTCAATTAATTGGATTTTTTCCGTATGTTGGCGCATCCGCCAAGCAATCACCGCACTAATCATTGAAACTAACATGCTAACTATAGCAATAACAGACGGTGCTAAGCTTATCAAAACAGAGGATGTGCTCATTAATTATTTCACTTCTAATATATACGTAGTTTGAGTGCTAATTGAGCTTACCACAGTTTAAAATTGATATACTCACAAAACTCTATCGGTTCTTCTTACTAAACAGGGCAAAATCATACTTGAGCGTTATTTATCCTAAAATAAGCTGCTCTCTTACCTCATCTGACCAAGCAGCCTGTTTCAACTTACCTTTCATACTGTCTTTTATCGCGCTTAATTTCGCTAAGTTCATCGCAAATCGTCTAAAGGTCGCCATATTCTCGGGGGCATCACCTCGACGAATACGTGAATCGTCTTCTTTAAATGTCATATCTAATACCCAGTGTGCTGAGTTTTCTATTCCCCAATGCTGGCGAATAGACTTGGCTACTTGCTCTGGGTTTATCCCTAGCGAGCTGATGTAATAACTCGTTTCCATTGTATGACTATCACCAACATAACGCTGTCGTACTACCTCGACTATGGAGTTGAAATTGACCCAACCGTGGCGCTGCTCAAGCCAATCTGTCACCAACAGTTGAGTGTAAGTGCGCTGCTCTATTCGACCATGCCCATCATTTACTGTTTCATGGCTATTTTGCTGGATGAGTAATGGCTGCTCTCGTCTGACTTTGTGATAGTAGGCTTGAATTTCTTTGTTCAATTTTCCTTGGTTATTCTTCACTTGCAGCAAATAGTCTCCGTCTTTCTTGCTGACGGCTTTCGTCACTTTCTTTAAACAATGCATCGCGTCTGCTGTGATGATATTGCCTTTAAGCTCAAGTAATTCAATAAGTGCCATCACTGTTGATACTTCATTCTTCTTACTTTTTGATTTGCATTGTGCTAGTACTAGGCCCTGTTCAACTGCATAAGCTGAAACACTGTGAATAGCTGTTTTTTTATCACCATCATAAGAATGGCGAAGTGTTTTACCGTCAAAGGCAATGACGCTTTGATTATTCGCATCTCTAAGCTCATTAACCCAAGAAACAAAACAAGCTAATAAAGCTTCAGGGGCCAGTGAGCTAATGATACGAGCAATCGTATCATCGACAGGAATACCATTTTCAAATGAACGAAACTTACGTAACCAAGTCAGTTTACTGTCACCGAATTGCTTAATATCCTTCCACCCTTCAGCACCTGAAATAATCGCAGTGACTGTAAGGAATATAACATCCAGCAATTCATGTTTTTTGTTGATGTGTGAACGAGTATCTTGAATGTCGTTGAAATGGTTGATGAATGACATGTTAATCGCCTTTGAGAAAAAGGCGATTTGATCACAGATTCGAAGTAATAATCAAGTTAAGTATGATCTTGCCCTGTCTTACTAAAGTAGTTAGTTTATTTAGTTATTTTACTTAAACGCCAATATGCTATTTAAATAGTGGATTAATGAAAATGTGAGTCACTTCTCCATACATGCTATAAATCCCAATGAGCAAACGGTGTATTTTAGCCGTACATTTAAAGACAGTGTTTGGTTGATAAAGTTAACAGGGAAGCGCTATGAGTCTATCGTATTGGGTCAGGAGAGTTTTGAGTAGCCTCAGAAAATGCTGAGGCTCTTACTTTGTTTATTCGCTATTACCAAATCATCTCTACAAATTCAGGATGGTCGATATATGGATTACGATTACCTTGAAATTCATAAGCGGCTTGGTTACGATCTAATTCCATTTGGCTAACAGGGTCACTGTTGTGCCATTTTAGCAGCATGGCTACAACCCAGCTTTCAAATACTTGGTTGCGTGAACCGTTAAGTACTGCGTTGCTTGAGGTTGTTATATTTTGCCAAGAGCCAATTACATTTTCGTAGCGTGTTGCCATATAAAAATAAGCGCGTGCAAAGTCACCTTTAAATTCATCAATTGGCTCAAATACAGTACCTGAGTAATTTAATGAGCTTGTAGCTGAACCTAATTTGCTGCCGTTAGTGGATGTAAATGAAGCACTTGATACTTCACCAAATGGATAGTTACTACGCTTTGAGTTTACATAACCATCGGTTGCGTAAATATGGTGAACATCTGAGTTCATAGGTTCAATAGTGCCGCCAAACCAACTTTTCGGGAATGAATGCTCACGGTTGTAACAGCCGCCTTCTCCACTATAGTTACCGCACTGATCGCTCACGGCTGTATAGTTATAGCTGTCTGAACCGTTTGGCTTTTCGCTATACATATCTAAAATACTATTATCGTTTTCAAAGTATTTATCACGTGCTGATGAATCATAAAAATTCCAAATCGCCGAATAACCCTGTGCATTATGATCTTTAGTAATATTATAAAGCTCAGTTTTCAGCGCATAGCCAGTTAAGCCCTGTGTCGTTACATAATAACCAGTGGGTGTTGGATTAGTTCCGCCAGAGCCATCACCAGGTTCTGTGCCAGAATTTCCTAACTCAAAAGCTGAGCTGTCTGTATTGCTAAAGCTCGCACCGCTGGCAAGAGTGATAGAGCCTTGCTTAAGTGTATAGCTACCATTACCAGTAGAGCAACACATGCCATCACCATAACTATCACTAATTACAAGCGTGTATGCCCCATCAGTTAAGCATATTTGTTCATCATACTGAGTGTTTGACTCATAACCAGCACCGTTAGCAATTGAACTACCTTGACTATTATTAATAGACCAACTTGTTTCGCTGCCATAATTATCGGTATTAAGCATTAGGGTAAGGCTATTGTCAGAACAGCTTGTTGATGAGCCACCATCGCTATTTGGTAAAAAATTATCTACGTAGACAATTTCGCTACCGTCAAATCCGCTAACATCATAAAAACGCAGACCCACGTTAATTGTTTTGCTGCTACTTGCTGTGTAGCTATGGCTGATTTTTTGCCATTGATTCGTTTGCGCCTCATTTGAATAGCCTTGGTAACCATCGACATACAAACGGGCTTTAATTTTACCTTCCGTATGGTAAATATCAGCAGAAAAATCGTAAGTTTGGCCTGCTTCAACAGCAACTTGCTGTAGTAAATCCGTGTTACTTTGCGAACCAGTTGTTACATTTACAGCAGCAGAGCTACTACCGCTTTTCACTGTGCTAGTTGAGCGTGATAAGTTAATACCGCTATCTATAGTAGTCCATGATGCAGGTGTATTTCCTGACCACTGTTCAAAGCTACCATTAGCTACATTGGCCATTACTGGCAGTGAGCCGAGTAATAAAGCCGTACTAAGTAGTTTGTTTTTATATGTCCCGTATGACATGAGTATTCCTATTTTTTATTTTGAATGAAGAATATACCTTATATTAGTTTAGTTACAAAATTGTTAATTTAAAATTCGATAAAAAGCAACAATAAGTCTTTAATCTGTTTTTGAAGGTAATTTTATAAATTAATAACTAAATGGAATATCAAAGCAGATTCTATTCTTTTTTTATCTATGCAGACCCCGTTATCCTACATACTTAGAAAACCTCAACAGATACACTCTGGATGAGGTAAAACTCATTTTTTAACAATACATAAAGTGTATTGTGTTTAATTTTCAGGGTTATGGGGAATCGATTCATGTTGTTAGGTCAACTAAATGCTGCGGCAAGTCCGCTATCGCAAGAGCAAGTACAGAAGCTGCAAGGTTTAGTGGCTGAACTTAATCCAATTCAACAAGCGTGGGTAAGTGGTTACTTAGCTGCTAATGCTAATTCAGCTGCGCTAGGAGCTCCTATTTCAGGCGCACAGGCTAATGGCGATTCTGCAGCACTAACTATTTTATATGGTTCGCAAACGGGTAATGCAAAAGGTGTTGCTACCAAAATGAAAGAGCAGGCCGAATCACGAGGCCTAGCAGTTAAATTGGTTAGCATGTCTGATTACAAACCAACAGCCCTGAAAAAAGAAAAGTTTTTAACTGTCGTTGTGTCTACTTATGGTGAGGGTGAGCCTCCTGAAGACGGTGAAACACTACATGAATTTTTAGCCACTAAAAAAGCGCTAAAACTAGACGATGTAAAAATAGCCGTTATTGGTTTGGGTGATTCTAGCTATGAGTTTTTCTGTCAAACAGCAAAAGACTTTGAAGAGCGCTTAAATAAACTTGGTGCACAAACTATATATCAACGTGCTGATTTAGATGTAGATTACGAAGATGAAGCTGCAACATGGATCGCCGGTGCACTTGATGCATTTGAGCCAGATTTAAAAGCGCAGCAAGGCGCCACTTCGGGGCAAGTAGGATCAATGCCATTTGGCGCACCAACGTCTGCAGCAAGCCAATACACAAAGCAAAACCCATTTGAAGCAGAGCTTTTAACAGTTCAAAAAATTACCGGTCGCGACTCAACCAAAGATGTACGCCACGTTGAAATTTCACTTGAAGGTTCAGACATTACTTATACACCAGGTGATTCATTAGGTGTGTACTTTTTAAATGACGATGTATTAGTTGATGAAGTACTTACACTCACTCAAATAGATGCAGCAAGCATTGTAAAAGTAGGTGATGAAGAGCTAAGCGTACGCGGCGCACTTATTGAAAAACTAGAGCTGACTCAGTCATACCCAGGTTTTGTAGAAAAATACGCAACAGCAACAGGTACGCCTGAATTATTAAAGCTTGTGGAAGATAAAGCTGCAATGCGTGCGTATATTGAACCTCGCCAGATATTTGATGTAATTCGCCAAAATCCAGCAAAAATTGATGCGCAAACATTAGTCGGTTGCCTACGTAAGCTGCAAGCTCGCTTGTACTCAATTGCATCTAGCCAAGCAGAGGTTGAAGACGAAGTGCATTTAACTCTAGGCTTAGTTGAGTTTGATGCGTTTGATAGTGAGCACTTAGGTGGTTGTTCGGGTTACTTAACTCGCCGAGCTGAAGAAGGCTGTAAAGTTAAAGTATTTAGCGAACATAACGACAATTTCCGCCTACCAACTAACGATGATACACCGGTGATCATGGTTGGCCCAGGTACGGGCATTGCGCCGTTCCGTGCATTTTTACAAGAGCGTGATGCGCGTGAAGCACAAGGCAAAAATTGGTTGTTTTTTGGTAACCCACATTTCACTCAAGACTTTTTATACCAAGTAGAAATACAGGGTTATTTAAAATCGGGCCTACTTAATAAAGTAGATGTTGCATTTAGCCGCGACCAAGCAGAAAAAGTATACGTGCAAGACAAGTTGCGCAGTAACAGTAAAGACGTGTTTGAATGGTTGGAAGCTGGCGCTCATTTTTACATTTGTGGTGATGCAAATCGCATGGCAAAAGATGTACACAGCGCCTTGGTCGATATCATCAAAGAAAACACAGGCAAGAGCAATGAAGACGCAGAGCAATATTTAAAAGATTTGCGTAGCGCAAACCGCTATCAGAAAGACGTGTATTAATCACGTTTCTTATTTTATTTAACAGCTAGCAGCCGTCACTGTAACAAATTTAGGATTTAAAATGAGCGAACAAGATAAAAACGTAAAACTTTCTGATAACGAACGTTTGAAAAGAGAAAGTAACTTTTTACGTGGCACCATAGAGCAAGATTTAAAAGACGAAATTACCGGTGGTTTTACTGCCGATAACTTTCAGTTAATACGTTTTCACGGTATGTACCAACAGGATGACCGTGATATACGTGGTGAGCGTGCTAAGCAAAAGCTAGAGCCGCTACATAATGTAATGTTACGTGCACGTATGCCTGGCGGTATTATTAAGCCAGAGCAGTGGTTAGCAATTGATAAGTTTGCTGATGAAAAAACAAGCTACGGCAGCATCCGTTTAACAACGCGTCAAACGTTTCAGTTTCATGGTGTGCTAAAGCCAAACATCAAAGGCATGCACCAAATGCTTGATAGCGTGGGCATAGACTCTATTGCTACCGCAGGTGATGTTAACCGTAATGTGCTTTGTACTACTAACCCAGTTGAGTCTGAGCTACATCAAGAGGCTTACGATTGGGCTACAAAGATTTCTGAACATTTATTACCAAAAACAAAAGCGTATGCCGAAATTTGGTTAAATGGCGAAAAAGCGCAAACCACGGAAGAGCCAATTTTAGGATCTAACTATTTACCGCGTAAGTTTAAAACAACGGTAACAATTCCGCCTAATAACGAAGTTGATGTGCATGCGAATGACTTAAACTTTGTGGCAATTGCTGATAACGGAAAGCTTGTTGGCTTTAACGTACTTGTTGGTGGTGGCCTTGCCATGACTCACGGTGATACGGCTACGTATCCGCGTAAGGCTGATGACTTTGGTTTTATACCGCTAGAAGATACCTTAAAAATTGCAGAGCATGTTGTATCTGTGCAGCGCGATTGGGGTAATCGTTCAAACCGTAAAAATGCAAAAACTAAATACACATTAGACCGTGTTGGCGTTGATGTATTTAAAGCAGAAGTTGAAAAGCGCTCAGGCGTTACGTTTGCACCAAGTCGCCCGTTTGAGTTTACTCATCGTGGCGACCGCATTGGTTGGGTTGAAGGCATTGATGGTAAGCACCACTTAACGCTATTTATTCAAAGTGGTCGTATTTTAGACTACCCAGGCAAGCCGCTTAAAACAGGTTGTCGTAAAATCGCAGAAGTTCACCAAGGTGATATGCGTATGACGGCAAACCAAAACTTAATTATTGCTGGCGTACCTGCAGATCAAAAAGCCGTGATTGAAGAGATTGCACGTAGCCATGGCCTGATTGACGACAAAGATTCGCAGCAGCGTAAAAATTCTATGGCGTGTGTTTCACTGCCAACGTGCCCACTTGCAATGGCCGAAGCAGAGCGTTACTTACCAAGCTTAGTAGAAAAAACTGAAGCATTACTTGCTAAGCACGGTATACCAGATGACAGCATTATTATGCGCGTTGTAGGTTGCCCTAACGGTTGTGGCCGCGCAATGCTCGCTGAAGCTGGTTTAGTAGGTAAAGGTCCTGGTAAGTACAACGTTTACTTAGGTGGTAATTTAGAAGGCACACGTATTCCTAAATTGTACCTTGAGAACGTAGGCGAAGATGTTTACCTAGACGCATTTGATAAGCTAATTGGCCAGTGGGCTAAAGAGCGCAACGACGGTGAGTGTTTTGGTGACTTTGTTATTCGCAAAGGCATTGTTGCTGAAGTAAAAGTATCAGTAACCGATTTTCACGCTTAATTAAATACCAGCGCTAAGCGCTGGTGAGGTTTGGAATTTACCATGAGTGAATTTAAAAACATTTTACAGCTAGATAAACAAAGCCAAGCGGCTATGTTAGCTGATGCTAATGGTTTACTAGCAAATATGAGCGCAGAGCAGCGCGTTGCGTGGGCGCTTGATAACTTACCTGATACGGCCTTTTTATCATCTAGCTTTGGTATTCAAGCAGCGGTAATGCTGCATCTAATGACCTCACAGCGTCCTGATATTCCTGTTGTATTAACCGATACAGGTTATTTGTTTCCTGAAACATATCAGTTTATTGAGCAAATGAGCGAGCGCTTATCACTTAATTTAAAGGTGTATAGAGCACAGCTTAGTCCTGCATGGCAGGAGGCTAAATTTGGTAAATTATGGGAGCAAGGCGAAGGTGGAATTAAGCAATATAATCAGCTTAATAAAGTAGAGCCAATGACCCGTGCGTTAAAAGAAATTGAAGCGGGTACTTGGTTTAGTGGCTTAAGACGCGATCAATCATCTACACGTGCAGATAAACAGTTTGTAGAAATTAGTCGTGGCACAGTTAAAGTGTACCCGATTATTGAATGGTCGAATCGCGATGTGTATCAGTATCTTACTAAGCATGACTTACCTTATCATCCATTATGGGAGCAAGGTTATGTGTCGATGGGAGATGTACACACTACGCGTAAATTAGAGCCGGGTATGACAGAAGAAGAAACTCGTTTCTTTGGTTTAAATCGTGAGTGTGGGTTACACATTGATGGCGATGGTATTTAACGCGGCACACGTATAGCTAAATCGAAAATAAAAATGCAGCTTCGGCTGCTTTTTTATTGTGAAAAAATTGCCGGATTAAGTATTTTTAATTAGACTCAAAGGATAAAGGATTAATTTAAAGCAGGAACGCTATGAAATACTTTGCCTATTTAGCAATATCAATCATGACTATTGCGCTCATATCTTTATTTTATTTAAAAAAGCCCGATGGTAAAACATGGCTTTCAGTGTCATCAATGAGTGACAAGTCGCATCATATTAAAGAAAAAATAGCGACGCTCACCGGTAATACATTTGATAATGCTGTACATAACGTAAAGCAAGCAAGCGAAAAAATAGTGAGCTCTACAGCCTCAAATAGTAAAATTTTTAAATGGCAAGATGACACAGGTCAATGGCATTTTTCAGACACGCCAAATCCGCATGCAAAAAGCATTGAGGTTAAACTCAATCCAAAAGATATTACAGTTATTGCCGCAGAAGATACGTCTATTTTAAATAACACTCCAAAAGTATCAAGTATGTCAGCAGCATCAGAAACAATAAGTATTTTAGATCCTGATTCTGTTCAAAAGTTATTTGAAGATGCAGGGAGCGTACAAGATAAACTTGAAAAACGTAACAAAGAAATTAATAGCTTAAGCGGTCTATAATAAAGCTAAGGTTTTTATAGACACGTCACGATAACGTTTCTCGGCTTCCATGAATAATATGGTTAAATATATCTTTGTCGAAGTGGCAATAGTACCCCTATAGCAATATATGCAGCCGCGACCATTATCCCCTTAATATCATGCTCAACAGTAAAGTAGCTCGATACAATTAATGTATGGCCAGTCACAAAAAGGCCTCCCTTTATTAAAAGGGAGGCCTTTGTTATTTTTAAAACATACTTTGCTTAATCGAGCATATTACGCAGTACATATTGTAAAATGCCGCCGTGTTTGTAGTAATCCCACTCTTTAGGGGTATCAATACGTACATCGGCACTTAAGCTAACTTTTTTACCTTCAGCATTGGTTGCAATAACGGTGACTTCATCGGTTTTATCATACAAGCCATCAATATCAAATTGCTCTTGCCCTGTTAACCCATGTGACTCGTAGCTTTCACCTTCTTTAAATTGCAGCGGTAATACACCCATACCAATTAAGTTAGAGCGATGAATTCGCTCATAGCTTTGCGCTACAACCGCTTTAACGCCTAATAAAAGAGAACCTTTAGCTGCCCAGTCGCGAGATGATCCCGTACCGTACTCTTTACCGGCCAAGATAATTAACGGAGTTCCGTTTTTTTGATACTCCATAGCTGCATCATAAATACTTGCTAAGTCATTTTCTGGCTGGGTACGTGTTACACCGCCTTCAGTTCCCGGTGCTAATAAGTTTTTAAGGCGAACGTTGGCGAAAGTACCGCGCATCATTACTTCGTGATTACCACGGCGTGAACCGTACGAGTTAAACTGGCCTTTATCTACGCCGTTTTTTTGCAGGTATAAACCTGCTGGTGCATCTGCTTTAATAGCGCCCGCCGGGGAAATATGGTCAGTGGTTACTGAATCCCCAAGCTTAGCTAGACAGCGCGCACCTTCAATCGTCGGAATGCCCGGTGGTTCTACTTTCATGCCATCAAAAAAGGGTGCTTTTTTAATGTAGGTTGATGCATCGTCCCAATCATAAAGTTTACCATCAGGTATTTGAATTTGCTGCCAGCGGCTGTCACCTTCATAAACGTTAGCGTAGCTTCTTGCGAACATTTCTTTAGTCACTGTTTCTTTAACTAAGTCACTAACCTCTTTAACGCTTGGCCAAATGTTTTTAAGGTAAATATCGTTGCCGTTAGGATCTTGAGCTAGAGGTTCGTTGTATACGTCAATATCTGTTCTACCTGCAATAGCGTATGCAACAACAAGCGGAGGAGACGCTAAAAAGTTCATCTTAACATCTTGGTGAATACGCCCTTCAAAGTTACGGTTACCCGATAAAATAGAGCTCACTACCAATTTATGTTTTTGAATCGCGTCTGATATTTCAGTTGCAAGTGGCCCTGAATTACCAATACACGTCGTACAGCCATAGCCAACTAAGTTAAAGCCTAGACTTTCTAGGTCACCCATCAAGCCTGCTTTTTCTAAGTAGTCGGTAACTACTTTAGAGCCAGGTGCAAGGGATGTTTTAACCCAAGGTTTTACATTAATACCTAATTGCTTCGCTTTTTTAGCGACCAAACCTGCGGCTAAAATTACACTCGGGTTCGAGGTGTTAGTACAACTGGTTATGGCGGCAATAACACATGCGCCATCGTTTAGCTCAAACTCTTGCCCTTTAAATTTAACTTTAGCGACGCCCATAAATTGCGCTTCATCAACAGGTTCATCGGGGTTTGTTGCCGGCCCTTCACTTTCGATACGAGCTTGTTCTTCATCGCTTTTATCACGACGAGCCATACGCTCATCTTGAAAGCCTTTTAAATGCTCGCTAATAACTTTGCCAGCCTCATTTAAGGCAATTCTGTCTTGAGGACGTTTAGGTCCTGCAAGGCTTGGTACAACATCATCTAATTTAAGCTCGAGTGTGTCGGTGTAATTAGCTTCGTCGCCATCGTTACGCCATAAGCCTTGGTGCTTAGCGTAATCTTCAATGAGTTTAAGTTGCTTCTCATCGCGGTTTGTTAAGCGAAGATAGTTAATAGTTTCATCATCAATCGGAAAAATACCACACGTAGCGCCGTACTCTGGTGCCATGTTAGCTATGGTTGCTCTATCAGCGAGTGGTAAATCGGCAAGACCGTCGCCATAAAACTCGACAAATTTACCCACTACACCATGATTACGTAATATCTCTGTTACTGTTAATACTAAATCAGTTGCGGTGGTCCCTTCAGGTAGGCGGCCGCTTAGCTTCATACCCACTACTTGTGGGATGAGTAAGCTAATTGGCTGCCCAAGCATTGCTGCTTCGGCTTCAATACCGCCTACACCCCAACCAAGCACACCTAAGCCATTAATCATGGTGGTGTGAGAGTCAGTCCCTACAAGCGTATCTGGGTAAGCGAATTTTTTGCCGTCGCGCTCTTCATTAAAAACAACGCGCGCTAAATATTCTAGGTTTACTTGGTGAACAATACCGGTTGCGGGTGGCACTACTTTTAAATTATCAAAAGCGGTTTGCCCCCAACGCAAAAATTCGTAACGTTCTTTATTTCGGTCGTATTCAAGCTTTGCATTTAAATCGAAAGCACCCTCGTTACCATAGCCATCTACCTGTACCGAATGGTCAATAACAAGTTCAGCAGGTGATAACGGATTTATTTTTGCAGGATCTCCGCCTAATTTTTCCATTGCGTCACGCATTGCGGCTAAATCTACAATAGCGGGTACGCCTGTAAAATCTTGCATAACAACACGAGCGGGGGTAAAGGCAACTTCAGATGCTGGTTTTGCTTGAGGATCCCAATTAAGCAGAGCTTGAATGTCTCGTTCTTTAATGTTTGCGCCATCTTCGTTACGAAGGAGGTTTTCGAGTAATACTTTTAAGGAAAAGGGCAATCGTTTTGCTTTGTCACCAAGTCCTTTTAGAGAATGAATATGGTATTGCTCACCATTAATTGTGAGCTGATGTTGGGTGTCGAAACTATTATTCATTATTTGCCCCTTTATGAATTATAAAAATATTTTGAAGAGTGACCTCTGTAGTGCTTGAGTTGCAAAGTACATACCAGCGTAAAAAACCATACTTAGAGAACGAAATTTATACAGTTACCAAGATAGAGATGATGCTGAAAACTTTATTTTCAAGGATGATTTAAAAGAGGGAGGGGGCCAAACGTTATTCGGCCCATACTGATACCTACTTGATTTAAAAAATGATCATTTTGTCGCATTAAATAGCGCACTCACTGCGTTAAAAATTATTTTTATAGAACAACTATATATCGTAATTTCGCCTCGTGATTACGCTATTTTCTTAGCGTTATAATAGCCCACTAATTTAATGCAATTGGTATAATTACTGTAACCAGCCTTGTTGCGTAACTTTAACACTCACACAAAGTAAAACCGGCCAAAAGTGCCTCTTAATACGGCAATAGTAAATGTAATGGTTAACTAAATAGGAATGTTAGAATGCGCAGCTTGTTGATTTATAGTTGGTTTAATTATCATCTTGGGAGTCATCATCTGCATAAAAATACAATAACGCCAAGTAAGTTCCATACGAGTTGACACCCATACAGCAGGTTTAAACCTATTGACAGGCATTTAACCACCTTATTTTTATTATTTACTAACATGCCCTAGGTTATTGAAGAGTAAAAAGGCCAACTATATAAGTTGGCCTTTTTATATAAAAAGAGGGGTTTTAAATACTTAACCAAATGAAATAGGACGACGTCCTGTTTTGTCATCTACTTTTGGCTTTTTAGTTCGCTTACGCTTACTTTTAGCAGGCTGAACTGTTGGTTGAGAGGCCGCCGGCTTTGGTTCAGTGTGAGTTTGTACAGCAGGTTTTTCTGCAGGGATTGCATCCGCACTTAGTGATAGTTGAAAAAACTCACCATCAAATTCTAACACATCACCACTGTATAATTTTTTCCGTTTAATTGTACAAATTTCATGGTTAACACCCACATAGCCTTCAGTTATTAGGTTTTTAGCTTGGCCGCCACCTTCAACTAAGTTTAGTACTTTTAATAATTTACAGAGCTCAATCGGCTCTTCTTCTAATTCTATTTCTATGTATTCTTCGTTCATATTTGCTCTCGGTGGGGTAACGCACAAGCTTTAGTATAAAGGCTTGCAGCTACTTTTGCACCAAAGCAAGTGACTTTAGCTAATTGTAATAGGTAAATAGTTATGAAAGTTTTTATGTATTTTGTCTGTCTTTAAAAAAACTGAAGCAATTGAAGGTTAAGCTTTGCAGCAGTTAATTTTACGTATGGCCTGCTAATTGCTAAAACTTTGGCGGAATAAATATTTTTCATTAAATGGAGTAGGAAATGGGCGTAAGATTAGCAATGAAAAAAGAGCTAATGGGATTAGATAATTCAGGTATGTTAACTGCTGACGATGTTAGAGAGCACCTTGCTAATTCTGTAAAAAAGCAAGCTGATCAAGGTGAGCGCGGTTTTTCTGTAATTTCAAAATTCAATGATACCCATAGCCGTTTAGTTAGTGGTGATGCCACGAGAAAAACAAAACTTGAATTTGAACGTCATCGTTTGTTTAAAGAAGTTTTATATACTCGCAAAAGTGTTGATGCTTGGTTAGATAGCCAAACAAATTAAATTGCCATAAATAGTTACCTTCAGTAGACTACAATTGTAATCAAAAAGGGGTAGCTATGAAAAATGGAATTTTAATATGTGTGTTGGCATTACTATTAGCTGCGTGCCAACAACCTACCGTGTATGTATTTAGTGAAAACTTGCAAGATGAACAGCGCAATCAGCTCGATGCTGCGCTAAAAGCACAATCGCTCCCTTATGAATATGTTGAGCTGGCAATTCCATCAGAGTTTAGTGAAGCCACATTACTCTTATCAAGTGACAAAATTTACCCAAAAGAGACTGAGAAGTTAGCTACTATTATGCAGGGGCTAGGTTACGAGCCACAAGTTAACTATTCAACGCGTTCAAATCATTTTTATGGTGATGGCAATATAGGATTTTATCTAAAAAATGCAGTGGCGGGTACAACCTTTGTTATGCCTAAAAAGTTACGAACAACTCAATGCAGCGAAGACAAGTACAATGATTTAGCGGTCAAATTTGCAAATGAACATGTTGAATTTACACTACCAAGTGGCGCAATAGTTAGGCTGAGTTGGGAGTATTTATATGGTTACGTTGTCATTTATTACAAAAATTATTCGCAAACATACAGTCACTCACGACCACTTATAAATACGCCCTTTGGCGCCAAACCATCCGATACTTACAGGTTTACAGCTCACGTTAATAACCCCAACTGGCTTGATTGCTCACTACAAATTGTTTATATGGACTGAGTGATAGAGTTAACCGTGGGTTTCTATATGCTCACTTAGTTTTGCAATTCGTTCGCTCATGCCCTCGATAATACGGTCTTTAATTTTTTCACGTATAACATTAGGTAAACGAGTCAATGCTTCAGGAGTTATAGCGAGTACGATAGTGTCGCTTTTAGCTTGGGCATTGGTACTTCTTTGTCTGTTACCAATAAAGGCGCCTTCACCTATAAATTCACCGGGCTCAATAGTACCTAGTTCTAATAAGTGATTATGCTTAAAGACTAAAAGGGCGCCACTTAGTACAATGTATAAATGTTTGTCGTTATCAAACTGCTTAAATAAAAATTGCTGTTGGTTAACTAAATACAACAGGCCAAACGATTCTAATAATATTTGACGTTCGTTGAGCGTAAACTCTTTAAAAAGTGTAGCCTGTTTATAATTTCCATTTGTTTGAATAATGGAATATGTTCGATTAGCTTCATCAATAACCAAATTTGTTAGACACGTTTAATTAGCTAATATTGCGCTCTTTTAACTTACGGGTCAACGTGTTGCGTCCCCAGCCAATTTTTATAGCTGCATCTTGTTTATGGCCAGAACAATTGGCGAGAGCTGTTTTTATTAGCCGAGTTTCTAGTTGTGCTTGAATATCGGGCCAAATATTTTCTTTGCCTTGTTTAAGTTCGTGGTTAAGCCATTGTTGAAATGCATCAAGCCAATCACCTTCCTCTTGAATTGGCGAGGCATCAAGGATCTCAGGTGGTAAATCTTGTTCTGTAACAAGTTCACCTGGCGCCATCACAGTAAGCCAACGACACGTATTTTCGAGCTGACGTACATTACCTGGCCAATTAAAGAGTTTAAGCTGCTCTGTTGCTTTAGGGCTGAGTACTTTGCTTTCTACTTGTAAGTCTTTAGCGCTTTTGTGCAAAAAATGTTGCGACAAGCGATCAATATCTTCAGTGCGCTCCCGAAGAGCTGGCAAGCGTAGGCGTACTACGTTTAAACGATGAAATAAATCATCCCTAAATTTACCTTGTTTAACTAAATCTTCCAGATTTTGATGCGTAGCTGCAATAATGCGTACATCCACCTTTATGCTTTGATGCCCGCCCACACGATAAAATTCACCATCGGCAAGCACGCGCAATAAACGTGTTTGCACATCAAGAGGCATATCACCAATTTCATCTAAAAAAAGCGTGCCGCCATTGGCTTGTTCAAAACGCCCTTTACGCACACTATCAGCGCCCGTAAATGCGCCTTTTTCGTGGCCAAATAATTCTGACTCAACAAGTTCTTTTGGAATTGCGGCCATGTTAAGTGCAATAAATTGATTTTCTTTACGTGGACTATGATTATGTAAGGCGCTGGCGACCAGTTCTTTGCCTGTGCCAGACTCACCATTTATTAATACACTCATGCTAGAGGCTGACAGTTTACCTATTGCTCTAAATACCTCTTGCATAGCGGGTGCTTCACCAATTATGTGTGCACTTTTAGGTGGGGCCTGCTTACGTTTAGTTTTTTTGTAGAGTTTGCTCTAAATGCACTTTCAACAAGAGCAACCGCTTCGTTTAAATCAAACGGTTTAGCTAAATACTCAAAAGCACCTTTTTGAAAGGCATTAACGGCCGAATCTAAATCTGAGTGCGCGGTCATTATAATAACCGGTAGCCCAGGGTTTTGCTCTGCAATAAGCTCAAGTAAAGCCATGCCATCCATGCCAGGCATTTTTACATCAGACACCAAAACAGCTGGTTGGCTAAACTTTAATGCACTTAATACATCTTGCGCATTAGCAAAGCTTTCCGTGTTAAACCCTGCTCGGGTAAGTGCCTTTTCAAGTACAAAGCGAATTGAGGCATCATCATCTACAAGCCAAACTGTTTTCATGCAAACTCCAAACATTAATCTGCAAAGGGCAGATAGATATTAAATTCAGTATGTCCAGGCCAGCTATCACATTCAATATAGCCGTCATGCTGATCAATAAGCGTTTGCGCAATAGAAAGTCCAAGTCCTGAACCACCTTCTTTATTGGTGATCATCGGGTAGAACAATGTTTCGCGTATGCTGTGGTCAATGCCTGGTCCGTTATCAGATATTTGGATCAACAAGGCTTTTTTAGGTGCTTTACCTGGGCGACGATGTTGATGGTTTATGCGGGTTTTTATTTTTATTTCACCGCCATCTACAAGCGCCTGTTGGGCATTTCGAACAATGTTTAATACCACTTGTTGTATCTTGCCTTGGTCAATATATACATCAGGAATACTCGGGTCATAATCCTTCACTAAGCCAATATTAGAACAATTATCTAACGTACTTAGCCTGACAACCGACTCTAGGGTTTGATGAATATTGCCATAAGACTTTTGCGGTAGCTGATTTGGCCCTAAGAGCCTATCTACTAATTCGCGCAATCTATCTGCTTGCTCAATGATAAGCTCAGCGCATTGGTCTCTTTCTTGTTGATCAACTTCATACTGCAATAACTGCGCCGCTCCGCGAATTCCACCTAAAGGATTTTTAATTTCGTGCGCTAAGCCACGAATTAAGTTTCGTGCAGCTTGATATTGATGCATTTGGTTTGATGCTTGGTCGTGCTTTATTTCATCATCTGTTTGGCGCCATTCTAATAATATATATAACGTGTCTTTAAATCTAAGCTGTCTTGAGCTGACTGCTACCTTGGCATGGCGAGAATCGCTAAAAACCACGTCAGCTCTATGTTGCTGGCAATCAACGCCATCAATTAATGAATACTGTTCAATACGTTTCAAATCAATAGAATGGTAATTAAAAAGGCTATCGAAAGGTTGATCTAACAAGCGTTTAGTACCAAGGCCAAGTAACTCACTCGTACTGGTATTAGCATAAACAACAGTAAATTTTTTATCGAGCAACATGACCGCTGTTGTTTGGTTTTGCCAGATAGCGTCAAGCAGTTCTGGGCTGAAAATTTCATTATTAATCATAGTTGCACCATTTTAGTGCGCTAATATTTGCAGGCAATTAATATCAATAAAATGCACTGCTGCGCCTCAGTTTTAAACTTAAATTTAGTTCTTGAATGTTATACCAATCTGCTTAATTAAGTGAGCTATTTTGAGGTATGAAAACCGTGTCGATAACAGGGCAAAAAATTCGTTATTTAGTTGTTCTATATCAGAAATTTTTAACACAGTTAGCGTCAAGCTTAAGCCCTCAAATTGATCAAGTATTATTGTGTATTGGTATTAAGCCCTTTCTGCGCATAAAAAACACATAAGGTTGGCTCACGGCAATAATTTGGTTTTTATTATTCAACAGCTTTACTTGCAATGTATGTTCACCGCGTTCAACATCTTTTATAGCAAAGGTTGAATCATGACTAGCAGGGCCATGTGTTTGACCATCAACAAACAGCTGTATTGTTAACCCACTTTCGAACCGTGGTGTTATACGGCTGGTAACATATACCGTGCCTGTATTTTCATGAATTGTTTGATTATGCTCTGGTGACAAAATAGCAATGTTAAACGCTGCTTTTTGGGGTTGAGGTTGGTTATTTAAAATATCAGTATTGGTCGCAGGCATTGTAAGGTGCTGACTTGTAAGCTTTACCTCCGTCGCGCCTTTGTGCGGTGTATCTGAGAACACTAACACGCCATTTTTATCTTCCCAAGCGTATATTTTTTTCAGCAGCATAGCCATAATTACTTAATCCTAAAGTAATTGTTAGTAATAAAATGTAATTATTCACTCGGCGGTCCTGCGTTTTAGAGTAACTTTACTCTAGTGGAGATTGCTTTGATTTACCATTAAAAAAGCCCGCAGAGCAGCGGGCTTGAGAACACACATGTTTTTTACAGCTTAATTAACAGCTGTAGTACATTTCAAACTCAACTGGGTGAGTTGTCATGTTAAGTTTTTCAACTTCTTTAGATTTAAGTGAGATATAAGCATCAATTAAATCATCAGTGAATACACCACCTTGAGTTAAGAATTCACGGTCTGCGCTAAGTGCAGATAGTGCTTCGTCAAGTGATGCTGCAACCGTTGGAATTTCTGCTGCTTCTTCAGCTGGTAAGTCGTATAAATCTTTATCCATAGCATCGCCAGGGTGGATCTTGTTTTTGATACCATCAAGGCCAGCCATAAGCATTGCTGAGAAAGCAAGGTATGGGTTAGCAGTTGGATCTGGGAAGCGTACTTCAATACGACGACCTTTTTCAGATGGAACCACTGGGATACGAATTGATGCAGAACGGTTACGTGCAGAGTATGCAAGCATAACTGGTGCTTCAAAACCTGGTACTAAACGCTTGTACGAGTTAGTAGAGGCATTTGCAAAAGCATTGATTGCTTTAGCATGCTTAATGATGCCGCCAATGTAGTAAAGTGCATCTTCAGAAAGACCGCCGTACTTATCACCAGCAAAAAGGTTTACACCATCTTTAGCAAGTGACTGGTGACAATGCATACCAGAGCCGTTATCACCAACAACTGGCTTAGGCATAAACGTTGCTGTTTTACCGTATAAGTGAGCCATGTTATGGATAACATATTTCATTTCTTGAATTTCATCCGCCTTTAATACCATTGTATTAAAGCGAGTAGCGATTTCGTTTTGACCTGCTGTTGCTACTTCGTGGTGATGTGCTTCTACTACTTGGCCCATTTCTTCTAGCACTAGACACGTAGCTGAACGCCAATCTTGGAAGTCATCAACTGGAGCAACTGGGAAGTAACCGCCTTTAACACCTGGACGGTGACCTGTGTTGCCATCTGCATATTCTTTATCTGAGTTCCAAGCAGCTTGCTTAGAATCAATTTTATACATAGAACCAGACATGTCTGATTTGTATTTAACATCATCAAATACGAAAAATTCTGGCTCTGGGCCAAATAACACAGTGTCTGCAATACCAGTTGAACGCATGTAATCTTCAGCACGCTTAGCAACTGAGCGTGGGTCACGTTCATAACCTTGAAGTGTTGAAGGTTCAACAACGTCACAACGAACAATTAGTGTTGTTTCTTCTGTGAAAGGGTCTAATTTGATAGAGTCTGCATCTGGTAATAAAACCATGTCTGACTCATTAATGCCTTTCCAACCAGCGATTGAAGAACCATCGAACATTTTACCGTCTTCGAAAAAATCTTCATCAACTTGATGATGAGGAATAGAAACATGTTGTTCTTTACCTTTAGTGTCAGTAAAGCGTAAATCAATGAACTTAACGTCATTTTCTTTAATAAAATCTAAAACCGATTGTGACATGTGTCCTCCAAGTGTGGGGTTTTGTTATTGCTGCATAATTGCTTTAGCATTTATTAAGCTGATTTTGTGCCATTTTTATAACTGCATGTTTATAAATTAAAAAAATAAGTTGTTATAAAATCCAGTATAGTGGTGCACTAGTTTGGTGCGTAAAATATCCCTTTTGGTGCAATATTTACACGGTGCAATTTGCTGATAATTTAATCGCTTAAAATTAGCATAAACTAAATGCAAAAGAGTACCAAAAAGATCGGAAAAATAGCCAAAATGGCTGTTTTTCGAAAAAATATCGAAATTTAATTCATATAATTGTCATATATAAAACAGATACTTAGTGAAAGTATTGAGAAAGTTTTAAAATTTGTATTGGATAAACTTTCATCCATGTCATTAATGAGGGATAATATGCGCCCTTTTAAATCCTATGCTTGGACATCTCGTGAAAACGCAGATGAGTGCGTAGATCTTGCAGGATCATTGAGAATTTAATTTCTCTGAGTAAATATATGAGCATCGAAAAGTTAAGAAATATAGCGATTATCGCGCACGTTGACCACGGTAAAACAACACTGGTTGACAAACTACTTGAGCAATCAGGTACATTAGAAACACGCGGCGGTAACGAAGAGCGCGTGATGGACTCAAACGACATTGAGAAAGAACGTGGTATTACCATTTTGGCTAAAAACACAGCCATCTCTTGGAACGACTACCATATCAATATCGTAGATACTCCGGGACACGCCGATTTCGGTGGTGAAGTTGAACGCGTACTTTCGATGGCTGACTCAGTATTATTACTTGTTGATGCTCAAGAAGGTCCAATGCCACAAACGCGTTTCGTTACGCAAAAGGCATTCGCGCAAGGCTTAAAGCCAATCGTAGTTATCAATAAAATTGATAAGCCAGGTTCACGTCCTGATTGGGTTATGGATCAAATCTTTGATTTATTCGACAACCTTGGCGCAACTGACGAACAGTTAGACTTTAAAGTAATCTACGCTTCAGCAATCAACGGCTGGGCAACACTAGATTTAGACGAGCCATCAGAGAACATGGAACCTATGTTCAAGATGATCGTTGAAGAAGTATCACCACCGGATGCAGATCCTGAAGGTGACTTCCAAATGCAAATTTCTCAACTAGATTACAACTCTTATGTTGGTGTAGTTGGTATTGGTCGTATTAAACGTGGTTCTGTTGCTCCTAACCAACAAGTTACTATTATCAGTGCTGATGGCACTACACGTAATGGTAAAATTGGCGCAGTACAAAGCTACCTAGGTCTTGAACGTATCGAAACTGATAGAGCTTACGCTGGTAACATCGTAACTGTAACAGGTATTGGTGAGCTTAAGATTTCTGACACAGTTTGTTTCCCAGGAAACGTTGAAGCATTACCACCACTAAGTGTTGATGAGCCAACTGTAACAATGACATTCTCTGTAAATAACTCACCTTTCTGTGGTAAAGAAGGTAAGTTTGTAACGTCACGTAATATCCGTGAGCGTTTAGACAAAGAATTAGTACACAACGTAGCACTTCGCGTTGAAGATACTGCTAGCCCAGATAGCTTCCGTGTTTCTGGTCGTGGTGAATTACACCTAGGTATCTTAATCGAAAACATGCGTCGTGAAGGTTACGAGCTTTCAGTTTCTCGTCCAGAAGTTATCTTACGTACTGTAGATGGCGTTCTAGAAGAACCGTTTGAAACAGTGACTATTGACTGTCAAGACGAGCATCAAGGTTCTGTTATGGAACAAGTTGGCCTACGTAAAGGTGAACTTACTAACATGACTCCAGATGGCAAAGGCCGTATGCGTTTAGACTTCATGATCCCTAGCCGTGGTTTAATTGGTTTCCAAACTGATTTTATGACGCTTACTTCGGGTTCTGGTCTTATGTACCATACGTTCGATCATTACGGTCCTCACAAAGGTGGCGACATCGGTGTTCGTAAGAACGGCGTAATGATTGCAAACGCAACTGGTAAAGCACTTACTAACGCATTATTCAACTTACAAGAGCGCGGCCGTTTATTCATCGGTCACGGTGTTGAAGTATACGAAGGTATGGTTATCGGTATTCATAACCGTGATAACGACCTTACAGTTAACGCCCTTAAAGGCAAACAGTTAACTAACGTACGTGCATCTGGTACTGATGAAGCGCAAACGCTTTCTCCACACCTTAACTACTCACTTGAGCAAGCGCTTGAGTTCATCGATGATGACGAGCTAGTTGAAGTTACTCCACTAAACATTCGTATTCGTAAAAAACACCTTACAGAAAACGAACGTAAACGTGCGGGTCGTGCACCTAAAGCATAATCACCTTATTTTAATGAAGTGATTTTAAAAGCCGCTGTATTGAAAAATACAGCGGCTTTTTTGTGTTTGGTGGGTTGGTAAAGATAGGTTATCGTTCTATTTTAGTGTTCAGTATGAAATATTTATTGTTTTCATTATTATATGCTGGTAAAGATTGAGTATATTTTTAAGTAGCTATGGAAGTAGAAACCAAGCTATCAACGCGAGGGACTTAGTTAATGCCGAAAATAGTTCAATGGAATGACATAAGAGAAGATTATCATCAGGGAAGCCTGTTGTTGGGCAATGGAGCAAGTATAGCTGTTAATACATGTTTTAATTACCATTCTTTGTATGAAGAGGCTGTAGCACGTAAATATATAACACCAGAAGTGAAAGCTGTATTTGAAAAGTTTGATGTTAAAGACTTTGAGTTGGTATTAAGGCGTTTATGGCAGGCGATGCTTGTGAATGAGGCGCTAGAATTACCACATGGTGAGGTTGAGGAAGCTTATGAATGTGTTCGCCAAGCACTTATTCAAACCGTCCGATCAACACATGCATCATATGATGATGCAAGTTCACATTTAGAACCAATCTACTTATTTATGAAACATTTTGATAAAGTTATTTCTCTTAACTACGACCTTATTGTTTATTGGGCAGCGCAATACGGAAATAGAAATTTAGGAACGTGGTTTAAGGACTGTTTTCAAAATGGAGAATTTCGAAATGACTGGGAAGTATTAGAAAAACCATATAAATCTCAAGGAGCTACATTATATTTTTATCCACACGGGAACCTAGTTTTGTATCGTAGTGGCTTTTCTAGTGAGCGGAAAATTTCAACTCGTAATCAAAATAGTAATTTACTGGAGACTATTCTTTTGAAATGGAAGCAGGAAAATTTAGCCCCAGCTTTTGTATGCGAAGGAACTAAAAATAATAAGTTAGAAGCGATTTCAAGCTGTAATTATTTTGAGCGTATTTTCTATGAAGTTTTACCTTCACTTAGTTCAACTTTGGTGGTTTATGGCTGGGGATTCGGTGATCAAGACGAGCATATTATAATGCAAATTAAAAAATCTAAGGTTCGCAAGGTTGCTGTATCTATTTTCGAAAACGATCAAGTGTTAGTAAGCAAGATTAAACTAAAGCTCGCTTCTTTAAGCTTAGAAGAGTTATGTTTTTTTGACTCTACGAGTACTGGCTGTTGGAATAAGCCTGATGAGAACGAAGCTGAAGAAGAAATCCCTGGTGAAATGATATTATTATCAAACGAATCGATTAAAGCCGTTAAAGTTATTAAAAGTTACGTAAAAAACTGATAAATAGGACACATTTTACTTTTAGTGAATTGCGGAATTTAATTTTGCCAAATGTAAAAAACCGATAGCGCAAAGCCCTGTGTTTGTTGGTAGGGTATTTTTTCGTTGGGTTTCGCTGCGCTCAACCCAACCTACGTGTTCAATTATTTTATTGGTAGTTACTTACTTTTTAGGGAGTAGGGTGATTTTGCCAAATACGTCTGCATCTATAAAACCACGGTTTCTGTCGCCATTTACTGGTTGTACTTCGTGTGAGCCCATAAAGTGCTCGCGCACGTCGCTGCCATCGTTATCGCAATACGCTAGCATAAAGCCGATTACTTGCTTTTCGCTAAGTGTAATAGGGGTGTTTTTAGCCCCTTCTTTATAATCATTAGGGTAGAGTTTTATCGCTACTTCCCAGGTGATGTTAAAGGGCGCGGTGGTGTTGCGCTTCCAGTTACTGACTAGGTGGTCGGTGTACAAATGGGCTTTTTTATCAGGTCCGTAATCGGCGGCTTGGTTATCAAGGCCAATATGGTACGCCAATGCGGTGTGATTAAATTGATGGTTACCGCCCGATGCATCGCTATCAATAAATACTTCAAGCGCATCGTCATCCCAATATTTATAGGTTGGATCTGCGTGTGTATCTATTAGAACATCATCCACAATATCGGCTTGTAGGTATAAATAGTTTTGATCCCACAATAAACGATAACGCCCTTTAAAGTCGGCATCGTTTGATGGCAGTGTGCCATCCATTAGATAAGGCATGTCGTGCCAAGCGGCTTTATCCCATGCGCTTTCTGATACGCCATCAACAGTAATTGGAGTTGATGTATGCTCAACATCAATAGCCATTGCTGGCGTGCTTAATAAAAAGCTTAAGGCGAGTGCTAATTTTTTCATTAATTTCTCAATCTTATTATGTATTTTTATTGATGTAACACCATCTTAAAGTAGCTAAGTGATTAGTTACAGTGAAATACTTTCGCCTTCGTTTAAAATATACAGCGGTGTTTTAGCATCCATTTTTTTAACCATGTGCAATAAGCGCAGCAAGGCTGAATGAGTGCTGTGGTCGCCCATTTTCCAGCTAGAGTTGCCGTATCCAAAAGGGATCATTACTTTACAGTTAAGCTCTTGCGCTGCGCTTAGTGCATCTTCTGGTGTGGTATGCACGTAACGGTACCAGTTAGGATCGTCTTTACTGTAGTAAGAAGCGATTGGCATTAAGCAAATATCGATATCGCCGTATTTTTGCTGTATGTCTTTAAAATGTTTTGAGTAGCCTGTATCGCCTGCAAAAAATAAGGTGCTACCGTTTTGTTCAAGTAACCAGCCATTCCAAAGGTCTTTATCGTGATCTTCGTAAATAAAAGGCACTGAAATACGACTGCTAAAGTGATGTGCAGGTACGCCATGAATTGCTAAATCGTCAATACTCGTTTTTGCATACCAGGCCATTTCGCTAATGTTAAATCCACCTGTTGGGAAGTTATCAGCCATTCCCAGTGGCGTTAAGTAGCGTGGTTTGTTACCTATTTCTGCTATATCTGCTTTATTAAAATGATCATAATGAAGGTGAGAATATATAACGGCATCTAAATTAGTTAGTTCGCTGTTAGTTAGCCAGTCACCGGGCTTACGATAAAACCCTGAGGCAAGTTTAAAGGCTAAATCAACAGGGGAGTCGAACTGCTCTTTTACAGGATCAAACACCACTTGCTGCCCGTTTGGTGTGCTGATCATAAACCCTGCATGGCCAAGCCAGCGAACAGTGTATCCGGTATTTAATTTTGGAGTTACTTGCCCAGCAATATATTGGCAGTTTTCACTTCCTTCTTCACATTGCAAATGAGTGTTGCTTGGATAGCAGTCATTTTCACAACTAATAGGGTACGTTTTTTTGCCTGGGTATAGATTATGGTAGCGCCCTTCGCGATCACCATCTTTATGTAGTGGTACTACAGTATCAGGCCCTGCGATTCTTTCTATGTGATTAGCAGTTCCGCAAGCGGTTAGTAAGCTAGAGATAGCCAAAAGAGTTAAGATACTTATTTTCATTGTAGTTTTTTATTTTAATTCTAATTTTATGAAAGTGTACCAAAAACGTTAGATTAATAAGTGGTTAAAAAGTAACAAAAAGTAAAAATAAGTAAGCCTGCGAAATTGCAGGCTTACTTTTGTTTGTTTGTAATATATTAGTTAGCCTGCGCTATTCATTTGTTCAATAAATTTGTTTGAATCGGCAATCGATTTGTTCATGTCATTCATTAACACTTGTATGTCGCGTTTAAGGTTAGTGAATTCGCCTTTAATAGCCGATACCGCTTGTGCGTTTAAGTTATGCTTTAAATATAAAACATTATCGTGAAGCGACGTTAATACTGGCTCCATTTTACTCTCTGCGCTGCGCATCGAGCGTAATAGCTGTTCAAATTGACGCTTAGTCGCGGTTAGCTTTTTGCTGCTTTCACGCTTAAGTGATGCGCTTTTGTATTGCTCTAGCTCATCGCTCCACTCATCAAAAAGTGCTTCTGCTACGTCTTCTACTTTATTGATGTTAGTTGATACTTCGTTTGCGGCTTTTAAGCTCGACTCGTAATCGTCGTTTAATTGATTGTAAGTGTCTTGTAGTTCGCCACCATTAAAATCGATTAGAGTAGTTAAGCGCTCTAGTGCCGATTTAAATTCTTCTTGAGACTCTTGCTGCGAGTCTTTGGTTTCTTCTACGCGATCGATAAGGATGTCGCGTTTGTGAATACCTACTTTTTCCATTGCAGAGTAATAAGCTGTTTGGCAACCTGACAAAGTAAGTGTTAGTACAAGCATTGAAACACTAAGTAATGTTTGTTTTTTCATCTGAATTCCTGTTTACGCGTGTTAGTGCTGTAAATTATGGCGCTGATTGTTATTATAATCAAAACCACATAAGCACAAGTCAATTGTATGAATGATAAGCTCTCCAATTACAAACAGCAAGTTAAGACCTTTATACGCCAGCAGCCAAGTTGGTGGATGCAGTATTTTAATCGCTGTATAGATGATCAAATAACGGTTAATGCCGGCTATTTAGCCTATGTTACGTTACTTTCTTTGATACCGCTTATTGCAGTGGGTGTTGCTATATTTTCGGCTTTTCCAGGTTTTGAATCCACTCGTATGGAGATTGAGAGCTTTTTGTTTACTAACTTTGTGCCTACTTCTACCGATGTTATTAGAGAGCATATTAGCTCTTTTGCCGGTAACGCAAACCAAATGACCGCAGTAGGTATTGGTTTTTTAGCTGCAATTGCATTGTTGCTAATACGTAATGTGGATGCCACGCTAAACCGCATTTGGCGAATAAAGAAAAAGCGCCCGATGATGATTTCCTTTGCAGTATATTGGATGGTTTTGAGCTTAGGGCCTATGTTACTTGGTGCCAGCATTGGTGTTACCTCTTATATTGTATCTTTGGTATCGTTTGCTGATCAGGGTATTCCTGGGTTTAGCGGGTTTTTGTTAAAGCTATTGCCGTATGGTATTTCGATGGTGGGCTTTATTATGCTCTACACCTTAGTGCCTAATACGCGCGTATCGTTTAAAGCGGCGATACCGGGAGCATTATTTGCGGCACTTTTGTTTGAGCTAACTAAAAAAGGGTTTGCACTTTATATTAGCCATTTTCCTTCGTACGAAGTGATTTACGGCGCAGTGGCGACGATTCCTATTTTGTTTGTTTGGGTGTATTTATCGTGGGTTGTTGTTTTGCTTGGCGCTGAATTTACAGCATGTATTAGCCCAGATGAAATACCAGAAACACCAGAGATTGAGTTTGAAGATGACAAGCCAACAGTAAAGGACACAGTTTAAATGCAAGGGTTAATACAGCGCGTAAAGCATGCCAAGGTAGAAATTAATAATCAAGTTGTAGGCGAAATTAGCCAAGGTATATTGTTGTTGCTGGGTGTTGAAAAACACGACGATACGCAAACGGCCGATAAGCTTTTACACAAAGTAAGTAACTATCGTATTTTTACTGACGAAAAGGACAAAATGAACTTAAGCCTCAAAGATATTAAAGGTGAGTTGCTGGTGGTTTCGCAATTTACCTTAGCGGCTGATACTAAAAAGGGTATGCGCCCTAGTTTTTCATCTGCGGCAACGCCAAGCCAAGCTAATGAGCTTTACGAGTACTTTGTTGCTCAAGCTAAAGAGTTGGGGCTTACAATAGCCACCGGTGAGTTTGGTGCCGATATGCAAGTAAGCTTGTGTAACGATGGACCCGTTACGTTTAACTTATCTGTTTAAGTTTTTTGGTTACCACGACAATATGATTCACGTAGCCCGTAATTTTTTGCGGGCTGACTGTACAGCCAAACACATCGAGTAATAGCTGCTTAAGTTGCTTTAATTGCGACTCATGTTGCGATAAAAAATTAATAAATAGCACACCGTTGTTATTTAAAGCCAAGTAGATTTTTTTATAAAATGCCTCTTCAAATAAAAATCGAGGTGCGTCTATTTGGCTAAATAAATCTAAGATAATCCAGTCAATATTTTGCGCACTTTTTAAAACCTGTTGTGCATCGGCGCATAGTAATTGATCATTTTTATTTGATGAAAAAAATTGAGTGTAGCAATCAATAATATCAGCGTTTTTTTCAACGGATGTTATGTGTGCTTTGGGGTATTTGTGTTGTAAATAATTACGAATAGCACCGCCGCCAAGGCCAAGTTCTAGCACCTTTTTTGGCGCGCTAAGAGCTTGCCAGTGCTTACCTAAGCACAATAAATGTGGAAAAAGTAATAAACTCGGGTTATTTAAATCAATAACAGATTGGAGTGTGTCGTTAATGAGTAACCAGCGCAACTGCTCATGACCACGTATCTGAATGTGATCGCCACTGCATTTATGCCAATAGATTAACTGACCAATGCTGTGGCTATTCTCAATAAACTGATCGCTTAGCAAGCCCGTCAGCGAATTTATATAATTGATTTTTTCTATCATATTCTCAGCATAAACTAGCACCGTTAAATGGCAATGCCTTGTGTTATTAATTTTTAGATATTTTATGGCCATCACCAAAGTCGTATTTGCAGTTTTTTAAAGATGGAGTATGGTATTTACAATAAAAATACCAAGCGATTTAATTATTTGAGCTTTCTAGCTTGTAGATAATCAATATGATTAGTATAGCGCCGTAGCCTTTTTGATTTTTATTTACGGCTTATATAACAACAGGAGTATGTATGTTTCAGGTAAGCACCCCACAAAGTAGCGAAGATTGGCAAGCGTATTACCAATTGCGCTGGCAGGTATTACGCGCGCCTTGGGGCGAGCCGCGTGGCTCTGAGCAAGATGATATGGAGCAAGATTCTGAGCATCGCTTTATAAAAAATAAAGAAGGTGAAGTGCTAGGCGTAGCACGTTTGCACTTTAACAATCATGAACAGGCACAAGTGCGTTACATGGCCGTTGCTGAAGGGAATCGTAATCAACATATTGGTAGTCGTTTATTACATGAGCTTGAAAAAATAGCATGGACGCAAAATGCTGATGAACTGGTTTTATTTGCTCGCGAACGTGCGCTTGAGTTTTATAAACGCCACGGTTACGAACTAAAAGAAAAAGCGCACTTAGCGTATGGCGATGTACAACACTTTAAAATGGTAAAGCAAAAACCGTGTGAGCCAGGCTGGTTTCGCCATCCTAATTGGACGCAAGTGCTACAAAATACGTGGCGTGAGTCTATTCCAATTAGTGATGCGATGGGTATTAAGGTAGAAAGCTACACCGATTGGCAATTTACAACCAGCGCCGACCTAGACGCTAACTTAAACCTACATAACACCATGTTTGCAGGTTCTATTTATAGCTTGGCCACGCTAACAGGTTGGGGTGCTACGTACTTAGCACTTAAAGAAGCCGGGCTTGAAGGTAATATTGTATTAGCCGATGCTAACATTAAGTATTTAAAACCACTTAATACCGATCCTCGTGGCTGTGTAGATTTGCAAGCCTGCAAAGGTAAGTTGAGCGATTTAGAAACCGAAGGTAAAGCAAGCTATGTTGTGCCTGTTACTATTTATGATGGTGATAATATAGTTGCGGAGTTTGAAGGGCAGTTTGTAGTAAAAAAATAACTGTTTAGTTGTTCAAAACACTAAAAAGCCAAGCAATGCTTGGCTTTTTAATGCGTAAAACTTAGGGAAGTATTACAGCAGATCGGTTAATAATATACCTACACCAATACGTTCTATATCGGCATTATAATCAATTAAACTTTCCCCATAACCGTTAAAGTATTGTGCATAACCACGAACTCGGCCCCATAATGGAAATGACCAGTCAAGCTGAATGGCACCACGATTGTCTGAATTTAAGTTATTACGCGACATAAAGCTAAATTCATGATCGTTAAGACGGTATGCACCGCTAAATTCAAAATAGCCCATGTATTTGTATATGTCTGGATTATCGTCGCCTTTAGCTTCTAAAACGTTGTCTTTTTCGTCCTCGGCTATGCGATACCAAGGTTTAAAACTAAAAACAAACCCTTCATTTTCCCAAATGAAATCAGCGTAAATACGGTTCCATGAGCGTGAGTTGGGCTGGCTACGACCATTTGACTGATGTGAAATACCTAAAACAATTGCCATTTCATCGCCCCAAAGTACATTTTCTGGGTCGAGGTAGTTTATCCAAAAAACTTCAGGTTCGTAGTTCGTTTCACGAAATGGTGAGGAGATTTCTGAATTATATATTTGCCAATATGATTGCAGCGTAAAACCAAAAAATAATGCTTGGTCTTCATCTGAAAAATCATCGTACAAAGGTACTTTAATGGAAAGTTGGTACTTTGCCTCTAAGTTATCGAGCGGTTCGCCATCATTATCATCAGTTAATTCGTCGAAGCCATCGAAAGGGCGATCATTGGGATGGGATACGTACGAAAGTGGTAAAATATAATTACGTTTATGTGGCGTAATAACATTACGATTTTTTTACCCACTTCTTCACGTGCTTGGCGTTTATCAAGCGCGGTAAGTTGTTTGTTTTCTTCAAGAGCCGAACATTTCTTACGAAGATCGTCTAGAGTTTGTTTACCGTCTCCACCAATAACTTCGTTTAAAATACACTGTTTTACAAGGTTTATTTCGTTGTCTTGCTCGTTTGTAGCAACCTCTTCTTGTGCTAAGGTAGCTGTACTTATTAAGGCAGAAAGTGTGATCCAGTGGCGCCAGCTCATTGTAGTTCCTTTGTGAGTTTAAGTTATTGTATGCGTTAATTTAATTATAACGTCTTTTTACATATGTAACGGTGAACTTTTACTGAATTTTTTCTTATACTTCGTATTATACGTATTTGAGATAAACACAGATCAAAAGAAAAGCGGCCTGGGCCGCTTTCTAATGCAAATTAACTACTTTAGTTAATTTATACCAATTTTATTAAAAACATGATCATTCTAGCGTATTAAATAACTCACTAACTACGTTAAAAATTATTTATATAGAACAACTATGTACCATAATTTTAGCCTTGTTATTAAGCTATTTCCTTATCGCTATAATAGATCACTAATTTAATGCAATTGGTATTACTCTCACGCAATGAGAAGGGTGAGCTAAAGCTCAAATATGTTAGTAAAAAACTTATAAAGTTCGGTACCTTGGTTAACACTCGCTGAGGCAAAGTGCAAAATAGCAATTGCATCGCAATCAAGAGTGAGTGTTTGCAGTGGCTGCTCGCTTAAGTAGCGCTCCATGCGTAAAATATGTGCAATAGGCTCACCGGCTTTAATGTGCCCGCCAAGTGGGGCTATGTATTCAACCATACCGCCAATAGGGGCGTAATAAGCAAAGTAGTCATCTAAATTACATGCATAGCGAGTGATGTTAGCTGGCGTATGCGGTGCGTTTTGTAATACGCCTTTGTGATTTAAGTAACTTAAAATGCTGTTTGCATCGTTTAGTGCTTCTTTTAAGTCTATTTTTTCTTGGCTGCCTAGCTCTACCGTAAATGCTTCTACAGATATTGATAATTCACGACCTTGCTCGCTAAGTGCATCACTTAAATGCCACCATGGGCAAAAGTTAGCTTCATCCATAGCACCGTCAAAATCACTGGGGATAAGCAGTACATGTTCAATATTAAAGTAACGTGCGCTGTCGGTTGCATAGGTTGGGCAGTACAAATGCTTGCTGGAAATAGGACCAGTGTGTAAATCGAGTACTATATCAGCCTGATGAGCGAGTTTTTGTAAGTTAAGCGCAATGCGTTTACCGGTATTGAGTAAATAAGCAGGGCCGTTAAGTTTGCTGTCTACTTCGTCAATAAGCGCCTGTTTGAAGTTACTTTTTAATGTAGCGTTGTCATACTGAGTATGATTTTGCGCAAACTGTGTCACTAAATTTTTATTGTAATGATACATGCGATTCCAATTAGTGCCCGTAATCGGATCGAACCTGCCAAGGGTAAACTCGCCAGATTTTTGATTACAACCAATCGGATTTGCATAAGGTACAAGGGTAATATCGCCATTAAGATTAAGGTGTTTTAATTGCTCAAGCAGCTGAAAAATAACTGCGTTACCTTGCACTTCAGCGCCATGCATATTGGCCTGAATGTAAACACTAGGCCCTGTACCATCGCCTTTTAAACGATACACAGGAATTGTAAGCGGTAAGCCGTTTGCAACTTCCCCTACTACAATGTTCTCTTGGCTGATGTGTGTTGTATTACTCATGCTTATTACCTTAAATAGTGGCTGGCATTTTCGGCTTGGCGAACGCAGGTAAGTGTACCGTTTTGCAATGTGTACTCGCCAGCTAGCTCATGGCATAAAAAATACGGCATACTTTCGGTAAAGCCGTAAGCACCGCATTGGCTAAACACTAGCCAGTCGTGCTCATTTAAATCGCTTGGCAGGTTATGTTCACCTAGGCAATCAAGCGCTGTACAAAGCGGGCCGTATAAAGTGACCGCTTGAGTTTTAGCACTGGATTCACGCAGTAATGCAGCAGGAAAATCTTGACTGGTAACAGCAGGGCGTAATAAGTGATTAATACCGCCGCTTAAAATTACTTGTTCTTGATTATAGTTTTGTTTGCGCTCTACTACTGGGTTTGCGTAATGACCGCATTCGCCCACGGCATAGCGACCAAGTTCCATCCATAATTCTTCTACACCCGCATCATTTTTAATTTTAGCGAGCGCAGCAATTAAGTCATCCCAATCAAGCGTTGCTTCATTTTGTGTATAAGGAATTCCTAAGCCGCCGCCTAAATCGAGAATTTTAAGGCTAATATTTAAATCGCTGGCAAGTTGACTAAGTGGTGCAATCATTTGTGACCACAAGTCGCTTAGCTTTTGCGTGCTAAGCATGTTGCCCCACTGAAAAATATGCAGGCCGTCAAACTTAAGTGCAGGGTAGTCAGCTACATTGAGTGCTTGCCACTCATCACAACCCATACCAAACGGCGTAAGGCTATCGCCGCCCAGAGGGTTTTTTCACCTTCAGGCCAACGTAATTGCACACGCAGTAATACTTGTAACTGCGTGTTTTGTAATTGTGCTTGTTGGTTTAACCAACGTACTTGATTGAGGCTTTCTGCTACGAATATACGCACGCCGCGCTCAATAAAGTGTTTTATTTGTTTAGGGCTTTTTGCAGGCCCTGTGTTGAGCACGCGCTGTGAGCTAATACCTTGTGCGAGTACTTGCTCAAGCTCACCTTTACTTGCTACGTCAAAATTAAAGCCAGCGCTGTCTAAGCTTTGAATTATTTTAGACAGTGGATTTGCTTTTACCGCGTACCATAGTTTTACATCGGTTTGCGCCACTAAACGCGCAAGATGCGTGTTTAGTTGATCTAGGTCGTAAACAAAAAAGGTGTATCAAGTTGTTGTGTAATAGTATTTACAGCGGTTTTGATAGGCGTGCTCAAAAAGCTCATTATCGTAAAA
Organism: Pseudoalteromonas sp. B62; assembly: GCF_037162565.1. Classification (NCBI taxonomy): domain Bacteria; kingdom Pseudomonadati; phylum Pseudomonadota; class Gammaproteobacteria; order Alteromonadales; family Pseudoalteromonadaceae; genus Pseudoalteromonas; species Pseudoalteromonas sp. B62. Next base: position 703,168 of record NZ_JARLVB010000002.1, on the reverse strand, counting down.
CCTCTTCAAGCAATAACGATGCATCGCTTTTCTCGTCGCGGTATTTAACTATTAACGCACACGACATGCTTAAGCCTTGCTTGCTCGCCCATTCGTTTGACGCAGGGCGAGAGCCCGGTATTACAATCGCGTACTCTGGGATTGGCTCGCCTTTATCAAGTTGGCGCTCGTTTACGCAATCGTATACTGGAATAGTTGCTGATAAACGCACGCCAGGGGCAAGTACTGCGCCTTTTTTAATGACTACGCCTTCAACAATAATACAGCCTGCACCAATAAATGCGTCATCTTCAACCACTACTGGGCTTGCACCAATTGGCTCAAGTACACCACCAAGCTGAACTGCAGCACTTAAATGTACGTTTTTACCTACTTGTGCACACGAGCCAACTAATGCGTGGCTATCTACCATTGTGCCTTCGTCGATATATGCACCAATGTTTACATACGCTGGTGGCATAATAATCGTGCCTTTAGCCACATAAGCACCACGGCGAACACTTGAGCCACCCGGCACCATTCGCACGCCATCTTCAGTGCTAAACTCTTGCGGAGCTAAGTTATGTTTATCAACAAAACCACCTGCAAACTCAGTATTAGTGCCATTTTTAAAGGCTTCTAAAATACCTTTTTTTACTTCTATGTTAGCTTGCCATTGGCCGCTTTCGTTTTGTGATGCTGCGCGTACAGCGCCCGATTCTAAATTACTTAATAGTTCTAACCAGCTCATTATAAAAACCTGTATTTAATGCCAAGATAAAATGGTGTTGTTTGCAGTTGTGATGCAATCGGTTTGAGTTAACTCAAGGTGTGTTAAAGGTGGACGAAGTTGCGGGCTGCTTAAGCGACCTTGCAAATGCATCAGTACCTTTACGGGAATAGGGTTTGCGACAGCAAATAGGCTATTAATAGCGCTTGACCACTGGGCAAATAAATTAGGGTGTTGACCACTTAAACTGCGTTTAACAAACTCGTGAGTTTGTTCAGGCCATGCGTTTGCAGCTACCGACACTAATCCTTTTGCACCGGCTTGTGCAAAATAAGGCATTAGCGCATCGTCGCCACTAAAAATAGCTAAATTAGGGGCCGCTTGGCGGTAAGCTTCAAACTGAGCAATACTGCCGCTCGCTTCTTTTAACGCCCATAAATTTTTATTGTTTTTTAAGTTTTTAATAGTTGCCGCTGGGATGCTAACAGCACTTCGTCCCGGTACGTTATAAAGCATACACGGGTGATCGCTTGCATTAAGTAGGCTTTCAAACCAATGAGTTTGACCTATAGCGCCGGGCTTTGCATAAAGCGGTGAACCAAGTAAAAAGCTATGAATTGGCAATGTATTACAGTAGTTAACCCACTCAATTTGTTGTTTTAAGTTACTACCGCCAACAGCTACCATGAGTGGTACTGCTGGTTTTAGCTGGCATACGTGTTCAACAATGGCTTGTTGCTCTTTTTGCGTTAGCGCCAAGCCTTCGCCTGTACTGCCAAGTAGTAAAATACCGTTATGTGCCGCTTCTTGCTCGCTAACCAGTTTAGTTAACGTGTTGTAGTCAACATCGCCGTGTTGATCAAATGGCGTTACGAGCGCGGTCCACAATGAGTAGTCGTTTAAATTGAAGTTGTTGATCATCTCTCACGAACTTATAATTTGTACCAACTTTATTAAAAACGTGATCATTTTAGCGATAACTAATTTAATGCAATTGATATTATTCGAAGAGTTAAAAAGCTTTATGGAAGGAGCCGCATTAACGTCGTTCGAACTAATAATTCGAAGAGCGAATGGGCTTAAAATAATAGGGCGCACGGCCTTAATATTTAAGACCAGAAGCTCTCCACCAAACTAATAAGCTGCTTTTTATAAGCAGCTATTGGTGACAGTCGCTAGGGTTCAACCTAGTCGCCCGAAATAAACACCTCGCAAAAGTGGTTACTTCTCGGCGTTAATTCCCCTCACGTATGCTCACTGGAGTTTGCGCTCCTAACATACGCTACCTGAATAACGCACCTCTTCTAGCCCTTTGCACCTGTTTGTAGAGTAAAACTTACAAACCTGAGCAATTTAAATAGGGTAATTACGGCGATTAAAGCATTTTAGCCGTCTGGGTGTCAAGCGACTAAATGCATATTCATTCATCCATAATGGGAGTGGTTACGTATTGGGTGCTTTTCTCGTACACTAGCAATATAAGTAGTGAGGTATTTAATTAGTATGGAAAAATTTAGCGATATTTATAAGCGAGCTGTAGAGCGAAAAGGCTCCGAAAAAATGCTGAAGTTATTACTTGCAAAACCGTTATCTAAAAAACAACTAAGCACGTTAAGTGACGACGATTGGCTTGAAGAATTTACTCGAAAAGTATTTCAAAGCGGTTTTTATTGGTCAGTCATTAATAATAAGTGGCCGGGCTTTAGAGAGGTTTTTTGGGATTTTAGCGTTGATAAGTTATTAATGATGCCACCCGATATGCTGGAACAAAAAGCTACTGATGAGCGTATTGTTCGTAACTATAAAAAAGTAAAAACAATTACCGAAAATGCTTACATGATCCACGAGATAGCAGGGGAACATGGCAGTTTTAGCCAGTTTATCGCTAATTGGCCAACAGACGATATTATTGGTTTATGGGCGTATTTAAAAAAGCATGGTTCGCGTTTAGGCGGAAATACTGGCCCTTATGCATTGCGAGCACTTGGTAAAGATACTTTTTTATTATCACGCGATGTAGAGAATTACTTACGTGCCCATAAAATTATAGACGGCGGCTTACAAACTAAAAAATCACTGAGTGCAGCCCAGGCCTTTTTTAACGAAATGCAAAAGCAAAGTGGCTTAAGTATGCAAGAGTTGAGCTTAATTGTTGCTTATGGCGTAGGTGACAACCGTGTTGGTATAAGTCAGCAACAATAGGAATTACCATGAAATTAGTGCCAAGATACACAGACATTGCGGAAAACTTCGCGATTGAAGATTTCCCTGCAAGTGTCGCCTCTCCTCAGTTATTGCTGTGGAACGAGAGCTTAGCAAAAGAGTTTAATATTAACGTTGCGGCTGATTTGCGTGCCAGCACTTTTAGCGGTAACGAAAAGCAGGCGATTCCTGCAGTAGCGCTTGGTTATTCTGGGCACCAATTTGGACATTTTTCACCACGTTTAGGCGATGGGCGAGCGCATTTACTGGGCGCTATTAATGATGATAAAAACCAGTTGTGGGATATTCAATTAAAAGGCTCTGGTGTTACTCCTTACTCAAGAGGGGAGATGGACGTTGTGCACTTGGTCCTGCTATTCGTGAATACGTAATGAGTGAGGCAATGCATGCGCTGGGAGTTAAAACCACACGCTGCTTAGCGGTTGTTGGCAGTGGCGAAACGGTTTACCGTAATCCGCTACAAGCAGGGGCTATCGTTACTCGCGTAGCAACGAGCCATATTCGTGTTGGTTCATTTCAATATTTAGCGACGCAAGGCGATGTTGAAGGGCTTAAAAATTTAGCCGATTTAGCTATAGAGCGACACTACCCAGAAATAACCGATACAGGTTCGCAGCGCTATTTAGCCTTTTTAGGCGCTGTGATTAAAAACCAAGTTAAGCTAATTGTGAGCTGGATGCGTGTTGGTTTTATTCACGGAGTAATGAATACAGATAATACGCTAGTAAGCGGAGAAACCATTGATTACGGCCCATGTGCCATGATGAACAGTTTTGATTTTGATACTGTATTTAGTTCTATTGATAAACAAGGTCGGTATGCATTTGGTAACCAGCCGAATATGGCTAACTGGAACTGTGCCCGTTTAGCTGAAAGTCTTATACCACTAATTCATGACGATGATGAGCAAGCTGTTTCGCTAATGACGCCACATATAAATAGCTTTGCTGAACAGTTTAATACTGAATTTACGGTTATGTGGGCAAAAAAGTTGGGCTTAGTCGGTATTGATGAAAGCGATACAAAATTAGTTGCAGAATTGTTAACATTATTAAAAGATCATAAATTCGATTACACCAATACCTTTGATGCATTAACCGAGTCGTTAAAACAGGAAGCGCTTATTCCTGAAGCATTAGCGCAATGGGCATGTAAATGGCAAAGCCGGGTTGATGGAAATAGTTATACAGTAATGCGAAAAGCGAACCCTCGAGTAATACCACGCAATCACATCATTGAATCAATTATTACTGACTACAGCGAAATGGGGTCAAGTGCGCTATTAAGTGATTTTTTAAAAGTACTGAGCAATCCTTATAATGAAGTGAATAAGCTTGTCGATTTTCAGACGCCTCCTAAAAGTGATCAGGGGTATCGTACTTTTTGCGGTACTTAACTATTAATTTTAGATGTAAGTTTATGATTATAAATATTCATTTTTCATTTTTAGAAGTGTTCATTGATTGAGCAAAATAAATTCAAGTGTTATCATCCATTTTATAAGGATAAGTAAGTTTTGCTGTGTATAAAAGTGCATTTAACTGAATTGTTCCTGTTTTTATCGCAGGCTATCGATTTATAAAAAAACCACAACTATAAATTATTTGCAGAGTAGGTAATATTTTTAATTTCACCTACAATGGGTGGTTGGATGTCGTTATAGTTAATTAAAAAATTTATAAACTTTATTATTCGTTAAGTATTGATTAACAAAGGTTCGGTTAGTCTGTATAAAACAGATTGAGCTAGTATTGATTAGCTACAATTTTTAATTGTTAAAATGGGAAGAAAACAATGAAATTAAAATCACTTACAATCGCAATTGCGTTAGCTGCAACTAGCGTATCTACATTTGCTGCAGATAAAGAAGAAGGTTTCTACATTGGCGCATTTGGTGACTACTATGACGCATCTTGGAAAAACATGCGTGCTCAAGCTGGTCTTGATGTAAATGAATCAACTGGTTGGGGTGTTGAAGCTGGTTACCGTTTCAGTGATTACTGGAGCGCACGCCTAGAATATGCAGACATGGATTTTAATGCTTTTGATAAAGTTGCTGGCAACCGCAACAGTATTGATGGCGAGCGTTACGGTATTGATGCTCTTTATCATTTAAATGGCGGTCCTTTCTACGGTCTTTTCGGTATTAAAGAAATGGACGTAGTAGATGACAACACATTCTTAAATGCAGGTGTTGGTTACCAACATTTCATTACAGATGGTTTATTTGTAAATGCTGAAACAGCTGTATACCAAGGTCTTGACCGTGGTTACACAGATGTAGGCGCTAAAATTGGTATTAACTACTTATTTGGCCAAAACTCAGCACCAGTTGAGCCAGTAAAACCAGCTCCAGAAGTAGTTGAAGTTGCAGTCGCGCCTTCAGACAGCGACAATGATAATATTTTAGATGCTGACGATAGATGTCCAAACACGCCAATGACTGACGCAGTTGATGGCACTGGTTGTACTTTATATGAAGATAAAGAAGTAACTGTAAGCTTATTAGTGACTTTCCCTAATAATACATCAGCAGTATCTACTCAGTACTTAAATGATATCGAAAAAGTATCTGAGTTCTTAAAAGAGTACCCAGGTACAACAGTGCTTTTAGAAGGTCACACTTCAGCTGTAGGTAAAGCAACTTACAATAAATGGTTATCTAAAAAGCGTGCTGATGCTGTAGCTAAGCAACTTGTTGCTGATGGTATTGCTCAAGATCGCATTACTACAGTTGGTTTAGGTGAAGAGCGTCTTAAAAATGATGCAAACACTAAAGCTGCAAACGCAGAAAACCGTCGTGTAGAAGCGCATATCAAAACTATCAAAAACGTTAAAGTTTTACGTTAATTAAATAGTTTGTAATAGAAACCCAGCCAAGAGCTGGGTTTTTTTATGTCTGTAATAAATTAATATTGGTTAATGGTAATGATTATTACTTAACAAGTATTCATGGGAATAGTTTTTACTACAACCACTATTCATAGTATTTATAATCGGTATAATCAGTTGCGTAACTGGATGGATTTTCATCTATCTATAAAAGCTTTATAATTACGCGTTAGAATACTATAAGTATTGGGTAACTTATTTGCGCTTGAAGCGCTACCGGATACTTTCACGTCACCAAGAGGGCAATATTGTGCTACAAGAATATCGTAAACACGTAGAAGAACGTGCCGCGTTAGGTATCGTACCAGCGCCATTAGATGCTCAGCAAACTGCTGATCTTATTGAATTAATCAAAAATCCACCTGCAGGTGAAGAAGAGTTCATCTTAGATTTGTTTGTTCAGCGTATACCAGCGGGTGTTGACGATGCTGCTTATATCAAAGCGGGATTTTTAGCAGCTATAGCTAAAGGTGAAACTAATTCTCCACTTGTTTCTAAAGAAAAAGCGGCGGAATTGTTAGGTACAATGTTGGGTGGTTACAATATCGCACCTATGATTGACCTACTTGATGACGAAACACTTGCACCAATCGTAGTTAAAGGCCTTTCAAATACATTACTTATGTTTGATGCGTTCTACGATGTTGAAGAAAAAGCAAAAGCGGGTAACACATTCGCTAAGCAAATTATTGAGTCTTGGGCAAATGCGCAGTGGTTTACTAATAAGCCAGCTGTTGCTGAAAAGATCTCAGTTACTGTATTTAAAGTAACTGGCGAAACAAATACGGATGATTTATCACCAGCACCAGATGCATGGTCTCGTCCAGATATCCCACTACATGCTTTAGCAATGCTAAAAATTGAACGTGATGGAATTACACCAGACAAGCCAGGCGAAGTAGGTCCAATCTCTCAGCTTGAAGAATTAAAAACTAAAGGCTTACCACTTGCATATGTAGGTGATGTTGTTGGTACTGGTTCTTCTCGTAAGTCTGCAACTAACTCTGTACTTTGGTTTATGGGCGATGATATCCCGTTCGTACCAAACAAGCGTGTTGGCGGTGTATGTCTAGGTAATAAAATTGCTCCAATCTTCTTCAACACAATGGAAGATTCAGGTGCATTACCAATCGAATTAAATGTTGATGAGCTTAACATGGGTGAGCAAATCGACATTTACCCGTACGAAGGTGTTGTTAAGCAACATGGTACAGATAAAGTAATCTCTACTTTTGAGCTTAAATCTGATGTAATTTTAGACGAAGTTCGTGCTGGTGGTCGTATCCCACTAATCATTGGTCGTGGTTTAACTGATAAAGCACGTACATCACTTGGTCTAGCTCCAACTGACGTATTTAAAGTACCAACAGCAACAGAAGTATCTGACAAAGGCTTCACACTAGCGCAAAAAATGGTTGGTAAAGCATGTAACGTTGCAGGTATTCGCCCAGGTCAATACTGTGAGCCTAAAATGACAACTGTTGGTTCGCAAGATACAACAGGTCCTATGACACGTGATGAACTTAAAGATCTAGCTTGTTTAGGTTTTTCTGCAGATTTAACCATGCAGTCTTTCTGTCATACATCAGCTTATCCTAAACCTATCGATGTAAACACTCACCATACGCTTCCTGATTTCATTATGAACCGTGGCGGTGTTTCACTTCGCCCAGGTGATGGTGTAATTCACTCATGGTTAAACCGTATGTTACTACCAGATACTGTAGGTACTGGTGGTGATTCACATACACGTTTTCCACTAGGTATTTCATTCCCAGCAGGCTCGGGTGCAGTTGCATTCGCAGCAGCAACGGGTGTTATGCCACTTGATATGCCAGAATCTATTTTGGTTCGTTTTAAAGGCGAAATGCAACCAGGTATCACTTTACGTGACCTTGTACATGCAATTCCTTACTACGGTATCAAAGCTGGTTTATTAACAGTTGAGAAAAAAGGTAAAATTAACGAATTCTCTGGTCGTGTACTAGAAATTGAAGGCGTTGAACACCTTACTGTTGAGCAAGCATTTGAATTATCAGATGCATCTGCAGAGCGTTCAGCAGCAGGTTGTGCGGTTAAACTTTCTAAAGAATCTATCGCAGAATACCTAGAGTCAAACATTGTTATGCTTAAATGGATGATCTCTGAAGGTTACGGCGATGTACGTACTATTGAGCGCCGTATTACTGCAATGCAAGATTGGTTAGCTAACCCAGAACTAATGGAAGCTGATGCTGATGCAGAGTACAAGCATGTACTTGAAATCGATTTAGCTGAGATTAAAGAACCCGTTCTTTGTGCTCCAAATGACCCAGACGATGCGCGCTTACTATCTGACGTTACTGGCGAGAAAATCGACGAAGTGTTCATCGGTTCTTGTATGACTAACATCGGTCATTTCCGCGCAGCGGGTAAATTACTAGATGGCTTTAAAGGTCAGTTACCAACTCAACTTTGGGTTGCTCCACCAACTAAGATGGATAAAGACCAGCTTACTGAAGAGGGTTACTACGGTATCTTTGGACGTGTTGGTGCACGTATCGAAACACCAGGTTGTTCACTTTGTATGGGTAACCAAGCACGCGTTGCAGACAAAGCAACGGTTGTGTCTACCTCTACACGTAACTTCCCTAACCGTTTAGGTAATGGTGCAAACGTATTCTTAGCATCAGCAGAACTTGCTGCTGTAGCGGCTATCTTAGGTAAATTACCTACTCCAGCTGAGTACCAAGAGTACGCAGCGAAGATCAATGCAACGGCTGCAGATACTTACCGTTACTTGAACTTCCACCGTATGCCTGCTTACACTAAAAAAGCAGACAAGGTTATTATTCAACAAGCTGTATAATTTTTAAAGTTTGTTTAAAAACCCGCTTTGGCGGGTTTTTTATTGACTAAAATAAATATTAGATAGTTCATGCTTCTTTTTTGTATTTTTGTATTAACTCTGGCCTTAAGCTGTTTTTAAGTTGAGTAATAAAGCAAAAAATCCTCTCAATATGCATTAAAATCCTCACCAATATTCTCATTATTTTAGGCGAGATTTTATGACAGCATTAAACAACCAGAATTTACTGCAATTACGTTTTATTAACCAAGTAAATATTGATTTGGTTAAGCCTTCTTTTGATAACCTGCCTGCAAATCCATATGCAGATGGTGCTTTTCGTAAACGTCGTTATTCAGTAGTTAAAATGCAAAATGGTGAAATAAAGTTACAAAAAACCAAAGCATTTGTTCAAGACGATTCAATTAATACTTTTCAGGGTAATGTAGAGCGTACTTACGAAAACCTAGAGCAAAGTTTACTTGAATCAGAGGGTATGAAAAATATCGTCAATGAGTTTCGCCAACTTACCGGTATTAATGAGCAGCGTGATATTGAAATTCATCAGTTCCGCATGCTTGCCATCGATAGCGATACACCTGCAGCGCCAGAAGGCGTTCATCAAGATGGTTTTGACCATGTATGTATATGCGGCGTATCTCACGAGAACTTAGAAGGTGGCGAACTGCTTGTATACGAAAGCAAGCAAGCTGAGCCTTGTTTTAAAATGGAAATAAAAGACGGTATGTTTGCATTAATAAACGACCGTCAAGTGTGGCACAACGCAACACCTATGAACAAAATTGATGCTAGCAAACCAGGTTACCTGGATTGTTTTGTATTAACGTCTTAAGGAAGTTAGGCATGAACATAACGCAATTACGTGAGCAGTTTCCAGCATTAATGCAAAACGTTGATGGTAAATCGCCAATATTTTTAGACGGACCAGGCGGCTCGCAGGTACCAACATCGGTGCTTACTGCAATGACTGCTTATTTAGGTCATTATAATTCGAACTTAGGTGGCGCGTTTTTTTCAAGTGATAAAACGGTTGAGTTGATGGCGAATGCGCGCCAAGCCGCCGCTGACTTACTTAATGCACCTAGCTCACAACAAATTGTGTTTGGTCCAAACATGACCAGCCTCACATTTAGCTTTAGCCGTGCAATTTCGCGTGATTGGCAGGCAGGCGATGAAATAATTGTAACTAACGCTGATCACTTCTCGAATGTATCGTCGTGGCAACAAGCCGCAGAAGATAAAGGTGTTGTTGTAAATACTGCGCTTATTAACGAAGCTGATTGCAGCTTAGATATGGCGCAGTTTGAAAGCTTATTAAACAGTAATACTAAGCTTGTTGCGGTAACGTATGCGTCAAATACCACAGGTTCAATTAATAATATTAAACGCATTGTAGAGCTTGCTCACAGCGTAGGCGCACTTGTTTATGTTGATGCCGTACATTACGCACCGCACGAACTTGTTGATGTACAAGCACTTGATTGCGATTTTTTAGCTTGCTCGGCGTATAAGTTTTTTGGTCCGCATTTGGGTATGGTTTACGGTAAAAAAGAGCATTTAGATGGGTTTACACCGTACAAAGTTGAGCCAGCTAAAGACATAGCACCAGGTCGCTGGGAAACCGGCACACAAAGCTTTGAAGCAATGGCTGGTTTTATCGCGGCTGTTGATTACATTGCGGCGATTAGTGAGCTTGATGATAGCCATTCACGCCGCGAAAAGTTAAGCATAGCTTTTGCTAAAACTAAGCAGCACGAAATGGCGCTTAGCGAACACTTTTTAACGCGCTTAGTTAATTATCCACGCATTAATTTGTTTGGTATTGATGATTTTGATCGCCTTAATGAGCGTACACCCACTTTTGCTTTAATTTTTGAAGGACTTGAGCCACGCGCCGTTTCAGAATTTTTAGGCAAACAGCATATTTGTGTGTGGGACGGTAACTTTTACGCGCAAGGTTTGTGTAAGCAGTTAGGTGTACTCGACAAAGGCGGTGTAGTGCGTATTGGTTGTATGCACTACAACACCATTGAAGAGCTAGATCAGTTGTTTAATTTATTTGATGAACTGCTCGGTTAAATAATACTGATTTTGGTGCGCTAACTCTTAGGCGCACCATATATTTGTTCTGCTCGATTAAACAACACCCACGATGTTAAAATATACTTATCGTTTGATATTGGCTTATTGCCTCTATGAGTATGTGTAAAGTAGCCAGGTGCTATTACCATAGTGCCTTTTTTAGGGGCTATTTTACGGTTTTGATAATAAAACTCTGTTTCACCACCTTCTTCTACATCGTTTAAGTAAAACATAAATAGCAACACGCGATGTAATGCTTCATTGTGCTGTAGTTGCGGATAAACTTCACTGTGCCAGTAAGGGTAGCCACCTTTGTTTACTTCGTATTTTTGCGCTTGAATATTGCCAAGTCTAAAAATCTGCTGCACTAAAACGGGGAGTTGCGGCTTTCCTACTTCTTCAAAATTAGCATGAGTTAAATCAACTACTTCCCCCGTTTTTGGATGATATACCTTTAAACCAAACGCCCCAATCATCATAAAAATATGCTCTTCAACATACTTAAAAACATGCTGTGCAGTTGTTTGTTGTATATGTTTTAATTGCTGAGCATATTCGGGGTGATTATTTAAGTGTAGATCGTGGCTGTCTTTTTTCTTTAGATCGACACCGCCCGATGTCACCCCTTGTTTTACATGCGGGCTTTGCGCGAATGTGGTAATAAATTCATCGCAAAAATCATTGCCTAGCGCGTTATCGTATACGCGAATAAAGTCCGTCATGAGTAACCTTTATATAATTATTATTGGATTTTTATGTTTATTGAAAAAGTGATGCCGCGCTTTAGTGAAACTGATGCGCTCGGACACATTAACAATACCGTACTCCCGGTATGGTTTGAAGTTGCACGTGCACCTATTTTTAAGTTTTTTACACCTGACTTAAACCCACATGATTGGAAGTTGATAATTGCCAAAGTTGAAGTGTCGTTTGTAGGCGAATTATTTTATGGCCACGAAGTAACAGTAAAAACCTCTGTAGAGCATATAGGCACTAGCTCTTTTACGCTTAGGCAAGAAGCATGGCAAGATGATAAATGCTGCGCAATAGGTAAGGCCGTTATGGTGAGGTACGATTTTATTGCTAAATCAAAACAAGCGCTTAGCATTGACGAAAATGCGGCGCTTAACGAGCATATTTACCAAAGCAGTTAACCTTACGAGGCTTATATTTTACATAAGCCCATACTGAGCTGAATTATTGTAAATATATGACGGCAACTGTAAATTTTTGTCGAGAAATTTTAACGCATTTAGATTGAGTTACAGGCTTCAGTTATATACTATTTATAATATATATTGTTGCACCGTCATAACAGAAAATGTTAATTCGGTAATTTGATTGGAGAATACATGTGGTAGCTATTGCCAATAACCAGCTTTTACAAGTTATTCAGCTCAGTGATGGTAAAGATTTAACCGCTGAAATTTTGCCATTTGGTGCAATAATTAAAAGCATAAAGTTTAAAAAGCAAGAAATGACACTTTGCGTCGATGACCCTCAATACTATCTTGAAAACCCATTTTACCTTGGCGCTACAGTAGGTAGATACGCTAACCGTATTGCAAAGGGGCGTTTCAGCTTATCTGGTACGCAGTATCAATTAGAAACGAACAACGGCCCTAATAGCTTACATGGCGGTGTTAAAGGCTTTAATAAAGTACTTTGGCAAGTAACCAAACAAACTGAAAGTGAAGTTGAGCTTTATTATTGCTCGCCCGATGGTGAGCAAGGCTTCCCCGGTGAGTTACAGGTTTGGCAAACGATTAGTGCTAAAAATGGCGAGCTTGCATTACGCTTTAAAGCTACGACTAACAAAGAAACACTCGTTAATTTTACTAACCATTGTTATTTTAACCTTGATGGCAGCGAATCAATTAATGATCATTCTGTTCAAGTAAATACCAGTCACTACCTTCCCATCGATAAAACCAGCATCCCGCTTAATGAAGCGGCATTAGTGACAGGTAGTTGTTTTGATTTTACCAAACCAAGTCAAGTTGGGGAGGCATTAAGCGCCATTCATCCTCAGCTAGAAGCTGGAAACGGCTTTGACCACTGCTATATTTTTAATGATGACAGCAGTTTAAAGACGATGGCTACATTAACCTCGCCACACACGAAGGTTAATTTAACGCTCAAAAGCACTCAGCCAGGTATGCAGTTATACACCGCTAACTTCGTCGGTGCGCCTTTTAAAGCACGACAAGCTTTGTGTGTTGAAGCGCAAAATTGGCCTGACGCGCCAAACCGTGAAAATTATCCAAAAGCTAATTTATTACCTGATGAAGTTTATGAACAGGTTATTATTTACGCATTTTCGTAATTAACTCAATATGTTGATGTTAATTTAAAGAAAATAAAAAGAAAAAATACGGTAATAAATAACGCTCTACAATCAAGGAAAAGGTTGCACTTCAGCTTGATTTAAAGTATTTATAATATAAATAGTATTTGAAACTATTTGCACTAGCACAACGACACAACGACTACACACAATCAGGAGTTTTTAAAAAATGATAATTAACAATAAGTTATCGTTCAACAAGAAAACCGCGATCAGTATTGCTATCACTGGCATATTGGCAAGCGGAAACGTTGCAGCTCAAGGCGCTGAAGGCGATACGTCTACAGTAGTAAATGAGGATGTTGAAGTTATCGCAGTAACGGGTATCCGCAGCAGCTTACGTTCATCAATGTTAGATAAAAAAGCATCTAATGTTGTTACAGACGGGATTAAAGCAGAAGATCTTGGTAAATTTCCTGATTTAAACGTAGCAGAATCTCTGCAACGTATTACAGGTGTAGCAATTGACCGCAGTGGTGGTGAAGGACAAGCGGTAACTATTCGTGGTTTTGGTCCACAATTTAATACTGTACTTGTTAATGGTCGTCAAATTGCGACAGACAGTGCAGGTCGTGAATTTAATTTTGATGTATTAGCCGCAGATCAAATCACCGGTGCTGATATTTATAAAAGTAATACAGCAACGCTTCAAGAAGGCGGCATTGGTGGTACGGTTAACGTAACTACAGCACGTCCTTTTGATTTTGGTGGTTTACATATTTTAGGTTCAGTTAAAGGTATGTACGAAAGCCTTTCTGAAGAAGTATCCCCATCAACATCATTCTTAATAAGTAATACGTTTAACGATGATAAGCTAGGTGTGCTTTTTGCCATCACTAATCAACAACGTAAACTTCAAAATAACCAAATTTTAACGGCAGGTTGGCGCGGCGGCCAAACAATCTCTAATCCAACTGATGGTGTATTGTTTGAAAATGCCTATATTCCACGTAACTGGGACCAAGTTGTTGATGAGCAAGATCGTGAGCGTACAAATGCAAGTTTAGTACTGCAATATGCGCCATCTGACGATGTTACTATTACTGTTGATGGCATGATTTCAAAATTTGAAGTTGATTCAACAGTACGCGATTTAGCATCTTGGTTTGAACCAGACCGCGTAGGTAGCGCAACGATTGATCCAGAAACAGGCACGCTTTTAACTTTCTCTCAAGAAGTGGGTTTAGGTGCGCCAAGTGGCGACCCTGCAAGTGACTTTGTGTCGCACACTCGTAACTCTCGTGATGTAACTAATAAAGCATTTGGTATTAACGTAGATTGGCAAGTAAACGAATTATTAAAAGCTAAATTTGATGTGTCTCGCTCAACAGCTGAAAATGACCGTGCAGGTACTGACCGTTTTAATGTTGTAGGTATTATTAATAGCTATAGCTTTGATGGTACAGGCAGTGTTCCTACTGTTCAGCATGACGGGTTTGAAAATGGTTCACTCCCAGATCCTAGCCTTGCGCGCCTTCACTACAATGAAGTCGGTCTTCAGTTTACAGATGAAGATGAAATCACAGAAGTAAAAGCTGATTTTGAATACGTGCCAGATAAAGGCCCTGTAGATCGAATCAACTTTGGTGCTTATCGCCAAGAGCGTGAAAAATCAAGTTTTCAAGTTTATGGTACTCAATGTCAATTTTGTGGTTATGGGACGCAAGCACCACTTGATGCAATTGATTTTGAAGCCTATCAAGCAAGTAACTACTTCCCAGGTTTGATCGATACTTTTTACACCTACGACGGTGATAAAATGCTTGATTATTTAGCCGATCAAGGTTTCCCAGTAGAGCCAACATTACAAAATAACCGTTACACAATCAACGAAGACATCACCAGCCTATACATGGACTTTACGCTTGGTTTTGACCTTGCGGATATGCCTGTAACCGTTAACTTAGGTGCACGTTATTCTGAAACTGATATTGAAGTAGCTGCAATACAGAGCTTTATTAGTGATGTAATCCCAACGACGGATGCAACTTTGTTTGCTAACGTATTTGGTCCGGCTACAAGCATTGAACAAGGGACTAGCTACTCAAACTTACTACCATCTTTAAATGTTAAGTTAGAACTGCAAGACAATATGATTTTACGTTTTGCTACGTACGACAGTATTACTCGTCCAACGATGTCGCAGTTATCACCAGCGACTACGTTTAACGAGCCTCGTCGTCAAAACTTAACGGCAAATGGTGGCAACCCTGCTCTTAAGCCATTCCAATCAGAAAACTGGGATATTTCTTACGAGTGGTACTACAACGATGCTAACTTATTTAGCTTTGCAGTATTTAGTAAAGAAGTTGATGACTTCATTGTCACGCTAACAGGTGCAGAAACATTTGAAATGTCTGACCGTTCGGGTCCTGATTTTGCGTGTACTACATGTACAGACCAAGCTGATGATGAACTCAATGGTAGTTCAGAGGTATACACAGTAACTCGCCCTCAAAATGGTGAGTCAGCTAAAGTAACGGGCTATGAAGTTGGTGTGACGCACATATTTGATAATGGCTTTGGTATTATAGCCAATGCCACAGTCGTAGATAGTGACATTAGCGTAGGCGAAGACACCACACAAACGTTTGCACTTGAAGGTTTAGGCGATTCGCAAAACTTAATATTGTTTTATGAGCAAGATAACTGGCAAGCACGTGTTGCATTTAACAACCGTGAAGGCTTTTTACGCTTAGTTGATAATGGCTTTAACGGTGAACCAGTGAACGTAGAAACTTACGGTCAGTGGGATATTAGTGCAAGCTACGATATTAACGAAAACTTCACTATTTTTGCTGAAGGCATCAATATCACTGAAGAAGAGCTAGTACAAACAGGTCGTTTTGCTAACCAAATCTATTCAGTAGAAGATAATGGCTCACGTTACGCGTTTGGTATTCGTGGATCGTTTTAATTGATAGCAGAGGCAGCGACTGCCTCTTAGTTTTCATTGCAGTGCATTATAAGTCCTGTTACTAATAAAGTTAGTAGCTATTTTGCACAAAATGAGACTAATTTAAACAAATGCCCGAAAGGGCATTTGTTGTCTAACCGGTTATCAATAAAGTACTCAAAGAGTAGTCCGTTATGAATAAAACAATAAAAACAATCGCCGTAATTGGTGGCGGCACAGCAGGATGGCTGAGCGCTGCAATTATAGCTTCGTATCACCAAGGTAAAAATGGTGACGGCTTAAAAGTGATGTTGGTTGAATCGTCAGATATTCCAACAATTGGTGTAGGTGAAGGTACCTGGCCCACTATGAAAAACACTCTTCAGCAAATAGGTTTGCGTGAAGTTGATGTATTTAAAGCCTGTAACGCTACCTTTAAGCAAGGTGGTAAATTTGTAAATTGGACGCACGGCAACAACGATTTTTACTACCATCCATTTACTGTACCGCTAGGCTACGGCCGCATAGATTTAGCCCCTTATTTAGATAATGTTGAAGACTTTGCACAGCAAACTAATTTTCAACATGATATTTGCCAAGCAAGCTTAGCCCCAAGAGGTATAGCGCAAGGTGAATATCAAGGTAATTGTAATTACGCTTACCACTTAGATGCCGGCGCTTTTGCAGAAATGCTTAAACAGCATTGTAAAAGTAAGCTTGGCGTAGAGCATATTATTGGTACTGTTGATCAGGTAAAACTTGATGACGATGGTGCAATAAATGAGCTTGCTCTAAAAGATCAAACCCGCACTATAAACGCCGATTTATTTATAGACTGTACTGGTTTTTCATCATTGTTATTAGGCCAAGCGCTCAACGTACCATTTAAAAAAATGGACCACGTGCTATTTAACGACAGCGCACTGGCGATGCAAGTCCCTTATGATGAAAACGATGACTCCTTAGCCAGCCATACCATAGCAACAGCGCAAAACGCTGGATGGATTTGGGATATAGGTTTAACGCATCGCCGTGGTGTAGGGCATGTATATTCAAGCAAGTTTCTATCAGACGATGAAGCAGAGCAAAACCTAAGAAACTATTTAGGCGATGCAGCAAACGGTTTAACTGCCCGTAAGATTAGCTTTGAGTCGGGCTACCGTGAAAAGTTTTGGCATAAAAACTGTGTTGCCATTGGTATGTCGGCAGGGTTTGTGGAGCCGCTTGAAGCAACCGCTATTATGCTTGTTGAAATTTCAGCACGCTTTGTAGCAGAGCATATGCCAGCAGATACACAAGTAATGCCTATTGTAGCTAAACGCTTTAACGAGCAAATGGATTACCGCTGGCAGCGTATTATCGACTTTTTAAAGCTACATTACATGCTAACCAAGCGCCCAGAGCCTTACTGGCAAGCACATGTACAGCTCGATACTATTCCACAAACCCTGCAAGAAGATTTACTTCTTTGGGGAAGCCGTGGCCCGCTTATTCAAGATTTTCATGGCGCATTAGAGTTATTCCCTGCTGCCAGTTATCAGTATGTTTTGTACGGTATGGGCTTTAAGCCTGACTTTACTAAACAAGCATATTTGTATTCACAACATGTGCAATCCAAGCAAATAATTGAACGTAACAGCCAGCTTACACAGCAGATGTTACAAACTTTGCCGCCACATCGTGCTTTTATAGAGCAGTGGCTAGCAGCTAACCCAGTTTAAGGATGTGTAACTATGGCTATTAGTGAACTCGTAAATACTAAACACCAAACATTAAAAATTAACCCCAATGCAGCCGTTGAATACGCAAAAACTCAGCACTTAGTTAATTTAAGAGCAAATGAAATAGCAAAAGTAGCCTGCGACTTACCTATTTTTTAGCCCGTAACGCACAAAATGGCAGCTACACAATATCAGCGTTAACAAGTTTTAACGCCGGGAAAAGTTTATTGGTTAACAACAACCAGTGGCAGGCACTTTACACACCGGTATGTATGCAAACTCACCCTCTTCATTTAATGACCCGTGAAGCAAACAGTAGCGATTACTTTATTGCGATTGATGAGCAAAGCTCAGCTGTAAACTCGCAGCATGGTGAGGCATTATTTGATGCTAAAGGTAACCCAAGCTTATTTTTAAATTCGCAACAAAAGCTACTTGAGAGCGATTTAAAAAATGACTATCAAACATATCAATTTACCCAGGAAGTAGCGCGCTTAGGTCTCATTAAAAATATTGATATTGTTTTACAGTTTGAACAAGGCGAAACCCAAACCATTCAAGGTTTGAGCACCGTTGATGAAGACAAACTGCAAACACTAGATAGCAATACCATTGCGGAACTACAAAAGAAAGGTTACTTAAGTGTGCTTAACAGCATGCTTATTTCACTGTTTCAGCTTAACGCCTTAGTGAAACTTCATAATCAGCATTCAGACCTCAAACCTTTAAAGCAAATTAAATTAGAACTAAGTCGAGATTCACACGCGCTATAGCGTGTCT
Source organism: Pseudoalteromonas sp. B62 (assembly GCF_037162565.1). NCBI lineage: Bacteria > Pseudomonadati > Pseudomonadota > Gammaproteobacteria > Alteromonadales > Pseudoalteromonadaceae > Pseudoalteromonas > Pseudoalteromonas sp. B62. The sequence goes on along the minus strand of NZ_JARLVB010000002.1, from coordinate 684,670 downwards.
ATTTTCACACACATATAAGAGACACACACATGTCAGATAATATTTTACAGCTGGTGGTTTTTGTTTTTGTCACCGCTTTAATTGGTGGCCTTACTTATTGGAAATGCCGAGGCCAAAATCGTAATAACGGACAAAGCCAAACTAAAGAGTACTTTTTAGCCGGCGGTGGCCTTACTTGGATGTTTGTTGCAGGTTCAATCACACTTACTAATTTAAGTACTGACCAGCTTGTTGGCATGAACGGTAACCAAATGGCTTTACTGGTTTGGTGGGAGCTTGCAGCAATTATAGGTTTGATTATTTTAGCCAAAGTGTTCATTCCTGTTTATTACAAATACAACTGTACAACGACCACAGAGCTTTTAGAAAAGCGCTATAACAACAAACATATTCGCGCTGTTATTGGTGGTTTATTCTTTTTAGGTAATGCACTTATTTATATGCCAGCGGTTATTTATTCTGGCGCGCTGTTTATGCAAACCATGTTTAAGGTTGATATTCCACTAATGTATATTGCCACCGCGTTTGCCATTATTGGTGCTGTTTATGCATTTTTTGGTGGTTTGCGGGCAGTTGCTGTATCGGATACCTACAATGGCATACTTGTACTGGGCATGGCTGTTTTAGTAGTCTTTTTAGCGCTTAATGCGATTGATTATGACTTTACGGGTATTCCAGAGGAGCGTTTAACACTCATCGGCGATGCTGATTCACCTATTCCTTGGCCAACACTTTTAACCGGTATGATCTTTATTCAAATGTATTACTGGGGTACTAACCAAACAATTACGCAACGAGCAATGGCAGCGCCTAATGTTAAAGAAGCGCAAAAAGGTATATTTGCAGCAGCAGGTATTCGCTTTTTAATCGTCCCTGCAATTGTGGTATTACCGGGTATTATTTCGTTTAAACTCTATGGCGATATTGGCGACGCTGCTTATGGTCGAATTGTGGGTGATGTAATGCCTGCATGGTTAACCGGTGTATTTGCAGCGGCAATGGCGGCGGCAGTGCTGTCTACTTACAACAGTTTATTAAATTCAGCCACAGCACTATATGTATGTGACATTCACGAAGCTTACTTTAATAAAGAGCCAAGTGTAGTAAAGCTAAGTGGTTACGTAACATTATTACTAACGAGTTTAACGCTGGTACTTGTACCAATTTATCAGCAAGCCGACAGTATTATTAACTTACTACAGCAATTAAACGGCTTATTAAGTATGCCTATATTCTCTATTTTTGTAGTGGGCTTATTATTTAAAAATGTTGATGCCCGTGCGGGTATTGCAGCGGTAATTTTAGGCGTGGTTATGTACGGTATGCTTACGTTTGCAAACTCACCACTACATACCGACATTCATTACATTCACTTAATGCCAATTACACTCATTGTATGTGTGACTTTTGCATTAGTAGTAAATAAAGTGGTATTTGGCTTAAACGCGCAGTGGGCAGGTAAAACCCCTGATCTTGATGGCGCAACGCAGACGCTAATACAAAAATAAACTACAGATAAATTAAGCTATTAAAATCGGTCACAGGTAATTCTTGGCCGATTTTTTTATCCATCAAAAAGAGAGTAATTGGATTTTTGAGTTAAGGTTAGTTTAATGTCTTTTATTGCAGTGGTACTTCCAGTGAGTTTATCTAACTATTTGCAGTGCAAAGGCTATCAAAAGTTAATTTATATGATATATACTATTATTATTGAGAGCCACTGTCTGACCGACCGTATCTCAAGCAACGGTAAATGAGTTCACACACAAAATAACTGACTCACATACTCACATTATTTAACTCGTAATAGATTAAAAGGATAGGAAAATCATGGCCGACACTAAATCATTTTATCGATTAGACAGTGTAAACAGCACCGTTATTTTCGACTGCCAGAGCAAAACACCGGCATTACTGTACTTTGGTAAACGCCTATCTGAGCAAACAACTGAAACAATGCTTACTCAGCTAGCAACTCGTCAAGAAGTAAAATGTGCCGTGGTTGAAGAAGCGCCTATTTCTCTATCTCCGTTATTAGGTGAGGGCTTTACTGGTGCGCCAGGGCTTGAGCTAGTAAATGATTCAATTGCATGGTCAGTTGGGCCAGAGCTTCAAGAAGTACGTCAACTTTCAAGTGCGACCGTTGAGTTTGTAAGTGTAGATAAACTTCGTGGTATTGAAGTAGTACACAGCATCACGCTTGACAACAACAGTGACGTATTGAGCGCACATACTGTATTAACTAATTTAGGTGATTCGCCATTAAGTGTTAACTTTTGCGCGGCGCCAACATTTCAATTGCCAGATAGCGTAAGCAAAATAGTGAGCTTTGAAGGCCGTTGGTCAAACGAATTCCAACGTCAATCGGTTGATTTAGTGCTTGGCAGCTTTGTACGTGAAAACCGTAAAGGCAAAACATCACACGATGTGTTTCCTGGTTTATTAGTGCATAACGAAAATGCAGGCGAGCAACACGGCGAATGTTACGGCTTTCATTTAGGTTGGAGTGGTAACAATAAACTACGTGCAGAGCTTTTAGCTGAAGGGCGCCGTTATGTACAAATGGGCGAGCTATTACTTCCTGGTGAGCTTACGCTTGTTAAAGGTCAAACGTATCAAAGCCCGAGCATTTATGGCTCGTTTTCAAGTGAAGGTTTTAGCGCGCTTTCTCGTAATTTCCATCGTTTTGTTAAAGCTAATTTACTTAGCCAAGCACAACGCGAAAAAACGCGCCCTGTGCATTACAACACATGGGAAGGTATTTACTTTGATCACGACGTAGACACGCTTAAGCAATTAGCCGACAAAGTAGCCCCGTTAGGTATTGAGCGTTTTGTACTTGATGATGGTTGGTTTAAAGGCCGCCGTGGCGACAATGCTGGCTTAGGTGATTGGACAGTAGATTACAAAATTTACCCAGATGGCTTATCGCCAGTTATAGATCATGTTAATAGCTTAGGTATGGAGTTTGGTATTTGGTTTGAACCAGAAATGGTCAACCCTGATAGTGATTTATACCGCGCGCATCCTGATTGGGTTTTAGGCTCTCAAAACAACGAACAGTTAAGCTTTAGAAATCAGCTCGTACTTGATTTAACGCGCTCTGAGGTGGTTGAGTACCTATACAAAGCCATTGACGATATTTTAGTTGAATACCCAACCATTAAGTACATTAAATGGGATATGAACCGCGATATTAACCATGCGGGTAACTTTGATGGTAAGCCGGCCGTGCATCAACAAACATTGGCGCTTTATCGTTTAATTGATCGTATTAAAGCGGCGCACCCAGGGCTTGAAATAGAAAGCTGTTCGTCAGGTGGTGCACGTGTAGATTACGGCGTACTTGCACACACAGATCGTGTATGGACGTCAGATTCAAACGATGCGCTAGATCGCCTTGAAATACAGCGTGGATGTTCGTTCTTTTTCCCATCGTCGGTAATGGGCGCTCACGTAGGCCCACGTGATTGTCATATCACAGGGCGTAATGTGAGCATTGAAATGCGTGCTGCGGTATCAATGTTTGGCCACATGGGCATTGAAATGGACCCACGTGAGCTGACCGATCACGAATACAATACACTCAAAGCGGCAATAGTACTTCACAAAGAGCATCGGGAGTTTATTCATAGCGCCGATTTATACCGCCTTGATAGCGACGATTTATCAATTAACTTTGGTTTAATCGATGAGCAAAAAACAAAAGCGTTATTTGCCTATAATAGCGTTCGCGAAACACCGCGTACAGCGCCTAATAAATTACGCTTTGTTGGCCTAGATACCGATGCACAATATACACTTAATTTAGTGTGGCCGGTAAAATTTGAAGAGTATCGCCCATCTTCTATTGCTGTGGTAAATGGTCAAACATTTACCGGTGAAGCGTTAATGCAGTTTGGCTTACAAATGCCAATTTCATTCCCGCAAACATCGCTTATTTTTGAACTTACAAAAGCGTAATTTTAAATATGGGCAGCAAAAAGGGAGCTAATTAGCTCCCTTTTTTAATCTGTCAAAAGTAACTTTTTACTACACCAGCTTTGATTCGATAAGCTCAAGCGCTTCTTCTAAAATAGTTTCTACTGCTTTTTTAGCCAGCTCTGGGTTACGTGATTTTATGGTATTTAAAATGTCTGCATGCTTTGCTACATCAGCACCGGGTACACCTTTAATATGGTTAGTGTAGCGAATACTTACACGTAATGCGGTGCTAATAAACTCAGTCAATTGTACAAAAAATCGATTGTTGCTGGCCACTAATATACTGGTATGAAAGGCAATATCAGCTTCGAGAGGATCATCTAATCCTTCATCGGCATCGGCCATACGCGCTAATGCATTATCTATTTCAACGAGTTGTTCAGCAGTTGCATTCACCGCTGCAAGCGCTGCAGCTTGAGGCTCAAGTGCTACACGGACTTGGGTAAATTCTTTTAATAAAGAAAGTGACGGTTTGCTGCTTAAAATCCAACGCAGTACGTCGGTATCAAACATGTTCCAGCTACTTTCAGGTAATACACGAATACCCTGCTTAGGACGCGACGAAATTAATCCTTTAGCAGAGAGCATTTTTACCGCTTCGCGAGTGGCACTACGGCTCACATCGTATTTTATACATAAGTCAGCTTCCGACGGCAGACCTTCACTTACAGGGTACACGCCACGCACAATAGCAAAACCCAAATCATGGGTTAGTTGGTGTGTTAAGTTTTGACGAGGTTGGCTTTTCATTGTGCGAGTTTCCGAGTTCATATTGCTAGATTATATATCATATATCATATTAATGTACGTAAGGATATGGTATAAACTTTTTATTAGTTAAGTATTTTAACACAGTAATAACAATTTGGTTTGGCCCTTTATGTTGTAAGTATCAGTTTATAAAGGGTTTAAATAAGATTTTATATGTGCTGTATGGAGAGTTGAATTTGAACACCCTCGCTCAATATCATAGTCTTTCTGGTAAAGTTATTTTTATTACTGGTGGTGCATCAGGCATCGGTAGAGCAATGGTCGAATCATTTACTAAGCAAAATGCCAAAGTTGCTTTTATCGATATAGATGACGATGCTGCGCAGGCGCTCATTAACAATCTCCCACAAGCTAACTTATGGTACAGGCAAGTTGATGTAACTGATTCCCATGCTCTGCAGCAATCATTAGTTGATGCGTGTGCTGCCCTTGGTAGCGTCAATGTACTGGTCAATAACGTAGCAAATGATCGCCGTCAACCTAGCGAAGACGTTACAGTGCAAGACTGGGATCAGTGTCTGCAAATTAATTTAAATCCAGCCTTTTTTGCTTCCCAAGTCGCTATGTCATTTATGCAGCGAGAAGGGGCGGGCAGTATTATAAACTTTAGTTCTATCAATGCCATAATGGGCCAACCGCAAATGGCCGGTTACGTTACCGCTAAAGCAGGTCTTATAGGCATGACTAAGGCACTTGCTCGTGATTATGGCGAGTTTGGTATTCGCGTAAATGCTATTTTACCTGGGTGGGTGGCTACCGACCGTCAATTAGCAAGCTGGTTTACGGAGGCCGAGCAAGTAAAATGGATGGAAGCTATGGCGCTTAAAAAGCTAGTTTCACCTGAGGATGTTGCTAATTTAGCGATGTTTTTAGCGGCAGATGAAAGCAGTATGATTACCGGGCAGGGCATTAAAATTGACGGTGGGAGACTTTAAAGTTTGACTACTTCATCTCTTTTTATAGCCGTTGATTGGGGTACCAGTCATTTACGTGCTTATTTGTGCCGTGTTAACGCAAAACAACCGCTTACATTACTTGAACAACGTGATGGGCCAGGTGTTGTAAAAGTTAATCAAGACTTTGAGCAAACGCTTCTTAGTGCTATCGAGCCTTGGAGTCAGCAGTATGGCTGCGTACCTGTATATATAGCAGGGCAAATCACATCAAGCATAGGTTGGTACGAAACGCCCTATTTAGAGTGCCCTATAAACCCTGAGAGTTTACTCGATGCTGCTATTAGCTTTAATTGTGCAGGGCATACTATTAAAGCCTTGCCTGGTACTAAGTGCACCCTACAAAATTCTTTATTTGATGTAATGCGCGGTGAAGAGCTGCAAATTTTAGGGTTTTTAAAACAAAACCCAGAGTATCAACAGGGTAAAATATTACTGTGTTTACCAGGTACACATACTAAGTGGGTACTTATAAACCATGGTGAAATAATCTGCTTTAAAACCGCAATGACTGGCGAGTTATACGATTTACTGTGCCATCAAAGTGTATTGATACCCAGTGACTGTGAAGAGGGCGACTTTGATTGGAAAGCATTTGATCAAGGGTGCAAACTCACGCTTGGCAGTGATAGTGGTAATTTAGCGCATGGTATTTTTAGTGTGCGTACTCGTCAGCTTTCAAAGGAGTTAACACCTGTACAAGCTAAAGCGTATTTATCGGGTGTGTTAATTGGCAGTGACGTACGAGCAGCACGCCATGCCAGTGAGTGGCAGTTGCAAAGTAATACACAAGTTGTGGTAGTGGGAACCAAACAGCTTAATAAATGTTTTTCTACGGCACTTAACCAAATAGGCGTTAAATGTGTTGAGTTTGACATTAAAATGGCTACGTTGAGCGGTTTTAATTTTTTATATCAATCAGCTTAATTAAGTGAGCTATTTTGAAGTAAGAAAATCGGGTCGATAACAAGGTGAAAATTTCGTTATTTAGTTGCTCTATATCAGAAATTATTAACATAGTTAGCGCCAGGTTTAAGCCCTCAAATTGATCAAGTGTTATTGCGGATTGGTATTATATAACCGAGAAAATTAAACCCCTTCATAATGATTAAATTATAAAGGGGTTTCGTAGAAAGCTTTTAGGGTTATTGCAGCCAATTTCTTTAGCGGTTATTAAGCAATTTTGGCCGCTTTGCTTTGTTCAATATAATTATTAAGGGTGGTAGTTTGGGTTTCACTAAAGCGCAGTCCTAACTTTGTGCGGCGCCATAATATGTTATATGCGTTTTGTGCCCACTCTTCATTTAATAAAAAATCGACCTCTGCTGCAAATAAGTTATGCCCAAAATCTTGACCTAAATCGCTTAGTTGTTTTGCATCACTCAAAATATTTATAGTGCGCGTGCCATAGGTGCGTACAAAGCGATTTAGCATTATTTGTGGCAACCAACTATAGGTTGTTTGTAATTGCGCTTTAAGTGCTTCTACAGAGCTAAAATCGCCACCTGGTAACGCACTATGTTTAGTCCAAGCTTCACTCATTTGCGGGTAAAAGTCTTCAAGCTTGTTAACCGCAGCTTCGGCAAGTTTGCGGTAAGTTGTAATTTTTCCGCCAAACACACTCAGTAGAGGTGTTTGTTTAGCATCACTCGAAAGCTCTAGTTTATAATCGCGAGTAACGGCTTGTGCATTAACTGATTCATCATCAAGTAATGGACGTACACCTGAAAAAGTATGCACAATATCTTGGCGTTTAATCGGAGTTTTAAAGTAGCTATTAGTAATCTCGATAAGGTAATCGATTTCTTCTTCACTAATTTTAACGTCTTGTGCCTCACCTTTGTGCTCAACATCAGTCGTGCCAATAAGTGAGTAATCATCTTCAAACGGAATAACAAACACAATACGCTGATCTTTGTTTTGTAAAATATAAGCTTGCGGTTCGTTATGAATGCGTGGCACGACAATGTGGCTGCCTTTTACAAGGCGAATATTTTGTGGTGATTTTTCTTCGAGTGCTTCATCAAAAAGCTTAGCAACCCAAGGGCCCGCTGCATTTACAATGCCTTTAGCAGCAATACTGTAATGCGATTTTGTACTTTGTTGCTCAAGCGTTACTTGCCATTTATCTTGCTCACGATGCGCTTTGACACATTTAGTTTGTGTGGCAATTACTGCGCCTTTTTGCTGCGCTGCAAGGGCGTTTAAAATAACTAAGCGAGAGTCATCAACCCAGCCATCAGCGTATTCAAAACCTTTAGTAATTGAAGGTTCTAGTACGCTATGCTCGCCAAATTTAATGCTCTTCGATGCAGGTAACGTAACTCGTTTTGCTAGGTTGTCATACATAAATAAGCCAATGCGGATCATCCATGCAGGGCGTAAATGCTTTTGATGGGGTAATCTAAACGTAAGTGGCCACATAATGTGAGGGGCATTTTTAAGCAGCACTTCTCGCTCGGCTAAGGCTTCTTTTACTAATCTAAATTCGTAGTGCTCAAGGTAGCGCAGACCACCGTGGATCAGCTTGGAGCTGTTTGAAGACGTTGCAGAAGCTAGATCTGACTGTTCGCACAAAAGTACTTTAAGTCCTCTACCAGCAGCATCTGCTGCTATGCCTGTGCCGTTTACGCCGCCACCGATGACTAGTAAGTCATATTCGTTATCTGCTAATTTCACCGAGCACCCTTCTATTTATAATATAAATAATACATAAAGCATCATAAAGCTGCTGTTTTCATTTGACAATAGAAAACCCAATTTTTTATTTGTTAATTTTGACGCGAATCCACTTTCAATTTGGAGCAGTAAAGTGTGCCTTTTAAATCGAGCATTTAGCTAAGTTAAAAAAGACAAAGTGACTAAAGTATTAGCCTTAGCCACTTAGTATTTACTACGGGCAATTTTTATTTGTTAAGCACACTTGAGCCACACAGTGCTGCCATTTTGCGTATAGATCGTTACGCTCGTCGGCACTCATAGTTGGCTCAAAACGACGGTCACATGTCCACATTTTCGATAACTGCTCAGTTGATTCGTAAACGCCGGTTTGTAAGCCTGCTAAATAAGCGACCCCTAAAGAGGTGGTTTCGGTCACCGTTGGACGCTCTACTGTTGCACCTAAAATGTTTGATAGGAAGGTCATAACCCAATTGTTTTTTACCATGCCGCCATCTACACGAAGCACACTTGGGCGAAGGCCATCACGCTCCATCGCTTTTTGTAAATCTTTGGTTTGATAACCCACTGATTGCAAAGCAGCCGCAACAATAGTGCTAATTCCTGAGTCGCGTGTAAGACCTAAAATAGCGCCACGTGCATTTGGGTCCCAATAAGGTGCACCTAAACCCGTGAACGAAGGCACTAAAAATACACCATGATCGAGGGGGACATCTTTAACCATCGATTCACTTTCGCCAGCATGACTAAGTAGCTTTAAGCCTTCAACAATCCACTGCATAGTCGCGCCAGCCATAAAGATACTGCCTTCAATGGCGTAAGTTGGTTTGCCGTTTAGTCTATAGGCAACAGTAGTCAGTAAGCGGTTTTCTGAGGTCAGTGCTTTTTCGCCAGTGTTAAGCATTAAAAAACAGCCAGTGCCATATGTACTTTTTGCCATGCCTTGCTCAAAACATGCATGACCAACAAGGGCTGCCTGTTGATCACCAGCAATACCACATACACGAATTGGTGCACCAAAAATATCAGCGCTCGTTGAGCCAAATTCGTCGGCTGAGTCCATTACTTCTGGCAGCATAGATTCTGGAATATCGAATAACTCTAGAAGCTCTTGATCCCACTGCTGGGTATGAATATTAAATAACATAGTACGGGATGCATTCGTTGCATCAGTGCGATGTTCTTTACCACCTGTTAGTTGCCAAAGTAGGTAAGTGTCAACCGTACCAAAAGCCAGTTCGCCAGCGAGGGCTTGTTCGCGTGCGCCTTCAACATTATCTAAAATCCAACGAACTTTAGTGGCTGAAAAATAAGGGTCAAGTAGCAAGCCTGTTTTTTCGCTAATAGTTTGACAAAGTTCATCGGTAGTAAGGCTTTCGCAATAGTCACTAGTGCGTCTATCTTGCCAAACAATCGCGTTATAAATCGTTTTGCCTGTTTTTTTGTTCCATACTAGGGTGGTTTCGCGTTGGTTAGTGATACCTATAGCGATAATTTCTTCAGGCTTTACATCTTGTTTAGCGAGTACTTCGCGACTAGTGCTAAGCACTGTTTGCCAAATATCGTTAGGATCGTGCTCAACCCAGCCGTTTTGTGGAAAATGCTGAGGAAATTCTTGCTGTGCTGTACCAAAAACGTCTGCATCTTTTGTAAACAAGATGGCACGAGAGCTTGTGGTTCCTTGATCAATTGAGAGTATGTATTTGGACATATTTATTAATATTATTTATCTTATATATAGCTAGATTGCCTTTAACGTTAGCTAATGGCAATGGTTTTTTCTTAAAATATCTTACTAAAAAGTAAACTCGCCTGTTTTTATTGATAACTTTTAAAAAGCAGGGCGTTTTACTTTTAGTAAATTTTAAGTGCGAGCGCGACTATTTAAGAGAAACAGTCGCTTTTAGTGAGTTACTTAACTTGAAATCTGACGGACTATTGCAAGTAAATTCAACGCAGTTAACGCTGAAAATAGCTGCTTGAGATAGATTTATTATCCAGAGCTCAGTTACTTAACGTGTGGTTTAGCTTGCTGCCAATCCATACCAGTGGAAAAGCGATTATCAAATCCGTGCCACTGTGGTAGTGGCTTACCATCAACAACAGCTTGGTCGCCGTTTTGTGGTAAATCTAAGTATTTACACTCGCTGGCTATACCTTTTACGTGGCAATCCATCATAGCAAGTACAAAGTGTTTATTGATTTCGTTTAGTGTGCGCATAGACCACGATGGCTCGTAGTAATGGCCTATATCTAACTCACTGCTGCTTTGTGCAATAGCAGGGGCTGGGTGTGGTGCAATATTATGGCGCGCATTTTTGTAAGTAAGCATGTACTTATCTTCGCTGCCTGTTTGGTTATAAAGGTTTTTAATGCCTTCATAGCCTGAAATATCATCTAAGTTACCGGCTATATAAAGCGAAGGTACTTTAATATTTGCCATTGCTTTGGCATCAAATATAGCGTGCTGTCCGCCCCACGGTGCAAAGGCAACCATGGCTTTTATGCGTGGGTCTACTTTCGGGTTTTGGTATTGCCCACCAGCGCAGCTGTTGAGTAGTTGCTGTACTTGTTTAATTTGAGCTGGGTCTTTCATACCCGTAAACATGGCCGTAGTTTGCTCATTAAAAGCGTAACAACCACCTATCGTATTTACCGCGCCATAGCCACCCATTGAGTAACCAATTACACCAGCGCTTTTGTTATCTACTTGCTTACTTGCAAAGTTATTTTGCTCGTTGAAGTAATTAATAACAAACTGCTGATCGCGAGAGCGATTTATAAGCGTACTGAAAAAGCCAGAGAACGGCGCATTTTTAAAATCAACATCTGCGTTAGTTGAATCAGTATGATCAATCGCTACAACTATGTAACCGTGTGACGCTAAGTGCTCGCCAAGGTAGTACATAATTGTACGGTAACCGGTATAACCGTGCGAAAGCACTATCACAGGGTAGTGCTCTTTACTATTTATGGCGACATCACGCATTGCATCGGCTTGCAAAGTAAACTCTTTACCTGAGCGAGTTTCATCTGTGTAGCTGGTAAGTGCTGCTTTTGCTGTATTTGCAGCTGGATACCACACTTCTACTTTTAAAGGACGATCTTTTTGGCCTTGTGTGGCGGGGTCAAATTGCGCAGGGTTAATTAAATCAAGTGTTTGCACACCTACATTGTAGCTACCTTTAGCTGCAAGTTCTGGGAGTACTTCGCTAGTGATTGGCGGGTATAGCTGCTCTGGTTTATTAGATTCAGCAACAGCTACACTGGCAGATAAACTGCACGTAGCAAGTAATATAGCTTTTGAAAGCACCTTGAGTGTGTGTGTCATTGTGTGTCCTTGTTGTGTATTTTTATTTTTTAATTAGTCAGTTCAGCCGACTCGACGGTATTGCTATATTGCAGCTGCCATTGTGCTCGCAAGGTATCCATTATGTTCATAACTCGCAAGCTAGTACCCAGTGGTAATACGCTGCTTTGGGTTTGTTTTTGTAATATACACTGCGTGACATGTGCAATTTCAAACTTAAAGTTTTCATTGTCGCTAAAGTTGTATTCAAAGTACTGAGGGTCTTGGTCGTTTATGTGTAGCTCTAGCGTTTGTGCACCTACAAACTGAGGTATTCGAATATAGCCAAGCTCACCATTAATACATGCTTCTGTTGGGCCATTTTGCTGCAGTGCGCTGGCAAGAGATGCTAATTGCCCGTTACCGTAATCAACTATAACCGTGCTTCGCTCATCAACGCCGGTTGTGCTTTTATGTACAAAGGATTTGATGTGTTCAGGGGCTTTATTAAATACCACATCAGCAATCGAAATAGGGTAAATACCTAAATCGAGCAGGGCGCCACCCGCTGTTACAGGGTTCATTAATCGGTGAGTGTCGGCAAAGCTTCCAGGTAAACTAAAGTTGGCATTAACACTGTGCACATTACCAATAACACCTTCACTTAGGAGCTGTTGTAATTTTACTATGGCTGGTAAAAATCGCATCCAAACGCCTTCCATTAAAAAGCAGTTTTGTTGTTTTGCAAGCTCAGTGAGGCTTTGCAACTGCTTAGCATTAACGGTAATTGGTTTTTCGCTAAGCACGTGCTTATTGTGTTTTAAGCATTGGGCTATCGTTTTAAAGTGTTGATCGTGCGTATTGGCAATATAAATAGCATCTATATTTGGGCATTGCATAAGAGCTTGATAGCTTTCATAGCCTTGAATATTGTACGGTGTGGCAAATTCTTTAGCGCGCTGCATACTCATTGATGCAGCGCCAATAAGCTGTGCATCACTACAATGTGCAATGCTTTTAGCAAAGGTGTGAGCTATATTGCCACACCCAATAATACCCCAATTAACCTTTGCCATGCTTATTCCTTAAGTTTATTTAAAAAGACGTAATTTGTAATCCTGAACCCGCTGAACATACGTAAATATCAGCATTTAAGCTAAAGCGTTCAAAGTAATGCTTTTCTACCGCTGCTTTAATTAGTGGTACTTCAGCATCACGACACAAACATACAATTGCGCCACCAAAACCACCCCCTGTCATACGTACTGCGCCGCGCTCGCCCATCGCTTCTTTACAAATTTCTACTAGGCCATCGGTTGCCGGTACGGTTACTTCAAAATCGTGTTTAAGTGATTGGTGCGATGCTGCCATTAGCGTGCGAAGTGCATCCATATCGTTATTTTGCAGTGCAGTAGTTGCTGCAATTACGCGGTCGTTTTCGCTAATTACGTGGTGTGTACGTTTATATTCGTTTTCACTTAATGTCGCTTTTACTGCTTGCAAGCCAGTCATGGTTGCTTGACGAAGTGTTTCTACACCCATTTTTACAGCAGCTTGTTCGCAGTCAATACGGCGCTGGTTGTATTCGCTATCAACTAATTTACGCGGGTAGTTTGAATTAACAATAACAATGTTTAAATCATCTGGTACTTTTACTGCCGTAGTCGCTAAGTTTTCGCAGTCAATTAAAAGTGCGTGACCATTCTCGCCTTTAGCCGAAATAAGCTGATCCATAATACCGCATTGGCAATGCATAAAGTCGTTTTCGGCTTCTTGGCCAAATAACGCAATTTTCTCTGGTGGTAAACCAAGCTGTGCAATATGGTTAAACATACCGCCAACAGCAACTTCGAGTGCAGCCGATGACGACAAGCCACTGCCTTGCGGCAAATTACTATCAATAAGTAGGTCAGCGCCACGTAATGTATGGCCTGCTCGTTTAAGTACAAAAGCCACCGCGCGAATATAGTTACCCCATTGCGATTGGCCTTCGCTGATTGCCTCATCAACGCTAAAGCGGTCTTGCTCGCCTGGGTAATTTAAAGAGCGCACAGTGATAATATTATCGTCGCGCTGTTTAAACATAACTTGGGTACGAAATGCTAACGAACACGGTAAAACAAAGCCATCGTTGTAATCAGTAAATTCACCAATTAGATTTACACGCCCAGGGGCGGCAGCAATACCTTGTGCAGGCGCGCCATACAGTGACAAAAATTGTTGTTGGAATTCGTTAAGCTTCATCTATGTGTCCTACTGTATCTTTATAATGTGTGGTACTGGCTGCTTTTAAAATAGAAGCGGCGGTTTCTGCGCTTAAATCGCGTTGGCTTTCGCCTAGCATTTCGTAGCCTACCATGTGTTTTTTAACGGTAGCAGAGCGAAGTAGCGGCGGATAAAAATGTGCATGCAAGCGCCAGTGCTGCTCATCAGAGCCTCTATTGGCCGGTGCATTGTGCCAACCCATTGAGTAGGGGAAGCTGCAATTAAATACGTTGTCGTATTTAGTGGTTAATACTTTAAGAGCCTGAGCTAAAGAGTCGGTTTGTGCATCGTTTAGCTGGCTAAAGTTTTGAATGTTATCTTTAGTTACTAGCATTGTTTCAAACGGCCATGCAGCCCAAAATGGCACCACAACAAGCCAATGTTCGTTTTCAAATACAACACGTGTTTGATCTGCTTGCTCTTTTTGCGCGTAATCGGCAAGCAAGGCTGTGCCATGCTTTTCATAATAGGCGAGCTGCTGGTTATCTTCGGCTTCAATTTCCGTTGATAAATGCGAATGCGCCCATACTTGACCGTGAGGATGAGGTTGCGAGCAACCCATGATCTCGCCTTTATTCTCAAAAACTTGTACGCATTCGTACTGCTGTGCAAGCTCTGTGTAATTTTGTTTCCAAGTTTTTACTACTTCGTGCAATGCATTTTGGCTAAGCTCTGGTAGTGTTTTATTGTGCTCTGGAGAAAAACAAATTACGCGGCATTCGCCACTGGCTTCGTCGGCAATAAATAAATCGCTGTCTGACTCTAAGCCTTGTAATTGCTCGCTGGCATTAGGTGTGAGTGCGCCAAAGTCATTTCTAAATACATGGGTGTATTTGTAATCTGGGTTACTGTCGCCATTTGCACGGGTGTTGCCAGGACAAAGTGGGCAGCTGTCATCGTGTTTTGGTAATACGTTTTCGTTAACAGCTTCTGTTGCGCCTAACCATGGGCGATTATTACGATGTGGTGACACTAATACCCAACGACCCGTTAGCGGATTTTTACGTCTGTGAGTACTTTCTAATAAAGTCATATTAACTCTCCAACCCACTTGGGTAATTAGTTTGCCAGCGCCATGTGTCGTTTGTCATGTCGCTAAGTGTTAGTTCTGCGTGCCAGTTAAGTGTGTTTTGCGCTTTTGTGGCATCGGCGTAATTACAGGCAATATCACCTGCTCGGCGCGGCGTAATTTGATAAGGAATATCTTTATTGGCTGATGCGCTAAATGCTTTGATCATATCAAGCACAGAATAACCTTGCCCTGTGCCTAAGTTATAAGCATGAAAAGCGGTGTCTGTTTTGTGCTGCATAAAAGCGGCAACGTGGCCTTTCGCTAAATCTAAAACGTGAATATAGTCGCGCACGCCGGTGCCATCTTCGGTGTCGTAGTCGTCACCAAAAATATTTACCACGTCGCGCTTACCTACTGCAGTTTGGGCAATAAATGGCATTAAGTTATTAGGAATACCATTAGGACTTTCGCCTAGTAAACCGCTTGGGTGTGCACCTACTGGGTTAAAGTAACGAAGCGCAATCCCCATAAATTGACTGTTGGCATTACATACGTCTTGCATGGCTTGCTCAACCATGACTTTAGTCCAACCATAGGGGTTAGTTGCGCGTATAGGATGCTTTTCGTCAATAGGGAGGTAGTCTGGCTCGCCGTACACAGTAGCCGATGAGCTAAATATAATATGGTTAACGCCTGCCTCTTGCATGCTCTGTAGCATGCTTAATGTGCCCGACACGTTATTTTGATAATAACGCAGCGGTTGCTCGGTAGATTCGCCAACGGCTTTTAAAGCTGCAAAGTGAAAGACGGCTTCGGCTTTAGTGTATTTTAGAGCGAGCTTAAACTGTTGCTCGTCTTGTATGTCACCCAATATAAACTCAAACCGAGTACATGTAATCTTTTCGAGTTGGTCAAGTACCCGCGAACTTGCATTTGACAAGTTATCATAAATAACAGGCGTAATACCTGCTTCATGCAATGCAATACATGTGTGGCTACCTATATAACCCATGCCGCCAGTAACTAAAACTTTCATGTTATTTCTCGAAAAGTATATTTATATGATAAATACTACTATTAAGGGGTGTAAAAACAATAGTAATGATTAGAGCAAAATTCAAATAGAAGAATAAAAAACATTCGCTCATCAGATCCTCGCTTTATCAATTTATTTTATAAACTGATTCTATTACATGGCTAATTATCACGACGGTATTGGGGTGCTACGATAGCTGCATAATTTACTTTAAGACTGTAACTGGGCTTTAACTAACCACAACTCTGGTTAAGATATTTATTATCTAGAGTCCAGGTTAACTACTTTAATGTTGCACTGAGAGGGCATACACATGAAAAAAATCATTTTAATCACCGGTGCAACAGATGGCATTGGTTTAGAGACGGCAAAAATGTTACTAGCCCAAGGTCACACGGTATTACTGCATGGTCGTAATATAGAAAAGCTTAATAATGTACAGACAATGTTAAACGAGCATTACCCGCAAGCAAGTACTCAAAGCTATGTGGCCGATTTAAGCGAAATGTCACAGGTACATTATTTGGCAGAACAGATAAGCGCAGATCATAAACAAATTGACGTACTTATTAATAACGCTGGTGTATTCAAGCTTGAAAGCGTAATAGCACCTGATGGCCTTGATGCGCGTTTTGCCGTAAATACATTTGCACCTTATTTACTGACTAAATTACTGCTACCACTATTAAATAAAAATGCGCGTGTAGTTAACGTATCATCGGCCGCGCAATCAAGCGTTAACCTTGATGCACTTATTGGTAATAAGGCGCTTTCGGATGGTGACGCTTATGCACAAAGTAAGTTAGCTATTACGATGTGGTCGCGCTATCTAGGACTTAAATTAAAAGAGGTAGGCCCGTTAGTTGTATCAGTAAATCCAAAATCGTTACTGGGTAGCAAGATGGTTAAAGATGCATACGGATTAGACGGTGGAGATCTAAAACTAGGAGCTGATATTTTTTATCGTGCTGCGCTTAGCGATGAATTTAACAACGCCACAGGTTTGTATTTTGATAACGATGCTGAGCGTTTTGCACCGCCACATATAGATGCATTAAACGAGACTAAAAACCAACAACTAGTTGATACATTAGATCGTGTTTTAGCACAGCTTAAATTAGGTGAATTATAATGAATACACCTATACGTGGACTGCTGAGGGCGCGCTTTATGACAACTTTAAAGCCCTGCTACTGTGTTTATGAATTCAGTGGGTGATTTTGTAAAGTAATATAGATTTTTGATTGAAGACGATCAAAGAGTTCACTGTTTACAGCGAACTCTTTTTTACTTTTAGTGTTGTTCGGCTTGAAGTAAACGCTGGTATAGCCAATCTTTTAATTCTGAGCGATCATGCTTTAATTGATGCATTTGTTCATCGCTAATTGGCGCATCTTTAAGCTCCAATACTCTTATTTCTTTGTCTAACTTATCGTACTGTGTTGCCTTTTCGGCAAATTCAGAATCGTCAGTATTGAGTGTTGCAATGGCATTTAAATGATCTGGAAAGTCGTTTGTTAATGAGTGGTCTTCGCCTAACATATTCGCTCCTTAATAGGATATAAATGAGCTCACAAGTAAGTGAGTTGTTTAAGTGAATTATTACCTTCACATAATACACTGGGGTTTAAACAATCATAAATCAACCATTGCCAACTTAATTTGATATAGCGCAAACAACCGCTTTTACTTTTTAGCAGTTACTGTTTTTTCCAATAAGGGACTTCACCAAAGCAGGCAATAAAATGATCGATAAACGCACGTACTTTAGCGGTCAATAATTTATGGCTGGGGTATACAGCTGAAATAGTCGTATTAACTACTCGTGAAAAGCTTAGGGCTCGATATTATTGCTCAAGATGCGAGAAAGTAGAATAACCACAGAAGTTAAGCGACTATGAGTGGAATTAAACTTAAGTAACCTGAACTCTGGGCAATAAATCTATCTTGAGCTGCTATTTTAGTTAAAAGAGCAAGTTTTTAACGCTTTTTGCTAATTTATGTTGGTTAATTAATAGTGGTAGAATGCAGCGCTTAGTGCCACTTGTGTGAAGTAGTGGTCAATAATTTATAAGGTCTGTTGTGTAATGCTGTTAATGATCGATAACTACGATTCGTTTACTTACAACTTAGTGCAATATTTTCAGCGTTTAGATCAAGACGTTTTAGTAAAACGTAATGACGAGCTAAGCATTGCACAAATAAAACAGTTAAACCCGAAACACATCGTGTTATCGCCGGGTCCTTGCTCACCTAACGAAGCTGGTATATCGTTAAGCGTGGTTGAGCAGCTAAAAGGGCAATACCCAATTTTAGGCATTTGTTTGGGACACCAAACCATCGCACAAGCTTTGGGTGGTGATGTCATTCGTGCTAAAAAAATTATGCACGGTAAAACATCGCCCATAGTTCATACCAATAAAGGTGTATTTAAAGGTTTAGCCAACCCATTAACGGTATGTCGTTATCACTCTTTAGTCGTTAAAGCACAAACACTGCCTAAAGAGCTTGAAGTAACCGCGTGGAGTCAAACCGAATTAGGTGAATTTGACGAAATTATGGGGTTACTCCATAAAGAGTTAGCGATAGAGGGAGTGCAGTTTCATCCTGAAGCTATTTTAACTGAACAAGGATTAGCACTGCTTGATAACTTTTTAATGCGCTTCTAATTTTTAATACCGATACTTATTTTATATTTACTAATGAATGGATGTTATGACTGAACTTGTAGCGCAACAACGAACAGCTAAAATACTTGACCAACGAGCACATGATTTATTGCTTGGTCATAGCTTTGCGCATCAGCAAATTGGTTTTATTCATACATTAGAAATAGAATATGGCGAGCCAATGAAGCAACGTACGTTGCTTCAAGTTGAGGTCGCAGCACAACATAAACGTCAGCAGAGCAGTACTGCGCATCATAAGTATCGAGCTCAGGCGAGTGAAGTACTTCACAAAGCAATAGAAACAGCTATTTTTAAGCAACTAAGCGACATGGATGCCGTAATCCTAAATACGTTAGGGATTGAAGATGGTATTGCAACTATTCTTGACCTTTTAGCGGTTAAGTCTGCAACTGTAGGGCGGCTAGAGCCTCTAGTAAACGATTTAAGCTGGCTTGGGCGTGAGTTAGTCACACTCGTTAATTTACCTTACTATCGAAAACAGCGTAGTAAAAACACCTCAGTAAAAGTAGATAGCCCCGCGCTTGCTCTGCGCTACATTGGCCTTGATAATTTACAGTTAGTCATACCTACTTTTGCAGTACGTCATTGGATGCCACACAGTACTGAACCATTTTCACTGCTAAAGCGCAGGCTACGTGATAGTGCAATGGCTAATGCGATTGCAGCACAAAAAATAGCGCAAATTAACAATGTAAACGATATTCATGCATTTACCCTTGGTATGCTTTTAGATGTAGGGCGAATCGCATTAGTGCGTTTATATTTAAAAACTTTTGAGCAAGTATGGCAACGTAAAGTACAAATAGCGCGCCAAGAGCAGCGCAAAGACTTGCACACTGCGTTATTAGAATTAAAACCCGACCCACTTTTTTTAACTACGTTACTTAATAATCAATCTTTAGCTATCAGCGCTAAAGTTATTGAGAAAATGAAATTTAAGTATTTGCCCTTTCAAGGGGTCATGCAGCAGTTGGTTAATGGAGTCGATAAGGGCGATACAATGTTACCTTTAACCGAGGTAATGTTAAAAGCGCGTTGTTACTCTCAATATCTAAATTTAAAAGAACACCAGCTTATTGAATCTGATGAAACAACAGCATGGTTTTCGTACTTTAAGTTCACTAAAACGGAACTAAAAACCCTCGAAACAAGTAATTTTACCAATCTAGCTATTCAAATTGACTAAAAACTTAAAATTTTTGTTAATTTTTTAGCGACTAATCATTCATTCTCACTCTATTGTTATATTGCATATTTAACACTTAAAGTGTGTGCGCCTCAGTGCTCATGCGGTTAGTTGTCTAAAAATGAGCATAATTGACTATGCAAATAGTTATTCACTATCTATGAAATAATATCTTTAGCCCTTTATTTTAAAGGGATACATGAAAGTTTTTAACGAGACAGATTTAAGTAATTCTGAAATAATGTGCGTCTGAAAATTGAACCACAAAGCAATTTTGCGCAATTATCAGGTTACTGATCTTGCCTATAAAGTTGGTTACAAATAGTAACCAAACACCTATTTTGATGTTTTGTGTTGCTCACAATTAAGAGGAAATAAAATGACAGTCAATCGCGAATTATTTGATCACGTAATGGTTCCTAACTACGCACCTTCAAGCGTAATTCCTGTTCGAGGCGAAGGCTCTCGCGTATGGGATCAACAAGGTCGAGAGTTTATCGACTTTGCTGGTGGTATTGCCGTTAACTGTCTTGGCCATTGCCACCCTGCATTAGTAGGCGCATTAAAAGAGCAAGGCGAAAAAATCTGGCATCTATCTAACGTAATGACCAATGAGCCGGCACTTCGCCTAGCTAAAAAAATGGTTGATGCGACATTTGCTGAAAAAGTTTACTTTGCGAACTCTGGCGCAGAAGCAAATGAAGCCGCGCTTAAATTAGCGCGTCGTTTTGCACTTGATAAGTTTGGCGCAGAAAAATCACAAATCATCGCGTTCAACAAAGGTTTCCACGGTCGCACATTCTTTACCGTAACTGTTGGCGGCCAAGCTGCATATTCAGATGGTTTTGGCCCTAAGCCTGGCGACATTGTACATTGCGATTACAATGACCTTGCTGCATTTGAAGCACTTATCAGCGATAAAACATGTGCCGTAATGATGGAACCTCTACAAGGTGAAGGCGGTATTGTTTCATCAACTGATGAGTTTGCTCAAGGCGTTCGCGATTTATGTACTAAACATAACGCACTGCTTATTTTTGATGAAGTTCAAACAGGTGTTGGCCGTACTGGCGATTTATACGCATACCAAGGCTTAAACATAGTACCTGATATTTTAACTTCGGCTAAAGCACTTGGCGGCGGTTTCCCTATTGGCGCTATGATCACAACAACTGAAATTGCACAGCACCTTAAAATAGGCACACATGGTTCTACTTATGGCGGTAACCCGCTTGCGTGTGCTGTTGCAGAAGCTGCATTTGATACAGTAAATACCCCAGAAGTACTGGCTGGCGTAAAAGAAAAAGCAGCATTATTTAATGAACTACTTAGCGCGGTTAACGAAAAATACAACGTATTTAGCGAAATCCGTGGCCAAGGTTTATTAATTGGTGCAGTAGTGAACGAGCAATACAAAGGTCGTGCAAAAGAGTTTTTAGTGGCAGGTACTGAGCAAGGCCTTATGTCATTAGTTGCTGGTGCGGATGTAGTACGTTTCACTCCATCTTTAGTAATTCCTGAAGCGGACATTCGCGAAGGTATGGCGCGCTTTGAAAAAGCAGTAGCAAGCGTAGTAAACGCATAAGCGACTTAAGCCAACCAATTAAGGGCAAGCACCGCTTGCCCTGCAATTCCTATTTACCGTTATTTATAAGGGAGCAAGCGGACTCATGATGATCCTTCGCCCAATCCAGCAAAATGATTATTCAGCATTACTGAAAATTGCCCACGAATCAGGGCATGGTTTTACGTCTTTGCCATTAAACGAAGAACTATTGCAAAAAAAGATTGACCATTCAGTAAGCTCTTTTGCTAAACAAACGTCACAACCTGGTGACGAAGGCTACCTGTTTGTTCTTGAAGATAGCGAAACCGGTGACGTTGTAGGTACGTCTGCAATTGAAGCTGCGGTAGGGCTTGATGATGCATTTTATCATTATCACTTAAGTAAAGTGATTCACTCTTCGCGTACACTAAACGTCTACAAAGCGGTTGATATTTTAACGCTATGTAACGACTACACAGGTGCTACAGAGCTTTGCACATTGTTTTTAAAAGATGGCTATCGTAAAAATTGTAACGGTAAGCTACTTTCAAAAGCGCGCTTTATGTTTATAAAACAGCATCAAGAGCGTTTTGCACAAACAGTGATCGCAGAAATGCGCGGTGTGTCTGACGAAAACGGCAGTAGCCCTTTTTGGCAGTGGCTTGAAGAGCACTTTTTCTCAATGGATTTTCCAACAGCCGATTACTTAACAGGTATTGGCCAAAAGGTTTTCATTGCTGAATTAATGCCTAAATACCCAATTTACGTAAACTTGCTAAGTAAAGATGCGCAAGCCGTAATAGGTAAAGTACACGACAACACTCGCCCAGCAATCGAGTTATTAAAAAGCGAAGGCTTTACGTTTAATGGCTACGTAGATATTTTTGACGGCGGCCCAACGGTTGAAGCAAAAGTAGATAACATTGCAACGATTCGTAATGCAAATCACTTTAACGTTGAAATTGGCGAAATGACTGGCGACACCATGGTGTTACTAGCGAACGAAAAGCTTGAAGATTTTAGAGCAACTGTTGCGCCAATGACATTTGACGAGCGCGCAAAAAGCCTTATTTTATCGCAAGAAATAGCAGATGCATTGCATTTACAAGCTGGCGATATTGTTAGTGCAACCACGATTTAATTTAGGAGAAAGTATATGACTCATCCTGCACAATTTATAAATGGTCAATGGTCACAAGGCCAAGGCACAGAATTTAATTCGCTAAACCCTGCAAATAACGACGTTATTTGGCAGGCATCATCAGCAACTGCGGCGCAAGTAGACACCGCAGTAAATGCAGCGCGCGAAGCGTTTTACGCATGGGCTGATAAAAGCTTTACTGAGCGTTTAGAAATAATTAAAGCATTTGCAGCGCAATTAAAAGAAAACAGCGAAGAGCTCGCTATTACTATTGCACAAGAAACTGGTAAACCACTGTGGGAAACGCGCACAGAAGCGGGTGCTATGGTTGGTAAAATTGCCATTTCTGAAAAAGCATTTTTAGAGCGCACTGGCGACGTAGAAAACGCAATGCCACTTGGCCGTGCGATGATTCGTCATAAGCCACATGGGGTTGTAGCTGTATTTGGTCCGTATAACTTTCCGGGTCACTTACCTAATGGCCACATTGTGCCAGCGCTTTTAGCAGGTAACACGGTTGTATTTAAACCGTCTGAGCTTACTCCTAAAGTTGCTGAGCTTACGCTTAAACTGTGGGAAAAAGCAGGCTTACCAGCCGGTGTAATTAATCTAGTTCAAGGTGAAGTAGAAACGGGTAAAGCCCTTGCTGCTCACAAAGGGATTGATGGCTTGTTCTTTACGGGTTCTTCGCGTACTGGTCATATTTTACATGAACAGTTTGCGGGTCAACCGGGTAAAATTTTAGCGCTAGAAATGGGTGGTAATAACCCACTTATTATTACTGACGTTGAAGACACTAAAGCGGTTGTTCACGATATTATTCAATCAGCGTTTATCTCAAGCGGCCAGCGTTGTACCTGTGCACGTAAATTGTTTTTACCTAAAGGTAGCAAAGGCGATGCAATTTTAGAGCGCCTTATCACTGCAACTAAAGCTATTAAAGTAGGTAACTACGATGATGCAGACCAGCCATTTATGGGCTCTATGATCTCATCAGCGGCAGCAGCAGGCATGGTTAAAGCGCAAAACGAGCTTGTTGAACTTGGCGCTCAAGTATTAGTAGAACTTGAGCACACAGCCAATACAGGCTTTGTAACACCAGGTATTATTGAGTGTACAAACATTAGTGACTTCCCAGATGAAGAGCATTTTGGACCACTTTTAAAAGTATTCCGCTTTGACGACTTTGACCAAGCAATTGATAAAGCAAACGATACAACCTTTGGTTTATCGGCTGGTTTATTAAGTGATAGTGCAGCAGATTATGACCACTTTTTACGTCGTATTCGTGCCGGCATTGTTAACTGGAACCGCCCAATTACTGGCGCATCAAGTGCAGCACCGTTTGGTGGTATTGGTGCGTCGGGCAATCACAGAGCAAGCGCGTATTACGCTGCTGATTACTGTGCATACCCAGTTGCTTCAGTTGAGCTTGAAAAAGTAGCGATGCCAGCAACGCTAAGTCCAGGTTTAAAAATAGATTAAGTACTACTTAATAACTACAAAAGCAGCTTCGGCTGCTTTTTTTGTATTGCTATCGTGCAAAGCTAGTAATTCGCGTCGCTTTCTGATTAAATCATGGCAATTAATTATTTTAAGGTGGTATAAAAAATGGTTTTAGATAGGCAAGGGTACGATGATTTGATCATGTATCTAACTCAAAATTTAGCATTGTTTGAGAAGCCAGGCGAGATAAAACCAGGTGCCCCAACAGTAATGGAATTAATTGAAGACGTCATTGCGCAAAATGTTATGCTTATTTGTGAGCAGCACACAGAGCTTAATACAGAGCAGCGTAGCTTAATTGTACGCGAAGTTGACGGCATAGTTTACGATTTAGAAGAAGTCCTCAGTAGTATCACTACACAGCCTGTCACGGTTGAGCAGCATGCATTTATAGATGAATTTGCTGGTTTAGTTAAAAACTTATTCGATAATGCAGTCTCGCAACAGTATTAATCAATTGCTTATATAGCCGCCTAGTACATTTTCATTTGCAACTGCGGCTAAGTTGCTTACAATCAAGAAAATATTTTTTTGAGATAAGCACATGCAAGCAAATGTAAAATGGGTTGAGGGCGATACGTTTATCGGTCGTTCTAATTCTAATCATAATATTGTTTTTGACGCTGGTAGCGATAGTGCCGCGCCAAGCCCTATGGAAATGGTTTTAATGTCGGTTGGCTGTTGTTCATCAGTCGATGTTGTCAGTATTTTAAAGAAAGCCAAACAAGATTTTTCAGACGTGCAGGTTCAACTTACTTCAGAGCGTGCCGAAACAGCCCCACGCGTATTTACTAAAATCAACTTACACTTTGTTGTTAAAGGTAATAATGTTTCTGAAAAACACCTTGCACGCGCCGTTTCCCTCTCTGCTGAAAAGTATTGTTCGGTTGCATTAATGCTTGATAAAACAGTAGAAATTACGCATAGCCACGAAGTTGTGCAAGATCAAGCAAAATAACGCTTTTTCCATAAGGAAAATTCGTATAAAATCCGCGAACTTTTCATTCTGCAGGTGCAGAGTTCACTAATTTATAGGTTGGTTTATTATGAACAAACCCTTCGATAAACTTAAACTTCATGGCTTTAACAATTTAACCAAAAGTTTAAGCTTTAGTATTTACGATATTTGCTACGCAAAGACCGAGCAACAACGTAAAGAATATATTGAATATATCGATGAGCAGTATAGTGCAGATAGACTAACCGACATTTTAGGTGAAGTTGTTGATATAATTGGCGCTAACATTTTAAATGTAGCGCGCCAAGACTATGAACCACAAGGCGCTAGTGTAACTATTTTGGTTTCAGAAGAACCAGTAGAAGAGCAGCAAAATTACGATGCTGACGAAGCGCCAGGTCCATTACCTGATTCAGTTGTTGCGCACCTAGATAAAAGCCATATTTGTGTACACACATACCCAGAAGCTCACCCTGATGATGGTATTTGTACATTCCGTGCTGATATTGAAGTGTCTACTTGTGGCATTATTTCGCCACTTAAAGCGTTAAACTTCTTAATTCATAGCCTTGAGTCAGACGTGGTAACAATTGACTACCGCGTTCGTGGTTTTACCCGCGACATAAATGGCGTTAAGCACTACATTGATCATGCTATTAGCTCGATTCAAAACTTCATGACAGAAGATACTAAAGAAGCGTACCAAATGATGGACGTGAACGTGTATCAAGAAAACCTGTTCCATACCAAAATGATGTTAAAAGAAACCGACTTAAATACCTATTTATTCGGCCTTTCTACGGCAGATTTATCAGAGGGCGAAGAAGACGAAATTCGCTCAAAACTGACCCGTGAAATGCAAGAAATATTCTATGGCCGTAACCTGCCAGATACAGAATAATAGCAACGAATTAAATTAAAAATGGCGCTCAGTGAGCGCCATTTTTTTTGCTTTATTTTACAAGCAATAATTGTGTTTGTCGGCCATTTAAATACCAGACACCGCTTTTATCAAAAATAGCGTCCTCTTCTAGCATTATTCTTATTTCTTTATTCCACTGCTTTATAAACACCGCATTGTTAAGCTCAATTGAGTAAGCCGTATTTAAATGCAGCGGATAGTCACCATCTCCCGGTACACCTTGCTGAGAATCCCACATACCTAATGTAGTACCAGCAGCGTGACCATGATAGCCAAGAGGGTGAGTATAAATAGTGGGCTTTAATCCCTGAGCAATAGCGGCTTTTCGTGCTGCAGCTAACACTTCATTACCTGTTTTTCCTACCGCAAATTGATTGGTAAATATATCTTGTAGTTTATTACCGCTTTTTAGTGCTTCAACTAAGTAACTAGGCGCACTCGTTTCGTTTTCTTTGAGCACATACGCATGCTGCTGCGTGTCGGTATTTAAGCGTAAATAAGTAATACCAAAATCGACATGAAGTAAATCGCCGGCTTGTATAACGTTATCATCGTAGCCATTGGTAAAGCTTTCTTCATGATTAAACGACTTCGCATCGGCGCGCTGAATAGCAACGCTTGGGTGAAACCATGTTTGTAGTTTTAGCTCTTTTACGCGCTCTCTAAACCACCATACCAAGTCATCGCTAGTTGTTTTACCCACCGTAATTGTTTTACCCGAAAACCCCTCTGCAATAATATGATGGGCAATAGCCACAATGTGTTTATACATTTCAACTTCTTCAGGAATACGTTGCTCTAACCACGCGACAGCAAGCGGCTCTGCGGAAATTATTTTATTGTGATAAGTGGCGGGCAAGTTAGCCATTAAGGTTTTGTAATCGCCTAGCACAAGGCCATCGGCATGTGCCCAGTCGGTAGAAGTATTGAGCGCAATGTTGCGAGGTTTGTATTGCTCAATAAGCGTATTGAGTGCCTGCCACTGGCTAGGTTGTGTTTGCTTATCCCAGCCTTTTTTAAATACATTACCTATTTTATAAGGCGCAATAGCGTAAGCATCAACCCCACCTTGTTTATTAAGTGCAAATAGCAAAATAGTGGTGCGTCTGGCTGAAAGCCATGTTGCAGGCAGCATTGTTTTTAATATTGGATCTTCATTGTATTCGCGGCTTATAAGAAGCCACATATCAGTGTTGTGCTGCTTCATTAACGAGGGCATTAAGCTATTAACTCTAAGTTCAGTAATTTTATCTATAAACGCAGCGCGCTCTTTCATTGATAAAATTGTTGGGGATTCTGAAGCTTGAACTAAAGGGCTTACAAATAGTGTTGCGAGCAAACATGCGCTTATTAGTAATAATTTATTGTATTGCATAGTTGGGCTATTTTTAGGCTAATTTATACTTAACATGCCAGAACCCACACTATAAAAAAATAATTTGAGACAAACCGTACAAACAAAAAAGCCCAGCTAATTAACTTAGCTGGGCTTTTGAATATATAGCGTATTAATTAATCATGCTGTAAATAAGTGCAAATACAGCAAGTGAGCCAACCGCTAATATAAATAGCGTGCTTAAACGGTTACGGTATTTATGAAGTGCAGGCACTTTATAAACTGCAATCATTGGCATGATGAATAAAATCATCGCAATGATAGGGCCCGATAACTGATCCATCATGTCTAAAATACTTGGGTTTTTAACAGCGCAAAACCAAATAGCTAAAAACATAATTAACACACCAATTTTATCGGCCACTTTTGCGCTTAAGCTTGTTTGTTTAGTTACTAAACCTGTAAAGCTTTCACGTGCCCCTAAAAAGTGACCCAAAAACGACGATGTAATAGCAATAAAGGCAACAAGCGGCCCAAGTGTGGCAATAAACGAGTTATCAGTAATGTTAGCAAGGTAGGATAAAACCGATACGTTAGCGGCTTTAGCAGCGGCCATTTGCTCGCCTGTAAGCGACAGCACGCAAGAGAACACAAATAACAGTACAAAGGTAATAAGTAGTAAGCTAGTGCGCTTTAAAATCGCCTCAGATTTATGTGTAGCTTGTTCACCGTAGTGACCGCGTTGCACGTTTACAAAGCTTGAGATAGCCGCTGCGTGGCTAAACGAAAACACAATAATAGGGATCGATAACCACAACGTTTTTCCAAAGCTGCCCATTTCAGGCATGCTCATATCTGGCATTTGCCAACTTGGGATTAAATAAAGTGATAAAAACAATAATATACCCACAAGCGGATAAACTAAAATAGCAAAGGCACGCAGCATTAAGCGCTCTCCGCCCATCATTAAGCTAATCATACCTGCAACTAATACACCCGAAAGCAACACGCGAGATGGCGACTCTAACCCCATTTGATTAACCATAAAGCTATCCACAGTATTAGTTAAGCCCACACCGTAAATAAGCAAAATTGGGAATATAGATAAAAAGTACAATAAAGAAATTAACCGCCCCGCAGTCACACCAAAGTGCTCTTCAACTACATCGGTAAAATCGGCATCTTTATTTTTTGATGAAAGTACAAAACGCGCTAATCCACGGTGTGCACAAAAGGTCATTGGAAATGCTAAGCATGCCATAATAATTAACGGCCAAAAACCGCCAATACCAATGTTAATAGGTAAAAATAAAATACCCGCACCAACGGCAGTGCCAAATAGACTTAGCGTCCATTGTGTATCGTGTTGGTTCCATTTTGAGGTAGAAGAGTGTGTGTTATTTATTGGTGCATTTGAAAGCGTTGCACCTTGAGGTGTTGTCATGTGTGTGCTCATCCATTATTTGTAATAATAATTGCGCCGAAGAATATAGTTTTTGACTAAATTTTTCATGTTTTGAGCTGGTTTTAGAATGAATTAGTTGTAGTGGTTTAGTGACTAACTGTCATGAATATGAAACACCGATTTAAAAGTGAGCAATGTATAAAGT
Source organism: Pseudoalteromonas sp. B62 (assembly GCF_037162565.1). Classification (NCBI taxonomy): domain Bacteria; kingdom Pseudomonadati; phylum Pseudomonadota; class Gammaproteobacteria; order Alteromonadales; family Pseudoalteromonadaceae; genus Pseudoalteromonas; species Pseudoalteromonas sp. B62. The sequence continues at coordinate 655,786 of NZ_JARLVB010000002.1, read as the reverse complement.
AATAATTATACAATGTGTTGTTTATTTGAACGAAGTAACTGCTGTCAGGTTTTTTGTATGAAACAAAGTTCTTTATACGCTGCAGATATTACATAATTTATCGCGATAAGAGCTTTAGCTTATTAGAGCGTGTTGATCTTTGGTCGTTGAATTTTCAACAGCATGTTTGCATGTAAGCCAACAAGGTAACGCAGGAGCTGTTACCGAGCTGGCTATGTTATAAATCTCGCGCCGGGATTAAATTTCCCCTAGATAGAACAAACTTTAATCCTGAGAGGTCACAGACCTTAACTAATAGCAAAAGATGATTTTTCATTTGAACTGAAAAGGTTACTTTTATTTACTTCTTTAGGCACTCGTTTTGAAGCCAGTTTTACGTAAAAAGCAGGCAATACAAAAAGAGTAAAAAGGGTTCCTATAAGCATTCCTGCTACTAATATAATGCCAATACTATTTCGGGCTTCAGCCCCAGCTCCAGATACCATTAATAATGGGAAGTGCCCAAGAACAGTGGCGGCAGTGGTCATTAAAATAGGCCTTAATCTAGTTGATGCAGATTCAATTACGGCTTCTATGCGGCTTTTACCTTGCTCTTGTAGGTGATTTGCAAATTCGACAATTAAGATACCGTTTTTTGCAATCAGACCAATGAGTGTGATTAAACCGATTTGAGAATAAATATTGATAGTCGTTAATTCAAAATACGATAGCATCAACGCGCCAGCCATTGCCAAAGGTACACTCCCAATTAACACAACTAGAGGGTCTCGAAAGCTATTAAATTGGATACTAAGCAGTAAGTAAACAATGACCAGTGAAATGAGCATAACGCCTAATAAACTATTACCTTGTTGTCTTATTTGTCTAGACTCTCCTGCATAATCAACAGTGTATGAAGGGGGAGTAATTCTTTTGCGGCATTTTCTAATGCTGAAAGTGCCTCTTCTTTTGTGGAATTAGGTAATACGGCTCCAAATATGCGAAAGGCATTTTGCTGTCCAAAGCTATTTAATTGTCTAGGAACTGTTGCCCATTTAACTTCAGCTATTGCAGATAATGGCACGCTGGTTCCATTAATTGATTTAATGTTTAAGCTTAGTAGTTTTCCAGGATCTGACTTTACATTTCGGTCAATAACAGGGATTACCTGATAAGCTTTTCCTTGCGCATCAAATCGATTAACGTAGTTATTTGATAAAAGAACACTCAGTTGCTGATTGACATAAGCGAGATCCATTCCTAAATCGGCAATTTTATCGCGCTTTAATTGTAATTGTATTTGGGGTAAATCGATTTTTAAATCAGTGTCTGCGTATAAAAAGTGCCCACTAGCAAATGCTTTACCTATAAGTTGCCCCGCATAGCTTTGCATTATTTCAAAACTATCGCTGGACTTAACGACCATTTCTACATCGAATTGGCCCGCAGTAGGAAGTGGCGCTGGAAGAATGGGCAACGGGTTGACTCCAGGGGTTTTAGCCAAGCGTCCATAAATCTCAGGAAGAATTGATTTAGTAGTGTAATCTCGTTCGCTAGCACTTATAAATTCAATACCGCCAAAAGCACTATTGGTAAAAATGTTCTGCCACATTTGAGTTGTGCCGGGTATTTCTAATAAGCTATCAACCATGCCACGAATGTTATCTTCATTATAAGTTAACGATGACTCAGGGGGATTGTACAAGTACAAATATGCTGCTTTGATCCTCAACTGGCGCAAGCTCTTTTTGTGCACCTTGGTAAAATGGTATTATCATAAGGCTTAACGCAATTGCAGCGACAATCACTTGATTTCGCCACGATAATAAAAGAGTAAGTAACAATGCATATTTATTTCTTAGCTGATCAAATACCCAGTTTACTTTTTTTGTTAATTTAGTTTCTTGCCCTTCAGCAGGGATAACATAAGCGCTCATTATTGGTGAAAGTGTGAGAGCAACAATGCCTGATATAAGCACTGATATTGCTAGGGTAAAAGCAAATTCTTTAAATAATACGCCGGTAAGTCCAGACAGAAAGCCAATCGGTAAATACACCATTGTTAGTGTGAGAGTCATTGATATAATTGGTACAAACAGCTCTTTGGAGCTTGTGAGCGCAGCGTCAATTTTAGATTTTCCTGCACGAATATGACGTGAAACATTTTCTACAACAACAATCGCATCATCAACCACCAAGCCAACAGAGAGAACAATAGCGAGTACGGTTAGTAAGTTTAACGAAAAACCGACGACATACATTGCGGCAATAGCACCTAATATTGAAATAGGAATAGTCACTAAAGGTACCGCTGAGCTTCTAAATGATCCCATCATAAAGAGAACAACAACGCCTACTAGAATAACTGTTTCAATCAGTGTTTTAAAAATCTCATTTAATGCATCGCGCATATATAAAGTACCATCATAGGCATAACCAATACTGATACCATCCGGTAAAGTCTTATTAATTTTATCGGTTAATGCGTAAAGTGCATCACCAACTTCAATTTCATTTGCTCCTGGCTGCGGCCAAACTGAAATATAAACAGTATCATGCTGATTTAAGCGAGCACTTACCGTTGGCTGCTCAGAGCCAAGTTCAATATGGGCTACATCTCTCAGATATATAACATCATTATCTATACGTTTTACAATTAACTGCTTAAATTCATCGATACTTTTCAATTGTGTATTAGCGACCAGATCAATTTTTTGTTTATTAGTTTCTATATAACCTAGCGTAGCTATTGTATTATTTGCAGCCAACGCGGAGTAAATATCGTCAGCGCTAAGATCAAATGCTTCTAACTTTGCAGAATTTAAATGCACGCGCATCGCAGGCGTTCTACTGCCTTCAATTGCGACTCTTTGAACACCCTCAATATCTGTAATTATAGGAGTCACTTGCCTTGATAAAAAGTCGGTTAGTTGTGTAAGTGATTCGCCCTGATGCTCTATATTTAAATAAAATAGCGCATGAGGTCGATCGGTACGCTTAACGCTAACAATGGGATCCTCAGTATCATTCGGGAGCATATATTTAACTTGGCTAAGACGAGCAGTAAGCTGTGATAAAGCCCGAGTACTATCTTCGTTTAAATTTAAGTAAGCTGTTACAGTGCTGTTCCCTGCAATTGTGACTGATTCAACATAATCAACACCTGGAACCGTAGCGGAAATACGTTCAATTGGTTCTGTAATAAAACCTTTAACTGTTTCAGCTGATGCGCCTACGTAGTTAGTTGAAATAACTAAAGATGAACTTTCAATTTTTGGAAACTGTAGCACAGTCACCTTAAGCACTGACCAAATCCCAGCAATACAAATAATAGCGGATAAAACGATTGCAAGTGTTGGTTGTGTTATGAATCGATCCATAAAATGATTGTTTTTCATAATGATACCTTAGGAGATAACGTATCTTCCATAGCTACAGTACGCTCTGAATTAAGCAAGTATGCTCTTAAACCGTCACGCAATTTAAATGCTCCATGACTTGCGATTAATGCGCCTGAGGTTAAGCCATTGGTGATCATAACGAGATCCCCAATACGTTCGCCTAATTCAACTTGTGTACGCTTAGCGTATGTTTTTCCTTCCTCGTCTTTATTTAATAAATATACATAGTTCCCTAATTTACCTTTAATAACTGCTAAATACGGGATTGCAACAACCTCTTTTTTGTTGCCAATAGGTACCTTAATTTTAACGAGTTGATTTGAATTTAGTTTAGTATTTCCTAATGTAATTTTTGCACGGTATTTCAGCTGTCTTGAGTGTTTTGACATTTCTGGTGCAACAGAGGCAACTTGTGCAATTATTTCTGTCTGTGTGTCATCAAGTAGCGTTAATACTACCGGCGTATTAATTGCTAGCTCTGTATAGGTTTGCGGGAGAGAAAAATCGACCCACATATATTTTTCAATACCAATGAGCTGAGTTAGATTTGTATTAGCAGGTAAAAACTGACCGACTTGCAAGTCATGTATACCAACGCGGGCTGTAAATGGTGCTGTAATCACTTTTTTAGCAATTTTAGCTGAGAGTAGGTTTATTTCTGCTTGGTATTGAGCAAGTAAAGCCGTTGATTCATCTAATTGCTGAGCGCTCAATTTATTTGAATTATAAAGGCTTTTATATCTCTTTACGGTGGTGTTTTGTAGTTCAAAGCGTGATTTAGCTATTTGCAGTTGTGCTTTTTCCTCCTCGTGTTCTATTTCGAGTAACGTATCACCTGCATAAGTAATACCGCCAGATTGCAAATAGAGTTTTGTAACTTTACCTGCTGATTCATTAATTAACGATAATGTTTTAGGGGCTTTTACGATACCGCTAATATCTATATGTGACTGGTGAGCAACTTTTTCTACATACATAGCTTCGACATTAGCCGATTGTTCATTGCCTATATTGCTGCGCGCATCAATGATGTTACTTTTAACTGCAAAGCTGCCCGCTATTAAAATTGCTAGTATGCCTGTCGTTGTAATCCATGGAATGAAATTCATAATTAGCTCCTTGTGTGCATCTAGTAGGTAATATGCTTGGGTGAAGTTTGTTTATGTAAAGTATCTTTATATAAAGATATATAATTAAAAAAATTTGTCAATAAACTTCACCCATTATTTTTACGCTACTTCTCTTTTATTACTAGATTGCTTTGCATGGGCAACAGCTAAATGCCCTGCAACACGCGCTGTATTGATCAAAACGGCACTGTTAGCTTTAGCTGAACGCCCTTTAGTTACTTCATCAATTGCTTTCATAATGTACTTAGTGACTTTATTTCCACTGATCCCTTGCGCTTGAGCCGAGCTAATTGCCGCGTTGATAGCATCATTAACATCATCACTATCAATGGCGTCTTCGAGCTTAGTGGGTGTTGTAATTAATACACTGCGCTTATTATCAAGTAGCCATTGGGTTTCAATTATGTCGGCTAAAATAGATGCATCATCTATCCGTTGTGGTGCTTTATAGCCACTTGAGCGACAGTAAAATGCAGGGAAATCATCAAATTGATAAGATATAATAGGGACATTGTGGGTCTCTAAGTATTCAAGTGTTAAACCTAGATCGAGTATGTTTTTTGCACCAGCACATACAACGGCAACCCGTGAACGTGTAAATTGCATAAGATCTGAAGAAATATCCATCGTATTGTTTGCTCCTCTATGAACGCCACCAATGCCGGCAGATGCAAAAAAGCATATTCCTGCTAACTCAGCTGCAATAATAGATGAGGCAACGGTGGTTGCACCCAATTGCTTAGTCGCTAATACAACGGGTAAGTCACGCGTGCTGACTTTAGGTATATTTGCGGTTGTTGCAAATAACTCAATCTCACTTTCATCCATGCCAATTAGTAATTTACCATTAGCGACTCCAATGGTTGCAGGGATTGCACCCGATTCACGAACTGCTGCTTCTACTTGTAACGCGGTGTGTTTATTTTCAGGGTAATCTAAGCCATGCGTTATAACATTAGACTCAAGCGCCACGACCGCAAGCCCTAACTCAAGAGCCCGTTTAATTTCAGGCTTAATAACAAGATTTATCTTTGTATTGTTCATTTTATTTTCCTCTAATAACTTGGTTTTTTAATTAATTTATATTTTTGCTGAATAATATGTTTGTTATAAACACGTTGTCGCCAATTTTTCGGTTGCTCTGCATGCAGTGCGATTGAAATAAAGTCGTTATTGCATTTAAACTCTTTACTTATCAGTGCCGAAATTTTTTCACGAGCCTATTCTTGGTAGAACTGGATACGTGAGAATCAAAATAATGTATGTTGATATGCGGCATATTGCGTCCTTACGCTATTAATAATGAACGATGGTTCTCGTAAGAACCTTGAGATTGCACAATGCAATTAAACAGCTCATCAACACCTTGATGTTTTAATAATGCGTAATGATCTGCTTGTAAGTGTTGTGTTATCGCTTCTTTTTCGTTGTACTCAGGAATGTTTTCAATAAATGAATAATCATCTCCTTGTGCTTTAAATATCACTTTTGGTGCTTTTACTTGGCGTTCAAGCAACTCTGTGAATGTATATTTAAACTCATAAGTGCGCATGACTACTTCTATGATTTTACTGACAACATCTCGATTCAAAGTGCGATGATTCATACATACAAAGTCAATAAACTGTTGTTTATTAGTCACTGCCGATAAACATTGTTCTAATACCGGGCCTTGTATTTTTTGAAAGAACACTGAAAATAAAATGGTGACAAATGCAGGAGAAGTAAAACAAGGTGTCTGCTCTTTTTGTGAATACTGAGGTAGATTAGGTGAGCCAGGTGCAATGAGATAAAGTGCTTCCACGGTCTCGCCACTTGCTTCAAGTTGATGCGCCACTTCAAATGCAACACGAGCCCCAAAAGAGTATCCCCATAACGTATAAGGACCCGTTGGTTGCTCATTTTTGATTAGCTTGATATCAGCTTCTGCCATTTCTTGTATTGTATCGTAAGGAACTTCATCACAATTAAGGCCATGCGCTTGCACTGCAATAAACGTCGCTTCATCGGCCACTTTTTCAGCTAAAGGTTTTAAGCTCATTGGATACCCACCTAAACCAGGCCAGCAGAAAATTCGCGATTTTTGTGTAGAGTTATTTAAATTAATCAACCGACTATGTGAGCTGTTATCGTTTTGCTTAATATAAAGAGCAAGTGCTTCAATAGTGGGGGCTTGAAAGATAGCTTGCATCGGGATACTAATGCTCAACTCTTTATTTAAAGTATTCATAAATGTAACGGCTGTTAAAGAATTTCCACCACTTTCAAAAAATTATCTTGGACAGATACTTTGTCCCATTTCATAACATGGAGCCAAATATCAGCTATTTTCTCTTCTAATTTATTTCGAGGCTCAATGTAGGCTGCCTTATTTTCAATATTATTAAGTTTCTCTGAATTTTTTAGAGCGAGATAATCGACTTTCCCATTCGCTGTTTGTGGGAATTCAGCAAAAGTTATAATTTTATTAGGTACCATATAGCTAGGTAGCGAATTTTGTAAATCATGATTCAATATTTCAAGGGGGCCACGCATATGTATAGCGTCTTCTTTCATACCTTCGCTGCGTTTTTGCTCTTCTGAAATTTTTCCACCAATGCAAAAATAAAATGGTTTCATTGTACAGTTCGCATCAGATAAAATTTCTTCAATACGATTGGCTGAAGGTAAATTATTACCAGATTTTGAGCTATAACCAGAAGACATTAAACCTATGTTTAAGTCGTTCATTTGTAACTGCTGTAACTTACGACCTAAATCAATATAGTGTCGCCAAGCCGTTGTAGAATGATTAAGTAAAGAAATACCAAAAGAAGCTCTATCATAGACTTGCTGATTAATGGCAATCACTTTTTTCTTTTCAATTAGCTGATCAGAAAGGGGTGTCAGCTGATTATCTTGAACTGTGTATTGTCCTGAATTTAAACCATCTACATTTTGAATTTGCACTAAGGTCTCAACATTTGAAAGCGGGTCAGTTTCGCTATGTTGGCTAATATCAAAACTTCCTAAGTAGGCGTCATCTTCGTGAACAGCTAAGTAATCTTGGTATTCATTGTCAAAACTAGCAGCGCCAATTGAAAGGCCAAACTGAGGTAAAATATGATCAAATAAGCCAAGCATATGGCCTGTTTCCATTTCTAAAACTTCTAATATATTATTTTGATATACAGGTTCTATAGCTGATTGTTTACCTAAAAAATGGCAAGTTAATTTAACCGTGCTTACAGGCGCTAATGAGCGTACAAGATGCAGGGTATGTAGTTCAGGGTGATAATAATAAATACCCGATTTTAAATTAAATAAATTATGTATTTCTAAAAATAACTGCGTAGCATACAGGGCGCCTGGAGATGCATAGCCATACTTGGGCAGTAAGCGTTGCTTGCTTTTAAACTGGCCAAAATATCTCATGATTTGACCAAATTCATCATATTCTAATGCGCTGACAGGGCGTGTAGGGATCTCTGATTTTTGTTTTTTGAGTAAGTTAAGTATTTCTTGCTCACACACATTTCCACCATCAAAGTAACGATAAGTTTTACGAGCAAAAACAGTTTCAGTTTGCTCTTTTGATGCGTTTTTATTTGGTAAATTAAATACGGGTAAGTTTAACAGCGCTTGTGGTTGTCTAAATCCAGCATTAGAGAGTTGTGCTTTAACTTGTAATTTACTTTTTTTAGATTGATGGTGTTCACTCTGCTTGCCTTGATCCATTAAAGCGGCTTCACGATGATTTAATTCAATGCATGCAATAAGATTTTGAAAACCGGTACGCTGGTCATTTTTTACAACCATTGCGGCATTTTTTATCCAATCATGCTTTTCAATGGCAAGTCTAATTTCATCAAGCTCAACACGGTAACCACGTAATTTAATTTGATTATCGGCGCGACCTAAAAAGTGTGTGTTACCTTCTTTATCACGTTTTACAATATCACCACTGCGATAGAGCGTATTATGCATAGGCTCGCTATTGTGAGGGTTAGATATAAATCTTTCGAGCGTTGTATCGTTACGGTTTAAATAACCTCTAGCAACCTGCACACCACTAATATAAAGCTCACCAGATTCACCCTCATCAACTAAGTTTAACTGTTCATCAAGTATATAGTAGTGAGTATTGGCTACAGGCTTACCAATGGTAATTGCATCAAACGCTTGTTCTAAAGTATGAGGTGTTACTTTATGGCTGGATGAATTTATTGTGCATTCTGTTGGCCCATATAAATTGATTAGATCTTTTTCAGGCAGTGTTTCAAAAAATTGCAAGGCGAGCTGTTTAGTAAGCGTTTCACCCCCACTGAACACGTGAGACAATGAGTTGCACAATTGAATACAAGGCGAATCAAGCAAGGCTTGTAAAAGGGTAGGAACACATTGCAAAACGGTCACTTGTTTTTCAATGATTAAATCAATAAGTGCAAGCGGATCGCGATACATTCCTACTTCACTTGTAACAACACAAATACCGATTGCATTAGCTAAAATCTCCCATTGGGCTGCATCAAAGCTAAAAGGCGTTTTTTGTACAATACGAGTTGATTGGCTAAAGCTATGCTCTTCTTTTAACCACAGAAGCTGATTAACAATACTGCTATGTTCAATGATGACGCCTTTTGGATCACCTGTGCTTCCAGAGGTGTAAATCATATAAGCAAGGCTATCTTGTAATAGTGGCGCATAATATGACGTATTATCATCAACATCATCTATTGAAATCACAGTAATGTCGCTGCTAACCAATGCAGTAATTTGCTCTTTTAAATGTGCTTGAGTTAAAACTAAGCGCGCTTTAGAGTCTTTTAGCATATAGCTAATACGTTTTTCAGGGTATTCAGGAGACAGTGGAAGGTATCCGCATCCTGCATAAATAGCTCCCCACACACCAAAAATTAAGTCAGGCGATGGATCGACAAACAAACCAACATATTCACCTTGCTTAGCACCATGCTGATGGAGTAAAGAGGCAATGTTAGCTGATTTTTTATCCAGCATTTTATAGCTCCAATCTCCTTGGTTACTAATTACTGCAGTTTCATCAGGTGTTTCAATAATTTGCTTTTGAATTAAATCAAACAATGTTCGAGTATCACTTTCTCCCAAAAAAGATATCTGATCTTGCTCAAGGTTTTCGGTTCGATTTAGTTGGTTATGTAGTTTCATTTCTATGCCTATTCCTTTATTTAAAATTTTATAGATGACTAATTTTTGAATTGCCTTGTTAAAAATGAGTACTACACATAACTCTCATGTAACAAAGTTAGGTAAAAGATAATACATACAATCTTAATGTCAAGTATCTTTGTGTAAAGATACTTGTTGTGATGAGTCTTGTCGTAGAGGTTGTTGTGAGTTATATTGGTTTATCAATTTAAATTAGAGTAGTAGATATAATGAAAAATGATCTTGTTGACGTCGTCATAGCCCAGTGGAATAAAGAAAGACCTGATTTAGACCCTTCGCCTATGGGAGTTATGGGCCGACTCGTTCGTACCGATGCAATGTTTAGCAAAGAATTACAAACTGTATTTGGCCGTTTTGGCCTCAATGGTGGCGAATTTGATGTATTAGCGACAATTAGGCGTTCAGGAAAACCGTTTACATTGAGTCCAAATCAACTATTGCAGACATTAATGCTAACCTCAGGCTCAATGACAAACCGTATCGATAAACTAGAAGCTAAAGACTTGGTTGCACGCAGCTCTGATCCTAATGACCGTCGAGGCGTTATGGTGTCTTTAACAGAGAAAGGTTTTCAATTGATTGATCAGGTTGTAGAGGAGCATATCGCAAAAGGGCAGTCTTTATTGTCACCTTTAGATAAGTCGGAGCAGCAGCAACTCGCAGTATTACTTAAAAAATTACTTTTAGGCCTTTCTAGCTCTACTTATAAATAAGGCCAGTTGGCCTTTCAGGAGCACAATTTGTTCTATCTAGGGCATGTTGATCTTTGTGGATTAAAATTTGTTCAATCGAGGAGCGATTTAATCGTGGCGCGAGATTTGTAACTTGGTAGCTTTGGTAACGCTCCTGCATCACCTTACTAACTTATCTTTATGTAAGAATAGGTAAATTCGCGCAAAGCTTCCGCGCCCTACTCACGGCTTTTATTTACATCTATGTAGCAGCAAAGAGTAAATCGCCCCTAGGACGAACCTAAGGGCTACGGATGTTTGGCACTTACGCTGCGTTATCGCCTATTTATGGGGAATAATCACACGACATAAACTCTGCCTCGCCTAACTACCAAACCTACAGGTGCAAAATTAATCACGAAAGCTCAACACGCTCTAATATAGATTCACTTTGTTTCTCAGATAGCGATGCACTTTTATCTACCATTGTAGGATAATCGGTATAACCGGTTTCGTCGCCACCATAAAACGTATCGGGATCTACATTATTAAAAGAAGCATTTAACTTAGTACGTTCTACCAAATCAGGGTTTGCTAAAAAGAGTGCCCCTAATGCCACACCATCGCATAAATTTTCATTTAACACATCTGATGCAATAGCAGGGGTTACAGGGCCATCCTGCCAAGCTTTGTGAGGGTTTAATATAAGCTTACCTAACCATTGGTTACGGATCTGCTGGGTGTGCTCACGGTTAGCCGCTTCCATAATATGCAAATACGCCAGATCAGTTGGCAACTGACTAATAAGAGTTTGGTAGAGCACTTCACTGTCTTGTTCAATAATGTCATTGTAAGTATTGTCGGGAGAAATACGAATACCGACTCTTTTAGCACCAATAGCTTGTGTAACAGCCGCCACTACTTTTAGCGTAAATCTTAAACGGTTTTTGACGCTACCACCAAATAGATCGGCTCTATTATTTGTATTGCTTGCCATAAATTGGTGAAGTAAAAAACCATTTCCTGCGTGTATTTCTACCCCATCAAAACCTGCCTGAATCGCTAATTCAGCTGATTTTGCGAAGTCTTCAATGGTTGCTGTAATTTCATCTAATGTCATTTCTTTTGGTGTAGGGTAGCTCTTTGGCCCTGTTGGTGTAAAAGCGTCTCCGGTAGCTTTAATTGCTGAAGGCGCTATTGATTGATGAGCACTGGGGTATAATTCAGGATGCCCAATACGACCAGAATGCATCAATTGGGCTACAATTTTGCCTCCCCTTTTATGTACTGCTTCAGTAATGGGCTGCCAGCTTTTCACATGTTGTAAATTATGTAGTCCTGGGGAATTCATAAAACCTTGACCAACTTGGTTAGGTTGAATACCTTCAGAAATAATTAACCCAGCTGTTGCTCTTTGAGCATAATAGGTTGCCATAAGAGGCGTTGCTAATCCTTCAGCTGTTGCCCTGTTTCTACTCATTGGTGCCATTACAAAGCGATTGCTTGCGTTGATTTTCCCAAAACGAGCTTCTGTAAATAAGTTGTCCATGTTTACTTCCTTTAACTAGTTTTTTTGTTTAATGATGGTTCCAGATTAAAATTGGAACTTGATTTTTTAAACAGCTGTACTTGAGATATAACAATGGCTAATACAATAATGACAGCGCCTAATGTTTGACTCATCGTTAGCCTTTGCGAAAGAATAAAATAACCCAATAATGTTGCTGAGATTGGGCTTGCAAACGATATAAAAGACACCGTAACAACTGGCAGTTTTTCAATAGCTTTAAACCAAACTATATAAGCGAACAAGGCGCCAATGATACTTAAGTAGGAATAACCAATTATATTGTCCACTGTTAGGTTACTAGGTAAGCCTTCTTGTACTAATCCAATCGGGAGTAAAAATAATCCACCTACAACGAGTTGCCAGCCTGTAAAAGTATATAAATTAACGTCAGCAGGCTTGCCCCATTTTTTTGTTAATACTATTCCCGTGGCCATTGAAGCGGCACCAATTAAACCTGCAATAACACCTTGAACAGGTAAATTCATATTTGGTTCTAAGACCAACATCGCGACTCCAACAGCCGCAATTGCACAAGCAATAAATTGCCTTAAATTAAGGGTATCTTTAAAGAGTAGCGCACCAAGTATCATGACTATGATAGGTTGGCACGACATAACAAGTGCAGCTACACCACCGGGTAATAGATAGGCTGCTACAAATAAACAGTAAAAAAAGCCACCAATATTAAGTATGCCAAGCACGATAGAACGCACCCACCAGATGCCTTTAGGTAGCTTTCGACCAATCAGTACTAATAAAATACCAGCAGGTAAAGCACGAAGTGTTGACGCTATTAAAGGCATATCTGGCGGTAACAGCTCGGTCGTTACTATGTATGTACTGCCCCAAATTGTTGGGGCAATCATAGCAACTAACATCCAAAGTATTAGTTGTTTATTTGTCATACGGCCCCCACATCGGTCGTACCGAAGTAGCGATCTCCGAAGTCGCCAATTCCAGGTATCATAAATGCGTTTCCATTTAGATACTCTTCAATTGAAGACGTGACTATTTGAATTTTCTTAAATTGCTGAGTAACTTTTTGAATCCCCTCAGGGGAGCACAAAAGATTAACAAAAATGATATTTTCTTCTAAAACACCAGCATCTATAAGCACCTGAATAGCACAAATTGCAGAGCCGCCTGTCGCCAACATAGGTTCGAATATCAGCACGCGACATTTAGCGATATGATCCGGAAGTTTTGAATAATAAAGAGTTGGCAATTTTGTGACGACATCGCGTTGTATTAAAATTTTTCCGATGGGAATTTTTAAGTCAATATGACGCAGCTCATTTTCCATACTTTCACCAGCACGAACCACAGAAACGGCACATATTGGATCTGCAAACTGCTTGCCTTTGTATGTTTCTCCCACGGGAGTAGTTACATCGAGATCTTTAAATGGTACTAATTCTAAGCTTTTTTCAATCAGCAGACGAAACACTTGATCAGCATAAAAAATGAATTGGCTTTTACTAGCTACCTTGTCACGCATTTTTGCATGCAGGTATTTTAGTCTATTTGTTTGCGGTAACTCGATCACACTACTTGAGAGTATTTGTGAGTCTTCTTTATATATTTGAATAACTTGATTTGCATTCATAACGCTCTCCCTATTTGAGTCTGCCAGATTAGGGGTGTTAATCTGGCAGTGAATTATATTAAGCATTGATCTCCGAAAATGCTTTTTCAGCTTCGCGAATGAATTTCTTCACCTTAGCGGCATCTTTTCTGCCGTCGCTACCTTCTAATCCCGTATGTGAATCAACTGCGGCTGGTTTAACCTTATAGATTGCATCAGCTACATTTTCAGGCGTTAAACCGCCAGCCATCATTAGAGGTTTTGGAGATCGTCTAACAAGTTCAGCGCTTACGTCCCAGTTATGCGTTAAACCAGTAGCGCCTTTAGCACCCGTTTTAGGGTTAAACGTATCAGTGATAAACATGTCAACAAAGTCAGCCATGGTATCAACAATTTCTAACAGCTCTTCAGCATTGTCTTCTTTCACAACAAGGCTTTTTAATAAGAAAAGATCAGGGCGCAGCTCTCTAAGCTTTTTCATTTCTGCCACACTAATATCACCGTGTAGTTGAACTGCTTTTACACCTAGCTCACTGCAATAACCGCTCACTTCTTCAGCATCTACCATATAGCTAATCAACACACCAGCTTGAGGCTCACTTAAGCCTTTAATAATGCTCATTGCATCTGTTTCAGAAATATCATCTTTTCCAGAAGGTAAGCGCAAAGGAAAGCCAAGCCACTCAATGCCAGACTCCAGCATTAGATTTGCTTCTTCTCGGTCGATAATGCCAGCTACTTGAATAATGTTTTTCATAATGTTCTCCAATTTAAAGTTAAAGGGTTGTAAAGAATCTCGACGTAAAGATATGTAAGAATTAACTTTGTGTCAAGTATCTTTATGTGAAGATATTAAATTAATATACGTTTAGCTGTTTCATAGAGTTGTTGAAGACTGATATTTTTATATCGTAATTATTTAAAAAGTTAACCTAAGCAATAGTTTAAGTGGGTTTTTGAAGTGGTGCAGGGCGATTGGAAGCTTACTAAAAAATAGTTTGAGGCCTTAAAAAAACTTAACGTATTGAGCGTAAGTCTTAAATAAAAACAATATTTAGGCATTTTAAAAATTATATGGTGTGGGTATGGTTATCAAAACGTTAAGTTAACGAGGTCGTAAACGCGGACAAGAACAGTTGGCTTTGTCCGTGCCCCACCAAATTATTTTTAGCTGGTACAATGGCATTTGTATAACTATGTGCAGTAAGGGAGTATATGGAAAAGCAAGAAATAATAAGATTCATTAAGGATATACAATGTAAGTTTCCAGATGTGATCCCGCTAATGGATAAACACGAAAGTTGGGCGCTTGCTTTTCGCATGGAAGAGTTTGCAAACTTAACAACTTTTGCATTCAACGAAAATAAAGTCACCAACGCTCTAAAGCACTTGTCATATATGAGTCTAAAATTAGACTCTGCAAGTCCTGCTGAACTTGAGTACATAGACACTTATTACGTTGAGCACTTATTTTGCAAGGCCACTCCCATTGGAATTGAAATAGGTTGGCCACTTGTTCCTGACAAACTTAAAAAACTGTATTTAGATTTTCACGGACAAGCGCCTAAAATACGTTGAGAATAGAAGTAAGTCGTTTTTATTTAAAAATCAAAATCTGCTCCGAAAAGTTGTTAAGTAGAAGCTATTGATCTGAACTTCATGAGAGATTTTTATTAAACTCCGTTATACTTCTTGCAATTGAATATGCCAAATGAAGTAAATAGGCCGCTAACTGCAATGAGTACAGAAATTCTTTTCCATACTATTTTTCCACACGAAACCAGTAAAACATGGGTTGTATTTGTCCATGGAGCCGGTGGTAGTTCGGCAATCTGGTTTCGTCAGCTTAAAGCGTATAAAAAAGAATATAATGTGTTGTTGCTTGATCTTCGCGGTCACGGCAAATCGAATAATCTACTACAAAACTTTGTTGATAATAATTATTCATTTAATAATGTCTCTAAAGACATTATAGATGTGTTAGATCATAACAATATCACCAGCGCACACTTTGTTGGTATTTCATTGGGCACAATTCTTATTCGAAATATTGCTGAAATTGCGCCGCAATATGTTTCTAGCATGGTGCTAGGTGGAGCGGTTACTCGTTTTAATACTCGCAGTAATACATTGGTTTATTTAGGTAATATTTTTAAACACTTCCTGCCTTATATGTGGCTGTATCGCTTATTTGCTTTTATTATGATGCCGAAAAAGCGTCATAAAGAATCTCGACTTTTGTTTGTTCGTGAAGCAAAGCGCTTGTGTCAAAAAGAGTTTATAAAATGGTTTAAATTAGCCATGGATGTAAATCCTTTAATGCAATATTTCAAAGAAAAAGACATTGATATTCCCATTCTGTACATTATGGGTAAGGAAGATCATATGTTCCTTGGCCCTGTTAAAGAAATGGTTAAGCGTCATAAAAACAGCGTACTGCAAACTATTCACCATTGTGGCCATGTCTGTAATGTGGAACGTCCTGACTTATTCAATCAGCACTCGCTTGCGTTTATCGCCCAGCAAAATCGTTAAGGGTTGTTGCTTTTAAAAAGCTTTCTGTTAGTGGCAAGTCCTAAAAACTTATAACAGCTATCATTAGTAAACTGGAACAGGTCATTCTTTTTGACTTTCGTCCTAAACTAAAAACAAGACCTGAAGGATAATACCCGCAACCAATAGGCCTGAAAGCAATACGCGAGAAGGCGAATCCATCCCCATTTGAATAACCATAAAGCTATCAATAGTATTGGTTAAGCCACACCGTAAATAAGCAAAATTGGGAATATAGATAAAAATCACAACAAGGAAATTAACCGATCTGCAGTTACATCAAAGTGCTCTTCAACTACATCGGTAAAATCGGCATCTTTATTTTTTGATGAAAGTACAAAACGCGCTAACTCTCGGTGGGCACAAAGGTCATTGGAAATGCTAAACACGCCATAATAATTAACGGCCAAAAACCGCCAATGCCAATATTAATAGGTAAAAATAAAGTACCCGCACCAACGGCCGTGCCATATAGACTTAGCGTCCATTGTATATCGTGCTGGTTCTATTTTGAGGTAAAAGAGTGTGTTATTTATTGATGTATTTGAAAGCGTTACACCTTGAGGTGTTGTCATGTGTGTGCTCATCCATTATTTAAAATAACAATTGTGCAGAAAAATATAGTTTTTAGCTAAAAATTTCATGTTTTGTGGGGATTTGTAGACTAATTAATTAGACCCAATTGGAAGGTAAGTGTCATGAATACGAAGCAGCGGTGTAAAAGTGAGCGACAAGGAGCGTTGGTTAGGCAATCCCCTAAAAAATAATAACCCTAAATATGATTCTAATTTGATTTATTGAATAATAAAGCAGTCTTTCATTAGGTCTCGCTCGCCTTGCGAAATGCCGAGATTTTTTGCTAGTTCATTCCATTCTTGAACCGCATTTTTAACCTGCGTATAGACTTCGTTAGCAGTTTTAACATTAAGTTGAAAGTAGTGTGCAACCTCAAACGCTAGATCTATTTCTAAAGCATTGTCTTTGTCATCAATATTTAGATGTAATCCCGTAGCGTTTTGAGTAGGGTTAATATCGTAAGCGGGAGATAAACGCCAACCTGTAGTATCAAAAATAAAGCCATGGTTACGTAAGTGATCATCACTATTTGAAACCATGATATTAAATAACATACGCGTCCAAAGCTGTTTTAAATCTTCTTGAGTATTAGAGCCATTTTCAATTAAAAATTCAGCTAACTCAAGGTAACTTGCTCCGTCGTCGTTGCCATCAAAGTACTTTAGCTGTGTCATAGCAGAAGTGAATAGCAGTCTATGTCCACCTTCTAGCCGATCGAATCGCTTAGTAAGAAAAATATGATGATCAGAGCCAACAGTCTGCACCTTGCATTCAGACATATTAATTCCAGCATTTAGCGCCATTTTGTAAACTATATACTCCCATAGGCCAATATCATATTCATCATAACGACTAGGAAATTTAGCTAGCCACAAAGAGCCGTCAATATCTTTCACAGATGCTTTTGGTCTTGCGCCACCAAGTGAAGAACCCGGTGAGATGAGCATGTTCAGCCATTTTAAATAATCAGGATTTTCAAAGTCAGGTTTACTTTCAATACCTTTAGCTGCTTTTTCAAGTTCTGGCAGCGAGGTTATGGCTGGTGTGGAAAAGTCTTCATTATCATCAAGGAAATTGCCATCACGAGCAGTGCAAAATCTTAAAGCCCCCATCCTGAAAGAGTCATGAACTCCTAATAAATAATGCGTTTCAAATAGTGCATTTGCTTTGCGCCCTTCGTTACGCGCAATAACGGCTTCTCTGCGCTGCATTAATAAGCGGCCCCATCGATCAGGACACGAATCTAAAAACACTTTGAAATTTTTGTCATCAGTAGCATGCTGCTCTCCAGCATATAATTGCAATGTTGGATCTATTTGAAGTGCAAATTTAGAGACGAGCCAATCTTTGTCATAACTAAAGCTAAAATGCTCTTTACCGCGAATAACCGACGATCTTAGTGTTCCTAAAAATAAAGGTTTTTCAGTAATAAGCCAATCGGCGTAAACAAAAATTTCCATTGGTAACCTCTATCGTTTTTTATTTAAAAGCTCAATGTCTTGCAACTTTCTACCTAATTCATCATCAAGTGCTACTTTGCTCAAGTCTTCCAGAAGATTTAAAACGGCAAGAACATTTACGTAATGCCCAATAGACACGGAAGGATCGCCTTTAGTTATTTTGCGAAGTGTTGGCTTAGAAATTCCCGTCCTATTGAACATCACTTCTTGGGTGATCCCGCGTCGTTTCATCGCGAGTAGAATATTTTCACCCAAGTTGTGGAGTATTTTAAGGTTACGCGGGAATACAGTGGCTCCACGCTTAACTAATGAATGGCTATCGCTTTTATTCATATAAAACTATATTTTCATTTACTAATGTTAAGTGAAAATATAGTTTCATTTTTGTGATTAGTCAAATACTTGAATAACTAATATCCCAAACAGTAATTGATTCTTAAAGCTCAATTTATGAAATAATAATTTCATAAAATAGGTTTTATTGAATTTATAGTTTCATTTTAAGTAAAAACGTAGGTTGGGTAGAGCGAAGCGAAACCCAACATGTCATAGCGTCATGCGAGCCGCAAAGCCAAGATAGGCGGTTTTATTTATTAAACTTGCTTATTCAATAATGTTCAATTGATATACACTGGCAAAGTAACGTATTGATAAGGATATTAAATTGTCGCAAGTTAAAACTCTCCCCATTACAGCCACACGCTGGCTTTCTCTTTTATTGTGCGCAATTACCGCCGCAACAATTACTGTATTTTTAAGTAAAGTCGGTTTTGTACAAAAGATATATTCGAGTTTGGGCACTATTTTAAATGCTAATCCGATTTTGCATTACAGCAGCGCATTTTTAGCGGGTATTGGCATCAAGCTGCTGCTTGATAAGTTTTATATATCTCACCCTAAACGCAGTATTAGGTTTAGCTGGCGATATCCGCCAGTGACAATAAGCTTATGGTTGTCGGTAACTATTATAGGGTCGATTTTTTATTTCACTTCAAACCAAGAAGAGTTAATAGCTGCTACTTCTTGTTTTGAGTATTTCATCGTATTAATTTTAGGCTCTTCCATAATTACAGCTTATCAACAAAGCAATGAAAGAATTAGCCTTAATTTAGTTGTATGCTTTTCTCTTATCGCAGTGATTAGTACAGCTTTCATTTATTGGCATATCAGTCATGCAGGCTTTAGTTGGCCGCTTTTTATAACAGTAGATATTTACATATTCTCTGCAATATTTTTGATAATCAAATATATAAATGAATGCATTAAAGCTAAATGGAAGCGTAATCAAATAACTTTAGAGCGTACGACAAGTGTTAACCCTAGTGATTTTAAAACATTAGGTCAGTTTAAAAATTGGTTTAAAGACGATTCAACTATTAAAAGCACAGAGGAATTAGAACCCGATTTACAGGTTTACGCCACGCGGATCACCGAACGGTTAAAAAATGGCGGTGGTAAGTATGAAAAGGATTTAGCGCAGCACATAGCTTTATGTGGGCCTTATGGTTGCGGAAAAAGCAGTATCGTCGAAAGTATTGTGAATGATTTAGCAAAAAACTCTGAAAAAGAGAGTATTTGGATACGCAGCGATATATCAACTTGGGGCGCAGCCAGCGGCAGTGTTGCGCATGTGATACTCAGCAATATTATTGATGATATAAGCCAATATATTGATATGTGTGCCTTCCGTGCACTACCTAAACATTACACTGAAGCACTAAAGTCGGGTGGTAGTGTGTTTCAGTTTGCATCTACGTTACTCGCAGGCCCTGTGGAAATTGAAGGAAGTTTTCAAAAACTTAATGATGTTCTTGAAGTAACTAACCATAAATTACTCATTACCCTACAAGATGTAGATCGCGGAACAGGCGATGAAAACGAAAAACGTTTGAATGATATAGCCGCGCTGCTGGATAGATTGAAAGATAAAAACTTAAGTAATATTAACTTTATCGTCGCGATGGGTAATGAGAAGTCCTTGTATATTGAAGTACAAAGCAAGCTGGCCGATCACATCGAAACGATAGTATCCGAAGATTCAAAGAAAACTTTATGTAAGTGGGCAAAGCTATGCACTAAAGAAGTATTCGAGAATGATATGTTGTTAACACATTCTTCAATAAGTAGTTCTGAACAATATTTCAACCAAACCCCTCTTACCTTTCGTCAGACTTTTTATCAGCCAGCTATTATTTCTAATAACTTTATAGTTTCAATTCGAGTTTTGAAGCGAGTGATGCGACGCGTAAGTAAGTGTTGGACTAAAGAAAAGTTATTGGGAGAGGTCGATTTTGGCTCTTTGTTATTACTCACTACATTACGTGAGGCTGAGCCTGCGTTATTTAATGCTTTTGTAAACTCGTACACAAGCTTAGTTAATGTTAAACCGTTACCAGTAGCTAAAACAGAAGATGGAAAGCAAAAAACAATAAATGAAACCCTCTCAAACTTGATAGCTGATTTTACAAATAGTGAAGCTACGCATGTTTACAATGCTTTATTCAAGGAATTACTAAATCTTAAAGAAGATATAACTAATAAAAGCGGAAATGGTTTAAAAAGTGATAAAAATAGTGGCGAGCAACATTTAGGTGTAAAACTAGATACTGTTGATTATTTAAATCGTATTTTACTGGAAACAGTCCCTGAAAATGAGCTAAGAGATCAGATTGTTATTGATTCTATAAAATCTTTATCAACTCAAGAATTAGCAAAAAATATTTGTAGTGATTATCGATGGCAAGAGGCATTTAAACGTTTTGGGCGCATACTTTTTTCATGTGATAAAAACCAAGATAGAGTAGAACAAATAGTTTTTGATGTTTTAGATAATATTGGAAAAGATCCAAATGGCTTTTTAAATGAAGGCCTTTTTGAAGAGTATACAAAGCAAACTATCGATAGTGGTAATTTGGAAAGTGTTTTAATCAAGTTGGTCAATTTAGAAAGTGGAGAAAAGTTGCTTGAGCGGCAATTGGAAAGATTACTGCAAATTTTTAATAGAAAAGATTCCGTAGAGTTTAAAGATGAAGGAGATAGAAGGGAAGCTGCAAGCTATAGTAATGAACTTTTTCAGGACATTAATATAGCTTGCGTATTCTCATTACTTTGATCACCGATTCTCATCAGCTTTGATCGCTTGATTTATCATTTTGTAGAGCCATTTTTAAATTAACTTAACTGATCATCATCAGTCAATTCATTTAACTGTTTTCGTATCGATTCTCCTTTCAGGGCAAAATCATACTTGAGCGTTATTTATCCTAAAATAAGCTGCTCTCTTACCTCATCTGACCAAGCAGCCTGTTTCAACTTACCTTTCATACTGTCTTTTATCGCGCTTAATTTCGCTAAGTTCATCGCAAATCGTCTGAAGGTCGCCATATTCTCGGGGGCATCACCTCGACGAATACGTGAATCGTCTTCTTTAAATGTCATATCTAATACCCAGTGTGCTGAGTTTTCTATTCCCCAATGCTGGCGAATAGACTTGGCTACTTGCTCTGGGTTTATCCCTAGCGAGCTGATGTAATAACTCGTTTCCATTGTATGACTATCGCCAACATAACGCTGTCGTACTACCTCGACTATGGAGTTGAAATTGACCCAACCGTGGCGCTGCTCAAGCCAATCTGTCACCAACAGTTGAGTGTACGTGCGCTGCTCTATTCGACCATGCCCATCATTTACTGTTTCATGGCTATTTTGCTGGATGAGTGATGGCTGCTCTCGTCTGACTTTGTGATAGTAGGCTTGAATTTCTTTGTTCAATTTTCCTTGGTTATTCTTCACTTGCAGCAAATAGTCTCCGTCTTTCTTGCTGACGGCTTTCGTCACTTTCTTTAAACAATGCATCGCGTCTGCTGTGATGATATTGCCTTTAAGCTCAAGTAATTCAATAAGTGCCATCACTGTTGATACTTCATTCTTCTTACTTTTTGATTTGCATTGTGCTAGTACTAGGCCCTGTTCAACTGCATAAGCTGAAACACTGTGAATAGCTGTTTTTTTATCACCATCATAAGAATGGCGAAGTGTTTTACCGTCAAAGGCAATGACGCTTTGATTATTCGCATCTCTAAGCTCATTAACCCAAGAAACAAAACAAGCTAATAAAGCTTCAGGGGCCAGTGAGCTAATGATACGAGCAATCGTATCATCGACAGGAATACCATTTTCAAATGAACGAAACTTACGTAACCAAGTCAGTTTACTGTCACCGAATTGCTTAATATCCTTCCACCCTTCAGCACCTGAAATAATCGCAGTGACTGTAAGGAATATAACATCCAGCAATTCATGTTTTTTGTTGATGTGTGAACGAGTATCTTGAATGTCGTTGAAATGGTTGATGAATGACATGTTAATCGCCTTTGAGAAAAAGGCGATTTGATCACAGATTCGAAGTAATAATCAAGTTAAGTATGATCTTGCCCTGATTCTCCTTTTAAATTCAACTTAATTGCACCATGAATCAGCCTATCTAAAATAGCATCAGCATGCGTTGATTCACCGATCATTTGGTGCCAATTTTCCTGTGGTAACTGACTAATGATGATGTGTGATTTATAACCATATCTAGCATCGATTAATTCAAGTAAGTCACTTCGTTGCTGAGCACTGAGTGGCTCTAGCCCCCAATCGTCTAAAATAAGTAAGTCGTATTTAATGAGTTTACCCAATAATTTTCGATAACTGCCATCGGCCTGTGCTAGAAATAGACTTTCAAGTAATTCTTTTAATCGAATATAGAAGACACTTTTCCCTTGTAAACAGTGCTCGTGACCCAAGGCACACGCGAGGTAGGTTTTGCCACAGCCTGTGGCGCCTGTAATTAATATATTCTGATGTAAACTCAGCCAGGTGCTTTGGCTGAGGCTACGTATTTGTGCTTTATCTAGATTGCGCTTCGGCGAGTAAATGAGTTGATTTAACTGACCCGGTACGCGGAATTTTGCTTGTCGCACTAGTCGCTCTATTTTTCTTTGGTCACGCGTATCAATTTCATGCGTTAGCAATAAACTGACGCGCTCTATAAAGCTTTGTTCTTGATATAGGTTTGGCTGTTCAAGCTGCTGCTTGAGTGCTTGCTTTATACCCGATAACTTGAGCAGTTGAAGTTGCTGATTAATTGTTTCTATCATGTTTGCATTCCTTAATGGTAGTAATCTGTGCCACGTATGTTGCTATGTGTAATTGGCTTTTCTGGCTCTGTTTGGAGTGTGGGTAATGGTTGTTGGTCTAACCCTTTTTGCAGCATTTGCTTAATAGATCTGAGTGTGGTCGTATTCATGCAAATTGCTCGGTAGCATGCTCGCTCGAGGCGTTCCTTTGAATACGTTTTAGCTAAACTTAACACCCCTAAACAAGTGCGATAAGCTTGCTCTGGATGACGTTTGCTATTAAGCAATAATTCAACGACTTGATGAGTATAATCACCGATACTCAATGCCCATGAGCGTAAATTTATCGGTGACTGCTCATGCTGTTTTTGATGCGCCTTTGGCATATGATGTGTCTGTGTCGTATGTCCGCCTAAACGGTTTGAGCGTGGATGCTGTGCTATTAAAGTACCGTCATAATAAAGCTGCACGAGTTGATTGGATATGTGTGCGCGTAATTGTTTTTTAACCCACAGATAAGGCACGCTGTAGTAATGTTTTTCTATTTCAACATGGTAATCAATATGCACACGCACTGTTTTGATTTGTGTATATTGATAGGGCTTTTCAGGCAATGGCTTTAATGCGTTTTTATCCACCATATCAAATAGCTGTTTACGTGATTGTTGATATTGCTTCATCACCTTATTGTTCATCATATCCAGTAGCTTTGCTATTTCATGATTGAGTTGCGCTAAGCTGTGGAAGGTTTGGTTACGTAAGCGTGCCATGATCCAACGCTCAACAATTTGTACGCCCACTTCAGCCTTCGATTTATCTTTGGGTTTATAAGGTCTAGCCGGAATGACAGCAACGTTAAAGTACTCGGCTAACTGGTAGTACGTCGGATTTAAATCAGGCTCGTAGCGACAGGTTTTACTGACAGCACTTCTGAGATTGTCGGGAATAACAACGTCAGGAACGCCGCCTAAAAATTCAAAGCAACGCGCATGACTCATTACCCAATCTTCAAGTTGCTGACTATACGTTGCTTCAGCATAGGTATAATTTGATGCACCTAGCACAGCAACGAATATCTGAGCAGTGCGTTTTTCCTGTGTCGTCGGACAAGTAATGGTAATTGTGGGACCACAATAATCCACAAACAGCTTTTCACCCCCTTTATGCTGCTGACGCATTGAGAGTCGTTGCGTACCTAACCATTGTTTATAAGCTCGGCAGAAGTGACTGTAGCTGTAATAAGACTCACCCATTTTTTCAAGTAACTCATCAAACACGAGCTGTAATGTTAGGTGTTTATGTTGTTTTAAGTCTTTATTGATATTTAACCAGTCAGGCGTTGGGTGTCTTTTTTTACGCGTTGAGAAGCGCTTGAGTTTGGTGTTGAAAAATGTATTTTGCTGTTTATCCTCAGGTATTGGCCATTGATTTAAGCCTAACTCATTGGCCTTTTTAAGGTAATTAGCCACAGTACCAGGTGAAATATTTAAACTTCTGGCAATCTCTCGATGGGATAATTGTGCTGAGTACTTCAGCCGTAAAATGGAATGTAATTTACTCATAGATATAGGTCTTGTTGTCATTGTTGTTATCCTCATCAAACGATTCAGATAACGGTTTAACACACCTACAAAAATGATAAAACGTGAACTCGGTTACGAGTGGTATTAAGCTTTGAACGGCAAAATCATTAAGAGCATAAAAGTGATCATTTACAAGTGATTTTAGTGATCAAAGCTTAATGAGAATAAGCGATCAAAGTTAATGCAATTGGGTGATCAAAGCAGGAGAGAATATGCATAGCTAATTTTTTAAATAGAAATGCGCATAAGTTATCCAAAAATTCTTTCCTCATTTGCATAAAATTTTTGACTTGGTCGCAGCTAGCTTCTAGTAAACTTAGTTTTACTAGTATACAAATTAAAAATGAACTAGACGTTTTAATTAGTAATAAAAATATTTGGTCTATAAGATATTTAATAGATGAAGCAAATAACTGTAACTACGGAAATGAAATAGACACATTTCGAGAGTATATATCAGCTCTTTCGAGTAAGAAAAAAGAGATCTCAGTGAAAGATTTTCTGAATTAAAAGTTAATGAAAAAGATACTAATTTAATAGATAAAGCCATAAAAAGATTAGGTTTAGACAAATATTAAAACTTTATTACAGCGCGAAGCTATAGTGTACCTGTGGTGAAATTATCTTTTTTAAATAAAGTACAGTTTAGGTTTGTTCGTGGCTAAAGCTATCTCCTACGAGGCGGAATATGCAGCTTATGGCTCAGCATTCTGGGTTTCGCTGAATGTCATATTGGTTATCAGAGCTAAATGTATCCCCACGAAATACAGTGTTTGTACTTGCGGTGCAGCTCTTTTGTAGGTCTGGCTTTAGCCCGACAAAATAACGGGATAAATCCCGACCTACAAATAACTTAACGCCGAGCTACTTTTGAAGTAACCGCTAACAGGTCTAGGCCCTTACTCTTCTATCGCACTTACAATAAAATACGGGTTTAAGTACTCATCTTTAGTGTTATAAATAAGCGGGCTGCCATCAAGTTTGGTCACTTTAGCGCCGGCTATTTCGGCAATCGCATGGCCAGCTCCGGTATCCCATTCGCAAGTTGGGCCTAAGCGGGGGTAAATATCAGCGCTGCCCTCAGCGACTAAACACAGTTTTAGTGAGCTGCCTTTAGACACCATTTCAACCTCATCAAAGCGTTTCACAAACTCGGCTAAATCGGGTGATGGGTGCGAGCGGCTGCCTACAACACGAATTAACCCTTTGTTAGGTTTAGTTGTTACTTTAAGCTCAATTCGCTCATCGCCTTTATCTTTAAATGCGCCAATTGCTTCGGCGGCTAAGTACGATACGCCGAGTGCGGGTGCATCCACTACGGCTAAAATAGGAATACCGTTTTTAATTAGGGCGATGTTTACGGTAAATTCACCGTTCTTTTTAATAAATTCTTTAGTGCCGTCTATTGGGTCAACTAACCAGTAGCTTTTCCATGTTTGGCGTACATCCCAGCTTATGTCGGCGTTTTCTTCACTGAGTATTGGAATATCAGGTGTGAGCTGTTGAAGCCCTGCCACAATCAGTTTATGAGCTGCTAAATCGGCGTCGGTTACGGGGCTTTCATCGGCTTTGTACTCAACGTTAAAATCCTTTTCGTAAATTCCCATTATCGCTTGGCCTGCTTTGCGGGCAAGGATGAGGGTTTCTTCTAGCAGTTCGGTTTGATTCATGGGGTTAACCTATATTATGTGCTTTTGTTTTAGATACGTTATCAGTTGTGTAACCGATTGGTCTAGGGTGTTTTTACTTGTATCTAAAATTATTTCTGGATTGTTTGGCACTTCGTAGCTTGAATCGATACCAGTGAAGTGTTTTATCTCCCCTGCGCGGGCTTTTTTGTATAAGCCTTTTGGATCGCGGCTTTCGCATACATCCAGTGGGGTATCGATAAATACTTCGATAAATTCGCCTTCGTCTACTAAGTTACGCACCATGTCACGTTCACCTCTAAAAGGCGATATAAACGCAGTAAGTACTAACAAGCCAGCGTCGGTCATTAGTTTTGCGGTTTCGCCCACGCGGCGTATGTTTTCAATGCGGTCTTCGTCGCTAAAGCCTAGATCTTTACACAAACCGTGGCGTACGTTGTCGCCATCGAGCAGGTAAGTGTGCGTACCTTGCTGATTAAGCGCCGCTTCTAGTGCGTTTGCTACGGTGCTTTTGCCAGAGCCTGAAAAGCCGGTAAACCATAAAATAGCGGGCTTATGTTTTTTTTGCTCACTACGCTGTGCTTTTGTCGTTGCGTAGTTATGCCAAACTATATTTTCATCCATAGTGAGAGTCTCTTATGCTGTGAGCGCAGGTATTAAAACGGAAATACCAGCGGGATCAGGGTTAATACCGTGATTGAATAAATAATAGAAAGGGGTAAGCCCATCACTATGTAATCTTTTAAGCGATAGTTACCCGCGCTATAAACCATTAGATTAGTTTGATACCCAAATGGCGATATAAAGCTGGCTGATGCGCCAAAGGCAACCGCCATAATAAACGGTAGCGGGTCTACATTAAAACCAACCGCGAGCGAGTAAGCAACAGGGAACGACAAGGCAGCTGCTGCGTTATTAGTAATAAGCTCGGTAAATAATACGGTCATTAAAAATATGGCAATAAATGCGCCGTACGGGCCAAAATCCCCAAGTACCATAAACATGGCGTCGGATATTTGCCCGGCAAGTCCGGTGCCTATCATTAATTTAGCAAGGCCAATGGCGCTGCCTACTACCACTAATAACTCTATAGGAAAACGGCGTTTTACTTCGTTAAGTTTTATGGTGCCACTGAGCATTAAGCCAATCAGTAATACTAATAAGCCTTTAACCAGCGGCACTATGCCAATAATGCTTAAACCCAGTACTGCGGCAAAGCTTAGTAACACAATGTTTGATTGTTTAGGTGCAAGGTGGGCTTGTAAGTCAAACCCTGAAATATACACAAATTCGCGCTTTAAATTAGGCAAGCTGTAAAAGTTTTTGCCTGGTGCGAGTATAAGTGAGTCGCCAGCTTGTAGTTGCACTTGCCCAAGGCCGCCTTGTAAGCGGTCGTGCCCACGGCGAATAGCAATAACGGCTGCATGAAACTGCTCTCTAAAGCGGGCTTCTTTTACGGTTTTGCCAATAAATTTTGAAGATTGACTTACGACTACTTCTACTAAGTGTTCTATGTCTTTTTGATGATTCTCGTGCACTACTTTTAGGCCGTCGAAACGGGTAAGTAATGGCACCGATTTTATGTCACCTACAAACAGCAGCACGTCGTCTTTTTGAATAATTTGCTGTGGAGTGACTGCGCAAATACGACTGCCATCGCGAATGATTTCCGCAAGGAATAAGTCTTTTAAATCACGCAGGCCGTTTTCTTCAACGGTTTGGCCTATTAATTTTGAGTTTACTTGTACTTTACCTTCTAGGTAAAAAGGCACGACTTCTTGGTCGCTTTTACCGTTGTCGGGTAAGTATTTAAGCATTACTAAAATGGTAATTAGGCCTACGCTTAACGCGCCTAAACCCACTAAGGTAAAGTCAAAAAAGCCCAGCGGTTCCATGCCCGCATCGACTGCAAAGCCATTGACGATTAAGTTGGTTGATGTACCAATAAGCGTAATAGTGCCGCCCAAAATAGCAGTGTACGACAGCGGTAATAATAGCTTTGAAGGCGAGTGATTAGGGTTGTCTTTAATCGCAGTAATAAGCGATGCAACAACGGCAGTATTGTTAGTAAACGACGATAAAAAGGCGGTTGATAACCCCAATTTTGTTACCGACTTTACTAAACTACCTTTAGATAGCGATTGCGCTAACTTTTGAATTAGGGTGGTTTTTTCTATTGCGGTCGACACTAACACCAACAGTACTAAAGTGATAAGCGACGGGTTAGCGTAGTTAACTAACATGCTTTCAAGATCAATTAATCCGGTTAAATAACTAGTACCAATGGCACTTACAAATAACCATGCTGGATTAATACGGGTGCCAAAAAGGCACCCGACTAAGGTAAGCATAATGCCTGTTAAAACGAGCTGTTCTACCATGCTTTTAAATTCCTAACAGACATTTTTTTACTTACAGCTTTGATATATCAAGCGCTTGCCAATGTGGAAAGTGCTTGCGTACTAAGCTGTTAAATTCAACTTCAAATTCGCTGAAGTTCGTTTGTTGCGCTTGGCTTTGCAGCACTTGTTCAATCATGCCCGCAGCAACGGTTAAGTTTGATAAGCGGTCGATTAATATAAACGAACCTGTTTCGTGATTGCTGTGGTACTCGTCTGCCAAAATGGTTTCGGTTAGTTCAAGCGTTACAATCGCAATTTCGTTTAACTGTAGTGAGTCACTAGTGCCGTGTTCAAGCGTGTTCACATCAATTGTGTGATCAATCTTTTTAACAATAGCTGAGGTGTTTTTGCTGCCTAGTTTTAGGTTATAGCTTTTACCTAATACTAATGGAGACTCATGCATCCACACAATTTTAGCTTGCAGCTGGTTAGTAACCACGGCCGTTGAATTTGCAGGTACTATTACGTCGCCTCGGCTAATATCAATTTCGTTATTTAGGGTAACGGTAATTGCTTGGCCCGCTTGTGCGCTATCTAGGTTGCCATCAAAGGTAACAATTTCTTTAATGCTTGATGTTTTACCCGACGGTAATACTTTTATAGCATCGCCTACGTGTATCTTGCCCGATGTAAGTGTGCCCTGAAAACCACGGAAGTTTAAGTTAGGACGCACTACATATTGCACTGGTAGGCGCGCTTCAAAGCCTGTATCTGTTTCGGCTGCTGGCGAATCTTCTAGTAATTCAAGTAGCGGCTTGTCGGTGTAATATGGAGTATGCGCAGAGCGCGTTACTACGTTGTCGCCTTTAAGCGCCGACATAGGCACAAACTTAATGTTTGATACGTTAAGTTGCTCAGCAAATTTAAGGTAATCGGCCTTAATTTTTTCATACACGGTTTCGTCAAAATCAACGATATCCATTTTATTAACGGCAACAACAAACTGCTTAATGCCCAGCGAATCACAAATAAAGCTGTGGCGCTTGGTTTGTACTTGCACGCCGTAACGCGCATCAACCAAAATAATGGCGACATCACTTGTTGATGCACCCGTTACCATGTTGCGCGTGTATTGCTCGTGCCCTGGGGTGTCGGCAATAATAAATTTACGCTTAGCCGTTGAAAAGTAACGGTACGCTACGTCAATAGTAATGCCTTGCTCGCGCTCAGCTTGTAGGCCATCAACTAATAAAGCAAGGTCAAGATCTTCACCTGCATTACCTACTTTTTCGTTATCTTTATGAAGGGCTGCTAGCTGATCTTCATAAATTTGGTGGCTGTCGTGCAGTAGGCGGCCAATCAATGTTGATTTACCGTCATCTACGCTGCCACACGTAAGCATGCGCAATAAGCTTTTGTCTTGTTGGCGTGCTAGGTAGGCGTCTATGCCTATTTCTTTTACTTCGTTAAATGTATCGTTATTTTGGCTAGACATTAAAAATACCCCTCACGTTTTTTCTTCTCCATTGAGCCGGCTGAATCATGGTCGATAACGCGACCTTCACGTTCAGATGACGTAGATAGCAGCATTTCTTCAATAATTTCGGTTAAAGTACTTGCTGTTGACTCAACTGCACCGGTAAGTGGGTAGCAGCCTAATGTACGAAAACGTACAGATTTCATTTGCGGTACTTCACCTTCATTCAGTGGCATACGCTCATCGTCAACCATAATTAGGGTGCCATCGCGATCAACAACAGGGCGCTCTTTTGCTAGGTAAAGCGGTACCATGTCGATGTTTTCTTGGTAAATGTATTGCCAAATATCTAGCTCAGTCCAGTTAGACAACGGGAAAACACGAATGCTTTCGCCCGGATTAACTTGGCTGTTATAAGTATTCCAAAGCTCAGGACGTTGGTTTTTAGGGTCCCAACGGTGGTGTTTGTCGCGGAACGAGTAAACACGTTCTTTTGCGCGTGACTTTTCTTCGTCGCGGCGTGCGCCACCAAATGCAGCATCAAAACCATATTTGTTAAGTGCCTGCTTTAAGCCTTGGGTTTTCATTATATCGGTATGTTTACCCGAGCCATGCGTAAACGGGCCTACACCCATTTCAATGCCTTCTGGATTTTTGTGTACCAGTAGGTCAAAACCGTATTCTTTAGCTATACGGTCGCGAAACTCAATCATTTCACGAAACTTCCAATTGGTGTCTACGTGTAATAACGGAAACGGAATTTTTGCAGGGTAAAATGCTTTACGCGCTAAGTGCAAAAGTACCGACGAATCTTTACCAATAGAGTAAAGCATTACTGGGTTCTCAAACTCAGCGGCGACTTCGCGCATGATTTTGATACTTTCAGCTTCAAGTTGCTGAAGGTGAGTTAAAGCCATTGTTAGTCGTCCTACTAAAATGATTAAAAGTTATAAATTTAAAATTCGGTTATGTATTTGATACATCTGTAAGCGGCTGTGCAAAACTGCTTGTTTGTTCGTTTTTCCCAAACCACGCTAGTTGCGAGTGCAGGGCGGCTACTTCGCCAATAATGAGTAGCGCAGGCGATATAATGCTGTTGCGCTGGATTAAGTCGGCAAGTTCGCCTAATTGGCCTGTTACCACACGCTGATTTTTACGTGTACCGTTTTCGATAATGGCAACAGGGGTGTCGGCTTTGCGGCCATGCTTTAAAAGCTCGCTTTGTATGTGCGGCGATTTAATTACGCCCATGTAAATAGCAAGTGTTTGATTTGCTTTTGCCAGCGATTGCCAATCAAGTTCTTGACCGTCTTTTTTACAGTGGCCAGTTACAAATTGAATGGCTTGTGCATGGTCACGATGCGTAAGCGGAATACCCGCATAAGCACTACAACCTGCAGCGGCTGTAATACCCGGTACAATTTGATAATTTACCTTGTTAGCAGCCAGTACTTGTACTTCTTCGCCACCACGACCATAAATAAACGGGTCGCCACCTTTAATACGACATACTTTTTTGCCTTGTTTAGCAAGGTCGACCAACATTTGGTTGGTGTCGTCTTGAACAACACTGTGATCGCCTAAACGTTTGCCTACACAAATAAGGTCAGCATCGCGACGCACTAATTCCATAATTTCATCAGAGACTAAAAAGTCATATACAACCACATCGGCTTGTTGCATAAGTTGCAGTGCTTTAAGTGTTAAAAGCTCAGGATCGCCTGGACCTGCACCGACTACATATACTTCGCCTTCAGGCTCTGCTTTAGCATCTAGCATTTGCTCTAGTTGCTGCTGCGCGGCTTGAGTATCACCGGTTTGCACTTTACTCACGACAGAAGAGTCGAACACGCCTTCCCAAAATTGGCGGCGGTCAGAAAAGTGTTTAAAGCGTTTTTTTACTTTGTCTCTAAATCCGCCTACAAGTGTTGCAAGTGGGCCAATATGTTGTGGGATCAAGGTTTCGAGCTTTTCGCGTAGGCGGCGTGCAAGTACGGGCGCAGTGCCCGCACTTGATATAGCAATCGTAATTGGGTCGCGGTCAACAATCGATGGGAATATAAACGTACATTTAGGTTGGTCATCAACCACGTTTACGAATACATTGCGGGCATTGGCAAGCTCAAATACGTTGTTGTTTACTTCATCGCGGTCAGTTGCCGCAATAACTAACATTTTGCCATCAAGATGCGACTCATCAAAATAAGCATCAATAAGCGTGACTTCATTATTATGTGCATGCTCTTTTAATTCGTCGCAAAACCAAGGTGCTACTAAGGTAACGCTTGCTCTCGCTTTTAAAAACGCGCGACATTTGCGTAATGCGACCTCTCCACCGCCAACAACCAATACTGGTTTGTTGTCGAGTTTGGTAAAGATAGGTAAATACTGCACGTTAATAAGACCCCTAAACAAATTCAAATATAAGAAAACGCTTTATTCTGATGAGCAGAATATAGCGGCTATCAATAAGTAAAAAATAATTAAAACCAAGTTGATATAACCAAAAGTTATAATGGGTGGGCTTTTTAGGCCTAAGAGTTAGTTAACAAGGGATTGCGCCGAGTTACAAGTAAAATAACCAGCTTATAGTGTTTGGTTATGAGCTATAGCGAGTTTGGTTTAATTTGTTAATATGGTGGCATATTAAATTTTGTACTTATACCAATTGCATTAAATTAGTGATCTCATTATAGCGACGAGAAAATAGCTCAATAACAAGGCTAAAATTATGATACATAGTTGTTCTATATAAATAATTTTTAACGTAGTTAGTGAGTTATCTAATACGCTAAAATGATCATTTTTTTAATAAAATTGGTATTACATAGGAAAGGGAGTCTACATGACACAGCATCAAAAAGACGCGGCATTAGCAGTCGCACTGATGGATTTAACAAGTTTAAACAGCAGTGATACAACTACAGATATTCAAGCGCTTGTTAATAGTATAAATCCGACCTTAGGCACGCCAGCAGCCTTATGTGTTTATAGCGACTTTGTTGATGATGCAAAAATAGCACTGGCAGCGCGTGAGCTTAGCCACGTAAAAGTGGCAACAGTCACTAATTTCCCAACGGGTGATGCGCCACTCAGTGGTGTAATTAACGAAACACTCATTGCAATAGAGCGCGGTGCGGATGAGATTGATTTAGTTATTCCTTATAAAAAACTCATAGCGGGCGATGCTCAAACAGTACTTAGCTATGTAAGCGAAAGTAAAAAGCGTGTGGGTCGCGCGCGCAACTAAAAGTAATTATAGAAAGCGGTGAGCTTAAAACTGACGCACTCATAACACAGGCCACGGAGCTTGCAATTGAAGGTGGTGCCGATTTTGTAAAAACCAGTACGGGTAAGGTCGCTGTTAATGCCACGCTTGAATCAACAAAAATTATGCTCAGTGCAATTAAAAGGACTGGTAAGCGTGTTGGCTTTAAAGCCGCCGGAGGTGTTAAAACAGTGGCTGATGCCAGTGATTATTTAGCACTGGCACGCACGATAATGGGTGATGATTACCTGCAAGCAAAGACATTCAGGTTTGGTGCTTCAAGCCTATTAAGTGATGTTTATACAATATTAAAAAGTAATTAAAGGAAAAATGATGAGAGCAAGAAACTCCGGGACACAAGCATTGTTTAATAGCCTATTTAAAGGTGCATTAGTTGTAGGAGTCGTTGGTTTTGGATCAACTGCATGCACTAATCCAAGCACACCCGCAGGTGAAGAAGGTTATGTATTCGAAAAACCGCGTGTATTTGGGGAAGGGGGTATCAAGGCTCAATGAAAGGTCCATCTAATTACGGCATGTCGTTACTGCGTAATGAGGTGGTAAATATCGATATGCGACCTAATACATATACCGAAACATTCAGAATTTTAGCGAATGATGATTTAAATATTAAATTTGATTTTCATGCTGTTATTGCTATTGAGAGTGGCTCAGTTAAAACTGTGGTAGAGCAGTACGGCGCCGAAAATTGGTATAAGCGCTTTGTGCGTGAAACTTTCAGAACGTATGTGCGCGATACAGTACAAAAATACGATAGTGGCGAGCTTAAAACAAATCGTGAGAAAATTGCGAAAGAAGTGACTCTGCGCCTGCAAAGTTATTTATCGACAACGCCGTTTAAACTTGCAAACGTTGTAGTAGGCAATATTAATTACCCCGATATTGTTGCTAATGCAGTTGAGAAAAAATTGGCAGCTCAGCAGTTATTATCGGAAAAAGAAACACAAAAAGAGATTGCCAAAAAAGACGCTGAAATTAGAGTAGAAGAAGCGAAGGGGATTGCTCAAGCTCAGAAAATAATTAATGCAACTTTAACGGCTAATTATATTCAGCATGAAGCTATTAATGCACAAATAAAAATGGCTGAGTCACCTAATCATACAACTGTTTATATTCCTGTAGGTAATAACGGAGTACCACTTGTTAAAGGCGCTAACTAGATAGTGAGTACTTGGGTAGCTTTTTTTATTAGCTACCCAAGTCAAAGCCATTAATTAAATTTAAACATGTTGCTTATACTTTCGAGGCTAGATTTGTTCGTTTTGGCAATACAACCACTGTCATCAAGTGACTTTTTAGTTGTTTCATCAGCTAAACCCGTTACCTTTATTTTTTTGTCTTGTTGGTACTCACGAAGTGCGATAACTGTTTTACGATCGTATTCAACATCTTGTGTTTCAAATTCTTCATAATCAGGCTGGTTTCTTAGGTAACCTAAGCACACTAAGCTTAGGCGTGACATTGCTAAATCCATTTTTTCATAATGCGGCATTCTATGAGTGGGTACATCAACTGTTACAGCGCTCTTGCTGGCTGCTTTTGCGCGTTTAGTAGCTGGTGGCGGCGCAGTGTAACCCGGTGCTAACGTGTTGTTACTGTTATAGCGATAGTAGGTATCTGGAATTTTAGTTTCTAAAAACTCAACCGCTTTAATAATAACTTCACGCAGGGCTTTTTCTTTAGGGGTATCAGACCATCCACTTATATTACCGCCAACAAGTGCGCCACCAAAGTTGGTTGCAGCGCCTGTGAAATCAAAATCTTTACTGCCACCTTCAACACTTGTTGCAGCTAAAATACGTGATGTGCGAGTATCTATAAGGCGTAGATCAATTGCCATATGTGAACCCGAAAAACCGGCAGATACAGAGCTAAATACATCACCGATAAAGCCGCCACTACCTACACTTGCACCAGAGCTATCGTCATCAAATTCTGTGACTGCAGCAATCACGACTATTTCAGCACCTTCAATCTCGCCATAAGCAGCACCCGATGAAGCGCTAACGCGACCTGAGGCCGCTAGGTCTTGTTCTGATAAAACCGCGTCAAGTGCTTGGCGCTCTAAAACAATAAAACGATTTGTTGATACTAGAGCGGTAGTTAATTGATCCGCCATACCGTCGCCTATTTCTTTACGCCACCATTTTGAATTATTTGATTTGTCGGTGAAGCGTGCAACTGCAATTCGGGCTTTTGGACCGTTGTATTGTTCCTGTGCAACTGCATTTATATCTGGTGAGTTTTGACCCGATGTCACATTGGTTGAAGTGCTTTGACAAGCGCTCAGAGTGGTCGTTAATAGTGCAGTTAATAGTAATTTTTGTGGTGTTTTTAACATATGACTGTCCTTAATTAATATGCTTAAAGGAAATATTGTGCATTCCCTTTAATATTTATATTCATGTTAATTTAGATAAATTAGTAGGTTAAAAATAGTACTGGCGCGAAGTGTTTGGTCACACAGGCGAAGTTTTTAATTTTTTTCACGAAATTGCTTCGGCGACACTGCATATTTTGCTTTAAAGCAGCGAGCAAAATAACTTTGTGAATTAAAGCCGACTTGTTGCGCAACTAATCCTATTGCAAGATTACTGTTTTTCAAAAGTTCTTCTGCGAATTCTAAACGAATGTTTCGAATGTAGTCGCTAGGTGTTAAGTTATATAAGGCTTTCATTTTTAATTGCAAAGCGCGAGGGCTCAGGTAAAGCGCTGCTGCAAATTCTTCTACGCTAAACGCCTCGTCTTGATAACACTCTTTTACTATTGCTTTTACACGCTGGGTAAATATGTAGTCTTTACTTTGTACCATTTGTGGGTCTAGTTGGATTGTTTGTGATAAAGCCGGTAACTGCTGTTTTAAATGTTGATTAAGCACTTCTCTAATCGTTAATAATCCTTGAACGCGACTGAGTAAAAGTTGCGGCTCAAAAGGCTTACTTAAATAATCATCTGCAAGTAAATCCAGGCCTTTTAGTTTACTGTTAGTATCAGCCTTTGCTGAAAGCAATAGAACTGGAATGTGGCTAATAGCCGTGTCGCTGCGCAGTGCTTTAATAAACTGATAACCATCCATAACGGGCATCATTACATCACTTATCACTAAATCTGGCATTTCGCTTTTACATAAAGCTAAACCTAGCTCTCCGTTAACGGCGTTTATACATACGAAGTTGCTAATAAAGAGTGACGTTAGTAAATCACGCATTTCATCGTTGTCTTCGATAATAAGAATTTTATTGTTTTTTACTGCACATAAATTATTGCTTTTAGATACAGCAAGAGCAGTAAGGTTAGAGGTTTTGTCTATTTGAGTTATTGGGAGTGAAATAGTGAAGCAACTTCCTTTGTTTAATTCACTTTTAAGTTCAATGGTTCCTTCATATTGCTCAACTAGCTGCTTTATAAGTGCTAAGCCAATACCGCTACCGCTTTGATTACTCGTATCTATGCGTGTAAATCGTTGGAAAACTGCCTCGAGGTGCTTTTTATCTATACCAACACCAGTGTCTGAGACTATGATGGTTAATATTTGTTTTTGAGTTAATAGCTGAAGTAATACTTTACCTCCGTTCGGGGTGTATTTTTGGGCGTTACTTAATAAGTTACTGATAATAGAAACTGTATGATTTGGCTCTAATTCAATGAGAATATTTTTTTGCGTTAAATCTTCAAACTCGAACGTAATATTTTTTTGTTTAAATAAAGGAGTGAAATCTTCGATTAATTGTTCAACTACCGGATTTATAGCATAGGGTGTTACGTGTTTCACTGCAGTGCTTGGGCGCTGACTGAGCTGTAAAAGTTGGTTTATTTGATCCAATAGCTTATGGCTATTACGTTGAATCATCGCTAGTTTTTGTTGGGTGTCTGAATCTTTATGACTTTTTAGTAAACTATCAAGTGGCGCTAATATTAAGCTCAATGGTGTTTTAAGTTCATGGCTAACGTTATCTAATAGCTGGGTTTTTAAGCTGCTAAGTTCTCTCTCTTTTAAGTTTGCTTGCTCTGCAACTTTAGCTCTATACCTTGCTGTTATAATTAACCACATTATAAATAATACGATAATGATGTAAGTGACATAAGCAACATTGTTCTTCCACCAGGGTGGAGTAACCGTAAGCGCAACCATCGTTTTATCATCACTCCATTGGCCGTATTGGTCTTTAACTTTTACAATAAAGTGATAGCTTCCTGCGGGAAGTTGAGAATAGCTAACTTGCCTCTGATTTTTGTTTGCGTATAAAAACTGCTTATCTAATCCAGCTAACTTGTAAGCATATTGGTATTGAGAAGGGGCTCTGCACTGTTTAAAGCAGAAAACTTAAAACCGATAACACTGTCTTCTTCTTTAAAAAAGAGTCTGTCTGTATAGCTTATAAGCTTAGCCGCTTGAGTCTTGTTTTTTATATATTGCTGCGTCGCGACTGACTGGTTATAAATAAGTAAGTCTGTAATAACGGGTTCTGGAGGTTTGGTTGCTAGAGTTAGTTTTAACGGATCAAATTGATTAAAACCGTTAATACCACCAAAAAATAGCTCGCCGTCATTCGCTTGAAAAGCGGCGCCTAAAATAAAAGAATGATGCTGTATACCGTTTGCGGGTAAAAAATGCTGCATTTGTTGGGTTTGAGGAGCGTAACGGGTTAGGCCTTGGTTGCTGCTTAGCCACAAGTAACCGCTGCTGTCTTGTTTAATTGCAAAAATATTATCGTTAAGCAAGCCATCGAACTCTGTAATGTTTATTACTTTGTTTGTTTGGATATTTAACTTATTTAACCCGCCCAAAGTACCTACCCATAAAGTGTTTTTATCTTGTAAATGCAAGGATGTAACCATGTCATGCGTTAAACTATTAGGCTTTTTAAGATCGCTTTGGTAATGAGTGAAAGTTTCATCATTTAAAGAAAATTTATTTAATCCTACGCGGGTTCCAGCCCATATCGCGTTGTTCTCACTGTCATAAGTAATACTAAAAACAGTATTATTTGAGATGCTATTTTTATCTGCGCTGTATTTAAAGTGTGTAACTTGCAATGTATCGGGATTAAATCGCGTTAATCCTTCATTACTGCCCAGCCACAAATTACCAATATGGTCGCCCTCGATTGCATAAATACGGTTACTGCTGAGTTGGTGACTTTGCATAGTAAAAGCTGAAAAGCTATCATTAACTGGGTTATAAAGCAGTAAACCACCTCCATACGTGCCTACCCATATGCGCTTATTGGCATCTTCATAAAGACTAAATATATTGTTATTAGTTAGGCCAATATTGTGGTTTTTATCTGCTTTATAGTGTTTAAATCCAGTGTCAGTTTGTTTGTTAAGTCCGTCGCGCGTGCCCACCCAGAGTATGTTGTTACTATCTTTGAGTATTGCTCTTACAAAGTCATTCGAAATCGAAGCCGAGTTATTGCTTTGATGCTTTTGATGACCAAACTGAATCTGTCTTTTATCATAGCGATGTAACCCATAACCATCTGTACCAATCCAAATAATCCCTTTAGGGTCTTGGTAAAGTGACAATAAGTGGTCGTTAGCTAAGCCATGCTTTAAATTTGGAGAGTAAGTAAGTTGCTGAAACTGTTTACTTAATAAAATATCTTTAGTTTGATAATAAAGACCATGGCCATAAGTGCTTACCCATAGGTTTTTTTCATCATCAATAAGCATATCAGTTACCCAAACATTTTTGAGTTGCTCAAAGTTATAAAATGCGAGTGTGTTTAAGTCAAAAACACTTAGACCAGTTTTGCCTCCTATAATAAATTTGCCGTTTGGTGCTTTTTTTAATTGCCAGAGCTGTTTAGGGCTATTAGGTATGTATGTGAACTGATTTGTTTTTGAATCGAACTTAATAAGCCCAATATTACTTGCTAACCAAAGGTTTTTTTATCATCAAAAAGCATATCTTTAAAAACAACATTTAATTGATTTGTGCTCTGATAAGAAAATAACTCGGTAGTACCTGTTTTTGTATTTAACCGAGTAAGTTGCCCTTTATCGTGACCAATCCAAATTGTTTCTGGGGAGTTAGAGGTTATTGTTGAAATGCGTTGGTTTGTAATAGATGGGGTTGAATACTGGTTAAAAACACTAAAACTTCCTGTTTCAGTATTTAATAAGTTGAGGCCGTTGCTTGTCGTCGCAAACCAAAGTTGGCCGTTTTCTAAATTCAGGCAGTCTGTAATCCAATTCCCCGAAATACTCGATTGTGAAGGATTGAATTTATAGTGTTTAAATTCATATCCATCGAATCGGTTTAAGCCGCCTTGGGTCGAAAACCAATGAAACCCCTTTTCATCAGTGGTACTGCAGGTGATTGAATTTTGAGATAAACCTTGTTCATTTGTATATGTATCTAAGTACAGTGGTAGGGCGAGCGAGCTAGTATGAAATAATAATAAAAGGCTGATGACTTTATATTTTATGATTGTTTTAATTGCTTTCACAGACTTCCTATCTATTGTGAATCCCTTAGGGAGCGTTGACCTTTGTGGATTGAAATTTGTTCAATCTAGGGGCGATTTAGTCGCGGCGCGAGTTTTGTAGCCTAGTGGGCTAAGTAAAAACCGAGTATCTAGTCAATCATAAACTGCTTTTTAATCAATGTTAAGATTGATTTTTCAATGCAATGTTGAGATTTTGCATTGTGGGTATCTTTTAGGCTTGTGTTAATGAACTGCGTAAGTATAATAGGCATCCACTTTGCAGGGGCGTAGTTCCAATTGGTAGAACAGCGGTCTCCAAAACCGATGGTTGGGAGTTCGAGTCTCTCCGCCCCTGCCAGTTTTACTTGTGATTGAGTAGTCTGAGATTAAAAACCGGTTTAAATTAAGTCTGTTTTTAAGTTTAGATTTTAATGGATTAACCCTGCCGTAGTGTAGGGTTGTTGTGTCTGTAGTTAAGGTAATAATATTATGAGCACGAATGTAGAAACACCATCAAGTGCGATGGAGTCAGTAAAGTGGTTAGTAGCAATCGCGCTACTTGCAGGCGCAGTTGTTGGTAATCATATGTATGCAGATCAATCTGTATTACTACGTGCTATCGGCGTTGTTGTTGCAATAGCGGCCGGATTAGCAATTGCCTCACAAACATTTAAGGGACGTAACTTTCTTGCTTTCGCTAAAGAAGCTCGAATTGAAGTACGCAAAGTTATTTGGCCAACTCGCCAAGAAACTACCCACACGACATTAATTGTAATGGTTGCAACAGTGATTATGGCACTTATCCTTTGGGGATTAGATGGCATTTTATTCCGCGCTGTTGGCTTTTTAACTGGATTGGAGATCTGATCCCATGTCGGATGAGAACGAGAACAAAGAAATTAAATTACGTTGGTACGTAGTACAGGCTTTTTCTGGTTACGAAAAGCGTGTAGCACAAACGTTAATTGAACATATCAAAATTGAAGGTCTTGAAGCGAGCTTTGGTGAGATATTAGTACCAACTGAAGAAGTTGTTGAGATGCGTGCTGGTCAAAAGCGTAAGTCTGAGCGTAAATTCTTCCCAGGTTATGTATTAGTACAAATGGATATGAACGACGCAAGCTGGCACTTAGTGAACAGCACTGAACGCGTAATGGGCTTTATTGGTGGAACGTCTGATCGTCCAGCTCCAATTAGCCCTAAAGAAGCGGAACGCATTCTTAATCGTTTACAAGAAAATGCTGAAGCACCTAAACCTGCTACATTATTTGAACCAGGTGAAGTTGTACGCGTTACAGATGGACCATTTGCAGACTTCAGTGGTGTAGTTGAAGAAGTTGACTACGAAAAAAGCCGCGTAAAAGTTTCTGTACTTATTTTTGGTCGTTCTACGCCAGTTGAGCTTGAATTTGGTCAAGTTGAACAAGATAAGTAATTGATTAAAAAAGCTTCGCCACTATTTTTTTAAATTTTGGCACGAAGCTTGAAAAAGGCCGCTGATTATCTTATAATCAGCGGCCTTTTTGTATTAAGGTAAAATTTATTTTTACTGTGCAAAAAGTACGAAACCAATTTTTAAACTGGGAAGCCGTTAGAGTACGCGTCCTCGCGCGCACAAGGCTGAGACCCACCAAATGAGGTATTTATAATGGCTAAAAAAGTTGAAGCTCTAATCAAGCTACAAGTTGCCGCTGGTATGGCTAATCCTAGTCCTCCAGTAGGTCCTGCACTAGGTCAACACGGTGTAAACATCATGGAATTCTGTAAAGCGTTTAACGCACGTACAGAGTCTATCGAAAAAGGCGCTCCAGTTCCTGTAGTGATCTCTGTTTACGGTGACCGTTCATTTACGTTCGACATGAAAACGCCACCTGCTGCTTACTTACTTAAGAAAGCTGCTGGTATCAAGTCAGGCTCAGGCCGTCCTAACACTGATAAAGTAGGCACAGTAACTCGTGCTCAACTTGAAGAGATCGTTGAGACAAAACGAACTGACCTTACAGCTGCCGATATGGACGCAGCGGTTCGCACTATCGCAGGTTCTGCGCGTGCGATGGGCTTGAACGTAGAGGACTAAGAAATGGCTAAATTAACTAAACGTATGCGTACTATCCGTGAAAAAGTGGAAGTAACAAAAGATTACGAAATCAATGAAGCAGTTGCTCTTTTAAAAGAGTTAGCGACAGCTAAATTCGTAGAAAGTGTTGACGTTGCCGTTAACCTTGGTATCGATGCTCGTAAATCTGATCAAAACGTTCGTGGTGCTACTGTACTACCTAACGGTACTGGTCGCGACGTTCGTGTTGCTGTATTCACACAAGGCGCTAACGCAGAAGCTGCGAAAGAAGCTGGTGCTGAATTAGTAGGCATGGAAGATCTTGCTGAGCTAGTTAAAAAAGGCGAGATGAACTTTGACGTTGTTGTTGCATCACCAGACGCTATGCGTGTTGTTGGTCAACTAGGTCAAATCTTAGGCCCACGTGGTCTAATGCCAAACCCTAAAACTGGTACTGTAACGCCTAACGTTGCAGAAGCAGTTAAAAATGCTAAAGCTGGTCAAGTACGTTACCGTAATGACAAGAATGGTATCATCCATACTACTATTGGTAAGGTTGATTTCACAGCTGAGCAACTTCAACAAAACCTTGAGTCACTAATTGTTGCACTTAAGAAGGCTAAGCCTTCTCAAGCTAAAGGTGTTTACTTGAAAAAAGTAACTATCTCTACAACAATGGGCGCAGGTGTTTCTGTTGACCAAAGCACTTTAACTACAACTGTAGCTTAATTTAGTGTTTACATGGCGTGAAATTTGTACTATAATTTCGCGCCATTTTGTTGATTAATTTATTAGTCGGCAAAGTAAAGAATTCGGGTTGAAGTCCATAATTTCGTTAAGCCTTAGGGTTTAACGATAAATTGGGCTTCCGTCCAAGACCGTAGGTGGCTCCGGCCTTAATATTCACCTACGTAGACGGTGTAGACCCCAGATAGATTTTTCCTAATCCTTCTGGCTCTCGCCGTAAAAAGCATCTCTACTTTGTTTGGTAGGGAAGAGTAAAACAGGGGAATCCGATAATCGGTATCCCCATTAAACCAGGAGTAACACCCATGGCTTTAAATCTTCAAGGCAAAAAAGCAATAGTTGCTGAAGTCAACGAAGCAGCCAATGGTGCTCTATCTGCAGTTGTTGCAGATTCTCGTGGTGTAACAGTTGGCGCAATTACTGCCCTTCGTAAAGAAGCTCGTGCAAACGGTGTGTGGATGAAAGTTGTCCGTAACACTTTAGCAAAACGTGCTCTTGAAGGAACAGATTTTGAGTGTCTTTCTGATTCATTTGTTGGTCCAAGCTTAATCGCTTTCTCATCAGAGCACCCAGGTGCTGCTGCGCGTATCTTTTCAGATTTCGCGAAAAAGAATGAGAAATTCGAGATAAAAACGGCCGCTTTTGAAGGAAATGTTGTTAATGCAGCAATGCTTGCTACATTACCTACATACGATGAAGCTGTTGCACGCTTAATGAGTGCTATGAAAGAAGCGTCTGCTGGCAAATTGTGTAAAACAATTGAAGCAGTACGTCTACAGAAAGAAGAGCAAGCTGCTTAATTTTAAGCTGTTTAATCACTTTCGGTGTAAAATTTATTTGGACGTAATGTCCGTTAATTATTAGGAAATTTGTAATGTCTGTATCTAAAGACCAAATCCTTGACGCAATTGCTGAAATGTCAGTAATGGACGTTGTTGCTCTTATCGAAGCAATGGAAGAAAAATTCGGCGTAACTGCTGCAGCTGCAATGGTAGCTGGTCCAGCTGCTGAAGCTGCTGAAGAGAAAACAGAATTTGACGTAATCCTTACTGGCGCTGGCGCTAACAAGGTTTCTGCAATCAAAGCTGTTCGTAGCGCAACTGGCCTTGGCCTTAAAGAAGCGAAAGCTCTTGTTGAAGCTGCTCCTACACCTGTTAAAGAAGGTGTATCTAAAGAAGAAGCTGAAGCACTTGCAAAAGATCTTACTGAAGCTGGTGCTGAAGTTGAGGTTAAGTAATTTAGCTTTTGCTAAGTTCGCTGCCTGAGAAATCAGGCAAGGGCTGGTGATTATTTAATCACCGGCCTTTTTGCGCTATAGAGTGATCCACTCTTTTAGTTCAAATAAAATCTGATTTTTTCTTTACTTTCAACGCTTTATAGTTTGCTAGTGTTAAAGTGGGATCTAATTAGAACAACAGTTAAATGTTGTAAAAATCTTGGCATAGCTGCCAGTTAAGTCTGTTCTTACAAGAACAGGTCGGGTCAAAGATCAGCAAGCTGAGGAACC
Source organism: Pseudoalteromonas sp. B62 (assembly GCF_037162565.1). Taxonomy (NCBI): domain Bacteria; kingdom Pseudomonadati; phylum Pseudomonadota; class Gammaproteobacteria; order Alteromonadales; family Pseudoalteromonadaceae; genus Pseudoalteromonas; species Pseudoalteromonas sp. B62. The sequence goes on along the minus strand of NZ_JARLVB010000002.1, from coordinate 611,467 downwards.
CCATGGCTTACTCTTATTCTGAAAAGAAACGTATCCGTAAGGATTTTGGTAAACGTCCACAAGTTTTGGATATACCTTTTTTACTGTCTACACAGTTAGAATCGTTTAAAAAATTCTTAGTGCCGGACGCTGATGGCGATCATGGTTTGGAAGCTGCCTTCCGTTCTGTGTTCCCTATTAAAAGCTACTCGGGAAATTCTGAGCTTCAATACGTAAGTTATCGTATTGGTGAGCCAGTTTTCGATGTAAAAGAATGTCAAATTCGCGGTGTGACTTATTCTGCTCCACTTCGCGTGAAACTGCGTCTTGTTGTTATGGACAAAGAAGCTCCAGGCACAGTTAAAGACATTAAAGAGCAAGAAGTTTACATGGGCGAAATTCCGCTCATGACCGATACCGGTACCTTTGTAATCAATGGTACAGAGCGTGTTATCGTTTCTCAGCTACACCGTAGCCCTGGTGTATTCTTTGATAACGACCGCGGTAAAACTCATTCATCAGGTAAAGTATTATATAACGCACGCGTTATTCCTTACCGTGGTTCATGGTTAGACTTCGAATTTGATGCAAAAGATAACTTATATGTACGTATTGACCGTCGTCGTAAATTACCGGCGTCTATCATCCTACGTGCACTTGAGTACTCTAGTGAAGACATCCTAGAAATCTTCTTCGACAACACGACGTTTGAAGTAGCTGACGGTAAAGTTCTTATGGAACTTGTGCCTTCGCGTTTACGTGGTGAAACTGCCGCTTTTGATATCAAGAGCGAAGACGGTGAAGTATTTGTTGAAAGCGGTCGTCGTGTTACGGCTCGCCACATCAAGAGCATCGAGAAGAAAGGCATTAACCGCCTAGAAGTACCTCATGAGTACATTATTGGCCGTATTATAGCTAAAAACTACGTTGACGAGTCAACGGGTGAAGTTATAGCAAGCGCGAATGATGAACTAACTCTTGAGCTAATGGCTGAATTGGTTAAAGCTGGTTACACTAAAATTGATACGTTATATATCAATGAAGTGGACAGCGGTGCTTACATGTCAAATACATTGAATATTGACTCTTCAAGCAGCCGTTTAGAAGCACTAGTAGAAATTTATCGCATGATGCGCCCAGGCGAGCCACCGACGAAAGACGCGGCTGAAGCCTTATTCCAGAACTTATTCTTCTCTGAAGAGCGTTATGACTTATCTACTGTAGGTCGTATGAAGTTCAATAGCCGTGTTGGTTACGATACAGACACAGGCCCAGGCACATTAAGCAAAGAAGACATCGTGTCTGTTATGAAAGTATTAATTGCTATTCGTAATGGTCAAGGCGATGTTGATGATATCGATCACTTAGGCAACCGTCGTATACGTAGTGTTGGCGAAATGGCTGAGAATCAATTCCGTGTTGGTCTAGTACGTGTAGAGCGTGCTGTACGTGAGCGTTTAAGCTTAGGTGACCTTGACGCAATAATGCCACAAGATCTTATTAACGCTAAGCCTATTTCGGCTGCTGTTAAAGAGTTCTTCGGCTCGTCTCAGTTATCACAGTTTATGGACCAAAATAACCCACTATCAGAAGTTACGCACAAACGTCGTATTTCTGCATTAGGTCCGGGCGGTCTAACTCGTGAACGTGCAGGCTTTGAAGTACGTGACGTTCACGTAACTCACTATGGTCGCGTATGTCCAATCGAGACTCCTGAGGGTCCAAACATCGGTCTAATTAACTCATTGTCTACGTACGCACGTACAAATGACTACGGTTTCTTAGAAACACCTTACCGTAAAGTGGTAGACGGTGTTGTAACTGATGAAGTTGATTACCTATCAGCCATTGAAGAAGGTCAGTTTGTTATCGCACAGGCGAATTCAAACTTAACTGAAACCAATGAGTTTGTAGATGAACTTATTCCATGTCGTCACAAAGGTGAATCTACCTTTATGGGTCGTATGGATCAGCAATATATGGATGTATCACCACAACAGGTGATCTCTGTAGCGGCAGCACTTATCCCGTTCCTAGAACACGATGATGCTAACCGTGCATTGATGGGTTCAAACATGCAACGTCAAGCAGTACCAACATTGAAAGCGGATAAGCCGTTAGTAGGTACAGGTATTGAGTTAACATTAGCGAAAGATTCTGGTGTTACTATCGTTGCAAAACGTGGTGGTGAAGTAATGTATGCTGACGCAAGTCGCATCGTTGTAAACGTACATGAAGAAGAACGCGTTCCTGGCGAAGCGGGCATCGACATTTACAACTTAACCAAATACACACGTTCGAACCAAAATACATGTATTAACCAAAAACCAACTTGTATGGTTGGCGAACCGGTTACTCGTGGTGACGTGTTAGCAGATGGTCCTTCGACTGACTTAGGTGACTTAGCCCTTGGTCAAAACCTTCGCGTGGCATTCATGCCATGGAACGGTTATAACTTCGAAGATTCAATCTTACTATCAGAGCGCGTAGTTGAAGAAGATCGTCTAACGACTATCCATATTCAAGAACTACAGTGTGTTGCCCGTGATACTAAATTAGGTCCTGAAGAGATCACTGCAGATATCCCGAACGTGGGTGAATCTGCACTAGGCAAGCTTGATGAGTCAGGTGTTGTTTATATTGGTGCTGAAGTTAAAGGCGGCGATATTCTAGTAGGTAAAGTGACTCCTAAAGGCGAGACACAGCTGACACCTGAAGAGAAGCTTCTACGAGCTATCTTCGGCGAAAAAGCGTCTGACGTTAAAGACAGCTCTTTACGTGTACCAAATTCTGTAACTGGTACTGTAATTGACGTACAAGTCTTCACCCGTGATGGTGTTGAAAAAGACAAACGTGCGTTAGAAGTTGAAGATATGCAGCTTCGCGAAGCGAAGAAAGACTTCAACGAAGAGTTCCGTATTTTAGAAGCTGGCGTTTTAGGACGTGCTCGCAAGTTACTTGTTGATGCAGGCTTCGAAGAAGACAAACTAACGTCACTGAATGCTGAAAAACTACTTACTCAAAGCCTTGCACAAGAAGATAAGCAGGCTGAACTTGAGCAACTAGCTGCACAGTACGATGAGCTTAAAGCTGAATACGATAAAAAGTTTGAAAATAAACGTCGTAAAATTACCCAAGGTGATGACTTAGCACCAGGCGTACTTAAGATTGTTAAAGTATACCTTGCTGTTAAACGTCGTATTCAACCAGGTGATAAAATGGCGGGTCGTCATGGTAACAAAGGTGTTATCTCGACTATCGTACCAGTAGAAGATATGCCTTACGATGATAAAGGTCGTACGGTAGATATCGTATTGAATCCACTAGGTGTACCATCACGTATGAACATCGGTCAGATCCTTGAAACTCATATGGGTCTAGCTGCACGTGGTATCGGTGAACGTATTGAAGAAATGATGAAAGAGCAACGTGAGCTTCATGAGCTACGTGAATTCATCAAGCAAGCCTACGAAATTGGTGAATCTCGCCAAGTAGTAGATATTGCTAGCTTCACTGATGACGAAATTCGTCGTCTAGCTGAAAACTTAAAAGGTGGTTTACCAATTGCTACTCCTGCATTTGATGGCGCGAAAGAAAGCGAAATCAAAGACATGCTTGAGCTTGGTGGATATCCTCGAAGTGGTCAGGTTACACTTTATGATGGCCGTACTGGCGATCAGTTTGAACGTCAAGTAACTGTAGGTTACATGTACATGCTTAAACTTAACCACTTGGTTGATGATAAGATGCACGCACGTTCTACTGGTTCTTACAGCCTTGTTACTCAGCAGCCGCTGGGTGGTAAAGCACAGTTCGGTGGCCAGCGTTTTGGTGAGATGGAAGTATGGGCACTTGAAGCTTACGGTGCTGCTTACACTCTACAAGAAATGCTAACAGTGAAATCGGATGACGTGAACGGTCGTACTAAGATGTATAAAAACATCGTTGATGGTAACCATAAAATGGAACCAGGTATGCCAGAATCGTTCAACGTATTGTTGAAAGAAATCCGCTCACTGGGTATCAACATCGAGTTGGAAGAAAATTAAGCCAATTAGGTGCTGCAGTTAACGCTGCAGCATCTGTTACGGCTGAATAGAATGTAGGGACGAGATTACCCGTCCTCAAGATTAACTCCGACAGGAGAGCTAAGGTGAAAGACTTACTTAAGTTTCTGAAGCAACAAAATAAGACCGAAGAATTCGATGCAATTCGCATTGGTCTTGCTTCACCAGACATGGTTCGTTCATGGTCATACGGTGAAGTAAAGAAACCTGAGACTATTAACTACCGTACTTTCAAGCCTGAGCGCGATGGCTTATTCTGTGCCCGTATTTTCGGCCCAGTGAAAGATTATGAGTGTTTATGTGGTAAATATAAACGCCTTAAACACCGTGGTGTGATCTGTGAGAAGTGTGGCGTTGAAGTTACACTAACTAAAGTGCGACGCGATCGTATGGGTCATATTGACCTTGCGAGCCCAGTTGCACATATATGGTTTTTAAAATCATTACCGTCACGTATTGGCTTAATGCTTGATATGACGCTTCGTGATATTGAACGTGTTCTTTACTTCGAATCATTCGTAGTGACTGAACCTGGTATGACAACGCTTGAGCGTGGTCAACTATTAGGTGAAGAAGAATACCTAGATGCACTAGAAGAGCACGGTGATGAGTTTGAAGCGAAGATGGGTGCTGAAGCAGTTTTAGACTTGCTTCGTGAACTTGATCTTGCTCAATTAATTGCTGAGATGCGTGAAGAGTTACCAACAATTAACTCTGAAACTAAGCGTAAAAAAATCACTAAACGTCTTAAGTTAATGGAATCGTTCCACCAATCAGGTAATAACCCTGAGTGGATGATCATGACAGTACTTCCAGTATTGCCACCTGATCTACGTCCATTAGTACCATTAGACGGTGGTCGTTTTGCGACATCTGATCTAAATGACCTTTACCGTCGTGTTATTAACCGTAATAACCGTCTTAAACGTCTACTAGATTTAGCAGCACCAGACATTATTGTACGCAACGAAAAACGTATGTTACAAGAAGCGGTAGATGCGCTACTTGATAACGGTCGTCGTGGTCGTGCAATTACAGGTTCTAACAAACGTCCTCTTAAATCTCTTGCTGATATGATCAAGGGTAAGCAAGGTCGTTTCCGTCAGAACTTACTTGGTAAGCGTGTAGATTATTCAGGCCGTTCTGTAATTACAGTAGGTCCTACACTTAAGCTTCACCAATGTGGTCTTCCTAAGAAGATGGCACTTGAGCTATTCAAACCATTCATCTATGGCAAACTAGAGCGTCGCGGCATGGCTACGACGATCAAAGCAGCTAAGAAAATGGTAGAACGTGAAGTTCCGGAAGTATGGGATGTACTTGACGAAGTAATTCGTGAACATCCGGTATTACTTAACCGTGCACCAACACTTCACCGTTTGGGTATCCAAGCGTTTGAGCCTGTGCTTATCGAAGGTAAAGCGATTCATTTGCATCCATTAGTATGTGCGGCGTACAACGCCGATTTCGATGGTGACCAAATGGCGGTACACGTACCGTTAACAATCGAAGCGCAGCTTGAAGCTCGTGCATTGATGATGTCAACAAACAACATTCTATCTCCTGCGAATGGTGAGCCAATCATCGTTCCTTCACAGGATGTTGTATTGGGTCTTTATTACATGACTCGTGACCGCATTAACGCTAAAGGCGAAGGCGCGATATTTAAAGATCCAAAAGAAGCAGAAAAAGCATACCGCAGTGGCAATGCAGACCTTCACGCAATCGTGAAAGTACGTATTAGCCAATCAGTTAAAAACGAAGATGGTGTAGTAGAAGATACTATTACTGTTATCGATACAACTGTCGGTCGTGCAATTTTGTCTCTAATTTTACCAACTGGTATGCCGTTTGCGTCAATCAATCAGCCGCTTGGTAAAAAGCAGATTTCTAGCTTATTGAATGAGTGTTACCGTCGTCTAGGCCTTAAAGACACGGTTGTGTTTGCTGACCAAGTTATGTACACCGGTTTCCATTATGCAATGAAGTCAGGTGTTTCTATCGGTATTGATGACTTAGTTATCCCACCGGTTAAAGCACAGATAATTGAATCAGCTGAAGCTGAAGTTACTGAAATCAACCAACAATTCCAATCAGGTCTTGTAACGGCTGGTGAAAAGTACAACAAAGTTATTGATATCTGGTCACGTGTAAACGAAAACTTATCACGTGAAATGATGTCTAACTTGTCGAAAGACACAGTTATCAATGCAAAGGGTGAAGAAGTAGAGCAACCGTCATTTAACTCAGTGTTTATGATGGCCGACTCAGGTGCTCGTGGTAGTGCTGCACAGATTCGTCAGTTGGCGGGTATGCGTGGTCTAATGGCACGTCCAGATGGTTCAATCATCGAGACTCCAATCACAGCTAACTTCCGTGAAGGTCTAAACGTACTTCAGTACTTCATCTCAACGCATGGTGCGCGTAAAGGTCTTGCCGATACAGCACTTAAAACAGCAAACTCGGGTTACCTAACGCGTCGTCTAGTAGACGTTGCACAAGATTTGGTAATCAATGAAGATGACTGTGGCACAGAAGATGGCTTAACAATGAAACCGCTTATTGAAGGTGGTGATGTTGTAGAAGCGCTTCGCGAACGTGTTTTAGGTCGTGTTGTTGCTGAAGATATTGTAATTCCAGGTACTAATACAGTGCTTGTTGAACGTAATATCATGCTAGACGAAAAACTGTGTGATCTTTTAGAAGAGCATTCAGTAGATGAAGTTCGCGTACGTTCTGTTATCACTTGTGATAATGACTTTGGTGTTTGTGCTAACTGTTACGGTCGTGACCTAGCACGTGGTCATATCATAAACGCTGGTGAATCAGTAGGTGTTATCGCAGCACAGTCAATCGGTGAGCCAGGTACACAGCTTACGATGCGTACCTTCCACATCGGTGGTGCAGCATCTAGAGCGTCTGCAGAAAATAATGTACAAGTTAAAACTAACGGTACGTTAAAACTGCATAACTCTAAATATGTATTAAATACAGACGATAAGATTGTTATTACTTCGCGTTCAACGGAAATTACTATCATCGATAGCCATGGCCGTGAGAAAGAGCGTTATAAAGTACCTTACGGTGCGGTATTAACAGTTAAAGATAATGCAGAAGTTCAAGGTAACGACATCGTTGCTACTTGGGACCCGCATAGTCACCCAATCGTTCTTGAGCATAAATCAAAAGTATCGTTCAGCGATATTGATGACTCAAATACTGAAGCACAGACTGATGAACTAACTGGTTTAACCCGTGTAGTTGTTAAAGACCTTGCTAAAGTAAATACGAAAGAACCAAAGCTTATCATCGAAAGTGAAGAGCGCGGCTTGCAAGAAACACGTCTTCCTTCATTCACAACGATTGAAGTAATTGACGGCGTTACAGCAAACCCAGGTGACGTGTTAGCACGTATTCCGCAAGAAGGTTCGAAAACTCGTGATATCACGGGTGGTCTACCACGCGTAGCCGACTTATTTGAAGCTCGTAAGCCAAAAGATCCAGCTATATTAGCTGAAGTAACTGGTACAATTAGCTTCGGTAAAGAGACTAAAGGTAAGAAGCGTTTAGTTATTACTCCACCAGAAGGTGATCATTACGAAGAAATGATTCACAAGTGGCGTCAACTTAACGTGTTTGAAGGTGAGCAAGTGTCTAAAGGTGAAGTTATCGCCGATGGTCCTGAATCACCACATGACATCTTACGCTTACGTGGTGTGACTCATGTTGCTAACTACATCGTTAACGAAGTGCAAGAGGTTTACCGTTTGCAAGGCGTTAAGATCAATGACAAGCACATTGAAACAATTATCCGTCAAATGTTGCGTAAATGTACCATTATACACGGTGGTGATACTGACTTTTTAGCTGGTGAACAAATCGAAGTGGCGCGCGTTAATATCGCAAACCGTGACCTTGAAAAACAAGGTAAGATCCCAGCTAAGTTTGAAATCCAATTAATGGGTATCACAAAAGCATCACTAGCAACAGAATCTTTCATCTCTGCAGCGTCTTTCCAAGAGACAACACGTGTTCTTACAGATGCGGCAGTGAATGGTAAGAGCGATGAGCTTCGCGGTCTTAAAGAAAACGTAATTGTGGGTCGTTTGATCCCAGCCGGTACCGGTTTTGCGTATCATCAAGAACGTATGGCTCGCCGTAAACAAAGCAAAGTAGTCGTAGAAGAGCAAACAGTAAGTGCAGAAGAGGCAACTCAAGCACTTACAGACGCTCTAAATGCTGATTTGTCTGGAAATCAATAAACTGTTCTTAATCAATAGATTAAGTAATCGTAAGGCAGTTATATGCTGTCTTACGATTAGTTTAGGTTGACAGGTTAAACTTTGCTCATTAAAATTCCGCCACCCATTTACTTGTGTGCTTAATGCAGGCTCGTAAATAAAGGGCGGATTTTTTATTTTTTTCAGTAGTAATTTTAATTTCAGGAGCTATTTAAATGGCAACTATTAACCAGCTAGTGCGTAAGCCACGCCGTAGCAAGGTTACGAAAAGTAACTCAGCTGCACTAAAAGCGTGTCCGCAAAAGCGCGGTGTATGTACTCGCGTATATACAACTACACCTAAGAAACCAAACTCGGCGTTACGTAAAGTAGCACGTGTACGTTTAACTAACGGTTTCGAAGTAACTTCATACATTGGCGGTGAAGGTCATAACCTTCAAGAGCATAGTGTAATCCTAATCCGTGGTGGTCGTGTTAAAGATTTACCAGGTGTGCGTTTTCACACTGTTCGTGGTGCACTTGACTGTGCAGGCGTTAGCGATCGTCGTCAAGCTCGTTCTAAATACGGTGCAAAACGCCCTAAAGGGTAATTGTATTCCGTTAGTAAGGCCAAGCACTAAATATTTATAATTATTGTTTTGGGTGATTGACTCGAAAGAGCAAACCTGAATAAACCGGAGATACAAAATGCCTAGAAGACGCGTAATCGGTCAACGTAAAATTCTTCCAGATCCTAAGTTCGGATCGGAACTTCTTGCTAAATTCGTTAACATCGTGATGTTAGACGGCAAGAAATCTACTGCTGAAAAAATTGTTTATGGTGCGCTAGACGTGGCTGCTGAGAAATCAGGCAAGTCGCACCTAGAAATCTTTGAAACTGCACTTGATAACATCCGCCCACAGGTAGAGGTTAAATCTCGCCGTGTTGGTGGTTCAACTTATCAAGTACCAGTTGAAGTACGTCCAGTTCGTCGTAACGCATTAGGTATGCGTTGGTTAGTAGACGCTGCACGTAAGCGTGGCGAAAAATCTATGGGCTTACGTTTAGCTCAAGAAATCGTTGACGCTTCTGATAATAAAGGCACTGCGGTTAAGAAACGTGAAGACGTTCACCGTATGGCTGAAGCGAATAAAGCATTCGCTCATTACCGTTGGTAATCTGTCTTTAACCTTTAAGAGGATCATATGGCACGTACAACTCCACTTGAGCGCTATCGTAATATAGGTATTGTTGCTCACGTAGATGCAGGCAAAACCACCACAACAGAACGTGTTCTGTTCTACACGGGTCTTTCTCATAAGATCGGTGAAGTACATGATGGCGCTGCAACTATGGATTGGATGGAGCAGGAACAAGAGCGTGGTATCACAATCACTTCTGCTGCAACAACGTGTTTTTGGAAAGGGATGGATGCTCAGTTTGACGCCCATCGTATCAATATTATTGATACTCCAGGACACGTAGATTTCACTATCGAAGTAGAGCGTTCTTTACGCGTACTAGATGGTGCGGTAGTTGTTCTTTGTGCTTCATCTGGTGTACAGCCGCAAACTGAGACAGTTTGGCGTCAAGCGAACAAATACGAAGTTCCGAGAATGATCTTCGTAAATAAAATGGATCGCACGGGCGCTGACTTCTTAGCTGTGGTTAGCCAGGTGAAATCTCGTCTTGGAGCAACGCCTGTTCCAATTCAGTTGCCTGTAGGCGCTGAGGACGACTTTAAAGGTGTTATTGACCTTATAAAAATGAAAGTGATTAACTGGAACGAAGCGGACCAGGGTATGACTTTCTCTTATGAGGCAATACCGGCAGAGCTTCTGGAATTGGCTGAAGAATGGCGCTCTCATTTAGTTGAAAGCGCTGCTGAAGCCTCAGAAGAACTAATGGATAAATACTTAGAAGGTGAAGAGTTAAGTGAAGCAGAAATTAAAAATGCTTTACGTCAACGAACATTAGCTAATGAGATTGTTCCAGTTACTTGTGGTAGCGCATTTAAAAACAAAGGCGTTCAAGCTGTGCTTGATGGCGTTGTTGAATATATGCCGTCACCAGAACAAGTGAAACAAATCCAAGGTATCTTAGAAAATGGTACTGAGGAAGAACGTCCGGCTAATGATAAAGCGCCGTTTGCTGCACTCGCTTTTAAGATTGCAACAGACCCGTTTGTTGGGACCTTGACCTTTTTCCGTGTTTACTCTGGTACTGTTAAACAGGGTGACACGGTATATAATCCAGTAAAAAGTAAGCGTGAGCGACTTGGCCGTATCGTACAGATGCATTCAAACTCTCGTGAAGAGATCAAAGAAGTTTTCGCAGGCGACATCGCGGCAGCTATTGGTCTTAAAGACGTAACAACAGGTGAAACACTGTGTGATCCGAATTCTATTATTACGCTTGAGCGTATGGAATTCCCTGAACCAGTAATCTCTATTGCGGTTGAGCCTCGCACTATAGCTGACCAAGATAAGATGGGTATCGCGCTAGGAAAACTAGCTGCTGAAGACCCTTCTTTTCGCGTACAAACTGACGAAGAATCAGGCCAGGTTATAATCTCTGGCATGGGTGAACTTCACCTAGATATCATCGTCGACCGTATGAAACGTGAATTCAGTGTTGAATGTAACGTTGGTAAGCCGCAGGTCTCATACCGAGAAGCTATTCGTTCAACTGTTAAAGTTGAAGGGAAGTTTATACGTCAGTCAGGTGGTCGTGGCCAATATGGACACGTTTGGATTAAACTTGAACCGATGGATATTACGGATGATGAGTCACCAATTTACGAGTTCGTTAACGAAACCGTAGGTGGTTCTGTTCCTAAAGAGTTCGTCCCTGCGGTAGACAAAGGTATCCAAGAGCAAATGTCTCAAGGTGTACTGGCAGGCTACCCATTACTTGGCGTTAAAGCGACTTTATATGATGGTTCATTCCATGATGTAGATTCGAATGAAATGGCATTTAAAATAGCAGGTTCACTGGCAATGAGAGATGGGGCGCTTAAAGCTAACCCTGTACTTTTAGAGCCAGTAATGAAGGTTGAAGTACTCACTCCTGATTCAAATATGGGTGATGTAGTTGGCGACTTAAACCGTCGTCGCGGCATAATCGAAGGCATGGAAGATGCATTAGGTGGGCTTAAGCAAATTAATGCGCAGGTTCCTCTTTCTGAAATGTTTGGTTATGCGACTGCTTTACGATCTGCGACTCAGGGCCGTGCCTCATACTCTATGGAGTTTGTGAAGTACGCTGAAGCCTCTAAAAATGTTGCAGATACAATAATTTCAGCTCGCGCTGTTATATAATTTTAGCTTGTCTGGCTCAATAGTGAGTCAGGCTTTAATTTCTTTATTAGGAATTTTTTAAGATGGCAAAAGAAAAGTTTGAACGCGTAAAACCGCACGTAAACGTTGGTACAATCGGCCACGTTGACCACGGTAAAACTACACTAACTGCAGCAATCACTAACGTACTTGCAAAAGTATACGGCGGTGTTGCTAAAGATTTCGCATCAATCGACAACGCTCCTGAAGAGCGCGAACGTGGTATCACTATTTCAACGTCTCACGTTGAATACGATACTCCTTCACGTCACTACGCACACGTAGATTGTCCTGGTCACGCCGATTATGTTAAAAACATGATCACTGGTGCTGCTCAAATGGACGGCGCGATCTTAGTAGTTGCTGCGACAGATGGCCCTATGCCACAAACACGTGAGCACATCCTTCTTTCTCGTCAAGTTGGCGTTCCTTACATCATCGTGTTCATGAACAAATGTGACATGGTAGATGACGAAGAGCTACTTGAACTAGTAGAAATGGAAGTTCGTGAACTTCTTTCAGAATACGATTTCCCAGGTGATGACTTACCTCTAATCGCTGGTTCTGCGCTTAAAGCGTTAGAAGGCGAGAAAGAGTGGGAAGATAAGATTGTTGAGCTTGCAAACGCACTTGATTCTTACATCCCAGAGCCAGAGCGTGACATCGATAAGCCTTTCATCATGCCTATCGAAGACGTTTTCTCAATCCAGGGTCGTGGTACTGTTGTAACTGGTCGTGTTGAAGCTGGTATCATCCGCATCAATGACGAAGTAGAAATTGTTGGTATCAATGATACAACTCGTTCTACTTGTACTGGTGTTGAAATGTTCCGTAAGCTTCTTGACGAAGGTCGTGCTGGCGAAAACATCGGCGCACTTCTACGTGGTACTAAGCGTGAAGACGTTGAACGTGGTCAAGTACTAGCTAAGCCTGGTTCAATCAACCCACATACTACATTCACTTCAGAAGTATACGTACTTTCTAAAGATGAAGGTGGTCGTCATACTCCATTCTTCAAAGGTTACCGTCCACAGTTCTACTTCCGTACAACTGACGTAACTGGTGACGTACAGTTACCAGATGGCGTAGAAATGGTAATGCCTGGTGATAACATCAAGATGACAGTAACTCTAATCGCACCAATCGCGATGGATGAAGGTCTTCGTTTTGCTATCCGTGAAGGTGGCCGTACTGTAGGTGCTGGTGTTGTAGCAACTATCGTAGCGTAATAATTAGCTTTAAAGTTAATTGTTATAAAAAGGTCACTTAGGTGGCCTTTTTTAATGCCTGAAGAAAAGTGTCATATGAAGGTGGCGCTCTTACCTTAGGCGTAGGTACTTTGTAGCAACGGTCAAAGCGTAATAATTAGCTTAAAAGTTAATTGTTATAAAAAGGTCACTTAGGTGGCCTTTTTTAATGCCTGAAGAAAAGTGTCATATGAAGGTGGCGCTCTTACCCTAGGCGTAGGTGCTTTGTAGCAACGTTCAAAGCGTAATAATTAGCTTTAAAGTTAATTGTTATAAAAAGGTCACTCAGGTGGCCTTTTTTAATGCCTGAAGAAAAGTGTCATATGATGGTGGCGCTCTAGCCTTAGGCGTAGTTGCTTTGTAGCAACGTTCAAAGCGTAATTATTAGCCTAGCTAATTATTACCAAAAAGCCCGAGCTTAGTTTCGGGCTTTTTAATGTCTAAAATAAAGTGTTATATAAAAGCGGTATTCCTACTTTTGTTCCAGAGTGGCTTTTATTTAAATATTTACCTCCTAACACAGCTACATAAAATACAAAAAATTAATTACTAATCTAGCCGATAGATTTGAGTCTTGATAAAGTAAAATTAGAGCCAGTTAAGGGGAATATTTATGTTGAACCAAACTCTATTTAGCGCCGAGCAAGTGAGAGACAATGAAGCTTTAGCTGCTAAAAATAGTCATTGTGATTTATTTACCCTAATGCAGCGTGCAGGAGAGGCTGTATATAAGCAATGGCAGTTATTTGATGCGCAGCATACATTAGTCATTGTTGGCCATGGTAACAATGCTGGAGACGGTTACGTTGTAGCTAGGCTTATTATGCAATCAGGTAAAAAGGTAACAGTATGCGCTGCTGAACCTGATAAGACATTAAACGGTGATGCTGCAAAAGCGCAGCAGCTATGGATAGAAGCGGGTGGGGTGGTTTCTCATTTTACAAAAGATGCTCTTAATGAGTGCGATATCGTTATTGATGCGCTCCTTGGTACTGGGCTTAATAGCGCCGTACGCGATAATTTTGCGAATATAATTAACGCTGTAAATAACAGTGGTAAGCCCGTAATAAGCATTGATATTCCATCGGGCATTGAAGCAAATACAGGACAGCCTTTAGGGTGCGCAGTACAAGCGACTTCAACCGTTACTTTTGTAGGTATAAAGCAAGGGCTCACAACGACGGCAGGTAAACAATATAGCGGTAAGTTAGTTTTTGATGATTTAGCAATTGGCGATGCGTTTACTTGTATAGCTCAATCATCAGGTACCTTGATAAATATTAATAGCTTTAAAGGAATTGCCACGCGGGCAATCAATAGTCACAAAGGCAGCCATGGCAAGCTTTTATGTGTTGGTGGCAATCAAGGTACTGCAGGTGCAATTAGGTTAAGTAGTGAAGCTGCCCTTAGAGCCGGTGCTGGCATGGTAAGAGTGTATACACACGAAAGCTCAATAACGCCTATTAGTATTGGCATACCAGAACTTATGGTAAGTAGTAATAACTTACATCAAGCGCTAGAGTGGGCAAGCTGCGTTGTTATTGGCCCAGGGCTTGGGCAAGACGAGTGGGCACAACAAACATTCGATGAAGTAATGCAATATTGCCAAAACAATAAAATGCCATTGGTTATAGATGCAGATGCCCTTAATTTACTGGCTAAGCAAGCTTCATCATACACGTTAGAGCAATGCGTACTTACTCCACATCCCGGCGAAGCTTCGCGACTGCTAAGTGTTAGCACCAGCGAAATCGAATCTGATCGTTTTAATTATGCTCGCCTTTGCGCTAAACGCAATAACGCGACTTGTGTATTAAAAGGCGCAGGAACATTAATAGATAATGCCCAGCACACGTGGGTATGTGATGATGGCAACCCAGCACTGGCCGTTGGCGGCAGTGGCGATGTACTCACTGGTATTATTGGGGCATTGCTTGCTCAAGGTTTAACTATTGATGAAGCAGCACGTTATGGTGTAACACTGCACGCTAAAGCCGGTGATATCGCAAGTGAGCGAGACGGGCAAAGGGGAATGCTACCCAGTGATTTATTCCCAATTGTAAGAGAGTTAGTTAATAAAGTGACGTGAGTTTAAGCGTCACTTTACATAACTAATTATTAAGCTGCAGTAAATCCCATTTTGTACCATATAGGTCTTCAAAAACCACTACGGTGCCATAGGGTTCTACTCTAGGCTCTTCGTTAAATGTAACGCCTTTAGAAAGCATTAAATTATAATCTCTCCAAAAGTCATCGGTATGCAAAAATAAAAACACGCGACCACCCGTTTGATTACCAATAGCACTCATCTGTTCGGGTGTTTTGGCTTTAGCAAGCAGTAGATTAGTCCTGCTCGAATTAGTCCCATTTGAACTAGCCCCGTTTGAATTTGGAGGTGAAATTAACACCCAGCGTTTACCATCTCCTAAATCAGTATCCTCCACTAACTCAAAATTGAGCTTTTGAGTATAAAACTCGATGGCATCGTCGTAGTCCTTAATAACTAATGCAATGCTGCCGATATGCTGTTGAACGTTAGTCATGTTTAGCTCACTCCGTACTATTAAATAAATGTGCCTCTACAATACTACTTGACTACTTCACCTGTGTTAAAAAGAAAGTGCAAAGGAGGGGGATTCTATAGTGCCTACAAGCGAGCAGTATAATAGATTCAATGTCTAATGCTACAGCACTTAACTGTTTGAAGTGTTCGGTTGCTTCGCATTCACTTTCCAAGGCTTTTAAAAAAACTTCTTCTCCCTCAATTATTTCAGAATTTACAGATAAAACCCCACCATGCCTAAAAGTATTCGAATAAAAGTGCTCTTCAGAATCACCCAGAGGGTACCAAACCTGAAAGTTACAATGAGATAAATGAGTTTTTTTATCTCTTGAACTTTTTTATAAATATCTCTAAATGCATTTTTAGCTGCATAGGCTGCAATAATAGGGAATAGAATGCTTCCTTGTGTGACTTCTTCTAGGTAGCTTTTATCAGAGCTTTTAGGATGCTGAATAATCTCATAGTATTCGCTTAAATTATTTGGATACATTCCGTTAGATTTAAATTGATGGTCAATTGAATGAATCATGTTTAATAGCCATGGATATATTGAATCATTGGACGATTCTATTTATACTCAAAAACAAAATAGCAAGGAAGATATCAATAGCTTGTTCGTCTTTATAAGGAGTCATTAAAAGAGGATTATTATTGATAAGTTGAATAATAATATCTTGTTGCTTTCGTATCCCTTCCATTAACGATTCAGTCTCTAGAAAATATTCTTTAGATAAATATGAATATGACCAAAGACCATGAATAGCAACCCTTCCCAAAATATCAAATAATTTAATATTAACATCAATCGAGTTATGGCTATTTATAGAGCTAGATAAAGCATACAGGTTGCCTACATGTGGGTGAACCACTTTTTGTAGGTATTCATCACTGAGTTGATGGTACAAGTTAATTATTGAGTTTAAGGTGCTTTCTATGTTTTTTTCTACGTTCTTTTTTCCTGCAAAGTATGGGGTGGCGACTTTCCATGCTCGTAACAATGAAAATTCACAAGCGCAATAAATACTTTCTAAATTATCTTCATCACGAGACCACGCATATAAAATCCAAAGAGAAATTGAGAGCTGTCTTAGAGCCCTTAAAACTTCTTTAGGCTCTTCACATTCAATATTTGTTAATGATATTGCGAGTTTTTTAAAGTAATTAAATGATTCATCTGGTTCATTTAATATAGCTAGGGATTTCCTCAAATATTTACGAGACTCTTTTGGTAATAATTCATCACGTAGGAAATAGTCTTCAATGTGATTTGCAAGAACTTCCCGTTCCACTCCTCAAATGAAACTCTATCTGTAGTTTTGAGCTCTTCATATTTAGATACATTGAGACGCACACTCTCTTTAACATCACCACCAAAACATAAGCAAATAACTATTGGGTATTTATTATATTTAGGTGGTAAATGACCGTTGATATACACCTCAATAATTTCATCTAAAGATGGTTTTAAGTCTTGAACAGCATCACCAGCCCAATCCTTTCTGCCCAAGTCTCCTGATTTTACTGAGAACAGATAAACCTTTTTTCTTTTCCATCAATACTACCAAAAGCGGCTACATCAACCCCATATTGTCGCCCTCCAACATCAGGTTTAGAGAAAACATCTAACCCCATTTGTGATAATAAATCTGGTAGCAATGCATCTAGTTCTTTTCTTTCTTTCAAGTTCGCGAGGTATTCTCTAATAATTAACTTCATTCCGTGCAACCCTCTGTTTTAAAGCTCCATAATTTATTATCGATTCCATGTGGATCTAACACTTGTAAAGATGGGAACTCAAATGACGTTTTTAACTGAGCTAATGGTGCTTCTTGCCTATGACGTGAATTATTCATGCCATGCATAGTATAAATTGAGGTGTTGCCATAAAGCATTACTTGTGGTTTACCAAAGAAGCTAGATAGAAAAGAGTTTTTTGAGCTTTCTTTATAAGCCTTATTAGAATCTTCATTGTATTTTCTTTGATATGCTTCTCGTTGGGTTAATGAAGGTTGTAGCTCCTTAATATCCCAAGCTTTTTCAAGTCCTTTATGATACGTTTTAATACTTTCTAATATGGTGCTGGCTGACTCTTTTTCTGATATTGTTCCATTTTCTAACTTATTACTTAAATATTCATTTACTGAGCCAGAATAGCTAAGTAACAAAGGGTTTAAAATTATTTCATTTATTGATTCAACTTCACTTTTTGATGCGAAATCTATTAATGACAGCATAAAACTGACTGCGCTTATTGGCGACATAAATAACCAGCCACAAGCTTTTTTAGCTAAAAACAAACAAATACCTTCGTTTTCACTACTTAATAAGTCTGCATCTATAGACAGCTCTATATTTTTATCGTAATTTTGCCCGACAATTTCATTTATTGCTTTTCCCAAAACAGCTTTTTTAGACAAAAACCATCTTGTAACTAATGTATTTAAAAACTCATTATTGTTTTTAATTTTATTTAACAGAGAAGAGAATATAGCTATTGAAATAGCGCCTTTACTTTTAATTAAAATTTTCTCTAGAAAAGATATAAGAAGCTCTTCCTTATTAGCCTCCAACAAATGAGATAAGCCATAATCAATTTGCCTAAGTACATCGACATTTGAAGCTGATATTTCACTAAATGCATTAAGAAATACATGAATAGCTGAATCTGGGATATTATTCGTATTAAAGTTAAAATATCGTGATGCTAAAAGTAAGGTTTCTTTAGACGGTTGAGATAAGGCTAATCTAAGTAATCTTGCTAATTCAGAATCTCCAAATTTAGTATTTAAATAGATGTTCATCAGAGTTTCAACAGCAGTTGAATACAGCAGATCTGAATGTCCAAACTTCAAAATTTTTTCTATTTCATTTAATACCTTATCGGTCAAATCTGTATTATTAGAATAATTTATTCTCCCCAATGCAAATAAAGCATTATTTTGAATATGCTTATTATCATTACAGATTAATTCAATTGCTTTATTAACAAAAATATCTAAGTTACTTTTGGATCCAGAAATTAAAGCTGCAGAAATAAAATCAATTGAGTCATTTGGATTTAATAAAGCATAAGATAAAATCTGATTTTCCCTACCTTCTTTTTATCACAGTACAATTCAAGACCGCTATTACATGAACGAGCATTGACTTTTAACTCTAGATTTATATAAGTAATGGACCTTACTACATCAGAGACAGGGCTGATTATTGTTGGCAGTATATTGTTAAAAATTTCTAACATAGCGTAAGTGAAACTTTGGTCTTCAGAATCCTTAACTGTTAGAAACTTAGCAATAATATCGACAGAGTTATCATTATGAATAGCGGCTAATTCAGATCCTATGTTTTTAATATCAGTTAAATTCTCAATGTATATTTTATTTAACTCAGTAAAAAACAGCTCACTATCGATTATAGCTAGTAATTTACTTCTGATTTTTTGATTGCAATTCAAATTTCTATCCCTGTTAACTTAAAAAACATTAATGAATCACCCTGCGTCAAGACTTTTCGCTTAGGCTCAAATCCGGTATGTGAAAGCGTGTATTTAATTACCTATACCTCAAGCGGTGAGGAATTAAAACTTTAGAGATTAAAATTTAAAGCACTCAAATCTGACTTCGGATATCGTATTTGATCGTTTGCTATTGGACTTTGGATTCTAATACACTAAAAGCAAAAAACCAGCTGAAGCTGGTTTTTTTATATAAGCGAGGTGCTTAAACGGTGATGTTTATCACATCATGCCGCCCATACCACCCATTCCGCCCATGCCACCCATATCAGCGCCACCAGCTTCATCTTTTGGGATTTCAGCTACCATTGCTTCAGTAGTGATCATTAGACCCGCAATAGACCCTGCAAATTGTAATGCAGAGCGTGTTACTTTAGTTGGATCTAGGATACCCATTTCAATCATGTCGTTGTATTCGCCAGTTGCTGCGTTGTAACCAAAGTTACCGTCGCCGCCTTTAACTGCGTTAATTACAACAGATGCTTCTTCGCCTGCGTTAGTTACGATTTGACGAAGTGGCGCTTCCATCGCACGAAGTGCAACTTTAATACCGTGGTTTTGATCTTCGTTGTCGCCAACTAAATCTACCAGCTTGCTAGCAGCACGTACAAGTGCAACACCGCCGCCAGGTACTACGCCTTCTTCAACCGCTGCACGAGTTGCATTTAATGCATCTTCAACACGGTCTTTTTTCTCTTTCATTTCCATTTCAGTAGCAGCACCTACTTTGATTACTGCAACACCGCCAGCTAATTTAGCCATGCGCTCTTGTAGTTTCTCTTTATCGTAGTCTGATGTTGCTTCTTCGATTTGTGCTTTAATTTGTGAAACACGACCGCTGATACCCGCTTCTTCACCAGCACCATCAATGATAGTTGTATCATCTTTGGTGATGATTACGCGTTTAGCTGTACCTAGGTCTTCAACTGTTGCTTTTTCAAGCTCTAAGCCGATTTCTTCAGAAATTACAGTACCGCCAGTTAATACAGCGATATCTTGTAGCATTGCTTTACGACGGTCGCCAAAACCAGGTGCTTTAACCGCTGATACTTTAACAATACCGCGCATGTTATTAACTACTAATGTAGCTAGTGCTTCGCCTTCAAGGTCTTCTGCGATGATTAGTAGTGGTTTGCTTGCTTTAGCAACCGCTTCTAATGTTGGTAATAATTCACGGATGTTAGATATTTTTTTATCTACAAGTAGAATAAATGGGTTATCTAGTTCAACAGTGCCTTTTTCTGGGCTGTTGATAAAGTAAGGAGATAAGTAACCACGGTCAAACTGCATGCCTTCAACAACATCTAGTTCGTTTTCAAGTGATTGACCTTCTTCTACAGTAATAACACCACTGTTGCGGCCTACTTTTTCCATTGCTTGAGCAATGATATTACCAATCTCTTGATCAGAGTTAGCTGAAATAGTACCTACTTGTGCAATGGCTTTAGTATCAGAACAAGGAACAGATAACGCTTTAAGCTCTGCAACAGCAGCAATAACTGCTTTGTCGATGCCGCGCTTAAGATCCATTGGATTCATGCCTGCTGCAACAGCTTTAAGGCCTTCATTAACAATAGACTGTGCAAGTACTGTAGCGGTAGTTGTACCATCGCCGGCTGCATCATTTGCTTTAGATGCAACTTCTTTAACCATTTGTGCGCCCATGTTCTCAAACTTGTCTTCAAGTTCGATTTCTTTTGCTACAGATACACCATCTTTAGTGATAACTGGAGAGCCAAATGATTTGTCTAGTACAACGTTACGGCCTTTAGGACCTAATGTAACTTTTACTGCGTTTGCCAGGATGTTTACGCCAGTTAGCATTTTAGCGCGTGCGTCACCTGCAAAAAGTACTTCTTTTGCTGCCATGTTTTAAATTCCTCTAAATTCTTAAATGTTTATAAACGAAAAGTAGGTTTAGCCTACAATGCCTAAAATATTATCTTCACGCATGATCAGGTACTCTTGACCTTCGATCTTTTCAACTTTTTCAACATATGAGCCAAATAACACAGTGTCACCGGCTTTAACTTCTAACGCTCTCACGTCACCGTTATCTAAAACGCGACCACTACCTACGGCTACAACTTCTCCGCGAGTTGATTTTTCAGCTGCAGAGCCAGTTAATACAATACCGCCAGCAGATTTTGTTTCTTCTTCTAGACGTTTAACGATTACGCGATCTTGTAAAGGACGAATGTTCATGTTTTTTAGTTCTCCTAACAGTTTCTGAACAGTACAGAAAAAGCTTTTCTAATTTGCATTCATTAATGGGGGTAGAGTGAAAAATTCCAAGAGAAAAAATGATAAATTTTTAATCTTTTCGCTCATATTCACCATCAATAGTGGTCGGCTGGTCCATTTGCTGCTGTTCACGCGATGAATGTGGTTGTTGAGCAAATGGTGATGGCCCTTGTTGCATGCCTGTGCTCATTCTAACAGTTGCTTGGCTAGCAAGGCCTGCTGCCAATTTGTTACGAATGGCAGGGGTTAATAATAGTAGCCCAAATACGTCAGTCATAATGCCAGGAGTAAGTAGTAATACACCTGCAATGATCACACATATTCCGGTAAATAATTCTTTAGCTGGCATTTGCCCTTGTGCCATTTGCGTTTGCACATTTTGTAGTGCACTCATACCTTGTTGTTTAACCATTTTGGCACCTAAAATAGCAGTAATAACAACAAGTGCGATTGTTGCAAACCCACCAATTACGTCGCTTACTTGAATTAGTAAGGCGATTTCGATAATAGGCACGATGATAAACAACACAAATAAAAATCTAAACATAACGCTCTCTAAATAATGACACTCAAAAGAGTTGATGAAATATAAATGAGGGTGACGAGGTCTCTTTTCAAGGTTAGGGCATCGGTATAGTCATTTTACTGATATTTAAGCGTCTACACATTGTATCGGCTATCAGATACTATGAAGCTAGACACTGTTAAATAAGTAAAGGTTCACAATGACTACGCAATTTAAACTGATTTTCACGACCTGCAAAGACGAAGACGAAGCACGTATACTTGCAAGGGCATTAGTTGAGCAAAAGCTTGCTGCTTGTGTAAATATTTTACCCAATGTGGAATCTATTTATATGTGGGAAGGCGAAGTGGCTGAAGCGACTGAAACTAAACTACTTATAAAAACGAAATCAGACAAAATGAACGATGTGTTTGTAACAATAAAAGCAATGCATAGTTATGAAGTTCCAGAGATACAAGTTATTGATGTTGCAACTGGAAACTTAGCCTATTTTAATTGGATGGATGAGGTACTGAATTAATGCGTTTTTTCTTTTTATTATTGGTAACGCTATTAACTGCGCCTGTAAAGGCTACAACTAATAATGTGCTTGGTGATCTCCTTGGGCCTTCGCAACAGACTTTTTACCTGTAGACCAAGCGTTTATGTTTGACTTTGATCAGCAAGGCAGCACCTTGTTTGTAGGTTGGGATATAGCGCCAGACTATTATTTATATAAAAAGAAAATAGAAATTATCGCCAAAGGTGCAAACATTCAAGTAGGCGACTCCGGCAGTGGCGAAATTATTGAAGATGAATTTTTTGGTAAAACAGAGGTTTTTTTAATTCCGCAAGTGTTATTAGTAAGCTAAGTAATGTTACCGACGGTGCCGTTGTTAAAGTGCGTTACCAAGGCTGTGCAAAAGCAGGGCTTTGTTATCCGCCAGAAGTTATTAGCATTCCACTTAGTGTAATTAGTGGCGCGCAGGTTAAAAATGTAGAGCAAAATAACACTACAGATGAAGCAGCTAAAAGTACATTTTCAGCACTTAATGAGCCTGCCACTGAACCTACAACAAATTCGGATGATGCCGAAAAAGAACTTACTTTTACTGAGCAGTTAGCAAGTCAGGGCTTAATAACTAATTTACTCATATTTTTTGCTGTTGGTGTTGGCCTTGCTTTTACGCCATGCGTATTCCCTATGTTTCCTATTTTGTCGAGCTTAATTGCGGGTCAGCAAAACCTTTCAACTAAAAAAGCGTTTGCGTTGTCGTTTGTATATATACAAGGCATGGCAGTTACCTATGCAGCGCTTGGTTTGGTTGTTGCAGCGCTTGGTGGGCAAGTGCAGGGGTATTTACAGCATCCATTTGTGTTAATCAGCTTTAGTTTACTATTTGTATTATTGGCTATGTCGATGTTTGGTTGGTACGAAATAAAACTGCCAAGCAGTATGATGAGCAAGCTAACTCAGGTAAGTAATAATCAAAAAGGCGGCAACTACGTTGGCGTATTTTTAATGGGCGTGCTTTCGGGATTAATAGCATCACCTTGTACTACTGCGCCACTGTCGGCGGCGCTCTTATTTGTTGCGCAAAGTGGTGATTACTTAGTAGGTGGTTTAACACTATACGTGCTTAGTTTAGGAATGGGGTTACCACTTTTATTACTTGGTACATCTGGCGGTAAATTGCTGCCTAAAGCCGGTGGTTGGATGGAGCAAGTTAAAAACTTGTTTGGTTTTGTGATGCTCGTTGTGCCGCTTATATTACTTGGGCGCCTAATCAGCGCCGACATTATATTATTAATGGCAGGTGTGCTTGCATTAGCAACGGCACTTTACCTACATCATTGGCAAAGTAGCCAAACACAAAGCAAGTTAAAAACTGCATTGTGGTTTGCTGCAACGCTATTAGTTATTACAGGCTTTACGTTAACAAAAAACTACTTTTGGCCGGTACAAGCGGTGCAAGTAAGCTCGCAAAGTAATGAGTTTAAAAAGGTGGCTGATTTAGCTGAACTAAAAGAAGCCGTAGCGCAAGCGAGTAATGAAGGTCGAATGGTTATGGTCGACTTATATGCCGACTGGTGTGTGGCGTGTAAAGAGTTTGAGCATTACACGTTTCCAGATGCCAAAGTGCAAAGTGAATTTAGCCATTACCAGCTAATTCAAGTTGATTTAACTAACAGTGACAATAAAACAATTGAGCTAATGGAAGAGTACACCGTGTTTGGTTTACCTAGTATTTTGTTTTTTAATACTCAAGGGCAAGAGCTTAGTATGCAACGAGTGACTGGCTTTTTAAACGCTGATGATTTTGCTAAACACCTAGCTATAGTGCGCGCCAGCGCACAATAATAGTGCAATAGTGCCACCTATACTGATTAAGTGGCACCTTCTTTATTCTTCTGATACCTGTACCCATCACACTGATAAGACCAGTATTTTGCTGCTATTTACGTCGAAATCACTATAATAGTTGGTTAACGTGAGAAATTGTTGCTACATTGCTTTTTCTACTTACTTAAAAGTGAAAAATTAGTTGGTAACCGCTTAACTCATTACTTATAGGATATATCGCGTATTATGGCTGCAAAATTTAACCTTTTAGTTATAAATGGTCCAAATTTAAACATGCTTGGCAAACGTGAACCGGACAAATACGGTTTTCAGACGCTCAGTGAGATTATGAACGAACTAACCAGTGCTGCTGATAGTCTAGATGTTAAGTTAACGCATTTTCAAAGTAATAGTGAGCAAGTACTCATCGAACGAATTCACGATGCTTGGCAAGCGGTTGATTACATAATTATCAACCCAGCTGCATTTACGCATACTAGCGTCGCATTACGTGATGCACTGTTAAGTGTTGATATTCCGTTTTTTGAGGTGCACTTAAGTAACGTGCACGCACGTGAAGCCTTTCGTCATCATTCGTATTTTTCTGATGTGGCACAAGGCGTGATATGTGGATTAGGTGCAATGGGTTATCACGCAGCATTAAATGCAGCAGTTAACCGGTTGCAAAACGCAATTTAATTTTAAATTAACACACAAACTAACAGGCGGGTCGTGTAATGGATATTCGCAAGATAAAGAAGCTTATCGAATTAGTAGAAGAATCAGGTATTGCTGAGCTAGAAATCACTGAAGGTGAAGAATCAGTACGTATTAACCGTAACAATATGAGCGCAGGCCCAGGTTACCCGCAATTTGCTCCACAGCAATATGCACCAGCGCCAGCAGCACCAGTTGCAGCGGCTCCTGTAGCTGTTGAAGCAGCAGCACCAGCTGAGCCTATGGGTCATCAAGTTAAATCACCAATGGTTGGTTCTTTTTACTCAGCTGCGTCCCCTGAAGCGCCAGCATATGTAGAAGTAGGTCAGCAAGTTAAAGTTGGCGATACACTTTGTATTATCGAAGCTATGAAAATGATGAACCAAATTGAATCAGATAAAGCCGGTACAGTAAGAGCTATCTTAGCTGAAAATGGCGAGCCAATAGAATTTGATCAACCTCTATTCATCATTGAATAATAGCGTAACCTAAAAGGCCAACTCTAATGTTAGATAAAGTAGTCATTGCAAACCGAGGTGAAATTGCACTTCGTATATTGCGCGCCTGCAAAGAGCTTGGGATCAAAACGGTTGCTGTGCATTCAACGGCAGATCGCGATCTTAAGCATGTATTGCTTGCAGATGAAACCATCTGTATTGGTAGACCTTCAGCAACTGAAAGTTATTTAGATATTCCGCGCATTATTGCTGCGGCTGAAATAACTGACGCTGTAGCGATTCATCCTGGTTACGGTTTCCTTGCAGAAAATGCTGATTTTGCCGACCAAGTTGAGCAAAGTGGTTTTGTATTTATTGGCCCTCGTGGCGACACTATTCGTCTTATGGGTGATAAAGTGTCTGCTATCGCAGCAATGCGTAAAGCAGGCGTTCCATGTGTTCCAGGCTCTGACGGCCCAGTATCAGATGATAAAGAACGCAACATGCAAATCGCTAAGCGTATCGGTTACCCGGTAATCATCAAAGCTGCTGGTGGCGGTGGTGGTCGTGGTATGCGTGTTGTTCGCAGCGAAGCTGAACTTATTGATTCAATTGCATTAACACAGCAAGAAGCTAAGCAATTCTTTGGTAATAGCATGGTTTACATGGAAAAATTCCTTGAAAACCCACGCCATATCGAAGTTCAAGTATTAGCTGACGGCCAAGGTAATGCAGTTCATTTAGGTGAACGTGACTGTTCTATGCAACGTCGTCACCAAAAAGTAGTTGAAGAAGCGCCAGCACCAGGAATTACTGCTGAAACGCGTAAATTCATTGGCGAGCGCTGTACACGTGCATGTATCGAAATTGGATACCGTGGTGCAGGTACGTTTGAGTTTTTATACGAAAACGGCGAATTTTACTTCATCGAAATGAATACACGTATTCAGGTTGAACACCCTGTTACTGAAATGGTTACTGGTATCGATTTAGTGAAAGAGCAGTTAAAAATTGCAGCGGGTCAACCGTTATCATTCACTCAAGACGACGTTGTTATTCGTGGTCATGCTATTGAGTGCCGTATTAATGCTGAAGATCCTGAAACGTTTATCCCGTCACCGGGTAAAATTACCCGTTTCCATCCAGCGGGTGGTTTAGGTATTCGTTGGGACAGCCATATTTACGCTGACTACACGGTTCCACCACATTACGATTCAATGATTGGTAAGCTAATTACTTACGGTGAAAACCGTGACGTAGCTATTGCTCGCGCGCGCAATGCACTTAACGAGCTAGTAATTGACGGAATTAAAACTAATACTCCTTTGCATAAGAGAATTCTTGCAGATGAAAACTTCCAAAATGGTGGCACTAACATCCACTATCTTGAGAAAAAATTAGGGTTATAATTCTAGCGTTTTAAAAACCGGCTTAGGCCGGTTTTTTTATGCCTGAAACTGCAATTTATCGCCTTAAATAAATATTCTGGTATGATTGGCAAACATGCGCTTTTAAGTAAATTTTTGAGGTAGTAATGACGCGTAGTTTTGAATCACACCTAAATGATGAAGTGGCAACCGTTACTATGGGGAACCAAGTTGCAGCTATTATAGAGCAAGGTGCGGTGATTTATTTACATGGCGATTTAGGAGCTGGTAAAACCACGTTTACCCGTGGCGTAGTGCAAGGCTTTGGCCATACTGGTAAGGTTAAAAGCCCCACATATACGTTAGT
The DNA here is from genome assembly GCF_037162565.1 of Pseudoalteromonas sp. B62. Classification (NCBI taxonomy): domain Bacteria; kingdom Pseudomonadati; phylum Pseudomonadota; class Gammaproteobacteria; order Alteromonadales; family Pseudoalteromonadaceae; genus Pseudoalteromonas; species Pseudoalteromonas sp. B62. The sequence continues at coordinate 584,557 of NZ_JARLVB010000002.1, read as the reverse complement.
AGAACCTTATGAGCTTGAACAAGCAAATGTTTATCATTTTGATTTATACCGTTTAGGCGACCCTGAAGAACTCGAATACATGGGAATACGCGATTATTTTTCAGCAAATGCAATTTGTGTTGTTGAATGGCCTGAAAAAGGTGGCGAATTTATTCCTGTGCCTGATTTAGATATTACCCTAAGCTATGTGGGTAACGAACGTAAAATTGTTATTAATAGTGCGAGTGATCGCGGTGTAGCAATTGTCGAAAAACTAAATAAAAAACAATAAATTAGTGAAGGCAGTAATTATCAAATGAGTCGAGGTGCAGTTAAACTCTTTATTTACCTTATGGTTATTACCATAAGCCTGCCGCTGTGGGCGAAAAATACTATTAATAGCGTACGTGTATGGCCATCACCAGACAGTACGCGTGTGGTGTTTGATTTAAATGACAAGCCCGACTTTAGTTATTTTATGCTAAAAAACCCTAGCCGCTTAGTGGTCGATTTAGAAAATACTAGCGAGTTAAAAATACTGCCAGGTGTACCACCAAAACATCAAATAGTGAGCAAGCTACGCTACTCAAAACCTAAAAATAAGCACAGTGTACGGTTAGTGTTTGAATTAAACGCACCAGTAAAGCCTGTTGTGTTTGCTTTAGCACCTACTGGTCCTTATAAAAATAGACTCGTTGTTGATTTATATAATAAGAGCCAAGCAAAAACTGTTGTATCACCTGCACAAACAGCGGCTAAAAATCGCCAATTAAGTCAAGAACGCGACATTGTTATTGCAATTGATGCAGGCCATGGCGGCGAAGATCCTGGCTCCATAGGTCCATCAGGCACGTACGAAAAAACAGTCACATTGCAAATAGCAAAGCGATTAGAGCGCATGATCGACGGTGAGCGCGGTATGATTTCACGTATGGTACGAAGCGGTGATTATTTTGTAAAACTCAATACGCGTACTAATCGAGCGCGTGAAAAAAAGGCCGATTTTTTTGTTTCTATTCATGCAGATGCATTTACAAGCCCAGGACCAAATGGTGCCTCTGTTTGGGTGTTATCACTAAGGCGTGCTAATTCAGAAATAGGTAAATGGATAGAAGATAAAGAAAAGCACTCTGAGCTTTTAGGTGGTGCTGCTGATGTAATGAAAGATGCCGCTAATGAAAAATATCTAGCACAAGCATTGCTTGATATGTCGATGGACCACTCGATGAAAACTGGCTTAAGTGTAGCCGACGAGGTGGTTAAAGAGTTGCGTAAAGTTGCCAAACTGCATAAAAAAGATCCGCAACACGCGAGCCTTGCTGTACTTAAGTCACCAGACATTCCATCTATTTTGGTAGAAACGGGGTTTATATCTAACCCGCGAGAAGAAAAATTACTTAAAAGCGCTAATCATCAAGAGCGTTTAGCTAAAGCGATATTTACTTCAATTAAAAATTATTATTTAAAAAATCCACCTGATGATTCTTTATTTGCCAAATTAAAGTCGCAATACCCAACAAAACATAAAGTACGCCCTGGAGAGTCTTTGAGTATGTTGGCAAGTCGTTATGGCATTACGGTCAGTAAATTAAAGCAAGTTAATAAACTAAGCTCTAATACTTTATTTATTGGGCAAGAGCTTGATATACCGCAAAGTTAGTCACTATTATCAGCGCAATGTTTGCTAGGAAGTTCCATGAATATTGAAATATTACCCGCGCGTTTAGCCAACCAAATAGCTGCAGGCGAAGTGGTCGAGCGTCCAGCGTCGGTAGTAAAAGAGCTAGTCGAAAATAGTTTAGATGCTGGTGCTAACCGTATTCAAATAGATATAGAGCGCGGCGGTCATAAGCTTATTCGTATTCGTGATAATGGCGCTGGGATAAGTAAAGATGAGCTAACGCTCGCGCTTTCTCGCCACGCAACAAGTAAATTAAAATCACTTGATGACCTTGAAAACATTTGCTCACTTGGCTTTAGAGGGGAAGCACTTGCGTCAATTAGTTCTGTGTCGCGTTTAACGCTGAGCTCAAAACCAAAAGAGCAAGAAGCAGCTTGGCAAGCTTTTGCAGAAGGCCGCGACATGGCCGTGCAAGTAAAGCCAGTAGCGCACCCCGATGGCACAACCATTGAAGTAAAAGATTTATTTTTTAATACTCCAGCACGTCGTAAATTTTTACGCACCGAAAAAACTGAATTTAACCATATTGATGAGTTGATAAAGCGTATTGCGCTTAGTCGCTTTGATGTCTCTATTACACTAACTCACAACGAAAAAGTAGTAAGGCAGTATCGTGCCAAAACTGATCCCTCTCAGGCTATAACACGCGTAGCACAAGTTGCAGGCAAGGCCTTTGCCGAGCAAGGTTTGCATATTCAATCAGGAGAAGGCGGTTTACAGTTGCATGGTTGGGTGCTGCCTGTAGGCTCAGCGAATACTACTCAGTACACTTATGTGAATAATCGCATGATGCGCGATAAGCTTATTTTACATGCGATACGCCAAGCGTTTGAAGAGGTGAGTGGGACACAAGAGCTACCTGGGTTTGTTATTTATATTGATATTGACCCACGACAGGTCGATGTAAATGTTCACCCTGCTAAGCATGAAGTGCGTTTTCATCAAGGGCGATTAATTCATGATTTTATATTGCAAGCTATTAAGCAAGTAGTCGTGCCATTACAAGGGGAGTTTACTAGCGAGTCAGTAAGCACTGAAACTGAATTTCCTTCTGTGCTCACAAGCCCAACAGATAGTAGCGGTAATAATATAGAGAGCGATGGAGTATTTGATTACCCTAAATCGCAACTACAGCCTTCTTATTCTGGAACGACAGGTAGTTCGTCATCAGGCACACGAAGTGGCGTGGGGAGTGGGACATATCGCGCTACATCAAGTGCGAATCATCATGATGTAAATGCATTTTATCAAGGTGTGAGTGAGCAACACGCTGCGCATTTTGACAATGCAGTAAACATACCCGCTGTACAACAGCCGTTAGAGCCAGCACAAACGCATAATACTTTACAGATGGTTTCTATCATTAGTGTTAATGAAGGTGCGTGTGTATTTAGTGCAGAGCAGCAATTGTATTGCTCACATTTCAAATATGTATTAGTGGATGATTGGCATAATCAAATTAAAGAGTTCGGAAGTTTAGAAGGGAAAGCCCTTTTGTTACCTGTGCGGGTAAGCCTAGACAAAGAAGATTGCTTGCTTATAAAGGCTCAGCAATCGTGGTTTACATTACTTGGTTTTGAACTCGTAATAGAAAAACAGTTTGTAATGGTTAAAAAATTACCAGCGTGTTTATATTTACTTGATGTAAGTACAGCAATAGGTGAGCTGCTTGATGCATGTAAAGCGGGACTCGAAAATATAGAGAACTGGTTAGCGTGGCAGATGAAATGTGTACCAACTCGATTTTATTTGAGCAATGTATTTTTAGCGCAACAAATACGCTTACAAAATAATCCGCAAACTATTGAACGCTTACGCGAAAAAGCAGTTAAAATAGAGTTAAATCACTATTTAACGCAATTAGATTAAGGTATCAGTGTTGAGTAATTTACCAGTTATATTTTTAATGGGTCCAACTGCTGCTGGTAAAACAGCATTGGCTATCTCACTGTGCGAGCATTTAAATACAGAAATAATCAGCGTTGATTCAGCGTTAGTGTATAAAGATATGAACATTGGAACTGCAAAACCCGATGCAGAAGAACTTGTTAAAGCTCCACATCATTTAATTGATCTACTTGACCCGAGTGAAACGTATTCAGTTGCAGATTTTAGGCGCGATGCAGTGCAAAAAATTGACGAATTCCATAGACAAGGTAAAGTGCCTGTATTGGTTGGGGGTACAATGTTGTACTTCAAATCTTTAATTGATGGTTTATCGCCTTTGCCTGAAGCAGATGCAGTAATAAGAGCAGAATTAGAAGCACAAGCTAAAGAATTTGGCTGGCCTCATTTATATAAAGAATTAGCTAAAGTTGACCCTAAAGCAGCTGAAAAAATGAGTGAAAATGATTCACAAAGAATTAATCGCGCTTTAGAAGTTTACCGATTAACTGGTAAAACCATGACTGAGTTGCAAAAGCAAAAACAGCCACCTTTACCTTATACTTTTCATCAATTTGCGATTGCACCGCAAGAACGCAGTGAATTACATGCGCGAATTGAAGAAAGGTTTAAAATAATGATTGATCAGGGGTTTGAAAATGAAGTTTCGACCCTATATCTACGTAAGGATTTACACCCCAATATGCCTTCTATTCGTTGTGTAGGTTATAGACAAATGTGGGATTACCTTGCGGGTGAGATAGACCATGATGAAATGGTTTTTCGCGGCATCGCTGCTACACGTCAATTGGCCAAACGTCAATTAACTTGGTTGAGAAGCTGGCCTGATGTTACTTGGTTAACAACAGGTGATGAAGAAAACTTGCATCGTGTAGTAAGTTCGCTAAGCTAGTAGTAGTTGAACAAAATTTAGCTTTGTTAAATAAGTTCAGCCACTTAATTATAATAACACCTAGAACGAAGGAATAATAACATGGCAAAAGGCCAATCGTTACAAGACCCATTTTTGAATGCACTACGTCGTGAGCGCATTCCAGTATCAATCTTTTTGGTAAATGGCATAAAATTACAAGGTAAAATTCAGTCATTTGACCAATTTGTTATTTTACTTGAAAACACTGTAAACCAAATGGTGTATAAACACGCAATTTCAACAGTTGTACCTGCTCGCGCAGTCAACTTCCAAGGTGTTCAAGGGGATGAGAGCACTGAAGAGCCAGAAGCTGGAAATTTTTAATTAGGAGCATAATGCTTGTTTGACCGCTATGAATCCGGCGAACAGGCAATTTTAGTTCATATCGACTTACCTAAAGAAGGAGATCGTGAAGATCTTCATGAATTAGAAATGTTGGTATCCTCTGCTGGTGTTAGTAGTTTGGCGGTTGTGCAAGGCAGCCGTCAAGCACCACATCCGAAACTATTCGTCGGTACCGGTAAAGCAGAAGAAATAGCTGAAATTGTCAAAATCCACAATGCAGATGTCGTTATTTTTAATCATCAACTTAGACCGTCACAAGAGCGTAACTTAGAGCGCGTTTGTGAGTGTCGTGTACTTGATAGAACGACGCTAATTCTTGATATTTTTGCCCAACGTGCACGTACCCATGAAGGTAAGCTGCAGGTTGAATTGGCACAACTTCGCCATATGTCAACTCGATTAATTCGAGGCTGGACCCATCTTGAACGTCAAAAAGGCGGGATTGGTTTGCGTGGGCCAGGTGAAACCCAACTTGAAACCGACAGACGATTACTTCGTGCTCGTATTCAAAATATTCGTGCGCGTTTGGCTAAAGTAGCTGTACAGCGCGAACAAGGTAGGCGAGCTCGTACGCGTAATGAAATACCTACTGTATCGTTAGTGGGTTACACGAATGCGGGTAAATCTACGTTATTTAATCGTATTACACACTCAGACGTATATGCGGCCGATCAGTTGTTTGCAACGCTTGATCCAACTTTACGTAAGCTTGAATTAGGTGATGTTGGCCCCGTTATTTTAGCGGATACGGTTGGTTTTATTCGTCATTTACCGCATGACTTAGTCGCGGCTTTTAAAGCAACGCTTACTGAAACACGTGAAGCTGATTTACAGCTACATGTAATTGACGCAGCAGACTCTCGTCTTCAAGAAAATATTGAACAAGTACAATCTGTGCTTAAAGAAATTGAAGCCGATGAAGTACCACAACTATTAATTTATAATAAAATTGATGCGCTAGATAACGTAGCTCCCCGTATTGATCGCGATGACGAAGGACAACCTATAAGGGTGTGGCTTAGCGCCCAGACTGGTGAAGGCTGTGAATTACTTAGTGAGGCCATTAGTGAGTTACTTGCTAAGAAAATGTTTAACGAAACCTTATTTCTTACGCCATTGTATGGTCGCCTAAGGGCTGCATTATTTAGTTTAAATGCAGTGCATGAAGAGCGATTTGATGATCAAGGTAATTGGCTGTTAGATGTTAGAATGCCTATGGTTGAGTGGAATCGTTTAATTAAAGAATTTGGTCCTGAAATTGCTGGTTTTATCAGCCGTAATTAAAAATTGACGTTTAAATGTCGGTTTTTGTATGAGAAATGCGGTAGATTTGTTAGATTTAACACAATTTCCTAATTTATTTAGATAACAATGGAGTATAGCTATGGCCTGGAATGAACCGGGTAATAATGGCAATGACAAAGATCCGTGGAATAATAAAGGCGGACGTGATCAAGGCCCACCTGATTTAGACGAGGTGTTCCGTAAATTTAGTAACAAGTTCGGCGGCTTATTTGGCGGGAAAAAATCCGGCAATGGTAGCGGTGGTGGACTTGGCGGAGCCGGTATTTCATTTATACTTATTATCGCCGTTATTGTATGGGCGTTAAGTGGTATTTACACGGTAAAAGAAGCCGAGCGTGGTGTGGTTCTTCAATTTGGCAAATATGACCGAATTGCAGATCCAGGTCTGCGTTGGAAAATGACGTTTATTGAAACAGTGATCCCAGTCGATATTGAAGCAGTTCGTTCACTATCAGCTACTGGCTTTATGTTAACTGAAGACGAAAATGTAGTAAGCGTTGAGTTTCAGGTGCAATACCGAGTTATTGACCCATACCTTTACAAATTTAGTGTAACTAATGCTGATAGCAGTTTAGAAGAAGCTTTAGATAGTGCACTGCGCTATGTTGTGGGCCATGCCAAAATGGACCAAGTTTTGACTAATGGCCGTGAGGTTGTTCGTCAAAATACATGGGATGAGCTTAATAAGATTATCGAACCATATAACTTGGGTTTAATTGTAACTGACGTTAACTTTAAAGATTCTCGTCCGCCAACTGAAGTTAAAGATGCATTTGATGATGCAATTGCTGCACAAGAAGATGAAGAACGTTTCATTCGTGAAGCAGAGGCCTACGCCCGTGAAATTGAGCCTCGTGCACGTGGTCAAGTAACACGTATGACGCAGGAAGCTGAAGGTTACCAAGAGCGTATAACTTTAGAAGCACAGGGTGAAGTGGCTCGGTTTGAAAAGTTATTACCTGAATATCAAGCAGCTAAAGAAGTTACTCGTGAGCGCTTATACATTGATGCAATGGAAGAAGTGTTAGGGAGTAGTTCTAAAGTATTGGTTGATGTTAAAGGTGGTAATAACATGATTTATTTACCGCTTGATAAGATCATGGATAAGCAAGGCACAGCAACACGTGTTGCTCTACCAAGCTCAAGTGATATTCAAGATTTACGTAATAAAGTGAATACATCACGCAATAGCACTGTTAATGGTGGTAATGACCGCTTTAACAATGATCGCTTTAATGAAGGGAGATAAGCATAATGAAAAACTTTAGTTTAGTAATACTATTAGCTGCCATTGTGATGTCTTTCTCGTCAGTTTTTGTTGTACCTGAAGGGCAAAAAGCAATTGTTTTGCTATTTAGCAAAGTACAAAAAGACAGTGAAGACAGTGCTGTTGTTTACAGCCCTGGTTTACACTTTAAAGTACCATTTTTTAGCCAAGTACGACGTATTGATGCGCGTATTCAAACATTAGATGGTACGCCAGACCGCTTTGTTACAAGTGAAAAGAAAGACTTAATTGTTGATTCATTTGTAAAATGGCGTGTAAACGATTTTAGCACTTTTTACTTACGTGCTCGTGGCGATAAGCAATATGCTGAAACGTTACTTGAACAAAAAGTAAATAATGGCTTGCGTACTAACTTTGGTACGCGAACTATTCGCGAAATTGTATCAGGTGAGCGTAGCGAGTTAATGGAAGAGGCGTTAGTACAAGCTTCTGAAAGTGCACGCGAGTTAGGTATTGAAGTGCTCGACGTACGCGTTAAGCAAATTAACCTACCTCAAGAAGTCAGTAGCTCTATTTATCAACGTATGCGCGCTGAGCGTACTGCCGTTGCAAAAGAGCATCGTTCTGAAGGTCAAGAAAAAGCTGAAACTATTCGTGCCGGTGTCGATCGCCGTGTAACGGTTATGCTTGCTGATGCAGAGCGTAATTCTCGTTCTGTACGTGGTCAAGGTGATGCAGACGCTGCTGGGATTTATGCAAATGCATATAATAAAGACCCTGAGTTCTTTAGTTTTGTACGCTCGTTAGAAGCATATAAAAAGACTTTTAAAAATAAGCAAGACGTTATGGTGCTTTCACCAGATAGCGACTTCTTCCAATATATGAAAGGTGCTAAAGCTCAATAAGCTTTGCATTAAGTATTTAAAAAGTTAAAAGCCTCGCATTTGCGGGGCTTTTTGTTAATGGGTATTTAATAGTTTAAATTACTGTTATTTATGTGGTTATTAGCTATCGTTTAGGTTTAAAAAAACTACGCGGAAAAAATAAGCTGAACAGGGGTGATCTTTACTTTAGTTTTCTGGTAAAATCTCGTCCTAATTTTCTCTAAGTGAATTTACAATGGGTAAAAACGTTGTTGTATTAGGCACCCAATGGGGTGACGAAGGTAAGGGTAAGGTAGTTGACCTCCTTACGGACAAAGCATCTTTAGTAGTTCGTTATCAAGGTGGCCACAATGCGGGTCATACTTTAGTTATCGAAGGTGAAAAGACGGTTCTACACCTTATTCCATCGGGTGTATTACGTGACAATGTTAAATGTGTGATTGGTAATGGTGTAGTTTTATCACCAGAAGCGCTAATGAGAGAAATTGGCATGCTTGAAGAGCGCGGCGTACCAGTACGCGAGCGTCTTTTAATAAGCGAAGCATGTCCACTAATCTTGCCTTTCCATGTTGCATTAGATGTAGCCCGCGAAACTGCTCGTGGCGATAAGCCAATTGGAACTACCGGTCGTGGTATCGGTCCAGCGTACGAAGATAAAGTGGCGCGCCGTGGTTTACGTGTAGGTGACTTGTTTAATCCGGAATTATTTGCAACTAAATTAAAAGAAGTTCTTGAATACCATAACTTCACTTTAGTTAACTACTACAAAGTAGATGCTGTAGATTTCCAAAAAACGTTTGATGATGCAATGGCTGTTGCTGATATCTTAAAAGCAATGGTTGTAGATGTAACTGAGCTTTTAGATCAAACGCGTTTAGCAGGCGAAAACATTTTATTTGAAGGTGCACAAGGTACGTTACTTGATATCGATCACGGTACTTACCCTTATGTAACGTCTTCAAATACTACCGCTGGTGGCGTTGCGACGGGTGCAGGTTTTGGTCCATTAAACCTTGATTACGTTCTAGGTATTATTAAAGCGTACACGACACGTGTTGGTTCAGGTCCTTTCCCTACAGAACTTTACGATGGTCTTGATAAACAAGATCCAGTTGGTAAGCATTTAGGCGATAAAGGCCATGAGTTTGGCGCAACAACAGGTCGACTTCGTCGTACTGGTTGGTTAGATGCAGTGGCTATGCGCCGTGCAGTTCAAATCAACAGTATTTCAGGTTTTTGTTTAACTAAGCTTGACGTTTTAGATGGTTTAGAAACACTTAAAATCTGTATTGGTTACAAGCTCGAAGATGGTACAGTTACTAACGTAACGCCATTAGCAGCTGAAGGTTACGATAAAGTAACACCAGTATACGAAGAGATGCCAGGTTGGTCAGAGAACACAGTTGGTGTAACAAGTCTTGACGGTTTACCAAAAGCTGCAATTGACTACATCAAGCGTATTGAAGAAATTACAGGTGTTCCAATTGATATTATTTCTACAGGCCCAGATCGTGTAGAGACTATGGTACTTCGCAACCCGTTTGCGTAATTACTATTAGATTAAAAAAAGCTGCCTAGTGCAGCTTTTTTTGTGCCTAAAATTCACTTTGGAACGATCTTTGTATAGTATTTTGTAGATATCATTTTTATATGTGGCGAATATGCGTTTATTATTTTGTAATTCAATGTTGGCAATATCGCTAACATCACTCTCTTTACTCATAACTGGCAATAGCTTAGCTGAGGAAACGTCTGCTGCTGTGCCGTTGTACACTGAGCCTGAGTTGATTGCATTGATAAATAAAAATGTCCATTTACAGCGCGTAAAGGCTGATGATTGCCAGTTAGTGCAAGATATAGAAGCACGAGCCAATAAAATGGCGTTACCGTCTTATCAGTTTTTATATGGCGATATGCTGGCTTATAACGTATGCGTTGATCGAAATGTAGAGTTAGGTGTGTATTATATGCGTAAAGCTGCTCAGCAGGGCTTAGCGGCGGCATTAGAGCAACTAGGACGTTACTACGACACTGGCCGATTAGTGCAACAAGATAAAGCGATGGCAATTACGTATTTACGTGAAGCTTCATCGCAAGGCAATTTAAAAGCTCAGTTGCGCTTGGTTAAATTATTTAATGATGGCTTTGGTAGTCCGCGAGACTTTGAAGATGCGTATCGATGGTTGTTTAACTCTATGGTAGCAGATAAAGCAACCCATCAAAAAATTGAACAATCACTTACTCAATTAGCTGAAAAAATGCCAGCAAGTGTGGTTGCTCGAGCTCGTCTTCCTATTTAATGGCTTTAAAAAACAAAACCCTAACTTTTTAAGTTAGGGTTTTTTAGTTTTTACAGACTGTAAAAGTATTTAACTGTCTTCTTTAGCCTTTGTTTGCGGGTCTTTTAAAACTGACATTTTAGGCGGCTGTAATGCAACAACGCGTTCGCCTTCTTGCGGCGGTTTTTCCATGTTGATTGTAAACGGTCTGAGCTTAATTGGTGTATCCTCATCACTGTCTTTATCACCAATGAGAATAAACAGTGGTATAGCCTCAGGGTTCATTTCTAGATATTGCTCCCAGCTAAATTCATCAGAAATACGTGTTGAACTAACTTTACCACCTTTAGCTATAATGCTGCTTAAGCGCGCATATGACCCTTCGTCACCAAAAAGTATTTGTCGTGATAAAAACGTTGCGCTGTCTTTATTTGCTTTTGCGTGCGACGTTGAAGAGCGCAATGAGAATACATTTTTCTCATTAAGTAAGTGAGAAAAATATTGGACGCCCAACGCGTTGTGATGACGATTAGGTGAGAGTGCTAGTACACTGCGAATAGTAGTTAGTGGTAAATAGCGTTCGGCGTGCTCCGATTGCGGGTTACCGTAATAACACGCTAAGCCATCCATACGTGCCATTCTACAGTTTTCCCATGCTGGGTCTGATAAATGAACAGGAATATTTTGATCTTTTAAGCCTCGGCCAATGGCACGTGCAACATGGTTTGCACCAATAATCAAAATCGTATTTGGCGACGGTTGGCGTACACCCAAAAGTTTAGCAACAGGAATCGCAGTTAAGCTCTGTAGTACAACGGTAATTATAATTACTGTAAATATGAGAGGTACCATTTTTTCAGCATCAGCAACACCAGACTCCATCATACTAAGCGCAAATACCGACCCAACGGCAGCGGCGACTATACCGCGTGGAGCTATCCAAGCAAGTACCAAGCGAGACTTCATTGGTAGGTCAGTACCAAAGGTCGAAATAGCAATACATAATGGGCGTGCAACAAAAAGTACGATGGCTAAAAATATAAATACATCGCTGTCGAGCATCATTAAATCAGAGAGCTGTAAGCGTGCTGCAAGTAAAATAAACAGCGTTGATATTAATATCATCGACAAGTCTTCTTTGAACTCCAGTACAGAATCTATTTCTAAATCGTCTTGGTTAGCAAGCCAAATGCCAAATACTGTCACAGCTAAAAGACCCGATTCATGGCTTAAATAGTTTGATACAGAAAAACTAATGAGTACTAACGCTAAAATTCCAAACTTATGTAATTCAAATGGTAGCCATTCGCGGCGCATTAATAGTGTTGTTAGCCAGCCTGCAGCAACACCAATACTTAAACCAACGCCGAGGGTTTTAACTAAAGCAATAATAGTGTGGCTAAATACTTCGCCTTGGCCTACAAGCATTACGGCTTCAAATACTAATACAGCAAACAATGCGCCGATTGGGTCTATTACAATACCTTCCCAGCGTAGTATGCGGTCAATGTCTTGTGTTGGGCGCATTGAGTTTAATAGCGGTGCTATCACAGTAGGGCCTGTTACAACTAACACTGCACCTAATACTGCAGCTACACGCCAATTAAGCTCAAGTAACCAATAGGCGCTTAGGCTAATAATAATACAGGTAGTAAGCATGCCGATTGAGCAAAGGTTTCTTACAACTTTTCCAATCCCTTTTAATTCTCTGAAATGCAGAGTAAGAGAACCTTCAAATAAAATGATTGCAACGCTTAGTGATACAACTGGAAACAGTAAATCACCTAACAATGCATCAGGGTCTAAAACACCACTAAATGGCCCAAGTAAAAGACCAGTAAGCAATAAAAAGAATAGCGGGTACTCTAAATGCCCACGCGACCCACTGGGCAAGTACAGAGCAAAGTGCGATACCGGCTATATAAATTGCTGACATAGATTAAGAATTCCTTATTTATGACGATATATTTTAAAAGTATAACTTTTGTTAATTATTAATACAGGGGTATACACGGGAAATTCAAATATTACTAATCAATTTTAGCTGCTAATAAAAGATTAGTGATCTTTAATTTTGGATCTTGGATGCAAAGACTTTATAAAAGCACATTAACTACTGTTATCTTTTTGATTTATAATGAAAATATATATTTTATTATTAATGTGTAATAGCTCTGTTTGAATTTTAGCCTTGATCTTACTGTGTAATTTAACGTATTATACTTCGAGTTCGAATTATTAGTAATCTAATTAAGATTGTTGGTTGAAATAGTTGAACGTTAATACTACGGTCATTTTTACTGCTTATAATCATGTTTTGGATACTAAATTAGTATCTGAACGTTAAATTTTATTTTCCGAATTCTTAAGTATGGTTTTACTGGACAAGTTTGTTTATTTTATTTAACAAATAAAGGTTTGAGTTGAACTATTACTTTTCAATATTTAATCCCCATCGTGGCGATTAAATCTCGGTCCTTGAGTCTTCACCCTATCTGTTGGTGTATCAGACTCTAGAGGCTCTATGTATGTTGTTAATAGAAAAGCCACACACAGCTTTTTACAGCGATGCATAAACAACACTTTTAAACTTTCTTATTGGTACTGCTCATAACACTGGGTGGGTGCTACTTTATATCTGAGCTTAAATTTAAAACAACGTTTTAGATTTGGCCTTTTTGTGTGCGTTTAAAAGTGCTGTCAAACGATAAATAAATTCGAAGCAAGGTTTTATACCTAGCTACTTAGTTTTAGCTCACGAGTAGTGAGCGCAAATAAAATGGAAAGTTGAGCATTTATGCAAAAGTTAAATTGGCGACGCATTGTACTTAAAGTAGGCAGCGCTTTAATTGCACCGGATCACGATGGCTGCCGTTCACGTTATATATTAACCATCGCACAGTTTATTGTTCGTTGCCGTGCGCGTGGTATTGAGGTGATCCTGGTTTCGTCAGGTTCGGTAGCGGCTGGCGCGCACTTGTTTCCATCAGATAAACCACGTTCAGTTGTAATGAAAAAGGCAATGGCGGCAGCAGGCCAAACAGAAATGATTGCCATGTGGGACCGTTTTTTCGACTTTCCATCAGCGCAATTACTATTAACTCATGGTGATTTACGTGATCATGAGCGTTATCAAAGTATTCGGGAAACCGTATTTACGTTACTTGAGCACGGTGTGCTACCAATCATCAATGAAAATGATGCTGTGACAACAGACGATTTACGAGTAGGTGATAACGATAATTTATCTGCTATGGTTGCCGCTGCAGCAGATGCAGATGCTTTACTGATTTTTTCGGATGTTGATGGGTTATATGATAAAAACCCTAATTTGCACGACGATGCTGTTTTATTACCTGAAATAAAATCAATTGATGAATCTATTTATGCTATGGCAGGATGTGCTACGAGTGCTGTAGGCACCGGTGGTATGAAAACCAAAATAGAGGCTGCGGAAAAGGCAACATCACACGGTATAGCCACTTATATTATTAATGGCTTTAAAGAAGAAACATTTACTCGATTATTAGCTGGAGAAAATCCAGGTACTATTTTTTCGCCATACGAAAAGCCAATGCAAGATTCTGTACATTGGATGACACATACAGCAAACGAGCAAGGTGAAGTTGTTGTTGATGGGTCGTTTGATGAGTCATTAGAAGGTGAAACTGGGTGTATTCGCGGCGATGAGATCGTTGAAGTACACGGTGAATTTGCTATCGGTGATACCATTTTAGTACGAAGTGAAGACGGTACGCGTCTAGCTAAAGCGACCGCAAATTATAGTAGCTGTTTGTTAAACTTTATTGCAGACAACGAACAGAGTGAATTCAGCGAAAAAATGCAGGATTCAATTGGACCAGTTATATCTGAAAAACATATCGCATTATTGGAGAAGTCATGAGTTTAATTACGGACATTTCACGTCAGGCAGCTAAAGCTGCACATACACTTGCTTTACTCGATACCGAGACTAAAAACCAAGTATTAGTTGAAATGGCAGCGGCATTAAGAGAGCAAAAAGCATTTATAATAAAAGAAAATGAAAGTGATTTAAGCGCAGCACGCGACAATAACTTAGCTGCCTCAATGATCGACCGCTTAACGTTAAACGATGAGCGTATTGAATCAATGGCACAAGGCATTGAAGTTATAGTAAGCCTTGATGATCCTGTTGGTCAGCTACGAGATATTACCGAGCGTCCAAACGGTATCAAAATTCGTAAAATGCGCGTACCTCTTGGCGTTGTATGTATGATTTACGAAGCACGCCCGAATGTGACAGCAGACGCTGGTGCATTATGTTTTAAATCAGGTAATGGCGTAATTTTACGTGGCGGTAAAGAAGCACTTAGAAGTTCACAAGCTATCGCAAGTGTGATGCATAGCGTACTTGAAAAGCATAACTTACCAGTATCACTTATCTCAGTGATTCCAGATCCAGATCGTGCGCTATTAATGGAGTTAATGCAGCAACGCGAAAGTATTGATTTAATTATTCCACGTGGCGGCGAAGGCTTAATCAACTTTGTTACTGAAAACAGTACGATTCCTGTAATTCAGCATTACAAAGGTGTTTGTCATCTATATGTGGATAAAGATGCAGATCTAGAAGTTGCCCTTAACTTACTACTTAATGGTAAAACGCAGCGTACCGGTGTTTGTAATGCACTAGAGGGCTTAGTCGTTCATCAAGATGTGGCAGATGAGTTTTTAAATCTGTGTGCAGTCGTATTACGCCAAGAAGGTGTGAAAATAAATGCAGACAGTTTTGCAGCTAAATATTTTGATAACGCAACCGTTTTAGCTGATGATGAATTTGGTGAAGAGTATCTAGATTTAGAAATTGCTATTCGCGTTGTTCCAAGCTTTACGGCAGCAGTTGAGCATATTGCACAGTTCGGTTCAAACCACACCGAAGTAATTTGTACTAAAAATCAAACTGCCGCAGAGTTATTTCAACGCAGTGTTGATGCTTCTGTAGTAATGGTTAACGCGTCATCTCGCTTTTCTGATGGCTCACAATTGGGTCTAGGTGCGGAGATTGGTATAGCGACCTCCAAGCTTCATGCATACGGTCCAATGGGGCTTGAATCACTCACTACTGAGAAGTACTTAGTAAATGGCGAAGGCCAAGTTCGTGAATAAATTAACGATGTAAGTAATAAAGCCGAGCATTGCTCGGCTTTTTTGTATTTGTGGTTTATTTTAATTTTTTTATCCAATCACTTGCTGGTTCTGGCTTATGCAAATGATAGCCTTGCATAATTACTTCAGGGTACTCTTGGAATAAATCAAAGTGGGACTGATTCTCTACTCCTTCGGCAACAACTTTCAACTGAAATAGCTTTCCTAAGCTAACGATCATATCAATAATTAATTTATCGTTGTTATCAGTCGGCGCATCAAACACAAATGAGCGGTCTATCTTCAATTCTTGAATAGGCAATTGTTTGAGGTAGGTAAGGCTTGAATAACCCGTACCAAAGTCATCAATGGATACACGAACACCTAAGTTTTTTAGGTATTGTACCGCCTCAATGGCGGACTCTATGTGATTGAGTAAGGTGCCTTCAATAATTTCGATAGTTAACTGGTTTGGTTTTATTTCGTAAAACTCTATTTTAGTTTTTAATAATGATAGGAAACGTGCTTCATGAAAGTGTCTACCACTAATATTTACCGATAAGCTCAGTGTTGAATGACGATCATCTAACTGTTGAATAAGCGACAAAGAATTTGTAAGTACCCATGAGTCTAGTTCATAAATAATGTCTGACTCTTCAGCAATAGGAATAAACTCAGCGGGGCTAATAAAGCCTTTCTCAGGATGCATCCACCGTAAGAGCACTTCGCCACCTTTTAACTTTTGCTGACTATCAAATTGAGACTGAACATAAAGTGTTAATTCATTTTGCGATATTGCTTTTCGTAAGTCTTGTTCAATTTCAAAGCGGCGCTTTGCCTGTTCACCAAAAGAGTTATCAAAGAAAGTGACTCTATTACCGCCTTTTTCTTTTGCTTTATAACAAGCAGCTTCGCAGTTTCTGATCGTTTCAATCGCATTTTCCCACTGATCTTCTCTAGGGAAAATATAGGTGCCGATGCTAATCGTAATACTTATTTGTTGATCATCAATTATGAAAGGCTCGTTAATAACTCTTAATAGCTCTTGTGCCTTATGTTCTGCAATTTCTTGTGATCTTAGTCGACCAACGCCTTTGTCAACACTACTCAAAGCGGCAAATTCATCGCTGCCTAAGCGTGCAATAACATCTTTTTTATCAAGTTTATTATGGATACGATTGGCAAGTTCTTTAAGAACTTTGTCGCCTGCTAACAAACCAAGGCCATCATTAATTGAGTGAAAGCTGTCTATGTCTATTATATAAATATAAGCATAGTTATTGTCTAAAGAACATCGCTGTAATTGTTGTTCTAGCTGCTTTAGAAAACCGTTTCGGTTAGGTAAAGCGGTTAGTTCGTCATGCCAAGTAAGGTAGTCAATGCGTTCTTGAGTTACTTTCAAACTCGAAATATCACTAAATACACCAATGAAATGAACATTTGAGTCTTGTTCACCTTTTACCATACTTAGTGTCAGTAATTCAGGATATAGCTCACCATTTTTACGACGCGTAACGAGCTCTCCGCTCCAATAGCCAGCTTTGTTTGCGTGGAGCCAAACATTATTAAAACTAATGCCAGGTTGATTATTTTGTTTTAGCTTATGTAACTTAATATCTAGCGCTTCGGCTTCAGTAAAGCCTGTGATACGGCAAAATGAAGGGTTAACGGCAATTATTTTTCCATCGGAATCAGTAATAACAACACCATCGGCAGTACTCACCAACGCCTGATAGAAAAGTTTTTGTTTAGATGATAATTGCTTAAGCTCCTCTTCTCTTTCACTTAATTCTTGTGCTAGAGATTCTATTTCAAGGAGCTTATCGTGCAGGTCAAAGTTCTTCTCTATAAGTCGGTCTAACATACCTTGCGATGTTATGTGAGTACGAATTCTGGCTCTTACTAAAGCAAGTTTATAAGGCTTGTGGATATAATCAATAGCACCTAATTCAAACCCATGTTCTTCTGAGTCTTCAGTGGTCAGTGCTGTCACAAAAATAATGGGGATTCCTTTGGTATTTTGGCGTGATTTTAATATTTCACATACTTCATAGCCATCCATACCCGGCATCATTATATCAAGCAGAATTAAATCAGGGCGTGTTGATTCTATAAAAGTTAGGGCTTGTTCGCCGCTAATAGATACTCTTACGTCATAGTCAGCAAGTAACCCTTCAACTAATACATGAAGATTATTTGGCTCATCATCAACAATTAACACTAAGGGTTTGTGTTTTTTATCTTGAGCTTCACTAATATTTTTAGCCGGATACATCGAATGCACATTCAATCCTTTTGAGTCTTTAATATCTAATCTAGCTTAGTTTTTTACGCTTGGCTAATTTAAATTGTCATCACGAAATTGGCTTATCAACTCTAATACTAATTGATAGTCAAATTGATTTATTGCCGACTTAAGTCCGAGTAAAGGATGGGGAGATTTCAAAGTGAAGCCATTTAAGCTTCTTACTAAGCTGCTAGGAATTGGCTTTGAGTTAATTGTTAATTCATAAATTTTATCAATAAGGGTTGTAAGTTCGCTTGCATTTTCATTGCCCTCTAAATTGACATCTTCGCTAAGGCGTTGAGTTGTTAGATACTGTTTAATTGCATGCAAAGTAATTACAAATTGCTCACTAAACAGTGAAAATGAAACAACTTCTTTATTGCGTATTTGAGATTCAATTTTTTTAGCTAGCTGCTCTAAAACTTCTAATCCTAAAGTGCCCGCTAAACCCTTTATTGCATGAACATGGCGGGCAAGTTCAATATTATTATTAGTTTCTTGTAGCTTTTGAAACTTTACAATAAAGTTTTCATAGTCTATCGCGAACTGTGTAATCAATTTATTTAGCAAACGTTCATTATTATCTAAGTTATCAAGTGCTAGAGGGATATTAATGAGTAAACCACTTTGGGGCGTTGATAAATTCTTTTCAAGGCTTTGAAATAGCATATCAAAAATGAGGGGCTTGGTTAAAAAGTCATTCATACCTGCATCAATAGCTGCCTTTTTATCCTCAGGAAGTACTGCCGCGGTTAATGCAACTATTGGTAGCGTTTCACCATTTTCTCTAATTTTACTGGTGGCTAAAATACCATCCATTACTGGCATTTGAATATCCATAAAAATAATGTCGAATATATTGTTTTTAACACACTCAACGGCTTCCAGCCCGTTCATTGCCGTTACAATGTCTAGATCTAATTTTTTTAACATTGCAGAGGTGATTTCTATATTCAGAGGGTTATCGTCAACAATGAGTGCTTTTATACCAGTAAATTTAATCAAGTTATCAGGCTTTGGGGTGATGCTTGCTTTGCTTTCAGATGCAAGTAATTTTAAGATATCCGACTGTTTGTAACTGTTATTTATAATATGTACATTTTTTTGTGTTGGCTGGGTGTGAGGCTGATCGGTATCCGTAATTATTATGATGATTTTTAAATTGTTTTTAGATAGCTGACTGCTTTCAGTGAGTTTTTGAAGAATAATACTGTTTTTGGCTTCTTCTTGCGTCAATGACAAAATGACAATATCAAAAGGAGAGCTTGGTTGAGATATTTTAGCGAGAGCGCGTAGCGGCTCTTCTGTTGTTTCGGGTGTTATTCCAACACTGCTGAGTAAAGACACAAGTTGGGCAGCTTGTTCTTTTTGTGGCGTAATGAGTAAGGCTCGTTTTTTTTGTCTGTGTTGTGGTGAAAGTTTAAATGGTAAGGTGAAATAAAACTCACTGCCTTTATCTTTTTCGCTTCGAATTTGAATTTTTCCACCGAGTACTTTTGTAAATTGTTGGCTAATAGTTAACCCAAGCCCCGTGCCACCGTATTTGCGAGTAATAGAAGCATCACCTTGATAAAAAGAGTTAAATACTTTCTCGACCTGTTCAGGTTCAATTCCTACGCCTGTATCTTTAATACAAAACCTTAAATCAATTATGTTTTTTTGTTGGGATATTGTTTCTACAATTAACTGAATTTTCCCATGTTCAGTGAATTTTATTGCGTTTCCGACGCAATTATTGATGATTTGGTTCAGATGAAATGGATCCCCTATCAGCTCTAAATGTGGGTCAGCATGTAGATTAAATTCAAGTGCTAAGCCTTTTTGATTCGCGGTATCTTTAAATAAATTGCCCGTGTTTTTTACAATAGAGTCGAGAGTAAATGGTATTTCTTCTATTTTTATTTTTTTGATTCAAGTTTAGAAAAATCTAAAATATTATTCAGGATATGCAGTAAATTATGTGCACTTGAATATGCTTTGTCTGCGTAATGTTGCTGTTTAGTAGGTAAAGTACTGTCTCTTAAAAGCTGTAGCATACCTAATACGCCATTCATTGGTGTTCGCAGCTCGTGACTCATATTTGCCACAAAGTCACTTTTTGTTTTGTTAGCACTTTCGGCTTGTGCTATCGCAACTGTAAGCTCTTTGTTCATAGTCTCCATTTGGATATTTAACGCCTGCGTTTCAATCAGTAACTCTTTGGTTTGCTGATTTTTTTGATACAACATATTTGCTGCTTTTATTACTGCGGATATCTCGCTTTGATTATGATGGTTTTTATTGAGCGTAACTTGTTTTTCATTACTCATATCGTTTAGTAAAGTGGTTAACTGAGTAATTGGTTTAATGACCGATCTAAAAATAAAGTAGCCGACTGATATAACAATAATCGTAATTAATAAAGCGAATAAATTCGCTTGTTCTGTGTAGCTTATTAGGTGGGAGCTGAGCTGTTTTTCAGTTTCATTAAATTTCAGTTTTTCAGTTTTTTTGACTTGATTAGCTAAATAGAGTAATTCGTTTTCAATACCAGTAAGCACAACATTAATCGAAAAAGTGTAGCTACGTGTCAGCAGCATTAATTGGCTGTAAGCTTTCTTTAAGTTTGTAATCGTGTTCATGGAGACACTGCTTATGCTAGGTGCTTTCGCTAATTTTGAGTGTAAATGCTCAAGGTTTTTATTAACATTTTGTGCTTCGTCAAAATTAGGTTTATACAGGTAACTTACTACCGCGTGCTCTAGGTTGCTTATAGTAAGCAATATATCGCTAAAAATAGCTTTGCTTTTAGGGAAGCTTGCGTTTCTAATTTCGTTATCTGTATTTTTAGATCTGTAATAGGTTGTTTAAATTGCGTTATGTAAAGTTGCTCTCGTTTAGTTCGATTCATCACAATTTGATTGAACGTGTCTTGATAGTTACTTAGGTAGTCACCAAGTCTGTTTAGTGCACTTTGATACTCTAAAGAATGCTCTACAGAATTGCTTTTTAAGAGATTGAGGTTTTTATTTGCTTCATTTAAATAAAGGTCGAATTTTTCGATTGTATTTTGATTTGCTTTATCAACATAAGCAATCGCCTGACTTTGCAGTGAAATAACATCGTTTTCTAAACGCGTTACACTTTCATTTTGCATCAGTGCATTGTGTTGTGCTTTTTGTAAGTTTAATAATGATTTTTGTGAATAATTAAATAAATAGCTTTGCAGTACTAATAAGCTCATAAGTAAGCACAAAGCTAAAATTATTTTTGATTTTATCGAACGAATTTTCATTAGCGACTAATTAACTCATGCCATTTTTGCAAACTGTAATCGTAGGTTGGCATAACACTGTTCCATACTGCAACATTACTGAAACGTTTGAGATAACTACCTCCATTTCGTTCCTCTCCTGCTTTTATCGTTATATCACCGTTGGTATTTCGTAAGTCTATTTCAGTTGCTTTACCATCGTACCAGTAGTCCCATTCAGAAGAACTCAGTAGTGGCTTTGAGCGTTCAGGGTTGCTAATGTAATAACCTTGACGAGCTATAAAAGCCCCCGGCCAACCTGATAACCACCAATTCATATAATCGTAAGCAGCATCTTTAACGCTATTTTGTGTTTGTGACGATAAGCACATCACACCGTGCCAGCCTCTGTAACCCTCTTTTGGAGCGGCAAAGCGCACATTAACACCTTGGCTATTAAGCGCGGCTACTGCTGGTGAGAACATGCTCTCTATATGCGCACGTTTGCTCTTCATAAACTCGATTGATTCTGGCACAGAGTTCCAGTACCCACTAAAGTGACCTTGGCGTTTAAAATCAAGTAATATACTAAAGAGTCGATCCATTTCTGAACGCGTTATTGAACCGATATTATTAAATTTTATGAGGCCTTTGCTTTGTGCAGCTAAGGCCAAATCGAATAATCCGATAGTAGGGGCATTTACAATGGCTACTTTTCCTCGGTTCGTATCATCTAATAGCCAACTCCAGCTTTCTGTTTCGTAAGCTATACCTGGTTTGATGAAATCAGTGTTGTAACCAAAAGAGTCGACATTGTGCACATAAGGCAAAAAGCTTATGTGATCGCTTTCGTGCTCGCTTAATGTACCATCGGGTTGGACATTTAATAATTTATACGGAGCATCGCCTGCACCAATATTTGCATTTTCGGTGAGCTTTCCTGTTTTAGTAAGGTTGTTAATTTCATTAAAGTAAGTGAGTCGTTTTTTTCTATTGGCTGTATAGAGCCTGCATTCCACAGCACATTTATGCTATTTGACCATTGTTCGTATAGATCAAAGGAGCTTGGGGCCATTGACGCTCTTTGTAAAACGGCTGCACTGCCTGCGGGTGTAAATTCGATATTAATACCCAAGTCGCTCATCGCTTGTTTTCGAATAGCATCTTGTAATGTGACATGTGTACCAAGGACTCTTAAAGTGACTTTTTTCGGGCAAAAACATAAGGAGCTTGCGTAATCGCGCCAGCAGTCAAACCAATAACAGCAAGTTTTTTTAACGTTGAGCGCTTAGGGGTGTCCATGATAAGCCTAAAGCATTAATACATATGACATTATATATAGCTAATAAGTTGTAAAGACTCAAGTTGAAAGTTATAAAAATTAGTTAGAAAAGAAAGTAATTAACACTACGAAAAAATAGTTTTTGTTTTTTGATGAGGAGTTAGGAAAGTGGTGGAGCTAAGCAGGATCGAACTGCTGACCTCCTGCGTGCAAGGCAGGCGCTCTCCCAGCTGAGCTATAGCCCCACATTCCTAAATTACGATTTACGTAATTACTTGGCTGCTGAGTTCCAAGCGGGACGAACTTTAAATTTTTTTATAAATTTGGTCAAGTATTTTTTCGCTAATTTTTACTGTTTATGACAAATTTTGATAGACTCGGCTTAATTACAAACTAAAACGACAAAAAACATGAAAAAAAGTGTTCTAGTGATGATGGTTTTACTCGCAGGTTGTGCGTCAAGTGACGGGCCTCCTTTTGAAATAAACAACAAACAGTTTCATGAAAAAAAGATGCGCAAGGTAATAAAATTTTTGCTTATGTTGTTTCAGTAAAAGCTAAGCATCGTGAAAACTTTAATCTTGACCGTGGTCCTAATAACAGACCAAGTCGTGGTGAGGTTAAGCAATATATTGAGCAAGAGCATTTTGAAGAGTCGAGTGTTTTAAAGTTGCAGCTAGAAGACCAAGCTGTTGAGTTATTAAATCAAGAGCTAAAAGAGCGTCAGTATTGCGATAACGAACACGAAGTCAATGACGTTATATGGCGAGATTTGAGTGTGCAATTAAGAGGACGTTGTTTGTAATATGTTGGCTGATAAAACTAAGTTAGCAGAGCTTTTAGCGCACCTAGATATTAATTACGATGTAATAGAGCATCCGCCGCTACATACTAGCTTAGCGGCTGATGAGTTTATGATTGAGCGCCCAGGTACACGTCTTAAAAATTTATTTTTACGTGACAATGAGGGTAAGCGACATTTTTTAGTTATTACAGCGCACGATAAATAACTCGACTTAAAGGTATTGTCAAAGCAGCAAGGTCTTTCACGCTTAGGGTTTGCATCAAGTGAGCGGCTAGCTAAATATTTAAAAGTGGCTCCTGGGTGTGTATCTATGTTGGCTCTTTTAAATGATAAGCAAAACGAAGTGAGCTTATGGGTTGACCAAGATATTTGGGGTGGCGATTTGTTCCATTGTCATCCATTTGAAAATACCCAAACATGGTTGCTTAGCAAGGCTGACTTAGAAACTTTTTTTAATTACACAAAGCATCAACCGCGAGTTGTATTTTTACCCTCAAAATAAGCCCACACAATTAACGATAAACCGCATAAGCAAACCGCGTAAACATAAACGCTGTTTGCCCATAATGTTGGTATACCACACCGGGTAATAACGACCCTAATGCACCACCACTGTAATAAAATGATACATACCCGCCATTGGTTACGCTTGGTGGGGCTTTACTTATTTTGTTAACGAGCGGCGCTGCAGTTGAATGGATTACAAACATTGCCCCACAAAACAAAGTAAATGCGATTAAAAATAAGCTAAGTTGGTGGCTCATTAATAAAATAATACTCACACTATAAAAACTAAATACAGCGACTAAAAGATGCCAAGATGAAGGTGTTTTTTAAGCAGCCAAGGTGCAGTAATAGAGGCGAGTGCACCAATTAAATAACCACTGTAAACTAAACCTATGTCACGAGTATTCGTAATTAAAAACGTGTTTTGTAATATAAACGGTAAGTAATTAAGTAGTGCAGCGAAACAAAAAAACATACAAAAAACGGCGCCATACACTTTAAGTACAGCACCTTCTTTAAGTTGTTTAAGGTAATCTAGAGGGGAGAGCTGCGACGGTGTAGCTGGGTTTGAAAAGCGAGAATGCTTAATTGTTAAAGCCAAAAAAATAAGCATAAAAGCAATAACATAATAAAAACTTTGCCAATGCCACAAATCGCTAAACAAAGCGGCGAGTACGCGGCCAAAGTAACCTCCAACTATACTGCTACCAATATACAGGGTCATATTTTTTTGAAGGGCATCTGCGCTGTAGCTCATGCCTATATAGCTAGTCATTGCTGTTAAAGCTGCTGGAAGCGTTAAACCTTGTAGAAATCTAACCAAGAGCAAAAGTTCAAAGCTCGGTACATAAATGAAAAGCAGGCTACTAAGTCCTAAAAATACCATTGCAATACGCAATACGAGTAATGGGTTGCGTTTTGCTAAAAGTACACCATAAACAAGTGGTGCAATGGCCAAGGGCAGCATAGTTGCGGTCATTAAGCTGCCAGCTACCGCAGGGGCTACATTAAACTCATTCGCAAAAAGACTGAGTAAGGGCTGTGGCGCATAAAGTACAAAAAATATAAATACCGAGCAAACGAGTAGATGAGGTAAACGCATTATATGCCTTGTACATTTGCTGATTGGTTAGGCGGCATTGTATTAAAAATTGCTTTTAATGCATAATTAAAAGCACGCTCTTTGCGCTATATCATGGTTTGTTTTAACTAGTTTGTTAGATTAATGTCGATAGCGCTGTTATTTAGAGTCGTTGGTGATTAAAATAACCTTAATATTAGTTTTTAGTGGAACAAAGCCATGGGTTCATTACAAGACCAATTGCTTCAAGCAGGATTAACAACATCGCATAATGCTAAAGTTGCTAAATCAGAAAAACGTAAGCAACAAAAAAAGCAAAAGAAAGGGGCTACTAGTAACCCAAGTGATCTGCAAAAGCACATCCAACAAACCAAGCTAGAGCAACAAAAAAAGGCTGAAGAGCTTAACCAAACACGCCAAGTTAGCTTAAAGCAGCGCGAACAAGAAGCGCGTGTTAAACAAATTTTAGAGCACCACAACCAAGACGCTATTCGTGGTGAGCGCACATTTAATTTTACTTATCAAAACAAAGTAAAAAATATCGATGTGAACGAGAAAACGCAAAAAGCGTTATCGGGTGGTCGTTTAGCTATCTGTGTACTAGAAGGGCAATTTTACGTTTTAGACGACGAACCAGCACGCAAAGTGGCTGAAGTTGACGAAAAGTATATTGTTTTTCATGTGGAGCCAGAAAACAAACCAAAAGATGAAGATGACCCATACGCAGACTTTGAAGTACCAGATGATATAGTGTGGTAATAGTCTATTAAGGGTAAGCTCATTTTTATTTGCTAAAGTATATAAAAGTGGGATAGAAACGAGTTAGCGTTTTTTGGTTAAGTTGATCGTCTAGCGTCGTTTCGTACGTATGCTTTTTATTTGATTGTTTACTACAATCAATAGAACAGTTTTTCTAACCGTCAAAAAAGAAGAGTAAATACAATGAGCAAGATGAAAACACTACTATTAGGCGCGGGTATTACTTTAGCCGCAAGCTTCTCGTTTAATGTAGCTGCTGCCGATGGCGCTGCACTTTATACCGCTAAAAATTGTCAAACTTGTCACGGCGCTGAAGGTAAAGCACCAATTATGGGTATGTACCCTAAACTAAACGGTCAAAACAAAGACTATTTAGTAGCGCAAATGAAAGACATTAAATCAGGTGCACGTAACAACGGTATGACCATGGCCATGAAAGCAATGGTTGCAACGGTAACTGATGAAGAGTTTGAAGCAATTGCAGATTACCTAGCTAACGTAAAATAATTTACGCAGCTATACCATTTGAATGCAATTGGTATTTTAGCTTTATAAACAGCCACACAATAGTGTGGCTGTTTTGTTTGGTGTTTGCTATAAAATAGAGACTGCTTTAGACTTCTAAACATCTGTTCGTACAGATTGATAATGTACGTTTTAAAAGGCTTATTATGTTTGATTTACCCCAACTCGATTTAAAAAATAAAGTATCAGCACAAGAGTGGCAACTTCGTGTTGATTTAGCCGCATGTTATAGACTGGTAGAGCACTTTCGTTGGGGGGATTTAATCTATACGCATTTATCAGCACGTTTGCCTGGCACCGACCACTACTTAGTGAATGCCTTTGGTTTAACCTTTGATGAAGTAACTGCCTCTAATTTAGTGAAGGTCGACTTAGACGGCAACATTATTGACGATACGCCATTTAGTATTAATCCAGCTGGTTTTACTATTCACAGTGCGATTCACGAGGTACGCGAAGACGCTCATTGTGTTATTCACCTTCATACTAAAGAAACAATCGCAGTCGCTACACAAAAAAATGGTTTGTTACCGCTTAGCCAATATTCAATGTTTTCACTGCCATCGCTTTCTTATCATGGCTACGAAGGGCTTGCAGTAAACGACGATGAACGAAAAGTACTGCAAGATGATTTGGGCAGCACTAACCATATGTTATTGGTAAACCACGGTGGCTTAACAGTAGGCCCAACGGTAGGCGATGCGTTTATGCGCTTTTATGATTTACAGCGAGCGTGTGAAATACAACTAGCGCTACAATCAAGCTCGCAAGAGGTTATAGAAGTGCCGCAACCTATAATCGACAATATTTATAATCAAGCAAACGTAGTACACAGTGGCAGCACGGGCGGGCAACTTGCGTGGCCTGCAATGTTGCGTAAAGCGTACCGACTTGACTCTAGTTTTGCAAAATAACCCATAGCGGTTAATAAGGAATTTTAATGAAAGTAAATCGCGTTGAAGTATTTGATATTCACTGTCCTGATAGGCCTTCTTGGACACCTGTATTTGTACGTATTCATACTGACGAAGGTATTAGTGGTGTTGGCGAGGCAGGCCTTGCTTACGATTTAGGCCACAGTGCAGCCGCTGCTATGATTAAAGAAATGGCCGACGCCTTTTTAATCGGCCACGACCCTTTTCAAACAGAAAAACTATGGTCACGTATGTTACGTGAGAGCTTTTGGGGTTTAGGCGGCGGACCAGTTGTATATGCTGCAATGAGCGCAATTGATACCGCACTTTGGGATATAAAAGGTAAAGCGCTTGGTTTACCTGTATATCAATTATTAGGCGGTAAAGTTAACGACAAACTACGTACATACGCATCGCAATTACAGTTTGACTGGGATAGCGAATTTAAAGCGCTAGTACAGCCGCAAGAATATGCAGAAGCTGCTTTGAAAGCGATGGCCGAAGGCTATGATGCAGTTAAAGTAGATCCAATTCAGTACGATAAAGACGGCAATACTTATTACGATCGTACAAAAATAATCTCACGTACTGAAATGAAGTTATACCGTGCGCGCATGCAAGCTATTCGCGAAGCAGTAGGCGATGAAGTGGATATTATTTTTGAATGCCACAGTTTACCAGGCGTGACAACAGCCATTCAGTTGGGTGAAATTGCAGAAGAATTTGACTGTATGTACTTTGAAGAGCCAGTTAACTACCTAAACCACTCATTACACGCAAAAGTAGCAGATAAAGTTAATGTGCCTATTGCTGGTGGCGAACGTCTGTATAACCGCTGGGGAGTGCGCCCATATTTAGAAGATCAAAGTATTGATGTTCTACAGCCAGATATTGGTTTGTGCGGTGGTTTTACCGAAACTAAAAAAGTGTGTGATTACGCTGATATTTTTGATGTGCGAATTCAAGCTCACGTATGTGGCGGCCCTGTTGCAACCGCAGCATCACTGCATTTAGAAACGGCTATCCCTAACTTTTTAATTCATGAGCACCATACTTATGCGATTAAAAAATGGAACCGCGAGTTATGTTTGCAAGATCCACAGCCTAAAAACGGCTTCTTTGAAGTATCAGAAGAGCCAGGGTTAGGTATTGAGTTAAATGACGAGATTGTTATGCGCTCTCAGCGAGTTGAAATTAAGTAGCCAATGCGTTGAGATTGATAATATTACACTTTAAAAAATAAACTATTAAAAATAAGTTAGACCGACTATTTCAGCCGGTCTAATTTATTACTAAAAATGTCACTAGTGCTTTTTATTGTATGATCTGCTGCTCACTCTACATTGTCTTCTAAATTTGAAGACTCTATTTTTTTCCTTTATAAATAGTAAACGTTTTTCCGCCAAAGCGGACTTTTCCGCGTTTACGTTCTATCAATGCACTGGGTATTATTTCATTATTAAGTATTTCAACAAATTGCTTTCGTGCGCGATGGATTTGAATATTAACGTGACTTTCACTAATACCTAAATCTTTTGCTAGTTTTTTTACTTGCACCCAACCCTGTACATCAGCCTCAAAATTATTTTGCATGTCATTTAATTTATATCGTGCTAATAGCAAGGTTAAATAATGATGAGAACGCACATCAAAGTCTAATGTAACTTTATTTTTTTGATTTTTAGTTCGGCTAATTCTTCATCGAGGCTTAGGCTAAAAATGAACTCTAAATTATTATTAGGCTGTCTTTTGAGTTCAACTGTTTTTTCTTGCATGGTGGATTCAGCCTGAAATAAGTACCAACTTTGTCCGCCAATATATAAATTTTGACCATCACTCATTAGGGTCAGAAGGTGATCTTGCATAGTTTCATAATACCAACAGTGCTGCTGTGAGTCGAAAAAGACAATCACTTCAGGTTGCTTATTGTCAGGTAAAAAATGGTATTGCTCTAGAAAAATGACGTCTTCATGCGAGGCATTTTCTGGTAACAATAAGTCTCTTGGTGGGTCGACGCAAATAACTTGATACACCGCATTATTTACTTCAGAAAAACGGATATTATCGCCTTTTTTTAAAGGTATATTTTGATTTTTACTGATTTTTTTATCGTTTAACCAAACGCCATTTTTGCTTAAATCATTTATACACCATTGCTCATTTAGCCATTCAATTACGGCATGAATACGTGTGATTTCAGGAAAATCAAGCAAAGTATCTACAGAGTGTACTAATCTACCAAAGCGGTGGAAAGCACGTAAATAGAATTTACTCTGGGATTCTATATGTTTTAAAACAGCCATGGTTCATCCGTTTTTTCTTATTGATATAATTTATTATACTTAAATAATATCAATAGATTGTAATTATTTAATCTTTGAAGTTACACTAACCATTAAAATGTAAATATTATTGAGTTGCAGTGTGTTTAAATTAGAAGAGCATTACCATAAGCTAAACGTTTTAGCACAAGGAGGTATGAGCAAAGTCTACCTTGCTACTGATTTAAAGTTAGATCGCCAAGTTGCGCTCAAAGTAATCGATTTATCATCTTCAGTTACAGATCAAATACTATTAGAGGCTAAATTATTAGCTTGTTTTAATCATCCAAACATAGTCCAGATTTATAAGACCATCCAGTATGGTGAGCAATTGGTTCTTGAAATGGAATATGTTAAAGGTACAACACTTGAACGTTTGTTAAAAAAACAAGTATTAACTGCACAAGAAAAGCTAGCATTATTAATTGATATAAGTGAAGGGTTGTTAACCATTCACCAGCAAAATATTTTGCACCTTGATTTGAAGCCAAGCAACGTTTTGGTCAATGAAAGTGGTTCAGCTAAAATCGCTGATTTTGGTATTTCACAGATAAAAGATACTTTGCAATCGGAAGAAAACATGAGCTTTGGCAGTTTAACAGCAATGTCTCCAGAGCAGTTAAATGATCAACCGCTAGACTTTAGAAGTGATTTGTTTTCATTTGGATTAATTGCTTATCAATTATTCGCTAATCAACATCCATATAGTGCACAGTCTTCTGACCTTACTAATAAGTCTATAGCAGAGCAAATAAAAAATAATAAATGCAGCGCTAATGCATGCGCTATTACGGGTATCCCAGAACCATTGGGACTACTTATAAACCGTCTTCTTTCTTATAATGTAAAACACCGACCGTCATCTTGCGTAGAAGTTACTGATGAATTAAAACGTATTTTATTGTCGTTAAATGGTAATAGTGAAACTATTTCTATGGCAGACATTCATTTAGCTAGCAAACACAAACAAAGGAATAAGTGGGGCATTTTTGCATTATTGTCATGTATTACCATCAGTTTACTCAGTGTGAGCATTTGGTATTGGCAAGCAAATAAACCCAAAACTTACGTTGCAGTGTTACCTGTCGAATTTAGTAAAACAACCAAACTCTTAGATGCTCAAAAGCAAGTGCTTAACTTGGCAATTAATGATGCTATAGCGCATTACTTATTAAATCACTCTGATTATGCATTAATCTCAAAAACTGAAATACGACAAACTCAAAAATTATTAGGCAAAGACACAAATTTAGCCTCTTTAGGCCAGGCACTTAATTCGGATCAATTACTTGTTACGCACTTAGATTGCACTCCACTTTCTTGTGATATCAACTTAAGCCTACTGAATGGGGGAAATGCGACGCTAATTCGTGAAGAAAGAAGTGCAAGTGATACTGAGAATTACATGGGAATTTATAATTTAGCGAGTAGTTTTGTTGAAAAATTATACACAGGTAATGTTGCGAGTAGGCAAACACTAAAAAAAGAGAGTGAGTTTTTAGATCAATATGTGAATTTAGTACGTGTAGTGTCAAATAATTCGCGTGATGCGGAATCTTTAATGGCAGATGCTGAGAATTTGATTTTACACAGTCCCGAGTTTACACCTTTATATCCACTGTATCGTAAAATCGTACTTCGTCAGTATGATAAAACACATGATCCCGAAATTATAAAAAAATTAAAACAAACCTTAAATACTTTACCTCGTACTTATCGTAATAGTGCTGCTTACTTAATTGATATGTTAGAAGTTCATCAGCATGTTAAAGATAAGTATAATGCGGAAATTGTGATACAAAAAATTCAGGAGTCAGATCTTGAAGAGTTTCAAAAACAAACATTACTAGCAATTTACTATAAAAGAAATGGTAATTTAGCGCGTTCCTTAACGCATGCAAAGCTCGCCTATAAAATAAGGCCAACACTTGTTGCAACACGGAATCTAGCTATTGCCCACCTTATGCAAGGCAATAATCAAAAAGCAGCAGAGTATTTATCAAAAATACTTACCTACACACCTAATGATTTTATTACGCTACAAACGCTCGCAGATATTTCATTGTTATCAGGTGACCTAGCGGAGGCTGAAATTAACTACCAGCGATTAATTTCAGCAGGGACTGCTATTTCATCAACATATTCAAATTACTCTATTGTGTTGTCTTTAAAAGGGGAGTTAAAAGATGCATTACACCATGCCCAAAAGGCAGCAGAGCTCTCCTCTATAAATAGTACGCAACAGCTCAATCTAGCTGATATTTTATATATGTTAGATAAAAAGGAACTGGCTTTTGATATTTATAAAAAGATAGATCGACAGATAGCAGACGATACACAAATTGTTGAGTTATTATTAGAAAAAGCGCAAGCACAGGTTCATTTGAATAAAGGGCAAGAAGCGATGATCAGTATCGATCGTGCTTTAGCTCAAAGTTCTGAATTAAGCGAAGTATACTTTGTGAAAGCTATGATTCAGACCATCTTAGGAGAGAAGTACTCAGCGGTTGCATCTGTAGAGCAAAGTATTAAAAAGGGATGGAGCCCCACTTTTTATCGACTTGGTTGGTTCAAGCCGTTATGTACAGAGAGTAAGTTTCAAAAACTCTTAGGCAAAGAGAATTATGATTCTCTCTGTACATAAAATTCCTAGTGTGGTTCCATGTCTTGAAGAATCACTCGCGGATCTTGAGAGAAATAGCGCATTGTTGGTTCTTGATTAGCTGTGTTTTTAGCGACAAGACGGAAGTTTACTTCATAGTCTGCGCTCTCACTTAGCATACCTGAAACAGCTTCGTCTGGATTGTCAGCAAGTTCTGTTGCTAGCTGAGCAGGCAATGCGTGGGCAGGAATGATACTTGAGATAGACACTATAAGTGATTGACCGCTATTGGCCACTATACTTGTTAATTGATAATTAAAATTATCTTTAGCATCAGAGAAGTAGGTGCCATTTTCAGCGAATTCCCATCCTAGACAATCAACCAATTCATAATATAAATTGACGGCTTGGCCTGCCTTTAATGCTTTATAATCAATACAAATATTTTCACTATCTCCGCCCGTAGGGCTAAAAATGTTCCATTGTCCATTTTCTGTAGGAATAACTCGAAAGCTAAGATTATTCATTTTAATATCCTGTTTTAGGGTTAATAAATGTCATTATAGTTGTTTTACAGGTTAAATAACCTGCGCTTAGGTAAAACATATACTCCAGTGAGCATAGCGTTTTTTATATATAAATTGCCATTGAGTAAACTAGTTATTTACTCGGCAATTAACATCATTTATGACTTTGGTTGCCTTACTATCAAGGTGACGTACAAAACATTGCTCGTTTTTAATCATTAACTCAAATTGATCGGGCATGTTGAGTTGCTTGCCCATAATCGGGTTACCCAAAGTATCTTTTTGATTAAGTTTATCGAGCGTTACCGTACTACTTGTTAAAAATACGTCATCAGCTAATTGTATCTGCTGACTATGAAGTAGTAGAGCTATAACCTCGGCTACAGCCTCACTATTTGGTTCTACCAATAATGCATGTTGCAGCTTAGGTGTCGACTCAGAGCTTTGTGCTGAGCACCCAGTAAGCGTACACATTATGATAGCTGTGATTATTAGTAAACGCATTTGCATAGCCTACCTTATGTTATCGCTGAGAATAATATTTTGATTAAGCATTGTTTGCACTCGGGTATCTTCTACCTTTGGTGAATCATCTACAATTGATGGAGCAAAACCCTGCTTGCTACTGGTAGAGCTTGGCGCAGGACAGCTCTCTGTTGTGCGATAGCTAAGTGCCGTTTTGAGTAGTGCTTCATTAGCATCACCTAAGGAAGTAGTAAAATCATCTGCAACGGCACAGCCTGCTATTAATACAGGCTGGAGTGCGTTATCTAATGTATTTTGTGGTGCAAAACCATCTGAAAATTCACCAAAGCCTTTATTGTTCTCGCCGGTAAATTGAATGGTGAAATAAGTTGTATCGCAATTATCTGTTGGGTAAAAGCCATATGGTTTTCCACAAGTACCTGAACCCACTTGAATCACCTCTACATCAGCGCCGCGTAGACCATTAATAATGGCTTCACTGGCAGAACAAGTGCTGCTGGTTGTAAGCACAAATACACGATTTAAGTTAAGTGTTGGCAAAGGTGTACCCGGTGTAATACTTGGGTTGCTCTCAAATCCCACAAATTGATTGGTAAAAGACATTGGGGTAAGTGCTTGCCCTGTTATTGGGTTGGTATTTGGGTTTTTATCGTTAAAAATAGTACGTTCAAAAACCTTACCTTGTGTATTACTATTACCTGCAATCATATAAGCAATTTGGCTTGCCATTTGTAAAAGCCCACCACCGTTATAGCGTATATCGATGACTAAGTCTTTAATGTCGCTTGCAGCAAGTTGGTTAAATGCGTTGTATAGTTGCTCTTCAGCAATTGCATTATGGCTATTAAATTGAAAATATCCAACCTCTCCATTCGCTAAGTCAGTCCGTACATTACTTACCGGTTGCGAGGTTATATTTTGCGACGTGAGGGTAACAGTACGGTTTTCGTTGGTGTTGATATCTTTAAATACAAACTCAGTTACTTTACCTGTTTGCGTAGGGAATAAACCTGCATTAATAACACTAACATCATTTGATGAGTTGGTATTTACAAAATCAATACCATCTACTTCAACTAACTCAAATCCACGTGTTAGGTTTTGGTTACTTGCCGGAGTATTGGGCTGCGTATAACTTATTATGGCTTGGCGAGGTGCGCTAGACGCTAGAATTTTTATATTGAAACCGTAGCCATAACTTACGCCTGCTTGATTTTGGCGTTCCCACTCATCGGTAGGTAAATTAAAATGAAAGTTATCCTTTTTTGCACCCGATTCGGTGAGTTCATTGGTTTTTAGTTGTTCAAAGTAATCAAGGACTCCACTCGTAAGAGCTGGGTCAGTGTCGATAATTTCATCATACCAAAGGTATGTTTCATTACTCCATGAACGTAGCCAGTTCTTCTCATCACTTGCTTGGCACTGGCCTTTAAATTGACTAGCACGAGCAAATTCATTGGCGGTCCAAGTTGTTGTATTTGAGCCAATAGGAGTGACACTATTACTGTCATTTAAAATTCCGCCACCGCCACCGCCACATGCGCTTAAGATGCTAATAAGTGTTAAAGGCAGAATGGTTTTTGCAATATTTAACTTCGTAGGAATGAACATGTGAAGGCTCGCTTTTTATACTAATACGTAAATATAGCGGTTTTTATTTATACTAGATAGAGATGTTTGGCATTTTTGTAGCTTAAATGGTGCCAGATGTGATCACTGTTACACAACCCCAAATGAGCATGCCATAAATTGTTATAGCTGGAGTTAATTTGGCAAACGGGGAAATTACTGGCAAACATAATCCGTTGCTCACCAAAATGCTGAAAAATAATATCAAAACACGTAATTTGCTGTTGGTTATTTAGCGACAGAAGCTCAAACCCTGAAAACTTAATTGCAACGTTACAATTTTTGGCTAATAGTTCAATACCTTGTTGCCAAAGTACTATATTGCTTGGTAATCCAGCATGATTAATTACAATCTGTAGATGTGGGAGTTGCTTCGCGTAATACGCTAATTTTTTTACTATTGGTATATTTTCAAGCTCAAGCTGCGCTTCAAAATGCAGATTCAAGTGGCTTAATATTTTAAGATTATCTAAGCAAAAACTGTTTAATAAGCGTGCTGCATCATTGCCTTCGGTAATATCTCGGATCCCGGCTAACGTTGGGTGTATAAGGTTTTTTAGCGTACGTTCAAATGACTCACTGTCTTGATCAATTTGTATAAAGCTAATCGCTTTATAGGCAATATTACTTAAGTGTTTATCAAGCCATTTTAACTCATTAATAGGTGCGCTGTTATCAAATCCAGCTTCTATATGCACTAAGCCAGAAAGTTCGAAATCAGTGCTTTCAATAAGTTGTTCTGCGCTAATTTGCTGTTTTATTTTATCTAAATTTGTCCATGTTGGCGGATTGGCGCCCTGCAACCATAAATACTGACCCTCAATTAAATTAAAGAAATGGACATGCGGGTCAATTATTTTTGTACTCATTGGGCAGTATAGCCACCGTCAATACTTTGTAGGCTGCCAGTAATAAAGCTGGCATCGTCGCTTGCTAAAAAGCTCACAAGAGCGGCAACTTCGTCGGCTTGCCCCAATCGGTTAAGCGGTTGAAGGCTTGCTTCTTCGGCAACTATCTCGGCCTTGTTTGCACCACTTTTTTTACAGTACGCATCTATTGCGTTATGAAATAGCGGGGTCTCTATTGTGCCAGGGCATACGGCATTTGCTCTAATATTGAAACTCGCGTAATCAAGCGCTGTTGTTTTTGCCATAGAGGCAAGGGCGTGTTTGGTCAGGTTATACGCAAAAGAGTTTTGCTTACCTATAAGTGCCTGATCGGAAGCGACTAATATAATAACGCCGTTATTTTGCGCTTTCATGCTAGGCAATACACTTTGTACTGCCGCATAAGCGCCTTTAACATTAAGCGCAAACAGCGCATCGAGAGTTTGCTCGTCGGTGCTTTGTATATTTGCGCTTAAATGCTTTCCTGCATTAGAAACAAGTACGTCTATTCGTTGCGATTGCTCGTATATAATTTTAATACAGCTACGTACGGCTGTTACATCACTGACATCGCACTGATGGAATATACCGTATTCACTAGGCTCTATATCGAGGTTATGAACTTGGTAACCACTGTTTAGCAAGCGTTTAATTACTGCTAAACCAATGCCTTTTGTTCCGCCAGTAACAATAGCAACTTTAGCCATATTTGATCCTAATTAGTAAAGGTGATTAGTGAGAGTGGCCACAGCCGCCTTCAGCGTGCACATGTCCGTGAGAAACTTCTTCACTTGTTGCTTCACGTACAGAGATGATTTCCACATCAAATGTTAGCGTTTTACCCGCAAATGGGTGGTTTAAATCACAATCTGCGTTAAAGCGACCTACTTTAACAATAGTCACTTGATGACGACCTTGGTTAGAACTTACCATTGCTGTCATACCTGGTTTCCATACTTTAACGTCGCCTTGTAAGTGCTTAAGCGGGATGCGTTGAATTAAGTCATCAACACGCTCGCCGTACGATTCACTTGGCTCTAGCGTTACACTAAACTTCTCACCAGCTTGTTTGCCTTCAAGTGCTTTTTCTAAACCAGGAAGCATGCCTTCGCTACCATGAATGTAAGTGAGTGGTGCTTCGTTTGTGCTACTTTCTACTTGTTCAGTGCCTTCACTGAGTGTGTAGTGAAATTCAACAGCTGAATTTTTACTGATTTGCATGCTTATCTCTTTAAATTTAATATGTTGAGGCCGATTTTACGCGAAATATACTTGTTTATAAACTTAACGTGGCTGATTTAGTGTTTTTTGTAAATCTAGCAGTAAATCTTTTTTTATTGGTGCTGCTTTTTGCTTTTCAGCCTGAGGTATAAACAGCACTAATTGAGTGCCTGGCTTTAAAATGCTTGATGCAGAGAGCTTATTCCATTTTGCCAAGTCGCTATGAGGGACATCATAAAGCTGACTTATACTCCAAAGGCTATCGCCTGACTTAACTTCGTAATCTATTTCAATGGTGGGAATCGCAATTTCTTGGTGCTCTAAATAAGGGCTAATTTTGTAATCAACAGTTAATGTGCTTGGCAGAGTTTTAGGTTGTCCAACTAATAACTTTTCTCCAACGCCGATTAAATTATTATTTTTATTATTTTTATTATTAAGTTGTTTTAGAGCTTTTACCGACATACTAAAACGCTTAGCGATACCATAAAGCGTGTCGTTTTGTTTAACGATGTACTCTCCAGCAAAGTTTGATTTAAAAAACTGACTTTTTAATAATGCCTCTTGCCCTATAGGAAGCAGTAAAGTGTGCGGCCCGTTAGGTGAGCTTTGATTTTTTAAGTACCCCTGATTGATTGCATGTAACTGCTTGGAGCCTATACCAGAGAGCTTAGCAATAACTGAAAAGTCAAACTGCTGGCCTATATTCATCTGTGTTGTAAATGGCTTATATGCAAGCTTTGGGCGCTTAATGCCTTTTTGTGGGTGTTTAACTAAATAGCTTAAAGCGAGTAACTTGGGGACGTAGTCAGCGGTTTCTTTTGGTAGGCTTAGCGACCAGTAATCGGTGCTTTTACCGCGCTTTTTGTTTTTTTCGATTGCGCGTTTAACACGGCCTTCACCACTATTATAAGCGGCCAAAGCATGTAGCCAATTACCATCAAAGCGTTTATGTAAGTAACTTAAGTAATCAAGTGCAGCATCGGTTGAAGCAAGTACGTCTTGGCGCCCGTCATACCATTGGTCTGACTTAACACCAAAGTGATGCGCCGTTGCGCCAACCAACTGCCAAACACCAACAGCTTGCTGTGATGAGGCTATCGTTGGTCTAAAATCGCTTTCTACAAATGGTAGTAAAGCGAGCTCCATAGGCAGTTGCTTTTGCTCAATTTTTTTACGATGTGATACAGGTACGGCGCTGCGCGTTTGTTTACAGCGCGTAAGTAATTGGGTTGCTTTAAATACCAATTTATACGTTGCTTTAAAGCTCGGTTTTGATCAATTTTAAAATGCAGGCTCTCGGCAATGTGAACCCATAGGTCAGTTGCTTTGGGAGAAGGCTTTTTAATGTTTACTTTTTTATGTAGTAATACTGTGTTCTGAGGCTTTACTTGAGCATCTTCAATTATGCGTTGATCCGATTTGTCTAAAAAAGTGTGTTTTGGCTCAAAGTGAGTAAATATTTTTGGCGTTTCTTGAATTTCTGATTCAGTTGTTTCACAACCGAATAGAAATAAAACTAAAAAACAGAGAGACAAGCTGCGCATAATGTTCACTTTTGTAAATTCCTTTTACTATTTTAACACAGTCCATTGTGTTGAGTTATTTTGCGTTTTTCGCGCGAGCTAATCCTGATTGCAAAAACAAATTGCTCGATTTTGCATTTAAAGATTCTTCTGTGTAAGGTTTCATTACTTTTTTAGGAAACGATAACACAAGTTGTTCTATCGTTTGATCGTTGTTTTTGTTCACATGCTCAGTAATAGCGGTTAGAAATGCTAACGGCTGTTTGAGTTGAGCTCTGTCAAGTATACCACCATGCCCTGGTATAATCAGCGCAAGATTTTCATCGTCAATGTATTGTTTAAGCAGCGTTTGCCAGCTTTTAAATTCGCCGTGCCCAGGATAAGGGAGCCAGTCAACAATGTCGCCACCAATTAAAACACGACCGCTATTAGTTGTGAGTGTTAAGTCACCACTTGTATGGGCTTGATGGGCGTTTAAGGTTACTTTAAACCCCCTAAATCAAGTGTTTTATTTTCATCAATAATAATTTCTGGCGACTTTAGTTGATATTCTTGCCAGCGAAAAAGGCGTTTTTTTGCAAGCTCCAACTTTTCACGCCATTGTGCTTGTTCTGCTTTTGAAATACCGGCTAAGCGTTGGTAACTCAGCTCTATACTTTTTTCGTAACTATCGAGTTGGTCATTAAATGCTTTTTGGTAGCGATTAAAATCGCTATTTACTTGCTGATGCACAATTAGTTTTGCATCAGGGTAGAAGTGTTGCATAACCGCCATACCGAGTAAATGATCATCGTGGTAATGCGAAGCAACTAAGTAGCATAATGGTGTTTTTAGGTGTTTTTTTAGGTCATTAGCTAGCTGTTCCACAGCAGCAAAATTACCGCTTGCATCAACAAGTAGTGCACACTTGTCACCTTCGATAAGTACTTGGTTAGAGTCGTAAAAACGCAGCTTTTTTTCTTGTTCTAAAAATTGGATATTAGCATTAATAGTTACCCAATTGACTGCGCCATAAGTTGTTGGCGCTACGAGTAATAAAGAACATGCTAGTAGTAAGTATTTACATGAAGCGATTATATAAGATAGGTTTAACTTCATCCTGTGTCTCTACGCTATTATTTAATTATGCTAATAATAAACAAAAAGCGCAGTTTGCGCTTTTTATTTTTGATGTGTGGGGTCACTTGCCAAATGCTGACTTAGTTTGTCAACGAGTTGGTCTTGTTTCTGCTGCTCAACTGTAGCCTGTGTTTTTGCTTCTAGCAATTCGTGGCTTAAGTTTAACGCTGCCATAAGTAAGGCTTTTTGATCATTTCGAACTGAAGAGCGTTGTTTCATTTGCTCCACCAAATCATTAAGGTTTTTAGCTGCTGCTATTAGTGCCTCTTCTTGTCCTTCAGGACAAGCAAATTGCTGCTCTTGACCTAGCAACTCAACAGTGACCCGCTGGTTTTGCAGCTCAGACATTAGCTAGCCTGTTGTGCACTTTGTAATTTATCAAGAAGACCAGATAAAGTTGTGCTGGCATCTTTTTGTTTTTCTTCGTTTTCAATAGCTTCTAGCTGTAATAACTCGTTTTCATCTGCTAGTTTGCTATTTTGTTCTTTTAAGTTTGAAACATCAGTTAGCAATTGATTATTACGATCAATTAGTGAATCGATCAGTTGTTCGAGTTGTTGAAGAGTGTTGTTATTCATAAAGGCGCTCATATAACTGTAATTAATGTCATGCAAATGTAAAGCAAAGTGTATTGATTTGCCAGCATTTACGGTGGTTTTAGCTGATTTTTCTTCTGCGTTAAGGGATAATTCAGCGTGAAGGCTTTTTCATTCATAAATGGTTCACTCTCAGTTGCCAAAGTATAGTGCTTATGGTTCACTGTTTTTTATTAAATAGCGTATGGCGAAAATAAATAATGCTTAGTTATAGACACTCATTTCATGCTGGTAACCCTGCCGATGTACTCAAACATTTAGTGTTAGCGCAAGTACTAGGTTATCAAACAATTAAAGATAAACCACTTGATTACATAGACACACACTCAGGCGCAGGTTTTTTTGAATTAGCCGCAGCTGATTCGCAAAAAACACAAGAATATCAAGATGGTATAGAAAAGTTGTGGCAGCATAAAAGTGAACACGCTGCGCTTAATGAATATATAGCGTTAATTAAATCGTTTAATGAAACAGATGAACTTGCATTTTATCCGGGCTCACCAAAGATTGCTGAGCACTTTTTACGTCGTTACGATAAGGGCTGGTTTTTTGAGCTGCATCCGCGCGATTTGTTATTACTTGAAGAGAATATGCAAGGTAAACGATCTATTCGTGTACGTGGTGAGAATGGATTTACTGGATTGGTAGGCCTTTTGCCACCTGCTTCACGCAGAGCATGTGTATTGATTGACCCACCATATGAAATTAAGGATGATTATGAAACGGTTGTTACTACTTTAATCAAAGCGTACCAGCGTTTTTCGACAGGTACTTATATGATTTGGTATCCTGTAGTGGATAGGGAACGTATTGATAATATGGAGCAAGGTTTAATAGATTCAGGTATGCGTAATATTCAATTATTTGAATTGGGCACTGAAGATGACACCGATGTATACGGCATGACCGCATCTGGCATGATAGTCATTAATCCGCCATGGAAACTAAAGCAAACTATGGATGCAGTGCTACCAGAGCTCATGACTTTATTAAGCAAGCCGAGTGGCTTTTATCGTAGCGAACAATTAGTAAGTGAATAGCTGAAATGTTAAATAAAAAGCGCTGTGCAATACAGCGCTTACTTTTATGCCTTATTTTTTAACGTATTTAGTTAAAATAACAATACGTTGACCATCAACTCGCCCTTCAATATGTTCAGGATTACTCGTTAAGCCAATATTGCGTACTGCGGTACCGCGTTTAGCGGTAAGGCTACTGCCTTTAACGTCTAAATCTTTAATAAGTGTAACGGTATCGCCAGCTTGAAGTACCACACCGTTGCTATCAACATGTTTAACATCGTCATCTTCAGCAAGTGCTTTTTTAGCCCAAGCAAGTGTATCTTCTTCAAGGTAAATCATGTCGAGTGCGTCTTGTGCCCAGCCATTATCAGGCGCTAAGCGCGAAAGCATTCTGTAAGCTACAACTTGTACTGCGGGTGTTTGGCTCCACATGCTGTCATTTAAACAGTGCCAATGTGTTGGTGTTAATTCGCTACTGTTTTCGATTTGTTCTTTACAGGTTTGACATGTGTAAATACATTTATCTGAATGAGTTTCTGTCACAGGAGGTACTTCGTATACAGAAAGGTTTTCGGTTGCTGCACATAATTCACATTGATTACTACTGCGTTCAATTAAGGCTTTTTCAATACTCATGAAGGTTCTTATTTAAGTGAAGTTTACATTTGGCGTTATTATACCCTAGCAGGGCTGCTGAACGCTATAAGCCCCTTGGTTTTGTAAGGGTATATTATTCATGCGGGGGTTTTTAATTTCTGAACCCTAGGCCTGCTTATCTTTTGAGGTTAAATTTACAGCAGTCAGTTTGGTATTTAGGCGAGGCAGAGCCTGTGATGTGTGGTTATTCCCATAAATAGCCCCTCGATTGAACAAATTTTAATCCACAAAAGTCAACAAGCCCAGTTGTTTATTCTTTTTGTAAGGCGTTTATGCAATATGTGTAATGTGTCTGCGGGAGGTTTGATAATAAAAACGATGGCAATAGATCGCTATTTTATATTTAGTAGAGCATCCTTTTATATGATTTACTTTTAGTTGTTTGCAATGATTAAGATATTTTTACTATACTTTTAATTTGTCACATGTATTAAAGTAACTACATAAGTGCTAATTGCACACATGAACTTACAGGCTAAACCTATTGAAAGCGTCTAATACACCAACTTTAACTCCTACTCTTACGCAGTATGTAGCAAGACAACCCATATTTAATGCTGAAAAAGAGGTTTTTGCGTATGAGTTGCTGTATAGGAATTCATCAAATAACGCCTTTCCAGTAGGTACAAGTGATGAACATGCAACGAGCCGTTTATTTTTTAATACGCTTATGTTGGTAGGTGCTGAAAAGCTTACTGCGCATCAACTGGCATTTATTAATTTATCAACGGATGCATTACTCGATGACTTCCCTAAATTATTAAATCCTGAAATGACGGTTATTGAAATTGTAGAACGCACAGTGAATATAGATGAAGTAGCTAAACGTGTTACATCATTAAAAAAAGAGGGATACACTTTTGCACTTGATGATTATGATGGCGATGCAAAGTGGGAGCCATTATTAGCACTTGTTAGTTATATAAAAATAGAGGCCGATGAGCCCATAATAAAAACTAATATGCACGTAAAAAAGCTTAAGCGTAAATACCCTCACTGTAAAATTATTGTTGAGCGTATAGAGACACACGAGCAGTTTAAAGTACTAAAAACTGCTGGATGTGACTTATTTCAGGGATTCTTTTTTGCTCGTCCAGAAATGCTAACTTACAGTGGTATCGATCCTTCAAAAGTTACTGTGTTTGATTTACTTAAATCAACGTCAAAAGAGTCTTTATGTTTTGAGGAGATACATCAGCGTGTAGCGAGAGATGTTGGTATTACCACGCGTATTTTGAAATTAGCTAATGCACGCTCAGGAAATAGTAATTTAGTAATTACGTCTATTTCGCAAGCTGTAGTGTATTTAGGCGAAGACGTTATTCGCCAGTTTGTCCGCGTACTAGCTCTCAGTGACTTAGGTATAGATAAACCG
The DNA here is from genome assembly GCF_037162565.1 of Pseudoalteromonas sp. B62. Classification (NCBI taxonomy): domain Bacteria; kingdom Pseudomonadati; phylum Pseudomonadota; class Gammaproteobacteria; order Alteromonadales; family Pseudoalteromonadaceae; genus Pseudoalteromonas; species Pseudoalteromonas sp. B62. Next base: position 541,551 of record NZ_JARLVB010000002.1, on the reverse strand, counting down.
ACGGAGCTCACTAAATTTGCACTTGTGCGAGCAAGGTTAATAGAGTTAATTTTAACTGAAGAAAGTCGTGATTTGGCTCAGCAAGGCTATTTAGTTGGGTTGTTCTCAATGCTTGATGCCATTTTGGATATTGAATTAAATAGTATTGTTAAAGAATTTACACTAAACAAAGATATCACTGATGCTTTATTACATGGCTCTGGGGTGCTAGGCGATTGCTTAATTCTTGCCAAAGCTATCGAAAATAAAAACTGGTCATTAGTTGATACAACCTTAAAAGAAATCAATCCACAGCTCCCAATTGAGAAACTTTATAACTTTGTTTTAGAGTCGATGCTTTATAGTGATGATGTAATAGAGGTTGTGGTTGATTAAATATGCGTAATTGGTTGTCGGTTATAAGTGTAGTGGTTGCTCTTTGTTTATTGTTTCCTGGTATTACAAAACCAGTATTAACAATAGAGGGCAACATAGATAAATCAAAATTAGCGCAAGCGGGTATTGAAATGCTGGCTGAAGAGGGCGATGGCCGGACTCGCAGCATGCTAATGATGTTCTCGAATATGCTAGGGCTTGATAAGTTAGAGGGCGAGATTAGCGCCTATAACAAAACACAAAGTATTTTAGGTACAGTTAAAGAACTTGCTAATAATAACAATTTACTTGTAGCCGCCTTAGTGGGGTTGTTTTCTATTGTTATTCCAAGCCTGAAGCTGCTATTACAATTGTTTTATTGTTGCCTACCTTTGAATGGGTTTAAGCAAAAGCTCGGTCTGGTTATTTGTGCATTAAGTAAGTGGAGCATGGTTGATGTATTTGTTATTGCATTAATAGTGACTTACCTAGCAGGTAACGCTCATGGTAAAAGTGGTGAGCTACTTGTTATGAATGCCCAATTTGGTGAGGGTTTTGGTATTTTAGCGCATATTGTATATTTGCAATTATAGCGAGTAACTTAATTAAAACACCTGATAAACCGCAGTCTACATAATTAAAGTATGTGTGGTTGCCGTTAGGTTATCTTACAATCATTTTAAAATTTATTAAAAGGCATAATGTTGCAACGTTTTTACTCTAGTTTACTCATGATAACTTTACTGCTCACTTTTGTGGGTCAGGCAGTTGCGTCTGTAGCTATGGTATGCGAAATGCCACATATGCCAACAAAAACAGCAATGCATGCCCAAATGCCAATGACACACAGTAGTGATGCAACAGCTGTTGCTAGCATGTCTGAAAATATGATGCAGATGGATTGTTGCGACGACGAAAGTACACCACAAAATGATTGCAAATGCCCTATCAGTGGCTGCGCTGCTAATTCAATGCTTAATGTTGATACTTTATTTAGCGTTATTTTACTTGAATCTGAAAAAGTAAATATAAGTGTATTTACTACACAAATTAACATACCTCGTTCACTCTACCGCCCTCCTATATCTGCTTAATAGCAGGATAGGTGTAATATCAATTTTATTGAAAACATGCTCATTCTAGGAACTAAATAACTCTCTAACTGCGTTAAAAATTACTTATATAAAGCAACTATACTGCGTAATTTTTTCCTTGTTATAGAGCTATTTCCCTACTGCAATAATAGATCATTAATTCAATGCAATTGATATAAAAGGTTTTTGTAAAACTCCTAAACACCTTTTTTGCTTCCTAATTTAAGAATTTCTTTTATTTTTAGATGGAGCAGGTGATGAACCACGCTGTAAGTATTAAAGCCGTGTTATGTAGTGTTGTGTTATTTAGCACAGCTGTTAATGCGCAAAACAATCAAAATAATCTAAAGATCGATACGCTAAAGCAAGCCCGCAATGAGCAAACGCTTAGCTTAACGCAAGCGCTTAATTATGCACTAACGCATGAGCCATGGCTAAAAGCGAGTGGCTACCAAGAAGATGCCGCAATAGCGCAAAGTATTGCCGCAGGCACCTTACCCGATCCTGTTTTAACGGTTGGCTTACTTAACTTGCCTACTAACGGTTATGCGTTTGATCAAGAAGGGATGACACAGCTTAAAGTCGATTTGAGCCAAAAGTTTAGCCGAGGGAATAGTTTAGCGCTTAAACAAAAGGCATTAGCTCAGTCTGCTCAACAATATTCTTGGCAGCGCGCCGATCGCTTAGCACAAGTAAAAGCAATTGTGATTGAGTCGTGGTTAAACGCGTATCGTGCTCAGCGAAGTATTGCTTTAATTGAGCAAGATAAAGGATTATTTACTCAGCTTATTGAAATTACCGAAGCAAGCTACGCAAGTACCTTAGGTAAAACACGCCAGCAAGATATTATTCGTGCGCAATTAGAACTCACTCGCCTTGAAGATAAGCTGGTTATGCTTGAGCAGCAATTTGAAAGTGCTAAAAACCGTTTAGCACAGTGGTTACCTATGAATATGCTTATGCAGCCTTTAAATGCCGAATTTACTAAAACCACAGGGCTGGTTGATTTTGCAAACCTTGAATTTGATAAATTAATACAGTTGCTTATGGCGCATCCCGCAATTATTGCGATAGATAAAACCGTCACGGCAAAGCAAACCGAAGTTGCACTCGCCAAGCAAAGTTACAAACCTCAAATGGGCGTTAATGTGGGTTATGGTTACCGAGATGATACGCCGATGGGGGAGTCGCGAGCTGATTTACTCTCGGTAGGGTTTAGTGTTGATTTGCCATTGTTTACTGATAACAGACAAGATCAACAGGTTAAATCGGCTATTGCTAGTGCAGAAGCTACTAAAACACAAAAGCTGGTGGCGCTTCAAAAACTCAAAGGCATGTACTTTAAGGAGTTTAGCCAACTCGCTCGTTTGCAAAAACGCGATACGCTTTATCAAAATACGTTATTACCGCAAATGTCAGAGCAATCTCAAGCAACACTAAACGCTTATACGCGCGACGATGGGGATTTTTCTGACGTGATGCGCGCGCGTATTAGTGAGCTTAACGCCAAAATAGATGCGCTTAATATTCAAGTAGATCAGCATATTATTACCGCTCGCCTTAATTATTATGCAAGTAGCTTAGACCCCCAAGTAATGAGCGAGCAAACTGGAGAATTACATAATGAATACTAATTTAAAGTTACTTGTTGCCGCCTTAGTGGGCGCAGGCGCTGTTGGGTTAATTGGGGGTTTAGTAATGCAGTTTTTACCTAGCAGCTCGGCAATGCATGAACAGCAAAGTGCTGAAAAACAGCCCTTATATTGGGTAGCCCCTATGGATAGTAATTACAGGCGTGACGCGCCAGGGCTGTCGCCAATGGGAATGGATTTAGTCCCTGTATATGAAAACGATAGCAACGCTCAGGATGGACCAGGTGCAGTAACTATTTCGCCTGCAGTAGTTAATAACTTGGGTGTAAGAACTGCCAAAGTAGAGCTTAAAACACTTCACAGCGATATAAATACTGTAGGGTATGTGCAATATAACCAAGACCAACTTATTCACATTCATCCGCGTGTAGAAGGCTGGATTGAAAGCTTGTACGTTAAAGCGCAAGGTGCACAAGTTAAAGCCGGTGAGCCTTTATATACTTTGTATTCACCACAATTGGTGAATGCACAGGAAGAGTTTTTACTGGCGGTGAATCGTAATAATACCGTGTTAATTCGCGCTGCAAAGGCGCGTTTAGAGTCGTTAAATGTATCTGATGGATTTATCGAGCGCTTACAAAAAAATAAAAAGATAATGCAAAATATTACTTTTTACGCAAAGCAAAGTGGTGTGGTAGATGAGCTAACAGTACGAGAAGGCTTTTACGTTAAACCAGGCACATCAATGATGAGTATTGCTCAGCTTGATGAAATTTGGGTAGAGGCAGAAGTGTTCGAGCGCCAATCAGAACAAGTGAGCGTTGGTTTACCTGTAACAATGACGCTTGATTACTTAAAAGGTCAAAAGTGGGAAGGTAAGGTTGATTACATTTACCCCGCGCTTGATGCTAAAAACCGGACGCTACGTGTAAGACTCAGGTTTGAAAATACAGATCATCGGTTAAAACCAAATATGTTTGCACAAGTGAGCATTCACGCTAAAGCGAGTAAAGCGCAATTTACAGTCCCTAAAGAAGCGGTAATTCGCACGCAGCATCAAAATCGTGTGGTTATTGCATTAGGTGAGGGTCGTTTTAAATCGGTAGAAGTCGAAGTTGGGCAAATTAATAGTAATGAAGCGGTGATTTTGTCAGGCGTGACGACAGGTGACACGGTAGTGACCTCAGCGCAATTTTTAATAGATTCTGAGTCGAGTAAAAGCTCCGACTTTAAACGAATGGAAATACCTAGTTCTGGTATTAGCTCAGGTATGGGGTCGGATTCTGGTTCAGGCTCTAATATGAACATGGATATGCAGCCACAAAGCGCCACGGTTAACGGCACTATTAATGCCATAGATATACAAAATCGCATTATAAATATTAGTCGAGAAGCCATTGAAAAATGGAATCGAGAACCCGCCACAATGGACTTTGTATTAGCGCCAGATATTGATATTAGTCAGTTTGAAAATGCCCAGTATATTAATTTTACTTTTAGCATTATTAATGATGAATTTGTAATCACTAAAGCGCAAAACGCAGAGCCGATTGATCATTCTACTATGCAACCTATGCAACACAGTTCTCACTAGGAGCCATTATGATAACTGCCATTATTCGCTGGTCTGTTGGCAATCGCTTTTTTGTGTTGTTGCTTACATTAATTTTACTGGGTGGAGGGTTGTTTGCGATAAAAAATACGCCCGTGGATGCCTTGCCTGACTTATCTGATGTTCAGGTCATTATAAAAACTACTTATCCGGGGCAAGCGCCGCAAGTAGTGCAAGACCAAGTCACATTCCCTCTCACTACAGCAATGCTTTCTGTGCCGGGTGCGCAAACCGTAAGAGGTTTTTCATTTTTTGGTGACTCGTACGTTTACGTTATTTTTGACGAAAAAACCGATTTGTATTGGGCGCGTAGCCGAGTACAAGAATACCTAAGCCAAGTAGCAAACCGATTGCCCGATAGCGCTACGCCAGAGCTTGGTCCTGATGCAACAGGCGTAGGTTGGATTTACTTATACGCACTGGTTGATAAAACAAATAAACACGATATTAGTCAGCTACGAAGCTTACAAGATTGGTTTTTAAAGTTTGAGCTACAAACCGTACCAGGAGTCTCTGAAGTGGCTGCTGTTGGTGGCATGGTTAAGCAATACCAAGTCAATGTAGAGCCCGATAAATTACGTGCATATGGTATTCCGCTTAGCCTCATTCAAACGGCGATTCAACAAGGCAACCAAGAGATGGGCGCCTCAGTAGTTGAAATGGCTGAAGCTGAATACATGGTAACAAGCACCGGCTACATTAAGAGTGTTGCCGACCTAGAAGCTATTCCGCTTGGCGTAAACGCCAACGGTACTGCGCTGCAATTGCGTGATGTAGCTGATATTAGAGTCGGGCCGCAAATGCGCCGTGGTATTGCAGAGCTTAATGGTGAAGGCGAGGTGACCGGCGGCATCGTTATTATGCGCTATGGCGAAAATGCACAAAAAACTATTGAGCTGGTAAAAGCAAAATTAGAATCGCTTAAAAAGGGATTACCAGAGGGCGTTGAAATAGTCCCTGTGTACGATCGCTCCAACTTAATAAATAACGCGGTAGATAATCTAACAAGTAAGCTAATTGAAGAGCTGATTGTAGTTGCTTTAGTGTGTGTGGTGTTTTTGTTTCATGTGCGCTCATCATTGGTGGCAATTATTACGTTACCGCTTGGCATTTTAACGGCATTTATAATTATGTATTGGCAGGGGATTAACGCCAATATTATGTCTTTAGGGGGAATTGCAATAGCGATAGGCGCAATGACCGACGGCGCTATCGTTATGATTGAAAATATGCACAAACATATGGAAAAAACGCCACTTACCAACGAAAACCGCTGGGAAGTTGTGGCTAAATCGGCGAGTGAAGTGGGTCCTGCATTATTTTTTAGTTTATTAATTATTACCGTCAGCTTTATGCCGGTATTTATTTTAGAAGCGCAAGAAGGACGTATGTTTGCGCCACTGGCTTACACTAAAACCTATGCTATGGCAGCGTCTGCTGGGCTTGCGATTACCTTAGTGCCGGTATTAATGGGTTACTTTATTAGAGGTAAAGTTATTTCGGAGCAAAAAAATCCAGTTAACCGATTACTCGTCGCAGCGTATCGCCCACTACTTAACTGGGTGCTTAAATTTCCAAAAATGACATTGGTACTCGCGGTGGTTGTTTCTGTTATTGGCTTTTATCCGGTAAACAAAATAGGCAGTGAATTTATTCCGCCACTCGATGAGGGCGATTTAATGTATATGCCCACAACGTATCCTGGTTTATCGGTAGGTAAAGCGCGCGAAATACTACAGCAAACCGACAAGCTAATTGCCACAGTACCCGAGGTTAAAACAGTATTTGGTAAAGTTGGGCGAGCAGAAACAGCAACAGATCCTGCGCCGCTTACAATGATAGAAACGTTTATTCAGTTAAAACCAAAAGATGAATGGCGCGAGGGTATGACCCTTGAAAAACTTAAAAAAGAACTCGACGGTTTGGTTAAGTTTCCGGGGTTGACGAACGCGTGGGTAATGCCAATTAAAACACGTATTGATATGCTCGCAACCGGTATTAAAACTCCCGTGGGCATTAAAGTTGCGGGACCAAAGTTGAGTGAAATTCAAAAAATTGGTCAACAAATAGAAGTGCTTTTAAAAGATGTGCAAGGCACCGCATCGGTTTATTCAGAGCGAGTAGCCGGTGGACGTTATATAAAAGTAGATATAAATCGTGAAAAAGCCGCGCGTTATAGTTTAAACATTAGCGACGTACAGCAAGTTGTATCTACTGCAATAGGTGGCACAAACGTAACACAAACGGTAGAAGGGCAAGAGCGCTACCCAGTTAATTTGCGTTACCCGCAAGCATACAGAGACTCGCCAGAAGAGCTAATGTTGTTACCCATTGTAACGCCTACAGGGCAGCGTATAGCACTTGGTGATGTTGCTGATGTATTTATTGAAGATGGACCGCCTGGTATAAAAAGCGAAAATGCACGTTTAAACGGTTGGAGCTTTATTGATATAGATGGCGTTGATATTGGTACTTACGTTGAGCACGCTCAGCAAGTGCTCGATAAAGACCTAATACTACCAGCTGGCTACTCAATTACGTGGGCTGGGCAATATGAATACATGCAGCGTGCTAAAGACAAACTGACTTATGTATTACCACTTACATTAGCAATAATTATTGTGTTGCTTTACCTTAATTTTAGAAGCTTTGCTGAGGTCACTATTATTATGGCTACGTTGCCACTGGCAATGATTGGTGGCGTATGGCTAATGTATTTAGAGGGCTTTAACTTTTCAGTTGCAGTAGGTGTAGGCTTTATTGCCTTAGCAGGGGTAGCGGTAGAAATAGGGGTCATTATGTTGGTGTATTTAAACCAAGCCTATCAAGAAAAGTGCCTCGAAGCAGAGCAAGCCGGAAAACCGCTTAGCTTAGTGCAATTACAGCAAGCTATTATTGAAGGAGCAGGGCTTCGAGTACGCCCGGTTATGATGACTGTCGCGACCATTATTATTGGCTTGCTACCTGTGCTGTATGGCACCGGTACTGGAAGCGAAGTAATGAGCCGAATAGCAGCGCCTATGGTTGGCGGTATGGGAAGTGCAATTGTACTTACTTTACTTGTTATTCCTGCGGTTTACCTACTGTGGCGCAAACAAGGACTTAAATAATATAAAGCAACAAGACGATAGAGCAGTGCGGTTACTTCCCACGCATTGCTCTATAAAAATTACCTATAATTTGTAAGTTGTTCTGTTAAATAGCTAGTTATTACTCATGCACAAACTAACCGATTGTTTTTAAATAGCTTTTTAATTGGCACGCTTTACGCAGTGTACTACCTATACAGTCAACTAAGTAAGGAATGCACATGCAAGTTAAAACAATTAAAGAGGTATACGATTGGACCGTTTTGTTTCATACACAAATGGCGGCCAATTTTCATAGCGTAAAGGATTTACTTGATGAACATAATGCAATGCTGGTGGACTACTACCTAAATTATGAAAAAAACTCGCCGAAGATTTGGTCGGGTTTAAGGCGATAACCGAAATAAATACGCTCGATACGTACTGTTATGAATACTTTGCTAAAAACCCTGAGCTAATTACTTTTGAAGATATTAGTAAAGATCAGCAATTTGATGAAGAAGTTATTCAAGGCTATTTAGCACAGCAACATCAAAAAGTAATTGAGTTATACGAATACTTACTTGAATGCGCTGAAACTCAAAGTGGCCAAGAAAAGCTGCAACAAATACTAGAGCTGGAAAAGCAAGGTATAAAGCAAATGATGCAAAGTACGAATCGTCATATGGATATGTAGCTAAAAAAGCGGGGTATTACTGATCCTACTTTTGATATATGTTAGTTTTAGGAGCAATCAAGCGCTATACCCACTTTCTTTAAGTAACGCTGTTCTTGTATTAAATCAGCTTGTAGTAGTGTGTGTTCTTGCAAGTAGTTATCGCAAAATTTTATAAATAAGCCGGTGCTATTTGCGCTAATTTCCATATTGGGTTTTTGGCTTACTTGGCGTTTTTGATTAAATAGAATCGCTAAACGCAAAATAGTAATAAGCTTGAGCACTTGCTGCTGAGAAATAGTTATGAATTCAGGTAACTCATCGAGCCTAATTTTTTCCGGTAAAAGCGAATCAACGAACTTAATATTACCTGTTCTTGTTGGGTAAAGCCGGGCAGCTGGCTGTTAGCAACAATATAAGCGCTGTGTTTATTAATACCCGAAGAGTTAATTGATAGGCCAATTTCATGAAGACTAGCAGCCCATGTTAACAAGGCAATATCATCATTGTTATCAAGCTGCCACGGCGCTTTAAGTTGCTCATAAAGCCAAGTTGCAGTGTTAGTAACACGGATTGCATGTGCTTTATCTACAGTGTATCTATCACTTACGTTATTAATGGTATTGCTACGAATGTCTTTATCGGCCAACTTTTGCTGCATTTCATGTAATAAACCTTCACGTAGCGAAAAATCACTATAAGTTAGTTCTTTAATCAAAAACTCTCTAAAAATAGCAATGAGTATCGCTAAACCGCCACAAATACTTTGCTGTCGTTCCGGTGTTAAACCTTCAATGAGTAAATTATCGCTATGTTTGGCATTTATGAATTGCTGTTTAAGGGTGACTAAATCATTGTAGGTTATACAAGGCTGATGCGGGTTTTGGGCGCCCACCATAGCCAAAATAGATTTAATAGTGCCAGATGTACCAATAACGTTTTGCCAACCCTCATTGATGTAATTAGCAAAAATAACCTCTATTTCTTGTTCTGCTTTTATCTCTGCTTTATTAAAGCGTTTGGCGTTTATTATGCCGTCACTAAAAAATTGCTTGGTATAACTTACGCACCCTATATTTCGGCTTGTGAGTAACTTATGTTTAAAGTGCTTACCTATTATTAGCTCGGTGCTGCCGCCGCCAATATCAATTACTAAGCGGTTTTCTTCATTGTGTACATAATGCGCGACACCTTGATAAATGAGCCGTGCCTCTTCTTGCCCTGCAATAACATCAATATGAAATGGAAAGATCTTACTGGCTTGTGTTAAGAACGCATGGATATTTTTAGCTCGTCTAAAAGTATACGTTGCAGCTACTTTTACATTACATGCAGGGAAGTCTTGTAGAGTATTTGCAAATTGTTTAAGCACTATTAAGGCACGATCAATTGCTTGCTGGCTTAGCCTAAATTTATCGTCTAGCCCGTCAGCTAAATATACACGTTGCTTTTCTTTATGCAGAATTTGCAGTGTGCCATCCACTTCACGGGCAACCACTAAATGAAAGCTATTAGAGCCTAAGTCGACAGCGGCAATAGAGGGGTGATCATCCATTATTATAGTTACCTTCCCACTTTTTTAGGTGGTCATAAATCGCTATTTGCGAGCGGATTTTTTTACGGTTTCCACGTCTTACATAGGCATTTTTTTGTTCGCTATCGATTAAGCGTGCTTTTGTACGGTCTTTAAATTGCAGTTCTAGAATATCAATAATGAGCTGCTTTAATTTCGCATCTAAAATAGGCACACCTACCTCAACGCGGTGATCGAGATTACGGGTCATCAAATCAGCAGATGAAATATAAACTTTGTCGTTTGCGTTATTACCAAAAACCATTACCCTTGGGTGTTCTAAAAAGCGATCTACAATGCTTATTATTCTTATATTGTCGCTAAATCTAGCTACCCCAGGTATTAATGAACACATGCCACGTACAATTATACGTATTTTAACGCCGCGACGACCAGCGTAGTAGAGTTTATCAACAAGCTGTTTATCAACAAGGTTGTTTACTTTAATAGTAATTTTACCTGCACAACCGTTCTCTACATGCTGAATTTCTTTATCGATTAAATCAAGTAAAGTGTCACGAGCATTTACAGGTGACAGCATTAAGTATTCAAAATTAAAAGGTTTGTAGCTACTTTCTATAAATTTAAATACGCTATCGCATTCCTCGCAGATCCCACCATGTTTTGTGAATAAACTAAAGTCGGTATAGATTTTTGCTGTTTTTTCGTGAAAGTTACCAGTGCCAATGTGTGCATACTTTACTATTTGACCTTTCTCTTTACGATGAATAATACATAACTTACTGTGTACTTTTAACGCGGGTATACCAAAAATCACTCTAATACCTGCGCCGCTTAATATCTTTGCCCACTCGATATTATTTTGTTCATCAAAGCGGGCTTTTAGCTCGACCATTACAGTGACTTGTTTACCATTTTTAGCGGCATTGATGAGTGATGATATCAATCGAGATTTACTGGCAACGCGATAAATATTAACTTTAATTTGCGTAACTTTTGGGTCGAATGCTGCTTGACGCACATACTCTAGTAAGTGGTTAAATGTGTGGTACGGATAATAAAGGAGAATATCTTGTTCGCTAATAGCATCAAATACGCTGGTGTGTTTATTAAATGCAGTGCTTTGTAATGCCGGCAGCGGTTTATTTTCAAGGTACTGACGCCCTACATTAGGAAAGGCTATAAAGTCTCTAAAGTTACGATAACGACCTGCTGGGATAAGTGCGTCGTGATGAGTTACGCTCAGGCGCTTTTTCATTACTTTAAGCATATTATCAGGCATGGTTTCGTCATATACCAAACGAACGGGCTCTGCGTAAATACGCTGTTTGAGGCCTTTAGACATTTTATCTAATAAGCCCTCTTCTAGTTCATCATCAAGATTGTATTCTGCATCGCGAGTAAGCTTAATTGAGTAACCTTGAATTGTTTTAAAACTAAAAAAGCTATTAAAAACATCATTTAAAAAATATAAAATAACGTCATCAAGCATCACAATTGTTTTATGGCGACGAGTTTTTTCAGGTGGTAAATTTATAAATCTTGGCACGCGGTCTGTGGGTACTTCGAGCATAGCGTAATGGCTTTTTTCGTCACACATTTCTACGAATAGATAGGTCATGGTGTCGTTGACGTAATCTGAGTAATCTTTATTTTCATCAAGTAATATGGGCGAGATATGCTGTAGTACATTGTCATTAAAGTAAATTTTCAACCAATTTAAATGGAATTCGCTTAGCTTTTCAGGACGATCAACATGGATGTTATGTGCGGTTAAGTCACTTAAAATTTGCTGGTGAACTTGGTTAAATTTTTTACCAAGCAATAATACTTTTTTTGTACTTGGCCTAAAAGAACTTCGTCTTCTTCAAAATTAGCATCAGGTAGTTTGCTTAATAAAATACGACGCTTAACATCGGCCACTCGAACTCTGAAAAACTCATCAAGGTTATTTGAAAAGATACCTAAGAAACGCATACGCTCAATGATTGGGTTACTTTTGTCTTTTGCTTCTTGTAATACGCGCTCGTTAAACGATAGCCAGCTTAACTCTTTTGCAAAATATTCAATAACTTGCGTTTTTCCTGTATGGGCATTCATATTTTATTCCGCGATTAGATGCTAAATAAAATATAGTGCAAGTTCATGACATTAAAATGACATGCGTGTCAGGTTTATGACACGCATTAAGGAAACTTAAACGTCTTCAACATCAACAATCAAATCGCTAGTTATCGATTCGAGAGCATCAATTACTTCATCTTTATTCATTCCATTGGGTAACGTTATGGTAGCTACGGCGCTAAAAATAGGGACTCCCCAGTTTGGGGCGCTCTGTTGCCTTGAGTTTAAATGGGTAATGTTAGCGCCCTTATGGCGAATAACACTGGCAAGTTCTTGTACTATTCCAGGGCGATCGTTTCCTGTAATCACAAAGTTTAGCTGTTCAAGTTCAACATGTTCTATTTCTGTATTGCCGGTTTCAATACGTACATCAAGCTTAGGCAATGCGTTTAATGCATTTTGAAGTGATTGTAAATGCTCTTCAGCGACCTCTAGCTGTATGATCCCCGCAAAGTGACCAAGCAAATGACTTAAGTTACTGCTGAGCCAATTACCGTTATTTTTTAAAATAATGGTTGAGATGCTTTCTACTAAGCCAGGGCGATCTTTCCCTAAAATTGTTATAACCAACTGCTTCATAAATAATTCTCTTTTTTAAGCCCAAAGAAGGTAAATGCATAGGCATTAAGTGTTTATCTAACTTAAATCTAAATATTATGGGTTGTTTTATAAACGATAGGTTCAAACCCTAGAGTTGTGCGCGTCTAGCAATGTGCACTAGGTGCTTAGCTCATTGCTATTGTTATTTATTAGGCGCCTTTCAGTATTGACCTCGATAAATACTTTGTCCAATAAATTTATAATTAAGTTCACTTATAAACTATTCGTTTAATGCAAAATATGCAATGAATTAAACCACCTTATTATTACCTGGCTAAAAAGGTTTATTGTTACCGCTGTAACAATACTGTCATCTTGATGAAATATAATTTATGCAACGTTAAGATTTAAGGGTGTTTTGATGACTTCCAATCCGAATAAGCCGACTTTTAATACGGATCGAAGCCGTCTATTTAAAGATCGGTTTGCCAAGTTTGGCATAACCGCAGGTGGAGTAATGGTATTAATAGCGCTGCTATTAATTTTTTCTACCTCCTTTATGTAGTACAACCGATTTTTGAATCAGCAAAAGTTGAAAAGCGCGACAGTTTCAATGTTGCCAATGCAGATCAAATTGTTGGTTTAGGTGTTGAAGAGCAAACAGAAGTTGCTTTTTTACTTAGCAAGCAAGGCAATGTAGATTTTTACAATGTAGAAAAAGCTAGTTTTGGTAAAAAACTTAAAACACTTGATGTAGAACTACCAAGTGAAGTGAGTAGCTTTGCGACCAGCGCACCGTTTCAGGGGCAATATGCCTATGGCTTACAAAACGGTTCGGTGGTGATTGTTGCACCTAAATTTTTAGTCACGTTTCCAAATAATGAACGTAAATTAACGCCGCGAGTTGATTATCCACTTGGCGAAATGGCGCTAGAAGTAGATGAAGAAGGCGCTGCTATATCGCGTTTTGCATTTAGTCATTATGAAGATAAAACAGCTGTTGTGGCATTAACGGCTGACAAACGTGTTTTGTTTAGTAGCTTTGTAGCTGAAGAAAACATGTTTACTGGCGAGGTAGAATGGGTTGTTGAACGTACTGAGTTGAACATTGAAGGGCGCGTCGATGAGCTTTTAATTTCACCTGATACAACGCGTACTTTTATTCGTTCAGCTAATCAAATTTATGTATACGATACACGTGATTCAAGCGACGTTGAGCTCATTCAATTACTTTCGGCAAATGAAGAAAATGCAAATATAGTATCTGCACAATTACTTGCCGGTGCTAACTCATTGATGCTTGCTAATGATAATGGTGAGGTTTCACAATGGTTTGAAGTAAATACTGAGACTGGTCGTGAATATCAAAAAATCCGCTCATTTGAAACAAGCAAACAAAGTAAGTTAAATATATTTACAGAGTTTTATCGCCGAACTTTTTTACTACCAGCAGTAATGGCGAACTTGGTGTGTACTATACAACAAGCGAAGCCAAATTATGGCAAGGCAAGGTGAGTGAAGGTGCTATTAAAGACTTTGCTATTGCACCACGCTCTAACGCCGCATTAATTTTAGCTGACAATAAACTTACGGTACTTGAAATACATAACGAACACCCTGAGGTGACCTGGTCTGCGCTATGGGAAGAAGTATGGTACGAAGGCTACCCTGAGCCGGGTTATATTTGGCAGTCAACATCAGCAAGTGATGACTTTGAATCTAAGTTTTCACTCGTACCTATTTCGTTTGGCACAATAAAGGCGGCATTTTATGCCATGTTATTTGCGGTACCTATTGCACTTTCTGCAGCTATTTATACAGCCTACTTTATGTCGAGTGAGCTTCGTAAGGTAGTGAAACCAACCGTAGAAATAATGGAAGCATTACCCACGGTTATTTTAGGCTTTTTAGCTGGCCTTTGGTTGGCTCCTTTAATTGAAGAGCATTTGCCAGCCATTGTTGGGTTATTAGTATTACTACCATTGGGCATTTTAGGTACGGCATTAGGCTGGACAAAGTTGCCAGCAAGCATTCGCCATAAAATACCAGAAGGTTCTCATTCAATCATCCTTATTCCGGTTGTGTTACTTATTGGCTGGTTTTCGTTCGCAATGAGCGAAACAATAGAACTGTGGATGTTTGATGGCAATGTTCGCCAATATTTAACGAATGAATTAGGTATGACGTTCGATCAGCGAAACTCGTTAGTTGTTGGTATTGCGATGGGGTTTGCGGTTATTCCTACTATATTTTCGATTGCTGAAGATGCGGTATTTAGTGTGCCAAAACATTTATCAAACGGTTCATTAGCTCTGGGAGCTACTCAGTGGCAAACGCTTGTGCGTGTTGTATTACTAACAGCCAGCCCAGGTATTTTTTCAGCAGTAATGATGGGATTAGGCCGTGCAGTTGGCGAAACAATGATTGTATTAATGGCGACAGGTAATACACCTATTATGGATTGGAGTATTTTCCAAGGCATGCGTACTCTTGCGGCAAATATTGCGGTGGAAATGCCAGAGTCAGAAGTGGGTAGTTCACATTATAGAATTTTGTTTTTAGCCGCTTTTGTACTATTCATATTCACCTTCATTTTTAACACAGTGGCTGAGTTTGTTCGTCAGCAACTACGTGAAAAATACAGCTCAATGTAAGTGGAGAGACACGACATGATAAAGCAGTGGTTTAGGTCTGGTTCTCCTTGGATTTGGATGACCGGTGGTGCAGTGAGCATCAGTTTAATTTCAGTGCTAGGTATCCTAGCAATGATAGCCTGGAAGGGATTAAGTTTTTTTGGCCTTCTCAAGTTGTACAGTTTGAACTTGAAGGGTCAATTGCAAAACAAACCGTAATAGGTGAAATTTACGACCGTGAACTTGTTCCTAAAGAGCGTTTGACGGCAACGGGTATTGATGTATCTGCATTCGATAAAGAAGAGTTTGAACGTTTACTGATAAAAACGGGTAATCGGGAATACGTAGATTTAGATTTTCGTTGGATACTGGAAACTGACATAAAAGATAAATCAACGCCAGCGGCACTTGCAGTATTCGAACGTAGCAAAAACGGTAACTTTTATGGTTATGTAGAAAATGTAATTAAAGATGGCAAGCCGGTGGCTGGCGATAAAGTAGAAATACTATATGAGCTTGTTGAACGTGCTGTTGATTTAAACGATGAGGCACTCGATTTACAAAATGGCGATATAGGCCATATTAACTACGAACTTGAGCGTCTTCGTTTAAAAGAAAAGGGCTACTTACTCGATAACGCATTAACTGATGAACGTGTAGCAGAGCTTGCTCAAGCGCGTGCTGATTTACGTGCCGAATATGGCGTACTTGAAAAAGATTTATTTGCACTACGTAAGCAAGCTAAACGTGACTACGTAACCGTAAAAGATATGCGCGGTGAAATTGTTACTATTCCTATGTACCAAGTACTTGATGTTTGGTTTCCAAACGACATGGGCTTTTTTGCAAAGTTAGGGCACTACTTTGTACAGTTAGGTAAGTTTGTATCTGATGACCCACGTGAAGCAAATACCGAAGGCGGCGTTTTTCCTGCTATATTTGGTACAGTGTTTATGGTTATGTTGATGGCTGTAATCGTGACGCCGTTTGGTGTTGTTGCTGCAATTTATTTGCACGAGTATGCCGCTAAAAATGCTATCACTAAAATGATTCGCATCGCAGTAATTAACTTAGCGGGTGTTCCTTCAATTGTATACGGTGTATTTGGCCTTGGCTTTTTTGTATACATGTTAGGTGGCAGCTTAGATCAATTATTTTATCCAGAAGCATCACCAACCCCAGTATTTGGTACACCTGGTGTAATGTGGTCGGCGTTAACGCTCGCTATACTGACTTTACCTGTTGTTATTGTATCGACTGAAGAGGGTTTATCTCGTATTCCTAGCACTGTGCGCGATGGTTCACTCGCACTTGGCGCAACAAAAGTTGAAACGTTATGGCGTATAGTAATTCCAATGGCAAGTCCTGCAATTATGACCGGTTTAATATTGGCAGTTGCACGTGCAGCAGGTGAAGTTGCACCACTAATGTTGGTGGGCGTTGTGAAAATGGCACCTACATTACCACTGGATGGCAACTTCCCGTACTTTCACTTAGATAGAAAGTTCATGCATTTAGGTTTTCATATTTACGATGTTGGCTTCCAAAGTCCTAATGTTGAAGCGGCGCGTCCGCTGGTATACGCAACGGCCTTTTTATTAGTGTCGGTGATTATTACGCTTAACATAACGGCTATTGGTATACGTAATCATTTACGTGAAAAATTCAGATCGCTTGAACACTAATTTGTAAAGATTTTATAGGTAACAAACATGATTACAGTCGCTCCACAAGTAAACCAAGCAAATTTAGGCTTGAAGTTAGATTTAGAAAACTTAACTGACGATCAAAAAGCGTTAGAGATTAAAAATCTCGATCTTTACTACGGTGATAAGCAAGCACTTAATAAAGTGAATATGAACATTCCTAAAGGTCAAGTAACCGCGTTTATCGGCCCATCGGGTTGCGGTAAATCAACATTGCTGCGCTGTATCAACCGCATGAATGATTTGGTTGATATTTGCCGAATTGAAGGTGAGATATTACTTCATGGGCAAAATATATATGATAAAAGTGTTGATGTAGCCGCACTTCGCCGTAACGTAGGCATGGTATTTCAGCGTCCGAACCCATTTCCTAAATCTATTTATGAGAATGTGGTATATGGACTACGCTTACAAGGTATTAAAGAGAAACGTAAATTAGACGAAGTAGTAGAGCAGTCGCTTCGTGGTGCAGCATTGTGGGATGAAGTAAAAGACAGATTACACGATAGTGCGTTTGGTTTGTCGGGTGGTCAGCAGCAACGTTTAGTTATTGCTCGTTCAATTGCGATTGAGCCAGAAGTGTTACTATTAGATGAGCCTACATCAGCGCTTGATCCAATTTCAACGTTGGTAATTGAAGAGCTTATTAACGATTTAAAAAACAAATTTACCGTTGTTATTGTTACACATAACATGCAACAAGCAGCGCGAGTGTCTGATCAAACAGCCTTTATGTATATGGGTGAATTGATTGAGTATTCAGATACAAATACCTTATTTACAACACCAACTAAGAAAAAGACCGAAGACTACATTACCGGTCGTTACGGTTAATTAGCCCGTTATAACGTGTTGTATAAGATTAAGAGAGAAGGCAATTATGGAACATAATATCAATAAGCATATTTCTGGCCGGTTTAATCAAGAGCTAGAAAATGTACGCAACCATGTATTAAGCATGGGAGGCCTCGTTGAACAACAACTAAGCAGCGCACTTGACGCCGTTAGTCGTAACGATGCAGAGCTTGCTCAAAAGGTGCGTCAGAACGATTACAAAGTAAATGCTATGGAAGTGAACATTGACGAAGAGTGCACTCGCATTATTGCTCGTCGTCAGCCAGCAGCCAGTGATTTACGGTTAGTAATTGCAATTGCAAAAACGATTGCTGATTTAGAGCGTATTGGCGATGAAGCAAAGCGCATTGCAAAAGTGGCATTGGATTCATTTACTAAAGATCAGCAAGATTTATTAGTTAATATTGAAAATATGGGTCGCCAAGTATTAAAAATGCTTCATGATGTGCTTGATGCGTTTGCGCGTATGGATGTACAACGTGCATTTCAGGTTCACAAGGAAGATGCAAAGGTAGATAGAGAGTATGAAGCCATTACACGTCAAATAATGACCTATATGATGGAAGATCCTCGCTCAATCCCGAAAATTATGGACTTAGTATGGTCTGTGCGTTCGCTTGAGCGTATCGGAGATCGTTGCCAAAATATTGCGGAATACATTATATATTTCGTAAATGGCAAAGATATTCGTCATACATCTCAAGAAGATATAGAAAAATCTCTATAAATTTAATTATTTCATTCTTTTGTATTAAAGCGGCCTTGTGTCGCTTTGTGCATTGTTAGCACAAGTGAAGCAATAAAAAGCATTCACAATCGTTGTGAATACTGTAAAATTCATGCTGCAAAGCATATCAATTTGATTAAAGGGTCAGTTATGCCTACAAACGCGTTTTTAGGAGTATTTGCAAAATCTCCTATCAAACCTATGGAAGAACACATCAAGAAGGTTCATCAAGCAAGTAAAGCTTTGATACCTTTTTTTAATCACGTATTTAAAGAAGAGTGGGTACAAGCAGAAGAGCTTCGTATCACTATTCGTAATTTAGAGCGTGAAGCCGATGATATGAAAAGAGATATACGTTTACAGCTACCGCGTGGATTATTCATGCCGGTAGAGCGTACAGATCTGCTCGAATTAGTAACCCAACAAGACAAAATTGCTAATAAAGCGAAAGACATTGCTGGACGTGTGATTGGTCGTGAAATGACCATTCCTAAAGTTATGCAAGTTGATTTTCTTGCTTATTTAACTCGTTGTGTAGATGCAACTAAACAAGCATCTAAAGCAATTAATGAGTTAGAAGAATTGCTAGAAACTGGTTTTAAAGGTCGCGAAGTGACCTTAGTAGAAAAAATGCTAGTAGAATTGGATGCGATAGAACAAGACACGGATGAAATGCAAATAAAAGTACGTCGCCAACTGCGAGTTGTAGAAGGTGAGCTAAATCCAATTGATGTAATGTTTTTATACAAAATCATTGAGTGGGTTGGCGAGCTTGCAGATATTGCAGAGCGCGTAGGATCACGTCTTGAGCTGATGTTAGCTCGTTAATTTAAAATCAGTTCAATTACGAAAGATTAAGGTTACACAATGGATATCATTGCATCTTACGGCACGGTATTAATTTTAATTGCCGCAGCAGTCGGCTTTTTTATGGCTTATGGTATTGGCGCGAATGACGTTGCTAATGCTATGGGTACTTCAGTAGGTTCTAAAGCGCTTACAATCAAACAAGCAATTTTTATTGCGATGATTTTTGAATTTGCAGGTGCTTACTTAGCAGGTGGTGAGGTTACATCAACAATCCGTAAAGGAATTATTGATGCAGCACCATTTGCAGATATTCCTGAGCTTATGGTTCTGGGCATGATTGCTTCTTTATTTGCAGCCGGAACATGGCTATTAATGGCTTCGTTCCTAGGTTGGCCGGTATCAACTACTCACTCAATCATTGGCGCAATCATTGGTTTTGCGTTAGTTGCTGTTGGTACTGAGGCAATCCAATGGGATAAAGTAGGTGGTATTGTTGGTAGTTGGATTATAACACCGGCTATATCTGGCTTTATTGCATACTTAATATTTATGAGTGCGCAAAAGCTTATTTTTGATACAGACGCTCCACTTAAAAATGCTAAACGTTATGTACCGCTTTATATGGGTCTAGCGGGCTTTATTATGGCTTTAGTTACAATTAAAAAAGGCTTAAAGCATGTTGGCATAGATTTAGGTGCTGTTGAAGGCTATGCACTTTCTATCGCTATTGCGGTTATTGTGGGTATTATTGGTAAAATTGCTATTTCTCGTTTGAAGATTGATCCTCAAGCGGATAAGCAAATGCAGTTCAACAATGTTGAAAAAGTATTTGCTGTATTAATGGTATTAACTGCATGTTGTATGGCATTCGCCCATGGTTCTAATGACGTTGCTAATGCTATTGGTCCACTAGCTGCTGTTGTAAACATTGTTGAAAACAATGGTGAAATTGCTAAGAAAGCCGCTATTGCATGGTGGATTCTACCGCTTGGTGGTTTTGGTATTGTGGCCGGTCTTGCTATTTTAGGTAAAAAAGTAATTAAAACAATTGGTGAAGGCATTACACATTTAACGCCTAGCCGTGGTTTTGCTGCTGAACTAGCTGCTGCTTCAACGGTTGTTATTGCATCAGGTACTGGTATGCCAATCTCTACTACTCAGACCTTAGTTGGCGCGGTATTAGGTGTAGGTATGGCACGTGGAATTGGAGCACTTAATATGGGCGTAATCAGAAACATTGTAGTTTCTTGGGTAATTACGTTGCCAGTTGGTGCTGCCCTTGCTATTGTTATTTTCTACGTACTAAGAACCGCTTTTGGGGTTTAACAAAAAAGTACTTAAAGACTTTTAGCTTGAAAAGATCTCAACGCCCTAGGTGTTGGGGTCTTTTTATTTGTGGAAAGAAAAAATGACCAATCTTCCAAGCATCAAACAGCTACAGTATTTATTAGCTGTTCATCAACATCAACACTTTGGGCGTGCCGCGAGCGCGTGCTTTATAGGTCAATCCACTTTAAGTAGTGCGATTCAAAACCTTGAAGAAACACTTGGTTGTCAGCTCATCGAGCGAGAAAATCGTAGCCTTATGTTTACCAGCATCGGCGAAGAAGTTGTAGAGCGTTCTCGTAAAATAATTAATGATACAATTAGCTTAAAAGAGCTGACTAAAAGCTTTTTAACTCCCCTCAGCGGTAAGTTAACCGTGGGTGTAATACCGACTATAGCGAGCTTTATTGCTGCGCCGCTCTATCACTTTTGCAAACAAACTTTTTGCGACTTAGAGCTGGTATTGATAGAAGACACGAGCGATAAACTACTCGACAAGCTCGAGCATGGTCATATTGATTTAGCGCTATTAGCCTTACCATACGAAACGGATAAGTTTCATACTCAAATTTTGGCAAAAGATCATTTTAGCTTAGTGCATCATAAAGAATATATGCCTGCAAAGGGGTAGAGGACTTTAATTTGCTACCAGATGCGAGTGTATTCTTACTGGAGCGTGAGCATTGTATGACAGGGCATGCGCTTAGTGCGTGTCACTTAAATCGTGCTAGTTGTATTAATCCATTTGAAGCAGCAAGCTTGCATACTTTGCTTAGCATGGTTGAACATCAACTTGGCGTGACTTTTTTACCGCAAATGGCAATTAATGCAGGGATTTTAGATAATAAAAATATGACAGCGACACCATCGCAAAGCGATGCATACCGTGATATCGGTATATTGTGGCGTAAAACAACAGGACGAATTCGCGACTTTAAGTTATTTAGTCAGCAGCTTGAGGTGTTTTTACAACGCCAATGTAGTTTGGAGTTTAATAAAACAAAGTGATTTAAATGTTAAAGCAGCCTAAAGAGGCTGCTTTTGATCATGGTTATGGTGTTCAAAAGGTTCTAGCTCCGGTAAAAATAATAAATAGATCCACACCACTAAATTAAAATAAGGCATGCAACCCAATACTGTAAATACTCGAATTGGGTAGCCCTTTATGCTCGCGTATCGATAGCATTGATACGCTATTGCAAAGTGAATAAGTAGTAATAAGATAATCAATTGCGTCATATTTATCTCCTCAAACCTTATTTTAAAACAGCCCGTGATTTAGGGTTCTGTATTTGCAATAGGTAATGTCATGTTTGTTAAGCGTAATCCTTTAAATAACGTGACATTCGTATTGTGATGAGGAAAGTATAGGTAAAAAAGATAATAATGATAGTAATAAAATGCTTAAAATTGTTTATTAATGCTTAATATGAGCTAGGTTATTGTTGGTAAAAAACTTTATTTTTTAAAATATTTTCAAGCTCTGTCTTTACTTTTTCAACCGCCATAGGACGTGCAATAAAGTAGCCTTGTCCGTAATCCACACCAATCTCTTTTAGTGCAAAAAATATATCTTTATTTTCAACATACTCAGCCACAGAACGCTTATCGAGTGACCGGCTTATATCATTAATTGCTTTTACTAACGCTAAATCGATGGGGTCGTTAAGCATGTCACGTACAAATGAGCCGTCAATTTTTACATGCTGTGCGGGAAGCTGCTTTAAATAATTAAAAGTACTAAAGCCGGTACCAAAGTCATCTATAGAAAAGTGACAACCTAAGCTATTGAGCTTCTCAATCATCTTACGTGTTGCTTTTAGATTATTAATACTTGCAGATTCAGTAATTTCAAAAATAATACGAGTAGGTGATACTTGATATTTTTCTAAGCTTGACTCTATAAGCGGCAGTAATCGTTCATCTAAAAATGATTGTGCTGATAGATTAATTGCGACTTGATTTAATTCTGGGTGTTTTTCAACACAAGCAAGCGTGTTGCGAATAACACATTGATCCATCAAAAATGTATCGTTTAACATTTCAAGCGATGGAATAAATTGATTGGGGTACACAAGTTTATCATTGAGCTTTAATCGTAGCAGCACTTCAAAGTAAGCAACTTTACTTTGTTTGAAGTCCCAAATAGGCTGATAATGAAGCTCTATATTATCTTGTTGTAATGCTTGGCGGATTTCGTGACCCCATTCCAAACCTGTTTGCAATGTCTTATTTTGCGAGTCTTCTTTTGAATAACAGTGGACTAAATTTCGACCTAAATTTTTAGCTATATATAAGGCGATGTCGGCTTGTTTTAAGCATTCATTGGGATCGCAATTTTTAGATGTTATTTGAGCTAAGCCAATAGAGCAGCTTATTGTGTAAACTTGATCCTCTGATTTAAAAGTATGTTGTTCAATTGCGATACAAACACCTTCGGCCACTAAATGCGCTTCTAATAAGTTCATGTTTGTTAAAATAACAGCAAATTCATCACCGCCAATACGGCAAACAAGGTGTTCATCACCGATATTGTCTTTAAACAGTTGAGCCACTTCTTTTAAGACAATATCGCCCTGGTGGTGGCCCTTACTGTCATTTATTATTTTAAAGTGATCAAGATCGATATAAATAATAGCATGTTCTATATCATCGAAAGTGTGCTTTGGTTGGCAGATACGATTAAGTTGTTGATCAAAATAATAGCGGTTATGTAAGCCTGTAAGTGGATCGTGATGCGCTAAATGGCGTAACTGTAATTCAGCTTGCTTTCGCTCATGAATATTGTCGATTGTGGCGGTAATTGTTGCTGTATTACGACTATTTTTGATCAGTTGAAACCTGCATTCTACCCAAATTTGAGTGCCATTTTTGTGCTGTAACTTAATTTCTACTTGTTGCTGATTTTCACCCCCTAAAATATCACAAATCGTATTTTGTAATTTTTCTTGGCATTCATTAATACAAAATGCGGTTAAAGGTTTTTGCAGTGTTGGTTTTACGCCATGACCACTTAGTGTTTCCCAAGCTGGATTTATAAAGCGTATTTTACCTAGTTGATCAAGTTCAAGTACCACGGTATTTAAGTGTAATAGAATGCGTTGGTGGGCTGAGAATAACTCTTTATATTTCACTTCACTTACACTCAATTGCTCAACTTTGTTGGCAAATTCAGCATAACTGACCATAAAGTCTTCTCGACGTGCTGCGTGGTCACATACTTTATTTAAAAAGAAGGGTCGTAGGGGGCACGAATAAAATCGGTAACACCTGATAATAAGAGCTGCTCTGCATAATTTGCATCATCATTATCTATAATTGTTACAATTGCCTGTTTTGGGTTATGTTGCAAAATCTCTTCTACTAAAACACTCGACGTTTCAGCTCTTGCGGCTGTGGCATCTAACAGTACGATGGCAAATTTTTGCTGGTAGTAAGCGTTTAGCGCTTCTTTGCTTGTTGTTGTATGTGTAATTGCAAAGTTTAGCTTTAGTTGTGCGCTAATATCATTGGCTTTATCTTGCAGTGGCTCAAGTAATAAGAGGTTTAAGCGGCTACTTTTTTCTAAATGTGTCGACAGCACATTAGCCAAAACCTGTGGCAGCATGTCTTGTTGCTCAAAAGGCAGTACGGCATCAATACCATAACTACGCGCAGTTGTTTCTGCGATGCGTTCACAATAAATGGGAGGGATGAGTAGTATCGGCGTATTCTTTGGTGTTTTTAATAAACCCGAACGGATCATCCGTGAAAAGCGCCAACCATCTATTTTACCGACATTGAGGCCCGTGATAATAATATCAACAGGCTGTTGCTTTAATAGTTTTAAAGCTTGTTGGCTGTCTTGTACTTCAATAAAAGCAAAAACATTCAGGCTCTCTAAAGTGGCACGAATAGTAAGGCGTTCAGCACGACTTGCGTTTAATATTAGCAATTTAAGTTGCTCTACCACGTATTTCTCAACCCATATTTATTTAACCGAATAAGAATAGTGATTTTTTGATTGAAGAACAAGAAAATTAATGGTCATTCGTAGGCTTGCGTACTTCAATTTTGCAGAATATAAGGGGATTTCTTGAGCTTGATAGGCGATAGATATACACTTGGCGCGATTTTAAATGATGTGGATTACTAACTATGCGCGTAGCTGATTTTAGCTTTGACTTACCTGATGAATTAATAGCTCGCTTTCCTAAGCCGGATCGTACGAGTAGTCGTTTACTTAGCCTAGATGGGCCTAGTGGTAGTGTAGAACACAAAGTCTTTAGTGACATACTTGAACTGGTAAATGAAAACGACTTACTGGTTTTTAATAATACCAGAGTAATCCCTGCACGCATGTTTGGTCAAAAAGCATCAGGTGGTAAAGTTGAAGTATTAGTTGAACGCGTACTTGATGAACATCGTGTGCTTGCACATGTCCGTGCTAGCAAATCATTAAAGCCTGGTAATGAAGTTATTTTAGAAGGTAAGGCCAAGGCAATAATGGTTGCACGGCATGACACGTTATTTGAGCTTGAATTTGATCACAGTCAAAACGTACTTGATATATTAAACGACATTGGACACATGCCATTACCGCCTTATATCGACCGTCCTGATAACGAGGCAGATCGTGAGCGCTATCAAACAGTTTATGGTGAAAAACCAGGGGCAGTGGCAGCGCCTACTGCTGGTTTACATTTTGATAAACAGTTAATGGCTGCATTAAAGGATAAGGGCGTGCAAATGGCTTTTGTTACCTTGCATGTTGGTGCAGGTACTTTTCAGCCAGTGCGTGTTGACAGTGTTGACGATCATATAATGCATTCCGAATACATTGAAGTGCCAGAAGATGTGGTAGCGGCTGTTGCAAAAACTAAAGCGAAAGGTGGGCGCGTTATTGCCGTTGGTACAACCTCAGTGCGTTCATTAGAATCTGCAGCAAAAGTACATGGTGGCAAGCTAGACACTTACTTTGGTGATACAGATATATTTATTTATCCGGGTTATCAGTTTAATGTAGTGGATGCCATGGTTACTAATTTTCACCTACCGGAATCAACGCTTATAATGTTAGTGAGTGCCTTTAGCGGGCAAGACAACATTATGGGTGCGTATAACACGGCAATTGAACAGCAGTATCGTTTTTTTAGTTATGGCGACGCGATGTTTTTAACACGTAAATAGTTAAGTAACCGGCCCTATTGCAAGTAAATTCAACACAGTTAGCGCTGAAAATAGTTGCTTGAGACAGACTTATTATCCAGGGTTCAGGTTAAGTATTAAATTATCAGTAAAAATGATTACAAACCCCAGTTAAGTTGCTGGGGTTTTTTATTTGAATGAAGTTATCAGTATTGAATTTACCGCAGCTAATAGTATTGGCTGGTCAAAAAGGGTAGAATCGAGCGGTTAAATTATAGCTTGTTGGACTGTTTTTCTGACATTGAGGATGATATGAAATTTGAATTAGACCGTACTGACGGAAAAGCGCGCCGTGGCCGCTTGATTTTTGACCGTGGTGTAATAGAAACACCTGCATTTATGCCTGTTGGTACTTACGGTACTGTAAAAGGTATGACGCCAGATGAAGTAAAAGCGACTGGTGCACAAATTTGTTTAGGTAATACCTTCCACTTAATGCTTCGCCCAGGTACTGAGATCATTAAGCAGCATGGTGATTTACATGACTTTATGAACTGGGATTTCCCTATTTTAACTGACTCAGGCGGTTTTCAGGTATTTAGCCTAGGCGCAATGCGTAAAATCACTGAAGAGGGCGTATTATTTCAATCACCTGTAAATGGTGATGAAATTATGATGTCACCTGAAAAATCGATGGAAGTACAACGCGATTTAGGCTCAGATATTGTAATGATATTTGACGAATGTACGCCGTATCCAGCGACTGAAAAAGAAGCTAAAGATTCTATGGAGCTATCTCTTCGTTGGGCTAAGCGTTCTAAAGAAGGTCATGGCGACAACCCATCTGCTTTGTTTGGTATTATTCAAGGTGGTATGTACCCAGAATTACGTGCACAATCACAAGCCGGTCTTGAAGACATTGGTTTTGACGGTTATGCATTAGGTGGCCTATCAGTAGGCGAGCCTAAAAACGAAATGATGAACATTCTTGATCATTGTGCGTTTAAAATGCCAGAAGACAAACCTCGTTACCTTATGGGTGTAGGCAAACCAGAGGACTTAGTTGAGTCGGTTCGCCGAGGCATTGATATGTTTGACTGTGTTATGCCAACGCGTAATGCACGTAATGGTCATTTATTTATTACCACAGGTGTGGTTAAAATACGTAACGCAGTGCATAAAACAGATACAGGGCCACTTGACCCTGAGTGTGATTGCCATACGTGTGGGAATTATTCACGAGCTTATTTGCATCACCTTGATAAATGTAATGAAATTTTAGGTGCGCGACTAAACACAATTCATAATTTACGTTACTATCAACGTGTTATGGAAGGTTTACGCAATGCAATTAGCGAAGGTAAATTAGAAGAATTCGTAAAAGATTTTTATGCTCGCCGAGGCCAAGATGTGCCAGAGCTAGCAGATATAAAAAATTAAACTTTAAAAATTAAAGAGGAAGTATCATGAGTTTATTTATTTCAAACGCACAAGCAAGTACAGGCGCAGCAGCGGCAGGCGGCGGCACTATGCAAATGCTAATTATGTTAGCTATTTTTGGTTTAGTTTTTACTTTTTGATTTATCGCCCACAAGCTAATCGTGTTAAAGAACACAAAAGCCTAATGAATGCGATGGCTAAAGGTGACGAAGTGCTAACTCAAGGTGGCTTAGTAGGTAAAATAGTTAAAATTTCTGAAGATAAAGATTTCATCGTTATCTCTTTAAATGAGCAAGCAGAAGTAACAGTACAAAAATCATCTGTATCTGCAGTATTGCCAAAAGGCACAATGAAGTCGCTATAAAAATAATAAGGACGACCCCGTGTTAAACAAGTTTCCGGTTTGGAAGTATTTACTTGTTTTAGCTGTGGTAGCCATTGGCCTTTTATATGCTTCTCCAAACTTGTATGGTCGCGATCCGGCTATACAAGTTTCAGGTGCTAAAGGTGCTGATGTTGATCTCAGTGTTGTAGACAAAGTAAACGAAATCCTCAAAAAAATAATGTAACCGCTAAATCGACAATACTTGAAGATGGACAAATTTTAGTTCGTTTAAAAAATGTTGAAGAGCAGTTAAAAGCGCAAGATTTACTGCGTGATTCGCTTAGTGATGATTACATTTCTGCTATTAATATGGCACCTGCTCAACCAGCTTGGTTAAAAGCGGTTGGTGGCAACCCAATGAAGTTAGGCCTTGATTTAAGTGGTGGCGTACATTTCACCATGGAAATCGACATGGCAACAGCGGTTGATAACCAGCTTGAGCAAATGGAACAAGATTTTCGCAGTGATCTGCGCGAAGAAAAACTACGTTACCGTAGTGTTCGCCGTGTAGCTGGCTCTGAACGTATGCGTGTAGAAATGCGTACCGAAGAAGACAAAAATGCTGCAGAAAGTTTCTTAGGAACTCGTTACCCGCTAAACGTTTACATTGATGATAGCAGCAACGATAAAGCATTTTTTGCAACAATGAGTGAGCAAAAACTCAAAGAAATTCGTGACTACGCTATCAAGCAAAATGAAACGATTATTCGTAACCGTATCAACCAAATTGGTGTTGCAGAGCCTAACGTACAACGCCAAGGCGCTGAGCGTATTATTGTTCAACTACCCGGTATTCAAGATACAGCACGCGCTAAAGAAATTTTAGGTGCGACAGCAACACTTGAATTTCGTGAAGTAGACGAAAATGCCGATGCAAGTGCTGCTGCTCAAGGTCGTATTCCAGCGGGTACTGAAATGATCATGAGCCGCGACGGTTACCCTGTTGTACTTAAAAAGCGTATTATTTTAGAGGGCAGCCATATTACGGGCGCGCAATCTGGCGCTGATGAATACCAACGTCCGCAAGTAAGTATTACGTTAGATAGCAAAGGTGGGGCAAAAATGAATGCCTTTACCAAGCGTGCTATTGGCAAGCGCATGGCAACGGTATTTATTGAATACAAGCCATCAGGTAAAAAAGATGCTAACGGTAAAGCACTTCCACCTATTAAAGTTGAAGAAGTTATTAACGTGGCAACGATTCAAGCTCGTCTTGATCGCTCGTTCCGTATTACCGGCATTGATAATCCAGCAGAAGCACATAACTTAAGTTTACTACTTCGTGCAGGTGCGCTTGTAGCACCAATTCAAATTGTTGAAGAGCGCACTGTAGGTCCAAGTTTAGGACAAGAAAATATTGAAGCGGGTATGACTGCGGTTGCACTTGGTTTTGCGTTTGTACTTGTGTTTATGCTTGTGTACTACAAAGGCTTTGGTATGGTTGCAAACCTTGCGCTTGCGGCTAACTTAGTACTGATTGTTGGCGTTATGTCTTTAATTCCAGGCGCTACTCTTACGCTACCAGGTATTGCGGGTATTGTATTAACCGTAGGTATGGCAGTTGATGCTAACGTACTTATTTTTGAGCGTATTCGTGAAGAACTGGCCGATGGTCGTAGTCCTCAACAAGCGATTCATTTTGGTTACGATAGCGCATTTAGCACTATATTTGAT
Organism: Pseudoalteromonas sp. B62; assembly: GCF_037162565.1. Lineage (NCBI taxonomy): Bacteria > Pseudomonadati > Pseudomonadota > Gammaproteobacteria > Alteromonadales > Pseudoalteromonadaceae > Pseudoalteromonas > Pseudoalteromonas sp. B62. The sequence continues at coordinate 512,274 of NZ_JARLVB010000002.1, read as the reverse complement.
GCCAACATCACGACACTAATTGCTGCCATTATACTGTTTGCAGTGGGCACTGGTCCGATTGCGGGCTTTGCAGTGACACTTGCGATTGGTATTTTAACTTCAATGTTTACAGCCATCGTTGGTACCCGTGCGGTAATCAACTTGTTTGTTGGTGGTAAACGCATTGATAAACTTTCGATTTAAGGAGCAGACATGCAAATTTTAAGTTTGGGTAGTAGAACCCTTCGTTTCATGTCTCTTCGAAAAGTGGCTATGGGTTTTTCGACGTTACTAATTTTAGCGTCGTTTGCATCAATTTTTGTTAAAGGCTTAAACTTTGGTTTAGATTTTACAGGCGGTACTGCTGTAGAAGTTGGTTTTTCACAACCTGCTGACCTTAAAAAAGTACGTGATGCGCTAGCTGAAAATGGCTTTTCCGATGCATCGGTACAATTGTTTGGTTCAAGCCAAGAGATTTTAGTTCGCTTAGCGCCACGCGGTAGCGATGTAAAAGCGGAAGTAATTGGCAACCAAGTAATCGACGCACTTAAAAAAGCAGACGACAGCGTAGTAATGCGCCGCATTGAGTTTGTAGGCCCAAGTGTAGGTGAAGACTTAAAAGAGCAGGGTGGCCTAGCCATGTTAACTGCACTTATTTGTATCTTAATCTATGTTGCATTTCGCTTTGAATGGCGCTTCGCTGTGGGTGCGGTAGGTGCACTATTACACGATGTTATTATTACTGTAGGTTTGTTTTCTATATTAGGTTTAGAGTTTGATTTAACTATATTGGCGGCAATTCTTGCGGTAATTGGTTATTCACTTAACGATACCATTGTTGTGTCGGACCGTATTCGTGAAAACTTCCGTAAAGTACGCATTGACGATACCGTTGAAATTATTGATATTTCACTTACCCAAACACTTAACCGTACACTTGTAACATCAATCACCACTATTTTAGTATTGATTGCCTTGTTTGCATGGGGCGGACAAACTATTCATGGCTTTGCAACTGCATTGTTATTTGGTGTGTTTATTGGTACTTATTCTTCTATTTATGTTGCCAGCTCTGTTGCACTTGCAATGGGCGTAAGCAAAGAAGATTTAATACCAGAAGTAATTGAAAAAGAAGGTGCAGACCAAGACGCTATGCCGTAATGGTTGTGTAACTGTTAAAAAAACCGCTCTGTTGAGCGGTTTTTTATTGCGTGGCGTTTATTTCAGTGCAATAAAATTGTAATACAGGCTTGCTACTTTATTATTCTTATCAAATTATAATTAGAGTCCGACGTGACCGTACAACACAAAGTTTTAGAGTATATTTTAAATAATGCTGAAATAACGACATTATTTCAGCCTATTTTTAATATATCTAATCAAAGTATTATTGGTTACGAAGCGCTCAGTCGCGGTCCTAAAAATAGTCCACTTGAAATGCCGAATAAATTATTTGAAGTGGCTCATCAGCATGCATTAATTTCAGAACTTGAATTATTATGTCGCTCTAAAGCAATCGAAAACTTTGTAAAATTAAACCTCCAAGGCAAGCTCTTTTTAAATGTAAGCCCTAAAACTTTACTCGATCCGTGTCACCCCAAAGGCGAAACGTTGCATTTAATTGAGCAATTTGGATTAGCTGCGAACAGAGTTGTGATTGAGGTTACTGAGCAAGAGAAAGTTGATGATGGGTTTTTACTTTTAAAAACAATTGCTCATTATCGAGAACTTGGCTTTACCATTGCTATTGATGATTTAGGCGCTGGCTACTCAGGGTTAAAGCAGTGGTCTGAGTTATGTCCAGATTTTGTAAAAATAGATCGCTATTTTATTGATTTTTGTGATGAGAGTGACGTTAAAAAAGAGTTTTTAAAATCAATCACTATACTTGCTAAAGCAACTAATACAGCCGTTATTGCAGAAGGTATTGAGCGTCCGGAGGAGCTGGCGTTAGTTGAGAGCTTAGGCATTAGTAACGTACAGGGATTTTTACTCGAAAGGCCCAGTTTACGACCAAGTTATGACTTTAGTTCTGAGCAAATACAAGCACTAACATTTAAAGCAAAGGCGCTCTGTGAGCAATCAATGGCAATAGGGTATCTTGCTTTAACTCAGTCAGCAATTGATAGCGAAACACGCTGTAAGGATGCTCACAAGCTATTTGAGCAAGACAAATCAATTATTAGTATCCCAGTATTAAATCAAGATGACCAGCCAATTGGTTTACTTCATAAAGATCAGCTAACGGAAGTATTTGCGGCTCCCTACGGGCACGCACTTTATGATAAACGCCCAGTTACAGAATTAATGGACAAGCAACCATTAGTCGTTGACGAGAATCAAATGCTTGATGTCGTAAGTAAGCAAATAACAGATCAGGATTTTGATATACGCAGGCATATAGTTATTACACGCAATAATAAATACTTGGGATTAGCGCCACTGAGAGATATTTTAAAACATATTACCGAAGAAAAAATTCGCCACGCACAGCACGCTAATCCGCTTACTATGCTACCAGGTAATGTTGCTATAAATGAAGCTATAGAGCAAAGGCTGCGTAATAAGTTAAAATTTTCATTAGCTTATATAGACCTAAATCACTTTAAACAATTTAATGACTTATATGGTTATGCCAGCGGTGATAGTGTAATTAAATTATTAGCCGATGTAACAGTGCAAGCTTGCACAAACAGTGCTAACTTTGTAGGACATATTGGCGGTGATGACTTTATGGTTGTGTTTGACCAAAGTGATGCAGTTACAATTTGCAATACAATTATTGAACGGTTTGAATTGCAGTCACAGCTATTTTTACTCCTGAGCATATTAAAAGCAAAGGATACTGGGCTACAAATCGCGAAGGTGAAAAGCAATTTGTCCCTTTACTGACCTTATCGATTGGTTTGGTTGAACCTGATTTACAACAGTGTAAAAATAGTCATCAAGTAGCTGCATTAGCGACTGATGCTAAAAAAGAGGCCAAACGATACCGTCATAGCTATCTTTTTATCTGTAAGCGAAGAAGGCCTACACCAGCGGTGGTGCGTTTAGCAAATAGTAAAAAGGTAGTTTAACAAAGTAGGTGATTATTATGTTGCCATTTAAGTATCTGGTTAGCGTTGTAAGCTTGTTTGTGTGTAGTGCTATAGCAAGCGAAGTCAATATTATTAATGTCCCTCAAGATCAACACTCGCATTTTACGCGTGACGACTACCTCAATGAATTACTCTCAAAAGCACTTATCAGAGCAGATTACTCAGCTGAAATAAATTTAGTGCCAGTTCACCCTCATCAACAACGAAATCTTATGGCACTTGATGGGAACGCCCTTGATTTATATTGGAGTATGAGTAGCCCTGAGCGAGAGTCGTTGGCGATTGCAATTAAAATCCCTTTATTTAAAGGGTATATTGGTAAAAGAGCACTGCTTACGAATACAAAAAATGTAGATAAATTTAAAGGTATTACCTCTGTTGAGCAATTATCAATGCTTATTGCAGTGCAAGGTCATGATTGGCCTGACATGCGGATATTAGTTAACAATGGACTAAGTGTTAGGCCACTTTCTAATTTAAACTCGATGTTTGCATTAACAAGTCAGGGGCGGATTGATTATTTTCCGCGCTCATTCATCGAAGTTAATTCAGAGCTTATGGATTTAAAAGATAAGAATTTAGTAATAGTGCCAGATTTATACATTAGCTATCCAACTGGGCTTTATTATTTTGTCTCAAAAAATAAACCCGAACTGGCTCAAGCGATTGAAAAAGGGCTTAAGATCATGCAAAAAAATGGTGAATTTGATGCGCTATTTTATGAGTATTTCGCGACAGAGCTTAATTCATTACCTTACACAAAAGGTAAAACAATAGAGCTTAAGCTTGATAACCCTTATTTTTAGACACAAAAAAAGGAGCCTGAGCTCCTTTTTAGTATACTGCTGTACCAATCTACTTAGGTAGGGAAATTTAATTCGTTAAATTGTTCAAATACTTATGCAGATTAGTATTAGTAGCATTAAATTAGCGAAGTAACGACTCAGTTAATACTGGGCGAATTTCACGAATAATTGCTTGAGTCAATTTTGGTGAACCACAGATGATATTACCGCTGTGGCTATAGTTATTACCACCAGCAAAATCTACAACCATACCGCCGGCTTCTTTAACCATTAGTTCGCCCGCTGCAGAATTCCACGGTTTTAAACCAATTTCAAAAAATCCATCAACACGACCCGCTGCAACGTATGCCATATCTAGTGCAGAACAACCTGCGCGACGAATATCAGCAGTGTGTACAAACAATGCTTTAAACGCTTCAGTGTATGCATCCATGTGGTTTTTATTTTTGAAAGGGAAACCAGTAGCAAGTACAGTGCCCGCAAGAACGGTAGTTTTGCTTACACGAAGACGTTTGCTGTTAAGTTGAGTGCCTTGACCACGAGAAGCAGTGAAAAGCTCACCACGAATTGGATCATAAATAACAGCTTGGTCTAAACGACCTTTAACTTTAAGTGCGATAGAAACCGCGTAATGAGGGATGCCTTTGATGAAATTAGTTGTTCCATCGATAGGATCTACAATCCATTGGTAATCATCATCCTTGCCTTTATGCTCACCTAACTCTTCACCAACAATCGAGTGAGTTGGGTAAGATTGTAAAATAGTGTCACGAATTACGGCTTCAGCTTCTTTATCAATGTTAGTTACTAAGTCGTTAGCGCCTTTTTGTTGCACTTCAACTTTTGATAAATCTTCACTTGCGCGAAGTAAAATTTTGCCTGCGTTACGCGCAGCGCGAACCGCAATGTTTAACATTGGATGCATGGAGTTACCTTTGGGTTGTAAAAGAACGTTTATATATTTCAGCCGGCGTATTTTAGCGATTTCTGCCATAAAGTAAACAATAAACCCTAAATACTTTTGTGTGTTTTTTATACTTTATTGTTCTGCATATATATTTGCGGCTGTATAAAATTTAAATAAATCTAAAAAACCACTTTACCTAAAGTTAACTTGAGGTTTTATTGTGTTTGCATACTCAATCAAGAAGGACACATTATGTATTTAGAACATGTCAATTTAGTGGTTAATAATATTGAGGATATGATTAAATTTTATCAAGCGGTATTCCCTTATTGGTCAATCCGAAGTGAAGGTAGGGGCACTTGGCATGGTAAAACAAGGCGCTGGGTGCATTTTGGTGATGACACACAATACATTGCAATGAGCGATCATGGTGAAGGTGAAAACCGAGATTTAGCAGGCCATCAATTAGGTTTAGCGCACTTTGCTTACGTTACTCAAAATTTAGATGCAGTAGTAAAGCGTTTGCAACAAGTTGGTTTTAAAATAGATAAACAAGGCGGTGACAACCCATTTAGAAAAAATGTTTATTTTATCGATCCGGCTGGATTTGAAGTAGAGTTTGTAGAATATTTAAGTGATATACCAAGCGAGCGAAATAACGATTTATAATAAAACGTCAGGCAGTAACTTAGGCTTATTTATCTTTCGAAGTTGAATTTTAAGCCGTGTGTTTGGTTTTTAGTAGAACACACCTATGTGGTGTGCTTATTCCCTATAAATAGGTAATAACAACGTATAAATGCCAAACACAGGCTAACGAAAGGCTCTACCTAGGACTGCAGTTAGCACTGAAAATAGTTGCTTGAGATAGATTTATTATCCAGAGTTCAGGTTATTTAGGTTACAAATCTCGGGCAGCAATTAAACGCACCTAATTAAGGCAATATCTGACCTTAAAGGTCAATCGACTCTAACGCGCTGCTAGATAAATTATAATGAGCGGTTATTATTAACGCCAAGTTGTGTTTTTAGCTCGTTTGCAAAGCTCATAAACTTCTCTTTTATGGTGCGTTTTATTTTAACTTCAACCGACCCCATTACTGCTTTACCTTCAATATGAATAGTGGGTCCTTGGCGCTTGTTAAGCGATACCGACTTGTTTTCAAGGCTGCTTAAAATACAAAACATTTTAGAGACTACATTTACATGCTCTGGTACATAAATTTCATCGCTACCAAAAATACAGTTAACGTGAATCGTTACATTTTGGTGGGTAAAAATGGCATCAGTAAAATCAAGCACTACAGAGCCCATAAAATTGGTTAAGTATATATTTTTTGGCACAACCCATTGACCACTGCGCTCGTTAGAACCCAAAATGCTGCGTAGCGTAAAATCATCATCGCTGTTTTGCTGTGCACTATAATGTGGAGTAAATTGCGATTGTTTTTCTGCTTTATATTGCTGATCGGTATTAAGTGTTAAGTCTTCAACTAGGATTAACAAAGCTTCATTACTACTTGCATCCATAGCCTCATCTAAGCGTCTTTCAAATGCATCAACTGAAATAACGCCATGGCTGTAATTATAAATTAATTGATCAATCACTTGTTCGCGTACTTGCTCTATTGGGCGGTCTTCAACTTTTACAGACATGGGCATTCCTTATTATATTTACTATTGGTAGTGAGTAAGCAAACGGCGTACCAAATATAATTTCAATAATTATCAGAGGCTTAATTTTTCAGTCTGTTTTTAGTTTTGTTATATTAACGATAGATTAACCAAAACAGCAATTATCTAGCTATTTTCACAATGTGAGAAAGTTTTACCGATGAGTCTGTAAATAGTTACACGGCTATAACATGGAATTAGTTAATTTAAAAGGCCAACCCATTGAATTTAAATGTTAAATTTAGTTGGCCTAAAGTTCGCATTAGTTAAAGTGTCTTTAATCAAAAGGAGAAAGATTATGAAAACATTTAACAAATCTATTATCGCGGCTTTAGTTCTTGGTTCTACGGCTATGAGTGCCCAAGCAAACAGCTGGGAAAACGAAAGTAAAGATGCTTGGATTGATGGTAAGGCAGAAACAGTGCTACTTATGAACACTAATCTAAACAACTTTGACATTAACACTGATGTAAAAAATGGCAAGGTAGTACTTACAGGTAAAGTTGATAGCGAAATTGAAAAAGAGTTAGCAGAAGAACTTGTACTTAGCCTAGATGGCGTATCCGATGTTGAAAACAGCCTGACTGTTGTAAAAAACATGGATACCAAAACCACAGACAAAGACATGATGGATGATGGTGATAACGACCTAACAGACGCTAAAATCACCACTGTAATCACAACACGCTTCCTATTTGACTCAGAAGTTGGTGGTACAGACATCGATGTTGATACCGATAACGGTATTGTAACCTTAAACGGTTCTGTAGAATCTGAAGCTGAAAAACAGCTAGCGGTTAAAATTGCCAAAAATGCTGAAGATGTGCGCGACGTGGTAGATAAATTATCTATCGTTGCTGAATAATGCACTATACTCAAAGCCCAGTGAATCTGGGCTTTTTGTTTTTTAATTTTAAAGGAGTTAAGTTATGGATATCATTCGTATAATATTGTCAGTTTTATTACCGCCACTAGGTGTATTTTTGCAAGTAGGCTTAGGTATGCATTTTTGGTTAAATATTTTATTAACACTGCTAGGTTATTTCCCAGGGTTAATACACGCCATTTATATTATTGCTAAAAAGTAACGTTGTGTTATTTGTATTATTAGTTGTGTAAGTCAATTTTAAATGCAGCTTAAATAGGCACTTTTAATTGGCTTGCATGAATCCCTTCTCCTAAATTCCTCATTTTTACACATTACTCCCTCATAAAAGATTACTATTTAAGCAGTTAGCTTACTGATTGTTAAAATAAAGGTTTTTAGTAGTGACAAGCCCCCAAAAAGTTTTTATACTGCAACCCGCTTTAGTCGCTCTGTGACTGAACGCTTCAAAAATTAACTGCCTAGCAGTTATATAAAAGTTGGCCCCTTAGCTCAGTTGGTTAGAGCACACGACTCATAATCGTTAGGTCCCCAGTTCGAGTCTGGGAGGGGCCACCACTTTTACAAGCTTTCCAAGTAAACTCCTACTAACAGAAATTACCCTGTACTACTTTTTTAAATAGAAAAAGATAAATAGCTATTATCAGTATCTAATCGATAAAATATTTCAAATGTGGAAAGTAATAAAAAATTGATGTACCCTTTTATTTTTATTGAACGAGGGAATGTTATGTCAAATAAAATTATGATCGAACGAAATATCGGTGTTCTGCGCGAAAAAATTAGAAACGCAGACACAACGACTGTCATGGGGTGTGTTGCGATTGCGACGAGTGCTGATATGCTATCAGGTGCAAAGTTATCTAAACGGCAATATAGCTTCATAGTTAATAACCGCCAACAATGCTTTTTAATGAAGCAATCACTGACACAAGATTTGACAAAGTTAATGGTATTGAAGGCTATACCTAAATTATTATCTGCTGCAGATCCAACCTCAGATTTATCTAAAACTGCTTTCATGGCCGAAGCTACTGCAGACGCTGCTGGTGAGGCTCTTGAGGTGAAGATAGGTATACCAGCATTTAAAACAGCTGCTGTTTTAAATGCATTAAGTGCTGGTATTCAGATTAAAACTATGTGAGATATTCAAGCGATCGAAGATGGCTTTGCGCAAAGCCCGAAACAGTTTGAAAAATTATTTGCCGACTGGAGAAGTTGGAATATTGAAGAGCGTTATCAGGTGGCCCGATGAAAAAGTTATTAATTTTATTATTCCCAAGTACATGTTTTGCACAGTTTTCAGACTTGTCGTTATGTGAAAACAAACAAACTATGCTTGGAATAGATTTTTATTCAAACTGTGTGGGGGTCGCAGACGCCTCAGTACAAAAATTAAAATCTGAGATAACTGCGAAACAGCTATATGATTACATCACTCTTAGTATTAAAGATGTTAGCGTTTTAGAAGAGCACCTTTCAGATGACATGATAGGCAGAGTACATGCATTAATATCGATTGATCCAAACCCACTTTATTATACTACTGTTGGTAATAATGTCTTAGTCAAGACCAAAGAAGGGCTTAATATTTTTGAAAAGCATGATGGCTATTGGTTACAAAAATTAGTATCAGAGAGATCCGGTAGATAAATAGAGTTATCTCAAAAGTAATTTGATATTGGTAATTACTTTAAATAGGTTTCAGTAATTTCAGCTCTAAAGTAGTCTAGCTCTTTTGGTAAAACTCTAAGAGCTAGCGATCTGCTAAGTCATAATTTTTTAGCTCAGTCATCCTCCCTTATGCGTAACTATATAAATCCATTGGTGCTGCTAGCAAAAAGAGCAGATCGCGATTAGATGCTTTTGAAAGTGAACATTTGTGGACTCTGTCAGTATTATAGCGTTGCAAATAGTTAATTCCCCTACCAGGCACTGTCATAGGTTGCTCTAAGCGCCTTTGTCCTTTCACCGTGTGCTCTGCGCAATCTTCTTGTTTATTAGTAATGTTATCTACTGGCGTTCGTAACTCATCAGAAGTTTTTTATAAACAGCAGTGAGCAAGTATTTAATATTCAAAAAGCCCCTATTGGGGCTTTTACTTACTATTGTGTACTTCTATTACTCAAAACGACAAGAGTTAACTAATTTTTTCGATATACATCATGATCCATATCGTAAATATTGACGCTTAAGCTATCAGAGTCTCTGCAGTAGGTTTTTAAACATGCGAGTAGGTGCTCACTTAACATTTGTTTTTGTTCTACCGTTCGCCCTGCCATTATATGCACTTGAATATGAATAAACCCTTCTTTACCTATACCTAGTTGGTATTGTTGGTATGCAATTGCGCGTGTTTTAATTGTTTCTAAATCAAAAAGTCCGCTTTCAAAAGTACTGTTATGAATTTTCTCTACTAGTACTTGTGGTAAAACAGGGAGGTCTTCTGAGTGTTCAATAATAATATGCGGCATTTAGGCGTTTCCTATTATGAGTTACTGCATTAGCGAGGGTTAATTGTATCAAATACAACAGGGTTCGCTAAACCTAGGGCTATCTAAAATCTTTACTTTAAACTAATTTAGTCGTATTTATTTTTGATGTTAGTATAAAACAAACAGGTGAACCTTTGCTTAGTGACGTAGATGCTAAGTTACCTATTATAGATAAGGATAAGTATGAAATTACCACAAAAATTTAAACGTTTAGCTTTACTTGCAGGTGCGGTAGTTACGTTGAGTGCTTGCTCTGATGATGTTGCGTCGGTAAGCCTTGGGTTATTTACAACTAAAGATGTCGTGGTTAATTCGCAGCAAGATCCGATTATTAAAGGTGTTACGTGCCACATTAGCCATATTGAAGCTGATTTAGACTTTTCTGATCCGTCTGATATGTCAATTGCGTGCCGTCAAACGGGGCCTATTACAGCACAGCAGCTACAAGAAATTGACCGAAGTAAGTCGGGCGAGGTGGTATTTAAATCATCTAAAAGTATTTTATTTAAATCTTTAAAGGTGCGTCGTATTTACGATGCTGAAAACCGCACCTTATTGTATTTATCGTACTCAACGAAAGAATCCAGTGGCAGCCATCATCATGCGCTATCAACAGTGCCGCTATACAATACTCAAGCGTGGGAATGGGCGCTTACACAAAAAAACTAAACTAGCACCTAAAACTTATAAGAGCACCTTATGTTAGCTTTATTTAAATCGGCACCATTATTGGAAGATCAAGAACAGCAATGGCTTATTGATACGTTTATTTGGGCGGTAGAGAATTTTGATGCGGAGTACTTTACTAAGCAAACAAAAATAATATTGCCGACAGCAGCGTTTTTTCCTGATTCGGTATCAAGTATTGAAGAAATGGCGACTAACGTTTTTACCCGCGTTACTAATTATGCAGGTATGAGCGCGTGGCCTATTCAGTTAGTTGCGCCTCAGCAATTGCAGCCTCAGGTTTTTCCGCACTTTGAATTTAGCAATGAAATACGTGGAGAAGGCAGCCATTTAATTGTGCCGCCAAGCCATAAGGTCAGCATTTCTTTTAATCCTAATCAGATTAATCAGCCACAAGATTTAGTAGCAAGTTATGCGGGTACTCTGGCCACCATACTTATTCATCACGTTGGGGTGCTACCGCCAGGTGGCAGGGAGTATTTACCACAAGCTGCCGATGCGCTTGCCTGTTTTTTAGGGTTTGGTGTGATGATGAGCAACACGGTGTATCAGTTTAAGGGCGGTTGTGGTTCTTGTTACAACCCATACGCTAACCGTGAAGCTAAGCTAAGTGAAACACATACGGTATTTATGCATGCCCTTATTAGTTACTTTAAAAACGATAAAGTCTCTAAAAAACACTTAAAACCGCATCTGCGTGGTCAGTTTAAAAAAGCACAAAAAGAAATTAAAGCATTGGTAAATAACTCGGCCAACCCGCTGTTATTAGCTTATTCGCCAAACTAGCAAGGACTTGCGTGGAATACTTAGATGAATTTTTACTGATTGTTATTGCTCATTTTTTTGCAGTAGCAAGCCCTGGGCCTGACTTTGCCGTTGTGCTCAAGCAAAGTGTGCAACAAGGTAGGTGCAATGCATTGTGGACAAGCGCCGGTGTTGGCGCTGCTATTTTACTGCACGTTGCCTATTGCGTGTTAGGTGTAGCGCTTGTTTTAACGCAATCGCCTAGTTTATTTATGGCGCTTAAGTACCTTGCTGGTGCATATTTAGCGTATTTAGGCGTACAAGCTCTTAGAGCTGCAAAACAGCCTGCAAGTAATGAAGGCGAGGCTGCAAAAAATGTTGAAAACAAAACCGTTCAAGAGGAACCTGTTTGGGTTGCTTTTAGACGCGGCTTTTTCACCAATGCATTAAACCCAAAAGCCACGTTATTTTTTATGTCGTTATTTACACTCGTGATTAGTCCAACAACACCTACTAGCGTGCAGATCGTTTATGGCGTGTACATGGCACTGGCTACTTGGGTGTGGTTTTCAATGCTTTCAATAATGCTTTCTAGAGATAATGTGAGGGGCTTTTTCCAGCAGCGTGGTTATTGGTTTGACCGTGGAATTGGCGTTATTTTAATTGCCCTTGCAGTACGTGTTGTTATTTAACTTATTTAAAAAGCGCAGGAGATAAAATGCCGTTATATAATTTTTCGTTTGGCTCTAATATGTCATCTAACCGTTTGTTGGCGCGTTTACCGAATGTAAAGCGTGTAGGAACAGCGGTACTTAAAGGTTACGAGCTTACTTTTGATATGCTATTTAAAGATGGCTCAGGTAAGTGCAGTATTTGCCCAAGCAATAAAGAAGATGCGTTGGTTTATGGCGTTATTTATGAGCTTAATGAAGAAGAAAAAACCATTTTAGACAGTATTGAGGGCGCAGGTTACGACTGCGTAGATATAACCCCAACGCTTTTAACGGGTGAGGCTGTAGCCGCACATTGTTATATAGCTAATACCCATGACAGCGATGTACTCCCATATGATTGGTACATAAAACACGTTCATCGCGGCGCACTTGAAGCAGGCGTACCAAAAGAATACAGTGATGCAATACTCAATAGGCCGCACAAAAGCGATACCAATAAAGAGCGTGCCGAAATTGAATTTGCAGTTCATCAAAAATAATAAAATAGGATTGATATGAAATTAACCAAATTAGCCGCAATTGCATTACTAGCAAGCACTACGTTTAGTAGCTGGGCACAAGTCGATACCAACAAAATTGACGACGTTATTAAAGCGTCAATGGCACGTTTTGACGTACCAGGTATGGCAGTCGCCATTGTTGAAAACGATAAAGTGATATTTGCTAAAGGCTTTGGAGTAACTAATCTCGATACCAACAAAAAAGTAAACAAAGACACCTTGTTTGGTATTGCTTCAAACACCAAAGCGTTTACAACAGCGGCACTTGCCAAGTTGGTTGATGAAGGGAAGTTGAGCTGGGATGACCGCGTAATTGATCATTTACCAGAGTTTAGATTGTACGACTCGTACGTAACACGCGAAATGCGTATTCGTGATTTATTAAGTCACCGCAGTGGGCTAGGGCTTGGGCAAGGCGATTTAATGATTTGGCCAAGCACGGATAAGCCCGTTGATGAAATTTTAGCGGGATTACAGTATTTAAAACCAGCGAGCAGCTTTCGTAGTAAGTACGCTTATAACAACTTGATGTTTGTTACCGCTGGCGAAGTGGTTGCACGTGTGTCGGGTATGAGCTGGAACGATTACATCGAAAAAATATATTACAACCGCTACACATGGACAACTCACGCGCAGGTTTTTCACGCATCCCAAAAAGCAACACTAACTGGGCAACAGGTCATATTCCTATGGATGGCTCACTTCATCCCTTTTTTGTGAACTACCTAGAAGACTTTAGAGGCGCAGGCGCCATCGCTTCAAGTGTAAGCGATATGAGTCAATGGCTTCGTACGCAATTAGCGGGCGGTAAAATGCCTAATGGCGAGCAGCTGTTTAGCGAAAAGCAACAAGCGCAAATGTGGCACCCACATATTACGTCTATGGCATCTAAAAGCGCGTTTGAGTCGTACCATCAGCAGTTTAGAGGGTATGGGCTAGGTTGGAGCATTGAAGACTACCACGGCTTTAAAAAGTTAGGTCACGGCGGTGGTATTTTAGGTATGGTATCGCAAGTTACTTTATTGCCTGAGAAAAAACTCGGTATTGTTATTTTATCTAACCAACAAGCTTTTGGTGCGCTTTCGGCGGTAACCCATGAAGTACTTGAAGATGCGCTTGAACTTGAAGATAAAGACTGGGTAGAAGATCTAGCTAAAAGCCATTTTGAAAGAAAACAAAAAGCGTACGCTAATGCAAAACCAGAAGCACCTGCTGACTACCAGCCACAATTACCAAATATTAATTACACCGGTACATTGCACGACAATTGGTATGGTGATGTGATTATTGAGCAGCTCGATAGTAAATTACACATTGATTTTACGCATACTAAACGTTTAAAAGGCACACTTGAGCACTACACTGGTAATACATTTATTGTTAAGTGGGATGAAAAGCTACTTGAAGCAGATGCGTTTATTACCTTTGATATGGATGTTAGTAATCGTGTGAACAGCGCTAAAATGCGTGCAGTATCAACACAAGTGACCGACTTTAGCTTTGATTTTAGAAACCTGCATTTAAAAGCAAAGTAGTTAATAGTTTTGATATTTAAAGTGTTGATATACACCAAAGTCGCAAAGCCACCAGCCGGTGGCTTTGTTATATTAAGCTTTTACACCTTGTAAGGGACTTTTTATGCGTACCGCAGTTATTTCTCATCCTCATTGCCGTAAGCATAAAATGATAGACGACCATCCTGAGTGCCCAGAGCGCTTAGATGCAATAACCGACAGATTATTAGCCAGCGGTGTAGATGTTGGCTTAACACACCTGCAAGCACCTAAGGCCGAGCGTGAGCATTATTTACTTGCTCACGATGAAGCTTTAGTTAAACACGTAGAAACTACACTACCAACGGAAGGACTCGCTAATTTAGATGGCGATACTTGGCTGTGCCCCGATTCGTTTAAAGCGATTGAGCGTGCAGTAGGTGCAGGATTGTTAGCTGTTGATGAAATACTTGCCGATAAACTCGATGCTGCTTTTTGCTCAGTACGCCCGCCAGGACACCATGCTAATAAAGCGTCATCATCTGGGTTTTGTGTGTTTAATAACTTAGCTATTGCCGTTAAGTACGCACAAAGCAAAGGGGTTAAACGCATTGCTATTGCGGATTTTGATGTACACCATGGTAATGGCACACAAGACATTTTTATTGATGACGAAAATGTACTGCTTTGTTCGTTATTTCAGTATCCGTTTTACCCAAATACAGCAGTTAAAAATAATAGCCATATAGTTAATTCCCCTCTGCCAATTGCTAGTAATGGCGACGACCTAAAAGAGGTGTTTACTGGGCAATGGTTACCAAAATTAAAAGCGTTTAAGCCTGAATTACTTTTTATAAGCGCAGGGTTTGATGCACACCTAGAAGATGATATGGCAAGCTTAAAGTTTGTTGAAAGTGACTACATTTGGCTCACCGAGCAGCTATGCAGTGTGGCAAAGGAGGGCGGTTGCAAAGGGGTTATTTCGTATTTAGAAGGTGGCTATGCGCTATCAGCGTTAGGTCGTAGTGCTGTAGCGCATATAAAAGTGCTTACTGAGGTTTAATTGTGCTGCGTTTTATAGCTCAAGTAAGTTAAATGCCTGCTCAACGGTGAGGGTTGTTATTTTACTTAAACAACAATGCCCTTCATTTAATAAGTAACTTGTTACGAGTACAGCAAGTTGCTCTGCGCTTAACGGCTCACAAGGTGTGTTTTTTAAAGCGCAGTATTCACCACGCTTATTAAGTATGACCACATCAGTTAAGTCGCTTGTTGCAACACTGTGCAAGTGCTCCTCACGGTCTTGTGGTGTGTGAGCTATCTCAAGCTCATTATAAATAACCAATAACTGTGGGTAGCTGTTTAACATAGCCTGTTAGCCTACCGTTACTTCATAAGATGTAAATTTACGAATATTAATAACGCCTTTTTCAAAGATTAGGTACTGACCTTTAATACCTTGTAAAACACCACTTACAACAGGGTCTTTATCAAAGTTAAATGAGCTGATTTTTGTTGGGTATTCGGTTACTGGAAAATCTAAATCAACAACATCTTCATCTAATTGCTCTATTGCTGTTGCGCCAAATAACTCACTTAGCTCGTTTAGTTTTTCGCTAATTTGTGGAATTAACTCAGCCGCTGCTGCTTTTAAATCAAGTGCGTCGTTTTGGCCTTTTAACATATTGCGCCAATTGGTTTTATCGGCAATAAATTCAGCCAAAGCAACTTCCACTAAACCCGATTGCAGGCGAGTTTGCACTTTAAAAATAGGTAATGCCTGAGTAGCGCCTTGATCCACCCAACGAGTCGGTATTTGTGTGTGGCGGGTAATACCTACTTTTAATCCAGAGGTGTTAGCGAGATACACATAGTGTGGGATCATGCAATTTTCTTCGCCCCACTGTGGCTCTCGGCAAGTGCCTTGATCGTAGTGGCAAGTTTCTGGTTTCATAATACACATGTCGCAACTAGCGAGCTTGCGCATGCATACAAAACAGTGACCTTGAGAATAGCTTTTTTTGGTTTTTTTACCGCAGTTAGAACATAAAATAGTGCCACTAAAGGTGAGCGTAAGCTCCTTACCTATAAATGCATTTAAGTCTACTAAGTGCTCACCTACAGGTAAGTGATATTGTACTGGTTCGGTTAAACTCGATTTTAGTTTACGCAGTGTGCCTTGCATCTTTACTTGGCCCCTAAAGATGTTAAAAAGAGGAGTCTAACATTTTTAAGCTATATTGGCTTTTTAAGAAGTGTAAATAGTCGGTGTAAGGCAGTGCTTTTGCGTATAAATAACCTTGGGCAGAATCAGCATTCATGTCTTTAAGTAAGTGATGAATCTCCTGAGTTTCTACCCCCTCAATTGTTATTGATAAATTAAGGTTGTGCGCCATATCAATGGCTGTTTGTACAATAACTTGATGAGTGGGGTTATTAGGTAAATCAAAAACAAACGACTTATCTATTTTTAGTTCACTAAAATGGTAGTTAACTAAGTAGTTAAGTGATGCGTAACCTGTACCAAAGTCGTCTAAAACAACGTTAATGTCTAATGCCGATAATTCATCAACTAATTTAATGAGTGCATCTTGACTCTCTACAAAAGCTGATTCGGTTAGTTCAAACTTAAGTAAACGAGCCGGTACTTGGTATTTAATTAGTATATTTTCTACTTTTTCAGCTAAGTTATTTATGGTCAAGTTTTTAGCGCTGAGGTTGACGCTAATAGTATGATTGATGTAACCATTTTTTGTTAGTTCGGCAATATCTTTACAGGCTTGTTCAATGACCCACAGTGTTAGTTCGTTAATAATACCTGTATGTTCAGCAAGAATTACTAACTCTTCAATCGGTAAATTATTAAAGGTTGGATCGGGCCAGCGTAGTAAAGCTTCTGCGCCAATTACTTGGTTATTTAATAAATTTATTTGCGGCTGGTAATAGAGTGCAAGTTGATTTGTTTTTATGGCTTTTTGTAGCTTTGCAGCTAAGGAAACGTCCATCATTTGGTTATTCACGTTTGATGATAACCCTACTTGATTAACACTACTTTTTGCTTTTTTAAGTGCTAAATATCCACGTTTTAACCAATACTCAAAGTCGTTAGTTTTACCCGCACAGCTAATGCCAATACTGTAATTAAGTTGCAGGTTTAGCCCTTTAATTTCGTATTGTTTTGGTAAGTTGCTAATTACTTTAGTGAGAAGTGCTTCTAGCATTTCTTGGTTTTGTGTTTTAGTCGAAATACAGGCAAATACGCCGCTATTGAGATCGGCTAATCGAGGGATGGTGTTTAAGTTAGTATCAAGATTTATAAATTCGCGCTCGTGGCTCAATTCTAACTCTAATTCTCTCGCTATATGTTTTATAAGTGCATAGCCTTGAGAAGGGGTAATTATAGTATTAAGAGAGTTAAAGTGGCGTATTTTAATCAAACACAAAGTTGTTGAGCGGTTTTTTGCTTGTAACTCCATAAAGGTTTGCTTGAGCTTAGCACTATTAAGAAGCTTTGTTTGTTGAGTGTGCGTAGCGTGATATAAAGCACGTTCACGCTGATACCTAACTCGGTCTGCTAATGCCATTGCCATTAATATTACTTCGCATAGTATAGCCATTAAAAAGGCGTGGCGTGTGGTAAAGCTATAAGGTAAAAGGCCAGTCAGTTCCATAGGTTGAATCGCCGCGCCAAAAATTAGTGGCACCCATGAAAAAACATAAAATTTAGCCCATCTAAAACCACTACGTAATTTGTTATAAATTAAAATAATACACGCTATATAAAGTAGGCTCATCACTCCAAAAAAATAGGTGCTGCTATATTTTCAGGGATAAAAAGGCTGCTTACAGCAAGAACAAACATAAGCTTAAGTAGCGCTGTACTCATTTTATAGCGCCAGCATTTTTCTTTGTGATAACGTAAAAACATAATACAGAAGGAGAGGGTAAAAAAAGCAACGCCGTAATTACCAAGTACTATTTTTTCGTGAATAAATAATTGCCATTCCATTGGCCATAAATAAAAGCCAAAACCTAATACCGCTCCCATTAGTATAATAGCGCTAATAATGTAGCCAATATAAATTAAGTAAACTCGGTCTTTTATACCAAAATAAAGAACAAGATTGTAAAGCGCTGCCATTAGCAATACGCCAACAAAAATCCCCCAAATCCCTGTTTGCGAACGCACTAAGTCAATAAACTCTTTATCACGATATAAATTTACAGGTGTTTTACTTATACCTATCGTATCTATTTTCATTACGAGTCGTTGTGAGGACTTACTTTCGAGCGAAAAGCGGATATGCGGCACACTGTATTGAAATAAAGTAAGTGCTTGTTCTTTATCTCCGAGCTTATAAGTATCCATTAATTGGTTGTTTTTATTGAGTCGAAAAATAGTTAGGTGATCAACCATGGGGTTATCAAAATGGGCAACAACGTTTTCTTTTTTGAAGCTCTTATTTTCTAAATCGAGAAACAGCCAATAATTTTGTTGAGTAAAACTCCATGGTATTTCCGAAAATTTTTGATGAGTGAGTAACTGCGGCTGGGTTATAACATCGTTAAAAGTAAGGCTCTTAGTTTCATCAATATAGTACGCGTAATCAAGATATACGGGCGCGGTTTTATCAATTGTATATCGTGTAGGCACGACGAGGTTTGATGCCAGTGTACTTATAATAAAAAATATAAGTACTAGTATGGCAACAGCAATTGCATGATAACGTAAAGTTCTTAGTTCCAACGTTTGCGTACTTTTAAAAAAACTTTTAATTAGTGTAGCACTAAAAAAGCGCAGAGAGACTGCGCTTTTGTAGTTAAATTAACTGGTTATACCAATAAACAGGTATTTTAAGCCTATTGCTCGCGGGCAATAGCACGATAAGCAATATCTGTACGATATTCCATACCATCCCAGCTTATTTGTTTAACAAGCTCATAGGCGCGTTGCTGCGCTTGCGTAACAGTATTACCAAGTGCTGTTGCGCATAATACGCGACCGCCTGCGGTTACAACGTCATTGCCATCTTGCTTAGTACCCGCATGAAACACTTTTTCACCCGCAGGGTAATCAACTTGTAGCCCCGAAATAGCATCGCCTTTAGGGTAATCGCCAGGGTAACCTTTAGCGGCAAGTACAACACCAACAGCTGCACGTGGGTCAAACTTAATTGTTGTTTTATCAAGTTCTACACGGTTAGCGGCTTCAATCAATTCAACTAGGTCTGATTGCAAACGTAGCATCATTGGTTGAGTTTCAGGGTCGCCAAAGCGACAGTTGTACTCAATGACTTTAGGGGTGCCTGTTTCATCAATCATTAAACCTGCGTATAAAAAGCCTGTGTATGGATGGCCTTCGCTTGCCATGCCCTCTACCGTAGGGTAGATCACTTCGTTCATAATACGCTGGTGGATTTCATCAGTAACAACTGGCGCAGGTGAGTATGCACCCATGCCACCCGTATTAGGACCCGCATCGCCATTGTAAGCGCGTTTATGGTCCTGACTGGTCGCAAATGGTAATACGTTTTTACCATCAACCATTACGATGAAAGACGCTTCTTCACCGTCTAAAAACTCTTCAATAACAACACGACTTCCCGCATCGCCAAAAGCATTACCCGCAAGCATATCGCGAATAGCTTCTTCGGCATCGGCTTGCGTCATGGCTACAATTACGCCTTTACCCGCAGCTAAACCATCTGCTTTTACAACAATTGGCGCGCCTTTCTCTTTTAAATAAGCAAGAGCAGGCTCAATCTGTTCAAACGTTTGGTAGTCGCCCGTTGGGATTTTATGACGTGCTAAAAAGTCTTTAGTAAACGATTTAGAGCCTTCAAGCTGAGCTGCGCCCGCCGTTGGGCCAAAAATAGCCATGTTATGTTCACGAAACTTATCAACAACACCCAGTACTAACGGTATTTCAGGACCTACAATAGTAAGCTCTACCTTATTTTGCTGTGCAAAACTAAGTAAACCATCTAAGTCGTCAACGTTTATTGCTACGTTTTCAAGTTTTGGTTCAAGTGCAGTACCTGCATTACCAGGGGCTACAAATACAGTATTTACTTTGGTGTTTTGAGCGGCTTTAAACGCAAGTGCGTGTTCGCGGCCGCCGCTGCCAATGACTAAAACATTCATGGCGAAAATTCCTATTTAAAGCGGTTTCTTAAATTTCAGCGTCATGCGGTCGCTTTCACCAATGGCTTTATATTTATCAGCATCTTGTTCGCCGAGTCTTAAGCTTGGTGGTAGCGTCCATACACCTTTAGGGTGATCGGCTGTATCTTTTGGATTTGCATTTATTTCACTGCTTGCTACTAATTCAAACCCTGCTTGTTTAGCAAGGTCTACTACGTAGCTCTGCTTCATATAACCTGATGTTTTTTGATCTTCGTCAGCACGTTCTTCAGCTAAACGGTGTTCAACTAAACCTAATGTACCACCTGGTTTAAGGGCTTTATAAAAAGCTTGGAATGCACTTAATGCACCGCTTTTATCTTTGCCCATGTACCAGTTATGTACATTACGAAATGTTAAAACCATATCGGCACTGCCAGCTGGCGCAATATCTAAATGTGTTACAGGTGCAAACTCAGTAATTTTAACGCTACTAAAACGCTTATCTTCAGCTACTTTTTGTTTAAAGCCCGCAAGAGAGCGTTGGTAGTAGCCAACTGATGAATCAGCAGGAAAGTGCGCGGCATAATAAGTGCCTTGCTCTTTTAGTGCTGGCGCTAAAATTTCACTATACCAACCACCGCCGGGCGCAATTTCAACAACTGTCATAGTTGGTTTAAAGCCAAAAAATGCCAGTGTTTGAGCCGGGTGACGATATTCGTCACGAACGCTGTTTTTAGCGCTGCGTTCGCTTGATTGAAGTGCATGTTCAAGGCTCGATTCGTGGTTATGGCTAAGCGCCATAGTCGATGTCATCGTTAGTGTGGCTACAAGTAGCGATTTTAGCGCAAATTTCATTGTTTGTTCCTTCACATTATAATTTTAAATAGGTTATTGAATAATCAGAATACGTGAATTTATAGCAAACAAAAAGGGTTAAACCAACGTTTAACCCTTTGTGTGATTAGTGGCGGAAATGGCGCATACCAGTTAGTACCATTGCCATGCCAGCTTCATCAGCAGCTGCAATCACTTCTTCATCACGCATTGAGCCACCAGGCTGAATTACCGCAGTAATGCCAGCGGCTGCGGCTGCGTCAATGCCATCACGGAATGGGAAGAACGCATCAGACGCCATAACTGAACCTTTAACTTCAAGGTTTTCGTCTGCAGCTTTTATGCCTGCAATTTTAGCTGAGTATACGCGGCTCATTTGGCCTGCGCCTACGCCAATAGTCATACCGTCACGGGCATAAACAATTGCGTTTGATTTAACAAACTTAGCTACTTTCCAGCAAAACAGTAAATCTTTAAGTTCTTGCTCTGTAGGTTGGCGTTTAGAAACAACTTTTAAGTCGCCTTGCGTTACCATGCCTAAGTCGCGGTCTTGAACTAAAATACCGCCGTTAACGCGTTTAA
The DNA here is from genome assembly GCF_037162565.1 of Pseudoalteromonas sp. B62. Classification (NCBI taxonomy): domain Bacteria; kingdom Pseudomonadati; phylum Pseudomonadota; class Gammaproteobacteria; order Alteromonadales; family Pseudoalteromonadaceae; genus Pseudoalteromonas; species Pseudoalteromonas sp. B62. The sequence continues at coordinate 490,729 of NZ_JARLVB010000002.1, read as the reverse complement.
TATCTTGGCCAGCGGCTTTGCCTGTCCACTGTCCACATTCTAATAAACGAACGTTCTTTTTAGCTTCAACAATTTTTGCAGCGTCGCTCGAAATACTCGGTGCAATAATTACTTCAACAAATTGACGGTCAACAATGGCTTGTGCCGTTGCACCATCTAGCTCTCGGTTAAAGGCAATAATGCCACCAAATGCTGATGTAGGGTCTGTTTTAAAAGCACGCTCGTATGCTTGTAGGATATTGTCGCCAATTGAAACACCACACGGGTTAGCATGTTTTACAATTACGCACGCAGGTACATCAAATTCTTTAACGCATTCAAGCGCTGCGTCGGTATCGGCAATATTGTTAAACGAAAGGGCTTTACCTTGCAATTGAGTTGCTGTTGCAACTGATGCTTCAGCAATGTCATTTTCAACATAAAAAGCAGCATCTTGATGTGAGTTTTCACCGTAGCGCATATCTTGCTTTTTAGTGAACTGCATATTGATAGTACGTGGGAATTTAGTCTCTACAGCAGCTTCCTCGGTGTAATCAGGCACCATTTTACCGAAGTAGTTAGCAATCATGCCATCGTATGCGGCAGTGTGCTCGTAGGCGGCAATCGCTAAGTCAAAACGTGTTTTATACGTAGTAGAGCCATTGTTGTTTTGCATTTCGCCAATAACACAGTCGTAGTCGCTCGCGTTTACCACGATTGTTACGTCTTTGTGGTTTTTAGCGGCTGCACGAACCATTGTAGGGCCGCCAATATCAATATTTTCAATAGCATCTTCAAGGCTGCAGTTTTCTTGAGCGACTGTATTCGCAAAGGGGTATAAGTTAACTACAACTATGTCGATAGCAGAAATGTTGTTATCTGCCATTACGCTTTCATCTTGTCCGCGACGGGCTAATATGCCGCCGTGAATTTTTGGGTGAAGAGTTTTTACGCGGCCATCCATGATTTCAGGGTGGCCTGTGTGATCTGATACTTCAGACACTTTTATGCCGTTATCAGCAAGTAGTTTACATGTGCCGCCAGTTGATAAAATATCAACGCCTTGCGCTTCTAGTGCGCGGGCAAATTCAACAATACCGGTTTTATCAGACACACTTAATAGTGCGCGACGAATGGGACGATGAGTATCCATTGTAGTTTGATTTCCTCAGTTAATGAGCTAGCTTAGAAGCGGGCATTTTAACTGATTACAACTCAAAAAACGACTTATAAAGCGCCGATGAGGGTGAGCATTTTGCAATTTGGTTAATAAGTTGTAGGCATAAAAAAGCACCCGAGGGTGCTTTTTTTGCATAATACCAGTTGTATTGGATTAGTAAGTAGTTATAACGATAGAAAAACAAGTCTATAACAAGGCAAAAATTTTGCTGTGTAGTTATTCTACATAAAAAATTATTAACGACGTTATGGGCTTGTTTAACTCGTTAGAATACTTACGCTTTCAATATAATTGGTATTAGTTCATGCCGTATTTTTTAAGCTTTTTACGTAAAGTACCACGGTTGATACCTAGTAAAATTGCTGCACGAGTTTGGTTACCACGTGTATATGTCATCACTTCTTCAAGTAATGGCGCTTCTAGCTCTGAAAGAACAAGGTCGTAAACGTCTTGCACATCTTGACCGTTAAGCTGCTTTAAATAGTGGTGAACAGCTTTTTTTACTGCATCACGCAATGGCTGCGGTTTCTCGTGTGACTGAACATGAGGGTTAGTGATAAATGGAGAAGTCACGTTTTGTTCGAACATTATTAAGTCTCTTTCTTTCTTAGTTAGCTGCTAGTGTTTTAAAGTATTGCTCTAATGCGACGACCTGTGCCTGTGGGTTGTCGAGCGCATTAAATACTCGCCTAAACTGACCATCACTGTCATGGGTTTGCAAATACCAAGATACATGTTTGCGAGCAATTCGCGCTCCCATTGGCTCACCGTAAAACAAATGGAGGTTTGTTAAATGCTCCATTAATATACTGCGCACCTCTGCAATAGCAGGCGGCTGTAAATGTTCCCCAGTTCGCAAATAGTGGTCTATCTCCCTAAATATCCAAGGGCGACCTTGGGCGGCTCGGCCAATCATAATGGCATCTGCACCCGTATAGTCTAAAACCTGTTTTGCTTTTTCTGGTGATGTAATATCACCATTGGCAACAACAGGAATCGACACTGAACGTTTTATATCCCTAATCGTGGCGTACTCAGCATCACCTTTGTACATACATGCGCGCGTTCGCCCATGTACAGCAAGTGATGCAATGCCATAACGTTCAGCTATTCTCGCAATCTCTACACCATTACGGTTATCCGGATCCCATCCTGTACGGATTTTAAGTGTTACAGGTATATCTACAGCGTTAACGACTGCATCAATAATCTCTTCCACAAGTTCAGGAAACTGTAATAAGGCAGAGCCTGCGAGTTTCTTGTTCACTTTTTTGCTGGGCACCCCATATTGATATCTATGATCTGTGCACCGTTAGCAACATTGAATTGTGCGGCCTGCGCCATAAGCTCAGGATCTGCTCCTGCAATTTGCACAGCACGTATACCCGACTCACCGCTGTGATCCATACGGTTCATCGACTTTTCTGTTTTCCAAACCTTAGGATTTGACGATAGCATTTCAGACACAGCTAAGCCCGCACCTAAGCGTCGACAAAGTTGTCTAAATGGTCTGTCTGTAATGCCTGCCATTGGCGCGACAATTACATTATTCTCAAGTTGGTATTTACCGATACGCACTATATTCAATAGGCCTCTTTTCAAGGGGCGCTAAGTTTACGGTTTTTTTAGCAAAAATCAAAGGCTATAAATTGAACAAAAGTGACTTTTTTTGCCCTTTTCGTATTGACATTTGATAACCGTATGAGGAATGGCTTTATTTGTGCGAAATTTGAGCGCATTTTGTTTTTGCAACAAAATAAGTTTATTTTTTATTATGTAAAAAAATAGTAAAGCCTGTTAAATACAGGCTTTACATGCATGTTTTGAGTTAATGCTCTAAATTTGATTGTGCAGTTTATTACGCTTTTTTAGTGCCACTCACTCGAGTCCAATCACCTTCAACGGCAATGTCATCTAGCTCAATAAACGGTGCATAAATGTCAGCAACCGATTGGGCTTGCTCTTCTAATATGCCCGACATAGCAATTTTACCACCTGGCTTTAATAACCCTAAAATCACACTATGTAATTCGCGAAGTGGCTGGGCTAAAATATTAGCCACAACTATATCGGCAGTAAACTCAGGTTGGTTTTCTGGAAGGTATACTTCGAGTTTGTCTGCAACACCATTTCGGTTAGCGTTATCAAGGCTTGCCTCAAGCGCTTGAGGGTCAATATCTATCCCAATCATACGCTCTGCACCTAGTTTTATAGCTGCAATACCTAAAATGCCTGAGCCACAACCAAAATCAACAACCGTTTTACCCGTCAGATCTTGGCTTTCTAACCACTTAAGACATAAGGCCGTTGTTGCATGTGTGCCCGTGCCAAAAGCAAGGCCTGGGTCTAGCAATACATTTACTGCATCAGGGTCTGGAATGTCGCGCCAGCTTGGGCAAATCCATAGTTTTTCGCCAAATTGAATAGGGTGGAAGTTATCCATCCATTCACGTTCCCAGTCTTTATCTTCAAGTTGCTCGATTTTGTATACTAAATTGTCTTTTAGCTCATCATGGCGCTTCAATAACGCAACAACTGCGTTCATATCGTGATTAGCTTCGAACAAGCCAATGACTGTGGTATCAGCCCAGAACACAACAGTGCCAATTTTAGGCTCGTAAATAGGGGTATCTTTTGCGTCAATAAAGGTTACTGAAGCGCTACCCGCTTCCATTAATAGGTCGCTTACGGCATCAGCTGTTGCAGCATTGGCATTAATACGAATTTGGATCCAAGCCATGGTTATTTCCTTCAAATAGAAAAAAGGCCGCTATAGCGGCCTTTTTAGTTTATATAGTAGCGCTAAATTATTTAGCGTCTAAAAAGCTTTTCAGTAAATCTGAGCGAGAAGGGTGGCGTAATTTACGCAGCGCTTTCGCTTCTATTTGACGAATACGTTCACGTGTTACGTCAAACTGTTTACCTACTTCTTCTAAGGTGTGGTCGGTATTCATATCAATACCAAAACGCATACGTAGTACTTTAGCTTCACGAGCTGTTAGGCCTGCAAGTACATCGTTAGTTGCGCCTCGAAGAGACTCCATTGTTGCCGAATCGATTGGCGAATCAATGGTTGTATCTTCGATAAAGTCACCTAAGTGAGAATCTTCATCATCACCGATTGGTGTTTCCATTGAAATTGGCTCTTTAGCAATCTTAAGTACCTTACGGATTTTATCCTCAGGCATCATCATGCGTTCTGCTAATTCTTCTGGATTTGGCTCACGACCCATTTCTTGTAACATTTGACGAGAAATACGGTTAAGTTTATTAATCGTTTCAATCATATGTACCGGAATACGGATTGTTCTTGCTTGGTCAGCAATAGAGCGAGTGATTGCTTGACGTATCCACCACGTAGCATAAGTAGAGAACTTATAACCACGGCGATATTCAAACTTATCAACGGCTTTCATCAGGCCAATGTTACCTTCTTGGATCAAATCCAAGAATTGTAAGCCACGGTTTGTATATTTTTTAGCAATTGAGATTACAAGACGTAAGTTAGCTTCAACCATTTCTTTTTTCGCGCGGCGTGCTTTCGCTTCACCAATGCTCATTCGACGGTTAATGTCTTTAATACGCTCAATGCTTAAACCTGTTGTTTGTTCAATAACAGATAATTTATTAATACTACGAATGATTTCTGGCTTAACTTCTTCAAGCTTAGCTGAATACTTTTCGTTACCTGAAATTTCTAAATCAACCCAAGAAGCGTCAGTTTCGTTGTTAGCAAAGTGCTTAACGAACGTTTTCTTCGGTAATTTAGCAATTTGTACAGCTTGTTTCATGATTAGACGTTCTTGAACGCGAACTCTGTCCATCATTTCACGCATGTTATTTACCATGCGGTCAAACTGTTTAGGTATTAATTTAAAGGTTCTGAAAAGCTCGCCAATTTCAAAAATGGCTGCTTGTGATTCAGGATGCGAACGACCTTTAGCTTCAAACGTATCACGTGCTTTGTTGTATAAATCACGTAGATTTTCAAAATGAATGCGAGCTTCTTCAGGATCTGGTCCTGTGTCTATCTCTTCTTCATCTTCATCGTCGCTATCAGCATCGTCTTTGTCGTCTTTATCATCGTCGTCAAGTTGCTTAGCACTTAATTCTGAACCAATATTAGTTGCTGAAATTGGCGCTGTATCTTCATTCGGATCGATAAACCCAACGATGATATCGCTTAAACGCATTTCTTCAGCTTCAAACTTATCCCACTGTTCAAGTAGGTAAGTGATTGCTTCAGGGTACTCTGCAACAGAAATCTGAACTTGGTTAATGCCTTCTTCAATACGTTTAGCGATTACAATTTCGCCTTCACGTGTCAGAAGTTCAACAGTACCCATTTCACGCATGTACATGCGTACCGGATCAGTTGTACGGCCGATTTCTTTTTCTACAGTCGCAAGGGCTGCAGCGGCAGCTTCTGCTGCGTCTTCGTCTGTCGTTGTTTCTTGCATCATTAATTCATCAGCATCAGGCGCATTTTCGCTAACCTTGATACCCATATCATTAATCATGCTTATGATATCTTCTACTTGATCTGAGTCTATAATGTCTTGTGGAAGGTGATCATTTACTTCTGCAAAAGTTAAGTAGCCTTGCTCTTTACCTTTCTGAATCAGAAGTTTTAATTGTGACTGAGGAGTTGGATCCATAGAGATTTTTTCTTCCACTCTGATAAGTTGATACAACAGGCGCCATCATGTAGTTTGCATTTAAGCCAACTAGAATAATGTGACGCAGTGAATAGCACAGTATAACAGCCAAAATTAGATCTGACTAGCTGTTAGTCGCTTTTAACGCTGTCATTAACAAATGACATTCAAGTCTTTCATCGCTATTGAGACCTTGTGTCTTGTCCTTTATTAATAAGGTCTCTAGTCGATAATTTAAACACTGATCTTCAATAAATTTAAAAGTATTTTGAAAAACAGTCTCTAAACGCTCTTCATTTATTTCGTGTTGCCACGTTGCAAGCTTTATTAATGGCTCGTAATCTTCAGTTCCTCTAAAAATTCGAGTAATTGCGCGGTGGTAACATTCTCTTTTTCTAATGCTTGTTCTTGTAGGCGCAGTAATAATCCAATACCGGCTATGCTCATTTGCGCTAAATCGGGCAAATAAGGAATACTTTTAGCCAATTGTGGGTGCTGAATTAAAATACCAATGGCCTGTCGCATAGGTGTTATTTTAAATTTTCGCTCAATAGAGTGCTGTTGCTTAGGTGTTTTTAAGCGACTATTAAGCTGCTCACGTGTTCGACCAATTAAACGACCGAGTTGTTCAAGAATGTTTTCTTGATAAAACTCACTGGGTATTTTTTCTATTAATGGCAGTGCAGCACTAAGTAATTTTGCCTTGCCAGAATCGAGTGTTAAATCTATTTCTAGGCTTAATTTATTGAATAATACTTTAGTAAAGTCATCGGCTTCACTCAAGCGTTGTTCAAACAGCTCTTTACCTTCTTTTTGTACTAGAGAGTCAGGGTCTTCACCATCGGGTAAAAAAACAAAATTTAAGGCTTTCCCGTCATTCAAATAAGGAAGAGCATTTTCAAGTGCCCGCCACGCTGCATCTCGCCCTGCGCGATCCCCATCGTAACAACAAATAACTTTATCTGTTGTTCTAAAAAGGGTGTGCATGTGTTCGCTCGTAGTTGCAGTACCAAGTGCAGCAACAGCATATTCAATACCTTGTTCAGCAAGCGCCACCACATCCATATAACCTTCAACAATAAGTACATGGTCTAACTTTTTATGAGCTTGTTTTGCCTCATATAAACCATATAACTCAAAACCTTTATGAAAAATTCTGGTTTCTGGAGAGTTTAAATATTTAGGACCTTGGTCGGCTTGCATTACACGCCCACCAAAGGCGATAACACGTCCGCGTTTATCGCGAATAGGAAACATTAAGCGGTCGCGGAAAAAATCAAATTGTCTACCGGGTGTTTTTTCTGAAGCGAGCTTTAGCTCAACTAATTGCTCTTTTTGTTCTTTGTTGCGGCCAAGCTGTAGGCATAAACCATCCCATTCACTTGGAGCGTAACCAATCATAAATTTTTTAACTATTTCACCACTTAAACCTCGGCCCTTAACGTAGTCTATTACAGCCGTTGAATTGCTGTGGTGTTTTAATTGGTGTTGATAAAAGCGTGCTGTGTGGAGCATTAAATCGTAATCAGAGCGCTTTTGTGCTGCGGTGCGTTCTGGTGCTGAACTTGTGCCTTGTTCTCGAGGTACTTCTAAATTAAGCATGCTGGCTATTTCTTCAATAGCATCAACAAACTCGAGCTTTTCGTATTCCATTATAAATGAAATCGCATTCCCGTTAGCGCCGCAGCCAAAACAATGATAAAACTGCTTATCTTGAGATACCGTGAACGAAGGGGACTTTTCATTATGAAAAGGGCAGCAAGCTTGATAATCTTTACCTGCTTTTTTTAGACCTACTTTTGAGTCTATCAGGTCGACAATATCGGTTCTGGCAAGTAAATCGTCTATAAAGTTACGTGGGATCTTTCCAGCCATTAGTAAAATGCAGTCCTGAGATAATGATAAAAATAACGAATGTGAAATTTACTTTTTATACTCGCTTGGCGCAGAGTATAACGTGCTTTAACTTACCAAAACGAAAGCTAAATAAACAGAGTAGCTATAAATAATTTTATCTTTAAATAACCACATTGAAGCACTTTTATTAAAGTTAAAAACAAAGAAACCGAGCACAAGGCTCGGTTTACTTCAATCATACTTTAATGTATGTGGGAGTATTAGGCAGTTAATCGTTGCTTAATTAAACCAGAGATCTTGCCCATATCGGCGCGACCCTCAGCCTTGCTTTTGATTATACCCATTACTTTACCCATGTCTTGCATACCTGCTGCATTAGTATCAGCAATAGCCGCGTCAATGAGAGCAATGATTTCTTCTTCACTCAATTGTTGAGGTAAAAAGTTTCAAGCGCTACTATTTCATTGGCTTCAATATCAGCTAAATCATCACGCCCAGCATCTTTGTACTGAGTGTAAGAGTCACGACGTTGTTTAACAAGCTTCACTATAACGGAGGTAATACCTGCGTCGTCTAGCGTTATTTGCTCGTCAATTTCACGTTGCTTGATTGCAGCAAGTACCATACGAATAGGGTTAAGACGTTGCTTGTCTTTGGCTCTCATCGCATCTTTTTGCGCATCTTTTAGCGTTATTAAAAGGCTCATTTATACAAGACCTAATATATTAGTATAATTTAACGCGACGAGCGTTATCACGAGAAAGTTTTTTCATGTGACGTTTAACTGCAGCAGCTTTTTTACGTTTACGTTCAGCTGTTGGTTTTTCATAGTGCTCGCGACGACGAACTTCTGAAAGGATTCCTGCTTTTTCACATGAACGCTTGAAGCGACGAAGTGCTACGTCAAACGGTTCGTTCTCTCTTACTTTAATTACTGGCATTAAAAATTCACCTACCTAAATTATGAGCGTTGCTCAAGTTGATCAAACATTGATCAAGTGGTTCAAAAATGGTGCGGTATTGTAATCCGAAGCAACACCACATGTAAAGGACAATATTAACAGAAACACATCATGTAAAACAGTATTAATTTGATTGGCGTTGGTACAACCTAGAAAACACTTGCCCAGCTTTTTTTCTTTAATTAACAGCCAGTTATCTGGTTTTGTGAATGAGTTTAAATCACTTTCAACTTCAACGTAAATTAAAGCTTCTGAGCTGAGCCATTGATTCTTTTCTAAAAAATCGCAGCTAATTTGGGCTAGGTTTTTACGAAAAGGGGGATCAACGAAAACGAGGTCAAAAGGTTCATTTAGGTTTTTTTGTTCTAAAAACGATAATGTATTTATATTTTTTACGTGCGCGTTTTGCAATTTTAAAGTTGTTATATTGTGTTCTAATTGCGTTGCTGCTAATAAATCAAGCTCAATAAAAGTAGCGCTTTTAGCAAAACGAGATAATGCTTCAAACCCTAAACCACCAGAGCCGGCAAAGCAATCAAGTACGTTTGTATCTCGCGTATCTTGCATTAACCAGTTAAATACTGTTTCTTTTATGCGATCGGTGGTTGGACGCAGACCTTGCACATCCTTTACTGGTAGCTTTCTGCCACGAAATTGACCGCTTATAATTCTAATAAAGCCATCACTTGATTTATTAATTACTTTATTTTGCGCCGTTTTATTTCTCATTTAGCTCACTAAAAAATGGTATCTGGGATCTAGCTCAGATAATATTGCAGTAGATTACGTATAGCTTCATTTTTCAACTGCATTAAAAGTGTTACTATTTAGCTCTTAATGTTTTGAACTGTTTTTTTGCTGGCAGATATTGCCGAGCACAATAAAGCTATTTTCAAATTTTAGTTTATCAGATTTTTATAAGTGGTTATTAGCAAGTATGGCAAAAAAAGTAAATTCCTGTCTTGGTTTGGTTTTGGTAAGTCAGATGAAAAACAAGCAGAGCAAGTAAAAGAAACTAATAACCAACAAGCGTTGGCCGAACAACAAGAAGCTGAGCGTATAGAGCAAGAGCGCGCTGAAACTGAGAAGCACGATGCAGAGCAAGCTGAAAAGTTAGCGGTTGAACAAGCAAATGCTGAATTATTGGCAAAAGAACAAGCTGATGCCCACGCAAAACAATTAGAGCTGCAACAGCGTTTAGCCGAACAAGAAATGCAAATGCGCCTTGAGCAAGAGCGAATTGCGGCTGAAAAAGCTGAAACCGAGCGTTTAGAGCAAGCGCGTATTGCAGCAGAACAAGCAGAAAGCGATCGTCTAGAACAAGCGCGTGTTGAGGCTGAAAAAGCTGAAAGCGAGCGTTTAGAGCAAGCACGTATTGAGGCTGAAAAAGCTGAAATCGAGCGTTTAGAGCAAGCGCGTGTTGAGGCTGAAAAAGCTGAAACCGAGCGTTTAGAGCTGGCGCGTATTGCAGCAGAACAAGCAGAAAGCGATCGTCTAGAGCAAGAGCGTGTTGAGGCTGAAAAAGCTGAAACCGAGCGTTTAGAGCAAGCACGTATTGAGGCTGAAAAAGCTGAAAACGAGCGTTTAGAGCAGGCGCGTGTTGCGGCAGAACAAGCTGAAAGCGAGAGTCTAGAGCAAGCGCGTATTGAGGCTGAAAAAGCTGAAACCGAGCGTTTAGAGCTGGCGCGTGTTGCAGCTGAAAAAGTTGAAAACGATCGTCTAGAGCAAGCACGTGTTGCAGCTGAAAAAGCTGAAGCTGAACGTCTAGAACAAGAGAGTGTTGCGGCTGAAAAAGTTGAAAGTGAGCGTTTAGAGCAAGCGAGTATTGAGGCTGAAAAACTTAAAGCGGAGAAGGAAGATAAACCCAAAAAAGAAGGTTTTTTTCTCGCCTTAAAAAAGGCTTATTAAAAACTCGCGTTAATATTGGATCTGGATTTGCGTCTATATTTAGCGGCAAAAAAATTGATGACGATTTATTTGAAGAGCTGGAAACCCAGCTATTAACTGCCGATTTGGGCGTTGATACAACCATGAAGTTAATCGATCGATTAACAGATGGGGCTAATCGTAAACAGTTAAAAGATGGCGATGCACTTTACGAGCTAATGAAACAAGAAATGGCCACTATGCTTAAAACTGCAGAGCAGCCTTTAGTGATACCAACTGATAAAAAACCATTTGTAATACTGATGGTGGGTGTGAATGGTGTAGGTAAAACCACGACTATTGGTAAACTGGCTAAGCAATTTCAAAACGAAGGTAAGTCGGTTATGTTGGCTGCTGGTGATACGTTTAGAGCGGCTGCTGTTGAGCAACTTCAAGTATGGGGTGAGCGCAATAGTATTCCTGTTATTGCACAACACACCGGCGCTGATAGTGCTTCAGTTGTTTTTGACGCATTTCAAGCCGCGAAAGCTCGTAAAGTGGATGTATTAATCGCCGATACAGCTGGGCGCTTGCAAAATAAAGATAATTTAATGCAAGAGCTTGAAAAAATAGCGCGTGTAATGAAAAAAATTGCCCCTGATGCGCCGCATGAAGTGATGTTAACGATTGACGCAGGCACAGGGCAAAATGCGATTAGCCAAGTGAATTTGTTTAATCAGTGTGTAGGCTTAACTGGTATTACCCTTTCAAAACTTGATGGAACTGCAAAAGGTGGTGTTATTTTTGCGGTGGCTGATAAGTTTAATATTCCAATTCGTTATATTGGTGTTGGCGAAAGTATCGATGATTTACGTACTTTTAAGAGTGATGACTTTATTGATGCGTTATTTAGCCAAGATGAGGACGACGTTTAATTTACTAAGAGGGAGCTTGCTCCCTTTTTAATTGCGAGGAATACCAATTGCATTCGTGTTTATGATGAGGTTGGCATAATAAAAAATGATAAATTTTCAGCAAGTAAGTAAAACCTACCCAGGAGGGCATCGGGCCCTTGAAAAAGTTAATTTTCATATTAAGCCGGGCGAACTTGCATTTTTAACTGGTCACAGTGGTGCAGGTAAAAGTACGTTATTAAAGTTAATTAGCTTAATGGAGCGCCCATCTGCGGGTAACGTGTTTATCAACGGTGTTGATTTAAATAAGGTTAACTCGCGTCAAATTCCCTATGCCCGTCGTGACATTGGTATTATTTTTCAGAATCATCGCTTATTAGAGCGCCATACTGTATTTGATAATGTGGCATTGCCATTAATTATTGAGGGTACTCATCATAATCAAATTGCAAAGCGGGTTCATGGGGCGCTCGATAAAGTGGGCTTAATTGATAAAGTGAAATGCCACCCGTCTATGCTTTCTGGCGGCGAACAACAGCGCGTAGGTATTGCTCGCGCGATAGTTAACTCGCCACCAATTTTATTGGCCGATGAGCCAACAGGTAACCTTGACCCTGAACTTTCGATGGAAATTTTACGATTATTTGAAGATTTTAATAAACACGGTACAACCGTGCTTATTGCCACTCATGATTTAGGCTTGGTTGCGCGTATGAAATATAGAAGCTTAACTTTAAAAGACGGGCGAATGCTTCAAGACCCCTTAGCGCAGGAGGTTTTATGAGCTTACTATTTAAGGGGCGCCAAAATAAAAACGAAAAGCAAAAAAAATCTATATTAGCTGGCGGTTATTTTTTTATTATTAATATTTTTCGTCAAGGAATACACAGCCTTGGTGAAATGTGGCGTACGCCTTTAGCTTCGATGATGACAATTGCTGTACTAGGTTTGAGTTTAACGCTACCAGCAACACTTTATTTAGTGGTTAAAAATGTTCAACAAGTCAGTAGCGGGTTTGAAGAAGCAAGCGAAATATCTTTGTTTGTAAAAGAGACGATGAGCGAGCAACAAACACAAACTTTGGTGAAACGTTTAGCACTGTATCCCGAAGTTGAGAGTGTGGCATTTATTTCAAAGCAGCAAGCACTTACAGAGTTTAAAAGTGTCTCGGGGTTTGGGCAAGCATTAGAGTACTTAGATAGTAACCCACTTCCTGATGTTGTGTTGGTCACGCCAACTAAGCGTGATCGTCAGCCTAATGCAGCTAGAGCTCTTTTAACTAAGCTGGAAGCTGAGCGTGAGGTTGATTTTGGTAAGCTCGATATAGCATGGTTAGAGCGTTTAAATGCATTGTTGAGTTTGTTAAAAGAGAGTGTAATAACGATCACGCTACTGTTACTTACTTCAGTCACGCTTATTATTGGTAATACTATTCGTTTATCTATTATGGATAAAAAAGAAGAAATACAAGTAATGAAATTAGTTGGGGCTACTAATACATTTATTCATGCACCATTTTTATGGACCGGTATTTGGTATGGTGTTATCGGTGGGCTATTTGCTTTTATATCGGTTGCTTTAATGATGTGGTGGCTATCTTCTGCTGTTAGTAGTGTAGCGGGTGTTTACCAAACAAGTTTTTCGTTAATTGGTTTAACATTAAAAGAGTTTGGCCTGTTAGTTTTACTTGCAACAAGCTTGGGCTTTATTGGTTCGTATCTTTCTGTAAATCGATACATTAAAGAAATAGAACCCGATAAAGTATAATTCGAATCTATTAGTCGTTCGATGCTTATGTACCATATAAGTGAACTAACCCTGCTCGGTATGCGTATGCTATCGGGTTGGGTAGTACCTCCTTTATTAAAACTGTCATGTTTGTGTACTATTCTCCTCAAGGTAATAAGTTATAAATGAGGTGCTGCGATGAGGTGAACCTCTTGCATCCCTTTAATTCATCACTTATTCAGCCGCTTATAGTAGACTTAAATAACGCAAAAAAACCTCTTGATTTATGATTAAAAAAAGTTTTAAATTGGGGTTAGCACTCTTGGTTAAAGAGTGCTAAGATGGTTTCAAATGTTTATCACCGAGGTGAAAAATGAGTAAAGATTTATACGCAATGGCACTTACAGTCGGACAACAAAGCGCAAGCATGGACGGTTACCTTCAAGCGGTAAGCACTATTCCTATGCTTAAGGTTGAACAAGAACAAGAGCTTGCTAAAAGGCTTCAGGAAGAAGGCGATCTTAGTGCTGCCAAGCAACTCATTATGTCGCATTTACGCTTTGTAGCACATATTGCTAAAAGCTACTCGGGCTATGGTTTACCACAAGCAGACTTAATCCAAGAGGGCAATATAGGCCTGATGAAAGCGGTAAAGCGTTTCGACCCTACAGTGGGAGTTCGTTTAGTATCGTTTGCAGTTCATTGGATTAAAGCAGAAATTCATGAGTTTGTGCTTAAAAATTGGCGCATAGTTAAAGTTGCGACAACTAAAGCACAACGTAAATTGTTTTTTAATCTTCGCAAAAATAAAAAGCGTTTAGGTTGGTTTAACCAAGCAGAAGTTAGCACTGTTGCGAGCGAGTTAGGTGTGAGTGAAAATGAAGTTCGTGAAATGGAATCGCGTATGAGCGGCCAAGACATGGGCTTCGACTTGACAGGTGACGACGATGATAACGCACCAACAAGTACTTACTCTCCAGTACAATATTTAACGGATGGTGCAGCTGATCTGGCTGACGACGTTGAACAACAACAGTGGAAAGAGCAGGCGCATACGCGTTTATTTAGCGCACTTAAAACACTTGATGAACGCTCGCAAGATATTGTTAGCGCACGTTGGTTGTCTGATGATAAGGCGACTCTTCAAGAGCTGGCACAAAAGTACAGTGTATCAGCCGAACGTGTTCGTCAGCTTGAAAAAACAGCGATGAAAAAGTTACAAAGCGCTATGAGCTAAACACAGCTCAAGCAGCAAAATTTAAAAAGCCCTGCATGAAAATGCGGGGCTTTTTTGTTTACGGCCGTAAGCTTTCACCTGCCTAGTGCTAAAATTGATAACCGGCTCTACTTTAAATAAGTAACTGAGAATATCTATATATGTTTTTATGGCTGGTAAAATTATAATTAATGTAGTTAACGCGACAGCCCAAGGTTTACTAAACCACCATACTTTTGAAGTTTGAAAATAGTTGGGTGGGGCTTTTAATTTTTCTCTTTCAGAAATCATGGTAGGTGAAATCTCTATAACTTCAGCAACAATAAATTTTATTAAATGAAAATTACGTAGCTTGTTAATTGAAGCTTCAGAGTAAAAGCTTTGGCTATGGAGTTAATTGTTTGTATTTCTTTACCATGATTCAGAAAATAATCAGCAAGGAAAAAAATTAGTTATTTTTCATGTTTGCTATACATATAATTTCCTTATTAAAGTACATATCATCGAGCACTAACCCCTTTGCCCTCAGCCTGCGCCAACTGAATGTATTTACGCTCAACCAGCTGCGAAACCGGCACAAGTTCAAAGCCTTGATCTATTAACTGTGGTAACGCTTCACGTAAAAAATCAATAGTTTCAGGATAAGGGTGGGCGATAGCAATGGCAAAATTGTGATCGGTTGCTTGCTGTTTTAATTCATCAAACCTTAACTGCAATTGCTCGGGGGTGATAATGTTGTCTAAAAATACTTGGCGGCTAATATTAGCAACACCTAAAAAGTTTGCCGCATTTTGAGCTTGGCTTAAATCTGTGGTACGACTATCTAAAAAGTATAAATGGCGTTTTTTAAGCACTTCCATTGTCCATTTCATAGCTTGGCTTTGTTGTGTTAGTGCTGAGCCCATATGATTATTAACGCCCTTAACTTGTGGCAGACTAGCTAAGGCAGTGCCTAGAGTTTGCTGGAGCTGCTCTTTACTCATACTTAATGTAAGCGCGCCGGGGCCTAGTTTTTTCCCATTTAGCGCCTGCATGGGCACATGAAGTAATAGCTCTTTATTTGACTGACTCGCTAGCGAAGCAAAAGCTTGCGAATAGGGGGTGTGAGGCAAAATTGAATATGACAATTGCCCCGGTAAGGTTAAGAACTCTAAATCTCTTTGATGGTAGCCTATATCGTCAATTACGATTGCTATTTGCTTCGCTTTAACATCAAAAGAGACAAAGCAAGTGACTAATAAAAGCCACGTTATAATGCTTGCGTTAATATTTTTCAAATTTATAATTTTTATTATCTTATTAAGCTCAGTAAGTTGCTCTAAATAAAGCGAATGTTATTGCATACTGAGCAACTGTTTTGCTTTAACTAATTGTAAATCAGCCAAATTACTTGAAAGTAATTGCTGAGTACCTTTAGTCTGTTCGTTTTTTATTATAACGGCTTTATTGTTTTGTGAAAGGTTTGTTTGATTAATCGCCACATCGGGCGTTATTCCTACACCATCAATTGATTTACCTGAAGGCGTAAAGTATTTTGCTGTAGTCAGTTTTAAGGCTGTATTACCGTCACCTAATGGGATGAGAGATTGAACAGAGCCTTTACCGAATGACTGGCTTCCTACAATCTTTGCACGATTATTATCTTTTAAAGCAGCCGCTAAAATTTCAGCTGCTGAAGCCGAGTTTTCATTTATGAGTACCACAATTGGTGCACCTTTTAACACATCACCGTGCTTGGCGTAAAAGGCTTGATTTGCATCAAAAAAACGCCCCTTAGTGGTTACAATAGTGCCGCTTTGTAAAAACAGGTCTGATACTGCCACAGCACTTTTTAAGGTGCCACCAGGATTGTCGCGTAAATCGATGACCAGTCCTTTGAGTGGGTAACCATAGTGATTTTGCATGGCTGCAACTTGTATTGCTACCTCATGTAGTGTGTGATTGGAAAAGCTATTGATAGCTAAGTAGCCAGTGCCGGTATCTAAAAGCTGACTGGTTACACTTTCTAAATCTATTTGGGTGCGGGTAACATCAAAAGGTATATGGGTTTTATTTGTATTACGTTGCACTGTTAAGTGAATGCTTGCAAACTTACTGTCCCTTATTAAAGCAGCTACTTGGTCAATTGTAAGTGTTGCAACAGTATGGTTATTAATACTAATTATAATATCGTTAGGTAAAATCCCTGCATTTTTGGCCGGAGAGTTATTAACAACATCGATAATAGTCATTTGCTCGTCAATATTTTTAACTTCAATACCAAGACCTGTGTAACGACCGTTTGTGTTGTCAAATAATGCAGTGAGTTCATGCTCGTCGAGGTATTTAGAATAAGGATCGAGCTTTGAATATAAGCGTTCAAATTGATGATTGTTGTATTTTATATGCATGCTATTTTGTAATTCTAAGTCATCAACATAATAAGCATGAATATTAAATAAAATTTCGTCTATTTGTTGCCTCTTCAATTGTTTTACTGAGCTGGCAGAGGCGCTATTGATAAAGAAAATAAAGACAAGTAAACACAGGCTTAAAATGAAACCTGTGTTTTGTTTTTTTCGTAGAATGTCGTTGGGGTTTTGTTTTTCATCAGCTGCTCCAGAGCGGTGCAGCGGTTTATTCAATTAAATGCGTCTGCACCATTTTACAGGATTTACTGCGCGTCCTTTGTGGCGTATTTCAAAGTATAGACCAGAACTTGCTTGTCCGCCGCTTTGGCCAACTAAAGCTAAAGTTTCACCTTCTCTAACCATATCGCCAACATCTCTGAGGAGTGTCTGTGCATGGCCGTATAAACTCATAAAGCCTTCACCATGATCAACAACGATCACCCAGCCATAACCTTTTAGCCAATCGGCAAATACAACTTGGCCATTGTGCACGCTATTAACATTCACGCCTTCTTTTGCACCAATTAACACGCCTTTCCAATCAATACCGCCATGCTTACGCTGGCCAAAGGTGTGCTCTAACTTACCTCTGGTCGGCCAATTTAGTTTACCCTTACTTTTATTTAGGCCGAGTAATTCGATCTTTTGCGTTTTCTCTTTTTCAAGCTCTTCAATGGTTGTAATTAAAGTTTGTTGGTTTTCTTTTAAGGTAATTAATAGAGCTTTTGGTACTTGTGAGCTGAGCTTGTAAGTTTTTAAGATTTGCTTGGCGTTCACTTTGAGCGTTAAGCAAAGCAGTTTGACGCCTTTTTTGCTCGTCATGTAAAGCGATTAACCTTTGTTTTGTTTTAGCCAGCTCTATCTGATTAGAAGCTATTTCCTCTTGAAGGGCTTTTAGGTCTTCAATTTGCTCTATCCTGGCTTTATTTAAGTAATTGTAATAACTGAGAGTGCGCTCAAATTTTGCTGTGTCTTCTTGGTTCAAAATCATTTTAGAGTAGTCATCGCCGCCAGCCATATAGGCACTTTTTAATTGCGCGGCTAAAATGCGCTGAAATAGGGCGTGTTTTTGATCAAGTTGTTCTGCTTCTTGTTGTTGCAGTTTTTGCTGCTGTTGGTTTTTTTAACCGATTGCTCAGCCATATTAAGCGCTTTAGCATTTTTTGCTATGTTGAGCTCATGACTTTTGAGATTTTTTTGTAGTTTTGCTATTTTTTTTCGTTGTTCATTATATTGCGCTTGATTTTGTTCAAGCGCGTTTTGTACTTCGGATAAATCTTTTTTAGTGCGGTCTTCGTTAGCGACTGCAGGTGCAGCCGCTAACGAAGTAAGTATTAAGCCGCACTTAATTAACCGGTTAATACGTTTATTCATTTTATTTCAACATCATGATAGGCGTACCAGTCATTTCTCTTGGTTGCTCCATACCCATTAAGTGAAGCATTGTTGGGGCTACATCACTTAAGGCTTTACCTTGCATTGGCTCTGCATCGCGACCAACATAAATAAAATGCACCGGTTCGCTAGTGTGGGCGGTATGTGCTTGGCCTGTTTTGAGATCAGCCATTTGCTCAGCATTACCATGGTCAGCTGTTATTAACGCTTCACCACCAAACTCTTCTAGCGCATCAATAACACGTCCAATGCAGCTATCTACAGCTTCACAGGCTTTAACAGCAGCCTCAAATACACCAGAATGACCAACCATATCGCCGTTAGGGTAGTTGCAAATAATAGCATCGTATTTACCGCTTTTTATTGCAGCTACCAGCTTGTCGGTTAACATTTCTGAATTCATTTCTGGTTGTAAATCGTACGTTGCTACTTGCGGCGAAGGAATTAGTTCGCGTGTTTCGCCTTCAAATTCACTTTCGCGCCCGCCACTAAAGAAAAACGTAACGTGTGCGTACTTTTCGGTTTCAGAAATACGTAGTTGAGTTTTACCATTTTTTTCAAACCATTCACCTAAAACATTAACTAAAGGCGTAGGACCAAATGCCACTGGTGCGTTAATGTCGGCTGCGTATTCTGTCATCATTACAAAAGCACTAAGTTCAGGCGTTCTTTTTTTAGTAAACCCATCAAAATCAGGTTCAACAAATGCACGTGTAATTTCGCGGGCTCTATCTGCTCTAAAATTAGCAAATATAATAGTATCGCCATCATTTATTGTTGCTGGTGTCGCGCCTGCAGGGGTAATTGTGGTGGCAGCTACAAATTCGTCGTTTTCGTCGCGCTCATATGCAGCTTCAAGTGCTATTACGCCGTTATCGTAATTAAAATCGCCCTCGGCAAGAGTCATTACGTTATAGGCTTTCTCTACACGATTCCAGCGATTATCTCGGTCCATGGCGTAGTAACGGCCAATTAATGAAGCCAAACGACCGCATTTAAGCTCGCTAAATAATGCTTCAATACGTTCAATAGACGCTTTAGCGCTACGTGGTGGTGTGTCACGGCCATCTAAAAAGGCGTGAAAATAGACTTCTTTAGCACCACGTTTAGCAGCAAGTTCAATACTTGCAACGATATGATCTTCGTGGCTGTGCACACCGCCGGGGCTCAATAGGCCCATAATATGAACGGCTTTACCTGCTTTCACAGCTTTATCTATATTTTCAACAAGTGCAGGTGTTGAATCAAATTCGCCATCATTAATGGCTTTGGTGATACGAGTAAAGTCTTGATAAACGACGCGTCCAGCCCCTAAGTTTACATGGCCAACTTCAGAGTTGCCCATTTGCCCATCAGGAAGACCAACATCAAAGCCCGAAGCTGAAATTAATGTATGAGGGCGTGTAGCCCATAAGTTGTCTAGTACTGGCGTGTTTGCCGCCAAAATAGCATTACTTTGCTCATCTTCGCGATACCCCCAACCGTCTAAAATCATTAATACCAGTGGTTTTTTATGTTCTGTCATAGTCACTCCTGAAAGTTAGCACCTGTTTGGCTTTAGCATACCGTGTTTTGTAACTAGGGTCAGCATGCAAAGCCGCATATTAATTTTTTTCACTCTGCTGAAAAACGTAAACACACACTTAGATAAGGTATATATGGGGCGTTTTATGTACTTTTAAACAACGTCTAAACTCGCATTTTAAGTTGGTTTGGGTATACTTGCGTGGCTAAAGTCTAAAATATCTAAAACACTACGTTTTAGGATGTAATTTATAGTGGAAGTCGAATGGATCAATATATTGAATTTATCACCAATCACCCAATTTTAAGCCTTGCTTGGGTGGGTATTGTATTTCTTATTGTTAGTGGCTGGATAAAAAGTAAGTTTTCAGCTGTTCGTCAAATAAATCCTCAGCAGCTTACGTTACTTATTAACCGTGATGACGGTCAAGTAATCGATATACGTGCGCAAAAAGAGTTTAATGCAGGGCGTATTTCTGGTGCTGAGCACTTAAGCCCAGAGAATGCGAAAAAATCTGACTTTTCAAGCCTTGAAAAGTACAAGACTAAACCCATTATAGTTGTATGTACTACAGGTATGACTGCCCAAGGTACTGCAGCCGCTATGAGTAAAGCTGGTTTTGAACGAGTTTACTTATTAGCCGGTGGCATGGGTGCGTGGCAATCTGCTAGCTTACCAACTACAACAGGTCGCTAATCAGTTTAGCTAGGCCGATAGAGGATTTATTATGAGTAATGTTGTTTTATACACCAAGGCGTATTGTCCATTTTGTCAGCGTGCTCTTTCGCTTTTAAACAGCAAAGGCGTTGAATACACAAATTATGATATTGGTGTACAGCCTGAGCTACGCGATGAAATGATTGCCAAAGCAGGTGGTGCAAGCACAGTACCGCAAATTTTTATTAATGATGAACATATCGGTGGCTGCGACGACATGATGGCTATTGAAGCGCAAGGTAAACTTGACGCCAAGCTAAACGCTTAATTTAATTATAATAACGAACAAGTTAGGAATAACAATGAACGAAGAAACTCAAAACGTAGCAGCTGCAGAAGCCGGCGCACAATTTACTATTCAGCGTATTTACACTAAAGATGTGTCTTTTGAAACGCCAAACTCTCCGGCCATCTTTCAAAAAGAATGGACGCCAGAAGTTAAGTTAGATTTAGATACACGTTCTAACAAGTTAGATGAGGGTGTATTTGAAGTTGTTTTGGCATTGACAGTAACAGCTTCGCTTGGTGAAGAAACTGCGTTTTTATGTGAAATTCAACAAGCGGGTATTTTTACTATTGCTGATGTTGAAGAAGTGCAACTTGCACATATGCTAGGTGCATTTTGCCCTAACGTGTTATTTCCATATGCACGTGAGGCTGTATCAAACCTTGTTAACCGTGGTACATTCCCACAGCTTAATCTTGCGCCAGTAAATTTTGATGCGTTATTTGCACAGTACATGCAACAACGTACTGCGCCAGCTGACCAGGTTACAGCAGACGCATAACTTATGAGTACAGCAACTACAGCTGTTACTGTATTAGGGGCGGGGTCTTACGGCACCGCCCTTGCTATTTGTTTAGCCCGAAATGGTCACAACGTGACACTTTGGGGAAGAAATAGCGACGACGTTGCCACGCTTGCAGCTGAGCGGAAAAATCAACGTTACTTACCAGATGCCCCTTTTCCTGACACCCTTACTCTTGAAGCTAACTTACAACGTGCCGTTGCTAGCAGCGCTATTGTACTTGTTGTTGTGCCAAGCCATGCTTTTGGCGATACACTTGCGCAAATCAAACCAGCATTACAAAAAGGCGCTAAAGTAGCATGGGCTACCAAAGGGCTTGAGCCTAATACTGGGCGCTTGTTGCAAGAAGTTGCACTGCAAGAATTGGGAGATGATATTCCACTTGCGGTACTTTCGGGTCCTACATTTGCAAAAGAAATGGCGATGGGTTCACCTACGGCTATTTCTGTGTCTTCTACGTCGCCTGAATTTGCCCAGCAGCTTGCGGATTTACTTCATTGTGGTCGCTCATTCCGAGTGTATAACAATGATGACTTTATTGGCATTCAACTTGGTGGTGCGGTTAAAAATGTAATTGCAATTGGTGCCGGTATTTCGGATGGCGTAGGCTTTGGTGCAAATGCACGTACCGCGCTCATAACGAGAGGACTTGCCGAACTTACTCGTCTAGGTTGTGCTCTTGGCGCCAAGCCAGAAACCTTTATGGGAATGGCTGGCCTTGGTGATTTAATACTAACCTGTACAGATAACCAATCACGTAATCGTCGATTTGGTTTAGCGCTGGGTAAAGGCGAAAGTGTAGATGCTGCTATTAAGTCAATTGGCCAAGTTGTTGAAGGCTTTAGAAATACTAAAGAAGTGTATTTGTTAGCGCAGCGCACTGGTGTGGAAATGCCAATTACTGAACAAATTTATAAAGTTCTTTATGAAAATAAAGACATGAAAGATGCAGCTATGGCGCTATTAGGCCGAGAGCAAAAGTCGGAATAAAAAATAAGCCTTTTAGCTAATATCTGAAAGGCTTATTTTCTTTACGTTTTAAAAACAGTTACTGATTTTTTCAGTTTAAGAGCGAGTGTTTTCATATCTTCTGAATATGTTTGAACTTGTTCAATTTTCCCCATGCTGTTTTGACCAGCACTGACAACTTCATTGATATTTTTACTTAGATCTTCAGCAACAGTGCTCTGCTCTGATACAGCACTAGAGATGTGACTCGACATATGTGTAATAGATTCTATTACTTCAGATATATTTTCTATTAATTCACTGGCTGCATTTGCAGCACTCATGCTTTCTTGACTCATACTTTTACTTAAGCCCATAACATTAACAGCAGATTGTGAGCCTTGTTGTAATTTGTTAATTGTTTCATGAATTTCAGCTGTACTCGTTTGTGTTCTACTTGCTAAAGAGCGTACTTCATCAGCAACAACAGCAAATCCACGGCCTTGCTCACCAGCTCTGGCTGCTTCAATAGCGGCATTTAATGCTAGCAAATTGGTTTGTTCAGCTATCGCTTGAATAACATCCAGCATAGATACAATATCTTGCACGCTATTTTCAAGACTAGCAATTACAGTTGATGCTTCATCTAATTGTCCCACCAAGTTCTCTATTGAATTTATAGAGCTTAGGAATGCATCATGAACTTTTTTTGCATCTATATTTGCTGTTTCGGCGGAGCTTAGCGTTAATTTGGCATTATTTTCAATTTCTACCGCAGACGATGCCATTTGCGTAATTGCAGTTGCTATCTGGTCTGTTTCTGATTGTTGTTCTGTTAAATAGTGAACACCTTCGCTGCTAACATTAGAAATACTCCCAGCAACGTTAAAGGAATCCTCTACTGATAGTTTCACACCGTTAATAAGCTCAGCAATTTTGTGTTCAAATTGGTTGAATGAAGCCGCGAGTTGGCCTATTTCGTCGTTGCGACGAACAATTATCTCTTGTGTTAAATCACCATCGCCATTGGCAATGGTTGCCATTTTTTCAGCCACTTCAGATAATGGTTGAGCAACTAATTTTTTGAAAATATAGATTAAAACTCCAGCTAAAATAGTGACGAGTAGTAATATTTCTATAACCGAAAAAATAGCCAGTTCAAGTAGCACAGCCTCAATATGGCTAAACTCAATATAAAGATTAATTTTGCCTACTTTATTTTGCGTTCCTGCATCATCGTAGAATAACTCAGTTTGTGTCATTGATGGTGTTTCTGCACCATCTGTTTCAACGAATACCTCTCCATTCGTATCGTATACTACTATTTTGGATATATTTTGGGATGCAACTTCGGCATTTATTAGCTTTTTGGCTAATTCATCTTGGAAGTTCCACATCGCATTGGGCAGTGACAGCCCAATACGCTCTTTTGCAAGATTGATTTCAGTATCAAGCTTTAGCTTTAATTGATTGCTTTGTGCGGTGTAATCATAAACACCAAAGCAAAGCAAAACAAAAACCATAGCGCTTAATGTAGTAATAACCAGCCTAAATAGAATTGAACGAGTCAAAATATCTCCTTACTTAATCGGAACTCTGGTTAAAGTTGTTGATAACGTTTTGAACGATAGTTAATTTATTTTTCTGTCCAGGTATTTTAGGAGAGCAAAGCGAATTTACGCGTTAATAGCTGGCTCGTTGCAACTAAATTCAACGAGGTTAATGTTGAAAATAGTTGCTTGGGATATATTTACTATTCAAAGTCCAAATTACTTAAGATAATTTGCCATAATGGTGTTTACATCTATTTTTGTAAGCCCCTGATTATAGATTTTCTGCCATTTTTGCCCTTCAGTATCATTTCTAAAGGCAATGTATAGTTTTTTATCTTCTAATAATGTTGTGTTCATTGCTACCTTATTTTTTAGTGCTGATAGCGATTTATCGGTATCCAGTAAGTACTTAAGTACGTTTGCGTCTATTACTGCAGCATCAATTCGCCCCGCAGCTACTTTTTTAATATTTAATACATCAGAAGGAGCTGCGTCTCCTTTAATTGTGCCAGAGGCAATCATGTCATCAAGTTCTTTTGTATTAACATAGTCTTGTACAACACCAATACGTTTACCTTTAAGGTCTCCCACCGATGAATAGGCAATTGGTTTAGCGTTATTTTGTAGCAGCCCCAGAGGTCCAGTCCCTGTTGCATCAGAAAAAACAAAATCCGATGTTTCATGCATATATTCTGGAAAGTAGCCGACATACTTAGAATTTGCTTGTGAAGCAGAGTTAACGGCACGTGACCAAGGATAAAAATCTACGATAAGCTCATGTCCTTCGGCCTTAAATGCTGCTTTTGCGACTGCGACTGATGCTCCTTGTTGTTCTAATGATTTATCTGAATAAGGAGGCCAAGCCAAGGATGTTAAATAAACTGTTTCAGCAGCTATAAAATTAGAAAAAGTAAGTAAAAGAAAGAATAATGTGGTTTTCATTTATAAACCCTTAGAAGTTAAATGTTCTTGAAACGGTTGCTAGTAAAGTTGCATCACCGTACGTTTCTAAATCTGTGTCTTCATAACCAGCAGTAAAATTCCACTCATTCCAAGTATAGTTTGCAGTTATACGCCAATGCATATAATTATCATCACCAGGCTCCCATTCCCACTTGTCATCGTCGAAACTCATAGAGTAATCGGCGCCTACATCAATTGAAAAAACGTCATTAATCGGAACGTTGTGCGTCAGCATAATGATGCTATGCCCAGCCCCTGTAGCAAAGTAATCCCATGCGTACCAAAAGTTAAGGTTAGTGTTGCCATAATTGAATTTGGCGTAAGTTTCAGCGTAGTTATAATCGGAGCTAAAATCTTCACCATGGTAAGTATATTGCGCAATACCAATATCTAGATTAATCGAGTCTGTTAAGCTTGTGTAATAGCCAATGTAGCCATCGGCTTCTATATCAGTGCCTTCACCAAAGTCGACATTAGAGCCCCAAATTCCGGCATACAACCCCGAGTTTCCGGCCCAATCAAAACTTGCTTGTAAAGCCGGGTCTTCTTGAGTTTGACTTACACCATTGAATAAGTAATCAGATGCTAAGGTAACTGTCGCTGATGTAGCAGCAATACTCGATGTAGAGCATAAAATAAGTGAGCAAAGAAATATTTTTTTCATAGAGTTTCAATGTAATTAAATAATTGTATGACATTGAGCTTAGTTCAATAATTATGATTATGAGAACTATATAGTAAAAAATGAATGTTAATTTGATACAGGATAGTCTTTACTTTGGGGCGGTTTAAATGAGATGCATACAGATAACCTGAATTCCGGTTAAGGGATTTACTAATATATTGAACAATAATGATATTTTAATTTATTTTTCTCTAGCAAGGGATTTGCAGTGAAAGCAAGGTGAATTTACACGCCAATAATGGGCCTATTGTAAGTAAATTCAGGTTAGATAATACGCAGCCGAAGATAGGTTGTTGCTTTTATTCCTGGGCTGTAATTTTGTAGTCCAACATTTTAAGTTTGTATGTATTTTCTGATAACTGCATACATTAGCTAATAGTGTAGCCAAGGGCTTTGATTTAGAGCTCATTTAAACTAAGAGCCATATCTTGGCTTACAATATTAGTAAGTGCATTAGTTATTGTGCGTTAGGGAAACCCAATTGACGCCAAGATTCATAAACAAATACAGCCACGGCGTTTGACAAGTTCATACTACGACTATTAACTTGCATAGGAATACGAACACGTTGCTCATTTGGTAGGGCTTGGATCATATCATCAGGAAGGCCACGGGTTTCTGGGCCAAATACAAGGCAATCGCCAGCTTCGTAACTTGCTTGATGATGAAACTGGCTACCTTTAGTAGTACATGCATATACTTTTTTAGGCTTACATTTTTCTAGGTATGCCTCAAATGAAGCGTGACGTTGAACATGGCTGAATTCATGGTAATCAAGGCCCGCACGTTTTACACGTTTATCATCCCATTCAAAACCCAAGGGCTCAATTAAATGCAGTGAATAGCCTGTGTTTGCGCACAGACGAATAATATTACCAGTGTTAGGAGGAATTTCAGGTTGGTATAAAACGATATCCAGCATAATAAGCCTTTTAAATGATCAGTAGTTTAACGATTTTCAGTATACACGAAACCTTTTAAAAAAATGATATACTCACTGTATTGAATACACCTATTAACGGATAAAAACGTGCACAACCGCAGTTACGAATTTTGGGTTAAAACTTCTAGTATTGTTACCATGATAATGGTTAGTTTAATGATTACTGCAAAAACGTGGGCGTGGCTTGCATCGGGTTCAGCATCAATGCTTGGCTCACTAACCGATTCGTTAATGGATATAACGGCTACTGCAATGAGCTTTTTAGTTTTAGGTTATGCGCTGCGCCCAGCTGATGATGATCACCGATTTGGTCACGGCAAAGCTGAAGCTATAGCAGGGCTTGGGCAAGCCGCTTTTATTGCAGGTTCAGGCTGTTTACTGGCATTTCATGGTATTGAGCGATTATTTAACCCAATACAGCTCAGTCATTCTTTATTAGGCGTGTGGGTTAGCATTTTTGCTATTGCGTGTACCTTGGTTATTGTATTTGTACAAAATAAAGTGATTAAGTACACCGATTCAATCGCAATAAAAGCTGATTCAGTACATTACAAAGGCGACTTGATTTTAAATGCCGCCGTGTTGCTTGCTATTTTATTAGCATACTATGGCGTATTGTATGCCGATCCTGTTTTTGCTATTGGGGTAGCGGGTTACTTACTTTACAACAGCTGGGAAATAGCCAGAGATAGTGCCGATCACTTAATGGATAAAGAGCTGCCAGATGACGAAAAACAAAGCATATTTGAAATAGCTAAAGCGCATGCTGATGTACATGGCGTACATGGTATTCGTACTCGCCAAGGCGGTAAGATAAAATTTATCCAAATGCATTTAGAGCTTGATGACAATTTAAGTTTGATTCGTGCGCATAACGTGGCTGATGAAGTAGAAGTATTGATAACCAAAGAGTTTGAATCTGAGGTCGATATTCTGATCCACCTCGATCCATTGTCGGTGCTTAACTTAAACTCGGATTAAGCGATTTTTAGCATATTGATTTGTAATGCCAACCTGTATAAATCTTTGAGCAATTTAACGAATTAAATTGCACTATTACAATAAAATTTAACACAATTAGCTATTAAATCGTCACAGATTCACAAAACTGATATAAGCTTTTAAGCAGTGGTTGGCGTATTTCATCGCGCTCAAAAAATAGTTCGTGTTTAGCGTCGGCAAAGCTCTCAAGTATTGTATTTTCGTGCCTGTTTGCCAGTTTATATTGCGCACTGTTATCAACTATTTCATCATTTTGAGCACTGGCAATATAAAGTGGAATATTAACCGTTAATTTATTCACGGATGAAATAAATGCAAAAGTAGTGTGTAGCCAACCATAAGTCACACCACCAAGTTGTAATTTAGGCTCTTGTTTATAGGCTTTCCTAAATAGTTCGTAACGTATTGGGCTACTAGTTAAGGTATTTATAGCAAACTCATCAGGCGTATAATCTGTTTGCCCGAGCGCATAGCTGTATTGAAAGCCAAGTAATGTTGCAGTACTTGCGACTAATTTAGCTAAAGGTTTTGGTGTGCCTTTGGTGTAAATGTCGAGCATTGGCGCAGATAAAAACGCGCCACTAAAAGTGTGTTCAAAATGTGCAAGATAATCAAATGCAATAGCCCCCCATTGAGTGACTGACTAATACCTTTTTACCTTGCCAATAATTATCTACAACTTCTTTATTAAATAAATGAAGGTCGGCGGCATAATCTTCAAAGCGCTTTACGTAGCCTTTGTGCTTGTTTTTTAAATGCCTGTAAGAACGACCTTGGCCTTGATGATCAATTATAAACACCGCATAATTATTATTATAAAGTTCCCATAGTAACTCTTTATATTTTTCTAAGCCCTCTATACGACCTGAGCTAATAACAATCGCAATGTGTGGATTTTTTGGGATAGCGTAAGCGTAAAAAAGTTGTCCATAAGGTGTATTTAAATAAGATTTTGTCAGTGTATTATCATAAAAGTTACTAATGGCCGGTTGGTTACTTTTAAGCTCGTTCTCACTACTATAAAACATTGTTTACTCTTTAATTATTGGCAACGTTATATTTGCACATAAGCCGCCTTGTTCTTTATTCGATAATACTAAGTTGCCACCATGTGCAGTAATTGCATTCTTGGCAATTGCCAAGCCTAACCCCGTACCGCCGCTAACTCGGTCTCGCGCATCTGACTGTCTAAAAAATGGTTCACAGAGCTTATTAAGTTGGTTATTAGGGACTCCAGGTCCATCATCACATATTTCTATATAAATGGCATCAGTATGCTTTAGAGTAATGCTAATAGTGCTATTGGCGTATTTAATCGCATTGCGTAGTAAATTTTCAAGTGCGCTGGCAATTAGTGTTTCATCACAGTTAACACTAATGTCTGCACTTCCCATAATCTGTAATTGCTTGTTGTTTTGTTTTGCTTCAAATTGTGCGTCGTTAAGCACATGGTCAATTATAATTTGCAATGATTGTTGTTGAAGTAAAAGTGCCTGACTTTTCGCCTCTAAACGAGACACTTGCAGTACATCAGCAATCATTTTATCTAGTTGATTCGCTTCTTTTTCTATGCGCAGTAAATAGGACTGACTCGCTTCATTTGCTTGCATTTGAGCAAGGCCCGTTGCCATTTTTAAGCGGGTAAGAGGTGAGCGTAACTCATGTGATATATCTGCAAGTAAGCGTTTTTGCGAGCTAATTAATTGCTCTAATTGATTAGCCATGCTGTTAAAATCACGACCGAGTATACCGAGTTCATCTTTTCTGCTTACTGAAATGGCCGCTCGAGCACTTAAATCACCACCAGATAATTTAACAGCTGCTTTTTTTAGGCTATTTATAGGGGCAATTAAGTTACGACTAAATAAAAAGCTTAAAATTAGAGATGCGATGATGGCGATAGAAACTTTCATCCATCCAGGCATAAGCTTTAAGCGAAGGAACAAAGGTGGCTGATGATTTATGTCTATTTCATACAAGTAAAAGTTGCCCGAGGGTACTGTAATTTGAATAGGGCCAAATGCTTGATACTTTTCAGTAAAAATAATTTGCGGTGACATTGTCTTAGTAAAATTAAGTAGGCTCAAATCAACGTCATTCGGGACTTCTTTATTTGTTAATGAGTCTTCTTGTTGCTCAGCACTTAAATATAATAACTTACGTTTAGATAAGCGTGGGTGAGACAACATATCACTCAGTGTCCGCTTATGTTTTACAACAGAGCGTTCTATACTTTTGGCTGTATAGAGTAAGTTTTTTTCCATCGGACCGTGTAATGGCTCGTTACTAACGGCGTTGATTGCCGTAATGTTGCTTAAGAAAACCAGTGCTGTAATCGTGCCTATTATAGTTAGCCAAAACCATATAAATATTTTAAAGAATAAGTAATGCCCAGGATGTTTAAGCCAAGACAAAGAGCCTACTTTATTCTCCTTGGATAAAGACATAACCTGTTCCTCGCATTGTTTTGATTCGCTCGCCTGAAATATGCTCAGCTATTTTTTTACGGATATTGCTTACATGCATATCAATAGAGCGATCGAAGGAAGCTAAGCGACGGCCAAGTACCTCTTCACTTATGAGTTCTTTACTGACTACTTCGCCTGCATTTTTGCTTAAAAGGGCTAGTATTTCGTATTCGGTGCCTGTTAATGTAAGTGTATGATCATTAACAGACGCTTCTCGAGCGGCTAAGTTAACAGTGATCCCATTAACCTGTAACTTATTACTGGTAGTAATGTTAAAGCTATTAATATGTTCTATACGGCGTGTAATCGCTTTAACACGCGCAAGTAACTCACGGTGGTTAAATGGTTTAGGGATATAGTCGTCTGCGCCAAGTTCTAATCCGAAAATACGATCGAAATCTTCCCCTTTTGCTGTAAGCATGATTACCGGCGTTAATTTTGTTTGTCTAAGTTGTTTAAGTACTTCAAAGCCATCTAGAGTTGGTAGCATCACATCAAGTAGTATTAACGCATAATCGTTTACTTGCGCGAGCTTAAGACCTTGTTCACCGTCATGTACGCTTTGTATTTCAAAACCTTGGGCAGTTAAATATTCACTTAATAGCTCGCAAAGGCCGGTATCGTCGTCAATCATTAATAGTTTCATTTACAAACCCTTAGAGTTGCTTATGGCGTTATTTTACCCACTAAATTGTGCAAAAGTGAATCTTTACACAACCTTTACACTGCTTTGCGTTACTTTGCATTGAGTTAGGTATAGTTAACTTAGTTGATTAAGCAGTCACAACCACACAAATAGAACCAATAGTTAAACCAAATAGTTAAGGTAATGATTATGACTAAATTAAATACACTTTCTAAATTAGTACTTGTTTTTGGCCTGGCAACAGCAACACTTGGTGCCGGTAGTGTTATGGCTAAAGCTGACGGGCATAAACAAGGTCATTCTCAAGCTCGTTTTTTACTTTCTGAGCGCGGCGTTGAAAAATTAAGCCTAACAGATGAGCAGCAAACTAAGCTAAAAGCTATTTTTTCAGCGCAAAAAACACAAATGAAAGCATTACGTAGCGACGATAAAGAAGCTCGTAAAGCGATGCGTGAAGCGCATAAAGCAAAAATGGATGCGTTACTTTCGGCTGCAACATTTGATGAAAATGCAGCTAAAGAGTTATTAAATGAACGCTATGAAAAGGGTGAACAATTTGGTTTAATTAAACTAAAAACGCAGCACCAAGTAATGCAAGTACTTAACGCTGAGCAAAAAGAGAAATTTGCTAAAATGCAAAAGCGTATGAATAAAAAGCACCGTAAACAAAAAAGTTAATTTTACTTTTTTGTAAATACTAAAAAACCAGCGTAATGCTGGTTTTTGCTTTTATACCAATTCGCTTAATTAAGTGATCTATTTTGAGGGAAGAAAATCGTGTCGATAACAAGGCAAAAATTTCGTTATTTAGTTGTTCTCGGCAATTGCTCCTGCATTGCTCTACCTCCTGCATCCATGCAGTCGTATATCAGAAATTTTTAACGTAGTTAACGTCTGATTTAACCCCTCAAATTGATTAAGTATTATTGCGGATTGGTATTAGGGCATTATGGAGATAAATTATTTAAAAAAGTCATCTTCATTTTTGGCCATCATAGCTTCAATATCTTCAATCATATCTTGGCTAAACTCTTGTGCTGATGTAATTGGCGCTGAAATTTTATTATTTTCAAACGACCACTCACCAAGATCAATTAGTTGGCAGCGTTTAGAACAAAAAGGCCGATGTGGGCTCTGTTCTGACCACTCAACTTTAGCTTTACAGGTTGGGCAGTTTACAATAGTAGGCATAATTTACTCTCTACAATCTTTTTTTGCATTTTACATTACTTAGATATGAGTCTCTAGGTATAAGTAAGGCTCTGAATTTAGTGTTCAGAACCTTGTCGCTTTTAACTATGGATCTTTAAAAACTTGTTACTCGATTAATTTCAGCAAGCGAGGTCATTCCATCAGCCGCTTTACGAATACCTGATAATCGCAAGTTATTAAATCCTGCTTTAAGTGATACTTCTGCTATTTCTAATGAATTACCGCCACGCATTATAATTTGTGCTATCTCTGGTGTTATTTGCATTACTTCATAAATACCGACACGACCCTTATAACCATCAGTGCAATTATCACATCCTTTAGGTGCATAGAGGGTCATTTCACTAATTTGTTGCTCGCTAAAACCTTGGCGGGTAAGTTCTTCGTTTGGTAATATTTCCGGTGTTTTACATTTAGGGCATAAACGTCGAGCCAAGCGCTGGGCTATAATCAAACTAATTGAACTTGCTACGTTATAAGCTGGTACGCCCATATTTAATAACCGAGTTATCGTTTCAGGTGCTGAATTAGTATGCAGAGTTGATAGTACTAAGTGACCTGTTTGCGCCGCTTTTATTGATATTTCTGCGGTTTCTAAGTCACGTATTTCACCTACCATGACGACATCAGGGTCTTGGCGTAAAAATGCACGTAATGCATTTGCAAAGGTCATATCGGCTTTAATATTAATTTGTACTTGGTTTATACCTTCGAGATTAATTTCGACAGGATCCTCTGCGGTACTAATATTACGCTCTGGTTGATTAAGTATATTTAAACCAGTGTAAAGTGATACTGTTTTACCCGAGCCCGTAGGTCCTGTAACTAAAATCATCCCTTGAGGCTGAGCAAGCGCATCCATATAGAGTTTTTTCTGCTCCGGCTCGTAGCCTAATACATCAATACCTAGCATTGCGCTTGATGAATCAAGAATACGCATTACTATTTTTTCCCCCACAGGGTCGGCATTGTACTTACACGAAAATCGATACTTTTACGTTCAGTAATTTTTAGCTTTATACGACCATCTTGTGGTTTCCGTTTTTCGGCAATATCTAGGCGTGACATTACTTTTATTCGTGCAGAAAGTTTTGTTGCTAAGGTATTAGGTGGGCTGGCTACCTCATGTAAAATACCATCAATACGAAAACGGATGCGGTACTTATGCTCATAAGGTTCAAAGTGTAAATCAGAGGCCCCTTTTTTAATGGCATCCATTAGGATTTTATTGATGTAAACAATGATAGGTGCATCATCTTTTTCATCATCTTTTGGGGTGGCTTCTTTAGTGTTTTCACTATCTAAGTCAGCAAATTCTTTAAATTCGTCATCGCTTAAATTTAAGCTACCAGTTGCATCAAGCAATTGGTCAATTTTTTTATCAAGTTCAATGTAGTCAACTACTACTATTTCACAGGATAAGCCGGTACTAAATTCATAGTTTTCAAACGCACCATAATCGGTCGGATCAGACGCGGCTATGTATACTTTTCTACCTTTTTGCACCAAGGGTAAAATATGGTGTTTACGGATCAACTTTTCTTTTACAAGTTCGGCTGGGATCCTTGCAGGTTCAAAGTCTTTTAAATCGAAATAAGGTACGCGAAATAAATCAATACATTGCTCAGCTAAGTCTTTGCTATCGATGTTTCCACATTTGGCAATAAGCTCGGCGGTTGAGGAAAAATCTCGTTGTTTTACTTTAACGGTATCTGCATCAATACGGCCAAGGGTAATAAATTTTCTTAGTAACGGTGAGTTAATATTCATTGCGCACCTGCTTAATTCGTTAATGATTAGCAATTTATCAGAAAAAACAAGGAGATTATATTACTCTTCATCAGATGGACTAGTTTTGCTAACTAAATATTGTTTTATAAATTATCTTATTGTTTTAAATTACTTAACCTGAACTCTGATTAAGGGATTTACTAACATATTGAACCATAATAATATTTAAATTTAGTTTTCTCTAGCTAGATATTTCAACGCAGTTAGCGCTGAAAGTAACAGCTTAAGATAGATTTATTATCCAGAGTTCGTGTTATCTAACTCGCATTTTTTAATGCTAATTGCATATAACGAGTATGTAGAGACCGAAGTGATAATTTGACTAACGCTAAATCCCTATCATTATTTAAAATATCATCTGCTTTTTTACGTTTATTTTCACGAGACATTTGTGTTGCAATAATACTATTTACTTGTTCAAGGCTCACATTATCACGCTTAAGTGTGCGCTCGACTTGGACATTTTTAGGCACGTCAATGAGTAGGGTTCGGTTACAGTACTTATCGAGACCATTTTCAAATAATAACGGGGCAACTAAAACCACGTAAGCACTATTAGCGGCATTTAAATCAGCGACTATTTTTTTGCGAATAAGAGGATGCAGCAAGTTATTTAGCCACTGTTTATCTGCATCGTTAGTAAAAATGCGCTCTCGTAAGGCACTTCTGTTTAGCGTGCCATCGCTAAGTAATAACGTATTGCCAAAGTGCGTTATTATTGCATTTAAACCGCAGCTCTTGGGCTCAACTACTTGGCGAGCAATAATATCCGCATCAACAATGGTTATATCAAGTTTCTCAAACATGTCACTAACAGCTGTTTTTCCGCAGCCAATACCACCTGTTAAACCCAAAACCCAATTGTTTTTTTTATTGCTAGAGAGTTTAGTTATTTGCTCACTCATTTTAATAACCAATTAAATTAAAATAAATGTTTTGTAATTCAGTGCCCCATAGCATAGTGATCCAGCCTGCAATGGCAAGGTAAGGACCAAATGGTATCGGGGTTGCTTTGTCTTTTCCTTGAATACTGAGTAATACAATGCCAATAACAGCGCCAACAACACTTGAAAGTAATATAATGCTAAGTAGTGATTGCCAACCAAGTAATGCACCAAATACAGCGAGTAATTTAAAGTCGCCATAGCCCATACCTTCTTTACCCGTTAGTAACTTAAATAGCCAAAATACACTCCATAGGCTCAAATAACCAAAAACCGCCCCCATAATTGCATCGCTCGGCGCTACGGTATAGCCCATTATTGACGCTATTAAAGCAAGCCATACTAGTGGTAATGTAAGTTGATCGGGTAATAGCATATGGTCTATATCAATAAAGGTTAGTGCAACTAATGCCCAAGTAATCAATATATACAGTAAAGCTTGTTCATTTGCGCCCATAGTATAAGCAATAAATAAGCTTAATATTGCTGTAATGGCTTCGACTGCAGGATAGCGTATTGATATAGGGTTATTACAACTTGCACATTTTCCTTTTAAAAATAACCAGCTAATAACAGGAATATTTTGCCAAGGTTTAATAGCCGTTTTGCACTTTGGGCAGGTTGAGTTTGGCTTTACTAAATTAAATTGCTCGTTATTTATTGCTTTACTATTTTTAAGCTCGTCTTCTAACAGTATTCTACACTCACTTTGCCATTCTTTTTGCATCATTAACGGTAGCCGGTAAATGACCACATTTAAAAAGCTACCTACACATAAACTAACTAAGCCAATGGTGGTTAAGTAAAACCACAATTGGCTTTGCATTACTTCTATAATAATTTGCATATAAAAAACCAAATAATTAAATAACAGAACCAAGTTGGAAAATAGGGAGGTACATAGCAACAATTAAACCACCAACAAGTACACCTAATACAGCCATAATTAATGGCTCTAGTAAGCTAGATAAGCCATCAACTGCATCATCTACTTCTTGCTCATAAATAGTGGCTACTTTGGCCAGCATACCATCGAGCGAGCCAGATTCTTCACCGATAGCAACCATTTGGATTACCATGTCAGGGAAGATTTTTGAGTTTCTCATTGCCCAGTTCATTTGGTTACCTGAGCTAACCTCTGCTTTAATATCTAAAATAGCATAACGGTACACTGCATTGCCCGAAGCACCTGCTGCTGAATCAAGTGCATCAACTAATGGAACACCGGCAGCAAATGTGGTCGAAAGTGTTCGCGCGTAACGTGCCACAGCTGCTTTGTTTAAAATCATGCCAATAACAGGGAGCTTAAGTATGGCTCTGTCGGTTGCATCCCTGAGCTTTAGGCTTCTTAATTTAGCCTCTTTAAAAGTCCAGCCAAAAACCACTATCGCAATCAGAATCATCCACCAATAAGCTTGCATAAAGTCAGAAATACCAATTACAAATAATGTAAATGCAGGGAGTTCAGCCCCAAACCCTGCAAAAATGTCCTGAAATTGTGGCACTACGAAAATAAGCAAAATTGAGGTCACTATAAGGGCAATGACTAAGACAGCAATAGGGTAAAACATTGCTTTTTTAATTTTTGATTTAAGCGCTTCTGATTTTTCTTTATAAATAGCTATGCGATCAAATATTTTATCAAGTGCTCCTGACTGCTCGCCAGATTCAACTAAATCACAATATAAGTCATCAAAATAACGTGGATATTTTCTAAGTGATAAAGACAAAGGCTGACCAGCTTTTACATCATCGCCTACAGCTGAGATAAGCTTGGTAACGCTTTTATTTGTTGAGCCAGAAGCTATCATTTCAATAGATTGAATTAAGGGTACGCCAGCCATTAACATAGTGGCAATTTGGCGAGTAACCAAGGCGATATCTTTAGGTGTTATTTTTTGAGTGTGTACGCCAAATAAAGGTTTTGGTTTACGTTTTACTTTTGAGGGAGTAATACCTTGCTTACGAAGTTGAGCTTTTACTAAGGCAATACTGATACCAGCGATTTCACCTTCTAAGCGCTTTCCTCTAGTACTAACTCCTATCCATTGGAAAGTATTTAAATCATCGTTTTTATTTTTTTAGACACTTTTCAGGCCTTCAGTCACTTAAGGGGTAGCAGTATATACAGCTACCCATTTTGCTTAAGTTAGTTTACATCACAGTTTATACCACGACCAGAAGTTGTTGCAGAGCAACCAGTTCCCGTCATAACCCATTTTAGACTACCATTACCAACTGTAGGTGTAATTGTTAGTACCATATTTGCACCGGCACTATTTGTAGCTGTAGTGGTTAATAAAATAACACCATCAGTAGTAGTAACTGCATCAACAAAGTTGATTGTTGCACCATCGTCAGCTGCAATGTTTGCTGGGATGTCTTCAGAACCACCATCACAGTCACTTAAGCTGCCATTCATCTGGCTACAAAGAGCTACTGCAGTTTTAAATGAAGCTACTCCAGCTAGCGCCGAGCTAACTTTAGTTCTTTGGGTATAATCTTGATATTGAGGCAATGCAATTGCAGCAAGAATACCGATGATTGCTACTACGATCATTAATTCAATTAGGGTGAAACCCTGTTGTTTTTGAGTCATTGTTTTCATGTTTCCTCTCCTAAAGGATAGATTTTTGTAGGTTAAATCATATAAGCAGCAAAATTGCCTAACTTAATTTAGCTGATTTAGTTTACAGTTTTACTTAAAAAAACTTTATTTCACGTTAACTTTTGAGTGTTGACCACAAAAGCTATAAATTCATTGTGTGCTACTACGTTGTATCAATCAAATTATACGTTAGCAATGAATACTAGACACTTGATAAAATAATTTAGTGTATTTAGTTTTTAAACTAAATTGCCAAGTAACTATTTTGGCTGAACTTATAAAATAAGTTGATACAACAGTGCGAGTCTAGCACTGTTTATTGTTATTTAGCATACGTATTTAATGTTAAAGGTACTTTATTTAACAAAATATTAAAGAGTAGTCCTTTTTCACTATTAAATGCTCAATTATTTAAAATGTCAATGAATTAGCTATGCTTAAACCTTTTTTAGCGTGTTTTTTATTCAAAACGCATTGATAAATCGATTGATTGTAAATTTTTTGTAAGCGCACCACTTGATATAAAGTCAACACCCGCTTGAGAATAGGCTTTGAGTGTTTCTAGCGTCATATTACCAGAGACCTCAAGTTTGGCGCGTTTATGCGTTAATGTAACTGCCTGCTTAATTTGCTCAATGCTAAAGTTATCAAGCATTATAATATCAGCGCCAGCGTGAATAGCTTGATTTAGCTCATGAAGTGATTCAACTTCGACTTCAACTGACTTATTAGGATGGTTCAGTTTTGCTTGAGCCACTGCTTTATCAATTGTGCCACAGGCTGCTATATGGTTTTCTTTAATTAAGAACGCATCAAATAAGCCAATACGATGATTTGCACCACCGCCACATTTTACTGCGTATTTTTGTAATGCGCGAAGCCCTGGTATTGTTTTGCGAGTGTCGAGTAGTTGTGTAGTGGTACCGCTTAACTCTTTTACATAATGCGCTGTAGTAGTCGCTGTACCTGATAAGGTTTGCACAAAGTTAAGTGCAGTACGCTCGGCAGTTAATATTGAACGTGCTGAACCAGTGGCTGTAAATAATGTGCTGTTTGCTTTAATTACGTCGCCATCATTTACGAGTACGGCTACTTTTACAGTCGGGTCTACTTGTTTAAATACTTCAAGGATGATGTCTTTTCCGCAAAAACGCAGTCTTCGCGCGTTATTACTTTGGCATTTGCTTGCTCGTTTAGTGGGATCAGTTGTGCGGTAATATCGCCATCTTGCGCGGTTTGGTAATTTAAATCTTCGTCGAGTGCAAGAGTAACAAGTTGACTAATTAAGGTGTGCGAAATAGACATAGCAAAGCTCATAAGCGTTAATAAATTAAGAAAATTTTACTATGTTTGTAGATGAAAGAGAAGCGATTGGCTTTGTTCCGATATAAAGATAAGCGCGCGAAGTGAATTTGCACCTACGGTTTGGTGTATGTTGTAGGTGAGGTTTTACACCTCGCTTTTAATTTAAAAAGTTACGTTACATGAGCGCGAAATAAATTCGCACCTACGTGTGGGTTTAAATTATTTGTAGGTGAGGTTTCACACCTCGCTTTTTAAACACCCAAGCCAAGTTACATGAGCGCAAAGTAAATTTGCACCTACGGTTTGGTGTATGTTGTAGGTGAGGTTTTACACCTCGCTTTTTAAACACCCAAGCTACGTTACATGAGCGGGCGTAAATTCGCACCTACGGTTTGTCGTATGTTGTAGGTGAGGTTTTACACCTCGCTTTTAATTTCAGAAGCTACTTTACATGAGCGCGAAATAAATTCGCACCTACGTGTGGGTTTAAATTATTTGTAGGTGAGGTTTTACACCTCGCTTTTTAAATACCAAAGCTCCGTTACATGAGCGGACGTAAATTCGCACCTACGGTTTGGTGTATGTTGTAGGTAGGGTTTTATACCTCGCTTTTAATTTCAGAAGTTACGTTACATGAGCGGACGTAAATTCGCACCTACGGTTTGATGTATGTTGTAGGTGAGGTTTTACACCTCGCTTTTTAAAACCCAAGCTACGTTACATGAGCGAACGTAAATTCGCACCTACGGTTTGGTGTATGTTGTAGGTGAGGTTTTACACCTTGCTTTTTAAAACCCAAGCTCCGTTACATGAGCGGACGTAAATTCGCACCTACGGTTTGCTGTATGTTGTAGGTGAGGTTTTACACCTCGCTTTTTAAACACCCAAGCTACGTTAAATAAGCGGGCGTAAATTCGCACCTACGGTTTGGTGTATGTTGTAGGTAAGGTTTTACACCTCGCTTGTTACTATCATTGTTTTAATAAATCCTTTAGCATCAGCGATATGTATATCTTGATATTTATATAGCAAACGTATCATGAAAATAGATTTAAGTGGTGTTTTAAGTACGGTAGTGCAGCGGCCTTGTTCGCACTTTGATGAGCGCCCTGATGAGGCTGATATTTCTTTATTGGTGATTCACAATATATCATTGCCAGCAGGGCAGTTTGGTACACCTTTCGTTGATGAGTTATTTATGGGTAGCATTAACTGTAATGCTCATCCGAGTTTTAGTGACTTAAAGAATTTACGTGTATCTGCCCATTGCTTTATTAAGCGCACCGGGAATGTTTTACAATACGTGCCATTTAATAAGCGCGCATGGCACGCCGGCTTATCTGAATTTGAAGGGCATGCGGCGTGTAACAATTTTAGCATTGGTATTGAGCTTGAAGGAACTGACACCACTCCTTATACTTTAATGCAATATAATGCGTTAGCTGTTTTGAGCAAGTCAATAATGCAACGCTATCCAAAAATAACGCCTTCACGTATTGTGGGGCACTGCGATATTGCTCCAGGGCGAAAAACCGACCCAGGTAGTAGCTTTAATTGGCAATTGTTTTTAAATATGCTTGAGCAATCAAGCTAAGAGAGTAACTACAATGATTTTGGTTTCTATAATAATTGCACTAATACTTGAGCGTCTAGGTGCTAGGTCTAATTATTGGCAAATAAGTTATTACGCAAATGGTTATTTAAATCGCTCTAATAAATTACTTGGTGATAAGGGCTTATTTAGCTCAACACCGGGGTTTTTTGTTTGGCTTGCACTCCCTGTTATAGCTATAGCGCTAGTTTATTGTTTGTCAGATTTTGTATTGTGGCAGTTGGGTATTAATATCGCGGTACTTTTAGTGTGCTTTGGTTGTGCTAAGCAGCGTGCTTTATACAAATCGTATTTAAATGCGTTAACGCGCGACGATGGTACTGCAGCATCTTTATATGCACTGCAAATAGGTCAAAAGCGTACCGATGATCAAGATGGTGGCGAGACTTTTGGGCAAACATTGGCGTGGGTAAACTTTAGATTTTATTGTGCGGTTATTTTTTGGTTTGTTGTTTTAGGCGCGCCAGGTGCGGTTTTATATGCATTAGTACGTACTTTAGCTGATTTAGTACGAGAAGATCATAAGGTAATATTTGCTAAGCGTTTTAAGCTTATACATAAACTATTGTTTTGGCTCGACTGGTTACCTGCACGTATTACCAGCTTTGGTTATTTAGTAATAGGTAACTTTAATAAAGGCACGAGCTGTTGGCTACGTTACGTACTTAACTTTAAATCTCCAAACCGAGAAGTCGTAACATGTACTGCACTGGCTGCGGAGCAAGTTGAAAAGCGTTATTACGGCTGTACCTACGAAGCCACTTGTATGATTAAGCTTGTTAAGCGCAATGTATTATTTTACTTAGTACTTATAGCACTACTTACATTATTTGGTGGGCTGTCTTAAGTTAATACCTTTTTAATAAAGTACCTTATGCAATGTAAGGTGCTTTAATCTCTTCCTGCAATTTTTAAACACAATAAAATAGAGCTAATATTCTAAATTCATCTGGTCAGACCAATTGTTTTCATCCTATTAACGTTATAACAATTTTTGTAAATTGCGCATTGTTTAATCTTCGTTCAAAATGCGTTACGCTACTGCCAACGTATAAACACACTGTAAATTGACAGCTATTAGGCTTTTTGATACCGTATTGAAAATTTTTGGTATGACCAATTTACCTTTTGGGTAAATCATACGACTTAAAGCCCCGTTTTGTGGGCTTTTGGTATTTATACAACGCGGACGTTGATTCATGTCTTTAAAGATTAAAGCAGCAAAATTATCTGATGTTATTTTACAGCAACTTGAGAACATGATTCTT
This sequence comes from Pseudoalteromonas sp. B62, assembly GCF_037162565.1. Taxonomy (NCBI): domain Bacteria; kingdom Pseudomonadati; phylum Pseudomonadota; class Gammaproteobacteria; order Alteromonadales; family Pseudoalteromonadaceae; genus Pseudoalteromonas; species Pseudoalteromonas sp. B62. The sequence goes on along the minus strand of NZ_JARLVB010000002.1, from coordinate 449,585 downwards.
GAAGGCTCGTTAGCACCAGGTGAAAAGTTGCCACCAGAGCGTGAACTAGCAAAGCAATTTGAAGTGTCTCGCCCGTCACTACGAGAGGCAATTCAAAAGTTAGAAGCGAAAGGTTTAGTTACGCGTCGCCAAGGTGGCGGCACGTTTGTAAAAAATCAGCTCGAAGAAGGGCTTACTGATCCACTTTTTGATTTGATTAGTAAACACCCTGAGTCGCAGTTTGATTTACTTGAATTTCGTCATGCATTAGAAGGGATTGCTGCTTACTACGCAGCACTGCGCGGGACCAGCAACGATTTTAGCAAAGTAAAGCAAAGCTTTGATGAAATTGCCTTAGTTAATGATGATTTACAGCAAAAAGCAAAAGCAATTAATGCATTTCACTTTAGTGTGGCTGAAGCTTCGCATAATGTCGTGTTATTGCATTTAGTTAGAGGTATGAAAGCGCTGCTTGAGCAAAATGTACTGCAAAATTTAACTGTTTTATTAAAAAAGTCAGATATTAGCAGTCAGTTAGCCGAGCACAGGCGTTTATTAATGGATGCCGTTATTGACGGTAATCCAGAACAAGCCCGTTTAGCAAGTAATGCGCACTTAGCGTTTATTGAAGAAGCACTACTTGAAGCAGGCAAAGAACATTCGCGAATTGAACGTAGTTTAAGACGCACTAAACAAAATTAAGTTAGTACATAACTACTTTGAACACACAAATTAAGTAGCTGTGATATTAAATTAACAATATTCGTATTTTAAACATAAGGAAACCTCCATATGTCTGAAGTCAATAAAATTGACGTAGACGCGCTAGAAACACAAGAGTGGTTACAAGCTCTTGAATCAGTTGTGCGCGAAGAAGGTGTTGAACGAGCTCAGTTTTTACTTGAGCAAGTATTAGAGCAAGCCCGTTTAGATGGCGTTGATATGCCAACGGGTATTACCACGAACTACGTTAATACTATTCCTGTAGATCAAGAACCTGCTTACCCGGGTGATGTAAATCTTGAGCGTCGTATTCGTTCAATTATACGTTGGAACGCGATTATGATCGTTCTACGTGCATCTAAAAAAGATCTCGACTTAGGCGGCCATATGGCGTCTTACCAATCATCTGCTGCATTTTATGAAGTGTGTTTTAACCACTTCTTTAAAGCGCCAAATGATGTAGACGGTGGTGACTTAGTTTATTACCAAGGTCATATTTCTCCTGGTATTTATGCACGTGCGTTTGTTGAAGGTCGTTTATCGGCTGCACAGCTAGATAACTTCCGCCAAGAAGTTGATGGTGAAGGCTTACCATCGTACCCACATCCTAAGTTAATGCCTGAATTTTGGCAGTTCCCTACGGTATCAATGGGCTTAGGTCCTATTTCATCAATTTACCAAGCTCGCTTCTTAAAATACTTAGATGGTCGTGGCTTAAAAGACACTAAAAACCAACGTGTATACGCGTTTTTAGGTGATGGTGAAATGGATGAGCCAGAATCACGCGGTGCTATTTCTTTTGCTGCACGTGAAAAACTAGATAACCTGTGTTACTTAGTTAACTGTAACTTACAGCGTTTAGACGGCCCAGTTATGGGTAATGGTAAAATTATTCAAGAGCTAGAAGGCTTGTTTAAAGGCGCTGGCTGGAACGTAATTAAACTAGTGTGGGGCAGCGGCTGGGATATTCTTCTAGCTAAAGATACAACGGGTAAATTACTACAGTTAATGAACGAAACTGTTGATGGCGATTACCAAACATATAAAGCTAAAGATGGCGCGTACGTACGTGAAAACTTCTTTGGTCGTTACCCAGAAACAGCAGCACTTGTTGCTGACATGACAGATGATGAAATTTTCGCGCTTAAGCGTGGTGGTCATGAGTCATCAAAATTATTTGCTGCATTTAAAAAAGCAGAAGACACTAAAGGCCGTCCAACTGTAATTCTTGCTAAAACTGTAAAAGGTTACGGCATGGGTGAAGCAGCTGAAGGTAAAAACATTGCGCACCAAGTGAAAAAAATGGACATGTCGCATGTTGCACATTTACGTTCACGCCTTGGTCTTGACGATTTAGTATCTGAAGAACAGTTAAAAGAACTTCCTTACCTAGAGCTTGAAGAAGGTTCTCCTGAGTATAAATACCTACATGCACGCCGTGATGAACTTAAAGGTTATACACCTAAGCGTATACCACGTTTTAGTGAAAAATTAGCGTTGCCAGAAGTAGAAGCATTTAAGCCGCTACTTGAAGAGCAAAAACGTGATATTTCTACCACTATGGGCTTTGTTCGTGCACTTAATATCTTATTAAAAGATAAAGGCATTGGTAAAAACATCGTACCAATTATTGCCGATGAAGCGCGTACATTTGGTATGGAAGGTTTATTCCGTCAAATTGGTATTTACAATCCGCATGGCCAAAACTATACGCCACAGGATCGTGATATTGTTTCTTACTACAAAGAAACTGTATCAGGGCAAGTGCTTCAAGAAGGTATTAATGAGTTAGGTGCAATGTCGTCATGGGTTGCTGCTGCAACTTCATACAGCACTAACGATTTACCAATGATCCCATTCTACATTTACTACTCTATGTTTGGTTTCCAACGCGTTGGTGACATGGCATGGATGGCGGGCGATCAACAAGCACGTGGTTTCTTATTAGGTGCTACTGCGGGTCGTACAACGCTCAATGGTGAAGGCTTGCAACACGAAGATGGTCACAGTCATATTCTTGCTAATACGGTTCCTAACTGTATTTCTTATGACCCAACTTACGCGTTTGAAGTAGCTGTTATTGTACAAGACGGTATTCGTCGTATGTACGGTGATGACCAAGAAAATATTTACTACTACCTAACGCTTATGAACGAAAACTACCATCAGCCAGCTATGCCAGAAGGCGCTGAAGAAGGTATTCGTAAAGGTATTTACAAGCTTGAAAGTTACGAAGGTAAAAAAGCCAACGTACAGCTATTAAGCTCAGGTACTATTATGACTGAAGTGCGTAAAGCCGCTACGATTCTAAGCGAAGAGTATGGCATTGCGTCTGACGTGTTCTCTGTAACGTCTTTCAACGAATTAACGCGTGAAGGTCAAGATGTTGAACGTTTCAACATGCTTAATCCTGAAGGCGAGCAAAAAACAGCATTCATCACAAGCGTATTAAACGACTCTGTGACTGTTGCAGCAACGGATTACATGAAAAACTACGCAGAACAAGCGCGTTCATTCATTCCAAGCAGCAACTACAAAGTGTTAGGTACAGATGGTTACGGTCGTTCTGATAGCCGCGAAAACCTACGTCGTCACTTTGAAGTTAACGCGGGCTACGTTGTTGTTGCTACGTTATCTGAACTTGCTAAACGCGGTGAAGTTGAGAAGTCAGTAGTTGTTGAAGCACTTAAAAAGTTCAACATCGACACTAACAAACTTAACCCACTGTACGCATAAGAGGTTTGCAATGAGTATTGAAATTAAAGTACCTGATATTGGTGACGACGAAGTAGAAGTAACCGAAATATTAGTAAGCGTTGGCGACAAAGTAGATGTGGACCAATCACTATTAAATGTTGAAGGCGACAAAGCATCAATGGAAATACCTGCTTCGCAAGCGGGTACAGTGAAAGAGATTAAAGTAAACGTTGGTGACACCGTTACAACGGGCTCTTTAGTGTTTTTGTTTGAAGGCGAGAGTGAAGGCACTGGCTCGACTAATGCATCAGCCGCTGCTCCAGCTAAATCTGAAGAGGCAGCACCTGCTGCTTCTACAGGTTCTTCGACTAAAGAAGTAACCGTACCAGATATTGGCGATGACGAAGTTGAAGTAACTGACATCATGGTTGCTGTTGGCGATACCGTTGAAGAAGAGCAATCTATCTTAAACGTTGAAGGCGACAAGGCTGCAATGGAAGTGCCAGCACCATTTGCTGGAACGGTTAAAGAAATTAAAGTAGCCGCTGGCGATACAGTTAAAACAGGCTCGTTAGTGTTTGTTTTTGAAGTAGCAGGAAGTGAATCTGCAGCACCGGCTAAAGAGTCGGCTCCTGTAGAAGCGCCAGCAGCTAGCTCCACAGCAAACGCAGCACCAAGTACTAAAGAAGTAAATGTACCTGATATTGGTGGCGATGAAGTTGAAGTAACTGAAATTATGGTTGCAGTTGGCGATACGGTTGAAGAAGATCAATCAATCTTAAACGTTGAAGGCGACAAAGCCGCAATGGAAGTACCCGCTCCATTTGCAGGTACGGTTAAAGAAATTAAAGTAGCCGCTGGCGATAAAGTATCGACTGGCTCATTAATTTTTGTATTTGAAGTTGCAGGCAGCGCGCCAGTAGCAGCATCTGCACCAGTTGAAAAATCAGCACCTGCAGCAGCGGCTAAAACTGAATCGGCTCCCGCTCAAGCAGCACCTGCAAAAGCAAGTAATGAAAGCTTCACAGAAAACAGTGCGTATGCTCATGCATCACCTGTTGTTCGCCGTTTAGCGCGTGAGTTTGGTATTAACCTAGCTAACGTTAAAGGCACTGGTCGTAAAAACCGTGTGGTTAAAGAAGACGTGCAAAACTATGTTAAAACACTGGTTAAGCAAGTTGAATCTGGTCAATTATCAGCTGGTAGTAATGCTGGTGGCAGCGAGCTTGGTCTAATTCCATGGCCTAAAGTAGATTTTGCTAAGTTTGGTGAAATTGAAGAGAAAAACTATCTCGCATTCAAAAGCTATCAGGCAAAAACTTACACCGTAACTGGGTACAAATCCCACACGTTACACAGTTTGACGAAGCTGATATCACCAGTCTTGAAGTATTTCGTAAAGAGCAAAATGCACTTAGCGAGAAGAAAAAGCTGGGTGTTAAAATCACACCTCTTGTGTTTGTGATGAAAGCAGCGGCTAAAGCACTTGCAGACTTCCCAACATTTAACTCTTCACTGTCTAACGATGGCGAAAGTTTAATTCTTAAGAAGTACATTAACATTGGTGTTGCTGTTGATACGCCAAATGGTTTAGTAGTGCCAGTGTTTAAAGATGTTGATAAAAAAGGCATTATTGAATTATCACGTGAACTAATGGAAGTATCTGTTAAAGCCCGTGACGGTAAGCTTACATCGTCTGATATGCAAGGTGGCTGTTTTACTATCTCTAGCCTTGGCGGTATTGGCGGTACGGCATTTACGCCGATTGTTAATGCGCCAGAGGTTGCTATTTTAGGTGTATCTAAATCTGAAATGAAACCTAAATGGAATGGTAAAGAGTTTGAACCTAAACTAATGGTTCCGCTGTCTATGTCATACGACCATAGGGTTATTGACGGAGCATTAGCTGCACGCTTTACTGTGACTCTTGCAAGTTACATGAGCGATATTCGCCAGTTGGTGATGTAACCAGTTTAGAAAAATTGGTATACGCAATAAAATAAATAGAATCAAATCCCAGCCAGTTGTTTTTAGCTGGGATTTTTACCATTTGCAATGATACAATCTTTGTACGAATTGCATCACTTTGTGCGCTGCTCACTCTTTCTGCCTTGCAGAAACATGGCAGTTAAATTTTAGGGCAGTGTCCCGTTCAAACAATTAAGGTAAAAGCATGAGCAACGAATTAAAAACTCAAGTTGTTGTACTAGGCGGTGGTCCTGGTGGTTATTCTGCGGCTTTCCGTGCTGCTGACTTGGGCTTAGAAGTTACATTAGTAGAATCTCGCGAAACATTAGGTGGCGTATGTCTTAATGTTGGTTGTATTCCTTCTAAAGCACTTTTACACGTAGCTAAAGTGATTGATGACGCAGCTGAAATGTCATCTCACGGTGTTACTTTTGGCGCACCAAAAATCGATCTTGACCAAGTTCGTACTTGGAAAGATTCTGTAGTTGGCCAGTTAACTGGTGGACTAGAAGGCATGGCCAAAATGCGTAAAGTGAAAGTTGTATCTGGATACGGCAAATTCACTGGCAGCAATACTTTAGTAGTTGAAGGCGCAGACGGCGCTACAACTATCACGTTTGATAACGCGATTATTGCAGCCGGTTCTAAACCAGTTAACTTACCTTTCATCCCACAAGATGACCGTGTAATTGATTCAACTGGCGCGCTAGAGCTTAAAGATGTACCAGAAAAGCTACTTGTACTTGGTGGTGGTATTATCGGTCTTGAAATGGGTACGGTATACCGTGCGCTAGGTTCTGCAATTGATGTTGTAGAATTTGCTGATCAATTAGTACCAGCAGCTGATAAAGACATCATCAAAATTTACCAAAAATACGTAAGCAAAAAATTCAACGTAATGCTTTCAACTAAAGTTGTTGGTGTTGAAGCTAAAGAAGACGGCTTATACGTAACGTTTGAAGGTAAAAACGCACCAGCAGAACCTGTACGTTACGACAAAGTACTTGTTGCAGTTGGCCGTACTCCAAACGGTAACTTACTTGATGCTGAAAAAGCGGGCGTAAACGTTGATGAGCGTGGCTTTATTAATGTTGATAAGCAATTACGTACTAATGTAAGCCATATTTTTGCAATTGGTGACTTAGTTGGCCAGCCTATGCTTGCGCATAAAGCGGTTCATGAAGGTCATGTTGCTGCAGAAGTTATTTCTGGTCAGAAGCATTTCTTCGACCCTAAATGTATTCCTTCAATAGCGTATACTGACCCAGAAATCGCTTGGGTAGGTGTTACTGAGAAAGAAGCAAAAGAGCAAGGCTTAAAAGTTGAAACTGCGGTATTCCCGTGGGCAGCATCTGGTCGTGCAATTGCATCTGCTCGTACTGAAGGTTCTACTAAACTTATCTTTGATAAAGAAAGTGGCCGTATAATCGGTGGTGCTATGATCGGTATTAACGCGGGCGAAATGCTTGGCGAAATCGGTTTAGGTATTGAAATGGGTGCAGATGGTGAAGACTTAGCGCTTACAATTCATGCTCACCCAACATTGAACGAATCAATCGGCCTTGCAGCTGAAATTTTTGAAGGTTCGATCACTGACCTACCAAACAAAAAAGCAGTTAAAAAGAAGTAATTTAACTCTTTAGCATTTGTTTGAAAAACCCAACTTAGGTTGGGTTTTTTTATGTCTGATTTTAAATTTGAGAGATGTTGAATTAATTCAATGATACCAATCTGCTTATATATGGGGTCTATTTAACGTTAAGAAAATTACGCTAGAACTAGGCAAAATTTTTTGTATCTAGTTGTTCTAAATAAAAAAATTTTAACGACGTAATAGTTCAATTTAATTCGTTAAATTGATCAAAGATTTATGCAGGTTGGTATGGCTATAAATATAAGATTAAATAACAAGAAGTCGTTACAATGCGCGCTTAATTAATTGAAGGTAAATACAGTGAAAAACTCAGTTTTAGCATTACGCGCTCAACAAATAAGTGAATCCCGTCGAGAGTTTAATGCTCGAGGCGGTAAATTAGATCGCTGTGAGCAATGCTTAATAGCTAAGCACTACTGTATTTGTAAAGGTGTTGAACAGGCTGATTGTACGGCTGCAGTCTGTTTATTGATGTACCATAATGAAAGCTTTAAACCTTCAAATACCGGACGTTTAATTGCTGAAATAGTACCTGATAATCACGCTTTTAGATGGGACAGAACAGATCCTAACTCAGCGCTTTTAGCTTTAATAAATGATTCGCAGTATCAGCCAATGGTCGTGTTTCCCGCTGAAGATGTAGAAGAGGGCAGAGCTATTACCGAAGTTAGTATTGAATTAGGTAAAAAGCCGCTATTTATATTTTTAGATGGTACGTGGCGCGAAGCAAAGAAAATGATTCGTAAAAGTCCCTATTTAGATAACCTGCCTGTACTTTCTGTTACTGCTGATAAACTATCTGATTACCGATTACGTGTAGCCCCTCATGCGCATCAACTAGGCACTGCTGAAGTGGCTATTATGGTGTTAGCCCTTGCTGGCGAAATGGATGCATCAACAAAGCTTGAGCAACATTTTATAAAGTTTCGCGATGCGTATTTATTAGGTAAACGTAATAAAGGCAGGCCTGAGCCTGATCAGAGCTAACTTAAGCCGATTGTTTGCTCGTGTATTCTAAGTAAGCTATCGCTTTATTTTGAAGTGCTGTAAAATTTTCTTCAGATGTTAACTTTACAACTGTTTCATATAGTTGATTCATACTTGTATGCACTTGACTAAATGAATGGAAGTCACTGCTTTCCATTTTTTTGCTTCTTCTACTCTTTTAAAAAATACTTATTAATATTAACTTTACCATTAAAATTTGTGCGGCCTATTGCATTTGCTAACTTATTTAATTGATAACTAAATTCGTCATCACGGGCGGTCTCGCCTCTTTGGGTTGTTCTTATATCACTTTCTAATTGAATAATAACGTTGAGTATCGTTTTAAACTCACTCATAGACATGTTAGAAAAATCGTATCCTTCTGGATTAAACAAAGCAGAATAAGGATTTTCTTTTGGGGTAGGAGCCGTAAAAATACAAATATACTCTGCTTTGCTATTTACTGGGCTATTAAGTGTGGAGACGTTTTTACTCGATTTAAAATTTATATCCATAAACTATTTATGTTCCTTCATATAAGTTGTGCTCTGAAGCTGATGAGATTGCTATTTCCTCTATTATTAATATGTTTGACTTAATTACCTATGCAAAGAAAAGCGCGCTCTATCTCTAGGCGCGCTTGCGGAATCTTCTAATTTTCTGCATCCTGCAATTGAACTTAATCAACTCCAATTTTTACTAATCCATGTTATTACAATATTACTTTTTAGTTCTATGTAATCTAGGCTATCCGGGCCTGTCTCCTTTAATTCCTGAACATCCTGTAAGGTAAATACTATTACCAAATCCTTCCATTGCACTTCCTAGTGCATCCGTGTATTAATCAATCCATTGTGTTGCCTAAAAGGCCTGTCCATCTATTCCTTAAACATCCTGTCAAACAACTTAAACCCTTGTTGTTATCCCTTTCGCACCTTCCTGATGCTATCCATTTTTACAACATTCCATTGTGTTACTCATCCTGAGCCTGTCCTAAAATCCGTATTTCCTTGGTAACCTAATCATTGGTTGGTCGAATAAATAATTTGCTTGTATTTAATCGATAAGCATCACTGCTTGGTTGATGAGTAAATTATAGGTGAATGGAGCAACTTAAATAGGGCTGAAACTATATTTAATTAGTATTTATGCAATAGCTAAAGTTTATTAATTCTTTATTTTCAATTGGTTATTTAATTAATGCTTGTTTTATATGTTGCTTTTTACTCATTAGCTGTCACATCCGTGAGAGATGTCTTACATGACATTTCTGTTTTAGACACCTTTTACCTACTTACAGCTATTTAAGGTGTGCACTTTTTAACTGTTCACGGTAGAATTATTTGATAATAATTGTTATTTAGGTGGAATAATGAAGACACTCGCTATCACTTTAGGATTAATAGTATCGGCGCCAGCCTTTGCAAACGACGTCGTTAATATTTACTCTTTTCGCCAACCGTTTTTAATACAGCCAATTTTGGATGATTTTACAAAACAAACCGGCATCCAAACGAATGTTGTTTTTGCTAAAAAAGGATTAATTGAACGTGTTAAGCGCGAGGGAAAACATAGCAAAGCCGACTTAGTACTAACTTCTAACTTTAGTGCACTTATTCAATTAGAAGATTTAAAGTTAACGCAAACTATTAAAAGTGACAGCGTAAATAATAATGTGCCTGCAGCATTTCGTGATGGCGAAGGCCAGTGGGTTGCGCTAACAAAGCGTGTGCGTAATGTTTATTCATCAAAAGAGCGAGTAGGTGCGTTACCAAACCTAACTTATGAAGAGTTGGCTGATCCTAAATATAAAGGTCAAATTTGCACTCGTTCGGGTAAGCATCCTTATAATTTGGGGCTTGTTGCATCAATGATAGCTCACCATGGTAAGGCTGATACTAAAACATGGCTTGAAGGCGTTAAAGCTAATTTAGCGCGCAAACCCCAAGGTAACGACCGTGCTCAAGTTAAAGCTGTTAAAGAAGGTTTGTGCAATTTAGCGTTAGGTAATAGTTATTACCTTGGAAAAATGTTGCAAGATAAAGAACAAAAAGGTTGGGCGGAAGCGGTAAATATTAATTTCCCGAACCAAATTAATCGTGGCTCGCACATAAATGTATCGGGTGCGGTTATTACTAAGTTCGCTAAAAATCCTGAAAATGCCTTGAAACTCATAGAGTATATGACCGACAATAAAGCACAAAACATGTATGCCTCACTAAATATGGAGTATCCAGTTAAGCCAGGTGTGCAATTATCCAGTTTGGTTGCGTCTTGGGGGAGCTTTAAGGAAGACAGCTTGCCACTCGATGAGATCAGTAAATATCGTCCGTTAGCGCTTAAGCTGATTGATGAGGTGAAGTTCGATCTTTAATGACTTATAAATTTAAGCTGTCTAAATGGCAGCTCTTTGCGTGGTCGACGGGTTTGATTCTGTCGGCCCCGTTGTTTTTTCTTCTTTTTGAATCTCTGCAAGGTAACTCTGAGGTGTTTTCTCATCTTTGGGATACAGTGCTTTGGGATTACATTACTAATACTGTGTTGCTGGTTTTAGGCGTTTGTGTGCTTAGCTGTGCTATTGCGCTGCCACTCGGTTGGCTTACTGCTTACTGTAGTTTTCCTGGTAAAAAGCAGTTTGAATGGGCACTTATGCTGCCCCTTGCTATGCCTACCTATATTATTGCCTATGTATACACTGATTTATTAGACTATGCGGGCCCTGTGCAAATAGCACTTAGAAAATGGTTTGGCTGGCAATCACCTAGTGACTATTGGTTTTTTGATATACGTACACTACCTGGCGCTATCGTTATGATTGCCTTGGTACTTTACCCGTATTTATTTTTAATTTTTAAAACAGCCCTTCGCGAACAGTCATTCAAATTAGTACAAGCTAGTCAATTAATGGGGCTATCTCCTAAACAAAGTTTTTTTAAAGTAAGTTTAGTGCTCTCTCGCGGCGCAATTGTTGCGGCTCTTGCACTCATTAGTATGGAAACTATGGCTGACTTTGCAACCGTCAGCTATTTTGCCGTGAGCACATTAACGACCGCCGTATATGACACATGGTTTGGTTATTATTCGCTTACAGCGGCCGCTAAAATATCGGGTGTAATGCTCTTACTTTTATTTTTGGCATTAATGGCAGAGCGCTTTAGCCGCCGTAACCAAGCGGTATTTGAGCGCCAATCAAGTGTAAATAGCGAATCTCTCTATGTATTAAAAGGAAAGTCGGCTTGGCTAGCAACTGCATTTTGTGGCTTTATTTTACTTATCGCTTTTTTAATTCCCATTGCAGTACTCGTAAACTACGCAATTACCTACTTTGATAAAGCGTGGAACATTGAGTTTTTTAGCTATGCTTGGCAAAGTTTAAAAGTAGCAGGGATAGTGAGTGTAATAACCATTACGTTGAGTATTTTTGTGGTTTTTTATCAGCGTGTTGCAAAGCAAACGTATCCGCTTATTCCTGGGCGTTTAGCCAGTACGGGCTATGCATTGCCTGGTACAGTGCTCGCTATTGCTGTTTTATTACCACTTACATTATTAGAAAACACCATCAATGAAGCGCTCGAACCATATAATTTAGATATAGGTTTACTGCTTACAGGCAGTATTCTTACTATTATTATTGCTTACATTGTTAGGTTTTATGCCATCGCACACGGAGCGATAGAATCGAGTTTTTTACGCATTAGCCCATCACTCGATATGGCAAGTCAATCAATGGGTAAAAGCCAAGGGCAAACATTGCGTTTAATACATCTACCTTTATTACGCCGTGGACTACTTACGGCGGCATTACTGGTGTTTATTGAGTGCATGAAAGAGCTACCTGCGGCGTTATTGCTCAGACCGTTTAATTTTGAAAGCTTAGCAACTCATGTATTTCAGTATGTGAGTGACGAGCAGTTAGAGCTTGCTTCAATTTCGGCATTATTTATTGTTATTGTCGGGTTTATTCCTTTGTATTTTATTAATCGTTCTATGGAGCAGCGTAGTTAAATGAGTAGTTTGATTTTACAAGGCGTGAGCTATCACTATAACGGCACAAAGGTTATTCACGATTTAGATTTAACAGTGGGCAAAGATGAAATTGTTTGTCTGCTCGGTGCAAGTGGTTGCGGTAAAACAACCACATTAAAAGCCATTGCAGGTTTAATTGAAGCCAAGCAAGGGTCTATTTTTATAGACGGTAAATTAGTGAGTAATGAGCAATCATTTGTCTCACCTGAGCATCGCAACATTGGCATGATGTTTCAAGATTATGCATTGTTTCCGCATTTGACGGTGGCAAATAATATCGCATTTGGGCTTAGTAAAATGAGCAAAGCCCAAAAGCAGCATCGTGTTGATGAAATGCTTAAGCTTGTGCATTTAATTGGCTGTGCCGATAGATTTCCTCATCAGTTATCGGGTGGTCAGCAGCAACGCGTAGCGATTGCTCGCGCATTAGCTTATAAACCTAGTTTGTTATTGCTTGATGAGCCTTTTTCAAACATTGATACACAAGTACGCTTTGAGCTAATCGCCGATATACGTCGAATTATTAAGGCAACACAAGTCTCTGCTGTATTTGTTACGCACTCAAAAGAAGAGGCATTTGCCTTTTCCGATACACTTGCCATTATGCATCGCGGTAAAATTGCGCAACAAGGCACGCCAGAACAGCTTTTTGCAGCCCCAAGCTCAAAGGAGGTTGCAGAGTTTCTGGGTCAAGGCATATACTTAGAGGCAGAAGTATTAACGACAACTGAATATAATACACCGTTTGGCTTAGTTAAATCATATATTGGACATGAGCATAGAGCGAGTGTAGGGAAAATATATGTTCGTCCTCACCAGATTGAATTGGTAAGTGATAATCTATGTGACAGACACTGTGAACGAGCTACAATATTAAGTAGTCGCTTTATTGGTTCAGCGTATGTTTACACAGTCGTTATTGCTGAGCAAGAAGTTGAAGTTGCTGCACAATATGACCAATCATTTGAAAAAAATGAGCAGGTTATAATAAAAATAAAACCTCACACGGTGAACTTTTTCGAATCATAATTAATTTGTTATTCGCTGTGTTTTTATCTATAAAACTAAGGAATAACAATGGCGCAAGCGCAATCAGGGATTTGTGCTGAAGCAAACTTACACGGTTTGCACTTATTTTTTAATGTGTTTGATGGTCAAGATGAATCGTTACGCGTAAAACTAAAGCAAGTAAGCGCTATTGAAGAAGAATTTAGCGATCAGTTTTCAGAGTCAATGCTCTCTTGTATGGTCGCTATTGGTGCGCAATATTGGCCACATATCCTTCCTGAGTACATTCCAAGCGAATTACAGAGCTTTCCTAATATAAATCACAGCGATCACCAAATGAGCGTGCAACCGTGTGATTTGTTTGTGCAAATTCGCTCTGACCGTGAAGACGTTAACCATTTATTTGCCCTGCAAGTATTAAAGTTATTTGCTCCTGATGTAGAGCTGGTAGAGCAGGTTCGTAATTTTCGCTTTTTAGATGGACGAGACTTTAATGGCTTTATTTATGGTGGCGATTCTGCTCATGGTAGAAAAAAGCGTGCGACGGCACTAATAAATAAACCGGGTAGCTTTGAAGATCAAGGAAGTTATATTCATGTACAACGTTATAAGCATGACTTAACTGTGTGGCAGCATTTATCATTAAGTGAGCAAGAGCAAATAATGGGTCGTACGCGCCTTGATAACACACTAATTACCCCCGCGATCGAAACCAGCCATGCTTCGCGTAGTGAGCTAAAAGATGAAGACGGGCAACCGCTACTATTAAATCAAAGCATGCCTTATGGCGATGTGTATGAGCAGGGAATGTTATCAATTACATGTGCATGTACAGGAACCGCGTTCGAAAAAATACTTAAAAGCCGTTTAGGCGAAGGTGATTGTTACGACCACTGGCTTGATTTTACTCAAGCCGATATGGGTTCTGCTTTTTTGCACCTTCGGTCGGATTTTTAAAACAGATTTAATTACGATTAATAATCAAACCGTATCAAATAAAATGCGAACGCGTTCAAGCGTCACGTCTATTTCAGATATTTTAGCCGGGGCGATAAAAATAGTGTCATCGCCGGCAATAGTTCCTAGTACGCCATCTGCTTTACCTAATGAATCTAATAAACGTGCAATAAGCTGAGCCGCACCTGGGCTGGTACGAATGATGATCATCATTTCGTTGTGCATTATGTCGATTACTAATTGGCGTAATGGGCTTTTAGCCGTAGGTACACCCATTTCAGCAGGTAAGCAGTAAACCATTTCTTGCTTGGCATTACGTGTGCGTACAGCGCCAAACTTACTTAACATGCGTGATACTTTACTTTGGCTTATATTGTCAAAGCCTTGCTCTTTTAACGCATCAACTATTTCGCCTTGAGAGCCAAAGTTTTCTTCTTTTAAAAGCGATTTAAATGCTTTTACCAGTGCTTCTTGTTTATCTTGTGGTTGCATAGTCTTTATTCATTTTTGTTATTTATGCTGCAAATTCTACACAATAATGAATAATTATGCAGCAGTTGTTTAGTTAACTTGCCAGTTTGATGCGTTAAATCACAAAAGTTTACGACTATGGTCGAAAATATACTTGAAATAGACAGGATAAATTTGTTTTTAGTCGCTAATTTCATTATCTTAAGAGCCACAAATATTTCCTACCTCAAATGACGGAGAATTCCAATGAAAGTTGCTGTATTAGGTGCTGCAGGCGGTATCGGCCAAGCGTTGTCTTTATTATTAAAAACAGGCTTACCAGCTGGCTCTGAATTATCACTTTATGATGTTGCACCAGTAGTACCAGGTGTTGCGGTTGACCTTTCTCACATCCCAACAGATGTTAAAGTTGCAGGCTTTGGCGCAGACGATTTAAATAAAGCGCTTGAAGGTTCTGACATCGTTCTTATCCCAGCGGGTATGCCACGTAAACCAGGTATGGATCGTGCTGATTTATTCAATGTAAATGCTGGCATCATCAAAACGTTAGCAGAAGGCATTGTTGCCAGCTGTCCTAAAGCGTTAGTAGGTATTATTACTAACCCAGTAAACGGCACAGTTCCAATTGTTGCTGAAGTATTCAAAAAAGCAGGTACTTACGACGCTAAACGCGTATTCGGTATTACTACGCTTGACGTTATTCGTTCAGAAGCATTTGTTGCTGAACTTAAAGGCGTAGACGTAGCAACTGTAAAAGTACCAGTAATTGGTGGTCACTCAGGCACAACGATTCTGCCTCTACTTTCTCAAGTTGAAGGTGTTTCTTTCACAGATGAAGAAGTTGCTGCACTTACTCCACGTATCCAAAATGCGGGTACTGAAGTTGTAAATGCTAAAGCAGGCGGTGGTTCAGCTACGCTATCTATGGGTGCTGCTGCAGCGCGTTTTTGTATGTCTTTAGTTAAAGGCCTACAAGGTGAAGAAGTTGTAGATTACGCTTACGTTGCTGTTGAAAATGGCGATGCAGAGTACTTTGCACATCCAGTACGTTTAGGTAAAAACGGCGTAGAAGAAATTCTTTCTTACGGCGAACTAAGCGCATTTGAAACAAAAGCAAAAAATGACATGCTTGAAACATTGAAAAAAGACATCAAAGAAGGTGTTGATTTCATGGCGTAATAGCCGGTTTAAGCAACAAAAAAGCCTGCATTTGCAGGCTTTTTATTGCTCAGAATTAATGTCACACTGTGTAACTAGTTAAAACTAGTGGTCGCGGTCAACCGCAATACGGGCAAGGCTTATAAGTGCTTGCTTATAGTCAGACTCAGCTAAAAAGTCTAAACAGGCAATGGCTTTTTCGGCCTCAAGCTCTGCTTTTTGCATTGTAAACTCAAGCGCATTAGTTTGTTTTAGTGCAGTTAAAATTTCTTCTAAATGCTCCATACCATTACTGTGCTCTATTGCAT
This sequence comes from Pseudoalteromonas sp. B62, assembly GCF_037162565.1. Taxonomy (NCBI): domain Bacteria; kingdom Pseudomonadati; phylum Pseudomonadota; class Gammaproteobacteria; order Alteromonadales; family Pseudoalteromonadaceae; genus Pseudoalteromonas; species Pseudoalteromonas sp. B62. The sequence goes on along the minus strand of NZ_JARLVB010000002.1, from coordinate 433,649 downwards.
CACGAATAAGTTGCGTTTGCTGCTCGCTACCATGTTGCATAGCATAAATAAGCGGAAGGGTTGGTTTGCCTTCAGCTAAATCATCGCCAATGTTTTTACCTAACTGCTCAGCATCCGCATTGTAATCGAGTACATCATCCACTAACTGAAACGCGGTGCCTAAATGCATACCGTATAAGTTTAATGCGTCGAGTGTCGCTTGGTCTTGCTCAGTAATAATGGCAGCAAGGCCTGTCGCTGCTTCAAATAATTTAGCCGTTTTAGAGTAAATAACCTGCATATAGCTGGCTTCAGTCGTATCTGGGTCATTGCAGTTCATCAGCTGCAATACTTCACCTTCAGCAATAATGTTTGTTGCATCGGCAAGTACTTGCATAATCTGCATTTTTCCAAGGCCAACCATAAGCTGAAATGAGCGAGTGTAAATAAAGTCACCAACTAATACGCTAGCAGCATTACCAAATTCAGCATTTGCTGTAGGCGTGCCACGTCGTAAGTTTGATTCATCTACAACATCATCATGCAATAGCGTTGCTGTATGGATAAACTCAACAATTGTTGCAAGTGTTATGTGATCTTTACCCTGATAACCGAGCGCCTTGGCTGCTAAAATTGCGAGCATTGGACGAACACGTTTGCCGCCACTGCTAACTATATATAAACCAAGCTGATTAACTAACGCCACATCTGAGCGCATTTGCGCATGTATAAGTTGATTGACGTCATTCATATCGCTTTCGATTAACGCCTGGATAGCTTTTATATCCATTGATCTCCGAGCCAATTTTTATGTGTGAACGGCGCAGATTGTACAACAAAAAATGCACTAGCTCGATATTTTGTGACGATTGATTGAAAAAACACTATTAAAGTACTGAATAAGAGCTTAATTGGTTGAGATAACTGATTAATAGATAACCAATATGCAGTCTGAGTCGCGCTTAGATATTATACAGCGAGAGCTCTATTTAAGCGCATTAACTTATTTCGCTTAACAGCTAAAAAGCACTTGGCAAAAGGGTCAATTAATATAAACTGGGGGAAATATTGAATTACTCTCAATGCAGCTACTTTTTATTCATTTTAATTACAAAATAGGCTTGCTAGTTATTTCGCGTTAGCGTAAACTTCGCGCCCTATCGAAGAATATTTTAGTTGCACCGATTTGAGGGTGCACAGACGGAGTTAATTATGTACGCGGTTTTCCAAAGTGGTGGTAAACAGCATCGTGTGACTGAAGGTCAAACGATTCGTCTTGAAAAATTAGACGTTGAAACTGGTGCGGCAGTAGAATTTGATTCAGTACTTTTAGTTGCTGATGGTGAGAAAATCGAGATCGGTGTACCGTTCGTAAACGGTGGCAAGATAACAGCTGAGGTTGTTTCACATGGTCGCGGTGAGAAGATTAAGGTTGTTAAATTTAGACGCCGTAAGCATTCTCGTAAGCAAATGGGCCATCGTCAATGGTTCACTGAAGTTAAAATCACTAGCATTAGCGCTTAATTAGAGGTACTTAGAAATGGCACATAAAAAAGCAGCTGGTAGTACTCGTAACGGTCGCGATTCAGAAAGCAAACGCCTAGGTGTTAAGCGTTTTGGTGGCGAATCAGTTCTAGCGGGTAGCATCATTGTTCGTCAGCGTGGAACTCGTTTCCACCCTGGTACAAACGTAGGTATCGGTAAAGACCACACTATCTTCGCAAAAGCAGATGGTAAAGTTCAGTTTGAACAGAAAGGTCCTTTAAACCGTAAATACGTAACTATCGTAACTGAGTAATCAGTAAGGTAGTTAAAAAACCCCGCCTTTGCGGGGTTTTTTGTTTTAAGAAAAAATATATACCGAAGCCAAGCCTGCAATCAGCTTGGCTTCGGTATATAATAGTTAAATTAACAAGCCAATCCCTAAAGTGAGTAATCATGAAGTTTGTAGATGAAGTAGAAATTCGCGCAGAAGCTGGAGACGGTGGCAGCGGCATCGTGTCTTTCCGTCGTGAAAAATATGTTCCAGATGGTGGACCAGACGGCGGTGACGGTGGAGACGGTGGTAGTGTTTATCTACAAGCTGATGAAAACTTAAATACCCTCATTGATTATCAGTTTGAGCGTTTCCATAGAGCTGAACGTGGTACTAACGGTCGTAGCCGTAACTGTACAGGCCGAAAAGCCGATGACTTATTTGTTATGGTGCCTGTAGGTACACGTATTATGGATGTTGATACCCAAGAGGGACTTGGTGATTTAACGCAACATGGTCAACGTATTTTGGTTGCAAAAGGTGGTTTCCACGGCTTGGGGAATGCACGTTTTAAATCAAGTACTAACCGAGCACCTCGTCAAAAAACCTTGGGTACTGAAGGCGAAGTACGTAATTTAAAATTAGAGTTGCTACTATTAGCGGATGTAGGCTTACTAGGGCTTCCTAACGCAGGTAAATCTACGTTTATCCGTAGTGTATCAGCAGCAAGGCCTAAAGTAGCTGATTACCCGTTTACAACGCTTATTCCTAATTTGGGTGTAGTGCGTCCAGAAGCGAATAAATCATTTGTAATAGCTGACATACCAGGCTTAATTGAAGGTGCATCTGATGGTGCAGGCTTAGGCATCCGCTTCTTGAAGCATTTAGAGCGTTGTCGTGTATTATTACACATTATTGATGTAATGCCGGTAGATGGTTCAAACCCTGTTGATAATGCATTCTCGATTATTAACGAGTTACATCAATACAGCCCTAAATTAGCTGAGAAGCCACGTTGGTTAGTTTTTAATAAAATAGATTTATTACCAGAGGACGAAGCAAAAGCGTTATGTGAAGCTATTGCAGAAGAACTGGGCGAAACTGAAAATATTTATCACATTTCAGCGATTAATAAACTCAACACTCAACCTTTAATTCACAACATAATGACACTGCTCGATAGCATGCCTAAAGAGAAGTTTGTACAGGTTGAAGATGAAGAGATTGAATTCAAGTGGGATACCTATCATGAAAAAGCCACTAAAGGTAAGGGCAATGATGATGATTGGGACGACTGGGATGAAGATGATTACGACGTAGAAGTTGTCTACGAGCGCTAATTAAATAGAATTTATAAAAAGGAGCTTATGCTCCTTTTTCTTTGTTTAAAAATAAAGTACTAGGTATTTAATATGATAATTTCAATGATTGCAGCAATGGCAAATAACCGTGTAATTGGCCTAGATAATAAAATGCCATGGCATTTACCTGCAGATCTTCAGCATTTTAAAAAAGTGACTACAGGTAAGCCTGTAATTATGGGTCGTAAAACTTTTGAATCTATCGGACGTCCTTTGCCTGGGCGACGTAATATTATTATTACTCGTAATCTTGGGTATCAAGCTGATGGAATTGAAACGGTAGCAACACCAGAGGCTGCATTGAATTTAGTTTCTGACGCTGAAGAAGTAATGATTATTGGTGGTGGAAATATTTATCAGCAGTTTTTAGAGCGTGCAGAGCGTTTATATTTAACGTTTATAGATTTAGATGTAGAAGGCGATACACAATTCCCAGATTATCAAAAAATAGCTAAATGGGAGCTTAAAGAAGAGTTAAGTATGCAGCCTGATAATAAAAACAAATCTAGTTATAAATTCGTAACTTTATATAAAATTCAATAACATTATTGCGAAAATCTACGTGTGTTGGTACAATATTAACCAATCAACATAGGTAAAAAGTACCATAAAGGGTTTTTCATGTTTAAATTACCAAAGCTAGTTATTGTTACTGCTATTGCAGTAGGTTCATTTTCGTATGTAGCGCCTGCAAACGCTGAAGATCAATTAGCTGTATCTATTTGCGAGTATATAGCAGCGGACGATAAAAACCGTTTACGTAGTAAACTTAAAAGTTCTCGTGTAAAAATTCGTAATATCTACGATGCAATACAATGTAATGGTAATAACTTATTACGCCATGCAGTTGCAAGCAACGCAATAGATACTGGTGAATACATTGTTAAAAACCTTTCAAAAAGTTCATTAGCTGATGGCGCAGATATCGCTTGGGCTGAAGGTAACCATGCTGGTTCACCACTTATTGCTGTAATTAAAGACCGTGCTGGTCTGTAATTAAAAAGCATTTAAAAGCCGCGTTTTATACGCGGTTTTTTTGTAATTAAAAATCACGTAACTGTGATTTTTCAATAAAAAGCCGATATTACTATGTAATATCGGCTTTTTATTGAAAGGGTAATTATCTTATACCAATCTGCTTATATATGGGGTCTATTTAACGTTAAGAAAATTACGCTAGAACTAGGCAAAAATTTTTGTATCTAGTGTTTTAAATAAAAAATTTTTAACGACGTTATAGTGCAATTTAATTCGTTAAATTGATCAAGATTTATGCTGGTTGGTACTACTCTTTAATAAAGGCCTCACCTTCAACCATCCATTTAGCAGCAGGTTTACCTTTTAAGTAATGATCAAAATACTGCATCATACGCACTGAAAAATCGACCTGATTAGGAAACTTTTTCAAGTGATGCGGTTCACCTTCGTATTGTAAAAAGGTTGCATCTTTACCTGCACGACGAAGTGCTAAGTAGTACTGCACGCTTTCATGCCAAGGTACGGCATCATCTTTATCACCAGACATTATCAAAATAGGCGTATTCACTTTGTCTGCAAAAAACACCGGTGAGTTTTCTATGTACAGATCTGGTGCTTCAAATAAGTTTTTACCTATACGGCTTTGCCCTGTTTCGTATTGGAATTGACGAGCAAGACCCGATTTTAATCGAATGCCGCTATAAGCACTGGTCATGTTTGATACTGGTGCACCTGATACAACCGCTTTGAACATATCTGTTTGGGTTATCATAAACGCACTTTGATAACCTGCCCATGAGTGCCCTTGTAAGCCAATTTTGTTTTTATCAGCTATACCTAAATCAATAAGCTTTTGGGTGGCGTTTATCATGGTTTGCGTTGACGATTTACCCGGGTGACCTATTTCAAAGCGAATATCAGGTAAAAATACCGCATAACCGTTTGAGGTAAACAGAGGGAAATTAGGGCGATGGTTTAATTCCATTTTTGGAAAGTCATACATACGCTGGCTCATGTAACGGTAAAAATACACAACCACAGGTACTTTATCGCCTTTTTTATAGCCCGCTGGTTTTATTAGTACGCCTTGTAAGTCTTCGCCATCAAAACCTTTATAGCTTATTAGTTCTGGCTTTTCGCCCCACGCAAAATTACTAATTTGCGGGTTTAGGGTGGTCACTTGTTTTGGTGCGCTAAAGCTAAAATCAGTTTGGTAGTAATCAGGAAATTGGCTATAAGTTTGCGAGGTAAATAAGTACTTGTCAGCCTTTTTGGCTTTTTTAACTATATCAAAGCGTTTATTACCGCTAAGCACCTTAGTTAGTGTGTTAGTGGTTAAGTCGAGCTTTGCAACTTCGCTTTGTTTAGTTTGTAAGTTAATAGCAGAGACAAGTAATGTATCGCCTTTTTTAAAGCCCACTTGGGTTTTATCAAGCTTAATAACACGGTACTGCGTATTGCTTTGCTTACCATTAGTTAGGCGTTTAGCTTGCTTAGTTTTTACGTCAAATGCCCAAATATCGTATTTGCTATAAGCAAGCACTTGGCTGCTATCGGTCATCCAACCAGCAAAACCATAACCAGGTTGAGTAGATGGGTAGTCGTGTTTATCATCAGCAAAGGTTGCCTGAATCGCTTTTGTAAGCGATGTTACTTTATTATTTTTTAAATCTTTTAACTGTATTTGGCTGTCGCTAAAATAAGCTGCAAACTCACCATTAGGGGCAAGGCTCGGTCTAAACGGGTAGTTGCTAATAATTGGAGTTTGTTTACCGGTATTTATATCTACTGCAAAGTAATCAGCAAAAAAACCGCCGTACATTATTTTTTCTAGGTAGGGGATGTTAGATGAGCCAAGTAAAGATACATCTCGCTGAGGGTTTAGTGCAACCTCAGGCATATTAGTGGTACTGAGCTGTACCACTTTTTGCGAGTTAACGTGATATACCGCGCTGTAATGGCGGTTTTTATTAACTTCGTTCCATTGCTGTTCTTCACGTGGTTTTATTTGCGCATCGTTGTTGTGCCATACATCTAAACCTTTATGTTCACGTATGGTATCAAAGTCGTACAATGAGGCTTCGTCGGTATATTCTTTGGCTTTTACTTTAGCTGCTAATTTTGGATGGTTTTCAAAATATAAGCGCTCGCCATTTTCTGACCATTCAAGGGAGGCCGTTTTGCCTAAAGCCCACACTTTGTCGGGTGAATCTATAGTTGCAAGCTTCTCGTTTTTATATAGCTGTAAAGTGTAGCTTCGACGGCGCGTGTCATCATTTACATAGTTACCCAATGTAAATGCTGCAATATTGTCAGTTGGGTGCCACGCTATTTTATTTGCGATTACGCCCGGTTCATCAATTAATACACTGCTATTAAAGTCACTTAGCTCAATTAACGCTATTTGGTTGTTATTACCGTCGCTGTAACTTTGACTCACTAATAGCTGGCTGTTAGCTGAGTTAATAGCGTAGCTAAATACGTTTTCTATTGTATGGCTGCGTTTATCAGATAAATTTACGATAACAAGTGGATAGCTCTTATCTTTTTTATCGGGCGTGATAGCGTTGTCTTCTTCGTTTTTAGTGCTATCGGATTTATCTTCTACTTTTGCGTCATCGTCTTTTTTATTTAAACGATAAGCAAGCCACATACCATCATCAGATAACGCGTAATCTTTTACATCAGCAAAGCTTTGTTGAGCACCTGATTGTGTGCTTACGAGTACCAGATTGCTTTTAAGTGTGTCTTTTTTTGGTTGTTTCTTTTTCAAGTAAGGTAGGTACTTGTGTAAAAGCGACCCAGTTAGCGGCTTTATTAATATGAGGCTTTGTACCGCGTTCTACTTCTGCGATGAGTGTATTGCTTTGTAGTGAGTAAACTTGGCCAGTTGCATTTCCACGATACGGCGTTGCACTAAAAGTGAGTACTTGGCCATTGTCAGATAGTTGCGTGCTTTTAGCTGATTTAAAACTAAATACGTCTTTAAATTGTAGCGATTCTTTGGCGTGTATGCCGGTGCTAGTTAAGCTGGCAATGAGTGCCGTGCTTAATAAGGTGAGTTTTGTTTTCATTATTGATTCTCGTATTATGACATTGTTTCATTGTAACGAGTTTGGTTCATAATTCGAGCGGATCAGATAAATGGCAGCTATATACGATAAAACGACCCGTAGGTCGTTTTATCGTATATAATTTATTAATTTAGCAAACATTACAGCCAAATTTTTTGTAGCTCAAGCCATTGTTTTTCAAATTGAGTACTTGGTTTAACTTTAAAGTCGCTACGTACAAACTGATTCATTTTTCCTTCAACGTAAGCAAGTAAAAAGTTTGCAAGCGTAAGCTCATCACTTTGAAAGTTTTTACCTTCACGAAGCTTTCTCTCACGAAGTACTTGTTTAAACTGAGTTTCTAGTTTTTCAAAAAAACTTTGTACACGCTCACGTAATCGCTCTTGTTCACCTTGCAGAGCATCGCCAGTTAGAATACGTGTAATACCTGGGTTTTTTTCAGCAAATGTGAGTAGCAGCAATAAAATATTATATATACGTGCTTGGCTTTCTTTTTCGTTTTCTAAAATAAGGTTAATGCGCGATAAAAGAGTATCTTCAATAAACTCAATTAAGCCCTCAAACATACGTGCTTTGCTCGGAAAGTGGCGATATAGCGCAGCTTCAGATACACCTACCTCTGCAGCTAGCTTAGCTGTAGTGATTCGTTGCCCAGGGCTGGTTTCTAGCATTTGTGCGAGTGCTTGCAGTATTTGCTCTTTGCGATTACTTCTTTTTGTCGCAGGCATGAACATTCCTTTTTATTAGTTATTCTTAGTGGCGCAGTTAAGAACCCTAGTCATTTTTTGTTCAAATGAATGGCGTATGTTAATGTTTTATTCAGTTTGTTTCCAGCCTTTTTATAGATGTTTGGCCAGCTGTTCGATCACCTTGCGAGCTATTTCTGTTTTACTTGTTGGTGGTAATTCTAGTTGTTCATTATGCCAGTACAGTGTTAAAGCATTATGATCGGAATTAAACCCTAAGCCACTTTTTGACACGTCATTAGCGCAAATCATATCTAGGTTTTTGTTTTTTAGTTTACCTTTAGCGTAGTTTTCTACGTTTTGTGTTTCAGCGGCAAACCCTACTGTATAAGGGCGGTTTTGCTTAAGATTAGCAACAGCAGCAATTACGTCAGGGTTTTTAGTTAAAGTCAGTGTGAGTTCGCCGCCTTGCTTTTTCATTTTTTGAGTCGCAATATTTGCAGCTCGGTAATCTGCAACAGCAGCACAGCCAATAAAAGCATCTGATTGTGGCGCGTAAGCAAGTGATTCAGTTAATAACTGCTCAGCGCTTTCTATATTAATAAGATTTGCGCCAGTAGGGGCTTTTATAGTTACAGGGCCTGAAATTAAGTTAACCTTTGCGCCAAGTAATAAAGCCGCTTCTGCAAGTGCGTAGCCCATCTTCCCTGAGCTGTGATTTGATATAAAACGCACCGGATCGAGTGGCTCTCGCGTTGGACCTGCTGTTATTGTAATTGTTTTACCAACAAGCAGTTGTGGGTGCTCTTTTGTAATACATAGCTGGACAAGTTCATGTGGCTCTAGCATGCGTCCTGCGCCAACATCGCCACAAGCTTGCTCGCCTTTGCCTGGCCCCCAAATAAGTACGTTACGTGCCTTTAGCGTTGCCAAGTTAGCCTGTGTGGCTGCGTGGGCATACATTTGTTGATTCATTGCTGGCGCAACAGCTACTTTTGCAGGTGTCGCCAGTAGCAGCGTAGTTAGTAAATCATCAGCAATACCAGCGACCATTTTGGCGATAATATTACACGTTGCAGGAGCAACTAAAATTAGATCAGCCCATTTTGCAAATTCAATATGGCCCATTGCAGCTTCGGCTGAAGGGTCTAATAATGAATCTGAGACAATTTCGCCGCTTACAGCTTGCATAGTCAATGGTGTAATAAAGTGCTTAGCGGATTCAGTCATGACTACTTTTACTTCACAACCAGAATCTTTTAATCGCCTTACTAGCTCAGCGCATTTATAAGCCGCAATACCACCGCTAATGCCAAGTACAATTTTTTTGTTCGTTAAAGTGATCATGGTTGTTTATCAGTCTTATTTAATATTGTGTCTAAAATAACAAATCTTTGCTTATTGAGCTAAGTTTTAATACTAAAATAACGGGCAAAATTTGAATTTTGCATTACATTTATAGAACACTTTTGCTCCTCAAGGATGAATAATGCAACTCACTGCACTACCTAATTCGCTTCGCCCTCGTGAAAAGCTCATTGAAAAAGGGGCCAAAGCATTAAGTGATGCAGAGCTTCTAGCTATATTTTTACGTACTGGGTTACCGGGTATGAATGTTATTGAGCTGGCTCAACATTTATTGAATGAAAATAAAACACTGCATAATTTATTTAACGCCAGTATTGAAGAGTTTTGCTCTCAAAAGGGATTAGGAACTGCTAAGTATGTACAGCTACAAGCTGTACTTGAGTTAAGTCAACGTTACATGCAGGAACGTTGCCAACGAGATGCCGTATTTAATTCGCCAAATTCAGTCTACGATTACCTGACAATTCAAATGCGTGGTTTGCAGCAAGAAGTGTTTATGGTGTTATATCTCGATAGTCAAAATCGTTTAGTTAAAGACGAAATACTTTTTTATGGCACAATTAATTCTGCCAGTGTTTATCCGCGTGAAGTGGTAAAGGCTGCGCTAAAGAATAATGCGGCTGCTGTTATTTTTGCCCATAATCACCCAAGTGGCATTGCAGAGCCAAGCCAAGCAGATAAACTCATCACTAATAAATTACAACAAGCGCTGCAATTGGTCGACATAAGTGTGCTCGATCACATCATTGTTGGCGGCGAAACTTGTGTTTCGTTTGCTGAGCGAGGCCTAATTTAGCTCCTTAGATAGATAAATGTGCTAAAAATGAGCTGTTTAATACGTTTTGGCAAATTAGTTTAATTTAAATGCAGTTTTTACTTTCCCTAAGGGCATTCGATCTTTATAATTGGCCGCTATCAAATTTACATATGAGCTGGTTGGATAGATCAGTATTTGATCTTTGCCTGTAAAAGCTGTATAAAGAGCGCCCTTCGATTTATCTCTAGGGCAGAAATACACGGCCTTAGATTAAATTAAGCTCGAGCGAAGTTATTGGAGATATATAGACATGTCTAAAGTATGTCAAGTTACAGGTAAGCGTCCAGCGGTTGGTAATCACCGTTCACACGCGAGAAACGCGACTAGACGTCGTTTCCTACCTAACCTACAAACACACCGTTTTTGGGTTGAAAGTGAAAAACGTTTTGTAACATTACGCACTACTACTAAAGGTATGCGTATTATCGATAAAAAAGGCATCGACACGGTTCTTACAGAAATCCGTGCTCGCGGCGTTAAAGTTTAAGGATCTGAATCATGCGCGATAAAATCCGTTTAGTTTCAACTGCCGGTACTGGTTTTTTCTACACTACTGACAAAAACAAACGTAACATGCCTGAGAAGATGGAAATCAAAAAGTTTGATCCAAAGATTCGTAAACATGTTCTTTTTAAAGAAGCTAAAATTAAGTAATTTTAGTTCTTCTTTTAGAATGTAAAAACCCAGCCTAGGCTGGGTTTTTTGTTTTATGGTTAAGTAATTTAATATTGGTTCCTAGATTCAAATTGTAAGTGCATAACTTGTTTTGACTAGATTAAGTGGTCAGTTGCTCATAAGCTAACTGCTTTTTCTCCGGCAAGAGATTTTACAATGAGACATTACAAACAACTGACCTATGAGCAAAGATGCCAGATCGCTGTTCTAAAGAAAAGCGGTTTTACGCAACAAAGTATTGCTGAGCTAACTAATTTATCGCAATCTACGATTTCAAGAGAGCTTTCTAGAAATACAGGCAAGCGAGGTTACAGATACAAACAAGCTCATGAGCGGGCTTTGTCTCGCCGAAGAAGTGCAAGAAAACCACTTAAGATGACACTTGAAATGATGGCTTTAATTACCCAGAAGCTTAATGAGAAGTGGAGTCCTGAACAAATAACGGGATGGTTGCGCAAGGAAAATAAACAATCTGTCAGTCATGAATGCATTTATCTATATATCTGGGAAAATAAAAAAGCAGGTGGTGAGTTATACCTACATCTACGCCGACACGGTAAGAAATATCACAAGCGCAGTCATGGTAAGACAAACCGAGGACAAATAAAAAATCGCGTTAGCATTGAAGAACGTCCACAAATAGTTGATGAGAAAGGCCGTATCGGAGATTGGGAAATAGATACCGTCATAGGTAAAGGCCATCGAGGCGCCCTTGTTACCATTGTAGAGCGGGTCACCCAATTCACTGTATCAACTCAGGTGGCAGGCAAAACAGCACAAGCCGTTACTGCGGCGACGATAGAACTATTAAGGCCATATAGGTCAGCGCTTCATACCATCACGGCTGACAATGGAAAAGAGTTCGCTTATCATGAGAAAATCACAAAGGCATTAAGTGTTCCTGTTTATTTTGCTCACCCTTATCACTCATGGGAGCGCGGATTGAATGAAAACACGAATGGATTACTACGCCAGTATTGGCCGAAGAGCACAGATTTTAAGGCGGTAACACCAGCGCAAGTTATACCAGTACTTGAGCAACTTAATAATCGTCCGAGAAAGACACTTGGATTTGAAACGCCTGCAAAATTGATGCAGGATCACTTGGCGGCTAAAGCCGCCTAAACGTTATGCACTTCAGATTTGAATCCGCGGTTTGAATAATACCAATCTGCATAAATAAAAACCGAGCAAAGCTTCCGCGTCCTGCTCACGCCCCTTACCTACATCCATGCAGGCAACAAAGAGTAAATAGCCCCTAGGAAGAATCCTTTGGGCAGCGCCTGTTTGGTATTAATGCTACGTTATCGCCTATTTATGGGGAATAGCCACACTGCATAGGCTCTGCCTTGCCTAAATACCAAACAGAATGCTGCAAATTTAACCTTAAAAGAACAACATACCCTAATTAAGTGATCTACTTTGAGGTGAGAAAACCGTGTTGATAACAAGGCAAAAATTTCGTTATTTAGTTGTCCTATATCAGAAATTTTTAACACAGTTAGCGTCAGATTTAATCCCCCAAATTGATTAAGTATTATTGCGGATTGGTATTACTCACCGTATTAAAAATGATTCATAGTCGGCTGTATGGATGTAGGAGATAAAGTAAGGCACTGCGTAATTAGTGATAACAACTATATGTCATACCTCGCCTTGTTATTGCGCAACTATCTTATCGTTAAATAAACCCATATAAGCAGATTGGCATAATCCGAGTTGCTATAAATTGTTTTTAAATAAAAAAAGGCCAAGCTTTTCAGCTTGACCTTTGCTCTCAGGGAGTTGTTTCAATAAATTATGGCTGATATTGTCCGGTAAGAGTTAAGCCAGAGAATGTGCTGTAAGCGTTAACGCTTAAATGCCATGTTCCTGCTTGTGGGCTTGAGAATGTACATGTTTCAGCGTTACCATTTTTATATGGACGGCAGTCGTAACTTGATGCTGTTGGTTGGCTACCAAATTTAACAAATAAGTCAGCATCGCCAGTCCCACCTGATGTTGTTACGGTAAATGTAGACATACCGGCAGGTACATCTAGGGTGTAATGTTTCCATTGACCAGCATTAGCACTTACATCACTTACTGAGCCACCACCGGCTGCAGGTGGTGTTGTTGTCGTACCGCCACTTGCTGCAGCAACAGCGGCTGCTGCATCTACAATACCAGTACCACAGTTATTACATGAAGCTGGGAATGAACGCGTTGTCGATTTTAGAATATTTTCTATTTCATCAGGCGTAGCATTTGGTTTAGCTTGCTTAATAAGTGCTGCAACACCAGCAACATGAGGAGCTGCCATAGATGTACCTTGTGAAAAACCGTAGCTATCACTTGAAGGTGTTGACGAGCCTGTATTATAAGTTGATAGAACGCCTTCAGAGTCGTTTGCAAAACTTTGTGCGCCGCCAGGTGCTGCAACATCAATATTGCTACCGTAGTTTGAGTAATAAGCGCGACCGCCGTTGCGCCCAACCGATGCTACGTTTACTACACCGCTACAGTTACCTGGATTGTAGTTTGCTGAGTTGTCGTTATCGTTACCAGCTGCAATAACCACAACAGTGCCATTGCTACGTGCTGTGTTAATCGCATTTTGCGTTGTAGAACTACATGAACCGCTGCCACCTAAACTCATGTTAATTACATCTGCAGGGTTTGAGTTTGCAGGAACGCCTGAAACACTTCCACCTGATGCCCAAATAATGCCGTCAGCAATGTCAGATGTTAAACCACCACACTTACCAAGCACACGAACAGGAACTACTTTTGCATTATAAGCAACGCCAGCAACACCTTCACCATTATTAGTGACAGCAGCAACTGTGCCAGCAACATGCGTACCATGCCAGCTAGAGTTTTGTGCACCGTTAGAACCACATTCATTTGCTGCAACCGCATCGCCAGGATCGCGAGCATCGCTATCACGACCACCGCCATCATTTGCTACCGACAAGTTAGAAATCATATCGTAACCAGGGAGAATATTTGCATTCAAATCAGCATGAGGGCGGTAGCCTGTATCAAGCACCGCGACCACTACGCCGCTACCTGTTGCTGTATCCCATGCTGCTGGCAAGTTTAGACCACCCGCTTGCTCGTAGTAATGCCATTGATCATCAAAGCGAGGATCATTAGGTGTCGAAAAAGGTTGCAACATTTGATCGACTTCAATGTATTCAACATTGCCAGAAGCAATAACGTCTTGCATAAACTCTTGCGCTTCGGCTGCATTTAGCTTCTTGTCTGCACGCATAACATGGTGATTATTAAGTGCCATTGCACGTACATATTTACCTTTTACCTTCCCTTTTTTAGACGAAAAGTTTTTAACAAAACGTTGAGCGCGTTGTTTCATATTTGATGAGTTAGCGCTCGCTGTTGAAAAAGTGGCTATTTCATTATTGTTATTTTTATATTTAATAATGAATTGGGTTTCAAAACCGCTTTGGATTTGTAGTTTTGCTGTGGTTTCAGCCATTGAAGGAGCAATTGCTTGAGCTGGATTTGCCATACTTGATGTTGCTGAAAAAAGCGTACTTACAGTTAAAGCTATAGCGCACTTTTGAAAAGTTTTTCTTGTTGTCATAATTTTTCCTAGATTTTATTAGTAATTTCGTGATTAATGCTCACGATGTAGGAACAAAGGTAAAGTATTTGTTAATAAAGTTAAAGTATTAATTTCTTTTTATGTATTTTGTTTGGTTATAACTAAGAACTTTAATGATTTTTTAATACTTTTGTCGTTGTTTTTAAGGTGTTTCGTGCTTTTTATGATTTGTTAATATTATTGGTTGTTTTTCTGGTTTATTTTGTTGCGTTATTATTGATAATGATTGCGCGCTGTTTGTTGTTAAACTTTGCTATAATCGAAAAAAATTTTAACGAGATAAATAAATGACCCAAGTAGATGTAATAGTAATAGGTGCGGGAGCTGCAGGATTAATGTGTGCAGCGCAAGCAGGATACCGTGGCCGAAGCGTTACAGTACTTGATATGGGGAAAAAACCAGGTCGTAAAATTTTAATAAGTGGTGGTGGGCGTTGTAACTTTACAAATGAAAACGCAACACCCGATAACTACTTATGCACAAATTCTCATTTTGTTAAATCATGTTTAAGTCGCTATACACAGCATGACTTTATTGAGCTGGTGGACAGGCATGGATTAGCGTATCACCATAAAACACTAGGCCAGCTATTTTGTGATAACAATGCACAAGACATTGTGAATATTTTACTGACCGAATGTGAGTGGGCAGGGGTAAATATAAAGCTACGCAATGAAGTGATCAGCGTATCAAAAACCGAAACCGGCTATAGCGTTACCACAGAGCAAGAAACATTAAGCTGTGAGTCGTTAGTTGTCGCATCAGGTGGCTTAACTATGCCAAAACTAGGGGCTACACCAATAGGCTATAAAATTGCAGAGCAGTTTGGCTTAAGCGTGTTACCAACCATGGCTGCACTTGTACCATTTACTTTGCATCAGCACGATAAAGAGCGTTTTGAAGGGCTCTCGGGAATTAGTATTGCATGTGAAGTTTCAAGCGAAGACGGCACCGTATTTAAAGAAAATATCCTCTTTACTCACCGAGGGTTATCGGGCCCAGCAATATTGCAAATAAGCTCATTTTGGCGAGCAGGGCAGGCTGTAACTATAAACCTATTACCTGAAATTGATTTAAGGCAGCAACTTGCTGATTGGCGAGAAATGCAAGCCCAAAAGTCGTTAAAAAACAGCCTTGCAACTATTTTACCTAAACGCTTTATAGAAATACTACACGAAAGCAAAGCGATACCAGATTGTAATATTAATCAGCTTACGCATGCTCAAATAGATGAGCTGGTAAATTACATTCACGCTTGGCAAATTAAACCCAATGGCACAGAAGGTTATAGAACAGCAGAAGTAACATTGGGCGGTGTAGATACCGACGAGTTGAGCTCAAAAACCTTTGAAGCTAAAAAAGCTAAAGGCCTATACTTTATAGGCGAAGTAACTGACGTAACGGGTTGGTTAGGGGGCTACAATTTTCAGTATGCGTGGAGCTGTGGATTTGCTTGTGGGCAGTACGCATAGGTGTGTAGTGACAATAAAGTTTGCCCGTAAGCATTAAAGTTTGCCCGTAAAAGTTTTTTCAGACAATAAAGTTTGCCCGTAGTGAGGTTTGCCACTATGCTCTATTTAGTTAAGCGTATTGGTAAAAATAATGTCCAGAGGAAGAAAACTAGAGTCTGTAAAAGACTATCAAAGAGCCCTTAAAAGTAAATATGGCATAGGAGAAGGCTTTAATTATAAGCCATGGCTTCGAATCCAGGATGTCAAATCTCACGGCATAAGATCATTGATTTTTGGACGAAAGTCTCAGCGTGAACATCATATGATGTCCTCAATTGAGGCTGAGCTCTTCTATTTGGCAGAGTTTTCTGACAGCGTTGTTGATATAAGAGAGCAATTTCCTATCTTACCACTCAATTATACGCAAAAAGTGGCAAATATTCTGGGTGTTAAGCATCCGACCCACCCTAATACCAAAGAACCTATAATTATGACTACGGATCAATTACTCACTATTGATTCTACTCAAGGTATTTCATATCACGCCATTTCAGTTAAGCCAGAAAGTGAATCGAATAAGCAACGAGTACTAGAAAAAATTGATATTGAGCGAGTTTGTTGGGAACTGCTTGGAGTTAAGTTTAGCTACTTCACCGGCAACGAATTAACCAGAATTCAAAGCCGTAACCTTGACTGGGCATCAGCTCCTTTTCGCGAAAACCCAACACGATTTTCTGACGAACAGATAAGTAGTGCCCTAACTATTATAAATGTAGGGCAGGTTTTTTTCAAAGATGTTTGTAATAAACTTATTTCAATGAATATAGCGACACATGATGATTCTCAGTTACTTATTCGTTATTTAATTGCAGATAAATATATTGATGTGGATCTATCTTCAAATATTCCTGAATTAGGGATTATGGATGTAAAATCTATTGCGGTTATGGGTAAAGGTGCTATGAATGGAACTTCCTAGAAACAGTGTATGGGAGTTAAAAGGTTCCGACTTAGCCGAAGATGGTTTATACCGAATTTTAGAAATTATGCTTGATGTTACATCGATCATTCTATTTCCTTTGGATACTAAATCGGTCACCATTCGCCCTTTTGCTGTCTCAATTGAAGCATTTACTGAACATGTAAAAAGTCGAAATGCTAGTAAAGCAGATTTTAATCTTCCCTGTTTTCTTTTAGTTGCAGAGGAAAACATTGCAAAAGAACATATTACTCGTAGAGATAAAAATTATTCTCTAATTGAAGGAATTATTTCTGACCGAGCTTTTATTTTTGATTATGCAACTAAAAAACGTGTTCCACATCTCGCAAAATATGCGGAAAAAATGGGCATTGATCGTAAAGCATTATCCCGCCTTTTAACTCAATTTTGGCGTTATGGACAGGATAAAATGGCTCTTCTCCCAGCTTATAGCAAGAGTGGTGGTTTAGGGAAAGATAGGAAACCAACAGATAAACCACTGGGATCACCTAAACAGCCAAGAACCGTGGCTGTGGAAAGATCAGTTAAATTTATAGTCACTGATATAGATAAAAATAAATTTACGAAAGCACTTAAAAAATACTATCTAAAGCAGACAGGCTTGACGTTGTCAAAAACTTATAAAAATATGCTAATAGATAGTTATGCTGATGAAGTACGTCTTGCTAATGCATATGGTAAACCGCCAGTAGTTCCTACTCTTAAACAGTTTAGCTACTGGTCAAAGAAAATATTTTCGAAAGATGAGTTTATTAAAAATAGAACCTCGGAAAATGATCACCTAAGGAATAAAAGAGGTTTATTAGGTAGCGTTATTCAGGATAGTTATTTGCCTGGGGCTCACTTTGAAATCGATGCAACAGTTGCTGATGTTCATATCGTTTCTGAGCTTGGCTCTCAATATGTATTAGGCCGACCAATAATTTACATTGTCGTTGACAGAGCTAGTCGAATGATAGTTGGCATGCATGTTTCACTCTTCCATGCTTCATGGCGTGCAGCTAGGCAAGCATTATCAAACTGTTTTATGCCTAAATCACGTTACTGCGATGAGTTTGGTGTTGATATAGATGACTCAGAGTGGCCTTGCTCGCATATCCCAATGGAGCTTGTTTGTGATAATGGTGAAATGATTGGCTTACAGCCTAAAAAAACGTTAAACCCGATGACTAAGCTTTCTTTCACCCCTCCTTATAGGCCGGATTGTAAGGGAGTGGTTGAGAAGCGCTTTGATATTTTAAATAAAGAAGTTATTCATGAATTTTTAGGTACCACTCGAGGTGGTAACGTCATCAGGGGAGTAGAGATCCTAGAAAGGATGCTATTTACACTCTAAAAGAAGTGACTGTTCAAATCATTAAAGCTGTTTTAGAGCATAATAAATCCATATTTGCTGACTTAGCTTTTTCTAGTCCGTTATTAGTTGAAAATGACTTATCTCCAACTCCTATCAATTATTGGAAGATCCATCTCGCTAAGCATAAACATGAACTTCAAGCCGCTCTACCTCATGACGTTATATCCCGCTTACTTCCCCTACACAAGTTAGTATGACGCGCAATGGAATTCACTTTAATGGGTTGTATTATTCGAATAAAGAAATTGAAGAACGAAATTTAGCATCTATTGCTAGATCATCAGGCCAATGGAAATTAGAAGCGCGAATTGATGAAAATACAACTAATCACATTTATGTAAAACTAGATAAAAATAAAAATTTTGAGCTCTGTTATCTATCGCCACGTAGTCGCATGTTTAAAGATAAATCGATGTATGAGTCTGAATTTATACAAGACTGGTTAGACTCAAAAAAAGAATTGACACCTATAAGTGTTACATCGATAGATGATCACCAAAACCGTCATCATGTGACTAAAAACGCTAAAAAAGAAGCTACAATACTGAAAAGATAGCATTTTCAGAAAAAACGAAGAATGTCCGCCAAAGACGTGAGAATGAGTTGCAAGCAACAACGAACGTACTCCAGCCAAAAATACAGAGCAATAAAAATATCGATACTACACCATCAGAAAACAGATCTGATAAGATCGTTTCTTTACCGGTTGGTAGAAAGAGAAGAACAAAAGGAGAGTCATCATGACAATAACTCAAGCTATATACCATGATGCAATATTACCTGAACACAAAGGTAATCCCTTGATTGAAGCTCTTCCTCCTAAAATTGCTTGGCAAGTTGTTATGACTGTATTTTGTAATTATCCAGATTATGCTGAAGAAGTTTCTGAACACCCAAACCCATTAGTAAGAGAAGAATACCTAAATAGAATAGAAGAACTCAGACAACCTTTGACTGACTATGAGTCTTGCTTCAGAGCAATAGAAAGAGCTATTAAAAAAGGATACTCAGCAAAAAATCCACTTAGCCCTACTACTGCACAATATTTACATTATTTAGTTGATGAAAGGCCTGAAATTGAACCTAGAACTGGCTTTTTCCAGCCTAAAGGTGAGGGTTTAACGCTAATTGGTGAAAGTGGTGTAGGTAAATCGTCAATGCTTGAGCAAGTTCTTAATTACTTTCCTAATGTTATAGAGCATGATTCATACAAAGATTGTTCATTAACAGCACTAAAACAGGTTGTTTGGATAAAAGTTGATTGCCCAAGTAATTCTAGTGTAAGAGATTTATGTGAAGAAATTTTATCAGTATTAGACCTTTCATTAGATAGAGAAAAAACTAAGCCAGCAGGAACTATAGGTGCGCTTGTTCGTCAATTAGAGCAGTGTATTAAATCTAGCTTTCTCGGAATGCTAATTATAGACGAGATGCAAAACTTACAGTTTAAACGAACAGGTGGTGAAAACAATCTGCTTAGGTTCTTGCATCGATTAGTGAACAAATTAGGTGTGCCGCTCTTCTTTATTGGAAATCCCCATTTGATCAAACTTTAATTAAGGAATTGAAAGCAGCTAGAAGAGCTGAAAGTGGATACCATCACACTATGTCTGTCCTTGCTAAGGACAGTGATTCATGGCGGGCGTTTATAACTCAACTTTGGAATTATCAATGGACTAATGTTTATACAGAGCTCTCGGAAGAGCTCAACGACTCATTACACAATCTTTCGGTTGGGAATATAGACATGGCAAGCCGGACTTATCGAGAGGCACAGCGATTAGTGATTGGCAGCAGTGATGAGCGTCTAACAGTATCAACACTCGAGGCTGGCAATGCAATAGCATGCGGTTTATCCCGACAAACCAATGAGATTCATGAACTAAAAAGTGTAATTACTTTACCAATAGGAAAACAGCGACGTAGTACTAAAAAGATTGAGACAGAAAGAGTGAGTACTATAGATAAAACTGGCGATA
Source organism: Pseudoalteromonas sp. B62 (assembly GCF_037162565.1). Lineage (NCBI taxonomy): Bacteria > Pseudomonadati > Pseudomonadota > Gammaproteobacteria > Alteromonadales > Pseudoalteromonadaceae > Pseudoalteromonas > Pseudoalteromonas sp. B62. Next base: position 413,558 of record NZ_JARLVB010000002.1, on the reverse strand, counting down.
TTACTAAACCGCAACATCCAGAATTTGCGGGTCAACTAATTGAATTAATAGGTGCTGTCGATTTAAACGACAGAGTAAAAGTTCGCGATATATTTCAACAGGCTAGTGGTTTAAAAGATCCAATTAGTTTTTTAAAACAAAAAAAGATGTTACTTGAAGATCCTTTATCAGAGTTATTTTGATGTGTTCAAAAAATAGGCAGCAAGTCTGTTTGTAGTCTAAAGTTACTACATCGTTGAACTTGAAATCCTAAATGAATGCAACTTCCTTTACCTTATCCAGATGAAATAATATTCAGCCGTATTGTGCGTCACTTTACTTTGAGTGGTATGACTTGTGAGCATTATTTATCTGATGTATTTGGTAATCATAAAGTAACTATTCACCCTTATTTAACCGCGGGCCTTGAACAAGTCTGTAAATTTAGTCACGAATTACCAATTGAAGTTTTAAAGATGCAAACATTAGCTCCTTTGTTTATGCATTTTTTGCCATCTTACGACTCAATTATTTCGAATGCTTTGATATCTAGTAAAGCAAGTGAAGCTATTCGCGCTTGTCAATTAACTTGTGTTCGTGAAAGAGAGCAAATCTCTATTAAGTTTTGTCCTGAATGTGCTAGAGCTAATGCTAAAGAGTTTGGTATATCATATTGGCACAGAAGTCACCAAATCCCTGGTGTTGAATCCTGCTCATTGCATAGGGTTCAGTTAGAACATTTTTTGTTAGAAAGTCGCTCAAGATTAAGCCATTACTTACTCCCCCTTAGATGTTAGCTCTAGAGCAACTAACAGGCTTAGTTGTGAGTTTGCACAATATACGTATGAAGTATTAACTCAAGTCAGTCATAGTGATAAACGCTTCGCTTTATTAACTTTTAAGATACAGCTTGAAAAACTTGGATATATAACGAATAGAGGTAGTTATCGTACAGCTAAGATTTTAAAAAGCTTCTATCAATTCTCTCAATACTTAGCCTGTGACACTCTCGCTTTTCTTCCTAGGTCAGTGAAAGACTGTCGTTATATTTCTTACTTACTATCAGGTAAAGTTTCACAGCATCCGATTAAATTTCTTTTATTTGGCTTTTGGCTTATGAAACAAACAGTTAATTTGGTTAAATGTGATGCTCTATTGGTAGAATCAAAACCAGCGATTCGGATAGAAGAAGAATGTATTAAGCTACTTCGTCGTGGTGAGTCAATGGCAACTATCAACCGAATTACAGGCAAAAGCCGTTGCTATATTAAAGCCTTAGCATTGAAGCTCAATATTCCATTAAATTTAAAACCAAGATATATAACAGAATCAATAAAACGGGGAGTGTTGCTTCTAGCTAACAAAGGTTTTCATCGCAAAATGATTGCAGACCACTTTCAAATATCTTCAGGTAGCGTTGAACAAATAATTTCGACCGTAGAGGGCTTAGTAGAAAAGCGAAAGCAATTTAGATTCCAATCAAAAAGGAGAAAGTATAAAGCAGTAATATTAAGAGCTATAAGAAATAACCCCTTTGCCATTAAACAAGAAATAAAAAATAGTTTTTATGCAGCTTTTCACTGGCTGTATGCCCATGAAAAATATTGGTTAGATAATACATTGCCTGCGCCAACTAGACCTAAAATACGGTCAAAAGTTGATTGGAAGAAAAGGGATAGTGCTTTGACTGCGAGGGTAGAATCAATTATGGGGAATTTAATAGGACCAATTTCACGCTCGCAGCTGGATGAAAAATTAGGAGGGCACGGTTGGCTAATTCGTTACCAACATAAATTACCTGAGACTATAGCTATCTATCAAAAAATAAACAAAGAACTAAGCCGATAATTAAACAACAAGTATAACTAACTAATAAATAATATGTATTAGTGTGATTACCAAGGGATTATGTCGGTCTAATTACCGAGCGACTTTGACGTAAATAGCATACCAGCCAGTTATTTAACTGTATTAGTTCAGACAAGATCTGACAAGAATGGGTAACTGTCAGATCAAGTCAGAGCTTGTACAAATAATATTGTTACTAATAATATCTTGGTAAAATAAATCAAATTCATCCAACCCATTAAAATTGTTCTCGAAAATAAAATCCGCTTTAGAAGCCATTTCAGATATCTGTGAATCAATAGTGTAGCTTTTGTAAATCTTCTTATTTGCCTTTATATAAATTATTTTAAATCCGTTTGAGCTGCACCACTTAAATTCATCTTCCGATCTGATATCGGAAATAAGTATGTTTTTACATTTATCTTTAAAATTCGTTATTTCTTCATTTAGCATTCTAATGTAAATATCTCTTTCAATATCTCGTAATGCATTTAAGTGCAACCAAATATCTCGAGGTGATTTTGTAATTAATTCCCCAGAGTTCAAAGTGATGTTTAATGGTTCTTCTTTAACCAATGGAGGGTAATCTTTTTCTAACCATGGATAAATCATAGCCGCAATTCTCTTAAGTTGGTCACTAAATGAAAAGCGCTGGTAATCAAACTCTTTAATAAGATGGTTTGCAATGAAGTCTTTACCTGCCCCAGAAACTCCCATCAGTGCTATTTTATTTTGCATAATACTTTCCACTGGTAACCGATTTTAATATGTTAAATGTAGCCTAATACACGGATAAGTGTAAAACTAGTAATTGATTTTATTAGTGTTTGAAATGGAGGTTCTGTTGTTGCTAAATGAATTAGAAAAAGCTTTAAAATTGATCACCCCCTCTATTTGTAAGAGTTTCTGTGGCCGTATAGTTGATTTACAAAAGCCTTTAGAACCTGATGAGCTATATTTATCGTCTAAAGCAAGTCTAGGAAGAGCTGCTGAGTTCATTGCTGGCAGAAATTGCCTAAAAGAAGCAATAAAAAAATATCTTTGGTCGAATCAACGATTGGTCGTTTTGTCGATGGAAGGCCTAAACTCCCTTCGGGGTTAGCTGGCAGTATTTCTCATAAGTATCCGTACGTAGTTACATTGGCTGGGCTTAAAACTGAAGTTTTATCATTGGGTGTAGATATTGAGCGAGTTGATAAATGGAACGCTAAGACAGCTGCTGTTTTCAGTTTGAGTCGAGATTTTTCAAATTTTGAGGACTTAAACCTCCCATTTCATATTTTCTCATCGATTTTATTTTCTGCGAAGGAAAGCGCATTCAAAGCGTTAAGGGCTATAAGTGACGCTGATACAATAACGTTAAAAACCATTTCACCTTCTATATCTTTGATAACTAATAATATATACAATTTTTCGGTTTGTTTGGCAGCTTACCAATGTTCTGGACACGCAATAGTTATTGACAATAAATGGGTAATAGCGACAGCTTGGGTTGATTAATATCAAATACATAGAGTTGTTTTGTTTGATTTTCACACAGGCGTGCTATATGTTGTTAGATAACGTAACAAGGTGTATTTATGATGAGCAAAACATCACTAAAAATAACAAAAGCTGAATATAAAAAATTAAAAAAAAGCTTAAAGCTGAATTAATTGATGAACTTGATTCTGAAGTTCAATTTGCTGAATTTGAAACTGACGACGAAGGTTTGTGGGATACACCAGCTGTTGACTCAAAAGCTGTGGTTAAAATTTCTCCAGTGGTTGAGAGTTACACTGGAACACAACTAGATCCCTCTTGGATTAAATGTGGAGGTTATGATTCTGTCCTCGAAGCTGTTGATCATATTATGGAACAGTTAGAGCTCGAGTTCGATAAAGCTGAGGAGAAGTAAAATGAGTTCAGATGCTCGAGTTGTAATAGGTACAAAATTAAAAGAAGCCCGAGAGTATTTAGACATTTCTCAGGAACGTGCTGCTACAGAAATAGGTATAAATAGATCAGCCATTTCTCTTATTGAAAACGGACAAAGAAAGCTAGATACAGTCGAGTTAATGTCACTAGCGAAGCTTTATCAAAGACCAGTAGCATATTTTACAGATCAAAATTTTAGCGTTGAGCCAAATCCAAATGCGGCTGTATTCGCTAGAAATATTGACAAGTTATCAGAAAATGACCGCCTAGAGCTGGATAAATTTGCTGAATTTTTATCAATGAAGTCATCAGGTGAAAAATGAATTATAGGGAAGCTACTTTACGTGGTACTCGTGGAGCATCGGAAGCTTTATCTCGTTTAGGGCTTAAAACAAAAATTAAAGAAGGTTTACATCAAATAGACGTATTTGACAGCTTGAAACAATTAGATGTAGTGACTGTGTGTAGGCCTTTGGAGGGGTTACTTGGTGCTTACACCATGCATGGAAAGACGCATGGTGTAATGGTTTCAACAAACAGACGCTTACCGATACAACGTTTCACCGCAGCGCATGAACTCGGTCATTTCTGGCTGCAACATGGTACCAGTTTAGATAGTGAAGAATCTATAGGAGATGCCCGTAACGTTAAAGGCAATGCACCTTTTAAAGAAGTTGAGGCAGAAGCATTTGCATCAGAATTTATACTTCCTAAAAGTTTAGTTGGTTATACGATACGGCGACAAAATTACGCAAAGCCAGACTTGAAGAACCCTGAAACTATTTATCAATTGTCCCTGCGGTTAGGTGCTAGCTACTCAGCAACAAGAGTAGCTATGCAAAACCATAAATTTATTTCTTTGCAAGAATCAACTATAGCTGCATCAGTATCTCCAAAGTCAATAAAGCAGTGTCTTTTGAAAGGCTTAGGGATAAATGCATCTCATCCAGATGTCTTTATCCTAACAGAAAAAGATAATGGAAGTTATATACTATCGGGACCTGAAGATACTGTAATTATTGAACTACAAGAGCATTCTACAAGTGGTTATTCTTGGACTGAAATCCCTTCATCTACAATTGTAAATACGTTATTAGATCTCACATAACAATGATAGCAGCTCCAGAGTCGGTGGATTAACACAAAGAAAGCGGGTTCTTCAAGGTGATCAGGTAGCGCAAATTAATACTCAAGAGAATAGGGCTTGGGATGTAGACGGAAAACCTATCAATTCTTTTGAAGTTACACTGGACTTTCGTGGTCAAGAAAGTGGTTTGCCACGGGCATATAATCAATGAGCAGTCCGTTAATTATAGAAACAGATTTGAGAGGTTTATTACCAAATGTAAGAGACCAAGGGCCACGCCCTCTTTGTCTTGCTTTTGCCGCTAGTGACTTTAACTCTGTACGTAACCAACTTGAATTTGATTTATCTGTCGAATACCTTGCACATCATGCTTATAAAAAAGATGGACATGCCAATTTTCAACTTGGTCTAACGACTAAAAGCATCATTGAAGTTTTGTATGGTGAAGGACAGCCAAGCGAAGCACAATTTTCATATGATAGTTTAGCAACTTCTCCCCGTTTACCACCTAGCAACATCAAACCGAAACATTATGCTAGGGCTACTGAGTCTATAACTTGTATTGACTCGATTAATGAGCACCTAAAAGGTGGAGAGGTGGTAGTTGCATGTATTGCTTTGCCAAAAGCATTTCAAACTATATCTTCGCCATACATTCTTGATGATGAGATTGGCGAAATAGGAAATCACGCAGTTTTAATTGTTGGAAAAGCGAAGGGACGATGCGGATCAGATTTCTTTCTAATAAGAAATAGTTGGGGAGTTTCATGGGGTGATAATGGTCACTGTTGGCTTTCTGAATTTTTTAAAAACAAGAGCATTTGCTTTAATAAAGGTAGCTAAATAATATGCATGTAATTAGCACTGACACACGAGAAGAAGCTTGGTTACAAGCTGTTAAACATCTAAAAAATGGGACGTCGCACAAGATTGAATATAACCTAATTCTTGAAGTAAAAAAGCCAGGCCAAACGACGACTAGAACAAAAGAAATAAGAGATAAGTTCGACTGTTTTGCAAAAGATAATCTCTCTTATAATTCACATACAGTGGCTGAAACAATTTTTCCGGCAAGCCTCTACAAAAAGTACGGTGTGGAAGGTGTTTATACAATTTATCCTGAGCAGGTTTATCCAACTATTAAAGGAATCCAAGCTAACAACCGAGGTACTTATGCAATGCGTATTGTGCGTGGTTCAAGTGCCATAGGTCATAAAATAAATCCAGTGAAAGAGGTAATATCTCGATTAAAAAAAGCCGCAAAATCACCTTCAGGTATACGGTGCGCACATGAAATATCTCTTGATGACAGTGAATCTATTCCAATAAATCACAACGATAGAAGTCGATATGGTTTTCCGTGTTTAAGCCATTTAAGTTTCAAATTATCTTATGATAGAAAAGAGCTCCACCTAACTGCTGTTTATAGATCGCAGTTTTTTATTGATAAGGCTATGGGTAACTTACTTGGCCTTGCTCGGTTACAAAGTTTCATATGCCGAGAAGTGGGAGTCAGTATGGGAGCGTTAGTATGCCATGCCACGTATGCGCAGTTAGACGACACTGGAAAAGTTAGAGCTTTCAATAAGCTGTTAGAGTCACTGGAAGAATAAATATGGATGCAAATCAATTTCAACAGGAAGCTTCAAGGACAGTTAAGATAAATTGGGCTCATGAAAATGGACCTGACATAGCAATACTCGGTGCTATAGGAGAGCTAGGTTCATTAGCTTCTGTACTCAAAAAGAAACAAAGAGATGGTAAAGCCTACTCGCATTTTACGGAGCATTTCTCTGAAGAAATCGGAGATATTCTTTGGTATGTTGTAGTAATGGCTTCCAGAATGAATGTTACTTTTGATGAGTGGCCTAGTTATAAAGGGGTAGAGCTAGATATTTTCCAATCAACATATTCTTTACTTGACCAAATTTACTTGCTTCATAAAAAAAGGGGAGCATTATTTGAAATTGGTTCGGCAAATCAGGAAGTTGTAAATTTATACTTAGAAACTCTTCGTAATTTGCAACACCTTGCAGGGTTTGTTGAGCAAGACTTAAGTGAGATTGCTGATAAATGTGTAAATAAAACACTTTCATATTGGGGGCATGATGAATTGCCTGCTGCAAAATTTGATAGTAATTTTCCTGAGTATGAACAATTACCAAGGAAATTTGAAATCGAATTTCTCCCTCTAAAAGACCCCAATACAACGATAATGCGTATGAACGGTGTTCAATTAGGAGATAGACTCACAGATAACTCATATGAAGACGATGGTTATAGGTTTCATGACGTATTTCACATTGCCGGAGCTGGCTTGTTAGGTTGGTCGCCTGTTTTTAGAAGGCTATTAAAAGCTAAACGCAAAAGCGATTCTAAAGTTGATGAAGTGGAAGATGGCGCAAGAGCTGCAATTATAGAAGAAGCGATAATCAATCACATATATGATTTTGCTAGACCAGAGTTTTTAAAGGGAATTCGCCGTGTTGATTTAGATTTAATTAAACGAGTACAACGACTGGTTAGAGGTTATGAAGTTAGCCAATGTGAGCCTTGGGAATGGCAGCATTGTATTTTAGAAGGCTATAGAATTTTTCGTGAACTAAAGATTTCCGGTGCGGGCATTTTGCAGGTGGACGCTGAAAAAAGAACACTTACATTGCAGCCACACCCGGATAAATAGATTCTATATTATTGTTAATATTCCATTTAGGCGGGTACCAAACCTCAATAGGCGATTTTTGAGGTTTAAACTTTTGCTTGATGCGGGTTCTGCCGCTAATTCCAGAAACTTCTGGATGTGCTACTCTTGCGTACTTATCTACCTCACAAAACAGGTTTTGACAGTCTATTAACTGTAAAGGCCGGCCCCATAAGTTCTTGAACGAATATCCAAACTTATCAAAGTAGTTTTCTTGATTATCCATCATATAGCGGATTATATCTGCTTCACTGTAATCACCTAAATTTGTAAAACACTTTTTAATGCCATCCATTGCACCTGGACCAGGGACGACGAATTCTTGTTCACTGAATTGAAAATAATCTGAATAATTTAAATCAGTAACAAACTGATATGCTAAAAACTTGCCTAAAGACTCAACTTCTAAAATTCGCTTGTAAGCATTTTCCATTGAGGTGCAAGATAATAAATCATTACTAAAGGAGCCTGACATTAATTTCTGGAGCAACATTAAGTGGAACTCATGCTTACGTTTCCCCATGTATTCTTTTTTTGGACCTGAGGGAATTATGTAGGCTGCTGAATAAATGCTCTGCTTTTTGTCCATTGCTTTTTGTAGTATATTTGCGTACTTTTCTACAGAGAAAGTTTTCAACGAAACTTCACCAAATGACGCTTCCAGTAATTGCCAAGTTTCAATTTTATTAAAAAACTTAAATAACAAAACTCTAAAAATTGTATCCATGTCAGACCAACATTTTGAATAAATGACATTTTTTATTAAGTACTGACTTACTCTATCAGAAGCTCTGTAAGCATTAGTGAACTTGTATTCACTAATAATTCCATCTTCACTCCATGGGCCCTGAGTGCAATTAAGGCGATTAAAAAAGCTTCTTGACGCTTAGAAGCAAACTTCCAATACGTCTCAAAAACGATAGATTTCTTTGGTTTTTGTTTTTTTATAAAAACATTGTTTGAGGCAGAAGCAATCATTAGAGTAATCTATAAAATTTAATTAAATCCATTATATGAAAATATCTTTACTTTTGCACTTTTTATTTTATCATAATATGATCGCTTTAATTATATTATGATTTATTTTGGCTCGTACAAGAAAAGATCCAAACATTTCAAAAGAAATGTCCTACAGACTGCGCTACCTTATCAACGAATGTATTGATGCCTCTGTTGAGGAGTGTTCAAGTATATTGGGTTACGCAAATTCATCCCCTCTACGTAAAGCAATGGCTGGCCATTGTTTTGTCGATACGGAGAGATTAATATTACTGTCTTCAATTAAAAGCGCAGAAGGCTTTTATGCAAATCTACACTGGCTATTGACTGGGTTAGGTCAGCCACTTTTAAAAGATAGTAAAGTTCAAGGAAGTAATGCTGACTTAAAAAAATTAATGTCTTTACCTCAGAATAAGCTAAAAGCAATTATTGAATTGCTTGATTTATAAGTTTTTAAAGATTGTTCCCTAAAATGTCAGGTGATGCATATCATTTGCCGTATGTAACGAGGTATGATTAATTTTATCATTTTAAGGAAACAACTTAATTTGGAATTTAGACTATGAAACCTATGCAAGATGAGTCTTTGCACAGCTGGATCTATAGGTGTTTGCTTGTTAATGGTGTTGTGGATTTCTCATGTATCATTGATCAATCAGGTCTATGGTGTACAAACTTAGATTTCCCTATAAAATTTAAACAATGTTTTACATTTCCTACTGATGCTGAATTACTTGAGTTATTTTTAAAATCATCGCTTAGTTTTGAATATAAAAAAATAGATGAGCCATGGGTCGTTGCTTCCAATATTAAAGCTAAACTAATCAATGAAGACTCCATAAAAGCCAAACGGAGAAATATCTCTGTGAGGTATTGTGCAGCTTGTATTAAGGAATCGATTAAAAGAGAAGGTTTCGGTTATTTTAAATCTGATTGGTTTTTTTATAGGCACTGCCATAAGCATAATACCCTTCTTTACTCTTTATCCTCGAAGTCCAGAGCGCAGAGTCTAAAACTTATAAGAGGTTTATTATCTGGTAGATCGTCAGGTAAATTATTGGAAACAACAAATCAATACAAGATACCTATACCTTCTTTAAATTTTAAAACTAGTTATTTGATGCCCTGTCTCGTAGAAGCTTTATATAATTCGCTTGATAGCGCTAGAGTTGAAGAAATAAATAAGCGGGAAAGCAATTCTCAATCTAAGTTTCAAAGTGACTATCTTACTGATGATATCATTTTTGCTAATAAATTATTTTTTTATTACAAAGTGATAGAGTTTATAAGTGAGTTTTTTAATAGTGGCGAAGCTGAAGTGTCTGCACTACTAAAAGAAATATCAGAAAATATAATTTATAAATTTGGTATAAATTATGAGAGGAGCTTGTCAACAAAATTAGTGAAAAGAAAAAGCTATAATTGTACAAAATGTTGGAAATGGGCTTTTATGGATTTATGCCCAACAAATCCTATTATTTATATTTCTAAACTGGACAGTCAATATAACAAATTTAATCCATATTTGAGTGTGAATGATAATTTAACTAGTTCTTGAACTAAGTAGACTTAAAGTTTTATTTGCTAATCAAGAGGTGCGACAATATGTAAAATTTTTTTGTGCTTAAATCTCTATATTTTACGATAGCGCTGTTGTTACATTTCAAGTAAATTTTAAGATGTGCGCTTTTAGATCTAGATTAAAAACGAGTCATACTTTATTGTGGTAAATTATGGATAGAGGGTATTATGATTAGTTTGAATTGTTATAAAAAAATAGAATGCATATTGTCAGACTGGAGATTGGATGCTCATCAAAAGTATTCGATTTTAGGTTGCAAGACAAAAAATCATAATGCCATTTTTAATTTACAAGAATTATTGACTGTCATTGATGAATGCACTGATATCCATTATAGGGTAGAACTAATCTTACATATAGCTTCTTCTTTAAAAATCACTTTTAATAATCCGAAAAACATAAATGGATTCATGAAAATGAAAAATGGAAATCAGCCATTTAATGGCACTTGCCCTATTGATTTAGCATGTGAAAGTTTAAGTGGCCTCGAAACTGTTGATTCAGCAATTACCCAGATTGTGAAAATTTAGATACTTCAATTTATATGCAAGTTAGTACTTATTAGATAGATAAATTTTAACTTTTTATCAAAAAAAGTACCATGTGTCTGAGTAGCAGGTCTTTTACTGAGTATTTTTATCATGCTTCGCTTCCAATTTTTCTCTTTGTTTTTCAATTAATTTAACTACTTGCTCAACTGCTAATATATAATTTTGAGCGGCATCTGGCGAAGGTGTCATATTCGCTAGGGCGACCCGATTCCTCATTTCAAAAACTTCAACAACAAGCTTCTTAGTTTTTGTGTCTAGTAGATCCGTTGCGATTATACCTTTGTTATTACACTTACAGGGCAAGATCATACTTAACTTGATTATTACTTCGAATCTGTGATCAAATCGCCTTTTTCTCAAAGGCGATTAACATGTCATTCATCAACCATTTCAACGACATTCAAGATACTCGTTCACACATCAACAAAAAACATGAATTGCTGGATGTTATATTCCTTACAGTCACTGCGATTATTTCAGGTGCTGAAGGGTGGAAGGATATTAAGCAATTCGGTGACAGTAAACTGACTTGGTTACGTAAGTTTCGTTCATTTGAAAATGGTATTCCTGTCGATGATACGATTGCTCGTATCATTAGCTCACTGGCCCCTGAAGCTTTATTAGCTTGTTTTGTTTCTTGGGTTAATGAGCTTAGAGATGCGAATAATCAAAGCGTCATTGCCTTTGACGGTAAAACACTTCGCCATTCTTATGATGGTGATAAAAAAACAGCTATTCACAGTGTTTCAGCTTATGCAGTTGAACAGGGCCTAGTACTAGCACAATGCAAATCAAAAAGTAAGAAGAATGAAGTATCAACAGTGATGGCACTTATTGAATTACTTGAGCTTAAAGGCAATATCATCACAGCAGACGCGATGCATTGTTTAAAGAAAGTGACGAAAGCCGTCAGCAAGAAAGACGGAGACTATTTGCTGCAAGTGAAGAATAACCAAGGAAAATTGAACAAAGAAATTCAAGCCTACTATCACAAAGTCAGACGAGAGCAGCCATCACTCATCCAGCAAAATAGCCATGAAACAGTAAATGATGGGCATGGTCGAATAGAGCAGCGCACGTACACTCAACTGTTGGTGACAGATTGGCTTGAGCAGCGCCACGGTTGGGTCAATTTCAACTCCATAGTCGAGGTAGTACGACAGCGTTATGTTGGCGATAGTCATACAATGGAAACGAGTTATTACATCAGCTCGCTAGGGATAAACCCAGAGCAAGTAGCCAAGTCTATTCGCCAGCATTGGGGAATAGAAAACTCAGCACACTGGGTATTAGATATGACATTTAAAGAAGACGATTCACGTATTCGTCGAGGTGATGCCCCCGAGAATATGGCGACCTTCAGACGATTTGCGATGAACTTAGCGAAATTAAGCGCGATAAAAGACAGTATGAAAGGTAAGTTGAAACAGGCTGCTTGGTCAGATGAGGTAAGAGAGCAGCTTATTTTAGGATAAATAACGCTCAAGTATGATTTTGCCCTGATTACACTTACTCAGGTGATTAAAAAATCATTGACATTACGTTGTAATAATTTCATTATGTTTACGGAAGTTAATTTTACTAATTACTAATTACTAATTAGTAATTAGTAATTAGTCAAATGAAAAGGAAATGTGATGATTATTGAAAAAGAAAGAGTGTCAATTTCAGAAAAGCTAAGTGCACTTAAGTCCAGTTTTTCTGAGCAAACTCTGAACATTAAAAGTGTAGATCAATCTCGTGTTGATAGTATTTCTCTAGCCCCACCGATCACAGCTTGGAACTGGTCAAAATCTTTTGAAAATTAGCCACGATATGGTGATGTGCTGCTAAATTATTCAGTATTAGCAGCTTTCTCAAGGATGGTGTAATGAATGTACTTACTGTTGAACTTGCAAATTTTTTAGAGCTAAAAACAACTAATTTTGCTCACTTATTTACTCAGCTTAAATTAAGATTGTTAATAGATATTATTCAAAAAGATATCTTACCTAACACCGAGTTATATGAACTGTTTGATAAAATACCTACTAATGAAGTTTATAAACTATTAATGCTTCCAAAGTTTTGGAAAGTTGTAGTTTCTTGCCGCAATTGTAATAACTACTTTCAAGATGTAAGGCAATTACTAGCGAACGAAGTATATTTTCTGAGTTTTAAACCTTATGAATACCAATTAAATAAAAGTGATTTAATAAATGAAAAAAATTAACTTGGAATTTACGTGGCGATTTAGCTTATAAATATAAACTAGGGTACATTTATAAGAATAATATTACTCATACTGATTCTGATATTCTCCTTGATTTTTATAGTGATTTGGTGAGGGGTAAGCAGAAAGATATTCCTTGGAATGATACGGGGCTAAAATCACATTACATCACAAGTTCTTCTTCCAAAATTATCGGTGCCTTAGACTATATTAAGGCTATTTCTGAATCATGCTACACAACACTAAAAGATAGTATTTTTACTATTGCTATCCGTTTTGATAATACAAAAGATAAGTTTAATTGTGCTTCTACAAATATTTGTAATGGGTTAATTATATTAATAAATCCCCACTTAGACAATGTTAGTATCGAAACAGTTGCTGATGCAATCGTCCATGAAATGATCCATAACTTATTCGATGTAGCTGAACTTTACGAGCCATGTCTACCAACAAAGTTTCATCCTCGAATTATAGAGTCCCCTTGGACGAAGAGAATGCTGGATCCAAATACTTATATTCAAGCTTGTTACACATGGTATGGGTTAAAATGTTTTTGGCAAAAAGCCCATGAATGTGAAAAATCTCAGAATGCTTATTACTACCTTCAACAATCTTCAAAGGGGTTTGCTTCGTCTGAATTTATTGACGTAGCGAAAAACTCAGAATTCGAGTTTGACCAGAAAATAATTTCCACACTTGAAAGATTCAAGATATCAGGATGTTAAAATGCTAAAAATTTTTACTCATGGAAAAACGCTGTCGTCCGTAACAGGTATATTATCTCTTTCACTAGGTACAATATTACTAGGAATAATGTTTGCTTTTTTTATTGCAGATAAATCAGTAAATACAATTATAAAAAAATATTTATAAAATTGAAACAACATTTAACTTACCTAATGGAGAAAAAGTAAAAAGCTCCCAAGCACCTGCACCTCTAATTCATGTATTAGAAAAAAATAAATTAATAAAGAATATAGGTAAAGCTAAAACTGAAAATTTAACAGCCTTTTATGACAAAAAAGAAATTAAGAGTACAGAAATTTTTGCCCTTGATAGTAACGCACAAAAAATACTTATGTTCAGCGATGATTTTTCTCCTGAATTAGGTGATAACAGTGTACTTATATCAAAAGAGTTTGCTGAAAAGCTAACATTTGAAACTAATTCATTGATAGGTGAGACTTTAAAATTAGGTAAACTCGGAGCTTTTAGAATAGAGCAAATAATCGAGCTCGATGATACTTTATCAATAAAGCCTGATGTAATAGTTAACTTTGACCCAATTTATACAGCAAATATCCAGAAAAATTACGGGAATTGGTACGATACTCATCTTCATTTGTTCGTCGAATTGGCTGAACAAACTCAAATAGATTTGAATCAGATAGTAATAGATAATGCTCCGCAAATACCTGGTGCTCCTTTTACTCCTGACTCTTTCATAAACTTATCCATGAGAAACATAACAAATCTTCACTACGATTTAAATTATCCAGATGCTCTTGGGTTTACGTTTTCTAAATCTAACCTTTATTTAATATATAGTGTATGTGCTTTTTCCTTTATCTTAGGGGGTATTGGCTTTGTAAGCTCAGTTATTTCAATACAAGTTTCTGAAATGGAGCGTACTAAAACTTTGCTTAGTATTGGAGGTAGCCCTGGGCAGATTATCATTAGCTGTTTAATGAATAATAAAGCCATTTTTATAGTATCATCCGCATTATCTTTATCGATTTTCTATTTCTTTCTTAAGTTCTTTTCAGATGAATTTAACCTTCTTAAAGTGATTGATATTTATGGTTTTTATGCTATGGCTGGAGCAATTATAATCATTCAATTGATAGTGTACGTTTTATCTACCATTCTTGTTTCTAGAAAAATCATCTCTTTAAAGAATAGCGAAAATATAACTAAATCCACCGGATTTCAAACGTTATGGTTAATACAGCTGATAGTATTCATACAAATGTTTATAACTGCTCTAGTAGTTTTTATTTCCGTTGCTGTTACCTATGAGTTGTTTTCTGCGAAGGGAGCTGATTATGGTTATAATCTTGACGAAATATATTACACGAAACTTGATGGCTTCAATGATAGAGATGTGAACAGCTTAAGAGATCGACTTAATGCAACTTATGGACGAGTAACTGAAGCTTCAAGTTGGTACCCTTTCGATAAATCGTCTAACTATATAACTGTCTCTACTGCACAGCAGAAGATAGAAGAGGAAGTAACACCGATAAATTATTTTTATGCTGGAGAGAAATTCGTTGATGTATTGGGATTGAAAGTAATTTCAGCCAGCGGGCAAGTTGATAGTACTATAAACGATGATTCGTCCAAAAAAATGAAAGTTATAGTCACCAAAGAATTTTCTAACTTATTTGATAATATTTCTTTAGAGAACATAATAAATCATACATTTTATGCTGACTTTGGAGATGGTTTAAAGGAAATTGAAGTGGTTAAAGTAGTAAGTGATTTCTTCTTAGGAAAAACTAAACCAAGTAATGATCCAATTATGATTATAATTGATGATTTAAAGGCAAATTATTTACTGTTCAGTGGTAGCTCAAATTTTGTCCATAAAATCAATTTAAATAATTCTTTGGATTTTCATTCGAGCTTAGATACCCTTGAAAGTGAGTATTCAGATCTTTCAAATGTTGTTTTTTATCTCCTATGTATTGTGATATTAAATATTATCCTTATTTCGTTAAATACAGTGGCAAATGGCCTTGTGGATGTTGAACGACATAGTTATTCCTTAAATATCATGAAACACCTTGGTGCCAATCTACAGTATATTTTTTTATTCGTTTTCAAAAAAAATATATTTATATATATCGCTTCTGCGACCATCGGAGTTTTTTTCGGATATATAGTTCTGTCTTTAGAATTTTTTGCATTGGATAATGTTACATTTAATATGGTGCATTACTCTCTTTCATTCCTAACGGTCAGTTTACTTTTAGTATTCATCATAGTACTAAGTTTCGTAGTGGTTAGTTATAAATATTTAGCAAAGTCATAAGGATTATTCATTATGGACTCTGTGATAGATAAACCAGAACGAGGGAAGCTTAAGTTATTTATGATTGTATCAATCATACTAATAATTTTGGTTTTGTATATTTATTACGTTAAACAGGAAATATCAATAGTATCTGTTAACGACATCGAAGTGATAACTATAAAGAGCTTATCACCTGAAATAAGAACTGTAGGTACTATAAAGCCAATTAAATCGATAAAACTCTCATCAGATATTGGTGGAAGAGTAAAGTATTATTTAAATAGAAAACAGTCTTTTGTTGAAGAAGGGGAAGTACTCTTAGAGCTTGAAAACTATGATTACATATTAAAGTTGACTGAAAAAATAGCTCAAATATCTGAACAAATCAGTAATTTAAAAAATACACGCTTAAATATACGGAGAGAGCTAACTTCATCTAAACTTCTATTAGCTGATGCTACCTATTATGCTGAATCTCTTCAAAGAGAGTTTAAACAAAAACATAAATTATTTGAAAAAAAATTAACCCAAGAAGCTGATTTAAAAGATGTTAAGGATAACCTTTTGCGTTGGAGAATAAAACAAGAAGAGCAGAAGAAATACACCCAATCTCAGAGTAATCAAATATCGGACCAACTAGAAGATTTGGATAAAACAGTTGAAATTCTAAATAGCTTACTTTTAAAATTACAAGAAAGTACGCAGCAACTTGTAATTAGGTCTCCAATTAGCGGCAACCTCGTTGGGTTTGATGTTGAATCGGGACAACAAATCAGTCCAAAGGAGGAGTTTGCTTCGATAGATGTTATAAATGATTATTTAATTGAAGTAGAGTTAAGTGAATATTATTTGGATAGGATAAACAATGATATGCATGCTGTTGCAAAATTGGAAAATAATAGAGTTAATTTAGACATAATAAAAATATTCCCATTTGTAAAGCATGGGAAATTCAAAATGCATTTTAAAACACCTAAAAATTCTGATTGGAGGACTAAGATAAAAGTTGGTCAATCTGTTGAGATTCAGTTAAAAGATGAACAGGAAAGTGCATTTTCCTCAGTACCTATCAGGGCCGTATTTTACGAAAACAATAAGGCTTATATATATATATATAACCAGTCTATAGCTGTAAAAACAATTATTACTGTTAAAGACAATTTAGGAGACAAACTTTTAGTTCAACATCCACAGTTATCAGGGAAAAATATAATCGTTTTGGATTGGAATAAAAAATATAAAGAGGAATTACGCATTGAGTAATATTATCAAGCTTGAATCAGTGTACAAACACTTTTACACAAAAAAATTAAAACCACGGCTCTAAACAATATATTTTTAGAGGTGAAAAAAGGAGATTTTCTTGCAATAACTGGAAAATCAGGTTCTGGTAAGTCAACTTTGTTAAATGCGATTGGTTTATTCTCCGATATCACCTCAGGAAATATAGAATTAAATGGTTTCAACGTATCAAATATATCCCAAAAACAAAAGTTGCAATTTAGACGTGAAAATTTAGGTTATGTTTTTCAATCTTTTAACTTAATCCCTGATCTTACGGTTCTTGAAAATGTCATGTTACCGCTTAAATTTAGAGGAGTTACATTAAAAAACAGATTAGAACAAGCAGAGCAAGAGCTTGAAAATATGGAGTTATCAGCTAGAAAAGAGCATTACCCTAGCCAATTATCAGGAGGCCAGCAACAACGAGTGGCAATAGCTAGAACTATGGCGTGTAGGCCAAATATAATTTTAGCTGATGAACCAACTGGAAACTTGGATGAAAAAACAGGTCAAAAAGTGCTGGATATTTTACTACGTGCGAATACTGAAAATAATGCAACTATCGTTATGGTAACACATAGTGATATAGCTGCAAGCATTGCCAGCAAGCAAGTTAATATGGTAGATGGTCACTTAATAAATCAAGGAAAGTAAGTTATGCTTGGAGATATTTCTATAAAAATGATAGATGGGGCCGATAATTCTTTAGAAGAAATAGATGCCACAGATTATCAGTACTCTCGCTTGGCTTCTCAATTGATAGGAGAGATTACAGATAGAGATATCTTAAGCGATGAAGAGTTAGGCATATTCAGAAAAGAAAAATCGGATGAATTCAATGCAAGGCCTTTGAAAGCGGCTAAGATTGTAGTTGTCCTCAAAGCAACTAGATTATGTAACTTGAGGTGTACCTATTGTCACTCATGGGCGGAAGGCCCAAACCAATCAATTAAATTCGAACATTTGGTTTCAATAATAAAAAAAATATTAGCAATCCCCAATGTGTCGAGAGTTGAATTTGTATGGCACGGTGGTGAAGTAACACTTTTAAGGCCATTATTTTTTAAAAAGCTCATTTGGCTACAAGAGCAATTTAAACGGTCTGATCACTTTATTACTAATACAATGCAAACTAATGCAGTCAACATTTCTGAAGAGTGGTTAACTTTTTTGAAAGGTATCGGTATGTCCGTTGGTATTAGCTTTGATGGTGTGCCTGAGATCAATGATACTCGTAGACTAGATGTTCGGGGGCGGCCTACAAGTTTGAAAGTGGCTGAAGGTATTAAACGTTTAAACAAATATGGAATACAACATGGTGCTTTAATCGTGGTAGATAGGGACGTTTATAATGTTTCTCCTGAGCGTATTTTAAGCTACCTATATTCAATTCAATTAAACGATATAGAGTTTTTAAACATTGTACCAGACAACCGCGCCAAGTCAGGTGACGATATTGGACAAGCTTATATAAGTTATAAAGAATATATTGAGTTTTTATGCCGTATTTATTCTGTTTGGCATGAAGGTTATCAAGATAAAGTCAGAATAAGAATGTTCGAAAATTTTATAGCTGTCTTATCAGATTCAACTAAGTCGCTATCTGCATGCTATTGGGCTGGAAATTGTTCTCAAGAGATAATCACTATTGAGCCAAATGGTGATGTATCACCTTGTGACAAATATGTAGGCGATTCAGGTAGTATTTACGGATCATTATTAAAGTCTGATTTAGCCTCTTTGCTCGAAAACTCCTTACATAATCAGACATCTGTAGAGGAAGAAGTTGAAGCTAATGTTCGAATGAATCAATGTAAATGGTTTTCAATTTGTAACGGAGGTTGTCCTCACGACAGAGTTATAAACTCGCGACATGTTGATGATTATAATAATAGCTGTTGTGGTACTGGCAAGTTATTGCAAGTTATTGAAGAGTCAATATAATTAATATGAAGATAATCAGGGAAGGTATTGTTTATTCAAAATTAAAATCATTATGTAAACAGCAGCGGTGGATTTTATTTTCTCTTGTTGCTTTAAATATACTGGTGATTAGCAGTTCATTTGGTATCGCCTATACTGTAGAGTTACTATTTAAGGAGCAAGTAACTATAAAAAGATTAAACTATTTTGTAGTAATTATTTGGTCACTTTTACTTACATTCGTTTTATCAAATGCTATAAAACAGAAACTTGTATTTGATTTGAAAGAGATGTTAGGTAATCAATTACTTAGTTTTGCAATAAGTCGCTTGCTGTTAAAACAGCAAGAATTATTTGATAAGACTTCACCGACAAAACTATATTCAAAAGTTGATTATGATATAAAAGCAATAAATGTATGTTTACACTTTGTTTTAAGCATCTTATTGCAATCCTCTGGAATCTTACTATTTGGTTTTGCCTACTTGCTAACAACTAGTATTTACATGACGATACTTTCAGTAATTATAATCCCCATTATTATTCTTATAATATTCAAAATAAGTCAGAACGTAGCAGGTGCAAATGCAAAAAAAGAGAAGCTGCATCGTCTTTAAATTCTGTGATTACTGAATCTTTATCAGGGATCCTGTCAGTAAAATTTCATAATATGGAGGGTTTTTTGAGCAAGAAAATATCAACTCGTGCGGATGATGTCTACATCGCCTCCAAAAAATTACATTTTTTTGAATCTATAGTCTCTGCATTGATAACTTTTGGTAGTTTCTTTAGTGTGATTTTTGTACTCTGGATTGGTGGGCTCAATGTTATCGACGGAACCATGACACCTGGGGAACTTATTGCGTTTATTATGGTTTTGCTTCTTATGTCTTATTCTTTTGCTTCTATAAGCGATATTAATACAATATATATCAAGACCATCAATGCAGTCAATAACTTGAATTCGCTTCTTCGTTTAGATAACTTTAAGGACAAGATAAAACCTATTGAAAAATCAAAACTAAGTAATAAAATTGAAATAATTGATCTATCATTTACTTATCAGCAGTCAATGCTAAAGTCTCTTTCTCACATTTCATATACTTTTATAACTAATAACGTTTATTCTATAGTAGGACGATCAGGCTCTGGTAAAAGCACTTTGACAAAATTAATTGCAGGTTTGTATTGTAGTTATGAAGGGAGTCTACGCATCAGCAATCAAGAAGTTAGAACTATACAAAGCCGTAGGGATAAAATTGTTACGATGGTTGAGCAGGAACCTTTTTTCTTCAGTGGAACTATTTGGGAAAATATCACGCTAGAGCCAAACTATAGTAAAGTTGATGAAGTTAAGTTGAATGAATCATTAAAATTATCAAACTTTGATTCCGTCATGAAAAGCAATGATTTTACCTTTTACGATAATATCGAATCCAATATATCTAATTTATCTGGAGGTGAAAAGCAAAGACTTGCAATCGCTAGGGCTTTGTATGCAGACACCCCTATTCTGCTACTAGATGAGGCTACTAACTCTTTAGATTCAGCCACTGAATCCAACTTCTATAGTAATTTCAATGAAATAGCAAAAGACAAAGTAGTTTTAATTATCACCCATAATCTAAATAATATTTATCTGGCAGATAAGGTTGTAGTGCTTGATGATGGAAAAATTGTTGCTAGTGAAGCTCCAAATCATATTATTAATAATGAGCATTTTAAAAAAGTCAGTGAATATACTAAACAGTTCAAAATGGAGCATCTAAAATGATTTCTAATTATAAAGTAATTATAATTGGGGCTGGTCCCGCGGGTTTACAGCTAAGCTATTTTTAAATAAAGCTAATATCTCTCACATAGTTATAGAACGTTCAGAAATAGCTGGAAGCTTCTTTAGAACTTACCCAGTTCATCGTAAGTTAATATCTATAAACAAAATAAATACAGGATTTTCTGATAAACAAAAGAACCTGAGATGGGACTGGAATTCGCTTCTAAATGAAGACGATGACAACTTTCTATTTAAAGACTTTGATCATAATTACTATCCTAGTAGTGATAACTTAGTAAATTATTTAGGTGAATTTGCCAGTAAATATAAACTACCTATTAAATATAATACCGAAGTTGTCAGGATAGCAAAGTCAGACGATAAATTTACTATCGAATGCATTAATAACAAAAAATATGAAAGTGAGGTATTAGTTGACGCTACAGGAATTGCTCAACTAAATGTACCTAAAATAATGGGTATTGAGCATGCTATTCCCTATTCTTCAATGAGTAATGATACTTCACGGTTTAAAAATAAACGAATTTTGATAATAGGTAAAGGGAATTCCGCTTTTGAGACCGCAGATAGCTTACTTGAAACCTCATCAAATATACACCTTATTAGCCCAGATGATTTTACTTTTGCTTGGGTAAGCCATTATCCAGGACACTTACGTTCTATAAATCAATCATTCTTAGATACTTTCTTTCTAAAACAACAAAATGCCATATTAAACGGTACTATTGAGTCTATACAAAAAAGTGAGTCAGGGCAGTACCTAGTAGATATAACCTTTTCTGAAGATGGCGAACAAGAGCTAAATACTTACGACTACGTAATTAATTGTAGTGGATTTAAATGTGATTTTAGCCATTACTCTGCTGACATACAACCGGAATTATGCTTGGGAGGTATGTTTCCTAAACTAAACCATTTATGGGAGAGTGCTAATATTACGGATTTGTTCTTCTGTGGCTCAAATATGCAATGCAATGACTATAAAGATTCATCTACCCCTTTCATACACGGGATAAGACATAATGCAGAGTTTTTATCAAAAATTATCATTAATAAATTATATAACAGTACTATAGCTATCGATGAAAAACTCCAATCACGTGATGAAATATATGATGTGCTAAGCGATCGTATTAAGCGAGCTACCCCTATTTGGTTTTTGTTTGGCAATGTTTATGACCTAATTAAAGTTAACGAGAGCGGTGGATATGATTTTTTTGGAAGCATTCCTAAACTCGTTTTTAAAAATGACACTATATTCGAACATTTTACCGGTTACATTTTGGAATTCAGTTATAGATTACCGAAAGATAATGATGAAAAGCTTAAGTTTTCTCAACATGGCTTCTTGCATCCAATTATTTGTAAGTATAAGGAGAGTCAGCTTATTGATGAGATTCATATGCTCGAAGATATATATGGAGACTGGGAAGATTTAAATAAACTTGACAATGGAATTAAAAGGTTTATTTTATCTGGTAAGTTCTAGTATGCGGATAGTGCTTATCCTTATATTGTAATTTTGACCAGTCACAACTATAGTGGTGACTCTGTAGCTACCATCTCCCCAAAGCACTTGCAACCCTAATTTTATGCTAACTCAAATTTGTATTTTGTTTGGTTTTTTATTACACCGAAGCAAGTTTGAATTAGCTTTCTCATTGCAGCTCCTAAAGCCTTGCATCTTTGTTTTGTAAGCGTATAGCTAACGACACCTCATAGGTTGGATCTTAAGAAAACTTGAAGTTGAACTCTGTTAATGTATCTAGCGTCAATTAACTTGGCCGGTTCCGCGTCAATTATCTGTAAGCGTCTAGCAAAATGCACCTGCCAGTAACTCGTCAAAATGATTAAGCTATTTTCGAATTTCAATTAGGAGATAGTCATGAGAAAAACACGTAGCCTTGAACAGTGGCGCAGTATTATCGAAGAACAACAAGCCAGCGATTTAACTATCACTGACTATTGCCATCAAAATGCTTTATCAAAAACAACGTTTTATGCCGCACGAAGTAAGCTTAATACTGAATCCAGTAGTTTTGTTTAAGCAAAAGTCACGAAACACGTCGATGTTATCGAACCGCAACAGCCAATCATCCTTACGATTAGCAAAGTAAAAGTCAGCTTACCACCCACAATGCCTGCTACTTATCTGAGTCAACTGTTACGCGAGCTTGCCTGATGAAAATGTTTGTTGAACCTAAATGTATTTACTTACACCGCGATGCTGTAGATTTTCGAAAATCTATTGATGGTCTAGTCGCAATCGTTGAAGGCGAGCTTGAACGTGATGCCTATACTGGCGCTTTATTTTTATTTTGCAACAAAGCGAAGGATAAACTCAAGTTGGTTTACTGGGATAAAACGGGCTTTGCTTTGTGGTACAAGCGCTTAGAAAAACAAAAGTTCAAATGGCCAAACAAAGCCTGCTTGCAAGAGTTTGAACTCAGTCCTGAGCAACTGGATTGGTTGTTGTCGGGATATGATGTGCTTGGTCATGAAGAATTGCAGTATCAATCGATGATCTAATTGATCATTTTGACAGTAAATGATCGTTGCCACACCGCGACTTTATCTTTGCATCAAGCAAGAAAACAACGCCAAATTCTGTTAAATTGCGAACATGAAACTTGATGCCCACTCATTACCTGACGACCCAGAACAACTCAAGCGCATGTTGCTTGAGTTGCAACAACTTATGGATGAAAAGTTCGCTGAAAAAGACGCGCAAATTCACGAATTGCTGCAAGCTTATAACGCGACACTAGCCAAAGAGTACGCCAAGAAATCTGAAAAGATGCCAGGTGCAGGCGAAGTATTCAATGAAGTTGAAGACATTCTTGATGAACATGATAAAGCGCTATTGGCCACATAGGCCTCAGTAAAGACAGAAAAAGCCAAACCGAAACGCCGCCCACTGCCAGCACAGTTACCACGAGTTGAGGTCGTTGTTGACTTGGATGAGGGTGATAAAAAGTGTGATTGCTGTCAAAGCCCACTACACAAAATGGGTGAAAGCAGCAGTGAAGCGCTCGAGTTTGTGCCAGCGCATATCAAAGTCATCAAAACCATTCGCCCAAAATATACGTGTCGCCATTGTGAGCGAGAAGGGATTGAAAGTGTGGTGAAAACCGCAAAAATGCCCGCAACAGTCATTCCAAAAAGTATCGCCACGCCTAGTTTGCTGAGCCAAATAATCACCTGTAAATACCAGTTTGGTTTACCGCTTTATCGCCAAGAAACGCTATTTGCTGATATCGGTATTGAGTTGAGTCGGCAAACCATGTCGAGCTGGATGTTACGCTGCGCTGAACTATTATCCCCCTTGTATCAACGCTTAAAAGAGGTGTTGTTATCTCAAGCGGTTATTCATGGCGATGAAACCTCGTTAAATGTTATTAACTCAGAGAAAGCAACCAGCTATATGTGGCTGTATTGTTGTGGTGATGATAGGCTGGGAAAAGGCACCAATATAGTCCTGTTTGATTACCATAGCAGTCGTGCAGGACACTGTGTGGTTGATTTTCTTGATGGTTATCAAGGTTATATGCACGTTGACGGCTATAAAGCCTACGAGCAAACAAAGGCAACACTGGTTGCGTGTTTAGCCCATATACGCCGAAAATTCATCGAGGCCAAAGGCAATAATAAAAAAACCGTTAAAGCGGATGTGGCACTTAACCTTATTCGCAAGCTCTACGGTATTGAGCAAGCCATCAAAGATAAATCGGTCAGTGAAAAATTCAAGATTAGACAGCAAAAAGCAAAACCAATTGTCGATGAGTTATATCAATGGTTGATAAAGCACAAAGATAAAATTCCACCGCAAACGGCGCTTGGCAAAGCCATCAACTATGGGATAAATCAGTTTGAGAAATTCAGGCGTTACCTCGATGATGGCAGGCTCAGCATAGATAACAACCGCGCAGAGCGAGCAATAAAACCGTTCGTAATAGGGCGGAAAAACTGGTTGTTTTCAAATACCAGCAATGGTGCACATGCGAGCGCCATACTCTATAGTCTTGTTGAAACTGCAAAAGCAAATGACCTTGTAGTGCATGACTATATTGCAACGTGCTTGCAACATATTGCAGAGCAGCCAAGTAACCTTGAACCGCTATTACCTTGGAACATAAAGTAAAGCTAGGTGTCGTTAGCTATACGCTTACAATTATCTTGGCCGGTTGACACCGAATTTTATTTGCTCTTATTGAGCGCTGTTTTGCGCCGGTAACTTTCACCTTCGCAATGAATAATCGTTGCATGATGAACCAAGCGATCGATTGCCGCGACAGTCATTGTTGAATCTTCAAATAGTTCATCCCATTGTTCAAATGATTTGTTTGATGTGATGATCATGCTGTGTCGCTCATAGCGATGAGCTATCAATTCAAACAACACGCTCGTTTCCTGTTCCGTTTTTCGAACGTAACCAACGTCATCAACGATTAATAAGCTGTATTTATCGAGCTTACAAGTTCATCTTGCAAGCATAAATGTCGCTTTGCTTGCTGGAGTTGTTGAACAATCGCTGACGCGGCAACAAACTTAACTTTATGGCCCTGCTCGATAAGGCCATAACCGATACTACTGGCGATATGCGTTTTACCAAGACCACTGGCGCCAAATAGCAATATATTGCCACCGTGCTTCAACCAATCCGGCTGAGTTATTAAATCAGTAACCAGGGGCTTACTCACCCCATCAACAAGGGTAAAGTCGAAGCTACTAAGGTGTTTACCCACTGGCAATTTTGCATCTCTTAAAAGCCGCTGAAGGCGTTTATCATCGCGTGTGGCAAGTTCAATATGACACAGCTCAGACAAGTATTGCTGTGGACTCCATTGCTCTTCTATCGCTTTTTTGCCCAGAGCATTCCACTGTTGAAGCATGGTGCTAAGCTTTAATTGTTTCAGCATTAAAGGTAACGAGGCCGTGAAGTTATCCATGTAGACCTCCCGGTATCATGCTGCTATAAGCGCTCAAGCTGTGTTGCTTTATTGTCATTGTGGGTCTGTTTGATGCAATCACTAAAAATTGCGCTTCACATTCTCGGATGGCCGGTAATTGTCGCTGAGTAATTGATGCTACTACAAATCGTCCTAATTGACGTTCACACCCACTTTGTTTTGCTAAATGGAGCAGTTTTACCATGTAATAGCTCGCTTCATCCGCTAAAAGGTGGGCATTAACGTATTCCCAGATAGCTTTGTAATTGTCGTTTGGGAGTAAGTCGTCACGTAGTTGTGAGTAGCGAAATGCCCGTGGTTTTTTAACCAGTGCGTCAATAACATGCAAGTAACTAATATTACGTGCACGGCACCCTTTAGAAGCATAGACACGCGCTAAGGTTTGAACTAAATCGCTGCCATAGCGCAGCTCTAAACGGTTGTCATATAAACGCACAAGTAATCGGCTACCAATAAGGCGTGACGGGACGCTATAGGTAACACGTTTCAATGAAATCGTACTCGTACGTGGCACCGTTAGATAATGCTCGGTGTAATTGACGCTCATCGTCTTTGGTAAAGCATGTAATTGTCGCTGCTCTACTGCGTATTTATCACTTACACGGCGATTGCGGCGAGCAACAATGTCGGCAACAAACGATTCATAGGCTTCTCTTGTCTGAAAGTCATAACTGCCACGGATTTTTAATGCTTGCTCCAGTTGCGATTTGAGATGCCCATGAGGGCTCTCAATAGCCCCATTTTCATGCGCAATACCGCGGTTATTGCGGGTCGCTTTAAAGCCATAATGGATAATTAGCTCATTAAAGCGCTCTGTAAAATCATTATCATTAGTATGATTACGATAGGCGGAACTCAGACTGTCTGTACGCACTTCTTTAGGCATACCACCGGCTGCTTTAAATGCGTTTTGCACGCTATCAGAAAAAGCAGCAAAGCTTTCACCGCCGTAAATCACTTGGGCGTAAGCCCAGCCACTGGCGGGCATACGATAATGAAACAACATATGTTTCTGGTGTACATCCCAGTTTATCTGAAATCGATACTAGCGCAGCCCAAAGAGAGGGGTATTCATGCTGTTGTGTTGTAACATGCCTAACTGCACGTTCACGAAATTCTGATGTATAGCGATTTGATTTTTTCATAGTTCCAGTTTCTCAAGTTATTGAGTCTCTGGCAAACACGGGCGATTCAATAGTTTTGTATTCCGGGTTCACACTTTTAAACAATACGCGCTGATTTCTTGTAGCTATTTCTAGCTCTTTAATTACGAGCTCACTATCAATCGTTGCAAGTACAATTTTCCATATGAAGCCCTTATCGATTTGTCTACAACAATGTATGCATCGTGCGCAATAATATTTAATTAGGCGAAGTTCAAGGCTTTGAACTAGTCTAAATCTTATTTACTATCTAGCCATTTACTCATTGCCGAGTCGTAAGCTTTCGTTATTTTAGTTTTATCGCACTTTATAGGTGCTGTTAAATAATTTGTAGGCAAGTCGCTCTTTTCTATAGCCCCACCATTAATAGATACCTTTTTAAAGCAGTAATCACCTCGACGGTACGTCGTAAATTGCATGTTTTTTTGTTCAATGCTTAACATAGGCTGAACGGTCTCATTGCGGATTGAAGATACTGTAGTTCTTTGAGTAGTTATATGCTGATTCAATGCATCTTTATTGTATAATATAGATTGGTTCTGTAAGAGGTTTTTAAACCTTTTTGTATGTCAATTTTTTTATAATGCGTATTTTTTTCTTGGATGACTTGGTTGAAATAGTCTGATTCACCTGATTAGTGTGGTTTTTTTTTGTTCTTCAAAGTATTTCGTTTTTACTCTAATTGTTGTTTCAGTAGACTCTATAATCTTAGGCTTATTTATATGGGCGAGTTCTATCGCATCAGATTCGCTCTTACTATTAGCTTCTATACTTATCATATAAACCTCTATTGCTGTTGTCTCAAGTTGTTTCATTTTAGGTACTTTTACATTGCTTAGTAAGTACAATAAAATTCCATGAACAAATAAAGATACAAAAAGTGTATTATACTTATTTATCATTAATAACCTTTTTAAGAACAATGATTTCTTGCACTAGAACTGGACACAGCACTAAGCAATGTGAATCGCCCCGAGTTCATCGTCAGGCCACTTTACCTGACTCGTTTAAATTATCATAGTAGTTTGCTTCATATTTAGCTGGTGAAACATACCTAATTGAAGAGTATAACCGTTCATTATTAAACCAATTTACCCATTCTAAGGTTATATATTCAACAGCATCAACACTTCTTCACGGGCCATTCCTGCGAATGATTTCTGTTTTAAATAAACCATTTATCGTTTCAGCCATTGCGTTATCGTAAGAATCACCGACACCGTCTGCAGATACTAGGTTAATCCCCCTAAAGTATCCACAAAATTAGCCTTTATATATCAATGAATTAATAGTATTAAAAAATTTGGGAAGCGAGGGAACTTTCATGGTGTTTGTGATCTTATGAATCGCTTAAAAAGCAACAGAACTAAACACCATGAATGCGTCTACTATTTTGCACAATATGCTCCACGCTGTCACCCCTAACTCAATTCATAAAGCCAGATTTAATACTTTAGTCGCTGCAGTTAAGTCTCTATTGCACTGCCAGCAATGCACCTTGACTTCTATCGGCCGTAACTTGAATTCAAAAACAACTGAAAAACATGATATTAAACGTATTGATCGACTACTCAGTAACCACGAGCTTTTGCGTGAGTCGACATTAGTTTATGTTCGCTTGATCAGTTTTGTGGTCACTGAAAAGCATCCCGTCATTTTGGTTGATTGGAGTCATGCAGATACTCAAACCAAATACTGTATTCTGCGCGCCAGCATTGTCAGTGAAGGTCGTTTTTGACCCTGCATCAGGAAAGAGCATTCAGTTTTCAGTATCATTACCCAAAAGTTCAAAAAGGGTTCTTAAAGATGCTCAAGCTGATTTTGCCGGGTGATTGCCGGCCCGTAATTGTGACGGATGCGGGCTTTAAAGTTCCTTGGCTCAAAGCCGTGCGAAACAATGGCTGGCATTATATCAGCCAAGTTCGAGGTACGGCACATTTGAAAACGCAGGGCAGCGATGAGTTTGTTCCATGTGTAGATACCATCTCTCCAAAGCACTCGCAACCCTAATTTTATGCTAACTCAGATTTGTATTTTGTTTGGTTTTTTATTACACCAAAGCAAATTTGAATTAGCTTTCTCATTGCAGCTCCTAAAGCTTGCATCTTTGTTTTTCCTGCCGCTAAAAGTCGCTCTTTTTGTGCTTTTATATCTGGGTTATGTTTTCCAGCACTAACTGCTGCTAAAAATATTTTGGATCGAATTCTGGATGGACCAATTTTACTCAGTGTCGTTCGCCCTTTAAACGAACCTGACTCATTTAGCTTAGGTATTAGGCCAACATATGCTGCAGCTTGCTTAGCTGATGAAAAGTTTTTAGCTGAAAATAAATAGACTAACTCTCGGGACATTACTTTACCTATACCGATGACACTCATGAGTAAATCATGGTTCTTTTTCATGGTAGGACAGGCAGAGATAATGGTATCGATTTCATTTTCAATCTCTTGAATTTCGTCTTCTATAATCTTAATCATACGAGTAATTGATAGTAATACTCTATCATGAGCATCGGTGATTTTAGATAAAAAGATAAAAATTATTTATAGGACTATTACGGGCAAACTTTATTGTCATTTTTTCTCTTACGGGCAAACTTTATTGTCGCTGCACAATAGGTGTTTTCTGATAAATAAAACGAAGACTATTAACATAGTAACGAAGACAATATCTTTATGATATTACAGAATATAAGGCTTAACTAATTGATAGTTAAGCCTTATAGGTTATCTTCGTTTGTTGGAAAAGCATGTTTACATACTTTGTAATTTTTGACTCGTTCTTAGTTTTTTAAGCTCTTCATCTAAATTATCCGTTATGATAACAGACTTTTTAGCGGGCTTTTGATACCTACCAAAAAGATCTTTCTTTAATCTTTCAAACCCATCTGCATATTTTGGATATTTTTCAAGAAACTTTAAAAAAGCAAAAGGTGAAACTGTTCCTATTCCTATGCCGACTCCAGAGGCTATGTAACTTAGTACTATTTCTAAAGTTATCGAACCCTCACTTGCCTTCTGAAGTGACCAAACTACGCCATCTTCGCCTTCGCTATATAAGGGTAATCCATTGTCTTTGGTCATCAATTCAAGCTCTGACAATGTACTTATAGTTACATCTAGTATTGAATCTGATACTACTCCAAGTTGTTTAAGCTCTGCGTAATATCCTGTGGTGAATAATGACTCTGGTTTGTGTTCATACACAGCGTCAATTGATAATTTGATGCGGACTAACTCTTGTGATTGCTGAAGCTTTGAAATTTGAGATGCCCGATATAACTTCTTATCACCAAGCATCAAAGGGGATGGAAGCGTTGTCTGAGTTTCGTCAATTAACTCAGCTGATGTATCACTAAATAATTCTTCAGATTGTTCAAGAATAAATTGCTGTAGAAACTTATCTATACGGATATTTAGCTTAAATGGAGGGATTGTACTGCCGTCTTTCTCTTCAAAATAAACTTTAGCTTTTGCTTTATCTACACTATTTTTAAGCGCATTGAATCGCCCAAAGTCAGCTATGTTTTTCTCGTTAATATCGCCTTTAATTAACTCTATAAGCAATTCTTTATCAAGCCCAAGTACTTCCACAACAGCGTTAATTCGAGCATTTTCCGCACTGTCTTGGTAATCATTAATATAGTCTCTAAAGCTTTTTTCTTCAGATAACAGCGCATCGCCACGCTGTAAATCATGTAAAAACAATTTAGCGTATTTTTGCTCGCTTTGAGTAAGTGATGAAAATGATTTATGCAACGCGTTAAGTGTAAGTTCAGTAGAAGCTTTATCGTAACCTTGGTCTAATTCTTTTAAATATTTATCAAAGCGACTATTCATGTAGTCGGCATCAATTTTACCAGTATAAAACTCGGTCAAATAGCCACTAATATCAAAGGCAACTTCAGCTCCACCAGTGCTAACATTTTCTGCTTTACTTGCAAGCTCTTTGTAACGCTGTACAAGGCTAATGTATGTTTGCTCATTTAGTGCAAGCGTTACCTCGCGTTCATTATTTTCACCACATGGATATATCAGCTTATCCCAGCGCAAACCTTGCACCTTTGCCGACTCTAAGTGTTGGTTAAATGTTTTGAATAATTTGGCAAATTTAGCACAAGCTGCTGTGTCTTCAGGTAATTTTTCGAAATTTTCAATACCAGTACTTTCAAACAGCTCGGCAATGTTAGCCGATAAATCATTCATGGCTTCAAGATTGCTTTCTATGCGGTCTACAAATAAACCAATAGGTCGGTCACCAGAATACAGCTTGAAAGCATTTTCTATTTTCTGCTCCATAGTATGTGGGTAACGGTAATAACGAATAGTGCCATGTCGTTTGTCGGGGCCAAATAAGCGGTTGGTACGTGAAAATGCTTGGATAATATTTTGGTATTCCATTACCTTATCCAAATACAAGGTATTGAGCCATTTGGAGTCAAACCCTGTTAGCATTTGGTTCACTACTATCAGTAAATCCAATTGCTGAGCAGGCTCAGTATGAATACGTTCGTAAGGCTTTTTATGAGCAAGACGTGCGGCTAAATCCTTTTTAAAGGCTGCATGGCGAGCAAAGTCAAAGTTCTTTTCGTAGCGTTCATTATAGTCGGCCATTATTTCGTCTAGGCCATCACCTTTAAACGTTGGGCTGCGGTCGTTACCACCATCATTATCAATATTAGGGTCAAATAAAGCTGATACTTTCAGCTCGGGCTTCGCTATCTTTAGCCTACGGTAGTAATCAATAGCCTCGCTAATACTGTTAGTTGCTAAAATCGCGTGAAATTTATTACCTTGGCTAAGCACATCCCACTTTTCTAAAATGTCACTCACCACTTTTTCTTGGTGGGCATCAGTTAAATATTGGCTTTTAGGCACATAGTCTTCAATGCCTTTGTGGTACTTTCCCATGGCATCTTTATGGCCTGCCATAGGTACGTCGTTCATAAAGTGGTTAAACTTTTTCTTTTTCGCAGGTTCAGCCATCGCATCAACTACAGAATCGGCTTTAGCTTGGGCTAAGGCAACCTCTTTTCTTAAATC
This sequence comes from Pseudoalteromonas sp. B62, assembly GCF_037162565.1. Taxonomy (NCBI): domain Bacteria; kingdom Pseudomonadati; phylum Pseudomonadota; class Gammaproteobacteria; order Alteromonadales; family Pseudoalteromonadaceae; genus Pseudoalteromonas; species Pseudoalteromonas sp. B62. Next base: position 381,483 of record NZ_JARLVB010000002.1, on the reverse strand, counting down.
GCCGTCTTTAAAGGTAGGCACTTTATAAGGGTCAAAACCTAATACATTACCGTCCCGAATTCCATCAGCAATGCTATAACGGTGTAGCTCGTCACCAAAAACATCTGCGGTAGTGTTTTTATTCACTTGATTTTCAGCATGAATTGGCGTGCCGGTAAAACCAAAAAATAAAGCGTTAGGGAATGTCTTTTTAATCTTAATTAACATTCCTTCATTATCTTCTTTACCAGCACTCATGGTAGAGCGATGCGCTTCATCAATAATGAATACAATGCGTTTTGAGCGCATTATTTCAATATCAGCCATATTTGTAGGTATAGCCGTGGCTGTACCTTCATCATCAACGGCATCAGAAATATTACTTACTTTTTGAATCGAGCTAACAATTAATGTGTCAGATGGTTTAGTGCTTTTTAGTTTAGTGACTAATACATCGGTATTTTCAGTGGCTTGTACTTCTTCACCATCACCAGCAAAGTTGCGATATTCTTCTAGCGACTGGGTACCTAGCTCAATTCTATCCATTAAAAACAGAACTTTATCAGCGTCTTTAGACTGTGCAATGAGCTGGGCTGATTTAAAGCTGGTCATGGTTTTACCTGACCCCGTGGTATGCCATACAAAACCGCCTAATCGGTCACTATTAGAGCCTATTTGCTGCCACTTTGTTTTAGCCACTTTATCGGAGATAGCTTTGGCGGCTGCTATTTGGTAACTGCGCATTACCTTTAGCACGCCATCGGTATCATCAGCCACGGTATAAAATCCGATTAATTCATGTGCCATAGGAATCGACAACAGGTCAGATGTAACATCTTTCCAGTTGTTTTTGGGCTCGTTCATAAAATCAGCCCAGTTAAATTGATAATCAGGGTTAAACTTACCGTCTAGTCCCGGGTTAGCAAAGTATTTGGCTTCGTTTGGCTCCATCGCCACAAACACTTGAATAAGTGAAAACAGACCGCTAAAAATTCCTTCTTTGCTGTATTTTTCAATTTGATTTACCGCTTGGCTTACCGGCACACCGCTACGTTTAAGCTCCACATGAATCACCGGCATACCGTTAATTAATAACAATACATCGCCACGTCTGTCATTGCGCAGTGGACTACCTCGTTCAAATTGTGGTTGTTGCACTATTTGATAGCGACTTTGGCCTGCGGCTATTTCTTGGCGGTCATATATTTTTAAGCTGACTTCTTTACCTAAATGGTCAGGATCGGCAGGGTTATCACGTTTAATAGCGACCGTTTTACCATTAATTAAACCATTGAGCTTGAGCGGCGTTTTCAGCTCTTTTATTTGCTCAATAATTTTCTGCATTTCGCTCATCGTAAGCGGTACGTCATTTAAGCGGTCACGTTGGCGATTATTTTCAAATAAAATATCTGCCCAGTTTTGCAGTAAGTCAGCTTCGGTTTTATTTTTTAGAACGGGGGATTCACCCCAGCCCTTTTGCCTAAGAATTTCAATAAAAGCCTGTTCAAATTGTGCTTCGGTTTTAAACGTGGTCATGTTTTTTACTGCTCCTTGCTAAACAAACATTTTCTTCAAACAGGCCTGCTTGATGTTATTGAGTTTGGTTATTTGTCGTTGGTGTTGATTGATCATTGCATCGAGCTTTTGGAAGTAGTCGCCGATAGCTGTTTGCTCTTCCTTTGACGGAACATATACTAACTGATGTTTAACAATATCAGAGTTAAGATTTACTTGACTGCCGGGCTGTCCATATTGCTGCCACTGTGACTCAAATGATTTTAACCACTGATACATAAACTCAATTTCAAAAAGTGGCTTTTTAAATATAAGAAAACCATCGTGAACTCCCGTTTCAACATAATTCACAACTGGCTTACCAACACTTGCTGCAATACTCAAAAGCAAATGCTTTTCATACAATACACGCGTTTTTTCTTGACCAAGCCTTGAAATTCTTTGCTCTAAGTGGAAAATCCTTCCGTCTTGCTCTGTTACATCTCGAATACGCAACCAACCCACATTTGATCTAGTATCAAACCATTTTGGATCTTCAATAGGCCGAGGACTCGCTCCACGAACAATTTCCGCTAACTCATCTAGCTCTTTTTGCTCCCACTTTTCACTAAACTCTTTAAAGCGAATTTCTGGAATGCTTTCACCTTCTTTAGGAAACATTTTTTCCAGCATGGCTTTTTTAATGTTACTGAGTTTGTCATGCTTTTGTTGATGTTGGTTAATTAGGCTGTCGAGCTTTTCGAAGGTATTTCCTACTTTAGTCTGCTCCTCAATTTTTGAGTATGCTATTTTAAGACTATAAAAATCATTATGATTTAGGTCTGGTATAGTTGATGAACCTGCAACTCGCAAAATAGTTTGCTGTGTTTTACTCCACTTTAAATAATGCACGAGAAAGTTCTTATCTAGTTCTTTCCTATCAAAATTAATTTTGAAAAAGTTATTGTGAAAAGCTCCTGAAATATTCGTTACAACATGACCTGTATTCCCTGTTCTCGTCATTAAAACATCGTCTTCATTACACAATACTGAAGCGGGAGGGTTAACAATAAAATATTTATAACCAGAAGACTCTTTTAAAAATTCATTGGTAATATAAAAAAAACTATTATCCACTTTGTAAGTGTATCTATTTGATATTTCAATTTGTAAACCTTGGTTGATTTTGGTCAACCTATTGAACTTATTTACCTTCCACTTTTCACTATATCCCGAAAAACGAAGCTCTGGCGCATTCATATCCACACTCATTTTATTCGCCCTTCAACAATTTTGTCAGTTCATTCAAGCCTTGTATATCAAACTCATTGCCGGTGAGTTCGTCCATCATCTCAGCAAGTTCTTGCTCGGTGGTTTTTACCTCACTGGCCACTTGCGAATAAGTTGTCGCATATTTATCGGCAAGGGCTTGTACTTGTGTGGTTAGCTGACTAATAACGGTGCTTGGCATTGCGGCTAGTTCTCGATTGAGAGGCTCAATCCATTTTAGGTGAAGTAGTTCTTTTACTTGTTCATTGCTCAAGTCTTCAATGGTAGTTTTGGTTTTTAGGTGCAAGGCAATTGCAGCTTCTTTAACTGCTTTTTTCAAGGCTTTCTCTTCGTTAATTAGTTTATTAGCTGCAATTATCTTTGCTTCGTAGCTTTCCTGTTCAAACTTAACTTTGCTGTCTTTTTGCTCTTTTAGGAATGCTTTAGCTGCTTTACCAATTTCAGCATTTGCAAAACCGTCTTTACTTTCTTTGACAGTGTCTTGATCTCTATCATCTTCGGTCAAGGATTCAAAAATGCCTTCTAGGCTACTGGCGATTTCACTTAGACGGGTTTCTTGTCTTGCTAAAGCTTGTAACTCTTCGTTCAGGAGAGTTTTTTGTACTAAGTCAAACGGCAGTATGTGGCCTTTCCAAGGTGTATTAGAGTCTTGCACCTCGGTATCTTTACCTGCCTTCTTCTTTATCACCATGTTGGCATCCACTTGTTTAGTGGCGGCAAAACCTTCAGTTTGCATCATTTCTAAATCGGCACTAATTGTTTGCCATTGGTTATTTTGATATTGGTAGGCTTGGTATTTATCAATAAGGGCAATGGGTGCTAGGCGATTAAATAGCTCCTCACTAAGGTCTGCCTCGACTTGGTCACGATTAACGGTTTGCCACTCTTTAATAAGTATGGTGTTTAAATAGTTATCATAGCTATTATTACCATTAATACCTGTAAAAGCTTGGTTATAGGTGATAATAAACTCCAGCACTTGCGGGTGTTGGCTAATAGTCGTGTTTACCGATTCTTTGGTGACACTAAGCTCACTGTAAGCGGCAGATTTAGGCTTAAATAAAGCAGCATGTAGTTGGGGTAAGGCTTGCCAATAGTTTTGTAGACTATCTATTTCGCCATTAGGAATACCGCCTAACATGATGGCGTGTAAATCCCAACTTTCTGCTTCAGCAGAAGAATCAACATAGCGTGGTATATTTAAGTTATATCCGTTGTCACAAATGGTTTGCTTGCTTACTACTTTTGAGAATTTGTCGTTACTTTCACGGTTAATTACAACATCGGTAATGCGCTTGATATCAGACGCTTGTAACTTGTTGTTTTTACCTTCTTTAACAAAGTGTTTTGAAGCATCAACAATCAATACATCGGTGTTTTGTCGCTTTTGTTTAAGCACGATAATAACGGTTGGAATACCCGTGCCAAAAAAGATGTTGGCCGGTAAACCAATAATGGCATCAATGTGGTTCTGCTCAATTAACTGTTCACGAATTTTACCTTCTTCACCGCCACGGAATAGTACACCGTGCGGTAATACAATGGTCATAATGCCATCGGGTTTAAGGTGGTATAGGTCGTGTAATAAAAAGGCAAAATCAGCTTTGGTTTTAGGTGCTAATCCAAAGCGTGAATAACGTGGGTCACTGTCTTTAAAACTTGGATCCCAAGCTTGTGAATAAGGCGGGTTTGATACAACTGCGTCTACATACAAAGGCTCGTAAGTTGCTAGTGGGTCGCTTTCATCAAAATATGGCCAATCATCTTCTAAGGTGTCACCATTTCGGGTGGTTATGTTGTTTGGTTTAATACCACGCATGATTAGATTCATACGGGTTAAGTTATAAGTAGGTTCTTTTAGTTCTTGCGCGAAGTACTGTATGTCGTCTTTACTTTTTGCGTATTTAGCAACAGAGCAACCTATGTTTATCAGAAGTGAGCCAGATCCAGAAGTTGGATCGTAAATTTTAATTTTGTCTTTATGTTTTAACTCATGCGCGGTGATTTCTGACATAAGTAGTGACACTTCGTGTGGGGTGTAAAATTCGCCCGCTTTTTTACCCGCATTTGAGGCAAATTTTTCAATTAAATATTCGTAAATATAACCCAGCACATCGTAACCAAGCTTGCTATCCATAGGAATGCTTTTAATTAGGTGCAGAAGGTCACTGATAGCTTTAGTACGTTTACCTGCACTTTCGCCTAACTTACTCAGGCCTGTTTCAAGTGTGGTAAAAATACCTTCAAACAATTTTTTGTGATTTGGGTGGATAAGCCTAGCAAAAGCAGACAGGGCATCACGCACGTTTGATTCATCAAAATCAACCTTTGGGTCTACCCATGTAGAGAAAAGATTATCGTAAGATATAAAATAACCTAGCTCTTTTTTCACGTATTCTACGGTTTCAGGATCGTCTTCGCTTAAGGCTTTAATATCATCTTCAGTCATGCCTTGTTCTTTTACAAAACTTACGAGTTGATCACTGACATACTTATAAAAAATAAAGCCTAAAATAAAATCTTTGTAGTCGTTCGCTTCAATTTTAGAACGCATCTGGTTGGCTGATTCCCAGATTTTGGCTGCTAGTTGTTGTTTGTTCATAGTTAAAACTGTTCCTAATTATTAAGTCGAGCGTAAACATATTTAGTTGTTTGTTTTCGCTTCAAAAAACTCTACGTCAATTTTCTTTAGGTGCAAGACCTGTTCGCTTCTGCTACCGATATTGTATCGCAGCATGAGCTTGGCTAATTCAGTGCCGCTGATAAGTACAATGCGAGTACCTAAATTTTGTGCTGCTTCTTTGGCTGATTAAGTGAAATCAGAAGTGGTTATGAATATTCCCTTTTGCGCTTTTTTTAGATTAAGTGCTCCAAAGAAATTACGGATATCACCCGCGCTCACATTATTGCCTAGTGCATGGGCTGCATCTTCACCTGAACCGCCATATCCTATGGCGACGAGAAGTTCAATTAATAGGTCTTCAAAAAAGGCTGGCGTGACTTTACGGGTTCTATCTAAAATATCTTGCGCTAACGGATCGTTAATTTTTTTATAAGCCGCTCGGAGCGTTTCGTCAGGGGTAATCTCCTGATCGCTGTTGTTATCGTCTTCAGTGCTCTGTGAGTCGTTCGTTTGCTTTTTAAAGGCGACAAACTCTTGATAGTTTGGGATCATTTTGCTTCCTTATTTTTTGCTTTTCAATCCATTGCTCAATATCTACTCGTTTGAAGCGCCAACTACCGCCAACTTTAAAGCCTGGTAATTTACCTTCGCTAGCTAAACGATAAGCCGTTTTCTCATTGAGCTTTAGGTAAACCGCCAGCTCTTGAATAGTGAGTATGTCATCAGACATATGCAATCCCCCTAACTTAGATAAATGTCATCATATGAGAAAATTGAGGAACATGAAAGATAATAAAATCAATTGGTATAAAAATATTTTAAAAGCGTGTACCCACCTCTTTTTTTGATTTTTTTTAAGTTGCTTGTTATTAGTTACTTGATTTGTATAAAGTTTTCCGTGTTGGCATTTATAATAATTATTAATATATAAATCATTGTACTGTGCGGTACATACGGAAACGCAGGTGAGCTTGGCGACATGCTACCCCCTAAATTATATGCCCACCCTAATCTTGAATTACTAAAACGTATTTTGAAAAAAAATGGCGTAGCGGTTACTTCTATTTACGACCTGCATGACAACTTTGACCCCGATTGGCCTGGCGTTGAAGAGTGGCTGTTTAAAGTTCAAGACTCATTTGATTTAGTGGCAACCTGTTGCTCGGCATTATTAGATGCTGAAGCGATTATTATTGGTGGCCATATTCCAAAAGAGTTGGCTGAAAAAGTTATTGCACGCACGGAGGTCTATGCACAATTTAGACGTGGCGCTAAACGTCCTATGCCAAAGCTGGTGGTTTCTAATATTGATAATTTTCCGGTATCAATTGGCGCAGCCACATTGCCATTTAGAGAGTTGTGTTTGTAGCTTAATACCAATCCGCAATAATACTTAATCATTTTGCGGGGCTAAACGTGTCGCTACCTGCGTTAAAAAATTCTCATTTACGACTGCATGGATGCAGAAGGTAGAGCAATGCAGGAGCAATTGCCGAGAACAACTAAATATCGAATTTTTTGCCTAGCTATCAACACGTTTTTCCAGCCTCAAAATAGCTTATTTAATTAAGTGAATTGGTATAAGAAATACACATTTTAAAAACAAAAAAGCCGATATTGTTTTATACAATATCGGCTTTTTTAGTGCTATTTGTTAAAGTTATTAGGCTTTTGAAAACGCATCTTGCAGTGGTGGAACTACTTGCTTTTTACGGCTCAGTACACCATCTAACCATACTTTATCATTCTCTGGTTTTACACCGTAAGCCTGCTCAACTAAGTTTGCATCGTCAGATACAATTAGCATTTCTGAGCCTTCTTTCATTATGTCGGTAAGCAGTAAAAATACAGAGTGGCGGTTGCCCTCTACTTTTAACTTAGCAATATCGGCTGCAAGGTCTGCTTTAATATCGTCAAAAACAGCAAGGTCGATTACTTCTAGTTGGCCAATGCCTACTAGGTTACCGTTCATGTTGAAATCTTTAAAGTCACGCATTACTAAATCGCGCGCTGGTGTGTTTTCTACCGCAGATTTAACGCGGAACATATCCATACCAAGCTCTTTAAAGTCTTCTACGCCTGCAATTTCAGCTAGCGCTTCAACACATTTAATATCGGCAGTGGTACATGTTGGTGATTTAAATATGACAGTGTCGCTTAAAATTGCGCACAGCATAATACCAGCGATGTCTTTAGGGATTTCTACACTGTAAAAATCGTACATCATTTTAATAATGGTGTTCGAACAGCCAACAGGACGAATCCAACATTCAAGCGGAGTCGATGATGTTAAGTCACCTAGTTTATGGTGATCTACCACACCAACAACGCGAGCTTGGTCGATATCATCGGGTGCTTGTGTTTTTTCTGTGTGATCCACAATGTAAACGTCTTCGCCAGCGTAGCTTAATTTTAGCTCTGGTGCTTCGAAGCCAAATTTATCAAGGATAAATTGAGTTTCTGGTGAAATTTCACCAAGACGTGTTGGAATTGCTGGCTCATCGATTTGGTTTTTTAAATAAGCCAGTGCAATTGCACCACAAATAGAATCTGAATCTGGGATTTTATGGCCCACTACATACATAGACATTGACGGAACTCCTTTAAATTTGCTGATATTCTAACAAAGTCTGCACGGTTTAACATATAGACAGTGCAATTAAGTTTTAGTTACACTTTAAAATCTTGAATTAAATAGGAAGTGTGCACATGCAACTTGGTCGCAAAGGTTGGAACAACGTTATTATTTTTTCAATGTTGATTATGATCTTCTTTTTAAATGGCTGGCATAAGCAACTTTTTAATTCAGCTGATGAGCCTTCGGTACAGCCTGTATTACCAATTCAAAGCTTTGTATTGACGCTTACATTTGTTGATCAAAAAATTGAGCGTATTGGAACTAGTTGGCGTACAACAATGTTACAAAAAGATGCGCCATTTATCTGGCAAGCTTCTGAGCAACAACTTAGTGATTTAATTAACCAATGGCAAAGCGCGCAGTTAATGGGTGTTAACGAATCTGTTGTTTTTAATCCTAATGCGCCTTTATATGTTGCTACTTTTGAATTAGCTGGTGAGAGTTTACCTTGGATTTATTTGCTTTATAGAGGCGATGGGCAATATTACTTACTCGAAAAGAGTAGCCAACGAATACTCGCACTCGATTTAAAAACTGCACAGCAGTTATTTCCTAGTTTTGATTTTTCACAAAGTGAGTCTAATTAATGCCTGAATTACCAGAGGTAGAAGTGAGCCGAATGGGCATCACTCCCCACGTACAAAACCAAGTTGTCACAAAGGTAAATATTTACAATGCCAGTATGCGCTGGCCAGTGCCAGATGACGTGTATCAACTTGAAGGGCTAATTGTTACAAGTATTGAACGACGAGCTAAATATTTACTATTACATTGTGAGCTAGGCAGCACTATTTTACATTTGGGTATGTCAGGTAATTTACGTGTTGTAGATAAAAGTGAGCCGCTTAAAAAGCATGACCATGTAGAGTTTATTTTTGGCAACGGTAAAGCACTGCGCTTAAACGATCCTCGTCGCTTTGGTTGTTGCTTATGGCAAGAGCCAGGGCAAGTACATAAGCTACTCTCTAAGCTTGGTCCTGAGCCGCTTACCGATGATTTTTTTGCTAAACGTGTGTATGAACAATCGCGCAATAAAAAAGTACCCGTAAAGCAGTTTATTATGGATAACGCAGTGGTAGTCGGTGTTGGTAACATCTATGCGAATGAATCGTTATTTAAAGCGGGTATACATCCAAAGCGAGAAGCGGGAAAAGTTTCACAAAAGCGCTATCAAGCACTTATTCCTATTATAAAAGACACGCTTGCTGCGGCTATTATGCAAGGTGGTACTACGCTTAAGGACTTTGCACAAAGCGATGGTAAACCAGGGTATTTTGCACAAGAATTATTAGTATATGGGCGTAAAGGCAAGCCATGTATGACATGTGAAAGCGAACTGCAAGAAATACGGCTAGGGCAGCGCAGCACCGTTTTTTGCAGCCATTGCCAAAAGTAATAACACCAGCCTTCTTAATGAAGCGCATTGGCATAAGTAACCTGAACTCTGGATAATAAATCTATCTCGAGCAGCTATTTTCAGCGCTAACTGCGTTGAATTTACTTGCAATAGGCCAGCTATTGACGCGTAAATTCGCCTTGTTTTCACTAAAAATCTCTGGCTAGAGAAAATAAATTTAAATATCACCATGATTCAATACGTTAGTAAACTTCTTAATCAGAGCTCAGGTTAAGTACTTTATTTAAGTAAACAAAACCCCGTTGATACTTGGTATCAACGGGGTTTTTGTTTGCGCTAATTGCGTTATTTAAACTTTAAACTCATCGACTGATAAACGAAGTTCTTCAGCAAGTTTTGCTACTTCTGAACTTGAGATGTTTGTTTGGCTTGCGCCTTCAGCGGTTTGTTCTGCAATGGCTACGATTGATTCTAAGCGTTCACTAATCTCTTGTGCTACTTGTTGTTGCTCTAATGCAGCAGTTGATATTTCTTCACTGACATCGTGAGCTTGAGATACCGCAAATGTAATAGAATCAAGCGCGCTACTAGCTAAGTCTGTTTGCTCAACACACGATACAGCACGTTGTTTACCTTTGCTCATTGCTGTTACCGCAGCTTCTGCGCCTGTTTGTAGCGATTCAATCATTGATTGAATTTCTTGAGTCGACTCTTGTGTTTTACTTGCTAAAGAGCGAACTTCATCGGCTACAACCGCAAAGCCTCGGCCATACTCACCAGCACGTGCAGCTTCAATTGCAGCATTAAGTGCTAATAAGTTTGTTTGGTCTGCAATACCGCGTATTACATCTAATATGCTACCAATTGATGCGCTATCTTGATGTAGTTTATTGATAACTTGAGAGGCGTCGTCTACTTCACGAGCAAGCTGCTCAATCGTCGCTTTATTGTTGTTAGAAATACCTTTAACGCGTTCGGCTTCTTTGTCAGCATTTTTAATTTCACTAAGCGCTTGTTGAGCACTGTTGCTAACTGTTTGCGATGTACTGCTCATTTCAGTGGTTGCAGTTGCTGCTTGTTCAACTTGTGCTTGTTGATTGCGAATTGCTTGACTTGATTCTGCAGTAATTGCAGACGTTTCTTCTGAAGCGGCGGCCAGTTGAGTCGAGCGAGAAATAATGCCTTTAATTAAGCTGCGCAAGCTATCAATTAAAGTATTACAACTTTTAGATAGTTCGCCAAACTCATCTTTAGCAGTGTCATCTAAGCGTTGTGTCATGTCGCCACTGGCAACAATATCTAAAATACGATTAACTTCAGCAAGCGGTTTGGTTATACGACTAACTGTAATAATGGCAATTGCTATCGCTAGAAGTGTTGCGATAACCATCCCTACCCATGTCCATAAATTAGCTGAATCTACATCGCTGCGCACACCTTTTTGTAACTCAAAGGCAACATTGCTTGCTTGTGCAACTAATTCATCAATTTGATTAAGTGCCATTTTCGTTGCTTGCTCTGATTCGGCAAGCTCTCTTTCGGTCAGTGTGATTGAGTCAATTAGGCGTTTTTTATTTGCAGCTAAACCACTATTACCTTTAATATTATTTTCGAGGGTATCTACATACTCTTTTAAGTTATTGAATAAATCACTGTGAGTTTGCTCTATAGCAGGCTTTATTAACGCTAGAGTGCGTGTTACTTCATCAAAATAGTAGCTTTGTTCGTTTTTAACAATATCAAGTGTATTGAGTGTTTTAACTGTCAGCATGTCGGTACTATTACTTACAACCGACATAAAGTTATTCTCTAAATTATTAGCCGCTTGGAATGCGCGTGCATGATTTTGCTCAAAACCGTCTATGTCCAAAATGTCGAGTACGACAGAATTTGCATCTTCAGCGTTAAGTTCGATAATTTCTAATTGAGACTTTAATGTTTTATTAAGTGCTAATTGTTTACTCTTATCTACAAGCAAGCTCTCTACAGTACTTAAAAAACTTAGGTAGGTTTGTTCTACATTTCTACTGCTTTGGTTTAAAGCTGGATCATCTTTTACGACTGCTTGTAGTTCGCTATGAAGGCTATTAAATAGCTGTTTTTGTTCGAGTACTTGTTTTTTTATTGGCGCCAGTTCATTTGCAGATGAAGTGTAAAAACTCGCTTGAGCGGCTTTACTCATTAAAATGAATTCAGCTTGTAACTCAGAGCTTTTATTCAGAGCTGGAAGTGATAGTTGGTTCACTTTTTGAGTTGAGCGGTCAATATTTGCTATTTTTATTAAAGAATTGCCACCAATTATTAAAAGTAATAGCGTGATAAATATAAAACCACCCCAAATACGTTGGCTTACTGTTAGATTCATATAGGTTTCCACTCAAAAGTACTTCAGTTAGAACTTATCGGCGTTTGTACTGATAAGTTAAGTAATTAAAATCAATTACTTTAATTAATTTTAATTATTAGTCTATAAATCTAACAGATGTATTAGATTATTTCAGGTTATTTAGACAAAAGGTGGGATTTTTCTACAATTCTTTGTTTGCTAGGTAGTTTCATTAGCGTCATGCTGTTACCCCACACACACCCTGTATCTAAAGCGTGTACACATTTATGGTTTGTATTACCTTCAAGGGCAGCCCAGTGCCCAAAAATAATATCCTGTTTAATATTTAATATATTTGGATGCATAAACCAAGGTGTTAACTCATTATTATTGATTGTTGCGCCTTTTGCACTAAGTTCTAGTTGATTATTACTTGTTAAAAAGCGCATTCGAGTAAAATAATTAACTATGTATCTAAATTTTTCAAAGTCGTCTAGATCATTATGCCATTTCACAGGGTGTGGCTTATACATTTGCTCAAAGAAGGTTTTTGCATTATTTGATTGGTAACAGCTTTGCGCAAACTGTGCATATTTTAACGCATTTTCAATTGACCAATCAGGGTTAAGACCAGCATGAGATATAAAGCTATTATATTTTTTTAAGTATAAGGCAAGAGGCTGAGTTTGAAGATATTCAATGTAATGGGTGAGTTTATGGCTATTGAATATTGGGCTAAGTTTGTCTTTTGGGTTAGTTGGTTTATTTAAGTAATAGCAGGCAATCATATGCAAATCATGATTGCCAAGTGTAATCGTTATGCTGTCTTGGTTTTGGTAAATGTAATCTAAGCAGGCTAAAGAGTCTGGTCCGCGAGCGACTATATCTCCTACTAAGTAGAGGTGATCTTTACTTGGGTTAAAATCTACCCGCTGTAGCAAGGTGCTAAATTCGCTAAAGCATCCTTGTAAATCACCTATTACGTAATCAGCCATACAATTTAGTTATCATTTAGTGCAAAATATTAGGGCAAGCTAAGCGAAACACGTTAATAGGTGCTTGAAACTCAGAACCGAATTCATTGCGTAAAGTATAATGCCCTTGCATAGTGCCTACTGGTGTATCAAGTATAGCTCCACTGGTATATTTGTAGCTTTCACCAGGGCCTATGGTTGGCATTTCGCCAACAACACCTTCACCTTCTACTTCAGTTTCTTTGCCATTTGCATCTGTAATCAACCAATAGCGGCTAAGTAACTTAGCGCTGCACAGAGCTATGGTTTCGAATAGTTACCGAATAGGCAAATACGTATTTTTCGATCTCTGGTTGAGACTGGCCTTCTACGTAAAATGTTTCTACAGATACCTTAACAGGCGATCCAATATTACTGCTTGTTGTCATAAATCCAATTAGCTATATCAATAAATTGTTGTAAAGATAAGCGCTCAGCGCGCAACGTTATGTCTATCCCAATGCTTGTAAGCTCTTCTGCTGTTAGTAAGTTGCCCAAGCTGTTGCGCAGTGTTTTACGGCGCTGATTGAAGGCTTCCAAGCACACAGTGTTTAGAATTTTAACGCTTTTAGCCGTGCGTTGTTCTGGCTTTTTAGGGATTAAACGAATAACTGCAGAATCAACCTTAGGTGCTGGCTTAAAGCACTCAGGTGGCACTTCTATCACTGGCATTGCATTACAGTAGTATTGAGTCATTACACTTAAACGGCCAAAGGTTTTACTACCAGGGCCTGCAACCATACGCTTTACGACTTCTTTTTGTAGCATAAAATGCATGTGTTCAATATTGTCTGCAAATTCAAAAAGATGAAACAGTAAAGGCGTAGAGATATTATAAGGTAAGTTGCCAAACACTTTTAATTTTTTGTCGTCTCTTACTAGGCTTGCAAAGTCAAACGTCATTGCATCGCCTTGGTTAACGGTTAATTTAGGGCCTAAAAATGGGTGCTCAATTAAACGTTGTGCTAAATCTTTATCTAGTTCAACAACCGTTAGGTGGCCACTAAGATCAGCGACAGGCTCTGTAATAGCGCCAAGTCCAGGGCCAATTTCTACTAAGTTGTCTTCTGGTTTAGGATCGATTGCAGAGACTATTTTATCGATGATCATTTCATCAAATAAAAAGTTTTGCCCAAAACGTTTACGGGCGCGGTGTCCTAAATGTACTTTATCGGTCATTGATTTTGTGCTTTTTCTTGGGCGAGCTTAATTGCTTCGCGGATCGCTAATTCAAAACTGCCAACGTCAGCGGTACCTGTACCGGCTAAATCTAGCGCAGTACCATGATCAACTGAAGTGCGGATAAATGGTAAACCTAATGTAATATTCACAGAATTACCAAATCCCTTGTATTTTAGCACAGGTAATCCCTGATCGTGATACATAGCAAGCACAGCATCAGCTTCAGATAGATATTTATCTTGGAATAACGTGTCCGCAGGTAATGGACCTATTAAATTCATACCTTGGCTTCTAAGTACATCAAGAGTAGGTGTGATTGTTTCAATCTCTTCACGTCCTAAGTGACCATCTTCTCCTGCATGCGGGTTTAAACCGCATACCAAAATACGTGGCTTTTCGATACCAAATTTAGTTTGTAAGTCGTGATTTAAAATACCTGCTACTTTAGTAAGACGTTCTTCGGTAATAGCACGCGATACATAAGCAAGTGGGATATGAGTTGTCACAAGTGCGACACGCAAGCCCTCAGTTGCCAGCATCATCACAACGTCAGCAGTATCTGATTGCTGTGCAAAGTATTCAGTATGGCCGCTAAAAGAGATACCAGCTTTGTTAATAATACCTTTATGGACAGGACCAGTTACAACAGCATCGAATGTACCATCCATGTTTTTTTCACTTGCGATACGCAAAGTGTCTAAAACGTATTGGCCATTACCGTCGTTTAATACCCCAAGTTCTACATCAACACCTAAATCAACTTGATGTATATAAACACTACCCGCAGGTGCTACTTTTGCGGCGGCATTTTCATCAAACTTAATTAAATTAATGGGCAAACCAAGATGTTTAGCACGTTCTTTAAGCAGTTTTCCATCAGCTAGTACGACAAGCTGAGCATCCCACGCTTGCTGAGCAAGCGTAAGAAGTAAATCTGGGCCGATGCCTGCTGGCTCGCCCGGGGTAATCGCAATTCTTAAGGTCATATTTATTGGTCTGTAGGGAAAATTTCAACGTGAGCTTGCTCGCGCATTTCTTGTTGCCAGTTAAAACTTTCTTCTTTAAATTTACGATTGAACAACATGCCATGAGCACGATTGCGTTTAGCAAGCTCTGTTTTATCAGCTACACGTTTGCCAAGTAACTGAACAATATGCCAACCAAATCGAGTTCTGAATGGTTCACTAATTTCATCTTGTTTAAGAGAAAGTAAAGTATCTCTAAAAGCTGGAACGTAAGTTGTTGGATCAGTCCAATCGTATTCGCCACCTTTGAGAGCTGAACCTGGATCTTCAGAATATTCTTTAGCTAGTTCACCAAAATCAGCGGTACCAGCACGTAAGTCTTTTGCAAAACCAGCAAGCATATTTCGTGCTTTTTCTTCGCTTAAAATAATAGAGGGTTCGATTAGTATATGACGTGAGCGCACTTCAGTTGTTTCTACAACTTGTAGCCCACGAATTTCTTGTACTTTAATTATATGAAATCCAGCGCCAGAGCGAAGAGGGCCAATAATAGCACCACTTTTTTTGCCTTTAACTGCTTCTGCAAATAATGATGGCATTTCATTAATACCCATCCAGCCTAGTTGTCCGCCTTCAAGTGCTTTTGAACCGCTTGATGACGAAATGGCAATACGTTTAAATTCTTGATCATCATTTAATAGTTCTATTACTTTATCTGCTCGTGTTTTTGCTGCAGATATTTCATCAGCA
This sequence comes from Pseudoalteromonas sp. B62, assembly GCF_037162565.1. NCBI lineage: Bacteria > Pseudomonadati > Pseudomonadota > Gammaproteobacteria > Alteromonadales > Pseudoalteromonadaceae > Pseudoalteromonas > Pseudoalteromonas sp. B62. The sequence continues at coordinate 365,866 of NZ_JARLVB010000002.1, read as the reverse complement.
GTCGCATCATTAGGAATATCGATAAGAATGTGACCGATATTATACTCTTCAGAGTTTTGTCCCTGACTTTCCATAATTTTTAGCAAATTATCAACTTCTTGATCGCTAATATAAATTCGGCGATCTACATTGGCGCGTGTAACTTGTTGAGTGGTTATTTCTTTACGGATTTCTTCACGGTATGCTTGAAAACTCTCGCCAGAACCTTCAATGGTTTTACGTAGATCAGCAATTGTACCGCCTTGCTCTTTTGCCATATTTGCTAGCGTTTGGTCTAGCTGGCTATCAGATATTTGTAATCCCATACGTTCAGCCATTTGCATCATCAATGTTTGGCTAACTAAGCGTTCTATTGCTTGTACACGTAAGGTTTCATCTTTAGGAAGTTGTTGCCCTTGCTCTTCGGCTTGTTTTTTAACACGATTTACAATGGTGTCTACTTCACTATTTAAAATAACGCCTTGGTTTACAACGCCAATCACCTTGTCGATTTCTACAGGGGCTGCTAATGCACTTTGGCAAAGGCTGATACTTAAAACTGTTGATACTAATAATTTTTTTAAAGTCATGTTCTCTTTACTACTCTTGCTAATAGTACTGTTGTGATACTAGTTACTAAGAAAATACGGTCTACGATAGCCAAAAATACCTTGTTGTAATAGTTTTTGTGCATCATAGCGGCTTTTACTACCCAGTCCTTTTAATACAAAATTAAAACCAATACTTGAGTCAAAAGTTGCTTGTTCTTGTCCTATTGACTGATTTAAGTCAGTTTCGATTTGGCGATGACCAGTAATTTGGAATGCCCAACAGCATGATTCATACTGTAATCCGCTCAATATTTCGATACTTCTGTTATTTTCAAGATCTCGATGATAGCTTGCAATAAATTGCCATTCGTCACTAATGGGAATACTTGTAAATACACCCGCTTGCTCGATTGTATTTCCTGAGACATCATTTGCATAGCGATGGTTCAATTGTACTAGCTGATTATTATCACCTTTGTAATCAAGTGTTACATTTGACTGAACCATTTGTTTACCATCTGTATCGTATTGAATACCTCCAGCAAGATACCAACGTCGATGCCAATGTAACATGGTTTGGGCTGCAAATAGTGCATTATAATTAGTGTCTGAGTTTAAACCTTGCTCTGTTGGTTTAGCTGAGTCACTTAAATAAAATATTTGTCCAGCGCTAAAGTTAAACACTTCTTCTTGTTTTTTATCAAACAAACGCGTTGTTGCACCCAATGTAAATTGGTTTGCAGCGGCAATACGGTCAACACCCGAAAATCGAGTGTCTCTAAATAAGCCATAGTAATCGTCTTGTAGCTTAGTTGTATCGAATAACCCAATATCAGATTGGTCTTTATTGGGTGTATATAAATACTGAACTTGAGGCTCCAAAGTTTGAATACCATCTTCAATAAAAGATGATGTATTACGTTCAAAATTTAGTTGAGAATATAAACGAACTTTAGGGATTGTACGTGATACGCTTTCGCTGTATTGCGTGCCATCTAAATCACCATGTTGTTTATAATTTGTTTGCAATAAACTTACTTCAGATAAAAACGACCATGCATGTTGTTTGTAATCAAAGCTAGCTTTAGGCTCTAAATGCACTCGCGTTGCTTGATCTATAATGGCTGAGTCGTTAGTAAAATGACTGATTTCGCCAGAAACTGTAAAATCAAAATTATCAATACGCCATGGGGCTGTTTGAGTAAAGTTGATTTGAGGTATAGCGGTATATGATTCTAAGTGATCACCGAGTACTTCAAAGTTTTGCACTTTAATATCTGTACGCCATGTCTCACCTAAGTGTGTTAGTGCGCCAGTTCGGTAAAGTTGGGTATCGGTTTTATTTGCATAGTTAGAATCAAGATCAGTAATGTAATTGTCATCACTTACGTTGGTAATATCTACATTAGCTCGCCAGCTCTCACCTAAATAACTTCTTTGTTGCCAATGAAACATATAACGTGAATCAAGAGTTGGCTCTGAATCGTCTTTATTTAAGTACTCTACACCGACCAAACCTTCATGTTGCTCAGTTAAGTACCGAAACTCTGTTTGCAGTTGCAAGCCTTTACGAGACATATAGCGCGGGGTAATAGTGGCATCAAAATTTGGCGCTATGTTCCAGTAATAAGGTGTAATTGTTTCAATACCATAGCGATCTGAGCTGGAAATATTAGGCTTTAGTAATCCTGATTTACGACGTTCATCGAGTGCAAATGTAAAATAAGGCAAATATAAAACAGGTGTATCAAGAATTTTTAGTATCGCATTGTGAGTTTCACCCCAGCCTTCCTCGCGGGATAAATTAATTTCGTCTGCTTCTATTTCCCATACAGGGTTTTGACCAGGACAAGCAGTAAAGCTTGCATTCATGAGCACTAAGCCAGAATCATTCACGGTCAGCTTTTCTGCACCACCTTTACCTTGTTGATCGGTTAAACTGTAATCTGCACCAAGTAGGCTAATTTCTGAGTTGCTTAAATCGGCGTTTAGCCCTTTGCTGCTTATTTGGCTAATTGTGTCACGATAAGTAATTGGTCCGGTTGCATTTAATAAACCACGCTGTTTATCTATCAACGCAGTTTGTGCGGACAAACTCATATTAACGGTGTTAATATCAACATTGCCGGTAAATTCAGCACTTTGAGTGCCGAGGAGCTCTACATCATCAGCTTTAATATCAACAGTACCAAGCTCAAGGCCTGGAAGTGGTTGCCAAGCTCTGGTTTGCATTGAAATGCCACAAAGGTTGTGCGTCAGTTCAGTTTCGGCAAGCGATGGTGCGCTAACTACGCTTAGCATCAATATGCCCCAGGTTTTGCTCATTTATTGACCTTAATGCTTTGTGATTAAATATAATTTACACATAATAAAGGAAAATAATGGCAAATACAGTAATTGACCTAATTAACTTAGTTAAAAATAGATATCTTATAAAATGACACGCTTTGATAATTTACAACAATTTATAAACACACACTTTAATACGCAGCCTACTTTGTTAAGTGCGATAACAGGGGATGCTAGTTTCCGTCGCTATTACCGTTTAACGTGCAGTAATGAGCATTTTATTGTGATGGATTCAGAACCCCAAAAAGTAAATAACGCGCCTTATATATCACTTAATAAGGTATTTACCGAGCAAGGCTTTTTACTTCCAAAAATAATTGCTAGCGACGAGCAGCAAGGCTTTTTTATACTAAGTGATTTAGGCAGTAAGCATTTGGCTGACATGCTAGATGATGAAAATCGTATTGAGTATTACAAAGCTTTAATAAGTTTAAGTGCTCAATGGGCAAAAACACCACCCTCAGCTGTTATGCAAGCTTACAATACAGACTTTATAAAACTTGAGCTCGATATATTTAGTCAGTGGTTAGTAAACGACTTTATAGATGAATCCCCAACTGCAGCGTATCAAGCTATGTGGCAAACAAGCTGTGAGTTACTCACTCAGGCTATGCTTGTGCAGCCTACAGTAACCGTGCACCGTGATTATCACAGTCGAAATATTATGAATAGTAATGGCCTGTGGGCGATTATAGATTATCAAGATGCGGTACGTGGTCCGCTTTGTTACGATTTAGTATCGCTGCTCCGAGATTGCTATTTTAAACTTCCGGCAAAAGAGCTAACAAGCTTGCTTGATTTTGCTTATAGCGAGTTCACTGCTCAAAATTTAATGGTTAATACCTCATTTGATGAGTTTAAATATTGGTTTGATTTAACCGGTATTCAGCGCCACTTAAAAGCAGCTGGTATATTTTGTCGATTATATTTACGCGACGGGAAAACAGGTTATTTAGATAATATTTTACCCACACTTGATTATATTATTGAAGTGGCTGCTAATTATCCCGAGCTTAAAGCATTGAGTGATTGGACTAAACATACCATAGTGCCAAAAGTGACTGAAAAGTTAGCAAAGGAGCGCACATGAAAGCGTTGATTTTAGCCGCAGGACGCGGACAGAGGATGATGCCGCTAACACAGAATATGCCAAAACCAATGTTAAAAGTAGCAGAAAAACCACTTATTGAGCATCATATAAATAACCTCAAAGCTGCCGGAATTACCGATATTGTAATAAACCTCGCTTGGCAAGGTGATAAAATAAAAGATTACTTTAACGATGGCAGTCAATTTGGGGTAAACATACTTTACAGTCAAGAAGTTGAAGGTGGTCTTGAAACTGCTGGCGGTATTATTCAGGCGCTACCTCTGCTTGGAGAGTCTTTCATTGTAGTTAATGGCGATGTATATACCGATTATGATGTAAGTGCGCTAATGCAGCTGCATTTGCAAGCGGGTGAGGCGCATATTGTGCTAATACAAAACCCACTACATAATCCAGATGGTGATTTTGCATTAAGTCATTTATCGCCAGAGAGTCAAAAGTATACATTCTCAGGGATCAGTCGGTACCAGGCTGATTTTTTCAAAGGGTTAACGCAAGGGAGGCGTCCTTTAGGGCCTATTTTACGTGAAAAGCTAAGTAAGCATGTAATCTCTACCGAGCTTTATATTGGTCAGTGGGATGATATAGGTACACCCGAACGTTTAAATGACTTAAACAAACGCCTTGCGGCGCATTAACTAAATTTTTTAAAAAGGCAGCATTATAAATGTGGGGAAAAATACTCGGTTTTTGTTTTGGTTTTATGTTTGGCAAAATTTTTGGTGCCATTTTAGGTTTATACCTTGGCCATTTATTTGATAAAAGCTTAAAAAGTAACTTTGATAAAGCGGGTGGCTTTTCAAGCTTGTTTAACGATGCAGATGTAAACGAGCGCCAAGCTTTGTTCTTTTCGAGCTGTTTTGCCGTAATGGGGCATATTGCTAAATCGAATGGCAGAGTTAGCGAAGTGCATATAAAAGCCGCCAACTTGTTTATGGATGAAATGGGTTTAAAAGGCGAAGAGCGCCGCGAAGCACAGCAGGCTTTTCAGTCGGGTAAAGAGGGCGACTTCTCACTTAAAGAAACCGTGCACGACTTTAAAGAACGCTTTGCTAAGCGAAACGACTTGATGCAATTGTTTTTAGAGATACAAATTCAAATGGCATTCTCTGATGGGGTGTTAGCCGAACAAGAAAAACAATTGTTAGCAGAGGTAAGTAAGCAGTTAGGGATTTCGAAAACGCATTTTGCATTCGTATTAAAACGCTATCAAGCAGAATTTAACTTTAGAAAGCAACAACAGCGCTTTAATCAACAGCAACAAAGCCAAGGGCAAAGTAGCAGCTACCGTGAAGGCTCGGGTCATCATGTCCCACCCAATAATAATATGAATCGTACACAGGCATTGGCGTTATTAGGGCTTAATGATGGTGTGACTGAGCGTGAGATAAAAGTAGCGTACCGTAAACTTATGTCCCAACATCACCCAGATAAATTGGTATCGCAAGGTTTACCAAAACACATGATGGAGCTTGCAGTTAAAAAGAGCCAAGATATTCAAGCAGCTTATGAATATTTAAAAAAGGCGGCGTAAAAAGCCGTCTATTTCTTTTGTTAGACGTGCGTGTTGATCCGGTTGATCGCGCAGGCCAAATAGCTGGCGTTGGCGATAATCAAATTTAGCATTTCGGTTAACCCAGCGTTGGCGATTTTTAAGGCTCATTAAAATATCATTGCTGTCATTAGCATAGTAAATATCGAGTAAAGCTGGCGTAACAAGTGATGTTGTTTGGCTCAAATCTTTATTACGTTTAGTATTAGGTAAGTAACTGCTTAAACTTATAAATGCATCTACTCTCTGTTCTGGAAAGTCGGCATAGTGCTCAAGTAATACGCCAGCACTGGTACCTTGTGCAATAACCACTACGTTACCTGGCTCTTGCATTGCAGTTTGGTATAGCGCATTAAAGCGAGCAATCAGATTTATTTTATAATTGTCGAGTACTTCATTAGTCACTTTTTCTAAAGCATTAACATAATGAGGTTCTGCATTTTTCTTCATATCTGCAGTCGCAGGCTCTGTGCTTGTAGCTGCATCAGGTGTCGTTGTTTCTGCAGGCATTTCTGTTGATGAGTCTGGTATTTTGCTGGCTTGCCAGTCTATGTCGGGTACCGTCATTGCGTAAGTGGTATAGCCTAAGTTATTAAGTTCTTTTCGTAAAAAGCTCATGCCAGCATTGTTTGTTGGCACTGATTGCCAGTCGGGTATAAGTAATACAACACCTCTAAAGTCGGCGCTCATATATTCGCTGTATAAACTCAAAAACTCGGTTTCACCTGCAAGTATTGATTTTATTTCGTCATTTGGAAGCAAGCGTTCAATATCGTTGTTTTCAATACTTGATAATGTAGGAGGGGCAATATGCTCTGCAGCTGTTACCTGTATGCTTAAAAATAGCGTACACATTAGTAATACGTTAAGTATACTTTTTAAAAACTGCGCAGATACCATAAGAAGCTCAAATAATGAATACTAATTAGGTATCGGCGTACTACGGTAAAAGTTTAGCACTATGGCTTAATAATCATTAATGCAATGATTAAAACTCAGGTTCGGCTTCAAATGTAAGTACTTGCTCAGTTGTAGGGTGCTTCAACTTCAGCATTTGTGCGTGTAATTGTAAGCGAGGAGCTGCGGCAAGTGCGTCTTTATGGGCATAGAGCCTATCACCTAAAATAGGATGTCCTAAACTTAGCATATGCACACGTAACTGATGTGAGCGCCCAGTTATTGGCGTTAGCTCTACACGGGTAGCATCGGCTTCGCGCTCAAGTATTTTAAAGTGCGTAAGCGATGGCTTACCATTTTCGTGATCAACCATTTGTTTTGGGCGATTAGGCCAATCACAAATAAGCGGCAGATCCACGGTTCCCGTATCGACCTCAAGCTGCCCAAATACACGTGCAATATAACGCTTAGCTGTTTCGCGTTCTTGAAACTGCATACTTAAATGCCTGTGCGCTACTTTATTCATAGCAAGGCAAAGTATGCCCGATGTTGCCATATCTAAACGATGAACTATTTTAGCTGTTGGAAAAACACGATTAACACGGCTTATTAAACAATCGGCATGTTTAGGATCTTTACCCGGGACGGTTAATAACTCGCTTGGCTTATTAACGATGAGCAAATCGTCGTCTTGGAAAAGTATTGTTAAATACGGGCTCATTGGGGGATTATAGTTAACTAACACAGCCTGCCTTAATGATTTTTAAGGGCGCTATTTTAGTGGAGCGAGGCTGAAGGCTCAAGGGAAAAATTTATTGCGTGTTTTTTGTTCTGGTGTAAAATTACACCAACTATTGCAAGCAAGGTTTAATGTTATGGCTAGACAAAGTATTTCGCTTACTGAGCAAAATGATTTATGGCTGCGTAATCACGTTGAAAACGTGGGTGATTACGCAAATAAAAGTGAACTGGTAAACGACCTGATCAGGCGTGCTCGAAGAGCTGAGGTAATAAATAGTAAGCTTGCAAAGTCTGAGCAAAGTGGCTTTAGCACTCAATCTGCAGATGAAATGCTAGCAGAATTCAAATCAAGCACGAAGTAATGCGTACATACAAGCTTTCAAACGATGCTAAAGAAGATTTACGTCGCATTTACCAGTACGGCTGTGATGAATATTCACAACAGCAAGCAGATAATTATTTTTATGCTTTTTTTACTATGTTTGAAAAACTAGCAGCAAACCCTTATTTCTACCAATCAGTTGAGCATATACGTAAGGGTTATCGGCGAGCAGTCTGTGGTTCAGACAGTATTTATTACAGGGTTACCGAAGAAAATGTAGAAATTATGGCTATTTTGGGTGGACAAAATACACAAGAGTGGTTGTGAAAATTTAATCTGGATACCAAGCAAAGGAGGTTTCATGTATGGAAATATAGAGTTTTATTGCAGTCGATGTGGTCAATTAAATAGTCATGAGCCCGATTCTAATAATGACTTACCTCTTGCTATTGACGGGGAGGTTGAGCACCAATTAGAAATCCTTAATTGCACTAACTGTGACAATCCTTTTCAGGTGCATGTAAGTAAAGATCCTAACTCTTTAAATTTTGATTATCACCTAAATGATGGCTATAAGCTAGGAGAAGGAGAAAGTGAGTATCAAGCTGTATTTAAAAGTGCCGTATTTAACTTAGAGCAATTAACCTATCATCTTTTATCAGAAAACTATGTCAATAATACTTATTTTAATAGACTGTTTTATACTCAATGTATCATTACGTTGGAGACTTACTTTGGTGATGCATTAAGGTGCCATGTACTCAGTTCAGATGAGTATATAAAAAGTTCATTCTTACTTCGGAAAAGCTTAAAAATGAGACGTACTCTCTTAAACTTATTATTCAAAACCCTAATTTATTAGAAGATATAGTTACCAGTAGATTATCAGAAATTCTTTATCATAATCTCGGCGTAGTTACTAAAATATATATGAATGTATTAGATATTGATCTTCAAAAGCTGATAGTAAATGAAAGGAGATATTTTGAGACTGCAATACTTATCGGCATGATTGTGTTCATCGAAGTGGAAAGACAAAAGATGGAAAAGCTCATTATATTTCAAGGGATGATATCCAAAAACTTGCAAAATCAGTCAAGCAATTGATTTTAAATTTACATGATGCAATGCAATATCTCGACGTGAACATAAGCGAAAATATTGGAGGTATTAGCTTCTAGTTAATATAGATTGTGAGTCTAGTGACGGAATAGTTACTGTGTTTTAGATGTATTTTTATGAAAAAAAGCGCGGTATCAATACCGCGCTTTTCTTTAGTTTATACTCACTAGCAATGTATTACTAACGACGTATAGCTTTATATTGAAAGCTTAAACCTTAATGCGAAACCACTATTAGTCGAATGGCATCAAGTTGTAACTGCGTTTTTTCAATATACGTAGTTAGGTCGTTGCGTTGCTTATCGTAAAACGTTATTTCTTCTTGGCGAATATTTGGGTTAATTTGCTTAAGTGCAACAAGTCGCTCTTGCTCTTCACTGAGTGACGTTTGCATTTTAACAAGCGACGCTGCGCGAATAACTTCAAGTTTTTCTTGTGCCATATCTTTAGCGGTAGTGATCATTGGGTGAACAGCGCTTTGTAGTGCACCGGCAAGCTTACTTGCTGTTTGGCGGCCAACGGCTGATAGCTGCTGATTAAAGCCTTCAAATGCCACATTCTCACCTAAGTTATTACCTGCTTTATCGAGCAATATACGAATTGGTGTAGGTGGTAAAAAGCGACCAACTTGTAATACTTTTGGTGCCATTGCTTCTGCAACAAAAATAAGCTCAACAAAAAAGGTGCCAGGCGGTAATTTTTTGTTTTTAAGCAGTGCAACTGATGCGCTACCAAAGTCATCGTCACAAATCATATCCATAGTGCCTTGCACCATAGGGTGATCCCAGCTGATAAAGTGTACGTCTTCTTGCGAAAGTGCCGTGTCGCGATCAAACGTAACCGTCATGCCATCGTCTTTAAGCGATGGGAATGAGGCACTTAACATATGCTCAGTTGGCTTTAAGATAATGGTGTTTTCGCCTTTATCTTCTTGGCTTACGCCAAATGTGTCAAACACGTTGATCATGTAGCTTGGCAATTCAAACTGGTTATCGAGTTTTTCGATATCAGTCACAAGCGAGTCGGCAGCACCTTGACCCGATGAATGTAGCTCTAGTAAACGATCTCGTCCGCTTTCCATTTTTTTACGCAGTACCGCATTTTGTTGTGCTACTTGCTCAAGTAATGGATCGAGTTCGTCTTCATCGCAGTTATGCGCAGAAATATATTCAAGTAAGTCATCACGGAACTCTTTATAAAGCATTTGACCCGTTGTTGATGTAGATTCGAATGCATCTAGACCTTCGTTATACCAACGTAGCAGTACTTCTTGAGCGGTGTTTTCAAAATATGGCACATGAATGTTCACATCTTGCGTTTGACCTATACGGTCTAATCGACCAATACGTTGCTCTAGTAAATCTGGGTTCAGTGGTAAATCAAACAGTACTAAGTGATGCGAGAACTGGAAATTACGACCTTCTGAGCCAATTTCTGAACACAGTAATATTTGTGCATTATCGTACTCGTCTGCAAAAAATGCAGCAGCGCGGTCACGCTCAATAATCGACATGCCTTCGTGAAATACCGACGCTTTAATAGCTTCACGTTCACGCAGTATTTGCTCAAGGCTGATAGCTGTTTCAGCTTTAGCACATATAAGCAGTACTTTTTCGCGCTTAAGTGTTTTAAGGGTGTCGATTAACCAATCTACACGTGGGTCAAACAGACCCCAGCTTGCGCTTTCGCCTTCAAACTCTTGGAATATTTTTTCAGGAAACAGAGCACGGTGTGCACTTAGTTCAGGGTTTTGAATGCCGCCCATGTTACCAAGAACCGACATAGCCGTTTTATACTGTTTTGGCAGTGCCATTGGGTAGGCGTGTAATTTACGGCTTGGGTAGCCGTCAATGCCGCTGCGGCTATTTCTGAATAATATACGACCTGTGCCGTGGCGATCGAGTAGCATGTTAAGTATTTCTTTACGCGCTGGTAAATCACCTTGCTGTGCTTTTTCAAGAATATCAGTAATGTCGGTTTCTTTTAATAACTCAATTAGCGTGGCTTTGGCTGCGTCGTCCAGAGCTTGCTCTTGCAGTAATTGATTTGCCGCTTGCGCTACGTCTTTATAATTTGCTTCTTCTTCTTTAAACACGTCGTAGTCGTAAAAACGATCCGGATCGAGTAACTGCAAACGTGCAAAGTGACTGCTGTGACCAAGTTGATCAGGCGTTGCTGTAAGTAAAATAAGGCCCGGAATATCTTGGCTAAGCTCTGCCATACGTTGGTACTCTGAGCTTGGCTTGCCGTTATTGATGCTTAGATGATGGGCTTCATCTATTACTAAAAGATCCCAATCAGCAAGTGTTGCTTGTTCAAACCAACGTTTTTTCTTGGTTAAAAACTCAAGGCTGGTAAGTACTAGTTGCTCTGTATCAAATACGTTTGGAGAATCTGCAAACGCTTCGTCGCAGCGCTCTTCATCAAAAATAGAAAAACGTAAGTTAAAGCGGCGTAGCATTTCTACTAACCATTGGTGCTGTAGATTTTCTGGTACAACAATAAGTACGCGGCTTGCACGGCCACTAATAATTTGTTGATGTAGTATCATGCCCGCTTCAATTGTTTTACCAAGGCCTACTTCATCTGATAAAAGTACGCGTGGGGCAAAACGTTTACCCACTTCTTGGGCAATATAAAGCTGGTGCGGAATAAGATTAGCACGCTGACCAATTAAGCCTTTAATAGGCGATTGCTCACGTTCAAATTTATGTAACCACGTTTGGTAGCGAAGTGTGTAGCGATCAAAACGATCTACTTGGCCTGCAAATAAACGATCTTGTGGTTTATTAAACTTAATAAAATGATCTAAAAAGGTTTCTTTAAGTTTAGCCGTTTCGCCATTATCAACACGGGTGCCGTGATAACAAAGTAACTCGCCTTGTACTTCAATAGACTCTACTTCTAATTCCCATTCTTCAACGCTTTTGATCACATCGCCAGGATTAAATGCCACACGGGTAACAGGTGCTTCTGCACTAGAATAAACACGGTTTTCACCACTGGCAGGAAATAATATGCTGACCTGACGGCCTTCAATGGCAACAACGGTGCCTAATCCTAAATCTGACTCTGTATCACTGATCCAACGCTGACCTAAGGAAAAATTCATGTATGTCTCGTCTATGATGAAAAAGGCGGCTATGTTACCTGTAAGCTAACACCACTGCAAGGCGCTATTTGGCTCACTTTTAATTAATTTTGTAAGTGTTAATTATTACTATTAAAACAACTTGTTTATGGCTGCTTTTTTTATAAATTAAAACTAATTATGGTTTGTAATAAAACGGACTTTTATGACAAATAGACTAAACTTACATTATGCCTTGGCAATTAGGTATTGCAGGTTTAAGTTTTGCCCGTTTTACTTAGTTATTTTGGTATAGCATAAAAATCATAAAACGTAAGGAAAGTGCTATGGAAAAAGCTTCGAACCTTGAAAGTAAAATGTATGTGCTAGATACCAACGTACTACTTCACGAACCACTCGCTTATTTGTCTTTTCAAGAGCATGACGTTGTTATCCCAATGACGGTGCTTGAAGAGCTTGACCACATAAAAGACAGAAAACACGACGTAAGTCGTGATGCGCGCGTCGCTATTCGTGGATTAGATGAAGTTCTTAAAAATGCAACGCCCGAACAAATGCTACAAGGCGTGGCGCTGCCGAGTAACAAAAAGGCAAAAGCGAGCTCTGCAGGTACCCTCATTATTGTAAACGACCATTTATTTGCCGACTCCATTTCTGGTTTACCAGGTAACGAAAACGACCATCGTATTATTAATTGCGCCGTGTACTTACAAAAGCAGCACAGTGATTCAAAGGTTATATTGGTTACAAAAGACATAAACATGCGCCTAAAAGCCAAAGGCGCCGGGCTTAAATATGTTGAGGATTACCGCACCGACCAACTTATTGACGATATAAGCCTGCTTACTAGTGGTTATAAAAAAATTGAAGGGGATTTTTGGGAGCATGTAGGGGAGTGTAATACTGAGCAACACGGACGTGATACGTTTCATCATGTGCCTAAAAACTTAATACCTGATGTATTTTGTAATGAATATTTACTTGATGGAGGGGATCAGTTTGCGGCACGTGTTAAATCGTACGATGACGAGCACATAACGCTAAAAGATATTGGCGTTGAGCGTTTAATGCATCAACAAGCATGGGGCGTTAAACCTAAAAACATTTATCAAGGTATGGCGCTTGATGCACTACTCGATACAAGTATTGAACTTGTTATTTTAACCGGCCCTGCGGGGTGTGGTAAAACCTTGTTAGCGCTTGCCAGCGCCCTTGAAATGGTCATCGAAAAAGGTATTTACGATAAAGTAATAGTCACCCGTAATACCCCTGAAATAGCAGAGTCCATTGGTTTTTTACCCGGCACAGAAGAGGAGAAAATGGCGCCATGGCTTGCAGCCATTACCGATACGCTGGAGGTATTGCACAAAGGCGACGAAAATCCGATATCAAGCCGAAACTACATTATGGAAAAAGCCAATGTGCAGTTTAAATCGGTTAACTTTATGCGTGGGCGTAGCATTCAAAATGCGGTGGTAATTTTAGATGAGAGCCAAAATTTAACGGCATCTCAACTTAAAACGATTATTACTCGCTGCGGCGAAGGTACTAAATTAATTTGTACGGGTAACTTGGCGCAAATAGACAGTAACTATTTAACGCCAGTAACATCGGGCTTAACGTACATTGTAGAGCGTTTTAAAAACTTTGAGGGCAGTGCAACGATAAACCTTAACGGGGTTGTACGTAGTCGCTTAGCGTCATTCGCAGAAGAAAATTTATAACTTGCGCTTAACAAATTGGCTCGATAGTCTATCGATTGATTTTCGAGCCATAACGCAGGCAGTACGTTGAATTTTTTACCTCTTAAACATTATTATCGTTCTTTATTTGTTGCGCTTTTGGTTCCATTAGTTGTAGCTCTTTTATTATGCTTACATTTATATAATATTAAGCTTGAACGCATTGTTGAAAAGCGCGAAGCCGATTTTATCAATGTATCTGCACAAGTAAGTCATGGCATGCAAGCGGCAAGTGACTTACTTACTACGATGTTTACATTGTACGAACTGCCTCCTTATAATCAATTAAATAGCACTCTTCTTGAAGGTATTAGCCAGTATGATGGTTACTACTATCGTCATTTTATAAACCAAGGCACTGAAATTGTTGGTAAAGGAGATTTTTCACTTTCTACTCGTGAGCTTTTACAGTGGCAGCAATTAGTCGCGTTAGGCCCTTCTTTTAATACGACGCTTTCGCTGATGCAGTCACTTTCAGCAGTCGCTTATGTGGATGAGCGTGGTATTGCATATGTGGCAAGGCGTAATAAAAGTAAAAGCTTTTTATTAACCGAAATTTTAGACGGGCAATTTAAACCCGAGTTTTCTCCAAATAATCTTTCATCAAGCCCAATAATTAATATAGATGGTAAAGCTTATTTTGCTATAGGCCGTCAGCGAGAACTTGGTTCAAGCGATTACATTATTTTAATTTACGATGTGCAGGCAATGTCTACTTGGCTAAAAAAGTATCACCTAACCACGGTGAATATGTATTTATGAATCAGTTCCATCACATTATTGCCAGCTCAAAAAATCTAATTGACGAAGCCATCGATCTAAAAACCTATTGGCCAAGCATCGCAGGTCCGGAGAATAAACTGACGATATTAACCAGTAACACTAATTATTTTATGCAACCAATGGGCAATTTGCCTATTCATGCTGCATTTCACGAACCTAAATCAAATTTAGTAAACTCTATTCGTTACGAAGTATTATTAGAATTTATATTTTTAACACTATTTTTAAGCATTATGTTTGGTGTGTTTTTTGGTTAAGCCAGCGTATTTTTATAAAACCGATGACGCATTTAATGCACTATTTAGAGCAAAATGATACACAACAAAATAAACAATTAGATTATCAAATACCTCTTAATTGGCAGCCTTGGTTTTCGAAAGTAAAACGCGTATTTGCTAAAAATAAGCAACTGGTGGAATCACTGCAAAATGCTAATAAAGATCTTGATGAGCAAGTGCAGCTGCAATCCGAAAAGCTAAAGCGTAGCTATGAAGCAAAAGAACGCCACCTAGCATTACTCAACACGATGCTTAACAGTGTGCCCGATTTAATTTATTTTAAAAATATTGATGGTTTGTTTTTAGGGTGTAATAAGGCATTTGAAGCGTATATAGGTAAAGAGCAAACAGCGTTAGTGGGTAAACGCATGGAGGAAATTAGCAATGATGATGAACAAATTAGCGTTTTAGAAAAGCAAGTTTTACAAAACCGTCACGATGTACAACAACGAATAGACACAGAGAATAAGTCCTATCAATTAACCATAGCTCCTTTTTATAATGAGCATCAACATTTGTTGGGTACAATGGGAATAGGACGAGATATAACTGAGCAACAACAAACTTTGTACGCTTTAAAAGCTTCAGAATCTAAATTTAGAAGTGCGATTGAATTTGCTGCTAATAGCGTTGTGCTGCTGTCGCTTGAGCACACGATTGTACAAGTTAATAAAGCGACCAGAAAATTATTTATAGAACATCCTGTTTTAGTAGGAGAGCAGCTTAAAATGCTCTTTGACGACAGCCAATGGCAAGAAATAAAAATCACTTTAGCAAAGTTACTCGACGACAAGAAAAAGGTATACCATTTAACCTTAGCGCAAGGGAAATTAGCCAATTGGTTACAATTGAGTGTATCACTTGTGTGGGATGAAAAACGTGATCCTTCTTATTATGTTATTCATTTACAGGATGTAAGCGCACTAACTAAAGCTAAGCATGATGCTGAGCGAGCAACCCTTGCTAAAAGCCGTTTTATTGCTAATTTAAGCCATGAAATACGCACTCCACTTAACGCGGTATTGGGCCTACTTGATATGTTAATAGATCAGGGGCTTACCCAAAAGCAACTACAACAAACAGGCCAGGCTAAACACGCTGCGCAAAGTTTATTATTGATGCTTAACCGAATGCTGGATTTTGCACGCGTAGAAAGTGCGCAAGCTGAACTTAAGTTAGCGCCATTTAATATTGTAGAGCTAATTGATATTTGCGATAGCTTAACGGCGCCGCTGTGTGAAAATAAAAATGTTGAGTTTATTATTGATGTAGACCCTTTAATTGCTCCTGTTTTTATATGCGATAGTATCCGCTTACAGCAAATTTTAGGTAATCTACTAACGAATGCGGTTAAGTTTACAAGCTCGGGCTCTATTGTACTAAAAATGGATTTAGTACAAAGCGTAAGTATTGAACAACAGCTTATCTGTTTTCGTGTAATTGATACTGGCTGCGGGATTGATAAAGCTGATCAAAGGCGTTTGTTTGATGCTTTCACGCAAGGCGATGAATCATCAACAAGGATCCACCAAGGCGTTGGATTAGGACTCGCTATTGTTAAGCATGCGGTATCACTAATGGGTGGTGAAATTGCATTAAATAGTGAGAAAGGTCATGGTTGTGAGTTTTATTTTAGTATTTTGTTACAGGTGGATACAACAAAAAGTAGCGTATTACCAGCAAATGCATTAGCCGTTATATCTGAGCAAAGCTATGAGCTACAACGTGTTGTGGGCGCTTTACCGAAGTTAATAAGTATTGACCTAAAGGAAGCGTTAGAATATCCCATAAAGTTAACCGAAACTGAAAACTTAATTATAGATGCTGATGATTTACCTAAATTACTAAGTGTGCAAGCAATCAACGATTCATTATCTTCAAAAGCAATTTCAGTGGTTATCATCAACCATCAACACACATTAAATTTGTCAACAAGTCAGCTGCTATCAGTTCAACATGTTAAAGCATCAGCACTTGCTCAACGCTTGCTTAATTTGGATGTTGCCTCGCAGCCTAATATAAACAGTGAAATAGTAGTAGCGAATGAACAGGTGTATAAAAGGGGTATAGCGGGATTATTAGTGTTAGCAATTGATGACAACCAATTAAACTTAGACATTATTAGCAGTGTGTTGCATCAAGCTAAAGCTAATGTTGTTACAGCTATGAGTGCCGTTGAGGGAATAGAACTATTACGCGTTTTAAAGCCTGATTTAATTTTAATGGATGTACAAATGCCGCATATTGACGGCTGTCAAGCAACAGCTTTAATTCGCCAACAGTTTGACACTAAGCAATTACCTATTTTTGCATTAACCGCTCATTGCGAACCAGCTGATGTTGAGCGCTCATTAAAATGCGGTATGAATAAACACTTAACAAAGCCTGTAGTGGCTGACGTACTCATTGATGCAATTGCAGACTTAGGGCTCTCCAAACCTAGCTTTTTTGAAGAATCATTTGCATTAACGCAGTTCAGTTTTGATGAGGCATTACTCAAAACCATGATTGATAAGTTTGCTAATTTGTGCCAAACCCAGCTCACCCAAATAGAAGGAAGTACCAATAGAAATGATTTGGTACGCTTAGTGCATAGTATAAAAGGTGTGGCAGGCAATTTAGGCTTCAAGCGGTTATCACTTTGTGCACAACAATGTGAACATCAGTTTAAGACAACCAATGAGTCTGTTGAAATTTCGTTAAAAGAGCTTATTATGCAGCTAGAGCAGGTAATTGTTTTTATAAAAGGCTTGGGAGCAATGGATGTCGAAAAAGCTAAGGTATTAATTGTTGACGACGATCCTCTTAACCGTTTAGTGCTCGAAAAAACACTCAAAGGTGAGCATGATGTGTTTTTAGTTGAAAGCGGTGAAAAAGCACTGACTTTTGTGAAAACAACACAGGTTGATTTGATCATTCTCGACGTTGTAATGCCAGGTATTGATGGCTACGAAGTACTTGTGCAATTAAAAGAAAACCCAATCACACAGTCTATCCCCATTATTTTCATATCAGCTAATCAAAGCCATGAAGATGAATCTAAAGGTTTAGAGCTGGGGGCTATGGATTATATAATTAAGCCATTTAGTGCTTCAATTGTCAGGGTGAGAGTACGTAATCAGTTACTCATTAAACAAAAAAATGACTTGCTTGAGATGTTAGCTTCAATTGATGGCCTAACAGAAATACCTAATAGACGTTATCTTGATGAAAATTTATCTCGTGAATGGCGCAGAAGTAAACGAGGTAGCACACCCCTGTCGGTATTACTGATGGATATAGATCACTTTAAACGTTATAACGATTGTTATGGGCATCGTGCCGGTGATGAGTGCTTAAAAAAAGTGGCGCAAGTACTTGTTGCTCAGTGTAAACGCGGTGGTGATTTTGTAGCTCGTTATGGCGGAGAAGAATTTGCTGCCGTGTTACCTGGTGTTAATAAACACGAGGCTATTCAATTTGCTAACACATTACGAAATGCTGTAAACGCACTGAAGATAGAACATAAAGCGTCACTTAATGCTGAACATATAACTATTAGTATCGGAGTAGCAACGACTGAAAGTGGTAAAGTGTATGCTGAGCAAACACTTTTAGAAGAGGCTGACTTAGGTTTGTATGCAGCGAAAGATGCTGGGCGTAATCAAATTATTGCACGCTAATTGAGCTTTGTTCTCCTAAGTGACCTGTATTGCGTATAATAAACTACTTTTACTTCTTATCTTATAACAACTAACACCAGCGTGCTGAGTGGACTTACAATAGGAAAAAGTTGGTTTGTATATGCCATACCAACTTGCATAAATCTTTGATCAATTTAACGAATTAAATTGCACTATAACGTCGTTAAAATTTTTTATTTAGAACAACACGCCCTAAATACAAAAACTTTTGCCTAGTTCTAGCGTAATTTTCTTAACGTTAAATAGACCCCATATATAAGCAGATTGGTATCACACTCCTACAAATAACCTAACCTAAGTTCCATCAATAAAAGCGGCAATAACAATGTAGTGACGTTTTTTTAATTATTTATCATTCCCAAAGCACTTTCGCCCATACCGACTAATTTGTCATTTTTAAATATCAGTGGAGTACATTCATCTTTCGTTGTTTTTCCGTCAGAATGAACGCTATGCGTTACGTAAAACAGTATTTGATAAACATCATCACCTTTTTTTAATAATTCAGTGAAGTCAGGTGTTTTTAATTTAGTTAACACGGATTGATAGCTACTATCCATTGCAAGCTCTGAAATGGCTTCACGATTATTTTTATTCTTAGTTTCCCAACTAGATGAATTTTTACCAGCCCAATGTGTTTCTGTTTCGCCATCTGACACTGCAATAACGCAGCCTGTTAAAAATGGAGTGATTAAAGCTGCAGCTAAAAGTGATTTTTTTCATTTTTATTTACCTTAATAAAGTTTTTAATTTGTTATTAGCTGTATTAAAGCAAAGGGGATACCATAATTATAAGTTGTTATTAATCATTGCCTTAAGTTATCTTGGCTGTTTTTATCTAGCAAAATATTAAATGTGTTAGTAAAAACAGCCATTTTTTAGTTTTTTTGATTACTACAATAAAATCACTACACCAAGCGGTTACGTGATTCACCATTATTAAATGCAGTAATATTTAAACTTACTTCATTAATTAAGCGTACGATAGATTCAGTACTTGCCCATGCAATGTGTGGAGTGAGTAATAAATTATTGCCTTTGTAATTAGCAAGTGGATTTGAAAGCTCGGCAGGCTCTTTAGTTAGTACATCAACACCTGCGCCTGCAATTAGGTTTTGCTCAAGTGCTTTAGCTAGGTCGGCTTCGTTAATAATGCCACCACGTGCGGTATTAATAATAATGCTACTTGGCTTCATCATTTTAAGCTCATTAAGCGAAATTAAATCACGTGTTTCATCTGTTAGCGGGCAGTGTACGCTGATTATATCTGCTGTTTTAACGGCGTCTTCAAAAGGCGTACGACCATCTCGACATTTAACCCCTTTACGCTCTGCTACAATAACATTAGCGCCAAATGCCTCAGCCACTTTCGCAACACCCTTGCCTAACGTACCACCGCCTATAATGGCAAATGTTTTACCTTGTAGGTCGTTAAAGCTGTAATCGAGTATGCAAAACATGTCACTTTTTTGCCACACGCCTTGCTGGCAATCCGCCTGATAGCGGTGTGTGTTACCCAGTAAATTAGTAATTAAAGAAAACGTATGTTGAACAACAGAAGGTGTTGAATAGCCAGCTACATTAGTTACGGCAATACCAAATTCTTTAGCGGCTTCTAAATCAACATTATTAGTACCAGTTGCGCTAACGCAGATTAGTTTAAGCTGAGTCAGTTGACTAATCGTGTCGCGATTTAAAACTGCTTTATTAGTGATTAATACATTAGCATCTTGGCAATGTTCAATAACTTGCTCTGGGCTAGTAAGTTCATAAGTCGTTAATTTACCAAGTTGTTCAATACAAGTAAGAGATGTTTTAGCTAATGTAGCGTTATCAAGAATAGTAATGTTCATTATGAGCCCTAAAATAAGTGGATCTGAAAGAGTTAAAATCGTAAAAAAGAGGCTTACGATCCATCAAAAATCTAAAATATGGGCTTAAGGTACTACGAAAGAAAGGCTTTGTTAATGGTATTACTACCAAATGATTAGAGGGCTATGTAGTAGTGGTCAGCCCACTAACAGTCTAAGAATATGGTATTTTACTGGATTGGTTAGCTAAATTTGTTGCACTAATACTAGGTTTCATGGTCGAACTTTATGTAAAGTAAAGAGCATGATCCACTTAAGTAATAAAAGCCGTTTATTGGTTATTTCGCATTTTAGATTGGCTGAGTTATAATCGAACATAGACATAAACGGTGCGCTTTGGCGTGCCGTTTTTTAACATTATAGATGTAGTAATGAGTGAATTAGAAGACAAATACACAGATATACGCCCATATAATGACGATGAAGTTGCGGCTTCGCTTACGCGTTTAATCAACGATAATGCGTTTATTGATGTAATAGCAAAATACAACTTACCGCGTTTTTTATCGTTTGTACCATTCATTACACGTCCACTGGTAAGAAGCCAGCTGCGTAAAAAATGGGGGCAGGTAAAAACTGTTGAAGACGTACAGAACGAGGTTGCACAATACCTTGATAAGCTAGTAAAACGCACCACGTCAAAAGTTACTTTTTCAGGTCTCGATGAATTAGACCCTAAACAAGCTTATTTATTTATCTCTAACCATCGCGACATAGTACTGGATCCAGCATTAGTCAATTGGGGTTTGTTTCAACACAAAATGAAAACAGTGCGTATTGCCATTGGCGATAATTTATTACAAATACCTTATATCACTGAACTTATGCGCTTAAATAAAAGCTTTATAGTTAAGCGCTCAGCTAAAGCACCTAAAGAAATGTTAAAAGCACTTACTCAACTTTCATCCTATATTTATGATTCGTTGATGAGTGGTAATTCAATTTGGATTGCACAAAAAGAGGGGCGTGCGAAAGATGGATTTGATCAAACGGATCCTGCGCTTCTAAAAATGCTGCAACTTAATGGGCGCAAGCAAAAGAAAGAATTTGGTGATTATATAAAAGAGTTAAAAATAGTCCCTGTTTCTATATCTTATCAATACGAGCCGTGTGCTATTTCTAAAGCTAAAGAGTTATATCATAAGCAACTCCACGGTGAATATATTAAGTCTGCTGGTGAAGATATTGCCAGTATCGTCGAAGGCTTTAGTACCGCCAAGGGACATGTTCATTTAGCGTTTGGACGGCCTATTGAATCCAATTGTGATAGCGCAGAAGCGTTGGCAAAAACGATTGATCAGCAAATAGTGGATTCATTTTATTTACACCCCGGAAATTATATTGCTGGTGGCTGTAAAAAAGCAGTAATTGACTCACCAGATACAGCCACCTTCGAACAGCGAATGGCTAATGTACCTGAAGAGCTTAAACCGCTTGTACTTGCAATGTACGCTAAGCCTTTTCATCGTAAGAGTGAGATTAATATTAAAAGTTGTGAGCACTAAGCGGGGTCTGCTTACCTTTTTAGATTAAACATACGCTGCCCTTTGAGCTCGCTCTTGGGCGACTTACTCTTTGTTGCTCTGTATTTACTTTGCCCATGAGGTTGCAGACCTCGCGCCGTGATTCAATTACGTCTAAATAGAACCTTTATACTGAAAGGTCACAGGTGAGTTTAATAACCTTTGAAAAGTGACTGTTTATTTGTCACTTTTTTTTGCTTAAAAAAACGCTATACTAAAAGTCTGACCTTCTTAAGTGGTATTAATACAATGCAACAAATTGAAATATTTGATATTCCAAGCCCTTGCAAAAGTATTTGTCTAGTGAATAATAGAGGGTATTGCAAGGGATGCTACCGCAGTCGCGATGAGCGTTTTACTTGGAACTCACTAAGTAATACCCAAAAAAGAAAGTGCTTAGTTTATGTCAACAACGCTACAAACGTTACCTGCAAAAAGATCAAAAAAATTCAGTGCTAAATAGTAAAACCAAACAGCAAGGATTTGATTTTTAATTCTTATCTGCCTTTTGGCACATATAATACCAGTACTGCATAGAATTCGAACAATTTAGCGCTGAAAATAGCTGTTTGGGATAGATTTATTATCCAAAGCTTCGATTAATTAGCCAGTCACTAAAGTACTATTTACGGCCACAAAGCTACTGTTACGACTATTAATCTATAATCGATACCATAACTAATTCCATCTAAAGCTTGCTTTTCTATGTGCCAATTGTGTTCTTGGAACACACAAAACGGTTGTTATACCAACCTGCATAAATCTTTGATCAATTTAACGAATTAAATTGCACTATAACGTCGTTAAAAATTTTTTATTTAGAACAACTAGATACAAAAACTTTTGCCTAGTTATAGCGTAATTTTCTTAACGTTAAATAGACCCCATACATAAGCAGATTGGTATTAAAATACGGCGGGATAAAAATAAATTAATCAACAATAATAAGATGCTAAAATGTTGTGGCTGCTATTTTAAATTACTACAGAAGTAAATAAAATACGCGGCGTATAATGCAATATGGCCACCTTATTGGTTGGTTTATAGCATTATTGCTATTTAAGCTGGTAATTTATTGGAATGAATTAGGAAATACTATGAGCTTTAACTTATGTCTGTTACCACGTGAAGAAAAATACCAAATTCAGCTCGATTATGAAGCGTCATTTTGGGCGTATCAAATTAAACGCAATAAAAAAACGCGTGAACAAGTGTATAACACTATTCATAGCCGTCCGATTGCTGAGCAAATGTTTTTAAAACAGCAATTTGAACAGTATTTGTCAATGATGCTAAGTTAGGTATGTATAAGGTTGAAATATTAGAACAAGTTAAAAGTCCACTTGTTAATAAATTTTATAAGCAATACAGCGTAAGGGGGCGTGCTAATAAGCAAGATCAACTTTGGGTTATTTATAATAAAACAGATATTGTTGCTGCGTGCCGCTTACAACATAAAGCCGAATTTTTATTTTTGTCGACCGTTTTTGTCGCTCCTCAGCATAGATCTAAAGGTTTAGCAAAGCTATTAATAACAACACTCCTAGAGAAGCAAAATAAAGTTGTTTATACCTTTGCCTACAAAACACTAGTTGATTTATACCGTACTATTGGTTTTAACCAAGTGTTAACATATACTCTTGCTTTACAAGTACTTTTCGATACTTACAAACACCGCAATGTAGTCGCCTTAAAATACCCATAGCATCAAATAATATGGAATAAGCATGAGCAGATGTGTTAACTGGATCATATGTAGTTTAATAGCTTTTACTGCTATTTTAAGCTCTCAAGTAGGCGCACAAGTGAAGCGTTTATCTCCAAACGAAGGTTTGTCACAGAGCTACGTTAACACTATGCTTATTGATAATAGCGGTTACTTATGGCTTTCGACAGAAGCGGGATTGAATCGCTATGATGGTTATCAGGTTATTCCTATTAATGGCCCTAATGGCGAATTAGAAGAAGCTATTATTGACCGTATTTACCAAGACCCTCAAGGCCATATTTGGATTGCATCATTGCTTGCGGGCTTGTTTAGGTACGACCCTGCAACTAACTCATACAAACAATTTCTAGAAAAACCCACTAGCGAAGAACAAATTATTAACGAGTCTGCTTTTAGCATGCTAGCGATTGATGAAAAAACACTGTGGATTGGACGAGGTAGAGACTTTGCAAAGTTAGACATTGAAAGTGGCATAGTAACTTCTATTTTTGAGCTTTCACATGAATATAAGAACACTTTAGTTAGGGAGCTTTTTCACTACAATGGCTATATTTTTATTGGCACTAGCCACGGTGCTTATGTACTTGATATCGCAACGGAACAAATACGTCCACTACAGCATTTAAAGGGCGAGCCTGAACATATTTACCAAAATAATGTGAAGGCGTTCGCTTTAGACGAAAGTAATCAACTTCTCGTTGGTGCTGTAAAGGGGTTGTATCAAGTAGATATCACTAATTTATCGGAGATGTTTGAGCGCCCCGACCTACCATTTAAAAATAAGGCTTTGTTGGCAGATTTAAATATTTGGCAAATTGTTAACGCCCATGGAAAAGTAGATTTAGCTACAGATAAAGGATTGTTTAAGTTTGACTTAACCAGTGGTGAATTGATTAAAAATACGCGTATAACGCAAAGTAAATATACGCTTGCTGATACTAGTATTATTGATATGGTAAAAGATAAATCAGGCGGCACATGGGTGGCGACCAAAACAGATGGCGCATTTTATTTATCAAACGATAATTATAATTTTAGTAATGTTGATGGCAGTTTATTAGGTGGTGATGGATTGTCGCATCATTCGGTGTGGGGCATTACCGAATACAATGATAAGTTATGGTTAGCCACGCACAATGGCATAACCGAGGTCGATTTAAAAGCCAATACAGGAAAGGTCTACTTAAAAGACTATAAAGTAGATTTACTAACAACCGAATTTACTGTTTATGAAATAATGCCTTATAAAAATAAATTGTGGCTTTACAGTAACCGAGGGCTGTTTGTTTTTGATCCAATTACACATGATGTTAGTAAACCAATAACAAAAAATCCTGCTAACCAAGATAAAATAAAAGGCTGGGTGCATGGTGTTACACTTATGCCAAATGGCGATTTATATTATGTGCACTCAGATCATGGCGTGTTTATTTATAACATTGATACGCAAATAGTGACTCGTTTAGGTGGTGAATTTGCACAATTTCAACCCTTCCTAGCCCATGGTTTTTTACCACCACTTTCTAGTAAACCCGATTCACCATTGTTTTTTAATGCGGGAATTTTATATCAAGTAACCCCTGAAAATTTTGCATTGAAAATGATTTATAAAGTACCCAAACAGCATGAAAATGTTGCTATTAGTGTGTTGTCGTATGTTATAGATAACAACAATATTTTATGGATATCATTGTCTAATTTTGGCCTAATAGGACTTGATGCTTTAACTTATCAGCTAGTACATACAATTGATTTGGAAAAAAATAAATTGGGCACTTTACTCTATGACATGGTGCTAGATGATGACGGCATGATTTGGATGAGTAGCCACAAAGGTATCTGGCGGTTAAACCCAAAAACATTACATTTTCAACAATTTACTGTATCTGAAGGGCTGCTTTCGGCTGAATTTAATAGCAACGCAATGGCACGCCTAAAAGATGGCCGTATTGCATATGGTGGCTTAAAAGGTCTCACCTATTTCCAGCCAATGGAAAATAAAAATACTCAGGTGCTAATTGATCATGTCAATATTACACGAGTCAATTTGATGTCGCGTGATTTATCGTTTGATTTAAAGCAGCCACTAAATGAAGTTATTCTGAACCATGATGACATAGGACTTGAAGTTGCTTTTTCTGCTATGGCATTTAGTAATCAAGAGCGTATTATTTATGAGTATCAATTAGGCAACGGCCAGAAAACGTATACTCGCAATAATAATCGCGTTTTATTCCCTAAACTTAATCCGGGTAACTACCAATTGAAAGTGTGGGCGAAAGATCCACTTACAGGCAAATACACAGCACCTGCAACTTTAAAAATAAGAGTAAAATACCCGCTTTGGCGAGCGCCTTATTTTATGGTGCTATATGCAATGTTACTCGTTGCATTTGTAACAATGTGGGTGATGCGACGCAATAAAATTCAACGGATTCTATTAGCAGCAAATAAAGAGAGCAAAGAAAGTGAAGCCCGCTTAAAAATAGCGTTAGAAGGCAGTGAATCTGGGGTATGGGATTGGCAGTCAAGTAACCCCTCCATTTATCAGCCTCGGTTAAAAAATGAACTTGGCTACGATAATGAAACAGTGAATTTGGATGATTATTTAGCTAAAATTCACCCGCAAGATAAACAATTATTTCGCTTAGAATGGTTAGAATTTTTATCTACTGATAAAGGTTACTTTAACTGTACCTACCGCCTGCGCCACGCAAAAGGCTATTGGCGGTGGTATAAAGATTTTGGCAAAGTTGTAGAGTGGGACGAAAAAAACCCGCAAAAAGTGGCGGGGACCTACACTAATATGACCCGTGAGATGGTATTTGAAGAGCATGCATTGCTGTTTACCGCAGCATTTGAGCAAACCCGTGATTGGGTGCTTATACTCGATAAAAACTTTAATATCCGTGCCTCAAATAAATCACTTCAAACAGCCTTTAACTTCTCTGCTGAGTCGCTTTCTAGTCGCTCTCTAAATTTAGGAATTTCACGCAGCAATCGTTTTGGCTATTTACGGATTATACAAAAACTATTAGTTGGCGAGCATTTCACTTGCGAAGATACTGTAGTGCTTGCAAATGGTGAGTCTCATTATGTATTAGTGAAAATAAGTGCGGTGGCCGATAACGAGCAACGATTAAATAGTTATGTTGTTATATTAACGGATATAAGCGCTCAAAAATCAGCTGAAAATGAACTTCATTTGCTCGCTAATTACGATGTATTAACGGGATTACCAAACCGTACGTTGTTTAACGATCGTGTTGGGCATGCGTTAGAACAAGCAAAAAAGCACAGCTGTAAAGTTGCACTGTTATACATAAATATTAAGCGCTTTAAGTACTTTAATGATTCCTTAGGGCACGAAGCGGGTGATGAATTAATTAAAAAAGTCGCAGAGAGATTAAAATGTGCATTACGCCCATCAGATAGTGTCGCACGTTTTAGTGGTGATGAATTTGTTGCGCTCGTAGAGGATGTTCATAAAATAGAAGAGGTTTTACTTATATGCGTAAAACTAATGGATTGCGTAAACCAAAATATTAGTGTTAGCGGACAGGTCGTTAATATTAATTTAAGTATTGGTGTTGCTATATCTCCTGATGATGCAAAAGAAAGCGCTACATTATTAAAAGCGGCTAACATTGCGCTTTACCAT
The DNA here is from genome assembly GCF_037162565.1 of Pseudoalteromonas sp. B62. Classification (NCBI taxonomy): domain Bacteria; kingdom Pseudomonadati; phylum Pseudomonadota; class Gammaproteobacteria; order Alteromonadales; family Pseudoalteromonadaceae; genus Pseudoalteromonas; species Pseudoalteromonas sp. B62. Next base: position 338,885 of record NZ_JARLVB010000002.1, on the reverse strand, counting down.
GCTAAAGATTCACTTGAAAGTAGCTATCAATTCTATAAACAAGAAATGAATCAGCATGTACAGAAAACACTTCACCTGGAGTCACAACTTACTAAAGCTTATCAAGAACATGAATTTTGTAATTATTACCAACCCATTGTTAACGCAAAAACTTATATTACAGAAGGGTTTGAAGTGTTATTACGTTGGCCTGAAAATAATCTTATCCAAACTCAAGAATTTTCTTTAGCGGCTGAAGGTATTGGTTTAATAACAAAGATAATGCTGCAAACATTGGCGCGTGCTTTAGAGGATTTGAAAGAATGGCGTAAGGTATCGCCGAAGCTTTATTTATCAATAAATTTATCGGCACTTGATTTTGAGTTTATAGAGTTGGTGCCAGAGATCAGAAAAGCGCTAAGTAATGCCAATATACCGTCAGACGCGATTGTATTTGAAATTACCGAGTCGATACTTATGCGTGATTCAAAACAAGCATTGCACAGTATGGAGAAGCTTAAAAGTTTGGGCTGCAAGCTTTATATGGATGATTTTGGTACTGGTTATGCTTCATTGACTTATCTAAAACGTTTTCCTATCGACGTACTAAAAATTGATAAGAGCTTTGTACAAGACATAGGAATTGACTCTGATGACGAAGCCATTATTCAATCAATACTTGCCCTTGCACACAGTTTAGGTAAAGAATGTGTAGCAGAGGGGTTGAAAGCTCACATCAGCTCGCCTTTTTAAATGAAAGGGGATGTAGCCATTTCCAAGGTTACTTATTTAGTAAGCCTGTACCAAATAACGAAGTACTACCGCTTATTAATCGCGATTGGAGTGATATGTTCAATTGATAATATTGCACTCATTTAAGGCCTTTTACCGCAGTGCCTGCAAAACAAATGGCTATTATGCTCATTTAACTGCGTTTTAATGGCCTTATTAGCTTCTAGTTTACTCAAGCCTAATTTATAGCGTAGTTCTTCTAGGTGTTCTTGTTGAGTATCATTAAGAGTGCCATCTTGAATTTGTTCATGTACGGCATCTTCAAAAAACTGGCGGCGTTTACGTATTTGTTCTGAAAAACTAGACGCCAGTAAACCTGTTGGTATCGCAACCATACCCATGCTCAGTAGTGTGATAACGCCGCCGAAAAACTTACCCAATGGCGTTATAGGTACTACATCACCATAACCAACGGTCGTTAGTGTGGCCATTGCCCACCACATAGCTGCAGGAATAGAGCCAAATTTATCGGGCTGTATGTCGTGCTCAATTAAATAAATTCCGCATGAGGCTAAAATAAGCACCACTGCCATAATAAAAAAAGCGGCCATTAATGAACTACCTTCATCGTTAAAGGCTTTTAAAAGTAGCTGCATGGCACGTGAGTAGCGTGTGAGTTTAAACACTCTTAATAGTCGAAGCACACGTAAAAAACGTAAATCGAGAGGAAATAAAAACATCATTAAGCTCGGCAAAATCGCGATTAAATCAACAATTGCCAAAGGGGAGAAAAAATAACTAAGCCGACGTTTGGTATTAGATCCTTTTATTGCAGCATATTGTGTTTTATCTACGCAAGCCCAAAGTCTGGCTAAGTACTCAATAGCAAAAATAGCGACTGAGACAATTTCTAAAACTAAGAATTCGTTGTAATACTGCTCTACCACACTTGGGATTGATTCAATAACGATGGCTACAACGTTGATCATTATTAAGCTAATGAGTGCAATATCAAGAATATGCCCTGCTCGGCGGTACTGGCCTGTGCATTCAAACAGGCAAGCCAGTTTTTGTCTTAAAGTCTGCGAATTATTCATTATGTAAATTTAAGTACCATGTTAATACAGCCTTCTTCAAAGTCGCGGCTAATTTTAAAACCTAGCTTACGGGCAAGCTCAATCATCCCTGTATTCTCAGGTAAGGTTATGCCTTCAATCGACTCCACACCTTGGCGTTTGCAGTGATTAATTGCAGCACTCATCAGTATGCGACCAAGCCCTAAGCCTTGGCAGTCTGAGCGTACTACAATAGCAAATTCAGCATGTAGGTTATCGGGATCCATAATGACGCGAGACACACCCAGAGTGCGGGTTTTACCTTCAAAGCGTTGGCAAACAATAAACGCCATTTCACGGTCGTAATCAATTTGGGTCATTTTAGCGAGTTGATCGTGGTTAAACTGTGGAAGCTCGCCAAAAAAGCGTTTATATCTGTCTTCTTTGTTAAGTGACTCGTCAAATACTTTATGAGCTTGTTCATCTTCTGGTTTTATCGGCCTGAGCGTAGCTTGGGTGTTGTTCTTAAGTGTTACCACTTCAACAAGTTCAATAGGGTAGGGACGAATAGATAACCGCTTACGATTGCTCTGAGCTTGATAGCGATTAAGTGTCATAGTGGCATCAAGCACTAAAAACTGCCCATTACTGGCAAGAATAGGATTTAGTTCCATTGAGCTAATGTCAGGTTGATCAATTACTAACTGAGAAATGCGTGTTAGCAGTGCACATAAACGATACTTATCAACCTTTTCTGGGAGTATGCGCTCCTTTAATACGCCTTTGTCGTGCGCTGCAGCAATTAAATACTTTGCCAAGTTCATATTTAGTGGAGGCAGTGCAACGGCGGCTTGTGCATATTCAAGGCCAGTGCCTGCTTCACCTAATAATATAACAGGGCCAAAATTAGGCTCTGTTTTGATCGCAATTCGCAGCTCATTTGCTCCTGCTCGTGGCGCCATTTTTTGTAATGAAAACCCTTCAATAACAGCATCCGGATACGTGTTTTTAATACGGATAAGCATTGCAAAAGCAGTTTGTTCAACCTCGTTGGCGTCGTTTAAGTTAAGTACCACACCACCGACTTCAGACTTCGAGGCAATACTTGGACTAATAAGTTTCAACGCGACCGGAAAGCCAAGCTCTATGGCTTGCTCTTTGGCTTCTGTTGGGGTGTAAGCGACCTCAGTTTGAATGCATTTAATACCATAGTGGTTTAATATTTGACTTGCCTGATGAGTAGGTAAGTAGCTTTGTCCGTCATCTAAAAACTCATTAATAAGCGCTTTAGCTGCCACTTTATTTATTTTAGCGTCATCAGTGTTCGACTCAGGTGTTTGCGTTAAATGCTTTTGGTTACGACGATACGTTACCAAGTGCATAAACGCGCCTACAGCACCCTCTGGTGTTCTATAAGTTGGTATTGCGTTGTTTGAGCACACTCTTCTGGCGGCGTAAGATGCGTCTTCACCCATAAAGTTAGTTATAACGTAAGGGCGCGCCATTTTGGGTAATGTTTGTAAGGTTTCTACAATAATGTTGGCGTAGTCTTCGCTGGGCGCAAGCGCTGAGGGAGTATGGATAATCAGTAAGTTTTTAACTTCTTTTGCGTGCAGTAAAATTTCTAATGCTTGCTTATAACGCGCAGGTGCTGAGTCGCCAAAAATATCCACAGGGTTTGAGGTGGTTTCTGATTGCGGAATGACTTTATTTAGCGCATTTCGGGTTTCAATGCTTAGTTCTGCTAATTTACCGGAGCTTTGAATAAGTTCATCAACGGCCATAACACCTGGGCCGCCACCATTAGTTAAAATTGTCAGTTGTTCTACTTTTAATAATTTTGGATGCATGGCGAGTGTTTGTGTCGCTGCAAATAGCTCTCGTAAATCATTTACACGCAGCATACCCGCTCGTTGGAATAACGCATCATAAACAGCATCAGAGCTTTGCTTTGCGCCGGTGTGAATTTCGGCTGCAAGTGCGCCCGCAGTTGTTTTACCTGTTTTAATCGCAATTACAGGCTTACTAAAGGCCGCTGCTCTTGCTGCTGATATAAAGCCACGAATATCTTCAATGTTATCTATGTAGAGTAAAATAGCTTTAGTTTTAGCATCACGACCTAAAAAATCGAGTAGTTCATTAAAGTTTATATCAAGGCAATCACCTACCGAGACAAAATATGAAAAGCCAATTTCTTTGTTTTTAGCCCAATCTAAAATGGTTGAGCATACTGCTGCTGATTGCGATACAAATGCAATTTTACCTGGGCTTGCCACAGTATGTGAAAAGCTCGCATTTAAACCAATATGAGGGATCAGCAAGCCTAAACAATTGGGTCCAAGCAAAGTCACTTGCTGGGTTTGAGCACATGCTTTAAGCGCGCTTTTTTGCTCTCCAGAAAGTCCATCTGCAATAACAATAGCCGTTTTACAGCCAAGCTCTCCAAGCTGCTCAATAACATCAATTAAGGTATTTTTATTAGTACAAATAACAGCAAGATCGGGGACTTTTGGTAAATCAGCAATAGAGGGGTAAGCAAGTACGCCATGTACTGCGCTATGGCTTGGAGTAACTGGCATTATCGGCCCTTTAAAGCCACCTTGGAGTAAGTTGCGCATAACTACAAAACCAGCACGAGTTGATGTATTAGAGGCGCCAATAACAGCCACTGAGCTTGGGTTAAAAAACTGGGTAATACGCTTAAGGCTCATGGCTTTTCCTAGGTTGATTAAATTTTGCGTTATTTATAGTCTCAATGTACCCTGTTTACTGTGTTATTTCGAGCGTCTCGATGCTTATTATTGATATCAATCAAGGAGATTATTGTGAATAAACAACCCGGTTTTTACATTGTTATAGCGGCTATTTGTTTAAGTATAGGCTTAATTAGCTTAGGGTTTATTTTAAAAAGTACCGCTCTGGGTGTGAAAGGAATGGAACGTACTGTGCAGGTTAAGGGATTGGCCGAGCGAGAAGTAATAGCTGATACGGTAATTTGGCCTCTGCAATTTAGTGATGCCGACAATGATCTTGAAGAATTAGTCAGCCGAGTTGAGAAAAAAATGATGCGGTAACTGCTTTTTTAAAACTCCATGGTTTTGACGACGATGAAATAACTATAGGTAGCCAGTCAGTTATTGATAAACAATCACGTGAATACAGTAATGAAAATCAAAAGTTTAGATACATAATACGCTCAAATATTATTGTTTATTCTGCTGCGCCAGATAAAGTACAAAACGCCCTGAGTAAAGTAAGCCAGCTTGCTAAACAAAATATCGCAATAGTGCAGGATAGTTACGAAACAAAAGTTGAATACATTTTTACAGGCCTCAATGATGTAAAACCTGCGATGGTGCAAGGAGCAACTGAAAAAGCGCGTGAAGTCGCTAATAAATTTGCTAAAGACTCTAATTCAAAATTAGGCAAAATAAAAACAGCTCGCCAAGGGCAATTTAGTATCAGTAATCGCGATTCAAACACTCCACAAATCAAAAAAATACGCGTTGTTACTAGTGTTGAATATTATTTAGATGACTAAATTGCTCTAATTAAATGCGCCACCTGTGCGGTTGAACGCTGCAAGTAAGCAGCACTAAGTAAAATGCTAGTTTCGTTAAGGCCTGCGCCTTTTAGTGTATTTGCCAGTTGCTGTTTAGCCATTGGGTTTTGTTTTTGCTCTATTTCCATGAGTGCTAATAACGCTGAAAACTCATGTTTAACCGGCGTGCTTGGCTTATTCGCATACGCAATGTAACAAGCTACGGGTGTTAGGCCGCGATCGTTTGGCTGGGCAAGCGCTTTTACTAAATCATCGTTAGATTCAAACAGCATTAAAGAGCGCACATAATTAAAAGGTAATTTTTGATCGTCGGCGTGTTTAAATACATTATGCAGCGCGTTATTGCCCCGCACGTCTTGCGCTAAAAAGCCTTTATTAACTTTAAGTGCTGGGGTAAAAAAGGTTAGCGTATCTGTTGTTGTCAATTGGTTTATAAACGCGGCTGGAGGTGCATTGGTAGTTAAAATACGCGTTGCCACATTTTGCATAAAGTCGTATTTAATGCTCATACGCTGAGTGCTTTCATATAAATGATTTAGCTGCAATGTCTGTTGGGCTGGGCTTAACTGTTTAAAGTCGTTATCAAGCTCATCTAGCTGATGCTTTGAAATACGTGCGTTAAGTAGTTGTATGCTTAAATCCATTATTATTTCCAAAGTCTTTTTTGCTACTATAAAACAAAAAAGGTCGCAAATGCGACCTTTCATCTTTAAAGCAATTGTTTAAATTGGTTTTAAGCTTTTTGCTTGCTACCCATTCATTAACAAAGTTTTCTAGTACATTAAGTGGTACAGGACCATTTTTAAGGACAACGTCGTGGAACTGGCGAATATCAAACTTATCACCCAGTTGCTTTTTAGCGTCTTCACGAAGTTCTAAAATCTTAAGCATACCTACTTTATAAGCCGTTGCTTGTGAAGGCATTACAATGTGACGCTCAACCATTTTAACACCGTCAGATGTTGCATTAGGCGTGTTATTTACGTAGTAATCAATACCTTCTTGGCGAGTCCACTTCATTGCGTGAATACCCGTATCAACCACTAGACGACATGCGCGCCACAGCTCCATTGAAAGGCGACCAAAATCTGAGTAAGGGTCTGAGTACATGCCCATTTCTTTAGGAATGAATTCTGAGTATAAACCCCAACCTTCAATATACGCAGTGTAGCCACCAAATTTACGAAACTTAGGCACGCCTTCTAGTTCTTGCGAAATAGCTATTTGCATGTGGTGACCCGGAATACCTTCGTGGTATGCCAGCGCTTCCATTTGATACGTTGGCATAGCTTCCATATCGTAAAGATTCGCGTAGTAAATACCTGGGCGTGAGCCATCAGGAGCTGGCTGTTGGTAAAATGCTTTGCCCGCTGCTTTTTCACGGAATGCTTCAACTGCTTTTACTTTTAAATCAGCTTTTGGTTTAACAATGAATAGCTCATCTAAACGTGTTTTCATTGTATCGATAAGCCCTGTTGCTTCATCAAGGTAGCGTTGTTTACCTTGTGCATCATTAGGGTAGTAAAATTGTTTGTCAGTTTTCATAAACTGCATAAAGGCTTTTAAGTCGCCTTTAAAGCCAACTTTATCTTTAATTTCACGCATTTCATCATGAATACGTGTTACTTCAGACAGGCCAATTGCATGAATTTCTTTAGCCGTTAAATCTGTAGTTGTAGTGCGCTTAAGTGCGTTGTTATAAAACGCTTCGCCATCAGGTAATTTCCATGCGCCATCACGGTTATCTGCACGTTTTTCTAACTGTGCTAGGTAGTTAATTAGCTTAGAGTAAGATGGTTTAACAGCCGATTTTAATGCATCTGATGCATCGCTGATTAACGAGTCTTTTTCGTTTTGGCTAATTTCAAGCACTGCTACTTTACGTTTAAAATCAGCAAGCAATGTAGAATCATCGCCTTTTTCGAATGGGGCACCGTGAATAATGTTTTTACTTGAATCAATAACATGCGGGAACACAAATTTAGGGGCGATAATGCCTTTTTCTGCACGTACATTTAAATCAGTAATAAGCTGATCAATAACCTCAGTAACACCATTTAAACGTGAAATGTAGTCTTTAGCTTCTTTTGCATTACTAATTGAGTGCTGATTAATTAAAAACGCAGGGATCATAGAATGCGTACCAAACATTTGGTTCACAGGGTAATTATGGTAACGCCATTTAAAGTCGGCAATTGAACTTTCAAGATCTTGTTTTTTTAAGTCGTAACTTACTTTTGTTGCATCATCTAATAAATCACGATTAATTGCTTTTAATGCAACTAGGTCAGCTTTTGTTTGTGCTAAATCTTTAAGCTTTCTTTCTTCGCTGCCATCGTCCCACTTATCGTAATCTTGCTTAATACCCATATATGTTTGATATACAGGACTGCTCATTACATCGCGATTAAATGTATCTTCAAAAAATGCATTCGCTTTGTCGATTTCACTTTGTTGTGATTGAACTGCTTGTGCAACAGAGGCTGGAGTTGATTGTTGTGTTGTTTGCTGGCAACCAGCAAGCAGTGCAACGCTTACAGCCGCTGCAATAAAAGTAAGTTTACGCATTGTTTTCCCTTTTGTTGTTAGAAACCCATTAGGGTGTTTTATATTTATTCGCTTTATATTGTCGTGTAGTGCCTTAGCGCTACACGAACAATTCTAGTAGGTCATTTAAAAAGCGATGACCTTTTAAGGTTACCTGCCAATGACTGTCTGTTTGAGTCAATAAACCTTTATTAAGTGCTTGGTTTAGTGCGCTTTGTTGACTTTGCAGTGGCAGTGTTGTTAGTTTATTAAAATCATTAATTGGGCAAGGCTCAACAAGGCGAAAGCGATTCATAAAAAATTCAAATGCTAAATCGTCTTGCTCTACATGCCAGCTTTTGTACATATACGGTTTAATTAAATCCATATAACCGCGCGGGTGCTTAACCTTTTCGGTGCGCGTTATAAGCCCTGTATTTTCATCAGTAACCTTACCATGTGCGCCGCAGCCAATACCAAGATAATCGCCAAAACGCCAATAATTCAAGTTATGTTGGCATTGATAGCCCGGTTTTGCATAACCCGATATTTCGTATTGTACGTAACCGGCTTGTTTGAGTAATTCTATTCCTTGTTCTTGAATGTCCCACAGTGTTTCGTCTTGTGGCAAGGTAGGGGGTTTTGAAGCAAACTGCGTATTGGGTTCAATAGTTAGTTGATACCAAGATATATGTGGTGGATCGAGCGCTATAATTTGCTTTAAATCACTCAGTGCATCGTCAAGAGTTTGCCCTGGTAAGCCGTGCATTAAATCAAGGTTAAAGCTATTTAAACCGGCTTCTTTAGCCTGCTGCGCAGCATAATTAGCCTCGTCGCTGCCATGAATCCGACCAAGTGCTTTTAACTTGTCGTTTTGCATGCTTTGTACACCAATAGAAATACGGTTAATGCCTGCTTTTACATAATCTTTAAAGCGACCTGTTTCTACTGTACCTGGGTTGGCTTCAAGGGTTATTTCGCAATTGTCTTCAAGCCCAATTAGGTTGTCGACTTCATTTAATAATCGGGTATAAGCTGCACCAGTTAATAAGCTTGGCGTGCCGCCACCAATAAAAATACTGTGAATTTTACGCCCTTGTACTAGGTGCAAATCCGCTTTTAAGTCATCAATTAAGTGTTGAACATATTCAGCTTCAGGTATTTCACCTTTTTGTCCGTGGCTATTAAAATCGCAGTACGGGCATTTTTGCACGCACCAAGGCACATGCACATATAAGCTCAGTGGTGGAAGGTTCACAGGCCGCCTTTTTGCTGTAGTTCTAGTAATAATTTTTGCAGCGCTTGTCCGCGATGACTCACTGCATTTTTTTGCTCTTTAGTTAGCTCAGCACTGGTGCAATTTTGTTCTGCTACAAAAAATACTGGATCGTAACCAAAACCACCATTGCCATTTTGAGTGAGCGTAATTTCGCCCTCCCAACTAGCACTACAAATAAGCGGAGTCGGGTCGTCTGCGTGGCGCATTAACACCAGTACACACCAAAAACGTGCACTACGGATAGGGTTATTACCCAAGTCTACGAGTAACTTATCAATGTTATCTTGATCGCTGGCACCTGGGCCTGCAAAGCGAGCAGAATACACACCGGGTGCACCATTTAGGCCATCAACTTCTAAACCTGAGTCATCGGCAATAGCAGGCATGCCAGTAATTTTAGCGGCATGACGCGCTTTAATAATGGCATTTTCAACAAAGGTAGTACCGGTTTCGGCAACTTCACTTACGTTAAAGTCGCTCTGTGGAACTACATTAATATTCAGAGAGCTTAGCATATTAGCTAGCTCTTTTACTTTGCCAGGGTTACCTGTAGCAAGTACTAAAGTTTTGGTCATGTTATTAATCTACGTAAAATTTTTGCTGAAACTGTAATTTTTGAAATTGATTACTTTGCTGTATTTCAATCTCAAAGCGTAAAATCTCTTCGTTGGTGTAATCAACTTGGGCAAGGTAATAAATTGAATCACCTTCTTTTACTTCTTTAAAAGTAAGCGTTTGTTTGTTGCCAAGTAGGTTTCTAGCTGTGCCAGTAAGCTTTGCTGTTTGGGCTGTATTTTCGGCATCATTTTTTAAAACAGAAATATTCACAATGCCTTTGTATCCGCTTCGCTCAAGGCCATACGCTTTTGCTATTTTTGGCTGAATAAAAGTAGAAGGAAAAGCAATGTAATGCACTTGCCATGGGCTAAGCTCTTTGTATTGTGCGCCTTGCATTTCTTCGCTTTGCGCGTTAAATGCAAATGCTAAACAAGCAATAAAACAAAACTTAATTAAACGGTTCATTATGTATTCCTCAAAACATATAAAAAAGAGGCCTTTGGGCCTCTAATTAAAAAATCCATATTAGACTAAAAAATCCATAAGCAGCATTTGCAAAAACTGAATACCAATAATAAGTACTAAAACTGATAAATCTAAGCCACCCATTGATGGCAATATTTTACGAATTGGTTTTAGCATTGGTTCAGTAAGCTGATGGAAAACCGCTTCTATAGGGTTATAACCTTGGCTAACCCAACTTAAAATAGCGCGAATAATAAGTACCCAAAATACTAAATTAAGGCCTTCTTTTAGTACCGTTATAAGTGCTTGAATAAGTACAGGCTGTATTGCCCACGCATTATATATAACAAGCATTAAAGTACTGATTTTGGCTACAGCGACTATAAATGCCAGCAACAGAGAAGCTAAATCAAGCCCACCAAATCCAGGAATGATTTTACGCAGTGGTTTTACTGCAAACGAAGTGGCTTTAACCACAAACTGGCTCATTGGGTTGTAAAAGTCGGCTTTTGCCCACTGCAGCCAAAAGCGCAGTAATACCACCATTAAAAACAAATCAAACAAGGTACTGATTAAAAATTGCATGGCATTCATAGTGTAACCTTCAATAAAAAGTAGTTTTAAAGTTCTTTTTCCATTTGCTCTGCACGCGCAATACACGCATCCATTGCATCGCCAACGGTTTTAGTTAAGCCTTCATCTTTTAAGTGCTCAACAGCTGCGTGAGTAGTACCGCCTTTAGATGTTACGTTCGAACGTAGTTGCGAAATACTAATATCAGGCTGGCTAAGTGCCATTTCGGCGGCGCCAAGAGCTGTTTGTTGCACTAAACGACGAGCGTCTTCGTCGTTAAAGCCCAGTGCTTTGGCTTTTTCTTCAATGGCTTCCATAAACAAGAAAAAGTAAGCAGGTGATGAGCCGGTCACAGCAATAATATCGTTTATTTGTGACTCTTCTTCAACCCATACCACAATGCCAGTGCATTCAAAAACTTGTTGTACAAATTCGTGTTCGCTTTGTGTTTCGCCCGCACCATATAAACCTGATACTCCGCGACCTAATAAAGACGGTGTATTTGGCATGCAACGTACCATTTTAACGTCTTTACCTAGCATTTCGCGCAAACGTTTTACGGTTAAGCCCGCAGCAACAGAAATAAACAGTTTATTGCTAAAGTCTATGCCTGACTCTTGAAACGATTTACATAAATCGCCCATCATTTGTGGTTTAACAGACAAAACAATTACATCAGCATCGCGCAGGGCTTCGTTATTGTCACTGGTGGTTTGCACCTTGAAATCAAATGCTACCTTTGCAAGCTTTTCTTGGTTGCGGTTAGTTGCAATAATATTACTTGCGTTAAAACCGTTTTTTACCATGCCACCAATAATGGCGTAACTCATATTACCTGTGCCTATAAATGCGATTTTTTTATCTGACATAAATCTGTTATCACCTTTTAAGTTCGTGTTCCAAAAATGTCTGTGCCGATCCTCACCATGGTTGAACCTGCACTAATGGCAGCTTCAACATCGTTACTCATACCCATCGACAAAGTATCTACTTGAGGATATTGGGTCTTTAGTTTATCAAAGCAAGTTTGCAATTGCTCAAAAGATTGAATTTGTGTATCCAGTTTGTCGCTTTTAGCAGGAATTGCCATTAAACCTCGAAGTGTTAGGTGCTCACATTGGTTTATATAATCGGCAAGTTCATCTATTTCATCGCGGTGGCAACCTGACTTTGCTTCCTCATTACTTATATTTACTTGAATAAGTACATTTAGAGGCGCTTTATCGCCTGGGCGCTGGGAGTTTAATCGTTTCGCTATTTTTAGGCGATCAACGCTTTGCACCCAGTCAAAATTGGCAGCCACTAAGGCACTTTTATTGGATTGAATAGGGCCAATGAAATGCCAAATGATGTCGCTATATGACTGTAGTTGAGCTATTTTATCTATAGCCTCTTGAACATAAGATTCACCAAATTCGCGCTGGCCGTGTTTGTAAGCTGCAATTATATCTTCGCTTGGTTTCGTTTTAGACACTGCCAGCAAGGTTATTTCGTTGTTATTTCGCTGTGCATTTTTTGCAGCCATTGCAATTCTAGCGTAGGCGGATGTGAGTCGTTCTGCTATTGTAACCATATATTTATCAGTTAGTTGTGGAGTCATAAATGGATATTACCGAATTATTAGCGTTTAGTGTGCAACATAAAGCATCCGATTTACACCTATCGTCGGGTGTTTCACCTATGATACGCGTAGACGGTGATGTTCGTCGCATTAATATACCTGCATTAGAAGATAAAGACGTAAACAGTCTGGTTTACGATATTATGAACGATAATCAACGCAAGGACTACGAACAAAACCTCGAAGTGGATTTTTCGTTTGAAGTACCTAATTTAGCACGCTTTCGTGTGAATGCGTTTAATTCTAATCGCGGACCAGCAGCAGTGTTTCGTACCATACCAAGTGAAGTGTTAACGCTTGATGATTTAGGTGCGCCAGAAATTTTTAAAAAAATATCTGATACTCCTCGAGGACTAGTTCTGGTTACAGGGCCTACGGGCTCGGGTAAATCAACGACACTTGCCGCGATGGTTGATTATATAAATCAAAATAAACATCATCATATTTTAACAATTGAAGATCCAATTGAATTTGTTCACGATAATAAATTAAGTCTGATTAACCAGCGAGAAGTGCATCGCGATACACATAGTTTCTCAAATGCGCTACGTAGTGCTCTGCGTGAAGACCCTGATGTGATATTAGTCGGTGAGCTACGTGATTTAGAAACAATTCGTCTTGCAATGACCGCAGCCGAAACCGGGCACTTGGTATTTGGTACGCTACATACCACTTCAGCACCAAAAACGATTGACCGTATTATCGATGTATTTCCTGGTGAAGAAAAAGCAATGATCCGTTCAATGTTGTCTGAATCATTACGCGCAGTAATTTCACAAACATTACTTAAAAAAGTGGGTGGTGGGCGAGTCGCTGCACATGAAATTATGATTGCAGTGCCTGCTATTCGTAACTTAATTCGTGAAGATAAAGTAGCGCAAATGTATTCATCTATCCAAACTGGCGCATCCGTGGGTATGCAAACAATGGATCAGTGTTTAACAAACTTAGTTAATCACGGTATTGTTAGTAACGTTGCAGCTAAAGAAAAAGCACAAGACAAAACACAATTTGGCGGTTAAGGAACTATTATGACGTTATCTTTAAATCATTTTTTACTGTTAATGATTGAGAAAAAAGGCTCTGATTTATTTGTATCAAGTAGGTTACCTGTAAGCGCTAAAATAAATGGCGAACTTATCCACTTAGGTGATGAAAAGTTAACTGATGAAGAAGCGCTCGAGCTTGTTGAGTCTGCTATGAGCGAAAAGCAAAAAGCGGAGTATCACGCAACTAAAGAATGCAACTTTGCGATTGCAACTGATGAAGGGCGTTTTCGTATTTCTGCCTTTTGGCAGCGTGATAGAGCCGGTATGGTTATTCGTCGAATAGTTACGCAAATACCTGATGTAGAAGAGTTAGGTCTGCCTTCTACGCTAACGGATGTAATTATGTCTAAGCGTGGGCTTGTGTTATTTGTGGGTGGTACAGGGACGGGTAAATCAACGTCTTTAGCGGCGCTTATTGGTTATAGAAATCGTCATCAACGTGGTCACATTTTAACAATTGAAGATCCTATTGAGTTTGTTCACGAACATCGTAAAAGTATTATTACTCAGCGCGAAGTAGGGCTTGATACAGAAAGTTTTGAATCAGCACTCAAAAGCTCATTGCGCCAAGCACCCGATGTAATTTTGATTGGTGAAATACGCTCACAAGAAACCATGGAATATGCACTTAGCTTTGCTGAAACAGGTCATTTATGTGTTGCTACACTACACGCTAATAATGCTAACCAAGCTATTGATCGAATAATGCATTTAGTACCTAAAGAAAAGCACGATAAGCTTAAATACGATTTAGCGCTAAATTTGCGCGCTATTATTGCTCAACAGTTATTACCTACTTCTGATGGTGAAGGTCGTGTTGCAGCAATCGAAATACTACTTAACTCGCCGATGATTGCAGAGCTCATTAAAAATGGTGATATTGGTGGTATTAAAGAGGCGATGGCAAAATCGAAAGAAATGGGCATGCAAACTTTTGATCAAGCATTATTTGAACTTTATAAACAACAATCAATTAACTATGCTGATGCGCTGCACCATGCTGACTCGCCGAATGATTTACGTTTGATGATTAAACTACGTAATAATGAACAACAAGGAGCTGGTTTTTTACAAGGTGTAACGATAGATGGTTTAGATGGAAAAGACAGTAATTACTAAATGCTAAATGCTAAATGAAAAATATAAAAGCGCCAAGTTGGCGCTTTTATATTTTATACGGCCTTATTATTCACCGTAACTAGATTCAAAAAAACTTTCTAAAATAATAACCGCAGACATATTATCTACATTACCTTTACCCAAGTTTTTATAGCCGCCTTGCTCGAATAAACGAGCTTTAGCATCGGCTGTTGTTAAGCGCTCGTCTTGCGTTTGCACAGGAATGCCGTAATGGTTATGCAGCCTGTTAGCAAACTTTTTAGCTTTAAAGGTTACTTCTTGTGAAGTCCCATCCATATTTAGCGGCAAACCAACAACCATTAAGTCGGGCTGCCACTGCGACACTTGTACTGCAATATGATCCCAATTTGGAATACCATCTTGCGCTTTTACAGCCTTTAGGCTCGATGCACTACCAGTGAGCTCTTGACCAATAGCAATGCCAATATTTTTGGTGCCAAAGTCAAAGCCCATTACGGTTCGCTCGCCTTGCGGTTTAAGCGTTTTTTTGTCATGTTTGTCTTGTTTAAGTTTTAAATAATTAAAATTACTATGCGTGACCGGCTTCAGGGCTTAGTTGGCTTATATCAAAGCCCAGCATTGAAACCGCTTTTTCCCATCGTTTTTCAACGGGCGTATTAAAAATGATCTTCGGATCAGCTTCTATAATTAACCAACTATTATCAAGCAGTTCTTGCTCTAGTTGACCTTGCTCCCAACCTGAATAACCTAAGGTAATGATAAACTGCTCGGGTGCTTGTGCGGTTGTTAAACTTGCGAGTACATCTTTAGATGTAGTGATCATAATGTCACTACTGAGCTTTTGACTTGAGGTGTAACCCAGTTTTGGAGAATGCAGTACAAAGCCTCGATCGGTTTTAACCGGGCCACCTGCATATACAGCAACTTGTGCAGCTTGCTGGGTTTTATCATTATCTATTTCTATTTTGTCCAGTAGTTCGCCAACGGTAACATTAATAGGTTGGTTGATCACCAAGCCCATAGCCCCATCTTCATTGTGCTCACAAATATAGGTAACGGCACGTTTAAAAAAGGGTCTTGCATCGACGGCATCGCGATTAAAAAATGATTTTCTAATGACTGCATAGATTTCACCCTTTTAAGTTAGTGGACTTTGAGTATGGCATATACCTATGTTTTTAAAACTAAATAAGCTTATGTATATCATTAAAAATTAATGCAGCAGTTACTGCATTAATTTTTAATGCGAAAAAGCTATAAGTAACGATTAGGTATGTGCTTATTTACCTAGTTTTTTCTCAATTGCGTCAAATAAAATACCCGTAATTGAAATATCATAAGCAGCTTCAATTTCGCGCACGCACGTTGGTGCAGTGACGTTAATTTCAGTTAATTTATCGCCAATAATATCTAAGCCTACAAATATTAAGCCTTTTTCTTTAAGCGTTGGTGCAACAGCTTGCGCTATTTTTAAATCTGATTCGCTAAGAGGACGCGCTTCGCCTCGACCGCCTACAGCTAAGTTACCGCGTGTTTCACCATTTTGTGGAATGCGCGCTAAACAATACGGAATGACTTCGCCATCAATAACCAATACGCGCTTGTCGCCTTGTTTGATCTCAGGAATATAATTTTGCACCATAGCAAAGCGACTGCCGTGTTCGGTTAACGTTTCACAAATTACACCTATATTAGCGTCGTCTTCTCTAATGCGGAAAATAGATGCGCCACCCATGCCATCAAGTGGTTTTAAAATAATGTCTTTATGCTCGGCTAAAAACTCACGAATTTGTTTTTGACTACGTGTAACCAGGGTATCTGGCGTATGTTCGCTAAACCATGCTGTAAATAGCTTTTCATTAGCATCGCGAAGGCTTTGTGGCTTGTTAATTATTAACGTACCTTCTTGTTCTGCACGCTCTAAAATATACGTCGCGTAAATGTATTCAGTATCAAAAGGAGGGTCTTTACGCATTAAAATTACATCAAGGTCGGCAAGTGCTATAGTGGCTTTTTCTTCAAGCTCGTACCATTTTTCTGCATTGTTGAATACTTGCGCTTTAGACGCCGTAGCGTAAGATTTACCTTTACGAAGAGATAAATCATCCATCTCCATATAATAAATTTCGTAGCCGCGTTCTTGCGCTTGCATAATCATTGCAAAACCGGTGTCTTTTTTGATGTTAAATCCACTAATAGGATCTGAAATAATACCTAACTTAATTGCCATGCGCTGTGCCTTACTATAAATGTTACTGTTTATATGAGGGTGCTTTTAGTTATTTCAATTAGCTAAATCGCCAAATTGAAGCTGTAATGCACTTAAGACCGTTAAAGCGGCCGTTTCCGTTCGTAAAACACGCGGGCCTAAACGAATATCTACAAAATCTAGTTGCTTAGTTAGTGCCATTTCATCATCGGTAAAACCACCTTCAGGACCGACTAAAAAGCGCACGCCATCTTTAGGTACTGTAATAGTTTTAATGCTGTGCTCAGCACGAGGGTGGAGTGTGAGCTTAATTGCATTGGTTTGTTGTGCAAGCCATTGTTTTAAATCAATCGGTGGATTAATGATTGGTATAAAGTTACGTCCTGACTGCTCAGCTGCTGCAATTGCGATTTTTTGCCATTGTTGGTGTTTTTTCTCAAGGCGATCACCCATTAGTTTTACGCCACAGCGCTGACTAAAAATAGGCGTAATTTCGGTAATCCCTAGTTCAACTGATTTTTGAATCGTAAAATCCATTTTATCGCCACGTGAAACACACTGACCTAAATGAATTTTTAAGGGGATTCAACATCATGAGCATTAAATTCATATGGCATTACTACAACTGTTTTTTTAGTTACTTCAATTATTTCACTAAGGTATTCGCCGCCTTCGCCATTAAAAATAGACACATTTTCGCCTACTTTCATACGAAGTACACGGCCAACGTGGCCTGCAGCGTCTTCATCTAACGAAACGGGGGTATTTAAGATAATGTTAGATTTTTGATAAATATGAGGAACTCGCATGTAATGTCACTTATAGGTTAGCGCATAAAAGTTATATACCGCTATGGTAAGTAAGCAGTGAGCTTGGTGCAATTATTTATTTTCTATTAAGTTGTTCTGTTAACTCAACTAGGTTCAAAGGAGTTTCCGCTATATCGGTGTGGCAAGATAGATGATTTGAGTGGCTTTGGTCTGTTAGTGGGCAAAAGTTAAAACCATTTTCATCTTGGCTAACTAAAATGCGATTTTTATGCAAAGAGTTATAGATAAATCGCTGTGCATCATCGGCCAGCAAGTAGTCGACTTTATTTAGTAAAATACCTTCGATACTGTGATGCTCATGCAAGTAGCTGGCAAGTTCAGAAACGCTTATTTCGTTTTCAAAATCGCAATAGCAATAGTCTTTTATAAGCTCATCAAACATCATTTTTACTAATTGGCGCATATTAGAACCCGCGATGACTAAGGGGCTCGATGTATTTCGTCGTTCACTATTAAAATAATGCTCAGCAAATGATCGGCTAAACTCTTTATCTATGTCTATTAATAAATAGTTAGTCACTTGGAATGGCATAAGTCCCCATCGTATTTAGGTCAGTGTATACAAACTTAATTAAAAGTAGATCGTTTATAGCTGTTTAATT
This sequence comes from Pseudoalteromonas sp. B62, assembly GCF_037162565.1. Taxonomy (NCBI): domain Bacteria; kingdom Pseudomonadati; phylum Pseudomonadota; class Gammaproteobacteria; order Alteromonadales; family Pseudoalteromonadaceae; genus Pseudoalteromonas; species Pseudoalteromonas sp. B62. The sequence goes on along the minus strand of NZ_JARLVB010000002.1, from coordinate 320,744 downwards.
TAAAGAACTCACTGAAAAATAACTTGAGCCAAAAATGGTCAATTTATCTTACACAGCTGAATTCAACATTAACGATGTTGAATTCACGTGCAGTAAGCCCACTATTGATGTGTAAATTCACCTTATTTTTCCAAGCGCTAAATAAATTTTAATATCATAGCAATCTAGTACGCTGGCCAACCTTTTCAGTCAAAGGGAGGCTAAATAGAAAACATGCTAATTAGCAAGTAGCCAATAGCACAAAAAACAGCAAATTCAATACAAGCAATCCCTATGTTATCTTGATGATCAACCTCAAGCGCTGTATCAATATTAGGTAATGATATAACTTTTATTACAAAAGTAAGCGCATACAGTAATATCCACATTACACCGCAGTGCATGACGAGAGTGAATAAATTTTCTACCATTTTACCATTTTGAAATTCAGCACTGGATAAACCAGCATACACAGCGAGTGCTAAACCAATCGATTTACCAGCATAGCGTATCCCTATCGAGGTGTTTTCTAAATTAAAGTTGCTCTGCAATGAAGCTCCTTGATTCGCTTTTGCAAAGCGGTACTCGCGGATTTTACTATCAAAAGCGAACATACCTTGCAGAACAAAAAACTAACAAAAGCAATTAGCAAGTTACTTAGACCTTGTGTATGGGTCCATGTATAAAGCCCTAAAGTCATAATGCAGTTAGCGATTAACATACCTGAATCGACTAATGCAGCACATACGTTTTGTTTTAATATAGCGGCTTCTTCATTAAAACGATGGAGAATCCATTTTCGATGAATTAAGTGTCCCGCTTTGATAAAAATAAACAGTAGAATAATTAATACAATCACTTTTAAAGGGTTGGATTGCGCAGTACTTACGCTAATTTCATCAAACAAAAAAGCCATAGTTGCAATAACAACTGATATTTCAGAGGCAAAACTAATCCCCATTGCAAAGTTATCATGCTGCGCAAGTTCATCTTTAAGCGCTTGTTTTGCTTTAATTTGAGTTACGACTCGTAGGCAAAATATAGTTATGCAAATAACCGCAAAACTAATAGCAATCGCAACAAAACTAGTGTTAGATAATGACAAATAAGACATGGTATTCCTAAGTAGAGTTAACCTTTCTAGGTTTTAATCATTCTAGTACGGTTACTGATGATATAAAAGAGAGTATTGATGAGTAACGTAAAGCAACTTCCTATTCAATTACAAAAACTTGGCTTAATGCGCTTTGAGCAGTTGTACCCAGAGCAAAATAAAGAGCCCATTATTGTAAAGTTACTCGGATTAAGTGACTTTGCGTGGCGTAGTTTAAGATCCCAGCCAGACTTAAAAGAGTGGCTAACATGCAAAGACGAAATACAAAGCCGAATTATTAATTCTCCTTTTGAAAATAGAAATTTAGCTGAGATAGATGAAAATGAATGTTATAAGATACTTCGTCAGTTTCGAGAGAAGTACTGGCTTAAGGTCGCATTTTTAGATCTATGCTGTAATCACCCAATTGCTGATAGCATAAAATACATTAGCCAGCTTGCTGATATGTTGATAGAAAGTGCGAATCAATGGGCGCATACGCACGTTGCTAAAATTAATGGCGAACCTTTAGATGAGGGTAACCGAGCAATGCCATTAATGGTACTTGGTATGGGTAAGCTAGGGGGCAAGAACTTAATTACTCATCAGACATAGATCTTATTTTTGCTTATCCCCGCAGTGTTAAAACACAAGGTGGACGTCGAAACTTAGAGGCGCAAATATTTTATACAAAGGTGGCACAAAAGCTAATTGCAGCGCTAAATCAAACGACCGGTGACGGGCAAGTATTTAGGGTTGATATGCGACTTCGCCCGTTTGGTGAAAGTGGCCCACTTGTTATGAGCTTTAACGCAATTGAAGACTATTACCAAGAGCAAGGACGAGATTGGGAACGTTATGCCATGTTAAAAGGGCGTTTAATTGGCACACCTAATCAGTATTGGGATGAATTTAATCAGCTTTTAAAGCCATTTGTATATCGTCGCTATATTGATTTCTCAGTGATTGAATCACTACGAAAAATGAAGTTAATGATTGCCCAAGAAGTGCGGCGAAAAGGTTTAACTAATAATATCAAACTAGGTGGTGGTGGTATTCGAGAGGTTGAGTTTATTGTTCAAGCGTTGCAAATGGTAAGAGGTGGACGAGAAGCTAACTTACAAACGCAATCATTACTTAAAGCGTTAAAGGAGTTAACGGTTAACCAAGTTATTAATGAGCTTGAAGCGCAAGGTCTTGAGAAAAATTATCTTTATTTACGTAAAGTTGAACAGTACTTGCAAATATTCGACGATCAGCAAACACAAACATTGCCGGATGATGAGTTAAACCAGCAACGCCTAAATACTTTATTAGAACAGGATGATTTTGGCGCAACATTGGTTGAAATAGATCACGTCATGCAGCAAATACATAACGAATTTACACAGGTGATTGGTGAAGAAACTGAGCCTTTAGATACAAGTGAAGGGGCATTTGTGAGTGCATGGGATCATGGTGATATTAGTTTTTTAAATGAGCCAAAAGATGATTGGCAATTACCATTAAAAGATTTTAAACAACGTATATCAAAGGCAAAAATAGGTAATCGGGGGCGCGATATTCTCGATAAATTAATGCCAGCTTTACTAAAACAGTTAAATAATTTTAACGCCAGTGGTGCAGCATTTTCTATGGTTTGCCAAATACTAAATAAAATTATTTCGCGTACTGCGTACTTGGAATTATTATACGAAAATCCAGGAACATTAAAGCAGCTGGTACTATTGTGTTGCCATAGCAAATGGATAGGAGAACATATATCTCGCTATCCTATCTTACTTGACGAGCTTATTGATCCTGCAGTTTTGTATAAGCCGACCCCTTTAACTGCTTATAAATATGAAATAAGGCAATATTTCTTACGCATTGAACATGATGATTTAGAACTACAAATGGAATCTCTAAGGCAGTTCAAACAAACACATCAATTACGTATCGCAGCAGCTGATGCTACTGGAGTAATTGATGTTATGAAAGTAAGCGATCACTTAACAGCACTGGCCGAAGCGATTGTTGATCAAGCTGTTAATATTGCATGGCATAATACGGTTAAGCGTTTTGGCATGCCGCCGGGCACTGACGATGAAAATAAAGGGTTTGCCGTAATTGCTTACGGTAAAACAGGGGGATTTGAAGTGGGTTACGATTCAGATCTTGATTTAGTTTTTGTACATAACCACGACGGTTCTAGTCAAACTGATGGCGATAAGCCAATTGATTCAAGGCAGTTTTATCTAAAACTCGCACAACGCCTAATGCATTTATTTAATACACGTACCGCATCGGGGATTTTATATGAGCTTGATACACGCTTACGACCTGAAGGTGCATCAGGGTTGCTAGCGATCAACCTTGAAAGCTTTAATCATTATCAGCAAACTCAAGCATGGACGTGGGAACATCAAGCACTTGTTCGTGCTCGCTTAATTTTAGGTCAAGATGAGCTAGTTGAACGCTTTCTAGAAATTAGAAAAAATATACTGAGTCAACAACGCGATGCTACAACACTAAAAGATGATGTTATAAAAATGCGTGAAAAAATGCGTGATCATCTAGCAAAAGGAAATACTGATCAATTTGACTTAAAGCAAGATATTGGTGGTATGGCTGATATTGAATTTATTACGCAATATATAGTGCTCAAACATGCTCATAAATTTGAAAAGCTAATAGTTTATTCTGACAACGTAAGAATTTTAACTGAGGCTGCTAAAATTGGTTGTATTACTGAAGAGCAAAAGCAGCAGTTGGTCAAAGCATATATTGATTATCGTTCTTGCTACCATGTACTGAGCTTAGATCAGCAAGGTAAATTAGTATCACGAGAAGCATTCCAGAATGATATTACTCATGTAACACATATTTGGAATAGCATTTTTGCGTTAAGTTAAATTTAAAAACCCAAGCTAAAGCTTGGGTTTTTATTTTAAGTGGTTAAATGTTTAATTTTAAGCAGTTAGCACGTACAAATTCAGACGGTTTTTCAGTAATTATTGCGGCACGTTGCTTGTGGCAAAAATAAGTGTAGACCTCATATTCAAAGTCATCATTAATAGCTCTGCCTACTTGATATAATGCAGAGGTGAAATTACTGTCGACTCTAAAATGATCTTTTACTACGTAGTCTTTACTTAAATACCAATAAAGCGCAAGACCCTCATTATCAGCATATTGAGAAAGTGCTTTTTTTAACGTTGTTCCACTTTCAAAACGTCTGGGCTCAATTCCGCCCGTCCAGCTAGTTGGCATAGGATCAACCGTTCGGCCTCGTTCCGCTAACACGCGATCAAGAGTCTGATCTGGCTTTTTTAGTTGGAGTACAAATTGATCTCGCTCTTTATTGCTTTTAACTTGATTACGGATGGATGAATAAAAGCGAGATAGCCCTTCAGCTGCCGCATTTTTAGAATCTCTAATATCAAATGTTGGCCCATCACTGAATAAAAAATAGATAGCCAGTATAATTAATACTGCAGCAAATGATAAATGTTTAACCCAAAACCACATAATCTCTACTCACTTTTTGTATTTAGTGTTATTCCACTGCTACTTCTTATAAAAAGAAGGGGTATTTTTGTCTGGTCTCGTTTTAAAACGGCGATGGAGCCACATATATTGCTCAGGCGCCGCGTTAATTGAACGCTCCATACGTTGATTTACACGTATTACATCCGCTTTATCGTCACCACTTGGGAAATCTTCAAGCTCAGGTAGTATTTCTAAGTGATACTTACCATTGTCGTCACGACGCGTGATTAAGCTCATTGTTTCGCAGTTTTTACTACCAGCAAACATCAGTGTGCCTGTTGTGGTTGCTGTATCGGGTACTGCATAAAAAGGAACAAACTCACAACGGTTACGACCGTAATCTTGATCAGGCAAGTAATAACAAACTTTTTTATTTTTTAATGCTTTTAATAGACCTTTTACGTCCTTACGACCAATTAAATATTCGTTAGAGCGGAGGCGTCCATTGGTTGTAAAGTATTCCATCAATGGGTTGTTATGAGGACGATAAAACCCAACTCCTTGGCACGCTAATCCCATTATGCGACTAGCCATTTCAAGATGCAAAACATGAGGAATAAGTAATAATACGCCTTTGCCAGAAGCTTGCACCCGCTCAAAGTGTTCAAGCCCTTTAAAAGACCCTAATGCTTTTTGAGCACGCCATTGCGGCCACCACCAAGCCATACCGGTCTCGACCATCGCAATTCCTGTATTTTCCATATTTTTGAGTACTAGGTCTTTTTGATCTGCTTCGCTCATATCAGGAAAGCATAGTTTAATGTTTACTTGTGCAATATGGCGACGGCGTTTCATGAATTTATAAACTAAACGCCCCAGCTGTTTACCCATGGCTAATTGTAGTTTTTGTGGCAACCAAGAGAGTAAATATAAGAATAAAACGCCAATCCACGTTAGCCAGTATCGAGGACCTAAAAAAGATGCTTTAAAAGGAGATGAGGTGACCACAAAAAACTCTCTATAAATAAAAATGCTAGTTTAACGCTAAGCGCTATAAAATACAAAAAGCCAGCAATGTCGCTGGCTTTTCTAGTTTTACATTACAAAAAGTGTAATTTAAGCGGCTTTTAACCCTTGGTTTATTGCCACTAAATCTTCACTTGTTAATGTTCCTGCTGCTTGTTTTAAGCGAAGGGTAGAGAGTACATACCTATAACGCACATCAGCAAGGTTACGCTTTGCATTGTATAAGTTTTGTGTACTAACCAGTACGTCAACAATAGTTCGTGTGCCTACTTCAAAACCTGCTTCAGTTGCTTTAAGCGCACTTTGGGCCGAAACAACCGCTTGCTCTAGTGCTTTGTAAGTTGCAATGTCCGAAACAACTTGGTTGTAAGATGTAATAACAGTGCGTGTTATAGCACGGTAATTTGTTTCATAATCTTGACTTGCAGCTACGTAAAATGCACGGGCTTGATTAGTTGCAGCAACCGTTGCGCCACCTGAATATAAAGGTACGCTAAAGTTAAGCCCTACAGAACTTGAATCTGAACGCGGTTGGTCATCAAAATTAACGCCATTTCTTTGAGTGTCTGTAAGAGAATCACCATAATTTGCACTTAGAGTTAGTTTTGGATAATGACCTGCTTTTGCTAATTCAATTTGATCTTTTGCAATATCAACGGTTACTTTGGATACTTGTAAACTAATATTTTTGTTTTCAGCGACTTTAATAAAATCGGAAGAAAGTTTAGCTGGCTTAGTTGTAGAGAAAGTATCGGTATTTAAAAAATCTAATTTTGCATGGTACTTACCCGTGATTTCACGAAGTTGCTCACGGGCTGTTTCTACTGCATTGCTTGCAATAATCTCTTGAGCTACTGAATTATCAAACTGTGCTTGTGCTTCGTGTACGTCTGTAATAGCTGTTAAGCCTACCGCATAGCGTTGTTTTGTTTGTTCAAGTTGGCGTTCAATAGCACGTTTTTCGGCTTCTATAAACTCAAGGTTGTCAACCGCACTTAATACGTTAAAATAACCTTCAGCAACGCGTACAATTAAGTTTTGCTTAGCTGCATCGTACTGACCGCTTGCTTGCAGAGCTTGTTTGTCAGCAATACCTAAAGAATTCCAAGCGCCTAAGTCGAATAATGTTTGGCTTAAGCTAACACCACGTGTGAATTGGTCAGTGTCACTTTCAACTTGTACTTGGCTAGCTAAATCACCAACACTTTGGTAAGACGTAACATCACTTTTGTCATACCCCATAGTTAAATTAATTTGAGGCAATAATACACTCATAGCACGATCACTTTCGTAAGATTGTGCATCTGCTTGGGCTTTTGCCTTTAAAACGGTAGGATCATTAGCTGTCGCTATTTCAAAAACGTTTAGTAAATCTTCAGCATTAGCTGCTGTTGAGCCTAGTGCACATGATAAACTAATCAGTGCCGCAAGAATGTTCTTTTTCATATGGGTTCAGTCCTTAGACAATTTTTATACTAAAAGCATGTTAACCTGTTTTACTTAATAAAAAAAATTTGTAAAACCGCATGTTCAAATGTAACAGAATATATTAACGCATTTTAATCGTTTAGATATACAGGAAGTCGATGCATGGTAAATAAAAGTTTGGTTAAATTTACACATAAAGATGTGAAAATAAAACCTGTAATAAATCTCTATAAAGGTTTTTTCCAGGTGAACTTATATCAGTTCGAACACGCATTATTTGCAGGTGGAAAATCAAAAACTATTCGTCGCGAAATATTAGAGCGCGGTGATGCTATTGCTGTATTGCCGTACGACCCAGTATCAGACACTATCCTTTTAATTGAGCAAATACGTATTGGCGCAATTAAAAGCAAGGACTCGCCATGGCTGCTAGAATGTATTGCTGGCATGACCGATGGTAGTGATGATTATGAAGCTGTCGTTAAAAAAGAAGCATTTGAAGAGGCTGGGCTTGAGTTAGATGAGTTGGAGTTTATGCTTTCATACTTATCAAGCCCCGGTGGCACAACTGAACGCCTACATTTGTATTTAGCACGCGCTGATTTAAGCCAAATAGAGTCGGGTGTTTATGGGCTGGAAACGGAAGGTGAAGACATAAAAACCCATATATTAACGGTTGATGATGCCTTAATTCGCCTCAATAACGGTGAAATGGATAATGCAGCAACGGTTATCTGTATGCAATGGCTTGCACTTAATCGCGAAAAGATGGCAAGTAAATGGGCATAAATTCTTACTAATATTATGGTGGTACTTTGACAGCACGATTAGCAACAAAACGATATATTCAAAGCCTCCCAAAGTATCTAACGCTTTGCGAGCATAATTATGTGCGACTATTAAAATTACTGCCTAGCGAGCGCAATATAGGAAGCATTCGTGAAGTAAAACTTGGCAACAGTGAGTTTGCTACAAAAATTGATGGTAGTGCAAAATACACCATGGATATTTCAATTAAGCAGTTAACAGGAATGGTTAAAGGCATAGCGCCGCTTTACTTAACGGTGAGATTGTATCATGACGCTAAAGTAGCTGAGATTATTCATCACGATTATCATCAAAGGATAAAGCCATCTTATGGGTATCCTAACCCTAAAATGCATCAAAAAGATGAAAAATACCAACTTAACGCTTTTTTATATGACTGGCTTGTTGCCTGTGTTGAACACGGACAAGCGACCCTTAATTGGGATGTAAATAATGGCTTGGTTTGATGATAAACATACATTTAATAAATCGGTGCTGCGCATAGCGCATGTAACCGATTGCCATTTATTTGCCGATAAAGACGGTGAGTACTTTGGAGTAAACACTGCATCGCATTTTGAACAAGCACTAGCACACATGGCTCAAAAACCACTTGATTGTGTGATATTTGGTGGTGATTTAACACAAGATCACAGCTTTGAGTCTTATCTATTGTTTAGTGAACTGATACATAAAAGTGCATTAACATGTCCCGTATTCTGGTTGCCAGGTAATCACGATGAGATAACAATGCTTAACCGTATAAGTGGTGGGCAAATAAATAGTGCCAAACACATAGCGGCAAGCGGCATTGAGTTACTACTTATTAATTCGAAAGGTCCTACACCTGCTGGGTGGGTGACTGGCGCGCATTTAGATGAAACAACGGAGTGTTTGGTTCAATCAAGCAGTAAAAAGATCATATTTTGTCATCATAATCCGTTACCAATAAATGGCTACCTTGATAAGCACATGCTCGAAAATGGGCCTCAATTATTAAATGTACTGGTAAATAGTGGTAATATTATTGGGGTTTTCCATGGTCACGTTCATAATGAATATGAGCAAAGTTATAGAGAGTTAAGCGTGTTTGCAACACCGGCGAGTTCTACGCAGTTTAAAAAATACAGTGCCCAGTGGCAACAGCAAAACTGCGGCCCAGCTTATAGAATGCTTTATATAGATACAGAAAAAGATAAAATAGGCATGAAAACGGAAGTAGTATGGCTAAACGTGTAATTTATGTTCATGGTTTTAATAGCTCACATAAGTCATATAAAGCTGTGCGCTTTGGCGAGCTTATGGCACACTATGACGTTGATTATTGTGTACCGTGCCTAAACCATGAGCCTATACAAGCTATCATTAAGCTTGAGCAATTACTAACACCTAATACAGTATTATTAGGGAGCTCGTTAGGTGGTTTTTTTGCCACATATTTATCGCAGCGTTATCAAATTCCTGCAGTGGTTATTAATCCAGCGGTAGCACCATACAATTTATTACAAGCGTTACTTGGGCCAAACTATAATCCTTACCAAGATTATCATTATGATTTAAATAGCAGTCATATAAATGCCTTAAAAATACTGTCTGTAGATAAGCTAAAATACCCTGAGTTGCTGTATTTATTACAGCAAACCGGCGATGAAGTGCTTAATTTTCAACACGCAGTAAACTATTATTCACAATGCAAACAACGGGTAGAGTTTGGTGGCGATCATAGCTATACAGGTTTTGATAACACCTTTACCAGTATTGTAGATTTTCTTAAAATCACGTAAAACTAGCTAAGCATAGCCTTAGCGCATATAAAGATAAAAACTATGAGTGATCAAAATTATAACGCCGAAGCCATTGAAGTACTTAATGGATTAGATCCGGTAAAAAGACGCCCAGGGATGTACACCGATACCGTACGCCCGAATCATTTAGGCCAAGAGGTTATCGATAACAGTGTCGATGAAGCTATGGCTGGTCATGCCACACGTATCGACGTAATACTCCACGAAGATAACTCACTTGAAGTGAGCGATGACGGTCGTGGTATGCCTATTGATATCCACCCTGAGGAAGGTATTCCTGGGGTTGAGTTAATTTTCACTAAATTACACGCAGGTGGTAAGTTTTCTAATAAAAACTACCAATTTTCGGGTGGTTTACATGGTGTGGGTATTTCTGTAGTGAATGCGCTATCTACGCGCGTAGAAGTAACTGTACGACGAGACGCCCAGCAATACAGAATGGCATTTGAAAATGGCGATAAAGTAGAAGACTTGAGTGTCATAGGCACCGTCGGTAAACGCAATACGGGTACTACAGTGCGTTTTTGGGCTGATGTTAGCTACTTTGATTCACCAAACTATTCAATTACCAAGCTTAATCATTTATTAAAAGCCAAAGCGGTTTTATGCCCAGGTCTGCGTATTAAGTTTGTTAATAAGCAAACGAAAGAAACTCAAGAATGGTTTTACGAAACGGGTTTAAAAGATTACCTAATTGAAGCCGTTAAAGGTTTTGAAACATTACCACAAGACCCGTTTGTAGGTGAGTTTAAAAGCTCTATTGAAGGCGCTGATTGGGCTGTTGTATGGCTACCTGAGGGTGGAGAATCAATAGCTGAAAGTTACGTAAATCTTATTCCTACCGCGCAAGGTGGTACACATGTAAATGGTCTGCGCCAAGGTTTACTTGAAGCAATGCGTGAATTTTGTGAGTTTAGAAACTTACTCCCGCGTGGTGTAAAGCTAACGCCTGACGACATTTGGGAACGTTGTAGTTATGTATTGTCAGTTAAAATGCAAGATCCACAATTTGCAGGGCAAACCAAAGAAAAACTTTCATCACGTTCATGTGCCGCATTTGTATCGGGTGTTGTAAAAGATTCGTTTAGTTTATGGCTAAATGAACATACCGATACTGCAGAATTATTAGCTGAACTATGTATTTCAAACGCGCAAAGCCGTTTGCGTGCAGCTAAAAAAGTGGTACGTAAACGAGTTACTGCAGGCCCTGCATTACCAGGTAAACTAACCGATTGTAGTGCTGCCGATAACGATCGTACCGAATTGTTTTTAGTGGAAGGTGATTCTGCTGGTGGTTCTGCTAAACAAGCGCGAGACCGTGAGTTTCAGGCAATTATGCCGCTACGTGGTAAAATTTTGAATACGTGGGAAGTCGAATCAGGCCAAATATTAGCATCACAAGAAGTACACGATATTTCAGTGGCACTGGGAATTGATCCAGAATCAACCGATATGTCGGGACTGCGCTACAATAAAATTTGTATATTGGCCGATGCAGACTCGGATGGACTACACATTGCAACACTATTGTGTGCATTGTTTGTTCGCCATTTTCCAGAGTTAGTAAAAACAGGGCATGTGTATGTTGCAATGCCGCCATTATTTAGAATAGATATTGGTAAAGAAGTTTATTACGCACTAGATGAAGGTGAAAAAACCGCTATTTTAGCGCGTATAGAAGCAGAGAAGAAACGCGGAAAAGTAAACGTGCAACGATTCAAAGGTCTGGGTGAAATGAACCCACTGCAATTGCGCGAAACAACCATGGATCCTAATACGCGACGCTTAGTACAGCTTACGCTTGATGAAGAAATAGAAACCATGGAAATGATGGATATGCTGCTTGCTAAAAAACGATCGCCGGATCGTCGTCAATGGTTAGAAGATCATGGTAACAAGGCGCAAGTTTGATCGCCTGTGTTTAATACTGGGAGATATGAATGAATAAACTACTAGGAAGTTTGCTATTACTTGGGCTAACTACAGCTCCTGCAATGGCTAAAAATATACTCGATAAGCTCACCGTAGCACCGGGATTTGAAATAAGTTTATTTGCAAATGATGTAGAAAATGCGCGTCAAATAGCTGTTTCAAAAAAAGGTATTGTGTATGTTGGCTCTCGTAAAGCGGGCAATGTATACGCGCTTATTGATCATAATAGCGATGGCGTAGCAGATAAAAAAATTGTTGTTGCTAAAGGCTTAAACATGCCCTCTGGCATAGCGATTAAAGATGGCGATTTATATGTAGGCGAAGTGCATCGTATAATTCGCTTTAAAAATATTGATACCCAATTAAAAGAGCCAAAGTTTGATGTGGTTTATGGCGCATTACCGAGTGAGCGTCATCATGGTTGGAAATTTTTACGTTTTGCACCAACGGGAGAATTAATCATTCCAGTGGGTGTGCCGTGTAATATTTGTGCTGAAGATGAGCGTTTTGGCCGTATTTTTGCGCTTAATGTAGAAACAAAACAAATAAAAACAATAGCCAAGGGCGTTAGAAACACAGTGGGTTTTGATTTTCATCCAGCGACTCAAGCCTTATGGTTTAGTGATAACGGTCGCGACATGATGGGCGATGATATTCCACCTGATGAATTAAACCGCGCAACGCAAGAAGGTGAGCATTTTGGTTTTCCGTATGTTCATGCCGGTGCGATTATTGACCCTGAGTTTGGTGAAGGTAAAAACATTGCCGATTACACGTCGCCAGCACTTGCGCTTCCTGCGCATGTAGCGCCACTAGGTATTCATTTTTATAACGCTAAGCAATTTCCAGCAAGTTATAAGCACCAATTATTTGTTGCTGAACATGGCTCATGGAACCGTTCTAAAAAGGCAGGTTATAAAGTAGGGCTAGCAACAATTGAAGTAGGTCGCGTAACTAAATATACGCCATTTATTACTGGCTTTATGAAAGACGAAACAACATTTGGACGCCCTGTTGCATTTGCAGAATTAGGTGACGGCAGTCTGTTAGTAAGCGATGATTACGCCAATGTAATCTACCGTGTAAGCTATAAGAAAAACTAGGTAAGCTTTAATGAGTGATACAGATACCTTGCTAATGCAAGGAATTGAGCAACAAACAATGGGGCGTTTTACCGAAGACGCCTATTTAAATTATTCCATGTACGTGATCATGGACCGCGCCTTACCGCATGTAGGTGATGGTTTAAAACCAGTACAGCGTCGTATTATTTATGCGATGAGCGAACTGGGTTTGTCGGCTAATGCCAAGTACAAAAAATCAGCTCGTACCGTGGGTGACGTACTCGGTAAGTACCATCCACACGGCGACAGTGCATGTTACGAAGCGATGGTATTAATGGCGCAGCCGTTTTCTTACCGCTACCCTTTGGTAGATGGACAAGGAAACTGGGGCGCGGCAGATGACCCTAAATCGTTTGCAGCAATGCGTTATACCGAAGCGCGTTTATCTAAGTTTTCAGAAGTACTATTAAAAGAGCTTGGCCAAGGCACCGTCGATTGGACACCAAACTTTGATGGCACAATGGATGAACCAGTAGTACTGCCTTCTCGCTTACCGCATATTTTACTCAACGGTATAACGGGTATTGCCGTAGGTATGGCAACCGATATTCCGCCACATAACGTACGTGAAGTGGCTAGTGCATGTTGTTTATTACTTGATAAACCAAAAACAGAGCTTGAAGAATTACTTGAGCTTGTACATGCACCAGATTACCCAACAGATGCTGAAATAATTACCCCAAAAGCCGATATTCATAAAATATATAAAACCGGTCGTGGGTCTATCAAAATGCGTGCGGTTTACACCGAAGAGCATGGCGATATCGTTATTACAGCGCTGCCGCATCAATGTTCTGGTGGTAAAGTACTTGAGCAAATTGCAGCGCAAATGAACGCTAAAAAATTACCAATGATTGCTGATTTACGTGACGAGTCAGATCATGAAAATCCAACACGCATTGTAATTATTCCACGCTCAAACCGCATTAAAGCTGAGCCATTGATGGCGCATTTATTTGCAACCACCGATCTTGAAAAAAATTACCGCGTAAACTTAAACATGCTAGGCCTAGATGGTCGCCCGCAAGTTAAAGACTTGCGCTGTATTTTAAGTGAGTGGCTAACATTTAGACGCGAAACAGTGCGCCGTCGTTTGCAGTATCGCTTAGATAAAGTATTAGCGCGTTTGCATATTTTAGAAGGTTTATTAGCCGCCTTTTTAAATATTGATGAAGTGATTGAAATCATCCGCAGTGAAGATAAACCAAAGCCTGTACTAATGGAGCGCTTTGATTTAACTGATACGCAAGCAGAAGCTATTTTAGAATTAAAACTTCGTCATTTAGCAAAACTTGAAGAGTTTAAAATTCGCGGTGAGCAAGATGAACTAGCCAAAGAGCGTGATAAATTAGCGCAAATACTTGGCTCAGAACGTCGTATGTCGACACTGCTGAAAAAAGAAATTCAAGAAGCCGCTGAAATGTACGGTGATGATCGTCGCTCGCCAGTGATTGAGCGTTCAGAAGCGAAAGCACTTAACGAAAAAGATTTAATTCCATCAGAGTCAGTTACTGTCGTGCTATCAGATAAAGGCTGGGCACGCGTTGGTAAAGGCCATGATTTAGATGTACAAGGCTTAAATTATCGTTCAGGTGATGGCTTTAGAGCCTCGGCTCGGGGTAAGAGCAATCAACCGGCTGTATTTTTAGATTCAGCAGGGCGGGCATTTGCAACCGATGCGCACAGTCTGCCTTCGGCGCGTAGCCAAGGCGAACCAATGACAGGTCGTTTTAACTTAACACCAGGTGCTAATTTTGAGCACGTGGTAATGAGTGAAGACGAGCAAGTCTTACTTATGGCGTCAGATGCAGGTTACGGCTTTATTACCGACTTTAAAGATTTAGTGAGTAAAAATAAAAATGGTAAAGCGCTGGTAAGTGTTCCTAAAGGTGGCATATTACTTTCTCCTATTAGGGTGAACGATGTTGCTAGCGATTACTGTATGGCTATTTCTAACGAAGGTCGAATGCTTTTATTCCCACTGCGAGACTTACCAAAATTAGGTAAGGGTAAAGGTAATAAAATCATTTCTATACCAGGTGCTAAAGTACAAGCCCGTGAAGAGTTTGTAAAAGTGCTAGCTGTTGTGCCATTAGGAAGCAGTGTTACGCTTCATGCTGGTAAGCGTAAACTAACACTTAAACCAAGTGATTTAGAGCATTATCATGGTGAGCGAGGTCGTCGTGGTAATAAGTTACCACGTGGCTTACAGCGTGTTGACGAAGCCGTTGTTGAGCTAACTCCTCAAGATGATGAGCCAATAGAAGCCATTAACGAAGAGTAATCAATTACTTTTTGTATAATTAGAAACGGTCTGCATTTGCAGGCCGTTTTTGTTTTAAAATAAAGCACTTAAAGTTTTTCAGCGTACACTTGTGCGCTATTGTCTCGTTTGTGTCACAAAATAACGCTATAATAGTTGTAACTGATTTTTGGAGAAGCCGATTTGCTCGCTGTTATACGTATTTTTATTATGCTGCTATTTATACTATTGAGTTGTTTTTTTGGCTTACTATTGTCGTTAGTAAGGCCATTTCATCCCAATAACGTACACATTATAGCGGGCTGGTTTGGCTCAATGGCTAAAATGATTGGTGTTAAATTAGTTTTAACACGTCATAAAGATGCTGTTGATATTGGTCCTGCCGTTTATGTTGCTAATCATCAAAATAGCTACGATTTATTTACAGTGCCAGCAATGGTGCCCAAAAACTGCGTAAGTTTAGGCAAAAAGAGCTTAAAGTGGATTCCATTTTTTGGTCAGCTTTATTGGCTTTCGGGTAATATTTTAATTGATCGGGCAAATCGTTCAAAAGCAGCAGGTACAATCTCGAAAGCTGCTGAAAAAATAAAGAAAGATGGGTTGTCTGTTTGGGTATTTGCCGAAGGCACACGCAGTTATGGAAGAGGGTTGCTACCGTTCAAAACAGGGGCTTTTCATACTGCTATGAGTGCTGAAGTACCAATAGTCCCAGTGTGTATGAATACAACACATAAAACCATTAAGCTAAATCGTTGGGATAATGGTACAATCTACATTGAAATGTTAGCGCCTATATCACTTGATGAAAGTATTAGCGCGCGCGAGCACGCCCAAAATGTACACAATATTATGGCTGCTAAAATAACTGAATTAGATGCTCAAGTGAGAGATAAATAATGGAAAACTGGCGTGAAATAAGTGAAGACATTGTATCTTCATTACTCGAAGACGGATCTGATCCTGAAATACTTTATGAAGTAGAGCACCACTTTGTGTGTGAAGATTTCCCTAAATTGGAACAAGCAGCCCTTGCTGCGTTCAAATTGGGTTACGATGTTGAAGAGCCTGCAGAGCTTGAGCTTGAAGATGGCAGTAAAATTTGGAGTTTTGACATCGTTGTTGAAGCCGAACTTGATGTAGACGTGATAATGGAAGACGTTGATAAATTAGCGCAATTAGCCGTCGAATGTGAAGTAGAATATGATGGTTGGGGCACTTACTTTCAAGAGTAGTTAGCTGCACAACCATAAATAAAAGGCGAGCATTATAGATGCTTGCCTTTTTTAATGTCTTTTGAAAGTGAGTATTATCGAGGTGTGTGATACCAATCCGCAATAGTGCTTAATCAATTTGAGGGATTAAATCTGACGCTAATTGTGTTAAAAATATCTGATATACGACTACATGGTTGCAGAAGGTAGAGTCATGTAAGAACAATTAGTTATAACAACTAAATAACTAACTTTTTGTTTTGTTATCGACACGGTTTTTACCTCAAAACAGGTCACTTAATTAAGTGAATTGGTATTAGTTCAATGCAGTTAGCGCTGAAAATAACTGCTTGAGATAGATTTATTATCCAGAGTTCAAGGTGACTTAGTAAAAGATCCAGCATTACCCTACTGTCTTACATCTACACAAAATGAGTAGAAGCCGAGCAAAGCTTCTGTGTCCAGAACATTCACCTTAACTATAGTCATATAGACAAAAAACAAAGAATCAATCGGCCTAGGGCGAACTCAAAGGGCTGATAATGTGTGGTATTTATGTTGTGTTATCGCCTATTTAGGGGAAATAACCACACACTATAGGCTCTGCCTAAAAAAATACATTGCTGTAAATTTAACCTCGAAAGATAAATAAGTTTTAATACCTCACTAAAATAGGTGAAATGTATGAAAGTGATAACTGAATTTTTTATTTTCTTAATAAACTTCATGTACAGGTTAAGGCTTGCTTAAGTGTATTAGTATCTATTTTTTAAAGCATTGACCGTTCGAGCCACATGAATAATTCACTTGCTGCGTTAACTCCCCATTTGAACCTGTATTTTTTACCTTGTTATTAAACCATTTACCCATTGCTTAATTTATTAATGCAACGGGTACGAAGTTTCATGTTTAGAGCATTCTCTATGTTGCCATTGTTAAGTGACTTTTTATCTTATATTTACTTTAAGTAAGTTTAATTGGTCAACCAGTGTTGGCGTGGTATTTATAAAAAAGACTAGACCAGTGTTTTTGTTTATGCAAATTTTTAAATTGTATTTTATTGGTATACCAATTTTTTGTGTTTTTGATACTTATTCATTATTTTAAAAAATTTAAATTCTATCATTTTTATATTTTAATTAATGTTAGTTATTGTTTTAAATCATTTTTAGTATGTATTTAATCAAAAATAGAAATGGTATTAATACTTATTACCTATTGAATTAATTATTGCAAATTTATTTCAAGAGATATAACTTGTGTCTCGCCACACTGGCAATATCAATTGGTAATTTATTTTTGTAAGTCCAATTATTGGTTTTTATCTAAAATTAAATTACCAGTTACACAAACACAAGTTGAAACCTGTTTACAGGCGGTGATCTAGGTTCGGTGGAAATGCCACTAAACTGGGCAGTTAGATTATTTTCATGTGCAGGTTCGGAGAAATGAAGATAATGATTAATCAAAAATCCCTATTTATTTTTGCAATAATGACTACAAGCTCAAGTTTTTTGCAAGCAGCAACGATTAATAATGCTGGTTTTGAAGACGGCTGGAGTAATTGGAATGAAGTCGAACCAGCAGCTATTTCGGGAAGTGCTTACAAAGGATCCAAATCCTTAAAAATTCAAGGTAGCCCTGGTCGTGTACATCAAGTTGTTGATATAGAAAGAAACACTCAATACACATTAAGTGCGTACGTACTAGGCAAAGGTGAAATTGGAGTCAATGATCTGAATGGTTTGTTTAAAAGCGAGAAGTTTGATGTTTCTTCGTGGACTAAAGTATCTAAAACCTTTACTTCTGCGAATACGGATTCATTACAAGTTTTTGCTAAACATAATAATAGTTCGAATGATGTACGTTTTGATGATTTTACGCTAAGCAGTGGCGGCTCTGGTGGGGGTGACACTGGCGGCGGTGATACTGGTGGCGGAAGTAATATTCCAAGCAGTATTACAAGTGGTAGTATTTTTGATTTAGAGGGGGATAATCCTAATCCATTGGTTAACGATAGCACATTAGTATTTGTGCCATTAGAAGCGCAACATATTACGCCTAATGGAAATGGTTGGCGTCATGAGTATAAAGTTAAATCTAATTTACGTGTTGCGATGACTGACACTTACGAAGTATTTGAAGCTAATGTTAAAGTTGAAATGTCCGATGGTGGAAAAACTATTGTTGCCCAACACCATGCAAGTGATACAGGCACTATTATGAAAGTGTATGTGTCTGATTCGTCAGAGTCAGGTTTTGATGATAGTACTGCAAATAATGGTGTTTTTGACGTGTATGTACGTTTGCGTAACACCAGTGGTAATGAAGAAAAGTTTGCACTAGGTACTATAACCAGTGGTGGTTCATTTAATTTAAAAGTTGTGAATAATTACGGTGATGTTGATGTAACCGCACTTGGCAGTACTTTTGGTATTCCGGTCGAAGATGATTCCGAATCTTACTTCAAATTTGGTAACTACCTACAATCGCAAGACCCATATACATTAGATAATTGTGGTGAATCGGGTAATTCAAACTCCTTTAAAGAGTGCTTTAAGGATTTAGGTATTACTAAATCTAAAATCACAATGACAAATGTTAGCTATACTCGAGTAACTAAATAATTAAGTATTATTTATAAAGCCACTTTAATTCAAAGTAGAGTGGCTTTTATACTCGTTGATAGTATATGAATTTAATTTATAACCATTTTTTGTTTTTAAAGTAAATGCCAATACTGCCCGTTAATACGATTAAAAAAACCACAAATAACGTAAATGCATATGGACTCTCTGTGCCAGGTATGCCCCCTACGTTCACACCTAATAAGCCAGTTAAAAACCCCAGAGGTAAGAATAAAGCAGCGACAACCGACATCACATACATTCGTTGGTTTAACTGCTCAGAGACTTGGTTGGTGATTGTTTGCTGAATGATTTGCGCCCGTTCAATGGAGCTGTCTAGTTCCTCAAGGTAGCGAATTAGTAAGTTTGTAGTCTCATTTAGTTTTGCTTTATCGTCATCTAACAGCCACGGGTAGTGATTATTGACCATTGAACTAAGGGCTTCTTTTTGCGGTTTTAAATAACGTTTCAAGGCAATTGCTTGACGACGTAATTGTGATAGGCCTTGGTTATCAAACTTTTTACTTGGCTCATCTATTTCTTCTTCAAACTCGTCGAGTGTCTCATCTAGTGAGTCGATAACGCTTTGCATGCGAGAGGTTAGTTTTTGTGTAATAGAACATACTAGCTCAGAAATATTACATGGGCCTGTATTAGTGTGAAATGTCGTGAGAATGTCTTGTATTGACAATAAGCGGCGTTTACGTGTGGTAATCACAATATCTTGGTTAATGAAAAGACGAATTGACACCATGTCTTCTGGGCTTTGTGCTGGGTTTAAATTAATGCCACGCAAAAATAGCATATGACCGTTAGTTGCAGATGTAATACGTGGGCGAGTCTCATCTGCGGTTAACGACTCTAGCTCGTAATCGGTTAAAAACTCACAATTTTTAAGCCATGTAACGACTTCTGTTTGACTGTAATCCATGTGTACCCAAAGCTTACCCTGTCCAGGTTTCCAATTATGTAGTTCATCAGTGTTTGAAATGGGGCGTGCACCACCTCGTTCGTCAAGAACTAGGGCGTGGAGTAAACCATTAATCATATTAGTTTCTCATAATAGTGTATTTTTAATACTGTTAACTATAGTGTATCTACTTAATCAAAATAGACTTATCTTTATTTTTAATAAGTTAGTTTTTAAATTAATAAAGCATAAATTTGGTGTGAATTAAATTGCTAGCAAACCAAGATAGTTAACTGTGCAGTAGAAAAATATAGTGAAGTTTGCGGTCGATATTTATCAATCAAATTCACTTGTCGACGGGATAAATTTATTTTGTTGGTGTTTTTTTACCTGTAGCGTATAAGTCACTTTTTTATTAAGGGCACATTTATGACGACAAAGATCACTATTGGTTGGCGTGAGTGGTTGAGCTTACCTGAACTGGGTATTGAGCGAATAAAAGCTAAAATTGATACAGGCGCTCGTACATCATGTATTCATGCTATTAACATTGAAGAGTACGAAGTTGATGGAGAAAAATGGGTTAAGTTTACAGCCCAGCCATTGCAAGATGATGAACAAACGAAAATCACTTGTAATGCAAAGGTTAAAAAAATAAAAAACGTAACAAGCTCAAGTGGACAAAAAGAATTACGTTATTTTATAGAAACAACATTGCATGCGGGTAAGCATAGCTGGCCTATAGAGATGACTTTAACCAGTCGAGCAACAATGAAGTTTAGAATGTTATTAGGGCGTACAGCCATGGAAAATCGTGTCATTGTTGACACGGCTTTATCTCATTTATTATAAAAGTATTGAATTTTATGTCTGAAAATCAGCCATAAATAATTAATGCATACAATTTAGTTAAGGTTTTAACTATGAAAATCGGTATTTTATCTCGTAACAAAAAATTATATTCAACACGTCGTTTAATCGAAGCGGCAGAAGCGCGTGGCCATGAAGTTAAAGTAATCGACGCACTACGCTGCTATATGAATATAAATTCAGAGCAACCAGAAATTCACTATCGCGGTGAAAATTTAAAAGAATTTGACGCAATCGTCCCGCGTATTGGTGCATCGGTTACATTTTATGGTTGCTCGGTACTTCGTCAGTTTGAAATGATGGGTGTCTACCCTGTAAACGAATCCGTGGCAATTTCTCGTTCGCGCGACAAATTGCGCTCGCTTCAGTTACTTTCGCGCAAAGGCGTTGGTATGCCAGTAACAGGTTTTGCTAGCAAACCAGATGATGTAAAAGACTTACTAGAAATGGTAGGCGGTGCACCTGTTGTAATTAAATTACTTGAAGGTACACAGGGCATTGGTGTTGTACTTGCTGAGACGCGTAAAGCGGCTGAAAGTGTTATTGAAGCATTTATGGGCTTAAAAGCTAATATTATGGTTCAGGAATATATTAAAGAGGCAGGTGGTGCAGATATTCGTTGTTTCGTATTGGGCGATAAAGTAATTGCAGCAATGAAGCGCCAAGCACAAGAAGGTGAGTTCCGTTCTAATCTTCACCGTGGTGGTAGCGCGACATTAGTACGTATTACTCCTGAGGAGCGTAAAACAGCAGTTGCAGCCGCTAAATCAATGGGCTTAAATGTGGCTGGTGTCGATTTACTTCGCTCATCTCGTGGGCCACTTGTGATGGAAGTAAACTCATCACCTGGTCTTGAGGGTATTGAGATCGCAACAGGTAAAGATATTGCAGGTATGGTGATTGACTTCATCGAAAAGAATGCTTCAAGTAAAGGAACAGCAACACGTGGCAAAGGTTAAAATTAACCGTCCTTTTACCTTATTAGGTGAACAGATTGGCGTAGGCGAGCGTAAAACGCTTGCCTTAGAAGCCGCAAAGCTTTACACCCATTCACCACTTAATATTCCTATAGAAGTGGTGAATGGTGTAATGGAAGGGCCGGTGCTAATGGTCTGTGCTGCTATTCATGGTGATGAATTAAATGGCGTTGAAGTTGTACGCCAGTTACTTGCTAAAATAGATCCTAGTCAGTTACGTGGCACGTTAATAGCTGTGCCTATTGTAAATGTGTTTGGCTTTATTCATAAATCGCGTTACTTACCAGATCGACGTGATATGAACCGCAGTTTTCCAGGTTCTGAACGTGGCTCGTTAGCAGGACGTATGGCTTATATGTTTTTTAATCAAGTAGCAGTACATTGTACGCATATCATTGATTTACATACGGGGGCTATTCACCGAACTAATTTGCCACAAATTCGTGCTAATTTAGCAGATGAAGCAACAGCTGAAATGGCTAAAGCATTTGGCACGCCAGCGGTTATAGATGCATCACTGCGTAATGGCTCTCTTCGCAGCGAAGCGGCTAACTTAGGCATACCTGTTATAACCTATGAAGCAGGTGAAGCACTACGATTTGATCCTATTGCAATTGCAGCCGGTGTGCAGGGCGTTGATTATGTTATGCGTCACTTAAAAATGATTCGTGGCAAACGCCCGAAAAAATTACCAGATCCGATTATTGCAGGTTCTACAAGTTGGATACGCGCAGAAGTTGATGGCATTGTTCGTGCTCAAGTATCATTGGGCGAACGTGTAATTAAGGGCCAAATACTTGCTTATATTAGTAGTCCGTTGGGTGACTCTGAACTTGAGCTTTTAGCACCTAAAGGTGGGATTGTTATTGGCCAACAAACGATGCCATTAGTAAATGAGGGCGATGCAGTCTTTCATCTAGCTTACTTTGCGAGTGACAATGGTTTAGTTGAGCAGCAGCTAGAGAGCTTTATAGACGAAATAAATGATTTAGATGACGAACTTAAAACTGCGGAACTAAATAATTAATCGTTAACCTAAGTTCTGTTTAGTTAAGCATTAAAAAGCCGCAGAAGGTAATTACCTTCTGCGGCTTTTTTGTGACTATTATTTTTTAAGTATGTTTTTTAGGGCCAATAATACGCTTTATAACAGGCGTTTTTGTTGGTTTTGGTTCTTTATTTAAAACCATGACAGGGCGCGTCACAAATAAATTGTTAGGATAAATAACACGATGGCCATCAATGTGTTCAAGTACTACATTCATCAAACCCATTTCGACAATGCGACCTTCAACATGATTCGCGCCATCAATAATTCGTACCCAATAACCAACGCGGCAGTCGTTTTGAATAAACATTAATAAGAATGCAGTTAAGTTACTTAATAACGACCATGCGGCAAAAAGTGCAACACCTAGCATGGCAAATAATGAGGAGCCAAGTACAAGTAAGCCACGTAATTCAATGCCCCAAAATACCAGTACTAAGCATATCATTACACAGGCAAGTATTATTTTAAGCAGTAGTTCTGCGCGCGATTTGTGATGTAAATCTACTTTACCCTTAATGGTTTTTTCGAGAAGCTTTTTAGTCAGCTTTAATAGCAACGGATAAAGTAGTAAGGCGATTAGGGTCACAATCAGTTTATATTGTGTACCAAAAAAATCTAAAATCTCTAACGGTTCCAAAATACATTCTCATATGGGGAGTAAGTAATTAATTAGTTTAACGTTTTAAGATGATGCGAAATAGTTATTTAAAAAGATTTTTTCACATTAACTAACCATTGTACTGAGTCTACATCGTCATAACTATCAAGCGGTGCGGCGATGTCAATGTGGATCATAGTACCTGCGTTAGCTCTGCTTGGGGCTAAGCGTAAACCTATGCCAACATTTTTAAGTACGTGATCGTTCTCGCCATTATCTTTGTCGTTAAACCACGCTCGGCCAACGTCAATAAACCCAGCGCCACCTACTTTAAATAGCTGAAGCAAATCGTACTCCCAATAATAGCGTTTTTCTAAACTAACTAAAAAACTGCGATCGCCGTGTTGATAATCCATAGGGTAGCCTCGTAAACCAGTTTCACCACCCAAAGTAAGTTGTTGGTCGGCAGTTAAGTTTTTAGCATATTGCAAACGCCCTTTTACATACCACGATTGATCAACACTGGTGTTTAAGTAGTATTGAATTTGACTAGTGGCCCTAAAGTTTTCTAATTGTTTGTGTTCTTTATTCCAATATCCTTCAATGTCAGTGTTAAAACGCCATAGAGTATTATCGCCAGAAAAATGTGCTTTTTTAAAATTTAATGAATAAATAGCACGACTATCATCATCACTCAAAGATTCATCAGAGTAACCAACAAGGGCTTTAACATTCCAGCCTAGGTTTAAATCTTCAGTGCGGTACATACTGTCGAAATTGCGTACTTTTATAAAGTTATCTTCAAACCAGTGGCCGCTTATAAATGGGTAACTTAAACTTCTGTCATCGGCAAGTGGTGCAAAGGTGGTGTCTATAGCTTCAAAGGTATGCTGCTCGTCGGTATAACCTAAGGTTAAGCGCTGGGTCCAGTTATTATTAAGCGCTTTAGAGTGCCCTATAAATGCACTGGTTAAATCGCTAGTTTGATCAAATTCGCTAAACTCTTCGCCGCGTTTATATAATGACTCTTCGCGCTGTTCTGAATAGCTTAAAAT
This sequence comes from Pseudoalteromonas sp. B62, assembly GCF_037162565.1. Taxonomy (NCBI): domain Bacteria; kingdom Pseudomonadati; phylum Pseudomonadota; class Gammaproteobacteria; order Alteromonadales; family Pseudoalteromonadaceae; genus Pseudoalteromonas; species Pseudoalteromonas sp. B62. Next base: position 296,517 of record NZ_JARLVB010000002.1, on the reverse strand, counting down.
ACCGTAACTAAGAGGGGTGTCAATTGCGTAAAATGGATAGGTTAACTCAAGTAAATGGCGCTTGCCATCGCTGTTATCGGCGTACTCTAGACGGCCGCGGTAGCGAGTAGATAAAATATTAGGATCGTCGTAAACAAATAAGTAACCACTGCGGTCGCTATCGGTAGTGCGTGAAAACGATAGGCGTTTACCCCAACCAAAGAGGTTTGATTCTCTAAAGCCAATGCTTGATTTATTTTCACCACCGCTGCGGCTAAAGTTTATTTCAGGTAGAAGCGTCCATAAATCACGAGTCACTACCTTTACATCAATGTCACCATCGCAGTTCTCAGTTGCACTAATTTGGGCGTCATATAAGTAACTTTCTTTGCGTAGGAGGCGTTCTGATTCAGCTAATTTTTTAGCATCATATTTATCGCCGGTGGCAAACAGTAGGAGGTTATTAATTACATCCGGTTCGGTTTGAATATGTGCGCGGTTGGCAAAGCGAAATAATGCATTATTTTCTTCTTCGAGTTCGGTATTAAATACATTGAGTTGCTTAAGTGAAATAGTGGCAATTTTAGCATTGGGTTTAGCGCTTACAATGGAGATATCGTCGTTGAGTTGGCGGCGTAAGTTTTTATTATTAGAGTGGTCTAACTTTTCAACTTGGCAACGAGTATTATCATGAGTTTGTGCTAATGCACTTTGCATGGATAAGGCTAAAATACTTAAGCTAATACAGTACTGTGTGATCCATTTCTTAGTTACCATTCAAACCCTTTACTGCTACGTAGCAAATTACTACCGTAATATCAGCTTACATCATAGTTACTAAAATGTAAGTTAAAAGTATTGAGTTTGAAAATTAAATATAACGACTTTGAACTAAAGCCGCTAACTTAAATAAAAGGTGAGTGCAGCAAGTAGATGATCGGCCTCAGTGCCTTCTCCATTTATCCAAATACTTTGGCTGTAGTGCTCATAGTTTAAATTAAAGGTTTGCTGCTGGTAGCTAAAGCGAACTCGATGACGGTCAGCACCAGCAGAATACTCGTTGAGCGTTATATCGTCTGAATGTAAAAATAATGTACTCCACAGCTCAAAGTCTTCATCATGCGGAGGCTCGATGGGCGTAATTACAATACATTTATGAGTATGGTCGTATTCTATTTTTGTCATAATGCTCTTAATTTGTAGCTAAGTAATTACGAATTGTAGTTAAAAAGGCGCCGCCATATTTATTTAATTTAGTGAAACCAACTCCCGACACTTTTAAAAACTCACTGTCATTTGTTGGCATAAGCTGCGCCATTTCAGCCAAGGTTTTATCATTAAATACTACATACGGTGGTACATCGTCGGCATCAGCAAGTTCTTTACGCAGTGCTCTTAAGCGGGCAAAGAGCTTTTTATCATAATTAAATTGCGCTAATTTATCTTGGTACACGTGCTTGGCTTGCAGGCGAGGTTCAGCCAATTGCAAAGCATATTCACTTTTTAAAATTGCACGCGCGGCTTCTGTTAATCTAAGAGACGCACCTTGTGTTATATCTTGGCTTAGTAAACCCTGATGAATAAGTTGACGTAAAATACTAAGCCAAAATTCACTGCTTTTATCTTTACCGATACCGTAAGTACTTAACTCATGATGGTTGTTATCGCGTATGCGGCTCGTGTTTGCACCGCGAAGTAATTCTACAATATAACCTAGGCCAAAACGTTGCTCAGCTCTATATACGCACGAAAGCGCTTGCTGTGCGACTAACGTACCATCAAAGCTTTTAGGTGGGTTTAAGCAGATATCACAGTTGCCACAAGGTTCGCGCTGGTATTCACTAAAGTAGTTTAGCAATATTTGGCGGCGACACGTTTGTGCTTCAGCAAAGCTAGCCATGGCGTTAAAGCGTTGTTCTTCTACACGGCGACGTTGTTCGTCATCAATGTCTTCAAAAAAGCGCCTTACACGGCCAATATCAGCCGGATCAAAATACATGATGGCTTCTGCGGCAAGGCCATCTCGCCCAGCTCGTCCTGTTTCTTGATAGTACGACTCTATACTTTTTGGAATATCGTAATGCAATACAAAGCGTACGTTAGGTTTATTAATCCCCATACCAAAAGCAACAGTTGCTACTACAATTTGAATGTCGTCGCGGGCAAACCCAGTTTGCACAAATTGTCGTTGTTCGTTACTCATACCCGCATGGTAAGCGGCAGCGTTTAGCCCTGCGTCTGCAAGTTTTTCAGCAATGTCGTCTACGCGCTTACGACTGGTGCAATAAATAATACCGCTTTGGTTTTTTTGCTCTTTTAAGTAGCGAAGCAGTTGCACCATAGGTTTAAATTTTTCTTCTATGGTGTAACGAATATTGGGACGATCGAAGCTACCAGTATGAATATAAGGCTGCTGTAGTTTGAGTTGCTCAACGATATCAAACCGGGTCGCTTTATCAGCCGTGGCGGTAAGCGCCATCATAGGAACATGTGCAAAACGTTGCTTTAATTCGTTTAAGCGAAAGTAATGAGGTCTAAAATCGTGACCCCAATGCGACACACAGTGCGCTTCGTCAATGGCAAATAAGCTCACATTTAAATGCGATAAACGCTCTAAAAAGTCACGCTGCAATACTTTTTCAGGCGCAACATATAATAGTTTAATTAAACCTTGGTGAAGTTGTTGATACACCAATTGCTGTTCTTCTCGCGCTAAGCTGTTATTAACGTAAGCGGCTTTTACGCCAAGTGCTTGGAGTTGCGTTACCTGATCTTGCATTAGCGATATAAGCGGAGATATAACAATGGTTACGCCTTCAAGCACTAAAGCGGGTATTTGATAACACACAGATTTTCCACCACCTGTGGGTAGCAATACAAGCGAGTCATGCCCATTTATAGCTGCATCAATAACTGCTTTTTGACCGTCGCGAAATTCGCTGTAGCCAAACACTTGTTTGAGGACAGTTTCTGGTTTACGCACAAGCGTACTAGAAGGTGGTGTTAATGTATTCATTGGCGGGTATTTTAGTGGTTTTTTAACGAGAAGTCTTTAGCTGAGTTACTTGATGAATTATTTAAGTGGAGTCTCGTAGTTTTACACTATGTATGTTTTACTCATCTTACCAGTTTTGGCATAGAGAATAATAATGAATAAAGAAATGTTAATTGAACAAGTTGGGGCGTTGTTTGTAAATGGCATGCCGTTTAATCAGTTTTTACAAATATCGGTAGAATCACTGAGTCCTGAACAAGCAAAAATTACCTTTCCTTGGCAGGATGTATTTATTGGTAATCCAGCGCAAAAAATATTACACGGAGGCGTTATTTCAGCCGTGCTTGATAATGTGGGAGGAATGCTTGCTGCAGCAAGTGTGATTGATAAATTAACAGACTTAGATATTGGTAGTGTGCAAGCGAGGCTAGCTACGCTTGGAACCATCGATTTACGCACCGATTATTTACGCCCAGGCAAAGGCGAAGTGTTCACCGCGAGTGCAACGCTTATTCGTTCAGGCAACAAAGTGTGTGTATGTCGAATGGAGTTACATAATGAAAAAGCTATTCAAATTGCGTTTGGTACTGGTACGTATTTAGTTGGATAAACAATCCATGGAGAGTAAACTAGCGACCTTTTAGTATCACTAAGTGTTTTTATTATGTCGATTGATACAGAGCAGCGTAAAGGCGCTGTTTTTGCTTGCCTAGCATTTGTGATGTGGGGGTTAGCACCTATATACTTTAAATTTATCCAGCATGTGTCAGCTTTTGAAATATTAATGCATCGCGTTGTTTGGTCTGTCGTTTTTTTAGTACTTGTGGTAAGTATTCTTAAATATTGGCACAAAATAAAGCGTATTATTGTTCAGCCCAAACTAGTGTTAATGCTTGTTATTACTTCAGCGTTACTGGGATTTAATTGGGGGCTTTTCATATGGGCGATAAATAATAACCATATGCTGGATGCAAGCTTGGGGTATTACATAAACCCATTGTTAAATGTATTGCTGGGTATGCTTTTTTAGGCGAGCGTTTACGTAAGTTTCAGGGCGTTGCCGTTGCACTCGCGTTTTCGGGAGTATTATTGCAACTCGTTAGCTTTGGCTCGTTTCCGGTAGTTGCTTTTTCATTGGCAATATCATTTGCACTTTATGGCTTATTACGTAAAAAACTCCCCGTTGAAGCTCTACCAGGGATATTGCTTGAGGCACTTATATTATTACCTGTAGCGCTTGTTTATTGGTGGTTAATGGCGCCTTCTGACACATCAAGCCTTCCCGCTAACGATTGGCATACTAATGCGTTACTAATTAGCGCGGGCATTATAACTACATTACCGTTATTGTGTTTTACTGGCGCAGCTAAACGTTTGCAATACACTACATTGGGCTTTTTTCAGTACATTGGGCCAAGCTTAATGTTTATGCTCGCAGTGGTGTTTTACGGTGAGGTATTTGATGCAGAAAGGTTAGTTACATTTGCATGTATTTGGAGTGCGCTTGCTATATTTAGTTGGGATTCTTACTATCAATCACGCAAACGAAAAAAAGCGGCAGTGGCGACAGCACAAGTGGCTAGTTAACTATTTTAGCTAATAATTTTGTTACGGCCAGTTTCTTTTGCATCATAAAGTTTTAAGTCGGCCTGTTTTAATAGTTCATCAATTTGATAAACAGGCCCTGACGAAAAACCAATAGAAATAGTGAATCTAATGTTGGCTTTACTAAATTGTTGGCTATTAGCTTCTATAAAATACCTAAATCCTTCAAGTTTTTTGAGCGCTTCTTGTTTATCGGTATCGGCAAAATAAACAGCAAACTCTTCGCCCCCAAGCGTGCTACTAAATACTTTTTAAAGTATTTGCTAAAACAAATAGATAAACCTTTTAATACTTCGTCGCCTGCATCGTGGCCATAGGTATCATTAATTGCTTTAAAGTGATCGATATCAAGCATAGCTAATGCGCCATTACCGTTATCAAGTTCAATTTTTTTAAGGGATTTTCTAGCCTCTTCAAAAAAGTAACGACGATTGGGGATTTTTGTGAGGTAGTCTGTATTAGCTTGGTTTTTTATGGTTGCTAAAAGCGTTAACATATCGACATTTTGGCTTAATCGACAATAAAACTCCTCACTATTGAAAGGTTTATGTAGGTAATCATTTGCCCCATTTTTTAAGAATAAGGTAGATAAATCTGAAGAGTCAGCGCCTGAAATGCCAATTATTGCTTTTTCATCGTTATCATATAAACGCCTGATTTCTGTGCATAGTTCATCGCCGTTCATATTAGGCATTTCATTATCAGTGATAATAACGGAGATATCAGGTGATGCTTCAAGCATAACAAGTGCTTGTTTACCATCTTCAGCTTGTAAAGTTTGATATTTATGACGGGTTAACAAGCTACATATATACTGTCGTGTGGATAAAGAGTCGTCAACAACGAGTACTTTTACATTTTCGTTTCGAGGTAGTCGTAATAGCTGTTTTTCGAGATACTGATACGCTTGTTTATTTTCTTTGATGATGTAGTCAATTATAGGGTATTTTTCTACTGTATCGCGTGTTTTTTTATCAATATTACCCGTCATTACAATCGTTGGAATTTCAGCAGCGATAGCACAAGGAATTGCTTCGCCATTAGGCGCATCAGGTAAAATAAAGTCAACTACAGCACAAAAGTAGCTATTTTTACTGATAAGCTCTTTTGTTTGAGTTAGAGATTCAGCTATATCTACTTCATAACCCGCTTTAAGCGCGATGTGTTTTTGCACCCGCGCTATTGTAGGCGTATCTTCAACTATTAGTATTCTTCGCGTCACGTCACAACCTTGTTTATATTTTTGCAAAAGTATTTGCTTATACAAGTTGTAACTGCTAAAACGCAAAAAGCAAATAAGTGAAGAGCTTATAGGTTATCTGCTTCAGAATAATACTCTTGGCTTATAGGAGCTGGCCCTGATATTTTTGAGCGCCCAAATAGGGTATGAAACTTACTCTTACATGTTGTAAGTTTAAGGTATTTAATCCAAGCACGCTCAATCGGATTTGTTGGCTCTAAAGTCCCCATTGCTACGGCTAAAAATTGTTCTTGGTGTTCGTTTTGTGGCTCAATAGTTTTATTGTGTAAGCCTTTTAAAACAACGCCATGTTGGTCTAATATGCTGGCTTCTAATAAGGTGAAGTTTCCACTACGGCTAAAACCGCGTGGGAAGTTGTGATCATCATAAAACTGACGTTGGCTAACAAATGCTTGACGAAGTAGTGAAATATCATTGCTCATAGCTTTATCCTCATGCCTTAGTAATTAGCTGGAGTATGATGCAAGTTTGGCAATTTATTAAACAAGTTATTTTTATCGTGAGGATAAAAAATTGGATATAGATTTATTAAAAACATTTGTTGAAGTTGTGCGTACACGTCACTTTGGTAAAGCGGCCGAAAACCTTTATATCACCCAATCTGCGGTGAGCTTTAGGATTCGTCAGCTAGAGCAGGGACTTGGGGTTAATTTATTTATACGCCAGCGTAATAATATTCAACTTACAGCGCCGGGTGAGCGTTTGTTGCCACATGCTCAAATGATTATTACGGGTATGCAACGCGCCAAAGTAGATGTTGCGCTTGCCGATAATATGCATAAGCAAATTAGCTTAGCAGGAACGCCTAATATTTGGGATGCTTTTTTACAGTTTGGTATAACAAATATTGTATCGGCGATGCCGGGCGTGTCATTAGTCGCAGAAGTTAAAGCACAACAAGAAAGCACTCGGTTGCTATTAGAGCGAACTCTCGATTTAGCCATTTTATTTGATCCGCCTAAAGTAGATGAATTAGTAGTAGAGCGAATTTGTGAACTGCCTATTATTCCAGTGAGTGGCTATGATACTGCAACTAACGAAAACTTTTTTGATAACCAATATGTATATGTTGATTGGGGAACAACTTTTTCACTTTGGCATGCGCGTCAGTTTACAGGTAAAACGCCGCCTTACTTCAGAACAAGTACTGGTCGTATAGCACTTGATTTAATATTACAGTGCGGCGGGAGTGCGTTTATTCCTCAAGTACTTGTAGAGCATCATTTAAATAAAGGTGATTTATTTCATGTTAAAGATGTAAAAAATACGTCACGAGATGTATTTATTGCCTATCATAGAGATAATGAACAGAAAGAATTAATAGAAACGTTGGTAAATTTGTTATCACAAATGACACCTAGCTTGACGCTGGAGCCTAATTTATAGGTACAAATGAGTTGCTGAGTATCGATGTTATTTTGATTTCATATTTAATGCACTTTTATTAATTTAAAATTACAGAAATATTTCGATTGTAATATTTCTGTAATTTTACAGTGACAAACTGCTGCTGTTTTAAAATTAGTCTTTTGTGATTATCCAAGGAAATAACATGAAATTTGTAAAATCGAGCTTATGTTTAGCGCTATTAAGTGGCTTATCTTTTAATGTTCTTGCTGATGTAGACGTTTATGGCAAAGCTAATGTAACTATTCAATCATCTGATGACGGTGAAGGGTCGTTCACTGAAATTAAAAGTAATAATTCTCGCTTTGGTCTTAAAGGTTCTGAAAAAATAACAGAGGGCTTAGAGGCTGTTTATAAATTTGAGTTTCAAGTTGACGTATCTGATGCGGACTCAAAGGGTGATAATGATGACAATATTTCTGCGCGTAACCAATATATAGGATTAAAAGGTGCATTTGGCCAAGTTGTTGTTGGTCGACACGATACTGCACTTAAGTTATCTCAAGGTAAAGTTGATTTATTTAGCGACCTTGAAGGCGATATTAAAAGTATATTTAAAGGCGAAAACCGTTTAGGTGATTCTGTTACTTATTCATCAAATACTTACGAAGATTTTAGAATACTTGCTACTTTTATTGCAGAAGATGATGAAGATGCAAAAAATGGCTATTCACTAGGACTTACTTATGGCGATTCTTCACTTAAAAAGAGTAAAGTATATGCATCAATTGGTGTTGATAGTGAAGTAAATGGCTACGATGTAGTTCGTGCAACTGTTCAAGGTAAAATTAATGATTTTAAAGTAGGCGCAATGTACCAAACACAAGAAAAAGTAGACGGCAGCGCAGAGGCTGACGGGTACTTATTAAGTGCAGCTTACATAATGGGAAACAATACATTTAAAGTGCAATACCAAACTATGGATTTTGACGACAGCGATGATAAGTCAGCAATCTCAGTAGGTGTTGATCACAAGTTAAATAAAAATATTAAAGTATTTGGTTTTTACTCGGGCTTCGACATGGACAACAACGTTGACCAAGATTACTTAGGCTTAGGTATGGAATACAAGTTTTAACTATTCGCTAAATTAGTTAAAACACTCCTTTTAACCGCACTCTTTTGAGTGCGGTTTTTTTTGCTTTAAATTATTTACTTAGCCGCCCATAATAGAGCTTAATTTGGAATGAGGTGCGAGTCCTCGACTGTTCCCGCAACTGTAATTAGCGCAAAGCTTTAAGTCAGATACAAATGGTATAGTACCAATTTTATTAAAAACATGATCTTTTTAGTGAATTAAATAACTTACTAACTTCGTTAAAAATTATTCATATAGAACAACTATATGTCATAATTTCCGCCTTGTTATTAAGCTGTTTATTTGTCGCTATAATAAATCACTAATTTAATGCAATTGGTATGAATTCTTTTAACGAGCGGGTTTACTCATTTTTCTTGTAGTGCATTAGTATTTTTATCGCATTTTTAGTGAGTTTAACCTAGGGTCTGTTGAACTTTGCGGATTAAAATTTGTTCAAACTAGGGGCTATTTAATCGCGGCGCGAGGTTTGTAACCTAGTGGGCTAAGTAAAAACCGAGCAACAAAGAGTAAATAGCCCCTAGGAAGAACCCTTTGGGCAGCGCCTGTTTGGCATTAATGCTACGTTATCGCCCATTTATGGGGAATAACCACACTACATAGGCTCTGCCTTGCCTAAATACCAAACAGACTGTTGCAAATTTAACCTTGAAAGATCAACAGACCCTAGCCTAGGACTGACTATTGCACACTCAAACGCCATTAAATACACCATTACTAAACGTTAAAAACGTATCGTGGGGTATTGGCAATAAAACGATTCTCAAAAAAATAGACCTTAAAATAACTACAGGTAAATTTGTTGGTTTGATTGGCCCCAATGGCGCTGGTAAATCGAGCTTATTGCGTTGTTTATATCGTTTTAGTAAACCCAGTGATGGCGTTGTAGAATTTAACAACACCGATATTTGGCAATTAAAAAGCGATGAGTACGCAAAAAAAGTAGCGGTTGTTTTACAAGAAACTCCGTCGCAATTTAACTTAAGTGTATTTGACGTTATTGCGCTTGGGCTAACGCCTCATAAATCGCTATTTAGCTCAGTAACTAACATTGATAAACAAAAAATCACCCAAGCTATCAACACTGTAGGGTTGGCAGATCATAGCGAACAAAGCTTTGAGTCACTTTCGGGTGGTGAAAAGCAACGTGCCTTGATAGCCCGTGCGATAGTCCAGCAACCTCAGCTGTTAATAATGGACGAACCAACTAGCCATTTAGATGTTAAATATCAAATACAGGTAATGGAGCTTGCTAAATCGTTGGGTGTAACGGTGTTTGCATCGTTTCATGATTTAAACTTAGCCTCTGCAATGTGCGATGAACTAGTGGTTATTAAAAACGGTGAAATTACGCATACAGGCGCGCCAAGTGAGGTATTAACCGAAAACATGCTAGGCAACGTTTTTGGTGTCTGCGCCCAAGTAAATAACCACCCGCAATTATCGAAGTCGGGAAATAGCATTCCTCATATTACTTACTTTTATGGCTACAAATAACATGAGCACTGTTAATACTCGCCAATCACTAGCGCTATTTATAATTGCTTCAGCTGCTTTATTTAGCTTATTTGCAGCACTTAGTTTTGGCGCAGCAGATACCTCACTTCAAGACGTACTTAATAGTTTTTTACTCTCAAATGAGGCGTCTTTTAATATGCGTATTATTTTTGAACTAAGAATGCCACGCACATTACTCGCCTTTTTAGCAGGCTCTGGCTTAGCAATTGCGGGGCTTATTTTACAAACGGTAACGCGCAACCCTTTAGCCGATCCTTACTTATTTGGTATATCGTCGGGTGCCTCATTTGGCGTGGTGTTACTTATGGCGCTAGCAGGTATTAGCGCAGGCTTTATGTTATCGGTAGCAGCATTGCTGGGCAGCTTACTCGCTATGAGTTTATTAATACTTATTGCAGGTAGGCAGCAAAGTGCACAGGTAGAATCAATGCTATTAGCTGGCGTTGCTCTGTCGTTTTTATTTAGTGCTTTTACTAGTTTGTTGCTTTATTGGAGCGATCCTCAGGCAGTAGCGGCTATTTTATTTTGGACGCTGGGCAGCTTTGCGCGTGCGCAGTGGGCTACGCTTTGGTTACCTTTATTGGTAATTACATTGTGTACGTTTGTAATGCTGAGCTTTAGAAGGCAACTCAATGCTATGTTACTTGGCGATGAAAGCGCAATTACATTAGGTGTGAGGGTTCAGCGCTTTAGAATACTTATGCTGGTTTTGAGCTCATTAATTACCGCTGTGCTGGTGGCTATGTGTGGCGGTATTGGGTTTGTAGGATTAATGATACCGCATATTGTGCGCTTTTTTATATCCCAAGGCACCATCGCTGGCTTACTGGTAACCAGCTTGGTGGGCGGTACATTTATGGTGTGGGTTGATGTACTTTCGCGCTCATTGCTTAAAAACCAAGAGCTGCCCGTAGGCGTTATTACTGCAGCTATTGGCAGCGTATTCTTTTTGAGTTTATTGTTTTTAGAAAGCGAAAGGTGTAATTCCATGAAAACCTTAATGGTGCAAGGCACTACATCAGATGCTGGTAAAAGCACTTTAGTTGCTGCCCTTTGCAGGGTGTTTGCTAAGCGAGGGGTAAAGGTTGCGCCTTTTAAACCACAAAATATGGCACTTAATAGCGCAGTAACAAAAGATGGCGGCGAAATAGGTCGTGCGCAAGCTTTGCAAGCAATAGCAGCTAAAGTAGAGCCCGAAATAGACTTTAATCCTATTTTGCTTAAACCTAATAGCGACACGGGCGCACAAGTGATTATTCACGGAAAAGCCATTAGTAATATGGAAGCGGGCAAATATCACGACTATAAAAAAGTGGCGATGGATGCGGTAATTACTTCACATAACCGCTTAGCTAAACGCTTTGAATTACTCCTTGTTGAAGGAGCAGGTAGCCCTGCTGAAATAAACCTGCGTGAAAATGACATTGCTAATATGGGGTACGCCGAAGAGGTAGATTGCCCTGTCATTATTATTGCCGATATAGATAAAGGCGGTGTGTTTGCCCATTTAGTGGGCACGCTTGCGTTGTTAAGCGAGTCAGAAAAAGCGCGTGTAAAAGGCTTTGTTATAAACCGCTTTAGAGGCGATATCAGTTTACTGCAAGGCGGGCTTGATTGGCTTGAAGAATACACAAACAAACCCGTACTTGGCGTATTACCTTATTTGCACGACCTCGCGCTTGATGCTGAGGACGCTGTCGCAATTGATAATAATGTAACCAACGCCACAATTAATATTGCAGTGCTGCTTGTGCCACACATTAGTAACCATACCGATTTTGATGCACTGCGTTTGCACCCAAACATTAATATAAATTATGTGCGCCATACGCAAACGCTCCCAGACGTTGATCTGATAATTCTCCCAGGCAGTAAAAATGTGCTGGGTGATTTAAGTTTTTTGAAAAATGAAGGCTGGGACACTCAAATTAAGCGCCACTTACGCTATGGTGGCAAAGTACTTGGTATTTGTGGCGGCATGCAAATGCTGGGCAATACAATCAACGATCCCGAGGGTATTGAATCGTCATTAAAGCAAGTAAATGGGCTTGCTCTGTGCGATTTTGAAACCACGCTGACAGCACAAAAAGTATTAACTAAAATAACCGCTACACTGCTTTTAAATAACCAATCAACACTCTGTAGTGGTTACGAAATACATGCAGGAATTAGCCAAGGTACAGCGCTTGACAAGCCATTTTTAACCTTTGATGAAAACCACCCAAATGGTTTTACGTTTGATGGCTTTATTAGCGATGATAACGCCATTGCGGGTACGTATTTACATGGCTTATTTGATGAAGCCGATGCGACATCGCAAATTTTAAAATGGGTAAAACCAAGCGCCTCAATTAACCCAATTAGTATTGCCACTCATCGCGAGCAGCAGTTAGAACGATTAGCAACCATGTGCGAAACGCATTTAAATATACAGCAAATTATCTCGATTTATGAAGGGCACAATAATGACTGAACAAAATAACGATAAGCACAAGCAGCGCCAACAAAAAGTAAAAGAACAAGTGGATGCGCGCGTTGCCGCCGCGCAAGATGTAAAAGGTATTTTTCAGGTAATTACCGGTAATGGTAAAGGTAAATCAACCTCAGGCTTTGGCGTTGTAGCACGTTGCGTAGGGCATGGAAAAAAGCAGCCGTTTGCCAATATATTAAAGGTACGTGGGAATGTGGCGAGCGTAATTTATTACAAGGTGCAGGCGTTGAGTTTGTTGTAATGAACACCGGTTTTACTTGGGATACGCAAAATAAAGAAGCCGATACCGCAGCTGCCCAAGCAACATGGCAAGAGTCAAAACGTATGCTTGCTGATAGCAGTATTGATTTAGTATTACTCGATGAGCTTACGTATATGGTGACATACGGCTACGTAGATTTAGATGAAGTAGTAACAGCGCTTAATAACCGCCCGCCAATGCAGTCAGTTATTATTACAGGGCGTGCAGCACACCGCACTTTAACCGACCTTGCCGATACAGTAAGTGAAGTGCGTAATGTAAAACATGCATTCGACTCAGGTATAAAAGCGCTAGAAGGGTTTGATTACTAATGCTTAAAGCGTTTTTTATTGGGCTACTGCTTTTTAGTGTATCGGGCAGTGCACTTGCAGAGCAGGCTAATGATTCTAAAAAGCTGAGAATAATCGCGCTTGCACCGCACATTGTCGAAAACCTATTTGCCATAGGAGCGGGCGATAATATTGTGGGCACGGTTGATTACGCCGACTACCCAGGTGAAGCCCAAAGTATTGAGCGCATAGGGGGTTATTACGGCATCTCGCTTGAAAAAGTATTGGCGCTTAAACCCGACTTAGTTATTGCGTGGAAAAGCGGAAATCAAAGCGAAGATTTAGCCCAAATAGAGCGTTTAGGTATAAAAGTATATTTGAGTAATCCCACCACAATCGCTGGTGTAGCCGACGAGTTACTTACTTTTGGTGAATTTACAGGGAATATTGAGCAAAGCCAGCAAGCGGCAAATGCATTTAAACAAAAGCTAAACGCGATTGTTAAAAGCCAGCAAGATAAAAAAATATTACCGGATTTTATCAGTTATGGGCTGAGCCCATGATGACAGTAAGTAAAAATACATGGATAAGCCAACTGATTGAAACATGCCATGTAAGTAATGTATTTGCACAGAGCGTTACAGATTACCCGCAAATTAGTATCGAAAATGTTATTGTTACTAAGCCACAAGTTATTATTATCCCTGATGAAAAATCAAAAACGCCACAGCCGGTTGTTAATTGGCAAAAGTGGCCAGAAGTACCTGCTGTTAAAAATGATCAATTTATTAGCGTAAATGCCGATTTATTACATCGTTTTACTGTGCGCATGCTAGATGGACTTGCGGATATGTGTGATAAAATAGACGCATCACGTAAACAGATTAAGAGTACACAATGAGCAATTGGGCTACATTTTTAGAAAGTGAATTACAACAACCTTACATGCAGCAAACGTTAGAGTATGTGGCTAATCGCCGCAATGAAGGTGTTGCTGTTTATCCGCCTGAAGCTCAAGTATTTAGTGCTTTTGATGCCACCGCACTTAATGACATCCGCGTTGTAATTTTAGGACAAGACCCATACCACGGAGAAGGGCAAGCGCATGGCTTGTGTTTTTCGGTATTGCCTGATGTAAAAAAGTTGCCACCGTCGCTTAAAAATATGTACAAAGAGTTAGCTGTCGATATCAGCGGATTTATTATTCCTGAGCATGGTGACCTGCAAAGCTGGGCAGATCAGGGCGTGTTTTTACTCAATACAGTATTGACCGTTGAGCAAGGGCAAGCGCATTCACATAAGCATTTAGGATGGGAGCTATTTACCGATAATGTAATTGCCCATATTAATAAGCACTGCGAAGGTGTGGTATTTATTTTATGGGGTGCACATGCACAAAAAAAGGTAAAGGCATAGATAGCACTCGCCATCATGTTTTAAAAGGGCCGCACCCATCGCCGCTTTCGGCGCATAGAGGCTTTTTTGGTTGTAGGCATTTCTCACAAACGAATGAGCTATTGCAAGCCCAAAGAGATAAGCCAATTAACTGGCAAATCTAATTTATTCCAAAGAACTCAAATTGTTTAAACCATTAAAAAAGGCTTCCAGATTCTGGAAGCCTTTTTGTTTAGTTGGGGCGTATTGAATTAAAAATCGAGCTCATCAATTGCAATACTGTCTGTAAAATAATCTAGTTCTTGTAGTTCTTTGCGTAGGCGCTGTTTGTCTTTTATTGCTTCTATTTCACGCCACTTCCTTTTTTTATTCTTTTGAGAGGTTTTTCTAGTTGTATCAGGACCTTCTAATATCTCTAATATATCGTTTAGGCTATCCATGAATTTCTCCTATTGATTTATGACCTCAAGAATACCTATACCACAGGCCTAGATAAAATAGAACAAAAAAGTGACATTTATGTTACGTAAGTGTGATTAATTGATGAAGGTTTATAATACCAATCTGCTTATGTATGGGGTCTATTTAACGTTAAGAAAATTACGCTAGAACTAGGCAAAAGTTTTTGTATCTAGTTGTTCTAAATAAAAAAATTTTAACGACGTTATAGTGCAATTTAATTCGTTAAATTGATCAAAGATTTATGCAGGTTGGTATAAGAAGAGTGTATAGAGAAATAGCGTATTTTAGGCATAAAAAAACGCCGCTATTGCGACGTTTTCTAAAACACGATTATAGCAAATTACATTGCTTTAAAGCGCGCCTCTAGTTGTTCTTGTGCATCAGCAAAAGAGCGAATACCTTCAGCTAGTTTTTCAGTAGCCATAGCATCTTGGTTATGTAACCAACGGAACTGCGCTTCTGTAAGTGGCTCTGGTTTTGGCTCTTGTGGAACATCGCTTTGCAGCAAGTATTCTTGTGCACCTTCAAGGTTACCTAAATCTTCTAAAAGATTAGGGCTAATAGTTAGCTTGTCACAACCAGTAAGAGCAATAATTTCGCCTGTATTACGGAAGCTTGCACCCATCACAACTGTTTTGTAGTCATGGCGTTTGTAAAATTCAAAAATACTGCGTACAGACTGAACACCTGGATCTTGTAGCGGATCGGTCGGTTTTTCCATACCGTTAGCAACGTGCCAATCTAAAATACGGCCAACAAATGGCGAAATTAGAAATACGTTTGCATCGGCACACGCACGGGCTTGGGCATCGCTAAATAATAAAGTAAGGTTACATTTAGTGCCTTCTTTTTCTAGCTGCTCAGCGGCTTTAATACCTTCCCATGTAGACGCTACTTTAATTAAAATTTTGTCTTTGCTTACACCTTCTTTTTCGTAAAGGCTAAGTAGGGTATGTGCTTTATCAATCGTAGCTTGCGTATTAAACGAAAGGCGTGCATCTACTTCTGTAGAAATATAACCAGGTACAATAGCGCTAATTTCTTTACCTAGTAATACGGCAAAGTAATCGCATGCTAGTTCAAGTTGTTTAGCAGGCTCTTGCTCGGTTTCTTTTGCGTAGCTCCAAGCTTTATCTAGGTAAGGCTTATATGCTTCAATCTCGCTCGCTTTTAATAAAAGCGACGGGTTTGTAGTTGCATCTTCTGGTTGATGCTTTTTAATAGCTTCAATATCACCAGTGTCGGCTACGATAGATGAATGTTGTTTTAGCCTTTGTAGAGCTGAAGTCATTTGCTTTCCTCATTCCAAGCAAGTTAAAAGAAAAATCTAATCACTCTTAATATATACAATCCATACTGCAACAGTGTGACAATGCTTGATAGGTCTTATGTCCTGATCAATAAAAAAACGGTAATGCATGGGTTATTAAGAGAGGATTTATTTAAACAAAACGTGCTTTTCGTTTCATTTAATGTTGAAATTGACACTAAATAAATTACAAGTCAATAGCTAACTATGATCACTGTTATTTCACCTGCAAAAAATCTTGATTACGAAACGCCACCCGCAACAGACAAGTTCACTCAGCCTGAATTACTAGAGCACAGCGAAGAGCTCATGAAAGTATGCCGTGAACTAACACCAGCGCAAATTGGCAGTTTAATGAAAATTAGCGATAAGCTATCTGGGCTTAACGCTGCACGCTTTAGCGAGTGGGCGCAGCCGTTTACGCAAAGTAATGCTAAACAAGCCGCACTTGCCTTTAATGGCGATGTATACGGCGGTTTAGATGCAAGCACGCTTAAAGCTAGCGAGCTTGATTACGCACAAAACCATTTACGTATCCTTTCTGGCTTATACGGCTTATTAAAACCACTTGATTTAATGCAAGCTTATCGCCTTGAAATGGGCACCAAGCTTGAAAACTCGCGTGGCAAAAACTTATACGAGTTTTGGGGCAGCGTAATAGCGAACAAACTAAACGAAGTATTAAAAGCACAAGACGCGCAATACTTAGTTAACCTTGCTTCAAACGAATACTTTAAAGCGGTAGATAAAAAAGCATTAAATGCACAAATTATTACCCCACACTTTAAAGACTGTAAAAACGGTCAATACAAGGTAATTAGCTTTTACGCTAAAAAAGCACGCGGCATGATGGCGCGCTACATTATCGAAAATAAAGTAACGCAATTAAGCCAACTTAAAGAGTTTACTGTAGCGGGTTATTACTTTAGCCCTGAGGCAACGGTTAAAGAGCTTGAGCCGGTATTTATGCGCGACGAACAAAATTAGGTCATAAGCTTAAATAAACAATTGAAAAGCCATGCATTGCATGGCTTTTTTGATGTTGGCGTTATATTTGCAACCTCATCTAATATTAATGAGAACACTAACTAAATAGGTGCAAATAAAATGATCAGCATTCCGTCAGTTGGCGAAGCCGAAAAACTAATAGAAGAAAAGCTCGGAGGGTGGTTTGATGTTGTAATAAGCCATATTCCTAATTTTATAGTGGCAATTGTTATTGCTATTGTTTTTTCAATTTTGGCGCGCTTTGCTGGCAAACTGGTGAAAAACGTACTGCGCCGCTCTCTCGACTCAACACAAATTGCCGATTTAATGGCATCAATTTTTAAAGTTATTGTGTTGTGTATAGGTTTATTTATAGCGCTTGATTTTGTTGGGCTAAAAGGTACTGTTACTTCGCTACTTGCTGGTGCAGGTATTGTGGGTTTAGCAATTGGTTTTGCGTTTCAAGACATGACCGAAAACCTAATTGCTGGTATAGCAATGGGTGTACGTAAGCCATTTAAAACAGGTGATGTAATAGAAACCGATGATGTGTTTGGTTCAATACATTCAATAAACCTACGTAACACGCTAATAGAGAGCTTTTACGGGCAACTAATACTTGTACCAAACAAAGTCTTATTTAGAAATGTACTAAAAAACTACACCACGCTAGGTATAAGACGTATAGAAGTACCCGTAGGTATTTCGTATGGCGACGACATAGAAAAAGCATCTCAAGTTATTACCGATAAAATAAATGAATTTGACTTCGTAATACGCAAAGACGAAACCGCAGTATACGCCGAAGGTTTTGGTGACAGCAGCATTAACTTACTGGTATGGTTTTGGATTAAATACCCAGGCGAGCCTGACTTTATGACGGTACGCCACAAAGGGGTTGTTGCCGTTAAGCAGGCACTCGACGAAGCTGATATTAGTATTCCATTCCCAATTCGTACTTTAGATTTTGGTATTAAAGGCGGCGAAAAACTCGATGCCATGATAAGCGATAAAATAAGCCAGCAGTCATCAACTAAAAATAGTAGCGGCGGTGCTAGCTCTGGCCAAAGTGAGTGATTTAGTTAAAGCGCATTAGGTAAAGCATTGGGAAATAGTTACTTACCAACAGCGCGTTTTTACAGAGTAAAACGCGCTTTTTAATGCCCTGTAGGCTGAATTAAGTCATTGTTATTGCTTGCTCTACATTAAGGGATTAATGTATCTTTATTAGCTAGATCGTCAGGGTTTAAATTATTAATATGGATATTTAAATGATAAAAGAAGTAACTAACTCTATCAAAGCCGCTCTTTACCAAAGAATAAGCAGCCCGCTTTATGGAACATATATATTTTCATGGATTATTTATAATTGGGAGCTAGTACTACAGTTACTTTTTGGTACAAAACAGTTTGACGAGCGACTAGCAACTTTTAAACTTGGTTTAACTGTTGATGATGGAGGGTTTAATTACTGTACTGTAATTATTCCTTTTATTATTACAGTGGTGATCTTGCTTATCCAACCTCTGGCTCAAAGGTTTATTTATATATATACAGAATGGAATAATAGCGAAGGGCTTAAAAAAAGAGATCAATATGCAAACGAGACTTTGCTTACACTAGAACAAAGCAACGAGTTAAGGTCATCTGTACAAAAAGTTCAGCAGTTCCATCAGGAAGTTTTAAAGAATAAAGATGATGAGATTAGTGAATATAAAAAGCAAGCTGAATTTAAAGATACTAGTTTAGGGAAAATTAATGAGGATAACCTTAGGCTTCAAACAAATTCTTCAGAGCTAGAAAGTGAAAAGTCCAAATTATCTACCGAAATCACCTCATTGAATGGTGAAATAACAAAAATAAAATCTAACTATGACCGTTTAGGTAAACTGTTTTTAAAATCCCGCAGAGCAAAACAGAGACTTGTTGAATTTACAAATCATAATAAATGGCTAATAAGCGAAGAGGCTTGTTTAGATATTTCAAAGGTAATAATTCTTGATACTGAATATAATTTATCCGAAAATGTAAGAATTTTTTCAGAAATGCTTTCTATATCGGACTCTGAGCGTTGGAAGCAATCTTGCCATGAATTAATGATTGCAGGTTTTTCAAAAAGCTGGAGTTACAATATGGCCGATCATTACTTTAGTGAAATAATAAAGCCTAATCTGATAGATTTTAATAATGATCACATCAGATTACTTATCAAAGTAATGGACTCGAATAACCAAATTAGTGAAAGAAATAAAGCTAACAGCGATATGCAGTTAGTACAAAAGTATTTGTAGTTATCTAACTGTTATGAAGTTAGAAGTTATATAAAAAAGCGCAGCTTGTGTTGGAGTAACAAGCCGCGCTTATGAATTAGTTATACAAATAAGTTTATGTGGTGCGTATTAAATAACGCTAATTTTATTACGAATGATTTTTACGCCATCCATATTTTCTAAAAACTTTTGAGCTAGTGCGCGCTGAAAACCAGTTTGTGCTTCACCATATAAATCTACTTCACCATTTTTTACCTGCACACGAATATCACTTAACGCTAGGTTAGGATTAGTTCGTAGGGTGTTAGTGATAGCTTGTTGTAAGTTAGGTTGAGTGGCTACACTGCTTACTACGGCCATGTTGGTTGCTGCACTTACTTTTGTAGCGCAAGCTAATAAAAATAAACAACAAAATGATACTAAAGCGATAGTTAACTTGAAGCGGTTCATAACTTAATCCTTACATTACGGTGAATAGTGCAGCCACAATATGGAAATTCCATCGGCTAGGTTATCTTTGTAGTTACAATTTCGGTGCCAATATTAACGCTATGAAATATAAGGGAATTTTATTAAGTGGGAATTCAGGTGGGCAAAAATTACATTTAAATGAGTATGAGTTACATGCTTGGGTTACATATGTAACAGGTACAAATAGCAGAGCCTGCAAGGCTTGCATTAAAAAGCCGACAAAAGTCGGCTTAGTATAAAAATGTTTTAGGTTACTTCTTCTTTTTAACCTTGGCCTTTTTCTTGGCTTTCATTTTTACTGGATCTTTACGCTTTTTAGCCGGTGGCTTAGCTTCTTTATGCTGTGGCTCAACACCTCTAATTACACGGCGTTTTAACTTTTGCTCAACGTAGCGCTCTACTTTATATAAAATACCAATATCGTGTGCTTCAACTAGTGATATTGCTATGCCTTTTTTACCAGCACGGCCAGTACGACCAATACGGTGTACATATACGTCGGCAGTGCGCGGCATATCAAAGTTAATAACGTGACTGATGTCAGATACGTCAATACCACGTGCAGCTACGTCGGTAGCAACTAATATGCTTGTTTTACCACTGTGGAAGTTTTCCATGGCTTTCATACGTTTGTCTTGTGGCATTTCGCCGCGTAACCACGCTGCTTTTACATCATTAGTTGTAAGTTCACCAATCAATGTTTCTAAGCGTTCGCGAGTTTTAACAAACACAATTGCTTTAGTCACGTCAGGATTTTTTAGCGTGTTAACTAACAATTCAAGCTTATGATGGTAATCGTCGGCTAAATGTACCCACTGATGAATTTTTGCTTTTTCTTTACGTGACGATTCGGCTTCTAATAGAGCTGGGTCGTTTAATGTTTTTTCAGCAAACCTTTCTACGCTGTCACCTTCAAGTGTTGCTGAGAATAAAAAACATTGGCGACGATTTTTAGCTTCGTCACAAATACGGCTCATTTCTTTTTTGAAACCCATATCTAACATGCGATCTGCTTCATCAATAATAAGCATTTCTACATGTTCAGCATGAAAGTTTTCGGTTTCTAGGTATTCCATTAATCGACCTGGTGTGGCGATTAAAATATCGTTATTTTTTTCGAAAATTTCTTTATGCGTGCCGTAGTTAATACCGCCTGTTACTACACCAATTTTTAGGTGTGTGCGTTTAGCTAGCAGTTCACATTGTTCATGAATTTGATAAGCCAACTCACGAGTCGGGGTCATAACGAGTACGCGCGCAAAACCAGGGTCACGACGTGGGAAATCCAGTAAGTACTGAATAGCCGGAATTAAAAATGCCGCTGTTTTACCTGTACCAGTAGGCGCAGATGCTAAAATATCGCGCCCCTGTAGTGCTTCAGGAATAGCTTGTTGTTGAATGCTGGTTGGCGTCTCGTAGCCCATTTTATTAATGGCATCGAGTAGCTTGTTATCAAGATCAAATTCAGAAAATTGCATAGAGTGTCTAAAATAAGGGACAATTACCCTGATTATACGCGCTATGCTGCGCTTGGTGAATGAAAAGGTGAAAAAATGTCTGGTTTTGTATTTAAACAATTTAAAGTTGAACACGACCACTGTGCAATGAAAGTTTCTACCGATGGCATTTTGCTTGGCGCATGGGCTAATTTAAGTGGTGCAAGGTCGCTACTTGATATAGGCACAGGTACCGGCTTATTAGCGTTAATGTGTAAGCAACGTGGTCATGAGCTTGATATAACTGCGGTAGAAATTGACGAAAGCGCCCATAACCAAGCATTAAAAAATATAGCTAATAGCCCGTGGCCAACAATAAGTATTAAGCACCAAACTATTCAAAGCTTTAGTAGTGAAATTAAATTTGACGTGGTTATCTCTAATCCGCCGTATTTTAATCACAGTTTAAAAGGCGAGAATGCTGCGCGTAATACCGCGCGCCATACCGACGGCTTAAGCTTTGAAGAGTTAATAAATGCGTTTAAACGTTTAAGCCATAGTCGCTCTCGCTTTAACTTAATACTCCCAAGCGTTGAAGGCGCATTATTTATTGAGCTTGCTACTCAAAATGGGCTTTATTTAAATACTCACTGCCAAGTAAAAGCGACTCCCAATAAAGATATTAGCCGCAGTTTAATGACATTTAGCTACGTAAAAAGCGATTTAGAATCATCAACCCTGTGTATTAGAAACTTAGATAATACCTACACTGCTGATTATATAGCTTTGTGCAAAACATTTTATTTAAAAATGTAAGTTACTTAGTAATGAAGGTTATTTAGTAATAAAGGATAGTTTACCCGTTATGCATACGTATTCAGTTTTTATTTCATCGACTATAAGCCTAGTGTTAACCACTTGTAAATAACATCGAGTAGTTGTTTTGCTCGCTCAACAATTGGATCACACACTATGAAACTCAATAAAATAATCACCACCGCAGGTTTAAGCCTAGGGTTGCTCTTACCGAGTATTGCCACAGCTACGCCCACCACATTTGTGCATTTGTTTGAATGGAATTGGCAAGATGTAGCGCAAGAATGTGAGCAATACTTAGGCCCAAAAGGCTATGCTGCAGTGCAGGTATCGCCACCTAATGAACACATTACAGGAGGCCAATGGTGGACACGCTATCAGCCTGTAAGTTATGAACTGCAAAGTCGTGGCGGTAACCGCGCACAGTTTATTGATATGGTAAATCGCTGTAGTGCAGCTGGGGTTGATATTTATGTTGATACGCTTATTAACCATATGGCAGCAGGAAGTGGCACAGGCACAGCGGGTAATAGTTTTGGTAATAAAAGCTTTCCTATTTATAGCCCACAAGATTTTCATGAAAGTTGTACCATTAATAGCTCTGATTATGGCAACGATCGCTACCGAGTACAAAATTGTGAACTCGTTGGACTTGCCGATTTAGATACCGCTTCAAACTATGTGCAAAATACCATTGCAGCATATATTAACGACTTACAAGCTATTGGCGTAAAAGGTTTTCGGTTTGATGCTTCTAAACATGTTGCCGCAAGCGATATCCAAAGTTTAATGGCCAAAGTAAATGGCTCGCCAGTGGTTTTTCAAGAAGTGATTGATCAAGGTGGAGAGGCTGTTGGCGCTTCTGAATATTTAAGCACTGGTTTAGTAACTGAATTTAAATATAGCACTGAGCTTGGTAATACTTTTAGAAACGGCTCGCTTGCATGGCTAAGTAATTTTGGCGAAGGGTGGGGCTTTATGCCTAGCTCTTCTGCGGTGGTTTTTGTAGATAATCACGATAATCAACGTGGTCATGGCGGCGCTGGTAATGTAATTACCTTTGAGGATGGCCGCTTATATGACTTAGCTAATGTATTTATGTTGGCTTATCCGTACGGTTATCCAAAAGTAATGTCGAGTTATGATTTTCATGGTGATACAGATGCTGGTGGGCCAAACGTACCGGTACATAATAATGGTAACTTAGAGTGTTTTGCTAGTAATTGGAAGTGTGAGCATCGCTGGTCATATATTTCAGGCGGGGTCGATTTTAGAAATAACACCGCCGACAATTGGGCAGTAACAAATTGGTGGGATAACACGAATAATCAAATATCATTTGGCCGAGGTAGCTCGGGTCATATGGCTATTAACAAAGAAGACTCAACACTCATTGCAACGGTGCAAACAGAAATGGCGCCTGGGCAATACTGTAATGTGCTAAAAGGCGAGTTGTCGGCTGATGCTAAAAGTTGCAGTGGCGAGGTTATAACGGTTAATTCCGACGGTACTATTAATCTCAATATTGGTGCTTGGGATGCAATGGCAATTCATAAAAATGCCAAGTTAAATACAAGCTCTGTGCCAAATACAGGGAGTGACTGGCAACGCACGGTTATTTTTATTAATGCACAAACGCAAAGTGGACAAGATATGTTTTTGCGCGGTGGTGTAGATCACGCTTATGCAAACGCAAATCTGGGTCGAAATTGCCAAACAAGTAATTTTGAGTGTGCAATGCCTATTCGTCATAATAATTTAAAAAACGTGACAACAAGCCCTTGGAAAGCAAATGATAACTACCTTGATTGGTATGGCATAGAAAATGGGCAAAGTAGCGAAGCAGAAGGTTCTGCGACCGACTGGACAACGAATGTTTGGCCAGCAGGTTGGGGCGCTGAAAAAACGGTAAACACAGATGGTTTTGGTGTGACATCTTTAAATATATGGGGCGAACACTATTGGATGCTTGATGTAGATATGGATTGCAGTAAAGCGGTTAATGGATGGTTTGAACTAAAAGCATTCATTAAAAACGGCCAAGGATGGGAGACTGCTATTGCTCAAAACAATACACCTTATACAAGCACTAATCATATGGCGCAATGCGGAAAAATTAATAAATTTGAGTTTAATAACTCAAGTGTAGCCATTCGTAGTTTTTAAAAAATAAATAAAAAGCCTATATTTGAACCTAAGCCTAAGCTAATGATTATTAGTTTAGGTTTTTTAGGTACTGTTCTTTCATAGTGTGTTTATAAATCACCTGTTATGATTCACTCATTAGTTACATTGAATTAAGACAACACAATGAAAAAATTAAATAAAATAATACTACTAAGTACATTCTCTGCGGTTGTTTTGGCAAGCCAAAGTGCACTGGCAGCCATGACCCCAGTTGGGCTTTGGAAAACGATTGACGAGGATACAAACCAAGCTAAGTCGTATGTACGTATTACCCAAAGCAACGGTACTTTAAGCGGTAAAGTTGAAACTATTTTAGACCCTACAAAACAAAATGATATATGCAATAAATGTGATGATGAGCTAAAAGATCAGCCTATTTTAGGAATGACTATTATTACTGATGTAAAAGCTGAGGATGATGACGTTTGGGGAGATGGCGAAATACTTGACCCAACAAATGGTAAAACCTACACCTTACAGCTCACAGTGCAAGATGAAGGTCAAAAACTTGAAGTACGTGGTTACATTGGCTTTTTTTTCCGTAACCAATATTGGCTAAGGGTTGAGTAATTACTTTGTAGCGTAGCAATAATGGCTACGCAATTTTAATTAAAGCGTTTCGCCGTATTCAGTCATTACTTGTTCAACCCAAGTCGCAATACGCTCATCACTTAGCTCGTATTGGCTGTCTTCGTCCAGTGCGAGCCCTACAAATTGTTTGCCATCGGGAGTTAGCGCTTTTGAAGCTTCAAACTCGTAACTACTGTCGTTGGACCAAAAACCAAGTTGGGTAAATGTTTGCGTATTTATTTCGTCGTGCAGCATCCCTAGCGCATCTTGAAACCACTGCCCGTAACCTTGCTGATCGCCCATGCCAAATAAAGCAATGGTTTTACCGCTTAGGTTTACGTCGGCTATGTCGTCCCATTTTGACTCCCAGTCTTCTTGTATTTCACCAAAATCCCATGTTGAAATACCAAAGATGATAAAGTCGTACTGCTGCGCATTTTTTAGTGGCTCGTCTTTAATATTGTGCAGGGTAACTATATCGGCACCAATAATGTCGCGAATCTTTTCTGCTGCCATTTCGGTGTAGCACGTAGTAGAACCAAAAAATAAACCAATTTGCATCGTATTTATCACTGTGTAATTGCCTGATATGATAGGCTCAAGTTTACCGTAAGGTATTTTTAATTGATACCTTAGCAAAGCATGAGAGCATAATGTGACAACGCTATCTGACGATTCTTTTGAAAATGACAGCAGTATGAGCAGTAATAGCGACTACCTAGAAACCTTTTTAGATAGCCTGTACTTAGAGCAAGGCGTAAGCGAAAACACATTAAGTGCTTATCGCAGCGATTTAGATAAGTTTTGCCTATTCTTAAAGGGCGAAAACTTAATGACGGTAACCGGGCTTGATATAGAGGGTTACTTAGCTCACAGAGTTGATTTAGGATTAAAACCACGTAGTACGGCACGCAGTATTAGTGCGCTAAAGCGTTTTTATCAGTACTTTGTGCGCGAAAAAATAATTAGTGATTCGCCCATGCTAAATATTGCTCAACCAAAAGCAGGGCAGTCGTTACCTAAAACACTCTCAGAAGCTGAAGTTGAGGCATTGTTAAATGCGCCCAATACAGAAGAAGCGATGGGACTGCGCGATAAAGCGATGCTTGAACTACTTTATGCAACGGGTTTGCGTGTAAGTGAGCTTGTTGGGTTGCGTATGGAGCAAATTAATTTGCGCCAAGCTGTGGTGTTTGTAAAAGGTAAAGGTAATAAAGAGCGCTTAGTGCCACTTGGCGAGGAAGCCATGTACTGGCTTGAGCAATTTTTAAAGGTCGGGCGTGCGCAAATGATAAAACACGCCACCGATTTTGTGTTTCCGTCTAAGCGCGGTGTTGGCATGACGCGACAAACCTTTTGGCATAGAATTAAACACTATGCTATTTTGGCAGCAGTTGAGTCTCCAATATCGCCCCATACAATGCGCCATGCTTTTGCTACGCATTTATTAAACCATGGGGCAGATTTACGTGTGGTACAAATGATGTTGGGCCACAGTGATTTATCAACCACACAAATTTATACCCATGTTGCTAATGAACGTTTAAAATCGGTGCATGCGCAGCATCACCCGCGTGCTTAATTTGAAATTAAATAGCACTAAGCCGGTCAATTTATAAGTACTTTTGGAATAGAGAAAATTATGAAAAAATTAATGTTAGCAGGTGCCATGTTGTGCACAAGTATTAGTGCATTTGCAAATAGCGTTGCTGTAGCTCCTGATGCTAATGATCCTATAGTTACTAAATTTGCGACTTTAGGCGTAACGGTTAAGCAAATTAACCCAAGTCCAGTTGCAGGGTTAAAAGAGCTCATTACCAACAAAGGCGTGCTTTACGCAAGTCCAGATGGTCAATTTTTAATGCAAGGTACGTTAATCGATTTGAATAATCGTAATAACCTAACTGAGCAAGCATTAAACGGCGTGCGCGTTGAAGGCATTAAAGAATACGAAGATTCGATGATTGTGTATAAAGCACCAAACGAAAAGCACAGCATTACCGTATTTACTGATATTAGCTGTGGCTACTGTCGTAAGTTGCACCGTGAGCTAGATGATTTACTCGATGAAGGTATTACCGTTAAGTATCTTGCATTTCCGCGTGGTGGGCTACAAGGTTCTGGTTATGCTGATTTAATGAATGTGTGGTGTGCTAAAGATCAGCAAGAAGCACTGACTGAGGCTAAATCGGGCGCAGACACTAAAGTAATTGCAGGGTGTAATGCACCGGTTGCTGAGCATTACCAGCTAGGTCAAAGCTTTGGTATTAGCGGCACGCCGGCTATTGTTTTAGAAGATGGTACGATGATCCCAGGTTACCAGCCCGCAGCAGCATTAAAAGCAGCATTAGATGCTAACAAAGCGTCGTAATACGTTTTATAGTTAATAAAAAGGCCTTAATGGCCTTTTTTTGTCTTTTTAGTACGACTCAATAAGTTAAAACTCTGCATGAAAAAACTAATCATTGCGCGTGAAAACGTTAACGACTCGCATTTACCGAGTAATTTACACCCTGTAATTAAACAAATTTATGCTAACCGCAATGTATTCAATGCCGAAGAGCTAAATAACAGCGTAGCTACGCTTCACGACTTTAAATTGTTCAAAGACATCGACAAAGCCAGCGATTTATTAATTGAAGCATTAAAAGCGCAAAGCCAAATATTAATAGTCGGCGATTTTGATGCTGATGGCGCAACGAGTACGGCCACTTTAATGCAAGGCCTTGAGATGTTTGGTTTTAAGCATTTAGATTACTTAATTCCGGACCGGTTTAGCTTAGGTTATGGCTTGAGCCCCGCACTTGCAGAGCAAATAGTACAAATTAAGCCTGATTTAGTGATCACCGTAGATAACGGCATATCGTGTATTGCCGGTATTAATATTTTAAAAGCGGTTGGCATAAAAGTGCTGGTAACAGATCACCATTTACAAGGTGAGCAGCTGCCAAATGCCGATGCAATAGTAAATCCAAATAGGCACGAATGTAACTTCCCGTCTAAATCTATAGCAGGCGTTGGCGTTGCTTTTTACTTACTGATAGCACTGAGAAGCGTAATGCGAGACCTTGGTTATTTTGAGCAGCAACCGCCGCCTAATTTAGCTAACTTGCTCGATATTGTAGCGCTTGGTACGGTTGCTGACGTGGTCGCACTTGATGCAAATAACCGCACCTTAGTACATCAAGGTTTAGCACGTATTCGCAGTGGTAAAACACGCCCTGGCATCACCGCGCTTATTGAAGTGGCTAACCGCAATGCAGCGCGCTTAAGCGCAAGCGACTTTGGCTTTTCACTTGCGCCGCGTTTAAATGCAGCAGGGCGATTAGACGACATGAGTTTGGGTATAGCGTGCTTGCTCAGCACCGACATAAACCAAGCGCGCAGTATAGCGAGCGAGCTCGATAGCTTAAACTTTGCAAGGCGCGAAATAGAACAAGGCATGCAAGTGGAGGCACAAGCTGTGCTTGATAGGCTCGCATTTAGCGACGATAGCATCCCTGATGCTATTTGTTTGTTTCAAGATGATTGGCATCAAGGTGTTATTGGTATTTTGGCTGGTCGCTTGAAAGAAAAATACCACCGTCCAACCGTTATTTTTGCTGGTGGCGAAAACGGTGAAATTAAAGGCTCGTGCCGCTCTATTGAAGGGCTACACATGCGCGATTTACTCGAAGGACTCAATACAGCCGACCCACACTTAATTAATAAATTTGGTGGCCACGCAATGGCCGCTGGTTTAAGTATTAACGAGCAGCACTTTAACGACTTTAAAAAAGCGTTTGATGCCGCAGTTAGCGCGCAACTGAGTGAAGAAAGTAAGCGCTGCATTGTATTTACTGACGGTGAGCTGCCAAACGACTGCTTTACTATGGAGTTTGCTCAACTATTAAAGCAATCGGGCCCGTGGGGGCAGCAATTTCCTGAGCCAGTGTTTGAGCACACCTTTGAAGTAATACAGCAGCGCATAGTCGGCGAAAAGCATTTAAAGCTCGTTTTAAAGCATCAATCAGGGAGATTAGTAGACGCCATTGCCTTTGGTATTGATGTAAAAGAATGGCCCGACACAGAAGCGAAGTTTGTAAAAGTAGCGTACCAACTCGATATAAATGAGTTTAGAGGTAAATTTACACTGCAATTAATAGCCAGAGAACTTGAAAAAGTGTACTAAAAAATATGCACAAAGCATGCATAAAAGGCTAATAAAGCGCGCGGTTTTTTGTTAAAATCGGGCGTTTTTATCATTTGACGATAATTTATTGCGAAAATCCCATGTAAAGGGGCGCAATTACCTAGCCATTTTGGAGTAATGACCATGTTTGAAGTGAATCCTGTGATTAACCAAATCAAGGAAATTCGCGAACGTACTGAATTGCTTCGGGGTACCTTTGACTACGCTCTTAAACAAGAACGCTTAGAAGAAGTTAACGCCGAACTTGAAGATTCAGCCGTATGGAATGAGCCTGAACGCGCACAAGCGCTTGGCCGTGAAAAATCAGCATTAGAAGCCGTTGTTGAAACAATCGACAACCTTGTAGCCGGTACTGATGACGTTGAAGGTTTACTTGAACTTGCAGTAGAAGCTGAAGATCAAGATACCTTTGATGAAGCACAAAGCGAGCTTGCCGATCTAAACGGACAGTTAGAAGGTTTAGAGTTTCGTCGTATGTTTTCAGGTCCTCATGACTCAAACGATGCTTACCTTGATTTACAATCAGGTTCTGGCGGTACTGAAGCACAAGACTGGTGTAATATTTTACTTCGTATGTATTTACGTTGGGGCGAGGCTAAAGGCTTTAAAGTTGAGCTAGTTGAAGCGACCGACGGTGATGTGGCCGGTATTAAAGGCGCAACTGTCCGCTTTGTTGGCGAATACGCTTACGGTTGGCTACGTACCGAAACTGGTGTGCACCGTTTAGTACGTAAAAGCCCATTTGACTCAAGTGGCCGTCGTCATACTTCATTTGCTTCTGCGTTTGTATACCCAGAAGTTGACGATAACATTGAAATTGATATGAATCCGTCAGACCTGCGTATAGACGTTTACCGCGCATCGGGCGCGGGTGGTCAGCACGTTAACACCACCGAATCGGCGGTTCGTATTACTCACGTACCAACAAATACCGTAGTGCAGTGTCAAAACGAGCGTTCACAGCATAAAAATAAAGCCCAAGCGATGAAGCAGTTAAAAGCTAAATTATTTGAGCTTGAGCTACAACAGCAAAATGCTGAAAAACAAACGCAAGAAGATGCTAAATCTGATATTGGTTGGGGTAGTCAAATTCGTTCATACGTACTTGATGACGCACGCATTAAAGATTTACGTACCGGCGTTGAAAACCGCAATACCCAATCGGTACTTGACGGTAACTTAGATAAATTTATTGAAGCCAGCCTTAAATCTGGCCTATAACCACCAAGCTAATAAAGAGCTAAAAAATGACTGATAAAATCCAAGACGAAAACAAGTTAATCGCTGAGCGTCGCGGCAAGTTAGACGCGATACGCGAAAATTGCCCAGCCAACGGTCATCCAAACCAATTCCGTCGTGAGCATTACACGGCTGATTTGCAAGCCCAGTTTGGTGATAAGAGCAAAGAAGAATTAGTAGAGATGCAAGAAGTTGTGTCTATCGCAGGCCGTATTTTAGCAAAGCGTGGACCGTTTTTTGTAATTCAAGACATGAAAGGTCGCGTACAAGCGTATGCATCTAAAGATGTTCAAAAAGATCTTAAAGAAAAATATGGTCAGCTAGACACTGGCGATATTATTGGCGTTAAAGGCGCGCTAAATAAATCAGGTAAAGGCGATTTATACGTAGAAATGACTGAGTACCAGTTATTAACTAAGTCACTTCGTCCGTTACCTGAAAAATTCCATGGCTTATCAGATCAAGAAACAAAGTACCGCCAACGTTACGTTGATTTAATTACTAACGAAGCAACGCGCGAAACATTCCGTATTCGTTCACAAGTGGTTGAAGGCATTCGTCGCTTTTTAGCAGACCGTGACTTTATGGAAGTAGAAACACCAATGCTACAGGTTATACCTGGTGGTGCATCTGCGCGTCCGTTTGTAACACACCATAACGCGCTTGATATCGACATGTACTTACGTATAGCGCCAGAGCTTTACTTAAAGCGCTTAGTGGTAGGTGGTTTTGACCGTGTATTCGAAATTAACCGTAACTTCCGTAACGAAGGGTTATCTACGCGTCACAATCCAGAATTCACAATGATTGAATTTTACCAAGCATACGCTGATTACATCGACCTGATGAACATCACCGAGGACATGCTACGTACAGTTGCAACTAACGTATTGGGTAGCCCAATTGTTATAAATACAACCAAAGACGAAAACGGCGAAGTAACTGACTCAGTTGAGTATGACTTTGGCCAACCGTTTACACGTTTAAGCATGAGCGATGCAATCTTAAAATATAACCCTGAGTTTGATGCTGCGGTATTTAATGACCCAGAAAACCACTTTGACGAATTAAAAGCGTACGCTAAACAAGTGCACGTTAAAATTCCTGAAAACTGTGTTTGGGGCCCAGGTAAGTTTTTGTGTGAAATATTTGAAGAAACAGCAGAGCACATGCTTATTCAACCTACGTTTATTACTGGCTACCCGTGGGAAGTATCACCACTTGCACGTCGTAACGACGAAAACTCATTTGTTACAGACCGTTTTGAGTTTTTTGTTGGCGGTCGTGAACTTGCAAATGGTTTCTCTGAGCTTAATGATGCACAAGACCAAGCTGAGCGCTTTACTCGCCAAGTTGAAGAGAAAGACGCAGGCGATGATGAAGCAATGCATTACGATGAAGACTACATACGCGCACTTGAGTACGGCTTACCGCCAACTGCAGGTGAAGGTATTGGTATTGACCGTTTAGTAATGTTATTTACTGACTCATCTACAATTAAAGACGTTATTTTGTTCCCGCATATGCGTCCACAAGCTGACTAAGCTTTGGGTAAAACAAAGTAAGTTAATAAACGCCGCCTAATCGCGGCGTTTTTGTGTTTAAAGCCTAGACAATAAAGGTATGCTTTTAATACCAACCAGCATAAATCTTTGATCAATTTAACGAATTAAATTGCACTATACGTCGTTAAAAATTTTTTATTTAGAACAACTAGATACAAAAATTTTGCCTAGTTCTAGCGTAATTTTCTTAACGTTAAATAGTCCTATATATAAGCAGATTGGTATAACAAGGTACTTCGTAAATAAAAAATGTAATTTGTTAATTGTTTTTGATTAGGGTGGCGCTATTTTTATAAACTTAAGTATTTGATATTGTTTGTTTTGATTCTTTTAAACAAATTTGGTTAGTATTATAACTTTTTATTATGACTATTTTTTAAACATTTCGTTGTATTTATGTAACTTTCTTAGCTACACTATGGCGAAAATTTAAGCGGCCTAGGTTGTACGCTTTAACTAAGAATAATCAAACGGACTTATAGAATAATAAAATGAAAAATAAACGCGTTGAAGAGTCGTCAGAACTCTGTACGACAGAGCAAGAACGACAAGCCTACTATAGAGCCTGTATTGCTGAGTTTCAGCAATTGGGGTATCAAGAGCAGTACCTTGCAAACCTAACAGATGAGTTAGTACCAGTTGAAGGTATTAATCCTCACTCTGAGGACTCATAAGTCGCTTAATTTTCAAACTAATTACACTTTAAAACCAAGCATATGTGCAATCTATAACCATATAGTCGTTTTTGGTAGAAAAGTGTTTGACATATTTTCTGAAATCTTTATTATACGCCCCACAAGACGGAGAGGTGTCCGAGTGGCCGAAGGAGCTCCCCTGCTAAGGGAGTATAGAGTTTGTAGCTCTATCGAGGGTTCGAATCCCTCCCTCTCCACCATTTCTTTTAATGGCGTGTTTTGTAAAATTTTAAAGTATGGGTGCATAGCTCAGCTGGATAGAGTACTCGGCTACGAACCGAGCGGTCGGAGGTTCGAATCCTCCTGCGCCCACCATACTTTAATAACTCTGCTTAGAGTCTAAATAAGTAAACTATAAAGTGGGTGCATAGCTCAGCTGGATAGAGTACTCGGCTACGAACCGAGCGGTCGGAGGTTCGAATCCTCCTGCGCCCACCACTTTATAGACTCTGCTTAGAGTATAAATAAGCTAAACTCTCACTTAGAGTCAAAATAAGTAATAGTAAAAATGAAAGTGGGTGCATAGCTCAGCTGGATAGAGTACTCGGCTACGAACCGAGCGGTCGGAGGTTCGAATCCTCCTGCGCCCACCACTTTCATGTTTTCATACACTTTTAAGTGTAAGAAAAATAAACCGATGGAAATCGGTTTTTTTATGCCTGAATTTATACGCTCTGCTTAGAGTTTAAATAAGCAATCTATGAAAGTGGGTGCATAGCTCAGCTGGATAGAGTACTCGGCTACGAACCGAGCGGTCGGAGGTTCGAATCCTCCTGCGCCCACCACTTTCATAACAAGCCGACATTAAGTCGGTTTTTTTGTGCCTAAAATAAAGTGAAGTGTAAACTACCTCTCCTGTAGCCGCAGAGCTTGCTCGCGTGAGAAGCGCCAGCTTCTAATCTATAAAATTCACAGAAAGTTTACGATCGTTGTTCGTCGCGTCAGCAAGCTGCACGCCGACAAGTAAAACCAACCCAATCTTTAAATCCAAACTCCGAGCTTATTCATCCGTTGTAGACGCAGAGCTTGCTCGCGTGAGAAGTGACAGCTTCTAATTGAATAAACTCACAGCAAAACATTTACGAGCTTCGCTCGTCGCGTCAGCAAGCTGCACGGCTACAAGCAAAGCCATCCCTAATCTTTAAATCTAGACTCCGAGTTTATTTATCCGCTTCGCTCGTCGCGTCAGCAAGCTGCACGCCGACAAGTAAAACCAACCTAATCTTTAAATCCAAACTCCGAGCTTATTTATCCGTTGTAGACGCTGAGCTTGCTCGCGTGAGAAGCGCCAGCTTCTAATCACTATATCTAAGCCCACTTAACCCCTTTCTAAAGCTGCTCTTTAATATTACCTATGTTATTTTAAACACCTTGTTTAAAAGGATATTGCAGTATGTTTAAAACCCTATTTATTACGTTATTTTTTATTTTTAGCGCCATTTTTATTGCAAGCGTGCAAGCCAACGAAGCTAACAACTCACTTGTAGTAGGTGCGCAGCAATATGCTAAATATTTACCGCAGTTAAAAAATAAACGTGTAGGGCTAGTAGTCAATCAAACATCAACAGTAGGGCAAACTCACTTAGTCGATGCGCTGCTGACTAAAAATATTAATATAACTAAAATTTTTGCACCTGAGCATGGCTTTCGCGGCGATCACGATGCGGGCGCCCATGTAAAAAATGCCGTTGATGGTAAAACTGGTATTCCGCTTATTTCTATTTATGGTAAAAATAAAAAACCAAGCCAAGCTGCTTTAGTCGATGTTGATGTGATTATTTTTGATATTCAAGATGTGGGAGTGCGTTTTTATACCTACATAAGCTCTATGCACTACATGATGGAAGCCGCTGCAGAGCAGGGGATAGAATTTTTAGTACTCGACAGACCCAACCCAAATATTGCCTACGTTGATGGGCCAATATTAGAGCCACAATTTAAATCGTTTGTAGGCATGCACCCAATTCCTGTGTTACACGGTATGACCGTTGGCGAACTTGCCAAAATGATCAAGGGTGAGGGCTGGATCAATAAAGCGCCCGCTTTAAAACTAACCGTGATCCCTGTTGATCATTACACTCGCAAAAGTACTTACAGCTTGCCTATAAAACCCAGCCCTAATTTACCTAACGATCAAGCCATTGCGCTTTATCCGTCGCTTTGCTTTTTTGAAGCAACGCCTATCAGCATTGGTAGAGGTACCGACTTTGCATTTCAAGTAATTGGCTATTCGCCAGTTGCATTAGGTGATTTTAATTTTACACCGCGCGCAATTAAAGGCGCTGCTTTAAACCCTAAATTTAAAAACCAAACCGTGCAGGGGCTCGATTTAAGACAAGCAAATATTTCAGGCCTAAATTTAACTTACTTAATAAATGCGTACACGGAACTTAGTAAAAACAACATCTCGTTTTTTGAGCGCGCTGACTTTATGGATAAGCTAGCGGGTACTAATAAATTGCGCTTAGCTATTGAAGCAGGGCAATCAGAAGCGCAAATAAAACAAAGCTGGCAGGCGGGGCTTGCGCAATTTAAAGCGCAAAGAGCGCCTTACTTGTTATATAAATAAGGGCTAAGCATGTTTATTGCTGTAAAAAATCAAAGGTGTGGTTATATCAAACAAGCTTTTATAGCGGCATTGAGCTTTATTATTGTGGGTTGTAGTACACCACCTGAGCCTATTAGCTCGGTGCTACCACTTACAAAGAGCCAACTTGTAGAGCTGCCTAATGCACAAGTGGTTGTAACGTTTCCTGAGGTAAATCCAAGTAGCCGGTTTTATGTAAATAACCGAGGAACGTTTAAAGCTTACAAAGGGCGGGGGCAATTATTAATACAAAACCACAACGCACAAAGCGCCGATATTTACATTAATAATAAAAAGCTCGACGTTAACCAACTAAGCGCCAACACCTTATACAATTACAGTTTGGCAAAAAATACTCACAACGGTGTTAATACCTTTAAAGTTGAAAATATTCTCCCTGCTGGCGCAAGTTTAACGCTGCGCTTTGCATTTCCTACTTTAAGCGACGATCCAATAAAACACGTAGATTTTAGCGAAGTGGATGCGTTAATAAATCGCGATGTAAAAGCGGGTTTTCCTGGGGCTGTGTTGGCCGTTGTTAAAAATGGTGAGCTAATAAAATTAACCGCTTATGGCGATGCAAAGCAATACCAGCAAAGTGATTTAATGTTACTACGCCCAGAGCCAATGCAGACTAATACCTTGTTTGATCTTGCCTCAAACACCAAAATATTCGCCACCAACTTTGCGCTTATGAAATTAGTAAGCGAAGGGTTGTTGAATATTAATAAACCCGTACAAAGCTACCTAAGCGAATATAAAGGCGAAGGGCGAGTACAACGTACAGTGAAAGATTTACTCACACACAGCGCCGGATACCCGCCAGTATTTGACTTTCATCGTAAAGATGGCAGCTATGGTGACGCGTTTTATTCGCAAAACAGTAAAACCACCAAACAGCTATTACTTACCAGCGTCCCTTTTAGCAGTGAATCATCTGGGCAGCATGTTTACTCTGATATTGATTACATGATTTTAGGTGTGCTCATTGAGCGTATTACAGGGCAGCCCCTTGACGAATATCTAGAGCAGCAAGTGTACGCGCCACTAAAATTAACTAACACGTTATTTAATCCACTTAAAAAAGGCTTTAAGCCGCAGCAATTTGCAGCCACTGAGCTTAGCGGCAACACACGAGACGGGCGCATTAAGTTTGATAATGTTCGCACCAGTGTTTTACAAGGCCAAGTGCACGACGAGCGCGCTTACTACTCACTTGATGGCGTAGCAGGGCATGCAGGATTATTTAGTAACGCTCACGACTTAGCGGTGCTTTGCCAGCTATTACTAAATAATGGTGGCTACGGCGACCAACAATTATTTAGTGCAAGCGCCTTAGCGCAATTTTTAACGCCGCAATCAAGCGATGAAACCTACGGGCTTGGCTTTAGGCTAGCTGGTAACAACCAAGCAAGGCGCTGGCACTTTGGCCCTTATGCAAGCGCGCAGGCTTATGGCCACACAGGTTGGACGGGGACAGTGACCGTAATTGACCCCGCTTACGACTTGGCTATTGTTTTACTTACCAATGCTCGCCATAGTGCCATTAAAGGCTCGCAAAAACGTTACGAATTTACAGGCAAACAATTTGAAACCGCACAGTACGGATCGGTAGTGTCGCTTATTTATGAAGCGCTACTAAATCAATAAGCTATCGTATAGGTTAAAACGTACTAACTGTGCCACCTTAAGTGATTTATTTACAGGTGACTTGAGTAAGCCAATCCATTAAGCTAAGCGGTCTATAAAACTAAGCCGGTTTATGTTGTTAGGCTTAACAAATAAGCGTTAAAACGCGTACAAAGCGAGGTTTACTCGCTAATAATTAAGGTTAACTTTTTATGCATTGGTATTCTATTTTACCGCCGCTAATTGCGATTGCTATCGTGTTTTGGCGAAAAGAAGTGATTATGGCGCTACTTGTTGCTGTTGCTTCTTCTGAGTTTTTACTCGCCTTTCAGGGCGAAGGTAATAGCTTGTTTGACACTTTTTTAAATACCATTGAACGTATTATTTCGGTTGCCAGTTCGCCAGGTAATACACGCATATTAATATTTAGTATTTTAATAGGTGCCTTGCTTGCCTACATTCGCGAATCTGGCGGCGTTGCAGCAACCGTTAATATGCTAATGAACAAAGGTATTGCAAAAAGTAAGCGCCAAGTGGGCTTTTTAACCATGTTTACCGGCATTGCGGTGTTTATAGAATCTAACCTGAGCGTACTTACCTCGGGTATTTTATCGCGTGGCTTATTCGACAAATTTAAAATGAGCCGAGCGCGTCTAGCGTACATTATTGACAGCACCAGTGCGCCAGTGTGTATTTTAATACTACTTAACGGCTGGGGCGCATTTGTACTTGGTTTGTTAGGTAACTATGAGCTAGGTGAGTCGGCTGTATCAGTGTTATGGGGCAGCGTAGGGTATAACTTTTACGCCATAATTACCCTTGCCATTGTTTTTTACACTATCGCGTTCGATAAAGTGCACGGCCCAATGAAAGAAGCCGAACAAAAACTAGAGCTTCAAACAACTGACTTAAAAGAAGAAGTAAAAGGCTCTAAAGCGCGTTACATGTTAATCCCGCTTATTACGCTTATTACCAGCATGGTTGGCTTTATGTATTACACCGGTAATGGTGTACTAGCCGAGGGCAGCGGTTCTAAATCAGTATTATATGCAACGGTTTTAGCCATTGTTGTCGCTTACTTTTTAATGATTGGCTCACGTAAATTTACGCATCATCAATTAGTTGATACCGGTTTTAAAGGTATGGGCGAATTAATGCCACTGGTCGCCATTGTACTGCTTTCGCTTACACTTGGCGCAAGCCTAAAAGAATTGGGTACTGGCGTATTTGTAGCATCGCTTGTTGGCGACTACCTACCTATTTATTTAATCGTACCTGTGCTTTTTTAACCGGCGCGGTAATGTCGTTTACTACGGGTACATCGTGGGGCACGTTTGCTATATTAATCCCAATTGGTGTGCCACTTATTCAAGCGCTTGGTTTACCGCCATCGCTTGTTGTAGGTGCTATTTTGGGTGGTGGTATATTTGGCGATCATTGCTCGCCTATATCCGACACCAGCGCTGTATCGGCTATTGCATCAGGGTGTGACTTACTCACCCACGTTAAAACGCAGCTACCGTACGCCTTATTTGGCGGCGCACTCACGTTTATAGCGTACTTAGTAACAAGCATACTTGTGTTATAAAAACGTGTTATAAAAGTGTGTTGTAAATACTGAGTTTTAATTATTTATAAAATGCCTTGAAAGCCTGCAAATATGCAGGCTTTTTTAGGGCACAAAACAAGGATTGTTTAAATGAAAAATAAAGCTTTTGTCCTTTTTAGTTTTTTATTGTTTTTGAACGCATGCTCTTACCTAGAAAGTGAAACGGAGCAAGCAGAACGATTGGCAAAAACATACCAGCTCGATATAAAGACAGATAATCCAAAGCAATCTTATCCGAAAGATTTTACCGAAGAAGAGGGGACTTTAGCTAATGTTGAAGTGACTATAACCTCTTTAGATAGTGCACCTGAAACTCTTGATGGGATTGAGTCTGCCTTGGGAGTTTACCCAGAAGGATTTATTTCTGAAGTAATTGATACTATTTATATTGTAGGCGCTATAACTATTGAAGGAGCTGCTGCTGGCGGAACTTATGGTTCTAGATGGATAGCTTTATCTAATGTTGCACAATGGAATGGAACAAAAGCTAACTATGAAAATGCGTATCGTGGAGTACATCATGAACTTAGTTCACTCATATTTAATAACTCACCATTTAGCGTAATGACATGGCAAAGTTTATTAAATAGAGATTGGAAGGCTGCGGCATCAAATTTTGAGGCACTTACAAAAGATGAGTTAGCGCCAGATTATAGCGCGGGCTTTTTATCTGATTATGGTAAAACATCTATGGGTAATGATTTTAATACTTACGCCGAATTTGCCTTTGTTGAACCTGAAAAATTGCGGGAACTTGCCGCAACCTACCCAATAATAGCTAAAAAACTGAGTTTGTTTATTACTGCGTATACGCAGTTTTCGGCTAAATATCAGCAAAACTTTGAAGAATATTTTACTAGAACAGGTTTAAGTGATGTTGCGGTAGAACCTGAAAATGTAGAAATGACGATTCATTTAGACGTGAGTAGCGTTAAGCCGAAAATTATCAGATAACGCTATTTGATTACGATCTTACGTTTTTAGCGTACTTAGTAACAAGTATGTTTGTATTAAAAAATACGATTTTTACATAGTTAAAAGCCTGCTTAACCGTAGGTTTTTTTGTTTAAAAAAAGCGTACATAGGTTGGGTTGAGTGACACGAAACCGAACTGTTCTACAATGCGGTTTGCACCTATAAAGCTAAGTATATGTATATCTTTTGTAGGCGCATAGCTTGCTAGCGCGTCGGGCGTTAGCCCGAAAAGTTAGATTTAGTATTTACGCACTAGGTTACGCATCAACTACTGATTTCAGAATCATAGTATTAAGCATGACATCTGTGTTTTAGTTTTGTATAAAACAAAATCCGCCCTATGCCTTCTTAAAAAGGACTATTCATTTTGATTTGAGGGACTTTAAGTCACAAGCAAACTAATAAAAAGTGTATTTTTGTTATTGTGAGCTTAAAAATTATTTTTAACAATTCTTTACTCTTTTAATTCATGCAGTAAGCAAGTAATGCTGAAACTGATATCGAGTTGTATTATGATTAATTTAAAAAATAATAAGGCTAATAATGAAAATGGATCTAGATTCTAAACAGAGTGCACTTCAAAAAATATCAAAACAAAATGCACTTTCAGCTGCTTTAGGTGCTGCATTCTGGAGTGTTCCTATTTTAGTTCTATGGGCATTTCTGTTTGAGTTAAAACCAGCTGCAGGTCCTGTGATGTTACTCATTAGTGGTGCGTTAGTTGGTGCAGCTGTACGGTTTCATGGTCGAGGATACGAGCGTTTATTTTCGCTAATAGGTTTAATTGCTCATGCTTGTATT
Organism: Pseudoalteromonas sp. B62; assembly: GCF_037162565.1. NCBI lineage: Bacteria > Pseudomonadati > Pseudomonadota > Gammaproteobacteria > Alteromonadales > Pseudoalteromonadaceae > Pseudoalteromonas > Pseudoalteromonas sp. B62. The sequence continues at coordinate 256,436 of NZ_JARLVB010000002.1, read as the reverse complement.
GTATTTGTAGCGTGGGATTTGCAGATTATTCTTGTTGGTGGCGTTTTAGCGGTTATTTTAGTTGGGGTTTATATTTTTGGCGCATGGGGAGCTGCTTACATATCACGCATTAATGTATCAATGCACGACCATAAAGAATTTGATAAATTATTTGAATCTGGCGATTATCAAAAACAAAAAAAGCTAAAAAATAGATGGTTCATTGTACTTCCTGTCGTTAGTGTTTTAACGCTTGTTGCAGGTTTTATTACGGCAATAGGTATCGTTATTTTTCAGCAACAGCAGCATATTGATATTGAGGTACAACAACATCAGCAGCGTGCCGCTGAATTTCGCCGTAAGCATATTGAAACAAGTAATGAAAACCTCGCCTCTATGAGTACCAAAAAAGCATTAACATATGCTTATGCGTATCAGTCAGGAAGACACTTCGATGAGCGAGGATATTATAAAGGTGCCTACCCGCAAGATAGCTTCCAAGCTTTAGTAATATTACGTTACCTAGCTAATGAAAAGAAAAACCCGCGCGCACAATTTATTTTAGGAAAAATACTTAATAACGAAAAAGGCCAGGCTTTATTATTACAAGCCGAAAAAGCAGGTGATGAATTTGCTATGCTTTATAGTATTTATGAATTTGGCTGTCGAATTGATGCGAAGAGAGGCAAACAGCTTCTAATGAGCTTTGCTAAAAATATAGAAGAGCAATCGGTTATTATTGACATACAGAGTATGAACAGCGACGACTTTAATGATCATTGTACAGTATTAGATAGTACTGAATTTGATTATCGTTATATACGAGATTATTAGTGAGTATTGAATTGAGAAGTATTGAGTTTCAATTCAAATCACTGCTCTAAGGTTTAGTTTTTTACTTTGAGTATTTAAAAACTTTATTTTAGATTTTGTGACGTATAGAGCTGCAGCCAATAGGTGTTGCCATGGATCCCTTTTTGCGATCTCATCTATTAGCGGCGACGTGTTTTCTATTGCATCGGGAGGCCTTACTTACCGGTGTTAAAACACGGCTATCGCCAGCTTATTTGATGACGGCCTGATACTTTTAACATACGTAGATTGAGCAGCACGAAACCCAACGAATCTCCAATGCAATGAGCACACCTAAAGCTAGTTATATGTAGTGTTTATTGTAGGAGAACAGCTTGAGAGAGAAAGGTTGACTCCGAGGAATATGAAAATCGCAAAAACTTACTTCAGAAGCTAATCATAAGTATAAACTTTATGGTAGATTAGATTTTAGACAAGCAGATAGTTTAAAACTTCAATAGAGTACTGAGACAAGGAATTTAAATGCCAAATAATTATGGTAATAAGTCAACATCATTAATTTCGTATACGGGTAAAGACGGCGTAGATATGGGGGTACTTAATGATGGAACTCCATATTTAGGAACTCGTGGTTTAGCACTTTTATGCGGTACTACAGAAGCTGATATAACTAATTTAATCAAAAATTGGGATGAACAAAAACATACAACGAAGGGAAAATTTATTAGGGAGTTAATTGAATCCCAAGGTCAAAGCTCGGTGGGGTTATATATTCCAACTCCGATAAATGGAGTTATGTACGACGTCATAAATGATATTAACTGTATGGCTATACTTGAATATTACGCATTTGAGGCTCCTTCGCTAGTAGAGCAAGCTAAAGCTAATTATAGAAACTTAGCAAGGTTAAGTCTTCGCACTTATATTTATCAACGTACGGGTTACTCACAAAATGATGGGGTTCCTGATTACTGGCAAACATTTCACGAGCGCATAACTTTAAATGAATTACCTTCCGGTTATTTTAGTGTTTTTTCCGAAATCGCGAATATTCTAATAACAAGCATTAGGAAAGGTATGCCATTGGATTCCAAAACAATGCCAGACATTAGTGTCGGACAGGCTTGGAGTAAAGAATGGATTGCCCAAAGTTATGATGAAAAGTTTGATATAAGGATTAAGTTTCAGCATAAGTTTCCCGACGATTTCCCTCAAAAAAATCCAGATACTTGGATATATCCTGTTGACTCTTTGGGTGAATTTAGGAGGTGGTTGGATGATACCTATTTACGAACTAAATTCCTAAATATCTCGCGGGAAAAATCAAGAGAGGGCAACTTCCTAATTTAGATCTCAAAAGCTTAATTGAAGAAATTCAACCTATAAGAATAGAAACCAAAAGGTAAGATCTTGTTTATATTAAGTTGATTAACTAAATCATCATTATTTTAATGGAATAAATATGAAGCTAATAAATAAAATTAATAAATTGAGGCCTACAAGTGAACAACCTTCATTAGCTAGCAGTCTTGAGAGTGATCGTGGTCGAATTATTAATAGTGCCGCATTAAGAAGATTACAACAGAAAACTCAGGTTTTTCCACTTGAGCGTAATGCCGCAGTTCGCTCTCGTTTGACTCATTCACTCGAAGTGCAGCAAAATGGACGCTTTATTTCTAAAACAATCATCAAACTACTTAAAGAAAAGGGTTTGGGCGACATATTAAATTACGAAGAAAATAAAATTATAGAATCCTTAGCTGAGCCGCTTGTTACGTTAGTTGAAATGGCTTGCTTGATGCATGATATTGGTAACCCAGCGTTTGGTCACTTTGGTGAAGCTGCTATAAATGACTGGTTTACAAAGTATTTACTGAATCATAAAGACTATAAATATGTAACGAAAACCTTTTGTGAAAATGAAAAACTTACTTTAATTACATTAGAAGAAAAATTACTATTTGATTTGTGTAACTTTGAAGGGAATGCACAAGCAATTCGAATAATACATAATCTATCAGCTTTAAATTTAACTTACTGCCAAACCGCCAGTATTTTAAAATATACTCGGTGTGCGACAGAGGTGAGACCCGAAAGCACAGACTCAAGAAGTTATCTAAAAAAGAAAGTTGGTTATTATTACAGCGAACAAGCTTTTGTTATGGAATTATACGATAAGTTACAGATTCAAGTTGGAAACAGGCATATAGCTTCTTATATTATGGAAGCTGCTGATGATATTGCTTACTGTTTAGCTGACATGGAAGATGCTGTTGAGAAAGGTTTTATTAAAATTGAAGTACTTAAAGAGCTATTGGTTAAAGAATATTCGAGCATTATTGATGGGTATAAATTAACTAGCCAACAAGATGAAACTTTTATGGAAAAAAAGTGCGAATATGCGTACAAAAAGGCCAAAGAGAACCCCACTAATCTCGAAAGCGAATTTTTTATATGGCTTCGAGTTGGTTTAATACATCCTTTAGTTAATCACGCATCAACACGTTTTGTTGACAACCTTAATGAAATCTATAATGGTAGTTTTAATCAATCTCTTCTTGAAGATGGTGGATACCAACATGCTATAACGAAGTCACTGAAAAATGTTGCTTCTAAACATGTTTTTTGCCACCCCGAAGTAGAAAAGCTCGAGCTCCAAGGGTATAAAATTACATCAGGAATTCTAAATGAATATCAAAGATTACTAGATTTGAAAGCGGAAAGTTTTAGAAAAATTATTAATAAAGAAAAGATCCTACCTGTAGAGACACGGTTGCTAAATCGTATATCAGACAAGTTCATAGAAGTTTATAAGCATACCGTTGATAGCCTGAATGATGAAGAAAAAGCTCAGCCAATATACGAGTTTTATTTTAGATGCCGTTTATTGCAAGACTTTGTTAGTGGTATGACAGATCAATTTGCTTACGACACATATAAAATACTCACGGTCTCTGAATAATGATTAAATAGGCTATCTAAGATCACGCAAATTTAAAGGTGACTCTATTCGATAGTCTTCATTCATGAGTAACGCAATTAGTGGTGAAGTTTTTAACTCCTACATAATTTCACCCCTGCGCCCGCATGTTTAAGCGCAATAATCTGCCCTTTACCATTATGTGCCATAGCCAGCATATCACCCGTATTTAGACCACTTTCCACTGCATGCTTCCCTTTTAAATCACTGAGCAGCGAATGCTTAATTTGCACGAGTACTTCATCATTACAGCTGGCTATGTACCAGTCGTTATCTACCTTCACTAGAGTGCCGTATTCTATATGGCGCTGTTGGTGACGGCGTAAATCGTTAACTAATTGACTATCAAGCGCGTGTTTTTGCTCGTTTATAGAGCTTGCGTAGCTGCCTGCTTGATTTATTTCGTGTGTTTTTATAAATGAATAGTCGTGAATGTCTATGGTGTTAAATACGGTTTTAGGCGCGTGGTTAAAGCCATCGTTATTATCAAACACAATAAAGGCGAACACACCCAGTGCGCAGGCTAGGCTGGTTAGTTGTAGCGTAAAACTAAGCCTTGTGGGCTTTTTAGGCTTTGTGTGCGTGGCTTTATTAAGTAGCGCTTTTTGCTGGTCACTTGTAAGTGTAGTGCGCGCTTTTCGCTCTTTAAAGTGTTGTGTGAGCTTTTGATCGAACGGCTCATCAGGCTTGTTCATTGTTTGCTCCTAATAAACGTTTAAGGTTTTGCTTGGCATAGCGCAGCCTTGTTTTAATGGTCTCGAGGCTGCTTTGCGTTATAAGTTCTATGTCAGTGAGCGAAAAGCCTTCTTGTTGTAATGTTATGGCTTCACGCTGTACAAAGCTGAGTTGTTTTAGCGCGGCGTCAAACGCGTCATAGCTTATGTTTGAGCTGCCTATATGCGAGTCTCCACTAGTTAAGTCACCACCATCTAAGTCGCTTTCGCTTTTATCATTTTGTGCTGCTAAATGCGTGTTTTCGTCAAGCTCTACAAAGTGCTGTTGCCTGCGGTATTCGTCAATGAGTGTGTTGCGGGCAAGTTTAAATAACCACGCTTTAGGTGTGGTTTGTGCTTGGTAAAGGTGGCGTTTTTCGATTACTTTTAGCCATGTTTGTTGGCTTACGTCGTATGCTAAATGCGTATTAGATTGCGTAACAAGGTAGTGGTATAAGTCGTTACTGTAGAGGGCAATAAGCTGCTCTAAGTAACGATTGTCGCCACTTTTTGCATAACTTGCCATGCAGTCCTTGCTTGGCGTTTCAAATAACCATGACTTAATACTTAGTAGCATAGGCGTTTAGTCCATTAAATAGAGTTATCTAATTTAAAATCGAGCTGTACGGTTTGACCTGTTTGTAATTGTGCCACACCTTCAATCACTTTGGGGCGATATTTCCAGCGTTTAATGGCTCTTATTGCTTCGCGGTCAAAGGTACGTTTTGGCTCGGCGTTAATAACTACTGGGTCGATTACTTCCCCCGTTGGCGAAATACTAAAGCTTAGTTGCACCCAACCTTCAATACCATCGCGCGCGGCTGTGGTTGGGTATTTAGGGTTTATGCGCACTATGGGTGTTGCATCCCCTGTAGGGCGATTAATGGTGTTGTTAATGTCGTCACCAAAATCATCAATTGTAACTGGCGTAAAGTCGCTAATTGCCAACACAGGATCGGCTGATGTATCAAGCGGTGGTGCTTTTGGCGGCACTTTAGGCATTGGCGGTGGCGGCTGTATTTTTTGTATATGCCTGACTTTTGAATCCTCAGGTGCCTGAAAAATCTCTACTATAATATCGCCCCTTGGTTTAACCGGTGCGCGTTGCTCGCCACTTATTAAATATTGCATAAACGCAAAAGCTGCAAAGGTCATTGCGGCGCCGCCAATAACGGCGGTCGATGTTTTAATAAATACTGGGTTGTTAGGTACTTCAAGTGTGTGCATAAGCCGCTCCAAATTAATGCATTAGGGTATTTTCAAAGCTATAACGGATGGCAAATCAAAAAGGGGTGAAATAATTTTATAAAAAATGTGGGGTTTAGTTACAATAGCTATTCGCAAATATTAAAACTTAACTTTTTAGGCTGTTATGCAACTCATTGAAATAAATAAAGCGCGTTATCGTAAACATTTAAACCGTGTTATTGCAGGATGTGGTATTGGTTTGGCTGTAGGCAGCTTGGCTATATCGCAAACGCTGATTGCTTTATTTCCTGATGAAAGTGGTAGCCACTTTCATTGGAACTTAATAGGTGTTGCTATTACAAGCGTTGGGCTTGCGTGGTTACTTCATAAATACCGTACACATAGCTTTATGACTGAAGTTGTTTATGTGTGGGAACTTAAAAAAGCACTTAATAAAATAACCCGTAAAATGGCTAAGTTAAAAGCCGCTGGCCGTGAAGGCAATGCCGATGCGTTATTAGCGATTCATTATAGCTACGCGGGCTCTCGGTTATTGTGGCAGCTAGACGATAATCTAATCACCATGGACGATTTAGCCATTAAACAAGCTGAGCTTGAATCTGTTGCAGCGCAACATAACGTAACGCTAAATGCTGATGAGTATGATGCGAGCATTTTAAAACAGTTTTAGTTTTTAATGTTTAAAGGAGTGTCTAATGAAAAAAATATTAGTTGTTTGTTTAGGTAATATTTGCCGCTCGCCAACCGCAGAGGCGGTATTAAAAGCCCGCGCTAAAAAGCTAGGTGTTGATGTTAAAGTTGATTCGGCTGGCACTATTGGTTATCACGAAGGTAAAACGCCTGATAGCCGCTCAATGGCTGCAGGCGAAAAACGTGGTTATAGTTTTAAAGGTATTTATTCGCGTAAAGTACGCACAAGTGACTTTACTGAATTTGATTTAATTTTAGCGGCCGATACACAAAATTTAGCTGATTTAAAAGCCCAGTGCCCTGCGCATTTACAGTACAAATTAGCGTTGTTTTTAGAGTTTGGTGAACAGAGCGTTAGTGCGATTCCCGATCCTTATTACGGCGGTGATGATGGCTTTGAAAATGTGCTTGATTTAATTGAAGCCGCAAGCGACAAAATACTGTCAAAAATTTAAAAGGTATGGTTAAGTTATAGTTAATGAATGACTGTTAATATGCCATTGGTAATTTAGGTATGAATACTGGGCTTATTGCAATTCACTCTATTGTAATTGGTACACCTTTTTGGAGAACGATATGAATTCAGTTAAGAAAATAGCAATGACAATGTGTATAGCACTCCCTGTATTTGCTCATGCTGGGGAGTCTATTGTTAAATGGCATGACTTTAACGATTATCGTGATGTACGAGCGTCGAATCAAGCCAGAGGGTCGTATCATAAACACATTGCAAGTAGCTTTGAAAAACATATGGCTAAGCTTGCTGAGCAGCTACCAAAAGGTTATAAATTAAACGTAGAGTTCACTGATTTAGATTTAGCCGGTGATGTGCGATACGGCGGTATGGATGAAATACGTGTAGTAAAACCAATCTATTTTCCGCGCATTAAGCTCAATTATTCGTTAACAGATAAAGATGGCAACGTACTTAATAAAGGCAGTGATGTAGAGCTTAAAGATATGGGCTTTATGGATAAAATTAAAATGGGCCGCGAAGAATCATTTTATTACGAAAAACGCTTATTAACGCAGTGGTTTGGTGAACAAATATTACCAAGTTTAGATTAACTGAAAATAAAAATGCCGCTAAATAGCGGCATTTTTATTTTTAAGCTTTACTTAAAAGTAGCTAACAACGTGAGTATTTGTTGTAACTTAATAACGGTAGTTTTAAGTTTTTCTTCATCAAAACCATCGTTAGATAAGCTTTCAACGTCAGCGGCTACGTCGAGTACGTAAGGCTTAAAACGTTTAGCTTCAAAGCTAAATCCAGCATCTTGTGCAAATAAGGCTTTAAATTTGCCATGGCCCTGTTGCTGTAATTCATCGAGTTTTTTGTCGGCATCAAGCGCCTGACGATAAACAATTTTTAAATTAGTATTGAGTTGTTCAATAATTGAATCCATGGTTTTCCTAAAGCTTTATACTGCATGGCCGACATAATACTTGGATTACATTTAAAAGTCAGGTTTGTTATATGAATATATCAGGCACAAGTTTACCCGCTGTTTCTGGCTCAGGCCAAGGCAGTGAGCTTTATAGCGCTGCTTTATCTAAAAAGCAGCAACTAGCAGATGGCGCAGCAGCACTTGCACTTATTGAAGGTGCAGCACAATCAATAAGTGCACAAACACCGGCTAAGTCGGTAACTGCATCATTGGGTAATAACGTAAATATATACGTTTAAATTAGCTTAAGATCGATAGGTGTTTTGCTTTTTTGACCACCTATTTCTCTAACTAACTTAGGCACTAAAAATCCAGGCAGAGCTTTTAAAAGCTCTGCCATTATTTCAATTGCTTGCGCTTCATTAATATCAAAGTGGCTCGCCCCTTCAACTTTATCTAGCAAATACAAATAATACGGCAATACGTCTGCGTCAAATAACGCTTCACTTAAATTTATTTGCGCATCGAGCGTATCATTCACATCTTTTAAAATTACAGCTTGGTTTAAAAGCGTTACGTTTGCTTGTTTAAGCTTTTGCATAGCTGCTTTAAAATCGGAATCTATTTCGTTTGCGTGGTTTATGTGATTAATAAAAATGATTTTTAATGGCGATTTTGCTAATCGCTCACATAACTCATTGGTAACTCGCGCCGGTATAACTACTGGCAAGCGGCTATGAATTCGCATTCGTTTAATTTGTGGTAATTGCTCAAGCTCATCTAAAAACCAACTTATGGCATCGTCTTTGGCCATGAGCGGATCGCCACCACTTAAAATCACTTCGTTTATATCAGCATCTGATTTTATGTAGCTTAGTGTTTCAAGCAGACTTTTTTTATTAAGTTGGTTTTCTTGATACGGAAAATGCCTTCTAAAGCAATAACGACAATTGACTGCACAACCGGTTTTAAACATTACTAAAACACGCGATTTATACTTATGTAAAAGGCCGGGTTGTTCATTATCTTGCTCAAGTAGGGGATCTTTATTAAAACCCGACTTAGTTAAAAATTCTTGATGGCGTGGCATTACTTGTAGCAAAAGAGGATCGTTTGGATCGCCTTTGCGTATTTTTTTATAAAAGGGATAGGCACGCGTACCGCAAATAAACTGCGGGCTTTTAGGTCGTTTTCATGGACTTGGCTCGATAAACCGACCATTTCAAGCAAGGTTTTTGGGCAGGTAACTACATTTGCTAATTCTTTTTGCCAGTTTTTATGCAAATTTGCTTCATTTCTTTGTATCATTGGCATGTAGATTACTCGAAAAAATATAAATAGAGGAAACGATGGCGAATTATAGCACCAACGAGTTCAAGGGCGGCCTAAAAATTATGATGGACGGCGAGCCTTGCAGTATCTTAGAAAATGAAATGGTAAAACCTGGTAAAGGCCAGGCGTTCAACCGTGTTCGTATCCGTAAACTTATCTCTGGTAAGGTGCTTGAAAAAACCTTTAAATCGGGTGAATCAGTTGAAGGTGCTGATGTAATGGATACCGATTTAGCGTATCTATACACAGACGGCGAATTTTGGCATTTCATGAACAACGAAACATTTGAGCAAATTGCCGCTGACGAAAAAGCACTAGGCGATGCTGTTAAATGGTTAGTTGAAAATGATTTATGTACAATCACATTATGGAACGGCAGCCCTATTGCTGTTACACCACCTAACTTTGTTGAGCTTGAGATCACTGAAACAGATCCTGGCCTTAAGGGCGATACAGCGGGCACTGGTGGTAAACCAGCAACGCTTAGTACAGGCGCTGTAGTACGAGTTCCATTATTCGTACAAATTGGCGAAGTAATTAAAGTAGACACTCGTAACGGTGAATACGTAAGCCGTGTTAAGTAAGCTTTAACATTGTTTATAAAATCCCAGCTTAAGCTGGGATTTTTTTGGAGAAAATATGTCAGCAGATCTTTGGGCCCCAAGCGCAAGCATTGAAACACTAAAACAACGTGCAGCGATATTACGTAGCATTCGTGAGTTTTTTTATACGCGTGATGTAATGGAAGTCGAAACACCAAGTTTGAGTAGTGCCAGTGTAACCGATGTACACTTAGCCAGTTTTAATACTAAATTTGTAGGCCCAGGGCACGCAGGTGGGCTTCCTCTATTTTTACAAACATCTCCAGAGTTTGCTATGAAACGCTTGTTAGCGGCAGGCTCAGGCGCTATTTTTCAGCTTTGTAAAGCATTTAGAAATGAAGAAGCAGGTAGCCATCACAATCCTGAATTTACAATGCTTGAATGGTATCGCCCAGGCTTTGATGAATTTGCACTTATGGATGAAATGGATGAACTAATGCGGCTTGTTTTAGATGTTGAGCCGGCAACAAGGCTTACTTATCAGCAAGCGTTTGAACAAGCACTTGGGCTCGATCCGTTAACAGCGAACATAGAGCAATTAAAGCAACTAGCGTGTGAGCATGGATTTGCTGATATAGCTCAAAATGAAACGCATAAAGATACCTTACTGCAATTATTATTTTGTATGAAAGTAGAGCCCACAATAGGGCAAGATAAGCCATGTTTTGTGTATCACTTTCCAGCTTCTCAAGCGGCACTGGCACAAATTTGTGAACACGATACACGTGTAGCAGGGCGCTTTGAGCTTTATTATAAAAATATGGAATTGGCTAACGGCTTTAACGAACTCACAAATGCTAGTGAGCAAGCTAAACGTTTTAATGAAGATAACGCATACCGCGCTGTAAACGGTTTAAAACAAGTACCAATGGATACGCGTTTAATTAAAGCGCTGGAGCATGGATTACCACAGTGCGCAGGGGTGGCTTTGGGGATTGATAGATTGGTAATGCTCGCAACAAATAAAGAAAAAATTAAAGACGTAATCGCGTTTGATGTTCAAAGGGCGTAATGCTGGACTTGTAGGCGCACAGCTTGCTGGCGCGTTAAAGCGAAGCTTTAAGGTCTTTTTATTTGGTTAGTTTAAAGTAATAAGAAGCTTCGCTTCTCACGTGAGCAAGCTCTACGTCTACAACACATTTTATTATTACTTATTTGATATGCAAAGAGCGTGATGCTTGGCTTGTAGGCGTAGGTGGAATACCTGTAGGTGCGAATTTATTTTGCGCTCATGTAATTTAACTTTATAAATAAGCGAGGTATAAAACCTCACCTACAATAAACATCAAGCCTGTAGGTGTGAATTTATTTTGCGCTCATGTAATTTAATTTTATAAAAAGCGAGGTATAAAACCTCACTTACAATAAACATCAAATCCAACAACCTACGCCCAACCTGTAGGTGTGAATTTATTTCGCGCTCATGTAATTTAACTTTATAAATAAGCGAGGTATAAAACCTCACCTACAATAAACATCAACCCCAACAACCTACGCCAAACCTGTAGGTGCGAATTTATTTCGCGCTCATGTAATTTAACTTTATAAAAAAAGCGAGGTATGAAACCTCACCTACAATAAACATCAAACCCAACAACATACGCCAAACCTGTAGGTGCGAATTTATTTCGCGCTCATGTAATTTAACTTTATAAATAAGCGAGGTATAAAACCTCACCTACAATAAACATCAAACCCAACAACCTACGCCCAACCTTTAGGTGCGAATTTATTTCGCGCTCATGTAATTTAACTTTATAAAAAGCGAGGTATAAAACCTCACCTACAAATAAACATCAAGCCTGTAGGACCTCACCTACAAATAAACATTAAGCCTGTAGGTGCGAATTTATTTCGCGCTCATGTAATTTAACTTTATAAAAAGCGAGGTATAAAACCTCACCTACAAATAAAAACACCGCGTTTAATTTAAACGCGGTGTTTTTATTGCTTGCTGTAGCTTTCATTTGAAAGCCAACGGCTATGCTTTACAGATTAAGTGTAAACGTAACACCTGCTACGCGAGGCTCACCTAATTGTGTGTAGGTATGCGTTGCGTAACCATCTTGTGGGTCATTACCAAATTCAAAGCCACGTGTAGGGACGGTTTCGTCAAATACATTACGAGCCCATGCGCGTACTGCCCACATGTCAGTTTCGTAGCCAAAGCTTAAATTAACTAAGTTGCTGCTTGGTGCTTGTGAGTTGTGGCTATCAGAGAAGTAATAATTATCCTTACCTTCAATACCAACCATACCGTAAAGCTCATTAGTAAAGTTATAACGAGCAGTAAACGCATATTGGTATTTAGGTGACTGTGCCTGTTCACGACCGTCTTGATTTAAGCCTGATTGTGTTACAAAGTCGTCTATTTCAGTGTTTAAGTAACCAGCACTACCTGTTAAAAACAGATTATCAGTTAGTTGGTAACTACCTTCAACTTCTAGTCCGTAATTGCTGCCAGAACTTGCGTTATCAACATAACCGGTAAATTGCTGACCTTCTACTTGCCATGCTTTTAACTGAATATCATCGCGGTGCATGTAAAATGCAGCTAAGCGAAGTGTAAATTTGTCATCAAGTGATGAGCCTTTAACGCCGAATTCGCCACTCCATAAATATTCAGGGTCGAAACTGGTGTGCTGCTGGAAAAAATCAGCGCTTAGGTTTAAGCCTTCATCTTTCGCTTTAGCAAGCGCTTCTGAATTAATACCACCGGCTTTGTAGCCACGCGTAATACTTGTGTAGATCATAGTGCGGTCAATTACTTGATACTCTAGCGCAATTTTACCGCCAACCATTACATCGTCAGTATCTTCTATAAAGCCATTGCTATCGGTGTAGTCACCTTGGTATTGCTCTACGCGTAAACCAGTAATTAATGTGGTTTTAGAACCAATTGGAGTCGCTACTTGACCATATACTGCAACGTTACTGGTTTCGTAAGTTGAAGAAAACGGGCTTGCTAACCATGTGTATTGGCGCTCTAAATCAACATCACGGTTTTGGTAATAAATACCCACAACCCAGTTACCTGTTTTAGAATTAAATTGTAAATCTACAGATTGGTCATCGCGATCGCGGCTGTAAAGATCGGTTGAGCTGTATCCATCAGGATGTAAGCCAGCAGCACATAAATTTGGCTCACTTGTATCGTTACAACCCCAGTCTTCGTCAAAGCTGTAAAGTAATTCGGTATCAATAGCCGATAGGTTTAGATTTACATCAAAAGCGTCAAAGCCCGTGTAAGTATTATTAATACCTATTGCGTAGCTTTCTTGATTATCTTGCCCTGGTTCATCGGCTACACTATTGCGGCTGTTATCAAGCGTAAACGCATCGTAGCCATTGTTTATATCAATATAGTGAAGGTTTAGCTCAGTATTTAAATGCTTTGTAAGCTGGCTGTTTAATTTAAAACGCGCTACTTGCTCGTCTTGATTTTGTGTTTCGTCATTTAAGTACAGGTTATCTACGTAACCGTCTGACTTTCTGCGAAAGTAGCTAACGCGTGCGCTAGTGTCATCTGTTAAGCCTGTGCTTGCTGCAATGCCTGCTTCGCGTGTGTTGTATGTGCCAGCACCTACTTGTAATTTTAAACTTGGATCGCTTGTGGCTTTAGCTGAACCCATTTGGATCATGCCGGCCATACCGTCTGCGCCAAAGCGAGTGCCTTGTGGGCCGCGATAAATTTCTACTTGGTCTATATCAAATAATAATGAGCTGCCACCAAGGCCAGAATAGTTAATACCATCAATAACTAAACCAACTGATGGATTAATCGGGTCTACAAATTGTGAGCGAAGCCCCACGCCACGGATTTGGATATAGCGTCCGCGCGACGCGCCAGAAGTAAAGTTTACATTGGCGGTACTGCCTAATATTTCGTCTAAGTAACTTGCACCACGTAGATTAATTTCTTCTTCGCTGAATAAGCTTGCGCTTGCGCTTAAGGTTTGAATGCTTTCGCGTTGAAAATCGCCAGTTACAACAATTCTTTCTAGGTTGCTATCGTCAGCGTTAGCTGCAAGTGGTGCACCAAGCAGCGGTAAAAGTGCTGCGGTAATTAAAGACAAACGTAAGTTCATTAGGTTACTTAACTCCATTTTAGGGACTCGTATGGTAGCAATTATTTGAGCACATGTGCTATAAACTCGGCAATTATACGTTAAATAATCAGGATTACTAATATGACCTTTAAAGTTGACTTTAAAGTGCGTGATTACGAATGTGACTTACAAGGCATTGTAAATAACAGTGTGTATTTTAATTATTTGGAGCACGCTCGCCACGAATTTTTATACGCAAATGGTATTGATTTTGCTCAGTTAGCAAAAGATAAAATTAATCTAGTCGTGATGAGCAGCGAAATGGATTATAAGCATTCGCTCTTACCGGGTGATGAGTTTTATGTGGCTGTAGAGCCGCAGCGCATAAGCCGCCTTAAATTTGCTTTTAAGCAAACGGTTGTTCGTAAATACGATGAAAAAGTAATGCTCAATGCACTAATAATAGGAACGTCGGTTAATGAAAAAGGCCGCCCATTTTTGCCTGAGCAAATAGATAATGTATTCAAAACTACAACTTAGTGCGTAGTAGCGTAACTTTTGAACTATCATAGAACAAAAATTTACATTTTAAACATGCATTTTTAACGGATAAATCGCATAAATATTGTTATTATTACAGTAATTAGACAATTAGTTAGTAGTAGCATGAAATTAGCAGCAATACCGATGCTTATAGTCGGTTTATGTGTTGGTTGCGCATCAACAGGGACGGTTACCAGTGAGCAGCTTAAATACACCCAATGGCAATTATCACGTGTTGATGGTTTAGCAATTCCACCTTCGTTTAATGCATCAATGAGCTTTATTGAAGCACTGCAAGTAAACGGTTTTGCTGGCTGTAACAAATTTTTTGGTGAAGGCTCGCTTGAAGAAAGTAACCTTACCGTAAGTAGATTAGGAATGACGCGCAAGTCGTGCGGCGAAGACCTTGATGAGTTTGAGCAGCAGTTATTGCAAGCCTTAAAGCAAGGTGCCGAGCTTAAAATGCAAGACCAGCAATTAGTCATGCAAGGCGAGCAAACATTTGTGTTTATCCCTAAATAATTTTAAGTTTTTGAAAAACAGCCCCTTGCGGGCAGTTTTTAACTGACGTACACTCAGCGCAGATTTGTTGAATAATATCTTCGAATCGACGAACAAAATTTATATATCAATACTTGTCGGAGTGCCAAAGCTAAGTAATTAGTTTTTGGCTGAGATCGCGAAAGCGGGATCCGTGAACCTGATCAGGCTAATACCTGCGTAGGGAACAAGCTGCCTAAAATAGGACGCTTGTGCGTCTTTTTTTATGCGCACAATAAAGTGATTTTGTTTATTTTAGGCTGCAAAGTAGCATGTACGCTACTTTACGATCTTTCTCTATTCCTCGGAATATCTGACAAGACAACCCTTAAGCAATGAGGCAAGTCATGTCAAACACTACAAATAAATCGTCGCGCCGAGAAACTCGCGCTGCCGCGTCTGAATATATTTATAACTTAACGGGTCAACCGTTCCCAAATTCTCATAAAGTATACGTTGAAGGTACTCAACCAGGCGTGCGCGTTGGTATGCGTGAAATCACGTTAAGTGATACGTTTATTGGCGGTACAGATGAAAACCCTGTTTATGAGTCAAACGATCCGCTTCGCGTTTACGATACGTCGGGCCCGTATACCGATCCTAATTTTAAACTAGACGTGCGTAAGGGCTTACCAAAATTTCGTGAACAATGGATTGAAAACCGTGATGACACTGAAATTTTAGAATCAGTGACGTCGCAGTTTTCGCAGCAGCGCATGGCAGATGAAGGGCTGGATCATATTCGCTTTGATCACTTGCCAAAAATTCGCCGTGGTGTCGCTGGTAAAAACGTAACGCAAATGCACTACGCACGCCAAGGGATTATTACTCCTGAAATGGAATACGTAGCCGTTCGCGAAAATATGGGACGTGCAGAAATTCGTAAAGAATTACTAGCCGCGCAGCATAAAGGCGAGTCGTTTGGTGCGAGTATTCCTGAATTTATTACCCCAGAGTTTGTACGCGACGAAATAGCCCGTGGTCGCGCTATTTTACCAAATAATATAAACCATCCAGAAACAGAGCCTATGATTGTCGGTCGTAACTTTTTAGTTAAAGTTAACGCCAACATTGGTAACTCGTCGGTCAGCTCATCTATTGAAGAAGAAGTAGAAAAAATGGTGTGGTCTACCCGCTGGGGGGCAGACACCGTGATGGACTTATCAACGGGTCGTTACATTCACGAAACCCGCGAATGGGTTGTGCGTAATTCGCCTGTACCTATTGGCACAGTACCGATTTATCAAGCGCTTGAAAAAGTAAACGGTGTGGCTGAGGATTTAACGTGGGAAATTTTTCGCGATACGCTAATTGAGCAAGCCGAGCAGGGTGTTGATTACTTTACTATTCATGCGGGTGTATTACTGCGTTATGTACCAATGACGGCTAAACGTGTAACCGGTATTGTGTCACGCGGTGGCTCAATTATGGCTAAGTGGTGTTTAGCGCATCACAAAGAAAACTTTTTATACACGCACTTTGAAGACATTTGTGAAATTTTAAAACAATACGATGTGTGTTTTTCACTTGGTGATGGACTTCGCCCTGGTTCGATTGCTGATGCTAACGATGAAGCGCAGTTTAGTGAGCTACGCACATTAGGTGAACTGACTAAAATTGCGTGGAAGCACGATGTACAGGTATTTATTGAAGGCCCTGGTCATGTACCAATGCACATGATTAAAGCCAATATGGATGAGCAATTAAAGCATTGCGACGAAGCGCCATTTTATACTTTAGGTCCGTTAACCACCGATATTGCACCAGGGTATGACCATATTACCTCAGGTATTGGGGCGGCTCAAATAGCATGGTACGGCTGTGCAATGCTGTGTTATGTAACACCTAAAGAGCATTTAGGTCTGCCAAATAAAGAAGATGTTAAAGAAGGCTTAATTACCTACAAAATTGCAGCGCATGCCGCTGATTTAGCAAAAGGGCACCCAGGCGCGCAAGAGCGCGATAACGCCTTATCAAAAGCACGCTTTGAGTTTAGATGGCATGACCAATTTAATATTGGTTTAGACCCTGTCCGTGCTCGTGAATATCACGATGAAACCTTGCCGCAAGAATCAGGCAAAGTAGCTCACTTTTGCTCTATGTGTGGCCCTAAATTTTGCTCTATGAAAATTAGCCAAGAAGTACGCGATTACGCTAAAGATTTAGAAACACGCGGTATTGATCCAAATGACGCTGGCGACGCTATTGAAATAAAAATGATTGATGTAGAAGCCGAAATGAAAGCTAAATCTGCCCAGTTTAAGCAAACAGGCTCAGAAATTTACCACAAAGCGGTATAGCAAGAAGTTAGATACAGATGTAGGTGAGATTTTATACCTCGCTTCTTTAAAAATTAAAAAAGCGCGAAGTGAATTCGCACCTACTTGTGTACTACTAATAACTGCTTTTGGAGGCCTTTATGTTTTATAACATTGCGGTGGTAGGGTTTGGTTTAGCCGGTAGGTTAGCTGCACTTGAATTAAGTAAGCAGCACCAAGTCACTGTATTTGAAGCGGACGATGAGCATACACAAAATAGCGCCGGTAAAATAGCTGCGGCAATGCTTGCCCCGCTTGCAGAATCAGTGTTATGCGAGGCTGACTTAGCATTAATGGGCCTTGATTCAATGAAGCGCTGGCCCAGCATTATTGCTGAACTTGAAAGTGAGGTTTTTTTCAGCAGCAAGGTACGTTAGTAATTGCGCACCAGCAGGACAAAGGCGATTTGCAAAGCTTTGCACAACGTATAAAACCGCTAGCTGATCACACTGCTGAGTATGTGAACGCTCAGCAAATTATAATGCTTGAACCTGAACTTGCAGGGCGCTTTAATCAGGGCTTATTTTTACCCTGCAGAAGGGCAAATAGATAACCAAGCATTTTATAAAGCCAGCTTTACACAGCTCAACAAGCGCAAAGTAAAGTTTGTGTTTAACCAGCGAGTAACCATTAAAAACGGCGAAATAAACAATCGACCATTTGACTACATTATAGATTGCCGTGGGCTTGGTGCTAAAGGCGATAAACCGCTTAGAGGTGTGCGTGGCGAAGTAGCAAGGTTATACGCACCAGAGGTAAGTTTAACGCGACCCGTACGTTTAATGCACCCGCGTTACCCAATTTATATAGCGCCTAAACCTAACAGTGAATATGTAATTGGTGCGACTGAAATAGAGTCACAAGACAATGGCGCCGCAACAGTGCGATCAACCCTTGAGTTACTTTCAGCGGCTTATACCGTACACAGCGGTTTTGCCGAAGCACGACTACTTAATATTCAAGCCGGATTACGCCCCGCATTTAGCGATAACCGCCCAGAAGTATCACAAGTTGGCAATGTAATTAGCATTAACGGTTTATATCGACATGGCTATATGCTGGCACCGGCATTAGTGGCGCAAGCAGTTTCTCGAATAGAGTGAGAATAAAATGAACATTACAATTAATGGCGAGCTACTTAATGTTAATAGCAAAGCACTCGTTGAGGTACTTCAAAGTTTTGGTGCAGTTGCGCCTTTTGCTGTGGCTGTTAATGGCGAATTTATTGCGCAAAGTCAGCACGGTAACTATGTACTTAATGAAGGCGACAGTGTTGAGTTGCTATCACCCATTCAAGGCGGATAAAGCTCATGCAAACTAAAGACTGTTTAACTATTTATGGAGAGCAAATAAAGAGTCGTTTATTAATAGGCTCTGCGCTTTATCCGTCGCCCGACATTATGACCCAATCGATAGTCGCCTCTGGAGCTGAAATTGTAACCGTGTCGCTTAGGCGCCAACAAAGTGCAGCGGCAGGTGATGATTTTTGGCAGTTAATAAAAAATACCGGTTTAAAAATACTCCCTAATACTGCAGGGTGCCACAGTGTCAAAGAGGCAATTACACTTGCAAAAATGTGCCGAGAGGTATTTTCCACTGATTGGATAAAGTTAGAACTGATTGGCGATGATTACAATTTACAGCCTGACCCTTTTGCGCTACTTGAAGCCACAAAAATATTAATTAATGATGGCTTTAAAGTATTGCCTTATTGCACCGACGACTTAGTACTTTGTCAGCGCTTAAATGAGCTAGGGTGTGAGGTGCTTATGCCGTGGGGGCGCCAATAGGCACCGGTAAAGGCTTGTTAAATAGTTATAATTTAAAAACTATCCGAGAGCGTTTACCCGATACTACATTAATAGTAGATGCAGGTTTAGGTTTGCCATCGCATGCCTGCCAAGCACTCGAAATGGGGTATGATGCGGTATTATTAAATTCAGCCATTGCAGGGGCGGGTTGCCCAATTACTATGAGCCGCGCATTTAAAGGCGCAGTTGAAGCAGGGCGCTTTGCATATCAAGCAAAAGCAATGCCTGAAAAAGACGTTGCAGCCCCATCAACCCCAACAATGGGTATGCCATTTTGGCATCAGCAGTGAAGGAAAGAATATGAATAATGTAGTGTGGACAATTGCCGGTTCTGATTCGGGCGGCGGTGCAGGTATTCAAGCTGACATAAAAGCAATGCAAAGTTTTGGTGTACATGGTTGCACGGCAATTACGGCGCTTACTGCGCAAAATAGTTTAGGCGTAGAGGCTATTAATGCAGTGTCTACCGATATTATTGAATCGCAGTTACTAGCGCTTGAAAAAGACATGAAAGCCAAAGTGATAAAAATTGGCATGTTAGCCAATGTGCAGCAAATTCAGTTGATCAGCGAACATATAAGCCACTATAAAGCTAAGTGGCCTGCGCCTCCCGTTATTGTATATGACCCTGTTGCTATTGCCTCAAGCGGTGACTTACTAACAGAAGAAGACACGGTAAGTGCAATAAAAGAATGTTTACTGCCGCTGGTGGATGTAATAACCCCAAACACCCACGAAACACAGTTATTAACCGGTGTGTATTTAATTGGCCCGGCTGCAATAAAAGAAGCGGCTAATAAGCTATTAAGCTGGGGTGCAAAAGCCGTTGTTATTAAAGGCGGACATTGGGATTACCCAAGTGGCTACTGCATTGATTATTGTATTGATAGTAATACACAAAATGGCGAAGAATATTGGTTAGGTAATCAAAAAATACAAACCCCGCATAACCACGGCACCGGATGTAGCATGGCTTCGGTAATTGCAGCATGTTTAGCTAAAGACTACCCATTAAAAGATGCCTTTATTTTAGCTAAAGCATATATAAACCAAGGGCTAAAACAGTCTGTTCGATACGGCGAGGGGATTGGACCGGTTGCTCAGACCTCGTTCCCCACTAATTTAGCTGACTACCCACAAGTAATTGAGCCAGGCAGCTGGCTGGGTGATGAGCTTGATTTTGATGTGCCGCTTGATTTTAATATGGCGGCAGATTTTGCGCTTTGTGAAAGTAAATCGCTGGGCTTATATGCGGTTGTAGATAGCACAGATTGGTTAGAAAAATGCTTACAACAAGGCATTAAAACAGCGCAGTTACGCGTTAAAAATAAAACGCAAGATGAGCTTGATGGGCTCATTAAGCATGCTGTTGAGCTGGGCAAGCAATACAACGTACAGGTATTTATAAACGACTACTGGCAGCTAGCTATTAAATATGGTGCGTATGGTGTGCATTTAGGGCAAGAGGATTTAGACATTGCTAATTTAGCCGCTATTAAAGACGCTGGGCTAAGGCTTGGGCTTTCTACTCATGGTTTTTATGAAATGCTGCGTGCGCATAATTATCGCCCTAGTTATATGGCATTTGGTGCTATTTACCCAACCACCACCAAAGACATGACAGGGCAAATACAAGGCCTTGAAAAGCTGATTAAATTTGTGCCGCTTATGCAAAGCTACCCAACAGTAGCAATAGGTGGGATTGATTTAAGCCGTGCTGAGCAGGTAGCTAAAACAGGCGTAGGCAGTGTTGCCGTAGTGCGTGCGATTACCGAGGCTGATAATTACGTAGAGGCTATAAGCGCTCTGCAAGTGGCCATAAGCAGTGCCAATTAAAACTAACAAGGGTAATACTAATAAGGCTGATAAACGTGAGTGAGCTAAGCGATAAAGAAACCCTGCGTTACAGCCGCCATTTATTGCTTGAAGAAGTTGGGCTTGAAGGGCAGTTAGCACTTAAATCCTCAACGGTTGCAGTAGTTGGGGCTGGTGGTTTAGGTAGCCCAGCACTTTTATATTTGGCCGCTGCGGGTATTGGAACGCTTATTTTAATTGACGATGATGAGGTTGAGCTTTCAAACTTACAGCGCCAAGTGCTTTATAAAATAAACCACTTAGGGCAAAGCAAGGTCGCCGCAGCGGGTAAAGTATTAGCGAGTCTTAATAATCAAATAAACATAGTAACGCATTGCCAAAAGTTAGATGAGAAGAATGCAGCTAACATGCTAAAAGGTGCTGACATAGTACTTGATTGCTCTGATAACTTTAGCACTCGCTATTGCGTTAATCGTTATTGTATTGCTAATAAAACACCGTTAATTTCTGGTGCTGCATTGGCAACTAAAGGGCAGTTAATGGGCTTTGATTTTAGGCAAAGTGATAGCCCATGTTATGGCTGTGTTTTTCCACAAAGCGAAGCTACACCAGTTATAAATTGCAGTAACGCAGGAGTAATTAGCCCGTTACTTGGTGTAATAGGCTCTATGCAGGCGCAACTTACGCTCAATTTATTGCTGGGGCATGCAGAGGGATGTATGTTTATAACCTTTGATGCGCTTACTTTAAAGCAGCAGTATTTCAAAGTGATTAAAGATTCAGAGTGTAAAGAGTGTGGTAAATAGGTTTTTGAGGGGCTTGTGTCTGTTATTACATGTGGCGTTAAGAAACTAAAAGCTGCGCTTTTCACGTGAGCAAGCTCTACGTCTACAACACATCAAAACTTCTGCACCAAGCTTGTAGACGCACAGCTTGCTGGCGTGATGGGCGAAGCCCATAAAGATATAAACGCTATAAGCCTGCAATTACATATAAACCAAAAGCTGACGCTTTTAACGTGAGCAAGCTCTACGTCTACAACATATCAAAACTTCTGCGCCAGACTTGTAGACGCACAGCTTGCTGGCGTGATGGGCGAAGTCCATAAAGATATAAACGGTGCAGCCCGCAATTACATATAAACCAAAAGCTGACGCTTTTAACGTGAGCAAGCTCTACGTCTACAAAATAAAAAACCGCGTTTAATTAAACGCGGTTTTTTTAATTTCGAATTAACGATTGATTTTAGTCGTTAATTTTTGCAAACGCAGTACCTAAGCGAGTAACCACTTCTGGTAGTTGGTCATCCAGTATTTCAGCTTTATCAGCACCCCATGCAAGTACCACAGTAGAGCCTAATTTAAAGCGACCCATTTCTTCACCCTTTTTAAGCGTGATAGCGTTATCGCCAGTGGTTGGGTATTTCCAACTAAATACATCGCTACCAGCTGGTGGCGTGACAGTACCTGCCCAAATAGTTTCTATGCTGGCTACAATTGTTGCGCCAACAAGTACCATAGCAAGCGGACCAATCTCAGTTTCAAAAATTGCGACTACTCGTTCATTACGTGCAAACAAGTTAGGCACGTTTTGCGCTGTAAGTGGGTTTACTGAAAATAAATCACCTGGCACGTAAATCATTTTGCTTAGTGTGCCATCAATTGGCATATGAATACGGTGGTAATCTTTAGGTGCTAAATAAATGGTGGCAAACTTACCGCCTAAAAATGGTGTTGTATCATCTTGTGAGCCGCCTAGTAGCGCTTGTAAGCTGTAATCGTGACCTTTAGCTTGTATTAGCTGTCCGTCAACAATATCGCCTAGCTGGCTGATTGCGCCATCCACTGGATGAGTGATGATATTGCTATCTTCTACCATTGGGCGCATGCCGTCTTTTAGAGGGCGAGTAAAAAATTCATTAAAGCTTTTATAATGAGCCGGATCTGGGTATTGGGCTTCGCTCATATCTACTTTATATTGCTTAATAAATAGTTTAATTAAAGTCGTTGTTAAAGCACCTGCTTTAGCTGCGGCTAATTTTCCCACTACGCGTGAAATAAAATGTTTTGGCATTGCGTACTGCATTGCGATTTTAAATTTGTCTAAACTCACAGTATTTATCCTAAATTATACGCGAGGCGCACGGGCGCCTGCACGGCCATCGGCCATTGTTTCTAAAATTCGGTGGTAGCTGTCAAAGCGCAATTGAGAAATTCTTCCATCGGCTACAGCTTCTTTAACTATACAGCCAGGATCGTTTAAATGTTTACAGTCTCTAAAGCGGCACCCGCCTATAAATTCTCTAAACTCTTTAAAACACCACGTTACACGCTCAACATCTAAATGCCATAAACCAAATTCACGAATTCCTGGTGAATCGATTAGGTTACCGCCACTTGGTAAATGGTGAAGGCGTGAAACAGTTGTTGTATGCTGGCCTAGGCCGCTGTTTTCAGATACTTCTTTAGTTAATATTTCAGCGTTAGGCAATACAGTATTAACGAGGGTTGATTTACCTACACCACTTTGGCCAACAAAAATATTATTTTTATCAACAAGTACTTCTTTTAATTTATCAATACCATCGCCGGATATATTACTAACAAGGAGTACTTGATAATCAAGTTTACGATAGATATCGAGAACTTTTTGTATTTCACTAAGACCAGCATCATCAATTAAATCTATTTTATTGAGTACTAAAATTGGCTCAATACCCATATCTTCACAGGCTATTAAATAGCGGTCGATAATACTTGGGGTAAACTCAGGTAGTACCGCCGATACCATGAGTATTTGATCAATGTTAGCTGCAATAACTTTTACACCATCGTAAAAGTCAGGGCGGGTAAGTTGTGAGCGACGCTCTTGCGTGGCTTCAATTACTCCGGCTAAATCACCTTCACTTACTTTGGCACGGCGAAACAATACCTCATCACCACACACTAAATTTGACACGGTACGGCGTATATTACAACGCAGTACATCGCCGTTCTGTGTTTCGACATCGGCGTGTTGGCCAAAACGACTGATCACAATTGCGCTCTCGACCTGACCTAAATTATCGGTTTGCCATTCTTGCGCGCCTTTTTTAGCTGGTTTTGAGTCTGCGCTATTAATGCGCTTTTGGTGGTTGGCCTTGATCTGACGAGATTGGCCTTTACTTAATTTTTTCTGTTTTGCCACTGGAGGCCTATAACCTTAGTTAAATGTCGCTTTTCCTAAAAAAAGCTTTAGCTCGACGGTTGATGCTAATATGATATATCGAAATGCGTTGGATCTAAAGGAAAGCACCGCTTAGGTATTATGACTATTAATAAATCAAATTTAATTTGGCTCGATCTTGAAATGACCGGACTCGAACCAGAGACCGATAAAATACTCGAAATTGCGACGGTTGTCACTGACGCAGACCTGAATATATTAGCTGAAGGGCCAACCATAGCTATTCATCAAAGTGATGAATTACTAAATGGTATGGACGAGTGGTGTACTACGCAGCATGGTAAGTCGGGTTTAACAGCGCGCTGCAAAGCAAGTACATTCGATGAAGAGTATGCAGTGGCACAAACGTTAGATTTTTTAAAACAGTGGGTGCCTGCCGGTGTATCACCAATGTGTGGTAATTCAATTGGGCAAGACCGCCGCTTTATGAATAAATATATGCGTGAACTTGAAGATTTTTTTCATTACCGCAATCTCGACGTAAGTACTATTAAAGAATTAGCACGTCGCTGGAAACCTGAAGTGCTTGCTAAAGTGAACAAAAAAGGCTCACACCTTGCTTTGGACGATATTAAAGATTCGATTATGGAATTAAAAATCTATAGAGAAAATTTCTTTAATTTGTAAAAAACACTTGCAAACACATCGGATTATTGTAGAATCCTGCCCCGCTCAAGACGATAACCCACGCGGGGTTAGTGTGTTTGAGTTGTTTTTATTGTGGTCGTTTTACATCCACAATTAAAATGCAGTACTAGCTCAGTTGCTAGAATGTTGAATGCGACCTGTCGCGCTTAAGCGTAAAATAACTGAAGAAATAAAAAATGCGGTACTAGCTCAGTTGGTAGAGCGCGACCTTGCCAAGGTCGAGGTCACGAGTTCGAGCCTCGTGTACCGCTCCAATTTCTAACCAAAAGAAATTGTAGTGTTGAGTGAAAATATAATGCGGTACTAGCTCAGTTGGTAGAGCGCGACCTTGCCAAGGTCGAGGTCACGAGTTCGAGCCTCGTGTACCGCTCCAATTTCTAACCAAAAGAAATTGTAGTGATCAAAAGAAGTAAAATGCGGTACTAGCTCAGTTGGTAGAGCGCGACCTTGCCAAGGTCGAGGTCACGAGTTCGAGCCTCGTGTACCGCTCCAATCTTTTTATATCCTTTCAAAATTTCCTATATTAAAAATAATAAATAAAATTATAATTTAAAATCTCTCTTATCTACTTTATTCTTTGTGTAATATTCAGCATTGAAGTTTTGGTTGTTAAAAGCTATCGCTTCTCGGGCGAGCTCTGCGCCTACAATAAAGGTATTGTACTTTGAAGTTATGAGGTATGAGTGAGATAGGAGGAGTCAATAATTTAAAACCTGAAGCTTTTATTAAAGCCGCTCCCCCTGAATCGTTGCTATAATACGCCTAGCGCCACCAGAGTTGCGATGTTCACCTAAGTAAATACCTTGCCATGTACCTAGTGCTAAATACCCATTAGAAATAGGAATAGTTAACTCACAGCCCAATGTGCTGGTTTTAATATGTGCGGGCATGTCGTCATCGCCTTCATAATCATGGCGGTAATAAGGCTGGCATTCAGGAACGAATTTATTGAAATGGCTTTCCATATCCATACGCACCGTAGGATCGGCATTTTCGTTTATAGTAAGGCTAGCGGAGGTATGTTGGATGAATAGGTGTAACAAGCCTACTGTGTAAGTAGTAAGTTCAGGGAGTTGAGACAATATTTCGTCGTCAATTAAATGAAAACCCCGCGAGCGAGGTTTTAATACTATGACCTTTTGTTGCCAACTCATAGCTTATCGAAACTAACTTCAATATTTGCATTACCAGCATCGCTAGTGAATGGCATGATGATTTTTTTACCTTGGCTTTTATGGGTAATTGTATGCCCTTTCCCTGATACGACAATAGGTGTTGCCATATCAAAATCAAAGCCTTTTTCACCTAATAAATTTTTAGCGCCACCGGTAACCATATTAGTAATTTCGCCAACCATATCGGTTACTTCTTCATCAATTGAATCAGGGCGTTCGCCTAGCATGCGTTCCATAATAGTTAATGCTAGCTCTTCATCAAAGGTAATTGAAAATGAACCTTTAGTTTTTGGGCCTACCATGCCAATAAGGCCAGACACATCACCACAGGCTATTTCATCTGTTTTTATACGTGGTTTACCTGGCTTTAATTGAGTTTGAGCCATGGTACTTAATACATTTATCAAAGAAGATAAAAAAGGATTGATGAACTCTACATTCATATTGCTTACTCTTAAATTGATACTATGAAAATGGCTATAATTATATTAAGTATAGCCAATGTGGGTAACTTTGAGGGCTAGGATGTCCTACAAGAATCACATTTTCCATGTGCTTCGATAGTTTGTCCTGAAACAACAAATCCACCCTCAGCCGCTAAGTTATTAAGCTCATGTGAAATAATGGTAGAATGTAACTCTTTTACAAAACCACAAGTATCGCAAATTAATAACTGTACGGGATGAATATGATCAAAATGATGACACAGCATAAATGCATTTGTGCTTTCAATTTTATGAATAAAGCCTAGTTCGGCCAAAAAATCTAAGGCGCGATATATAGTGGCAGGTTTAGCACCTGACTCAGTTACTTTTAATTGTTCAAGTAAGTCATAGGCCCCCACGCCACCTTGGGCACTAGCGAGTAAGCGAAATACTTTCTCACGAATGGGTGTGAAACGTGCGCCACGGTTATCACATACTTGTTTTGCTTTACCTACGAGTGATTCTATATTCATCATTCTCTTATCCTTACGCTACCGTGATATACTAGCATACTGTGTTGTAGTTGCAGCGTTTTTATTAGACGCTTTTTATCTAGGAAACCCAGTAATGCATGAATTATTAGCCATATTTATCTTCTTTTTTGCGGTGATAGACCCCATTGGCACTGTACCTGTATTTATTGCAGTTACTCGCGGTGAAGATGAAAAATTTAAGCGCAAAGTAATATTTAAAGCCGTAGGTGTATCTGCCATCGTGCTTTTATTTTTTGTTGTAGCGGGTGAGCAACTACTTAATGCCATAGAAATTCCGCTTTCAGCATTTCAAATTGCTGGCGGCATAGTATTACTTATTTTTGCACTTTCAATGATATTTGGTGAAAGCAAACCAGAAACAGAAATAAAAAGTGTTCGAGATAGCACTGAGACTGCCATTTTCCCACTGGCTATTCCTTCTATAGCAAGCCCTGGTGCTATGTTGGGGGCCGTGTTGATGACTCGTAACGAAGAGCATACATGGGTTGAGCAGCTAATAACATCATCAACGATGTTAGCGGTGTTGGCTATTGTCCTAATTTTATTGCTCTTAGCTACGCATGTGCATAAATTAATTGGTGACAGTGGTGCAAGTATAATAAGTAGAATAATGGGGCTTATTTTGAGTTCAGTTGCGGTAACAAATATTTTAAGCGGTATTGCTCATTACTTTGGTTTGCAAGTGTTTACTTAAAGTCGTTGCGATTTTAGGAGACCATGACATTATATTTACTAACTTGAATTTGAAATAATTAATCACACGTAACGATATTTATGACTGGGAAATATTGGGTTTGCGTGTAGTAGGCCTACTGCTTATATGCAAATTACTCTTGCTGCCATTATGCGTATTTTAAATGTAATTTTTTGATTTTAAAATGTATTGTTGTTTTTGAGTGCAGTTTGGCCGTGTTTTATTAGAACGATATAATACTAAACGCAACCCCTTACTATATCGTTACAGTCTTAAATTGCTCACTCGTAGCGTTGTGTAAATTAAAGTAGGTATTTTTTATAGTACCAATCCTCATAAAAGTTTTAGCCTAGGAGCAGTTTATCTTTTGAGATTTAATTTTTAGCTGTGTGTTTGTTTTTTAGGCAAGATAGAGCCTGTGTCGTGAATAAATAGGCGATAATGCAGTACAAATATGCGCCGCCCTAATGGGGGGAGGGACGATTAACCTTCTGTTACTTACATTGATGAAGTTAAGTAGGCGCGAGCTAGGCATGAAAGCTTTACTCGGTTTTTACATGCACTTAAAGGGATGCAAGCCATTAGAGTTACGCGGGAGCAGTTACCGAACCCACTCGATTACAAACCTCGCACCGCGATTTAATCTTCCTTGGATTGAACAAATTTCTATTCACAAAGATCAACATGGCCTAGCTACAGTGCAATTTAATTATTGTTAATAGACCTCAAATCTAAGCCGATTGTTGTAAGTGAAATAGTATTGTTTTTATTTTTTAACTGATTTTATAAAAAATTTTACTAAGTAAATAATCCTGCCTATATTTATTAACAATACCACCCTGCATATAGAATAAATGTTTTTCTTAATTGTTTATTAGTTATTACATTTTTGGCTTTGTTGTAAGGAATACTCATAGCTTAGTTCTTAAGGAACACAGACCGTGTGACTTCCTATCTTAAAACGGCAAATATCATTGTTTTTCTCAATGCTTTGCCGCTTACAATTTACCGCTAGTAGCTCAAATACACGATGTATCTTATGGCTGCACCGTGTTTGTTCTATGCAATCCAGAATATCATCCAACCAAAGATAACTGCACTTACTCGCTCTAAATGTCGAGATCGCACACTTAAACATACCCGCTGCACTATGGCAGATAAAACGCTTGATAAGTGTTTGCAGTATGCTCAGCCAAACCAATGATTCGGCAATATGAGGATCTCGTGTGATGAACCCTTTAAGGTTATTCCATGACTTTAGTTCTTTGAAAAACAACTCAATTTGCCAACGAGTTGCATATATATCGAGTAGTTCGTCAAAGCTAAACTGTGCCTCTTTTAAATTAGTAACAAGGAAAACGGGGCGCTTTTCATTCGGTAAATAGATAAGCCTGTACTCGGGCCCATTTTTCTTCCAACGTACTGTTAATTCAAGTGGTTGGCTTGCGAATTTATCGAGTAACGTTTTGATTTTAATGTTCTTTTCTTTAAGTTCTATACCCGCGCAATAAGCTGATGTAACGATTGGGTTAATGTTTTTATTTGCTCTGATCAAAAAATATCCGCCATCTTGAGCTACTTGCTCAAAGTAATCTAAGTCAAAATACCCAGCATCAGCAAGTAATAACGTATCTTCAAGTGTGTGGCTACCTGGTAAAAAGGCGCGCTCAGTTTCAACATCAGGACGAATATCTATTTCGCAGGGTTGTTCATTAAATAGGTCATAGGTAACGTGCAACTCAATTGCGGCAGGACTTACAGCAGTAAAACGACCAGCAAAAACCTGCGCTAATTCATCATGTAGAGCAAATGAAGAACCATCTTGCAATAACACTCGCTGTATTCCTCGCTGGGTAAAAAAGGTTTTATCCAGCGTGTTTACAGTCAATTTAGACATCGCTTGAATAACGAGCTCACGGACAAGCTCAGTCAAGGCTGGTTTTCGAATTTGATTATGAAAGGGTTTATAACTTATCGTGCAATCAGCCTGCGTTCGCAAGTTTTGATGGATATCTGACAAGTTAGCGTCTTGCAGGCAAGATAGGCTTTTAAATACGGCTTTGAGCAGAGAAACGATCGACAGGCAACGGTGTCGAACTTGAAATCCAGAGGTTTTTGCAAGCTCAATGAGGTGTTTTTCTGAGATAAGGGCTTTTAATTGGTTTGAAACTTGGTTAATCTGCATGTGAACTCTGTTTTTAGTCATGTTTTTATTGGCGTAACTATTTGATCATTAACAGAGTTCAACTTCAAGTTTTCTTAAGATCCAACCTATGAAGGAATACTAACGTTGATGTGATGCTGGAGTGTTTGTTTGTTTCCTTATTTACAAGAGAAGATTATGAAAAATAAAGTTTTAAAATTTACAGCGTGTTTCTTTATATTTTTGACTCCTGCTGTTCAGGCGGGTGACGAGGTGAAACATATACCAGGCGTTTTTATTGGTACTACACATTTTGACAGTGAAAGTGAGTTTACGTTTGGTGTTGAGTATGAATATAAAATCACTCAAAAATGGGGCGCCGGAGTGGTGTATGAGCGAACAAATGATGCACATCATGGCGATGGTACTGCTGTCGCTTTGGCTTCGCTCTATTATCATCCAACTAAAAATATACGTTTAGGGGTGGGTTATGGTGAAGAGCGTATAGGCGGAGCTCATCCTCATAATGAGGATTTATATCGCATTAGCTCAGCCTATGATTTCCATGTCGGTGATTTTGGTATAGCACCAACGATAGCTATTGATTTTATTGATGATGAAGAAGCAGTAGTTGTCGGTTTAGCTATTACTCGACCTTTTTAAGTTTTTACTTTGTAACAGTAAAGTTAGGTTTAAGCCTAAAATATGAAGGGGTCTAAAATGTTAAATAAGTTATCTATTACAAGTAAAATATACTGCCTAGGAATATCACAAATATTTTTAATGGCGGTAATTGGGATTATATCTTTAACACAAATGAACAAAATTGGTATAGAGCTGGTTGATATAGCTGAGCGAGATATTCCGCTCAGCAACATGCTTACTACAATGTCTGAGCACAAATTAGAACAAACGATATTTTTTCAGCGAGCTTTATTACACGCAAGTTTAGAACCAGGTAAAGCCAATGAAGAAATCGAGAATAAACTCACGTCATTAACGCAAAAAATTCAAAGTGAATTTAATAAGTCAGAAAAATTTGTCACCGATTCTATTGATTATTTACACAGTGAAGAGGCAAAAGCGAGTTTTACTTCGCTAGCGAGTGACCTGAAGCTTTTAAATAAAGAATACCAAAGTATTTCTCTGAATATTAATGACATTATTGAGGCCACTAAAACGCAATCCGTTGGCAGCTTGGGTGATAAAATAAAGTTAATAGAAGTCGCAGAAGATAAATTTGAGGAAAAACTTATAGCTTTACTCTCTCAGATCCAGCAGTTTACTTTAAACTCAGCTTTGCAAGCTGAAAATGATGAAAAGCAAGGTATTAACCTTATTATTTATATATTTATCTTCTCCGTTATTGTGGGTGTTGTTTTGTCATATATGATTAGCAGAGCAATCGCTTTGCCTGTGAATATGCTAAAAAATAGATTAGTTGAAATAGCTGATGGCGATGGCGATTTAACGTTAAAGCTTGATGAAAGCGCCGGCGATGAAACTGGCGATACAGCAAGAGCGTTCAACAAATTTTTATCAATGCTAAGAGAAACAATAAATGAAGCTAATATACATTTATCGCAATTAGACGACTCATCAAAGTTTGCCGTAACTGTTATGCAGGAAACGGTAGTTAATGTTGAAAAGCAAAGAGCTGAAACCGAAATGGTTTCAACAGCAGTAGAAGAAATGAACTGTACAACTTTAGAAGTTGCGAGTAATACCCAGAATGCTTCTGATGTAACAGAAGCAGTCAAAGAGCGTGTATTAAAGGGCAAGGTAGAAGCTTCTGAGGCAAAAGTTGTTATTCAGCGTTTAGCTAAAGAAATAGATGAAGCAAGTACCGTAATTGAGTGCCTTGTTACAGAAACAAATAATATCGGCAGCGTTTTAGATACAATACAGAGTATTGCCGAACAAACCAATTTACTCGCTTTAAATGCTGCAATAGAAGCCGCTCGTGCTGGTGATACTGGTAGAGGTTTTGCTGTTGTAGCGGACGAAGTCAGGGCACTTGCTCAACGAACACAGGTCTCAACTGTTGATATACAAGGGCTGGTTACTCGCTTACAAAGTGAGGCGAAAAATGCGGTTGTTAGTATGAATAAAGGGATTAGTAGTGCTGACGAATGCCTTAAAAAAAGTACTGAAACGTCAGAAATATTTGCCAACTCAGCCATTGCTGTTAATGAGATTACGGACCTAAACTTACAGATTGCTACCGCAGCGGAAGAGCAGTCTGCTGTTGTAAGCGAAATAAATCAAAATTTAATTAATATTACTGATATTGCAATAGAAACATCTACAGGAGCAAAAAATACGTCAGAAGCAAATGAAAGTATCGCCCGATATATTGCTAATTTAAGAGTTAATTTGAATAAATTTAAAGTTTAAATTATGTTTTTATATAGAAGCAATGGAAGTGTGGCAATTCGGTAACATCATTACTAATTTAAAGATGTATATTTCTTTGATAATTAATGATTTTATGGGTTATGTAATTGTCTTGGGGCAGTGGTATTAGTTTAATGACTGTCGTGTACACAAATTAATGATATTTGCGTAAATTTATTAGTAGAGCCATATGGTTTATTTTAAGCTCGGCTACACCGATTGTCTTTTAAATGGTGTAGCTCATTATTTTAGTTTTTAGGTGTTTGCTTTGCATTGATGCCCGCTAGGCTTTTGTGTAAAATACAGCGCCTTTTAAGCTGTGCTTAATAACTTAATACCCTGAGGTTTGCTTTGAATAAATGTACTTTGGATAGACGCTTTTCTGTAGCCCCAATGCTTGATTGGACTGATCGTCATTGTCGTACTTTTCATCGCAAAATGACTAAACACACTGTGCTTTATACCGAAATGATAACCACAGGGGCTATCTTATTTGGTCGAGGCGATTACTTACATTTTAATAAACACGAAGGCCCAGTTGCGCTGCAACTTGGTGGCTCTGATCCTAAAGCGCTTGCGCAATGTGCAAAGCTAGCAGGTGAGCGTGGCTATGACGAAATAAATTTAAATGTAGGGTGCCCGTCAGACAGAGTTCAAAATGGCCGATTTGGCGCATGTTTAATGGCAGAGCCTCAATTAGTTGCTGAGTGTGTTGCAGCAATGAAAAACGAAGTAAGCATCCCTGTTACCGTTAAAACACGTATTGGTATTGATGAGCAAGATTCGTATGAGTTTTTGTGTGCGCTTATTGAGGCGTCGCATAAAGTAGGGTGTGATGATTTTATTATTCATGCTCGTAAAGCATGGCTCAATGGTTTAAGTCCAAAAGAAAATCGTGAAGTTCCACCGCTTGATTACCCACGTGTTTACCAACTTAAAAAAGATTATCCGCAGCTAGACTTAAGCCTAAATGGCGGTGTTAAAACAATTGAGCAGAGCCTAGAACATTTACAACATATTGATGGTGTAATGATTGGGCGTGAAGCTTACAGTAACCCATTTATGCTCAATGACGTTGATGAGAAAATTTATGGTGATACTGCAAACACGCAATCACGCCACGATGTAGTACGCTCAATGTACAGCTATATTGAAGAAGAAATGCGTTTGGGTGCTAATTTTTGGCATATTGCACGTCACATGCTCGGTATTTTTCAGGGGCAGCCTGGTGCGCGAGGTTTTAGACGCCACCTTTCTGAAAGTGGTCACGGTAAGCAAGCCGATTTATCAGTAATGGATAAAGCATTAAGCTTTGTACCCGAATAAAACTAAGCTTTAAAAATTCTAAATTTAAGCCACTTTCAAGTGGCTTTTTTGAACCTAAAAATTAGTCAAAAGCATAATTTATTGGCTAATTACACTCTATGCTATTCAGCTTAAAGTTACTAAAAATTTAATGGTTTATTAATTATATTATTGATATTAGGCTATTTTTCATTGTTTTTATGAACTTGGCACAACTCTTGGAATCTTCTTGTTGAAATTAATTAAAAATCAACAGGAGAATACCATGGGAATATTTAACCGCGTAAATGATGTAATTCAATCAAACATTGTGGCCATGCTTGATAAAGCTGAAGACCCTGAAAAACTTTTAAACCTAATGCTTACCGAGATGCAAGATGCATTGAATGAGTGTCGTAGTACAGCAGCCGCTTTATTGTGTGAAGAGAAAGTAATTAATCGCCAAATTGATACTAAAAAAACAGAATTAGCAGCTTGGCAAATTAAAGCAGAACGTGCGGTTGAGAAGGGCAGTGATGACCTTGCTAAATCAGCCTTACTTGAGAAGCAACGCGTTAACGAAAGCATTGAAAATAAGCAAAATCAACTAGAAACATTGCAAGAGTCTATTGCAAAAATTAAGGTTGATTGTGAACGCTTGCAGCAAAAAATGGCTATGGCTAAAACAAAGCAAGCTCAGTTAATGCAACGTCATCATGTTGTTATTGCTAGAGAGCGAATTAATACGCAATTACAAAGTGATAAAGTTGCCCATGCGTTGTCTCGTTTTGAACAAATAGAGCAGCGTGTTGAAGGCATTGAAGCTCAAGTAGAGGCTTATGAGCTGACTGATACAGCAAGCTCTACCAGTGCCCAAATTGAGTCGTTAGTTAAAAATGAAAAAATTGATGCTGAACTGGCTCGCTTAAAAGCGAACTTAAATACTAATTTAAAACACACTGCTTAGGAGATTGCTATGAACAGCTTTAATCGTCAACGAGGTTGGTATAAAGATACTTTGAATAAAAAAATATCGGGTGTTTGTAGTGGTTTAGCACATAGATTGGACTTTCCAGTATGGGCAACCCGCCTAGTTACTATTTTATTATTTTTGAGTTTTCCGTTTGTAATTGCACTTGGTTATTTTATAGCGCATTGCTGCCTTGAAAATAAAGAGTATTAATACTAAGAGGCATAAATGTTTGAACAATTTAACGAATTAAATCACTCTATAGCGTTGTTGAATTTTTTATTTAGAACAACTAGATATAAAAACTTTTGCCTAGTTATAGCGCAATTTTCTTCTCGTTAAATAGACCCATATATAAGCCGGTTGGTATAAGGAGAATTACTATGAAAGCTTTGGCAGTATGTGTATTTATCTATTTATTACTGTTTACTGATTTAATAGCGTTTGTGCATGTTGATTCTTGGCAGTTACCATTATGGATTGCTGATATTAGCTGGGCAGGGCTCGAGCTTGTAGGTGCTTTGGCCGCAATTGTTGCTGTGGTTGCGGTAGTGGCCTTAATTACTATGGGATTAGTTGGAGCGGGTGTTGTAGCATTAGCTGGGACTGTTTTAGCGTTTTTATTCGGATCAATAATGATTGCATGGCCGTTACTATTTGTTGCAGTGTTGTGTTGGCTTGTTGCTGATAACAAAAAAGTAGCCTCTTAATCCTTAATTTGACTGACTATTATGGGTTAACTATGTTAAATTTAGCCTGTAATTTAATGTTTTCACTAGGGATGAAATGATGACAAAGCAGTTTTTTTCGATGGCTTCAGCGTTAATGTTAGGTTTATTTACGTCATCATTGGCGGCGCATTCAGGGCATGAGCATGGTTCTGATGTGGCTGTACTCGAAGTAACTAACGCGCAAGTGAGGGAGTTTTTACCTGCCAGTACTGCAACTGTAGGCTATTTAACGCTTATTAATCACAGTGGAACAAACGCCACTTTAACTAAGGCAACAATTGATGGCTTAGGGCGTGTGGAAATACACGAGCATTCACATGTAGACGGCATGATGAAAATGCAACAAGTTGAATCGGTTGTAATTAAAGCGCATGAAAGTGTTAGCTTCCAACCAGGCGGTTATCATTTAATGGCATTTGAACCATTAGAGCCATTAAAAGTAGGGCAAGAACGTAAACTCACGCTATATTTTAGTGACGGTAACCGCTTGTTTACTAATGCTCAAGTGGTGTCGCTTGAAACGCAAGCTAAGCAGTCAAAACCATCTACTCAACACGCTCATCATTAGGAGTACACATGTCGCAACATAAAGGAAAAATAGCAGGAACAATTGTTTTACTGCTTATCATATTTTACGCAATTGCTGTTTATTGGAGTACTGAACCGGCACGTTTTGATGTTGTCGCTAATGCAAAAGAGCAAGCGCAGTTACGTAATGAAAAAATAGTTACAGGTTATACAACAACGGCAACGCTTATTGAGGTAGCGAGTACGATACTAAATAAACCGGGTGGTTATTTATCGAATGATGTTATACCGCCAAGTATTATTATGGATGACATGCCAGCGTGGGAATATGGTGCGTTAGAAATGACGCGTGATTTAGCGCTTTCTATGCGAAAAGATTTTAGCCGTTCGCAATCGCAATCAACAGAGCATGAAGCACTTAAAAAAGCACAGCCACAGTTTAATATAAGCTCTGAAGCGTGGGCATGGCCAAGCGCGGAGGAGAGTATCAAAAAGGAATTGATTATCTAGTCGTTTATCGTACACAAATAGCGAATCAGCACGAACGTGATAGCCAATTTTATGCGCGAGCTGATAATCTACGTAGTTGGTTAAAAGAAGCGGAAAAGCGCTTAGGTAGCTTAAGCCAACGTTTAAGTGCCAGTGTCGGCCAAGAAAAAGTGAATACTGATTTAGCTGGAAATTCGTCAAATAAACAAGCGACTCTTGCACCATTACAACAGCAAGTCAGAACACCTTGGCTAAAAATTGATGATGTTTTTTATGAATCTCGTGGCGCAACTTGGGCGTTGTTACACTTTTTACAAGCGGTAGAGTATGACTTTGCAGATGTACTTGAGAAGAAAAATGCTCGTGTTAGTGTGCAACAAATAATACGTGAACTTGAGGCAACCCAAGAAACGGTGTGGAGCCCAATAATTTTAAATGGGAATGGTTTTGGCTATGTGGCTAATCATTCCTTAGTTATGGCAAATTATATTTCTAGAGCCAATGCGGCTTTAATCGAACTTAGCGAACTACTAGCTCAAGGATAAAAAATGAAAAAGTATTGTTTAGCAGCAGCCCTTTCAATGGCATGTTTAGCACCTGCAGCACACGCTGACACTTTATTAGGTTTATATGTAGGGGTTGATGGCTGGAAATCAGATAATGATGGTCAGTTTTCTTATAAAAATAATGCATCTCAAGATTTCAATTTTGAAGATGAAACATTTATAAGTTATTATGCAGCCCTTGAGCACCCAGTACCGTTAATACCTAATATTAAATTAAAGTATACCGAACTTGAACTAAACGGTTCTGCAGTTTTAACTGATACATTTAGCTTTAATGGTTCAGACTATGTGGTTGGTACGACAGTTAATTCAATTAGCGATCTAACACACATTGATTATATTCTGTATTACGAAATTTTTGATAACGATTTAATCTCTATTGATTTAGGTTTGAATGCGAAACAGTTTGATGGTGAGGTTGCTGTAACGGGTACTACTCAAAGTGGCAACACTAACTTTACTGAAACCGTTGATTTTTCAGGTTTTGTACCACTTGCTTATGGTCGTGCAGAAGCCGGCCTGCCATTTACTGGTTTAAGTGTGTTTTTTGAAGGTAGCTTTTTGGCTATAGACGATAGTAAAGTACAAGATTACCAAGTGGGTATTGCGTGGGAATTTATTGATAACCTAGCGATTGATGTTGCAGTTAAAGCTGGATATCGCTCCATGGTATTAGAACTTGATGATGTAGATAATATTACTACAGATATCGATGCATCTGGCCCATTTGCAGGTATTCAGATTCACTTTTAATTACTCACTTGATAACTAGTTGAGTGATTTTATAGCGTGGTTTACTACTTAGTAGCATGCCACGCTAAATCAAATTCTACTTCTAATGCACTATTTATTAATTGTTTATACACTTTATTTACTGGAACGTTTATTAGTTTAGATAGCTCATCACCCGTTTGAGTGAATTTGTAATAACTCAGTACTAAATCATTGCTTTTTGCTTTTAACGTTACTTTTTGAGAAAAAATGAAAGCGTAAGTTCTTGCCCTGATTTTAACACGGCTGATTCAATTTCTTTTCGATACAATAAGTTAAGATCCATTAAAGTTAAAATGTCAGGAAAGCTGATACCTGTTTTTCCTAAATTTAGAGATACTTTATTGCCTTTGCGTAGTAAGTCAAAAATCGATGGTTTTTTATAAAATCCGAGTAAAATAAAGTGACTGTCGTCTTTTTCGTTATAGCTACTTAGTGATACACATTTTTGTAATGCATCGGCTTCGCGCTGAGTCATGTGCTTAAGTGTTTGCAGGCTCTTAATTGAAAATGTTCCAGGATTAAGGGTTTCGCCTGTAAGTATTTTTGCCCATAATGTTTGCATTGATTCGTTTGAGGTGTCTTCACAGAGCCCAATAAAGTGCTCTACCCAATCCGCATCAGGTTGTTTGCTACTTGCTACATCGGGACAAAACGCCATTGCCATCGCTAAGATTGTTTCAATATTTTGCTGTTGCTTAATAAGTAGTAAATCTTGTCGCTTTTGAGCGCGAGCTAAAACTGAATTATCGCTACTAATATGGTACAGCGGTTTTATTTTCCCCTGTGGGTTATAGTTTTTTTCATCGTTTGAGAGTGCGCCATTACTTCCTACCTTGGTTATAGAGTAACCAAGTAATGATTCTATGATGTTTGCGAGATTAATTCTTGCTTGTGCTGTTTTGACTGTCATGACTTTCCATTACATTTTGTATATCACTTAGTTGAGCAACTGTTTTTAAATTATTTAGCCCTAATGCAATTGTATTATTGAGCACATATTCGCTAAATATAGCCATGTAACCAGAAACAAGTATTGTCGTTGCTTGCCCTTCAATATGGCACTCTACATTTACACTGTTGTTACTATTAGTTGTAAACGTCAATGTGCCTTGTACGATATGTTCATTATTTAATAAGGTATTAAATACCATCTTACGATCATTTAATGCAGTAATTGTCATCTCACCATGCCCCCATTTACTGATCCATGATTGATGAGCTCCAATACCAGCACTTGGTTCACTAACTGCAAATTTAATGGATGGATCGACTTGTTGCCAAGGAGACCATTTATGCCATTCATCAAAATCGGTTGTTAATGATTTGATAGTACGAATACTTGCATTCACTTCGATAGTCTTATTGACGCTATAGTTTTGAGGAAGCATTAAGCCAATAATAATAATAGTGAGTAACAAAATTAAGAGACATTTTAACAGTGTTTTTAATAATTTAATAATTAGGCCTTAACTGAATTATTTACTTAAAATATAACAACTTTCCATTAGTAGACTATAGTATGAGTAGAGTTGTAAACCAAAATCTAAATCTAAAGCTGTAAACTTAGAAGTTCAAACAATCTAATCCTAACTAAGGTGTTAACGAGAATGTTGAGCTGTTGTTTTTACTAAGTTATTGTTTTTAAGTTGGTTGTTTTTTTGCTTGTTATTAATAGGATCATGAATGTCATCAGAATCGAGCGGTTTTTTATTTTTAAAAGAAGACCATGATGAAGTCATCTCAGAGCCTTCTGATTGCTGGGATATTTTAATCGTCGATGACGATCCTGCTATTCATTCTGTAACTAAATTAGCTCTCTCTGGGTTGGAATACAAAGGAGCTGGATTTCGATTTCATGATGCTTATTCTGGTGCTGAAGCTATTGCTATATTATCTCGAAAAAACTCAATCTCAGTCATTTTTTTAGATGTGATAATGGAAACTGATGATGCAGGTTTACAGGTTGTAAGGCGGGTCCGTGAGGAGCTTAATAACCAACATGTTAGGATTATTTTACGTACGGGGCAAGCCGGTAGCATACCTGAAGAAAAAGTAACTCGTGAATATGACATCAATGATTATAAAACAAAAACGGAATTAACACGTTCTAAGCTCGTCACCTCTTTAATTACCGCAATTCGCTCATATGAACAAATTGGCCAATTAGAGTACCAGCATAAAGCAATGGACTCTATTTTATCGGCTTCGAAGTCTATTTTAGGACAGACCGACATAAAAGTACTGTGCAGAAGAATTATAAAGCACTTAAGTGTTATTTTACAGTGTCCGGATAAAGGCTTAATTTGCAGCAAACTAGATGGTAATAATTACATTCAAGTCTTGGGTGGTTGCACGCGCTATGAAACATACTTTGGAGAAAATTTAGCTGAGGTTGATAGTCGGATATACAATGAAGTAGAAGCGTCTTTTAGTCAAAAAAACATCAATATACAGATACTAGCGCTACATTTTTTAAGAAGTAAGCACAGAAAAGCAGCCATTTATATTGAATGCGACGAAGTGATAACGCGTAC
Organism: Pseudoalteromonas sp. B62; assembly: GCF_037162565.1. Classification (NCBI taxonomy): domain Bacteria; kingdom Pseudomonadati; phylum Pseudomonadota; class Gammaproteobacteria; order Alteromonadales; family Pseudoalteromonadaceae; genus Pseudoalteromonas; species Pseudoalteromonas sp. B62. Next base: position 216,517 of record NZ_JARLVB010000002.1, on the reverse strand, counting down.
TCAATTGCAATTTGCAGAAATATTTTTTGCAAATGTAAGCATTGCTTTAGATAACGTTAGGCTATTTGTTAAGTTGAGAGATGCGGCTTACAGAGACGTACTGACAGGTATTTCCAATCGAACTAATTTTATTGAGCGAATAGAGCGCTATCAAAAGCCACAAAAAAATGACTACCTTCTTGTTTTACTTGATGTAATGAATTTTTCGGATGTTAATAATGGTTTAGGGCAAGAGGTTGGTAATAAGTTATTAATTGCTATTGTTGAGCGTTTAAAGGAAATTTATCCAACAGCTAAATTACTATCACGTATTGGGGCTGATGTATTTGGTTTTGTTATCCTTAAAAATGAATTTAATATTACAGACTTTAACGAAAAACTTAGTATTTCATTTTGTGCTGCAGAGCATATATTACCGGTGGGGTTTAAAATTGGTTTATGTCAACAGCAAGATTTTCAAAGTACAGGTATTGAAACCCTCAAAGTAGCTTATATTGCGCTTAATCAAGCTAAAAAGAATAAACATAAAGAAGGTGTTTATTACTGCGTTGATATGGAGGACGCCATTGCATGGCGACTCGGTATTATTAGGCAACTAAGGCATGATTTTGCTAGAAATAAACTAGAGGTGTGGTATCAGCCTCAATTGGCGTTTAATGATCTATCATTAATTGGCTGTGAGGCGCTTTTGCGCTGGCCTTTAGAAAATGGCACTTATATTTCACCTGCTGTATTTATTCCCTTAGCTGAAGATGCAGGGCTAATAGTTGATATAGGACAATGGGTATTAGAGCAAGCATGCCAGCAACAAAAACGATTGGAAAGTGCCGGCGCAGATATTTGCATTGCAGTAAATGTATCTGTTCCACAATTTAAAGTAAAAGGGTATGCACAAACCGTTAAAAATACATTATTAAAATATGGTGTGCAGCCAAAAAATATAGAGTTGGAAGTAACTGAAAGTGTGGTTATGGATGAGTTAGAAACTGTCATTAATACACTCCAAGAACTCAAAAAATTAGGTGTTGAGGTGGCTATTGATGATTTTGGTACAGGCTTTTCATCTTTAAGTTATATCCAGAGTTTACCAATTGATAGATTAAAAATAGATAGGGCGTTTATTAAAGGTTTACCAAATGATGACACCGGTGCAATTGCTGCTTTGGTTATATCACTTGGTGCTAAGTTGGGTTTAAAAACGATTGCAGAAGGAGTTGAAACGCAGGAACAAGCTAAATTTTTGAAAGATTTAGGGTGCGATGAGGTGCAAGGGTTTATGTATGCCAAGCCGATGCCTGAGCACGAATTAATTGAGTTTATTAATAAGCAAAATAATTAAAGTTAAATTAAGATTTTACAGCTAAAGGCGCATCACAGATTGTAATGTTGTATATATAAACAATGCTATAAGGTATAATTCGCGCCTTTTGTTATTCTACGGCTAAATTTATGAGCACACTCAAAGCTAAGCGCGCCTTATTTTCATACCCTAAATATTGGGCTGAATGTTATGGCACCGCGCCATTTTTACCTACTACACGTGAAGAAATGGATGCACTTGGCTGGGATAGCTGCGACATAATTATTATCAGTGGCGACGCGTACGTTGATCATCCTAGTTTTGGTATGGCGGTAATTGGCCGTGTACTTGAAGCGCAAGGCTTTAGAGTGGGCATTATTGCCCAGCCAGCATGGGACTCTAAAGATGCATTTATGGAGCTAGGCAGACCGAATTTATTTTTTGGTGTAACAGCTGGGAACATGGATTCAATGATCAACCGCTATACTGCCGAAAAGCGTATGCGTCATGATGATGCTTACACACCTGATAACGTCGGCGGTAAACGCCCCGATCGTGCCGTAATGATTTACTCGCAAAAATGCCGTGAAGCATACAAAGGTATCCCCATTGTTATTGGTGGTATTGAAGCTAGCCTTCGTCGTATTGCTCATTATGATTATTGGCAAGAAAAAGTACGTCGTAGTATTTTGTTTGATGCAAAAGCGGATATTTTAATTTATGGCAACGCAGAGCGCCCGTTAGTTGAAGTTGCACACCGTATTGCGGCCGGTGAAACGATGGATACGATTCAGGATATTCGCGGCACGGCTGTTATTCGAAAAGAACCCCTACCAGGTTGGCGTGGCAGTGATTCTACCGCTATTGATAAAATTGGTAAAATCGACCCTATTCCAAACCCATATGGCGCGGATGATGTTGGCTGTAGTAAATCTGAATTTAAACAAGCCGGTATTGATTTAAAAGCTGAAGCTGCAAAACCAATTATGGTTCAGCCTGCGCGACCTAAACCGTGGGAAAAAACCTACGTTAAGTTACCTGCTTATGAGCAAGTAAGTGTTAACAAACCTTTGTACGCCCACGCCTCGCGCATTTTGCATCAAGAAACAAATCCTGGTTGTGCAAGAGCGCTGTTTCAGCGACACGGCGATCGTTCTATTTGGGTAAACCCGCCAGCATACCCGTTAGAAACACATGAAATGGATGCTGTATTTGGTTTGCCGTATCAGCGTATTCCTCACCCAAGTTATGGTGATGCTAAAATACCTGCTTACGATATGATTAAAACATCAGTTAATATTATGCGTGGCTGTTTTGGTGGTTGTTCGTTTTGCTCAATTACAGAGCATGAAGGGCGCATTATTCAAAGTCGTTCGCAAGAATCTATTATTGAAGAAATTGAACAAATTAGAGATAAAGTTCCCGGCTTTACTGGTGTTATTTCTGATTTAGGTGGTCCAACGGCGAATATGTATAAGCTGCGCTGTACGAGCAAAAAGGCAGAGAGTACCTGTAGACGCTTATCATGTGTATATCCTGATATTTGTAAACACATGGATACAGATCATACGCCAACAATAGATTTGTATAAAAAAGCACGTGAAGTTAAGGGTATTAAAAAGGTATTGATTGCTTCAGGTGTACGTTATGACCTAGCTGTACGCGACCCTCGTTACGTTAAAGAGTTAGTAACGCATCATGTGGGTGGCTACTTAAAAATAGCGCCAGAGCATACAGAGGATGGTCCATTATCAAAAATGATGAAACCAGGTATGGGAGCGTACGATCAATTTAAAGAACTATTTGATAAGTACTCTAAAGAAGCCGGTAAAAAGCAGTATTTAATTCCGTACTTTATATCTGCTCACCCAGGTACAAAAGATGAAGACATGGTAAATATGGCTTTATGGCTTAAATCAAACGACTTTAAGCTTGATCAGGTACAAAATTTTTACCCATCACCTATGGCTAATGCGACGACTATCTACCATACAGAGATGAACTCTTTACGTAATATAAAAAACAACTCAGAAGTTGTTCCAGTACCTAAAGGCGCTCGCCAACGTAGATTACATAAAGCTATTTTACGCTACCATGATGCAGCAGGTTGGCCGATGATACGTGAAGCACTACGTAAAATGGGTAAAGCTAATTTAATTGGTAAAGGACCGAACTGTTTAGTGCCTGAAGAAGGGCGTGATGAAAAAATAGGTAAAGGCGGTAAAAAAGGCGGGCGACCAGCATTAACGCGACATACCGGTTTTAGCCAATTTAAAAAGGCAAACACTAAACCAAAAGTAGGTGGTAATCGTCAAAGTACACGTTAGTAATTCAATCTGCCAGTTATTAGTTTAATTGCGATACGCGCTTTTCAGCCTTCGTAATACGTAAGTTGAGTTAACCTTGCTCTTTATTATCAATATTATTGTAGATGATAAAGAGTGAGCTTTTAGAGCCCCCTCTTTGAGCTGCGCGTATTTAGTGCCTATATATTTGCAGTCAGTTCTTCCTTATAACGTTGATGATAACCACAAACGTAATTTAAGTGACCATAACGGCTGAATACCTGTTAGCCCTTGCGTCATTTTATTATCTTTTAAGATTATATAAGATGGCGTGACTTGTCCCTGCCAATCGGAAAATATCTCCCCGTGTTGATCGTTAACAGTACTGAAGCTGTAGCCTTGCTCATTTAGATAGTTATGTAGTTCTTGATCAGAACCTGATTTTATTGCGATGCTCACGATAGGATAATTATTCTCGTTTGCGAGTTCGTTTATGGCAGGGGAGGTAATACTACAAATAGAGCACCAAGTTCCCCAAAAATACACAAGGGTTGGTTTATCTTGGCTCATTGCAGCTAGATCAATGTTTTGCCCTTTATAATCTGTTAATTGTAATTGAGGATTTGCTGGCATGACAGGTTGTCGCCACCAATTGACGGCAGTATAAATGACGAAAAATATAGAGCCATATACCAATACACTTTTTAATATGGATACGCTTTTTTGTTTTAGCGTTTTTTTGGGTGTCACTTTTTTATTCTTGATATTCGTTGTCATAATTGCTGCTTTACCCTAAGTATTTTTTACTTTAGTTATTTGCAAAAAATTCTAATTTATACCAGCAACCAGGTAGCAGTTCCTAAAAAGGCGAATATACCAACAATATCTGTCACTGTGGTTAGCACCACACTCCCTGCAAGTGCGGGGTCTATATTCATTCTTTTAAGTATTATTGGAATACTTGCGCCAGCCACACCAGCCACGACTAAGTTCATAAACATAGCGAAGGCAAGTACACCACCAAGCATAAAGTCCCATTGCCATAGGGCAATAACACCTGCAATTAATAATGACCACAAAATACCGTTTAACGCACCAATGGCAAGTTCTTTCATCATTAAAAAGCGTTGGTTTGTTTGGTTTATATGGCCTACTGCAATACCGCGTATAACAAGCGTTAACGATTGACTTCCTGCAACGCCACCCATAGAAGGGACAATACCGTTTAGTACCGCCAAAATAGGTAAAACATCTAGTGTTCCTTCAAAAAAGCTAGCAACAAAGGCCGCTGCAAGTGCGGTTAGTAAATTGACACCTAACCAAACTGAGCGCTTTTTAGAGCTTTTGAGTACTGGCGCAAAGGTATCTTCTTCATCATCTAGACCGGCTAAGCCTAGTAAACTATGCTCTGCATCTTCTCGAATTACGTCAACAATATCATCGATAGTGACACGACCAAGTAATTGATCGTTATCATCAACAACAGGTGCTGATATCCAATTATGGCGCTCAAATAGTTGCGCGACTTCACTTTCATCCATTGAAATTGGGATTGATTCACAATCTTCATCCATTAAATCGCGAACAATTTTTTCAGGTGGGTTCGTTAATAACGTACTCAGTGATAGAGCGCCTATAAAACAGTTGTGTTTATCAACAACATATAGGTCATCTGTACCTTCTGGTAGCTCCCCACGTAGCCTAATATATCTAAGTACAACATCGAGCGTTACATCAGGACGAATGGTTACCGTATCGGTGTTCATTAGCGCGCCAGCTGAACGCTCTTGATATGAAAGTGCTTGTGTTGCACGCTCACGGTCTTGAATATCCATCGCGCTGACAACGTCTTTATAAACGGTGTCTGGTAAACTACGGAGTACTTCACCTAAGTCATCGTGGCCCATGTCTTCAGTTGCGGCTGCAATGTGCTCAGGTTCCATTTGGGCAATAATGCCTAAACGAACATCTTCGGAAAGCTCTTCAAGAACATCACCTTGTACATCAGGGTCAACCAATTGCCAAAGTAGTCGGCGAATTTTATGCGGCGATGACTCTAATAATAATGCGGTATCACAAGGAGCTGTTTTTGCTAACATCCGCCTAACTTGAACAAATTGACCACTGTTAAGCGACTTTGTCACTTGTTTTAATTGTTGTAGTGGATAGTCTTGTTCAAAAGCTTCGGGCATTGGCGTCCTTATTGATTTTTATATAACTATGGATAGGGAGGTTTATTAATGGGGTAATTAACCACATTTAGTTTATCTTAGTTTCGGTTTTTAGCTAAGTGCTATTCTTCTTCATTAAAGCGTTGTGCTATCAATTGACCAACGGCATGTAAAGCTTGTTCGGCATCAGGGCCCTCACACACTACTTTTACCTCTTTTCCTTGACTGCTTTCCAGTAGCATTAAAGCCAATACACTGTCCCCAGGCGCTTCTTTATCATCTTGATATATCATGATTGAGGCATCAAATTTAATTGCAAGTTGCGCTAATACTGTAGCGGCTCTTGCATGAAGTCCTAATTTATTTTTTATTAAAAAAGTGTCTTCTAAACGCATAAGTTACTCTACCTAAGCTGAACAGATGATTATTTTGAATGAGTTATTTTTCTTGTTCTCTATGGCGGATTTTTACATTTGGATGTGTCATCGAAAAACTTTCACCAATCGTTTGTGCTAAATATACTGAGCGATGTTGCCCACCAGTACAACCTATAGCAATAGTTAAGTAGCTACGGTTATTTCGCTCTAAATGTGGCAACCATGTTTGTACAAAAGTTTGAATTTGCCAAGTGAACTTTTGGACAATGCTGTGGCTGGCTAAGTAATCCTTTACGGGTTGGTCTAAGCCATTTAAAGGTTTTAATTCTGGCTCCCAATGTGGGTTCGGTAAAAAGCGTGCATCAAAGACATAATCAGCTTCCTTAGGAATGCCGTGTTTAAAGCCAAATGACTCAAAAGTAACAATGAGTTGTTTATCTTTTTTACCCAGAATTTTTTCACGAATTGATTCAGCAAGTTGATGAACACTTAAATCACTCGTGTCGATCATATAGTCAGCGCGAGTAGTGAGAACATCGAGTAGTTCTTTTTCTTTTTTTATAGCTAAATCAAGAGGTAATGAGTCAACTGATAACGGGTGTAGACGGCGAGTCTCAGAAAAACGTTTAATTAATGTTTGATCCTCACTGTCTAGATAAAACAGAGTCGGTTTAGCAAAGCCAGGTAAGTATTCAAGGATATCGTTAAATTCATCTTGCTCTTTTGGTAAATTACGGACATCAATACTAACTGCAATTTTGTCGTAGTTATCAGATACACTTCTCACTAAAGAAGGTAGCAGATTAATTGGAATATTATCTACGCAATAATAACCTAAATCTTCAACTACGCGTAAAGCAACCGATTTTCCAGAACCGGAACGGCCACTTATGATAATTAATTCCATTTATCACCCATTATGTTAATTACGATTGTTCTACAATAACTTGATACAGTTCAGTATCTGATTTTGCGCTGCGTAACTGTTTACAAAAATCTTTATTATTTAGTTTATCAGCTATCGTTGCGAGCGTCTTTAAGTGCTGCTGGTTATCGCCATCAGGTACGATGAGAGCAACAAATATATCAACAGGGCGATTATCTATTGCATCAAAATTAATAGGTGTTTCGCTTACTAATACGAGTGCTAAAGGCTCTTCTGCACCGCTCATTCGCCCATGAGGGATTGCAATACCTCTTCCTATACCAGTGCTTCCCAGTTTTTCTCTATTCATTAAGGCGCTGAGAATATCTTGTTGAGAAAGATATGGAAGCTTGTCATGAGCAAGTTGACTGATGAACTCTAAAATTCTTTTTTACTATTAAAAAGGACCGCAGCTCTGCTGCAGTCCTGGCATATAAGTGAACTTAATTTCATAATATTAGTGTCGAGCAAGCTTCTCTTTGTGTTTAATAACTTGGCGATCGAGCTTGTCAATCAGCGAGTCAATGGCGGCGTACATATCTTGATGTTCAGTAGAGGCAAATAACTCAGCTCCACTTACATGAATCGTTGCCTCAGCTTTTTGGTTTGATTTTTCTATATCAAGAATGACATGAACATTATTAATATGATCTGAGTGTCTTTCTAGCTTCGCAAATTTGGTATTTACATAATCTCTTAATGAATCAGTTACTTCTACGTGACGACCAGTTAAGTTTAGTTGCATAAGCATTACCCTCTTTGTTTAGCGTCTTAAATCAAACTTTTTCGCTGATTTGACGGTGGAATAGCTAGAGATTCGCGATACTTTGCGATTGTACGTCTCGCTACTTTTATTCCTTGCTCAGCTAATATATCTGCAATTTTACTATCACTCAATGGTTTTGCTGAGTTTTCTGCTGCGATTAATTTTTTAATGAGAGCGCGTATTGCTGTTGATGAGCATTCGCCTCCATTTTCAGTACTTACATGGCTTGAGAAAAAATATTTAAGCTCAAAAATACCGCGAGGTGTATGCATATATTTTTGAGTTGTTACGCGTGAAATAGTTGATTCGTGCATTTCGACCATTTCTGCTACATCATTTAAAACCATTGGTTTCATGGCTTCTGGGCCATGCTCAAAAAAACCTTGTTGTTGCTTAACAATACAATTAGTTACTTTTAATAGTGTATCGTTTCTACTTTCTAAACTTTTAATAAACCATTTAGCTTCTTGTAGATGCGAGCGAATAAACTGGCTATCACCACTTGATTTAACGGTGCGTGACATTGCTGCATATTGGCTGTTGACTCTGATTTTAGGCATGCTATCTGGGTTTAGTTCAACAACCCAGCGACCTTTTATTTTTTTCACCGATACATCAGGAATTACATACTCAGATTCTTCTCTAACTATAGTATCCGCCGGTTTTGGGCTAAGAGTATGTATTAAAGTCATTATTTCTTTAAGCTCTTCTTCTTTGAGCTTTGTTTTTTTCATTAATGTACGATAGTCGCGAGCAGCTAATAGATCAATGTGCTCGGTTAAAATCATTTTTGTTTCATTAATATAGGGTGTTTCTTTATCGTATTGGTTCAGCTGAATACATAAGCATTCTTGTAAACTACGTGCTGCAATACCAACAGGGTCAAACAATTGAATTCGTTTTAAAACCGCTTCTATTTCGTCAAGTTCAACTTCGTTGTCTTCTTCGTTCTCTTGATTAAAACTTTCTAAAATTTCTTCTGCAGCTTAGCGTTAAAATACCCGAATCATCGACGGCTTCAACAATCGCAATCGCAATCGCTTCATCGGTAGGACTAAAGGGAGTCAGTTGTAGTTGCCACATTAGGTATTCGTGGAGCGTTTCAGTCGAGGAGCCTTGGTATATAGATTCATCTTCAGGCATTGGTCCTGATGATGATGCTGGGGCTGCGCTCATATATTCATCCCAACTAACATCCATAGCCATTTCATCACTTAGCGTATCTTTAGCAAGTGCTTCACCACTGTCTTGCTCATATTCGCTCGGAACATCATCAGCATTTGCGCTAACAGTTACATCGTCGTTATCTGCTTTTTGCTCGTTTTTACCAGCAGAATCTTCGGCGTAATCTTGCTCTTCAACCTCTAATAGGGGTTGCTGTCGAGTGCTTCTTGTATTTCTTGCTGGAGATCCAATGTACTGAGTTGCAACAGGCGAATTGCTTGTTGCAGCTGTGGAGTCATTGTAAGTTGCTGGCCCATGCGCAGCTGTAATGATTGCCTCATGTATCTCTAACAATCCTTTTATGTTGTTATAATTAATACTAGCAGATGCTTAAAGACATGGCGTAAATGTTACAGCCTAAATTGCTCGCCTAAATAAACATCACGTACTGTTTTATCGTTTAATACGTGTTCTGGAGTGCCTGATGCAATTAACTCACCATGAGAAACTATGTAGGCTTTTTCGCAAACATCAAGAGTTTCTCTTACATTATGGTCGGTAATTAACACACCAATACCACGATTTTTAAGATGTTCTATTATTTTCTTTATATCTAACACTGAAATAGGGTCAACACCAGCAAAAGGCTCATCAAGCAATATAAATTTAGGATCAGCGGCTAGTGCTCGCGCTATTTCAACTCGGCGACGCTCGCCTCCTGATAATGCCATACCTTGGCTATCACGAATGTGCTGAATACTAAATTCATCTAATAAATTGTTAAGTGTGTCTTCTCTTGCTTGCTTATTTAGCTCTTTACGTGTTTCTAAAATAGCCATTAAGTTTTGATAAACAGTAAGCTTTCTAAAAATTGATGATTCTTGGGGTAAGTAACCAATGCCTAATCTAGCACGACTATGCATAGGTAAAAGAGTAATATCGTTATCGTCGATAGAAATTTTGCCTTTATCACTAGGTACAAGGCCTACAATCATATAAAACGTTGTGGTTTTACCTGCACCATTAGGGCCAAGTAACCCGACTATGCTGCCAGCCTTTACTTCCAGACCTACATTTTTTACAACTTCACGGCCTTTATAACTTTTAGCTAATAGTTCTGCTTTTAATGTACTCATGGCTGACCTTTATCGTTTTTTTCTTTTTTAGTCTCAATAGGTACTAAAATAGTATGCACACGATCGGTTGAGTTTTCGTCTTTTTCAGCGCTAATTAATTGCTGTTGCATATCGTAAGTAATACTCTTGGCATTTATTTTTTGACCCGCTTGCGATACTTGTGCATCGCCAATAAGGGTTAAAAATCGTTTAGCTACATCATAACGAACTTCGTTTGCGCTGGCGCTCATTATAGTGCCATCAGTTTGTTTTTCTTCGAAATATGCAGGGCTACCAGTTGCAATTAGTAGCTGTTTATTATCGCCTAATTCATCACGTTTATGTACTTCTAAACGGTCGGCTGTAATACGGCGGTTGCCGTGAATAATCTCAACATTTTTTTCAAAAATTCCGACGTTTTCTTTTAATTGGCCTTCTTGTTTGTCGGCACTTATTGATATTTGATTCGCTGCAGGTTGAATCGCTTGTTCAGCAGCGCTAAGGTTGAAAGCTAGTATAAGTGTCGGAATAATAAGTATTTTTGAAATTTTATTGGTCATAATATATAGTTCGCGTATGGTTAATAAGTTTTATCACTTCAGTTTTTAAATCGGCTTCAAGGCCTTTACCGGTGATCTTTAAATTGGGTCCCGTAACAATAACGGGTTGCTCTGAACGCATCGTGAGTAGTTTTATATCTACTTGAATATTATCCGCATTAATCTTGTCTATCATTGCATTATCAGTAAGATTCTTGGCAACCACGTTACCTTCTAAAATTAATTGTTTTCCTTCATATAACGTTGCTTCGTCTGCATTTATTCGCCATGTTTGTTTTTCGTTATATAAGGTGAAAATGGGCTTTTCAAAAAAGGTAAAGCCTAACTGTTGATATAATTCCATTTTAGCAGCTGTAACTTTATGATTAATTTTACCATTTTCATCATAGGCCGTTTGTTTTAGCTCAATAGCAATATAATCAGGCTTAGCGATAACTTCAGCTTCAACCTGAGCTGTCATATTTGTTTGTGCAAAATAAGGGTACCAAAGCCAAACCATACAGCTGATGAATAAAACGCTTAAAATTATGCGCGCTGTATTCATGAACTAGTACCTTTGCTAGTAAGTGGTTTGTCGTTCTCTAGCATAAGTAAGTCGGTTAGTTCTCTCACTGCGCCAAAACCACCCAGCATCTGTGTCGTGTAATGTGATAAACGCTTGATTAGTGGGTGAGCATCGTTAACTGCAACGGCAAACCCGACTAATTCCATTACCGGCATATCGGGGCCATCATCACCAATGTAGGCAATTTGATCATCACTTAGGTGAAGCTTGTTTTTTAGCTCTTCGTAAGCAATAAGCTTGTTTTCTTGACCTTGATAAATATGTTGTACTGTTAAACTGGTCATACGTTGTTGCACTATCTGCGAATGGCGACCAGTAATAACAGCCACTTCAAAGCCACTGTTTATAAGCGCTTTAATGCCAAAACCATCTTTTGTATTAAATGCTTTGAGCTCTTCACCTTGATTGCCAAGATAAATTCGGCCATCAGAAAATACACCATCAATATCGCATATAAGTAATTTTACTTTTTTAGCACGTGCTTTTGCATCAGCACTCAGCGGTTGATAGAGTTCTTCAAATTGCATTTATAATACTCCTGCTTTTAATAAGTCTTGCATATTTAGTGCGCCAATAGGCTGGTTTTGCTCATTAACAACAATCAAGCCATTTATACGTTTGTGTTCCATTATATTAAGCGCTTCAGCAGCTAAAATATCTTGTGTAGCTGTTGTGCATGACCTAGTCATAACAAGGTCTATTTGTGTTGTATGAATATCTAGTCTTTGCTCTAAAATACGGCGTAAATCACCGTCGGTAAATAATCCCACTAGCTGATTACTTTTATCAACAATGGCTGTCATACCAAGGCCTTTGGCTGACATTTCAATAAGTGCATCTTTTACGGTTTGTGAGACGCTAATAATAGGTGTATTTGCGCCGCTGTGCATAACATCTTTTAAGGTTAGTAATAATCGTTTGCCTAAACTGCCCCCAGGGTGAGAAAGCGCAAAATCATCGGCGGTAAAACCACGAGCTTCTAACAGAGCCACTGCCATCGCATCGCCCATAGCAAGAGTCGCTGTAGTGCTCGCCGTTGGTGCTAACCCTAAAGAGCATGCTTCTTTTTCTACTTTAATGCATACATGTACATTTGCATGTGTTGCCATGGTCGATTTAGTATTGCCTGTCATGGCGATTATTTTTGCGCCAAGGCGTTTTAAAACAGGGATAATATTTAAAACTTCACTCGTCTCACCTGAGTTTGAAATAAGCATGACAACATCGTTTTTGGTGATCATTCCTAAATCGCCATGGCTAGCTTCGCCTGGGTGTACAAAAAAGGCAGGGCTTCCTGTACTTGCAAGTGTTGCTGCAATTTTATTACCTATATGGCCTGATTTACCCATGCCAATAACAATAATTCGACCTTCGCAGTCAAACATTAATTGGCATGCTTGATGAAAATTTTCATCTACATATTGCGCTATGTCATTAAGTGCTTGGCGTTCAATATTGAGAACACGAAGACCCTGTTCGATAAAGTTCAGCGTCGTCATTATTTACCCTACTTGACTAAAAATGTACCCTTGGTAGCCCAAAAATGCGATAAGCAATAAGCCACCTTCCATTCTATTGATGCGTTGGGTGCCTCTAAAGTTCAATGACATGATGATAAGAGCAAATGTTGCACCAATCATAATGAGTATATCTCGACTCGCTACTGACGGATCGATAATGGATGGATTAATAATACCTGCGAGCGGTAACACAGCCAATATATTAAAAATGTTTGAACCAACAATATTGCCTAGAGCTAAATCATCTTCATTTTTTAATACACCGGCAATTGAAGCTGCAAGCTCCGGTAAGCTCGTGCCAATGGCAATAATAGTTAAGCCAATGACTAGATCGCTTAGGCCAAAGTATTTAGCTATGTCGACTGCGGAACCAATTAAAAATGTGAGCTAACAGGGAGTAGAACCATGCCAATAACTAACCAAAATACCGCTTTTTTAGTTGGTACATCGTTAGGTACGTCGTCACAGGCTTCGGTTATAAATGGGTCATCTTGGTTTTTTGCGCGCAGTGAAATAATAATCAAACCGCCTATAAACACGATAAAGCCAATAAGTAAGGCGACACCTTCGGCTAATGAAAAATAATTGTCTGAAAAAATATACCAGGTAGCGAATGATATCAGCAAGACCAGTGGCATTTCGCGTTTTAATGTACTTGAAGATACAGACAGAGGTCTAAATAACGCTGTAATACCTAACACAAGTAGAATGTTTGTTATGTTTGAACCGACAGCGTTACCAACTGCAGTATCTGTTTTATTTGCGAGCGCTGCAGAAGCGGAAACCATCATCTCTGGGGCTGACGAACCCATTGCCACAACAGTTAAGCCTACAATTAGGGTTGGTACGCCAAAGTTTTTTGCAAGTGCCGCTGCGCCATAAACAAACCTGTCTGCACTCCAAACAAGAGCCGCAAAACCAAGAATTAAAATAACAAACGAGGTAACCATTATATTAAGCCAGTTATTCAAAATACAGATGGCGCGAATAGTAACAAAAGCAAAGGTGAAAGTATAAATAAAAGAGTCAGGTCAACTCTAATTACAATAACTTGTTGAATAATATTTTAAGGCGCTTATATCAGCACCTTAAGCTGCAGTTAAGCCGTTATAAACGAGTCTTATACTCCTTTTTGCAAGTGTATTACAAAATCTTACGAATTGTTTTTTCCATCTTGGTTAAAAAAGCTTTAAAATAGGTGCACTAGTGAACATTGTTATGGAGAGCGACTTGTCGCAATCAATAGTAGAAGTCAAGGATGTTAGCTTTTCGAGAGGCGATAGAAGCATATATAAAAATATGAGCTTTAGCGTTCCTAAAGGTAAAATCACTGCGATTATGGGGCCAAGCGGAATTGGTAAAACGACCATGTTGCGTTTAATTGGCGGTCAACTTAAGCCTGACTCCGGTGATATTTTATTTGAAGGTGGTAGTATCCCAAATATGTCGCGCAAAGAACTCTACGAAGCGCGAACTAAAATGAGTATGCTTTTTCAAAGTGGTGCGTTGTTTACTGATATGTCGGTATTCGATAATATAGCGTTCCCAATTAGGGAGCACACTGAATTGAGTGAAGACCTAATTCGGTTGGTTGTGCTAATGAAATTGCAAGCTGTTGGGCTACGCGGGGCGAAAGATTTAATGCCTTCTGAATTATCGGGAGGTATGGCTAGGCGCGCAGCTCTGGCACGTGCTATTGCGCTCGACCCTGAACTTATAATGTACGATGAACCATTTGCAGGCCAAGATCCTATTTCTATGGGGGTGTTGGTTAAATTAATTAAGTCACTCAACGAAGTGCTTGGTTTATCTTCTTTAATTGTAACCCATGATGTTAACGAGGTAATGAGTATTGCTGACCACGTTATTATTATCGCTGATCAGGGTGTAATTGGTTGTGGAACACCTGACGAAATGCGCAATCATGAGTCTCCTTTAGTGCAACAGTTTTTAAAAGGTTTGTCTGATGGTCCCGTGCCTTTTCATTTTCCAGCTCAAACATATGCAGATGAGTTGCTTGGAGAAAAAGCATAATGTTGGATTTATTTCAAAAATTAGGGCATAAGACGCTAGGTCGTTTTGCGGCTCTGGGTCGCTCAACTTATATGCTTTTTGGCGCACTTGTAAATGTACCTAACTTTAAAAAGGGTACACCTCTACTTATTCGTCAGCTCTACATGGTGGGTTCGCAATCTTTGCTCATTATTATGGTGTCAGGTTTATTTATCGGTATGGTCTTGGCATTACAAGGCTATACGGTATTAGTTGGATATGGTGCAGAGGATAGTTTAGGGCCATTAGTGGCATTAAGTTTATTACGAGAACTCGGGCCTGTTGTTACAGCGTTATTATTTGCAGGGCGAGCGGGCAGTGCGCTTACTGCAGAAATAGGCTTAATGAAAGCAACAGAACAGTTATCATCATTGGAAATGATGGCAATTGATCCACTAAAACGAATTATTGCACCGCGCTTTTGGGCAGGCTTTATAAGTATGCCGTTACTAGCGGTGATATTTTCAGCAGTGGCAATTATTGGTGCTCATTTAGTTGGAGTTGATTGGCTTGGTGTTGATACGGGTAGCTTTTGGTCAATTATGCAATCACAAGTATCGTTTCAGCAAGACATACTAAACGGTATTATTAAGAGCTTTGTATTCGCCATTGTGGTGACTTGGATAGCACTTTATAAAGGGTATGACTGTGTGCCGACCTCTGAAGGGATCAGTAAAGCAACCACCGAAACGGTTGTTCATTCGTCATTGGCGGTTTTAGGGTTTGACTTTATTTTGACAGCGGTAATGTTTACCAGCTAATAGGGTATAGATAATGAATTCACGGAAATTAGAAATTTTAGTTGGTTTTTTTGTGGCGTTAGGAATTTTAGCGTTTGCTATGCTTGCGCTTAAAGTCGCCAATTCAGGTATTAGCGGCTCAGGCGAGACGTACACACTTAATGCTAAATTTGAAAACATAGGGTCATTAAAGGCACGTGCACCAGTAAAAGTGGGCGGAGTCGTTATTGGTCGAGTAGAGTCAATTTATGTTCATCCACAGGAGTTCTTGCCAGTGGTTAATATGACCATTGATGCACAGTATTTATGTCGTTTTTCAGACACGAGCTCAATCTCAATTTTAACATCGGGTATTTTAGGTGAGCAGTATCTAGGTATCCACCCTGTTATTTCTCCTAATTCAGCAGAGCAACGCTGTTTAGGTCAAGTCGTAACCGAAAATAAGCAAGACGAAGCAATTGATGATTTATTTGGTGTAGACAGTAAAGCGTTAGGTGACGGTGATTCAATCACTGATACTAAGTCTGCCATTGTACTTGAAGAGTTAATTGGGCAGTTTTTATTCAACCAAGGTAGTGAGTAATTATTATGTTGAAAAAGTTTCTAGCTATTGTAGCAATTAGCACAATGACGCTAACTCAAAGCGTAAGTGCTGCAGATGTTAAACTGAATGATCCAAACAAAATGGTGCGTCAAGTAGCGGACAATACGTTTGCACGTATCAAAAAAGATCAGCCATTAATCATTAAAAATCAAGAGCATCTTCGTGTCATTGTTGAAGAAGAATTAATGCCTTACATTGACTACAAATATGCAGCACTTCGCGTGTTAGGTAGTGAAGTATCTAAAGTACGAGCAATTACAGATGAAGCTGAAAAAGCCCAAGCGATTAAAGATATTCAGCGCTTTATTGGTGTATTTAGAGAATATTTAGTTGCCACTTACGCTGGTGTATTTACACAATATACAAATCAAAAAGTTGAGTTTGGTGCTGAGCAACCATTTAAAGGTAAAGATGTCGTTGTTGTTAAAACTAAAATTCTTGAAGATGGTAAACCTGATATCAGAATAGACTTTAAAGTTCGTGAAGATCGCGATGGTGAATGGCGAGCTTACGATATGATTGCTGAAGGTATTAGTTTATTAGACGCCAAACAAAGCGAACTACAAGGTATTTTACGTCAGCAAGGTATTGACAATGTAAGCAACCTTTTAGAGCAAAAGAGTAAGTTACCTGTTCAATTTAGAGGCAGTAGCTCGAATGACTAAATTGGCAATTAGCCAAGTTGATGAACAGCAGTTTCGAGTAAGTGGTGAACTTACTCGAAATTCCATTAGTAATGAACGGCTTTTGAACGATAAGTTAATAACTAAGCATAAAACCACTTATTTTGACCTTAGTGAGGTATCAAGGGTTGACACAGCGGGCTTAGCTTGGTTAATTCACTCTTTTGCAGAATTTAAGCAGCAAGGCATTCGTCTTGAATTGCAAAATCCACCTGAACAATTGCAAAATTTAATGCAGTTGGGTCAAGTTACAACCCTATTTGAGTGAGAGTTATGGAAACTAGCCAAGTCGAAACATTATTACGCGATGAACTTCAATTAGCTGAAGTGCATGTAAAAGCTAATGGTAGTCATTATGAAGTAATTGCAGTTGGTGAATGCTTTGACGGTTTAAGCCGTGTTAAAAAGCAACAGCTAGTTTATGGTCCGTTGATGAATACAATTTCAGATGGCACAATTCACGCAGTTTCTATTCGCGCTTTCACTCCAACAGAGTGGAAACGTGAACAAAAATTTATTTTACCGCAATAAGTAAGGCCTCCTAAATGGATCAATTTGTAATTCAAGGTGGCACTTCACTTGCTGGTGAAGTTACTATTTCTGGTGCTAAAAATGCAGCGCTTCCTATTTTGTTTGCTGCTTTACTTGCTGATGGTAAAAGTACATTTACTAATGTTCCACGTTTACGTGACATTGTTACCACCGAAGCACTATTAAAAACTTTAGGTGCAGATGTTAATTGGCAAGGCGACACACTTATTATTGATGGCGCAACGGTAAATCAGACGCTTGCCCCTTACGAGCTCGTTAAACAAATGCGTGCTTCTGTGCTTGCACTAGGCCCTTTAGTGGCACGCTTTGGTGAAGCTCAGGTTTCATTACCAGGTGGTTGTGCTATTGGTGCTCGTCCTGTTGATATCCATATTCAAGGTTTAGAGCGCTTAGGCGCACAAATAAGCGTTGAAAATGGTTATATTAATGCAAAGGTAAATGGTCGCTTAAAAGGCGCTGAAATCTTTATGGAGATGGTTAGTGTTGGTGCTACTGAAAATTTACTGATGGCAGCAGCGCTTGCTGATGGAAAAACCATACTTGATAATGCCGCGCGTGAGCCTGAAATTATCGATTTAGCTAATTGTTTAATTGCAATGGGGGCTAAAATTACTGGTGCAGGTACTAGCCGTATCGAAGTGGAGGGTGTTGAGCGCTTGGCGGGTTGTGAGCATAGTATTTTGCCAGATAGAATTGAAACAGGTACATTTTTAGTGGCGGCTGCAATGGCTGGCGGTGAGGTACTTTGTAAGAATACTGATTTTCATTCACTTGAACCCGTGATTGAAAAGCTGCGTGCAACGAATGCATTGCTTGAGGTGCATGATGACAGTATTTACTTAGATATGCGTGGCCGAGAGCTTAAAGCTGTTAATATTAAAACCGCTCCACACCCAGGTTTTCCTACTGATATGCAAGCTCAATTTACAGCATTGAATGTTGTGGCAAATGGCAGTGCAACGATTACAGAAACGATTTTTGAAAACCGTTTTATGCATGTGCCTGAGTTACAGCGCATGGGTGCTAATATTCGTCTTGAGGGCAACACGGCTATTTGTGGTGAAACCAAAAGCCTAAGCGGTGCGCAAGTTATGGCAACTGACTTACGTGCTTCAGCGAGTCTAATTTTAACAGGTATAGTCGCGCAAGGTGAAACCGTTGTTGACCGTATTTATCACGTTGACAGAGGGTATCAGCGCATTGAAGATAAGCTCAGTGCATTAGGTGCTAATATTAAACGTAGAAGCAGTTAAAAGCGCCTAATATATGTAGGTCGGATATGTAAATACACACCGACCTACAATTAGTAGTTATAGTTTTGTTTCAAGCTCTGCGACCATCACCATGATTTTTTCTATTTTGCCATTTCGATAAAGCTCAAACTCTATTTCTTTCCCAGGTTCTGTATTGCCTATTTTTTCAAGTACTTTTTGCGGATTTGCTACGGAAAGCCCTGCAATTTTAATAACGATATCTTGTTCTTCAATACCTGCTTGCCAAGCTGGGCCTAAGGGATCTAAGTTCGTAATTCGCATACCTGAAACAGGAGTTAGGCTATCGTTAACTTCTTTACCTGTGCTGTCTACTGCGGTGCCTTCAAAACCAAGGTAGCCTCTAACTACACGACCATGTCGAATCAATTTTCCCATTACTTTTTTAGCAAGTGAATACGGCACAGCAAAAAATATTCCCTGTATGTTTAAATTTTCACGCGTTTTAAATTGGGCTGAAGTGATACCAACTAAATCACCGTTAGAATTAACTAATGCGCCACCTGAATTCCCTACATTAATGGCGGCATCCATTTGTAATAAGTTATTATAAGGGCTGTCTGTGATTTTTTGCTTACCAGTAGCGCTAATAATACCTTGGGTAATTGTCTGTCCTAAATTAAGTGGGTTACCTATGGCTAGTACTACATCACCTACACTCGACGTATAGCTATCGCTTATAGGAATAACGGGAAGGTGGTCTGCGTTTATTTTAAGTAATGCAAGATCAGTAATCGTATCAAAGCCGATTAGTTGGACATCAAAAAAGCGCCTGCCGTCTGTCAGAATAACCATAATTTGATCTGCATTATTCACTACATGATAGTTAGTAAGAATGTAGCCATCTTGCGACATAATCACACCAGAGCCTAATTCTTGTACGGTATTTTGTCTTTTATAACGAGGCTCTTTCGAAATGCTCTCAGAAAAAATAGTCACTACGGAGGGGGCTGCACGTTTAACAGCATCTGAGAAACTTAAATGACTAGTACTCATTGCACTCGCAAGAGGCACGTTCGGTAATAGAGAAGCTCGCATATTAGGGCTGAAAAAAACCACTAAAAAAGCAATGCTAAGCCCTGCAAATAATGGCGGGAGAATAAATTTTATTAGTTTCAGCACGGGATTCTTATTATAAGGAAGTAATTTCTTTATGATGGCATAAAAAAATAACAGCGGCAAGTGCCACTGTTACTTTTATTTCATTTATAGCAATATTTATTACTGAATTAAGATAAATATAGATTCACGGCCACGTTTCACGCCAAGCACTATATTGCCTTTTGTGTCATCGATGATCTTATTCATATCACGAATTGTTTCTACGCGTTGACGGTTTACCTGCATTATAATGTCACCCTCTTCAAGGCCAACACGGGCAGAAGGTGAACGAGGATCTACAGAGGTAACTTCAACACCTTTATTACTATTTTTTTGCACGTTTTCAAGCTCGGCACCTTGAAAAGCAGGATGTAGCTCTTCCCCTGTTGCCGTAACACCTGATGCACCATCGAGTGTAACTTTAACTGTTTTAATTTTTCCGTCACGATAAATGCCGAGCTTGATTTCTCTACCTTCACCCAAGGTTGCTATTTTGCTTCGTAATTCATGGAAGCCGCTAATATCACCGCCATTAATACTTACAATAACATCACCGGCTTTGATTCCTGCTTTACTTGCAGCGGTGTCATCCATTACTTGCATAACGTAGGCACCTTGTTTGACGTCAAGTTGCTGTGCTTTAGCTAGGCCTGCATCAAGTGGGCGCCCAGAAATACCAAGTGAGCCACGACGTACTTCACCGTGTTCAATAATTTGATCTACTAGGTTTTTCATCATGTTAGACGGGATAGCAAAACCAATACCAACATTACCGCCTGAAGCCCCTAAAATAGCAGTGTTAATACCTATTAATTCACCATTTAAGTTAACTAAAGCACCACCAGAGTTGCCTTGGTTAATCGCTGCGTCGGTTTGAATGAAATCTTCGTAGCCTTCAATGTTTAAACCACTGCGACCAAGTGCACTCACAATTCCTGATGTAACAGTATGGCTAAGGCCAAACGGATTACCGATAGCAACGGCAAAGTCACCCACGCGCAAATTATCTGAGTTTGCTAGTTTTACTTCAGTTAAATCATCAGCGTCGATTTGTAAAAGCGCAATGTCGGATTCTTTATCAGTTCCAATTTTAATCGCTTCAAACTCACGGCCGTCTTCAAGAGTAACAACCATTTTTTCGGCATCTTGAATCACATGGTTATTAGTTACTACATAACCTTCATCAGCATTAATAATAACGCCAGAGCCTAAACCGCTAAATTGACGTTTTTGGCTTCGGGGTTGTTGCTGTCCGAAAAAGTATTCAAGTGGGTCCGCACGGCGACGCACTTCTTTAGAGCCTGAAACTTGAATGCTTACAACGCCTGGAGTAATTTTTTCGAGCATTGGGGCAAGTGTTGGCAACTGTTGACCATTTACGGCAACCGGTATTTTTGCATAAGACGCTACCGGGCTTAATAAAAGGCTAGTAGAAAGAATAGCTGCGCTGATAAGTGATAATTTCATTTTCATAGTCTGGGTTTACTCCACTTCGAGAAAAGCAATAAATTAAAAAGGGCTACATAAGCAGCCCTTTTTAATTTATCAGTAAGATAAAACAACAAAGCTGTTATATCTAAAGACTATGGGGTTAAAAAAAGTTCATCAAGATGCTTTAGAATGTTCTGAAACTTTATTTTGTCCTGCAAATAAACCTGATTCGCCTGAAACATAATCAGCAGGTTGTGCTTTTGCTGATGAGCGATCGCATCGGCGCTCTTTTATCGATGCTTGTAATTGCTCAGTAGTTTCTTTTGAAAAGAAAGGTTCAGCTGGTGTTTGCTTCCGATCCTCTAGCAGCAGTTGATTGGTTTCTTCAACATGGCTAAGTAGTTGATCGTAATTCTCTTTCATTTTATTTACAAGCTTGCCTGTACTCGCTAAATGATCGGCTACATCTTGACGATATTGCTCTAACGCATTGTTAGCTTGCTCTGCCTGTTTTTCCAACTCATCCTGTTTAAATTGTTTTTTAGTGACAAATGCACCAATAAAAAAAGCTATAACAGCAACAATAACAATTAAACCTACCCACGTGACTGTGCCCATAAATCTACCCCTTTGGGAAAATAACTAACGAATGCTTGATTCAATTATAAATCATACTAAGTGTAATATACCCCGAGTATTGATGCGTGTTAATATGCTTTGCAAATTAAACTGCATTTTAACTGTAAATAGATATGACTCCTTGGCAAACATACCAACAAGATTTGAAGCGAGATGACTTTGTACATGATGTAGCACAAGAAAATGCAGTGCGCCATTTACAGCGTTTATATGACGATTTAACCCAGAACAAAATAAAATCAAAAAGCTTTTTTGCCAAGCTTTTTAATAAAGATGAGCCAGCGCCTATAAAAGGTTTATATTTCTGGGGAGGAGTAGGGCGTGGTAAAACTTATTTAGTTGATACTTTTTATGAAGCCTTACCAGGCACGCGGAAGATGCGCGTACATTTTCATCGTTTTATGCATCGCGTACACGATGAACTTAAAAAGCTAAACAATACTGTAAACCCATTAGAAAAAGTCGCGGATATTTTAAAAGCTGAAACAGACATAATTTGTTTTGATGAATTTTTTGTTCAAGACATTACAGATGCCATGCTGTTAGGCGGTTTAATGGAGGCATTATTTGCACGCGGTATTGTACTTGTTGCAACGTCAAATATAGTACCTGATGATCTTTATAGAAACGGTTTACAACGTGCGCGTTTTGTACCAGCTATTGAGTTGGTTAAACTCAATACAGAAATAGTAAATGTAGACTCAGGTGTCGATTACCGATTACGTACGCTAGAACAAGCCGAAATTTTTCATAGCCCGCTTGACGAACAAGCAGATAAAAATCTATTTGATTACTTCGATAAACTTTCCTCAGAGCCTGGCCAATTAGATGAGCCTATAGAGATAGAAGGGCGTTTAATCAAAACGCGCAAAGTAGCTAAATGTGTTGTGATGTTTGAGTTTAGTGAATTGTGCGAAACAGCGCGAAGCCAAGTCGATTACATGGAGATTAGTCGCCTATACAATACGGTTATTATTTCTAACGTGAAACAGCTTGGGCAAACTAACGATGATGCTGCAAGACGCTTTATTGCTTTAGTTGATGAATTTTATGAGCGCCACGTAACTTTAATAATTTCAGCTGAGAAGCCGATCACCGACCTTTATACTCAAGGTAACCTTAATTTTGAATTTAAGCGTTGTATAAGCCGTTTGCAAGAAATGCAGTCTTTAGAGTATTTAGCTAAAGAGCATTTAGTTTAAAGTAAGTAGGCAAATGTGTAATAGGCCAACGCTTAAAAATAAGAGGTACATATATATTACTTCTTATTTCTAAAATTTCTTGTGGAAAAAACAACCGGCGAGTAGCAATGTGTTTTAAGTGCTGGTATACTCCCGCGTCTGCCACGTTGCGTTCTATGCCATCATATAGTCTAGCCACTTGTGAGCGGCGCAAAAGTCTAAAACTCGAAGGGGTTGTAGCAAACTTAGAGCAGTAGTTAATATTAACTACTTGTGGTTTTAATTGAAAAACATTGGATTTTTATAAATGAAAACGTTTGTTGCTAAACCAGAAACAGTAAAACGTGACTGGTACGTAGTTGACGCTGAAGGTAAAACTTTAGGTCGCATCGCTACTGAAATCGCTCATCGCCTACGCGGTAAGCATAAAGTTGAATATACACCGCACGTAGATACTGGTGATTATATCATCGTTATCAACGCTGAAAAAGTTACTGTAACTGGTAACAAATTCAAAAACAAAGTGTACTATTCACACTCTGGTTTTCCAGGTGGTCTTAAGTCTACTACTTTTGATAAACTTCAAGCTGCAAAGCCTGAAATGATCATCGAGAAGGCTGTTAAGGGCATGTTGCCACGTGGTCCTTTAGGCCGCGCTATGTACCGTAAACTTAAAGTTTACACAGGTACTGAGCACAACCATGCTGCACAACAGCCTCAGGTTCTAGACATTTAAGGAGCACCATCATGGCAAATCAATACTACGGTACAGGTCGTCGTAAAAGTTCAAGTGCTCGCGTATTCTTACGCCCAGGCACTGGTAACATCGTAATCAACAAGCGCTCTTTAGAAGAGTACTTTGGTCGCGAAACAGCACGCATGGTTGTTCATCAAGCTCTTGAGCTAGTTGATATGACTGAAAAATTTGATCTTTTCATCACCGTTTCTGGTGGTGGTACAACTGGTCAAGCTGGTGCTATCCGTCACGGTATTACTCGTGCACTTATGGAGTTTGACGAGTCATTACGTCCACAACTTCGTAAAGCAGGTTTCGTTACTCGTGATGCACGTAAAGTTGAACGTAAGAAAGTGGGTCTTAAGAAAGCGCGTAAGCGTCCACAGTTCTCAAAACGTTAATCTATACGTTATCAAAAATTCAAAACCCAGCTTATGCTGGGTTTTTTGTTTTTAAAAATAGTAATTCCGACAATGAAAGATATGCCTAAGTTGACTCGTTATCGTGTCTAGGCTTAATAATTACAGTTACTTGTATTGATCAAACTCCTCAATAACAGCGTATTTAATAAACGAAAGTTAAAAAATACTCAGATAGCTGCAAAAAAGTTAAATAATTATCGTAATTAGTTTAAATCCATCAGTTAATTGGTGGAATTTTTTGCTACAATTGGCATGGAAGTAAAACGATCGAGTTTTACGACACTACGCACCGTTTTAGAGTTTTTGCTTAGTGAAGTTGATCTTGGTCAGTACATAGTTTTTACAGAAACGGTATTATGACTATTCGGCCCTATACTCAAACTGGCTTACTGAACCCTAGGTGAAGTTGGATGTGTTAGAGCATGAGGCTGTGAATAACCTTGTTTTAACCAAGGGTTTTAATTATGATCGTTTCTATTTTAAAAATTCGAATAATTAACCTGCTGTAACTGATGTTCTCAATATAGCAAGTGTTGAGAATCGTAAGTGGAGATAAGTGGATGAGCAATGCGCCTGTAGACAATGGCCGACGTCGCTTTTTAACCATAGCTACCTCTGTTGTTGGTGGTGTTGGTGCGGCTGGGGCTGCTGTTCCTTTTATTGCGTCTTGGAATCCAAGTGAGCGAGCTAAATCTGCGGGTGCGCCTGTGGAAGTAGATATCAGCAAACTTGAGCCGGGACAATTAATACGTGTCGAGTGGCGTGGTAAACCTGTATGGGTTGTATCACGTACCCCAAAAATGCTTGAGCAGATGAAAGAACATGAAGGTCAACTTCGTGATCCACAATCGCAAGAGCCACAACAATTAGAATCATCAACAAATGATTACCGTTCATTACGCCCAGAAATATTTTTGGCTGTAGGTATTTGTACGCATTTAGGGTGTTCTCCTGGCTTTTTACAAGGTAACTTTGGCGAAAAAGTAGAAGGGACTGACGATGGTTTCTACTGCCCATGCCACGGTTCTAAATTTGATATGGCTGGCCGAGTTTTTCAATCGGTACCTGCACCATTAAACTTAGAAATACCACCTTATACTTTTCTAGATGAAACCACTATTTTAGTGGGCGAAGAAAGAGGGGTAGTCTAATGTTTGGTAAGATTATTGGTTGGATAGACGACCGAATCCCAATGACACGTGTTTGGAATATGCACATTGCACAGTATCCAGCACCTAAAAACTTTAACTTCTGGTACTTTTTTGGCTCACTAGCCATGCTGGTACTAGTAAACCAAATTCTTACAGGTATTTGGTTAACGATGAACTTTGTGCCATCTGCTGAGGGCGCATTCGCCTCGGTTGAATACATCATGCGTGATGTAGAATATGGCTGGTTATTGCGTTACTTGCACTCAACAGGTGCTTCAGCGTTTTTCATCGTTGTATATATGCATATGTTCCGTGGCATGATCTACGGTTCTTACCAAAAACCACGTGAATTACTGTGGTTATTCGGTATGTTTATTTTCTTGGCATTAATGGCTGAAGCGTTCATGGGGTACTTATTACCTTGGGGTCAAATGTCATTTTGGGGTGCGCAGGTAATCATTTCTCTATTCGGTGCAATTCCGGTTATTGGTGATGACTTAACACTTTGGATCCGTGGCGACTACGTAATATCGGGTGCAACGCTTAACCGCTTCTTTGCATTGCATGTAATTGCACTCCCACTGGTTATCGTAATCTTAGTTTTCTTACACATTGTTGCATTGCATGAAGTGGGTTCAAATAACCCCGAAGGTATTGAAATTAAGCGTAAGAAAGGCTCTGTAGCTGAAGAAGATAAACCTAAATTTAAATTTCATGAGTATTACACTGACAAAAAAGATATTGTTGATGCAATACCGTTCCACCCTTACTACACAGTTAAAGATATTGTGGGTGTGGTTGGTTTCTTAATATTGTTCTGTTGGGTTGTGTTTTTTATGCCTGCGATGAATGGCTTCTTTTTAGAAGGTCCAAACTTCGAAGCAGCTAACCCTCTTAAAACACCGGAGCACATTTTCCCAGTTTGGTACTTTACGCCATTCTATGCAATCTTACGCGCAATCCCTGATAAGCTTATCGGTGTTGCAGCAATGGGTGCATCGATTGTTGTACTTGCGTTACTACCTTGGGTAGACCGTGGTAGAGTTAAATCGGTTCGTTACCGTTGTGGTTTCCATAAATGGAACATTGCAGGTTTTGTTGTTACTTTCGTTCTTTTAGGTTGGGTGGGTGCAACTCCACAAACAGACCTTAAGACGATAATTTCTCAAATCTGTACTGTGACTTACTTTATGTTCTTCGTACTGTTGTTTGTATACAGTAAGAACGAAAAAACTAAGCCATTGCCAGAGAGGTTAACGAAATGATGAAAAAGCTTATTATTGGTTTATTTGCTTTATCAGTAAACTTGTTGCCGAATATGGTTATGGCAGCGGGTCCATCGGTTCCTTTAATGGAAGCGAATAACGACCTTACTGATCAACCATCTTTACAGCGCGGTGCAAAGTTGTTCATGAACTACTGTCTTGGTTGTCACCAAATGCAGTATCAACGTTATGAACGTACTTTTCGCGATATTGGTATCCCAACAGAGGTTGGTTTAGAACAATTGATTTTTGACGGTTCTAAAGTCGGTAGCCATATTACTAACGCGATTACAAAAGATGATGCAGCAAAATGGTTTGGTGCGGCTCCGCCGGATTTAACGCTAATTGCTCGTGTAAAATCACCAGATTATATTTACACGTACTTAAAATCGTTTTATAAAGATGAATCTCGCCCGTTTGGTGTAAATAATATTGTTTTCCCATCTGTTGGTATGCCTCATGTTCTTCAAGAGCTGCAAGGTTTGCCAACGCCAATTACTGAAGAAGTAGAAGAGCATGGTCACACTGTGACTAAAGTTATTGCTACTGAAACAGATGGTACGGGTGAACTAAGCGTAGATGAATACGACCAAGCAGCTCGTGATTTAACGAACTTCCTTGAGTACGTGGGTGAACCTTCACGTCTTGAGTCGGAAGCATTAGGTATTAAGGTAATCGGATTTTTAATTATCCTGTTTATCTTGGCATTTATGCTTAAGAAAGAATACTGGAGAGATGTTCATTAAGTTTGAACATATTTAAAGGTAATTTTGCAATAGGGGCTTAAGCCCCTATTGCTGTTTTAGTGATTTAATGGAGGTAGGCATGGCCGTAGCTGCCAATAAGCGCCCTGTAATGACCCTTTTTTCTGGGGCTAACTGTATGTATAGCCACCAAGTACGAATTGTACTTGCGGAAAAAGGTGTAAGTGTAGATATTCATTTGGCTGAAAAAGATAACCTGCCAGAAGCACTTCACGAAATTAACCCTTACGGTACAGTGCCAACACTGATTGACCGTGAGCTTGGTTTATATCAGGCAAATATCATCATGGAATACCTTGATGAACGTTTTCCTCATCCTCCACTAATGCCTGTATACCCGGTAATGCGTGGTCGTAGCCGTTTAATGATGCACCGTATTGATACAGATTGGTACAGCCTAGCTGAAAAAATCATCAATAATGCATCTGATGCAGCTCAAGCTCGTAAAGAGTTAACAGAAGCATTACTAGCTGTAGCACCTATCTTTAGTGAAGCTCCTTACTTTATGAGTGAAGAGTTTAGCTTAGTGGATTGTTACTTAGCTCCACTACTGTGGCGTTTACCAGAGTTTGGTATTGAGCTTAATGGTGCTGGTTCTAAAGAGCTTAAAGAATACATGATCCGTTTATTTGAACGTGAGTCATTCCAAGCTTCTTTAACTGAAGCTGAGCGTGAGATTCGTTTATAATGACGCCTAATCGTCCTTATTTATTACGTGCTTTTTTTGATTGGATAGTTGATAACGAATGCACGCCACATTTAGTGGTAGACGCTGGGTTTGCTAATGTACAAGTGCCTACACAGTTTGTTCAAGACGGACAAATTGTTTTAAACATAAGTCCATCAGCAGTCACACAGTTTTCGTTAGACCTAACCCAACTTAGCTTTAACGCGCGCTTTGGTGGTCAGCCAATGCAAGTGTATGTGCCCTTAGGTGCAGTGCTGGCAATATATGCACGTGAAAATGGTGAAGGTACGGTCTTTACAGCAGACGAGTTTTTAGGGGACGAAGACGACTTTGCTCCAGAGCTTGAAAGTGTTGACTCATCAGCTGAATTTATTGATGAAGCACCACCAGAAAAGCCTGAAAAGAAAAAGGCTCTCATTTACGTGTTATTAAATAATACATAAATGCCAAAAAAACCGCTTATTAAGCGGTTTTTTTATGCCTGATACAAAAGCGAGCCGGTGTATGTAATTAGGCTATCTATCATTTTACAACTACATATATTCAAAAACTTTTATTACGCGTTCAACGCCAGATACATTACGTGCAATGTTTACTGCTTGATTAGATTCAGACTCAGAGACTAATCCCATTAAAAATACTTCACCGTTCTCAGTAACTACCTTAATATTATTGCTACTAATATTCTTTGCAGTGAGTAGCTGCGCTTTTACTTTTGAGGTTAACCATGAGTCGTGGGTTTGTGTGGTGATACCAATATTTGATCCAATACGGATTTGATTATGAATTTTACGAATACCAGCAACGTCTTCAATTGTACGTTGAGCTTCACCTTTCATTTCTTGATTTGCGACTTGACCAACTAATAAAACGATACCGTTTACGCTTACTGCATTGATATTAGCAAATTTCTCAATGCGCTCTACCTCACTCAAGGCAATGCTGGCTTTTATCTCAATATTGTTATCATCAATTTGTGAGCCAATAGTGCGGCGATCGTTCGCTGCTGTTACTGCACTAGCTGTACCTGCAACAATAGCGGCCGCACAGCCTTGCAATAATACAACAGTACTTAAAACAATAAGGGAGCGTTTAAACATAGTTTTCATCCTGCGGAAAGAGGGTTAAATCAACAAGTTCGCTTAAACAGTGTAAGTTAACTAAATGCGATTCGATAATACGGCTAGGGCGCTTAGAAGGGGTTCTAATTTCAACGTCATTAGGGCCAAGTAAGCCAACTAATTCCCCTCCATCATCACCGACCATCACGATTACTTTCATATCTTTAGTAAGTGCAGCCTCTACAGCAGAAATAATATGTTTTTCGTTACCGTTTATAGCAAGTGCAAGAAGTAAATCCCCTTGCTGGGCAAAAGCACGAACTTGTCGCGCAAATGTATCGTGATCATCGCCTTGGTTATTTTGACCTAAATTTATATTTTCTTGAGACAAAGCTATCGCGGGGAGACACGGCCGCTCAGTTTCATAATGGTTAACAAGTACACCCGCAATATGTTGGGCTAGCATATGGCAATTTGCAGTGCCGCAACAAATGAGTTTATTACCGTTTATCAAGCTTTGTGCAATGGTAAATGCTGCTGATTCAAGTGCACTGGGTAATACTTCACCTGCAGCGATTTGTACTTGAATGCTCTCTGTAAAAATTTCTTTAATTGTATCTTGCATAGCCTACCAATAATTTATACTTAATCTTTATATGAACTTAAGCCTATATTGCCTAAGTATTTAAAATACGTTTTTAAGCCAGTTAATTTTGGGAGATGATTCTCCTGTAATGGCTACATAATCAATTCTAAGCGCTTCATTTGTTAAGTTTTTAGCGGCTAAGTAATGATAAATACTGCGTTTTAGTCTTGCCTGCTTCTGCGGGCTTAATGCATAATTAGCGCCGCCGCGCGCATTGTTTTTGCGAAATTTAACTTCTACAAAAACAAGGGTGTCACCTTCTTTCATAATGACATCAAGCTCACCAAAGGGGCAGTAATAATTACGCTCAATGGGGTTAGTCCCTGAGATACTAAATATTTTTGCGCTTGGAGCTCATAATACTGACCTTTTTCACGGCTATTTTGCCACAGCTCTTTAAACCACGACATGTCGCCCCCTTTAATTACTTGTTTGTATTGTATTTGCTGATTGCATAAATAGTGGTATTGGGCGCTGCGTTTTTAACTGCACAGGTTTTATACGACGATTAGAATACTGCGCCCAATTTAATGTTCGCTCTATGTGCCCATTGCTGTTTATAGATAACTTACCGCTTAAACCACTAAATTCGTTGCCAGGCACAATACTTAATTGCCTTATTTCTGGAAGTACTAATATTGCATCATACGCCATAGCAAATAAACGTTGGCTTATATCAACTTGTTCAGGCCATAAAGTGTCATATTGTGCTCGCAAGGTATGTAGTTTAACTTGTGAGTTAAGCATCCATGGGAGCTCAGTAAAATATAGCCCTTCTAGATCACCTTTATCTGTACGGTCAATTTGTTTGCTATGACTTTTAGAGCTGGCATAAAGTGGGATACGATCAGCAAATGTACTTACATTTACATCAAGGTAAGGTTTAATTAAACGGGTTTCTATTGCATCACCTAAAATGTAAATAACATCTATGTCACTACGCGATCGCGTTTCGTTCTCTACTTCTTGTTTAAAAAGTGCTTTTACAGTTTTTATACGCTCTTTAGACTTATCAACTTCTAGTAAGCTGGTAATTGTATTAGGCATGTCTTTTTTATCATTATACAGGCCAATCTGAGGTTTGGTTTCACTGTAGCGTTGCCACTGTAAATTAAAGTAGTCAATTAAACGTTGGCCATTTACATTATTAGGTGCAAGCAACATTGGTTTTTGGTAGCCCATGGCTAAAAAGTGTTCTAAAGCTTGTTCTACTTCGTGTTCAGGACTCAGTGCAAAGAAGTAATGCTGCAATGAAATACGCTCACCATCAAAGGTATTTAAATGCAGAGCCGGTATATTTATCAAGGTATTAGCTGCTGTAAGTTTATCAATATTGGCTTTTAACAAAGGTCCAACAACAAAGTCGGGGTTTATTTCCTCAATTTTAGCTGCAAGTTCTTCAGTGTTTAGGTTTTCATCTAGAAACAGAGTTTCACTAATGTTTTGTTTATCAAGCGCAGCTAGAACACCGGCTTTGAGTGCATCGCCTAATCGCTCATTTGGGCCTGATTGCGGGAGCAGTATAACCAAACGTTCTATATTTATAGGGGAAAACTCTGTAAACAATTCATCTTGTTTAGGTAATACCGTTACCGCTGGGTGTCCAACATAGCGGCGTCGCCAGTTATTGATTGCTTGATCTAACTCAACACCGCTGCTTGTATATACTTGATGATATAAGGCAAGGTTAGCCCAACCTTGTTGAATTACTGAACCTCGGTTAAAGCGCTCTAATGCATAAGATGACAGTTTTTTTAAGTTATCCCACAAGTTTTGATTAAGCTGTGGGATCTCAATATTATTCTTAGCTGCTGTCTCAGATGCCCTAAAGAAATAAGGGGCCGCTTTTTTAGGAAAATTTTGTGATGCGTAAATACTGGCAGTTAAAAACTGATGCCATGCAAAGTGCTCGGGTTGGGTTAGTTGCCCGTCTAGCGATTGTAGAATAACCAAGGCTTGAGCATTTTTATCCTGTTTTTTTTGCGCAAACGCAATATAAAGACGGTTTTGAATTTGATCAACACTGGCTGTTAATTCAAGGTCGCTACCTATTTTTTCTAGTAGCGGCCAGTTTTGCTCTGTAATAGCTGCATCTCTTGCGCTATACAACAATTGTATTTTATCAGCCCCTTGACGATTTTGAGCCAATTGATAGATAGATTGTGCGCTGGTAGCTTGATTTTTTAATGCATTTGCACTGTTACTGAAGTTATCACTGTTTTTAGTTGGTTTTTCGGTTGTGCTGCACGCCGATAACCCTGACAATATAATTAATAGACTAACTAGTTTAAGTCGCACAATGATTTCCCAATACGTTAACGCGATTTGCTTATATTACTGACTGACGCAGGAGACCTCAATGTTAAATGAGGAGAATTCACAGAAAATTGGCACTCTTTACATTGTAGCCACCCCAATTGGCAATTATGACGACTTAAGTCAGCGTGCAATCGCGACATTATCGCAGGTTGACTTAATAGCTGCTGAAGATACTCGCCATACCGGCAAGCTACTTAGCCACTTTGGTATCAAGGCTAAAACATTCGCATTACACGACCACAACGAAAAGCAAAAAGCACAACAAATTATTGATCAACTTAATCAAGGTTTAAATATTGCTTTAGTATCTGACGCTGGTACACCACTAATTAGTGATCCAGGCTACGCGGTTGTAAACTTATGCCGTGAGCAAGGCGCGCATGTGACACCTATACCTGGTGCGTGTGCTGCTATTACCGCTGTATGTTGTTCAGGCTTACCAACCGACCGCTTTCAGTTTTTAGGCTTTACGCCAGCTAAAAGCAAAGCTCGGCAAGACTTTTTACCGAAGCTGTTAACTCAGGTATCACCAGCATAATGTACGAAAGTACGCACCGTATTATGGCAAGCCTTGATGATTTAGCACTAGCACTTGGCGACGATCAACACGTTGTGTTTGCTAAAGAGCTAACCAAAACCTTTGAAACATTTTTTAATGGTAGTGTCAGTGAGCTTAAACAGTTTTTAACAGATGATCCTACCAAGCAGCGCGGCGAAATAGTGCTGATGCTTGCGGGCAAACCAAAGCAAATAGACGATGTTCCGCCTGAAGCGCGCAAAATGTTGGCACTTCTTGAGAGTGAAATGCCAATGAAAAAAGCCTGTGGCGTTGTTGCTGAATACTTTGGAATGAAGAAAAACGCTTTATACAAAACAATTATTGAAGAAAAAGAGTAAATTTTACTGCGCTTGGTATTAGCCTCATGTATACTGCGCGCCGAGTCAGCCAAGATGATCGCTGCCTGTGACGAAAATGATCAGGGGGAGGAAAGTCCGGGCTCCATAGGGCAGAGTGCCAGCTAACGGCTGGGGGCGTGAGCCCACGACAAGTGCAGCAGAGAGGAGACCGCCAATCTTCGGGTTGGTAAGGGTGAAAGGGTGCGGTAAGAGCGCACCGGGCCGCTAGTAATAGTCGGTTGCAAGGTAAACTCCACTCGGAGCAAGACCAAATAGGGTTCTATCATTTTAAATAATGAACGCGTGGCCCACGTGAGAACCGGGTAGGTTGCTTGAGCCATAGAGCGATTTATGGCCTAGACGAATGATTATCACTTTCTTCGGAAAGGACAAAACCCGGCTTACCGGCTGACTCACTCATTCAACAAAAAAGCCCGCAGTTAACGCTGCGGGCTTTTTTGTGTTTAAAAATTAAGATAAGTCACTAGTTTTGAGCCGTATGATCGTGTACTCAGCTGAGTTTAAGCAAATAGCGATAAGCTAACAGTGGCAAATTATGATGTATGAAGTCAAGATTTGGTCCCATTGGGTTTCAAAAGGTTGTTGGTCATGAGCTTCCAAAGGTAGGATTACAGATAAATACACATGGCGTGACTAGTGTCAAAAGGTTAGAAGAAGTCGTGAACTCTTTTTAATTTTAAAAAATATTTCTACGCTCTATAAAACATAATTACTAGTGATATAAGCACAGGGACTATTACGAATATAAACCCAATAATAGTGTCATAATGTTTATAGTTTAGTTCTATTCTTAGTCTTTTAAATTTACTTATTTTCGCTATATTTGGAAAGTCATCAGGGTTTTGTAGCTGAAAATAAATATCATCTATTGTCTCATGATTCAGTAAATACTTTGCAGTTATTTGGTTGTATTCATTTGCTATAGCTGAAATTTTGTCTGTTTCAGTATTCGGAATGAATTGTAACTTTGAATAACAGCCATCGAGTTCAATTCCACATGAGTGGTGCCTTTCAGATTTTAGACCGTGCTCTTTACCATTTTCATATAAACCATAAGCCAAAATGATAATAGATATTATAATAGATATGAAACTGAGCCACTGTGATTGGTTTGTAGATATAGTAACTAGATTGGTCAGTTGAATAATACTAATGGCTAATAAATGTATCGATGAACATGAAGTGACAAATGTTAAGGTGCTATTTTTCTTCGCTAGCCTTCTGTAAGCATTAAACCTAGAACCCTTTGTTCGCCAAATTCTATTGTTTAGTAGTTCTTTATTATCCATAATCTTTTTTCCAAATAATGAGGGCACCCCTCTAGTGATTCAAGTAGTTATTCTCTAACGATAAGTTTAAGTTAGAAACTAGAAACAGCTTAAGCCGATATTATTACCTTAGCCCGTTATCTTAAGATAGGGACTTGCACATTTGTACAGGAGGGGTACCTAAGATATGTTACCAATATCTTCTTCTAATTTCACTAATCTTGTACTTTTAGCAATCTCAAACTTTCTTGCAATCTCTTCTTCTGTAAAATTCTGTGTATCTTGCTCATTAAGATAACCAAATTTAACTAAAAAACGAATTTTTTCAATTGTTGATTTGTAAACGCCGTAATTATGTATATAGCCATCAAATGTAGAGTATTTAGCTGAATAATGACTTTTAACAAGTGATTTTAGCTCTTTTGGGGGCTGCTTATTGAACATCTCTAATCGAGTAAATTGTTTACTAATAATAGAATCTAGTTTATGTAAACTATGAATATCGGTTATTTCTATGAAATAAAAGATCCACCCATATCTCTTCGTTTCAGTAATAGCTCCTGTAATCTTTTCATTAATATTTAATAAAAAAAGAGCTTTCATATGCTCAGGTGTTAACCACTTAGAATTTTCGACCCTATAATGAAAGTTTAACTTGAAGTCTGTAAACATAGCGATGATAGAGTTAATAAAGCGATCAATAGTAGACTCTCTGACAGATATTTTTTCAGATGAAATCTTATAACCTAAGTAATCAAATGGCTTTGAAATTAAACCTTTTTCAGTTTTGTCGTTTGTTTCTAAACCTATTTTTTTAAAGCTTTATCGATTTGTTCCTCTATAGCTAATATTTCATATTCGTGAGCAAATATTAAAATATCATCCACATATCTTAAATATTTAATACCTATTTTAGAATGCTCCTTGTCAAAGCTGCTCATATAGATACCAGCAAGAACGTTAGAGATAGACAAACCTTGCGGAACTCCTCGTGTTCCATGATATTTTGATGAGTCTTTTTTCTTATAGTTTTTAGGTACAGTTTTGTTTTTGATAGCACGACGAATTAAAGCAATTACATGCTCATTATTTAGTCCGCCCAAGTAATTGTCTAAAAGGTTCGTATGATCTAAATTGTCATAGAACCCTTTTATATCTATTTTTAGGTAGTGGGTTTTTTCAAGGTCATTTTTACTTATTAGGTCTTTAATCTCTCTAATGAAACTATTCGGCAACTGCTTTTGAATACAGCTGTCGTAATAGTAGTGGAGAGTATCTTTTAAAGCACATAAGGTTAATTTATCTCTAATGGTAGGTTTCGATATTATCCTCGGAGTTTTCCCTCGGCCTT
Source organism: Pseudoalteromonas sp. B62 (assembly GCF_037162565.1). Classification (NCBI taxonomy): domain Bacteria; kingdom Pseudomonadati; phylum Pseudomonadota; class Gammaproteobacteria; order Alteromonadales; family Pseudoalteromonadaceae; genus Pseudoalteromonas; species Pseudoalteromonas sp. B62. Next base: position 180,926 of record NZ_JARLVB010000002.1, on the reverse strand, counting down.
TAGATTTGACTATCTCTAAATATGGGCTGAAACGGTATTGAGAGCTCAGTACTTTTTTTGATATTCCTAATGAAATTAAACCAAGATTTTTTTCTATCTGTGCACTGCTTACTCCATCGATACCTTTACCTGTTTTATTTTTTATTTTTTCATGAAAAGTACTCTGTAACTTAGCTGGGGAAAAATTAAATAAAAACTGTTTTTCAAAATCTTCCATAAATTATAAATCCATAAATTTAGGCTTAAAAATTTGCTAGTAAACAATTAATGCATTCTTCTAAGCAACTCTAATTCGTCTAAATGACATATACTTAGTAAAGCCTGTTTTAATTATTGCTTTCCCTTGGGTTGAAAATCCAACATGGCCTACAATGATAACATCTGAACCATCTAGTTCAGACACATCTTTAAGCTTGAAGTTTGTGAGCAGTTCCTCTTTCAAACGAGAATTAAGAGCTATACTTGGCTCTGTTCTATAATCACCATAGTTGAGCCAAAGATCTCCATTTTTATCTGTGCTCAGATTATTGACCTTTCCCCAGAAAATATAGTCTTTACCAATATGATTTCTAGTTACATTTTCTATTTTTACTAAGCTTTGGTTAAGTCCGCCTTCGATAACTACTCGTCCAGAATTAGCTACGATGGTAATCGTTTGATCATCATCGGCATAGTCAGTATTGCGACATAGGTTGGTTAATAGTTGACGAAGAGATTTTCCTAAAGGGAAGCCATCTGAATTACCAATAGCTCTTTTTTTGGATTTACCTTTCCATTCGGATTCATCATCACCATGTTTATTATTATCATTAGACACATATATAGATTGTGTTGATGCTTTATCTAAATCTACCCTAATATCGCTATTTTGGTTTAATTCATCACCCTCATTCACCTCATGATCGTCTGAAATAAACTCTACAGTTGATGCATTGCAGCCATCTTTATGTTTTGCACCGAAGCATGCCATCCTGTTTACTTTCTGCGTTTCATAACCCTTTGTAAACCATGCTTTTACACCGCATTCTATACAATAAATTAAGCCACGATACTTATCTGGGTTATTTTCATAATCAGTGGTTGTGCAAATTGAATTATCTTCTTTATAGATGCAATTGAGCATTTACCGTCCTTAGTTCAAGTGCTATTTTTGTAAATATATAGCTTTCTTTATGCTTAGCATAAAGTTACATGTAAATGATATGAGCGTAAACAAGCAACTTCGAAATAATTGATGACCTATGTTAGTTGACAAAGGCTTAATATTTCAAGGATACTTTTTATAGTCGTGAGTGAGGGCATTCCGAATTATAAAGCTGCGTTTAGAGGCTGCTATGCAAAAATGCTAAGTAAGTCACTATTAAAAGTAATCCCAGTTAAATTATTTTCTTTCACAAGAGTTTTAAATGCGGCATTACAGTAAATTGATTTACCACCTTGCATGCTCGACTTAAAAATTAGATTTAGATCGGACTTAAAGGCCAGAGATTTTAGACCATCTTCAAATCCATCTAGATAAGCTTTTTCCGTCAAATCTTTATCTTCTTCTTCAAAAATTAGTGGGTTGAATAAAAATAATTCTTTCTCACAATTCAATGGAACAAATTCCCCGCAGCCTTGTAAATGATTACCTATGGCCGTGTAAGCTTTTTTATTTAACACCAAGTAACTCGAAAATAAGTTTATATCATAGTCTTGTTGCTCAGCTTCTTTCTCAACTTTACAGTTAAACCCATTTTCTACAACGTCTAATATTTTAGCTTTCCCTCTTGGGAAATCATCCATAGCTATTTTCACTGCCTCGTTAAAACTGCTCTCTTTTTCTTTAGCAATTTGCTTTGCCATAGAAACAGTCGTGAGGTCGATTATGTCGTATGTTTTTGATGGCTTATGTATTTTGAAAATTACTAGATCCCTTTCCATAACTCATCCTTTTTTTCAAATATTCTAGCAGGTAACATGCCTGTTCTAATAAGCATTTTTGTATTTCTAAGCTTATTTAAGAACACTGTCTTATCTGTAGCCATACTCTCACCTAACATTGCGCCAATCCATGTTTCATAGTTATATCTATGGGTTTTACGATGCGGCGGTGCGTTAGTAGTTGATCAATCAATTATTTTGAGGTAAGAAAACCGTGTTGGTAACAAGGTAAAAATTTCGTTATTTAGTTGTTCTATATCAGAGATTTTTAACGAAGTTGGTGTCTGATTTAATCCTTCAAATTGATTAAGTATTATTACGGATTGGTATCAGTGCGGTTTGACTCATTAGCTAAAATGGGGGAAGTTGTTCGATACTTATAAACAGGCAAAAAAACGGCTCTTGAGAGCCGCTTTTTTAGTAAAAGAAGAATTAACAATTAGTTTCTTCAGCGTTTACGCCTTCTTTAACATTTTCACATGCATCTTCTACTTTGTTTTGCACGTCAGTTACTGCTTCGTCAATACGTTCACCTGCGTCTTCTGCATGATTGTCTTCACAACCCATGATGAAAAAACTTGCGAATAGACCGATTAGTGCTGCTTTTACAGTTGTTGAATTCATAATGTAATTCCTTGTAAGTGTTAATTAAGTATAAGTGTTTGTTAGTCCTATGGATTATCTACCTGGGTGATTTACCACGTAGTGCACCTGAAACTAATGAAATCACTAAAAGTACTAAAAAGATAAAAAATATAATTTTTGCTATACCAGCTGCGGCACCTGCGATGCCACCAAAACCTAACACTGCAGCGATTAAAGCAATAACTAAAAATGTGATTGTCCAGCGTAACACTGTTTTCTCCTTGGTTTATAAATTTTGCTCACAATAACTAATGCCAGTTACATGCCAAAGTGTATTGTTGTTTAATATCATGTGCTTATGTTTTTTGTGTGTTTTGGGTAATTAGTTGATTAGTAACTTTTACGCTTTGCTATGTAAGTTATTCACACCGTTACACATTGCTGGCAAATATTCACTAAATACATTTATTTTGGTAAGACCAATTAACAATTTGTCCTTTGTTTTTGTGTTTCCTATGATTTTTCATGTTTTTTTATTTAACCGGATAGTTAATTAACAACTTATATATAACTATTAGCTATAGTCATTATTTCCTGTAGCTATTGTAGGCTGCGTGATTGCAGGGTTCTGGTATGTAAATTAGTTGAGTTTTATGTTGATTATAGTTTAATTGGTTTTACCAATTTACAAGGAGTAGACAAAATAATTAGTTTTGTTATTATCCAGTGAATAAATATTTAATTAAATCGATTTTTTATTTTCGATATGGGTTTCAAGGGGGAGAAAAATGGATATAGGTGCTCTACTCACAACGGCTGGTAGCTTAATGCTAACTGGTATGGTTGGGGTGTTTGTATTTCTGTCGATATTAATTGGTGCAGTAACGCTTATGTCTAATTTGGTGACGCGCTTTAGCGAACCAGAGGCATCACCAGCTAAATCACCGTCTTTTAAATCTCAAGGTGTGCCTAATGAGCACATCGCTGCTATTAGTGCTGCCATTGCTCAGTACAAATCAAATAACAAATAAGGGGCACACACATGGCTAAATTAAAATTAACAGAATTGGTATTACGCGATGCGCACCAATCATTGCTCGCAACACGTATGCGCTTAGACGATATGCTACCTATTGCTAGCAAGCTAGATGATGCAGGTTATTGGTCTATTGAATCGTGGGGCGGTGCTACATTTGATTCGTGTATTCGTTATTTAGGCGAAGATCCTTGGGAGCGTATTCGTGCGCTTAAAAAAGCGATGCCCAATACTAAACAGCAAATGCTATTACGCGGTCAAAACCTATTGGGTTACCGTCATTACGCTGATGACGTAGTTGAAAAATTTGTAGAGCGCGCGCACAAAAATGGCGTTGACGTATTTCGTATATTCGATGCAATGAACGATGTACGCAACCTTGAAACAGCTATTAAAGCGGCTATAAAAGTAGGCGCACACGCTCAAGGTACTATTTCGTACACAGTTAGCCCTGTTCATACGCTTGAAATGTGGCTGACTCTTGCTAAGCAATTAGAAGATTTAGGTTGTCACTCAATTTGTATTAAAGACATGGCGGGTTTATTAAAGCCATACGATGCTGAAAAACTAATTAAAGCACTTAAAGAAACTGTATCGGTTCCTATTGCTATGCAGTGCCATGCTACAACGGGTTTAAGTACTGCGACTTATCAAAAAGCGATTGATGCAGGCATTGATATGCTTGATACCGCTATTTCATCTATGAGTATGACTTACGGACACACTGCTACTGAAACTATTGTATCGATAGTTGAAGGTACCGAGCGCGATACTGACCTTGATTTAAATCACCTAGAAGAAATTGCTGCTTACTTTAGAGATGTACGTAAAAAATATGCGGCATTTGAAGGTAGCTTAAAAGGGGTTGATGGTCGTATTTTACTAGCTCAAGTACCTGGTGGCATGCTTACAAACATGGAAAACCAACTTAAAGAGCAAGGCGCGGCAGATAAGCTTAATGAAGTTTTACTTGAGATCCCACGTGTACGTGAAGATCTTGGCTTTTTACCTTTAGTTACACCCACGTCGCAAATTGTAGGTACTCAAGCAGTACTTAACGTGCTTACAGGTGAGCGTTATAAAACAATTACTAAAGAAACTGCTGGCGTATTAAAAGGTGAATATGGCTTAACACCAGCACCAATGAATAAAGAGCTACAAGAGCGTGTACTTGATGGAGCTGAGGTTATTACTTGTCGCCCTGCAGATAACATTGCACCAGAGCTTGCAACGCTTGAAGCTGAATTATTAAAAGAAGCGCAAGAGCAAGGTTTAACACTTGCTGATGATCAAATTGATGATGTACTAACTTATGCATTGTTTCCACAAGTTGGTTTGAAGTTTATTAAAAACCGCAACAACCCAGATGCATTCGAGCCAGTACCTTGTGTTGAAGATAAAAGCAGTAAAGCACCTTCTAAATCAACTTCAAACAATAACGGCGTAAAAGCTGAGCAGTACAGCGTAAAAGTAGATGGTAAAGTTTACGACGTAGTAGTGGCGCAAGGTGGTGAACTTAAAGAAGTAACCTTAAAAGACTCTGAGCACATTCCCCAGTCGGCTTCGGTAGCATCAGGCGAAACGCTTAACGCACCTCTAGCCGGTAATATTTTTAAGATTAAAGTAAAAGCTGGGCAAGTTGTTAACGAAGGCGATGTAGTGATTATTATGGAAGCCATGAAAATGGAAACTGAAATACGCGCTACGCATACCGGAACAATTGCTGAAGTGTTAGTTAGTGAAGGCGATGCTGTAACTACCGGCGACGCTATGATTGCATTAGCTTAGGAGTAAATAGAGGATGGAAGGTATTTTAAACCTCTGGAATGCGACAGGCATTGCTAACTTTACAATCCCATCGTTAATAATGATTGCGGTAGGGTGTTTATTACTGTTTTTAGCGATAGCTAAAGGCTTTGAACCACTATTATTACTACCTATTGGTTTTGGTGCGATTTTAACAAATGTACCAGTGGCAGGTTTGTCAGACCCTGGTGGGCTTTTGTACTACGTTTATTATGTGGGTATTGATACGGGGATTTTTCCGTTATTGATATTTATGGGAGTAGGGGCGCTAACCGATTTTAGTGCGCTTATTGCTAATCCACGTATGTTGCTATTGGGTGCGGCTGCACAGTTTGGTATTTTTGCGACTCTGTTTGGCGCGATATTATTAAACTATGTGCCAGGCTTTGAGTTTACTTTACAGGATGCATCGGCTATTGCGATTATAGGTGGAGCAGATGGACCTACTGCAATATTTTTAGCGTCAAAACTGGCACCTGATTTACTTGGTGCAATAGCGGTAGCCGCATACTCATACATGGCACTTGTGCCAATTATTCAGCCGCCAATTATGCGTGCGTTAACAACTCCAGAAGAACGTAAAATAAAAATGCCAGAGCTTCGTAAAGTATCTAAAAAGGAAAAGATTATTTTCCCTCTTATGGTGCTTAGCTTAACGGCTATGTTTTTACCGGCTGCTATACCGCTGGTAGGTATGTTTTGTTTAGGTAACTTAATGCGAGAGTCAGGTGTTGTTGATAGATTAAGTAACAGTGCTCAAAACGAAATCATCAATGTTACAACTATATTTTTAGGCTTAGCTGTAGGCTCAAAGCTTGCTGCAGATAAGTTTTTAACTGTTGAGACGATTGGTATTTTAGTACTTGGCGCACTCGCGTTTGCAATTGGTACGGCATCTGGCGTATTTATGGCAAAAGGACTTAATCGAATATCTAAAACGCCTATAAATCCATTAATTGGGGCGGCAGGTGTATCGGCTGTGCCAATGGCGGCACGAGTAGTTAATAAAGTGGGCCTTGAAAGTAACCCACATAACTTTTTACTTATGCATGCAATGGGACCAAACGTAGCAGGTGTACTTGGTAGTGCCGTTGCTGCGGGTATTTTATTAGCACTTGTTGGCTAATAATTAAAGTGGTAGTTAATAAATGATTTAGCGCAGTTTACTGCGCTTTTTTTGCTTTTATTTCTCGTCGTTAATAGTTTCTTGTTTCTGTATTTTTGTTTAAAGTGGATGTTCTTCGCAATTTTAAGGATAGTCATAATGCTCCACACACCTTTAGCAAAATATTTACCTAATGTTAGTAAGCTTGTATTTGGATGTATGGGTCTGGGCGGCGGTTGGAATAAAGACGCAATCACTGACGCACATGTTAAGCAAACTCATGAATGTATAGATAACGCCATTGAAAGTGGTATTAACTTTTTTGACCATGCTGATATTTATACCTTTGGTAAGGCCGAGCAAGTATTTGGTAAAGCGCTAAGTGAGCGAGCAGAGCTTAGAGAACATATATATATTCAATCTAAGTGTGGGATTCGATTTGAAGATGACTTAGGGCCGAAGCGTTATGATTTTTCAGCTAAATGGATTGAGCAATCAGTCGAAGCGTCCTTAAAGCGATTAAACACAGAGTACTTAGATGTACTTATGTTGCACCGCCCTGATCCACTCATGGAAGTTGATGAAATTGCACGTGTGTTTAGTTGTTTAAAAGAAAGTGGCAAAGTACGCAATTTTGCAGTATCTAATATGCAGCAGCACCAAATGAACTTTTTACAACATGCGCTTGACATGCCAATTGTTGCCAATCAAATAGAAGCGAGCCTGCAAAAACATCAGTTTGTTGATGAAGGCATATATGCCGGTAACAGTGACGGTAAAGATCTTAATTTTACACCAGGCAGTATTGAGTACTGTCGCCATTTTGAAATCCAAATTCAAAGCTGGGGTAGTTTATGCCAAGGTTTGTACACTGGTAGTGATTTATCAAATGCATCGCAGGCCGATATAAACACCAGTATTTTAGTTAATAAGCTGGCAGCATTTTATGGTACTTCTGCTGAGGCAATTGTACTTGCATGGTTGCTTCGCCATCCCGCATCGATCCAACCAATTATTGGGACGACTAACGCTAAGCGAATTAAAGCCTCTTGTGATGCTGTAAATGTAGAGCTAACTCGTGATCATTGGTATGCACTTTATGTGAGCGCTAAAGGGCATGAGCTACCATAAGTAGGGCACTGATATGAATATATTCGTTATTTTAATTGGTTTGTTTGTAGCACTTGCTGTGCTTATTCCGTTACTTGAAAAGTATCAAACTAAAATAGGGCTCAACGGCGCAACCAAATACAGTAAATATATTTGGCCATTAGTGATGGTGTCTTTAGTTATTCAGCTCATATATGTACTAATGTACTAATGTACTAATGTACTAATGTACTAATGTACTAATGGTTTATAGCGTATACAAAAAAGCCTTTGCAGGTTAAACCTGCAAAGGCTTTTTTAATGTTTATTAATAAACTTTATTTAAGTGCTAACTGTAGCTCGCGATTGCGCTCAAGCTGGGCAATAAAGTTATCAGCAATAGGTTTAAACTTGGCAAGTTCTGAGCGAGGTAATGGCTCTGACTTAGGTAGTTTTACAGTTTTAGGGTTACGGTGAACGCCATTTACTAAAAATTCATAGTGTAAATGTGCACCAGTAACACGACCTGTAGAACCTACAGTACCAATTTGTTGGCCCTGTTTAACTTTTTGGCCCGTTTTAACTAGCTTCTTATTTAGGTGTAAGTACTTAGTTACATATTGCGTACCATGGCTAATAAATACGTAGTTACCGTTGTACTTGCTGTAACCCGCTTTAATTACTTTACCGTTACCAGATGCAACAACTGGTGTACCGGTGCGTGCTGCAAAGTCGATACCACGGTGCGCTCTAACTTGCCCAGTAACAGGGTGTAAGCGGCGAGGATTAAAGCTCGAACTAATATACTTAAAGCTTACAGGTGCACGTAAAAATGCTTTTTTCATGCTACGCCCTTCAGGCGTATAAAAATTGCCGTCGGTATGGCGAATAGCTGCAAAGCGCTGACCTTGGTTTACAAATTCAGCTGCAATAATCTTACCGGTACCAATAAACTCGCCATCAACATAGTGAGACTCGTAAATTAAGCCAAATACATCACCTTTGCGAATGTCGTTTGCAAAATCAACATCCCAACCAAATATGTCAGCAAAGTTCATTATTTGGCGTTCGCTTAAACCAGCTGCAATTGCTGAAGTCCAAAAGTTGTTAGATATTTCGCCGCCAGCGGTTTTGGTTAGCGTTTCAATTTCTTTGCTATCAATAGCTGTATCGTAGTTACCTTCTTCATTTAAGGTAACAAATAAAGTATCTGTTTTTGAAATTACATAGCGCAGTTGGGCTAAGGAGCCATCTTCAGCTGTCGCAAAACTAAGTATTTCACCTGGGTGAATTTTAGTCAGTTTGCGAGTCTCTGCATTAGTGTTAATTAGTTTATGAAGCGTTTGAGCCGAAAAACCAGCACGCTTAAAGATAATTGCTAAATTGTCGCCATTTTTAACTTTATGATCGACAAAGTCGTATTCTGGTAACTTTTCTGCTGCTTGCTCTGAATTTAACTCAGTTAATTTTTCGTTGTTATCAACTTTAACTTGTAACTCATAGCGCTTACCAATCTCTAGTGCATTTACACTATTATCTTTAGATGCAGTTGCTTTTTCAGAAGGAAGAAAGAGCAAGCCGGCAATAGCAGAAACCAAACCTAGAATAAGCAATTTGTGTTTTTTGGGGAGGGTGTTAACCACGTGAACCATAACGTGCCTTTTTCTGCTGTCAAGATAATAAATACATAATATTGCAGGATATACCTAATAATGTGCGAATACTAGTGTTTTGTAGATTTAAACTAACGCTGAATTGCGCTAGAATCGAGGTTTGAAGACCTTTTTTAACTGCTTCGTTAACTCAGACTATACGTATTATGTTTAGTTGCATTAATCACTTAAAAAGTTATTTTAATTAGGTAAAATTTGTTATGTTAGTTACATATATAATCTTGGTTTAAACCTGTATTAAATCGAGATAACGCAACTAGCTAGTCGCCTCTTTCGTTGGCAGAATTTTGGAGTAATACACAGTGGATTTACAAACCGCTCTTGCAGAGATAAAACGCGGTGCAGAAGAAATATTAATTGAAGACGAATTAGTTGAAAAACTAAAGACGGGTAAAAAGCTAAAAATAAAAGCGGGTTTTGATCCAACAGCACCTGATTTGCATTTAGGGCACACTGTACTAATTAATAAAATGAAAACCTTTCAAGATCTTGGTCATGAGGTTATTTTCTTAATTGGTGATTTTACAGGCATGATTGGTGACCCAACAGGCAAAAATGTAACGCGTAAACCACTTACTCGTGAAGATGTACTGGCTAATGCTGAAACGTATAAAGAGCAAGTATTTAAAATACTTGATCCAGCAAAAACAACAGTTGCGTTTAACTCTACTTGGATGGAAAAGTTAGGCGCTGCAGGTATGATAAAACTTGCTGCCAATCAAACCGTTGCGCGTATGCTTGAGCGTGATGATTTTAAAAAACGTTACGGCAGCGGTCAGCCAATTGCGATTCATGAATTTTTATATCCACTTGTACAAGGTTGGGATTCGGTTGCACTAGAGTCTGACGTTGAACTGGGTGGTACTGATCAGCGCTTTAACTTGTTAATGGGCCGTGAGCTACAAAAAGTAGAGGGTCAAAAGCCGCAAACAGTATTAATGATGCCATTACTTGAAGGCACTGACGGCGTTCAAAAAATGTCTAAGTCGCTTGGTAACTACATTGGTATTACTGATGCGCCAAACGATATGTTTGGTAAAATAATGTCAATTAGTGATGTGCTAATGTGGCGTTATTACGATTTATTAAGCGCGCTTTCTATTGAGGAAATTGCAGCTCAAAAAGAACGTGTTGAGCAAGGTACTAACCCGCGCGATATTAAAATTGAGCTCGCAAAAGAGTTAATAGCGCGTTTTCATAGTGAAGAAGATGCACAAGCTGCTCATAATGATTTTATTCAACGCTTTCAGAAAAAAGCGCTGCCAGATGAAATCCCTGAGCTGACAGTAACAATTGCCGAAGATGCTATTTTAATTGCTAACTTGCTTAAAGAAGCAAACTTAGTCGTAAGTACATCAGAAGCAATGCGTATGATTAAGCAAGGTGCAGTTAAACTTAACGGTGAAGATAAAATCACCGATACCAAACTTGAAATAGCAAAAGGCACAACGGCTATTTACCAAGTAGGTAAACGTAAGTTTGCAAACATCACTGTAGCTTAAACACAGTTTAAAAACGTAAAAACCAGCCTCGGCTGGTTTTTTTGTGCTCGTATTTTGAGCCCTTTAAATCACTTTTAATATTTCTATGCTGACTATCACTAACAACCAAAATACACGTGCCTGATTCAGTCTATTAATTATTACGGGTACATCATTGGGTGTGGGTAATCTATCAGTACCAATACGCATTTTATTAAAGCGAGTTCCAAAATAAACAGCTGGTCCGCCTAGTTGTACCCCACTAGATGCAGAACATGTACTGAGTAGCCAGCCCGTATTTGTTTGATAAAAGTGCCGGCCATAATGCTTTATATAATGCATGCTTTGTTTGCTTGCTCTACTCGCTGCAATAGTTAAAGCGAGTAAGCGCATAGGAATAAACTCAATGATAAACAAACTTACTTTAAGTGGCTTTAAAAACGGGCTGTTAGGAAAGATATCTCCACGCCATGCTTGCAGTATTAAGGTAAGTAGTCGATAAGCAAGGGCGGCAATGGGGCCAAAAGCTAAAAATATAAATATAACTACGAAATAGTATCGAGCAGTGCGCAGTATTAAACTCTCTATTAATGCTTTGATAATACCAGCAGATGAAAGTCTGCTTACTTCACGGGCAAGCAGTGGTTTTAGTAATTCGCGTGCTGTCGATTTTTGATTTTGTTTAGTTAGTTTTGCAATACGCAGCGCTTTTTTATCAATACTTTTACTTTCGAGGCATAAATATAAAATAAGGCCTGCGAGTAATTCAGGGTAAAAAGCGAATTCAAGCAATAGCACCACAATAATGAGAATGACACTTAAAATAAGCGTGCTTGCGAGTGTTGCAGCTAAATATTGGTAACTTTTAGGTTCTTTGCTTTTATATATACGCTTACCAATAGCACTAAAAACAGCATTTAACGCTGTATTGGGGTGATACCAACTAACAAGAGGAATAAAGCGCTCAGCAAAGAGCGCTATAATAAAGGCAATAAAGTCCAAATGGTTCTGAACAATATTGCTAAGCATTTACAGAGATACTGCCGTTAGCTTTTCTAAAAGTGCGACGACCATTTTAGATGAATTGATTGATGCTGTTTCTAGGTATTCTTCAAATGACTGCGGTGATTCTTTTCCTGCAATATCAGACATCGAACGAATAACCACAAATGGTGTATTAAGCGTAAAACATGTTTGTGCAATTGAAGCACCTTCCATTTCAACGGCAAGCATTGTAGGAAAATCGCTGCGTGCTTTATCAATGCGTACAGGGTCACACATAAATGTGTCGCCAGTACAAATCAAGCCCACTAATGTTTTAACATCACTAATTTTTGCGATTGTTTGCTCTGCTGCTTCAACCAATTTAGGGTGAGCTGCAAAGCCTGCTGGCATTTGTGGTACTTGGCCAATCTCATAACCAAAAGCAGTGACGTCTACATCATGGTGACGTACTTCTGACGAAATGACTACGTCGCCAACACTTAGCGATGGATCGAATCCACCGGCTGAGCCTGTGTTAATTACGCAGTCAGGTTTAAAGTTATCGATAAGTAAGGTGGTTGCAATAGTTGATGCCACTTTACCAATACCAGATTGAACAAGTGTTACTGTGTTACCAGCTAGTTCGCCAGTATAAAAAGTGAAACCTGCTTTAGTTAAAATTTGTGGATTTTGCATAGCTTCGCGTAAAATTTTAACTTCTGGCTCCATTGCGCCAATAATACCAACATTCATAATGTTTAATTCCTGAGTTTGAATGACTTGATTATACGTGAAGTTAGCCATAAAAAACAAAAAAGCGAGCAGTTTTCACGGCTCGCTTAAAATACTTTTAGAAACGTGTTTAGCTCAGAGTATTACTAAATTTCAGCTAAAGCTGTTGTTTGTGCCTTTGCTTGAGAAGGTGATAGTACTGCCGGTTTATGAACACGATTACGAATTGGGCGTTTTGCTTGAGAGGCGCCAGGTTTACCAATTTTATACATAATAGCATCGCGTACTTCAGAAGGGCGGTATCCCGACTTTACTTTCATTCGAATATGAGGAATACCTGCTGCTTCAAGTGCACCATTAACAAACCAATCACGCTGTGCTTTGTGGCCATCTTTATTTGCGTTATTAACTAAATCAACTGCGGCTACAATAGTCATTTTATCTTTATCGATTAATACAAAATCAAGTTGTTTATTTTTTGCTTTAGCAATTGCTGCACGTTTAGATTTAGGTGATAAGCCTTCTTTACAATCAATTACATCGACTAATTTTACGCGGCTTACAATTTTGTATTGATCGCCAACAGCACGTTCTAATAAACTTAAAAAGGCACTCTCTACTTGTGTAAATACGCTCTGCTTGCGAGTAAATGGATACGGATTCCCACCATCGTCACTAAATTTTGATACAACAACAGACGCACCCACAACTAATACTAAAATAGATAATAAAGCGAATTCCATACGGTAACCTCATAACAACAAATTGACACTGCATAACTAAAGCAATTAGTGTGCCTAAATAATGTGTATTAAGGTTTTATTGTTATCGCGTTTTTATGCTTTATTCAGTTTATGGTTAAGCTTGATAACCGTTAGTGAGCCCTTTAACTGCAATAGCAACTGCATCATGGGCATGGAGTGATTCATAATGGTTTATTTGTAGCCAATAATCTGCGTAATTATTATGTTCAAGTAATGCTTTTATTTTACGTGCAGCATCTTCGCAAAACATTAAGTTTTGACCATTCAAACGAGCAAACTCCTGTTCATCTTCGCGCTTAACTGCGGCTTGAACAGGTGTTTTTAGTTCCTCCTCAAGCATGTTTATTAAATTTACGACGTCAAATTCATCAGTTTTGCTATTAAGTTTTACTTTTACATTAGCAATAGAGCGTTGTGAGTGAGGGGTGGCAACAATACCTTGCGTTGTACCAAGCCACTCACGTACGTCTTTCTGGCTTAGTGTTTCTTGATTAAACTTCTCACTAAATGCATTTTGTATCAGCTGACGAGCAAGCGCCGCTGAACAGGGACAGGTTGAAGAATAAGTAACGTCGACTGTTAGCTCATAATGAATATTGTTATTTTCAAGTGTACTAGTGAGCGTAATTGGATAGCTTTTCCAACCTGTTTTACCACTTAGTAGTGATTTACGGCGTAATGGTAGTTCAAATTTAAATTCAATTTGTGCTTTATCGCTCAGGCCTTCGTGACTAGTAATAAATGTATCGAGTGCTTGCGCTATAGTTTGAGGGTTAACTTGCTGCTCAGTAGACAACATATCAAGGGCTAAAAATAGGCGCGACATATGAATGCCTTTAGCCTCTTCTTTGTGAAGGTTAACAAATGCACGGGCTTTAGCATTAACAGTAACAGGCGCTAAATCACGGGATTCGAAAATGAATGGCAGCTCAATTTCACCCATACCAACCCAGTCTAATTTACCTGTTTGTAAAGCGGGGGCGGTGTCAGCTATATCGGGCATATTAGTTTGCATGGTATGTTACTCGTTAATTGCAATGATAAGGCGTCGTATTTTACACGAAATAATCATCTCCTGAAATGAGGACTTTAATAGTGTTTACTTTCGAGCATGAATTTTTTCTGTTTTTGTCGCACAACATGAAAATAGCTAATAGAAAAATGCTAAAATCGGCAAAAATAGTATGTTTAGCAATTTTTACTGCCTTACTTATGTTTAAGCACACCGCTAAGAGATAAAATTACGTATGACCGATTATTCTTTGAGCCCTTGGGTTCGGGTACTTTCCAGCTTAATAACACGATTTGGTGAGTTTAAAACTGCCGCTATTTGTTATTCTTTATTATTAGCCGCATCTCTTATTCTATCGAGCATGTTTTATTATGTCGCAATAGGTGAATTTCACTTTGTTGATATTTTAGCCGTGGTTTTTTTGCTGCTGTTGTGTCTCCGCTAATTATTAGTGTGCTACTCAATTCAATCCGTCAGTTAGACGCCTCATATGCATATTTAGATAGCGCAACCAAACAAGAAAAATTACTAAATCAGACGCTTAAAGATAATATCAGCCGATTAAATATTGAAATTGATGAACGTAAAATGGCATTTCATGCTAAGCATCGCGCTATTGAAGAGTTACGCCGAGAAATAGCAGAACGTAAAAAAACACAGCAAGAGTTAGCACAACAAAGTATGTTGCAACGCTCTATTGTTGACTCATCACCTGATTTATTTTATTACCGCGATAACAATGGTGTGTTTGCTGGATGTAATAAAGTATTTGAAGAAGTAATGGGAAAGTCCAGCAGTGAGCTTATTGGTAAAACAGCTGAGCAAATATTTCCAAGTGATTTTCTATCTGAAGTTTTAAGAACCGATAAAGAAGTAGAGCAAAACCATCAACCCCTAACTATCGATGTTGGTTACGAAGTAAACGGTGAAACTCGTTGGTTTGAACTACGTAAACTTCCTTTTATTAATGATGAGGGCGATTACATAGGTTTACTTGGCTTTGGCCGTGACATCACCAGCCGAAAAGAAGCCGCGCAAGCACTTGAAACAGCATATAAAGATAAAGGGAAGTTTATTGCAACATTGAGTCATGAGTTACGTACTCCGCTAAATGGTATTGTTGGGTTAACTCGGATGTTACTTGATACGGATCTTAATAAACAGCAACGCAGTTGGTGTAATACAGTCTTCTCGAGTGCTGAAACATTAGGTAATATTTTTAACGATATTATAGATTTAGATAAAATAGATAGAGAACAACTCGATATAGCCACTAATTCAATTAATGTTTCTGACTTTATTAATGACGTTGTGAATTTTGCTGGGCTTATTGCTGAACAAAAAGAACTAAAGTTTAATATTGAGCGTCATGGTGTGCTTGACGTATATGCAGAGTTAGATCCGACCCGATTGCGCCAGGTTGTATGGAACTTAATTAATAACGCTGTTAAGTTTACTCAGCAAGGTGAAGTTAAGCTGGTTTGCCGTAGAGAAAATCGCTCTGAAGGCGCTTGGTTAGTCATGAAAATTTCAGATACAGGCCAAGGCATACCGCAAGAGCAACTCCCACGAATATTTGATATGTATTATAAAGCACCAGATATAAAAGGGACTAATGCAATTGGTTCAGGAATAGGACTTGCTGTTACGAAGGCCTTAGTGAGTGCTATGAATGGTATTATCACTGTCGATAGTACCGAAGGGAAGGGCAGTTGTTTTACGGTTCAAATACCGTTAAGCCTCTGTATTGCTCCAACGGAACAAGGTTATGTTGGTCGAAGCCTGCATATTTTACTGGTAGAAGATGTGCCGCTCAATGCAGAGATTGCGACTAACTTATTAGAGCAGCGAGGACACGAAGTATTATGGGCCGAAACAGGTGAAGATGCTCTATCTTTTGTTGAAACTGAAGACGATTTAGATTTAATTTTACTTGATATGCAATTACCAGATATAAATGGTGACGAAGTAGCTAGGCAGATACGAGCAGATAGTTATTTTGATAAATTACCGATTGTTGCACTTACTGCTAACGTTCGAAGCGCAGAAGAAGAGCTTGCGGGAATATCAATACAAGGAGCACTTGCTAAACCTATTAATACAGTGAAACTTGATAAAATGCTTGCTGACCTATTTGATATTAAAAAAATAGAGAATAAAGCGCCTCAGTTAAAAGTAAGTGCAGAAGCACTTAAAGGCATTGATGCTCATTTACTTGATGTTGAGACAATAGAAGACTTTGTTAACTCAATGGGAGTGGTTGTATTTAAACGCAGTAGTCAGTTGTTTGAAAAGTTAAACCCACAATACCAACAAGAGTTACTTGCTTCATTAAATAGCGGTGATAGAGAAGAGTACAAATCGGTAGCGCACAAGCTTAAAGGAGCCGCTGGATCTGTTGGTTTAAATGATGTGCAACTTCATGCAAAAGTAATGGAATATGGCGCTATTGATGAAACTGATGAAGTTTTAAACGAATGGTTAGATGTTCTAGCAGATAAAATAAATGAAGGACAACAAGCCCTTCATTTATTTTTACAGCAATTAGAGTAAATGTTCGTTCTAATTAGCTATCAATTTTACCAATAAAGCGATAACCCTCACCATGGATAGTGCTGATTAACTCTGATGTTGAGTTGTCGCTTTCAAAGTGTTTACGAATACGACGAATTGTAACATCAACAGTACGGTCGTTTGCACGAAGCTCACGGCCCGTCATGTGTTTAATTAATTGCTCACGGCTAAAAATTCGGCCAGGAGAATCAAGCATTAAACGCAGTGCTCTGTACTCACCTTTAGGTAAACGCTTAGCATCACCATTGGGAGATGTTAGGCAACGGCTGTTTTCATCAAGTTCCCAACCATTAAATGTAATAACACCATTTGTTTCTAGTGCTGATTCTTCACCACCTAGCGCTGTACGTGTAATTAGGTTACGCGCTCTAATTGTCAGTTCGCGTGGGTTAAACGGTTTAGTGATATAATCATCAGCACCAATTTCAAGCCCCAAGATACGATCAACATCGTTATCTCGACCCGTTAAGAAGATAAGGCCCACTTTGCGCTTTTGGCGTAATTCACGAGCTAATATAAGACCGTTTTTACCTGGAAGATTGATATCCATAACTACAAGATTAACGTCATCGTTATTTGTAAGCTTGTCATGCATGTCATCGCCATCAATGGCTTCAATAACTTTGTAACCTTCAGCTTCAAATAAACTAACGAGGTTTAGTCGAGTTACGTCTTCATCCTCTACGATTAGAATGACTGGCGTTTGCATTATTAATTAACCTTTTGGATTATTTACAAAAAAATCGGTATTACACATAAAACCGATTACTAGAGATTATAGGATTATATCCAATTGTTAACAAGAAAAAACAATGTGGATAAATTTTAAACAGTAGCGTATTCAAAGTTTACTAAAAAGGGCCGTGCAAAAACTACTGTTTAATAGATATATCTACGGATGTACTCATTTGAATAGTAAAGTCGAAGCCATTTTCTTTTAATAATCGATACATCCATCAATTATGTAAAAGTGCTTAAAATAATCAAACCAATTCAAAGCGAAATTATATCATCATCTAACCTTTCATCAATGTATGTGATATCACAAAGATGATAAAGTTCACAAATGACTTCGTATTAATTATTTAATATTACGTATTTTACCACATGCACTCTTTATGTGGTCATTAAGTAGTAATTCAAGGACTAAATTTTAAATTAATGTACTTTTTAGTTATATTCCATTAAGGAATTGTAATTATAAAGCGTGCACCCTGTTGTTCTTCTAGATCAAAGAGTATTCGCCCCCAAGTGATTGCGTAACTAAATTATAAACTAGATGCATTCCAAGACCGCTTGCACCTTGCCCTCTTTTAGATGTAACAAAGGGGTCAAAAATTCTATGCTTAATACTGTTATCTACACCTTGGCCATTGTCACTATAAACGATAGTGAGTTGTTTCCCGATTAGCTCAATATCAAAGCGTATTTCGTTGTTTTCAGCATCTAAAAAACCATGAATTACAGAATTAAGTAATAGTTGTTGAAATATTTGCTGTAACGGTTCTGATTTACTCTGTATGGCTAAATCAGTAGGACAATTAATAGTAACGACAGGGTTTTTATCGGTAAGCTCTGATTGCATTGATGTTAGAACATCGCTGATAAGCTTATGGATGTTTAAATTGGTATTGTCACCATCATCTTGGATAACCGCAACTTTTTTAAAGTTAGAAATTAAATCAGCAGCGCGATTTAAGTTACGATAAATTAAATCAAGATTTTCTATACCTTCATCTATAAAGTTTTTTAATTGGTTAGACGTAAGTTTTTTATCATCAAAGCTTAGTTTTATATCAGCGAGTTTATCACGCAACAACGTAGAGCCGGTGATCCCAAGTCCAATCGGTGTATTAACCTCATGAGCAACGCCTGCAACCATTTGCCCAAGTGAGGCCATTTTTTCATTTTCTACAATTTGTGTTTGATACTGGTGCATACGCTCAAGTGTCGTTAAAAGATCTTGATTTGCTTCTCTAAGTGCAATAGTACGTCGATTTACTTTTTCTTCTAGATTCAGGTTTAATTGTTTTATTTCTTCTTTATCTTTTTCGTGTCGGGTAAGTTGCTTTTGAGTTCGGGCAAGCATGATATTTAAACTGTTAGAAAGCGCGGTAATTTCTTTTACATTGGTTGATGGCGCTCGTGCGTCGTAATTATGGTTCTTTGATACGTCTTGCAATAGTCTGTTTAAATGCTCAATTGGCTTTGCAATCCGTTTTTGTACTTTTATAGCAATAAAGTACACCACAATAAGTATTAGTAGCGTTAAAAATATATCGATTAGTATTTTTTGTTTTATATATACATCAAGGCTCTCAAGGCTTCCACGCATGTAAACGTAGCCAACTAATTTTTCATCATTTAAAATTGGGCGTATAAGTTCAATATATTCATTGTTGATACGTGGTGTTTCTAATTCGTCAATGCTATCTATTCTAAGTGGCACCGGAGGTGTTTTTTTGCATTAAAACTGATAAAAAAACTGGTTTTTGTGAGGTTTTTTCTATTGAATAAATATGGATGTTTTTAACAAGTGGGATTTTATCAAACGATTTAAGCCGTCTTTCTTCATTTTTTCTATTGTTTGTTATTACAGAGTTTCCTGCATCAAAAGCAACAATTTCAGAAAGAATCACCAGTTTGCTAATAATTAACTGCTTTTGTTCTTTAACACTTAAATAAGTTGAAATAGAAATAGATAACGACAAGCAAATCGCTGTTATAAGCATAATTAAGTTTATTAGCGCTTTGCGAATACTACTTTGATGTACTTTTTTAGGCATTGTTTGATCGTCGCCTGAGTTAATTTAATTAGTTAAGGTTATAGTTTAGCAAAGACGCAGAAAAATGAAGGAAAAAACGAGGCTAATTCTTATATTTATTCGAAAGTTAGCGCGAGCACTTAACGTGCTCAATCAGTTAAATATTTAAATTAGCTACTATAAACAGCAAATTTATTATTTTTAAATACCGTTTGATAGTCTGCAAATTGAGACTCTAGAATAGGCGGGTACTTTAAAAAGCTGTTAGCAACAATATTCAGCTTGCCCACTTTCGTCAAATGTAATTTTGCGTTTGCAAGAAAAGTTTCAGCAACAGTGTAATCAGTTGCAATACCAGTATGAAATGGTGGGTTACTTACAATTAAATCAAATTTCCCGCTAATATTTTTCAGACCATCGCTTAATATAGCAATGCCTTTTATACCATTTAGCTTTAAAGTTTGTTCTGTTGCATATGTTGCTAAGGCGCTAACATCGCTACAGACAAACTCAAGGGCTGAGTTTTGCAGTCCTAAATAGGTTGCTATTAAACCTGCGCCGCAGCCAAAGTCGAGCACTTTACCTTGTTTTATCGTTGGTGCGTTTTCAAGTAGTATTTTTGTTCCTGCATCCAAACTGCCGTGGTTAAATACCCCAGGAACACTAATAGCTGTAAACTCAGTGTCGGCAACATTAACAACAAACTTTTTGTGATAGGTCGTAATATCAAAGTGTGGGTGTTTGGTTATTTCAGCAAATGAGTAAAGAACGCAGTGCTTAGCTGAATCAATCTTGTTACTAAACTCAGCTTTACCAGCTAATTGTTTTTCAATTGATTTAACACCACTTTTGTTTTCACCTACCACCAATAGCTCGGCATCATCAGTAATAGCAGAGCGGATATTATCAAGTGCCATAAGTAATTCTGGTTTTGATTTAGGGTAGTAAAGAATAACTAAATCGTAGTCGTTACCAGGTATTGTGTGACTTACATGAATATCAACATCTTTGGTGTTTTTAGCAAACTCTCCGTTAGCATGGTTGTAGCTAAATGCAGTTACTTTGCTTTGCGGGTTAAGTTCTTTAAGCTCTGTTAAAAAGCCATCTTGAACAAAGTTGACCACCAAGATAGATTTACCCGTTAGTGCCTCGCTATTTCGAAGTAACAGTAAACTTGGGTTGGTTAATACGCTCATAAATGGCTTTGCCTTACAGTATGTTTAGTTTTATTAAAAGTGAGATTAAGTAATTAAAATTTAATTACTCAGTACGCTCAAACATTAAATCCCATACGCCATGGCCTAAACGATGGCCGCGTTGCTCAAACTTAGTAAGAGGGCGCAAATCTGGGCGTGGAACATAATCGTTTGTTTCAGATTGGTTTTTAAAACCAGGTGCTACTTTCATAACTTCAAGCATATGCTCTGCGTAGTTTTCCCAATCTGTAGCCATGTGAAAAACACCGCCCATTTTTAATTGAGTTCTTAATTTTTCAACAAACTCAGCTTGTACAATACGACGTTTATGATGACGTTTTTTATGCCAAGGATCAGGGAAAAATAATTGCAGTGTGGTTAAGCTTTCATTAGGTATGCAATCTGCAAGTACTTCAACTGCATCGTGTTCAAAAATACGTAAGTTGGTAATGCCTGCTTCATCGGCATCCATTAAACAAGCACCAACGCCTGGGCGGTGTACTTCAATACCGATAAAGTTTAGATGTGGGGCATTTGTTGCCATTTCGACAAGCGATTTACCCATACCAAAACCAATTTCTACTACTACATCGTTGTTGTTGCCAAAAACTTCGCTTAAATCAAGCATACCGTTTTTATGCTCTAGGCCCATTGTTGGCCAGCATTTTTCGATTGCAGCGGCTTGGCCTTTGGTTAATCGACCTTCGCGTTTTACAAAACTGCGAATGGTGCGGATGTATTTACCTTCTTGCTTAGCTTGCTCAAGGTTAGTGTTACTTGATTCACTCATATTATTGGCCTGACAAAAACAATGTGTTTAAAAATGGTTGCATATTATCCCTGACCGAGCCCGCAATCACAAGTATTAGCTGGTTTTACACCCCGTATAGCTTGATCTTTTTGTTAACTGCAATAGACTGAGCCGCCATTGGGCATCAGTAAAAGTTAAAAATGTTGGATTTAAATAAAGAACAGTCACACTGGTTTTCTAATCAAGTTGTTGATTGGTATCACCTTCATGGGCGTAAAACACTCCCGTGGCAGCTAGGTAAAACACCTTATAAAGTGTGGGTGTCTGAAGTGATGCTGCAGCAAACCCAAGTTATTACTGTTATTCCGTATTTTGAGAAATTTATGGAGAGCTTTCCAGATATCATAGCTTTAGCAGATGCTGACGAAGATCAAGTATTACACCACTGGACTGGTTTGGGTTATTACGCACGTGCGCGTAACTTACATAAAACAGCCAAAATAGTACGTGACAAATACCAAGGTGAGTTTCCGAAAACACTCGATGAAGTAATGGATTTACCTGGAATAGGGCGCTCTACTGCCGGGGCTGTTTTATCATTGTCGCTTGGGCAGTATCACCCTATTTTAGATGGGAACGTTAAGCGAGTATTAGCGCGCTATTTTATGATTGAAGGCTGGTATGGTGTTAAAAAAGTCGAAAACCAGCTTTGGCATTTATCAGAGCAGTTAACGCCTAAAGATAATGTTACCGAGTTTAATCAAGCTATGATGGATTTAGGGTCGAGTGTTTGCTCACGCAGTCGATTTGATTGCGAGGCTTGCCCATTAAACTCAGGCTGTGGTGCTTTTAATACAGGCAAGGTAAAAGAGTTCCCACATTCAAAACCTAAAAAAACAACGCCTAAAAAAAGCTGTCATCAGTTAATAATTAAGTGTAATGACAAAGTTTTAATGGAAAAACGACCTAATTCGGGAATTTGGGGGGGTTATTTGGCTTTTTTGAATTTGCTGAGTACGCAAATCTAGAAGTATTTATGGCGCAGCAAGGGTTTAAGGCTCAGCTAAAACAGCTTGATCCATTTGCACATATATTTTCGCATTTTGAACTAACGATAAATCCACACGTACTGAATATAGAGTGTATTCCTGATGTTGTTAATGACAGACAGTTAATATGGTATCCATTAGATCAGTCGATAGAAGTTGGTTTGGCCGCACCGACTAAAAAGTTGGTTAAACAAATTGCACCAATAGGTTAAACTGTTTGCATTTATCGCTAAAGAGAATTAATTATGGCACGTACAGTATTTTGTCAAAAGTTACAAAAAGAAGCAGAAGGTCTTGGGTTTCAATTATACCCAGGTGAAATTGGCGAAAAGATTTTTAATAATATTTCCAAAGAAGCATTTGCTCAGTGGCAACATAAGCAAACAATGCTGATTAACGAAAAGCATTTAAATATGATGGATCCAGAACATCGTATATTTTTAGAAGAGCAGATGGTTGGCTTTTTGTTTGAAAATAAAGATGTAGAAATTGAAGGTTATAGACCTCCAGAAAAGTAATTTTACTTTAAATTAAAAAGGGCTGTCTAACAGCCCTTTTTAATTTTGTTAAACGATAGCTAAATTAGCTCATCGTCTTGTGCGGCAATTTTCACTTGTTCTTTTAAAAATTGAGCCGCTTTTGAATATTCAATCTCTAACTTATCTCTTAAATAAATTAGCTCATCACTTGTTAGTTCATCAGCCTTACATTTATCTTCAAATGACGTTGCTAAATCGGCCACCATTTGCGCACCGATTGTCTTTGATATTGACTTTAACTGGTGACAGCCTTCAATTATTTCATTTAAGTCACTTACCATAACACCCGAATTAATAGATTTAATTAAACTTTGGCTTTGTTCTAAATACATTTTGAAAAAACGCATTTGTTTAGCTTTATCACCGTTTACATATTTAGCAACGGCATTCATATCAACAGGTAAAGCGGTATTTTGATGAATAACAACATTTTTACCGTTGTTTTGTTTATCGCTCCAGCGTTTTAAAGTACTTTCTAATGCATTCAATTCAATGGGTTTAGTGATGAAATCATTAATACCTACTGCTAAACAGCGCTCTTTCTCACCTTTTAAAGCATTGGCCGTGACGGCTACAATATAAGGTTGGGCATCGATTGCTTCTAGTAACTCAGCTTCACCTCGGATTTTTTCAACCATGTCGTAGCCAGACATTTTAGGCATATGTAAATCAGTTAAAATAAGTGAGTAATTGCCTTTACGCCACATATTAAGGCCTTCTACGCCATCATTGGCAACTTCTACTCCGTAACCCAATATGTGTAACTGGTCGGTTAATACCTGTTGATTTAAGAGGTTATCTTCAACAAGTAGTATTAGTTTGTTAGCTTGGCGGGCTTGCTCAACATTCAAATAGTTGTTAAGCGTTTTAGTTTTCTTAATCTGTTTTGGTTGGTGCAGGCCAGCGGCAACAAGTATTGAAAGCATAAAGTTAGATTTACATAATGGAGCTGCATTAATATAAAAAATATTTTTATGATTTATGGCTGCTTCATCTAGTTTGCTCAGCACTACCACTTGTTGGTTATTATCTTCCAAAGAATAAAGCAAACGTCTCAAAAGTGCGTTAATTTTATCCATATTGTCGATACCGTCGACGACCCAAATTATATCCGGATCATATTGATGCTCTTCAATTTCCTGCTCATTATACACATTCGTTATTTTAGCACCCATAAATGATAAATAACGATACATTACTTTTTGACGCTCAAGGTGATTACTCACAACAACAATATGTTTAGCGTTTAATGCTCCTTTGTGATCATATTTTATTTTCCCCGAAGTGCTAAATGGGAGCTCAACAGTGAATTCACTACCAATGCCAATATGGCTGTTTACGTGTATGGTTCCAAGCATTAGCTCTGTTAAGCTTTTACAAATAGATAAGCCTAAACCGGTACCGCCATATTCTCTTGTGATTGAGTTTTCTGCTTGAATAAATGGATTGAATATTTCTCGCAATTGAGCTTGTGTCATCCCTTTACCGTTATCGGTTACACAAAAACGTAAAGTGAAGTGATCGGCTGTATTATGTGCAACTTCAACTGAAATTTTCACATGGCCCTGCGTTTTTTCATCCGTGCTAGTAAATTTAATTGCATTACTACATAAGTTATAGAGTACTTGGCGTACTCTAATAGTATCACCTATAAGGTTAATCGGAATGTCTGGGGCAATAGATAGCTCTAAATCAAGCTCACGTTTTTTTGCCACTGAGGAAAGCACTCGAGCAACTTCTTCAATAGTATCAGTTACTGAAAATGGGATTGGGTCTATATTGAGTTTACCAGCTTCAATTTTTGAGAAATCTAAAATGTCGTCCAATATACTTAGTAGAGAAAATGCAGACTCACGAATAATGGTACTCAGACGATGCTGAGCGCCATCTAGCTCTGTTTGACGAAGTAAATCAATAGTACCTATAACACCATTCATCGGTGTTCTGATTTCGTGACTCATAGTCGCTAAAAAAGTTGTTTTAGTTTCACTTGCTCGTTCGGCCTTTAACGTTGCTTGTTCAAGGGCCAGTGTGCGGTTGTGCACTTCTGTTTCTAAGCTGTTTTGAAGCTTTTGTAGCTCTTTTTGGGCTGTGTCGTTATTTGTCATTGCCGTTTGTACTTTTTGCAGCAACAGATTAATATTTTGCGCAACAACATTTAAACCTATTTCAAGTTGTTCACTTACATTACTATCGTAATTACCGTTCTCAGCGATGGCTTGAAGCTCTTCGGTTAGCAAACCAGTGCTTGCACGTAAGCGATTGTTTATATAAGCATTAAACATTAATGCAAATATAAACAGTGCTATAACACTGGCAATAGCGATTAGATAGGTAACAACTTGGGAGTTCTGCATGGTAAGTAAAAGGTTGGATTGCTTTTGCTTAATTATAAGCTCTCCAATAGGTTGGTCGTTTAACATTAGTAAGTGATGTAAAACACCATCGTCAATTAGGTGCTCATTTAGTTTAATAGAAGCGATTGCTGGTTTGGTACTGCTATATACTAATTCTGTTTGTGAAGTGGAGTTAAAGCGATACAAAGTGTAATGAAAGTCATTATTTAATAATGAGGTTAAATCGAGTAACTGCCTTACTTTACCTTGGCCATACATAGTTAAAGCATCGACCATAGGTAAATCAAGCCTAGTTGCGAGATCTGCAATATTTATATACGGCTCTATTTTTTCAGAACGAGTTTGATTTTGTGAGTAAAGTGAATAGGCAACAATAGCAAGCGATGTCACTACTAAATTAATGATTAAAAAAAGAGGTAGTAAGCCCTTTACTGGCGAAGAATATTTACTCTGCATTGATTGTTCCCGTTGGTATATTTTACTACGATAAGTCCTTATCGTATTTATCTGAGTAATCGTAACACCTAAAAAAAATAATTCACTACGTTTTTAGTCTGGTTTCAGTGTATTTATATGCTACATCAACTTTTGTTGTAGGAAAAATAAACATTATTAATAAAAAATGTACGGGGTTGGCTGAAAACCGTGCAAACGGTTATAAAGGATAAAAAAAAGTTGACTTGTAAGGGCAAAACTCGTTTAATACGCCGCACGCCCAGATAGCTCAGTCGGTAGAGATGAGTGGGAATTGCATTAAAAATCATTTAAGATTTTTAATTAGCACTGTTTAAGTGCCTCGATAGCTCAGTTGGTAGAGCAGAGGATTGAAAATCCTCGTGTCCCTGGTTCGATTCCGGGTCGAGGCACCATTTATTAGAGTAATGGTGTTTAATCAACAGTTTAAACATTATTACGCGTGCCTTAGCACACAGCTTTGTGTGCCGACTTAGCTCAGCTGGTAGAGCAACTGACTTGTAATCAGTAGGTCAACCGTTCGACTCGGTTAGTCGGCACCATTTATTTACTAAACTAGTTTAGTAAAAAGTTAACTTAGAAAATTTAGTTAACTAGCACAGTTTATGTGCCTCGATAGCTCAGTCGGTAGAGCAGAGGATTGAAAATCCTCGTGTCCGTGGTTCGATTCCGCGTCGAGGCACCATCTACTTTAAGTTCTCAATCTTTAAAATTGAACGTGCCTTAGCACACAGTTTTGTGTGCCGACTTAGCTCAGCTGGTAGAGCAACTGACTTGTAATCAGTAGGTCAACCGTTCGACTCGGTTAGTCGGCACCATTTATTTACTAAACTAGTTTAGTAAAAAGTTAACTTAGAAAATTTAGTTAACTAGCACAGTTTATGTGCCTCGATAGCTCAGTCGGTAGAGCAGAGGATTGAAAATCCTCGTGTCCGTGGTTCGATTCCGCGTCGAGGCACCATTTATTGAAAAGCCTTGCTTATGCAAGGTTTTTTTATTTTAAGTGCTTTATAAAAGTTATCAATCTTTAAAATTGAACGTGCCTTAGCACACAGTTTTGTGTGCCGACTTAGCTCAGCTGGTAGAGCAACTGACTTGTAATCAGTAGGTCAACCGTTCGACTCGGTTAGTCGGCACCATTTATTTAGGTAACTTAAAGCAACTGACTTGTAATCAGTAGTCTGTATAAGTTACCCGCTCGACTTTGTTAGTCGGCACATTTACTTAAAGCCTCGCTTATAGCGGGGCTTTTTTGTTTTTGTATATTTAATCTCTTAGACACATTACAAAAAATTAATTTTTTATTGTTAAAAATTGCTGATCATTTGCTCATTTTTACCGTATAACTGGCTATTATGTTAGTTCATCGCTAGCTATGTAATGTTATGTAAAGTAGGTTGAGCAAAATTTGCCAAAGTGCTTGAATTAACCTCATAAATAGCAGTAATTTAGGTTTAATTATGATTTGGCAATGCAAGCCAACCCTATTGGCAATTAGTGTGATGCTGCTTAGCGGCTGTGCGAGTGATTTAAACTCGTCGCAGCGCATGCAAGCGCCTAATAATATGCCTCAGCAATGGCAGCAAGAAGCATCAAGCTCAGCATTAAAAGTACAAGAGCAATGGCTTACACAATTACAAAACCCTACGCTTAACAAATTTGTACAACAAGCACTTAAAAATAACCAACAGCTTTTGCAAACGAGTTATGATGTTGAAATTCAAAAGCAGCAACTTATAGTCTCGGGCGCTGCACTTTGGCCAAGCCTCGATTTATCAACACGTACAAGCCGTAGTAAAGACAACCGCCCTGTAAGTTACGACAACGCAAGCTCCGTAAGTTTAAATTTAACTTACGAGGTTGATTTATGGGGTAAGCTTTCTGACGCTAAGCGCGAAGCTAATCTTAACTATTTAGCGCAACAGGCACGATTTGAGCAAGCTAAACAGCAACTTGTTGCTGATGTAGTAACAGGCTGGTTCGATGTGGTTACGGCGCAGCAATTACTGGATTTATTTAAGCGTCGTGAAGCCAATGCACAACAAAATCTAGATATTATTGAGTCTGGCTATCGCCAAGGTATAAACGAAGCGCTCGATGTGTATTTAGCGCGTAATGAGCTTAATAATGAACGCTCTCGCATTGCCACTCAAACAGCGAGTTTATCGGCATCAGCACGTGTACTTGAGCGTTTACTTGGTGAATACCCAAAAGGCGCTATTACTGCTAGTAGTGACTTACCTGTTATTAATACCGATATTCCTCTAGGATTACCTTCTGAGCTTATAACGCGAAAACCTACTCTACGTGCAAGTTGGTATGAGCTTTTAGCAGCCGATGCATCATTGGCATATGCGCATAAACAACGCTTTCCAAGTTTAGATTTAACAGCTTCATTAAGTGATAGTACAGACCGAGTAAGCGACTTGTTTTCTCCATCAAGCCTTGCATGGTCTTTATTAGGTAGTATTTCAGCGCCACTTTTTGAAGGAGGGCGCTTAAAAGCCAACGAAGAAATAGCGCGTCTTAATACTCAAAAGCAAGAGCAGCTTTATTTACAAACGCTTTATGACGCGTTTGGCGATGTTGAAAATGCAATTTCGCAGCAGCAGTCCCTCAAAGCTCAATATACAAGCACATTAGAGGCACAAGAAAACGCACTAGCTGCAGAGCAATTGTCGTTTGAGCAGTATCAAAGTGGCTTGGTAACTTACACGACAGTGCTTGATGCCCAAGACCGTTCTTTTGACGCGCAAAGCTCCTTAATCGATATTAAAAACCAATTAATAGCCAATAGAATTAACTTACACATTGCCCTTGGTGGTGATTTTGCAAAGCCCTCAAGTGAACTAAAGAGCAATAACGATGAAAACTAAAACAGCAAAAATTATTATTCCAGCGGTGGTTATAGTTGCCACTATTTTAATTGTTATGTTTATTAAAAATAACACGCCTGAGGCTAAACGCTTTGGGACACCTCCTAAGGCATCAATAAGTGTGGCTGCGCTTGAGCTAAAACCACAAAATTATCAAGTGATGATAGACAGCTACGGTACGGTAAAACCACGTACACAAAGTTTGTTAGTGGCTCAGGCATCTGGGCAAATAATTGAAGTAAGTGATGACTTTAGAGAAGGCGGTTTTTTTGAAAAAGGCGATGTACTTTTAAAACTAGACGACAGAGATCATCAAGCTGAAGTTAAATCTGCTCAAGCCAATTTATTAACCGCAGAGCAAGGTTTACTAGAAGAAAAAGCGCGTGGGCAACAAGCTATTACCGATTGGAAACGCCTTGGCGGCTCAAATCAGGCAAGCAGCTTAGTACTACGTGAGCCACAACTAGCAGCCGCTGAAGCTGAGGTTTTATCGGCGCAGGCAGCACTTGAAAAAGCGATGCTTGATTTAGAGCGCACTAAAGTAACGGCGCCATATGCGGGGCGTATACTCAGCCGTAGTGTTGATTTAGGGCAAGTGGTTACTAACAACACACAGCTAGCCACCATTTACGCAATCGATAGCGTTGAGATTCGCCTACCAATTAAAAATAAAGATCTCCCATTTGTAAATTTACCAGAGCAGTATCGCGATGGTGCTAAAAACCAAGCGGGTTCAATTGTTAAATTTACTTCTGACTTAGTAGGTGAGCAAACGTGGCAAGGTCAATTAGCACGCACAGAAGGTGCTATAGATGAAGGCGCACAGCAGCTTTATGTAGTTGCTAAAATTAATGACCCGTATAAAGCAACAGCAAATAACCAGTACCCAATAAAAATTGGGCAGTATATAAAAGCGCAAATTACCGGCAGAACAGTATCTAACGCACTTATAATTCCTAACAGTACAATTTATCAAGGAACGTACGTTTACATTGTTGAAGGTGGCGTACTTAAGCGCAAAGACATCACACTAGCTTGGCAAAATGCGACTCAGGCGATGATAAAAACCGGTTTAAACGCAAATGATAAGCTTGTTATTACTCCACTTGGTCAAGTAAGTTCAGGAACTCAAGTAAGTATTTTAGGTGAACAAAGCGCAGATCAACCTAAAAGCCGTGGAGCGAATGGGCAAGGTAAAGGAAAGCGCCCGACTCCAGAGCAGCTTGAACAAAAAGCAAAAGAGCTTGGTATTAGTGTTGAAGAGTTAAAAAAACGTCGTGCAGCAAAGCAAGGAGATAAGCCATGATAGCTTGGTTTGCCAAAAACCATGTTGCTGCTAACTTATTGCTAGTGACACTGTTACTGTCGGGGCTTTTTAGCCTATCAAGCAAAATACCGCTTGAAGTATTCCCTTCATTCGAAACCGACATGATAAGCGTGAACGTAAGTTTGCGTGGCTCAACACCAGAGGATGTAGAGCAAGGCGTAACAATTCGTATAGAAGAAGCCGTACAAGATTTAGAAGGTATTAAGCAAATATTTAGCCGCTCTTCTGAAGGTTCAGGCTCTGTAACAATAGAAGTTGAAACGGGCTACGACCCGCGTGAGCTTTTAGCCGATATTAAAAGTCGTGTAGACGCAATTAACACTTTTCCAGCCGATGCTGAAAAGCCAATAGTCGCGCTTGCGGAGCGAATTCGCGAAGTTATCGCGGTTACCGTATCGAGTGATTACGGCGAAAAAGAAACCCGTGAATATGCAGAAACAGTACGCGATCAAATTCTACGCTTACCAAATGTGACGCAGGTAGAGCTAAGTGGTGTTCGTGATTACGAAATTGCCATTGAAGTAAGCCAAGACGTTCTTCGCCAATACGATTTAAGCCTTGCACAAATATCGAGTGCGATTGCTAATTCAAGCTCTGATATTTCTGCTGGTAACTTAAAAACTGAAGGTGGGGACGTACTTATAAGCTCTAAAGGGCAAGCATATCGTAAAGATGAATTTGCCAATATTGTTGTTAAAAACCAAGCTGACGGCACGATTATTCGTTTAGGCGATATTGCAATAATTAAAGACGATTTTGAAGAAACCCCAGTACGTACTCGCTTTAATGGTAAGCAGGCTGCATTTATCGACGTATATCGAATTGGTCCGCAAAGTGCGATTACTGTTGCTGACGAAGTTAAAAATTACATAAAAGAGCAACAAAGCTCCCTTCCACAAGGATTTGAACTAAGTTACTGGGATGATGATTCGGAGCTGGTTAAAAGTCGAATTGCCACACTAACGACCAATGCCCTACAAGGCGGTATTTTAGTACTTGCTTTACTTACTTTGTTTTTACGACCTGCAATTGCATTTTGGGTATTTATTGGTATTCCGGTATCGTTTATGGGGGCGTTTATAGCGATGCCTATATTTGGCGTAACCCTTAATATCATGAGTTTATTT
The DNA here is from genome assembly GCF_037162565.1 of Pseudoalteromonas sp. B62. NCBI lineage: Bacteria > Pseudomonadati > Pseudomonadota > Gammaproteobacteria > Alteromonadales > Pseudoalteromonadaceae > Pseudoalteromonas > Pseudoalteromonas sp. B62. The sequence continues at coordinate 149,701 of NZ_JARLVB010000002.1, read as the reverse complement.
GGCTTTATATTAGTACTGGGAATTGTTGTTGATGACGCCATAGTTACTGGCGAAAATGTCTATACCCATTTAAAAACAGCTAAGTCGGGCGAGCAAGCTGCAATTTTAGGTACTCAAGAAGTCGCAACACCAGTAACATTTGGTGTATTAACTACCGTTGCTGCCTTTTTACCTTTGGCCTTTATTGAAGGGGCACGCGGTGCCTTGTTTGCACAAATACCGGTAGTGGTTATTCCAGTATTATTGTTTTCATTGATTGAATCTAAATTTGTACTACCCGCACATTTAAAATATATAAAACTACGCCACGAAAAAGGCGAACCTTCAAAGTTTGATGTTATTCAACAGCGTTTTGCAGATGGATTTGAAAACGCGATTTTAAAATATTACCAACCCACTTTAAATTTAGCACTGCGCCATAAATTGGCTTCGGTAAGTTTGTTTGTTGGTGTGTTTATAATAATTTTAACCATGATCACTAGCGGTTGGACTAAGTTTGTATTTTTCCCGCGTATACCAAGCGAAACGGTCCGCGTTAACTTAACACTACCAACAGGTACGCCGTTTGAAGTCACTAATAAATACGTAATTGATATGTCGCAAAAGGCGCAGCAATTACAAGAAAAATACCGCGACCCAGATACAGGTGAAAGCGTTATTTTAAATATATTAGCCACAACAGGTGGGCGCGGTGGTGTATCTAATTCAGGTTCTGTACGCTTTGAAATAACACCGGCTGAAAAGCGTGAATCAGAAATAGGATCAAGAGAGCTTGCCAGCGAATGGCGCGATTTAATTGGTGTCATTCCAGGTGCTGAAAGCTTAACATTTAGAGCTGAAATTGGCCGAAGTTCTGACCCAATTGATGTTCAGCTTAGCGGGACTTCGTTGACTATTTTACAAGACGTGGCTGATCATATTAAAACCCGTTTATCGACCTACCCAACGGTATTTGATATTGCCGATAGCATGTCTGATGGTAAAGAAGAGTTACAAATAGAGCTTACGCAGCAAGGCTTAGCGCTGGGTTTAAATAGAGTTAATGTTGCAGGGCAAGTGCGTAACTCTTTCTTTGGCTCGCAAGTCCAACGTATTCAGCGCGGACGTGATGATGTACGTGTAATGGTACGCTTGCCTATTGAAGAGCGTCGCTCTGTAGCCGATTTACAAAATATACTCATCAATACACCAGCTGGTGGCTCGGTGCCGTTATCGCATGTTGCAACCCTTACCGCAGGGCAAAGTCCATCAACTATTAACCGAATAGACCGCTACCGTACTTTAAATGTAACAGCGGATATCGAAAAAAATAACACCAACATGACCATACTTCAGGCTGACCTAACGGAGTATTTAGATGGATTAATGCAACAATATCCTGGAGTAGATTATAAACTAGAAGGTGAGGCTAAAGAGCAGCGAGAGTCGTTTGGCTCATTGGCTTGGGCACTTGTGTTTGTATTTTTCATAATTTATGCGCTATTAGCAATACCGCTTAAATCTTACTTACAGCCAATTATAGTAATGAGTGTAATTCCATTTGGCATGATAGGTGCTGTAGTCGGGCATTGGATTATGGGCATGGATTTAACCATTATGAGCTTGCTTGGTATGCTCGCTTTAACTGGGGTGGTAGTAAATGACTCCCTTGTACTAGTTGATTTTATTAATAAAAAGCGCAGTGAAGGTGGAAAGTTATTAGATGCGGTTAAAATTGCAGGAGCATCGCGTTTTCGCCCTGTAATGCTAACTAGTTTAACGACCTTTATTGGCTTAATGCCATTACTGTTTGAAAAAGCGACTCAAGCACAGTTTTTAATACCAATGGCGGTGAGCTTAGGGTTTGGGATTATTTTTGCTACCTTTATTACTTTATTGTTAGTACCAATAAACTACATGATGATGGAGCGCTTTCAAGGTTGGTTTAAATAACTCCACTCTTAAATACATGACTATTAAAGCTGTGGGTAAGTAATTACCTACGGCTTTTTTATAAGCTAATAGTAATGTTAGACAATTGAAGATAAGTGAATAAAAAATTTAGATAAATATAAGAGTAAACAGGAAGGTTAATTTTTTTGATAAAGCCTTTTAAAGGCGAGGGTTTGCAAAAAAGGTGTTCCCCAAGATACGGTACTCGGTTTCAGTCCTGAAACCAGAAGGTTTCAGGGCGGGAATCTGCGGTTTACCGTAGGCTTCTCGGTACATGCCGAGCCTGCACAATAGTAGACGAACAGAAACCCTGGTATAAAATTTATCGGCTCAGGGACTTAACTAAGCTCCGGTACCCCAGGGAACAATTTAAGTATATAAGACATAATCCAATCCTTAAACCCCAAACGTAAAAAATTAAACTGTTCGCTTAGTTTTTCCGCATCTTTAACCCGTCATTTACTTAATCGCATGGTTTTTGAGCTTGATCATACAATTAATTGGAGTTGCTTTTTATCGAGTGGTAGCATTGCCTTAACTTGCAAAGCGAAGATTCGATTATGAACGATTTACCCGATTACGAAAAAGCTCAACTGCTTTTAGAAAAAAACGAAATATTTGTATCACCTGCCGAAGCGCATGGTGTAATTAGTGGTTTACTTGCGTGTGGTTTAACCATTGACGACAAAGAATACTTAGGCCTTTTAAGCGATGTGTTTAACGATGGTGAATCGTTTAGTAACGATTTAAAGCAGTTTTTTGGCACTATTTATAAGCAAGTAGTCGCGAGCTTTAATGATGATGAATTTCAGTTTGATTTATTTTTACCAAGCGACGACGAAACACTCATCGATCAGGCTAATGGCCTCGTATCATGGGTAGCAGGTTTTATGCTTGGTTTTGGCTTAAAGCAAAAAGATTACGGTAAACTATCGAGCGATGTTAAAGAAGTTATTACTGATTTTAGCGAAATCACTCGCCTAGATACCACTTTTGAAGAAACCGAAGAAGACAGCCAAGCGCTGCACGAAGTGATTGAATATGTGCGCGTATCAGCACTACTTTGTTTTGCAGAGCTTGGTAAAGAGCAAAACACGCAAAGTACTAAAAAAACACTTCATTAGTTTAAAAAGTTAAACGGGTTGGTTAATAATGGTTGAAGTACAAAAGTCAGAATTTAAAGCACGCCGCGAGCGTTTACTTGCGCAAATGGATAAAAATAGCGTTGCTATTATTCCTGCTGCGAGCGAAGTTACGCGCAGCCGCGATACCGAATATGCATTTAGACAAGATAGCGACTTTTTTACTTAACTGGCTTTAACGAACCCGACGCTGTACTTGTACTATGTAACAACAGCGATGCACCCAGTACTTTATTTTGCCTAGATAAAGACAAGCTTGCAGAAATTTGGCATGGCCGCAGAGTTGGCTTTGATAAAGCTAAAAGTGACTACTTGTTTGATGAAGCTTACCCACTAAGTGAATTAAACGATAAGCTACTCGATATACTAAATGCAAAAAATGCGATTTATTTTGCACAAGGTGCTTATCCTTCATTTGATACAAAAGTGTTTTCGTTACTAGGTACACTTCGAAGTGGCTCTCGAAAAGGCCTCAAAGCACCGAGTACTTTAAAAGAAATACGCGGCCTTATTCATGAAATGCGTTTGTTTAAATCGCCAAGCGAGATAGATGTTATGCGAGAAGGCTGTGAAATTAGTGCGCGAGGGCACATGCGCGCTATGCGTTTTTCACACCCCGGAGCTACTGAATTTCAGCTAGAGGCTGAGCTACATCATCATTATGCCATGAATGGTGCGCCGCACCCTGCATACGGCACAATTGTTGGTAGTGGCGACAACGCCAATATTTTACATTACACGCAAAATAGCGACGTATTAAAAAATGGCGACCTGGTACTTATAGACTCCGGTTGTGAACTACAAGGTTACGCCGCCGATATCACCCGTACTTTTCCAGTAAATGGACAATTTAGCGAAGAGCAAGCCGCGCTTTATAATATTGTACTTAAAGCGCAAGAAGTTGCTTTTGATGAAGTAAAACCCGGTGGTTACATGTCGCATGCTAATAAACTAGCAATGGAAGTAATGACCCAAGGTTTACTTGATTTAGGTATTTTAACCGGCGACTTTGATGAGCTAATGGCAAAAGGGGCATGTAAAGAATATTACATGCACGGGCTTGGGCATTGGCTTGGTTTAGATGTACATGATGTTGGCGATTACAAAGTAAATAACGTTGAGCGTGCATTTGAGCCCGGTATGGTACTCACTATAGAGCCTGGGCTTTATATAAGCGAAGACTCAAGCGCACCGCAAAAATACAAAGGCATTGGTATTCGTATCGAAGATAACTTGCTAGTTACCGAAACCGGCCATGAAAACTTGACCCTAAGCGTACCTAAAAAAATTAGCGATATAGAAGCACTTATGCAAAGTGCTAAAAACGTATAAAGCTCGGAGAGTAAAGTGGCTAAGCAGTTTGATGTAGTTATTATTGGCGGTGGTTTAGCGGGAGCAAGCTGCGCATTAAGTGTGGCTAAAACTAATCCCGCGTTAAATATTGCCGTTGTAGAAGCTAATCAAGTAACCGGCGACTACCACCCAAGCTTTGACGACAGAAGCATTGCACTTGCTCAGCAATCGGTAGAGTATTTACAAAGCCTCAATTTATTTGAGCAAAATGCCCCTTACACCGCAGCAATCAAAAAAGTGAGCGTGTCTGATAGAGGCCACTTTGGCAAAGCGCACATTAATTGCGACGAATTTGCTAAGCCCTCACTTGGTTACGTAGTAGAAGTAAATCCATTTGGCCGAGCGCTTCACCTGCGTTTAACGCAGTCAAATATTACGCTTTTGTGCCCCGATAGCGTAACTGCCATTGAGCAAACTCTGCATAGCAATACACTCACCCTACAAAGCGGCGAGCAATTAAACGCAGCGCTATTGGTTATTGCTGATGGCGCACAATCACCAACACGTAGTTTACTTGGGCTTGGTTTTAATACCCAGCCTTATGAACAAGGCGCTATTATTGCTAATGTAGAAGTGGCTGGTGGGCATAATAATCATGCCTTTGAGCGTTTTACACAAAACGGGCCTATGGCGTTATTACCTATGAGCAACAACCGTTATTCGTTAGTATGGTGTATGCGCCAAGATCAAGTTGAACAGCACATGGCACTTAGTGAGCAATACTTTTTAAGTGCTCTGCAAAGCGCGTTTGGTTATCGCGGTGGGCAATTTACTAAAGTAGGCATGCGCACGAGTTACCCGCTCGTTTACGGGCAAGTTGAGTCTTTGACTGCGCACCGTACAGTGGTTATTGGTAATGCTGCACATGCTATTCATCCTATTGCAGGGCAAGGTTTTAATTTAGGCCTTCGCGACGTGCAAGTACTTAGTAATTTAATAGCAAACAGCCAACACGATTTAGGCAGCTATGCGTTTACACGTGAATATTCAAAAAAGCGCTGTGATGATATAAAAACCGTAATGAGTTTAACCGATGCACTTGTTAGGCTTTTTTCAAACTCATCGCGAGTGCTCGCATTGGGGCGCAGTATTGGGTTGTTTTCGATGGATTTATTTCCCGCATTAAAAGCGCCATTAGCCAAACAGTTAATGGGGCAAGTTAAACAAGGTAGGCGTTTATGAAGCAAGCACAGGTTTGTATTGTAGGTGGTGGCTGCGTAGGGTTGACACTGGCACTTGGATTGGCAAAAGCCGATATAAGCGTAGTTGTACTCGACGGCGCACCAACACAAGTGTTGCCAACTGACGAATATGGTTTGCGCGTAAGCGCGCTAAGCATTGCAAGTCAAACCTTGCTTGAGCAGTTAAATGTATGGCCCGAAATTATCGCACAGCGAGCGTGCGCTTATACACATATGGATGTACGTGATGCCGACAGTTTTGGCAAAATAGCGTTTAATAACGAACAACTTGAGCTTGATCATTTAGGCCACATTGTTGAAAACGACATTATCCGCTTTGCGCTTATAAAAGAGCTAGAGCAACAAAGTAGTGCAACACTAATGTTTGATACGCATTATCAGCAAATACATCAAAGCGAATCAGATGTATTTATAACGCTTAAAAGCGGCGAGCCTATTATTGCTAAGCTGCTGGTGGCGGCCGATGGCGCAAACTCGGCTATTCGTAAACAATTTAATATGGCGCTTAGCTTTAAAGATTACGACCACCATGCGCTTGTTGCGACTGTTAAAACTAAAGAGCAACATGCAAACATCGCACGGCAAGTGTTTTTACCAACCGGGCCGCTGGCATTTTTACCTCTGAGCGATGCAAATACTCATTCAATAGTATGGTCTACTAGCCCAAACCACTGTGATGAGCTGCTTGCAATGGATAACACTGCCTTTAATAAAGCCGTTATGGCTGCAATAGATGGCCAATGCGGGCTATGTGAAGTGCAAAGCAAACGCGCTGCTTTCCCACTTAAAATGCGCTACGCCCAGCAATGGGTTTCAGGCAAAGTGGTACTCATTGGCGATGCTGCACATACAATCCATCCACTTGCAGGGCTTGGTATGAATCTAGGCCTAAAAGACGCCGCTTATTTAATTGAGCTTTTAACAAGTAATAATAAAGAATTTGCAAGCACGCGCACACTTCGCGATTACGAACGTACCCGTAAGCTCGACGCACAAAAACACATAGCCATGATGCAAGGGCTAAAAGAGTTATTTGAAGGTGCAAACCCAGTTAAAAAGCTTATTCGCGGAGTAGGGTTGTCGCTAGTTGATAACCTAGGGCCAATAAAACACTTGTTCGCCAAAGAAGCGATAGGAAAGTAAAAACATCGACAATAAGTTTTGTAAAGAAGGATGCTTAATTTAAGAGCGCCTTTTTTAATGTTTATATTGAGTTAAATTAAGTGCTTCTTATTTTTTGAAATTTATCCAAACTAAACACTTGAATTCAAGACGATTAATTACCAAACCTCGAATTTTATAAGCGCCAAGTTAAACATACCGCTGAAAATTTAACCTCAAAAAATAAACATGCCTTATACCAATCCGCAATAATACTTAATCAATTTGAGGGATTAAATCTGACACTAACTGTGTTAAAATTTTCTGATATAGAACAACTAATTTGCCTTATAATCGACAAGGTTTTCTTGCCCCAAAATAGACCACTTAATTAATTTAGTTGGTATTATTGATAACTATAAAAATAATGAACTGCGCTTAAAGTTAACTTAAAAAGCAAAAAAGAGGATTTAATGGCAAATTTAATAGAACTAACAACTAAAAATAACACAGCTATACTCACCATGAATACCGCTGAAAACCGTCATAATCCAGCGTTTTTGGCTGAGTTTAATTTACACCTAGACCACATTGAAGCAGAACAAAATATTAAGTCAGTTATTTTAACGTCTTCGAGTGATAAAAATTGGTCATTGGGTATCGACCTTCAATGGATGTCTAATCCAAGTATTTTACCTGCAGCAATTTCTGACTTTATGGTGCAAATAGGCGATTTATTTAAACGCATCGTTACGTTTCCTATGCCTATTATTGCTGCGTTAAACGGGCATACCTATGGTAATGGTTCTGTACTTGCGTGTGCGTGCGACTTTAGATTTATGAAATCAGACAAAGGCTTTTTTTGTTTTCCTGAAGTGGATGTAATGGTGCCGTTTGTTCCGTCGATGTTTCCTATAATTAATAAAGCAATTTCGCAAACATTCTTTAATCGTCTAGCTATGTCAGGAGAGCGGGTTGGTGCAGAGCAGCTGCTAGAGAACAAAGTAGTTGAAGCTGTGTTTGCAAATAATGACGAACTACAAGCGGGTGCACTTGAGTTTGCCCAGCAGTTTAATAAAAACCGTTGGATTTACGCTCAAAATAAAACACAAATGAATAAGCAGGTTTTACTTACGATGAAAGAAGAAGACCCAAGCTTTATTGATAATATAAGTAAACTGCTGTGGAAAAACCTACAAAAAAATAAATAACCTGAACTCTGGTTAAGAGATTTACCAACGTATTGAATCATGGTGATATTTAAATTTATTTTCTCTAGCCAGAGATTTTTAGTGAAAACAAGGCGAATTTACGCGTCAATAGCTGGCCTATTGCAAGTATATTCAACGCTGTTAGCGCTGAAAATAGCTGCTCGAGATAGATTTATTATCCAGAGCTCAGGTTATAATAGCGCGAAGTGTTTTAGTATTGTTACTAGATGACTAAATGCTTTGCAGTTAAGGGATCGTTAAGTCCCATTGCGCTAGATTTCTAAACTATACAGTAAGGTAAAAGTGCTTTCTTAAAAGTTTAATAGCTTTTACCTGTCTCATTATAACTATATGGGTTAAAATACCTACATAACCAACTAACAAGATAGTGAATGTCAAACCAAGATCCAAATCTCAGTCGAGAACAAGAAAAGTACGAAAACCCAGTCCCTAGTCGTGAGTTTATACTTACTCACCTTCAAGAGCGTTCAAAGCCTGCTAACTACGCGCAATTATGTGAAGAACTAGCAGTAAACGATGACGAACGCCAAATAGCATTTAAACGCCGCCTTCGCGCTATGGAGCGTGACGGACAGCTGTATTTCAATAAATTTAAATGCTACGCCCTAATTGACGAAGCCGGTTTAACCAAAGGCAAAGTAATAGGCCACAGAGACGGTTTCGGCTTTTTAGAAGTTGAAGGCGAGAGTAAAGATTGGTTTATTGCTAAGCACCAAATGAATATGGTGTTACATGGCGACATTGTACTAGCTAAAGGCACTAAACGTGGTTCTGGCTCAAAATGCGATGCACGTATTATAAAAGTGCTTACTAACGAGCGCGCGCCAATTGTTGGCCGTTACTTTGTTGAGCACGGTGTTGCTGTGGTAGTCGCTGAAGACCCGCGCATAACGCAAGATATAATGATTTTACCAGGCAACGAAAACGGTGCCCGCCATAACCAAATGGTGCAGGTTAAAATTACGCAAAATCCAAGCCGTAACATGAACGCGGTAGGTAAAGTTATAGATGTACTTGGTGAGCATTTAGCCCCAGGTATGGAAATTGAAGTCGCACTGCGCAATCACGATATTCCACATGTATGGCCAGAAGAAGTTGAAGCACAAGTTGCTCACCTAGGTGAATTTGTTGAAGAAGCTGACAAACAAGGTCGCGTAGATTTACGTGATTTACCACTTGTAACTATTGATGGCGAAGATGCACGCGACTTTGATGACGCCGTATACTGTGAACCTAAAAAATCAGGTGGCTGGCGCTTATGGGTTGCCATTGCCGATGTATCGCATTACGTAGGAATGAACACGCCGCTTAACAAAGAAGCAATTTTGCGTGGTAACTCAGTGTATTTTCCTGAGCAAGTAATTCCGATGCTACCAAAAGTGCTTTCTAACGGATTATGTTCGCTTAATCCAAAGGTAGATCGCTTATGTATGGTTGCCGAAATGACCGTATCGAGCGCGGGTAAACTTTCGGGTTATAAGTTTTACGAAGCCGTGATGAACTCGCATGCACGTTTAACTTACACCAAAGTAAATGCCATTTTACAAAACGACGAAAAACTACGCGAAGAATACTCAGCCGTTGTGCCACATTTAACTGATTCTACAGCAAATGTACATGGCACTTAAAGCAGCACGCCAAGACCGTGGTGCCATTGAGTTTGAAACCCTAGAAACACGTTTTGTATTTAACGCTCAACGTAAAATAGAATCAATAGTGCCTGTTATTCGTAACGACGCGCACAAACTCATTGAAGAATGTATGATTTTAGCCAACGTATCTGCGGCTAAAATTCTTGAAAAGCATGAAGCGAGTGCGCTTTATCGTGTGCATGACGAACCAGACCAAGAAAAACTAGGTAACTTTACTAAGTTTTTAGGCGAGTTAGGTATCGAAAGTACATTAAGCGACGAGCCAACACCAAAAGAAATAACGCAAGTATTAGCGCGACTAGGTGACCGCCCAGAAGCTGAACTTATTCAAACTATGTTACTGCGCTCAATGAAACAAGCTGTATATCAGCCAGATAACATTGGTCACTTTGGTTTAGCGTTATCGGCTTACGCGCATTTTACATCGCCAATACGTCGTTACCCAGATTTAGTCGTGCATCGTGCTATTAAAGCAGTAATAAGAGCACAAGGTCAGCAAACGTCTGGCGAATACGCTTATACCGACGACGAAGTTGATCAGCTAGGTGAGCAGTGTTCTACAACAGAGCGTCGCGCTGACGATGCAACTCGCGAAGTAGCCGACTGGCTTAAATGTGAGTTTATGCAAGATCACGTAGGTGACGAGTTTAACGGTGTTATTTCATCGGTCACTAACTTTGGTTTGTTTATTCGTTTAGATGATTTACAAATTGATGGGCTTATTCACGTTACTAATTTAGGCGATGAGTTTTTTGCACATGATGCTGCAAAACACACCCTAATAGGTGAGCACTCGCATACTGTTTATCGCCTTGGCGATAAAGTAACAGTTAAAGTTGCATCGGTTAGTTTAGACGATCGCCGTATAAACTTAACGCTTAAAGGCGATGTTGCACAAGACAGATACTCACGTCGTCGTGCACCTAAAAAAGGCTCAGGCAAATCTGAGCATGCGCCAGCAAGTGTGCGTTCGCAATTAAAAGCAGGCAAAGTACCGGGTAAAAAGTCGCACAGCGATGACAAACCTAAAGGTAAAAAAAGCCAGCAAATAAAGATAAAGGCAAGCCTGCAAATAAGTCTGCAACAAAACCTGCAGATAAAAAAGCAGCAGACACTGCCGTAAAGAAAAAACCGAAGAAAAAGGCCGTTAAAAAGCCTAAAAGAGCAGGCAAAAATGCCCGTAAACGTACTAGCCCAGGAGCAGACAATACGTGAGTAATGAATTAATTTTTGGCTTTCATTCTGTTGAAGCAATTTTAGAAAGCGAACCAGAGCGCTTTGTAGAAATTTATGCCCTTAAAGGTCGTGACGACAAACGCTCAACTCCGATTATTGATGAAGCACGTAAATTTGGTATTTCAGTACAGTTTATGCAGCGCAAAGCCCTTGATAGCAAATCAAAAGGTGAGCAGCATCAAGGTATTATTGCTAACGTAAAAGCAGCGCCAACGTTTAACGAAAAAGATCTTGATGCGATAATCGCTCGTGAAGACACACCGTTTTTACTGGTGCTTGATGGTATTACCGATCCGCATAACTTAGGCGCATGCCTGCGTAGTGCAGACGCTGCTGGTGTTCACGCTATCATTGTACCTAAAGATCGCTCTGCAAAGCTTAACGGCACAGCGCGTAAAGTAGCTTGTGGCGCAGCCGAAACAGTACCGCTTATTCAAGTGACTAACCTCGCGCGTACGCTTCGCGAAATTAAAGATGCAGGCGTATGGGTTGTAGGCACTGCTGGCGAAACTGATAACCACGTATTTGATGCAAGCTTAACAGGCCCAATGGCTATTGTTATGGGTGCAGAGGGCGAGGGCATGCGACGCTTAACGCGTGAGCATTGCGATATGCTTGTTAAAATTCCAATGGCGGGTACAGTTTCAAGCTTAAACGTATCGGTAGCCACGGGTATTTGTTTGTTTGAAGTTTTACGCCAACGTAACGCAAATAACTAATACCTAATAAATAATACCTAATTAAAATTAAGTATTAAAAAAGCCGAGATTGAAATTCAATCTCGGCTTTTTTGTGTCTGTAATTTACGCTTTAACTTTACACCAATTGATGCTCTATTATAGCGATAGGAAAATAGCTCTATAGCAAGGAAAAAATAACGAAATATAGTTGTTCTTATATCAGTTGTTTTTAAAGCAGCTAGTGAACCATTTCTCCTATACAAAGCGCAGGTAAACGGTTTAATAACAAGGTAATAGTTTAGATGTGTAGTGCTTTTACATAAAAAATTATTAACGCTGTTAGTGAACCACTTACCCTATACAAAGCGCAGGTAAACGGTTTAATAACAAGGCAATAATTTAGATGTGTAGTGCTTTTACATAAAAAATTATTAACGCTGTTAGTGAACCGTTTATCTCATACAAAGCGCAGGTAAACGGTTTAATAACAAGGCAATAATTTAGATGTGTAGTGTTCTTACATAAAAAATTATTAACGCTGTTAGTGAACCGTTTAACCAGCTTTCAATTTAGAATGAGTAAGTGTAGCCCATCTGTACAGTACGCGGCTTACCTGGCTGAATGCCACCGTTTGAACGGTTAGCAACGTATGTTTTATCAAACAAGTTATCAACGCTTAGGTATACTTTTTGATTTTCATCGATTAAGTATTTAGCGGCTAAATCCCATACTACGCGGCTATCAATTGCGTTTAAGCCCGACTGCGTTAAGTTAGCATGCGCATCAGATACGTAACGTATTTGGCTGTTAACTACAAACGCAGAAAACTCAGCACCTAACGATAACGCTACTTGGTTTTCTGGTACGTAAGGCATTGCATCGCCTTTTTCTACCGCGCCCCAAATTTCTGAATCAAAATCGTTTTTAAACTCAGAGTCTGTGTAGGTGTACGTTAATTTAACTGGGAACATAGCTGTATCAGTTGCAAACGTACGTGCTGCACTAAATTCAAAGCCTGCTACTTCTACTTCACCGTAGTTGTATTGGTCGCCAATGTTGTCGTCGCTACAACCAACCGCTGCAGTACAGTTACCGTGCATGTTGTCGTAATCTGAGTAAAAAGCAATTACTTCACCGCTAAAGCCATCCATATTAAAGCGAGAGCCAAACTCAATGTTTACACTTTCTTCTTCTTCTTGGTCTGCATTACCAGGTGCTGCTGGTGCATAACCTTTTTGAATGCCCGCAAGTAGCGTTACGTTTTCGTTAAGCGTGTATGTAGCACCTAGTGACGGCACTAAAATTTCAGTGTCGTTCGACACATCTTTAGTTAAACCGTTGCTGCGTGTTGGATCTGATTTAGACCACTCTTCACGAGTAATCGTAATGTCTTCATAACGAAGACCTGCACTTACTACTAATGCGTCAATTGTCCACTCGTCTTGAATAAACAAGGTGCTTGCTTCTGCACTATCTACGCGGTTGCTATCAGAGCCCGGAACGCCTTGCTCTGTAAGCGTTAAGCTTAGGTCTTGATTAAGTGTGTATTTGTCTTCCCACTGAAAACGATCCATTTCGTCTTCGTGGTAACGTACGCCAACAGTCACATAGTGATCGCCTGCAGGAATATGTAATTCAGACTGAATACCTTTAGCTTGGTAGTCGCGGTTATTAGCTTTAACGCCAATACCTTCAATACCTTCGCTTGTAGGGTTTGCTTCAAAATCGCTGTACTGCTCAAGAGTACTTAAGCCTACGCTGCTGGCTTTATACCAGTTACGATGAAAATCGTTTAAGTAAGCCGTAGCTAAAAACTCATAGCCATCACCAAAACGGTACGCGTAGTTAAGTTGGTATGCGTTGTGGCGCGTATTCATTTCATCGTTTTGCGATGCAGCATAACGACGGTAAGGACTTTCTTGATAGTCTTCGTCAGTTAAGCCCATGTATGTTTCGTCTGATGTTTCGTCAGAGTACTTAATTTTTAGCTCAAGATTATGCGCATCGTTTTGACCAAACGTATGGCCAAACTTTAGTAGTAAATCTGTTTTTTCAAAGCCGGTGTTGTCATTGCCTACTGGCAGCTCTTTAAAGCCATCTGCGCCGTAAGTAAATACTTCAATTAAACCTGCTGTGTTATTTTTTTCTTTACCAAAGTAAGCGTGTCCTTTGTAGTAACCGTCGCTACCAAGGGCTGCATCTACCATACCTTTTGAGCTATTTGGCTCAGTTGGTAAGCTGCGCGAAAGTAAGTTTAAAACACCACCCGTAGTACGCGGGCCGTACTTAACTGAGGCTGCGCCTTTTAATACTTCAATAGATTCCATACGACCCATAGTAGGGAAGTAGTATGCAGAAGGTGCTGAATATGGTGCTGGTGCAACTAATACACCGTCTTCCATTACTGATATTTTATCGTTACGGCCAGTACCTGTACCGCGCATACCAATATTAGGACGAAGGCCATAACCGTCTTCTTCTTGCACGTAAACGCCCGGAACAGACGCTAAAACGCGAGAAATATCGGTAAACTGGAATTTTTGCAGATCTTCTTCAGAAATAAACGTAGCCGAACCAGGAATATCGTTAATTGCCTGCTGAGAGCCAATAACAGTAATTTGTTCAAAGCGTTGTTCTTTATTGCTGGTGTCTTTTGCTATTGCAGTAGCACTAAAAGACAAAGCAACCGCAGTTGCCAAAGTAGATACTAAAAACTTAGGGTTCATTGTGTTCCTAATCATGTCAATTATCTTAATTGGCGTAATTTGAACACGTTAACGAATACGAATCAATGTTATTAACTATTTAATTATTCAGTTTAATAGAACTAAAAACACCTGCTTATGCAACTTAATTAACTAAATTGTTTCTTTTGTATTGTTTTGTAATTGTTTTACTAACTATAAAGGCTGAACGAATTATATGTGCTACGTAAGCGCTAGCCCAAGCGTAGAGCTATAAATTCAGCGAGTTTATCTACCGCATTTTCCGACTCACCCGAACTTTTAACCAAGCTAATACCAATATTACCAAGAGCTGGTAAATGCTTGGTTTGAACCTGATAGTTAAGCTCACTCGGTACTGTACTTTTGGCAAGTACCGTAATACCTAAGCCTTCTTTTAATGCAGCAATAAGGCCGGTTAAATCGGCGTTGCTATAAACTATTCGGTATTTAATGCCTGCACTTTTTAATGCATCAGTAGCACGGCGACGATAAATACATCCCTCTGGTGCGGTAACTAGGGTAACCACCTCATTATGCGCAAGTGACAGGTCGCCCACCCACACTAGCTCGTCTTGCATAAAAATAGGAAACTTATCAGAGTTGAGTCGCTCATTTAGCGCAAGTACTAAATCAAACTGATCTTGGCGAGAAGCCGAAAGCAAATGCTTACTTAAACGCGACTTAACCTCTAACGACACCTCAGGGTAGAGCGCCACAAAGTCGCCAATAATAGAAGGTAAAATACGCGCTGCAAATTCGCTCGGAATACCCAAACGCACTTTACCTGCAATGTTTTCTGAGGTGAACTGCTGCAAAATAGCATCGTTGTGTTGCATCATCTGCTTTGCCATAGGCAGTAATAGCTCGCCGTACTGGTTTAATACTTGGCGCTGTCCTTGTTTTTTAAATAGTTTATAGCCAAGCACATCTTCTAAACGTTTTATTTGTAGGCTTACCGCAGGTTGCGATAGGCCAAGTAAGTCGCCTGCTTTAGCAAAACCACTTACTTCAACTACCATTACAAAGGTGCGTAAACTGTCGGTTGATATGTTTTTCATATTTATAATTACAATTTATATGGCTATATATATAAGTATTATTTATCAATTGATAAATAATTACAATTTGTTGTTACACACCTCGCGCAATATACTTTTAGCATTGAAAATACACAGGTGTTTGTTATGACTTTTAACCCAATAATGTTTGCCCGCCACAGCAACGCAAGTAGTGCGGTTACTAACGCTTTGCAAGCAAACAGCAGCAATGTTGTAATGGATTTTAGTGGCACCGAAACCAGTGTATTTTTAAGTTCTATTTTAGGCCTTGATTTAACTAAGCTTACCGCTAGCGGTTTAGGCTTAAAAGGCACGCTTGATGGCGACTATAATTCTGACTACAGCTTTGCTGTTTATTACTTTAGCGAAACTGCGTTTAGATTCGTTCTGCCACACAGCGCAAGCCTTCAATTACAAGCGCTTATAAATGAGCAACAACTTCGTTTTGATATCGATTATGTAATGCGAACCGACCTAGCTACTTTTACTCTAAGCGGTAGCAATGCATTTGACACCCTAGTAAATGCTTTTAAATTAACACCAGGTTTGCGCCTTTCTGACGCGCAACTTTGTTACGGTGCACAAAGCGGTGATGTATTTATTACCGCCATTGATAATAACGACGAACAACACTTTGTATTAGTCGCTAAACAACAAGAATTACAAAAATGGCAAAGCTACATGCAAGCGCAAGGTTTTGCACTTATGCATAGTGAAGCCGCATAACGAATACAAACAACAGGTAAGCATAACAATGCTTGCCTGTTTTTATATCTATTTAAGCCACGCCCTAAACAGGGTTAATTTAAACGTGAAGGAATGTTATGACTTCTAAAACTGTACTACATGCTAAGCACCTAGAAGCGGGCGCAAAAATGGTTGATTTTCATGGCTGGGAAATGCCAATCAACTACGGCTCACAAATAGAAGAACACAATAGCGTGCGTACCGACGCTGGTATGTTTGACGTATCACACATGACTATTGTTGATATTGAAGGGCCTCAAGCAAAAGCATTTTTACGTAAGCTAGTAGCTAACGACGTTGCAAAATTAACCGTACCAGGTAAAGCGCTTTACACAGGCATGCTTAACGAGCAAGGCGGTGTAATAGACGACTTAATTATTTATTTCTTTAGCGAAACGTTTTACCGCCTAGTTGTTAACTCAGCAACGCGCGAAAAAGACCTAGCGCATTTAGCTAACGTATCGAGCGACTTTGACGTAACTGTTACAGAGCGCCCAGAGTTTGCAATGATTGCAGTACAAGGCCCTAACGCTAAAGCAAAAACAGCCACTCTTTTAAATGCTGAGCAACAAGCCGCTGTTGAAGGTATGAAGCCATTTTTTGGTGTTCAAGTAGGTGATTTATTTATTGCCACAACGGGTTATACTGGCGAAGACGGTTACGAAATAGTAGTACCGAACGACCAAGCAGCCGATTTATGGCAACAACTGCTAGACGCAGGTGTTAAGCCTGCTGGTTTAGGTGCACGCGACACGCTACGTTTAGAAGCAGGTATGAACCTTTACGGCCTAGATATGGACGAAAGCGTATCACCACTTGCAGCTAACATGGCATGGACCATTGCATGGGAACCAGAGAGTCGTGACTTTATTGGTCGTGACGTACTTGTTAAGCAACGCGCAGAAAAAAGCACTGACAAACTAGTTGGCTTAGTGTTTGAAGAAAAAGGCGTTTTGCGAAGCGGTTCAAAAGTAATTGTTGATGGTGGTGAAGGGGTTATTACCTCAGGTACTTTCTCACCAACACTTGGTTTTAGTGTAGCCCTTGCACGTGTACCACGTTCAACAGGCGATACAGCTCAAGTAGAAATGCGTAAAAAATTAGTAAACGTTAAAGTAGTAAAGCCTAGCTTTGTACGTAACGGTAAATCAATAATTTAAATGATTTGGTTATACCAATCACAATCATTATTTTGATTGGTATCCTCCCAATATAAACCAAAGGACAAATAAAATGAGCAACATTCCTAGCGAGTTAAAATACGCACCTTCACACGAGTGGGTTCGTAACGAAGGCGACGGTACATTTACTGTTGGTATTTCTGAGCATGCACAAGAACTTCTTGGCGACATGGTATTTGTTGAATTACCAGAAGTTGGCGACGAAGTAGACGCCGGCGAAGACTGTGCAGTAGCAGAGTCGGTTAAAGCGGCATCAGACATTTACGCACCTATCAGTGGCGAAGTTGTTGCTATTAACGAAGAACTTGAAGATTCACCAGAAACAGTAAACAACGACGCTTACGGCGACGGTTGGTTATTTCGTATTAAAGCATCTGACGAGTCTGAGCTAGACAACTTATTAGACGCTGAAGGTTACTCGCACACTATTGACGAAGAATAATAATTTTTTGAAGATAACTAAAAGCCCCGTTTAATGTACAAAAATGGGGCTTTTATGATTTTACAGCTCACCACCCCATACTTAGTGAGTTGTAAAATCGTCAAATATTTTAATTAATGCTAGTTACCCATTAGCATTTAGGATCATAGGAATCTGGACACATGTCAAACGCCAAATCTCTTGAAGAACTAGAGCAAAAGCAAGATTTTATTCGCCGCCATATTGGGCCAAGCCCAGCACAAGTAAGCGATATGCTAAGTGCTTTAGAAGTATCGAGTGTGCAAGAGCTCATTGACCAAACTGTACCGGCTAGCATTCGTCTAGAGCAACCGTTAACAGTTGGACAAAGCCGTACTGAAGTTGAAACACTAAGCTACTTAAAATCAGTAGCAAGCAAAAATAAAGTTTTCAAATCGTACATTGGCCAAGGCTACCACCCAACTAACGTACCGCACGTAATTTTACGTAACGTACTAGAAAATCCAGGTTGGTATACAGCGTACACACCGTATCAGCCGGAGATTGCACAAGGGCGTTTAGAATCATTATTAAACTTCCAAACTATGACCCTAGATTTAACTGGTCTTGATTTAGCAAGTGCATCACTACTTGACGAATCAACAGCCGCTGCAGAGGCTATGGGCCTTGCAAAACGCGTATCAAAAGCTAAAAAAGCCAATGCCTTTTTTATTGCCGACGACGTACACACACAAACAATCGACGTAGTAACAACGCGTGCCGAGCAGTTTGGCTTTGAAATAATTGTAGGTAAAGCAGAAGATGCCGTAAAGCACGATATTTTTGGCGCATTGTTCCAATACCCAACTACATCAGGCGAAGTGGTAGACATAACTGACCTAATTGCTGGCGTACAAAGCAAAAAGGCCATTGCCTGTGTTGCTGCCGACATAATGAGTTTATTACTATTAAAAGCACCGGGTAAACTAGGCGCAGACGTAGTACTTGGTTCGGCTCAACGTTTTGGCGTACCTATGGGTTACGGCGGCCCACATGCTGCATTTTTTGCAACACGTGACGCATACAAACGTTCATTACCAGGTCGTATTATTGGTGTATCTAAAGACCGTTTAGGTAACGACGCACTACGTATGGCAATGCAAACGCGCGAACAACACATTCGCCGCGACAAAGCCAATTCAAACATTTGTACAGCGCAAGTATTACTTGCCAACATGGCAGCGTTTTACGCGGTGTACCACGGCCCACAAGGCTTAAAAACTATCGCGCAGCGTATACATCGCTTTGCTGATATTTTAGCTACTGGCCTTAAAGCTAAAGGCATCGCACTTAAGCACAGCACTTGGTTTGATACGCTAACAATTGCAGGTGAAAACAAAGACGACGTAATAGCGCGTGCAATTGCAAAAGGCGTAAACTTTGCTACAAACCACGAAGGCGAGTACTCAATTTCGGTATCAGAGACAACAACACGTGCCGATGTAGCTGAGTTATTCGATATTATTTTAGGCGAAGGCCATGGCCTAAGTGTTGACGCTATTGCAGCCGACGTTGAAGCAAATGGCAGCGAGTCAATTCCTGCAAGTTTAGTACGTGACGACGAAGTACTAACGCATCCAAACTTTAACAGCTACCATAGCGAAACAGACATGCTTCGCTACATTAAGCGACTAGAAAGCAAAGACTTATCGCTTAATCACTCAATGATCTCGTTAGGCTCATGTACCATGAAACTAAACGCGACCGCCGAGATGATCCCAATTACGTGGCCTGAGTTTGCAAACCTTCACCCATTCTGCCCGCTAGACCAAGCAGAAGGTTACCAAATAATGATTGGCGAGCTACACGACTGGCTAGTAAACATTACCGGTTACGATGCAGTATCACTACAGCCAAACTCTGGCGCACAAGGTGAATACGCAGGCTTAATCGCGATTCGTAAATACCACGAGTCACGCGGCGATGCACACCGTAATGTATGTTTAATCCCAAGCTCTGCGCACGGTACTAACCCTGCATCAGCGCAAATGGCGAGCATGAAAATTGTGGTAGTTAACTGCGACAAAAACGGTAACGTAGACATGAGCGACCTTAAAGCGAAAGCTGAGGAAGTTTCTGAAAACTTATCGTGTATTATGATCACATACCCGTCTACGCACGGCGTATACGAAGAAACAATTCGCGAAATTTGTGACATTATTCATGAGCACGGCGGCCAAGTTTACATGGACGGCGCAAACATGAACGCGCAAGTTGGCGTAACAAGCCCAGGCTTTATTGGCTCAGACGTATCGCACTTAAACTTGCATAAAACATTTTGTATTCCACACGGTGGCGGTGGTCCAGGTGTTGGCCCAATTGGTGTTAAATCGCACCTTGCGCCATTTATGCCAAACCATAGCGTAATTAACGTACCAGGTACTAACATTGGTAATGGTGCGGTATCGGCAGCGCCTTACGGCTCAGCCGCTATTTTACCTATTTCATGGGCTTACATCACCATGATGGGTTCAGAGGGCTTAAAACAAGCTACTGAAATGGCAATTGTTAATGCTAACTACTTAACGCAT
Organism: Pseudoalteromonas sp. B62; assembly: GCF_037162565.1. NCBI lineage: Bacteria > Pseudomonadati > Pseudomonadota > Gammaproteobacteria > Alteromonadales > Pseudoalteromonadaceae > Pseudoalteromonas > Pseudoalteromonas sp. B62. The sequence continues at coordinate 129,468 of NZ_JARLVB010000002.1, read as the reverse complement.
GAGCTAAGCAAGCACTTCCCAATTTTATACCGTGGTCGTAACAACCGTGTTGCTCACGAATGTATTGTTGACCTGCGCCCGCTTAAAGAGCTATCAGGCATTACTGAAATGGACGTAGCTAAGCGCTTGCAAGATTACGGCTTCCATTCACCAACTATGTCGTTCCCAGTGGCTGGCACATTAATGATTGAGCCAACTGAGTCTGAATCAAAAGGTGAGATTGACCGCTTTATCGAAGCAATGGTGTCAATTAAAGGCGAAATTGAAAAAGTAATCTCTGGCGAATGGTCAATCGAAAACAACCCGCTAGTGTTTGCACCGCATACACAAGGCGACGTGTTAGGTAACGAATGGGACCGTGCGTACGACCGTTTTTACGCTGCATTCCCAGTGCCTGCAGTGGCTAAAAACAAGTTTTGGCCAACTGTTACACGTATAGACGACGTATACGGCGACCGTAATTTGGTATGTTCATGCCCAGCGGTAGAGACTTATCGCGACTAAGAACCGCGACTAATTTTTGAATTTTAATGGGTAGTAAGTTCCATTATAGTTTGGGAATTTATCAAAATTATAAAAGCCGTTGCAGCAATGCAACGGCTTTTTTGTGCATAGTAATTCGTCATAAATAATATGCGCGTAGGTTGGGAAGAGTGAAACGAAACCCAACGAATCACAAATATACTTTCTCGCTCAAAAACTAAGAGTATGTGTTATTTATTGTAGGCGTTTAGCTTGCTGACGCGCGGGCGGCAGCCTTAAAGTTATAAATAACATTGTATGCTTGTAGCTTTTAGGCTACATTTGTTCAGCAAGTTGAATAAATTAGAGTAATTATTATGGCGCTACAAACATCAGATTTTAACCCGTTTGACTATATGGAAACACAGCAAGAAATTAATACATTTTTAGAAGAGTGTTTAGCTGATGATGATCCAAATACCTTTATTGAAGCACTTGGCTTATTAGTAAAAAAACATGGCGTGAGTGATATTGCTAAAGCAACGGGGTTAAACCGTGAAAGCTTATATAAAGCAGTTAACGGTAAAACCAAGCCACGTTGGGAAACTATTTTTAAAGTGATGAAAGCACTTAACTTTCGCCTTACAACACAAGTTGCATAAGCTGGATTGAGTGAAACGAAACCCAACGAATCACAAATATACTTACTCGCTCAAAAGCCAAGAGTATGTGTTATTTATTGTAGGCGTTTAGCTTGCTGACGCGCGGGCGGCAGCCCGAATAAGTCTTTGAATAGGTGCTTGAGGTTACTATTACAGATAGCGCGAATACGTTTGGCACTTTTTAAAGATTAGAAACCTTATTCAAAGTTTTGTCGCGCTGGCGACGGCAGCCAAAGAGGGGCTGCCGCTGGTCCCTCTCTGGACACTCTCAGCGCACCCGAGCATCACGCATAATCCTTCAATGCACAATTGATTTGAACGTAAACGGCGAAGATAGGCCATCCATGGCCTAGTTTCGCCTTATCGCGCATCCATGCGCGACATTACTCATCAATTGCTTATTTTCAGGGCGTGATGACGGGGAAGGGTGTTAAACGTGAGGTTGGTGTTTGGTCTTGGCAAGAAACAAGACCTGCACCTCTCTGTAGTTCCTCTAGGCTGGGTAGAGTGTAACGAAACTCAGCAAATCCTAAATATACTTATTCGCTCAAAAGCTAAGAGTATGTGTTATTAGTTATAGGCGTTTAGCTTGCTGACGCGCGGGCGGCAGCCCGAATGAGTATTTGAATAGGTGCTAGAGGTTATCATCACCGATAACGCGAATGCGTTTCACACTTCTAGAAATTAGAAACCTTATTCAAGGTTTTGTCGCGCTGGCGACGGCAGCCAAAGAGGGGCTATAGATTTTCAAATTTTACTCTGCTGTAAGTAATTCATCCTTGAAGCTGGGTTACTGTCGGCATCCATGCCTTCACTTCCTCATACTGCGAAGCTGCGCTTCGGTTATTCGTCACCTCTCAGCGCACCCGAGCATCACGCTTAATCCTTCAATGCACAATTGATGTGAACGTAAACGGCGAAGATAGGCCATCCATGGCCTAGTTTCGCCTTATCGCGCATCCATGCGCGACATTACTCATCAATTGCTTATTTTCAGGGCGTGATGACGGGGAAGGGTGTTAAATGTGAGGTTGGTGTTTGGTCTTGGCAAGAAACAAGACCCTTTTTTAATAGGCTTTATTAGATTTCTATTTTTACTAATAGAAATCTAATAAAAATTATGATGCTCTTGAGACTCGAGATTTAGGAATGCACCCCCAACTTAGCATAAGCTGACCAATATCCTTCCAATGAGGCAAAATATCAAGGTCGATAGATAATTTACGCAAATGCATATTCGCTATATGCTCATTGACATTTTTTAGAATATGCTCACCTAGTCCTGCAATTTCAGGGCAGTTGCCACAATCGTGACATACTTTATTTTTCAAGCAAGCCATTTGAGAAAAACGGTTATTACTGGCCAAAATATCAAGCCAAAAATCACCGTATTTAGTATCAAGTTCAATAGCTTTTTTTAACGAAAATCCTTCTTTGTGATCAAAAAAAGTTCTAAAATTAGGATTTTTTAAATTAAACTCCTTAATTTCATCTATAGCGTCAATATTTTTAGGTTTTTTTGCTCGACTAATATTTTTTCAATAATATTTAATGGTAGTAAGGTTTCAATTTCTCTTACATTGATAACGTTAACTAAACTTTTATTGTTATAATTCCTATCATAATGAGTAAATACTTTTGAGGTTGAACCCTCACCTTTTTTGGGGTGTGATTTATCGTTATCTACCAAGCATAATATTATTTTACCTTCATTAGTTAATCTATCGAAACTTGGCTTAGATTGACTACCAGCACCATGATGAAATTTAAATGAGACATCTAATTTAAGAGGAGATATATATTTAGAGTAGTAAGTAGCTATTACAGAGTAGAAGTTAAAATCTAATTCACCTTCAGTTATTAGCCCTATTAGCCCTGAGTTTTCTGGATCAATAAAGTAGTCATAGCCTACTCTGATTACCCATTGATTATTTTGGAAAGTACAGCTTACTTGCCTAGAATCAAAGTCAACAACACAATATACAGCTAGTTGTTTAGCAATAACTCCATATTCCCGTCTGTTCTTTTCGATATCCGATGCAAACGTTTTAGCTGGAGCTCGATATAGTTTTGAGTGTAATAGTTTTTCAATAGCATTTTTTTCTATAATAACTATATTCTTTCTTCTACCGCTGCTTAAAAGTAGGTGATCTAGTGCTAGTTGTTTATCTACATCATTCTCATATTGGTCGGGGAAGCAATTTTCAACTTTAAAAAGCATTAACTTCTACCTGAAAAGAAGCCGATCGGCCATTGCTCTAAAAAACCCTCGTCATTAAAATGAGAAAATTTAATGTTTGTTGTACTGCTGTTAAAGTCTTTTTCAAATAAAACTATATTCACGTCCGTAGGGGATAAATCTCCATCTTCAATGCAGTCCCCCAAAGTATCAATCATCGTATTACTATGGGTCTCGAATATTATATTTAACTTTATATCATGTTTTTTTGCTGTATTAATTACAGAGACAAACATTCTAGTGAGGCGAGCTTGGTATTCCGGATGTAAATGTAGCTCAGGCTGCTCTATCGCAAATACTATACTTGTGTTAAGACCTCGATTGCGTCGTATTGGTTTTGTAGTTTCAATCCAAATGGATGCAACAATTGGCAATATCTGAGAAAAACCAAACCCCATATCATTAATATTATATTCTCGTGGATCATTTTCTGTTTGTATACGTAGTTCGTAGTGTAAACCACGTTCTTCAACTCTAACTTTAAAACCGAAATTTTCACTTGTCCATTCTGTAAATCTTTCATTTTCTCTAGATGAAAAAGATCTTAATAACATTGCTAAATTTGAACCAGTATGATCAATTTCTTTTACTTGTAGATCTTGGTGACGATAATATCTTTCCGCAGTAGCTCTAAGTGGGGCAATATACTTGATATTTGTAAATGTTTTTTCTATTTCATCGTTTAAATTACCTAAAATAACGCTGATATTAGTGGATAATGATAATTCATAAACTAGATCACAAATAATATCTTCTTTCTTTCCCAAATTATTAATAAAAGTTTTATTGCTTTTGAAGGTCCTAGTTAATATTTTTTTTATATCATTTCGCTCGTTTACACCAATACGGGCTAACCCATTTTTAATAGTGGACTCACTAGTGTTACCTTGAAAATATGGTTTCAATTTTCGGTATAGTATTTCAGAAAAATGCTCACTAATTGCTTCATCGTTAAATCGAAATCCTGAATTTTTACCTTTCAACATAAAGCCAATCAAAGGTAAAAATTGATTTACTGACAAATGATTTAAATCTTCAGAAAATTTTTCTAGTTCATTGTTTATGAATAATTCACATTTGTGATCTTTATTAAAAATAAACTTATATTCAGTATTATAAATCTCTAAAATTAATTCTTTTGCTACTGTTTTTTTATCGGTCTCTGTTACTCCAATCTTTATTGATACGATTATTGATTCAGAGTTTATTTTTTTACTATCATGCCATAGAAACTTTGGCATGAAGCTCATTCTGTTATCAATTGTAATATTAAATTTGAAATCAAAATAAATAATGTTATTTTTACTATCAAACTTTTTTGCTTCGGAGAATGCGCCAAAATCTACATAAGAGTCATACCATAATATTGGTCCGGTAGTGTTGGCTTCAATGGACTGCCTTAGTAAAGGAAAACTACGTAAAAAAGAGCTTTTACCACTACTGTTTTTGCCTATTAAGACCGTTATAGGCTTTATATCTACATAAGGTGCATCTTCATCATCTGAAAAACTACGTAAATTTCTAAGCCTTAGCGCTTGTAGCATTATATTATTCCATTAAGATCAAACTGTTATAACAAATATAACATATTAATAACTATATCCAATAAATATATTCATGCTCATGAAGCCTATTCTTTACGTCTTGAACACATATTTGCTATAAAAACTAATGAGGTTAAACCTGGCTTTACACATCAAATACCTAGCTTTTTAGTTTATTGCTCATCGAGTCAATTACTATGTCTAGACCACGGCGAATAGAATATGAAAATGCGTTTACCATGTGATTAACCGTGGGAGAGTGCATGAGAAAATAAAGGGCAATAATATTGCCCTTTATTACGCTCTTAAACTTATTTTTATAACTATAGCGCTACTAAGCTTTGCTCTAGCATTGCCTTTATTTGTTTTACTATTTTAGCTTCTGTTTCAGGTTCGAACTGTTGTATACGTGGGGTGTGAATATGCCCTGTAGGTATACTTGAATTAAGCGCATCGCGCAGGCGAATACTTCGGTACGATATTTCGTTAGACAGGTAACCACCACCGCCGCCATTTACCGCAATACTATTTTTAAGCTCGCCGTACGAACCCGCTTTATAGGTTTTTTCAAGCGTGGTGACTTCGTGATTGTCGATAACTTTATAAGAGCCTTTGGCTTGTTGCATGTAATTTACAGGCAAGCTAAATTTTACAAACTCGTTGCCAGGGAGTGGTCGGCCATTAAGTTTTGGTATTACTGGGCTCGTTTGCGTTCCACCATACACAATATTGGCATTATCGGGGGCGGTTACACTGCGGCGTTTACCTGGAAAGTGCTCTAAATCAAACTCTGTTCTGCCCATACTTACGGTTACTACCATGTCTACATTATTAAGTGCGTAGTAGGGGGCAAGTAGCGATTCTATTATACCTTGATCAAAGTCTTCGTAGCGCACTGGCACCATAACGGTGTTTATTTCTGCGCTCACGCCGTTGTAATTAATAACTTGGCCGTCGAGTAATAGCGCCGCAACACCTGAGGGGTTACTTTGGTTTATGTTTCTATCGAGTAAAAATGGGTCAAAGCCCGTTAGTAATATTTTTTAGTACTGCCTGATGAAAAAGCAAGATCGGTACGGCCTCTGCTGCCGTCCTCAAGTAGGGTTAGCAAAGTATTTAGTTGAGCCTGCGTAATTGAAAATTTAGGTGACGTTGTGCGTATTACTTTGCTTGAAAGCAGGCGTGCCCAGTAAAGCTCTCGGTCGTCGTAATTGTTGGTTTTTACTATGCGTTTTTTTGCGTTTTCCCACAGTTCAAAGCTAAAATTTTGCACTAATTTATTTTACCAAAGAGTAGCTGAGAAATTAATTGCATATTATTTAATACCCTATAAAATATTTTAATATCGACAAGGACTGTGGGTAATCTTCATAATAAATTACACATTATTCCTCCTAAAACAATCATATTCCAAGAGGTTATTGTGTCAGTCATCGACAAAATTCAAAACTTCAGCGCGAAAATCCAACCTTTTTTTGATAAATTTGGTGCAGATAAAGTACACCTATCTCCTGAAGTATTCGGGTGTTTAAAAAATAATGGTGAGCCAATTGGCAATCAATTGATTTTACGTAGTCTTAGCTTTTCAGATGGTAAACCACGTAGAGATTTTGTTTATACAGACCCCGATGGTAGTTTTAGATTTCCTGAAAAAACGATTCGTTCCGATGAACCCAGCATACCATTCAAAGAAATATTTACTAATCAATACATTACCACGACTATTAATAGAAAAAAATTTATTATTTGGCGAGCGACATTAATAGGGAAAAACCCTATTAATGAATTTAACAGTAAATTAAGTTGCCTTAACGCTGATATTAATAATGAGGCCATTTTATTTAGCTTTTCTAGTAATCGAGAAGAAATGAGCTTAGAGGGAACTTCAATTTGTCGTTGGGATAAAGACTTTGAAGTTATTGATGTTGATGAACACCTAAATCTAACATAACGATTATGTTAAATAAAAATATAAGGAAATAATTATGATGCAAGTTTTAACTCCTTCATTAGCAGCTAGATTTGCTGCTATATCATATTCAACTGACACAACTGATGGTGTCGAGGGCTCTGCTTATTATGGAGCTTTATCTAGGCACTTTGATTTTGATAGTGATTCAGTAAAGGGCATAAGTGGATCTATCCTAGAAAGAGTTTTCCGTCATCGTACACCGTTTGGTTGTATTGCTAAGGGAAAAACTAACGCGTTTAAGGGTCATTATGTACTAGCGCTTAGAGGAACAGCAAAAATGCGCGATTGTATTACTGATCTACATTGTGGTGTTTCCACTGGTCCCAATAACCAAAGTGTACATGCAGGATTCAATCAAACATTTAACTCGCTCAAATCACAGTTAGAACAGTATTTTTCGAATAATCCTACAGCTCCTGTTCATGTTGTTGGTCACAGTTTAGGTGGCGCATTAGCTAATTTAGCTGCAAACTGGTTGAAACAACGCTTCAAAGTACCTGTTAAACTCTATACTTTTGGGGCTCCGCGAGTTGGGCTATCGAATTTTGCAAACCATACACAAAATGCTTTACAGGGGTTTACCGCTGTGTGCATGCTGGTGATCCTGTACCAATGGTACCTGTGTGGCCTTTTGTACACACTACTTATGAATATATTTTAAATTCATCCCCTTCAATATCACCAGGGGCGCATAGTATGTCTAACCCAACACCAGGGTATTTGAATACGGCATCAAAATATAAAACTTATGAAGATATACAAAAGGGATTCGAATTACGCTACCAAGAAGCCACTCGTCTTGAATTTGAAAAACGTCATCAAGCTAGTTTCAATGCTCTTTGGGCCAGGAAAATAGGTGCAGCACTTCTTGATTTTTTAAATAAAATAGGTGCGATTAGTGCACTACAAGTTAGTGTTACAGGTTTATTAACTGTTTATGATGCCATTGCGTCTTATTTAGCGAATGAAGTAGAAACCTCGCGAGCTTATGCTGCAGAAGTAAAAGGTATAGTAGGCCATATGTATGTTTTTTGTGGCTTACCAGCAAGTAAGCTTATAGATTTTAGTTACCGTGGGATTCGTGCTATTTTGAAAAAAATGCTGATTAAACTTTCTCAACTGGCTAAATTCTCAATTGAATTAGCAAGTCATACAGCTCATTTAATGGTTTAAATAAAAACCGAGAAGACTGTAAATAGAAAAAAGGGCAATGTTATTGCCCTTTTTTATGCGCTTAAATTGGTAGTTATAAACTATAGGGAAACCAAAGGGGTCACCCCCTGTTGATTTTCTGACGAATCCAAGCATAAGATTATTTTCCTAGGATAAAAGATACTAGATGTGGCATAGGCTTTTTTTATGAGTTATTTACGTGTACTAGGTTATTAGGTACACTAATGTTGTATAAAAAATTAGCTGTCTGACCTAATGTAAATACCTCTATTTAGGTCTCAGGAAAATAAAATTATAAGTAAATGGAGTTTAAGTTCATATGGAAGTTCATTTTTATCCAGGTCAGGACCTTTTGGTTATAAAGCAAAATGGTTTGAAATTCGCTCAATTTGAAGCGATGGGAGGCCCTCCACAAATTGGTAATGATCCCAATATGGCCGAAGAGCCGACTACGGCAGGTCATTATATAATAGACAAAACAGAAGCTTATAGAACACCTACTTGGCCTACATCAAAACTAACTTGGGGTACTAAGTTGAAAGATATGCCTGCAAAAGGAGATATTTGGTATGCCTTACCAAGTGGTAAGTGGGGAAGTCTAAATCAGTTATATAAACTACCTGTACGTAGTGCGATTATGGAAATGCATAAAGAATTGTATGGAGAAGAGGTGGTACCTGACAAGTGGGTGTTCAATGATTTCGGGCCTACTGCTATTCGTTGGTTTAAAGATATTAATGGGAATAAAATACTTGATGGAAAAGAGCGTCTATCAGGGCAAATGTTTCACACTACGCCAGAGAACGAAGCCGAAAAAACAACAGGTTCGACTGTTCGATTGGTACCTTCGCATGGGTGTATTCATTTAAAACCTAACGATAGAGATCGCTTATTCACCATAGGTGCTTTTAAACGAGGCACTTCATTTACGGTATATAAATATCATGAACGTTATAAATCAAATTAATAAAAGTATCTGCATTTTATCAGTGACGATGAGTGCTTTTTTTTATTTAGTAATAACCTGCTTGCTGCAAGTATGTACTTGCTACCTAACGGTAATGAAGTATCTATTGAACTTGATAGCGTATCTACTGTTTTTGACTCAAATAATGGCTGGTTACTCGGAGGTTATAAAATAATAAATGGTAGTAATGCATCATATGTGAGTTTTATTCCCTATAACAAGGAACCAATAAAATACTGGTCTTTAACAAGAGGTTATGCGTCACAATTTTTCAAAGCTAATAATAACTTTTATGTTATTAGTTCAGCAGGAGATGCTCTTCAAATTGAAGAGAATGGTCTAACCTCAACAGACTTTAAAGTTAAGCCTAAGTCTACAGTGGTAGCTGTAAAACCTTATTTAATTGCTTGCCATCCACGCGGGTGGGCAAAGCTTAGCTCTATGAATACAGGCAGTTGCTATAGGCTGGATGGTACATGGGATATTGAATTATCTTGGACTGAAATAAACATTCCACCAAAGCTGTGTAAGGGGAACTTAAAAGTATTAATAACAACCAATAAAAACCAAAATTGGGATGTTATAACCCTTGATACAGAAACAGGAAAAACGCTAACAAGTAAAAAAATAGCAAAACCAAAACATGAAATGTCGTTGTGTGAGCTATAGAAGTTAATAGATTAAAATACTGTATCTATTTTAATAGACTAAATGATCTTGGATTTTGATGTATTGAACACTTTGCTTAATGCGGGTTATAAAAGGGCAATGTTATTGCCCTTTATTATGTGCTGAAATTGGTAGTTATAAACTATAGTGCGACTAAGCTTTGCTCTAGCATTGCCTTTATTTGTTTTACTATTTTAGCTTCTGTTTCTGGTTCGAATTGTTGTATACGTGGGGTATGAATATGCCCTGTAGGTATACTTGAATTAAGCGCATCGCGCAGGCGAATACTTCGGTACGATATTTCGTTAGACAGGTAACCACCGCCGCCGCCATTAACCGCAATACTATTTTTAAGCTCGCCGTACGAACCGGCTTTATAGGTTTTTTCAAGCGTGGTGACTTCATGATTGTCGATAACTTTATAAGAGCCTTTAGCTTTTTGCATGTAATTTACAGGCAAGCTAAATTTTACAAACTGTTGCCCGGGAGTGGTCGGCCATTAAGCTTTGGTATCACTGGGCTTGTTTACGTTTCACCATACACAATATTGGTATTATAGGGGGCGGTTACACTGCGACGTTTACCTGGGTAACGCTCTAAATCAAATTCTGTCCTGCCCATACTTACGGTTACTACCATGTCTACATTATTAAGTGCGTAGTAGGGTGCAAGTAGCGACTCTATTATACCTTGATCAAAGTCTTCGTAGCGTACAGGCACCATAACGGTGTTAATTTCTGCGCTTATGCCGTTGTAATTAATAACTTGGCCGTCGAGTAATAACGCCGCAACACCTGAGGGGTTACTTTGGTTTATGTTTTTATCGAGTAAAAAAGGGTCTAAGCCTGTTAGTAATATTTTTTTAGTGCTGCCTGATGAAAAAGCAAGGTCGGTACGTCCTCTGCTGCCTTCCTCAAGTAGGGTTAGTAAAGTATTTAGTTGAGCCTGCGTAATTGAAAATTTAGGTGAAGTTGTGCGTATTACTTTACTTGAAAGCAGGCGCGCCCAGTAGAGCTCTCGGTCGTCGTAGTTATTGGTTTTTGCTATGCGTTTTTTTGCGTTTTCCCACAGTTCAAAGCTAAAGCTTTGTACTAATATTTTTGCACTTTTAAAGTTGTTTAATTCTTTAAATTGTTGCTCAAAACTTGATACTTGTGGGGTAAATGCATTTAAAACATTTGGCATTGCTGATTGGGCTTTGTTGATACGCTGTTCTTCAACAGTTAAAGGATTACTTAAAGCAGCGAATGAAGAGGCAATTAAGCTGGTCGCTAATAATACTTTGATCATAATACTCCTAAGATAAAGCTATTGTTTTATGTGTAATTTACTATCCTATTATTACTAACTTAGGGCAACCAATTAACTTTGAATCGACTGATATTTGCTTTTGTTGTTTGTTATGCAATTGCACTTTTAACTTAATTGCGTACTGTAGTGGTATTGTTGTTGGAGAAGGTAGCGGGTATTTAGGTGGAAAGTATTTCTCAGAAAAAGGAGATAAATTGGAAAGGGTTTTATATGAAAAGATCGAAAAGTGACTATTGATATCGAACTTTTTGGCTTACTTTTATTTGGGATTGGTCTAGGTGTCATTTTTATCATTCTTTTACCGTTAGTCTTTTATTTAAAAGGGGAAAAGCTCAGAACGGTTGAAGATATTTTAGAGTCAGGAAATCGTTACTATTCCCTAAATATTTTTATGGTGCTCCATGGTTTACTTCATTATGGCAGTGTATTTTTATTTGATTGTTATGCGAAACGTTATAATTTATTAAATGATAGAAACAAGGTGCCAGCTCAAGTCTCGATACTATTTAAAGTGTATTTTGTAATTTTTATGCTTTGCGTACTTTTAATTTTTTCATCTACATTATTTTTTGAATAATGACTTTAGGCGATAGAAAAACCAAGGCTGCCCTGTCCCCCATTAGAAAGCTTCAGTCAAGCAGGCAGCTGTGTTTTCTTGAACTTTTTATTCAAAAACCAAGTGTTCTTATTATTTAAACTCAATTTGAAGATGGCTACACATCAAGTAATTAAGTCGATTGGTGTGAATATACACTGTGGGCTGGGTAATAACGCCGTGAAAACATATCCATGCTTGCCTATTTTCAGGGCATGGTGACGGGGAAAGGTGTTAAACGTGATACTTGTTTTGGTCTTGGCAAGAAACAAGACCTGACACTTAGCATTCTTCTGTATTCTAGGTTTTAGCGAGTAACTTTAGCTTTAATAAATGTTTAACTTTGCAGGGATGACTATTTGTTGGCTTTGTTTGTGAGGTGTATGTTTTATTTTTGTTTACAAATTATTTCAATTTAGTTACTTGCAACCTGTTTTTGACCTAATTAAATTGAGATAATGAAATGGAATAAACATAATGGACTAATAAAAATGAATAAATTTATACTTACCCCACTCGCTATTGCACTTTCTTTAACGCTCAGCGCATGTGGCGGCTCTTCATCAGAAGGGAACTCTGTAAGCTCATCAAATGGCGGCAGCACTGCTCAGCTTCAAACCATTTCATTACAAACATTAACTCGCCAGTGTGGAACCGATTCTGCGTATCAAACTGATGTGGTATTTCACAATGATGATGGTGGTGCTATCGGCTCTGTTAAAACCGACGCCCAAGGTAGTTTTTCAGGTGAACTACCTTCTGGTACAAAACATGTATCAGTACTGGGTGATGTTGTTGATGAAGCCGATGGTGCTTATACGCACATATTTACAGAGCTTGATATTGAAAATAGAACTAATTTAGGTAAATACCATTTTAATAAGTTTAGCGAAAACTGTGGTTGTCGCGCAGTGAGCATAGATACATCTGAACTAAATACAATACCTAATGATTACAGGGTGTATCAATACGAAGGCTCAGAAATTTCAGATTCTGTTTTTATTTGCCCAACTACAGAAAACCTTTACCTTACCGCAAAATCTTACTTTTCAAATGACGCTAAAGTGGCTGTTATTGAAGTTCCGCAAAATGCGTCTGTGATAAAAATAACGGATACAGATTTTAGCCATGATGGTGTGGAGGTGGCTAATCAAGGCAGTTTTAATGCAACTTCTGTTAGTACTCGAGGGTATATAGAAGATATAAATTCCTATGAGTTTGTACAGTTTACATACATTAACTCCCCTGAACCGCTATTTGTTTTCCCAACGGTGACTGAGCATAACTTTTATGTACAAACAGATTCATCGGTTGAGCCAACAACAGTTGATGGTGCCCGAATCGACATGCATAGTTATGCTCGAAGTAGTGTAGATTCAGATGGTAGTTATGAGTTGACAGAGCTACCTACTATAACCGAAGACTTAGGATTCAGTTTACTTCAATTTACTGAAAGCAATGATTCAAGCTTTGATTTTAGTAATGTTGATAGCCGATTTGCAAGAGCAGTATGGGATTACAGCTTTTTGGTTGATGATGAAGCAGAAAGCCGATTTGATTGGACAATAAGAGGTGGCATAAGCGGTCAAATTCCAGATTTATCTTTTGGTACTGTGTTTCCTGAACCTACTGATGAAGTTATATTAGAAGAACTCACATTATTTCTGTTTGGTTACGCAGGTAATGCAACTGATGCAAACAGTTATGCAAAGCTTTTAGATACGATTACTGAAGGCGGGCATTTAACTAAGCCTGAATTTAGTAATTACGTATATGTATTTTTAAATGCTGAATTAGATTAATAATTACGTTTAATTTTGTATTATAAGGCCACATTTGTGGCCTTATAAATTATGATATTTTTGCTTTTAATAGTTATGAAGGTTTATTGGATAACACCATGCTCTCAATTAATGGCACCGTAACATAAGCACTCCACTTTACTGTTAAGTTACTTTTTTAGTAGGCGGTGTTTGGCATGACAAATTTTTACTTGAAATCCAAAAGGACCAAACCTTGAGGAACCCCACATTTTTATCCGAACGACAAGTACTCACCACAACCCTTATTTAATTGTACCAATACGTTAGGTGCCGATTAGCTTTCGTGAGTGTCGCCCTATTGGTTTCTTTATTAGCCATGCGAAGGCCATCGTTGCACCGACACCAATAATCATATTTGCAATACCTAATAAGCCGATAATGAAAGCATCTCGATGACTTTGAATATAGTCTTGCAGGCCCATAATTAGAAAACCAACGAAGAAAACATGGTAAAAATAAATAGAAAACGAATATTCACCAATGTTGCATATGGTTTTGGGTAGACGTGTTTCAATATTTTGAAGCCACTTTAAGAGTAGTAAACAAGCTAATATTTTTTGAATGTAGAAAAGAGTTTGTCGAGATGAATACCACCCATCTACTTTATATTCATTAATATATTGGGTAAGGATGGCTGCGTTGATCAAGGCAATAAAAGCGATTAACCACGTTTTATATTGATTGACCTTAGCCATTGTCTTTTCGTAATGACTCCCTATTATCATTCCGAAACAATATGCACCACAAAAATACACCAAACTCTGCATGCTTAGAAAATCAGGAAAGGCGCTGCGGGATATAACCAAGGGCACGCATGCAAGAAAAAACATCAGCTTTGGTGTGCGTTTATTCACAAAATCTAGCAATGGTGTCAATATGAAAAGTACTAATAAAATCGGGATGTACCAAAATTGAATAGCTGCGGTTCCGGATACTAGGTTTGTGGCGACTGTGATAATAAACGATATATCGATTGCTGCACCATCAGCAAGATAATATTGCCAGTACACAGCTGTCGCTATTGTGCTTGCGGCAACATAGGGTAAAACAACATTAAGTATTTTACTCTTATAAAATGAAATCCACCCTTTATTCTGTAAAATTTTGCTGAAAAGTAATCCCGAGATAATGGCGAAGTATAGTGTGCTGCCGTGAAACAATAGTTCAGTTGAGTAAAAAAGCGTTTTTAAACCGAGAGAATCTAAATCGCCAGTCCAAAAAATAGCAAATGACCACGCATGTGCTGCGACAATACTTAAAATCGCAATGCCTCTAAAGGCTTGTAAATGAGAAATATATGAAGACATAGACAAAAATCATCGCTCGTTAAATATACGTTATAATTATGTTACTGTTCAGGTGGTGCGATAGATACCCATTACATACGTATTCAGGGCTTATAAATTTAAACGAGGTAAATCTTACTACTCCAAATTTATCGCCAAAATGCCACCTTGAGCTTTTTGTATCTTGCCTTTTTCATTTTATAACGCAGCGATTTAGTGTCTTTTAATTGCTAATCCAAACACGATGCAATAGATAATGAGTCGCTTGAGAGGTCTCACTTTGCGTCTTTCTCGCTAATGTATATTTTGCCAAACCCAACAAGTGTCTATTTTTTAAGATCGACAGAGCCTGCGAAGCAGTACATTATAATGCGTGCTTTAATTGATTTGAAAAAAGGGGATTTAATTGGATTCACTCACACAAGTGGTGCTTGGCAGTGCAGTTGCTTATGCAACATTGGGCAGTAAATTAGGTCGCAAATCTTTATTAATTGGGGCGGCGTTTGGCACTTTACCAGATTTAGATGTGCTAATTAATTTTGGTGGCGATGTTGAAAATTTTGTTTATCATCGTAGCTTTAGTCATTCTTTGTTTATACAGCTGTTATTGAGCCCCTTATTTGCGTGGCTTTTACTCAAAATGAATTGGGCTAAATGTATAACGATGACGCGTTGGTCGGCTGGCATTTTTTTAATTTTAAGTACGCATTCATTACTCGATAATTTTACCGTTTACGGTACGCAGTTGTTATGGCCGTTGTCGACATATCCTTTTAGTATTTCGAGTATATTTATTATTGACCCTGCGTATACTTTGCCTCTTGTGTTGTCTTGTATAGCGCTGTGTTTTGCACGTATGCG
Organism: Pseudoalteromonas sp. B62; assembly: GCF_037162565.1. Classification (NCBI taxonomy): domain Bacteria; kingdom Pseudomonadati; phylum Pseudomonadota; class Gammaproteobacteria; order Alteromonadales; family Pseudoalteromonadaceae; genus Pseudoalteromonas; species Pseudoalteromonas sp. B62. The sequence continues at coordinate 113,904 of NZ_JARLVB010000002.1, read as the reverse complement.
ACCGCATGCACAACTTATAAACACGAGCGCGTTAGTCATTAGTTTGTTGTATTTAATTTGGGGCTTTACGGCTAAATACTACATTAATAGTAAAATTTATCAGGCGCTGAATCAAAAAACATCACATTCTCACATTTTGAAAGCACGCCGACTCCGCTTAATACTTTGCTGTGGCGCGCTGTGGCTATTACTAAGCAAGGTCATTATGAGATTTATGTATCTGTGTTTGATGAAGTTAAAAACGTTAATATTCAATTTTACCCTACAGAAAACGCGTTGCTAACTAAGCTCAATGATGCAAAGCAGATCGTGTTATTAAAACGATTTACCAAAGGGCTTTACGGTGTTTATCAACAAAATGAACAGGTTGTTATTAGTGATTTAAGAATGGGGGTAGAGGGCAACTATGTATTTTCATTTGTGGTTGCTGAACAAAAAGATCAGCAGTTGATCCCAGGGCAATATCAGAAGCTCAGTAATCGATTGCCGCTAGATAAGCTTAAGCTGGTTTTTGCTCGTATTACAGATCCAAATATCGATTTATAAACGAGCGTGGCGTATCCACTTTTTTAATCATGGGTTTTAGTTGGGATTGCTCACTATTACCTAAGCCTAATTTAGTCATCAGGCCCTTTGAGCGTAAATATTAAATGCTTGCGCATATCTTTTAAAATAACGCCTTTTTTAAGCATTTCGCCACTTAAGCGTTTTTGCCATTTTAATAAATTTGGCTCTGCGGCCGCTAAAGCTTGCTCGCTTTCAAACTGAAAACACAAAAGTAGTGAACTTGGAAATAAATGATATTGAACATCAAACCAGCATTGCAGCATGCCTGGGAGCTCAGCGCGGCCTAGTTCTTCTAATTTTTCAGCTGTATTAAGTACAAGTGCTTGCTGTTTTATTTGCACCGCAGAGAGTTTTTTCATTATTAAAATCCAAGTTAGCGGCTAAAAAATGCAGCCGGAATGGGGGCATTATACGCAAGCTTGTAGGCAAGCAACAACCGTAGGTTGATTTGAGTTAAACGAAACCCAACGCATAGCTAATGTAACAAACAGAGCTATAGATAAATGTGAATGTTATTCGTTGTTGGCGCATAGTTTGCCGATGCGTTGGGTGATAGCTCAATAAGCGGATTCTACCGCCAGTGCTTAAGTGTTTCGCTCAAGGTATAAAATTTTATTCAAAGTTTACTGCGTTTACAAAAGCTCTCCAAATACGCCTCTGTAATTTATGAAGCCTAAGGCTACTTTACTAACTAAGTAGTTGTTTAATAATATCCAATTTAGGATTAGTATTAGAAACTACTTAAAACAACAATAAAAGTAAGAAGCAATGCGCCCTTACTAAAGAGGTATACATGGAAGATGCATTCATAGCCGTATTTGCAAATGTCGGTGCTATCTTAATTTTAGCTTTAACATTAAAAGCATTTAATAAAGTCGATATAAATATAACGTGGTCTTTAATCTCATTAGGCATTTTTACGTGTTACGTTTTTGCTCTATTTAGAGGCGCCGAGGTTATTCCTTTGGATATATTTTTTACTGATATGTCTTGGAATTGGTCAGGAAAAATAGCTGTAATTATCCTGTGGGGGAGTGCAATCCTAGCCTTAGCGAAATATAAACATGGCTTTCGTATTGCTGATGCTGGTTTTACTTTCAAACAAAGTGAAGGTTCTTTAAAACCTGCTTTTATTGTTTTGTGCTTGTTTGTAGTTCTCCAAGTCATTGTTTCATGGTTCTGGAGTGGCGAGCCTCGCTATGATTTAGAAACATTACTTTATCAAGCAACCATGCCAGGGTTTGACGAAGAACCGATGTTTAGAGGGGTCTTACTATTTTGTATTTCCTTGGCAATAGTATCTAAGCGATACAGTTTGGCGAGCGCGCCGATAAATATAGGTGGATTACTTTTAGTTTTGTTATTTGGCTTGGTGCACGGCGTTATGTTTAGCGCTGGTGAGTGGTACTTTTCGTTTACCTCTATCTTATTAACCGGAGGTTATGGTTTTATTTTACTGTGGCTAAGAGAGCGAACGGGGAGCTTGGTATTTCCAATTCTAGCCCATAATAGTGTTAACTTTGTTGGGCAATTAATTTAGGCAGTGACTAAAACCTTGTTTAAGGTTTTTTCGCCCTAGGATTGCAGTGGTAGAGATGGCAGTGAAAAGGAAGGAGTCTTCGCTTTCTCTGGCCCCGATCATTACGTTTGATGCCGGAGGCAATTAAGTGATTTGAAGGTAAACGTCATGAAATAAATTATTTATCAGTTGCTTATGTCCAGGGCATGGTACCTGGGAAGCTCGTTTTTATTTATAGTTACGCTATTCATACTTGCCACAGGGCATCAATACCTTTATGTGCTGTAAGTGAACTCCGGGATCTACTTAACTAGGGGTTCATGTTATTTATATAAAAACGCGCACTACTTGTTGATGAGTGTAATTATATGGGTAGGAGTTTTTTACAAAATTTAGTAATTTTTACTTTAATAATAAGAATGTTAGAACTGGATTTTAATTTATCTCATTGATTTAAAATAATAATTTATTTGGTTCGAGTTTTGCTCAGTAGTAAGTGTATTTTCTTAAATAAATAAAGGAGTTATTATGAGTACCGTTATTACTGGGTTATTCGAAAGTGCATCACAAGCAACACTCGCAATTTACAGATTAGAAGCTTTGGGTATCAACGAAGCTGATATTAGTATTGTAGCCAACGACTCATACGCAAAGGAAGATTTTGCTGTAGACGAAGGTACTAAAGCTGCCGAGGGCGGTATTATAGGCGCGGCTTCAGGTGGTATTCTTGCTGCAATTATTGGAGGATTTACTGCCGTAGGGACTGTAGCAACAGGTGGTACAGGCTTATTAGTTGCCGGTCCATTAGTCGCTGCATTTGCCGCTGGTGGCGCAGGCGCTGCAGTAGGTGGTACTTTAGGGGCCGCAGTTGGTGCGTTTATCCCTGAGCATGAAATTAAGTATTACGAAGATGCCATTGAAAAAGGCTCTATATTAATTGGTATTAAGTACGATAGTGACAACAAAAACGCTATTGAAGAAATACTTAATAATGCAGGCGCAAGTAATGTTTCTACAGCGTAATGCTAATTAATTAGTTTCAAAATTAATAAAAAAGGTGAAACTTAGTTTCACCTTTTTTATGCTATTTTGCTTTTGATTAGGCATAAATCTCACTTTAAGTAGCGCTTACAATTAAGTTATTATTTTAACTGTATTAATACCAAGCCCGAGAACACTTTGAATTATTTAGCTCACCTTTATTTAGCACAGCCTACAGCCGATTCTCACTTTGGGAACTTATTGGGCGACTTTGGTGGTAAAAGGCATGTAGAACACTTACCAAACACGGTTAAAAATGGGCTCGATAACCACTATTTAGTCGATAAATTTACCGACTCCCATCCTTTAGTTAAACACGCCAAGCAGTACTTTTCACCCGAGCGTAAGCGATTTGCTGGTGTGGCTATTGATGTGGTGTTTGATCACTTTTTAATTGTGCATTGGCAACACTTTAGCAAGCAATCTTTAAGTGAGTTTAAGTACACCAGCTACCAGCTTTTAAATCAGCGCATACCTGTTATGCCAACGTGTATGCAGCATGTTGTAACAAGTATGACTAAAAACGATTGGTTTAAAGAATACGAAACCATTGATGGAATAGGGCTAGCACTTGATAATATTGCCAAGCGTATTCGTTTTACTAACACTTTTTCGGGTGCGGCTGATGATATAGCGCGTAACTACGATGAATTAGAAGCCGTGTTTCTAGCGTTTTTTCCGGAGCTAATTAAGCATGTAAGTAAGTCTGGTTTTGAAAGCACTTAAAAAAGTTAGATAAAGAGCTTTATTTAAAGTCAGTACGCATAACTATACGATGATTTGGCTGGGCGTTTTTTTGCTATTAACGACATTGAAATTGGTTATTCAGCCGATATTTTTGAAGATGATGTTGAAACAAAAACACAAGATATACTGCTTTCTTATAGAAAATTTAAAAATTCTAACATCACTTTTAACTATCAAACGCTTGAAGGGCTGCAAGGCACGGCTAGCAATTTAGGCGGCAATTAGTTAGGACAATTTTCTCGAAAAATACACGTTCAACTAAGTTTGAGCTATCTGGCCAATACAACTTTTATACCTTCAATAATACAAATCCAGATCTAGGTTTAAAAGATCTGGGTAGCGACATACAGCGGTGAAATTTCTTGGACTTCCGACAATAAAAAACTTATGGTCGTACTACGCGCTTGAGAACAAACAGGCCGACATATAGATATTTTTTTTGGTGACTTGTCAGTAATTAAGTTTTTTAGTATTGAGCACCGTAATAGTGAATTTAGCAGGAATATTATGAGTAAGAATAACGATGTACCTCAGGCTTATGTGAAGCAAGAGGAAGGTTACCGAATTAAAGCCTTAAGATTGTACCCTTGGGTATGCGGGCGTTGTGCCCGCGAGTTTGAGTACTCTAATTTACGAGAGTTAACGGTGCATCATGTTGATCACAACCACAGTAATAATCCAGAGGATGGCAGTAACTGGGAGTTATTGTGTATTTATTGCCACGACAATGAGCACAATAAATACCACGAACATATTATGTATGGCGGGTCGACTACAGAGCGAAAAGTTGAGGCTGCAACGCATTCTCCATTTGCCGATTTAAAAGCGATGCTTAATAAATCCAAGTAGCTACTATGATTTCAACTGTTTGGATAAAAACAAGGTTGTTACATCAGCTACTTTAATAAGTGACAGTTTATCTGCATGGCTCCATGAAATTTTTGAGCCAACACTTTCACAACAAATAACACCTAGCGGTTTGTTATCAATAAAGTAGATGTAATCAAGCAAGGAGTAAATGTTTGATGGTTCAAAATAAACCTTGGTTAAGTTTTTAGTGATTTCGTGGTTTCTCGCATCTGATGCGTCTAATACTTTATGCTCTAAAATATAGTCAAAGTATGCAGGAAAGTCTTTAGCTTTTAAAACTGCATTACTTACTATCTCATTTTTTTCATCAAGGCAAATTAAGCTATTAATGGCAGTATAGTCGTGATTAAACAACCAGAGACTGACTCTGTCGGCATTTGAAATTAACTTTTTTAGCTCATTGCATATCTGTTTTAGCTTACGTTCACTCGTAATGTTTGGGTTACTAACTTTAACTGCTAAATTTTTGAGATTTGAGTTTTTTGGATTATAAACATTGAGCAAGCTATTTAAATGATCTTTATTAAATGGCTTCGTTAAATAGCCATCCATACCAATATCTAAATAATGTTCAATATCTGGTTTCATGGTGTTGGCTGTCATGGCAATAATTGGCGTTGTTTTATCTGTTTGTTGCGCTCTAATTATCTTAGTGGCTTGTACTCCATCCATCACTGGCATTTGAATGTCCATAAAAATTAAATCAACATGGTTGGCAAAAAAGTAATCAACGCATTCTTTGCCATTTTCGGTAAATATTACTTTCGCATTATGAGCTTGTAGCATTTTACTTACGACAACTTGATTTACTTTATTGTCTTCGGCAACCAAAATAGTGCACCCTTGTAAATCGGTTATTTCTTTATTTGGTCTTAATAATTCATCGAGTTCTGATGTTTCAAAGCTTTGTTGGTAAGTAAATACAGAACCTTTATCTTCTTTACTCGTGAAGTTGATTTTGCCATTCATTAAATCACTTAGCTTGGTGCAAATAGAGAGACCAAGTCCCGTGCCCCCGTACTTTCTAGATGTAGATGAATCTGCCTGATGAAACTCTTGAAATAAATTTTGCTGTGCAGCTTTACTAATACCAATACCCGTATCGATTATTTCAAATACAATATTTTGCGTGTTTAAGAGGTTCTCCTTTACAGTGACTTTAAACTCTACCTGGCCTTGTTGTGTAAATTTAATCGCATTTGAGCATAAGTTATTTAAAATTTGAGAAACTCTGACAGGGTCGCCTTTTAGGGTTGTAGCGATATTTTTATCTATAGATGGAATAAATTTTATGCCTTTATCTGTGGCTTGTTTCATTAGTGGATTAATTACATTGTTAATGACTTCGCTCAGGTTAAAGTTAATATTCTCAATATTTAACTTACCCGCTTCAATTTTTGAAAAGTCTAAAATGTCATTTACAATATTTGAGAGTATATTCGCGGAGCTTAAAATACTCTTTAAGGCGTTATCTTTTTGTATATTTGAAGTCTCTGCTAGTCCAAACTCAGCTAAATTTAAAATGCCGTGCAGCGGAGTTCTTAGCTCGTGCGACATATTTGCTAAAAATCGACCTTTTAGAGTGTTAGCTGTATCAGCTTCTTTTTTTAGTTCTTCAAGATTTTTATTATGTATTTGTTGTTGTTTTAATGCAGTGGCCAGCTTTCTGTTGTTTAACCTGAGCTCAAGTTGTGCGATAACTTCTTTGCCAAGTATTTTCAGTGCGTTAATTTGTGTTTGAGTGAGCTTTTTTGGCTGGTCGCTGATAACACATAATGTACCAATTGTGCTGCCACTAGGTGTAACTAGCGGTGTGCCCGCATAAAACCTAATGTTTGGATCGCTGGTTACTAGAGGGTTATCATAAAAACGTTCATCAAGTAGAGCGTTTTGTATTTCAAATACTTGGTCTTGCAGTATTGTATGAGAGCAAAATGCGATATCTCTTTCGGTGGAGTCTACATCGATACCATACTTTGATTTAAACCATTGCCTTTGTGGATCAACTAAGCTTATAAGTGATATGGGGGCTTCACAAATATCAGAAGCAAGTTGAGTTAAATCATCAAATACTTTTTCGGCTTCAGTATCTAATATTTCATACTCGTAAAGGGCCTTTAATCTAGATTCTTCGTCAGCTGGTATTTGTGCTTTTATCATAGTATTGCTCAATATTTATATAGATTCACTATAAGAGTAATTTAGTGATAATGACAACTTTAACATGTAAATCAGGCTAATAAATAGATTCTGTATTTTGCTACTCCATTATTACTTTTTTGAAATGTTTTTTCTATTGTGACTAATATTGGTTTTTAAACTCGTATTTTAAAATCTGCTCTAAATACTTAAAAGTAACTTTGCTAAGCTTTTTAGCTAAGTAAGCTGTTATTAAAAAGGCCGAACCCCATTTAATGGTTCGGCCTTTTTCAAACTTTAGGTTAATAACAATAAAAGTTATTTTTTCTTTTCGCTTGGTGCTGGTTGGCCATAATTAGGTGAACGAGGTCCATATAACAAGCCGTTGTAAACATCTGAAGAAAGTAAGCGTGTTGAAGTCATTGCTGCGATTTCAAAGCCTTTATCGGTTACAGTTTCAGCAATTTGATTAATTGCTGCAATAACAAGCATACCTACAAGGCCACCACCGCCATTACTTTGTTGTTCAGCGGAAGAGGCTCTTGCTTTACCTTGCCACAATTGCTCGCCAGTGCGTAAATCAACTAATGAAGCAGATACAGTAACAGCAGTTTCGCTAGAAATAACAACATAGCTAGTACCGTATTCTTCAATAGTGATGTAAAGCGCAGAGTCTGCACCAAAAATCTCATGTAATTTATTTACCGGTACTTGGTGCACGTCGCTTGCAACAGTGAGGCCATTACCTTTAAAGGTTTGCTCAACTAAAGCAACAGGAAAAACATAGAAACCCGACTCAGCTATGGGCGCGACCATTTGAGTCATCACACTGTATGGTGCAATTACTTCCGGTGTATTATTTAGCGGAGGTAAAATAATAACAGAGTGAGGGTCTGCTTGTTTAAATGCTGTGTAGTCATGTGCTGGTGGAGGTGAAACACAACCAGCGAGTAATGCGACTAATGCGATCGCTGTGTATGATTTTAAATTAAGCATATTAAGCGCCTTTCGCAGATTTTAGAAGGAAGTCGATGTAATGAACTGATTCTGGGAAAAGTGATTTCTCAGTTTCGAAGTGAGTAGTACCTAATGAAGGATTACCCGTTTCAAAATACAGCATACCTAGGTGAGCATGTAGGCCAGGCGCAACATTCTTACTTTTGTTTGCGGCATCGACAATAATTTGCTCAAGCATACTAATTTGCTCTTCGGCTGTTACGTCATCTGCTTTTAAATAGGCGTATACGGCAGTGCTATAGTCGCCGTAATAGTAAATAGGTTCTTTCGTTGCGTTACAACCTGTTAGGGCTATACAAACAAATGCTAAGGTAATTAGCTTTTTCATTATTTATTGCCCCATTGGCCAGCTTCAAGACCAGTAACTAACTTGTTAACGACTTCGCGAATAGCTAGGTCAAGTACTTTGCCATTTAATGTGGCATCGTATGAAGCTGTGCTACCAAAACCAATAACTTCACGTTCTGATAGGCTGTATTCACCAGCACCTTGCACTGAATAAATAACTTCTGATGTAGTAACATCAACAACATTAAGCGTTACTTTGGCATAAGCAATTTGCGATTTACCTTTACCCAATAAACCAAAAAGTTGGCGATCGCCAATAGCTTTACGGCCAAACTCTGTTACATCACCAGTTACAACAAATTTAGCACCGCTAAGAACTTGTTTTGTACCTGTTAACTTTGCTTCTTTTGCAAGGGCTGCCATATTGTCGCGATCAAGCACACTAAAGCGATTTGTTTGTTGTAAGTGGCTCATTAGTGTGGTTTTTGCTTGGCTGCCTAAACGGTCTTGCCCTGATGAAAATATACCATTTTGAAAGCTCGAACGGTTTACAAACTGACCTACGACTAGTTTGCTTTTTGTACCTGAGTAGGTTGTGTTATAGCTAGCAACAGTTGGTGTTTCTATTACTTTTGATGATGTTGTAGCACACCCAGCTAAAAAGGAAGCTGTAATTGCAGCGATTACAATTGTTTTAATGTGGCTTTGGTTAATTCGCATAAATTTTTGTCCATATAGATAATTGCAGAAGTTTTTATTGATAGGCGCTTGATTTTTATACTTATAAGTCAATTACTTATTTCAAGAGTCCATTCAACTTACTTTATAAACAAAAGTCGATGTAAATAGAATGTTATTTAAGTTTTATACAGATACACACAATAAAAAAGAATAAATTCTTTGTAATAATAATGCTAATTCATTAGTTTTTAAATTATTTAAAGCCTTTTTCTATAGTTGATATACAAGGACATTTATTGCGCGCTGAGTTGTTAATTAGTAATTTTATTCAATTAACTTTAATTTTTAAAACCAATCGGCTGCAACTTGAAGTGGGGTAGGGTCGCCTTTTTTAGATACCCAAAACACTAAGGCTTGCTTTGTTGGCGATATTTTTTAGCGCGAGGCAGGGTTAAGTCAGTTAATGATAATTGCTGCTTGGTCTGCATGTCACTTTGCTCGTAGCCAATAACAACAAAGTCGTGCTTTAACTTATGGCCTGCGTTTTCGCCGCTGTGTATTTGTGTTTCTATGCCAAAGCCTAACAGAGCTACATGGGCTATTAAGTTTTGGTTAGTATTATCTTCGATATTAACAGTATCGTATTCGAGATTAATTTTACTGTTGTTTATAGTCGCTTTTAAATTACCTAAATAACGGGCTTTAGCTACGGGAATAGCTTGTTTATAAAACCAACCTTGCCACCCGTTGCCGTTAACCATAAATCCTGGAGTAGCTACAATCCTACTTTTACCGAGTGCCTTATACGTGCGTTGTCTTTTACTAAAAAGAGCAGAGGCAAACGGGTCTTTCCATCCTAAATAATCCCAATAAGTAACATGAAAATTAATAGGGATTAAATCAGTCCATAGTTTTTCATCATCTGTAAACGTTGAAATCCAGCGCTCTGCTGGTGGGCAGCTACTGCAACCTTGCGATGTGTAAAGCTCTAAAAAGGTAGTCGGATTAGCTGTACTGGAAATAGTTACTTGCTCAGCAGCTTGGCTTTGAAAGCAAAAAATTATTAACCCAACAAGTGAGATTAAAAATGGATGGGATAGTGCTTTAAAAGGCATATTACTTCTTACAAAAGTTTATTTTTTTTAGCATAAGTGATTTTTACGATTGAAGTATCACGGAATACTCACAATTAAATCACGTTTTAACTGTGTATTTTACTTAGTTAAAACTTAATTTGAACACCCGCTCAAGCTGTGCTTTAATCATTGTTCAATTATTGAGGGACTTTACATGATTAAATTTTATTTTCACCATACGCCTAACCCAATGAAGGTGGCACTCTTTTTAGAAGAAACAGGCTTGCCGTTTGAGCTTGTTCCTCTTGATACTTTGAAAGGTGAGCAACATACACCTGAATTTAAAGCAATTAATCCAAACGCTAAAGCACCTGCCATTGTTGATGGTGAAACGCGTGTGTTCGATTCGAATGCTATTTTAATGTACCTTTCTGAAAAATATGCAAAGCTAGAAGGCAAGGGCGAAGACCGCGCTGAAATGCTGTCGTGGTTAATGTTTATTGCATCTGGTTTGGGTCCGTATTCTGGGCAAAGTGTACACTTTAGACATATGGCACCAGAAGGGCTTGATTACGCGGTTAATCGATATTTGCGTGAAGCACAGCGTCACTACGAAGTGCTTGATACGCACCTTGAAGGTCGTGACTTTATTGTGGGTGATACATATACCATTGCTGATGTATCTGCATGGGGGTGGATTGATAAAGCGTCGGTTGTATTAGGTGAAGAGGGCTTAGCGCCTTATCCTAATCTTAAACGTTGGTTTGAAAGCATTGATAGCCGCCCAGCGGTTGCACGTGCACGCGTAATTGGTACTGATATAGCCTTTAAAAAAGAGTTTGATGAAGATGCTAAAAAAGCATTTTTCCCTTCCAATTACCCTAAACAATAACTATAGTAAGCGAGCTTATTATGGGCCGCTAGTTAACCTGAACTCTGGATAATAACTCTACCTCAAGCAACTATTTTCAGCGCTCACTGCGTTGAATTTACTTGCAATAGGTCAGCTATTGACGCGTAAATTGCCTTGTTTTCACTGAAAATCTCTGGCTAGAGAAAATAAATTTAAATATCAATATAATTCAGTAGGTTAGTAAGTATCTTAACCAGAATTCAGGTTAATTATCAAATTTTAATGATTTCTCTATTGTTGGACTGATTACTTAACGTGATGGTCGTTAAAAATAGTGAACTCTCATGTTCGATAGAGTCCTCTAGTAAAATACAAAAAATAAGTAAACGCGTATTTATTCCTGCTTTACCCCATCCTAATTTTGAGAATAAATCATCTATCAGGTTTTGCGTTATGCTTTTAACCCCAATCCAATAATCTAAGTCTTCTTCCAATTCGTGAGTGAGTTTTAATAAGGTTTGATTTAGTTTTTCTAGCGTTTCAAAATGGTTTGTATTGGCATCAAATGCTTTAACTGCTTTTTTACATTTTTTAATGTTGTTGGAAAACGCTTTAGTGCTCTTGCAGCTTTTCCAATGGTTGTAAGGCGTTTAGCTACTCCCTTCCATGACTTATTTGCATTGGCACCATTTTGAGAATCAGGGACAAGCGCAAGATAGTCATCCCATTTATCTGTATTTTTTAAATCTTTTTTAATACGACGGTAATCAACGGTTCTACTAGAATCCCCATCTAATAAATGGTCAAACAATATACTTAGATCATTATATGATTCATCTTTTAGGGCATATAAATGCAGTATATTAAAAATAACTTTCCTTTCAAAAGGCGAACCACTTTGTAAGTAAATTAAATAACGTGCTGCATTATGATATAGCTTATCGCCATTTAGTTGTTCAAATTGTGCATAGACTTCATGCCCAGAACGCATCGTCATTGCTATGACGCTACTAGTATAAATGTTGCTGTTTTCAATACTATGTTGATAACGACTAATTGCGACTTTTATATTTTGCTCGGGAATAAGTATGGGTACATTTATTGGTAAAGAGTCGGCATGACGGTGGGTCGATAAATCAAGGGAATCAAAGAAGTCTTCAATCTCTCTTAAATTGTGCAGTTTGTTATCTTGATTTGTATACTCAAGTGAAATAGCACCATTAAACTCGGGATCTAATGCTGATTGCGCAACACCAAAGATGATTCCTAATTTTGCTTGTCTGGATTCTGAAAGCCCTGATGCAGTTCCTTTAATGGTGTAATCGTGTTTAACATATAAGTTACCATTGGCATCAACTTCAACCGTTAAGTCTCGATTAATATCGCGTACTTTACTTATATCAAAGCCAATAATGTTTAGGCCCAGCCGAGTTGAACTATTAAGTGCTGTTTCAAACCGTGTAGTGATAGGTATTAAGTTTATTGCACCCGCTCTGTTTAATGCTTGCATAAGTAATGAGGCTTTTTTCCCATCGCCTATCGCTAAACAGCGGAATAAGGTTTGTACTTGTTTATTTCCTGGTTGTAGGATTATTATTTTTAATTTTTGAAGTTCGAATAAACGTTGTTGTTTAATCGATTCTAAATTAAGACCAAACTTAATGTTGGCTGCTTTTTCTAATTTTTCAGTGATGTTCTTTTTAAATATCTGGTATCGATTTATTACACGATTAAAATTAGCTTCTATATTTTGATCAAAATTAGCAATCGTCTGTGCTACGTCATCGCCGAGCGAAGCGATAGGTTTTAGTTGGGAAGCTGTTTTCTCTTTTAAATCGTTAGCAAACTCATCCGCTTTCTCACGAAGTTTTTGCTGTAATATTTTTATTTTTTCAGACAGATATTTTTCTGACTTGTGCTGAGCAGCCATAAAAATAGGGTCAACATTTGATTGCACAACACCAAATAAACTCAGTAATCTATTAATTATAGATGTTGCTAAGTCGTCTGGGGCCGCTTCTGTTGAGAGCAATGTCTTATTGAATTGCACGATTAACTCATCATCAAGTAACTTTTTAATTACATCATCGATCTCATTTTGTCCTAGTGTGATTTCGGCTATTGGCTTGTACCATGTATCTTCATCAATTGTATGTAATATGTCATCAACCAAGATTTGGCCAGGGTTACTGCATTCCTCAAGCTTACTAACCAGTTCATTACCTTTACCAAGCAGCATTTCTATGTACTGTTTGGCGAGTGCATCCATTCCTTCAATTTCTGCTTCAAGTGCTAGTTTTAAGGTGTTTTTTGTCTGCTCTGTTTCTCTTAAAGTTAGTAATAGTTCTATTTGCTGTTGATCATTACGATATACATCAAGTTCCAAGTCACCAGCTATTTCTTGGCGCCTTGAAAGAGAGACTGCTACGGAGGCGTCTACTCCAATAAGATGCCCTTTAAGATTTGTTTTTGAAGCGAGTGATTTTCCAATTTCTAATTCGCCAGATAATATTAGAGAAGATGCCATTTTAATTGAAAATGCACGATATCCCTCTCTAGCATCACTACTAGTACGCTTGATTAATTGAGTGTTTATATCGTTCAAGTTCCAAGGGCGAACTGGTTTTTTAAACATACTCCACAGGGTTTTATAGCTAGTAGTTTCTTCATTTACTTGGTAGTACGAATCAAACTCCACACTACCTGATTTATCTAAACCGGCACCTATTTTAAAAATATTAGCAGAGGTTGATGCTGATACATTAATATCATAGGCAGCTTTTACATCTTGATTGACGAGGCAAAACCCATTTGGAAGTGTTTTGGATAAAAATGTTGGGCGCTTTGTGTCATTTAAAACAGAGATACTAAATTCACCGTAGGCGCCAGCTGTTACACCAACACTAAGTTGATCAATTTTTGATTTGTGCTCTTTAGTAAATTCAAACTCTTTTTTTAATCCGTTAGTTTGTTCACCAATTGGTGTTTCAAGAACAGACCAAAGTTGAAATGCTTTATAGGCTTCTTGATAAATTTCAGAGCTTTTAATTTTTTTATTTGTTCAGCTGAAAAAAGTACGACTATATTTTCAATGACCTTTTTTATTTCCTCGACTAGGTCATCTATATTGGGGTCTTTAATAATTCCATAAGCACTGTTAACCAAAGTAATAATATCAGAAAGCTTAGTGCTATTTGCTTCATCAATATTAAAGTACTTTTTTAAATTTGTGGCAGAAGATAGGCTTTCGAGTAAGTCGTGGGCTTTAGCTGGTGCTAAATATGAGGAAGGAACAACGCGATCAAGTGATGTTAGTGATATCATTTTAAAAATCCTTTTGATTTTAGTTTATATTTTATTGATCACCTTTTATGCGACTACATCAACTGTAACCTAGAATAAATTGCTGTTAAATAAATGGCAAGGCTATATTTTAAACAACATATTGATTGAATCATAAGTGCTTAATTTTTGGTTATAAGCGTAACTAGAATAAACGATTTAATTAAAAGCTGCGCTTTCACGCGAGCAAGCTCGGCGTCTACAATAAATATTAAACCCCGAGTTCAGCTTTACCTGTAGGCGTACAGCTTGCTGACGCGACGAGCAAAGCTCGTAATGTTTTTTGGTTGTAAGCGTAACTAGAATAAACGATTTGATTAAAAGCTGCGCTTTTCACGCGAGCAAGCTCGGCGTCTACAATAAATATTAAACCCCAAGTTTAGCTTTACCTGTAGGCGTACAGCTTGCTGACGCGACGAGCAAAGCTCGTAATGTTTTTTTGGTTGTAAGCGTAACTAGAATAAACTATTTAATTAAAAGCTGCGCTTTTCACGCGAGGAAGCTCGGCGTCTATAATAAGTATTAAACCCCGAGTTCAGCTTTACCTGTAGGCCAGGGCGCGAGCATACTTTGTTAAAAATGTTAACCAAAAAGAAGTTCTTCTCTAAAAGCATCATCATAACAAGCTCTTACACACTTACTTCTTATTGACCCCTTGCTTTTCGTATGCTGCTTTATCATGTTCCTAACGACGCGTCTAAATAGTGCCATATGTTGCGCACTTAATGGCTCATGTATTTGACAGGCATCTTCTTTAAATACGACATCCAGTATCCAGTGTTGCTGATTTTCTATCAGCCAATGTTGTCTTATTGCTTTACTTATCAATGTATTGTCTGTCAACGATGTTAGGTAGTAATGTGTGTCAATACTCGTTCTATTACCCTTCGTTCGCTCTCGCTGCACCGCAACGATTGTCCTAACTGATGGCCAGCTCTCTTAATGTCACTCGGTAATAAACGCGCATCAAGACAATCTATCGTGCGTACTTCTTTTCGCCCATGCCCTGCATCTTGTGTTACATGACTAAGTATCTCTGAGTTTTCAGATTCATACTGGTGTGTAAATGCATCTTGAATCGCGCTATAAAGTTTCTTTTGATTACCCTTTGCTTGCACTAGATAATCTGCATGTCTGCTAATTAGCTGTTTTAGCGTTTCTTTTTGGCAGTGCAAAGCATCAAGTGTAATGACGGTGTTATTGATATCGAGTATTTTCAATAAATCCCGAACTGCCGGTATTTCATTCGTCTTACTGCTAACTGTTTGGTGGAATAATGTGAGACCTGCCTCACAATCAAATGCTGAAACGAGGTGTAATTTATCAGCAATGTGTTTACTTGCTCCGCGAATAGTTTTGCCATCGAAGGCAATGACAGGATGCGCTGATTTAACGCGGTTTTGATTGACCCAGCTATACATCGCGAGTAGTAATGAGTCAGTATCAACGGTTCTAAAAATCCGAGCAATACTATGTCGAGTGGGTATGCCATTTTTGAAAGAACGAAATCCTCTTAACCAATTAAGCTTACTTTCGCCATAGACTTCAATATCTTGCCAGTTTTCACACCCTGATGTAACGGCAGTAATAATAAGAAAAAGCACATCAACTAAGTTATGGTGTTGATTTATATGTGAACGATTATCTTTGACGAGTTCTAAATGTGAGAAGAGTGACATAATAAGTTTAAGGTGATGAAATTTATGGTATTAGATCATAAAATTTGTTTATTTACAAAGTGTGATCCCGCCCTGACCTGTAGGCGTACAGCTTGCTGGCGCGACGAGCAAAGATCGTAATGTTTTTTGGTTGTAAGCGTAACTAGAATAAACTATTTGATTAAAAGCTGCGCTTTTCACGCGAGCAAGCTCGGCGCTACAATAAATATTAAACCCCGAGTTCAGCTTTACCTGTAGGCGTACAGCTTGCTGGCGCGACGAGCAAAGCTCGTAATGTTTTTTGGTTGTAAGCGTAACTAGAATAAACTATTTGATTAAAAGCTGCGCTTTACACGCGAGCAAGCTCGGCGTCTACAATAAATATTAAACCCCGAGTTCAGCTTTACCTGTAGGCGTACAGCTTGCTGACGCGACGAGCAAAGCTCGTAATATTTTTTGGTTGTAAGCGTAACTAGAATAAACGATTTGATTAAAAGCTGCGCTTTTCACGCGAGCAAGCTCGGCGTCTACAATAAATATTAAACCCCAAGTTTAGCTTTACCTGTAGGCGTACAGCTTGCTGACGCGACGAGCAAAGCTCGTAATACTTACCTATAAACACTTATCTATAAAAGCTTTAAAAACTTGCTTGCTTAATTATCCTACTAAGCGTAAAATGCGCGCTCATTTCGGCTTTTAAACTATTAATTCCTTGCCTTAAACCGACCGGCCGAAACGGTAGAAGGCTCTATTAACCGTAAGGAATATCCATGCGTCATTACGAAATCGTATTCATGGTTCACCCAGATCAGAGTGAGCAAGTTGCTGGTATGATCGAACGTTATACTGGTTCTATCACTGAAGCTGGTGGTGTTATCCACCGTCTTGAAGATTGGGGCCGTCGTCAATTGGCTTACCCAATTAACAAGCTTCATAAAGCTCACTATGTTCTAATGAACGTTGAAGCACCAACTGAAGTAATCAGCGAGCTAGAAACTACTTTCCGCTACAACGATGCAGTGCTTCGTAACTTAGTTATCCGCACTAAAACTGCTGAAACTGAAGCGTCTCCTCTTGCAAGAGAAGAGAAGAAAGAAGCACCAGCTGCTTAATTGTTTTGAGTCCAAGCATGGCGTTTAACTGGCGGTAAATATAAATGGTTAGCCCTTTTATGAATCAGCTGGTTATATCTGGGGTAGTTTGTAAAACGCCCAAGTTTAGCCAAAGCCCAGCTGGCATCCCGCATTGTATTTTTGTTGTAGAACATAAATCGATGCAAACCGAAGCAGACCTTAACCGTAATAGTTACGTGAGGCTTCAGGTAGTTGCCAGTGGAAAGCAAATGCAACAACAGACTCAACATTTGCACGTTGGGCAGGCATTGCAAGTGAGTGGTTTTTTAAATCGCCACGAAGGTCGTAACGGCCTTAGCCAATTGGTTTTGCATGCTCAGCATATCGAAAGAATTATTTGAGGAATTAATCTCATGGCACGTTATTTCAGACGTCGTAAGTTCTGCCGCTTTAAAGCGGAAGGCGTAAAACAAATCGATTACAAAGATCTAGCTACTCTTAGAAACTATGTTACAGAAAGTGGCAAAATCGTACCTAGCCGTATCACAGGTACTAGCGCTAAATTTCAGCGCCAGCTAGCAACTGCTATTAAGCGTGCTCGCTACTTAGCCCTTCTTCCATACACTGACTTACATAAGTAAGCAGCGGATTAACAGTTTTTAAAAGGTGTAGAAACATGCAAGTTATTCTACTAGATAAGATCGCTAACCTAGGTAGCCTAGGTGAACAGGTTGTAGTTAAATCTGGTTTCGCACGTAACTTCCTTTTCCCTCAAGGTAAGGCAGTTCCTGCGACTAAAGCTAACATTGAAACGTTTGACGCTCGTCGTGCAGAACTTGAAGCGAAAATCGCTGAACAGTTAGTAGCTGCACAAGCACGCGCTGAAAAACTAGAAGCATTAGCAGAAGTTACATTAGTATCTAAAGCTGGTGACGAAGGTAAGTTATTCGGTTCAATCGGTACTCGTGACATCGCTGACGCTATCTCAGCTGTTGGTGTTGAAGTTGCTAAGTCAGAAGTTCGTTTGCCTCTAGGTACTATCCGTGAGACAGGTGAATTTGACGTATCAATTTCAGTTCACTCAGACGTAACGGCTACTATCAAAGTAATCGTAATCGCTGAAGCTTAATTTTTAATTAAGCGACAAAAGCCGTGCTATTAGCACGGCTTTTTTGTGCCTATAATTTGGCTAACTTTATTAGTTAAGGGCACTGTTAAATAATACCAATCCGCAATAATACTTAATCATTTTGCGGGGCTAAACGTGTCGCTACCTGTGTTAAAAAATTCTCATTTACGACTGCATGGATGCAGAAGGTAGAGCAATGCAGGAGCAATTGCCGAGAACAACTAAATAGCGAATTTTTTGTCTAGCTATTAACACGTTTTTCCATCCTCAAAATAGATCACTTAATTAAGCGAATTGGTATAAAGCCTCGTATAAGCCCCTTTTTTATTCAATTATTTTTTCATTCTCCTTAAACCTTTTCGAACTGTCATTACGTCTAACTTATCAATACACTTAAATAGCAATTCAACAATAATAATTAAAAGGCGGCATCACGGATGTTACACGTTAAACCCGAACCAACGCTTTTGTGCGAAGCTGCACTCATTGAGCGAGTTAAATCGGGTGATCAAGGCGCATACACAACGCTTTATGAGTTACATATAAAACGAGTATACGGTTTATGTTTACGCTTATTAGCAGACCAAGCACATGCCGAAGACGCCGCCCAAGAGGTATTTGTACAGGTATGGCATAAAATAGCATTGTTTGATGGGCGTTCGCAGTTTTCTACTTGGCTTTACAGTGTTGCCAGTAATGTAGCGATAAGTTACCTGCGCAAGCAAAAAAACTGGTTACAAAAAGTAGTAAGTATTGAACACAGCGGTATGGATGAGCAATCAGCTAACGACTGCAAAGGCTTAAATGGCCTCGATAAGTTAATAGTAAGGCTTCCTGAGCGCGCACGTATGGTATTTGTATTATTTGCTATTGAAGGTTACAGGCACGAGGAAATCGCGGAGCAATTAGGTATGGCTGTTGGTTCAAGTAAGTCACAGTATCATCGTGCTAGGCAGTTATTACAAGAGTGGTATGAAAATGAGTAAACCAAACTTTAACGACTACTTAAACAAGTCATTAAACACGCTTGATAAAGAAATTACGCCACAAAAAGACCTGTGGGCGGGGATTGAGCGAGCAATTGTTAATAATAAGCAGAGTCCAAACAGCACTATTATTTGGCCAAAACTAACGGCAATAGCTGCGTGTACTGTGGCTGCTTTAACTGCTGTAAATATATTTTTTATAGCACCTGAACCACTGCCCGTAGTGGCTATAAGTGATTACTTTTCGGCTCAAAAAAATAGTTTGTTAGTTGAATACGAAAATAAAGAAGCATTGACCACTAACTGGCAAACGCAACTACAAGAACTGGAAGAAGCTGAGCAAGCAATAAAGCAAGCTCTTGAAAACGAACCACAAAACCAAGCGCTACTGACAATGTTAGCGCAAATATATCAACAACAACTTGATTTAATTAACAAGGTGCACGCGCCACGTTGGCAGCACATTTAGGAGTACGACATGAAAGCGATTTTATTAGGACTGAGCTTATTTCCATTGGCAGTATTAGCGGGTGAAAAAATAGATAAGCAAATAGACGTACCAAGTGGCGGCACTATTTTTATTAAAAACCAACGCGGTGATATACATATTACAGGCTGGGATAAAAACGAATTTAAAGTATCTGGCGAGCTTGATGATAAAGCACAAGGTTATGAGCTTAAAACAAGTGGCGATAAAACACAGTTTATTGTAAAAATGCCCCGTAAATCAAATTGGAGTAATAGTGGTGACGGCTCAAACCTAACTATATTTATGCCTAAAAGCAGTAGCTTAGAGTTTGCTGGCGTTAATGTATCGGTGACTGCAAAGGAGCTTAAAAACGGCGCTGAAGTTGATGTGGTTAACGGTGAAATTACGGTAAATGATATTACTGGCAACATTAAGCTCACCACTGTAAATGGTGATGTGAACGCTGAGAACTTAAACGGTAATATTCAGTTTGAAACCGTAAATGGTGAAATTAATGATAGGCAATCAAGTGGTGAGCTGCGTTTTAGCGCTGTTAATGGTGATATTAAATCAACTTCAAGCGCTAATGATGTACGCCTTGAAAACGTAAATGGCGATATAGAATTTACGCTATCGGCTATTAAAAACCTACGTATTAATACGGTCAATGGCGAAGCAGAAGTACAGATTAACGAGCTTTTAAAAGGCGGTGATGTACGTTTTGAATCAGTAAGTGGTGATGCCGACTTTTATTTCCCACAAAGTGTATCAGCAAAGTTTGAAATTAAAGCCCATGCTAATGGTAAAATCATTAACAAAGTCAGTAGTGACAAAGTCAGTAAAGCTAAATATGGCCCAGCCAGTGATTTAGAGTTTAGTATTAATGGCGGTAATGCAAATGTTGAAATGGATACAATTAGTGGGCGAATAGAGCTGCGTACCAAATAACACTCATTCCCCATCACGATTACAAAAAGCAGGAAAGATTTCCTGCTTTTCTATTTGCACAGCCCCTGCAAGTCGATAGAATAGAGCCATTCAATTTTACTACTGTGAAGTTATGGCCAAACCAGATAAGCAAGTCGATACTCTTAAAGTTCCTCCCCATTCAATAGAAGCTGAACAATCTGTTTTAGGTGGCTTAATGCTTGATAACCAAGCTTTTGACCGCGTAGCTGAGCTTGTTGTATCACAGGATTTTTATACCCGCACGCACAAGTTAATTTTTGAGGCGATGACGGCACTTGCTGAGATTGGCGATCCGATAGATTTAATCACTATTTCTGAAAGTTTAGAAAAAAATAATAAACTTGCAGGCATTGGTGGTTTTGCTTACTTAGCCGAAATTGCTAAAAATACCCCAAGTGCAGCCAACATTGATGCCTACGCAAACATTGTACGTGAGCGTGCTGTTGTACGTGAAATGATTGGCGTGGCAAATGAAATAGCCGAAGCGGGTTTTAATACCGAAGGGCGTACTAGTCACGACCTACTCGATTTTGCCGAAAGCAAAGTATTTAAAATTGCCGAGCAACGTACAAAAAGTACGGAAGGCCCGCAAAGTATTCATAACATACTCGAAAAAACCGTTGATAAAATAGAAGAGCTTTATCAATCACCACAAGATGGTGTTACGGGTGTAAGTACAGGTTATGCCGATCTAGATAAAATGACGACAGGCCTGCAACCTTCTGACTTAATTATTGTTGCAGCGCGTCCATCTATGGGTAAAACCACTTTTGCGATGAACCTTGCAGAACATGCCGCAATGACTCAAGACAAACCCGTGCTAATTTACTCGCTAGAGATGCCTTCAGAACAAATTATGATGAGGATGCTAGCGTCTCTTGGCCGTATTAACCAAACTAAGGTACGTACTGGTCAGTTAGATGATGACGATTGGGCGCGACTTTCATCAACAATGGGCTTGTTGATGGAAAAAGGCAAAATGTATGTTGATGATGCCTCGGGCTTAACACCTACCGATGTTCGTTCTCGTGCACGTCGTATTGCGCGTGACCACGGCGGCATTAGTATGATCATGGTCGATTACTTGCAGCTAATGCGCGTACCTAGCCTTGCTGATAACCGAACGCTTGAAATTGCTGAAATTTCGCGTTCACTTAAATCACTAGCAAAAGAGCTAAAATGTCCGGTTGTTGCGCTTTCGCAGCTAAACCGTACGCTAGAGCAACGTGCCGATAAGCGCCCAATTAACTCAGATTTACGTGAGTCAGGGTCGATAGAGCAGGATGCCGATTTAATCATGTTTATTTACCGTGACGAAGTTTACAACGAAGACAGTACCGATAAAGGTATTGCCGAAATCATCATAGGTAAACAACGTAACGGCCCAATTGGTAAAGTACGTTTAACATTCCAAGGTCAATTTTCTCGCTTTGATAATTACGCGGGACCAGCGGTAGATGACGATTACTAATGCGCTTAGCCACTGCTGAAATTAATTTAGCTGCACTTGCACATAATTTAGCGCAAGTTAAGGGATTTGCACCTAACAGCAAAGTAATGGCGGTGCTAAAAGCAAATGCTTACGGGCATGGATTAGTAACGATTGCGCAGCATTTAAATAATGCTGACGCATTTGCTGTGGCGCGTATTGACGAAGGGCTTGCCCTTCGAGCTGGGGGCTTAACAAAGCCAATAGTTTTATTAGAAGGCTTTTTTAACAAAGCTGACTTACCTATTTTACTCGCTAATAACTTTCAAACTATTATTCATGATGAATACCAATTAGCTGCGCTTGAAAAAGCAAAGCTCGATGCGCCAATAACATGCTGGTTAAAAGTAAATACAGGTATGCATCGATTAGGTATTGCGCCAGAGCAGTTTGAAGCGTTTTATAACCGCTTGCAAAAAACATCTAATGCTAAGAATACGGTTAATTTAATGACCCACTTTTCGTGTGCTGATGACGTTGATAATGCTAAGACGGTTCAACAAATTACGTTGTTTGATAATTTAGTGAATGGCATTGAGCAAGCGCATTGTTTATCAAATTCTGCTGGTATTATTGCCTGGCCAAGCGGTCATGGTGATTGGGTACGTCCTGGGCTTATGCTCTATGGTGTATCGCCAATGGCAAATAGCATTGGGCAACAACACAAATTAAAACCAGTTATGCGTTTAACTACGCGCGTAATTGCAGTGCGTGATGTGCCAGCTAATGAGGCTGTTGGGTATGGTGGTCGTTGGAAAAGCGATAAACCAACCAAGTTAGCTGTTGTAGCTATGGGTTATGGCGATGGTTATCCTCGGCATGCTAAAGAGGGGACACCGGTAATAATTGGTAAGCAGCGTTATGGTATTGTAGGAAGCGTAGCTATGGACATGATCAGCGTTGATATAGGCGCTAATGAGCATAATATTAAAGTAGGCGACAGAGTCACTATGTGGGGCCCTGAACTACCAGTTGAAGAAATAGCACTGTGCGCTGGTACCATTCCTTACGAGCTATTATGCAATATTACACCGCGCGTAAGTTATGAGTATCAGCGTTAATACAGCTATAAGCGATACTTACTCTTTTATAAAGTAAATGTCGCTAAAGCCCATACGGGCAAATTCTTGGTCGCGAAAGTTACGCACAGAAGCAGACCCTTTTGAGGTCATTTCTATTTGGCGTACCATGCTTAAGTAATTTGTTAAATCAATACCTTCGGCGGCAGCAATAGCTTGATACATGTCGTGGTATTTATCTTTTGCGAAGTTAATTTCGCGCGGTTGGTTTTTAAACGTATACGTTATTCTACGTGCCATAATAAGCTCAGTTAAATTGAGTGTTAGTATAATTTTACACTGTATTGAACTGGCATTGAATGATTTGTTTAAATCAAATAATTAAAAAGTAGAGTTTAAAATGAAATTATCAGTAGAGATCAGTAAATATCCACTTCACCAAGATTACATTCCGTTTATTAAAGGCTTTATCGACCGCTTAAACGAATACGAAGATTTAAAAGTGATTACTAATACGTTATCAACGCAAATTTTTGGTGATTACGATTTAGTTATGCAAGTGTTAAATACCGAAATTAAGCGTTCATATGAAGAATTTGGTAAAGCTATTTTTGTATGTAAGTTTCTCTCTGGCGACTTATCGCCTGAATAATCTATAATACCAACCTGCATAAATCTTTGATCAATTTAACGAATTAAATTGCACTATAACGTCGTTAAAAATTTTTTATTTAGAACAACTAGATACAAAAATTTTTGCCTAGTTCTAGCGTAATTTTCTTAACGTTAAATAGACCCCGTATATAAGCAGATTGGTATAACAATCGGCACAACTGAACGGTGATTGCATAGTATGGACTTTTTAACACAAACCTTAAGTGGTTTTACAGCGATGTCGCATTGGGAATACATAGCGGTGGGGTTGTCGATGGCGTACTTATTATTGGCAATAAAAGAAAGCTTATGGTGTTGGCCTGCAGCATTTTTTAGCACACTCATTTATACAATAATGTACTGGAATGGTGCATTATTAATGGAGTCATTACTTAATTTTTATTATATGTATATGGCTGTATTTGGGTGGGTTGCATGGCGAAAAGGCAAAGCTGAAAATCTAAATATTACGTCTTGGTCGATGAACCGTCATGCTGTTTTAATCAGTTTAACAACCGTAGCTGCAATAGTTATTGGTTACGTTATGCAAAACTATACTCATGCCGACTTTGCTTATCTTGATAGCTTTACAACATGTTTTGCAGTAGTAACTACTTACTTAGTTGCTAAAAAAGTCCTCGAAAACTGGCTGTACTGGATTGTAATAGATGCAGCTTCTATGTATCTATACTACGAAAAAGGCTATTACCCAACGCTAGCACTCTTTATATTTTATACCATTATGGCAGCGTGGGGCTTCAAAACCTGGTACGAAGAGTACGAACAAAGCCAAGCTAAGTCTTTAGCGCAGCTTTAATTTATGATTG
This sequence comes from Pseudoalteromonas sp. B62, assembly GCF_037162565.1. Lineage (NCBI taxonomy): Bacteria > Pseudomonadati > Pseudomonadota > Gammaproteobacteria > Alteromonadales > Pseudoalteromonadaceae > Pseudoalteromonas > Pseudoalteromonas sp. B62. The sequence continues at coordinate 89,491 of NZ_JARLVB010000002.1, read as the reverse complement.
AGCATAATCAGTTAGTAAAAATGTGTAGTGCGTTTATAGAGCCTAAAAGCATTGTTTCAAGCGAGCGATTGCTGAATGGCTTTAGCAACGATAATTTTTTAATACGTACCGAGCAACAAGGGTATTTGTTAAAGTGTTATAAAAGCCGTTGGCCAAGTGACGGCCTTGAAGCGCAGCGCTTTTTAAGTGACTTGGATATATGCCCTGCGCCTATTTGGCTCGATAAAAAGAATAGTCGTGCGGTATTTAATTATATTGAGGGTGAAACCGCACAGTCAGATATAACGCTCAGCTTAGTTAATAAATTAGCCCAAGTACACAGTTACAGCGTAACGACTACACCAATGGATATAGCCAAAGAGCTGCACTTTTATCAAAATACGGATGTATATACGTTATACAAATCACAAATAGAGCGGGCACTAAAAGCAGTTACAGCGATGCCATTTAATGCGGGCTTTTGTCATAACGATTTAGTAAGAGACAACATTATTGTAAATGCTTCGGGTATGTATTTAATTGATTTTGAGTACGCACAAACTAACGATGTGTATTTTGATTTAGCCGCGTTGTGCGTGAGCTTTAATCTGGATAGGCAAAGTGAAGGTGAGTTATTAGATAATTATAGTAAGTACTGTAGAGCCGGTGTAAGCTTTTTTAAATCAGTAAATAAGCTTGATTTTTTTAAGCTGTTTTTTTTAATATTGTGTATAGGATGGTATGAGCAGCGCGACATAACTAATCACTTAATTGAATTACGCGCGCAACTAAATAAACTCACTTTATCTATGAGTTTTTAAAGACCACCAAAACGTGCAGCTAGTTCTTTATATTTTTTTACTTCATCAGCATCAAATTGCGGTTCGCCATTTTCATCCTGCGATTTCGCAATTAGTAAACTTTCACGAGTAAGGCGTTTAACACGCTCTACTTTTACACCTAAAAACTCAGCAACTTGCTCAGTAGACATCAAACTCATAATCACTTCCTCTTTTAAATCAAATCACATAGTCACTATAATAGTTAAAATGTTGCTAAACAGTTACTTTTTTTATCTAATATTGATAAAAAGCGTGTTTTTAACTAATTGTGAAGTGTTTTATTCTAAATCGCTTAATTAATAGGCATCTAAACGCATGGTGCTGGCAATTAACGACGGATATCTTTATCATTATAGACGCCAAAGCATTGATATCGCGAGTTAGTGCTGCGGCAACAAATGTGCTCTCGTGGTGAAATGGATATCACGTGGCCCTCCGGAGGCTGAGTTGTAGGTTCGATCCCTACCGAGAGCGCCATTTGCTTTATATGTTTATACCCTAAATTATTTCAGTACTTTTGCATAATCAAACTCTTTTCAATATCTAAAATTGGTTAACGATACTAGATAACATTGATGAACTTCATTTTTATAAAAATAGTGTTCTTATTAATTACACTTAAACTTGAATGAAAATAAACTTTTAGTATCTCAGTTCAAAACCCTTTAGCGTTCCCCATTAAATTAAAAATAACGCAAAATTAAATGAGATATTATTTAATAATATAAATTACTACTTTTTAGTGAATTATAACTACTAAAGTACGAATGAATGGACTTTAAGTATTAAACAATGCTATTTAAGGTACATATTCATTAATTGTAGAAATAGCCGCTTTTATGCTAATAACTTTACCTATCCCTGAGCTAATACCTGGCATGTATGTCGACAGTGTTACTAAGCAACATGAAGGGATTAATAGTATAAAAATTAAGACTAGCGGGTTAGTCAGAGACAAATCTATAATTAAGCGTTTAATTGCAGAAGGGGTTCTTGAACTTCTTATTGATTTCGCTAAGAGTGAAGTCGCAATCCCCGCCAAATATAAGCCACAAAATAAACCTAAAACATCGAGTAGCCAACAAAAACCAGTTAAGGCCAAATCTGCAATAACGGTACAGCAAGAATTTGCTAAAGCGAGTGTAAGCTACGACCAACATAACCGTAAAATACAATCTTTATATAGCGATTTAATAGCCGGTTTAACTCTTAACGTAAAAGTACTTGATGAAATAGCAAATGAAATCGTTGCTTCAGTATTTCGTAATGCAAATGCGATGACAATCCTTACTCGAATTAAAGATAAGCATAGCTATAATTGGCGTCATATGATCAACTGCGCCATTTTTACGAGTGTATTTGCTAAATACCTAGGTTACAAAGAAGCGCTTGTGCAGGAGCTTGCTATGGGCGCACTACTGCATGATTTAGGGCAATCTAAACTACCGCAAGGCATACTATCAAAACCAGGCAAAGTTACTAATAACGAAATGGCGAGTATTAAAAAGCATGTTGCTTTAGGGCTGGGTCTGGTCAAAGGTGAAAAGAGTATTTCGCCACTTATGTTAGATATGATAGTCAATCATCATGAACGATTAGATGGTTCAGGTTATCCCCGCGGCATTGCTGCAGAAAAAATAAGCCGTCCCGCACGGATAATGGCAATTGTAGATGTATATGATGCGATGACAGCAGACAGGCCTCATCAAGATGGCGAAGAACCTATTAATGCACTGCGTTACTTATTGGCTAACAAGCAAATGTTTGACGCTGAATTAGTGCAGCGTTTTATAAAGTGCTTGGGCGTGCATCCCGTAGGGACTATTGTGAAGCTGACTAATGAACGCCTAGCGTTAGTATTGGAGGGGAATAACTTGAATCCGATAAAGCCAAAAATTAAGTTATTTTTTAATGCTAAACATGGGCATCATGTAACTGCTAAAGATATTGATTTAAGTGATAGTAACCAAGAACTTAAAATTTTAGCGAGTGTTAAACCACTAGACTATAAAATTAATTTGTCTCGTTTGCTAAAAGAGCATCTGCTTGCGTAGTGTTTGTACACTTTCGTTGATTGCTTTTCTTGGCTGAAATAAATGCCCCTAAAAAACAACTTCCCATCAGTGTTAGCCACAATATAGTGCCTAGCTCTACATGCAGTGCTAAACAACAAAATGCGAGCGAAATTAGTGCGTTTAGCATAGCACCAAGCCAATAGTGATTTACTGGATTGTCGCATTGTCCTGCTTGCGTACATGCGCAGTAATTTGCTTTATAAAAACAAAATACACTCGCACCACAAAAAATAAGCCCAGCTACAATAAGTGAAATGATCACAGTTTTATTTCCTTTGTGATTTTGTAGTGAGTGTAAATTGCTAACTACTTTAAGTCAATCTAAATGATAACCAATTACATTTAGAGTGTATGCTCTAATAGCACAGATCTAGTCCGATGAGTTTTAATTAGTTGTTAAAATGTCGTTAAAAATCATGTTTTTCATAGTATTTTGACGTATTCATAGAGTCTTTTATAAAAAAATCAGGTAGTGTAGCCGGGTTTGAAATCCTAATAACAACACACATAGCTATCCAAACAGTTAGTTTGGTTAAGGACACAACAATGAAATTTACTAAAACTCTTATTGCAGCTTCGCTTGCATTTGTTTCTGCAGACAGTTTTGCAGCTGCATTTCAACTAGCAGAACAAAATGCATCAGGTTTAGGCCGTGCATATGCTGGTGAAGCTTCTATTGCAGACGACGCATCTGTTGTTGCACGTAACCCAGCACTAATGACTTTATTTAAAGACAAGCAACTAAGTGTTGCTGCTATTGGCGTTATTCCTGATGTAAGTCTTGAAGGTGAAAGTACTAATAACGGTATTGACCCAAGCGCATTAGATGATGACAGCATTGCTCCTAGCGCCGTTGTTCCTGCAATTTACTTTACTATGCCTTATAACGACAAAGTATCAGTTGGTTTTGGTGCTTTTTCTAACTTTGGTTTATCTACTGAGTTTAAAAATGACTACGTAGCAGGGCAAATTGCAGGTGAAACAGAAATATTTACTGTTAATCTTAATGCAAGCGTTGCTTATAAAGTATCTGAGCAATTTAGCTTTGGTGTAGGCCTAAATGCTATTTATGCTGATGCAACAGTTATTCGTAAAGTTGGTGCAAATGCAAGTGGCTTTGACTTTGGTACTGATGCAGTAAATCTTCAAGGTGATGATACTGGTTTTGGTTTAAACGTAGGTTTAATGTATCAATTAGATGAAAACAGCCGTTTTGGTTTTAACTACAGAACAGAAACTGATATCACGTTTGATGGTGATTTTTCTAATGGGCTACCTGCAGCCGCTGGCGGCACACAAGGCACAGTGCTTCCTGGTTCTGTAGAAATCACTTTACCAGCTATTGCTGAGTTTTCTGGTTCGCATCAGTTAGACGAAAAATTAGGGCTGCACTACAGTGTATTATGGACTGGTTGGAGTAGCTTTGAGTCTTTAGAAGCGCAAGTAACAGCACCAACGGGTAACAAGTTTACTGCGTTTGAAAAGAACGAGAGTTTTAGCGATTCATTCCGCTACTCAGTCGGTGCAGATTACCAGTTAAACGAAGATTTATTACTACGTGCCGGTGTTGCATTTGATGAGTCTCCTGTATCACAAACACATCTATCAATTTCGATTCCTGATACAGACCGTTTCTGGTTCTCGTTTGGTGGTAACTACACTATCGATCAAAACTCTAATGTTGATCTTGGTGTAAGTATTATCCGTGGTAAAACACAAACGTTTATAGAAGCTGATGACTCAGGCAGCCAGTGGGGCTTCGAATCTAAAGGCCACGCAGTACTAATTGGTGCTCAGTATAACTACAAATTTTAATGTAGGAGTGTCTTGTGGTTAATCACAGGGCACAAAAAAGCCGCTCACTTTAATTAAAGTGAGCGGCTTTTTTAATGCCTATTAAATAGTGTTAATAGGCATTTTATGAAAGCTTATAAACTTTCTATTTTAGTTTTTTGCTCAAGTAGCTTAGTTTTAGCATCGCTAAACTCAGCCAATTTTGCATTTTCTTTAGCAAGTACCGCTTCAGGAGCGTTATTAACAAACTTTTCGTTAGCGAGTTTGTTTTGCACTTGTGCTAGGCCTTTTTCTGCTTTTTCGAGTTGCTTATTAATACGCGAAAGCTCGGCTTCCACATCAATTAAGCCCGCCATTGGGATCATGATCTCAAGGTTGCCAACATAAGAAGTCGCACATGCTGGTGCGTCGTCTTTGTTTTCAAGCATTGTAAACTCTTCAATTTTTGCAAGTGATGCTAAAAATGATTTGTTTTCTTCAATGCGGCGCACGTCGTCGCTTGATGCATTAGCAAGTAATACGCTAAGTGGTTTACTTGGACTAATATCCATTTCACCACGAATATTACGAATCGCTAAAATGAATTGTTTAACCCACTCTAAGTCGTCCATTGCCTTAGCATCAACGCTTGCCTCGTTATATACAGGGAACGGCTGAACCATAATGCTGGTGTTTTCTGTTTCAAGGCCTGCAAGTGGTGCAACACGCTGCCAAATAGTTTCAGTGATGTATGGCATCATTGGGTGCATTAAACGCAGTAAGCTTTCAAGTACCGTTATTAACGTATGGCGTGTACCACGTTGCTGTGCTTCATTGCCTTTAAACAATACTGGTTTAGTTAGCTCTAAATACCAATCACAAAATTGATTCCAAGTGAATTCGTAAAGCGTGTTAGCAGCTAAGTCAAAACGGTAGTTATCTAAATGCTCTGTATAGGTTTTAACAGTAGCTTCATACTGACCTAAAATCCAACGATCAGCTAATGAAAGCTCCGTTTGAGCACCGTTTGCAAAACCACAGTCTTGCTCTTCTGTGTTCATTAATACGTAACGGCTCGCGTTCCATAATTTGTTACAGAAGTTACGGTAACCTTCAAGGCGGTTCATATCCCAGTTAATATCACGACCAGTAGATGCCATTGCAGCAAGTGTAAAGCGAAGGGCGTCGGTGCCGTGTGCTTCAATACCGCCTGCAAATACTTTACGCGTATCTTTTTCGATTTTAGCGGCAAGTTTTGGCTGCATCATGTTGCCAGTACGTTTTTGTACTAGGTCTTCAAGTTCAATGCCGTCAATCATGTCTAATGGGTCAAGTACGTTACCTTTTGACTTAGACATTTTATCGCCATTGTCGTCACGTATTAAGCCAGTTACATACACGGTTTTAAACGGAACTTGTGGTTTGCCATTTTCGTCTTTTACAAAGTGCAGCGTCATCATAATCATGCGCGCAACCCAGAAGAAAATAATATCAAAACCAGTTACCAACACGTCAGACGGGTGGAAGGTTTTTAAATCATCGGTATTTTCTGGCCAACCTTGTGTAGAGAACGTCCAAAGCGCTGATGAGAACCACGTATCAAGCACGTCTTCGTCTTGGCTTAGCGTTACGCTGTCTGCAATGTTGTTTTCACGGCGTACTTCAGCTTCGTCGCGACCAACAAATACATTGCCTTCACTGTCGTACCAAGCTGGAATGCGGTGACCCCACCAAAGCTGGCGTGAAATACACCAATCTTGTACGTCGTTCATCCACGAGAAGTACATGTTTTCGTATTGCTTAGGTACAAATTGAATGTCGCCGTTTTTAACTGCGTCTTTTGCAGGTTCAGCTAGTGGTGCAACACGTACATACCATTGGTCGGTAAGTAGTGGCTCAATTACCACGCCAGAGCGATCGCCGTAAGGAACGGTTAAACCATGGTCTTCAATTTTTTCAAGTAGGCCTAGCTCTTCAAATTCTGCCACAATTGCTTTACGCGCAGCAAAACGATCAAGCCCGTGTAGGCGCTCAGGAATTGGCGCATCAAACTCAAGCTCTTTACCGTCAAAGGAGTATGTTTCACCTTGGGTAAGAATAGCGGCGTCTTTATCGAAAATGTTGATCATCGGCATTTGATGACGCTTGCCCACTTCGTTATCGTTAAAGTCGTGCGCTGGGGTTATTTTTACACAGCCCGTGCCTTTATCTTTATCGGCATGTTCGTCAGCAACAATTTTAATACGACGATTAACGATTGGTAATAAAATCTCTTTACCGATTAAATCTGTATAGCGTTCGTCATCTGGATTTACTGCAACACCCGAGTCGCCAAGCATGGTTTCAGGGCGAGTTGTAGCTACTACTATGTAGTCTTTTCCGTCTTGTGTTGTTACGCCATCAGCCAGTGGGTAACGTAAGTTCCACATGTGGCCTTGCTTGTCTTTGTTTTCAACTTCAAGATCAGAAATAGCAGTGTGTAATTTAGGATCCCAGTTTACTAGGCGTTTACCACGGTAAATTAGGTTTTCTTTATGAAGGCGTACAAACACTTCTTTAACGGCTTCAGATAGGCCATCGTCCATTGTAAAGCGTTCACGATCCCAATCAACCGATGCACCAAGGCGACGAAGCTGTTTGGTAATAGTGCCGCCAGATTCTTTTTTCCATTCCCAGATTTTATTAATAAAATCTTCGCGGCCTAAATCGTGGCGTGTTTTACCTTCTTCGGCATGAAGCTTACGCTCAACCAACATTTGCGTTGCAATACCTGCGTGGTCAGTACCTACTTGCCATAATGTGTTGTTACCTTGCATACGTTTAAAACGCGTTAGGGTATCCATTATTGTGTCTTGGAAGGCGTGGCCCATGTGTAAGCTACCAGTGACATTTGGCGGCGGAATCATAATTGAATATGGTACGCCTTTGCCAGATGGCTTAAAGTAGCCTTTTTGTTCCCAGTCTTGATATAGAGACTGTTCAATATCTTGCGGATTGTAGGTTTTATCCATTACACAGAACCTTAAATAAGTACTTAAATTAGTTGGTTAGTTTGCCTGATTGGCTAGCTATTAATATCTTGCGTGGTGAGATTGGCACCGAGTTGGCGTAGCTTTTTAAAACGCTCGCGGGCTGCCTGTTTAGCAGCTGCTTCTACGGGTACAAAATCAAAAACTTGGTTAAACCGACGAATGTAATCCGGTAACTGAGTAGCCAAGTTAATTAAAACTTTACGATTGCCAACAGGTGGCGTAATACCAATTTCTACAGGTGCGCCGCCTTTAGGGCCTTCACCTTGTAAATTATGTGGCACAAAACTATCTGGATCGAATGCCCAAATTATTTCATCAATGGCACAGGCTGCTTCATTATCGTTAACACAAATAAACACACGCTGCCCATTTCGATACTGATCGGCCGCAATTTGAGCAGCCAAAGCAAAATGATCGTCAGCCTTAGCTGTTAACTCATCTTGTTGCTTTAGAACGAAAAATTTAGCGTTCATGTTCATTGTATCGGGGTTTCCCATGACATTGAATGTATACCAAATTGATATACATAAATTAAGAGGCAGATTTTGCCATATAACGGGGTTTGCTTCAATTAATACACAAATAAATAAGGCGCCAAACGGCGCCTTATAAACAGATATTAATTTAAACTAAACGTTTAATCTTGAGCTGCTTCACTTACACCAGCTCTATTTAGTAAATACTGAGTAAGCATTGGAACAGGGCGACCCGTTGCGCCTTTTTTAGCGCCACTGCGCCACGCTGTACCAGCAACATCTAAATGCGCCCAATTATACTTTTTAGTAAATTTAGACAAGAAACATGCCGCAGTAATTGTTCCTGCAGAGCGTCCACCTAAGTTTGTAAAGTCAGCAAATGGGCTATCTAGTTGATCTTGATAGTCATCCCATAACGGTAACTGCCATGCACGGTCGCCACTTTGCTCTGACGCTTTTAACAAATCGTGTGCAAGTGGGTTATGGTTTGATAGTAAACCAGTTGCATGCGCGCCAAGGGCTACAATACAAGCGCCTGTCAGTGTTGCCACGTCAATAACAGTATCTGGGTTAAAGCGCTCAACGTACGTTAGTGCGTCGCACAATACTAAACGACCTTCAGCGTCGGTGTTCAACACTTCAACTGTTTGGCCCGACATTGTTGTTAAAATATCACCCGGGCGATATGCGTTTGAGCCAGGCATGTTTTCACAGCCAGCTAAAACACCAATAACGTTAATCGGCAATTGCATTTGTGCAAGTGCACGCATTGCGCCAATAACACCTGCAGCGCCGCCCATGTCGTATTTCATTTCATCCATGCCTTCGCCTGGTTTTAACGAAATACCGCCTGAGTCAAATGTTAAACCTTTACCAACAAGTACAATGGGTGCTTGGTCATCGGCTGCGCCTTTATAGTTAATAATCGACATAACAGATTCATTAACGCTACCACGACCAACAGCTAGGTAAGAATTCATGCCTAGCTCTGCCATTTGCTCTTCGCCAATAATATCAACAGTGATGTTGTCAAAATTAGTTGCCAGCTCTTGTGCTTGCTCACCTAAGTAAGCAGGGTTACAAATATTTGGTGGCATATTGGCTACGTCTTTACATAACTTGCTACCTGCAGCAATGGCTAAACCATGCTCAATGGCACTTTCGCCAATAGTTAGTTCACGGCGTGTTGGCACGTTGAATACCATTTTACGTAATGGACGACGAGGGTCTACTTTTTTGCTTTTTAATTGGTTAAACGTATATAAACAATCTTGCGTAGTTTCTACCGCTTGGCGCACTTTCCAGTAGGTGTCGCGACCTTTAACGTGTTGTTCTGTTAAAAAGCATACCGCTTCCATTGAACCAGTATCGTTTAAGGTATTTATTGTTTTAGAAATAATTTGTTTGTATTGTTTATCGTCAAGTTCGCGTTCTTTACCACAGCCTACAAGCAATATGCGCTCGCTTAATACATTAGGTACATGATGCAATAATAAAACTTGACCTGGTTTACCTTCTAAATCACCACGGCGAAGTAAGTTTGAGATATAACCGTCACTGATTTTATCGAGTTGTTCACCAATGGGGGATAACCTACGTGGCTCGTAAACGCCAACTACAATACATGCGCTACGTTGTTTTTCTGGGCTACCACTTTTTACGCTAAATTCCATTGTCACTCCTGGTTTTGAGTCGATTAGGCTATTAAATAGGGGCTAAAAAAAGATTTCTAGTCTAATAACTCTAATATTAGCTGATTTTGCTAGACTCTTACTGTGTAATTGAACTTTATATGCTTAAGGGCTACTAATGCAACATTATATCGTGCTCTTAGGTAGGATAATTAAATTTGATGGCTTATAATAATGGCTAATTTGCCAGTACAAGCTGCGTAAAATAGCTATTTAACTATTAAATTATCACTATCTTAGTGAAATTCCATGTTTAACAGGGGCGAGCATTGCTAATTTTCCGTTATTTGACCTCAGAAGTTTTAAAATCGCAGGTCGCCGTATTTTTAACTCTAATGACCATTTTTTTGTCACAAAAGTTAGTTGTTATTTTAGGCGATGCCTCCGAGGGTAGTATCCCTGCCAAACTAGTTCTGTCGATGATTGCACTTAAATTACCGCAATTAGCCTCTTTAATACTTCCGCTGAGTATATTTTTAGGCATTATTTTAGCTTACAGCCGTATTTATGCTGATAGCGAAATGACCGTGCTTAAAGCCTGTGGCGTAAGTGAATGGTACGTTGTGCGCGTTACGCTTATATCAAGTGCAGGGTTGGCATTTTTAGCCGCAGCGCTCACCATGTACATCGCACCATGGGCAAGTGAGCAAGAGTACCAATTAAAAGAACAAGCTAAAGCCGATGCCGGTTTATCCGCGCTAAGAGCTGGGCGATTTCAAGAAACCGGTAACGAAAAAGCCGTGGTATTTATTCATAATATTGAAAAAGGCGGCAAAGAGCTTAATAAGGTATTTGTAGCGCAACTACCTAACAGCGAAAAAGATAACCTTGCACGCCTAGTTTACGCAGAACAAGGCGTAGTAGTAGAAGCCGTTAATGGTGAACAGCAGTTAGTGCTTACTGATGGTAAACGTTATGAAACTGACGGTTTAACACCTGCACTTAATTTAACTGAATTTGACGGCTACAGCGTACAAATCCGCGATCAAGAAATAGAGCATCAACGCCGTAAGCTAGAAGCGGTGCCAACTAATCAGTTGCTGGCAATAAATACCCCTGAATCTATAGCACAATGGCAGTGGCGTCTCGCTATTCCACTTTCTATTCCACTGCTTACTTTGCTTGCTGTGCCATTAAGTGTTGTAAACCCGCGTCAAGGTAAGTTTGCTAAATTAGTGCCAGCTATTAGCTTGTATTTGGGTTATTTTATTTTACTTAATGCAGCTAAATTTGCAGTTGAGGATGGTAAAATACCACCATCAATAGGGTTGTGGTGGATCCACATAAGTGCCCTATTTATAGGTGGGCTATTAATAATTAAAGGGCGTCCACTGGGCGCTTGGCTTAAAGCTGTTGTAACTAAGCGAGAATTAGGCTCATGATGAAAACGCTTGATTGGTATTTAGGCCGCAGTATTTTACAAACAACAGGCTTTGCCTTATTGGTATTAGTGGGTATTAGTACCCTCATAAAATTTATTGAACAGTTAAAATCGGTAGGGCGTGGTAGTTACGACTTAATTACCGCAATGCTTTACACTTTATATACTATACCGGGTGACCTTGTTGTATTTTTCCCTATGGCTGCGCTAATTGGCGGATTAACGGGTTTAGGTGCACTCGCCTCAAACAGTGAGCTGGTGGTAATGCAAGCGGCAGGTATGTCGCGTTTACAAATAATCGGCTCGGTAATGAAAACGGCCGTATTTATGGCTTTTTGTATGATGGCACTTGGCGAGTGGGGTGCACCAGAGGCACAGCTGCACGCTAAAGAAATGCGTAATCAGGCAATACATGGCGGTGATGTATTTAATGCGCAAAAAGGCGTATGGGCTAAAGATGGTAATAACTTTATTAACATAGAAGATGTTGATCAAAATGGAATGCTGCATGGTGTGTATATGTATCATTTTGATAAATCATTAGATTTGACTCAAATTACTAAAGCAAAAAATGCTTTGAGTCGTAATGACGGTTGGCTACTTCGTGATATAAATAAGGTAATTATCACCGACGAAAAAATTACCACAGAACAGGTGCCTGAAGAATTTTATGCCTCACAACTCACCGCTGAAAAGCTGGGTGTTGTATCAGTCAAGCCAGAGTCGTTATCGTTTACTGGTTTATGGTCGTATTTAGGGTATTTAGAACAAAATGAGCAAGACACTAGTACCTACGAGCTTGCCCTTTGGCGTAAGTTTATGCAGCCTGTATCTGTTGCGGTAATGCTGCTGGTGGCGCTCTCGTTTATATTTGGCCCACTACGTACCGTTACTATGGGGGCGCGTATTATTATGGGTGTTGTAACCGGTATCGTGTTTCATTTAACTAACGAAATATTTGGCCCAGTGGTTATGGTTTATCAAATACCAGCTATTGTAGGTGCTGTATTACCAAGCATAATATTTATAAGTTTTGCGACATACTTGATGAATAAACGAGTTTAATGCTTTTAAAATAGTGTAGGTAATAAACTTATAAACATAAAAAAGCGTGACAGTAGCCACGCTTTTTTACTTTAAAATAAGTGATATAGGTTCAATCTAGCTCACGATAAATACGCTTGTTTTCTTCTTTTGTTAGTGCAATTACTTCGGTTTTAGAAATATAATCTTGTAATGCATTTTTGTTTTTAAAATCAACTAACACCACTAAATTGCCTAGCCCAAGTAGTGAGCTTACACAGCGGATAATCGCTTGAGGCCAGCTAATAAGGTTACCGTCGAGTGTTTGTACTTTTAAACGCCATGCGCGCATACCAATGGTTTGGCCACTTTTAGTCCAAAAGTAAGCAAAAAGAAAATGTTTATACCTACAAATAACGTACTTCTAATGCCGTATAGCAGTGGGGAATCCTGTATATAAGCTGCAGGATCTTCTGCTTGAGCAATAAAACCCAAGGCACTTAGTCCTTGAATTACTGCAAAATAAAGTATGGCTGTAAGCATAGATAAAGAAATTACGACTAAGGCATCGTAAATTAAAGACGCAAAACGACGCCAAAAACTCGCCCGTGGAAACTTACCAGACATAAAGACACTCTCACTATTAATATGCTCGCTAGTTTAGCAAAAAAGCTTACAAATACTAAGTGCTATAGTTTAGCGATACTATTTAACCTAACAATCTCTTTTGTAAATGTTAATAGATGGCTAAATGTTAAGCGGTTGATCATGCTAATGTCATAAAACGCTTGCTGCTGCATGTATTGTTTGTATAATGCTTGGCATAGAGACGAAGGCATATAAACAAACCTTAGCTCTAAAGTGGTTTTTCTTTATCTTCTCGTGTTTAGAAGGTTAAAGAAAAATGACGCCAGCGTGATGAAATTGGTAGACATGGGGGATTCAAAATCCCCTTCCGAAAGGAGTGCCGGTTCGAGTCCGGCCGCTGGTACCACTTTTTATAGCCCCTACTAGATTTAGCAGGGGTTTTTTTATGCCTGAATTTTGAGTGATTAGCTTAAAGTATTACTAATAATATAGCGCAGATATAATATCAATTCGTGATAATTCTTAATTAATTTTAGGGATTAAACCCAGGGCAAGAACACGAACTTTACCTTGACTTAAAAGTATGATCTTATACTCCTTTTTTAAGGAGCATCCCCATGTCTAACATTCAGCTATTTAAATATTTCGAATCAATCGACGACCCTCGCCAACAAGGTAAAGTTGTTCATAAACTATTTGATATCATATTCTTAGCTGTTAGCGCTGTTGTTTCAGGCTGTCAGGGCTGGGAAGAGATTGAAGATTTTGGTCATGATAGACTAGATTGGCTCAGAAAATATGTTCTTCTTGAACAAGGGATCCCTCGCCATGACACAATTGCTCGTGTAATGAGCCGTATTGACATGACGCAATTCCAAGATTCCTTTTCTTCTTGGATGAAAGCCTGCTCCAAATTAACTCAGGCGGTGTAGTTGCTATTGACGGTAAACGATTGAAAGGTTCATTTAATCAGTCAGATAGACGCGATGCGCTTTATATGATCAGTGCATTTGCATGCGAAAATGGTGTTGTTTTGGCACAATGCCCTGTTGATAAAAAGTCGAATGAAATAAAAGCGTTGCCAGAGCTGCTTGAATTATTAGAGATAAAAGGCTGCTTAGTAACGATTGACGCTATGGGGTGTCAAAAATCAATTGCAAAAAAAATAATTGGTAAAGAAGCCGATTACTTACTTGCGGTAAAAGCAAACCATAAAAGGCTACTGTCACAAATAGAAGATGTGTTATTACCTGAGGTAGCACGACAAGCATCTGATGGGCTCTTGTTTAACGAAGCCGATTATCAAAAAAATAGAGAAGAATTTAGGTGCTGTGCAGTGAGCCATAACGTGAGCGGTTTATCAGAAACGATACACTGGGAAGGTGTAAAAACAGTGGGTGTTATTGTTTCTTATAGAAAAGAAAAAGGTAAATTAAGCAATGAGTTATGCTATAGATACTATATTAGTTCAGCGAATTTAACAGCGGAAGAACTCGCGAGAGGAGCACGACAACATTGGCAAATAGAAAATGGATTACATTGGCGTTTAGATGTAGGATTTAAAGAAGATGAGTGTCGAATTAGGCGCGAAGGTGCAGCACCTGTATTTGCGGGGCTGAGACACATCGCATTTAATCAGCTAAAAGCAGAAAAAGCTTTAGTAAAGGCATGCCCGCAAAACAGAAAAAAGCTATGCGCAGTACAGCCTACCTTGAAAAGGTACTGAACGCATAGACTTTTTTCATGCTCTTGCCCTGGGATTAAACCTGATACCAACTGCATTTGAAATTCCTGCCTTGTTATCGGCAAGGTTTTTTACCTAAAAATAGGCCCCATACAATAAGTAGAACGGTATAGTTTAAGTACTCTGTTTTAACTTCTGATTGCTTTACTTACGTGCTGTTTATTTTTGTTGTAATGAGGGGTTTTGCAAGACTGTAACAGCGGCACTTAAATGTATTAAGTGCCGTTAAAAATATTTTCTTTATATTAGTCGATTAAACTTACTTGGCCTTGGTAAGTATTATCACCAACCGAAAAGCTACCTTTACCATTCCATTGATTATCTACTGCGAAGCTTGCCGTGAATGGCGACTGATAGCTACCAATTGCAGGTGGTGGGAAGGATACAATGGCTTGGCCAGTTACTGCACCAACTTTGGTTACGTCATTGTAACCTGTTGCATGCATATGCCCTGATGCGCTAGAAGTAAATTGTGGCGCATGCTGAGTTCCCTCTAAAATGGCCCCATTTGCTCTACCATTTAATGATCCTGTTTTTGGATCTACTGATAATTGTAATTCCATAGAACCACCACCAACAACGCCAGATTTAAACTGTAGTTTAACCAGATATAAGCTTTCGTTAGACATTTTAATCTTCCTTTTTAAGTGTGTATGAACAATATTTAGTGGTTTTTCACTAACTAACCTAAAACCCGGGTAAAGATTTACTAACATATTGAACTGTATTGATATTTTTTATAGCTAGGTTTTTTCAGTGAAAATAAGGTGAATTCACCGCCAATAGCGGATCTGATTCAAATGAATTCAACTCAGTTAGCGCTGAAAATAGTTGCTTGAGATTGATTTATTATCCAGAACTCAGGTTAACTAAGGAAAGTGTAGAACGATTGCAGCTAAATATGTATTACAGAGCATTACAGGCAAAGGTGTCCCTAATTAGATGTTTGGATCTCGAAAATCATGTGATTAAAGCCAGAGTAGTTGAATATAAAATATAGTAGGTATGAGTTTAGTCGTGTGTGGTCTCGTTATTATTGTATTTATTGCTGTGCGAAAGCACACTTTAGCATCAAGCGTATTGTAATTTTTTATTGTCATTTTTTTAGATGTTACGCTTAATTCAGGTATTATTTGTACATCAAGTTTTTTAAGACATCATCATGACCCAATTAAGTGCCAAACAGAACATTCAAGCGATTGTTAAAGCAATCAAGGCAGAAGAAGTGTTACTTCGTCAAAAACACCCATTACTTGCACATCAAAATACCTTAGGGTTAATTATTTTATTGCTGTCGCTTAGCGCATTAACTGGTGTTGGTGTTTTATATTATTTAGCCATCATACCTGCTTGGGTATGTATAGTACTTGCGGCTATTGCTGCGTCTATTTCCCATGAGTTAGAGCACGACCTTATACATAAACAATACTTTAGTAATCAGCCTTTCATGCATAATTTTATGATGTTAGTAGTATGGTTAATACGGCCAAATACTATTAGCCCATGGTACCGACGTAAAATGCATTTACACCATCACAAAACCTCAGGCACACAACAAGACCTAGAAGAACGCTTGGTTGGAAATGGCATTAAAAATCCATTTTTACGTGCGCTAGTTATTGTAGATGGGTTATTAGGGTTAGTTATTTCTACCAAACGTTTTAGAAAAGAAATTAATGGCTTTAGTTTTTCGAGTGTTTTTAATGCAGGATTTCCGGTAACAACTGTGTATTTTGCTATTTTATACAGCGTTATTGTGTTTCATAGCGTTGATTTTTTTATACCACTTTCGCTAAATTCACCTAGCTGGGTACTAAGTATAATGAATGTGTTTGAATTTTTAATGGTCGTGCTCATTGTGCCTAATATTATTCGTTCAAGCTCGCTTAATTTTGTTACCTCAAGCATGCATTACTATGGCGGCGTTAATAACATGCTTGAGCAAACTCATGTACTAACGAGTCGTTTATTTATGCCGTTTCACTTGTTTTGTTTTAACTTTGGTAAAACGCATACCATTCATCATTTTGTGCCAAATCAGCCATTTTATTTACGCCAAATGCTAAGTAAAAAAATACTTAAAGTAATGGCGCAGCATAACGTGCGCTTTAACGATTTTGACAGCATTAAAAATGCGAATGCGTATAAATAATTACCCCCAACATAAGGGGAGGTTCTGCATTGCTATTCTTATTATATAGTTTGAATAGCAATTATGTGCCAAGCCCATTACCCGTGAATTTACTCTACCCATCGCAACGTTTATTAAGCCCGACTGTCCGTGCGTTGGTGGACTATTTAGTGCCATTTTTAAATCAACAAAAGCAAAAGTGGTAGGCTTAATTAGCGCTAAACCTTCACACTAAAAATAGATAAAGCCCCCCATAGTTGGGCATCTAGCTTAAATGGGATTGATTATTGTAGAGCCTTCAGTAATAGTGGTTATAGGGCGAACTAATTATGTTCTCAATAATACATAAGGTCTCGTGCTCATCAATATTATAAAACCAATAAATATAATAAGGACAAACAGGATGAAAAAATCACTAATTTCAGTAGCGCTGGGCTTTGCTGCCCTAAGTGCATTTAATGCCAATGCAAACATTGATCAGCAAGTGAAAAAGGTAGAGCAACAGGTTATTGACTGGCGACGTGATTTTCATCAAAACCCTGAGCTTGGAAATCGCGAAACCCGCACAGCAGGTATCGTCGCTAAGCACTTAAAGTCGCTGGGTATGGAAGTACAAACAGGGATTGCTTATACAGGCGTTGTGGGGTTATTAAAAGGTGCAAAGCCTGGCCCTACGGTAATGTTGCGCGCAGATATGGACGCGTTACCCGTTACCGAAAAAGCCGACGTGCCATTTAAATCAACTAAAACCACTAATTATCGTGGTGTTGATGTAGGCATAATGCATGCTTGTGGGCACGATACGCACGTGGCCATGCTAATGGGCGCTGCACAAGTGCTTGCAAACATGAAAGATGAGCTACACGGTAATATTATGTTTGTATTTCAGCCTGCAGAAGAAGGCGCACCAGAGGGGGAAGAGGGTGGCGCTGAGTTAATGCTTAAAGAAGGCATATTTAAACAATACAAACCAGAAGCTGCTTTTGGGTTACACATAACATCTAGTTTGCACAGCGGTAAAATTGGTTATAGAAGTGGCCCTGCAATGGCCAGTGCAGACCGATTTGAAATAACTGTACATGGCAAGCAGGCACACGGCTCTGCACCGTGGACTGGGGTTGACCCCATTGCCGCAGCTGCGCAAATAGTAACAGGCGTAAATCATATTGTTAGTCGCCAAATCAACATTACCAAAGAGCCTGCTATTGTCTCGTTTGGTAAGATAGCGGGTGGGGTACGTAATAATATTATTCCTGAAGAAGTCGAAATGGTAGGCACAATTCGTAACTTTGATATGGATAACCGAGCACAAATATTTGAAAAAATAAAAACCACAGCCACGCACATTGCTAAATCGTCAGGTGCAACTGCAGAGGTACACATTCACGAAGGTTATCCGGTAACGATTAATAACCCAAAGTTAACTGCGCAAATGTTACCTAGCCTTAAAAAAGCAGCAGGTAATGAAAACGTAGTTGAAATGGGAAAAATAACCGGCGCAGAAGACTTTTCGTTTTACGCATTAGAAGTGCCGAGTGTGTTTGTATTTTTAGGCGGCACACCAAGTGAGCAAGATTTAAATACAGTGGCTAGTAATCACTCACCTTATTTTTATGCCGACGAATCATCGTTTAAAGTAGGCACTAAGGCGCTTAGCCTGTTAGCTGTTGATTATTTAAACGCACATAAAAGATAGCTTAAACACACCACGTTACGCTATTAGCTTAACGTGGTATTGCTGTTTTATTTAAAACATCGCATCATGTTTGTAGCACTTGCTCAACTTTGAAAAAATCACTCTCAAAAATTAAAAACCTAACCGAATATACAAATGAACCGGCGAGCAATTTTTTATATTTTAAAAATAATGAATCGATACTGCCGGTCTTATATCTCGATTCAATCTTCATAAGCATTAAGGATTTAAATAATGGAAATTACTGGAAGCTGTTACTGTGGTGAAATTAAATACCAGGCAAAGTCTCAAAATAACAATGCACTTGTTTGCCATTGTAGCGATTGCCAACGTATGTCGAGCGGCCCATTTAGAGCCGTTATAATTGCAGAGCCAAATTCGGTAGTATTTACCCAAGGTGAGCCAAAAGAGTTTGTTAAAACAGCGCAAAGTGGTAACAAACGTGCGCAAGGTTTTTGTGGCACATGTGGTACAACACTTTATGCAACTAACGAAGCTAAAGCTGACCGTGTATATGGTTTGCGTATTGGTGCGGTTGATCAGCGAGATCAATTTACGCCAACAGCACAAATTTGGGCTAAATCAACATTGAGCTGGTTGAGCGGCTTACACGAAGTACCTGCATTTGATACAACCCCACAAAACTAGTAATACTGATAAAAAATCACTTTTTAGTAAGCGGTTTGAAATTTATTTAACCAAATGACTGTCTACTTATAAGTCAGTCATTTGGAGAATAATATGTGTAGTTCACCTAAAAGCAGCCGAGCAGTAAATAAAACTGCAATAAACTTTAATGATGAGCTTACGCAAGAGCAGCGCTTGCGTTTTGCTGCAAAAGCTAATTTAGCACAAGAGCGCCGTGAACAGCGCGAAGCAACTAATAAACGTTATGAGCAAAAACACACGAGCAACAAACCTTCGTCTGGTTTATTTTCGTGGTTACAGCAGCTAGTTAGCTGATTTAGCTAAAGTGGTGTTTTTACCACTGCCCAAACCACATAAAGCACACAGTACTCCTGCAATAGCGCACAGCCATAATGGCGCACTCCAACTTCCCGTAGTCGTGTGTAATACACCAGCTAGCATAGGACCAATAGCCGCGAGCAAATAACCTACGCTTTGCGACATACCTGAAAGCGACGCTGCTTGTTGCGAATCGTCAGTTCGTAAACTAATAAACGACAGCCCCAATATAAAACATGCCCCAGAGCAAAAGCCCAGCATTAGGGTCCAAACAAAAGCAAAGCTAGGCATGTAAAGCAGCCCCAATGCACTGAGTGCACTCAACATGGCTAAAATAAAGCTAAGCGCGCTTTGATCTTTTAATTTGGCAAGTAACGGAATTAATATTAAACCCGGTAATGCAGTCGCTATTTGAAAAGCCCCATGATAAGCACCTGCTTGGGTAGCTGAGTGACCGGTTTCGGTTAATATGCTTGGTAACCACGTAATAATTATATAATTTAAAAATGAGTTTAAACCCAGCAGTAGGGTAATTTGCCATGCTAGTAAATAACGCCAAACACTTTTTGACGTGTTAGCGTGTTGAGCAATACTCGCGGGTTTTGTGTGCTTACTTAATTGCGACATCCATACAATAATACTCGCCAGAGTAATAATGGCTGATGAGCCCAGCGCAAGTTGCCAGCCTAATCCGTTTAACTGACTCAGCGGAAAAACCAAAGTAGAAAATCCGCCCGATACAACGCCCATTGTTAGCACGTAGGCTGAGGTCATTAACGCAACCTTTGCAGGGAAGTCGCGCTTAATTAAACTTGGTAATAATACGTTTGCTATAGCAATACCTACACCAATAATAGCGGTGCCTACAAAAAGCATGGCTGAGGTATTTATTACTCGCGCCGCAACCCCTGCAAGTATAAATAACAAAGCTACAAACAAGGTGCGCTCTAGCCCTTGCTTTTTAGCAAGAGTTGCAGCCATTGGCGATACAACCGCAAAGGCAATGAGTGGCAGTGTTGTTAAAAAGCCAGCTTGTGATGCGCTAAGCCCAAAGTGATTAATAATTTGTTCAAGCACAGGTGCAATACCTGTAAATGTGGCGCGTAAATTTGCGGCAATAAGTAATATGCCAAGCACAAGTAATATGCCAGCAAAGCGTGATTTAGGTGTGTTATTTAACAAAAGGGAAGACCATTAAAGCTAATACTTAATGGGCGCTAGTATAAAAGCTTAGCAAAAACTATAATTTAGAGATAATGACACTAAATAACTAAAAACAGACAAAACTATGTTTGATGCAATTGGCTGGGACGACATTAAAAATTTTGAAACTATGGCGCAGCCTATAATAGCCAAAATAGAGCACGCGCATGCCAGTCACGAAATACCACTACATACCCATCCTAAAGGGCAATTAATTTTAGCGCTACATGGTTATGTAACGTGTGAAGTGTCGGCCAAAATGTGGATGGTGCCCACGCACAGTGCAATTTGGATCCCAGCACAAAAGATGCATAGTAATAGGGCGTCTGATAACGCGCAGCTTTGTCATTTATTTATTGATAGTAGTAAAAACGGTATGCCGCTAAATACCTGTACGTTAGCTATTACGCCGCTGGTTAAAGAGCTAATGTGTGAGTTGGCTGGGCATAATCAGCACTATACTTTAAATAGTAAAACAGCGCGTTTAGCGCAGGTGTTATTTGATCAACTTATTGAAATGCCCGTACAACCACTGGATTTTGTATTATCTAAAAATGAGGTAATTCAAACTATGAGCGATCAGCTTATAAACAAGCCAAATAACCGAAAAACACTACCACAATGGGCTAAGCAGTTTGCATTAACTGAGCGCACATTAGCGCGGTTAATTAAAAAAGAAACAGGTATGACATTTGGAAAGTGGCGTACGCAATTGCATATAATTACAGCCTTAAAAGCGCTTTCTGATAAGCAAAGTGTGCAGCAGGTGTCGGAGTTATTAGGGTATGAGTCGGTGAGTGCATTTATTACTATGTTTAAAAAGGTAATGAAAAAGTCGCCTATGAAATACATGAGCGACTTAAATCAGTTAAATTAGCTTAGCCCTTAAATAAGGACTACCACGTATAAGTTGCCGAAAGCATCGCGTTACGTGGTTTGCCAGGGAAGTATCTGTCGCCGGTAAAACTGGTGTAATCGGCGCGCTCCGCATAAGCCTCATCAGTTAAGTTAATAATGCGAGCAAGTAGCTCAAGATTACTAGTAACTTGCCACTGTGCGCGTAGGCTTAAAACATCATGCCCTTGGTATTTATTTAAGTTTTCTGGGTCGGTGTAGTAGTTACCAACGCGGTGCCACTGCAAAGCAAATTGCGTATTACTGAGTGCCTGCCATGTTAAATCGAGATTAGCAATATTACGCGGCGCGGTATCTATGTCGTTGCCGTTTATATTTAAACCGTTAAGTATTTGGTTGTTAGTATAAGTATGCTTTGCGTGTGTGCCTGCAAAGTTAAGTGCAAGCGACTTAGTGAGCTGGTAGTCAAGCTCAAGCTCAATACCACGATGGCGAGAGCTGCCATTATTTACCGTAAAAAAATCACTATCGCGGTAAATCGTATTGTGTTTACTCATAGCGTAAAGTGACACACCATAACGTAGTTTTTCGTAAATCCCTTTAATACCCAGCTCTGCGTTATTGGCTATTTCGGCGCTTAAATTTGCAGTAGTTTGCTCGCGTTGTAATTGGTATAGCTCAGCCGCTTGTGGCGCTCTGTAACCGCGAGAAAAGTTTGCATAAAGCGTGTTATTTGTATTGTACTGATAACTAACCCCAAGCTTTGGCGATAGATTACTAAAACTATTTTTAGCACTCGCTGGGCGGCTGTATCGGCAGCCACCAAATCCGCATTTTGTGCCATCGTCTTTTGTTCTACCTGCTAGCATATTATTGGTGTAGTCGTACTGCATATGCTCGTAGCGCACACCTGCGGTAAGTAACCACTTATTTAATTGCCAATCAAGCGATGCAAAAGGAGCATAAAGCGTGGCGTTTACATCGTAATCGTAATGCTTACCTTGGGGTACTGTAGCAACTAAAAATGCAGAACCTTGAGTGGGCTCATTTTGGCTTTGAGTAAAATCGGCTTGCGTGTATTCGCCATCAAGTCCTAGGTTTATTTTTATATTACTTTGTAAATTATGTTGATAAAGCGATTGTATGCCAAAACCTGTTTGGCTGTTTGTTTCAAGCGGTGTGCCGGGTAAAAAGTGCTTAAAAAAGTCCATGCTTTGGTCGCGAAAATATAACGTAGTAGAGAGCACATCATCGTTATTTAATTGCCATGTTGCATTGCTCCATGCTCTAAATGCACGAGCTTTTCTAAATGCGTCAGGGTCAAAGTTTTTTTGCGCGAGGTCTTCGTTTTTATAGCTTTCAAAGCCTGTAATAAACCCAGCCGTTTGCTGATCAAGATTTGTGTAAGTAAGGCCTGAGGTAAGTAATAAATTATTATTTGAATAGCGATGGCGAATATTTACTTTTTGTTGCTCTACGCTTTCGTCGTCGCGGTAACCGCTATCATCGGTAACACTTGCGTTAATGCCGATACCGCTGTTGCCGTAATCTTGTCCTGCACGTAATTTGTAGCGAGTATAGCCGTACGAGCCATAGTCTAAACCAACTAAACCACCGCCTTGAGTAGTGTCGGGCGTTATTACATTAATAACACCATGCACAGCGTTTGAACCATAAAGTGCAGAACCAGGGCCTTTTAACACTTCAATACGCTGCGCCATTTCGCTGTGCGCTTCAAATAACTCGTTTATGTTACAAAACCCAGCGGCTCTCAGTGGTATACCATCTTCTAAGGTTAATATGCCACCACATGCGCCTGCGCCCGAAAGTACCGGAGAGCGCAATGCGGGTAAATATTCTTGGCCATTTCCGCGTTGAATATTAGCACCCGCTACACGTTGCAGGGCTTCTTCAATATGCGTAGGCGCTATGCTATTTAGCTGCGCTTCGCTGAGTGTACTTATTGATAAAGGGAGTGGGGTAGATAGCGCTTCAATACGTGATGCCGTAGTTGTTATTGTTTCTATTGCATCATTATTTTGATTATCGGCAAACGCAGTGTGGCTAAAGGGTAATATCAGCGGCAAAAAATAAGGTTTCATACATTCCTTGAAAGTAATCTGTATTGCATTGCCTCTATAATATGCGGTTTTAATATGCATTTAAACTTGTTGCGTTAAAGCGTACGTAACCTATAAACCCGATACGTAATTGATAAAACAAAACAAGCCACAGCAGGAAACACCAAAGCCAGCACTAAGTAATGCTTAAATAAAACGTAGCCGGTTATACCGCCTAGTAAAAAGCCTGCAATAATGAGTAAAAACATAACGCCTTTACGGGTATCAAATTGCTCACCTTTAAGCGCTTTACCTATCATTAAACCAAGGTCAGTAAAAATACCGGTTAAGTGTGTGGTACGAACTACTGCGCCACTGTAATTAGTTGCTAGCGCATTTTGTAACCCACACGCAGCAGACGTTAAAACAATGCCGTAAACGAATGTGTTTTTGAGTAAATAAGCACTTGCAAGTAGTAGCAATCCTTCAATAAAAAGCAAAGTGTCGTAATGACGACCAAGTTTTAATGAGCCACCAGAGAGCAAAAAGCCCGACAGTGCCGAACCCAACATAAAGCTAACAATTATTCATAGCTTAGTTCTTAAGGAACACAGACCGTGTGACTTCCTATCTTAAAACGGCAAATATCATTGTTTTTCTCAATGCTTTGCCGCTTACAATTTACCGCTAGTAGCTCAAATACACGATGTATCTTATGGCTGCACCGTGTTTGTTCTATGCAATCCAGAATATCATCCAACCAAAGATAACTGCACTTACTCGCTCTAAATGTCGAGATCGCACACTTAAACATACCCGCTGCACTATGGCAGATAAAACGCTTGATAAGTGTTTGCAGTATGCTCAGCCAAACCAATGATTCGGCAATATGAGGATCTCGTGTGATGAACCCTTTAAGGTTATTCCATGACTTTAGTTCTTTGAAAAACAACTCAATTTGCCAACGAGTTGCATATATATCGAGTAGTTCGTCAAAGCTAAACTGTGCCTCTTTTAAATTAGTAACAAGGAAAACGGGGCGCTTTTCATTCGGTAAATAGATAAGCCTGTACTCGGGCCCATTTTTCTTCCAACGTACTGTTAATTCAAGTGGTTGGCTTGCGAATTTATCGAGTAACGTTTTGATTTTAATGTTCTTTTCTTTAAGTTCTATACCCGCGCAATAAGCTGATGTAACGATTGGGTTAATGTTTTTATTTGCTCTGATCAAAAAATATCCGCCATCTTGAGCTACTTGCTCAAAGTAATCTAAGTCAAAATACCCAGCATCAGCAAGTAATAACGTATCTTCAAGTGTGTGGCTACCTGGTAAAAAGGCGCGCTCAGTTTCAACATCAGGACGAATATCTATTTCGCAGGGTTGTTCATTAAATAGGTCATAGGTAACGTGCAACTCAATTGCGGCAGGACTTACAGCAGTAAAACGACCAGCAAAAACCTGCGCTAATTCATCATGTAGAGCAAATGAAGAACCATCTTGCAATAACACTCGCTGTATTCCTCGCTGGGTAAAAAAGGTTTTATCCAGCGTGTTTACAGTCAATTTAGACATCGCTTGAATAACGAGCTCACGGACAAGCTCAGTCAAGGCTGGTTTTCGAATTTGATTATGAAAGGGTTTATAACTTATCGTGCAATCAGCCTGCGTTCGCAAGTTTTGATGGATATCTGACAAGTTAGCGTCTTGCAGGCAAGATAAGCTTTTAAATACGGCTTTGAGCAGAGAAACGATCGACAGGCAACGGTGTCGAACTTGAAATCCAGAGGTTTTTGCAAGCTCAATGAGGTGTTTTTCTGAGATAAGGGCTTTTAATTGGTTTGAAACTTGGTTAATCTGCATGTGAACTCTGTTTTTAGTCATGTTTTTATTGGCGTAACTATTTGATCATTAACAGAGTTCAACTTCAAGTTTTCTTAAGATCCAACCTATGAACAATTATTGAAAGTAACAATAAGGCAGTACTGGGATTAGTTATTGCTTTAATACCAAGTAAAGTAACAGAGCCAGATACATGCGAAATAGCCTGGTGCTCAAATCCTAATAAGCCTACAGCGTTTACTATGCCCGCTATAAATGCGAGCGTAAACGCGCCATATTCAGCCCACTTTGGTAGTTTTGTAAACATTGCTTAGATCTTATTATTTCTATGTAGATAGGTTTATATCATACACCTAAAGGTATTTTTTTAGGAACATAAAATAAAGATAAACGCATTTAGTCATCGTTTTTGTTAAGTCGCTTTGTTTGAAAAGCTTTAATTTGCTGATCGACTTTATGTGTATCAATGACTCCAAATTTAAATGCGATATACACAGGAAGTTGAAATTCATTTAATTCAATAGAGGTGATGTTTTTGAAAGGTTGTGTGTACCAAAGGCCAGCTTGGTAATTTGTAATAGCGTACTGCACTCGCCCTTTTTTAAGGAGCTTAAACGTGTCTTCGCTAGAAAGTGAACGCATTATATTATTTGAATCTATTGCGTACTTTTTGGCAATTTCTACTGGTAAATCAACGCCTCTGAGCATTGATATTGTAGCTTGAGATAAATTATTATTAATAACGTTTTGATCGTTAATCGTAAACAAGCCAAATTTAGTTATATGCAGCGGCACCGTTGTAAAGTCTAAGTATTTAGTACGCTCTGGATTATTACCTAATGAAAAATAACAGTCAAAGTTATCTTTTTTCATTTCTTTTTGAACACGTGCCCAAGGTAAATGCACTAGTTCAATATTTAATTCTAGGTTGTGCTCAATAAACCTTAAATATTCAATATCTAAACCAGTAAATGTTTCGGTGTTAGTGTCATATATTGTAAAAGGGGGTAGTGAGTAGTAACACAGCGTATGATTTTATTTTGTGATGCAAATAACGGTGTTGAATATAAAATTATAAAAAAGAAAATTACACGCATTAAGCCAAAACCCAGTTTTTTTATTAGTGTAGAAGATTATGTTTGATTATCCAGTCTGGTGCGTTTAACTGTACTGATCTAAGTAAATATAAAAAGCGTATTAACACAATTTGAGCAAATCTAAATGTTTAACGCAGAGCAACAATCGCGAATTATAGAAATGGCATGGGAAGACAGAACCCCTTACGAGGCAATAGAACAGTTATACGGATTAAAATACCCGCAATTGGTGGTTTTTATGCGTGAAAATATCTCAAATGGTAGCTTTAAAGTTTGGCGTAAACGCCATGCTGGTCGCAAAACAAAACACTTAAAATTACGTGACCCTGCTATTATGCGTAGTCACTGTAAAACACAATATAAACAGCGATGAGTTAGCTTAAATTTTAATGGCTGGTAATTTCATTCGTTGTTCATACCCGTTTGTTAAACTCATAAATTAATCCCAGTTATTAAATTCACTAAGTTAACTTATAAGGATATTAAAATGCTCATTGCGCTGGCTATCATCATCGGCTTTTTTTACTGGTTACCCTGTTACCCTGTTACCTATGTCTTACAGCCAACACTATTTAGTGCGTAGTTGCGACTTTGTGCGCTTACAAGTGTTTTATATTGCCAGTTTAGTCACTGTTACTTCGTTATTTTTATTATGGCAAAGTAGCGCAATAGGCTATGTATTTATAGCCTTAACCTCATTGCTTATAATGATTTTACAAGGTAAATGGATTTACCCGTATACGTGGCTTGCTAAAAAAGAAGTGCAAAGCGCACCTAAGCACATCGACCATAGCATACGAATTATGTCGGCAAATGTACTTATGTCGAACCATAAAAGTGAGCAGTTAATTAGCCTTGTTGATGAGCATCAACCTGACCTACTTATTACGCTTGAGAGCGATAGCTGGTGGGAAAATAAATTATCAGTCATTAAAAAAAATTACCCATATTACATAGAATGCCCTAAAGACAATCGTTACGGCATGCACTTATACAGCAAGTTTAAAATACTCGATGCACAAGTATGTGAGCTAATAGAAAAAGATATTCCCTCAATTCATATTTTGTTTGAAAACGATGAAGGCCTGCAAATGCAAGGGCACTTTATTCACCCCGCACCACCAAGCCCGACAGAGGAAGACTCATCGCGCCCGCGCGATTCGGAGCTAATAATGGTCGCTAAAGCGCTTAAAAACCCAACACGACCTACCATAGTTGCCGGTGATTTAAATGATGTAGCTTGGTCGCGCAGCACCCGTTTGTTTATGCAAATAAGTGGCTTTTTAGACCCTCGAAAAGGCCGAGGTTTTTATAATACTTTTCATGCAAGTTACTTTTTTATGCGCTGGCCACTCGATCACTTATTTCACAGCCCAGGTTTTAAAGTAAAGCGTATTAAGCGCTTAGCTAAGTATGGCTCAGATCACTTTGCGCTACTCACTGAGCTTATCTACGAAAACGCTAATCAGCAATCATTAGAAACTAAATCCGATGAACTTAAGCAAGAAGAAATTCAAGAGCTTGCTATGAATAAGGCAGATAAGCGAAAAGTGCCGAGGTTTGAGGAACAATAATAGCCTCAGTCATACTAATCAAAGCTTAGAACTTGATTATATTTAAGCGCTAATCTTCAGTTTCATCTACAAATATTTAAACTTGAAGTATTGATGAATAATTAACTTATTTCAGCAGATAATTGAATTAAAAGTGAAAGAAGACATAAGTTATCAGATTTGTTAGATTGTAATGTATAGATATTTGGCTGTTGATGCATTAAGGAACCTCATGGACGATAGTACACTAGATAGAATTGCTGAATTTATTTGTGGTAATGGAGAAAACCATCCTGAATATCGTTCTAGCTCAAAGATCACAAGTTTTTTTGAGCGATCTGGATTGCCTCAATTTATCCATGATGGCTCAACTCGACAGTGGTGGGTACATGAAAAGCTTAAAGAATGTAATCGTGAACAATTAGCTGCTGTTCTCAAGCGTCTTTCATCACCAAAAGAATACAAAGGTGATAGAGATAAAATTAAAAGTGCATTAGTCATGCTGAATGAAATCCTCTATGTAGAGGGTTTCAGGATTAAATTAGAAGGTCTTGAACCTAAGTTTGAAAAATTTGATATTAACTTTTCAGATGAAAATGTAAAAACTTCTTCACTTTCTCCAATGCCTGCACCTGATTTTATGGCGTTAGGTCTTGAATCAGAAGTAGGAAAGATACTTGTAGATCGTTGGGAAGAAGCCCAGCGTTGCGTCGATTCTAAAGCCCACCTTTCAGCAATAATAATCATGGGTAGTATGCTTGAAGGATTATTATTAGGAGTTCTTCAAAGAAACCCCGGTAAAGCAAATCAGTGTACTACTGCGCCTAAAGATTCAAAGTCAGGAAAAGTAAAAAGTTTCGCACATTGGAAGCTAGCTGAAATGATTGATGTGGCACATAACGTAGGT
Organism: Pseudoalteromonas sp. B62; assembly: GCF_037162565.1. Lineage (NCBI taxonomy): Bacteria > Pseudomonadati > Pseudomonadota > Gammaproteobacteria > Alteromonadales > Pseudoalteromonadaceae > Pseudoalteromonas > Pseudoalteromonas sp. B62. The sequence continues at coordinate 60,579 of NZ_JARLVB010000002.1, read as the reverse complement.
TGGTTAGGTATGGATGTTAGACAGTTCTCTCATGCACTTAGAGGTTTTCGTAATCTAATACATCCTTATGAGCAAATGGCTAGTAAAATGTACCCTGATGCAGATACATGTGATATTTCTTGGTTAGTTGTTCAGGCCGCAGTAAATGATTTAGCTAGAGCATTGAAAAACGACTAAACACTTAGGTGATATAAGTGTCTACGATTAAATATAAAATTAGACCACGATATTTATTCCCCATTAAAGGCTATGTTTGCAGTCTTTGACTCCTCAGATTAAAAGCGCGATGTAAAATCGCCCCTACGAATATATCTAAAACTCGGTACTGTCTCTTACTAAAAACTAAGTACTGCCTCCTGAAAACTACTTTCTAAAAGTCATAAAAAAGCCTAAAAGCGGTTACCCACTTTTAGGCTTAATAATTTTTGTATTTTAAACACGTATTAAAAATCTTTATTTAAAACGCGTATTTCATTTATGTAGCTAAATTAGCTGGCGATCATAATGCTTTTAACATTTACGAATTCACGCATACCAAAGCCGCCATGTTCTCGGCCGTAGCCACTGCCTTTAACGCCACCAAACGGTAAGTTAGGTTGTGCTAAACCGTAGCCGTTAATGTTGATCATGCCGGTGTCGAAGTACTTTTTAGCGAGCTCAATGGCTTTTTTCTCATCTTTTGAGAAAATACCACCGCCTAAACCGTAGCGAGAATCGTTAGCAATGCGCATTGCGTCGTCGTTGTCTTTGGCTTTAATAAGCGAAGCAACTGGACCAAATAATTCGTCGTCGTAGGCAGGCATACCTGGCGATAAATTATCAAGTAGCGTTGGTGGGTAGTAGTAACCCGTTTGCGATGGTATTTCGCCGCCCGTTACTATCTTTGCACCTGCTTTTACTGACTCCATTACTTGGTCGTGAATGCCGTCGCGTAAATCTTCACGTGCCATTGGGCCTAAGTCTGTGTCATCTGCCATTGGGTCGCCCATTTTCATGGCTTCAAACTGCTCTTTTATTTGCGCTTTAAAATCATCGTAAAGTGACTCAACAACAACATAACGTTTAGCTGAAACACATGTTTCGCCATTGTTGATCATGCGCCCGGTTACACAGGTTTTAACTGCAAGCTCTAAATCGGCGTCATCGAGTACTAAGTAAGCGTCGTTGCTGCCCAGTTCTAACACTGTTTTTTTAGCGTGTTTACCCGCTTCTTCAGCTACTTTTTTACCTGTGGCATCACTACCCGTAAAGGTTACGCCGCTAATTGCCTCGTGAGCAATGAGTGAGCTGGCGGTTTTACCATCGATGAGTAAGTTGTTGAAGCAGTACTCTGGGAAACCGGCTTGCTTAAATAGCGCTTCAATTTTTTCAGCCATGCCAAATACGTTACCAGCATGCTTTAATACGGTTGTGTTACCTGCCATGATGTTAGCGGCGCTGTAACGAATTACCTGATAAAGCGGGAAGTTCCACGGTTGAATACCCAGTAGTACACCCGTTGGTTGGTAGCTAATGATTGCACGGCCGCCATCCATCTCGCGATCTTCATCGGCAAGTACTTGTGGGCCGTTTTCAGCAGTATAACGACAAATGCCTGCGCACAGCTCAACCTCTTGTAAGCCTTGCTTGTACACCTTGCCCATTTCTTCGGTCATAAGTTTTGCAATCGCTTCTTTTTGCTCTTCAAAAAGTGATGCTAAGTTATTTAAATATTTCGCGCGTTCAGCGAATGACGTTAAGCGCCATTTTAAATATGTTTCGTGAGATTTTTCTATTTCCTGCTCCGCTTCTTTTTGAGAAAGCAGTGTATAGGTTTCAATGGTTTGCTCAGTTGCGGGATTAATCGTTTTAACTGTGTTACTCATTTATATCTCCTTACTAATTATGTATAGGTAGTAGTGCAAAACGAACACCAACTATTTAAAGATATAAAATTAAGTGTAACCTATTGTTATTTGTAGTTTTTTGTTTTTATTTGTGAGTGTGCTTATTTTTTATTTAGTTAGTTTTCTGATATGTTCTGTAAATAATGCAAGTTGCAGAAAAAATTACATGGAGAATAAAATGATACGGACACTTTTTGATATTTCAGTTGCGCTAATACAAGCGCCTATGGCAGGTGTGCAAGATGCCAACTTAGCTGCGAGTGTTTGTGAGGCTGGTGGGCTTGGCTCATTACCATGTGCGATGCTTTCTAATCAGCAGCTTATCGAACAGCTAGAGTTGCTTAGCCGCTCAACCAGTAAACCTTATAATCTTAACTTTTTTTGCCATTCAACCTTGCAATATACAAAGCTGCAAAAACAACAATGGCATTCATTATTAGCCCCTTATTTTAATGAATACGCTATTGCTGAAAGTAGTTTAACGGACGAAGCTTCTCGACAGCCAATAAATCAAAGTGTTATCGATATTATTGCGCCTTATAAACCTGCCGTGGTGAGTTTTCATTTTGGTTTACCTGCGCCTTCTTTGCTTGAACAAATTAAAAGCTGGGGAACAAAAGTCATTTCTACCGCAACAACTGTTGAGGAAGCTAAATGGCTTGCTGATAATGGTGCTGATGCTGTTATTGCCCAAGGCTTAGAAGCGGGCGGACACCGTGGTCATTTTTTATCTATGGATTTAAGTTTGCATAAAAGTACGGCTGAACTAGTGCAAGAATGCGTTGCGCACGTATCAGTTCCTATAATTGCTGCTGGTGGAATTGCAACTGAGGATGATGTAGCACATATGCAAACATTAGGCGCATCAGGGGTACAAGTTGGCAGTGCGTATTTACTCTGTAATGAGGCAACTACGTCAAAGCTTCATCGTGATGCTATTTTAGCTCAACAAAAAGATAGTACCGCGCTTACTACGTTGTTTTCAGGTCGTGCTGCGAGAGGCGTTTGTAATCGCGTTATGCAAGAGCTTGGTGCAATACCTGCACATGTGCCACCATTTCCTTACGCAAGTATTGCAATAACGGCTTTAAGAAGTAGAGCTGAATTGCTAGGTGGTAGTGGCTTTTCACCTTTGTGGTGTGGTCAAAAATACATTCCAAGAGAGAACATTAGCGCAGCTCAGATTACACAAATATTAATGCAAAAATGGTCTGTATAAATGCGTAGCTGTAAATAGTTGAACGCATGTTAGCTACGCAGGTAAAAGGGCGTATAAGTAATTAAGCGTGAGTCGTAATTAAAAAAGTTGTTTAGCAATCTTTTTGAGTAGATAGGTTTCACGAAGGATCGATAACCCTTGCTTTTCACTATTTGCTAACGTGCGTTCGTTGTGTGCGATTGCATCGCTAATATTAACCCATTTAGCGGTCATTCCATTTTGCTGTTCGTAATGCTCTAGTTGTGTTTTACCCAGCTCGTCGGCAATATTACAGACGTAGCAATATGATTTGATATGGATAATATCAAAGTCCTCTTTATACCAAGGGCGATACTCTTCATAGAGTCCAAAAGCTTTAACTACACTTATTTGTTGTGCACCGGTTTCCTCGCTTAGTTCGCGAATTAAGCCTTGTTCAATACTTTCGCTTTCATCCACGCCACCGCCTGGCAGGCTGTAGTCTTCATAACGATTTGTATACATTAAAAGTATTTTATTATTTTTAGTAACAATGGCACGGGCTGTTAAGCGGGTAAAAATAGTGCCTTCATTAATATTAATACCAGAGTGAATCAAGGTTTTTAATTGCTGCATTTCGTCTCCTTTTTAAGTTTGTAATGATAACAGTTGCTACCATTGTATAAATAGAAACGATTTTAATTATTTTTTAGGGTGTGTTCACTTTTTCGAGATTAAAAAAATTCAATCTTGAAATATTACCACGCCTAGTGATCGATTTTTTTAAGCATACGTAAATATTTAGTTGGTAATATAAACGCAGTGAATCACTTAAGTTAATTCGGGTTACTAGATTCTAGGCGTGACTTTAAATTTGTATTTAAGGTGCGTAGAATAATAAAAAAGCATAGGGATTTATCATGTTAAACATACTTTTAGTTGATGATGACGTTGAGTTTAGTGACGTTGTTTGCCACATAGTCGAATTCCTCGGCCATAATATAAACACCGCAACCAGTTTAAAAGAAGCACACCAATGGTTTGAAAATAATACTTTTGACCATGTGCTGCTTGATTTTATGTTACCTGACGGCAGCGGTTTACACCTACTTGATCATTTGAAAATGATTGGTCAATCTCCAAAAATTACACTTATATCGGGCCATCCTTCAGTTAAGGGGATTTTAGCTGAAATGTGTGAGCCTAATGTTGGGCATTTATTAAAACCATTACAGCGAGAAGACTTAGAGCTGGTTTTAAATGGGCCTAAAAAAACAGCTAAAAAAGTAAAACCCAGTGGTATTACGCGCCACTTTGGTAGCTTAATCGGTGAATCAGAGCCAATGCAAAAACTCTACACTATGATTGAACGTGTTGCTAAAACAAATGCTAACGTGATGCTAATGGGAGAAAGTGGCGCAGGTAAAGAAGTGGTCGCTCAGGCTATCCATAACGCTAGCCAGTGCGAAGGTCCATTAGTTGCAAGTAACTGTGGTGCGCTTTCAAAAGAGTTAATTGGTAGTGAATTATTTGGCCATGAAAAAGGCGCATTTACCGGTGCTATAGCGCGCAAGGAAGGTGTGTTTGAACAATCTAACGACGGTACTTTATTTTTAGATGAAGTAACTGAAATGCCGATTGATATGCAGCCAAATTTATTGCGTGTACTTGAAACTAAAAAAGTAACGCGTGTTGGTGGAAATAAAGAGATACCCACCAATTGCCGAGTTATTTCGGCGACGAATCGCTCGCTTATAGATTTAGCGCAAAATAATGTAATTCGTGAAGATATTTATTTTAGGCTGGCTGTTTTTCCTATCGATATACCGCCACTTCGCGATCGTAAAGAAGATATTCCCCTTTTAGCTAAAGCTTTTTTAGAGCAACTAAATGATGAAAATGGCACTTCATTTAGTTGGAAGAGTGAACAGTTAAAAGAGCTGCAAAATTATGAATGGCCGGGTAACGTTCGTGAAATTCGCCATGCGATACATCGTGCATTTATTATGAGCGATCCGCAATCAAGTGAAATTACACTGCCTGATAATTTAGAGTCACCTTTTTCTCGGGTCAATAATAAAACCGCTGAAAAGCAGGTATCGGCAGGGCAAACAATCGAAGAAGTCGAAAAAGAACTTATTCATGCCACGCTTGATAAAGTGCAAGGTAATAAAACGCTTGCAGCCCAAATGCTGGGTATTAGTACAAAAACACTTTATAACCGCCTTAATGCGTACGGTGGGATTGGTGAATACAAGTAATTTAAGTTCAGGTTAAATAAAAGGAAATAGAGTGTCTGAAGAAAATAACGAAGCTAAAATGCTTAATAAATTAGTTCATGATGCAAGAGCCCCGTTAAATAGAATCTCAATGAATGCGGAGCTAATTAAATTAGTGTTGGAAAACGATATGCCCAAACAAAAGGCACTCGAGGCCCTAGATAAAATAATTTTAAACTGTCAGCAGTGCAGTGAGAGTTTACAAAATATTACAGAGCATAATAACGGTTAGTAAATTCAACTAAGGCATTTAAACATCTATGAGCAAGCAAAAACAGCAAGGTAAAGCGAATGTTACATGGGCCGCTTTTATAGTCGTAGTACTAAGTATTATTGTGGGTAATGCTTTTTTGGCGTTAAATACTATTCAGGGGTTAACGCAAACCCAAAAGAGTTTAGACAACACTAGCATGCTAACGACGGCAATTGAGCAACTGCATTTGTCAATAGTGCAAGCTGAGTCTGGGCAGCGTGGCTATTTATTAACAGAAGAAGATGATTATTTAACACCGTATTATGATGCTATTGGGCAGTTAGAAGCACAAACTAATCATGTAAAGTCACTTCGTTCTGAAATTGATGGTCAAGCTGAGCGAATTGCTGAGTTGTTACTGCTTGTTGAGCGTAAAATACGTGAATTAAAGAAAACAGTTAATCTTGCATTAGATGATAAAGAACGACGTGCGTTAAATATAGTTAACACACATAGCGGTAGAGACCTATATAAGCAAATTCGTGAACATATTAATGAAATTCAAGACCGTGAATTACTCTTTAAGGTGAGTCACTTTTCGAAATTAGCAAAAATAAAAAATGAGGCAAAAATTACCTTTGCCATTACAGCCATAACAAGTGCTTTGCTTATTATTGGTATGTTTATTATGACCAGACTTAATTTAAGAAACGCGGCGCAATATAGGCTAGAACTTGAAAATCAAAATGAAACATTAGCAGGTAAAGTGTCTGAGCGTACGCAAGAGTTAACCCTGTATTCTGATGAGCTAAGCCGAAGTAACCGAGAACTTGAAGAGTTTGCTTTTGTGGCAAGTCATGATTTACAAGAGCCGCTTCGAAAAATTCAAGCCTTTAGCGACCGCCTCGAAACCATGTTTAAAGATGAACTGGGTGAAAAAGGGATGGATTATATTGGCCGTATGAAAAATGCGGCGCAACGCATGTCTAACTTAATTAACGATCTATTAGAGTTTTCACGCATTACAACGCGCGGTAAAGACTTCGCTGATACAAATTTAAACGAAGTGGTAAGCGATATATTAAGTGATTTAGAAATTGCGATAAAAGAGTCTAATGCACGAGTAGATGTAGAAGACTTGCCGGTTATTCAGGCTGATAAAAGCCAAATGCAGCAACTATTTTTAAATCTATTGTCGAATGCGGTTAAATTTAGGCATCCGGATGTAAGCCCACACATAAAGATTAGTTATGTGCATGAGGATATTTTTAGTGCTGATCATAATACGCATTTAAGTTTCCAAGTTATTACTATAAAAGATAATGGCATTGGTTTTTCACAAGACTATGCCGACAAGATATTTGTTCCATTTCAGCGTTTACATGGTCGTTCACAATACAAAGGGACAGGTATTGGTCTTTCTGTATGTCGGCGTATTGTAGAGCGTCACGGTGGAACAATTACAGCCCAAAGTAAAGACGGTGAAGGTGCTACCTTCGTTATAAAACTACCTGTGGAAGCTGCGCTTTTCACATTGCAAGGAGAGGCTTAAATGCCCTATTCAAAAGTAAAACCGATTACTATTTTAATGGCTGATGATGATGAAGATGATCGTTTGCTAACACAAGATGCCCTTGCTGAAAGTCGTGTACTTAACGAGCTTCACTTTGTTGAAGATGGTGTTGAGCTACTTGAATATTTAGAGCGCAGAGGTAAATTTGAAGATAAAGCTGCGTCGCCACGACCAGGATTGATATTACTTGATCTAAATATGCCAAGAATGGATGGCCGTGAGGCACTTGAGGCAATTAAATCAAATCCCAACTTGAAAGGTATTCCGGTTGTTATTCTAACTACGTCTAAACAAGAAGAGGACATGGTTAAAGGTTACAATTTAGGCGCTGCATCGTATATAACCAAACCCGTGACGTTTGATGGCTTGGTTGAGCTAATGAAAACGCTAGGAAAGTATTGGGTAGAGTTCGTAGAGCTGCCGACAACTTTTAACGATTAAAGGAGATTTTATGTTAGATAAAGTGACTCAGTTGCTGCTTGTAGAAGATGATGAAGATGATTACATACTCACCTGCGACTATTTAGACCAATTGGATTCACACACGTTTAACATTCAATGGATTAGCTCCCCAGAGCAGGCAATTGAAACGCTTAGTAAAAATGAGCATGACATTTGCCTGCTTGATTACCGCCTAGGTGCATCTAATGGATTAGATGTATTAAAAGAAGCCATTGCGAATGGCTTTAGCGGACCCATTATTATGCTTACTGGGCAGTCAAACGACGAATTAGATTCAGCGGCGCTTGATGCTGGTGCAGTAGATTACTTAATAAAAACAGAAATGAGCTCGAGCCGTTTTGCACGCGCTATTCGTTATGCACTTGCTCGTAAAGATGTTGAAGGCGAGCGAGTAGAGCGTTTAAAAGCCGAAGCCGAAAATCGCTCAAAAGACCGCTTTTTAGCTCATTTGAGCCACGAATTACGTACCCCTCTATCGTCCATTTTAGGGTACACCGAACTCTTAATGCAGAGCGACTTTAGTCAGCAAGCAGAAAATGAGCTAGGTGTTATTTATCGAAACGGTAAGCACTTATTGAGTTTGTTAAACGATGTACTCGATTTATCTAAAATAGCTGCCGATAAGCTAGAGCTGACCCTAAGTGAAGTTAATCTCGATAGCATGCTTGCTGATGTATACACATTAATGCGTGTGTCTGTGCTCGATAAAGGCCTTACGCTTCGCTTTGAATCTCATCAGCCATTACCTTTGGTTGCACAACTAGATGCAACAAGGATGCGCCAAATATTAATAAATTTAATAAATAATGCGGTTAAATTTACTGATAAAGGCGAAATAGTTGTTAATGCGTGGACACAGTGGGTTGATGAGCGCGAAATGCTATTTTTTAGCATTAAAGACTCAGGTATGGGTATTGCACCTGAAAAACAAGAGCTGATTTTTAAACCGTTTGAGCAAATTGCCGATGTAGAATCGCGCTCTGTTGGTGGTGCTGGTCTTGGTTTGGCAATATGCGCTGAGTTATTAGCGCGTATGCAAGGAAGCATTAGTTTAGACTCCGAAATTGGCAAAGGCTCTACATTTACTATTTCTGTGTATCCGGGAGATATTAGTGAAGTAGAACGACAGGTACTTAATTTTAGCAGTGCCCCACAATTACAAAGTAAATCAGCACCTTGTAAGGTGCATGGACGTGTATTAGTGGTAGATGATTTACGCGATTTACGCATGTTGGTTGGCCACATGATTAGTACTTGTGGTGCAAGGGTTGATTATGCGGAGCATGGGCAACAAGCGCTTGAAAAAGTGCGTATTGCTGATGCTTACAAAGCTCCATATGATATTATTTTTATTGATATTCATATGCCTGTAATGGGTGGCAAGGAAGCGACTATAGAGCTTAGAAAAATGGGCTATAAAGGCCCAATAATTGCGCTTACAGCGGCAACGATGAAAGGCATTCGAGAGGAATTGGCAGCCCTTGGTTTTAACGATGTAATCCCTAAACCAGTTGACAGTGCAGTTTTGTACCAGTGTTTACAAGATTACTTAGTGGCGCCTGAAAGCGCACCACAACCTAAAAATATAAATAGTAGTAAAAGTTTAACCGAGAAAAAACAGCGTTTTTTACTTGTTGAAGATGACCACGATGCTGCGCAAATTACGCAACTACTCTTAGAAAGTTTAGGTGTAGAGACCGTGATTGCATCGAGTTGCGCGCAATGTTTACAAATACTCAATCACGATCAGCAATTTAATAAAGTATTGTTAGATATGCACTTACCTGATGGGCGTGGCATTGATTTAGGCCAGAAAATTAACGAGCGTTACCCAGAGCTACGCTTGGTAATTGTAAGTGGTGCAGAGCCTAACCCTAGAGAAATAAAAGATTTAAATATTGACCGAGTTTTACTTAAACCTATTAATTTGAGCTTGTTAGAAACGCTTATTAGTTAGGGCCTGTTTATCTTTAGAGGTTAAATTTGCAGCAGTATGTTTGGTGTTTAGGTAAGGGAGAGCCTGTGTAGTGTGGTTATTCCCCATAAATAGGCGATAACGTAGCACAAATGCCAAATATGTGCTGCCCGAAGGGCTGACGAATCCCCAAAACGTGACAGGCACAGCAATTTATGATCTTATGTAAATCACCACAACCCACATAAGTCACAACTGCTATGCCTGACACATCAGTTTGCCATAAGTACTTTAAACATGCATTAGCGCCATTCAATAATGCCAGAGTAAAAACATTACTAAGCTGCAGTAATGCATTAATTTCGGGCAATAAACTTACCTTAACTGAAATCGGCAGAAATTTGTCTGGCGCTGTGGATGTAAAACATAAAATAAAACGCGTTGATCGCTTCTTAAAAAATACTCACCTCTACAATGAAAGGGTCGCTATCTATAAAGCATTAGCTCATCCTATTATCGACTCTTTACCAATGCTTGCAATTGCCGTTGACTGGAGCGGTGCCTGTGGTCACGACTATCACTTACTGCGAGCAAGCTTACTTGTGGATGGGCGCTCTATCGTGATTTATAACATGATTGTTGAGCAGAAGAATTTTGATAGCCCAGCAACCAACAGCCTGTTTTTAGATGAACTTTATGAAGTGCTTGGACGACATCCTAGTGTCTATATTGTAACAGACGGCGGCTTTCTTACGCCTTGGTATAGTAAAGTACGCGAACTTGGTTGGCATATGATAGGTCGATTAAGAGGCTCAATGAAGTGTAAACTAGCCATGCAATCACAATGGCATACATTAAAACAACTTAGGGCTGGTGCCAGCGATATACCAAAGGCGTTAGGTCAAGCAAGACTAACTCAGTCCAGCCCGACAGCATGCGATGCATTTTTACACGTATATCATGGAAAAAATAAAGGAAGAAAAGGAAAAAGCAGATTTACGAAAGATACAAAAATGTATCAAAACTTAGCGAAAGAGCCATGGTTACTCGCGACATCAGACAATACAATGACGAGTAAGCGAGTAGTTGGTTTATATAGTAAAAGAATGCAAATAGAGCAAAATTTCCGCGATGACAAAAGTTTGAGATATGGTTTTTCGTGGCGTTTTAGTAAAAGCACCGGCATAAATAGAATAGGAATATTATGCTTGATAGCCACAATAGCGAGCACTGCGTTATGGTTTATAGGGTGTGAAGCAGAAAAAAGAAAGTGGCATATAAAATTTCAAGCAAATAGTGTTAAGAATCGCCGAGTTCTTTCATTTTTAACCTTAGCCAAGCAAGTCATAAAGCTATGTAAGAGACGTATTACACAAAGCTATATAGAAAAAAGTTTAAAAAACTTTATTTCTAATTATCAAAAAGAGGCCGCTGGATAAAGTGGGGATCCCTCAGCCCGAAGGGTTCTGCCCAGGGGCTATTTACTCTTTGTTGCTCGGTTTTTACTTAGCCCACTAGGTTACAAACCTCGCGCCGTGATTAAATAGCCCCTAGATTGAACAAATTTTAATCCTGAAAGGTCAACAGGCCCAATAACTGAGACATTATTTATATGAATTCAATAAAGCTAGTATCCGAAGAATTAACGCCAACAAAAATAGTGTGTGTTGGCCGTAACTACACCGCACACATTGCAGAGCTAAACAACGAAACGCCAGATCAAATGGTGTTATTTAACAAACCAAATAGCGCGATTACTAATACGCTATTTGCAGCTCATAACGGCGATACGCTGCATTACGAAACCGAGTTATGTTTTGTAATTAAAAATAAAAAATTTGCAGGTGTTGGACTCGGCCTTGATTTAACTAAGCGTACCGTGCAAAGTAAATTAAAAAATAAAGGGCTACCTTGGGAGCGCGCTAAAGCATTTAATGGCTCGGTTATTTTAAGTGATTTTGTAGAGCTAACCGATGCGATGAAGCATTTTACATTTGAACTTAAAATTAATAATGAAGTAATTCAGCAAGGCGATACTCATTTTATGCTGCATAACCCTGACTCAATTTTACACGAAATTAGTGAATTTATGAGCCTAGAAGATGGTGATGTGGTTATGACAGGTACGCCGTCAGGCGTAGGTGAAGTGATTGCCGAAAGTGTGTTCACAGTCAGACTTTACGCTAATGAGCAATGCTTACTTGAGCAGCAATGGAGTGTAAGTTAACTGGACAATTAAACAGGTAATTAAACGTGATTTAGTTACCTGTTTAGGTTTGTATTAATAGGGCATTGGATTGTTCCTAAAAGTAACATCGATACTTGTAAGTACGTCGTCACTTAGCGTGATATCAAATGCATCAATATCTTCTTTTAATTGCGCCATATTTGTTGCGCCAATAATTGAAGACGTTACACCGTTTACTTGATTACACCATGCAAGAGCTAGTTGAGCAGGGGAAATATTGTGATCATGCGCAAGTTCAACATACTGTTTGGTTGCTTGCTCTGCGTTTGGTGTATCTCTAAAAATACCGTTACGTTGCATAAAGGTCCAGCGAGAGCCTTCTGGCCGAGCACCATTTAAGTATTTACCCGTTAATAAACCTGCCGCTAAAGGCGACCAAGGTAAGTAGGCAATATCTTCGTGAACACATTGCTCTATTAGATACGGCCAATCTTTGGTATGCGCTAAGCTAAACTCGTTTTGAATAGATACTATGCGCGGCAAATTATGCTCTTTTGACAGGTTTAAAAATTGGCTTATTCCCCAAGGTGTGTCGTCAGATAAACCACAGTGCTTGATTTTACCTGCTTTAACACAATCGTTTAAACCTTCTAAAATATCCAGCATGCCAGCTTGATGTTCTTGTGTGTTTACGTCGGTAAATTTAAGCATACCTGGCCATTGTCTACCAAAGTGTGGGGTAGAGCGGTTTGGCCAATGTAATTGGTATAAATCTATGTAGTCAGTTTGCAAGCGTTTTAGTGATTCATCAACCGCCTCTATAACAGTTTGGCGAGTAATATTACCGCCATCGCGAACCCATGCTAAGCCGTTACCAGCAATTTTGGTTGCAAGTACAATTTTATCGCGCTTTTGTTGGTTACGAGAGAGCCAGTTACCAATAATTTGCTCAGTTTTACCATAGGTATCGGGTGATGGAGGAACTGCGTACATTTCGGCTGTATCAATAAAGTTTACGCCTTGAGCAAGTGCGTAGGCTATTTGTTCATCTGCATCACTTTGGGTGTTTTGCATTCCCCAGGTCATGCTACCTAAACATACTCTTGAAACATTAACACCACTGCTTCCTAGTGGACTGTATTGCATAAAATTTCCTTATTGCTCGTCTTGAGCGTAGCTAATTAAAGCCGATAAAAGAGGCTCTGAAATAGGGGCTTTTTGACCTGTTTCAAAATCAAACATAACCACTTTCGAATTACCGGTTGTGGTTATGGCATTTTGTGCGTGACTAAATACTGTATAATTCATCATAAATCGGTCTGTTTTAATGTCAGAAATAGTGACGCCTACAGTAAGGGTATCTGGAAAAGTAACAGGGCGCTTATAACGAATATTATTTTCGCTTATAACAGGGCCAATGCCGCTTGGGCTAATTGTATCAAATAAGTTTATTTTATTTAAAAAGTCGATTCTGGCTATTTCAAAGTAACGCAGGTAAACCACATTGTTTACGTGTTGAAGGGCATCCATATCGGCCCACGCTACAGTAATGTCAGTATGAATAGGGTGCTGATCTTTAAACGTTTGCATGCACTTTAACTCTTTATTTTAAAGCACTAGATTATCAATATGACGATATGACCTCAAGGTAATTAGTGCGCTGTTTTTATGTATGACGAGTTTACTAAACTTGAACCCACCATAATAAATCGATTAATAAGAGTTTAGGAGCTTGCTTATTAATAATGATTAAACAATAATGGCTGTATAAATAAACAGTGTTGTAATGGTGATGAAAAAGTTTATTCATATAGATATGGACTGCTTTTATGCGGCAGTTGAGATGCGCGATAATCCTAAGCTGGCCAATGTGCCGCTTGCTATTGGTGGCAATAGTCGTAGAGGTGTACTTTCTACAGCCAACTACATTGCCAGAGAGTATGGCGTGCGCTCAGCTATGTCTAATTATCATGCAAAACAATTATGCCCTGATTTAGTTATTGTACCTGGGCGCATGGCTGTTTATAAAGAAGCTTCAAATCAAATACGTGAAGTATTTAATCGTTACACCAACTTAATTGAACCACTCTCTCTTGACGAAGCATACCTTGATGTAACTGATAGTAGCGTTTGTAAAGGCAGTGCTACGCTTATTGCGCAGCAAATAAGAGCTGATATTTATAATGCTACAGGGCTTACTGCATCCGCTGGTATTGCTCCTATTAAATTTATTGCCAAAATAGCGAGTGATGAAAACAAGCCTAACGGTCAGTTTGTTGTATTACCTGATGAGGTGGATGATTTTTTAGCACAGTTACCTCTGGGTAAAATTCCGGGTGTCGGTAAAGTAACGCTCGAAAAACTCAATTTAAAAGGATTATATACAGGTAAAGATGTACGCGAAAAAGGCGTAAATTGGATGCAACAGCATGTAGGTAATTTTGGCGTATCGCTTTACCAAAAATGTGCAGGTGAGTATGTCGGTAAGGTATCTACTAATCGTATTAGAAAGTCGCTAAGTGTTGAGCATACCTATGAGTATAACAAAACCAGCTTACAAGAATGCCTAGAACAGTTGCCTACGTTGTTAGATGAGTTAAAGGTGCGCTTGGAAAAACAACAATTACAAAATCGGATTAATAAACTGAGCGTTAAGGTTAAATTTGCGAATTTTATAGTAACCTCTGCGGATCAGGCTTATCACCAATTAAATACTGAGGTTTTTACACAACTACTTACTAAAGCTTTCCAGCGAGGTGTGCAGCAACCGGTCAGGCTTTTAGGTATTGGGGTGGGTATTAAAAATCAACCAGATCAAAACTTCCAACTTAGTATTCTCGATTAAGCTGTAAAGCCTGTAATTGCAAGTTGCCACTAAAAAGTGGATTAAACTAAACACTTATCGCAGCTTGCTGGTCTTCAATATTCAAATCGACGATAATAGGGGCTTATGTTTTTTAACAGGACCTTTATTTATGGCATATCCAAAAGCCGTATTGGCTCAGCCAGTAAGTGCTAGCCTTGAATCCACATCACATGATGCATTAATCATTATTAGTGATGACTTTTCTCAATTACCAAATAATTCGCTACGTGATGCTGTTTTAGCACAATCAAAAGTAGATTCTCGCATTGGTAAGCAAGTTATTTTATTAGTGATTGAAAATAAGCGTGTAGTACTTGCGCCAACCGGCCCACTAAACAGAGATTATGATGATGTGCGCCGTTATTTTGATGCAGCTAAACTTGCAATCAACGAAGCGAAAGCATCGGGTAGTATCAACCCTGCATTATTTTTACCAAATTTAAATGGCGATAGCCGTTACCAACATGCGCTGGAAGTTGCTTATTTAGGTGCTTGCCAAGCATTATGGCAGCCATTAGAAGCGCGTGAGTTTCATGGTGAAGGTATTGAACCGATAACAAGTATTGGTTTAGTGGGTGCTAGCGAGCAAACAATTAAAGCCGTTAATGCAATTGCTGCTGGTCAATATGCTGCGCGTGATTTATGCGGTACTGAACCTGAACGTATGGCTCCACCGCGCTTCGCAGATTACTGTGTTGATTTATTTAAAGGCTCAAACATTGCGGTTGATATAATCGATGATATTGCAGCTATTGATAAAAATTACCCAATGTTAAGCACTGTTGCTCGCGCATCGTATGCAGTTGAGCGCCATCACCCACGTGTTGTTAAGCTTGAATATGTACCAGAGGGTGAAATTACTCGTACCCTAATGTTTGTTGGTAAAGGCCTTGTATACGATACAGGTGGGGCCGATTTAAAAGTAGGCGGATATATGGCTGGCATGAGTCGTGACAAAGGCGGCGCAGCATCTGTTGCTGGCTTTATGAAAGCCGTTGCTGATTATCAACCTAAAGGCGTTAAAGTGGTATCGTACTTAGCCGTTGTTCGTAACTCTATTGGTTCGGATTGCTTTGTACCAGATGAAATTATTACTAGCCGTGAAGGTGTTCGTGTACGTATTGGTAATACCGATGCAGAAGGGCGTTTAGCAATGGGCGACCTGCTTAGCGAAATGAAAGATTTAGCTAAAACTGAGGTTAATCCAACGTTATTTACTGTAGCTACATTAACGGGTCATGCAGCTCGCGCAATGGGTCCATACGGTGCGTATGTTGAAAATGGTCCAGCTCGTAGTGCTGGTGTTTCACGTCAAATCGCTGACCTTGGAGATTTGTGGGCCGATGGCGCTGAAGTATCGCGTTCACGACGTGAAGACTACGACTTTATTAAACCACGTACGCTAGCTGACGATGTTTTATCTAGCAATAACGCAGCATCTGCCGTTACTGCGCGTGGGCATCAGTTCCCAATGGCATTTATGGCTATTGTTGGTGGGCTAGATAAGCACGGTAACGACTCTACACAGCCTTTACCTTACGTACATATGGATATTGCGGGTAGTGGCGTTGAAGGTGGTGATTGGCAGCACGGTAAGCCAACTGCGGCATCAGTAACTAGCTTGTTTGCTCGTTACTGTTTATAAAATTTAAGGCCTGTTGACCTTTGTGGATTAAAATTTGTTATACCCAATGGCGGTTTGATCACGACTCGAAATTTTTAACCTAGTGGGCTAGGTAGTTGCTCCTGCGTTACTTATATATGTAACGTAGGATGAGGCCAAAGGGTAGGGTACGTTTGTCATTTATGAAGAATAACCAGATACCATAAATAGGCACTGCTTTGCTTAATTACCAAACATACAGCTGAAAATTTAATCTGGAAAGATAAGCAGGTCTCAATATATAAATAAAAGCCCCAAATTATGAACCATAATTTGGGGCTTTTAATTTACACTATTTAAAATGTGATTCGAGGCTGATTTTTATTCTGAGTTCAATATTTAAACTATAGCTTAAAGCGATTAACAACATTGGATAACTCCGAGCTGCTTTGTTTTAGTTTATCACTAGCATCGGTAAGTTGTTTTGTATTGCTTAACGACTGTTCAGTTGAATGTGATAGGTCATTAATACGTAAATTAACTTCATCGGCTGCAGATGTTTGCTGTTCAGTAGCACGCGCTATTTGACTGTTCATTTCAGTTATTACTGATACAAGTCTTTCAATTTCGTTAAGTGACGTGTTGGCAGATGATGCTTGATCAACCGTTGATACGGAAAGTGTTTGGCTCGCTTTTACGGCTTCAACAGCTGCTTTAGTACCTTCTTGCAGCTTGGTGATCATTGATTGAATTTCATCAGTACTTTTACCCGTACGACTCGCTAGTGTGCGTACTTCGTCTGCAACAACGGCAAAGCCTCGGCCGTGTTCACCTGCTCGAGCGGCCTCAATGGCAGCGTTTAATGCAAGTAAGTTTGTCTGCTCCGAAATACTTCTAATAACATCGAGTACAGAACCTATATTATGGCTTTCGTTAGCTAGATCTTCCGTTACACGGCTCACTGTTTCTATATTGCTAGAAAGGGTTTCTATGGCAGTGATTGTTTTAGCTACAACATTTTTACCAGTAGATGCATTTTTAGCTGCATCATTAGCAGCCTGTTCTGCGGCTTCCGCATTACGGCTTACATCATGTATTTGGTGAGTCATTTGCTCCATTGCGGCGGCAACTTGAGTAGAGCTGTCGTTTTGTAATTCGATGAACGATTGACTTGTTTTACTTGATTCGTCAACAGTATGAACGTGCTCATTAACGTCTCGTACACTTTGTGAAACATTAGTAAGTGATTCACGCATTTTTGATATAAAGGAATTAAATGATTTAGAAAGCTCAGAAATCTCATCGTTGCCTTCTTCATTTAAAGTTCGCGTTAAATCGCCTTCGCCTTGAGAAATATCTTTCATCATATCGGCTGCAAGACGTGTTGGGATAAGAATACTTTTGCCAATAAAATAGCTAAGTAAAATAATGGCTAATATCATTACAACAGCATTGAGAATAATTAGGTTTCGTTGTTCTGAAAATGCGGTATCAATTGAATCAAGGTAAACACCAGAGCCAACAATCCATTGCCACTGATTAAATCCTTTAACAAATGCAATTTTTTCAACGGGTTTATCTTTACCTGGTTTTGGCCATTTATAAGGTATAAAACCCTCGCCATCTTTTTTCACTATATTTACCATATCAACAAATAGTGCTTTCCCGTCGGGATCTTTATTATTGATTAGGCTTTTGCCTTCAAGTGCTGGTTTTATGGGGTGCATTACCATTTCTGGTTGGTAGTTATTAATCCAAAAATAATTAGTTTCATCGTATCTAAGTGCACGAATAGTTTGTATCGCTTGGGATTGAGCTTGTTTTTGCGTAAGCGCTTTGTTTTGTTCAAGCTCATAAAAGTGATCGATTATGCTATACGCGGTTTCTACTACATTTTGTGTTTTAAGGTATTGTTCGTTCTTAAGGGCATTGTATTGATGAGTTAAGCTCGAAATACTCAATACAATTAAGCCAAAAATAACAATACCTACTAAAATGGCAAAACGCTGGAAAATACTAAAACGACGAAGATTAAGCATACATTTATCCTTTATGAGTTTGCACTATTAAGTGCTTAGAATAAGCGTAGCTAAAAAGTGTATTTAATCTAGGCTTAGCCGCTAATAAAACAAAAAAAGGCTGATTTTTCAATCAGCCTTTAGTCTACCTTTAATATTAACTCATCTATTTAACATCAAAATGACGATTAAAGAAGTTTGTTATGGTTTGATGTAAGTGTGTTTGCACTTGTTTCCCACGTAGGCTGTGTTTAGAGCCAGGGTAGGTCATCATTTCAAACTGTTTTTCGTTATCTTGCAGTTGTTTAAATAATTTAGTGGAATGCGTAAACAATACGTTGTCGTCAGCCATACCATGATAAATCATTAATGGGCCTTTTAAGCCATCTGCATATGGAAATACTGCGCTGTCTTCATAGCCTTTAGCATTTGTATCGGGGTGACCTAAATAACGCTCTGTGTAATGCGTATCGTATAGAGCCCAATCGGTTACTGGAGCACCTGATACGCCGGCTTGAAAGTAATCGCCCGCTTTAAACATAGTCATAAGTGCCATGTAGCCGCCGTAGCTATGGCCATAAACACCAATGCGTTGTGGGTCTACGTAATCAAGGGTACGTAAAAACTCTACGCCTTTAATTTGATCGGCAACCTCAACCACACCTAAGTTTTTATAAATAGCATCTTCAAACTTTTTACCACGGTTGTACGAACCACGGTTATCCAGTTGAAAAATGACATAACCTTGTTGCGCCATGTACTGAAAGTACAAGTTTTTACTGCGCCAGCTATTCGTAACTCGTTGAGCATGCGGGCCGCCGTATACGTTAACAATAACAGGGTGCTTTTTGCCATCAGTAATGTTGCTAGGCTTAAATAAACGGTAATGCATAACTTGGCCATCATCGGCTTTAATTGTGCCGTATTCTGGTTTTGTTAAGTCGCTTAAATAAGGAGTAAGGGGTGGCTACTATCTAGCTTATTTTCTTCAAGCCAGGTAATAAATTCGCCGTTTACTTTACGAAGCGCTGCTGAGTTTGGTTTATTATCAGACGAGCTATTATCGATAAAGGTTTTATTGTCTTTTGCTAGCACAACATTATGGTACTGACCTTTTTCGGTAATACGTTTGGCATCGCCTTTTTTAAATAAAGGCGCGCTGTATAAATGGCTTTCAAGCGGTGTATCTTTTCGACCAGCAAAGTACACAATGCCTTTTTTCTCATCAATGCCTTTTAAGCTATCAACAGCCCAATCACCAGAGGTAATTTGACGAACAAGTTGACCGTTTGTGCGATACAGATATAAGTGTTTAAAACCGTCGCGCTCAGATGCCCATACAAAATGTTTTTTGTCTTTTAAAAACGCAAGATCAAAATGTAGGTTAATCCACGTTTCGCTGTTTTCGGTTAATGCTACTTTTTGGACTTTAGTTTCGCTGTTATAAAAATGCAGCTCTAATTTATGTTGCGAGCGATTTTGCCATTGGTACGACAATGTATTGCCATCTTTTAGCCATTTAGCACGCGCGATATAAATGTCTTCATCTTTACCTAAATCAATCCAATCTACTTTTTGATCGTTTAGCTTAACCACACCGAGTTGAATTTTTACGTTATCGGTACCTGTAAACGGGTAGCGCTGGTTAAATAATTTAACTTCATCAGCGTAAATTTCGTTACGGATAGCTTCTTTTACTGGGGTTTCGTCAACGCGGGTATAGGCAATTTTAGTTTCATCACCTGACCACCAGTAACCTGTCATGCGGCTCATTTCTTCTTGAGCAACAAATTCGGCCATGCCGTTTTTAATTACGCCGCCGCCATCTTTACTAAGCTGAATTTCTTTACCTGATTCAAGCTCTAAAGCGAATAGGTTTTGCTCTCGAATAAACGATACGTAGTTACCTTTAGGTGAAAAGCGTGCATCGGTTTCAAATGTTTCAGTGTCGGTTAATTTTTTACTTTTAGCTGAGGCTAAATCGTAATAATAAAGGTCGCCATTGAGTGGGAACAAAAGTGCTTTACCGTCTTTAGACCATTTGTATTCAAGTATGCCTTTACCAAAAATACGTTGGCGTTCGCGGCGTGCTTTTTCTTCATCTGATAGGTTTTCTGGGCCTGAAAATAACTTTGCCGAATCAACTAGCACACGATTGGTGTTATCTTTTAGGTTGTATTCCCATAAATCGTAGCGGTTGTAGTCATCGCTTTTGCCTTGTAGGTAAGTTACACGGCTTCCGTCAGGCGAAAATTTAAGTTGCACAGGCGACTTACCCGACAAGCTTGGATCGTCAAAAATACGCTCCAGCGATAAAGGTTTTGCTTGAACAGCAAGGGTGCCAACCATTAATGGCAGGGCCAGTGAAAGATGTTTTATTTTTTTAGCACAAGGTTGCCTTCGCTTTTATAAATATTGCTTTGAATGGTAAAGCCAAGCGTGTGCAACTGCAACTAAATGCTATAAAGTGGCAATTATTAAAGACAAAGTAGGACATAACAATGACTAACCCTGAATTTAAATTAGCGCCAGAGCTTAAACGCGACTGTATAGAACTTGCCGATTGGCCGTTGTGTAAAGTACTTTTATTGAACGACAGCTTGTATCCGTGGTTTGTATTAGTGCCTAGGCAGGCTAACTTAAAAGAGATAATTGATTTATCTGAGGATGATCAAATTGTTTATTTAAAAGAGTCAGCCAAGCTAAGTAAATTATTAATGGATGTATTTAAACCTGATAAATTAAACATAGCTGCTTTAGGTAATATGGTGCCGCAATTGCATATTCATCATATTTCGCGTTTTACGAGTGATGCTGCATGGCCTGCGCCAATTTGGGGTAAGCACCCAGCAGTGCCTTATACAGATCTACAAATCACAGAGCTAAAAAAAGCGCTGCAGTTTTAAGCTGCAACGCTTTTTTAGGGTTTAACTAAGTTTAACTAAACTTATTTAAGCCCTAGTACTTCCCTACCTTGCTTAAATGTTACATCTACAGGGATATTAGCTTTACTTAGTTTTTCTAAGTCTTTAGCAAGTTCTTCTTTAATGTCGCCATGCGTTGCAATTAGTTGATCTACTTTTTCATAATCGCCATCACCTTGTAAGGTTAAAATTAAGCGAGAAAGCTTGGCCATTGCAATGCTCATTTTTTCCATATTAACGCGGTATAAGCCTGCTCCATTTTTAGAAAAAGCACCTTCTTGAGCAAAAAAGTTAAAGCGGATCATATTTGCTTTACCATGCGCGCTTGATGCTCCAAAACGAACTGAGCGGAATATACCTGCCATGAAGGTCGTGTAATAATCTTCAATAGTGCCTTCAGTAATTTCGCCTTTTTTAAGTAACTGTTCAATCATGTATAGACCTAAAATATCGGCTTTACCTTCTTCAAGTGCACTTGCGTGTTCTTGTAATGATTGACGAACAGTACCTTTACCTGTGATTGTATTTTTAATACCTAAACCGTGAGCCACTTCATGGAACATAGTGTTGGCAAAAAATGCATCAAAAGTAATGTGTTTACGCTGCTCTGGTACAATTAGCTGCTCTGAAATTGGCACTAAAATTTTATCAAATTTAGCACGCATCGCATTTTTAAGTTGTAGACGACGAGTTCCTTTTTCTAGCTGCACTTGTTCATCGTTTGGTAAGTTAATTGCGATTGTTTTACTGCCTGCATTTGAATGCCCAGCGTAGTAAACAACATCATATGCATTTAGGTCGGCGTCAGAGCCTGGTACTTCTTGTTTGTACTTAGCATCAACGGGTAAGTCTTTTTGAAGCTCAGGTAAAAATGCTGCAAATTTAGCTAGGCGTTCACTCCATTTTAAATCTTTAATAAGTACGTAAGATTCATAAGCAGCGCGGTAACCAAATAACTGATCTTCATAAGTTTCTATAGGACCAATAACCACATCAATAGGGTTATTTTTCATGTCCATCCATGCAAAGTCAGAGACTTGGAAGTCATCTTTTTGCAGAGCATCAGCGCGTAGGTTTAAGTAACTAGCAAATTCTTTGTCATCGGCGAGCTTACTGGCTTCGCGCAAAAGATCAGCTGCTTTTGCAAGTTCTGCAGCGTATTCTTTTGAGTAGGGTACGCTATAAAGCTTACCTTGCTCGTCACGCTTAATTACAGAATAAAGCCCTGTTTTGTCTTTTACGTCTGCATTATTTAATTCTTCTTTGGTTATGTCAGCAGGGTAAAACTGTGCACCAAGTGGCTTTTCTTTATAGCTGGATAAAAATGCTTTATCGCCATTTAAACGATCCCATGGGCCATAGTTTATATCGGCAAATTGACGTACTTTTTCATCGTTTAATTTTGCTAAAAAAGCATCTTTATTATCACCAAATGCTTGTTTCCAAAATAACTCATCCATTACTTTTGAAGCGTCAATAAGCTTTGCTACCATCGCTCGTTGGTTGTCGCTCAGGTGTGATAAATCACTTTGCAGACTAAAGTCGGTGTAAATATCTAAACGTTGTTTATCTGCATTAATAAGCTTAGGACCTGATTGTGCACTGCTTTTTTGAGCAAGCTCTACGGCTGTGTTGTCGGTAGAAGACGGCGCTTGTTCAGAACATGCACTAAGAAAAACGACACCAGAGAGCATAATTGCTTGGCTAATTTTATTTAAGATCATTATGTTGCCTGTTTGAAAAGTAAGTTTAATAATTTTTATGCACCAGCTAAGTAGCTAAATACATATAAACGTTTGCTTATAGTGACTGCATTAAAGCAAAACTAAATGGTAAATAGCAAGTGTTAGGCGTTGTAAGACAAGCCCTTGCGATAAAAGACATAGAATAAGGAATAAACTTCTATAATTTTCTTAACTTTAACGGTAAGTTAGACAATACTAATTGTACTATGAAAATTACAAAAATTAATTGTCGAAGTTTGCAGTTGCATTGCAATCGAAGAACAAAAGGATGAAAGATCTATGTCTACAGAAAATGCATTATTAACAATTTTAGTCGATAGAATAAATAACGATACACTCGTTTTACCTACATTACCTGAAGTTGCTGTAAAGGTTCGCCAAGCTGCTGATAACTCTGATGTCAATTTGATGCAAATGGCAGATGTGATATCACAAGACCCCGCGCTTTCTGCTCGTATGATAAAAGTAGCTAATAGTGCGATTATGGGGCGCTCTGTAAAAGTATCCAATTTACAACAAGCAGTGACACGTATTGGACTTCGTCAAATTAAAAATATTGCAACAGCAATGGCTATGGAGCAATTATTTGTATCTAATAACGAGATAATTAAAGGCTACATGGGCAAAGCTTGGCAAAAAACATTAACGGTTGCGAGTCATTCGATAACACTCATGGAGTTTTACTTAAAAAATAATAAACATACTTCATTAAATCGCGATTCAATCACTCTAGCTGCATTGGTTTATAACATTGGTGTGTTACCTATTTTAACTGAAGCTGAGCGTCATCCTGAAGTATTTGCTAACCCGAGCTTTTTAGCTCATGCAATTCAAAAGCTTAGTGGGAAAATTGGTTCTTCTATCATGTGTGCTTGGGAGTTTCCTGAAGAATTTTCTAATGTCGCTTTAAGTTGGGCTGATCCGAGTTATAAGTTAGAACAAATAAGTTATGTCGATTTCATTCGTATTGGCGCTATTTTAGAAGGAACACTCCAGGTTTCTGATAAGTCAGCTGCTTTACAAGTGTATATAGAAAAAGGGGTTATCCCTTCCATGGATCTGTTCTCGAGTGATGAATACAACGATATGCTTGACGATGTGAAAGACATGTTTAGCTAAAGTAAGTAATACCAGTCCGTTTAGATTATTTAAAGGTTTATACGGATTGGTATTAATGTTGACTATTAAAACACGATTTAATTGCAATGCTGTTTAAGGTATACAGTGGAGCAATTTTTTGAAATATTTAAATAACCTGAACTCTGGATAATAAATCCATCTCGAGCAGCAATTTTTAGTGCTAACTGCGTTGAATTTACTTGCAATAGGCCAGTTATCGACAGTATTTTCTTATCTCAAAATCGATCTCTTAATTAAGCGAATTGGGGGGTTATTTGCTGTACAAGCACGTACATTCTAACATTGTCAGATTAAAAATCTGATAATCGCGACTCATATCAAATTTTTAACTGAATGTTGTAAGGTCTTAAATAGCTTTTTTATGGATAACGTTTTACTAATTATTTAACCAGCCAAGCCAATTAATCAAAAACCTTAAAGCTGAGCAAAGCTGTCTACGTATTCACTTAGTTTGGGTATATCAACCGCTTGCAAACCATCGTTACTTCTAAGCACTAAGCCTTTTTCTACAAGTTCTGTAACAACCCGTCTGTAAGCTCTCTCAGTTGTTGCAAAACGTTCGGCTTCTGCATTTACCGTAGGGTAAGCTCTAAGCAGTGTAGGGTTGTTGTTTTCGGCTCTTAGTAAACAATCTTTAGCTATGTTGTAGCTTAGCGGTAGTAATAGCTTATCTAGATTGATTTTTTGATTTTCTTGAAATTTAGCCGCTATAGTCTGCGCTGTGTATAAACTCAGTTCTGGTTTTTCAAGCAGCAGTGCGCGCCAATGCCTTAATTCAATAAGGTTATAGGTTACATCACTAAAACACGTGACCGTATAAATACACGGATTATTATTTAGCGCTTCTATTTCACCAATAAGGGTGTTGTTACAATCCAATTGTCCTAACAGCAGGCGTCGTCCATTTCCTACATCGTAACTAAACGACACAGTGCCACTGCGTACAAGCACAAGCTTGCTTAAAGGCTGATCTTGATGGATCAGAACTTCTTTTTTGATTGTTGATAGCTACTACCGGCAAAGGTTAAAAGCTGATCAACAAGGTAACTAGAAAAATGGTATTGAAACATCAATGTGCTCTTCGGACATTTGTCCTATTTATTACATCTTAATGACGATAGCATTAAGACACTAAGAATTTACGCTAACTTGCTACTAATACTATTAGCTTTGCTAAGAGTATTATCTTACCTTCATTTCCCGTGTAATGATTTAAGAAGTTGCTGGTATTTTCCGGCAAACTTTTTCAGGTTTTTTAAGCAAGTTAGCTTTTTTATTTTGTTGTTACTTTGCAATACTTATAAATGTCATAAGCTAGCAGTAGTGTAATGCTAACCTAAAGGCTGGGAGAGAACAATTGAGTTGGGAATATTTAGGTTATATTGCGTCAGCTTTATTGGTTGCATCGTTAACAATGACTGATGTAGTAAAACTACGCTGGTACAACATGTTTGGTTGTATTGTATTTACTGCATATGGTGTTGCCATTGGTGCAGTACCTGTGATTTTTACCAACGGCTTATTGTCGCTCGTAAATTTATATCACATTATAAAAATATATCGTCAGCCAAAAGTTGAAGCGCCTAAAAGCTAAAATACTACGCTGTAACTATAAAGGGTTAACTTGCGTTAACCCTTTATAGGTTTTATTTATCGATAATATTTTTTTCTTTTTCGTACCGTTTTATTCCTGCTATCCATGTTTGCAACACATTCGTTTCATAAATCTCATCAACAGGTATTTTAAAGTAATCTTTGTCTATTAAAATAAAGTCAGCCCATTTACCTTGTTCTAAGCTACCAATTTTAAACTCTTGATGTGCGGCATACGCACCGCCTAAAGTAAATGCACGTAATGCATCTTCTCTACTTAATACTTCACTTGCACGCCAACCATTTTTAGGTAATTGATTGTGGTCCATGCGTGTAATGGCTGAATATAACCCATAGAATGGATTAGCGAGTTCTACAGGGTAGTCCGACCCAGCCGCAATAATAGATCCTTGCTGTAAAAAAGATTGCCAAGCGTAGGCACCGCTTAGTTGTTTTTCAGTTAAGCGTTGCTCTGCCATATGCATATCTGATGTAGCATGCACTGGTTGCATTGATGGGATTATCTTTAACTTTTTAAAGCGAGGAATGTCTTCAAGCGTTACAATTTGCGCATGTTCTATACGGTTACGAAGCAATATCCCTCCCGTTTTTTTAAACACCTTCTCATAAGCATCAAGTACCACTTTATTTGCTTTATCGCCAATAGCATGGGTGTGAGCGCTAAAACCGCGCTTAAAGCTTTGCGTAAAGAGTGCTTCGAGTTTTTCTTGTGTCTCTAGCATTAATCCATGATGGCCTGTACGGTCTGCATAATCTTCAATAAGAGCTGCGCCACGAGATCCAAGTGCACCATCGGCGTATACTTTAACACTGCGGATTGACATGAAACTGTTTGCGTCTTGGTATCGCCCTGCTTTAAGCATTGTGTTTAAGTCGGGGCTAGCACCACTTAACATGGCCACAATACGCACAGGTAAATTTCCTAGTTCACTGCGTTCTTTGTAAACTTCCCACGTTGCTTTATCAATGCCAGCATCATGGGTAGAGGTAATACCTAAACTTAATAAATGTTTACCTGCTGCATCTAGTGAGTCGCTTATATCTTGCTTGGAAGCTTCTGGCATATGCTGGGTAATTAGCGATTCTGCTTTATCTACAAATATGCCGGTAGGGTTGCCAAATTCGTCTTTAATTATTTCACCGCCTTCAGGTGCTTTTGTTTGGGCGGTAATACCTGCAAGTTCGAGCGCTTTTGAATTTGCCCAAATAGCGTGGCTATCTACACGTGAAAGCACAACTGGACGATCATTAACTACTTTGTCTAAATCTTTAGCTGTTGGGAAGCGGGTATCAGCCCAAAGCTCTTGGTTCCAACCTCGCCCTATAATCCAACCTTGTTTGTTATTGGCAAATATTTTTAGTTTATTTGTGACTTCATCAACCGATTTTGCACCACGTACATCAAGCTGCGATAAGTTATCTCCCAGGCCAATAACATGGCCATGAGCATCAATTAAGCCTGGTAATAAGGTGCTACCTTGTACATCAATGAGCTTGGCGTCTGGGTAGCTATCTTTAAGTGTATCGCTACCTAGTTTTACTACCTTGCCATCTTTAATGACAAGGGTAGAAAACTGCTGTACTTCGCCTTTGTATAAAGGGGTGTAACCATTGGCGTTATAAATTACTTTTGTTTGTGCAAGAGTGTAGCTAGAACTTGCGCAAAGGCTGGCTAGTATGAGTGGTTTGATTAGTTTTTTGAGTAGCATAAGGCATTATTTTTTTATTGTTAGTGAATCAACACTAACAAAATCATTTTTATAATACCAATATGATGAGATGGTTGGGGGACGAAGTAAACTAAAGCTAGTTAGTGATACCTACCTAGCTTAAGAGTTAACAATTATTTACTCGCGTATAAACCGTATTCATTTAATGTTAGCTTACCATCTTTATCTTGATCATAGCTTGAAAATCGAGACCAAAGAGCAGGGTCTATTGATGCTTCTCCACGTGTTAAAAAGCCATCTTGGTTTCTATCAAATTTATTAAATTGTTCAACAATATTATTGCTTGCGGCAAAACTTAGAGTGCAAAAAGTGCTGAATGCAAAAAGTGCCATATAGCGTATTTTTTTCATAGGAAATACTCAGTAGAGGTTATTGGTTAGATAATTTTTAAATTCGATTAATGAAATTTGGTTATCTTGATCTTTATCCCATATCAAAAATGTGCTCAATAATTGTGGTTGAGGTTCAAGTTCGTCGTGGGTTAAATAACCATTTTTGTTAGTATCGAGATGGGAAAAGCGTTGCTTAACATCAAGTGCTAGGGCGTCAAAGCTTGATAGTATTAAGGTGCTTGTAACAAAGGAAAGTATCTTCACGGTATTTCTTCCAAAAGATTATTTAACCTGTAATCTGGTTGAGAAGTTAGCTAACACATCTGACCTATTACGAGTAAATTCAACGCAGTCAGCGCTGGGAATAGCTGCTTGAGATAGATTTATTAACCAGAGTTCAGGTTATTTAGGTTATTTAGGTTATAAACAATTTAGTAGAAGCGGGGAAAGCACTTGCCATAATTTAAATCCCAACATTAAATCCTTTTACACACTCCCTCAGGGATTATGGCAAATGCTTTAGTTCACTCTACTAGATAAAAGCTTAAGCAAAACTTAACTTGTTAAGGCTTAAAGCTTTTAAACTCTGTCTTAGAAATCACTTCATCATCGTTTTCGTCTAAATCGGTAAATTGCTTCATTACTTCTTTGTCTTGCTTGGCTTCGATAATTGATATTTGTCCGTCCATGTCTTTATCTAGGTGGGCAAAACGCACATTTGTTGGCGATGCAATTACGGTGGCACTAATTGCTAAAAACATTAATGAAAAAGCGGCGATAAGTTGTTTCATAATCACGTTCCTTATTAAATGAGTTTATTGAATAAATTTTTTGAATTCATCTAGCGACAATTGCCCATCTTGATTTGTATCAATTTGAGAAAAATTCTCGTGTAACACGGCATCTTCACCTGCTTCGGCTTCACTTAATGTGCCGTTACTGTCTTTATCAAGTTCGTTAAAAGTCGCGTGAACGTCCATTGCGTGTGCATTAGCGCCTAAAAAGCCTAAAGCCAGTAATGATGAAATTACTAAAGTGCGTTTGTTCATAATTATTTCCTTATTGATTAAAGTTATTCCTCCTATTACAAAAATGGTGCCAATAATAATTATTGTTATTTTTCAATTGGTTATTATTTTTGCTTTAAGCCAGTGAGAAGTTTTTACTGGGTTTATTGTAATTTTTGTGCGCCTTTTGCAACATTATTTGGTGGGGGTGAAAGGGAGTTTATTAAAATCAACGAGTTACGTTGTCTCTATTTGGCGACACATTGTTTTTGTAGCGCTGGCTGTTAATCGTATTAAATATAATTGCTGGTTCAGCTAGTGTATAAGGTAAGCACTTAATAATAGAACGCTTAACTTAAAAGGACTAAACGAAATGCCAGCAACCATAGCTAAAAAATACCAAGCAATGCTTAACTGGCGGCCTAATTTAATTGGGCAATTTGCAATGAGTATGCTGCTTTCGTTACTCCCGCTTTCTATAGTGGTGATTGTATTTTTAAATGCGCTTAACAAGCAATTAGCGGTTACTCAAAGTATCGTGAGTAACAACTATCAAGTTACCAAATCGTTTAATACTCTAAAACAAGAGCTCAACAGCCTTGAGCGCGCCACTAGGCAAAACTGGGTATTAAAAAGTGAATCGCTTGATAAGCTCATTGTCGATAAATGGCAATCATCCCTACAAAGCATTGATGAACTCAAATTTGTAAACACGAATAAAGAGTATATTCACCAATGGCAACGCTTATATACCACCTTACAAACCGCGCATGTAAAACTCGTTGAGCAAAAACAACAACAAGCTGAGCTATTTGTGCCAGTGAGCGATTTAGTTGCTGAGCTTACTTTATGGTTACGTGATAAAAACGAAGCGCAAATTACCAATAACCAAAATGAGCTTACAAGCTTACAAACTTCATTTATAAACTGGCTGGTGGCACTTATTCCGCTTACTTTAATTGTTGGTGGTGGTTTTTTATGGCGTATAAGTGGGCGACTAAAAGGGTTAACTACGGTTATTGATAAGCTAGGGCAGGGGCATTGGCAGCAAAAAATATCTGTGAAAGGTTCAGCTGAGCTTGTTGAGCTAGGAGAAAAGCTCCAATGGGTGCAAGAGCAACTTCATATGCTTGAGCAGCAAAAAGATACTTTTTTACGCCATGTTACCCATGAGCTAAAAACGCCGCTTGCTTCAATGGTTGAAGGCACTGACTTATTAACTGATGAAATAGTAGGCCCAATTACCGCTGAGCAAAAAGCAGTGCTTGAGCTTATTAGCCAATCTATGGTGCGCCTTCGCACAATGATTGACAGCCTGCTGAGTTATAATGCGATTCGCACCAGTAAAGACAGCTTAAGCGAAGTTGAATTTAGTCTTCTTATTAATAAAATTAATAGCCATTTTGAGCATCGCTTAAGTGCGCGTGAGCAAGCTCTGCAGTGGCAAAACACTTTACCTAACAAACCGCTTGCTTTACCTAGTGAGCTTATTGAGATGATTTTAATTCAGCTTATTTCAAATGGCTTAAAATTTTCAGATAATAAGCAAAGCGTTACTATTAATTTAGCGCTTGAGCAAAACCAGCTTTGTATCGTTGTACTTGATAAAGGGTGCGGTATTAAAGAGCAAGAAAAAACTCAAATTTTCAGCGCATTTTATCAAGGTAAACACAGTAAAAATGTTACGCTGCAAGGCAGTGGGCTGGGCTTAACTATTGTAAAAGAGTCTGTTGAACAGCTAAGAGGTACACTTACTGTTGAGCATAACGAGCCACATGGTTGCCGGTTTTCAATTAAAATTCCCATAACAAAAAGTCTAGGAGTTAATTAACATGCGCTTGCGTTTAATCGCTATTTTATGTGTGCTTAGTAGCATGGTTATATCAGGTTGTGAAATTAATAATGGGCAAAAAGAGCGTGTGTCAATTACACCTGCACCTGTGGTCGATACAAAAAAACGAACGACAAAAACAGTAACCCTAGTCCAAAACCTAAACCAAAAATTGAACCAAGCTATCCTCCTGCAGAGCAAGTTATTGCATGGCACGCTAATCAGTGTGGCGGATTTAAATTGGTACCTAACAAAGATGTTTTTACAGGTGAAAACGAGCTTAAACGCTTTTTTAAATTTATGTGCTTAAACATAAATGATGATCCAAATACGGTAATGACTAAGTTGCTAAAACTCGATCTTGCTTACTTTTGGCCTGATGACATAAAGCAATATTTATGGCTTCAAAAGCAGCAAGTAACTATGCAAATAAATGCTAAAAAAGAGCAGCAAGCACTTAATAATAAAATGCAAGAAACCCTCTCATCGTTAGCTACGATTGAGCAGCAACTTTTACTACGAGAAGAAACGAAGGAGCAGTAACGATGGCAGCAACTAAAGTGCAAAGTGCAAAAGTATTACTCGTTGACGACGACGCTAGCTTATTAAAACTGCTCGCTATTCGTATTGAATCAAAAGGATACGAAGTGACAACCTGTGAAAACGGCTTAACCGCACTACAAATACTTAAAAGCCAAGTGTTTGATGCCGTAATAACCGACTTACGCATGGATGAAATGGATGGTATGGCACTGCATCGTCAGCTGCAAAACCGCTACCCAGCATTACCTGTCATTATGATGACAGCGCATGGCTCAATTCCTGATGCAGTAGAGGCAACTAAGCAGGGCATTTTTGCATTCATAACTAAACCTGTAGATAAAGATGAGCTATTTGACAGCCTTGCTAAAGCAATTGAAATTCACGGTGTTAACGCTGATGAAGCTGCACCTAAAAGTAATATAGTTACGCGCAGTGGTGCAATGCTGCACTTGTTAGAGCAAGTAAAACTACTTGGGCCAACGCAAGTTAATGTACTTATTTCGGGGGCTAGTGGTACTGGTAAAGAGTTACTCGCACAGGCGATTCATCAGCATAGTCATGTAAGCGGTGGCCCTTTTGTTGCAATTAACTGTGGCGCTGTACCAGGGAGCTTTTAGAGTCCGAATTATTTGGTCATAAAAAAGGCTCGTTTACGGGTGCAATTAAAGATCACCAAGGCTTGTTTCAACAAGCACAGGGTGGCACGTTATTTTTAGACGAAATAGGCGATATGCCGCTTAACTTGCAGGTTAAGTTACTGCGCGTATTACAAGAAAAAACAATTCGCCCAGTAGGTTTTCAAGAAGAGATAGCAATAGATGTGCGTATTGTATCGGCAACACACAAAAATCTTCCTGAAGCTATTTTAAACCAGCAATTTAGGGAAGATTTATACTATCGTTTAAACGTAGTTAATTTAAAATTACCGCCACTGTGTGAACGCCGCGAAGATATAAGCTTATTAGCACAACATTTTAGTGCAAGCATTGCTAAGCGCATGAACCAAAATGAAAAACACTTTGCAAGCGATGCTATGCATGCACTTGTACGTTACGATTGGCCAGGTAATATCCGCCAATTGCAAAACGTAGTAGAGCAGGTTGTAGCATTAACGCCAAGCGATGTTATTTCAGAGCACTTAGTGTTAGCTGCGCTAAATAGTAATGAAAAAAACGTAGAACCATTATCACTAAACGACGCTAAAAAAGAGTTTGAGCGCGACTATGTAATTAACACTTTAAAAATGGCTGGTGGTAACGTAGCTGAAGGCGCTAAGTTTGCCAAACGTAACCGTTCAGACTTTTATAAACTGATTAAAAAACATAATATTGATGTAGATAATTTATAAAGAGAAGCAAATGCAGTTATTTATGGTGTATTTAGGGGGCGAATTCAGGGTTGCCATATAGAAATGCATGATATTCGTTTTGTTGTAGGGGAGAATATAGAACAAACCTACTCAAAGTTAAAAAGCCAGTGGGTAGGCGACAGAAGTAATGTTCACATGGATAGCTACATGGCAATTAATCATATAGATGGTTTTAAAGTAGAAGTAGTCGAGAGCTATGTGGAGCAAAATAAACAACTCTATTTTGTAAATTTAGGCGCTTACCGAAGTGATTCTATGGCTGAGCAACACGACTTTGCACTGTATGTTGCAAGCAGTAGCCATGAAGCTAAAGAGCGTGCTAAAAACGATTTACTTGCAGGGCTTAGCCATATTCATAAAGATGATTTACATGATGTAGACGATTGCTTTGCCATTGATTTACTCGACAGCCAATTGAATATAAAGTTAACCCCCAGCGGTGAAGCACAAACCATAAAGCCAGATTGGTTTGGCTACCATATATTGTAATGACTTATGAGTATCGGAGCAGCTTGTTATTAACGCTGCTTTTTTTGTGAGATTAAAGCGACATAAAGACATGTTTTGCTAAAAGCAAAGCAATGAAACTAACTTTTAATGACACCTATATTGCAACATTTCTCCTTCCGCACGATATTTATATCTTTCAAAAGCTAATAATTAATTGTATCTGCCTGATGTGGGTACTCTTTTATTTTTGCATGATCCAAGTTGTAAAAATACATAGAAAAAGTGCAATCACTCTTAAAGTTCATCATCAACCTCACCTAATTAGATGCCAATAATCTGTGGCAAAGTAAAAAGCGTGCCACCTAATAAAGCGCGCCATACATACGGTTAGAAAACAGTGTGTTTCAATGAAAGCTAACTACGGTATGTGATTGCATGCTTTATGTAATATTTTAAGTTATTGTTTTTAAATGAATAGACTTTAAAAAGATATAAAGAAGTGACATAAAGGAGATTAAGGTGATTGCTATTTAATTAACATTTATTTAATTATAAGTAACAAATAAAATAATTAATAAATTGAACTGTTTTAACTTAAAAATAATGACATAAATATTAAAAACATTCATAAAGGGAAGCGTGTGAACACTTTATCAACAAGAAAATGCCTATTAGTAATCGCGATCACTGCAAGTTTTTCTCAGCAAGTGATAGCACAAGAAAATATTGATGTTGGACCACAAACAAATACAACGTTAGCTAAAAAAGTGGCCAAAACCAAAGAAAAAGTAGAAAAAATTGTTATAACAGGATCTCGTTTAAGACGTGATAGTTTTAGTGTTCCTACACCACTAGTTGTTATGACTCGTGAAGATATTGCTGATACAGGTGTGGGATCGTTAGCTGATATTTTAGTTGATGGTATTCCTTCATTAACTGAAGATATTAGTAATACTAATAGTCAGTCATTAGTTTCGGGTACCGGGCTTTCTACCGTTAATTTACGCGGTTTGGGTGCTAGTAGGACGTTAACATTGATTGATGGGCGTCGTGTTGTTTCAAATAGTTACAGTGGTAATAAAGTAAGTTTAAGTACGATCCTAGTGGTATGGTGCAGCGCGTTGAAGTTATTACCGGTGGCGCATCTGCAACTTATGGTGCAGATGCGGTATCAGGTGTGGTTAATATAATTACGCAAACTGATAAAGAAGGCTTTAGTTTAAGCGGTCGAACAGGGGAGTCGTTTGAAGGCGGTGCAAAAGAATTCACGATTGATATGGATTACGGTACTTCATTTGATGATGATAAAGGTTACGTCTTTGTTAGCTCTAGTTGGGACCGTGAATTTGGATTAAGTTACTCAGATAGAAAACGTGCCCAATTAGAAGATGTTCATGGCTACGACAGCTCGCTTATGTGTAACACAATGCAAAATGCAGATGGCGATGATGTATGTATGCGTGATCAAACACCCGCCGATTGGGCAAGCAAAAGTGATGGAACTCTAGGAGGCGTATTTTTAGAGTCTAGTAATAATGACACTCAATTTTGGTACGATGGGCAAACGTTACGTGATGATTGGAAAGGTAACGAAGAGCGTTACGGTATTAATTCAAATGAGTATGTTGCGCTCAAAATACCAAATGATAAATTTAGCACTGCCGTAAAACTTAATTACGATATTAACGACTCACTAACAGCATATGCTCAAGTTCAGTTAAGCCTTACTAGTTCTTTCAATAATAAGTCACCAGAAGACGATTATGAAAGTGCCTATGTACCAACTTTTGATGCAGAAACTGGCGATGCTTTAGATGATATTCGACCTGGATATATTCCAATAGATAACCCTTATGTTCCCCAGGAGATGATTGATACTAATCCATATAAAGATCGTATTTATTGGGATAGACGTTTTGGTGAAGTAGGTAATATTACAACCGAAAATAATCGTACAACCCTTCGTACTTGGGCTGGTTTACAGGGAACCGCTTTTAATGATGAGTGGGAATGGGATATGTCGGTAGGCTTTGGTAAATTTCATCAAGAACAGCATCGTAATAACGAACTAAATATAGTCAAAGTAAACCAAGCTTTGCAAGCAGAGCAACTCGAAGATGGTACTATTCAATGTAAAGATGAGCAAGCACGTGCAGATGGTTGTGTTGCATTAAATATATTTGGCGAAGGTTCAATTACACCAGAAATGGCCGATTGGATACGCAGTAGTCCAACAATTAATACCTATATTGAGCAATATAATCTTTTAGGTTACATGACAGGGGATTTATTTAAGCTACCAGCGGGTAATGTATCAGCTGTATTTGGAGGTGAGTACCGCAAAGACACTGTTGATTTACAAACCAGCGAAGAGCTAAAAGTGGGGGGATCACTTGGAATACAATTCCTGAGTTTAATGAATCAATGGATGTGTTTGAAATATTTAGTGAATTTAGTATACCGCTACTCAGAGAAGTAACTTTTGCTAAGTCACTTTCAGTCGAAACGTCATTACGGTTAGCACAATACAGCGTCGATAGTTTAGACAACGTAGCCAGTTATAAGCTTGGTTTTATGTGGATACCCGTTGAAGGTTATGGCATTAGAGCTAACTATTCACGTTCACAGCGTGCGCCAAGTATCAGTGATCTTTATTCACCTCCTCGAGGTGACTTTGATAACTTTGATGACATATGCGAAGGTGTAACAGCTACCTCAACAGAAGTTGGCCATGCAAATTGTCGATTAGATCCAACTCTTGCTACTTTAATCTCTGAGGATGAAGCATTTGAGTTGGCAGATGAGAACAATAGTTACTCTCCAAATGCAGGTAATTCAAATGTAAATGTTGAGACATCAGATTCTTACACGTTTGGAATCACAATGGCGCCTGACTTTTTAATAGGCTTCAACCTCGCGATAGATTACTACGACATTTCAATTGAAGATGCGCTTGGAGAAATCCCTAACGAAGAAATATTAGAGCAATGCTATAACTCAAGCCTAAGTTATGGCACCGACAATGCATTTTGTAACGATATTACACGAAACAGTGAAGGCCAGATAACTAAAATTATCCAACGTGTATATAACTTAAACGAAGAAAGTGCGCGTGGGGTTGATATAACATTTTCACAAAAAATTGATCTAAATGATTACGGTTCTTTAACACTAAAAGGTGATTTTAATCACGTTATTGAGCAGTCAACGACTTATGAAGGTAACGATGGTTTAGAGACCTTAAATTATGCAGGTTATTATACATCTCAAGATAAAGGTTCGGTTTCACTTCGATGGAAGCTTGATGAGTTAAGTGTACGCTGGAAAGTTAAATACTTGGGGGATTCAAAGATGAGCTAGAGACTGATGAAGATGTTAGCGATTATCTGGATGCTGTAGCTGATAATAAGGTCCTTTGTAATACGGGTGATAGCGGGTGTATTGAAAACCCAGAGCCATTGTACTTCCAAAATTACGGAACCTACCTAAGACACGATATTTCAGCCTCGTATTCAATGAAAATGGATAAAAACTCTCGTTTGAAAATATCAGGCGGTATCAATAATATATTTGATAATAACGGTTTGTTCCACAAAAGCACTGGTAACTACTACAGTGGTTACGGTGGTGGTGTTGGTCGATTTGGTTTTATAAAAGCTGAATATTCATTTTAATCGACGATAGCTTTATTTAAGTTTTTGCCACAAGGATGTGGTTTCATAAGGTTAAATATGAAACATATATTTTTTACTACTGCCTTTATTAGTATGTTCTGGGTTATATGCATTTTTTGAATATGACTTGTACACAAAAAATCAACAAACAACAATTAATGAGTTTTTTGTACTAAAAGACGGGCCTTATATTGCTGAAAGTAACTCTGTATTAGATATAGCTTGGATTTGTAACGATAAGGCGAAACACCAAGCAACAGAATTTAAAAGCATACCAATTTATTTTTCTCAGTGTGGTTTAACCGCAGAGGTAAACACCCTTGAGTTTACTGAAGATATAATTGAATTTACTGGAGTTTCTAAAATAGCGGCTCTAAGTGATTTGCACGGACAGTTTGATTTAATGAAGCAATTATTAACCAATAACAAAATTATAAATAATGAAGGCAAGTGGAGCTATGGGGATGGCCATTTTGTGATTACCGGAGATATATTTGATCGTGGTGATAAAGTAACTGAAATTCTATGGTTTATTTTTGAACTTGAGCAACAAGCTAAGCAAGCTGGTGGCTCTTTGCATTTATTATTAGGTAATCATGAGGTTATGGTACTGAATAACGACTTACGTTACCTGCATGCTAAATATGTCCGCACGGCAAAGTTACTTGATGTAGAATTTGTTAGTCTATTTAATAAGCACACTATTCTTGGTCGTTGGTTACGGAGCAAAGCGGTGTTAGTAAAAATAGATGATTATTTATTTGCTCATGGGGGTTCACCCCGACTTTGCTAAAAGTGCAGTGTCATTGCAATCGATAAACACAGTTTTTAAACAAAATTTAGTTAAAGTTGAGCTAGGTAACCCTAGAGAGGGCTTTGCTAAAGAATTACACAAAAAGAACGGGCCTATTTGGTATCGCGGATATTTTAAAGATGATGGTGCAACAGATATAGAAATCGATTTGTTGCTACAACATTTTGAAATTAAAAATATAGTGGTGGGACACACCTCTCAAAAACGAATAGAGTCGCGCTACCAAGGTAAGGTGATCGCAATCGATAGCAGTATTAAAAATGGTGAGTACGGAGAAATTTTATTTATAGAAAATGGTCTATTTAGTCGAGGCACTTTATCAGGCAAACGTTTAGCATTAAATTAAGCTTAATATAAGGGGAGGATTACTTGCTCTTTTTTTATTTTTATTGGAATAGTCAATAATTCATCGTGACTAAATTAAAAACCAGCATTCACCTATCCAACATTTGTGTTTTAATTACTTAACTCATGTAGAATAAAATAATAACTCGTAAACAGTGAAATATTGTTTTTAGATGTAATTGTTTGTATTTTAAATAAAATAGTAAGGTAAGTATTTCATTATGAATGTTGAACAGCCTTTTTCTGGGTCCCTATACTGTGCTGCCTCAAGAAGATGCTATTTTAATCAACACTAAAAATAAGCAATCAATTCAACCAAAAGTAACAGAGGTACTTTGCTATTTGGTTTTACATTACCCTCGTGTTGTTTCTCGCGCTGAATTAATTGAGCATGTTTGGGGGAATAATGAACTCGTAGGGAAAAAGCACTTACTAATACCATCTGGCAAATAAGGCAATGTTTTAAATATCCCAATAATGAAATTTGTGTAATAGAAACAATACGCAAGAGGGTTATAAGTTATTAGTTAAACCACAAGCCGTTAACGTAGAACAAGCTCCTTCCCTTTCAAGTAAAAACGACAAATCTAATGCTATACCTTGGTTAACCACACTATTTTTAATAACTATAATCATAGGCTTACTTTCTTTTTACTTAGCTCCTAAAAAGGCAGCTAATGCCACTGTTACGCAAATAACTAAAGATCCTGGTAGTGAATTATTTGTTTCACCTTCACCGGATGGTAAAAAAGTGATTTATATATGGGCTAATAATGCAGGGCGTCACTTATATTTAAAAGAGTTAGCTGCACCTCAAGTGCCACCTATACAGCTTACTATTACTAATGCATCCTATAGTCGAGCTGTTTGGAGCCTTGATCAACAATATATTTATTTTTATCTACAACTGCCTCTAAGTGCTTTGTTATAAAGTTTGAACTAATTAGTAAGAAGGAAACTAAACTAGCT
This sequence comes from Pseudoalteromonas sp. B62, assembly GCF_037162565.1. Classification (NCBI taxonomy): domain Bacteria; kingdom Pseudomonadati; phylum Pseudomonadota; class Gammaproteobacteria; order Alteromonadales; family Pseudoalteromonadaceae; genus Pseudoalteromonas; species Pseudoalteromonas sp. B62. The sequence goes on along the minus strand of NZ_JARLVB010000002.1, from coordinate 21,932 downwards.
ACTTGTCCAGTTACAACTGGAGTTAAATATATTGCAATGTCATCAGATGGAAGGACGCTCGCTTTTAATTCTAAAGTGACAGGAGATATAGAAGACGGCATTTACTTTTTAAATTTAAATAACAATCAAGCAAAGCCTGAGCGGTTTAGTTGTCAAGACAATTGCGCATACAGAGAACGTGATATTGCTTTTTCTCCTAATGGTGAATACGTTGCCGTAGCAAGGCGTGCCAGTAATACTAGCGAAAATATATTTATAGTAAACTTAAAAACCAAAGCTGCTCAGCAAGTTACATTTAAGCATAATGATATTGAGGGGATGACCTGGCATAAAAGTAACGATTTGCTTGTCTTTGGAAGTCAAAAAGCAGATAAGCATTCAGGGTTTATACTTAATTTAAAAACCTTGAAGCAAACACCTTTAAATATATCTGGGTTTGGCTTTCCTAGCTTTTCTGCAGACGGCAGTCTATTTTACCAAAAGCGCCGAGAAACTTACTATATAGCGGGTTACGATCTTTCTACATCGGTTGGTACTAGTATTTATCCCGTTATTGAATCTGAGTTTAGCAATAAATACCCTACTTATTCAGAGGTATCCCAAGAGCTAGCCTATCTATCAAATGAAAGTGGTTATTACGAAGTGTGGCTATCTGATATTTATGGCAGTAATCGCAGGCAGCTTACTAATTTAAAAAGAATGCTAAATATCCCCTTTGGTCTAATAATGGTAAGAAATTAGTATTTGCGAGTGCAATTAGTAAGAGTGAAAATGAAATTTATGTTTATAATTCAGTAACAAAAAAAATCAATCGCTTAAATATTACATTAGATAAGTTTGGTCGCCCTACTTGGCATCCTAATAACAAAGATCTTGTAATAAGGTTAAATGTAGCTGGAAAACGTGAACTCTATTTATTAGATACTAATACGCTTATGACAAAAAAAGTAACAGATAATAATGGACGTTTTGGCTATATGGATAGTGATAAAATACTCGTATATGTAGATAATAAAAAGGAGTTATATAAGGTTGATATAAATGAACCTCATATGCCTGTAAAACTGCTCGATAGAAAACAGTTTGGTACCCGCTATGGCTGGAGTATACATAACCATGAAGTTTATTTTAAAAGTGGTGATAAAGCAGGGGATTCAATAAAACGTTTTAATATTGGGAAAAAACTATTGACCGATATTTTGTATGTCCCAACAATCTCTATTTTAGATTCAGAGCCTTTTTCTATGATCCCTTTACATAAAAAACTGTTATTTACTAAAAGTCTATCGGAACAATCTAATATTAATCAATTACATCACCCATTATTTAATTGATTTTCAACGAATGAGTAACATAAATGCTTTGCTATTAGTTTGAACAATAGCTAATTGAATATAAAGTTGGCCCTAAGTAGGCTGCCATAAATTAGTTTTAGCTAAATATTTTATAGTGTTACTTAAAAAACAGATAGGGATAAGTTGTGAAAAAGTATGGCTTCTTAGTGTTTATTCTATTATTGACCGGTTGCGAGTCAATATCGCACTTAGCGCCAGTAAGGGATCTCAATAAACTTGCAAAACAAGTAAAAAACAATCCCACCGATGTTAAAGCAATTGAAAAACAAGTAAAAAAAACGCAGCGCTCAATTAAGCAGCAAGTGGGGAGCGTTAGTCAGCTATTAGCAACGTTAGAAAGTGTAGTTAGTCGTAAATGGGGTAAAAAAATACTCAGCAACCAACACGCAGAAAATATGTAAAATACAGCAATGATTACCAAGCACGCGCTGTTATTGATTTTGACCGTAATATGGTACAGGTCGAAACCATAGCCACTAAAAATACCAATTCGCTTCTAACTCAAGCAATTGTAATGACATTATTGACCTCAAGTGATCCACATAAAACAGACATTTTTACCAGTGAATCGCCTATTTTAGGGGATGAACCTTTTTTGTATCAACAAGTGCTTGATGAAGACGGGCTCCCCATAAAATACCAATGGCGGGCAAATCGTTTTGCTCGTTACTTAGTAGACACTAAGGTACAAAAAAAACGTAGTGATGGTCATTCAATTACATCGGTATCTTTTCCTCTGGTAGAACAAAACGCTCACTTACGAAAGCAAAAATACAGTGATTATGTATTGGCTGCGGCAAAGAAATACCAAATATCTGCGTCGCTTATCTACGGTATTATTGAAACAGAGAGTCACTTTAACCCTTACGCAGTAAGTTCTTCAAATGCGTATGGTTTAATGCAAATAATTCCATCGCGCGCAGGAAGAGACGTCTATCAAAAAATAAAGAAAATACCAGGGGAGCCGAGTAAAGAAGTATTGTTTGATCCTAAAAGAAATATAGATATTGGCAGTGCGTATTTAAGTGTACTAAAAAATAGCTATTTAAATAAAATACAAACCAAACAAAACCAACATTACGCCATGATTTCTTCATATAACGGTGGCGCAGGCAATGTACTAAAAATATTTAATTCAAATAGAACAATCGCATTTTCAAAAATTAACCAATTAACGTCGAGCCAGTTTTATAAAATACTCACAACTAAGCACTCTAGAGCTGAATCGAGACATTACTTAGAAAAAGTGACCGTAGCCGAAAAAGCATATCAATAAGTTTCAAATTTATTTGTTATTGATAAACAAACCATAGCTGAATTCCTGTTTTGGTTCAATCGGTTACTTCAATTTCAGGTGAAATATTAAAAGGAGGTTTGGTGCTATTTTAACTGCCGTTTAAAGGCTGTTACTGGTGTTTGAGTGGCTAGGTTGAGAGGGAGTGGCTTTACTTTCTTTGTGTGTTTTTTTAGGCTGTGTATCTTGTTTACTTTCAAAACATTGGCATTTAAGTGAATATTATTTAGGTGCTTGAAAATACATAAGCCCTATGATGAATCAGCTTCCTTGCTGCATTGAAAAATAACGGAACAACGCTACTAAAATCTGCGGTGGAAAATAAGTTTTAGTGCTCATCAGCGTGTGTTGTTATCTGTTAATTAGCTATTTTCATTAGAGTTGCAGTTATGACAGCCGTTGCACTAATACATGCTACTAGTAGTGGGACTATAACCTTCCATCGCTCAAAGTTTGAAACCTGCCTATCATGAATTTCAATAGCAACTTCTATTAATTTTTGCACTAAACTCGGCTCTAATCGCTCACGTATTTTCTTACCATTTTTGGTTTCGTAAGATGCTACGTAACGAGATACTAAAGAGACCCTATTTATTTTATCTTCCTCATCTCTAACACGAAATAGCTCAGGGTGGGATTTTGATAGCTCCACCCAAGAATTCGCAGACCTTGGAATTAGTTTTAGTTCTTCAATTAAGCCTTCTTCACTACGACTTGTATTTCGATGGAATGCTAAGACCTGAATTAGTGCGATGACTTCGCCTAGCCGATGCTCTTTTAAGTACTCTTTTGACATTGCAATATATCCCCATGGCTCATAAATAATGAAGTGTTAGGTTGGATTGGAATCTCGTTTTTACACCGAAGGATAAGGCATGACCTATTGGTAACTATACCTTCGCTAATTACGCCACGAAAAATCAGTTATTCCTCTTGTTCTTCTTTTTCACTCTTAGCCGCCATTTTAAACGCCACAATAACCAATCCAAACATAGCAAACGGCAGTGCTGCCAACATGTATTCAACCACATTACTGTCTTGAAAGTTTGCTTGTAGCAAAAAGTGACCTGCTACGCACATTAAAATAACTACCAATAAAATAGGCAGTAACATAAGTTCTTTTTTTGATGAATGGTTTTTCATTAATTATGAGGCTGTAGCTAAAAATAATGGGCCATTGTAATGAGCTTGTTTAGGCTTGGCAAATACCGCAGAATTTTTTAATTAATGATATGATTAGCGTCAAACAATTGGGCAAGTGTTATTGGGAATAAAGTGAAAAGTAACTTAAAACAAGTTTACCTCGTTGGCGGTGCAGTGCGCGACAAACTGCTAAATATAAAATCAAAAGATAACGACTATGTAGTGATTGGGGAAACACCAAAAACGATGGAATCGCTTGGTTTTGTGCCAATAGGTAGCGACTTTCCGGTTTATTTACACCCAAAAACAAAAGAAGAATATGCACTAGGGCGCACAGAGCGCAAAAGTGGCAAAGGCTATACTGGCTTTGTGGTTGATGCCAGCCCAACCGTTACGCTCGAAGAAGATTTAGCAAGACGCGATTTAACTATAAATTCAATGGCGCTTGACGAACACGGTAATATTATTGACCCGTTTAATGGCCAAACAGACTTACAAAATAAAATACTGCGCCATACCACCGCTGCATTTGTAGAAGACCCTGTACGGGTACTGCGTATTGCCCGTTTTTTAGCGCGATATGGCAGCGATTGGCGTATTCACCCAAGTACGTATGCATTGATGCGCGAGCTTAAAAATAAAGGTGAGCTAAATCATTTAGTACCTGAGCGCGTGTGGCTTGAAACAGAAAAAGCACTGGGTGAAAAGTACCCTGAGCTTTATTTTGAAGCATTGCAAGGCTTGGGTATTTTTCCAGAGCTTGAGCGCATGGTTAATGTACCGCAGCCAGCAAACCATCATCCTGAAGGGGATGTATTTGTGCATACTATGTTGGTACTTAGGCGCGCCGCAGATTTAAATTTTGATTTGGAAACTCGTTTTGCAGCGCTGACTCATGACTTTGGTAAGGCGCTTAGTTTTAAAAAGTATGGAAATTTACGTGGGCACGAACGCGAAGGTGTTGCAATTATTGAGGCGTTTTGTGAGCGCTTAAAAGTGCCTAATCGCTTTCGTGATGTTGGTGTACTCACCAGTGATAATCACACCCTTTGCCACACAATTGATCAGTTAAGGCCGCAAACCGTTCACAAGCTAATAGTGACTAACTTAAATGCTTTGGTGCATCCGAATCGTTTTATAGCGTTTACTCAAGCGTGCCAATGTGATGCGCAAGGCCGTGGTGAAACATTGGTTGATAAGCCATACCCGCAAGCAGCTAAACTGCGAGCAATTCATACTGAGCTGCAAAAAATGGATAAGAAGCAAGTAGTGCAAGATGCGCTTAAAAATGGCAAAAAAGGCCCTGAAATAGGCGAAGAAGTAAAACTAGCAGAAATAAACTGCATTAAAGCATTTTTACAAAGCGAGAAACTGGAAGCTCAACAACGTTAGGCTGAGTTAAATTAAATAGTGTGACACGCCTTCGTTTTTAGGTATGTCGGGTTTTCGAAGTTCTTTATAATTAGCGTTCTTTGGTTTTACATTTTCAGATTTAGGCTTTTTAGATGGCCTATATAGGTCAAAAATAAAGTCTAGCTCTTCACGTTCTAGTAATTCTTTCATAAAGTAATCTCCTCAATAAGCAACTAGGGTATGGTCGTTCGACTGAATTAAAAGTGAATAGTTACATATGAAGTTGTACTAAATTGTAATCGGCAGGTTTTAAGGGGTGAGAGGGGTTTGTTTGTTTGTTAATTTATATGGAGTTAAGGTAAATTAAATTAACTCTTTTTAACTAAAAATATACAGCTTAATTTATTACGTACTTACTATTTGCATATAGTGCTGTGGCTATAAATATAACGGTATAAATACAGCCTTAACCATTTACTAACGGCAGTGTTACGGTAAATACTACACCATCGGCTTGTTCGTTGTTTTGCGCAGTTACGCTGCCTTTATGGTAATCGCACACCAGCCTTACAATATAAAGCCCTAACCCCAAATGTGGCTGTTGCTGCATTTGCTGGCTACGTACCGACACCATTGAATCAAAAATATGCTCAGTTAATCCTTCGGGTAAAGCAGGGCCTGTGTTTCTCACAGTTAATATTGCTTTATTTTCGCTCTGCGTAAGGCTTACATTAATAGCCGTATTGACTTCACTGAACTCCAGCGCGTTATTAATAAGTTTATCAAGCAGCTGAGCTATAAACTCCGGTGCACCTTGCATTGGTAATTTGTTTTGGCATACATCAAGCGTAAATAACTGGTTTGGGTAAGTAAGCTGATAGCCTTGCATGCAGCCACTTATTACTTTTTGTAAATCAAAAGGCTCAGGCTCGTTGCTTTGAATACTTTGCTCAAGGCGAGTGGCTTCGCTCATGGTGGTTATTATTTTCCCTAAGCGTTCAACGCCTTCACTGGCGCGATCGAGGTATTTTTGACTCAGCTCGTTTTGTGGCAAGCTTTGTAAGTTCTCGAGTGACGAGCGCACTACGGCAACCGGCGTGCGCAGCTCATGTGATAACCGCGACGACATATTTTCTAAGTAATCGGTATAGCCACCAAGTCGGCTCACAATGTTTGAAAAACTACGAGACAGATCGCCAATTTCATCGTTAGCGTCGCTGTAATTAATACTGCCGGTAACACGCCCTTGTGCATCAATTGCTTGCTCAGCTGTATCGCGCAGTCGCCTAATTCGGTTTGATATACGTGAGGCAAAAAAGAACAAGGTGACAGTACCAATTAGCATCACAGCTAAAATAACGTTAAAGAGTTTTTCGAGTGATTTATTACGCAGCGTACGTACGCCGTTTGTGGTTTCCTCTGCTATTACCGCGCCAATTACTTGGTCTTGAATCCAAATAGGGTAAGCGGCCGATAAAATAACGGCTTTGCTGTCGGGGGTTAAGCGCCAAGACGATGCTGGTTGTCCTTTTAATGCTTTCGCTAAATGTGTGCCCTGCATAGAAGCTACATCGTGCAGGGTATCTAAAAACTCATTTTCGGGGCGCGTTAATATTTTATAGTAAATTGGGTGTAAGTAATTTTGCTCAAAGCGCTGCCACCAAGTTTCAGGTGATTGGTTAGCAAGCCCATCAGCCCATACGCCATCTGCATTTTGAATAGTACCCGATTGTGCAAGTACGCGATGATGGTTATCAACTACCCAAATACGGCTACCACTGTGGCCCATACCTTTTAATATACGGCTAATTTCTGGGGAAGGGACTAATACTGAGCCTAAATCGTTTGGGTTATTTAAGTTTGAGGTCGACATTATTTTAGGCTCTAACAATGCCTCTTTACTATCTACGTCAACAATAGCAAAGCCAAGTTTGTTGCCTAGCATGCTAATAGGAAAGCGCAGCTCTACGTTATAACCTGATTCGGTACTTTCAAAATAGCCCTGAATTTTTGTAAAAGGGGCTTTGGTATTTGCGTCAAACGCATTAACCCAGCCATCTTGGCGTGGCGCAATTATATAGGTATTAAATTGGCCGTCAGGTGTTTTTAAGCCAATTTGTAAATAATCGTTATTGGTAATACTTAAGCTATTTTTAGCGCGATAAATAAGGGTATTGTCGGTTACTTTAAATACGGCGTATAAGTAGTTATCAAATTTTCCCACCATATGATAAAACGATAAGTCACGGGCTTGATGTTTGTTATCTGTTTTTTGTAAGTAGCGCTTATCGTAATGCCAAAATAGTGGTTGGTAGCTGTCCCAATCGTTAAGTTTACCGTCGAGCTGAATAGGGTTTTTAAGATTATAAGCGTATAAATCGCGGCCTTTTACTACTTGGTCTAAAAAGTTGGTTTGCTCGTCAAATAATGCAGGGCGTTCATGTAGTGCAGTGGCAAGTGCGCGAGTAGTGCCTACGAGGGTTTTTTCTTGGCCTTGGCGTAAAAACTTTTCCATTTCCCATACGTACTCGTAGCCAAGCCACGGCAGCAAAAACAAAAAACATGAAAGCAATATAAATTTACTGCGCAGACCAAATCGTAGCATTAGTGTTGTTCCCACCGATAGCCCATGCCATACACGGTATCTATGCAATCAAAGGAGCTGTCGAGTGCTATAAACTTTTTACGAATACGTTTTACGTGTGAAGTAATAGTGCTGTCGTCTACATAAATTTTTGCATCGCTCATTAAATCGTTACGGCTTTTAACATGGCCTGGTCGCTGGGCGAGTGAATGCAGCATCCAAAATTCGGTTACGGTTAAATCAACTAATTGTTGCTGCCAAAATACCTGCATACGTTGCGTGTCGAGCGTTAACTGCCCGCGTGTTATGAGAGCGTTTGCATCAGCGGGTTGTTCAAGTGCTTCCATTCGGCGAAATAGCGCACCAATACGTGCAGCCAAGTGAGCCAAGCTTATGTCTTTTGTTAGGTAGTCGTCGGCGCCCATGCGCAGGCCGCATACAGTATCTATTTCGCTATCGCGGGCGGTTAAAAAAATAATAGGCAGTGTTTTAGAAAGCGAACGCAATGTTTGGCACAGTAAAAAACCACCATCTATTTCATGGCCTAGGCCAATATCAACAATGGCTAAATCGGGCAGGGCGTTTTTAAATGCAGCTTCAGCGCTGGCGCGATTTTCAAAGCCACTGACTTGGTAGCCCTGTGCGCTCAGCATTTCTATGTAGTTTTCGCGGATTGCGGGTTCATCTTCAACGATGGCTATTTTTTTCATCTTAATCATTATCCTATCGGCTCTGCTGTGCACTATAACGAAGTTTTTAAGTTATACCAATCTGCTTATATATGGGGTCTATTTAACGTTAAGAAAATTACGCTAGAGCTAGGCAAAAGTTTTTATATCTAGTTGTTCTAAATAAAAAACTTTTAACGACGTTATAGTGCAATTTAATTCGTTAAATTGATCAAAGATTTATGCAGGTTGGTATTAAGTAAGGTTAAAAAGGCAATTGCCATTTTTTTGCCACAATTGCTCAGCAGTTTGCCATTTTTGATCCCCTTTGCTGCCACTTGAGCTTGTTTTAATAGGTCCATCAAAACAAAACATCACAAATTAAAAAGTAAGTTTAAGGATCAAATCATGAAGAAGACATTAATTGCATTAACACTCGTTGCTAGTTTTTGTACTCCAGCAATTGCCTCAACATCTAACACGCCATCAAAAGAAGCCCATAAAGAAACGGCTATTGGACTAGGTGCAGGCGCTATTATTGGCGGCGTAGTGGGCGGGCCAATAGGTGCGTTTATTGGGGCATTTGCCGGTGGTTTAATAGGCGATTCAAAAGTAGCTGATAACAAAATTGCAGAGCAAGAGCGTGCAATTACGGTCATGAAAGAAAAAACCAGCGATTACCAACACGTGCTTAACCACAATAATATGTTAGAGCAACAGCTAGAAGTGCTTGCCAATCAAAATGAGCAGTTAACTCAAGCTCAAATTAATAACTTATTGGCGATGACAGTACAATTTAAAACAGGTTCAAGTGTTATTGCCCCGCATTTTGCACTGCAGTTAGACCAACTGGTTACCTTGTTAAACAACCAACCACAACTCGCACTTGATTTAAGTGGCTTTGCCGATCAGCGCGGCGATGAGCAAGCGAACCTTTTACTTTCTAAAGCGCGTGTAAATGCCGTGCAAAGCTACTTAATAAAACACGGTGTGAGCCACAAACGTTTAAGCACGCAGGCATTTGGCGAGCAGCAAACATTAGCTAACAGCAACACGGTGGAAGATAACTTTTTTGATAGACGCGTAACGCTTACCACTCGCTCAATGAATCCAGTAAATGGCCAAACGGCGAGTAACTAAAACTAACTGAATCTAAGTAAAACAAAGCGTTCGATGGAGTGATTTTATGTTGAGTAAACCAACCAAAATGCTTACTAAATTAAGCATTTTTATATTCATAGCGATTGTGCTGTTAGCGAGCTTCAAAAGCCAAGCGCAATCACCCAAGTTAGAACTTTTTGATAGCAATGGTGCGCCAGCAGGCCCAGCAATAATATTAAAAAGCGACGCCAATATGACCTTAACTGGCCTAATTAATCATGTTGTAGTAACGCAAACCTATCAAAACGAAAACCCGTTTGCGGTTAATGCGCGCTACGTTTTCCCATTGCCTGATGAAAGCGCCGTACATGCGATGACGATGCGTATAGGTGAGCGAGTTATTAAAGGCCAAATTGATAAAAAGGTAGAAGCCGAAAAAAAATACGAGGAGGCTAAAAAAGCAGGCAAGCAAGCGGCCCTTGTACGCCAGCAACGCGCCAATATGTTTATTACGAATGTGGCTAATATTGGCCCTGGGGAGCAAGTAATTATTGAGCTTGAGTATCAAGAAATAATTGATTATAGCAGCGGTACATTCGCTATTAGGTTTCCTACTACCATTACACCGCGTTATCACGCGATTAGTGGTGAGGTTGAGGTGAGTACTCAAAAACAAGCGCACGTTAACTCACTCCCAACGGGATGGTTAAGCCCTGTTTACAGTATTAAAAGCAGTAATCAAAATGATAACGTACCAAGCAGCCAATTTAGCTTAAACATAGATATAGACGTAGGCTTAGAGCTGGTGGATATCAATTCTAAATTTCATAATGTTGATGTGCAAAACACTGCGTTTGGACAATATAAAATAGCATTAAATGAGACAAATGCAGTTAATCGCGACTTTTTACTTGAGTTTAAACCGCTGCAAAAAGAGCAGGCTCAGGCCGCATTTTTTACTCAGCAGTTTGAAAATGGTGACCGATACGGACTTGCTATGCTAATGCCACCAGGGGATCACTTTACACAAACTCAACGCTTACCTCGTGAAATGGTATTTGTAGTTGATACGTCAGGCTCTATGCACGGGCAATCTATGGAGCAAGCTAAAAAAGCCTTGTTTTATGCGCTGTCATTACTCGATAGCGACGACAGCTTTAACATTATTGGTTTTGACAACATAGTAACTCCAATGAGTGATAAACCACTTATAGCCAGTGACTTTAATTTACGCCGTGCAGAGCGATTTATTTATAGCCTAGAAGCCGACGGCGGCACTGAAATACAAGGTGCGCTTAATGCCGTACTTGATGGCAGCGAGTTTGATGGTTTTGTACGCCAAGTTGTATTTTTAACTGATGGCAGCGTAAGCAACGAAGATGCATTATTTAAAAATATTCAAAGTAAGTTAGGCGATAGCCGCTTATTCACAGTGGGTATTGGCAGCGCACCGAATAGCTTTTTTATGCGCCGAGCGGCAGATATAGGTAAAGGCTCATTTACGTTTATAGGCAGCACAAGCGAGGTGCAACCTAAAATGCAGCAGTTGTTTGATAAGCTTGCACATCCGGCTATTACTAATGTGGCGCTAAGCGATGAAAGCGGTAACAACTTAGATTTTTGGCCATCACCACTTCCTGATTTATATTTTGGCGAGCCTATCATGGTCGCTATAAAACTTAATAATGCTAAAAATGTGGTACTTGCTGGGCAAACAGCACAAGGGCCTTTAAGTATTAGATTAAGTACACAAAATAGTTCAAGCGCTCAAGGTATAGCAAAACTGTGGGCGCGCCAAAAAATTAAGTCATTACTTTTATACAACGAGCAAAGTACCGTTAAAGATGAAGTACAGGGGCTTGCGCTTACTCATCAATTACTTAGCCCGTTTACTGCTTTTATAGCGATTGAACAAACTCAAATAAAAGAAGTGGCAGAGCAAACGGCGCAAGCTACTAATGTAGTACCGCAAGGTATGGCAATGCGTTTACCACAAACCGATGGGCAAAGCAGGCTGCATATAGTATTAGGCTGTATTTTATTATTAGGATTTGGCGCGCTTAAAATAAACCGAGGGCTTAAATTAAGTAGGGAGCATAAATGAAAAAGTGGCTAAGCGCGGGCTTACTAATAGCTGGGCTTGGATTATTTGGGCACGGCACTTATATGCAGGCAAAAGCGTGGCTTGCTCAAGTGTTAATTGAGCAAGCATGGCAAGAGGCGCTTAAATCACCCGGCACTAAAGTAAAACCGTGGTATTACGCAGACAGTTACGTTACTGCAAAGCTTAATTGGCCAAGCCACAATAAAACTTTAAGTGTATTGGCAGGAGCAAGCGGGCGTAACTTAGCATTTGCGCCAAGCCAATTTTTACCCGCAGGGGCGCTTGGTGGTAAAGAGTTTGGTAACAACAAAGGCGCGCTAATAGCAGGGCATAACGACACCCACTTTGCATTTTTACAAAACGCAAAAGTGGGGGAGGCGTTTACTTTACAATTGCAAAGTGGGGTGATACAAAACTATGAAGTAACGGGGATTGAGGTTATTCATCAATCTCAACATGACTTTTTACAAACACCTGGATTGTACTTGCTTACCTGTTACCCTTTTGATTCGCTTGCCTCAGGTACTGATTTAAGATTGCTTGTATCTGCGCAAATGTCTTCGCCCGATTCACTAAGTGGTATATCAACCACAAGTTCTTGATGGCGCTGGCTTACCATTACACCAATAAATACCACAAATATGCTCAGCCATTGCCACACGTTGAGCACTTCGCCCAAAATAATAGCTGACAAAATAAGTGTAAAAATAGGAATTAAATTAGAATATGCAGCCGCGGTTAATACCGATACTTTGCTAATAGCATAATTGTACATGCCGTAGCCGCCAAGGGTTACACACGAACCTAAATATAAAATACTCATAAGCGCGGTTAAGTCGTGTTGGTTTTCGCTTGGTAGGTCGATAAAAAACAAAAAAGGTGCAAAAAACAAGCTGCCGCTAATACCTTGAAGTGCAATTAAAGTCAGGGGGAATAGCGATTAGCTAAATGCTTAATACTTACGGTATAAAATGCCGCACACACCATAGCCATCAACTCTAAAAAGTTACCCAGTAACGGATTTGGTGCTTGCTCAGAATTTGGGGATAGAAGAGTAAGTAAAATACTGCCGCCAATACACAGCGTAAAACCGACCACAATGGATTTACTTATGTATTCTTTAAGTAATACAAAGGCAAGTAGGGCAATAATTATAGGTAAGCACGACACAATAACACCCGCCTGCGAGGCTGATGTATATTCCATTGCATGGCCTTCAAATAAAAAGTACAAGCAAGGCTCAGCAAGCGACATACCCACTAAATACTTCCAATCACCTTTTAAATACTCAAAGCGAATAACGTAGCGCCATAAGCAAAGCGATAAAACTAACGTGGTGAGCATGCGTAAAAATATTACCAAGGCAGGGTCGTAAATGGCAATGGCATATTTAAGCGCTATAAAAGAGCTGCCCCATAAAAAGGTGGCAATAATTAAACACAAACTGGCAGGCATAGAGAGTAATTTATATAATTTAATAAAATCAGATCCTAGCATGAATATTTTTAACTTGTTCAAAAATACCGAGCTGGTATAAATTAATTCATCTTTAATTAATGATTAGTAAAAAGCACATGCAAAGGGAACAGGTAATAGTTGTAAAGCTTGGTACAAGCGTACTTACTGGCGGCACCGATAAACTAGATAAAGCACACATGGTTGAATTAGTACGCCAATGCTGCGAGCTTAAAAAACAAGGCCACCAGGTTATTTTAGTATCGAGCGGCGCGGTAGCTGCTGGGCGTGAACAGCTATTAAAACCCTGTGGCAGAAGCTTAATTGATAAACAAATGCTTGCTGCAATTGGACAAGGTCAACTTATTCATATTTGGCAGAGCTTGTTTGGTTTATATGGGATAAATGTAGGACAAATGCTGCTTACTCGCGCTGATGTAGACGACAGAGAGCGCTACCTTAATGCACGCGATACGCTCAATGCGTTATTAAATTACGACGTTGTACCCATCATTAACGAAAATGACGCAGTCGCTACCAGTGAAATAAAAGTAGGCGACAACGATAATTTATCGGCGCTTGTCGCTATTTTGGCTAATGCTAATAAACTATTGCTACTTACCGATCAAGAAGGCTTATTTACCAGCGATCCGCGCACAAACGCCGATGCCACCCTCATTGGCGAGGTAACACATATAAACGATGAACTGCGCCAACTTGCTGGTGGCAGTGGCACAAATTTAGGCACCGGCGGTATGGCAACTAAACTGCAAGCCGCCGATATTGCAAGGCGCGCAGGCGTTGAAGTTATTATTGCTAAAGGTGCAGGTAAAAACGTTATTTTAAAATGTATGAGTGACGAGTTACCAGGCACGCGTTTTTTAAAACTCACCGCCCCAAAAGATGGCCGTAAAAAATGGTTACTAGCCGGGCCTAAAAGTACCGGTCAAATTGTTATTGATACAGGTGCTATTGGCGCCCTTCAAAATAAAGGCGCAAGTTTACTCGCTAAAGGCGTTACTAATGCATTTGGACGTTTTGAACGCGGTGATTTAATTGATTTAATAGATGCAAAAAATCAAGTGATTGCACGGGGCTTAACGCGATTTAGTAGCGTTGAGGTAAATAAAATAAAGGGTGCGCACTCTAGTCAAATAGGCCAATTACTCGATTACGATAGTGGCGCAGAAGTACTTCATAGGGATGATATGGTATTGCTATAGAAGCACTTTTAGTAAATTAAATTACTTGAGTGTAATTCTCGGAGTATTACACTTTTTTGATTGCAAATTTGTGCTAAAATCTGGCTCCTTAAATTGTTGTAAGCAGAGCACAGAACATGAAATTAGTTCGTTGGTTTTTAGGTTGTATAATCTTATTCTTTAATTTTGTATTTACTCCTCGCAGTAAAAAGCGTGCAAGCGACGAGCAAGCACAGCTTGATCAGCAAACCTCACAATTTAAACTGTATCAATTTAAAGCATGCCCGTTTTGTGTAAAAGTACGTCGCGCCATTAAACGCGAAGGCTTAAACATAGAAACGCGTGATGCAAAAGACAATGAGCAATATCGTCAAGAGCTACTAGAGCAAGGTGGCAAAGTTAAAGTACCTTGCCTGCGTATAGAGCAAAATGGCCAAGTACAATGGCTGTATGAATCAAACGATATTATTGCTTATTTAAACAAAGTAGCTGCATAAACCACTTTTACTATCTCACTTATTTAAAGAGAATATACCATGACAATTCGCACCCGTGTTGCCCCGTCGCCAACTGGTGACCCGCATCTTGGCACCGCTTATATCGCCTTATTTAACTACTGTTTTGCTAAACAACAAGGCGGTGAATTTGTACTTCGTATAGAAGATACAGACCAAGTACGTAGCACGCCAGAGTCTGAACTTGCGATTATGGATAGCTTACGCTGGTTAGGGCTTGAGTGGGATCATGGTCCTGATGTGGGTGGCGAATTTGGTCCTTACCGTCAATCTGAGCGTAGCGATTTATATAAAAAATACGCGCATCAGTTAGTTGACGATGGTAAAGCGTTTTACTGCTTTGCAACAAGCGAAGAGCTTGATCAAATGCGTGAAGAGCAAATGGCAGAAGGCTTGCGCCCTAAATACGACGGTCGTGGTTTAAACCATACAGATGAAGAAATTAAAGCAAACTTAGCGGCAGGCAAACCTTACGTTATACGTATGAAAATCCCAAGCGAAGGCACATTTAAGTTTAACGACTACCTACGAGATGAAATTGAGATCCCGTGGGAAAACGTAGACATGCAAGTGCTTTTAAAAGCGGATGGTTTCCCAACGTACTTTTTAGCGAACGTAGTTGATGACCACCATATGCAAATTAGTCATATTTTCCGTGGCGAAGAGTGGATTAACTCAGCACCTAAATTATTAAAACTGTATGAAGATTTTGGTTGGGAAGCGCCAGTACTTGGTCACTTACCATTACTACGTAACCCAGATAAATCAAAGCTGTCTAAGCGTAAAAACCCAACATCTATTAATTACTATAAAGAAATGGGTTACCTGCCAGAAGCCGTGCTTAACTACTTAGGCCGTATGGGTTGGTCAATGCCAGATGAGCGTGAAAAGTTCACACTTAATGAAATGATTGAAAACTTCGACATGAAGCGTGTATCGCTTGGTGGCCCAGTATTCGACGTAGATAAATTAAGCTGGTTAAACGGCATGTGGATCCGCGAAAACCTAACCGACGAGCAGTTAATTCAGCGCTTTGTTGATTGGAAGTTTAACGGCGAAATGCTCGCTAAAATATTACCAGAAGTTAAAACACGTATTAATACGCTGTCGGATATGGTTGAGCTTGCAGGGCACTTTGTAGGGGGGATTCCAACTTACGATCCTGCGCTATTAACAGCCGGCAAAGCAGACGAAAACGTAATACGCCAAGCGCTGCAATTTTTTGTATGGCAGCTTGAAGGTTTACGTAGCTTTGAAAAGCCAGCTATTTTTGCAATTGCAAAAGAAGTTGCAACATTCCACGAGCTTAAAATTAAAGACTTTTTAGAGCCAATTTTTGTCGCTATTACAGGCAAAACATCAAGTACGTCAGTGCTTGATGCAATGGAAATATTGGGGTCTGACTTATCACGTGCTCGTTTACGTGTAGCCCTTGCTCATTTAGGTATTTCTAAAAAGCAGGCTAAAAATATAGAGCGTGCGTACCGCGAATACCCAAGTGCATAATTGCTAAACAATGTACTTTTAAAAGCCGAGCTTTACTAAGCTCGGCTTTTTTGTTTCAGGCTGTTTAGCTATATGACATCGTATTTTGATATTGTTTAGCCTAAGCATTCATAATTTACTAAATGCTACAATGCGGCATATAAACTCATAGGAGGCAGTATGATTGCAACCGTTAAAAACAAAGCTATTTTTAGCAGTAATACATTTTCGATAAACCTTGTTACTTACCCAACTAA
This sequence comes from Pseudoalteromonas sp. B62, assembly GCF_037162565.1. Classification (NCBI taxonomy): domain Bacteria; kingdom Pseudomonadati; phylum Pseudomonadota; class Gammaproteobacteria; order Alteromonadales; family Pseudoalteromonadaceae; genus Pseudoalteromonas; species Pseudoalteromonas sp. B62. The sequence goes on along the minus strand of NZ_JARLVB010000002.1, from coordinate 5,416 downwards.
TCACAGCGTAATGAACCATATTGACCCTGTGCAGCAAGGGCGCTATTACAAGCTCAATTTTGTATTAGAGCAACCTAAAACAGGTGGGGTATTTAAATGCTCAAAATGCATTATAAATTTATTTAATCGTGTGTATTTGTTTAGACCCGATAAGTACGAACATAGCGTATCTAAAATCGAGTCTGGAAAGCGCGTACTACTTAGCTTTGCGCTTAATATATAATTTGCACTTTTACTTATTGATAGTCGTAGGCTTGTCCGCTACATAAAACAGATAAGTCGCAATACGATACAGACGTTTCGCTACAAGAGTTAATAGTAAAAGCATTCCCGCCTCTGCGCATGGCATCAGCTTTAAGTAAATCGGTAGCATTTGATTTAGAGCGATTGTAGCTTACATTATTGCTGCCCAGTCCATCGCCATCACAGCTTTCAGCTTCTATTCGGCCTAAAAGTGTTGCGCCACTTTCGTGTGCTTCTTGGTCGCTATAAAATTGCTGTAAATCTCTTTTATTAATGTAGGTGCCAATTTCTTGAGATAAAACGCCGTTGTCTATATCTGTATGAAAAGTAACGCCAGAACAGCCAGTTAACACGAACACCACGCTCATTATTGTTATAAAACGCCGCATATTTATTAGTCCCTTAATTTATTATTTGAAATAGTAAATTACTAACAAAATCAAATGCGGGCAATGTTTACTACTAAGTAAATTGTTAGCATTTGTAAATGTATTTAGATTTTATTGAGCATAGGGTAAGTAAACAAAAAGAAGTGGCAAACGTTCACTAACCAATGGCATAAAATAGCCCATTCTAAACGCTGCGTTTTATAAAAAATATAGCCGTATCCTAAGCCTGCTATAAACGAGACCAGCACATAGTTAATGCCCCCTGCAAAATGTGCCAAAGCAAAAATACCAGCCGTAATTAAAGGAGCAAGTAGCGCTAAACGGGTTGGTGTAATAATTTGGCTAAGCTTAGTTTGTAGTAAACCTCGAAATAAAGCTTCCTCGGCAACACAGGTAAATAAAAGATTAATAGCAATAAAGGCTAACCAAAAGTCGGGCACTTTTGGGTTAAAGCTTACAAGTCCAAGCATTAAAGCCGCTATGAGCGTAGCTAAAACAGTAGCAATAACTATTAAAATGGGTTGTTTAACGTTTAATTGACCCGCTTTATTAGAGTCTGCTTTTAAAGGCCTTTTATTTGAATAAAAATAAGCACAAAGAAATAACCCAGCCATAGCTTTATCAAAATTAGCATAAAGGGTAAAAGTAATCGCATCGCTGGTAATACGCTCGTTTATAACAATAGGGAGGTTACTAAAACCAGGCACCCAATGAAGTGCTAATGCTAATGAGGTAATAACAAAAACAGTACCTAATATAGTGCGTATTATTGCCCGCTTTGTATTTAGCGCACAGTAGTATAAAACAACGTAAAGCCCAGTGCTCAGCAGAGCATATAAATTTATATAACCTTCAGCATAAGCACTTACAACACTTAAAGCTACTAAGTAGTGCCAAAGGGGTTGTCGTATTATAAGAATATTGACAATGCCAGAATATAAAAAGCCATTTATTTATCATTTTCTAGTGTTAAGTACTAAACAATAACGTGCAATTTTGTATTAATAAACCATTATATTTTCACTAATCGGTACTGTCATCGTTGGTGTGTGTTTATAGATTTAATGAACAGGCTTATCTTATTAAACAGACAGTAATGAGCGATAAGTAGCTAGGCAGTACTTACGTGTATGAAATTAAAATTTGATCTTGGTCAGCCTATAAAAAGCAACTGCCAAAGCAGTACTTGTTATTAGTAACACCGTCTTTTGTTATCAATTTAGTTGGTTGCCTAGGTTAATAAATGCTGTGAATACAGACAGTGATTGTTGTTTTGTCCAATATTACTGATCTCCACCATTTTGGTGTATTTCTACAATTATAAAAACCGGGTTGATATTAACCATTTGTTTACATGGAGTTATTTCGTGACTAAAATAGATGCAACGTAATATATGGACATTTGTCGGTTTATAAAACGACAAATGTCGTATACAAAATTGTTAGTGTTCACGGAGGTTTCAGCTGAGAGTCAAGGCTAGCAAACAGTTAAAAGCTGAAATGTTCAAAAGAGTTTTGATCGCTTTAGTACTTTTTGTAATAGGAGTTTATATTCTAGGTTCACCTGATGGAGTTTGCTTTGAGATATTATCTCGCGATCTCTGTAACCTAGAAGAGAAGGCCGTAGTTTTTCGATGGATACTGTTTTTTGATTCTCTTTTGCTCGCATATGTTATGTTGCCTTTTTTTCACTTAGGCGCTATGAAATTCATTATTAAATCAAAGAACACTAACAAGAAAATCAACAAGGACTAAAAACAGCGGGCTGTTCGCTCCGCTCCATTTTAGCCCACTATTTTTAGCCTGTTATTTAGGCGTTATGCCTCAAGAGCGAATCATGGAATATAGCGAAATCATAGACAACTGGAAAACCTTCGCCAATGCAGTAAAAGCTATCGGAGGTGATGTCCAAGCTTTCACCATAGAAGATCCCGCAACTGAAAAAGAGGTTGCTGCCTTAGAGGAAAAGCTAGGTTTTCCTTTGCCTAAGTCACTGAAAGAGGTTTTGCTTAGCTTCTCAAGAAAAGTTGAGTATCGTTGGTTTCTACCTGATGAATTTGAACTCGAAGACGAAATGTCGGAAATTTTCTCGGGTGACAGGCATTGGTCACTAGAATGGCTCTATGATTTTAATGAGTCAAAGAATGGTTGGGTCGAAGAGTGTTTTCCAAACAAGGAAGACCCATATGATGTTGTTTGGCGCAACAAGCTTGCGTTTCATGAAGTGGGAAACGGCGATTATTTGGCAATTGATATGTCCTCCCCTGAAGCAGAGCCAGTTGTCTATTTAAGCCATGATGACGGTGATGGACACGCAGTCAAGCTAGCAAAAAATTTCAAAGACTTTGTTTTCGAAAGTAGCCTCATAGGTTGCGTTGGCGGTGAAGATTGGCAACAACTGCCATTTATTAAAAACGGCAACAAATACATAAACGGAAATTGTTCCAATGCTATTAGGCTTAGAGAAATCCTTGGAATCAAGGCATAACAAACGGCTGCACCGGACAAATTTCCGCTGTCACCTTTTGTGCAAAAATACGCACAAAAGCCGCCATCAAAAATTTGCTCGGTGAGCCGGGCGTTAGGTTTCAGGTCAACCGTTGGAATAGTTCATGAATCTAATTGAAGCAAAGTATTTTAAGACTAAGTTTTGGTCAGAAGAATACCCTTGTATATATATTGATGGTGTTCGCTTGGATTCAATTATTAATCAGCTTAAACCTGATCAAGATTATCTTGGTTTAATACCAACGCTATTTTCAGCATTAAATCATGATGTCGAAGAAATGGTGGTTTGGGAAAGGGTTTTACCTAAGAATGGAACGGCTATTTTACCATTGTTAATGTGTCCTGATGATGTGGATCTATATTGCACTTTAATTGTCGTTGAAGTGCTTATAAAAGGAAATACAGTTATATGGACAAGATTTGGGTTAGATGATTCTTCTGATGATGATTATGTTCCTAGATGGCTGGGAACTGAAGTAAATTGGTTTGAAAATAGCCCTGCTTATGAATTTAAACTCGAAACATATAAAGCAATGCTAGATGTTTTTTCCAAAGAACGAGTTAAAAATAAAAGCTAAAAACCTAACAAAAATATGCACTGGGACAATTAAACGTCGGCCCGTTTTTTGCGAAAAAACAAAGGCTGCAAAAAAGCAGTCCAACATTCAATAGCCCGTGATATGGGCGTTGGTATGACTACCACTGTCAAGTTAAACGCACTGATCCCTGCCTAACTTTTTTAAGCCATAATTACTTTAGCTCGAATTAGAGCGAGTTAATACATAGGATGAAGCAAGTAATGTCGTCGGTTATCTTGCTGATATTCGTTGGTTATTACTATTTCTAGTAACAGAGCAGACCTTACTTATTGCGTCCTGTGGCGGTCACCGATGGCACCTGTTTTCAGTCTATGTTCGTGGTTCAATGAAGCGTTAGCTACATTGCCATCCTAACGCCGTCGGTGGTTGTGCCACTCCCGATGCTTGATCCTATGCATTAACTCTAATTCGTTTATCATGCAGGTACTCTTGCCAATCTAAGTTTTGTATTTACTGGCGTTAGCACCACTTCTTTTGCAATTGCCCATATGTATGCAATCATTTCTCGAGCAATGGCGGTGACAACCAGGTTGTAATGTTTCCCTTTGGCTATCATTTTTTTATAGCGCTTGCAGAGCCTAAGTTGTGCTTTCCACGCAATATCAATAATGTCCTTTGGTAAACCCTCTTGTCGTTTTTGCATATCTGTCGATATATTTGCCGCATACCGATAAGTGTGTGCGCCTTCAACGAGAAGGCGCCTCGCTCGGCCGTTTCCGCATTTTGTGATGGCGCCAATATGGCGTTTGCCACCACTCGAGTGCTCACTAGGTACAAGACCAAGATAACTCATTAATTTGCGGGGGTGGTCGAAGCGCGATAAATCGCCAAGCTCAGCAACAACGCCGGTGGCGACCAACAAACGAACGCCACGCATAGCTTGTATTGCTTTTACTACAGGATAATAACGCCACTGGTGAACATGGTGTGTTAGTTCATTGTCTAGCCGTTCAAGTCGGCTTATTCGTTCATTAATTGTGTGTAAAAACTCTTGTAAGACGATGTGCTGCGCGGGATGTGGCAACACAAGCTCAGTGAGCCAACGTAAATGTTTTTGTGACCAATTTGCAGTGCCTCTGTAATTAATATTATTGCGAAGCAGCAGTGCCTTTAATTGATATTTAGCATCTTTTAAATCCTTCATTGCCACTTCGCGTGCGCGAGATAAATCACGTACGGCTTCATCTTCAGGCTCGGGAACATAAATAGGTGTTAAATCTTCAGATTTAAGTAATTTAGCGAGCTTAAGGGCATCACGTTTATCGGTTTTAATCTTCTCACCTGGCTTTTTGGGAATAAGAGAGGGTGCAACCACATAACAGCAATGGCCGAGACTGGTAATTAATCTGTAAATCCAATAACCACATGGGCCAGCTTCATAAACAAAATGAAGTGTTGCGCCAGGGTATTTGGATTCAAACTGACGAACAAGCTTTTGAACAGCCACTTTGGAAGACGAAACTCGGCCAAGATGAACGGGTTTCGCACCTCTATGTTCTTCAATATAGGCGACTTCATTGAATTCTTTATGTGTATCAAGACCGATAAAAAGTATGCTATGTTTATTCATGTTAGCCTCTGCTGTTTAGTTAATTGACAAACTAATTATGGCTCTGGCTTTGAATTAAGCTAACCCACGAAAAGCGGAGGCTAACACCGTGTGGGAGTCATTATGTC